>NZ_SOFG01000004.1 GCF_004402485.1 Cryobacterium algoricola | reverse complement strand
CGACCGGAGCGGGCTCGGGGGCCGGGGCGGCGGCGGGAGCGGGTGCAGCGGGGGCCGGGGCGACGACCGCGACGGGCGCCGGTGCTGGCGCGAATCCGGACGTGAGGGCCGGCTCGCTGGGGCAAGTGTCGAGGATGCGCGTCATCGCATCCCGCTCGGCCTGTGTCACCCAGAGACCGTAGGTCGCCTTCACCGAGATCTGCCGGGCGACGTAGTGGCACCGGTATGACTTGTTCGCGGGCAGCCAGGTCGCGGTGTCGCCGTCGCTCTTCTGTTCATTGGAGCGCCCGTCGACCGCGAGCAGGTTGAGCGGATCGTTCGCGAGCGAGACGCGCTGCGCCTGGCTGAGCTGCTGCGCGCCGGTCTGCCACGCGTTCGCGAGCGGTACGACGTGGTCGATCTGCACGAGAGCGGATGTCGACGCTCCCCGCGCGAAGGAAATCGTCGCGTTCGTGTACGGGGAGACGATGGTGCCGGTCATGACCTTGCAGCTGCCGGACTTGACGACGCTCGTGAGGTCGCGGCTGAGCACGTCGTTGCGGGTGTCGCAGCCGTTGCGGTCGACGTCGAGCCAGGCGGTGCCGAAGTCGCCGACTCGGTCGTACCCGGTCTTGGGCGCCTTGCCCTTCACCGCGAGTGTCGCGAGCAGGGTGACGGCGAGAGTATTGGTCACCGAGGTGTCGGTGATCGCGACCGTGGCGGCATCCGAGGCCGCGGTGACGCTCGTCGGGTCGGCGGGCGATTCCGCGGTGAATGCCGCGGCCGCTGGCGTGGCCGTGGCCGTGGTTTTCGCGACCGAACTGGAGCTGGCCGGGGTGGCACTCGCGCTCGCCGCCGACGTGTCGGCAAGCTGCCCGCCGCCCGGGCGCGTGGCCGCGGCGACGCCACCGGCGACGAGAGTGACGAGCAGCACTCCGGCGACGCCGCCGATCACCCGGGAGCGGATGCTGAGTGAACCGACGAACCGACGGATCTTCGCTTCGAAGGTGGCGGGTTTCTGTGGTGCGGGCGTCATGGCGGCCTTCCGGGTCACCTGAGCCTAGGCGTAACCGGAGGCTCGCCCCCACACCCACTCCGGGGCGTTCCGAATGCGGCTCAGTCGGTGAGGCGCAGGATCAGGTCGGCCCGGTCGCGCGTGCGTTCGATGAGGTCTGCGTTGGCCTGGTCGCTTCCGGCGGCGAAGGCCGCGGCATCCGCTTTGTCGCGCCCGAACCGCACGTGCCGGCCGATCAGCCGGGGGAGCCGCACCGCATCGGGAACGTCGACGAACCAGACCGCGTCGAGCTCGCCGCGCAGCTCGCGCCAGACGGGAGCGTCGGCAAGCAGGTAATTGCCCTCGGTGATGACGACCGGCACGCTGCGAGGCACGGCGATGGATGCCGCGATCGGCTCCTCGAGGCCGCGGCGGAACGAGGGGGCGTAGACGACGTCCTCGTCGCGGGCGCGGAGCCGGCGGAGCAGCGACAGGTACGAGCCGGGATCGAAGGTGTCGATCGCGCCGCGGCGTTCGGCGAGCGGCGTGCCGCGGATCAGGTCGGTCGCGAGATGGAATCCGTCCATCGGCACGATCACGGCGGTCCCGGCACCGAGCAGCTCGACGAGCGCGGCGGCGAGAGTCGACTTGCCCGAGCCGGGTGCGCCGCAGAGCCCCAGCAGGATGCGCGGTGCCACTGTGGTGGACCCGGCGAGCACCCGGCGCACGCGCGCTGCGAGTTCATCGACCGTGGCCTCGATCACGGGCGGGGAGCCCGCTCCCGTCCCGGTCACCGGGTCACCCGCGCGTCGAACTCGGCGCGGCGGGCGAGGATCTCCGCAGAGCTGCCCCTGGCCCAGGTCGCGAAGGCGAGCGCCGGTGGCAGCAGGGTGTGGCCAAGCGGCGTGAGGTCGTATTCGACCCGCGGCGGAATCTCCGCAAAGCTCTCCCGGCGCACGAGACCGTCGCGCTCGAGCTTCTTGAGGGTGAGCGTCAGCATCCGCTGGGAGATGCCGGGCACCCGGTTCTTGAGTTCGGAGTACCGGATCGGGCCGTCCTCGAGCATGCCGACCACGAGGAGGGTCCACTTGTCGCCGAGATGCTCGAGCAGGTCGCGCACGACCCGTCCGTCATCGCCCGCGCCGGAACAGATGTCGTCCATCCGGGCGGTGTGTACGTCGGCTGTCGTCATGCGGAACTCCATTTCTTACCTTCGTGTGCCCAAGGCACAGAGCTGTGCGTGGGCCCCGTGCGGTATAAAAGTAACCACTCGTGCCGTTAGGCACGAATCGTAACAATCACCGGTGCGGCACACCTGCCAGACTCCCAGACAAACACCGGAAACTCAACGAAACGGATGCCATGACTCTCGCCCTCTGGATCACCGCGGTCCTCCTCACCCTCGTCTACATCATGGCCGGGGGGATCAAGGTCGTCCGCAGCAAGGCGCAGCTGCAGCCGATGATGCCGTGGGTCGAGGACTTCACCGAACCGCAGGTCACCCTGATCGGTGCGCTGGGCCTGCTCGGCGCGCTCGGCGTAATCCTGCCGCTCGCCACCGGAATCGCGCCCGTCTTCACCCCGATCGCCGCGATCGGACTCGTGCTGCTGCAGATCGGCGCCATCAGGGTGCACGTGCGGCGCGGCGAGCGGTCCTCGCTCGGCGTCAACGTCTTCCTGCTCGCGCTCGCCGCCGCCGTCGCGATCCTGGGTTTCCTCGCCTGAGTCAGGGCACGAGCACGATCTTGCCCACGTGGGCCGATGCCTCCATCCGGCGATGCGCGGATGCCGCATCGTTGAACGGGTACCGGCTGTCGATCACGGGACGGAATGCTCCTGATTCGAGCCAGGGCCAGGCATCCGTGCGGAGGGCGGCGATGATCGCGGCCTTCTCGGCGAACGGCCGGGCGCGCAGGGTCGTGCCCCAGTACCGGCCGCGCTTCTGCATGAGGTACATCGGGTTGAAGACGGCGTCCTGGCCGCTCTGGTTGGCGATCACCATGATCCGCCCGTCGAGGGCGAGCGCGGCGACGTTGCGCGCCGCGTATGAGCCGCCCATGATGTCGAGGATCACGTCGGCGCCGTGCCCATCGGTGGCCCGGTCGATCTCGGCGGGGAAGTCCTGGCTGCGGTAGTCGATCAGGATGTCGGCGCCGAGTTCGCGGCAGACCGCAAGCTTCTCGGGGGAGCCGGCCGTGACGGCGACGCGCGCGCCGGCCAGCCGCGCCAGCTGGATCGCGGTCGTGCCGATTCCGCTTGCTCCGCCGTGCACGAGCAGCGTCTCGCCGCTCTGCAGCCCGGCGGCGAGGAACACGTTCGACCAGACTGTCGCGAGCGCCTCGGGCAGTGCGGCCGCGTCGACGAGGTCGATCGCGTCGGGAACGGGCAGGGCGAGTTCCTCGTGCACGACGGCCTCGTCCGCGTAGCCACCGCCCGCGAGCAGTGCGCACACCCGGTCGCCGACGGCGAAGAGCGTGACCGCGCTACCGACCTCGGTCACGATCCCCGACACCTCGAGACCCGGCCAGACCGGCGCCCCTGCGGGTGAGGGATAGTAGCCCTGCCGCTGGGAGACATCCGCCCGGTTGACGCCGGCAGCGGCGACCCGAATGCGGATGTCCCGGGGCCCGACCTCCAGGTCGGCCACTGTCGAGAGGGTGAGGGCGTCCGGCCCTCCGGGTACGGGTACCAGAATTGCGCGCATGCCCTCATCCTACGAGCCGCCGCTGGGACGCGGCCGGGGCCGACGGCCGCCCGAGCCCGGGTCCGGTGGCCGCGCGCGGGTCCGGTGGCCGCGCGCGGGTGAGCCTACTGTGCTGCCGAGTAGAACTTCTCGTCACTGAACGACTGCGAGATGACCCAGGTGCCGGTCGCGGCATCCGCTGTCGGGATGGCGATCACGACGTTACCGGTCGCCGTTCCGGCCGGGTAGAGCTCGTTGATGTCGGACAGCGGCGCGGGGCCGACGACCGAACTGTCCATCTCACTGTGGGTGGTGCCGGCAGCCGACACGAAGGACACGTCGAGGTCCATCCACGGGGTGCCGGTCTTGGTGCCCCGATAGGTGACCGTGATCGGCAGCATGGCGTACTGCATGCCGGCGGGTGCGGCGTCGTTGAACTGGTTCTCAGCGGCGACGATCACGTCGGCGTTGAGGGTCGGGGCGCCGAGGGTGATCTCGTACTCCGGCTCGCCGTTGGCGGTGGTCGCGATCGTCGTGCCGATCGGGGCCGGGTTCGTGCGGGTTCCGACCTCGCCCTCGTTCGAGGGAACCTCGGTAGGATCGGTCAGGCTGTTGCCGGACGAATCGCCCGACGAGGCACCGGCTTTCACGTGCTGGGCGTCATTGACGGCGGCGACGAAGCCGATCGTGTAGACGATCGCGAGCACGATCGACAGCAGAAGGGCAACAGCGGATGCCGCGATCCCGCCCTTCGCGAGACCCTTCGGCTTGCCCTTCCTGGTCACGGCGATGATTCCGAAGACGAGCCCGGCGATCGCCGCGAACCCGGACACGTAGTTGATGATCGGGATGAACGCGCCCACGAAGGCGACGGCGCCGACGATGAGGGAGACCAGGCCGAAGGTGTTCTTTGCGGGCGCTAGCGGCGCGGGACCGACCGGGGGCACCGGGGGTGCGGGTGGAACGTTGCTTCCGCCGAATTCTGGGGGTGAACTCAATGTTTGCTGTGAATCGGACATGCATCCAGCCTTGCAGCGTCCCGCTATTTTCAACTACTCCTGACTACCCCCACTTAGGGGAGTCTTCAGTACGTGTCGTTCAGCCAGCCGTCGCACGACCCCTCGCTGCCGCCGTCGTACCCGGCGAGGAAGGCCTCGTTCCGCTGCTCGGGGGTGCCGTGGTGCTGCGGGTTGTCGAACGCGTAGTCGCCGAGGTCGAGGGTCGTCTGGCCGGCCTCCACAATGTCGCCCGCGTCGAGGATCCCCTCGTCCTCCGCCGACTTCGCCCAGACCCCGGCCCAGCAGTCGGCGTGCAGTTCGATCTTGTAGACCGGGTAGATCGAGCCGGCCGAGGTGAAAATGCCGAGCTCGTTCTGCAGCTCATGCGCGTACTCGTGCGCGACCACGTAGGCCACCGAGAAGTCCCCGGTGGTGTGCGTCCTGGTGCCGTCGGTGTTCGCGTACAGGGTGCCGTCCCAGATCTTCTGGGCGAGGCTCTGCGACACCGTGATCTTGTCGTCGTACAGGCAGTAGTACGCGCTCATGTCGTCGGAGAAACCCGGTGCGCACAGTGACGGCACGACCTCGCCCGCTGCGGGGAAGGCATACGTCACGAAGGGTGCGGGGCGGCCGTCGTCCGTCCAGACGCCGGTCCAGTAGGCATCCACGTCGCCGAGCACCGATACGAGGAAGTCCTTCATCGTGCCGCTCGACCCCGCGATATTGGCCGTCGGCCCGCCCCCGATTCCCGGCGTCCCCGAGGTGCCCGTCGGCGTGATCGCCGAGGGCGCTGAGCCGACGACGGCCTGGAGTGCCCCGCCCGGTACCGTGCTGCGGGCCGGACCCTGGCCGGCGGATGCCGCGGCGAGCCCGCCGCCGGGAGTCGCGGCGACCGCAGTCACCGCGCCTCCTCCCGCGAAGGCGAGGACCGACATCAGGGCGATGGCACGCAGAGCAGACGTGAGTTTCATGGCGGTGGACTCCCTTGTGGAGTGCGTTTGTCGTGTTTTCAGAAGCGACCGGAGCGACATCATCCGATTCGCGGCGTGGAGCCCGAATGTCAACTCTCGCGAGTATAGGCAGACTCACAGCCGCTCGATAGGTCCCGTCGCACACCGTCGGGGAGAGGGAAGGAGGGGCGATGTGCGGACATCCGGGAACGAAACTACGATGGGGGTCCAACCGCTCTCCACGTTCACCAGTGAGCGGAGACCAGAAGTGAATGGGTGCGTTTTGTCAATGTCGTCAAAATCCTCGTCCGAATTGTCTACAGAGCAGGCGTCCGCCGTGGCGGCGTCCTCTGGGTCCTCGTCCGGCTTCGTCGCCGACTACTACGAGCACCTCGGGGATGATGCCCGAGAGTACGATCCCGCCACGCTGCGTGCCCGGGCGGAGAGCCACTGGCAGGTGGCCCGCACCCGGCCGCCGAAGACCGCGAACGTCGAGATCCGCACCGAAGCCGATCGCAGCATCCTCTACGTCGTCACCGACGACATGCCGTTCCTTGTCGACTCGGTCAACGCCGAGCTGGTCCGCCAGCATGCGGCCATCCACCTCGTCGTGCACCCGCTGCTCATCGTCACCCGCAACAAGGAAACCCACGAGCTCGTCAGAGTCACCCGCATGCCGGTCAACGTGGGCGTCTCGAGCGGTGACACGTCCGCGATGCCCGACATCTCCCACCTGCTCGGCACCGCGGAAGACTCGCCGCACCTCGAGTCGTGGATCGCGATCGAGATCGACCGCGCGAGCGTCGGGGCCAGCGAGCGCCTGGTCGAGGGCATCTCGCGGGTGCTCCGCGACGTGCGGGCCGCGGTGGACGACTGGCGCCCGATGCGCTCGAAGGCCCGGGAGATCGCCGACGCGCTCGGCACCGTGCCGCACGCCGAGGGCATCCCGGACCTGGTGCAGGCCAGGGACCTGCTGCATTGGCTCGACCAGGACAACTTCACCTTCCTCGGCTACCGCGAATACGACCTCGAGTCCATCGACGGCGAGGATGTGCTCAGCATCCGCGACGACAGCGGTCTCGGCCTGTTGCGCAACGTGCAGGACGGGCACGAGATCCAGCACCTGACGGATGCCGGGCGCAGGATGGCCCGCGAACGGCGCGCCCTCGTGATCACCAAGGCCAACTCCCGGTCGAGCGTGCACCGCCCGGCCTACTTCGACTACATCGGCATCAAGAGCTTCGACGCCGACGGCAACGTCAACGGGGAGCAGCGTTTCATCGGCCTCTTCGCCGTGAGCGCGTACACGAGCTCCGTGCGTGACGTCCCGATCCTGCGCGAGAAGATCGATGCCGTGATGAGCGAGGTCGGCTTCCCGCCGGGCTCGCACAGCGACAAGGACCTGCTCGGCATCCTCGAGACCTACCCCCGCGACGAGCTCTTCCAGATCGACGTGCCCACCCTCGTCGCCACGGCCGTCGCCATCCAGCGGCTGCAGGAGCGCAGGCGCACCCGGCTCTTCCTCCGCCCGGACCTGTTCGGCCGGTTCATGTCCGCCCTCGTCTACTTCCCGCGCGACCGGTACACGACGGCGGTGCGGCTCAGGATCGAGAAGGAACTCACCGATACCTTCGGTGCGGAATCCCTCGACTTCGAGGCCCGGATGACGGAGTCCACCCTCGCCCGGCTGTTCTACCGGATCCGCCTGCCGAAGACGGCCACGGTCGGAACGGCCGACGACGTCGCGGCAGCGGCCGCGGCACTCGAACCCCGCCTGGCCATGGCCGTCCGGTCCTGGGCGGAGGGGATCACCGAGCAACTGCACGACCCCAGGCTCGCTCGCCTCTGGGCCGAGGCCTTCCCGCCGAGCTACCGGGTCGACTACGAAGTCGAGGACGCCCTCGTCGACATCGGCCGATTCGAGGCATACGCTGCGGGCCTGAAGACTGCGGCGGCCCGGGATGCCGCGGCATCCGTGACGGGTTCGCCGCGCCCGAGCGTGCACGTGTACCTCTCGCCGAACGCCGCCGAGCGCCCGGTTGAAGATGCCCGGGTGAAGCTCTACATGATGGAGTCGCAGAGCCTCAGCCAGATCCTGCCGTACTTCCAGAACCTCGGCATCGAGGTGCTCGACGAGGTGCCCTTCGAAATCAAGACCTCCGACGCGCGCGAGTTCTTCCTCTATGACCTCGGCCTGCGCTACCCGGCCGGCGTCGACCCGCTCGGCACGGGCGAACTGCTCGCCGACTCCTTCGGCGCAGCGGTCAGCGGGGCGATCGAGTCCGACGGCCTCGACCGCCTGGTCCTGCGCGAGGGCATGCCCTGGCGCCGCGTCGTCATCCTCCGCAGCTACGCCAAGTACCTGCGCCAGATGGGCAACACCAACTCCTACGACTTCATCGGCGACACCCTGCTCGCCAACCCGGTCGTGACGCTCGGGCTCGTCGACCTCTTCGAGGCCCGGTTCGATCCCGCGCGGGACGAGACCGAACGCATCCGTCGCACCGAGGAGGTGCGTGCGCAGCTCGCCGCGGCCATCGAACAGGTCGCCACCCTCGACGCCGACCGGGTGCTGCGAGTGCTGCTGAACCTCATCGAGGCGACGCTGCGCACGAACTACTTCCAGAACAAGCCGTACCTGAGCATCAAGCTCGACCCGAGCCGCATCGAAGCGCTGCCGTCCCCGAAGCCGATGTTCGAGATCTGGGTGTACTCGCCGCGTGTCGAGGGCGTGCACCTGCGCTTCGGCACCGTCGCCCGCGGCGGGCTGCGCTGGTCGGACCGGCGCGAAGACTTCCGCACCGAGGTGCTCGGCCTCGTCAAGGCGCAGACGGTCAAGAACGCGGTGATCGTGCCGACCGGCGCCAAGGGCGGGTTCTTCGCGAAGAAGCTGCCTGACCCCGCGGTCAACCGCGCGGCCTGGCTCGCCGAGGGCATCGACGCCTACAAGACCTTCATCCGCGGCCTCCTCGACCTGACCGACAACCTCGTGCTGACGGATGCCGGTGAGCAGGTCGTTCCGCCGGAGAACGTCGTGCGCCACGACGACAACGACTCCTACCTCGTGGTCGCTGCCGACAAGGGCACCGCTTCGTTCTCCGACATCGCCAATGGCCTCTCCGCCGAATACGGCTTCTGGCTCGGCGATGCGTTCGCCTCCGGCGGCTCGATCGGCTACGACCACAAGGCCATGGGCATCACGGCCCGCGGCGCCTGGGAATCGGTCAAGCGCCACTTCGGTGAGCTCGACCTCGACACCCAGAACGAGGAATTCACCGTCGTCGGGATCGGCGACATGTCCGGCGACGTCTTCGGCAACGGGATGCTGCTCTCCGAGCACGTCAAGCTCGTCGCGGCCTTCGACCACCGGCACGTGTTCCTCGACCCGAACCCCGACCCCGCGGTGTCCTTCGCCGAACGGCGCAGGCTCTTCGAACTGCCCCGGTCCTCCTGGGCGGACTACGATCCGAGCCTGATCAGCGCGGGCGGCGGGGTCTTCCCGCGGCAGGCCAAGGTGGTACCGATTTCCGCGGAGGTGCGCGCGGTGCTCGGGTTGCCGGAGAACGTCACGCACCTGAGCCCGCCGGAACTGCTCCGCGCCATCCTCACGGCACCCGCGGACCTGCTCTACAACGGCGGCATCGGCACGTACGTCAAGGCGAGCACCGAAACCGCGGCGCAGGTCGGCGACAAGGCGAACGACGCCATCCGGGTCGACGGACGGGACCTGCGCGTCAAGGTCGTCGGCGAGGGCGGCAACCTCGGCTTCACCCAGCGCGGCCGCATCGAGGCGGCCCTGGCGGGGGTGGTGCTCAACACGGACGCGATCGACAACTCCGCCGGCGTGGACTGCTCAGACCACGAGGTCAACATCAAGATCTTCGTGGACCGGATGGTCGCGGCCGGCAGGCTCACGCCCGCGGAACGCCCCGAGTTCCTCGCCGCGATGACGGACGAGGTCGGCCGGCTGGTCCTGGAAGACAACGTCGACCAGAACATCCTGCTGCTGAACGACCGGGTCAAGGTCGCGAGCTGGAGCCCGAGCTACGAACGCCTGATGGACTCGCTCGAGGCATCCGGTGACCTCAACCGCGAGCTCGAGGCGCTGCCGACCACCACGGAGTTGCACGAGCGGATCGACCGGGGCCAGGGGCTGACCTCGCCCGAGCTGGCGGTGCTCGCCGCATACGCCAAGATCGAGCTCGCGACCGCGCTGCGGGACAGTGACCTCGCGGACGACCCCTGGTTCCGGGGCACCCTCCGCCGGTACTTCCCGCGCCAGCTCGCCGAACGCTTCGACGCCGAGCTCGACACGCATCCGCTGCGCCGGGAGATCATCGCGACCGTCGTCGCGAACGACATGATCAACCTCGGGGGAGTGACCTTCGCCTTCCGGGCCATGGAGGAGACCAGCGCGACCCCCGCCGCGATCGCCCGTGCGTTCGTCGCGCTGCGGGAGATCTTCGAGCTCGAGACCATGGTCACCGAACTCAGTGCCCTGCCGAAGTCGTTCCCGACGGCGCACTGGACGGCGATCCACCTCGACATCCGCCGACTGCTCGACCGGGCCGTGCGCTGGCAGGTCAACCACGGTGGTTCGCAGTCGGTCGCTGAGGTCGTGGCGCGGTACAAGCCGCAGATCGCGCTCGTCCGCGCGCACCTGGGCGACTACGTGCGCGGCGCCGACCAGGCCCGGCTCGGGTCGCTGCTCACCAAGGCGGAGGAGTGGGGCCTGCCCTCCGGCCTCGGTCACCGCTGGACCCAGCTCTTCGAGGCCTTCGCGCTGCTCGACGTCGTGAAGATCGCGGCGCAGTCCGGCGAACAGCTCGGGGATGTCGCTTCCGTCTACTACACGGTCTACGACCGGTTCGGCGTGGACAACCTGCTCGAGCGCATCACCGCGCTGCCGCGCACGGACCGCTGGCAGGCCCTCGCCCGTGCGGCCCTGCGCGACGACCTCTACTCGACGGTCGCCGACATCACCACGGCCGTGCTCGAGGCGACGGATGCGGGAAGTGCGGAGCACCGTCTCCTCGCCTGGGAGGCACTCAACGCCGAAAAGCTCGCCCGCTCACGCAGCGTGTTCGACGAGGTCAACGCCCTCGGCCAGGACGACATGGCGTCGCTTTCGGTGGCGATGCGGCTGCTGCGCTCGATCGTGCGGCGGTAGGCAGGCCGCGGGCGGATGTTGCGGACGACGCGCCTGGCAGCGGGTTCGGTCGAGTACCGGCTCGATGTTCGCGCGTCCCCGGTGATCGTGGTCTTCCACGGCGGGCATCTCCGCGCCGGGATCGCGGTCGGCGAGGAGGTGTTCGCCGCTGCCGGCTACACCGTGCTCGCACCCTCCCGACCTGGCTACGGGCGCACGCCGCTGTCCACCGGGACGACCGTGACCGGATTCGCG
This sequence comes from Cryobacterium algoricola, assembly GCF_004402485.1. Taxonomy (GTDB): domain Bacteria; phylum Actinomycetota; class Actinomycetes; order Actinomycetales; family Microbacteriaceae; genus Cryobacterium; species Cryobacterium algoricola. The sequence goes on along the minus strand of NZ_SOFG01000004.1, from coordinate 944,825 downwards.
GATGTCGTCGGTGACCTGTGCGAGCACCTGGGCATCACCGGGGTGGCGGCCGTCGTCGGAATTTCCGGCGGCGGACCGACCGCCGCGACGTTCGCCGCGCGGCACGCCGGCCTCGTCCACCGGCTGATCCTGATCAGCGCAGTCGGCTGGCTGCCGTACCCGGGCCCGGTCACTCGCCTGGCATCCCGGATCGGTTTCAACGGCGTGACCGGGAGGGTCACCTGGGGCCTGGTCCACGCGCTCGCCCGGTTTACTCCCTCCGTCTGTCTGCGCGTGATGATGGGAGCGCTGTCCACCCGCCCGGTGGGCGAGGTCCTGGACGGGTTGGACGCGGGTGCCCGCGCCGGACTCCTCGCGCTGTTCCGGCGGATGAGCTCCGGACGCGGGTTTGTCAACGACCTGCGCCCCACCCCCGATATCACCGCCCGGATCGATCAGCCCACCCTCGTGATCGCCACCCGGTCCGACGGCGGAGTGCCCTTCGCGCAGTCCCTCTCGCTCGCCTCAAGCATCCGTTCTGCCGAACTCGTCGAGAGTCACGCAGATAGCCACATGGTCTGGCTCGGTGCTGACTGGCCGGTGGTCGGCGAACGAATCGTCGCCTTCCTCGGGGGCCCTTCCTGAGCAGGCTCTGCTCAGGGCCGCACACCGCGCGGATGCCGCGTCACAACTTCCGCGCCCGGCCACCGGTCTGCCGGGAGGGGTTGCGATTCTGTTCGGCCCGGTCTGCCCGGAACGGCTGCGCTTCTGGCCGGCGTCCGGTCTGCCGGGAGGGGTTGCGCTTCTGCCCGGCCTCGGGTCTGCCGGGAGGGGTTGCGTTTCTGCCCGGCCTCGGGTCCGCCATGAGGGGTCGCGTTTCTGCCCAGCCTCCGGTCTGCCGGGAGGGGTTGCGTTTCTGTTCGGCCTCCGGTCTACCCGGAGCGGCGATGCCTCTGCCCGGCCTCCGATCTACCGGGAGCGACTGCGCCTCTTCGGAAAGGGCGGCTTCGCGGAGCCCGCGTGGGCGAGCGGCCTAGAACGGGTTCGGGTTGTCGGGGTCGTTGGGTTCGGGGTCGAGGTTCCAGACGTCGACGATCGGGGCCGGTGGTTTCGGTGCGGGTTTGGGATGTTTGGGTGGTCGCATGTCGGCGGAGGGTTCCACGATGTAGCGGTACCCGGCCGGGGACGTCCACTCGATACGACCGTCACCCAGGTGCCGGGGTGTCCACCGCGTGTAGCTCTTCACCGCGTGGTGATACGGACAGAGGTGGGCGAGATTCATCGCGTCGGTCTGCCCGCCGTGTTGCCATTCGACGCTGTGGTCCACGTCGGAGCGTTTGGCGGAGCGGCGGCAGCCGGGGAAGGTGCAGGTTTCATCCCGTACCTCGAGCCACTTCTTGAGCGCGGCCGGGACTTTGTAGGTGTCGCGTCCCATCGAGAGCACGACCCCGGTCTCGGGGTGGGTGAGCAGCCGGGTGAAACTTGGCGCCCTCGCCGCCAGGCGCCTCGCGGTGTCGGGGTCGATCGGCCCGTACCCGGCCAGATACCCGGGTTCCTCACTCTTCCCGAGGAGGGTGAGGACCGGGACGGTGACATTCACCTGAGCGGCGACCCCGGCACCGGTCCCGTCCGGGGTGACCCCGCCGATCAGGACGTCGGTGAGCACGTCCGCCGCGAGCTGGGTCAGTGTGCGGGTCTCGTCCGGGCGTTGCAGGGTGAGGGCGGTGTCGAGGGTGCGGTGATACGCGGCCTGGATCTTCTCGGCATCGCCAGTCACGTACAGGGACGCCATGCTGTCGTTGAGGGCCTGAAAGACCAGGTGCCGGTCCTCGACGCCTTTCTGGTGCCGGGCGGTGATGGTCTCCGGGTGGGTGCGTTCCCGCACCCGGCGGGCCCGGTCGGCGAGCTTCGCCACGGTCAGGAACTCCGCATCGGGCACGAGGATGTCCTCGAACACGGCCCGGGCCCGGGCGGCCGCTTCTGGGTCGCCGTCGACGGTGATGCCCCACGCCTGATCCATGATCACCTGCGCGTGCCGGTAACTGATCGCCCCGGTTGCAAGGGCTTCCCGGGTTGCGGGGAGTTCTTCGGCGAGGGTACGGCTGGCTTCGATCAGGGTCTCCGTCGTGCGCCGCGGCAGCCGGAGCAGGGCGCCGACCTCGCAGGTGAACTCTTCCTTCGTGGCCTCTTCCGGCGACCACGGCGGGCGCCGCCCGCCGGCCTGCACGGCGGCCTCGGCTCGGGCCCTCCCGACGTCGATGAGCACCCGCTGCGCGGCATAGATCGCCGCCGCCCGCTTCGCGGCGGCCCGGTTCATCTCCCGGTCCGCCTCCTTGATCGCGTCATACACCTCGGCCAAGGACGGCTCCACCAGGCCGAGGTGGCGGGCGTTGAGGTAGCTGTCGGGAGGGACGTCAGGAGGCACGTCGGGAGGGACGTCAGGAGGCACGTCGGGAGGGACATCGGGAGGGACGTTGGCAGGGGCCCTGGGAGGGGTACCTGGCGGTGGTTCCGCCGTGCAGTCCAGGTGAGATTCTGAGGGTTCTTCAGCTGTCATGGGGGCACTCTACGGACCACCACCGACATTCCACCGGCATCCGCACGCCCCACAGGTGACCTGTGGAAAACCCGGTGAAAGCCTCCTGGCGAACGTCGGCAGCCGTCAATCGTCCAGACAGATCACGTGCGGAAAGATTACCGGGCTCCCCGATGAGCGACTCCAGTCCAGCGGGGCGTCTGGAACGTCGGCTCGCAGCAGCCCCACGTGGCCGCGAAGCGCTCCCAACGTGTCGGCCAGGGCTAGACGAATGACATCCAGGCCTAGACGAGGGACATGATGTCGCGTGCCGCGGTGAGGAGAAGGGGGGCGTACGACTCGAGCTTCGCCTGCGTCACCAAAGGTGCGATTGTGGTGATGCCGATTCCGCCCAGCAGATTGTGCCGGGTGTCGAAAACGGGCGTCGCCATGCAGCGGATGTGCTCCTCGTTCTCCTCATCGTCGATCGAGTAGCCGCGATTGCGTACAAGTTCACCGTCGGCGAGGAGGCGGGTGACGTCCGTGATGGTGTTGTCCGTGCGCCGCGGCAGCCCGGTGTTCACGGCGTACCGCCGCACCTCGCTCTCGGGGAGGTAGGCCAGGACGGCCTTTCCGATCGCGGTCGAGTGCAGCGGGATCTGGGCGCCGACCCGGGACGCCATCCGGATCGGCTGCGCGGTGTCCTCGATCTTCTCGACGTAGGTGGCCCAGTCTCCGGTGCGGAGCGCGAAGTGGATGGTGCTGTGCACGTCCTGCTGCAGGCGCTGCAGCCGGGTGCGCACGCGGTCGGAATCCTCCGTGCTCGCGGTCAGACGTAGTCCGAGGAGTCGCAGCGCGCGTCCCGGTGCGTACGCCCCTTCCGCCGTGCGACTGACGTAGCCGTCGTCCACGAGCTCGGACAGCAGACGGAACACGCTCGTCTTCGAGAGGCCCGTCTCCTTAACCAGGTCGCTCAACCGGTGCGTTTCGCCGGGGTTCGACACGGCTTCGAGCACTCGGAGCAGCTTGCGCGCGGCGCTGTCCTTCGTGGGTTCGCCCGCCTCGTCCGAAGTGTGAGATTCGTCGATCAAAGTCGCTGACATTTTGTCCTCCTGCGGCCAAAGATTGTGCATTGTGCACCATGAAGGGGCGGTTCTGCCCGATGGAACTCAATACGGCAATTCTACCGTGAAAGCAGGTGGAAGGAACCTGTAAGCGAGTGCTAGTGTTTCATCTGACGGACATGCGTTCTGCTGAACGGAACGATTACCAGGCTCCGCCACACCTCGCCTCACGTCTCTCGCCTCAAAGAGGAGTACGCATGACAACCCAGGAGCTCGCACAGGGCATCCGTCTGGTGGACGGCCACGGCGGCCTCGCCGCCATCGAAGTCACCACACCCGCGGCATCCGCCCTCATCTACCTGCACGGCGCGCACGTCGCCGACTGGACTCCCGCAGGCGGCAAGCCCGTGCTCTGGATGAGCGCCTTCGGCGTCTTCTCCGAGACCGACCCGCTCCGCGGCGGCGTTCCCCTCTGCTTCCCCTGGTTCGGCCCGAACGGCACGGATGCTTCCGCTCCCAACCACGGCTGGGCGCGCCTCTCCACGTGGTCGCTCGTCGACTCCCGCACCCTGGACGCCGCGACCGCCGCCGCCGCTGCCACCGAGCTCGTCTTCGAACTGACCCAGGACAGCGTCGGCGTTCCCGCGGGATTCCACCCCTTCACCGCGCACTACACGGTCACCGTCGGCGCCGAGCTCGGCCTCGAGCTGACCGTCCGCAACGACGGCGCCACCCCGTTCGCGTTCGAGGAAGCCTTCCACACCTACTTCGCCGTCGGCGACGTCACGACGAGCACCCTCACCGGGCTCGAGACGCTCGGCTACACGGACCGCTCCACCAAGCCGGCCACCGAGGGCTCCTCCCTCCTGCCGCTCGGCTTCACCGGCGACGAAATCGATCGCCTCTACCCGATGCCCGATGCGCTGGAACTCAGCGACCCGGCGAACGACCGCATCCTCCGCGCCGTATCGCAGGGCGCCGCGCAGACGGTCGTCTGGAACGCCGGCCGCATCAAGGCCGCAGCCATCGCCGACTACGGCACCGACGAGTGGACCGAAACCGCCTGTGCAGAGACGTGCAACGTCGGCGCCCACTTCATCACCCTCGACCCCGGAGCGACGTCGACCATGCAGGTCACCGTCACAGCCACTTCTACCGAACGGAACACGAAGACCATGCAGAGACTGTCCAAGAGCGTTGTTCCCGCGATCGCGGAACTGCCCACGAAGGCCATCCAGTTCGGCGAGGGCAACTTCCTCCGCGCGTTCGTCGACTGGCAGCTGCAGCAGATGAACAACCAGGGCCTCTTCAACGGCGGCGTGAAGATCGTCCAGCCCATCGAAGGCGGCCGCGTCGCCTCCCTCGAGGAGCAGGACAACCTCTACACGGTTCTCCTCGAAGGCCTGCAGGACGGCAAGGACGTGCAGAGCCACGAGGTCATCACCGTGGTCACCGGAACCGTCAACCCGTACGTCGACAACCAGAAGTACCTGGACCTCGCCAACGACGACAACATCGAGTTCATCTTCTCCAACACGACCGAGGCCGGCATCGCGTTCGACGACCGTGACCGTTTGGACGACAAGCCCCAGCACAGCTTCCCCGGCAAGCTCACCGCTCTCCTCTTCGAGCGCTTCTCGCTCGGTAAGAAGGGCTTCCAGATCATCCCGTGCGAGCTCATCGAGCACAACGGCGACAAGCTCAAGGAATCCGTCCTCGCGACCGCCGCGCTCTGGGAACTCGACGCCGCGTTCGTCCAGTGGGTCAACACCGACAACACCTTCTACTCCAGCCTCGTCGACCGGATCGTTCCCGGCTACCCGGCCGACCGCGCCGCCGAGCTCGCCGAGGAATTCGGCTACGACGACCAGTCGATCGTCAAGGCCGAGCCGTTCCTGCTCTGGGTCATCGAAGGACCGCAGTCGCTGACCGAGTCCCTTCCGCTCGCGAAGGCCGGCCTCAACGTGACCGTCACCGACGACATGACGCCGTACCGCGAACGCAAGGTGTTCCTGCTGAACGCCCCGCACACCACGATGGCCTCGATCGCTCGCCTCGCCGGCGTCGAGACCGTGCGCGACGTGATGATCGACCCCGAGTTCTCCCAGTTCGTGAACGCGGAAATGTACGAAGAGATCATCCCGGTCATCGACCTGCCGCACGACGAACTCGCCGCATACGCCGAGTCCGTCAAGGAACGCTTCGAGAACCGTTTCATGCACCACGAGCTCGCCTCGATCGCGCTCAACAGCATCTCGAAGTACAAGTCCCGTCTGCTGCCGATCTTGGTCAACTTCCACGAGAAGGTCGGCACCTTCCCGCCCCGCGTCACCCTGGCCCTGTCCGCACTGCTGCTCACCTACAGCGGCGACGCGAATGTCACCGTCGTCCCCGTCGACAGCGACGAGGTGCTCGCCACCTTCCACGCCGCATACACGACGGCCACTACGACCGGCAGCAACGTGACGGCCGACTACGTCGAAGCGATCCTCGGCGACGACTCGCTCTGGGGCCGCGACCTCACCGAACTCCCCGGCCTCGTCGCCGAGGTCACCACCGGCCTCGACAACCTGCGCACGCTCGGCGCCCGCGCGACCATCGCGCTCCTGGCCTGATCGGCTGAATCACCCCCACCACTGCTTCACACACAACAACGACTGCACGGAACAAAGGACTGTTTCTGATGTTTTTGAATGACGATTTCCTGCTCACCACGCCGATGGCGAAGAAGCTCTTCCACAATCACGCGAAGAACATGCCGATTGTCGACTACCACTGCCACCTGAGCCCTCAGGAGATCCTCGACGACGGCAACTTCGCGACGATCACCGAGGCCTGGCTCGGCGGCGACCACTACAAGTGGCGCCTGATGCGCACCAACGGGGTCCCCGAGCGCCTCATCACCGGAGACGGCGCCGACTTCGACAAGTTCTACGCCTGGGCAGGCACCCTCGAAAAGGCGCTCGGCAACCCGCTCTACGTCTGGGCGCACCTCGAACTCAAGCGCTTCTTCGGCATCGACACCGTGATCAGCCGCGAGACCGCCCGCGAGATCTACGACGCGGCCAACCTGCTGCTCGCCACCCCGGAGTTTTCCCGCCGCAAGCTGATCACGCACATGAACGTCAAGGTCGTCGTCACGACGGACGACCCCGCCGACGATCTGCACGTCCACGAGCTGCTCAAGACTGAGAGCGCGTTCAAGGTGCTCCCGGCGTTCCGTCCCGACAAGACCCTGAACATCGACCAGGCCGGCTACGCGGCGTACATCGCCACGCTCGGCACGGCGGCGGGAGTCACCATCACCGCGTTCGCGGACATCGTCGAGGCACTCACCAAGCGCGTCGACTTCTTCCACACCATGGGCGGACGCCTGTCGGACCACGCCCTCGACATCGTCGTCTACGAAGAGGCCACCCCGGCCGAACTCGACACGATCGTCACGACCGCCCTCGCCGGCGGCACCCTGACCGCGAACGAGATCGCGCAGTACCGCACGGCTCTGCTCAAGGCCCTGATGCGCATCTACAGCGCCAAGGACTGGACGATGCAGTACCACATCCACGCCCTGCGCAACATCAACGACCCGGGCTTCGCCCGCATGGGCGCCGACACCGGCTACGACGCGATCAACGACCGCAACATCGCCGAGCCCCTCGCCAGGCTCTTCAACGCGATGGAATCCGAGGATGCGGTTCCCCGCACGATCATCTTCTCGCTCAACCCGAACGACTACCTGCCGCTGATCACCCTGATGGCCTGCTATCAGAAGGACGTCGTCCAGAAGCTCCAGCTCGGCAACGCCTGGTGGCACAACGACACCCGCAACGGCATGCGCCTGCAGCTGTCGACCTTCGCGGAGGAGAGCCTGCTCTCCAACTTCGTCGGCATGCTCACGGACTCCCGCAGCTTCCTCTCCTACCCGCGCCACGAGTACTTCCGCCGCATCCTCTGCGAACTGATCGGCGAATGGGTCGAACTCGGCGAAGTTCCCGACGACGAGGCCATCCTCGGCCGGATGGTCGAAGACATCTCGTTCAACAACGCGAACACCTACTTCGGGTTCTAGCCCGTTCGGCTCCGGCGCTTACCCGCTCGAAGCATCCACCCGCACAGTACTTCTGCACGAACGCACGAACGCACGAACGCACGAAACAGCACGACCAGCACGACCCCATTAAATCCAGCACATAGGAGTGAATCCGCATTATGAGTACAACCACAAAGGGCCTGCCCGGCGCCATGGGGGCCACCGGACCAGAAGGCTCTGCCGGCGTCACCGTTATTGAACGCATCTCCCGCAAAGAGAAGGTCGCCTATGGCTTCGGCGACTTCGGTAACGGCTTCATGTTCGACCTCGGACAGTCGTACCTGACCAAGTTCTGGATCGACACCGCCGGCATCGCGCCCGCTGTAGTCGCGCTTATCTTTACGCTCAGCAAACTGTTCGATGCCTGCATGGACCCGCTCGCGGCCGCATTCATCGACAGCCGCCGCTTCGGCAAGCGCGGAAAATTCCGTCCCGTCATGATGGTCTCCTCCATCGTGCTCGCCGTTATGACCGTCGTCACCTTCACCATGCCCGACGTGGAAATGGGCTGGAAGATCGCCTTCGCCGCCGGCACGTACGCGGTGTGGGGCATCATCTACTCCTTCACCAACGACCCGTACGGCTCCCTCGCCTCGGTGATGACCCGCGACATCAAGGACCGCGCTGAGCTCGCGACCAGCCGCCAGGCCGGTTCGCTCGGCGCCCAGTGGATCTGTGGCTTCGCGTTCATCCCGATCATGATGATGTTCGGTGGCATGACCGCCCAGAACTACATGTTCGCCGCGATGATCATGGCCATCATCGGCGTCGTCTCCTTCTACATCTGCTACCGCGGCACCAAGGAGCGCGTCTACGTCAACCGTGCCGTCGGCTTCGACAAGAACGGCGTGAAGGACTACGCCAAGGCGATCTTCACCAACAAGCCGCTCCTCGCCCTCGTTCTCATGACGCTCTTCACCATCTCCTCGATGAACGTCAACAACATGATGATGATCTTCTTCGCCCAGTACAACCTCGGCAACATCGCCCTCCAGGCCGTCCTCAACCTCGTCATGATCGGTGCCTCGATCGTGGGCATCATGTTCATCCCGAAGATGGTGGCCAAGTGGGGCAAGAAGAAGACGGCCATGGCCGGATTCATCATCTCCATCGTCGCCAACGGCCTCAACTTCGTCATCCCGACCAACCTGTGGACGTTCATGATCCTCGTCACCATCGGTTACGCCGCGCTGGCAATCCCGAACGGTGTCACCTGGGCCTTCGTCTCCGACACGATCGACTACGGCGAATGGCACACCGGTGTCCGCAAGGAAACCATGACCTACGCCGCATTCAACTTCTCCCGCAAGGTCGCCCAGTCCCTCGCCGCTCTCGTCGGAGCCGGAATGCTCGCGATCACCGGTTACGTCGTCAAGGCCACAACCCAGTCCACCGAGACGCTCGCCGGTATCAAGGCCGTCATGACGATCTACCCCGCCATCGCGCTCACCATCGCCGCCGTCATCATCTACTTCCTCTACAGCCTGAGCGACGAGAAGTACCACGCCATCGCCATCGACCTCGAAGAGGGTCGCTGGGAACACGGCATCATCGGCGAAGAGGCCCCCGCGGCCACCAAGGCGTAGTCACCCGTCGGCAGCGAACCACCCCGACCGCTTTCATCAGCACCCCAGAGAGAAAGATCTCATGAGCCACATCAACAGCATTGCGACAGGCACATCCGTGCTCGTCATGGCGGAGGGCGACGACGTCGCTGTCGCCCTCAGGGACCTCGTTCCCGGAGAAGCCATCACCCTGGGGGACAGCGTTCTGAATGTGGTCGGGGCCGTGCCCAGCGGCCACAAGATCGCACTCGGATCGGTTGCGGTCGGGGACAAGGTTCACAAGTACGGCCAGTCGATCGGCACCGCGACGGCGCCGATCGTGCGTGGCGAACACGTGCACAGCCAGAACCTCGGGATGGACCTCGGTGCCCGCGTGCACGAGTTCGGTACCGTGCACACCGAGCTGCCCGCACCGACGGTACGTCGCACCTTCGACGGCTACCGTCGGGCATCCGGGCGCGCCGGCACCCGCAACTACATCGCGATCCTCACGACGGTCAACTGCTCCGGCACGACCGCCAAGCTGATCGCGGACCGCTTCCGCGGCGACCTGCTCGACCGCTTCCCGCACGTCGACGGCGTCATCGCCCTGACCCACCAGAGCGGCTGCGGCCTGGTCCTCGAGAGCGAGGGCGCGCAGATGCTCGTCCGCACCCTCAACGGCTACGCGGCCCACCCGAACATCGCCGGCGTGCTCGTCCTCAGCCTCGGCTGCGAAATGACGCCGGCCGACGTCATTCTCGGCCAGGGCGAGCTCCCGGCAGACACCCTCCTCACGACCCTCTCCATCCAGGAGACGGGCGGCATGCGCGCCACCGTCGCGGCCGGCGTCGAGGCGATCCTCGAGATGGCGGAAAAGCTCGACGAACGCCGCCGCGAGCCCATCGACATCTCGGAACTCGTCCTCGGTCTCAACTGCGGCGGCTCCGACGGCTACTCGGGCATCACCGCGAACCCGGCCCTCGGCTGGGCGTCCGATGTCCTCGTGGCCAACGGCGCGACATCCGTGCTCGCCGAGACGCCGGAGATCTACGGCGCAGAGCACCTGCTCACCGCCCGCGCCACCTCCCGCGAGGTCGGCCTCAAGCTGATCGACCGGATCAACTGGTGGGAGAAGTACATCGTCACCGGGGGCGGCACGATGGACAACAACCCCTCACCCGGCAACAAGGCCGGCGGCATCACCACCATCCTGGAGAAGTCGCTCGGCGCCGTCGCGAAGGCCGGCCGCGCCGACCTCGCAGCGGTCTACGAATACGCCGAACCGATGAGCGTGCGTGGCCTCGGATTCATGGACACCCCCGGCTACGACCCGGTGTCCGTCACCGGCCTCGTCGCCGGTGGCGCGACGGTCGTCGTCTTCACGACCGGCCGCGGCTCGGTCTTCGGCTGCAAGCCGACCCCGAGCATCAAGGTCGGCACCAACACCGCGCTGTTCGTGCGCCAGGGTGACGACGTCGACATCAACGCCGGACGGATCGCCGACGGCACCGCCCGCGTCGAAGAGGTCGGCGCCGAGATCCTCGACATGATCATCGCCGTCGCCTCCGGCAAGCAGACCACGAGCGAAGAGTTCAATGTCGGCCAGGAAGAGTTCGTGCCGTGGCACATCGGGGCCGTGACCTGATGACGGACGAGCAGGCGGGCGCCCAGGCGCTGCAGGACGAGCCGGGCAACCCGGTCGGCTCCGGCGTCGCGCAGGGTGACCCGCAGGTGGTCTGCTTCGGCGAGACCATGGGCATGTTCACCCCGACCTCGACGACCTCGCTCGACATCGCAGAGGGCTTCCACCTCGGCGTCGGCGGTGCGGAGTCCAACGTGGCGGCGCACCTCGCCGAGCTCGGCCACCACGTGGCCTGGGCCGGCAATGTCGGCCAGGACCCGATCGGCACCAAGGTCATTTCGACGCTCGACTGCGGGGGAGTGGACACCCGCTGGGTGAACCGCACCACGGCCAGCCCGACCGGACTGTACCTCAAGGAGCCGGACACCGGCTCCGGCGCGCACGTCTTCTACTATCGTGCGGGCTCCGCCGCCTCCCAACTGGGCGTGGCGGATGTCGCGGGCTGGCCCCTCCAGTCCGCCCACCTGATCCACACGAGCGGCATCACGCCCGCGCTGTCGCCGAGTTGCTCCGCCCTGGTGGAACACGTGCTCGACCACGCGGCCGAGTGGGGCACCTCGGTGTCGTTCGACGTCAACTACCGGTCCAAGCTCTGGCCCGTGAGCGTTGCAGGACCCCGGCTGCGGGAGCTCGCCGCCAAGGCGACGGTCGTCCTCGTCGGGCTCGACGAAGCCGCCACCATCTGGGGCTGCGTCACGTCCGGAGACGTGCGGGCCCTGCTGCCCGACGTGCCGTACCTCATCGTCAAGGACGGGGCCGTCGACGCGACGGAGTACGCCCTCCTCCCCGATGGCACCCGCCGCACGACGGTCGTTCCCGCCCGCAAGGTCGAGGTCGTCGAGCCGGTCGGGGCAGGCGACGCCTTCGCTGCCGGGTACCTGTCCGCACTCCTGAACGGGGAGTCCTCCGAAGTCCGGCTGACTCACGGCCACGCGCTCGCAGCCTGGGCGCTCGGCAGCCGGGAGGACTTCCGGCCCGGTCACGGACTGTTCGCCGCAACGCCGGAAGCCGGCGCCGAACCCCGGACCACTGTCGGGATCGACTCCGACGCCCACGACTCACAATCCGATCGAACCGATCTTAGGAGACTGTCCGCATGACCAGCACAACCGCCCTTCCCACCGCTGAGTGGTTCCCCGGAGACTTCTTCCGGGTCCCCGTCCTCGCCGTTCTGCGTGGCCTCTCGCTGACCGAATCCGTGCGCCTCTCCGAGCGCGCCTGGGATGCCGGCGTCCAGCATGTCGAGATTCCGATCCAGACCGCCGACGCGGTTCCCGTCCTGAAGGCCGTCGCAGAAGCGGCTGCCGAGCGCGGCCTCGTCGTCGGCGCCGGCACCGTCACCAACCTCGAGCAGCTCGACGCTGCCGAAAAGGTCGGCGTTGCCTTCACCGTGTCCCCGGGCTTCAGCCCGGAGATCGTCGCGGAGAGCGTTCGCCGCGGCATCCCGCACCTTCCGGGGGTGGCCACCGCGACCGAGATCCTCCAGGCTCGTGCGCTCGGCCTCCGCTGGGTCAAGGTCTTCCCGGCCTCGATCCTCGGCCCGAACTGGGCGAAGTCCATGAAGGGCCCGTACCCCGACATGAACTTCATCGCCACCGGCGGAGTCACCGCGCTCAACGCGCCCGACTTCCTCTCCTCCGGAGTCAGTGTCGTCGGCCTGAGTTCCTCCTTCGGGGACGACGCCCAGCTCGAGCTCGTGCGCGGCATCATCGCCGCCAGCGCAGCATCCGCTCTGACGGGTGCAGGCCGGAAGTAAGACTCAGCAAGACCGAGTCGCACAAAGACTGCGGCGTCCAGGACGTGCTTCGGCCCCTGGGCGCCGCGTTTGCGCTTTAAAGCGTGCCGGGATGACGCCTGCTCAGAGAACCGGGTCCATCGAGTTCAGGTGGCAGGCGTCGTTCCACATCTGCAGTACGCGGTTGTCGCGTTCCCAGCCGAGGGTGGACACCGTCGCAGTCCCGAGGCTGAAGTGCTTTCCCGCTGAGGCGGGCAGGCCCATCCAGCGGGCCGTCATGATGCGCAGGAAGTGCCCGTGCGCGAACACGGCGACAGGGCCCGGAGCGGCCAGGCACTGCTCGATGGCGAGGTCGGCACGCGCGCCGACCGCATCGGCGGACTCCCCACCGGTCATCGGATGCGTCCACACTGACCAGTCTGGGATCTCCCGCCGGATGTCCTCGGTCGTTCGCCCTTCGAACACGCCATAGTCCCATTCGAGAATGTCCTGGGAAGCGATGCCCTGCGCGGCATATCCCGCGCGTTCCATGGTCTCCCAGGCCCGCTGCAGGGGGCTGGACAGCACCGTCGGGAATGCCTCGCCGTCGAGCATCTCGCCGAGCGCATCCGCCTGCTGCCGGCCGAGGTCGGTGAGGGGGATATCGGTGCGCCCGGTGTGCCGACCGGAGATGCTCCATTCGGTCTGCCCGTGCCGGACCAGGACGATGTCGTGCGCGGTCATGATGAAACCCCGTGATCTTCAGTTTCGTGGGAACGTCCGCGGATATCGACCGAAATGAACCTGTCGATTCTTCGAGTTTAGACAGGCTCGTCGCGGAGGAGGGCGGGGCACGGGTGCGGAACGCAGCGCGATTCCCATGACTTTCGGAGGGAAAAGGGATGGTTTGTGCAGGAATCCCGGCCACTATGGCCGATTCGCCTGCGCAGCATCCGAGCGCGCGGGCCTGAGACCAGTGAGTGCTGGCCCACGAAACCCTGTTCGTGCGCCCGCGCTTGCGACACCGGGACCATATGACATCGCATTCAGCACCTCTCCGCCGTTCCCCGCATTCTCGCCGGATCATCGCCATTTCCCTGGCTTCCGCGGTCGCCGTCGCCGTCGTCACCGGCGGTTCCTTCGCCCTTCAAACCGCGAACGCCGCCCAGGACCGCGCGGCCGCCACCACCGCCCTCTCCGACAGCACCGGACGCCAGCGCGACCAACTGGCGGTGTACGACTCGATCGCCACCGTGCACGCGAAGGACGCCGCCGCGGCCGCCCTCGACCGGGCCAACGCGGTGCTCGCCAGCGCACAGAACAAGGTCGACGCGACCACCCTGAGCGACGTCGCGAGCTCGCTCGCGAGCTACCAGGTGCTGCCCATCGACCAGGTCGAGTCGCTGACCCAGCGCGCGGCCGCCATCTCCACAACCGTCGAAGCCGCGGCAGCGGAAGCAGACCGCATCGCAGCAGAGAAGGCGGCCGCCGCAGCCGCCGCGGCGGAGGCGCAGCGGCTGCAGGCCCTCGCCGCATCGAACACGCCGGCCGGGGCGAAAGCGGTGGCCCAGAGCCTCGCCTCCTCGAAGTACGGCTGGGGCGACGGCCAGTTCAGCTGCCTCGTGCAGCTCTGGCAGAGAGAGTCCGGCTGGTCGTACACGGCCTACAACCCGAGTGGGGCCACCGGTATCCCGCAGGCGCTTCCCGGGAGCAAGATGGCCTCGGCCGGCTCCGATTGGGCCACGAACGCCGCAACGCAGGTCGCCTGGGGCCTCGGCTACATCGCCGGCTCCTATGGGACGCCGTGCGCGGCCTGGGCGCACTCCGAGTCCTTCGGCTACTACTGATCGCGCACTGATCCGTCGCTGCGTTCCTTCGCTGCGTTCCGTCGCTGTGGTCCGTCGGTCAGACGGCGGCCGGCCGTAAACGGGAAGCAATTCCCTGAGAAAAACTCAGGAACGGACACTTCCGCTCCCTGACAGTGGCGGACCGGACCTCGTCCGGCCCGCCACTCCGGAGGACCCAGTCGCCGGCTGCCGGCGTGGATGACTTCCGGAGGTTTTGGTCGGGACTTTGCCAGAAAGCGTCTGCACTATGGCCAATTCGCCCACGCCGTCACCGAGAGCGTGGGCCTGACACTCAGCGGACCGGACCGTTTTTCGCGCCGGTTCCCGATTGCAGGAAACATGAACTCATCTCCATCAGCACCAGATTCGCCAGCAGCTTCGGCTCCGGTCGACACCCGGGCTTCCCGCAGGACGCGCACCCGGGGGCATCGCTCCCCACGGTTCACCCTCCTCACGGCCGGTCTCGCGATCGCCGTGATCGTGGACGGAAGCGGCTTCGCCGTCAGTGCGGCCGCCGAGGCGGCCACGCGCTCCGAGAGCCGGATCGCGGCCACCGTCGACGTCGCAGCGGCGACGGGCCGGCAGCACGACCAGCTCACCGTCTACACCTCCATCGCGAAGTCACACGCCGAGGATGCGGCATCCGCCGCGTTGGCCGACGCCAACCAGGTCATCGCCGCAGCCGCGAACAAAGTGGATGCTTCCACTCTGACCGCGGCGGCGAGTTCGCTCGCGAGTTTCCAGGTTCTGCCCATCGATCAGGTCGAGTCGCTGACCGCCCGGACCAAGACGGAGACGAGCACCGTGCAGGCCGCCGTCGCGGAAGTCGACCGTATCGCTGCCGAGAAGGCCGCCGCTGAGGCGGCAGCCGCCGCCGCGCGGGCCGCAGTCGAAGCCCAGGCTGCCCAGGCGGCCAAAGCAGCGAAGGCGGCTGCTGCAGCTGCGGCGGCCGCTGCCGCACCGCAAGCGGCGTCGTCGGGGGACAACAGCCCGGCCGGCGCGCGCGCGACAGCGAGTGCGATGGCTTCCTCCCGGTACGGCTGGGGCAGCGGGGAGTTCAGCTGCCTCAGCCAGTTGTGGCAGAGGGAATCCGGCTGGAACTACGCGGCGTACAACAGCTCCAGTGGGGCCACCGGTATCCCTCAGGCAATGCCCGGCAGCAAGATGGCGTCTGCGGGTTCGGACTGGGCGACGAATGCAGCGACCCAGATCAGCTGGGGCCTCGGCTACATCAAGTCGGCCTACGGCACGCCCTGCTCGGCCTGGGCGCACTCCGAGTCCTTCGGCTACTACTGATCGGGTCGTAACCACCGCTCCACCGCTGCGGATGTCGGTGGCCGCTGTTAGCGTCGTTCCATCCACTCCCTGAGGCTCGTGCCGAGACCGAGGAGGACGGAATGAAGGTACTGGTGGCCACCGGCTCGACGCAAGGAAGCCGCAGCAGAGACTCGAACGGGTGCACCGAGGGTGAACTCGTGTGGATGCTCGAGCCGTGCCCGTACAGCCGGTGGGCGCCCTACGGGGACTGCGGTTGCGGACGCTCGTTCAGTGGCATGAATTCGCTCCAATCCACGACGACGGCGCGGGTGTCCGACGTGGCCGGCCTGACCAGGGGCGACTGCGAGCAGGCCCTGCGGGCCTGCTTCGACGCGCTCGGCTGGTGTGTCTGCTGCCAGGCGCGCCCGGTGCCGGAGGTCGTCGACGAGCTGATCACTCTCGCGACGATCCTCGAGGAGGGGACCGTGGTGGAGCGCCGCCTCGACACGCTCAACGTGCGTCGGGTGCCCGGGGGGAAGAAACGAAGCGGGAGCGAGCGCGGGTAGCGCGCCCGGCCCGGGCAGCGGCGTCGCCGGCGCGGCGCCGGGAAAACTCGGCGCCCCATCCGCGCTGCACCGCGGCATGAAGCGCGTCGGATTCCTCTCGTTCGGCCACCACCACGCGGTGCGGGGCTCCCTCGCCCGCACCGCACGCGACGCCCTGCTCCAGACGGTGGAGCTCGCGGTGGCCGCAGAGGAACTCGGTGTCGACGGGGCATAAGTGCGCGTGCACCACTTCGCGCGGCAATTCGCCTCGCCGTTTCCGCTGCTCGCGGCGATGTCGGCGCGCACGAGCCGGATCGAGCTCGGCACGGGCGTCATCGACGTGCGCTACGAGAACCCGCTACATACGTAGTAATCCTGCTGGCAGATGGTCTTCTCTGGTCCGGCAGGAGTCTATTGCAGCTCGGTAGCTGGAACTTGCCGGGCGGGCACTGGTCGTTTGGCAGCAGCACGTCTTGAAGCGCGCGATTTCTTGATTTCCCAGGCAATTCGTTTCTTCTCTGCGTCGCTTTCGGCGGAGTAGCGAACGTCGAAAAGGCGCTGATCGAGGGCGACATTGCCGTTCCAGCGCAGTTCGACCTTTCCCTTGACCAATATCGATCTAACTACGCGATCGCGACGTGAGGTCACCATAAGGTCGAGAGCAAGCACCATGAACAAGACGTAGCCGATGGCAAAACCTGTCAGCTGCCACCCCAAGGAATCCACAGCCTTCGACAACGGGGCGGACTGGGCTTCGTCACGAAGTCTCGCCAGCATGACGGCACCGAATCCAGCGCTCGCCAGAACCATAAGAATGGCGCTGCGCATTCCCGTCGGATGCTGGACGAGCGACAAGGAAGCAAGCCGCACGGCGTCACGCTCGGCAGCGTTATTCAGCGCCGACCGAGACACTGATCCGATTTCGAAGGAACTCGCGAGTTCGAGGGACTCTCTTACGGATTTCCGAAGGCGAACCACGCGGGAGAAGTTCACGCCATACGCAAGGGCGCCCGCGAGGCCTGTACTGCCGAACGTTGCGGCAAGCACGCCGACTACTGAAGGGTCCATTCGTCCAGCATATGTGGTCACCGTGATTTAAATTCCCGGTCAAATTCACTTTATTGAGTGCTGTTGTGGTCTGATTTTTGGGACAGGCGGCGCGTTGGGAAGGGGCAGGTGAACAGCCTCAATCGTCAGATTGTGATTCTGGACCGAGACTCCGATGAGCTGCGCGGCGCTTATCGCGAGATGATGCGAGCCCGTGGCCGATGGTCGAAGGCCCGTCGGCTGACGGCGCTCTCCTCCCCGCAGCTGAGCTGCTAATGGCATGTAGAGCGGCGAATGACTCCACGCGCGACTACTTGATCGCACTTCAGGTGAATGTCGCCCAGCGTGACAGGCAGTACTTCCCGCCGATCGTCGAGGCGCTTCGAGAAGGTCAACGAGACTCGCAGGAGCGGCTGGAGTGCCGGCGAGCTGAGTTGCTTGCGCTATTAGGCGACGCGCCGAAGGCTACTGTTGGCACCAGCGGTGGGGCGGAGTCATAGGCTCGGAATATCCAGATGGGGGCATAGTGGGAATTCTTGATCGATTTAGAGCGGCGCCGGTGCAGAAGTACGACACGGAGTTCGTTCCGGAAGAATCGACGGTCTTCGTCCGCGGCGTGTCCTTCCGCCAGGTCGAACTGAAGAAGCTCGGCGCGGGCAAGCACATATTCGCCCTCGTCGCCGAGCCGACGAACAAGGCCGACAAGCACGCGGTCCGCGTTATGGGGATGAAGGGCGGCGCACTGATCCACGTCGGCTATCTGCCTGGCGGTGACAAAGCGACTGAAGCCCTCCAGGGGCTGTCTTTGGCTATGGCCGCGCGCGGCAAATTGCCGGTAGTGAACGGTGTCGTGAAGAAGGGCGACGCCGGGCTGATCGTAGATATTCGCACGCCTTACATGCGAACGACCAATACCCTCAGGGCCTCGTTAGGCTAGTGGCGGCGTAGGTATCGACGCTAATCGCACGGTAGCGTCGGTTTGCAGACAAATGGGAGAAGTAATAGCTGGTCAGGCATTCGCGTCGATAGGCATATGACAAACGGGCTCAACAGGCGCCGCGGTGACGCCCTCTGGCTAGTCGCAGTCGCGGGCCTAGCGCTTGGCGCAATCGTCACGCTGGCGGGAATCGTGATGCTCGAAGATGGACCGGCGCCACTGATCGTTGGCATAGCGTTCCTAGCATTCGTCGGTGGGGCTCTATTTACCTAACTCTCGCGCGAATAAGCTGCGGCGGACGCCTCGCCGACTCCAGTCGTTAAGAAGCCCGTCGATGCGACTCCGCGTGCTGACGCTGAGAGGCGCATGATGCGGTCATGGACGGCGACCTCATTTGGAGAGGTCCGCCGTGCCCTCCCTGTTCCGGAGAAATGAACGGCGGTGCGGTTCGGACTCGATGCGGGCTCGTGGTCGTCCAGCGGTGTCCCATATGCGACCTCACGATGATCGTGCGGGAGTCGTTTTGGGTCTTCTCTCAGTAAATGAGGCCGCGACGCGCCGTTAGGACCCCGTTCTGGGAAATCTCTGTTTGCCGATTAGTTGGGACGTTATCCACAGTCGGCTACGGATACGCGAATTGGCGGTGGATCGCTGAAGGTGTGTGGGAGGCAAGGCGAACGTGATGGTCGAATTGTCCGCTGTGTGGGGGCCGATATGCCTCTATGCGGACATGTGCGGCGTTGTGCGCAAACCATTCTCGTCCTGCGCGTCGCACAGATCGACCCAGAAAGGTGCTAGGCGCCTCGTCGGCGCCGGAAGTTATCCACAGATTCGAATGTTCGCGCGCACGGTTTCCTTTTCGAAGACCGCCTCTTTCGAACATGATTCCACCCCGTGGTGTGCTTGGTCACAGGTACTCTGAGAGCACGCAAACGCAGTAGAGACTCCGTATGAAGACTTACTGCGCCACACGTTAAAGACGAAATCTCCCGGTCGATTGTTGACCGGGAGAGATCGTGTTTTAGAAGTACCCCCGCATCGACTCCAACATCGATTGCACGTTCCATTCACCAGTTCCGCCAACGCAAGGAGACTAGTTGACCAAATCTCGAAGAACTACCGGAAGGAAGCCAGACCGTGCAGCGGCGGCTCTTCCTGCCAACGATACGACAAAGAGTGACCATATTTGCCACTATGAGGTCAATTCTGGGCACGAAGGGCATGTATCTGGCCTCCGCCGGACGAAGGCTCTCGTGTCAATCCTGATCGGAGTCGCCGTCATCATCGATCATGTCCTCAAGTGGTGGATTTTGAGTGGGGCGCCTTTCCCGCTCGCGTAGCAACGAAAGATAGTGGGGCCTCGATCGCCAGAACGGCGACCGGGGCCTCTCTGTTGTTTGGGGCGTCTATGGTGCCACACTGGGGCTCGGACGAGTCTGGGGTCGTCCGGTCCGGGGAACAGTGCTGCGGCACGGGCTGCCGGGAATACCCGGCGACCCGTCTGCGCTGCACCGGGCATGAAGCGCATCGGATTCCTCTCTTTCGGCCACCACCAGGCAGTGCGGGGTTCCCTCGCCCGCACGGCACGCGACGCCCTCCTCCAGACGGTCGAGCTCGCGGTCGCCGCTGAGGAACTCGGAATCGATGGGGCGTACGTGCGCGTGCACCATTTCGCCAGGCAGTTCGCCTCGCCGTTCCCGCTGCTCGCGGCCATGGCCGCGCGCACGAACCGGATCGAACTCGGCACCGGCGTCATCGACATGCGCTACGAGAACCCGCTGTACATGGCGGAGGAAGCCGCGATCACCGACCTGATCAGCAACGGGCGCCTCCAGCTCGGAATCAGCCGCGGGTCGCCCGAGACCGCGCTGCGCGGCTACGAGAACTTCGGCTACGGTCCCGCTGAGGGGCAGACCGACGCAGACGTCGCCCGCGAGCATACGTCGATCTTCCGGGCGGCGATCATCGGGGCGGGAATCGCGACCCCGAACCCGCAGATGTCGGCTGGCACCGCCCGGCTGCCGATCCAGCCGCAGGCGCCAGGGCTCAGCGAGCGGATCTGGTGGGGCTCCGGCACCCGGGCGACCGCGAAGTGGGTGGGGGAGCAGGGCATGAACCTGATGAGCTCGACGCTCCTCACCGAAGACACCGGCGTCCCGTTCGGTGACCTGCAGGCGGAGCAGATCGCGATCTACCGCGAAGCCTGGGCCGCTGCGGGGCATGCCGGCACGCCGCGGGTGTCGGTGAGCCGCAGCATCCTGCCGCTCGTCACCGAGGAGGACCGCGCCTACTTCGGCCGCCCGGGCAGCCGGGAATCCGAGGACCAGGTCGGCTACCTCGATGGCGGTCTTGCGCGTTTCGGCAAGAGCTACGTCGGCGAGCCCGACCAGATCGTCGCCGAACTGGCGACGGATGCCGCGGTGCAGGCAGCGGACACCGTGCTCGTGACGATCCCCAACCAGCTCGGAGTCGCCTACAACGCGCGCCTCCTCGAGAGCATCGTCACCCATGTCGCTCCGGGCCTCGGCTGGCGCTGAGCCTCCTGAGACGGGCACGCGACCGGCGCGAGAAAGTTCGCTGTCCCGGCTAGCGTGAACGCGGCCCACGTCGTACCGTGATCGCACCGGGCCACGCGGCCCGGCATCGGGGCACACGGGCCGAAAGGGACACGGGATGCCGCACACCGGGCTGACCGCCGCCGAGGTCGCCGAACGCGTCGCGGCAGGGCGCACCAACGCCTTCGTGCAGGACACCAGCCGCAGCGTGTGGAGCATCGTGCGCGCGAACGTGCTCACGCTGTTCAACGGCATCATCCTGGCCTGCTTCCTCGTCCTGCTGGCGATCGGCCGCTGGCAGGACGCCCTGTTCGGCTTCAGCGCGATCGCGAACGCGATCATCGGCACGGTCCAGGAATACCGGGCCAAGCGGGCGCTCGACCGGCTGGCGCTCCTCAACGCCCCGCACGCCCGGGTGCTCCGTGACGGCGGCGAGCAGGAGATCGACGTCGCCGCGGTCGTGATGGACGACACCCTCGTGCTGCGCGCAGGCGACCAGGTGACCGCCGACGCGATCGTGGCCGGCTCACGCGGCCTGCAAATCGACGAGTCGATGCTGACCGGCGAATCGGATGCCGTCGACAAGGCGCCCGGCGACCGGGTGCTGTCCGGCTCGGTGGTCGTGGCCGGGGAGGGGACCGCCACAGTCGACCGGGTCGGG
Source organism: Cryobacterium algoricola (assembly GCF_004402485.1). GTDB lineage: Bacteria > Actinomycetota > Actinomycetes > Actinomycetales > Microbacteriaceae > Cryobacterium > Cryobacterium algoricola. The sequence continues at coordinate 923,425 of NZ_SOFG01000004.1, read as the reverse complement.
GCCGACTCGTTTGCGAACTCCCTCACGGCCGAAGCGAAACGGTTCTCCCTCGTCGCCTCGGAGATCAGGACCTCCCTCAACCGGGTACTGAAGTGGGTGGCGTGGATCATCGGTCCGATCGCCCTGCTGGTGCTGAACGCCCAGATGGTCGCGCAAGGCGGCTGGGAGGAGGCGACCGCGGGCGGCGCGTGGCGGGATGCGGCCACCGCGACGATCGCCGCCGTCGTCGCGATGGTGCCCCTCGGACTCGTGCTCATGACGAGCATCACGTTCGCCGTCGGCGCCGTGAAGCTCGCCCGGCAGCAGGTGCTCGTGCAGGAACTGCCCGCGGTCGAAGGACTCGCGCGAGTGGACATCATCTGTCTCGACAAGACCGGGACCCTGACCCAGGGCGACATCGTGTTCGACGAGACGCATCCGCTGACACCGGTCGCCGGGTGGGAGGGCGTCCTGGCCTGGTACGGGGCGCAGCACGATGCCAACGCGACCGCACGGAGCCTGGCCGGTCGCTTCACCGATCCGCCCAGCGAGGACCCGGTCGACCGAGTCCCGTTCTCCTCCGCCCGCAAGTGGAGTGCCGTCGTATTCGGCGACGGCATGTGGGTCCTCGGCGGGCCGGAAATGGTCTTCCCCGGGGGAGAGTCCGACAGTCCCAGCCTCCGACAGGTCGCCGGCGCGGCGCGCGACCTCGCGGCCACGGGTCGGCGCACCCTCGTGCTCGCCCACGGCACGCCGACTCACGACGAAACCGTGCCCGGCGACGCCGTTCCGGTCGTGCTGCTCACCTTCCGGGAGAACATCCGCGAGGACGCCGCCGCAACCCTCGCCTACTTCGCGGCGCAGGACGTCGGTGTGCGGATCATCTCCGGCGACAACCCGCACACCGTCGCCGCGATCGCCCGCGAGGTGGGCCTCGACGCTCCGGACGGCTTCGACGCCAGGGAACTGCCGACCAGGGACGAGGACCTCCTCGCGGTCCTCGGCGAGCATCTGGTCTTCGGGCGGGTCACCCCCGACCAGAAGAAGCGGATCGTGGTCGTGCTCAAGGCGGCCGGGCACACGGTCGCCATGACCGGCGACGGCGTGAACGACGCCCTCGCCATCAAGGAGGCCGACATCGGGATCGCCATGAACTCCGGAGCGGCCGCGACGAAGGCGGTCGCCCGGCTGGTGCTGCTCGACGGCCGGTTCTCCCATCTGCCGAGCGTGGTCGCGGAGGGACGCCAGGTGATCGCGAACATCGAACGCGTCTCGATGCTCTTCCTCACCAAGACCGCGTACGCGACGTTCCTCGCGATCACCTTCGGGATCCTGCTGCTGCCGTTCCCGTTCCTGCCCCGGCAACTGTCCGTGACCGACGGGCTCACCATCGGCATCCCGGCTTTCTTCCTCGCGCTGCTCCCGAATGCGCAGCGTTACGTGCCGGGTTTCCTCCGCCGCTCGCTGACCTTCGCGATTCCCGCGGGGGTCGCCGTGACCTTCGGCCTCGCCACGTACTCCAAACTCGCCGCGAATCTCCACATCCCCGAGGCCGAGATCCGCAGCGGCTCCACGCTCATCCTAACCATCATCGGCCTCTGGATCCTCGTGGTGCTCTCCCGGCCCGTGACCCGGTTCAAGGGCCTCGTCATCGGCGCCATGATGGTCGGGCTCGTGCTGATGTACGCGCTGCCGATCAGCCGCAGCTTCCTGCAGCTCGTCGACCCCACCCTGCCAACGGCGGTGCTCGTGCTCGCGACCTCCGTCGTGTGCATCGCGCTCATCGAGATCGTGCGCTTCGCCCACCGACGCATCGCCCGTCGCGATGCGGAGCGGGCCCTCGGTCAGCGCCTCGCGAAGTAGCGGCGCCCCGCCCCCGTCCACAACGGCAGGACCACGCACGCGACGACGACGCCCTGGATCGCCACGCCGGACCAGTCCCCGTCGTCCGTGACGATCAGGTCCGCGAGCATGAGCACCAGGCCCAGTGCGACCACGACCGTCGCACTCAACCGCGAGACCCGGCTGCCCCGAGCGACCCCGGATGCGAGAGCGACGACGAACAGGCCGAACAGGACCATGCCGGCACCCGTCAGAGACACCGCGAACGTGGTCCCGTCTGCGGCCACATCGGGTGCGTACCGCAGGAAGATGGTCAGGACTCCGAGGGCGATCTGGATGATTCCGCCGATGTACATCAGCACGACCGCGAACGTCACCCCGCCGGGCCGCTTCACCGTCATGGACCTGGCCTCCTCGGGTTCGCCGTCGTCGCGACCAAACTACCGATGCAGGGTACCTCTGTGCAATGACCACGGTGCAACCCAGCTGAGCGCATTAGGCTTGAATCACCACCACGAGTCGGAAGTCAGGTCAGAGACGTGCGGGTCATCAGCTACAACCTCAGGAAGAACCGGGCGGTCGGCGAACTCGCCGCCCTGTCCATCACCTATGAGCCGGACATGCTCTGCCTCCAGGAGGCGGACACCCTCGAGTTACCGGACGACATCGGCACGCTGCACCTCGCCGATTCGACCCTGACCAACCGGCTCGGCCTCGCGATCTACTATCGCCAGGACCGCTTCGACGCCGTCACCTCGCAGGCCTTCGCGCTCAAGAAGTCCCTGCACGACATGGTGCTGCGTCCGGCGCACGAGCGCCTGATCGGCACCCGGCTCGTCGACAAGGAGGCGCAGCGCGAGCTCGTCGTCGCGTCCTTCCATGCGGCACCGCTGACCGCCCGGAACTCCCTGCGCCGCAACCAGATCCGCTCGGCCCACGAGGAACTCAGCCGGCTCGGCCCCGGCCTCCCGACGCTCATGGTCGGCGACTACAACTACCCCATCTTCAAGGGCAACCTCGGCGACAAGGTCACGGAGTCCGGGTACGACCTCACGCTGAGCGACACCCGCACCTACACGCGCTACAGATTCTTCCGCGGGCACTTCGACCTCGCGACCTCGGTCGGCCTGACCATCGAGAACGTCGAGACCCTCCCGCGCGGCACGTCCGACCACATGCCGATCATGGTCACCTCCTCCTATACCGAGGATCTGCCGACGCAGACCCTCCGGCAGAGCGCCCGGAAGAGCATTCGCGAGACGGATGCCGCCCGCTCGTCGTCGAGGACCGCGACGACGACCGCCGCGCCAACCGTCGCGGACTTCGACATCTGATCGAACCGATCTCGGCCCGCAGGGCTGGCCCTGCGGTTCAGTCCGTGGGCGGCGGAACCGGGAGCGGCCGACCGGCCAGCCGCTCAACGAGGGCCTTGAGCTCGCCGATCTCGACGGTGAGGGCGTCGAGCTTGTCCTCGTTCACGCCGAGCTCGACCTTGATCGCCTCCTCGGCCTCGCGGCTGGCGGTGGCGAACCAGGACGCGATGTATGCGGTGATGGTGCCGATCAGCGCGATCCCGGTGACCACGAGGCCGACCGCGACAAGACGGCCGTCGATCGTGACGGGGAAGTGGTCCCCGAATCCGACGGTGGCCATCGTGATGAACGACCACCACCAGCCGTCCCACACCGTGACGATATTCGCGCCGGGCGCGTTCCGTTCCGCGTCGGTCACCGCGAGGCCCGCGATGAACCAGACCGACACGGCCGTGATGCCCACGTAGGTCATCACGCGGTTCTTGAGTACCTTGCTCAGCCTGCGCGTGGAGAGAATCACGACCGAGACCACCCGCAGGGCCCGCAAGGGCCGGAACAGCGGGAGGGCGACCGCGAGCAGGTCGAGCACATGCGTGCGCACGAACGCGCGGCGATCCTCCGCGAGGCTCACCCGAACGACGAAATCGGTGGCGAAGGCCGCCCACGTGCCGATCTCGATCCACTCGAGGAACAGGTGCCAGCCGGGGCTGATCTCCGGCGCGATGATCGGGGTCGCGTATGCGATCAGGAACGCAATACCGAGAGCCAGCAGGGGGGTGTCCGTCGCGCGTTCCCAGCGGGAGCTTCGTGTCATCGCCTTCTCCTGGCTCGTCATGGTCGCAGGTTGCGTGCCCATGCTAGAGGGCGATTGTTGCGCCCGCGTTTCCTGCCAGCGTGTCCGGCTCAGGCGAGCGGGAACACGATCCGGGTGCGCCAGTTCGCGGGGTCCGGTTCGGAGTCCGGACCCACCAGGTACTCCTCCCACATGTCCCCGGCGACGGTGAGCTTCTGCGCGGCGATCCAGTCCGTCACGGCCGCATACGTCTCGGTCATCGTCTCGTACGGGCCCACGTGGAACGTCTCCACCGCCGGACCGGACGGGAGGTGCACGACCTCCACGGCCCTGGTCGCACTGACGTCGTCGATAACGGGGAATCCGGCGGTCACGTCGACCGCGGCATCCGTCGGGGCGCCGTGATACAGCGCGATCGGCGGTCCGCTCGGGTGGGCCCCCATCCTGCCGAGTTCGGCCGCGGAGGTCCTGAAGGCGCGATCGAAGTATTCGGTCAGCCTGCTCATCGGGATCACTTCGTGGACTCCGAGGAACGTGCGTGGTTCGAGGGTGATCTGTTCGGCCTGCATCTGACTCTCCCTGGTCCGCGGCGGGGCCCCGGACGGGCCCGATGCGGCCCAGAGTAGACCGCGGCCCGTATCGAAGTAAGGTCCACCAGCGTGGCGATTCTGCACCGACAACCCGGATGCGGGTCGATCCCGGTAACCGCTGAGGTCAAAACCACCGTAGCGTTGACTCGTGGTCTTCGAACACGGGTATTCGAAGAATGTGGGGGACACGAACACGAGAGGTTTTCTGGCTTTGAGCAACGAATGCATCCACGGACTCGAAGGAGGCCTCTGCGCCCTCTGTTTCCCGAAACCGATTCCGGAGGCTGTGCCAGCGGCACCGGCTGTGCGCGCGAGCCGTGCCAAGTCCGCCCCATCGCCGGTCCGCTCGAAGTCGGCTTCGAAGCCGCCGTCGCTGCGAAGCGCTCCAGCGAGCGCCGCCTCCGGAACGACGAGTGTGACCCGCCCCCGCCCCTCGACCAGGGCGAAGTCGTCGATCGGGCCGAAATCCGCCCCCGACAACGTCGGCGAACAGCGCATCTACCACCTGACCCACATCCGCAACCTCGCGGGCATCCTCTCCAGCGGCGGCCTCCTCGCCGACGCGAGCGAAGCCTGGGCTGCGCGACCCGCTGTCGACATCTCGTCGGCTCCCAACCGGGAGAAGCGCCGCAACACCCTGATCGACGGCACCGAGAACACGACCGTGGCACACTTCGTGCCGTTCTTCCTCTCGCCGAACGCGACCATCTGGGACAACATCCTCACGAACACCGGTGACCCGCGTCTGTCCAGCGATGCCCCGTCTGCCGAGAACTTCGACTTCGTGATCCTGGTCAGCACCGTGAAGAAGGTCGTCGAGGCCCAGTCAGGACCGGGCGAGGCCGCTCTCGGCATCGTCGCCGTCACCGACGGGGACGCGGCAGGCACCCTGACCCGGGTCGGAACGACGCCGGAAACGAGCGAGAGGGTACTCCGCCGGCTGCGTGCCGCGACGGATGCCGCAGCGCTCCTCGAAGCCGAACTCCTCGTCGAGGAGACCTTCCCGTTCGAACTCGTCACCATCGTCGCCGTCGCGAACGACAAGGTCCGCGACGTAGTGCGCGGCATCCTCGCCGAATCCGGTCACCGCCCGAAGGTCGCCGTATACCCGCCGTGGTTCCACGCCTCGGAGACGGTCACGGCCTAGGCCGGCAGACCCCGGCCCAGGCCGGGACCGGCGCCCGTCACACCACGCCGAGGGGGACCTGGTCCCCCTCGGGCAGCTCGATCCGGATCGCGTCGCCGGGCTCGACCGCGCCACCGGACGCGACCACGCTCATCACACCGGCCTTGCGGGTGATGCGACCGGCGGCATCCGTGGCGATGAGTTTCTTCATAAGCCCGCCCTGGTACCCGTTGATCAGTGAGCAGGGGTTGCGCAGGCCGGTCAGTTCGACGACGGCACTGGCGCCGAGGTGCAGCCGGGTGCCGCGGGGGAGAGCGGTGAGGTCGATCCCCGTCGTCGTGACGTTCTCGCCGAGCTCGCCGGGCCGCACGGTGTAGCCGCCGCGCGCGAGCTCGTCGAAGAGCTCGGCCGGGATCAGGTGCACCTGGGTGAGGTTCGGCGCCGTCGGGTCCTTCTTCACGTGGTACCGATGCTGCACGGTCACCCCCGCGTGCACGTCGCCCTCGACGCCGAGCCCTTCGAGCAGGCGGATGCGCGGCGCGGCCGGCTTGCTGAAGTGGTGCGCGTTATCGAGGCTGACCGACACGACCGCCGCGCCCTGAGCGGGCTCTGCGTGCGGGTGGTGTGGTGTGGGCTGTTCGGGCGGAGTAGTCACCATGAGACGATTCTGGCATGCCACCCCCTGACGAATTCGTCAGGGTCGGCGGCCGGGGCCGGCGGCCAGCCAGGCATCGAACTCGGCGGCGGGGAGCGGCTCGCCGAACAGGTCGCCCTGGGCGGAGTCGCAGCCGAACCGTACGAGGGCCGCATAGGCCTCTTCGTTGTCGACGCCTTCCGCGACCATCCGCAGCCCGAGGCTGTGGGCGAGGGCGATCGCGGAATTGACGAGCGTCGACGAGCGTTCGTCGTGCCCCATCGCCACGATGAACGATTCGTCCAGGCGGAGTTCGTCGATGGCGAGGTCGCGGAGCAGCGCGAGGGAGCTGTAGCCCGTCCCGAAGTCGTCGATGGACATCCGCACGCCCTGACCCCGCAACCGGTTGAGCACCGCGCGCGCCCGGGACTGGTCGGCGAGCAGGAACTCCTCGCCGATCTCGAGGGTGAGCACGAACGGCGGCAACGCGCGATTCGCGATCATGGCGCCGAGGTGTTCGGGGAGTCCGGCGTCGATCAGGGCGGCCGGGGGAAGCCGGATCGCGACGCCGAGGTCCAGTCCCCGGTTCCGCCAGACGACCACCTGATCGAGCGCCTGCACGAGCAGGATTTCCGACAGCGCCCTGACGAGGCCGGCGTCCTCGATGAGATCGATGAAATCGGCGGGCTGCACCAGTCCGCGCACCGGGTGATTCCAGCGGATCCGGGCCTCGGCGGTCGTGACTTCCGATGTGTCGAGATCGATGCGGGGCTGGTAGTGCAGGGTGATCTGGCCTTCGACGAGCGCGTCCCGCAACTCCTGCAGGGTGCGCAGGCGCACCTCGCTGTGCCGGTCGTCGTCGGACTGATAGACGTGGAACCCGCTGCCGGAGGACTTCGCCACGTACATCGCCGTGTCGGCCTTGCGCATCAGGGCGCTCAGATCGCGGCCGTGGCTCGGGTACAGCGCGATGCCGATGCTGACACTCGTCTGCAGGGAAATTCCCTCGAGGGTGAAGGGCACGGCCAGCGCCGCCCGCAACCGATCGGCGAGGGCGGATGCCTCGCCATCCCTGTTCCGTGCGACGAGAATTGCGAACTCATCGCCGCCCAGCCGCGCCAGCAGGTCGAGCGGACCGAGCTCGCGCGCGAGGCGCACGCCCACCTGCACGAGGAGCCGATCGCCGGCGTCGTGACCGAGGCTGTCGTTGACCTCCTTGAACCGGTCGAGGTCGAGGAGGAGGAGCGCACTGCCCTGCTTCCGGTCGGAGGCGAGGCGCGCAGCCACGTCGGAATACATGGCCCGGCGATTCGGCAGCCCGGTCAGGTCATCGGTGCGGGACAGGTGGTTCAGCCCGCGCTCCCGGGAGATCATCGGGAAGACGGCGAGGGCCAGGGTGATGCTGGCGAGACCGATCGCGAGCGCCGAAATGTGGACCTGGGTCGCATAGATCAGGATCCCGAGCCCCGCGGCCGTCGCGATCGCCGGAACGACGAACGCCATCACACCGTTCGGTTCCCGCGCCGACCCGATCACGGGGTACGACGCCCGGTCCACCCAGACGGCGACGAGTACGAGCCCGATCGCCCAACTGGCATCGAGCAGGGTGCCGAGGGCGTAGCCGCCGTCCAGAAGCGCGTAGATCACGTCGGCGCCCGTGACGATCACGAGGCCTGCGATGAGGGCGACCCAGGCGCGCCCGGCGTGCCGGCCGTACAGTGCGGCAACTCCCGCGATGGCCGCGATCAACAGCAGGTCGAGCAACGGGTAGGCGAGGCTGATGACCGTTTCGAGGGAAAACGGTTCGGCGGATGCAGCGACGAGCACCGGGTTGAGCAGGAGGGCCATGAACGCCGCGACGCTGACCGAGCCGACGGCGCTGTTCAGGAAGACCGACCAGGGCACCCTGCGGAGCTGCCGCCGCGCGGTGACGAAAAGGGAGGAGAGGATCAGGCCGTAGAAGGCCAGATAGAACACGTCGGCGACCGAGGGGGAGCCGGGGCCCCCGAAGAATCGGGTGGAGACGGTGAAGCTGATGTCGCCGAGGACGTTGCAGGTGACCGCGGCGGCGGCGAGCGTCACTTCCCGCCGGACGAAGCCGGCCCGGCGGACGGCGGTCCAGCAGACCACGACGGCCGCCACTCCCACGAGCTCGACGACGACGAAGTCGACGAGGACCCGGTAACCGTTGCCCTTGCCGAGGAGCATCACGAGGTAGATTGCGAGCGGGACGCCCATGATCCACAGCGGACGGCTCGACGGCTGCCCGGCGGAGGGTTCCGGGGCTCCGTCCGGCGACTTCAGGGTGCGCGCGCCTCCGCGCAGGATCGTCATGACGCGACCGGCTCCGCGACCGACCGACGGTCCGCGATCCACTGGTCGAAGGCATCCGCCGGGATGGGCCGGGAGATGAAGAACCCCTGGGCCTGGTCGCAGCCGAATGCGGCGAGGGCCTCGTAGGTGGCGGCATTCTCGACGCCCTCCGCGACCATGCGCAGCCCGAGGCCGTGCGCGAGCTCGATCGAGGACTTCACGAGCGCAGCGGCGCGCGGGTCGTCCTTGAGCGGAAAGACGAAGGACTGGTCGAGCTTCAGTTCGTCGATGGGCAGGTCGCGGAGGTACGCGAGCGAGCTGTAGCCGGTGCCGAAGTCGTCGATGGAAATACTGATGCCGTTCGCGCGGAGTCTGGCCAGAATGTCCCTGGCTCGTGCCCGGTCGCTCATCAGGAAGTCCTCGGTGATCTCCAGTTCGAGCACCGAGCCGGGCAGACCACGCTCGGCGAGGAGGTTTTCGATCCGTTCGGGGAGCTCGGCGTCGACGAGGGAACTCGCCGACAGGTTCACGGCGATCGAGAGGGGCAGGTCCCCGGTCCAGGAGGCGGTCCAGACCTTCGCCTGGTCGAGCGCGACGGCGAGTACCCGCTGGGTCAGGGCGTGCATGAGCCCGGCCTCCTCGATGAGCACGAGGAACTGGTCGGGGAAGAGCAGCCCGCGGGTGGGGTGCTGCCAGCGCACGAGGGCTTCGATGCCGGCGACGCTCCCCGATGCGAGGTCGATCTTGGGTTGGTAGTGCACGATGAGCTGGTCGTCCTCGAGGGCGAGCCGCAGCTCGGAGAGGGTGCGCAGACGCAGATCGCCGTGACTGTCGTCGTTGCTGCGGTAGACGTGGTGGCCGCTTCTGGTCGATTTCGCCTTGTACATGGCCATGTCGGCCTTGCGCATCAGCCCGGTCAGGTCGCTGCCCTGGTCCGGGTACAGGGCGATGCCCACACTCACCCCGGTCTGCAGGGCGATGCCCTCGAGGGTGAACGGCACGGCGAGTGCTGCGCGCACCCGGATGGCGAAGTCGACGGCTTCGCCGTGTCCGACGTCGTCGAGCAGGATCGCGAACTCGTCGCCGCCGAGCCGGGCGAGCAGGTCGTCTTCGCGCAGCTGGTCCGACAGGCGGATACCGGCCTGCACGAGCAGACGATCGCCGGCGTTGTGCCCGAGGCTGTCGTTGACCTCCTTGAACCGGTCGAGGTCGAGGAGAAGGAGGGCACGGCGACGCCGGGGTTCCCTCGTGATCCGGGCGGTGACATCGCCGTACAGGGCGCGTCGGTTGGGCAGCCCGGTGAGGTCGTCCGTCCGGGCCTGGCGCCGCAGCACGATCTGCCGGGAGACGAGCGGGAGGGAGGCGAGGGCGAGGGCGGTCGCGGCCAGCGCGATGGCGAAGCCGGTCACGGGCACCTGGCTCGCGAGGATCAGCACCCCGAGGCCCGCGCCCGTCGACACGACCGGCACGGCGACGGCGGCGATGCTGTCCTGGGCGTGGCTGTGCGTTCCGGTCTGGCGCGACGAGGAATCGATCCAGACGGCGACGAGGCCGAGTCCGATCGCCCAGCCCGCGTCGAGGGAGGTGCCGGTGACGTAGGCCTCTCCGATGCGGAGGTAGACGATCTCGGTCGCCGAGAAGATCATCAGCCCGAGAACGAGCAGCATCCAGCGCCTGCGGGGATCTGGCCCCTGGGTCGCGGCAGTGCCGGCAATCACGAGCACGAGCATCGCATTGAACAGCGGGTAGGTCACGACGACGGCGGTCGCGCCGGCCTCGATGGTGGTGTCGGCGGAATAGAGGATCGGGGTGAGGAGTGCCGCAAGAACGGAGCCGGCGCCGAGGATCCCGATCGCACCCTCGAGGAGGACCGGCCAGCCCGGGGCGCGGCGCTGCCGGCGTGCGAGGGTCACGATCGCGGCGACGATCAGGAGATAGAAGAAGAAGTATCCGATGTCGGGGAGGGTCTGGGACTGGTCGGAGTCACCTGGCCGAAAGTAGGCGTAGCTGTCCGCTGCCACCACGAGGGTGATGGCGCTCGCCGAGAACACGATTTCGCGGCGGTCGAAGCCCGCGCGCACGACGGCGGTCCACGCCACGGCGACGAGGCTCAGCTTCGTGATGATCGCGAGCCAGACATCGACGAATGGGCTGAAGTCCGAGCCCTGCGCGACGAGCCCGACCGTATAGGCGGAAAGCAGGATGCACATGAACCAGACAAGCCAATTGCCTGATGAGGCCACGTACCGAGCGAAAGTGCCGAGGTGGCGAGCCAGAGTTGTCATGGTTACCTGTGCCCTCCGCCTGCGTGTGCCCAGCATATCAGCGGGGAGGCCCCCGAAATCCGTCACGGCCACCCGAACGAGGGGCGGTCTGCCGGGCCGCCGCAGTCGCGGGGAGGAGCAGAATGGCAGTGCAGGCATGACCTAAGGCACAGGAGGCGGACCGTGGTGGTTCTGGTGGGGTATTCGAGCAAGTACGGTGCCACGGAGGGGATCGCCGAGCGGATCGCGCGGAAGCTGCGCGAGGCGGGGCGTGACGCCGAGGCGAAACCCGTTTCGGTCGTCGAGACTCCCGACCGGTACACCGCGTTCGTGATCGGCAGCGCCGCATACATGGGCTCCTGGCGGAAGGACGCCGTCGAATTCGTGCGCGGCAACCTCGAGCTGCTCACCTCCCGCCCGCTCTGGTTGTTCAGCAGCGGCCCGCTCGGCACCGCGACCCGCAATGCAGAGGGACGCGAACTGATCCTCGAGGCCGAGCCCAAGCAGTTCGACGAGTTCGTGGCCGCACTCGAACCACAGGGGACCAAGGTGTTCTTCGGAGCGCTGAACCCGGAGGCGCTGCGCCGCCGCGACCGACTGGTGCGGATGATCCCGGCCGGCCGGGAGCTGCTCCCGGAGGGCGACTTCCGTGACTGGGTCGCGATCGACGCCTGGGCTGCGACGATCGCCGCCGAGCTGCCGGCGTCCGCGTAGGGCAGGCTCGGTCGCCCGCCGGCGGCGCTCAGGGTGCGAGGAGCGCCCGGATGTCGTCTGCGGTGAAGTCGTCGCCGGCATCCGCTGCCGCCGCAGCGCCGTCGGGCGCCGAACCGTCGAGGCCGGCGCCGTCGAGCACAGACCCGACGAGCCGCGCCTTGCGTTCCTTGAGCGCCATCACCTTGTCCTCGATGGTGTCCGCGGCGACGAGCCGGTAGACCATGACCGTTCGGGTCTGGCCGATGCGGTGCGTGCGGTCGATCGCCTGCGTCTCCGTCGCCGGGTTCCACCACGGGTCGAGCAGGAACACGTAGTCCGCCTCGGTCAGGTTGAGGCCGAAGCCGCCGGCCTTGAGGCTGATCAGGAACACGGGCGCCGTGCCGCTCTTGAACCGGTCGATCACCTCGGAGCGCTTCAGCGTCGAGCCGTCGAGGTAGCAGTACGGGGTGCCCTGGGCGTCGAGTCGTGCCGCGGCCTTGCCGAGGAACGACGTGAACTGGCTGAACACGAGCGCCCGGTGGCCCTCGGCGACGACGTCGTCGAGCTGGTCGAAGAGGGCGTCGAGCTTGCTCGATGGCACGTCCGCGTAGGTGTCGCCGAGCAGGGACGGATCGAGGCTCAGCATCCGCAGCAGGGTCAGCGATCGGAACACGATGAACCGGTTCGCGTCGAGGTCTTCGATCAGCCCGAAAAGTTTCTGTCGTTCGCGTTGCAGGAAGGTGTCGTAGAGCGCCCGGTGCCGGGGGTTCAGTTCGATCCGCAGCACCTGCTCCTGCTTCTCGGGGAGTTCGCGGGCGACGACGTCCTTGGTACGGCGCAGGATCAGGGGGCGGATGCGGCGGCGCAGCCGGGAGACCAGCGCCGGGTTTCCGGGTCGCTCTCCGTCGTCCGTTGTGTCGGCGGGTCGCAGGCCGTGTTCGTCGCGGTTCTCGATCGGGCGCACGTACTCCTCGCTGAACCTGCGGGCGGACGGGAACAGCCCGGGTGCGACGATCGCGAACAGGGACCAGAGTTCGAGCAGCCGGTTCTCCATCGGCGTCCCGGTGATGGCGAGTTTGAACGGTGTGTCGAGGTCACGGGCGCAGGTGTGCAGCCGGGAGGCGTGGTTCTTCAGGAACTGCGCCTCGTCAAGGATCAGCCCGGCCCAACCCTCGGCGCGGTAGGCCGCGAAGTCGAGACGGAAGAGCGTGTACGAGGTGACGATCACGTCGTGGTGCAGGGCGGCATCCGCCAGTGTGGTGCCGCCGCGGCCGAGGACGGTCGACTGGGTGGTCTCGACGCCGTGCACGCGGAGGCCGGGGGTGAAGCGGGCGGCTTCGGCGATCCAGTTGGAGACGACGGAGGTCGGCGCGACCACGAGGAAGGGGCGGCGCGGTGCTGCCGGCGCGTGTGCCGAACCCGGTGCGGTTTCTGGTCCGGGTGCGGTTCCCGGGTCGGTCTCGCGCGTCGCGTGCTCGATCAGGGCCAGCGCCTGCAGCGTCTTGCCGAGGCCCATGTCGTCGGCGAGGATTCCGCCGAGGCGATGCTTCCAGAGGAAGGCGAGCCAGGCGAAACCGTCGAGCTGGTACGGGCGCAGGGTCGCGGTCACTCCCGCGGGCACCGGCACGGGTTCGAGGAGGCCGTGCCCGTCGTCGTCGTCGACCGCGCGGGTGCGTTCGAGCAGCCCGGACACCGCTGACCGCCAGGCGGCGGCCTGCTCGGTGTGTTCGGCGAGATCCTCGAACTCGGCCCAGAGCTGGGCCTGGTAGCGGCTGATCCGCAGCCCGGTCTCCCACTCGGTGAGGCTGCGGGCCTCGTCGATGAGCGTCCGCAGGCGCTCGAACGCGGGCTGGCGCAGCGAGAGGTAGGTGTTGTCGATCATCAGCAGCTTCGGCTTGCCCTGGGCGAGCGCCTTGAACAGCGGGCCGAACGGCACCGTGCGGCCGTCGATCGTGACGATCACGCCGAGGTCGAACCAGTCCCGTTGGTTCGTCTCGACCGTCGTGATGGTCAGTTCCGGCGTCGCGGTGAGCTCCCGGTAGCCGGGCTCCGCGCCGATCCGGTCGACTCGCAGCCCCCGCAGCTCCTCGAGCCGGGGGAGCTCGTCCGCGGTGAACTCGGCCGCGTCGAGCCCGCGGAGGGTGTCCGGGGCCGAGCCGGGCGCGCTGCCCGGCTGAGGTGCGGAGAAGACACCGTCGCGGCGCTCGGGAAGGTGTTGGGTCCGCAACTCGACCGCCGCGAGGAGCGCGGCCTCCGCGGCCGCGTCCCGGCCGCCGGAGTCGGGGCCGTGGCCGAGCGGGACGCGCGTGACGGCCCGGCCCTCGCGGTATTCCCAGTCCCAGGCGAGGCTCAGCGCCTGCTTCGGGAGGAAGCGCACGGTGAGCACCAGGAGGGGAGCGGCGGCCTCCGGAAAGCTCACCGAGGCATCCGTGCTCGTCACCGGGAGCGCGTGGCGGAGGCTCGGGTAGAAGTCGCCGAGGAACTCGGCCGTCTCGGACGCGGGCACGGCGACGGTGGCGGGCAGCCCGAGCAGGCGGGTCTGCTCCGGGCTGAGCGGGCCGCGGGTGGGGGCGAGGAGGAACGAGAGGGCGAGGGCCGGGGACCTGGGCGAGGATTTCGGCGCGGTCGAGGTCGAGGTCGGCAGCGAGGCCGAGGGCGTCGTCTGCGAGTAGACGTAGACGCCGTGGCTGCCGATCGCGCCGGCCTGGGCGGGCGGCTGCTCAGTGCCGTCGATCGTGAGTGTCGTGGTCAGGCGGAGGCCGGTCGGCCCGCCGGAGGCAGCCGCCCGCGCGGTGGCAGCGGTCGCGGCCGCGGCCTGCGTCACGTCGAGTCCGACCACGGCTTCCGACCCCACCGAGACGGTCACGCCCTTCTTCGTGCCGACGAGCGCTATCCCGAGGCGACGCGCCTCGCCGAGGTGCGCCCAGAGCAGGGAACTCTCGAAATCGTCGAGGTAGAGCCAGTCCGACTCCTGGTTCGTGTACACCCCGCGCACCGCGCGGTTCAACGCCCACAGCTCGCTCAGCCAGCGGGTGTGCTCGGGATTGAGGGCGAGCCGGTTCATGTGGAAGCTCATCTTGTTCCAGGTCACACTGCCGCGCACCCAGTTGCCGCGCGCGTTCAGCACGACGGGGCGCACACCGAGCCTGAGCGTGCCATGGCCGCCGCGCAGGCTCGTCACCGTCTGTGCGGTCGGCCCACGCCAGCGTTCATCGGTGCGGGGGGTCAGCTCGCGGAGTTCGAACTGGAGTCCCATCGCGGTCGGGGTATCGGTTCTCGAGGCGGTCCCTGCGTTCCCCGGTGTCCCGGTGGGCGGTCCAGCGGGGGGCTCTGCACGCATCCGCCAGCCCGGCGCCGGTGCAGGGGGCCCGGTCTGCGACATTCCCCCATGCTCTCACGCTCCCGCGGCTCAGGGCAGCGGCTGCACCCCGGCCGCATCGAGGATCCACGCGTTGTCGAAGGCGATCTCCCGCCAGCGGGCGTAGCGACCGGACACCCCGCCGTGGCCGGCGGACATCTCGGTCTTGAGCAGGACATCCGCCCCGACCTCGCGCAGGTGGGCGACCCACTTCGCCGGTTCGACGTAGAGCACGCGGGTGTCGTTGAGGCTCGTGACCGCGAGGATGCGCGGGTAGTGCGTGTCCCGCACGTTCTCGACGGGTGAGTACGACTTGATGTACGCGTACACCGCTGCGTCGTGCAGCGGGTCGCCCCATTCGTCCCACTCGATGACGGTGAGCGGCAGCGAGGGGTCGAGGATCGAGGTGAGCGGGTCCACGAACGGCACGCCGGCGAGGATGCCGGAGAACAGCTCGGGGGCGAGGTTCGCGACGGTGCCCATCAGCAGGCCGCCGGCACTGCGGCCCTCCGCGACGAGCCGGTCCGGCGAGGAGAAGCCCGCATCGATCAGGTGCCGGGCACAGTCGATGAAGTCGGTGAAGCTGTTGCGCTTCTCCAGCTCCTTGCCGTGCTCGTACCAGAGCCGGCCGAGCTCGCCGCCGCCGCGCACGTGCGCGATCGCGTAGACCAGTCCACGGTCGAGCAGGCTGAGCCGCGACACGCTGAACGTCGGGTCGATGCTGATCTCGTAGGACCCGTACCCGTAGAGGAGCGTGGGCGCGGGCTCTCCGGGGGTGACCAGGTCGCTCCGGTAGACGAGCGAGATCGGCACGCGGGTGCCGTCCGCCGCGGTCGCCCACTCGCGGCGCTGCTCGTACCCGGCCGGGTCGTACCCGCCGAGCACGGTCTGCTGCTTGAGCAGGCGGCGCTCGCCGGTTCCGACGACGAGGTCGTACACGGCCGACGGGGTGACGAAGCTCGTGTAGCCGAACCGGATCGTCGGCTGCTCCCACTCGGGGTTCGCCCCCGTGCCCGCGGTGTAGAGCGGTTCGTCGAAGGCGAGCTCGGTGAAGGTGAGCGGGCCGGCGGCTCCGGCCATCGAAGCGGATGCCTCCGGCGCAGCCCCGAGGGACGCGATCGCCACCTGCGTCAACCCGTCGCGCCGGTACTCGGCGATGACGAAGTCGCGGAACGCGTCGACACCCTCGAGCCGGACGGACTCGTCGTGCGGAAGCAGGACCCGCTGCGGGCCGTGCGGGTCTCCCGCGGCGACGTCGACGAGTTCGAAGTTGACGGCCTGGTCGTTGTGCACGATGAGGAGCCGGTCCTCCCCGGCGAGAACGGCGTGCTCCACGTCGTACTCGACTCCGTCCCTACGGGCCCAGACGACCGCGAAGTCGCCGGTGGGATCGCTCGTGTCGAGCAGCCGGGTCTCGGTGGTCACGCTCGAGCCTGCCTCGATCAGGAGGTACTTGCGGCTCCTGGTGAGCCCGATGCCCACCCAGAACCGGTCGTCGGGTTCGTGGAAGACCTGGGCGTCGTTCGCGGCGTCGGTGCCGATCTCGTGCCGCCAGACCGTGTCGGGGCGCCAGGCCTCGTCGACGGTCGTGTAGAAGAGAAAACGGCCACTCGGTTCGAACAGCGCATCCTCGCCGGTGTCGGTGATCTCGTCCGCGAGGTTCTGACCCGTCGTGAGGTCGCGCACCCGGATCGTGTAGCGCTCGTCGCCCTCGGTGTCGACGGCGTACAGCAGGCGGGTGGCGTCGGCGCTCACGTCGAAGCTGCCGAGGGCGTAGAACTCGTGGCCGGCCGCCTCGGCGTTGTCGTCGAGCAGGACCTCCTCGCCGGGCAGGCCTGCCGGCAGGGCGACGGATGCCGGGGTGCCGTCGTCATCGACGCCGGCCGTTCCAGCGCCGTCGGCTTCGGGGTCCAGGATCGGCGGCGCCCAGTCGTCCGGGCCCGAGATCGGCGCCCGGCAGTGGATGCCGTACTCCTGGCCCTCGACCGTGCGGGTGTAATACCACCACCGGCCCTCCCGCACGGGCACGCTGAGGTCGGTCTCGCGGGTGCGGGCCTTGATCTCGTCGAAGAGCTGTTCCCTGAGCGGTGCGAGCCCCGCGGTGCGGGCATCCGTGTAGACGTTCTCGGCCTCGAGATGGGCGAGGACCTCCGGGCTCTCCTTGTCGCGCAGCCATTCGTAGTCGTCGATCACGAGGTCGTCGTGGTGCAGTCGTTCGACGGGCTTCTTCGCGGCGAGGGGAGGTCCGAGGGGAGCAGTTGTCATGGTGTTCAGCGTAGTGAGGCTTCCGACGAGGGAGAATTGGGGGAGTACCGAAGCCGGCTATCGCGGCTTCACGGAAGGAAACAGCATGGAGCAGGGCCTCACCACCGCCGCGAGCACGACAGAGAACCGCACGGGCAGCAGCACGGATGGCGCCGCCGGGCACGTTCTCCTCGGCCGGGTTTTCGACGCCGTCCTTTTCGACATGGACGGCACCCTCGTCGACTCGACGCGGGCGGTGAACCGGGCGTGGATGCGCTGGGGTGCCGAAGCGGGCCTCGGCCCGTCGTTCACCGGTGCCGAGCACGGGGTGCCCGCCCGGCAGATGGTGGCCCGCCTGGTCCCCGAGGACAAGATCGAGTGGTCGATCGCCCGGGTGCTCGAACTCGAACTCGACGACCTCGAGGGCATCGAGATCCTGCCGGGCGCCGCGGAACTGATGCAGAGCATTCCCGAGAGCCGCCGCGCCATTGTGACCTCGTGCGCCCGGTCCTTGTGCCTCGGCCGGCTCGACTCCGCCGGCTTCCCTGTGCCCGCCACGGTCGTGACGATCGACGACACCCCGCGCGGCAAGCCGTTCCCTGAGCCGTTCCTCAAGGCGGCAGAGCTGCTCGGCGCCGACCCGCGCCGCTGCGTCGTGGTCGAAGACGCCCCCGCCGGCCTCGAAGCCGGTCGTGCGGCCGGATGCCTGACGATCGGTGTCGCCGGAACGCACACCATGGACCAGCTCGACGCCGACCTCGTCGTGCCGAGCCTCGACCGCCTGCGGATCAGCGTCCGCGACACCGGCATCGTCTTCGAGCTCCTCCCCGAGTAGCCCCCAGCCGGACGGGCGGGGGGAGCGGCGCTCCGTGCGCGCTCAGCGCGAGAGCGGGCGGGGATCGCCGGCGCACCGGGCGATGGATGCCTTCGCCGCGGCCACGATGTGCCCCGGAGTGATCCCGCGCAAGCGCATCACTTCGGGCCCGCTTCCCGATTCCCCGAACGACTCGATGGACACGACATCACCACGAGATCCCGTCCAGCGCCACCAGGCATCCCCGCGACCGGCCTCGACGGCGATCCTGGCCGTCACCACCGGCGGCAGGACGGAGTCGATGTACGTCTGACCGGCATCCGCGAACCATTCGACACACGGCATCGAGACCACCCGGGCCTGGATGCCGTCCCGGGCGAGGATCCCGGCTGCCTCGATGGACAGGGCCACCTCGCTACCGGTGGCGATCAGGGCCAGGTCCAGTCCGTTGCCCTGCTGCCAGACGACATAGCCGCCGTTGGCCACTCGGGCTTCACGGTCGGGGACGTGCTCCAGAACGGGCACGTCCTGGCGCGACAGGATCAGCGCCGTCGGTCCCTCTGGCCGCTCGATGAGGCGGCGCCATGCCGCGACCGCCTCCGTGGCGTCTGCCGGGCGTACGACGGAAAGCCCCGGCACTGTCCGCAGGGACGCGATCTGCTCGACCGGCTGGTGCGTCGGGCCGTCCTCGCCGACAGCGACTGAGTCGTGTGTGAAGACATAGACGACGGGAAGGTTCATCAGGGCGGCGAGCCGAATGGCGGGCCGGAGGTAGTCGCTGAACACGAGGTAGGTCGAGCCGAACGGACGCCAGGGTCCGTGGATGGCGATACCGTTCAGGATCGCCGCCATGGCGTGTTCGCGGATGCCGAATCGGATGAATTCACCGCCCGGGTTATCGCGGGTCACCGCGTCTCCGGCGACGGCGACGTTCGTCGATCCGGCGAGATCGGCTGAGCCGCCCCAGAGTGGCCAGGCCGCGGAGAGCGCCTGAACGGCCCGACCATTGGCCTTACGGGTCGCGACGGGTGTTCCGGGTTCAGGGAGACCACCGGCCACGTCGTCGAGCACGGCACGAGCCCTGGCGCTGTCGGTACCCGCGTATGCCGCAAGCCGAGCGCCCGCGGATTCCGGGTTCCGCGCGGCCCACAGGTCATAGTCCCTCGACCACTCAGCCTCGAGACCTGCACCCCTGGCGATCGCCCTGCGGCAGAAGGCGAGGGCTTCCGGCGTCACCAGGTCGGCGAGAGCGGCGTCGGGAGCAAAGCCCAGCGTTTCCTTGATCTTCGCGAGTTCGTCTTCGCCGAACCCGCCGGCGTGAGCTGCAGACTTCCCGCCGAAGGCCAGGGAGGGGGCCCCGATGACGCTCGACACGGCGACCAGGGTCGGTCGTCCGCCGGCTGCCGAACGGTCGCTCGCGACACGGAGCACGCCCTCGATCGCGTCGAGATCGGTGGCATCGGGGATGTCCAGCACCCGCCAGCCGTATGCGCGGTACCGGGCACGCACGTCCTCGGCGAAGGCCTCGCTGGTCGGCCCGTCGATCGTGATCCCGTTGTCGTCCCACAGTAATACGAGGTTGTCGAGGCCGAGTGTCCCCGCGAGACTCGACGCCTCCGCCGACACCCCTTCCTGCAGGCATCCGTCTCCTGCGAGTACCCAGATCGTGTGATCGAAGACGGTGGTACCCGCGCCGTAGACGGCCGTCTCGCGACGTGCGGCGAGCGCCATGCCGACGGCGGATGCGACGCCCTGGCCGAGCGGGCCCGTGCTCATCTCGACGCCGACCGTGACACCTCGCTCCGGGTGGCCGGGGGTGACCGAGCCGAGCCTCCGGCTCGAGGCGAGGTCGTTGAGGGTGAGGCCGTACCCGGTGAGGAAGAGCTGGGTGTAGAGCAGGAGGCTGGCATGACCGGCGCTGAGCACGAACCGGTCACGGCCCGCCCACATCGGCGTGGCTGGGCTGTGACGCATCACACGGGAGAACAACACGTGGGAGAGTGGCGCGAGCGCCATCGCCGTTCCAGCATGCCCATGTCCTTTGGACTGTACGACATGGGCGGGAATGGCGATGGCCGCGGCCACGGCCCTGGCTTCGGCAGGATCAGGTGCAACGACATCGGTGCGGGTGGGAAGATAGCTGACTGTGGTCATGCAGCTCACATTGGTATATAAGTAAACTTAAGTCAATCGATGGGAGCAAATCGTGGCGCATGTCCCCTCCACCGGATCCGGTGTGGCCCTTGACCTGATCAGGAGTGGCGAAGCGACAACACGCACTGAACTGATCGAACGGCTTGGCTGGTCGCGAATCACCCTGGCCCGGCGCCTCGACGACCTCCTGGCCGCCGGCATCATCGTGGTTTCCGGTCAGCGCGAGTCCGGGGGCGGACGTCCCTCGGAGAAATTCGCCGTCAACAAAGACGCCGGACTCCTTCTCAGCGTCGACATCGGCGGATCCCACACCCGGGTCGCGATCACCGACCTCATCTCGACCGTGCTCGTGGAGGACGAGGCCGATATCGGCCTCTGGGAAGGCCCGGACGCCGTCTTCACCTGGGCGACGCAGGTCTTCGACTACCTGCTGCCCCGGCTGGGCAAGTCCCGCGCCGACGTGCGAGGAATCGGCGTCGGGGTTCCCGGGCCGGTCGATGCGCAGACCGGGCGCCTTGCCTCGCCACAGCTCGATCAGCAGTGGGCTGATGTGCTGGTAAAAGACTATTTTCCGGAAGAATACTCCGCAGTCTTCGCAATAGACCGCGACGTCAACGTGATGGCGGTTGCCGAGTCGCGTCTCGGCTGGCCCGAGTATCGGGACCTGATCGTGCTCAAGCTCGGGCTCGGGATCGGCTGCGGACTCGTTCTCGACGACCGGGTGTACCGCGGTGCCCGCGGGGGCGCCGGAGATGTCGCCCACCGCTACCGCCACGGTTCCGAGCCCTGCAGTTGCGGAGGCAGCGGATGCCTCGAAACAGTGGCCAGCGGCTATGCCATCCGGCGGCGGTTGAACGAGCGTGGCTACCGCGTCCGCACCAGTTCGGACATTGTCGCACTGGCGCGTCTCGCCAGCCCGGATGCCGTCGAGCTCCTGACAGCGGCCGGGCAGGAGATCGGCACTGCCCTCGTGGACGTCGCGGGCCTGCTGAACCCCCAGATCATCGTCGTGGGGGGAATTCTGGCCGAGGCGGGGGACCCGTTCCTCTCGGCGATCCGGGACACGCTGCTCGCCGGAGCGCGGGCGTTCTCGGGAGAAGGCCTGGTCGTGGCGCAGTCCAGACTCGGCAACAAGGCAGGCATCCTCGGGGCGTCCCTGGTGGCGCAGGACGCCCTCTTCGCCACGGAGCGCATCAGTGCCCTCACCCGCACCCCGCGTTCCGGCAGCCGGGCCGGTGCCGTCCAGGTTCGCATCGTGCCGTAATGACGAACCGACTTTCGTTTACTTGTAGACGAAAGCCCCGCAGGGTGGCTAGGCTCAGGAGGTAACACCGGCACGGCCGGACGGACAGAGCAGTCACGGGCCAGGGCCCGGAACCAAGGAGCGATGCACGATGACGGTGACGACAACTGGTCTCTCGGGCGGGCTTCCCGAAGACGCCATCCTCACGCACGCAGTGGCGGCGGATTGGCGGGCCGCGATCACGCTCGCCGGCGACTTGCTCACGACAAGCGGCGTCACGACCTCCGCCTATACGGCGGAGATGCTCGCCGCAGTCGACACCCTCGGACCGTACATCGTCATCGTTCCCGGCCTCGCCATCGCTCATTCGCGACCTTCTCCGGCCGTTCTGCGTGCCGGAATGAGCTGGGTCAGCCTCGAGACTCCGATCCCGTTCGGAAACTCCAAGAACGACCCCGTCTCACTGGTGCTCGGATTGGCCGCGCCCGACCACGACAGCCATCTCGGCATCATGTCGGCACTCGCCGCGCTGCTGCTCGACGCCGATGCCCTCGCCGAACTCACGGCCGCGGAATCGCCGGCGCAGGTGCACGCGCTCCTCGTCGCTTTCGACCGTTCTCACTCCGACCGCTCTCACACTGATTCATCCCTGGAAGGGAAGGCCACCTCATGAAGATCATCGCCGTCTGCGGTATGGGCATCGGGACCTCTGTCCTGCTCAAGATGAACACCGAGAAGGTGTTGCGCACTCTCGGGATCGACGCGGATGTCGAGGCCGCCGACATCGGCGTCGCCCGGGGGATGGCCAGGGACGCGGAGATCGTCCTGACGTCGGCGGACCTGGCTCCGCAGATCGGCGACGTACCTGCGACCGTCATCGTGATCGACAACTTCTTCGACCTGGACGAAATCTCCGACAAGCTCACCGAGGCACTCGACTGAGCACGTCGTCCTCAACCAGATAACTCACTGACAACTGAACAAACAAGGGGTGTAGCACAATGGAGTGGTTCCTAGTCATACTCGACTTCCTCGGCAAGCAGATCCTGAATGTACCTGCCTATCTCGTGGGGATGATCACGGCGGTCGGGTTGATCGCCCTGCGGAGACCGGCTGGAACGGTGATCGGCGGCGCGCTCAAAGCGGCGCTCGGGTTCCTCATCCTCGGCGCAGGCGCAAACGTCGTCGTGGCCGCACTCAACCCGCTCGGCAACCTCATCCTGGCCGTCACCGGGTCCCAGGGAGTCATCCCCACCAATGAGGTCATCACGGCCCTGGCGGCCGAGCAATACGGCGCCACGAGCGCCTACGTGCTGGTCGTCGGGTTCCTGGTGATGCTGATGTTGGCTCGCTTCACTCCCCTCAAGTACATCTTCCTGACCGGACACCACATGGTCTTCATGGCCATGATGCTCGCCGTCGTGCTCTCCGTCGGGTTCGGACCGAACCTGAGCTGGCTCGTCATCCTGATCGGCGGGTGCCTGCTCGGCGTGATCATGGTCGTGATGCCCGCCTTCGCGCAGCCGTGGACCAAGCGCATCACGGGCGATGACTCGATCGCCATCGGTCACTTCGGTACCCTGGGGTACATTGCGGCGGGCATGGCCGGTCAGGCGACGGGCCAGCGCAGCAAGTCGACCGAGCACATCGACTTCCCCCAGAACCTCAAATTCCTCAGGGACTCGATGGTCGCGACGTCACTCTCGATGGTCATGATCTACATGGTGTTCGCCGTGTGGGGCCTGATCGCCCTCCCGATCGACGATGCCCTCAAGATCTTCGGATCCGCTGATGGTGGCGCGTACATCATGGCCGCCTTTGCCCAGGCGCTGCAGTTCGGCGTCGGTGTCGCGATCATCCTCTACGGTGTCCGCACCATCCTCGGCGAACTCGTCCCCGCATTCCAGGGCATCGCCGAGAAGGTCGTCCCCGGGGCCAAGCCTGCGCTGGACATCCCGATCGTCTTCCCGTTCGCCGCCAACGCAGTACTGATCGGCTTCATCGCCTCGTTCGCCGGTGGCCTCCTGAGCCTCGGTCTCCTCGCCTGGTGGCTCGGCCCGGTCTTCGGTCTGGCCCTGATCCTTCCTGGCATGGTGCCGCACTTCTTCACCGGTGGTGGCGCGGGCGTCTACGGGAATGCGACCGGCGGCCGGATCGGCGCGGTCGTCGGCGGATTCGTCAACGGCATCCTGATCACGATCCTTCCGGCGATCCTCCTCCTGGTGCTCGGCCAGCTCGGCTTCGCCAACAGCACATTCGGCGATGCCGACTTCGGTTGGTTCGGGACGCTGATCGGCGTCAGCCTGCTGAGCGGCAATGTCCTGGTCGGGGTCGTGCTGACCGTCATCATCGGCGCCGTCCTCGTGATCGGTGCCTCGGTCTTCCAGATGAAGGTCGTCGACAAGGGCTGGCTCCCCGGTGCCAAGCACGCCGCGTATGTCGCAGGGATCGACGCGGAGCTGAAGGCCACGGCCGCCGAAGCCAGGGCGGCTGCCAAGGCAGAACGCGCGGCCCATCCCGCATAAGTCGCCTGTTCGATCACGTTCGGTTCCCCCTCATCTGGCGGATGAAGGGGAACCGAACGCGATTCCGGGGAGGGCGGTCAGGACTGGTAGATCTCGAGGGGCAGGCCGTCGGGGTCCCGGAAGAAGAACATCGCCTTGTGGGTGTGCGGGTCGACCCGCAGTTCCTCGCAGTCGACGCCCCGGCCGAGGAGTTCGGCCCGCGCGCCGGGAACGTCGTCGACCTCGAACGCGAGGTGGCGCAGGCCGAGCGCCTCCGGTCCGCTGCGGCGGGCCGGGGTGTCCGGGAACGAGAACAACTCGAGGATGTACTCGCCGTTCAGCGCGAGCTTGCCCATCCAGGAATCGCGCTCGGCGCGGAAGTACTCCGCTTCGAGCGTGCACCCCACCACATCGAGGTAGAACCGTTTCGAGCGCTCGTAGTCGCTCGCAATGATGGCGATGTGGTGCACGCGGTTGATCAGCATGCTCCCAGCCTGACACGGCCGTTCCTGTGAGTCTCATAGCCCGAGTCCAGAAAACGTCCGGGACCGGCAACTATCGTGAAGATTCTGACCATGGAACGCAATTAGGGGTTTTGTTGACGAATCACGGGCCCGAGGGCCGCGCGGACGCCCGCAGGCACGCCAGGGCGGCCACACTCATCCGTCACCGGCGCCGACCGAGCCGCAGCCACACGATGCTCACCCTGATCAAGGCCCTCTCGATCGCGCTCGCGGTCGTCCTCGTGAGCGGGGCATCCGTTGCGGCCATCGCGGTCACCCAGTTCGCAACGAAGGTCTCGGCCAACGCGGTCGACATTTCCAACGGCGCGACCGATGCGCCCGCGATTCCGCAGCTCGGCTCTTTCGAGGGCGGCTTCAACGTTCTCGTCGTCGGGGTGGACAACTCCCTCACCCAGTCGGCGGCATACGGGGACCGTACCGGCACCCTCAACGACGTCAACATCCTGCTGCACGTCTCCGCCGACCATAAGAGCGCGGTCGTGATCAGCATTCCCCGCGACCTCGTCGTCAGCCAGCCCGCCTGCACGGACCCCGACACCGGGAAGGTGTCGAAGGCCGTTTCGTCCTCGGCCATGAACGCGTCCTTCGGCAGGGGAGGACTCGGCTGCGTCGTCTCGACCGTTGCGGCGCTGACCGGACTCACCATTCCCTACGCCGGCCTGATCTCCTTCGAGGGCACGGTCGCGATGGCCGACGCCGTCGGCGGCGTCCCGATCTGCCTCAACGACGCGATCAAGGATCCGTACACGGGACTCGACCTCCCCGCGGGAACGAGCGTCGTCTCCGGAACCGCGGCCCTCGCCTACCTGCGCAGCCGCCACGGTGTCGGAGACGGCAGCGACCTGTCCCGGATCTCTTCGCAGCAGGCATACATGTCGTCGCTGATGCGCGTGATGAAGAGCAGCGCGACGCTCACCGACGTGTCCAAGCTCTCGGCCCTCGCGACGGCAGCGGGGACGAACCTGAAGCTCTCCACGTCTCTCGCCAACATCCCGACCATGGTCGGCATGGCGCTCGCCCTGAAGGACATCGACCTGAACCAACTCGTGTTCGTGCAGTACCCCTCGGCGACGGACCCGGATAACCTCGCGAAGCTCGTGCCGTCGACCGCGCTCGCGAAGAAACTGTTCGCCGCCGTCACGGCCGACCAGTCCTTCACCCTCGACGCCAAGTCCCTCGGCAACAGTGCCGAACTCGACCCGACGGCGACTCCCGCCGCGACTCCCGCCGCGACGTCGACCCCGACGCCGACCCCCACTGCTCCGGCGACCGATGCGGCGACGGGCACCCCGACGCCCGCGGCAACGGATGCCGCGGCGCCCGTCGAAATCGCCGGCCTCCGCGGCCAGACCGCGAGCCAGCAGACCTGCTCGATCGCGTACAACTACTGATCCAGGGCCCGGTCGCGCGCCGCTGAGCGCCCTCCGCAACCCAGGATCAACAGATCGAGGGCCAGCGGTTCCCGCCGGCACTGTCCTTTCGCGCGCCCTGGTGCTAACGTCATCTTGTTCAGTTGACTTATATCTAGGAGAGTGAGATGAATTCTCGAGATCTCCGGCGGATGGTCCTCGTCGTGATCGGCGCGCTCGTTGCCCTCGTCGGATCCTTCATCGGGTCGGGCGCCGCGGGCGGTACGCCGATCCAGAACGCCGCCGGCGGCGCGCTCGCGGCCGACGCGACCCTGATCGCGCCTGCGGTGCCCGCATTCGCGATCTGGACACCGATCTACCTCGGCCTCGTCGGATACGCCATCTGGCAGTGCCTCCCGGCGCAGCGGAGCGATCCCCGGCAACGCCGGCTCGGCTACCCGATCCTCGCCTCCCTGATCCTGAATGCCGCGTGGATCCTGAGCATCCAGTTCGACCAGCTCTGGCTCAGCGTTCCCGTCATCGTGGCCCTGCTCGCGGTGCTCGTCTGGACCTTCCGGCTCACCCTGGCGTCACGCCCGAAGAATATCGTCGAAACGATCCTCGTCGACGGGACCATGGGCCTGTACCTCGGCTGGGTCTGCGTCGCGACCGCTGCGAACGTGACCGCCGTGCTCGTCGCCGCCGGCTTCACGGGCTTCGGGCTCGACCCCGACCTCTGGGCCGTCGCCGTCATCGCGGTCGCCGCGATCGTCGGCGGGTTGCTCGCGATCGCCGGCCACGGCCGCCTCGCCCCTGCGGCCTCCCTCGCCTGGGGACTCGGCTGGCTCGCCGTCGCGCGGCTGGGCGGCGCCCCGCTCTCCGTGCTCGCTGGCATCGCGGCCGTCGTCGCGGTGGTACTCGTGCTCGCCGTGACCGTCGGTGCGCGCCTGCGCATGGCCGAACTTCCCGTATCCCCACCGACCCGAACGGTAGTCGCATGACCGACCAGCGCCCAGCCACTCCCACGTCCCCCCTCGCCCGCACCGAGTCTCCGCGCCGCCGCTGGGCCGGCCTCGTCTTCATCAGCGTCGCCGTCGCGCTCATCATCGTCGACTCGACGATCATCAACGTCGCGATCCCCTCGATCGTGCGCGACCTCGCGATCACCTCGACGCAGGTGCAGTGGGTCCAGGAAAGCTACACCCTCGTCTTCGCCGCACTCCTGCTCGTCTTCGGCACACTGGCGGACCGGTACGGCCGACGCCGGATCCTGATCCTCGGCGTCGTGATCTTCGCCGCGGCATCCGTTCTCGCCTCGGCGGCCCAATCGGGCGACCTGCTGATCGGAGCCCGCCTGATCCAGGGCATCGGCGGCGCCATGGTGCTTCCGACCACCCTGTCGCTGATCAATGCGAACTTCCGCGGGCGGGACAGAGGCATCGCCTTCGCGATCTGGGGCTCCACGATCGGCGGCATGGTCGCCGTCGGGCCGCTGCTCGGCGGCTGGTTGACCACGTACTTCTCCTGGCGGTGGGCCTTCGGCATCAACGTTCCCCTCGGCGTGATCATCATCATCGGGGTGCTGGTCTTCGTCACCGAGTCGAAGGACGCCGGTGAACCTCGCCGGGTGGACGTCGTCGGCGCCGTGCTCTCCGTGCTCACGAGCGCGACCCTCGTCTTCGGGCTCATCGAGGGCCGCAGCTATGGCTGGTGGCTCACCAACAAGCCGATGGTGATCGGCGGCTTCACCTGGCCGTACGAGATCTCGCCGATCCCGATCGCCTTCGCGATCACCCTTCTCGCCGGCACGGCGTTCATCCTCTGGGGCCTCTCCCGTCAGCGCGCCGGAAAGACCACCCTCCTCGCGTTCTCCCTGTTCCGCATCGCGTCCTTCCGCAATGGGAACATCGCGGCCATGATCGTGTCGCTCGGCGAGTTCGGCATCATCCTGTCCCTGCCGCTCTGGCTGCAGAACGTGTTGGGCTATGACGCCCTGCAGACCGGGTTCGTGCTGCTCGCGCTCGCGATCGGCTCCTTCGTGGCGAGCGGTTTCGCCGGCGCATACGGCAACCGGGTCTCCCCGGAAACGATCGTCCGGGTCGGAATCGTGCTGGAGATCGTCGGCGTCGCCGGACTCGGCCTCGTGATCACCGCGGATGCGAGCTGGCTGGCGATCGTGCCGTTCCTGTTCGTCTACGGCATGGGTGTCGGTCTCGCGACCGCCCAGCTGACCGGGGTCGTGCTCAAGGATGTGCCGGTCGAGAAGAGCGGCCAGGGCTCAGGCACCTCCTCGACCGCGCGCCAGATCGGCTCCGCGCTCGGTATCGCGGTGCTCGGCACCGTGCTGTTCACCTCGGTCGGCGCCTCGCTCGACGCGAAACTCGCGGACGTGCCCGGGTTGCCCGAGTCTGCGCGCACCCAGGTCGTCGACGCGGTCGTGGACAGCGCCGGGGCGGCGATCCCCGCTCTCGACGCACAGAGCCCTGCCGTGGCCACCGCCGCGCGCGACGCCTTCAGCGAGGGCACCCGGTACTCCGCATTCGCGGCGGCCGGATTCCTCGTCATCGGCCTGCTCGCGACCCTGCGGCTCTCCGGGACCGCGCCGCACCGCGACGGACGCGAGCCCGAAGCGGATGCCGGTGCCCCGGCATCCGTCGCCGTCACCCCGGCGGACAAGCCGGTCTGACGCAGCGGACGCCGGGTTCCTGGGGCTAGGAGGCCGACCTCGGCGTCTCCGTGTTCCGGCGGGCGGGCTGCGGCTTCTGGTACGCCAGTTCCCCGCCCACCCTGCCGCCGTATGGACGACCGTGATCGGCGAATTCCTCGCGGAAGAACGCCATCCGCCACGGCCCGAGTTCGATGCGTGCTCCGGTGCGCAGAATTCGGCCCCCCTCCGACGAACGGCTTCCGTCGATGCCCGGGGACTCCGCTCCCGGTGCCACGGGCCCGAGGTAGAACAGCACGTACTCGTCGTTCTGGTCGTGCCGGATCTCGGCGTGGATGGGGGCGAGACCGTCGAGCCTCAGATCGGCGTCCGGGCTCGATCCGATCCTGGTGGTCTCCGGCTTGAGGTCGAACTGACGGGGCGGCGTGCCGTCCCAGTTCTCCGACCCGACGACGAAGATCAGTCGGGGCCGTCCGGATCCGCGGGTGTAGTGCGTGGTCGTCACCGTGCGCCGGATGCGCCGGTCGAGCGTCGGCACCAGCGGGAAGAGGGTGGACGGCGGCAGGGTCACGACCGGCGCCGGTTCTGCTGCGGCGGCGCGCCTGCGACGCCGCAGCAGCGGCGCCAGCGCCGCCCGGGTGCCGAGGGCGACATGCGCTGACCCGGTCAGGAGGCGCTGCAGGCGGGGAGCCTGGATCGCTCCGAGCCGGACCACCAGCCCGTCCGGGCCGCTCAGCGACACGGAGAGCCCCCGTTCGGCCAGGTCTGCCGCGAGGGTGCGGACCTCCTTGAGAGTGATCGTCCTCGTCTGCAGGAAGAGCTCTGGCCTGCTCGCGAAGATCTCCACGTCGGTTCCGGCGGCGGTGATCGTCCCCTGCATCCGTTCGCCGCCGTGCTGGCCGTCCGGCTCGGCAAGGGAGAAGGCGAGATCGATATCCAGGCGGGTGGTCGTTGCCATGGTCAGTGGGCAGCGGACTCGACGGCTGGGCCTTCGCTGGTCGTGACGCGGAGGGTCCCGTTCAGCTTCCACGTCGCCCGCGGGGCGTCCGGTCCGATGTCCCGCGGGACTTCGACGGCCATGTCGATGAAGGTGTAGTTGATCACGGCGCTCTTGCCGGTCAGGTACGACCACATCTCCTTCCCGAGATCGGTCCAGTCCTGGATGATGTGGCCGTCGGGGCCCGACGCCGTCCCGGCCGCGTCGTCGGTCGTGCTCGTGCTGGTGGTTTCGCTCACGGTGTGTCCTTCTGAATTCGTCGATGAGAATGCGGAGTCCGACGTCGAGGAAACCCTCCGGGGCACCCCGTGAGAGGGAAGCCCGGCCACGCCAACACTGCCGTTGGGTCGAGGCTAATGGGCCACTCCGCACAGTGGGGGATTGCACAGACGGCTCACAGCAACCCGGTGTCGGTCGTTTCGGTTAGCCTCGGGGCAGATCCTTTCGGGAGGCCGTCGTGTTCCTGCTTGACCCTGTCACCGTCGTGTACTCGGCGAGCGACCTGAGCGCGGCCGCGGTCTGCGAATGGGCCGTGATGCGCCGGCTCGACGCCCGCCTGGGGCGGATCGACCCGGTTCCGGACCCCGTGGACGCCATGCTCGCGCGCACCGCAGAACTCGGCGACGCCCACGAGCTGCAGATGCTGAACCGGCTCCGTTCGTCCGGGCCCGTCGTCGAGATCGAGCGTCCCGCCCGCGCCGGGCGCACTGAGATCCTCGACGCCGCCCGGCTGAGTGCGGCGGCCCTCCGCGCCGGCGTCGCTGTCGTGTTCCAGGCTGCCTTCTTCGACGGGCGCTTCCTCGGGTACGCGGACTTCATCATCCGCTCGCCGGAGCCGGGCGATTCGGCGGGAAGCGCCGCGGCGGGGCCCCGTTATGAGGTCTACGACACCAAGCTCGCCCGCTCGGCGAAGGTCACCGCGCTGCTGCAACTGGCGGCGTACAGCGACCAGCTCGAACGCCTCGGTATCCGCACCGGCGACCGGGTGCACCTCCTACTCGGCGACGGACGCACGAGCTCGCACCGGCTGGCAGACATCCTGCCGGTGTACCGGGCCAGGCGGGCCAGGCTCGAGGGCCTGATCGACGACCGCCTCGCCGACGCCGAGGCGACCCCCTGGGGCGACCCCCGGTACGTCGCCTGCGGTCGCTGCGCGGTCTGCGAGGAACAGGTACAGCTGCACCGTGACGTGCTCCTCGTCGCCCAGCTGCGCCTCACCCAGCGTGCTCGCCTGCGTGCGGCGGGCATCAGCACGATCGAGGAGCTCTCCGTGTCGACCGGGCCCGTTGCCGGCATCACCGATCCGACGCTCGCGACCCTGCGCGCACAGGCCAGGCTGCAGCTCGACCCGCACCCCGGCCGGCCACTCGCGTGGCAGGTGACCAACCCGCGGGCCCTCGCCGACCTGCCGAAGCCGAGCCCGGGGGACATCTTCTTCGACTTCGAGGGCGATCCCCTGTACCAGGAGGGTGCGGACGAGACGTCGGCCGGGACCGTCGTGTGGGGGCTCGACTACCTGTTCGGCCTCGTCGAAGCCGACGACACCTTCCGCGCGTTCTGGGCGCATAGCCACGCCGAGGAACGCCAGGCCCTCATCGATTTCCTCGACTACGTGCGGGAGCGCCGGGACCGCTACCCCGACCTGCACATCTACCACTACGCCCCCTACGAGCGCACCCACCTGCTCAGCCTCGCCGCCCGGCACGGCGTCGGCGAGGATGCCGTCGACGACCTGCTCCGCAACCACGTGCTCGTCGATCTCTACCCGGTCGTGCGGCAGGGCCTCCGGGTCGGCAGCCGCAGCTACTCCCTCAAGAAACTCGAGCCGCTCTACATGGGGGAGGAGGCCAGGGAGGGTGTCGACAATGCCGCAGACTCGATCGCCGAGTACGCGCATGCGGGCGAGCTCCTCGCCGCCGGCGAGGCGGATGCCGCCGCGGCCGTCCTCGAGGACATCGCGCGCTACAACGCCTACGATTGCCGTTCGACGAGGCGGCTTCGGGACTGGCTCCTCGACCGGGCCGCAGAGGAGGGTGCCTGCGACGACGGTGCCGCCGGACACCTCGCCACACCCGGCGAGTTCCCGATCGCGGTCCCCGAGCGGGAACCCGACCCGGTCTACCTCGAACTGACGGCCCTGCTCGACCAGGTACCGCCGACCGGCCGCACGAGCGACGAAACCGCGCTCGCCCTCGCGGCGGCGGCGATCGACTACCACCGCCGCGAACAGAAGTCGTTCTGGTGGGACCACTTCGCCAGGCTCGCCTCGCCCCTCGAGGACTGGTCGGACACCAGGGACGTCTTCGCGGTCGTGCGCGCCACCGTCGAGATCGGCTGGCACCGCGAGGGCAGGCAGGTCCTCGACCGTCGCCTGCTCCGCCTCGAGGGCACTCCGGCACCCGGAAGCTCGTTCAAGGCCGGACAGCAGCCGTTCCTCGTCTACGACCCGCCGTATCCGCCGATCCGGCGGAGCGACGAGCCGGGTGCCCGCACCGCGCACAACAAGGCGACGATCGTGCAGGTGGGCGCGGACGGCGGCTTCGGCGCTACCCTCGGCGCTACCCTCGGCGGCGCTGCCCTTGACGGCGGCGCCCTCGACGACGGTGTGATCTTCGTCGACGAGATCCTCGAACGCGACGCGCCCCACCACGACGCGCTCCCGGTCGCGCTGACTCCGGGAACCCCGCCGCAGCCCGGCAGCCAGGTCGGCGCGATCTCGCAGTGGGGCAGGGCCGTGCTGACCGCGTGGCCGCTCCCGCTCGCCGATGCCGCGTTCGACATCCTGCGCCGGGTGCCGCCGCGGCTGCGCGCGGGTGCCAGCCTCCCCGCCGTCGCCGCAGGAGACACCCAGAGCGCCATCCTGGACGCCGTGCTGGCCCTCGATCACTCGTACCTCGCGGTTCAGGGCCCGCCAGGAACCGGGAAGACCTTCGTCGGCTCTCGGGTGATCGCCGAGCTCGTCGTCCGGCACGGCTGGAGGATCGGCGTCGTCGCTCAGTCCCATGCCGCTGTCGAGAATATGCTGCGCGCGGTGGTCGACGCGGGCGCCGAGTCCGGGCTCGACCCGGACCGCGTCGGCAAGAAGCCGAAGAAGGGCGAAGAAGCCACCGTCGTTCCCTGGCTCTCCCTCGATGCGAAGAGTCTCACCGCTTTCACCGGCCGGCCGGGCGGCTGGGTACTCGGCGGGACAGCCTGGGACTTCAGCAATGCCGATCGGATCCCGCGCGGCTCCCTCGACCTGCTCGTGATCGACGAGGCCGGCCAGTACTCCCTCGCGAGCACGATCGCCGCGGCCGTCTCCGCCGAGCGGTTGCTGCTCCTCGGCGACCCGCAACAGCTTCCGCAGGTGAGCCAGGGCACCCACCCCGAACCCGTCGACCTCTCCGCGCTCGGCTGGCTCACTGACGGGCATCGGGTGCTCCCCGCCGAACTCGGGTACTTCCTCGCGACCAGCTGGCGGATGCACCCGGCCGTCTGCGCGCCCGTCTCGGCGCTCTCCTACGAGGGCAAACTCCGTTCGCACTCCTCGGACCGCAGCCTCGCCGGGCTGGAACCCGGGCTGCATCCCGTTCCGGTGCGCCACACCGACAACGCGACCTCGTCCGTCGAAGAGGCGGATGTCGTGGTCGGGCTCGTGCGGAACGCCCTCGGCCGGCCGTGGACATCCGCCGGGCGAACCGCCCCGCTCGGTGAGGCGGACGTGATCGTGGTCGCGCCATACAACACCCAGGTCGGGCTGATCCGGGAACGGCTCCGGGCGGCGGGTCTCTCCGCGGTTCCGGTCGGCACGGTCGATAAGTTCCAGGGCAGGGAGGCCGCGGTCGCGATCGTCTCACTCGCGGCATCGTCTGCGGAGGAGGTGCCGCGCGGCCTCGAATTCCTGCTGCTCGCGAACCGGCTCAATGTCGCCATCTCGCGCGCCCAGTGGGCGGCGTGGCTCGTCTACTCGCCCGCGCTCACGGACTCCGTACCGCACAGCGTCGAGGCCCTCACCCAGCTGAGCGCCTTCATCACCCTCGTCGATGGGCAGACGAACGTCGGGTAGAAGAACGACGGGCAGACGAGCGGCGGGCACACGAGCGGCGGGCACAAAAAAAGGAAGCACCCT
Organism: Cryobacterium algoricola; assembly: GCF_004402485.1. Classification (GTDB taxonomy): domain Bacteria; phylum Actinomycetota; class Actinomycetes; order Actinomycetales; family Microbacteriaceae; genus Cryobacterium; species Cryobacterium algoricola. The sequence goes on along the minus strand of NZ_SOFG01000004.1, from coordinate 889,918 downwards.
CGACTGCCGAGGGTGCTTCCTGTAATGCGGGTGGGGTGCTACTCGGCGTCGAGGTCCGTCTCGAGGATCTTCACGAGGGCTTCGAGCGCCTCGTCGGCGCCGTCGCCTTCCGCACGCAGCACGACGACGTCGCCGTTGGCCGCGCCGAGGCTCATCAGGCTCAGGATGCTCGAGGCGTCCATGGCGTCTTCAGCAGGCTCGCCCTCCATCGCGATGGTGACCTCGATCGGCAGTTCGCCGACGGCGGCCGCAAAAATGGATGCGGGACGGGCATGCAGGCCGACTCGGCTGGCAATGGTGGCGGTGCGTTCGGACATAATTCCTCCTGGTTGATACTCGACGACGGTCGTGCTCGACGATACTGCGGGCTGACTGGAGTGGTGCGGGTGCGGTTACGCGCGTGCGATCACAAACCCAACTCTTCAAGTATGGGCAATCCGGCGCGCACGCGCTTGCGGGCCTCTGTCGGATTCGGTGCGGATACCGCGAGGGCGGCGAGCTTCTTGGCGTCGTCGAGGGTGACGGACTTCAGTACGGCTCCGACCGCGGAGAGAGACCGCGACGTCATCGACAGGGTTGCCACGCCGAGTCCGACGAGCACGACGGCGAGCACGGGGTCGGCTGCGGCCTCGCCGCAGACGCCGACGGGCTTGTTGTTGCCTTCGGCGATGGAGCCTTCGACGGTGAGGCCGATGAGCTTCAGCACGGCCGGCTGCCACGGGGAATTCAGTGCGGCGAGCGTGCCGAGCTGGCGGTCGGCGGCCATCGTGTACTGGGTGAGGTCGTTCGTGCCGAGGCTGACGAAGTCGACCTCGCCGAGGATCCGGTCCGCCAGAAGGGCGGCGGAGGGCACCTCCACCATGACGCCGGGGATCTTGAGCCCGGCGGTCGCGCACATCGCGGCGAACTCGGCTGCTTCCTCAGGAGTCGCGATCATCGGGGCCATCACCCAGACGAGTGCGGCGGAACCTTCGGCGGCCTGGGCGATCGCGGTGAGCTGGCGGGCCAGGACACCGGGCGTGGTCAGGTCGGTACGGTAGCCGCGCACGCCGAGCGAGGGGTTGGGCTCACTCGTGTCGGTCAGGAACGGCAGTGGCTTGTCAGCGCCGGCGTCGAGGGTGCGCACGACGACCTTCTGGCCGGGGAACGCGTCGAAGACGCCACGGTAGGCGACGACCTGTTCTTCGATCGTGGGCTCGGTCTCGCGCTCGAGGAAGCAGAACTCGGTGCGGAGGAGTCCGACGCCCTGGGCGCCGGCCTCGGCGGCCTTGACGGCATCCTTGGCCCCGCCGACGTTGGCGAGCAGGGGGACGAGGTGGCCATCGGCGGTGCGGCCGTTGCCATCGAAGACGGCGAGGATCGCTGCGGCGGTCTTCCACGCCTCGACTGCGGCGATTTCCTCGGCGCCGGGCTCGAGGGAGAGGGTACCGGCAGCGCCGTCCACGAACACCTCGGTTCCGTCTTCGAGGGCGTCGACGCCGGGGGCCGCGACGATGGCCGGGAGGCCGAGGGCGCGCGCGATGATGGCGGTGTGGGACTGCGGCCCGCCGCCGGAGGTGACGAGGGCGAGGATCTTCTCCGGGTCCAGGGTGGCGGTGTCTGCGGGGGCGAGGTCTTCGGCGACGAGGATGAAGGGTTCGTCGGAGAGGGGGATGCCCGGCGCGGGCACACCGCGCAGTTCGGCGACGATACGGGCGCGGACGTCGAAGACGTCGGTGGCGCGATCGGCCATGTAACCGCCGAGGTTGATCAGCATCTCGGCGACGGAGGCGCCGGACTCCCAGATCGCGCGCTCGGCGGAGGTTCCGGTGTTGATGTGCTTGATCGCGGCCTTGATCAGCATCGGGTCGGTCGCCATCAGCGCGGTCGCCTCGAGGACGGCCTTGCTCGCGCCGGTCGCTCCCGCTGCCCGGTTCTGCAATTCGAGTTGGACGGCCTTGGCGGAGGAGCGCAGCAGCGCGGTTGCGGCATCCGCAGACAGGGACGGGGACAACCGTTCTCCGGCCGGGGGTTCACTGACCGGTTTGGGCATCTGCCGAATCGATCCGATGATCCGTCCGGGACTGACGCCCACGCCGGAGAAGTTCTGCTGCACGGTTTGACCTCTATTCTTGCGTGGGAATTGGTTGCCCACGGTAACGATATTACGCGGCGGCCGGTACGGATCACGTATCGGCCGCCGCGTTTTCATGCGGTGATGGTACTACTTGCTGGTTATGCGGTGACCAGAACCGGGGCTTCCACTCCGGTGGTGACCTTCTTGGTGGTGTACCGCTTCAGCGCGATGACGGCGAGGCCTGCGACGACGGTGCCGATCGCGATGGCCAGGGCGAAGAGCGCGAAGCTGTCGATCGCGAAGAAGACGAAGATGCCGCCGTGCGGGGCCTTGCTCGTGACACCCCAGGCCATCGACAGGGCACCCGTGACACCGGCACCGAGCATGCTCGCCGGGATAACGCGCAGCGGGTCTGCCGCGGCGAACGGAATGGCACCCTCGGAGATGAAGGACGCACCGAGCAGCCAGGCCGCTTTGCCGTTCTCACGTTCGATCGGGCTGAACAGCTTCTTGTCGAGCACGGTGGCCAGGGCCATCGCGAGCGGCGGAACCATTCCGGCTGCCATCACGGCGGCCATGATCTGCCACGGGGCCTGGTTGACCACGGTTGCGGTGCCGAGACCGGCGACGGCGAACGCGTACGCAACCTTGTTGACCGGGCCGCCGAGGTCGAAGCCCATCATCAGGCCGAGGATCAGTCCGAGGACGATCGCCGCTGCGCCGCTCATGCCGGTGAGCCAGGTGTTCAGCGCGGCGGTGAGCCAGGCGATCGGGCCACCGAGCACGAGGAACATCAGCCCGGAGGCGACGATCGAGGCGATCAGCGGGATGATCACGACGGGCATCAGGCTGCGGAGCCAGCGCGGAACGTTGAGCCGCGCGAAGCTGGCCGCTGCGACACCGGCGAGCAGGCCGCCGGCGATGCCGCCGAGGAACCCTGCGCCCATGAACCCCGCGACGGCACCGGCGACGAACCCGGGAGCGATACCCGGCCGGTCGGCGATGGCGAAGGAGATGTAGCCGGCGAGGGCGGGAACCAGGAAGCCCATCGACAGGGCGCCGATCTTGAAGAAGACCGCGCCGAGGTAGATCGCGAGGCCACCCTCCGGCAGGTTGAAGAGACTGTTCTGCAGGGTCACGACGTCGGCGATCTTGGTGATCTCGTAGCCGCCGAGGAGGAAGCCGAGGGCGATCAGCAGACCTCCGCCTGCGACGAACGGGATCATGTAGCTGACACCGGTGAGGAGTGCGCGCTTGACCTTCTGGCCGAAGTGCTCGTTCTTCTCGTCGACCTCCGCTGCCCCGGCGGTTCCGCCGACGCGGCGGGCGTTCGGGTTCTGGGAGGCTGCGATCGCGTCCGCGATGAGCTTGGCCGGTTCGTCGATGCCGCGCTTGACCGGAACCTGGATGACGGGCTTGCCCGCGAAACGCTCGCGACCGCGCACGTCGACGTCGACCGCGAAGATCACGGCGTCGGCGGCGGCGATGATCGCCGGGTCGAGCATGGTGAGTCCGGCAGACCCCTGGGTCTCGACCTGCATCTCGACGCCGGCGGCTTCCGCGGCGGCAGAGAGGGCCTCAGCGGCCATGTAGGTGTGCGCGATGCCGGTGGGGCAGGCGGTGACGGCGACGAGGCGCTTCACGCCGGTGGACGTCGACACCGCGGGGGCTGCCGCGGCGACGCCGGCGGCGACGGGAACGGGAGAGACGACGTTGGTGACGAGCTCGACGATTTCCGCGGGCGTCTTCGCCGCGCGCAATGCGGCCGTGAAGGCGGGCTTCATCAGCGAGCGGGACAGCTTCGCGAGGATCTTAAGGTGTTCCTGGTCCGCGCCTGCCGGCGCTGCGATCAGGAAGACCAGGTCCGCGGGGCCGTCTCCTGCACCGAAGTCGACCGGGGTCGACAGCCGGGCAAGCGCGAGGGTCGGCTCGGTAACGGCGGCGGAGCGGCAATGCGGGATGGCCAGGCCGCCCGGGATGCCGGTGGCCGTCTTCGCTTCGCGGGCGAGAGCATCCGCGTACAGGCTCTCGATCTCGGTGGCCCGGCCTGCGCCGACAACGAGCTCGGCGAGTCGCCGGATGACGCTCGAGGGAGCGGCTCCGAGGTTCTTATCCAGAGCGACGAGCTCCGGGGTGATCAGTGCACTCACTGGACATCCTCCTTTGGATGGGTCAGCTGCGTCACGGTGACGTCGCTGGGCTTTGTTTGGTTCAGTGCCGGAACGGTTGATCCGGGCAAAGATGCGGCTGCGGCCCCGTGGGCCGCCGCCTGGCGGAGTGAATCGGGGGCGTTCCCGCCGGCCAGGTCGCTGAGCAGGAAACCGGCCAGCGACGAGTCGCCGGCGCCGACGGTGCTCACGGCGACCATGGGCGGGGTCTGGGCGAGCCAGGACCCGTCCTTCGTCGTCAGCACGGCCCCCTGGGCGCCGAGTGTTGCGAGGACGGCGCCGACGCCGCCGGCGACAAGCCGGGCGGATGCCGTGGCGACCATGGCGGGATTGCCCTCGAGCGCCTCGGGGTCCGGGATGCCGGTGAGCTCGGCGAGTTCCTCACCGTTCGGTTTGATCAGGTCGGGGCCGGCGCCGACGGCGGCGGCGAACGGGGCGCCGGAGGAGTCGACGGCGACCTTCGGGGCCGCGGCTCCGTAGCGGGCGCGGAGCTTGCGGATGATGTCCGCGTAGAAATCGACGGGCGCGCCCGGGGGCAGCGAGCCGGCGAGCACGACCCAGCCCGCGCCATCCGCCCGGTCGAGCACGAGCTCGATGAGTTCGGTCTGCTGCGCGGGGGTCAGCACCGGGCCGGGCACGTTGACCTTGGTCGTGGTGCCGTCGGGCTCGGTGATGGCGACGTTGCTGCGGATGCTCGCACCGATCGGCATGCCGAGGTGCGGGATGCCCGCCTCGGTAAGCGCGATCAGGACGGGATCGAGGGCGTCGCCCGGCAGGATGGCGAGGCTCTCCACGCCGGAGGCCTCGAGGGCGCGGCAGATGTTGACACCCTTGCCCCCCGGCTCGACATGGCTCGCCACGGCGCGCTGTACCTCGCCGCGGGCGAGGACGCCGTCGAGCGAAATCGTGCGGTCAAGGCTCGGATTCGGGGTAAGCGTGATGATCACGCGATCACAACCTCTACGTCAGCCGCGGCGAGGGCCGCGGAAAGTTCCGGTGATGGGAGGGCGTCCGTGATGAGCACGTCGATGTCGCCGAGCGCGGCGAACCGCACCAGGGTTTCTTCGTCGAGCTTGGTGGAATCGGCGAGCGCGACGACGAGCCGTGCCGATCGGACGATGGCGGTCTTCACGGACGATTCGACGAGGTCGGGGGTGCTGAGGCCGAAGATGGCGTGCACGCCGTTGGCGCCGATGAACGCGATGTCGGGACGGAGACCCTCGAGCTGGGCGACCGTGCTCTGGCCGACGACCGCGCGGGTCAGGCCGCGGACGCGACCGCCGAGGAGGTGGAGCTGGATTTCCTCGTTGCCCGCGAGCTTGTATGCGATCGGAACGGCGTTGGTGATCACGAGGAGCTGGTCGTCGGGGCCGGCGGAGGTCCAGTCGGCGAGGCGGTCGGCGAGCAGTTCGGTGGTGGTGCCGGCATCGAGGATGATCGACCCGGACTGGCTGGTCGGGATCATGGCGAACGCCGCCGCGGCGATGCGCTCTTTCTCGTCGTGTCGCTGGGTCTGCCGTTCGGCCAGGCTCGGCTCGGACAGGCTGAGGCGGTCCAGGGCCACGGCACCGCCATGGACTCGACGCAACTGCCGGGAACCCTCGAGCGTATCGAGGTCGCGGCGCACCGTTTCCGGGGTGATGTCGAAGCGAGTTGCAAGTTCATTGACGGTGACCCGGCTGGCGGTCGTGACGAGTTCGGCGATCAGCGCCTGCCGTTCTTCCGCAAACATGATACCTCCTCGTCTTTGAGTGACCCCCCGCCACCGCGCGGCCCGATCTCTTCGATCAGGATTGACACCACAATATCTGTGTTTCTTTTTGTTTGTCAAGGAAAACACAGAAGAACAAAGATGGATGCTGTTGGGCGGGCCGATCGGGCCGTGTCGGTGCAGGGCGGTAGCGTGACGACCATGAGGATCCTGCACACGTCGGACTGGCATATCGGGCGCACGTTCCACACTCACTCGACCCTCGACCATCTCCGGATCGTGCTGGACGCGCTCGTCGACGTGGTCCGCGATCGTTCGATCGATGTCGTCGTCGTCGCCGGCGATGTGTTCGACTCGGCGATGCCCTCAGCGGACAGCTACCTGCTCCTCTCGACGGCCCTCCGCGAGATCCGGCAGGCCGGCGCGCAGATCATCATGACGAGCGGCAACCACGACTCGGCCACCAGGCTCGGGTTCCAGTCCGAGTGGGCCGGCCTTGCCGGCATCCATGTGATCACCCGGCCCGAGCAGGTCGCGACGCCGGTCACCCTCACCGATGAGCACGGCCCCGTGCATTTCTACGGCATCCCCTTTCTCGAACCTGCACTGGTCCGCCACCTCTATTCCACAGAGACGCGCCCCGAGCAGGTGCTCAAGACCCACGAACAGGTGCTCACCTTCGTCATGGAACGGATCCGCGCCGACATCCTGGTGCGCGGCGGCCGCTCGGTCGTGCTCGCACACTGCTTCGCGGCCGGCGTCGCGCCCGCGAAGGAAGCGACCGACGTCGAGCGGGACATCACCGCCGGCGGGCTCGACCTCGTGCCGGTCAGCGTGTTCAAGGGCCCGGACTACGTCGCACTCGGGCACATCCACGGGCGAGCCAGGCTCGAAGATCGGGTGCGCTACTCCGGGGCGCCCCTGCACTACTCGTTCGCCGAGGCCGGCAAGCCCCGCGGAGCCTGGCAGGTGGACCTCGGCCCGGCCGGCAGCGGACAACAGCAGCAGGGGCAGGGCTCCGAACTCGAGATCGAGTGGGTCGCCCTCCCGGTTCCGCGGAGGCTCAGCGTGCTCACCGGCGAGCTCGAGGAACTCCTCACCGCAGACAGGTTCACCGAATTCGAAGAGGACTGGGTGTCGGCCGTGCTCACCGACCAGGTCCGGCCGCTCGACGGCATGCGGGCACTCCAGAAGCGTTTCCCGCACTGCGTCGCGCTCGAACACCGGCCGGCGGTCGTCATGGACACCGGAAGCGAGAGCTACGCCGAGCGGATCAACCGGCAGACCGATCCCGACATCGTCGCCGGGTTCCTGAGCTTCGTGCGCAACGGCGTCGGTGAGACGGAGTTCGAGCGGGACCTCGTCGCCGAACTGCTCGCGGCCGGGGAACTGAAGGAAGTCACCCAGTGAGGTCCGAGACCAGGAGGACCACCACGTGAAGATCAAACGCCTGCGGCTCGCGGGATTCGGCCCGTTCAAGAACGAGCAGGTCGTCGACTTCGAGAGCTTCGATGACGACGGCATCTTCCTGATCACCGGCAAGACCGGTGCGGGCAAGTCGAGCATCCTCGACGCGGTCTGCTTCGCCCTCTACGGCAGCGTTCCGCGCTACGAGGGCACCGAATCGCAGTTGCGCAGCGACCACTGCGAACCCGGTGATCCCACCTTCGTCGAGCTCGAGTTCGGTCTGAACGGGCACGACTATCGCATCTTCCGCACCCCCAAATACCTCAAGGCGAAGAAGAACGGTGTCGGCACGACCCCGTCCGCACCGGACGCCCGGCTCGAGATCCGGGACCTCGACGTGGGTGCCGAAGGCGGTGCTGTCGACGGCTGGCGGGGGATCGCGACACGCCCGGTCGATGTCGGGAACGAACTCGCCCGCATCCTGCCGCTCAAACAGGACCAGTTCCTGCAGGTGATCCTGCTCGCGCAGAACCGGTTCCAAAGGTTCCTGCTCGCCAAGACCGACGATCGCCGCGAGGTCCTGCGCACTCTGTTTGGCACGAGCAGGTTCCAGAGCCTGGAGACCGAACTCATCACGCGTCGGAAGGCCCTCGACGACGAACTCACCGGCGTGCGCGTGCGGCTCGATTCTCTCGCCGCCGCCGCTGCCCGGCACCTGCCCGTGGATGCCGGATCCGGCACCATCGCACCGGACCCGGCCTGGTTCGACGCGGCCGTCGCCGAACTCGAGCAGGCACTCGCCATCGCCGTCGCCGCGGCGGCCGGTGCGGACGCCGCACTGATCGACGCGACCGCGGTGCTCCGCACCGAGGAAGAGCTGCGTGCCCGACAGGACCGCAAGGTCGCCGCGGCAGCCACCCTCTCCCTGCTCGACGACCGCAGCGCCGCCGTCGACGTGGACCGTGAGGACCTTGCGGTCGCCCACCGAGCCGCCCGGGTGTGGCCCCAGATCGAAACCGAGGTCGCCGCTCTCGCCTCCGCCCTCGACGCAGCGCGGGCGGAGGCGGCGGCGCGGGAGAACTGGCTCACGATCCATGGTTCCGACGCTGACGACCAGCACGCTGACGACCAGCACGGCGACGACCAGCACAGTGACGACCAGCACAGTGACGACCAGCACAGTGACGACCAGGAGACCGTCCCGCTCTCCACCACCATCGACCTGCTCCTCGAACAGCTCGGATCCCTCAATGACGTCCTCGCTGCCGAGGAGGAGCTGCCGGCCCTGGTCGCCGAGATCCTGGTGGCCGAAACCGGGCTCGCGAAGGCCCAGTCGGCGCTCGACGAGCTGCAGGCCAGGATCGACGCCGCTCCCGCACAGCTTGACGATCTCGACAGGGACCTCGCCGTGCTCGCCCGCGACGCCGCCCTCGAACCGGAGGCCGTCGCCGCGCTCGCCCGCGCCGAGGCCGCGGACGCGGCAGCCGCCGAGGCTGCCGCACTCGAGTCGGACCTCGATGCTGCACGCAGCCGGCATGCCGCGGCCGCCGCCGGGAATGCCGACGCCGCCGGGCACTACCGGAACCTCGTCGCCAAGCGACTCGTCGACCACGCCGGCGAGCTCGCCGGCCGGCTCGTCGCCGGCCAACCCTGTGGAGTGTGCGGTTCCCCGGTGCATCCGCACCCCGCGGCTGCGCCAGGAGAGCCGGTCACCGAGGCCGACATCGAGAACGCTCTCGCCGACATGACCCGTGCCCAGGACGACCTCGAGCGCAGCAACGGCGAGGTCCTCACTCTCGGTGCGCGCGCTGCGGCCGCCCGCGCCGCCGCCGGTCCAGGCACGGAAACCGACCGCGCGGCCTCACGCGCCGACGCGCTCACCGTACTCGAGAGCGCGCGCTCGGCGGCGGGGCGGGAAACGGAGCTCGGTGCCGAGCGGCTGCGGCTGCGTACCGAGCTCGACCACGCGCGCGCGACCCTGGCCGGGGCGCACTCCGGCAGGGACGAGGCCGCGACACGGCTCACCGAACTCCGAGGCCGCCGAATCGCGATCAAAGAACGGGTCGACCGCCACTCGGCGGGCTACGCCTCCATCACCGAGCGGGCGGAGAGCCTGCGCGTCGAACTCGAGTCGGCGCGCACCCTCCAGGCGGCCCGTGCCCTCAGTGGCGAACGAGAACGTGCCCTCGACGCCGCCTCAGCGGCCGTGGCCGGTCGGCTCACGGCCGAAGGGTTCGCCGAAGAAGCGGAAGTCGTCGCCGCACGACTGACGCCGGCCGAGATCGCGGCGCGGGAGACCGGCATCCGCTCCCACGACGATCAGCTCGCGGCGGTTCGCGCCGTGCTGGCCGAACCCGAGCTCGCCGACCTGCCCGATGCCGCGCTCGACCTGGAACCGGCCAGGGCCGCCCTGGCCGCCGCTGCCGAGGCCAGGGACGAGGCGTTCGCCGTGCAGGGGACTCTCGCCGTGCGCGGGAAGGAACTCGCCGTCGTCGTCACCGAGGCCCGTGCGCTCATCGCCACCTCGGCGACCCTGCTCGTGACCCAGACCCAGGTGCGGGAGCTCGCCGCGGTCGTGCACGGCGAGGAACCGAACACCAAACGGATGAAACTCGAAACCTACGTGCTCGCCGCGCAACTCGAGGAGATCATCCTCGCCGCGAACGGGCGCCTGCGGGACATGACCGGCGGCCGGTACGCCCTCGAACACGACGATTCCCTGCAGTATCGGGGCACCCAGTCCGGGCTGGGACTCGCCATCCTCGACCAGCACACCGGCAGGGCCCGGCCGACCCAGTCGCTCTCCGGTGGCGAGACCTTCCTCGCCTCCCTCGCCCTGGCCCTCGGACTCGCCGAGGTCGTCTCGCATCAGGCCGGCGGAATCGCCCTGGACACACTCTTCGTCGACGAGGGCTTCGGCTCGCTGGACAGCGAAACGCTCGAGACAGCGATGAGCACCCTCGACGGCCTGCGTGCCGGCGGCCGCACCATCGGCCTGATCAGCCACGTCGACTCGATGAAGGAACAGATCCCGGCGAAGCTCGCGGTCACCGTCACCGACCAGGGCTTCAGCGAAATCGCGAGCACGGTACTGGTCTGAAGCAGTACTGGTCTGAGGCCGTGCTCGCCTGACCGGCCCGCAGGTCCGGAGGGGCTCACAGTCGATGGGCGGGAGCCTCTAGGCCAGTACCTCGGCGCCTCATAGAGATCCGATAGCTTCCGGGACTTGGGTGGGAACCAGTCGCGACGGTCTGGCCGTCACCCGGAGGAAAAGGATCTCACAATGACTGGCACCGAACCCACTGGCACGGGATCCACGAGCATCAGCCCCGCAGCACCCGTCGCCAATCCGGCCTTCCACCGGCCCCGCTTCCGGCCCGGCGTGATCGTCTCGCTGGGACTCGCCGCAGCCCTCGTCACCGCGACCACGGGTGCCGGCCTGTACTTCTCCTCGATGGCCGTCGCCCAGGTCGTCGCAGCAGCCTCGTCCTCGAGCAGCTCGTCCGGCACCGGCACGTCCGGCTCGGTATCGGGGTCCACCGGCTCAGCGGGATCCGCGACCCTCGGTACCGCCGGCCTGCGCCCCGGCGGGCCCTCCGACTACGGGTCCGGCACCGCATCCGCTACGACGGCGACCGCGCTCGACACCACCGCGGCGACGGACGCGCAGTCTGTCGGCGTCGTCGTCATCGATACCGTGCTGAAGTACCAGAGCGCCGAGGCGGCCGGCACGGGCATCGTCCTCACGTCGAGCGGGGAAATCCTCACCAATAACCACGTCATCGACGGCGCGACGAGCATCAGTGTGACGGTCGTCTCGACCGGCGCCAGCTACGTGGCGGATGTCGTCGGTACCGATGCCTCACAGGACATCGCCGTGCTGAAACTCGAGAATGCCTCCGGGCTGATTCCCGCCACCCTCGACTCGACCTCCGCCGTCGCGGCGGGGGACGCGGTCACCGGGGTCGGCAACGCCGGCGGAACGAGCACCCTCACCGCGGCGGCCGGCACCGTCACGAGCGTGGGCCAGACGATCACCGCCTCGAGCGAGGACGCCTCGGACGCCGAGACCCTGACCGGCCTGATCCAGGTCGACGCGGACATCCAGTCCGGCGACTCCGGCGGGCCCCTCTACGACGCCGACGGTGAGGTCATCGGCATCGACACGGCGGCGTCCTCAGGAACGACGGCCATCAGCGGCTTCGCGATCACGATCGCCGCCGCCCTCGACGTCGTCAGCCTGATCCACACCGGCGTCGAAACCAGCACGATCACGATCGGCTACCCGGCGTTCCTCGGGGTCGCGGTCGGTACGAGCGCGACGGCATCGACGGACACGGGCTCGGTCAACGGCCGCAGCTACCGCGGCAGCCTCGGCGCGGCATCCGGTACCACCGGCTCGACGGCCACGACCGGTGACTCGGCCGTGATCACGGCGGTCGTCGACGGTTCCGCCGCCGCCACCGCCGGGCTCGTCGCCGGGGACACCGTCACCCAGGTCGACGGCACCACGATCGCCTCGGCCGCCGACCTCACCTCGACCCTCGCGGCAGACAACCCCGGTGACACGGTCACGATCACCTGGACGGACACCGCCGGCGCAACCCACACCGCATCCGCGACCCTCACCGCCGGCCCCGCCGACTGACCCGCGCCAGTCTCCTCTCCTCCCCGCGAGAGCGGAGTTTTGGCCCTTAAATCGGCAGTTTAAGGGCCAAAACTCCGCTCTCGCGAGGGGGGACGGGCGGGGACGGCGGCATACTGGCTGCATGACCCGGAACTGGAACCCGCTCGCGCTCGTGTACCTCGGCCTGAGCGTCGCCGGCCTGATCGGCACCTGGACGTACAACATCCTCTCGATCAGCCAGGCGCGCGACTACCTCGGCGACTGGACCGGCAGCGGCCCCTCGGTGTCGTCGCTCACGGTCGACCTGCTCGTGACGGCCGTGGCCGGAAGCATCCTGATCATCGTCGAAGCGCGCCGACTCGGCATGAAGCGCGCGTGGCTCTACGTCGTCCTCGCGTTCGTCCTGGCCTTCGCGTTCAGCTTCCCGCTGTTCCTCGCGATGCGCGAGCGTCATCTGGCGGCGACACGGATGTTGCCGGATCTTCCACCGGAACAGCTGTCGAAGCCGTGACCCCCGTCGCATGCCCGGCCCGGCTCACGGAGATCGCCGCGGCCGCGAGGCCCGCAATGACGACGGCGATTCCGAGCACGTAGCCGCCGACGCTCGCATACCCGCCGGGTCCGGTCGGGTCGAGGAACGGGTAGGTGTAGAACCCGGTGGCGGCGCCGCGGATCACCGCGTAGACGACCCACGCGACCGGATACAGCAGGGCGAATCCCAGGGTCTTCCAGGCGAGGGCGGGCCGGCCGGGGGCGAGGAGCCAATCGACCAGGATGAGGATCGGCGCCCAGACGTGCAGGACCTCGTTCGGCCAGGCGATCCCGGTGAACCCGTCCGACACCACATTCCGCAGCAGTGCGTTGTAGACGACCGCGGTCACGATCGCGTAGCAGAGCCCCGACATCCTGATCCGGGTGAAGAGTTCCGGGTCTGCCCGGTAGCGGAGGGCCAGGGAACCACCCCACAGCAGGACGGCCGCGTTCACGAGGCTCGACTGCACCGTGAAATACCCGAAGTACTCCGTCGGCACGAAGGCGTCGTGCACGGCCTGGTCGACGATCTGGGTGAGCACACTCGCGAAGAGGAGCGCCCCGAGCGCGAGACGGAAGGCCCCGAAGAGCCGTCGGTGGGTGGTCGCCGCTGCTGTTGCCATGGCACCACGATATCGGCGCGGCCGGGCGGCGACGACGGGCCGGGCTGGCGGGTTCAGAACGGGTTGAGCAGGCGGTGCAGGAATTGCCGGGTGCGTTCCTCGCGCGGGTGCCGGAGCACCTGCTTCGGATCGCCGTGTTCGACGATCCTGCCGCCGTCGACGAAGGCGATCTCGCTCGCGACCTCACGCGCGAATTCGAGCTCGTGGGTGACGATCACCATCGTCCAGCCCTCGATCGCGAGTTCCTTGATCAGGCGCAACACGTCTCCGACCAGTTCAGGGTCGAGGGATGAGGTGGGCTCGTCGAAGAGGAGAAGCTGGGGCCGGAGTGCGAGAGCCCTGACGATGCCGACCCGCTGCTGCTGGCCGCCGGAGAGCTCGAATGGGTAGGCATCCGTCTTGTCGGCCAGACCCACCCGGGTGAGGAGGGCGAGCGCCTCCGCGGTGACCTCGGCCTTCGGACGGCGCTGGACCACGACCGGTCCCTCGAGCACGTTCTCGAGCACGGTATTGTGCGGGAACAGGTTGTAGTTCTGGAACACCATGGCCGACCGGTCGCGCAGGGCGGCGAGCTGCTTGTCGCGCGGGCCCCCCGCTGCGCCGAAGTCGACCGTCAGCTCGGTGCCCGTCCCGGTGCCGGCGGGTGTTGCGCCTGCGGCCGCGGGGTCTGCTTCCGCGGCGGTGATCGTGATCGTGCCGCCGTCCGCGGTCTCGAGCCCGTTCAGGCAGCGCAGGATCGTGGTCTTCCCCGAGCCGGAGGGGCCGATCAGGGCGAGCACCCGGCCCCGGCCGACGGTGAGGTCGATCGATTCGAGTACCCGGGTCGTTCCGAAGCTCTTGCGCAGGCCGCGCACGCTCAGCAGGGCAGCGGATGCCGCTGGCGCCGTCCCGTCGCCGGGCTGCGGTTCGGTCTGCGGTTCGCGCGGCGGGTCGAGCGGGGTGTCAGTGGGCGACATAGCGGTCCAATCGCTTTTCGAGCCGGCTCTGCACGGTCGAGAGCACGAGACAGATCACCCAGTACACGAGCGCGGCCTCGAGATAGAGCAGCATGAATTCCTGGCTGAAGGCCGCGACCTTCTGGGCCTGTCGAAAGAGTTCGGTGACGAGGATCAGCGAGGCGAGGGAGGTGTCCTTGACGAGGCTGATGAAGGTGTTCGACAGCGGGGGGACGGAGACGCGGGCGGCCTGCGGCAGGATGATCCGGGTCAGGGCCTTGCGGCGCGACATCCCGACCATCCACGCCGCCTCCCACTGGCCCTGGGGCACGGAGAGGATCGCGGCACGGATCACCTCGGCCGCGTACCCGCCGACATTGATGGAGAAGGCGATCACGGCGCTCGGCCACGGGTCGATCAGCAGACCCAGCGAGGGCAGCCCGTAGAAGATCACGAAGAGCTGCACGAGCAGCGGGGTTCCCCGCACGATCGAAATGAACACCCGGGCGATCGCGGAGAGCCAGCGCAGCCGGGACAGCCGCATCAGCGCGAGGGCGAGCGCGAGCACGAGACCGAGCGCGAACGAGACGAGCGCGAGCGGAATCGTGCCCTGGATAGCGCCCATCAGGATCGGGCCCAGCGCGCTGAGGGCGAGATCCCAGTTCGACTGAGTCATCTGCTGGTTACTTCGAGACGTCGGCCCCGAAGTACTTCTCCGAGATCGAGGTCAGGGTACCGTCGGCGGCCAGATCGGCGAGGGCGGCGTCGACCGCAGTGGCGAGGGCGGTGCTGCCGCCGGCGAACGCGAGGGCGCTCTCCGACTTGTCGGTCGTCGTCGCGGCGACCTTGAGGCCGGAGGCGTCGTTGTTCTTCTTGTAATCGAGGAACGTCAGGTTGTCGTTGATCGTGGCGTCGACCCGGCCCTGCTCGACAAGGGCGACCGACTGCGCCCAGCCCTCGACGGCCTGGACGTTGGCGCCGCTCTGGGTGGCGAGAGTGTTCCAGTTGCTCGTGAGCGACTGCGCGGTCGTCTTTCCGGAGAGGCTGTCGAACGAGGTGATCGAGGTGTTGTCGGCCTTGACCACGATGACGCCGGTCGAGTAGGTGTACGGGGTGGAGAAGACGTACTTGGCGGTGCGCTCGGGAGTGATCGAGACCTGGTTGGCGATCGCATCGAAGCGGCCGGCCTCGAGGCCGGCGAAGATGCCGTCCCACTGCGTCTCCTGGAACGTGGCACTGACACCGAGCTTGGCCGCGACGGCCTTGACGACGTCGACGTCATAGCCGGTGATGTCCCCGGAACCGTTCTCGTGGAACGAGAACGGGCGGTAGGTGCCCTCTGTGCCGACGGTGAGTGTTCCGGCCTTCTGCACCTTGGTGAGGGAATCGTCGGCGGTCGATGCGCCGTTCGTGCTTCCGGCAGTGCTTCCGGCGGTGCCGCCGGCGGCGCACGCGGTGAGCGACAGTGCCGCGAGGGTGACGATGGCTCCCGCGACGAGCGCGGAGGAGAACTTGAGCTTCATGGGAGTGCCTAACGCGAATGCAGGGAATCGAACCGCCGGTTTGACGCTTCGGAAGGTGGAGGACCAGGGTGGCGGTCCTTCACGGGAGGGAGTCTCCGGGCCTGGTGCATTCACCGGGGACGTCCGAAGACTAACAAGGAGCAGGCGACTCCGACTATTCCCATGACGCGCAATGACGCCCCGCCGGCCGTTCTCCGGTATCGCGAACGGGGGTGGTGGACGGGGGTTCCGGCCTTGTCGGCCGTGCGGCCGGGACGTATGCTGCGCGCATCCGATGTCGTCGCTCCTGCCAGGGAGGTCGCTGTGCTCACACCCGAACAGCACGATCGGTCCGCCGCTGTCCTGCTGGGGCTCGCCGCCGGGGATGCCCTGGCATCCGGCGACGACTTCGCGTGGTCCGAGCGGACGGCCGCCGCCGTGGACCTCGCGCTGCTCATGGCCGACGGCCGCGACCCCCGAGAGGCGGACCTCTGGGAGGAACTCGGCGCAAATGCCGAACCGGGAGCCTCGGGTCCGGGAGCCGACGATCCGGAGGCGGTGCGGCTCGCGGCCGGCCGACGCCTGCTCCGAACGGCGCCCGTCGCACTCGCCCTCCTCGACGACCCGGTTGCGCTCGCCGAAGCCGCCCGGCTGGTCGGCTCCGGCCGCGGAACGGCGGTGACCGGATTGGATCGTACCGACGCCGACCCCGACGCCGACCCCGGCACCGGCGATGCGGCTGTGCTCTTCGGGCTCTCGCTCCGCGTGGCCGTCCTCGAGGGCCGCCTCGATCCCCGGGCCGGACTCGCGACCCTGCCCGCAGAGGCGCGCGCCGCCTGGGAAGCCCACCTCGCTGCGGCCGGGCAGGGGCGGACGGTCGACGTGCAGCGCGTGGGCGCGGTCGGTGGCGTGCTGCAGGGCGCGTGGGCGATCCTCGGCGAGGCCGGTGCTGCGGATGCCTCGCTCGTCGAACAGGTGATCTCCCGTGCTGCGCACAGCGGCGCGGACCCCGCCAGCGTGGCCGCCGCCGGCGCGCTGCTCGCGGGCCGGTGGGGACTCGAGGCCGTCCCGGTTGCCTGGCGCCGTCGCGTGCACGGCCGGCCGGACCTGTTCGGCATCGACCTCGTGCGCCTCGGGATGCTGTCCACCCGCAGCGGGGTGCCGCACGACCCCGACGACCCCGCCCGGATGGACGTGCTGCGCTGAGGGTTTTGTAGACTCGACTGGGCTCCGCTCGCCGAATTCCCTGGGCGTCCCTCGAGAGGACAGCAGCAATGAGCCTGATCAGGCTGAACGACGTCAGTGTTCGATTCGAGAAGACGCAGATCCTGCGCGATGCCCATTTCCGTTTGGAGACTGGCGACCGCGTCGGCCTGATCGGGAAGAACGGGTCGGGGAAGACCACGATCCTCAAGCTCATCCTCGACCAGGTGGCACCGGACACCGGAACCGTCACCCTCGAAAGCGGCGTCTCGATCGGGTACTTCTCGCAGTTCTCCGAACTGGACGGCTCGTCCACGATCACCGAGGTCCTGCACGGCCTCTTCGCTCCGATCAAGGCCATCGAAGCCGAACTCGCGTCCATCGACGCGGCGATCGCCGTGGCCACGGACTACGACGCGCTCCTGCACCGCCAGGCCGAACTCTTCGAGGACATGGACCGGCTCGGCGGCTGGGACTACCCGCGCCGGATCGACACGGCACTCAGCACCCTCGGTTTCAACGAGGCCCACCGCGTCTGCGCGATCGACGAGCTCTCCGGCGGCTGGCGCAACCGGGCCGCGCTCGCCAAGATCCTGCTCGAGGACCCCGACGTCCTCCTGCTCGACGAGCCCACCAACTACCTCGACGTCGCCGGCGTCGAGTGGCTCGAGGCCTGGTTCCGCGACTTCCACGGTGCGGCGATCATCGTCTCGCACGACCGGAAGTTCCTCGACGCCGTCGTCACCCGCATCATCGAGGTCGAGAACTTCCACCTGCACGAGTACCCCGGCAACTTCGGCGAGTACGTCATCCAGAAGCAGTTCCGGCTCAAGACGCTCGAACAGCAGTTCGTGCACGAATCCGAACTCCTCGCATTCGAGTCAGAGGGGATCTCCGACCGCCGGGAGGCGGCGAAGGCCGCGAGCCGCACCCTCGACGGCCAGCTGGCTCAGATCAAGAAGGCGCGGGCTCCCCGCCCGGTCGACCAGATCATCACGGAGATCTACCGCGGCCTGCACGTCAAGGACGTGCTCTGCCGGGTCGAGGGCCTGAGCAAGTCCTACGGCGACAAGGCCCTGTTCTCCGACCTGAGCTTCGAGGTCCGGCGGGGCAACCGGATCGTGGTGCTCGGCGCCAACGGCAGCGGCAAGACGACCCTGCTCCGGGTCCTCGACGGCGAGGAGAAGGCCGACTCCGGGTCCGTGACCTGGGCGGGCGGCATCGCGCCGGTCAGCTACAACCAGGTCCTCGCCGAGCTCGACGAGAAGGACACGGTCACGCACGCGGTCAACGCCATGCCCGGCAGCCTCGCGTTCACCGCGACGCGCAAATCGGTGAACCGTTTCCTCGCGATGTTCCAGTTCTCCGAGGCCGACCTCAAGCAGACGATCGGGAACCTCTCCGGCGGGCAGAAGGCGCGCGTCGCGATGGCGCAGTGCCTGCTCTCCGGGGCCTCCGTGCTGCTGCTCGACGAACCGACCAACCACCTCGACCTGTCGAGCACCCAGGTGATGGAGCGCGCCCTCGTGCACTTCCCCGGAGCCGTGGTCGTCGTCAGCCACGACAGGTTCTTCACGGACAAGATCGCCAACCGGTTCCTGGTCTTCGGCAGCGAGGCCGCCGAACCGGGCGAGATCGAGGTCAGGGTCGCCTGAGCGCGCCGGAAACGGCGCGCCTACATCAGGCCGAGTGCCCCGAAGGCGAAACGGATGGCCGGCGCGATGTGGGCCGAATACGCTGCGGTCATGTGTACGGTGTCGTACTTGGTCGGGATCGTGCCCGCGAAAGCGGGGCAGGCGCCGTTGTAGCAGCTGAACGGCAGCGAGGACACGAAGTAGCTGCCGGTTCCGTTCAACGCGGTGGTGGCCGCCGCGAAGTCCTGCCAGGCCTGGTCGATGCCCGTGTTGCAGTTCTGCGGGCTCGAGACCGGCGAATAGCACTGGCCGAGGTTCGCGCCGAGGGGCGGCGGGGCGAGGTAGACGATCCGGCCCGCGGCGTTGTAGGTAGCCGCCTCCGCGGCCGTCGACGCGACCAGGGTCTCCGCGGAGAGAGCGGTCCGGTCGGGCATCTTGCCGAGGGCGTACGCGTTCGAGATCACGACGAGCCGGGGGTTGTCGGCCACGATGCGCTGGGCCACGTCCTGTTTACGCTGGGGGCAGGCATCCATCACGCCGGCGCCGTCGTTCTGCACGGGCACGGCGGTGAACCGGCAGCCGTACAGTCCGATCGTGGTGATCTTCCACTGCCCGTTGCTGCCCTCCGCCATGGCCTTGAACGCGGGCGCGTATGCGAGGGCCGTCGAGTCGCCCACGAGGTACATCTGGTTCGGGGCGTCCGAGTTGCCCCAGGTGCACCCGTCGAAGTTCGGCGTGCTTCCGATCTCGAAGCAGCCCTTCGCCGGGTTGTTGTTCGACGTCGTTGCGATCGCGTCGTCGAGCGAGGGGGAGAGGGTGCCCGGCCACTCGGTCGATGAGGCGGCCGCGCCGAGGTCGGCCTGCAGCTGCGCTGTCGGATCCTCCACGGGGCCCGGCGCGGCGATGGGCGCGGCCGGCGCGCTCGTGCCGTGCAGCGTGACCTGGGCGCTGACACCGATCACGGTCGCGATCACGAACAGGCTCAACCCGGCGAGGATGAACTGGGAGCCGAACTTCTCCCGCCAGGTGCGCCAGGCGAGGCGGCTCGACTCCGCGGACCCGCCGAAGCGTTGCAGCCACGGCGACCGGTGCATGGGTTGTTCGATGAGGTAGTACGACACGATCGAGAGCGCGAGGATCATGCCGAGGATGACCTGCACGCTGAGCGTGGGGTCCGCCATCAGCAGGAACACCATCACCGGGAAGTGCCAGAGGTAGAGCGAGTAGGACAGGTCGCCGATCCAGACGCTGAGCGGGTTCGTCAGGGGGAACAGGTAGTGCTGCGGGCCGGTGATCCCGCCGACGATCACGAGCGCGGTCGCCGCGACGGGGACGGCCGCCCAGGGGCCGGGAAACGCCAGGGTGTCGTCGATCAGGAAGAAGCCGGCCAGGATTCCGAGGAGGCCGGCCCAGCCGAGGAGCCCGCGCAGCGCAACGGGGATCTTCAGGAACAGCGGCGCCGCCGCGGCGAGGAGGGCGCCGATGCCGAGCTCCCAGACCCGGGAAAACGTGGACAGGTACGCGGCCGCCGGCGTGGTCGCGCTCTCACCGAGGGCATAAAAAAAGGATGCGACAATGACGACGACCGCCACCACACCGAGGGCGGCCCTGCCGCGGCGGGCGCTCCCCAGGCGTTTCGCGCCCACGGAGAGCACGAGGAGCACCGCGATCGGCCAGACGAGGTAGAACTGTTCCTCGACCGAGAGCGACCAGTACGGCTGCAGCGGCGAGGCCGGGTCGGTCGCGTGGAAGTAGTCCGTGCCGATGGCCGTGAAGTGCCAGTTCGCCGCGAAGACGAAGGACCAGGCGGCGTCCCAGAGCGTCGAGAGCGCCCGGGAGCTGTTGAACAGGAAGTGGGCGAGGACCGCCGTGACGGCCAGCACGGTCACCGCGGCCGGTGCGATGCGGCGGATGCGCCGGGCGTAGAAGCGTCGGAGCGAGATCGTGCCGGTTGCCTCGTGGTCGCGGAGCAGGATCCCGGTGATCAGGAACCCCGAGATGACGAAGAAGATGTCGACGCCGATGAAACCGCCGGTCGGCCACAGGATCACGTGGTTCAGCACGACGGCGACGACAGCCACGGCGCGCAGGCCCTGAATGTCCCGGCGCACGGTGGTTTCGCCTGGCGCCGCCGGAGCAGGCCTCTCGGTCTTGAGCGTCGATGTCACGGGTCTCCCAGGTTCTGAATGCCTCGGGGAGCCTACCGGAACAATGTGTCTTCGCCGATTCGGGCCCGGCGTCTGGAGCTCAGGAACTCAGGAGCTCAGGAACTCAGTAACTCAGGAACGCAGGAACTCAGGAACGCAGGGCCAGAGTGAACGGCAACACGGCCGAGGTGCCCGCCCGGCGCAGCAGCCGCCCGGCGACGGTGAGGGTCCACCGGCTGTCGGCGAGGTCGTCGACCAGCAGCACCGGCTTGCCGGCGAACGGCGCCAGTGCCGCGGCGAGTTCTGCCCCGACCTCGAAACGGTTCCACACCGCGGCGAGGCGATAGGCGCTGTTGCCGCCGCTGCTGCCGTCCGGGCCGCCGCCGACCAGGTCGAGGGAGCCGAGCCAGGGCAGGCGCCCCGCTTCCGAGAGGGCGCGGGCGACAGAGGCGACGAGAAGCGGATGCCGCCGCGACGGCATGCTGATCACCGCGGCCGGTCGCTCCTCCCAGTTCCAGTCGGCGAGCACCCGCACGCAGGCGCTCGTCATCGCGGCGCTCGCCGCGGCATCCGCCGCCTGGACCGCGAAAAGGTCGCGCAGGGGCCCGCCCCAGCCGAGGTCGGTGAGCCGGGCGAGGGCGCGGCCCGCGGCGAGGCGCTCGCCCACCGGGATGTTGCCGCGCACGTCGACCCCGAGGCTCGCAACCCCGGTCGGCCACTGGGCGCGCGGTTCGAGTTCGACGCCGACCCGGTCGAGCGAGGCGGCGGCGGCGGAGGCGGCCGCCACGGCGACGTCGGACGGGTACCAGGCCGCCGTGCAGTTGTCGCAGCGACCGCAGGGCACCGCGGTGTCGTCGTCAAGGGCGCGCTGCAGGAATTCCATCCGGCAGCCGGTCGTGCGCTCGTAGTCGATCATCGACTGCTGTTCGGCGAGCCGGGCGGCGGCGATGCGCTCGTAGCGCACCTGGTCGTAGACCCAGGGCTGCCCGGTCGACACCCAGCCGCCGGTGACCCTGCGCACAGCGCCGTCGACGTCGAGGACCTTGAGCAACAGCTCGAGGGGGGAGCGCTTGAGGTCGACCCGCGCCTCGAGCGCCGGCGTCGAGAGTGGCCGCCCGCCCGCGTCGCCGAGGGCGCCGAGCACGGCCTCCGCCTTGTGCTCGCTCGGCATCGACGAGGTGGCGAAGTACTGCCAGATCGCCTCGTCCTCGATGCCGGGGAGCAGGAGCACGTCGGCGTTCTCGGTCGCGCGCCCGGCGCGGCCCACCTGCTGGTAGTACGCGACGGGGGAGGAGGGGGCGCCCAGGTGCAGCACGAAGCCGAGGTCCGGCTTGTCGAAGCCCATGCCGAGGGCGCTCGTGGCGACGAGGGCCTTGACCTCGTTGCGCTTGAGCATGCCCTCGGACTCCTCGCGTTCCGCGGTGTCGGTCTGGCCGGTGTACGCGCGGACGGCGTGACCGGCCTCGCGCAACAGCCGGGCGGTGTCCTCGGCCGCCGAGACGGTGAGGGTGTAGATGATGCCGCTGCCGGGCAGCTCATCGATGTGGCTGAGCAGCCACGCGAGCCGGGCTCGCGAGTCGGGCAGCCGCAGCACGCCGAGCCGCAGGGAGGCGCGCGCGAGCGGGCCGCGGATGGTGACGACGCCGGGCCCCGCCGGCTGACCTGCCGCCGATGCCGATGCCGACGCCGACGCCGCCGGCGCGAGCTGTTCCGCGACATCCGTCACGACGCGGCTGTTCGCCGTGGCCGTGGTCGCGAGCACCGGAACCCCGGCCGGCATCGTCGCGATGAGGTCGCGGAGCCGCCGGTAGTCCGGGCGGAAGTCGTGGCCCCAGTCGGAGATGCAGTGCGCCTCGTCGACGACGAGCAGGCCGACGCGGCTGATGAGCGCGGGCAGCTGCTCGTCGCGGAAGGATGGGTTGTTCAACCGTTCGGGGGACACCAGGAGCACGTCGACCTCGTCCCTGCGCAACTGCTCGAGCACACCGGCCCACTCGTGCGCGTTCGAGGAGTTGATCGACACCGCGCGCACGCCCGCGCGCGCCGCCGCGGCGACCTGGTCGCGCATCAGCGCGAGCAGCGGCGAGACGAGGATGGTCGGGCCAGCGCCCTGGCGGCGGAGCAGCAGGGTCGCGACGAAGTACACCGCCGACTTCCCCCAGCCGGTGCGCTGCACCACGAGCGCGCGGCGACGGTCGTCGACGAGGGTGGAGATGGCCTCGAACTGACCCTCGTGGAAGTCGGCGTCGTCGCGCCCCACAAGGGTGCGCAGAATCTCACGGGCGGATGCGCGGGTGTCGGTCCGGGTGTCGGTCATCGTCCCAGCTTCGCAGGTACCGCTGACAGTTCTGCCGGGACGCTCGGTAGGCTCGCAGCGTGAAGGTCACCCAGGAACTCGAATCCCGCATGCACCCCGACGCGATCGCCGGCTTCCGGCTCGTGCTCGCCGAGGCCCGTGTCAACGACACGATCCTGCTGCCCGAGCGGGCGATGCACCGGATGGTCGGACACGTCCAGTGGATCCTGCGCCGCGTCGGTACCGACGGCATCCGCCTCACCGATGCCGGCTACCTGCCGCCGGTCGATGTGCTCGCGGCGACGACGGAACTCGACTGGGGCTGGCCCGAGACGGTCAACCGCGAGGTGAACATGCTCCCGCTGCAGGAACTGCGCGACCACCTCCGCCGGGTCGGGCTGCTTCGGGTGAGCAAGGGCCGGCTCATGCTCACGAGCAGGGGACGCGCGCTCGCCGAGAACCCGCGCGAACTCTGGTGGCATCTCGCGCGCACCATCCGCACGAGCCGCTCGCCCGTTGAGGCGGATGCCACGAGCCTGCTCCTGGTGCTCATCGCCCGGCGAGGCTTCACCGAGGCCGCGCTCTTCCAGCAGGCCCTCGCGCTCGGCCTTGAGACCATCGGCTGGGGGCAGAAGAACGGCGAGCGCCTGTCGAAGGATGCCGCGTTCCAGGTCGTCCTCGGCAAGTGGCGGCTCCTCACGCACCTCGGCGTCTTCGACCGGAAGCCCGGGGACTACCGGCAGTGGACGATCACCCCCGGTGGGGCGGCCTTCGCCCGCGCGGCCCTGCAGAGCGAGGTCTAACGCGAGGCGCTCGTCCTGATCATCATCTCCAGGAGCGGCAGGAACGCCACCAGCTTGGCGATGGACAGCACCGTCGACCCGGTGAGGATGGCCGCCCACGCCCAGATCGGGGCGAGGCCCCGCCCGACGCGGTTGCGCACGACCACGGACCGTCCGATCACGTAGACGCCGGAGTAGAGGAATGCCCACGCCCAGTGGAACGGCCGCACGAACCCTGCGTTGATCAGGCGGCGCCGGTCGAAGTACGCGAGGGTGACCGTCGCGCCGTACACGGCGAGGCCGAGGAACTGGCCCAGCACATACTCCACGGTGTACGGGCTCCCGGACCGGCTGGTCATGGCCTGGTTGAAGATGGCCCCGAGGTCCATCGTGGCGAACGAGATCAGGGAGAGGACCGGCAGCAGGACGATGATCCAGATGTACGGGCCGTACACCGGCGTGTCCGGGCCGACGACGGTCGGCGCGATGCGTCCATAGACGGGAGGCTCCGGATACTGCAGGTCTTCGGTCCAGGCGACCCCGTTCCACCAGCGCCGGCGCGGTGTTCCCGCGGGATCCGGGTACCATCCCGCCGGGGGTGTCGCCACGGGCTGTGGAATGTAATTGCCTGATCCGTCGGTCATTGTGCCCCCACTTTGTCGCGTGCGGCCAGTCTAGGCCCTCCGCTACGGGACCAACGGGAAGTCGCGGACCTGGCCGGGGGAGAGCCAGGCGCCCTGGCCATCCACCCGAACCCGGATCGGCGGGGCGCCGCCGGCGCTGAGCGTCAGGCGCAGGCTCGTCGGCGTGAGCTCGATCCGGATCGGCTGCTCCCGGTAATTGATGCTGAAGGAGAACGCGCCGAGCTCCGCGGGGAGCACCGGGTGCAGCCAGAGGGTGTCGTCGCGGATCTCGAGGCCGCTGTAGCAGCGCACCATCATGTCCACAGAGCCCGCCATCGCGCCGAGATGGATGCCCTCGTGCGTCGTACCGCCCTGGATATCGGCGAGGTCGCTGTCCAGCGCCCGGGTCAGGAACTCCCAGGAACGCTCCCGGTCCCGACGGGCCTCCACCCAGGAGTGTACGACGTTGCTCAGGGTCGACCCGTGCGTCGACCGGGCTCCGTAGAAGGCGACCGTGGCCACGACGGCTTCCGGCGGCAGCGGGTAGCCCAGGTGGTGCAACAGGCTGCGCAGTTCCTCCGCCGAGAAGAGGTAGAGCAGCATCAGCACGTCTGCCTGTTTCGAGACCCGGTAGTTGGCGGTGCTGTCGCCCTCGGCGTTGAGGATCAGGTCGAGTCGGCCGATGTCGCCGTAGCGGGCGCGGTAGCCGGCCCAGTCGAACTCGGGGAGGCTCGCGTATCCCTCGAACTGGGCGGGCACGCCGCCCGGCAGGAAGGGCACCCGGAGCCGGCTGCCGATGTGCCGCCAGCGGTCGATCTCGCCGGGGCGCAACCCGAACCGGTTCCAGAGCGGGCGGCAACTCCGCCCGTTCAGGACGGCGACCGTGTCGACGGCCCGTGCCAGCACCCAGGCGGTCATCACGTTGGTATAGGTGTTGTTGCGCAGTCCGGTTCCCGGCGCTCCGGGAAGGCCGTCGTGGAACTCGTCCGGCCCCATCACTCCGGCGATGTCGAAGCGGTCGGCGCCCTCGTCGTAGGTCGCCAGGGACGCGAAGAACCTGGCCACTTCGAGCAGGAGCTCCGCGCCCTCGTGGATGAGGAACTCGACGTCCCCCGTGGCCTGATAGTGCGTCCACACGCTGTACGCGATGGCCAGCCCGACGTGGCGCTGGTTGTGGGAATGGTCGGGCATCCACTCGCCCGTGCGCGGGTTGAGCAGCTCTGTCGGAGTCACCTCGCGCCCGTCGATGCCGCTCTGCCAGGGGAACAGCGCGCCCTCGAAGCCGGCGGACTTCGCTGCGGCCCTGGCCTCGTCGAGGCGCCGGTAGCGGTACCCGAGCAGGGCGCGGCTGAGGTCGGGGCGGCGGAGCGTGAGCACCGGGTAGACGAAGGCCTCGTCCCAGAACACATGGCCCCGGTAGCCCTCACCCGTGAGGCCGCGGGCCGGGACGCCGGCGTCGAGGTCGGCGTCGACGCCGGCGAGGGTCTGCAGCACGTGGAACGTGTTCAGGTTGAGTGCCAGGGACTGGTGTTCATTGTCGTCCAGGGTCACCGCGAACTCGTCCCAGAGCCCGCGCCATTCCCGCTCGTGCGCGATCAGGAGGTCGGCGGGGTCGGCGACCCTGCGCATCCACGCCGTCACGGCGAAGGGCGCCGACACGACGGCCCGGTCCCTCGACGTGCCGACGATGACGGTCTTCTCCACCCGGACCGGGCGCCCCGGTTCGAGGTGCAGCTCGAACTCGTGCCCGACCCGGCCTGGCTCGCTGAGTAATCGCCGGGGCACCCCGATCTCGCGGGGGGCTCGTGACCGATCCGTGCCGGCCGGGTCACCCTCGACGACCCTGATCCGCGCCGCCATCGCGATGTGCACGCCGGAGACGGTGGTCTCCATTTCCAGCAGCACGGTCCGGGCGTCGACCTCGGCCTGGGTGCGCGGCATCAGGTGCGTGTTCGTGAGTGCGGCATCCGCCGCCACATTCCGATTCGCGACCCGGCCGTCGACGGCCGAACGCACCGTCACCGGGCCGGACCAGTCCGAGGCCTCGAAGGTCGTCTCGAGCACGGCGACGTGCGGGTCGGCCTGGGAGACGAAGCGCCGGGAGGTGATGGTCGTCGTGCGGGCGTCGGCGTCCCGCAGTCGGATGACCCTGGTCAGCAGGCCGCGCCGGAGGTCGAGTTCCTGCCGGTAGTCCAGGACTCCCGGATCGTCCGGCCGGAACCAGCCTGAGGTGCCGATGCGGAACGACAGGGCGAGCCAATTGGGGGCGTTGACCATGTGCTCGTCGTCGCGGGAATGGCTGCCGAGGTCGGTGTGCACCGGGTTGTAGACGCCGGCGAGGTAGGTGCCCGGGTAGTGCACGGCATCCGCTGACGACTCGGGGGCGGCACCCCGCGTGCCCCAGTACCCGTTGCCGAGGGCGCAGAGGGCTTCGCGGACCCCCTCGGTAGCCGGGTCGAAGCCCTCGAAGCGCAGCGTCCAGACGTCGTCGCCCCGGATGGCGCCCTCGACAATGCTCGGCCGGCCGATCGGGACCATGGCGCACCCTTCTGCTGTCGTCCGCCCGGCGTGAGCCCGCGTGCAGGGTGGTGGTCGGCCGGTGCTTGGATAGGAGGATGACCTTCGCACCGGATTCGAACCCAGAGTACATCGACGACCTCGCCGGCTTCATCGCCGCATCGCCGTCCTCGTACCACGCCGCCGCGGAACTCGCCCGGCGGCTCGAGGCGGGCGGATTCACCCGGCTCGACGAGCGCGACGAATGGCCCGGCAACGCCGAGGGCGCGGGCATCGGCGCGGTCTCGGCCGTGGCCAGGCGGCAGTTCATCGTCCGCGACGGCGCGGTCGTCGCCTGGGTGCAGCAGCCCGGCGCCGGCCCGGTGACGCCGTTCCGCATTCTCGGAGCGCACACCGATTCGCCCGGCTTCAAGCTCAAGCCGAAGCCGACCATCGGCAGCAAGGGCTGGCTGCAGGCCGGCGTGGAGGTCTACGGCGGCCCGCTGCTCAACTCCTGGCTCGACCGCGAGCTCGAGCTCGCCGGGCGGCTCGTCACCCGTGACGGCACGGAACACCTCGTGCGCACCGGCCCGTTCCTGCGCATCCCGCAGCTCGCCATCCACCTCGACCGCGATGCCAACAACGGCCTCACCCTCGACCGCCAGCGCCACCTGAACCCGGTCTACGGGGTCGGCGACCTCGCCGCGGCCGACCTGCTCGCCCACCTCGCCGGCCTGGCCGGGCTCGAGGCCGCGGATGTCGCCGGGTACGACCTCCTGACCGCCGACTCCGCGGCCCCCGCGCGTTTCGGCCTCGGCGGCACCCTCTTCGCCGCGGGACGCCTCGACAACCTCTCGTCCGTGCACGCGGGACTGGTCGCGCTGCTCGCGGTGGCCGACGACGACACGGCCGGTGTCGATTCGGCCGCCGGTGTGGTCCCGAGCACGAGCGTGCTCGCCGCGTTCGACCATGAGGAACTCGGTTCCCAGACCCGCTCCGGGGCGAGCGGGCCGCTTCTCGACGATGTCCTGACCCGGATCGGGGCCGGACTCGGGGCATCCGCCTCGGACAGGCTGCGCGCGTACGCCGGCTCCTGGTGCCTCTCGGCCGACGCCGGGCACCTCGTGCACCCGAACTACCCGGAGAAGCACGACCCGGCGAACCAGCCGGTGCCCGGCGCGGGCCCGCTGCTCAAGATCAACGCGACGCAGCGCTACGCGACGGATGCGGCCGGTGCCGCCCTCTGGTCCCGCACCTGCGCGCAGGCGGGCGTGGCCTACCAGGAGTTCGTGTCGAACAACACGGTCCCGTGCGGCTCCACGATCGGACCGCTCACCGCGACCCGGCTCGGCATCCACACCGTCGATGTGGGCATCGGGCTGCTGTCGATGCACTCCGCCCGCGAGCTCTGTCACGTGGCCGACCCGGTCGCGCTCAGCGCGGCGATCGGCGCCTTCTTCGCCCCGGAGGCCTGACCGCGGCCCGACGTGAGGGGAGCGGGATGCGTCCACTAGCGGATACTCTCACTATCGGATATTCTCAGTATCAGATAGTGTGAGTATCTGATCGGACGGCGTGTGCCGTCCCGAAGGAGGATCCCGTGACCACCCAGCTTGTCGTCGGCGCCGGTTATCTCGGCAGGGCCCTTGCCCGTGCCCTTGTCGAGCGCGGAGACACCGTCACCGTCGCCACCCGTTCCGGCAGCACCGTCACAGGAGCGACGTCCCGCGTCGTCGACGCCTCGGACGTGGATGCCCTCGCTGCGGCGGCCGAGGGTGTTGCGACGATCTTCCTCGTCACCGGCCCCAGCCAGTACCACCGCTGGCCAGAGCTCTGGCCGCCGATGTTCCAGGCCGCGATCGAGGCCGCCCGCCGGTCCGGGGCCCGGCTCGTGCTGATGGGCAACCTCTACGGCTACGGCGAGGGCAGCCCGATGCCGATGACGGAGACGACGCCGCAGCATCCGACCGAGCCCAAGGGCCGGGTACGCACCGAGGGCTGGGAACTCGCCCTCGCCGCCGCGAAGCGGGGCGAGATCCAGGTCGTCGAGGTGCGCGCGAGCGACTACTTCGGCCCGGGCGCAGGCAAGACCTCCCAGCTGGGAAGCGCGTTCTTCGGTCCGCTCATCGCCGGAAAGACCGCCCGCGTCTTCGGGAGCCCCGACGCCGCGCACAGCTGGTGCTACCTGCCCGACATCGTCGCGACCCTCCTCGCAGCGGCGGACTACCGCGGGCCGTGGGGTCGCGCCTGGCACGTGCCGGCGGCCGAACCGCTGTCCCGCACCGAGCTTGCCGCCCGGGTCAACGCGCTCACGGGCAAGCGGGGGAGGCTCGCCAGACTGAGCCCCGCGCTGCTGCGCGTGCTGGGGGTGTTCGTGCCGTTCATTCGCGCCGCCAACGACTCCGACTATCAATTCACCGCTCCCTTCGTCGTCGACGCCGCCGAGACCGAACGGCTGCTCGGGGTCGCGGCCACGCCCTGGGACGAATCGCTCCCGGCGGTCGTTGCGAGCTATCGCGACCTCGCTGTCGCCGGCCCGCCTGCGACGGGCGCACGTCGATGAGAATGGCAGAGCTGAGCACCCGGAGCGGGACCCCCGTTGCGACGATCAAGTACTACCAGCGCGAGAACATCCTCGCGGGCGGTGCGCACTCCGGGCCGAACCAGGCGCTGTACTCGGAGACGCACCTCGACCGCATCCGCCTGATTCGCGGCCTGACCGAGGTCGGCGGGCTGAGCGTCGCCGCCGTCCGGCGGGTGCTCGAGGCCATCGATTCCGAGCGGTCGCTGCAAGAGACGTTCGAGATCGCCCAGCAGTCCGTCTCGGCCACGATCGACCCGTCCACGGTGAGCGCGGAAGCCTTGGCCCGGGTGGACGCCCTCACCGCCGGCTGGCATGTCTCGGCGGCGAACCCCGGCCGACTGGCCGCGGCTCGGGTCGTCGACACCTTCGCCGAGGTCGGGCAGGTCGACGCCCGCGGCTGGTTCGACCGCTACGCAGCCGCCGCCCTGCTGGCCGCCGAGGCCGACATCGACGAACTGGATGCCCGGGTCGACCGGGCAGCGAAGGGCGAGACCGTCGTCGTCGGCACCGTTCTCGGCGACAAGCTCTTCTCCGGCCTCCGCCGCGCCGCGCAGGAACACATCTCCGCCCTGCGCTACAGCGTTCCGCTGGACGGGGCACCCGAGCCCGCACCAGACCAGACGTCCTGAACATCGCACGACCGCACGAGGCACGACCGCACGACCGCACGACCGCACGAGCTACGGCACCGCCACCGACAGAGCACCACGCGACAGAACAGGGAGCGCCCCATGAACACCCCCGAGTTTCCAGAGACCCCGACGTCCGGCCTCGCGGCACCGTCGGCATCCGCCGCCGCCCGTCGACGACCGACCACAGCCTGGCCCGCGCTGCGCACCCTCACCTGGCATCGACCACTGCTCGCGGCGTCCGCCGCCATGGCGGTACTCGTGGTGGTCTGCCTGGTCGGGCTGCTGGTGGATCAGCGCACCCTCACCGGCTCGCCGATCTGGGCCAAGCCGCTCAAGTTCTCGATCAGCGTGCTCGTCTACGCGGCGAGCCTCGCCTGGCTGCTCGGGCTCCTCTCCGCACGCCGGCGCCGACTGGCCTGGTGGATCGGCACGGTATCGACGATCGGGCTCGTCATCGAAATGGTGATCATCGTCGGCGCCGCGGCAGTCGGCATCACGAGCCACTTCAATGTGTCCACCCCGGTGTCCACGACACTCTGGTCGGTGATGGCTTTCTCGATCGTGGTCGTCTGGATGGCCGCCCTCGTCGCCGCGGTGCTGCTGTTCCGCACGGACCTCGGCGATCCGGCCCGGTCGCTTGCGATCCGGGCAGGCACCGTGATCGCCGTGATCGGGATGGGACTCGCGTTCCTGATGACCGGGCCGACCGCCGCGCAGCTCGACGCCTTCCAGGGCATCGTCGGTGCGCACACCGTCGGCGTCCCCGACGGTGGCCCGGGGCTGCCGTTCCTCGGCTGGAGCACCGTCGCGGGTGACCTGCGGATCCCGCACTTCGTCGGCATGCACGCCCTCCAGGTGATCCCGCTCACGGTCCTGCTGCTCGAGGTGCTCGCCTCCCGGCTGGCCGTGCTGCGTGACCGGGTGGTGCGGTCGCGGCTCATCTGGCTCGTGATCGGGCTCTACCTCGGCGTGCTCGCGATCCTGACCGGCCAGGCGCTCGCGGGGCAGTCGATCGTGCGCCCGGACGCGCTCGTGACGACCCTCACCGTCGCGCTCGTCGCCGTCGGCGCGGTGGCGGCGACGCTCGTACTGTCCGCCGCCTCCCGCGCCACCCTGTCACCGACGGATGCT
Source organism: Cryobacterium algoricola (assembly GCF_004402485.1). Lineage (GTDB taxonomy): Bacteria > Actinomycetota > Actinomycetes > Actinomycetales > Microbacteriaceae > Cryobacterium > Cryobacterium algoricola. Next base: position 858,830 of record NZ_SOFG01000004.1, on the reverse strand, counting down.
GCAGCACCGGAGACCGGGCCCGCGCCGGTTTCGGCAGCCCGCGCCCGCCGTTCCGCTAGCAGCCTGCCGAAACCGTAGCGGGCGTGCCGGTCTCCGCGTCAGGGCGCGGATGCCGCCTGCGCGCCCTCGCCCTGAGGTGTCGCAGATCGAGGTTGATCGGTCCCGGGAACGTCGATCTGCGGCACCTCAGCGCCGGCGTTTGGCGTGAGGCGAGCACGGGCGATGCGGTCGAGGCGAGTCCGGGCGGCGTCCTCCGACGTCGAGGAGGCGCCGAGCAGCATCCGCACGATGCCGAGCACGGCCCCGGTCGCCCAGACAACCGGGAACACCGAGCGGCGCAGGCCGAGCAGCCGTCGGTACTCGAGGGGCAGCGAGGCGACCGCACCAGCGAACATCACCCGGTAGAACGGCAGCATCCCGCGCCGAAGCGGAGGATTGCGGATGAAACGCACCGCCTCGGAGACGCGCTCGTCGCTTTTCAGCACCCCGGCATCCGTGAAGGCGGCCAACTGGGCGTTGAGCTCTGCCGCCGATCGTGGCGGGTCCTGCACGCCCACGAGTTCGCCGGCCTTCGCCCACTCGCGCACGTACCCGTCTGCGCCGCCCGGGATGCTGCCGCCCCACAGCTTGTGCGACTCGAGGAACGCATCCGTGAAGACGATGTGCACCCAGGAGAGCAACTCGGGGTCCCCGGCGGCGTATGGTCGCGAGACTCCCGCCGCATCGAGGTAGGTGCCGGCCACCCGGTCGTGGAAGCGGCCGACCCGGGTCGATTCCTCGGTCGCGACGGTCGTGTCGGCGAAGGTCACGGTCACGAGCCACTGGATCGTGCCGGAAAGGCGCCCGAGCGGATCCTCTTTGTACCGCGACCAGTCGTGAACCCCGGCCATCGCGCCCGGGTGCAGGGTCTGCATCAACAGCGCGCGGATCCCGGCGACCATCGTCGCCATGCCGCCGTGCACAGCCCACGCGGCCGATTCTGGCCCGAAGAAGCCGGCGTCGTCGCCGCGTTCCATCTTCTCCACCCAGGAGGGCCGTCCTTCTGAATTCCCGGACAGCGTCGAGAGAAGATGCGACCGCCAGCTGTCCGTGAACCTGCTCATACCCGAGGCTAACCACAGCTCGCTGGGCATCCGCCCCGAACAGCACGACCGGCGGAAACCGCCGCGATCGCCCGGCCCTAGACTCACCACCATGCCGGTGTCCCGATTCCTGTTCGCCGACCAGCTCGGACCGCATTTCGACGACGGCGGACCGATCGTGCTGGTCGAGGCCGTCGGCGTCCTGGGCCGTCGGCCGTACCACCGGGCGAAGGCGCACTTGATCCTCAGCGCGCTGCGGCACCGGGCGCGGGAACTCGGCGACCGGGTGGAATTCCTGCGCGCCGAGCACTATCGCGACGTGCTCTCCGGCCGCCCGCTCGAGGTGATCGATCCCACCAGCTGGGGAGCCCGGGCGCTCGTCGCCGAACTCGGGGCCGACGTGCTGCCCAGTCGGGGTTTCGTCACGAGCGAGACCGACTTCGCGGAGTGGGCGGCGGGCCGACCGGCCTCCCGGCTCGTGCTCGAACAGTTCTACCGCTCGGTGCGTGCCCGGACCGGCGTCCTGATGCGCGGCCCCGACCCCGAGGGCGGCCGGTTCAACTTCGATCACGACAACCGCCGGCCGCCACCCCGTGGGGCCGTCGGCCTGGGCCTGCCCGACCCGTGGACCCCGGTCGAAGACGACATCGATGCCGAGGTTCGCCGCGACCTCGACCGGCTGCAGGCGGATGGCCGGATCACCCTGATCGGCAGGGACGGACCGCGACGCTTCGCCGCGACCCGGGCCGAAGCGCTCGCCGCCCTCGACGACTTCATCGAGACCCGGCTGAACGACTTCGGTCCCTTCGAGGACGCGTCATTGCGCGGAGACGATGCGATGGCGCACTCCCGCCTGAGCGTCCCGCTGAACCTGGGCCTGTTGCACCCGCAGGAGGTGATCGATGCGGTCGTCGCCGCCCACGCGAGCGGCGCGGCGCCGCTCCAGAGCGTCGAGGCCGTCGTCCGTCAGCTGATGGGCTGGCGGGACTGGGTCTGGCACCTCTACTGGCACCTCGGGCCCGACTATGTGGGCGGCAGCAATTTCCTCGGCGCCCACGAGCCGCTGCCCCGGTCGTTCCGTGAGCTCGACGGGTCCGGCGTGCGTGCGGCCTGTGTCAGCCACGTACTGAACGCCGTCGCCGACACCGGCTGGGCCCATCACATCCAGCGCTTGATGATCCTGGGCAACCAGGCCCTGCAGCGCGGCTACCACCCCGGCGAACTGAACGACTGGTTCATCGCGGCGTTCGTGGACGGGACACCGTGGGTGATGCCGGCCAACGTCGTCGGGATGTCCCAGCATGCCGACGGCGGTATTGTCGCGACCAAGCCGTACGCGTCGGGCGGCGCCTACATCTCGTCGATGAGCGATTTCTGCGGCGGCTGCCCGTTCAACTCGAAGAAACGGCTCGGCGAGGACGCCTGCCCGTTCACGGCCGGGTACTGGGCCTTCCTCGACCGGGTCGAGCCGCGCATCCGCGGCAATCACCGGATGAGCCAGCCGCTCGCCGGACTGCGTCGTCTCGCCGACCGTGACGCCGTCGTCGCGCAGGAGCGCTCCCGCACTGTGTGGTGACCTCTCGGGCGCTGCGGGGCGTTAGATTCGGGGAGAGGGCTCCGGCGGCCGGGGTGCGAGACGGAGGAAACCAGGATGAAGATCGAGAACGTCGAACTGCGCCGGGTGCGCCTGCCGCTCGTCAGCCCGTTCCGCACCTCCTTCGGCTCGGTGTCCGAGCGTGAGGCACTCCTCGTGCACGTGAGCACGGCGGATGCCGAGGGCTGGGCCGAATGCGCCGCGGAGGCCGAGCCCCTCTACAGCTCGGAGTTCCTCGACGGCTGCGAACTCGTGATCCGCGACCACCTCGCCCCGCGGCTCAACGCGGCCGGCGAACGCCTCACCGCCGAGCGGGTCGCACCGGCGCTCGCCGCGGTCAAAGGGCACCGGATGTCCAAGGCCGCCCTCGAGACCGCGATCCTCGACGCCCAGCTCCGCACCTCGGGAGTCTCGTTCGGGGGCTACCTCGGAGCGGTGCACGACCTCGTGCCTGCCGGGGTCTCGGTCGGAATCATGGACTCGATCGACCGGCTCCTCACCGCGGTCGAGGGCTACCTCGCCGAGGGGTACCTCCGGATCAAGCTCAAGATCGAGCCGGGCTGGGACCTCGCTCCCGTGCGCGCCGTGCGCGAACGATTCGGACCTGACGTGCTGCTCCAGGTCGACGCGAACACCGCGTACACACTCGCTGACGCCCGCCACCTCGCCCGCCTCGACCCGTTCGACCTGCTCCTGATCGAACAGCCGCTCTTCGAGGACGACATGCTCGGGCACGCTGCCCTCGCGAGACTCATCCAGACTCCGGTCTGCCTCGACGAATCGATCGAGTCGGCCAGGGACGCCGCCGCAGCGATCTCCCTCGGCGCGTGCAGCATCATCAACGTCAAGCCCTCCCGGGTCGGCGGGTACCTCGAGGCCAGGCGGATCCACGACGTCGCGGCCGCCCACGGCGTCCCGGTGTGGTGCGGCGGCATGCTCGAAACCGGCATCGGCCGGGCGGCGAACGTAGCGCTCGCGGGGCTGCCCAACTTCGTCCTGCCGGGAGACACCTCCGCCTCGAGCCGCTACTACGCCCAGGACCTGACGAAGCCGTTCGTGCTCGAGGACGGCCACCTCCGCGTCCCCGCCGGTCCCGGCATCGGCGTGGAGGTGCTGCCCGACGTGCTCCACGACCTCACCGTGTCGAGTTCGGACATCCGTTTCTGATCCACCCGCACAGCGGAAGTCCTCGACCTGCGCGGTCAGGCGGAGTAGCGTGAAATCGGTGGCGGGTCCACTGCCCCAGAAGCCGGAGTCGCCATGTCCTCGCTCTCGAACTACGGGCAGGTGATCGCGGCCACGACTGTGGCGCTCCAGTCGATGCTTGCCGGGTCACCCTTCGGGCTGAACGTGACGGCGCGCAGCCTCGACGTCGCACGCACCGGGGTCACCGGGTCGTCGATCAACCTGTTTCTCTACAGCGACAGCCTGATCAGCTATCGCGAAGCGAGCGCACAGCACGGGCCCAGCCGGGTCATCGCGGAGTTGCGCTACCTCGTGAGCGCCTTCGCGGCCGACATCGAGGACACCGACGCGGCAAGCCACCGCGACTTCGGCACCGCCCAGGCAGCGATCGAACGGCACCCGGTACTCACGGTTCCCGTGACGGCGAGCGAGAAACTCCAGGTCTGGCTCACCCCCTCTCCGCTCACGACCGAGGTGCTCACCTCGCTCTGGCAGGCATCGACGGCTCCCTTGAGGGTCTCGTTCGCGGTGATGGCGTCATTCACCCTCGACACGACGGAGCGGGTCACGAAGCTCGGAACGATCCGGGACGTCGTGAAGCTCGCGGGCGCCGGGGCGATCGCCGTGTTCAGCGGCACGGATGCCGGTGCGAAGGCCGCGGCGGCGGCATCCGCTGCGAGCGAGCTCGGCAAGGCCCTCGTCACCGTCGGGCTCGAGAGTGTCGTCGCGTCGTCCCCCGAGGAGACGGATGCGACGCTCGACCGGCTGTTCGAGCGGGTGAAAGAAGAGGGCGCCGTACTCCTGGTCGACGATGCCGACGCCGTCTTCGGCGTGCGCCCCGAGGAACTCGACCCCGACGACCCATACGCCGCGATCGACGTGGGAGCCGTGCTCGACCGGCTCGGGAACGCGCCGAGCGTCGTGATCATCGCGCTCACGGGCGTCTCCGGCGACGAGCTCGCAGATCGCGCCCGGGTCGAGGTGCGGTTCCCCGCCAGCTGACGCCCCGCATACGCTGGAAGAATGCCCTCGTTCCGGATCACCATGACCATCGGCAGCCTGCAACCCGGGGTCGCTCCCGACTCGGTCCTGCCGGCTGCAGCGGCCGCGGCGGCCGAGCTCACGACCGTCGAGGCGTCCGACCTCGCCGTCGTGGCGGGTTCGGCGCGCGCGACCGTGCGCTTCACCGCGGACGATGCGGCCTCAGCGGTCCGGATCGGTGCGCACACCCTCGAGGGCACCCGTGCCCGTGCCGGAGTGATCACCTGGCAGGTCACCGAGCGCGTCCACGGCCGCTGGCTGCCCGTCCACTGATCCCGTTCGTCAGATCAGGGCGCGGAGCGCGTCCTCCACGCTGACTCCGAGGCGGGTGGCCCGCTCGCTCAGGCGGGCGTGCTGTTCGGCAGAGAGCACGAGGGAGACCTCGTGCACGGCGGCGGCGGGGGCGGCGTCGTGGTCGTCGTCGAACGAGAATAACTCCGGATGCGCCGCACGGGCGGGCGGAGCGGCAACGGCCCGGCGCACGGCCGGCTTCTGCTCTCGCGAGGCAGCACCGGCCGCAGGAGCGGCTACGGGAGCCACCGGGGCCACCGGAGCCACCGGGGCCGCCGGAGACGCGGGGACCGCCGGGGTACCCGCGCGCACGAACCCTGGCCCCTTGGGAATCGTCCCCCCGCGCTGGTAGGCCTCGGAGACGGCCCGGGCCCGGGCATCCGCCGCCTCATTGAGCGGGTGGTTCGCGTGCCCCTTGACCCACTCGAACCGGTACCGACGGCCGGCGAGGGCCGCGTCGATTTCCTGGAGCAGCTCGAGGTTCAGCACCGGCTTGCCGTCGGCCTTCCGCCAGCCCTTGGCCTTCCAGCCGCGCATCCACTTGGTCACGGAGTTGATCACGTACTGGCTGTCGCACAGCACGAGCAGGTCCTCGTCGAGGTGCGCGGTCGCGCGGAACAGCTCGAGCACGGCCTTGAGCTCGCCCTGGTTATTCGTGGCGTGCTTCCAGCCACCGGCGTCCCAGCAGGAATCGTCGACGTACCAGGCCCAGCCGGCCGGTCCCGGGTTGCCGAGGGCCGAGCCGTCGGCGGCAGCGGTGATGGTCATGGTGGCCTCTCCTCGGGGAACGGTCTCGCGCCCCGGTGTTCTTCCCTATTTTCGCATCGACCGGGCGGAGCTATCCGACGACGCAGTGCCCGGGTTCGACGGAGTCGGTGAGCGATGCCGCCTCGGCGGCGACGGGGGTGACCGACTCCATCGCGAGGGCGTAGCCGATGTTGGCGGTCACGGTCGACTTCGCGAAGACGACGCCGACGACCTTGCCGTCCTGGTTGAGCAGCGGTCCGCCGGACTCGCCGTGCTGGATGTCCGCCGCGAGCGTGTAGATCGACCGCGACGTCGGATTGTCGCCGTAGATGTCGCCGACGACGGCCGGCGCGACCGCGACGACCTCCGCGGGTCCCGTTTCGAACGGTCCACCGTACGGGTACCCGTCGCTCACGGCGAGGCTTCCCGTTGCGAGGTCGGAACCGAGGCCGAGGGGTGCTGCACCGAGCCCGGAGACGGCGATGACGGCGAGGTCGGCCGCCGGGTCGAAGTAGACGACGGTTCCCGCGCGGGCCGTGCCGTCCGCCGATTCGACGACGGGCTCGGAGACGCCCGCGACGACGTGCGCATTGGTCAGCACCCGGTCCGGCGCGATCACGAAGCCGCTGCCGGATTGGTTCTGCCCGCAGGCATATGCCGTGCCGACGATCTTGAGCACGGAATCCTGGGCGGCGAGCAGTTCCGCGCTCGTGCCCGTGACGAGGGGAACCGTGGGGGCAGGCCCGTTGAAGGCCTCGATGACCCGGGGGATGCCCTCGGTGACGACCATCGCGCGCAGCTGGGCAAGGAACGTCTTGACCGGATCGGGCGTGAGCGAGTCGATCGACCGCACGACCGTCGACGAGGCGATCGCGGGAGACAGCACCGGCACCCCGAGCGACCCGATGCTGAACGCGAGCATCGACACGATGCTCGCCGCGACGACGACGGCGATACCGGCGCCGAACACCCGGTCGACGACGAGCAGCCGTTTGCGGGCCGCCCGGGGGCGGAGCACCCTGCCCAGGGTCCCGCCGATCGAGAGGCCGCCGAGAAGGAGGGCGGCGGCGGTGGCGAGGGTGGCGGCCGTGCGCCACTCCGCTGCGGGCACCCAGGCTCCGACGAGCGGCACGAGGAAGTATGCGGCGATCCCGCCGGCGACGAGGCCGGCGATGCCGCTCAGGCTTCCGATCAGGCCGCTGCGGTAGCCGGAGACGAAATAGCCCAGCAGGAGCAGGACGAGGAGGACGTCCACGATGGTCGAAATGGGCATAGCTCCAAGAGTACGTCGGGAGTTATGCACAGGTTGCGTTCCGGTGCGAGTTATGCACCGATCCCCAGCGAGCACACCGGGGAAGGAAGCGCCCGGGAAGAGTGTCCGCATGACACCGACCATCGTGAAGACCAGGGAAGCCCACGACTTCCTCGCCCTCGTGCCGCAGCTCGCCGGGTTCCAGCCCGAACGCAGCGTGGTGCTCGTCGCCTTCCGCGGAAACCGCACCTGCGGCGCCCTGCGCTTCAACCTGCCGGAGCCCGACCTCGCACGCACGGTCCTCCGTCGTCTCGCGACGTCGATCGTCGGCACGCTGTGCAAGATCGAGGGGGTGGATGCCGTCGTGCCCGTCCTCTACACCGACGAACGGTTCGCGGATGTCCCTGGCATCCCCGGTGAGCGCTTCGCCGAGATCCTGGGCCGTCGGGCCGAACTGTCCGGCTTCCTGGTCCGGGACTCCCTGTGCGTCGCCGCGGACGGCTGGGGTTCCTACCTCGATCCCGCCTGCCCTGCGAGCGGGCGGCCGTTGTCGGCGATCGCGGAGTCCCCGGTGAACCGCGACCTGCCGCCGGAGGCCCACCGTGAGCTCGCGACCCTCGTGAGCAGCGCAGACCTGCCGAAGGTCGACGCGGACCTCCGAGAGCGCTGCGCCCGGCGGCTGGTCCGCTACGAGAGCCTCGGGTCGCATGTCCCGGACGCACCGGACCTGCCGGAACTCGTGGCCATGGTCGGAGATATCCTCGACCCGGTTGCCACCGCCGAGGCCGCGCTCGAGCTCGACCCTGCCGAACTCGGGGCCGGGGAGGCCGCGACCCTGCTGTTCCTGCTGAAAAGCCCGGCCCGGCGCGACCAGGTCATGCTGCAGATCGCGTTCGGGGTGGAGATCGGGCGGGCGACGCACGCAATCAACCAGCGGTATGCCGAGATCCAGCGGGAGACCGGACGCAGCATGGACGACATCGTCGCCGAGGAGCAGGCCGGGTTCGGCGACACGCGCGACCTCGCCCAGACCGGAAACCTCCTGCTCGGATCCGTCTCCCGGCGCCCGGACCCGGAGCGGGTCGAACGCGGCATCACGCTCCTGAAGATGCTCGTCGCCGTCGCCCCGAAACGGGTGCGCCCCGCACCGCTGTGCATGCTCGCCTGGTTGTCGTGGGCGCTCGGGCGCAGTTCGGTCGCCGGGATCTTCATCGATCAGGCGTTGGCGATCGACCCGGAGTACGGCATGGCCAGGCTGCTGCTCACCGTCGTCTCCGCCGGGCACCTGCCCGAGTGGGCGTTCGCCGTACCGGACTCCGATGCCGGCTGAGAGCATGGACGGTCATCCGTGCAACGGCTGGGCGCGACGCCAGGCGACTTCGTCGCCGACTACGACCAGAAGCACTACGGCGTTTGCCGCCCAGGCGAGCCCCAGGGCCGGGACAATCGGAGAGGCCGCGGTGAGGAGCCCGAAGGCGAGGATGCCGAGGAAATGACCCGGCAGCCACCGTCCACCGGCCGCGCGGCGGAACAGTGCATTTCCCAGCACGTATACCGCCGATGACCCGCAGACGAGTCCGGCCGTCCAGAGGCTGCCCGCCTCGAGCGGGTCAGCCAGCACGAGGCCGTCGGCGACCGCGGCCAGTACGACGCCGAGCACCATCAGCGCCGGGACGTACGTGTATGCGGTCCGGGCGATCGGCCCAGGGTCGGCGGCATTGACGATGTAATCGCTGCCTCCGCGTTCGCTGTGGCTGAAGTAGAGCAGCCACAACAGTACCGTTCCGAGGAACGACGACAGGAAAGCCAGGAGGTGCGTCCCGTCGAGCGGTCCTTCGCTGAAGCTCGTTCCCGAGACGATGATCGACTCGCCGAGGACGATGATGAGGAAGAGGCTGACCCGCTCCGCCATATGGCCGCCGGCCACGTTCCAGGTCGTGATGTCCGAGCGCCCGAGACCGGGCACCCAGTACAGAAGGTACGGAGCCCCGTAGTCGACGAGCAATGCCAGCAACCAGATCCAGGGACGTGCTGCGTCCGGCACGAGGGCGCCCCCGATCCAGAACGTTGCCGCGAACGCGTTCCAGAGTGAGATGCGCAGGAAGTTGAGCCCCAGTTCCGGACGCTGCCGGGAGAGCGCCAACAACGTGAACACGCTGCGACCGACCTGCATCGCCGCGAGAGCGCCGGCGAACAGGAGGTCCTTGTCGCCGAACGCATCGGGAATGGCGCTCGCCATGAGCAGACCGAGCAGCATCATGACGATGAGCATTGCCCGCACCGCGCCGCGCTCGGGGTTGAGCCAGGTGAAGGCCCACGTCGTGTAGATCCATACCCACCAGACGACGGCCGTGAGCACGAGGGTATGGAGGAACTCTTCAGGACCCGGATGCGACAGCAAGAGGTGCGAGATCTGAGTGACGGCGAAGACGAAGACGAGGTCGAAGAACAGCTCGATATACGTGACGCGGTGTTCGGCCCCGTCCGTGTCCGGACGGAGGAGGTTGCGGGAAAAACCGAGGCTCGCCATGCCGGTCAGGGTAGCGCGCACGCCGGACCGATTCGACGGAAACCTGGACCGAAAACCAACCCGGGTACGCGGGACAAGCGCCTTCTGCCAGGTATTCCGTCGAATCGGGCGGGGCTACAGGTACTTCGGGGCCTCCGCGAGCACGCCGTAGAGGATGTCGCCGATCTCGCGGAACTCGGACGGGCCGATGGTCAGCGGGGGAGCGAGCTGCACGACGGGGTCGCCGCGGTCGTCGGCGCGGCAGTACAGCCCGGCGGAGTAGAGCGCCTTGGACAGGTAGCCGCGCAGCAGGCGCTCGGACTCCTCATCGCTGAACGTCTCCTTCGTGCCCTTGTCCTTGACGAGTTCGATCCCGAAGAAGTAGCCCTCGCCGCGCACGTCGCCCACGATCGGGAGTGAGTGCAGCTTCTCGAGCTCTGCCCGGAAGAGCGGCGAGTTCGTGCGCACGTTCTCGTTGAGCCCCTCCTCCTCGAAGATGTCGAGGTTCGCGAGCGCGACCGCGGAGGAGACCGGGTGCCCGCCGAAGGTGTAGCCGTGATAGAAGGTCGTGTCGCCGTGCTTGAACGGCTCGTAGATGCGATCGGAGACGATCGTCGCCCCGATCGGCGAGTAGCCGCTCGTCATGCCCTTCGCGCAGGTGATCATGTCCGGTTCGATCCCGAAGGTCGTCGAGGCGAACATGTTGCCGATCCGGCCGAATGCGGTGATGACCTCATCGGCGACGAGGAGCACGTCGTACTTGTCGCAGATCTCGCGCACGCGCTTGAAGTAGCCGGGCGGCGGCGGGAAGCAGCCGCCGGAGTTCTGCACGGGTTCGAGGAAGACCGCCGCGACCGTCTCCGGGCCTTCGAACTGGATCATCTCTTCGATCCGGTTCGCCGCCCAGAGGCCGAACTTCTCGATGTCGTCGCCGAAGCCGGAGCCCATCTCGTCGGCCCGGTAGAAGTTCGTGTTGGGCACCCGGAGGCCGCCGGGGGTGACCGGTTCGAACATTTCCTTCATCGCGGGGATGCCCGTGATCGCGAGGGCTCCCTGCGGGGTGCCGTGATAGGCGACGTTGCGGGAGATGACCTTGTGCTTGGTCGGACGGCCCTGCAGCTTCCAGTAGTACTTGGCGAGCTTGAACGCGGTTTCGACGGCCTCGCCGCCGCCGGTCGAGTAGAAGACGCGGTTGAGGTCTCCGGGAGCGTACGAGGCGAGCCGGTCGGCCAGCTCGATCGCGCTCGGGTGCGCGTAGGACCAGATCGGGAAGAACGCGAGTTCCTCGGCCTGCTTGGCCGCCGCCTGGGCGAGGCGCTTCCGGCCGTGGCCGACCTGGACCGTGAAGAGGCCGCTCAGGCCGTCGATGTACTTCTTCCCGTTCGAGTCCCAGATGTGGTGCCCGAGGCCCTTCGTGATGATCGGCACGCCCGCGCCGGATTCGACGACGGACTGGCGGGAGAAGTGCATCCAGAGGTGGTCCTTGGCCTTCTGCTGCATGGCCGCGTTCTCGGCGTCCGTGTAGACGGTGGGCCCGGCGTCCTCCGGCGTCACGGCCGCATCGGCGGCGGTTGCGTCAGCGCTGACGACCGCGGGTGCCGCAGGGACGGATTCGAGCAAGGGTTCTGAGAGTGTCATTTTTTACCGTGTTCCCCAGTTGTAGAACTGTTTGTGGAGTTTGAGATAGACGAATGTTTCAGTGGACCTGACCCCGTCGAGGTTGCGGATCTGGGAGTTGAGCAGTTCGAGCAGTTCGTCGTCGTCCTCGCAGACGACCTCGGCGAGGATGTCGAAGGAGCCCGCGGTCAGGACGACGTAGTCGACGGCCGGCATGGCCGCGAGCAGGTCGGCGAGCACCCGGGTGTCTCCGGTCGCACGGATGCCGATCATGGCTTGCCGGAAGAAACCGAGCTGCATCGGGTCGGTGACGGCCACGACCTGCATGACCCCGGCATCCGTGAGCTTCTGCACGCGCTGGCGCACGGCGGCCTCGCTCAGCCCGACGGCCTTGCCGATCTCCGCGTAGGAGCGGCGCCCGTCGACCTGCAGCTGCTCGATGATCTTTTTCGAGACGTCATCGAGGGGCACCGACTTGCCCGGTGCGGTACGTCCATTTGCGACCATCCAGCGATTATGTCAGCGAGATTATGCCCCGGCAAGTGATTCCGCAGTTTTTCACGACAAATGCTGCGGATTCCATATCTCCGCGGGATTTTCCGGTGCGGTGCGCCACCGCGGGCCGCACGGTGGACGGCGCACTCGGGCTACGGTGAAGACCGTACGAGGACGGAGGGAGTCCGATGGGCCCGGAGTGGATGTTCGTGACCGGCTGTTCCTTCGTTGCCGCGGTACCCGCCGACGCGCCGGACGCCCTCGTCAGGGAACTCTCGAACCGCGCCGGCGACCTCTTCCCCTCGGCCGAGGCGCTCGTCGGACTGCTGCCGCTCGGCGGCGCGGACGCACTCGCGTCCTTCGCCCTCGTGATCCGCGCAGCCGCGGACGAGACTACCGTGACCGTCGTCGTGCGCGGACCGATCGCCGTGGACGTGTTCTCGGTCGGCGGCTCGCGGCGCTTCACCGATCAGGGCATCCGCCCCTGGAATCTCGCCGATTTTTCGGCCGTGACCGGAGTCGTGATCGGTTCCCCCGACGCGGCCGTGCTCGCCGCGGTGCCTGCCCCTCGCGACACGGAAAGCGGACCGGGCACGGTCGTCGGACGGACGGCGCACTGGTCGCCCGCCGGCCGGCCCGCCGCGACGGACGACACCGTGATCCGCCCGTCGGATGACACCGCGATCCGCGTGCCGGCCGACACCGTGATCCGACCCCTGGATGACACCGTGCTCACAACCGGTCGCCGGATCGGGGTACCCGGCGACGACGGCTACGACGGAGACGACGGGGCCGGCGGGTGGGAAGCGGTGGCCGGCGCGGACGCCGAGGCGACAGTCGAAGTCGTCCGACCTCCATCCGCCCGGTTCCGGCTGCCCGACGGTCGTGAGTTCTCCCTCGACCGTCCGCACCGGCTGGGCCGGCGCCCTGTGCCGCCGCGGATCCCCGCCGAACCGCTCATCACCCTCGTGGCCGTCGACTCTCCCGGCTCGCTCGTGTCCGCGACCCACGTCGACATCCGGCAGGTGGGGGACGTCATCGTCGTCACCGATACCGGCTCCCGGAACGGCACAGTCGTGGTGTCAGCGGACGGCCGTCGGGAACGGCTCCGCCCCGGCGATTCCCGAACTGTGCCCCCGGGTACGAGAATAGACATCGGGGACGATAACATCATCGAGATCATCCCGGCGAGCGACACCGAGTCGGCTCCGTATTTCCCAGCACATCGTGGAAGGCACCACCCGTGACCCAGATTGGTCAAGGCTCAGGCGGATTCGAGGTCGCTTTCCCCTCGGTGAAGAAGACGGTCTCCCTCGCGTGGGCCGCACTCACCGACACCGGGCATCGCCGCGAGGTCAATGAAGACAGCCTGATCTCCGTGCCGCCCATCTTCGCCGTCGCAGACGGCATGGGCGGTCACTCCGCCGGCGACGTCGCGAGCGCTGCCGTCGTGAACCGGCTCGCCGAGCTTGCCGGACGGGACTCGCCGCAGAACGCGGCCATCAACACCGCCCTCGGCCTCGCGGTCACGGACATGGCGTCCGGCGTCGGCGTGACCGACCTCGGCACCGGGACCACCGTGACGGGAGCCTTGCTCGCGGTCGTGTCCGGCGCGCCGCACTGGGTCGTCTTCAACATCGGCGACTCCCGGGTGTACCTGCTCACCTCCGGTGTGCTCGAACAGATCACCATCGACCATTCCGTCGTCCAGGAACTCGTGGACGCCGGGCGGATCACCCGCGACGAAGCGGATGTCCATCCGCACGGCAATATCATCACCCGCGCCGTCGGGTTCCACGAGGCGCCGATCCCCGACTACCGAGTGCTGCCGGTGCACCCGGGAATGCGGCTCCTGATCTGCTCGGACGGGCTGACCAAGGAACTCACCGCCTACGGCATCCGGCATTTCCTGATCTCCAATCCGGATCCGGAGGACGCCGCGAAGGCGCTCGTCGAGGCCGCGCTCGAGAACGGCGGCCGCGACAACGTCACGGTGATCGTCCTCGACGTCCTCGATATCGAAGACAGCGAAGGCACCGAAGGCACCGCGGGCGCAGACGAGTCGTCCGCCGCGCAGGACGCTGACACCGGCCCCCTCGACATCGTCCATCTCGACACGCACTGAGTCCGAAACGCACTGAGTCCGACACCCCCTGAGTTGGGGTAGCGGCATCCCGGATACGTGCGGGGCAACTGCCTAAACTTGAGTGACGCCAGTCGTGATACCCGTTCGATGCGCGTTCACGGACCAGTTGAATGACCATTGGCGAGAACCAGACGGGGAGGCCGCGATGCAGCGACGATTGCCGTCGACGCCCCCGAACCTGCCGGGATTCTCCTATCTGCGCGTACTCGGCTCCGGTGGTTTCGCGGATGTCTTCCTCTACCAACAGGACCTTCCGCGCCGCCAGGTCGCGGTCAAGGTGCTCCTCGCGGAGGTCGTCAACGACCAGGTCCGGCAGTCGTTCCAGGCCGAGGCCAACCTGATGGCGTCGCTCAGCTCGCACCCGTCGATCCTCACCGTCTTCCAGGCCGGAGTCTCGGCCGACGGCCGCCCGTACCTCGTGATGGAACAGTGCTCTCCTGCGCTCAGCCAGCGCTACCGCACGGAGCCCCTCGGCGTCCCTGAGGTGCTCCAGGTCGGCATCACCATCGCGAATGCCGTCCAGGCCGCGCACCAGGCCGGCATGCTGCACCGAGACCTCAAGCCCTCGAACATCCTCGTCACCCGTTACGGGCATGCCGTGCTCGGCGACTTCGGCATCGCGGCCACGGTGAGCGACGCCCGCACCGTCGAAGCGATCGGGCTGTCCATTCCCTGGTCGGCTCCCGAAGTCCTCGTCGACGAGGTCTCCGGCTCCGTCGCCTCCGAAGTCTGGTCCCTCGGCGCCACACTGTATTCCTTCCTCACCGGTCGCTCGCCGTTCGAGATCCCCGGTTCCGAGAACAGTTCGGCCCAGCTCATCTCCCGCATCAACAAGGCCAGGGTCCCTGCGATCGGCCGGCCGGATGTCCCGGGCAGGCTCGAGCTCATCCTCCAGCGCTCGATGTCCCGGCGTCCGGAATCGCGTCAGGGCAGCGTGCTCGAACTCATCCGGGAGCTGCAGTCCGTGGAGGCCGAACTGGGTCTCCTCCCCACCCGGCTCGAGGTCGCCGACGAGGACTGGGCCGGAGAGTCCGGCGTCGACGACGAGGACCGCACCCGCATCTCGGCGGTGAATTCGATCAATGCGTACCGGGAGCCTCGCCGCCGCCGCGCGCAGCCGGCAGCACGCGGGCGCCGCTCGACTGCCGGTGCGCTCGCCGACACCTCCGGCCCGCGCGGCACGGCCGGCTCCGACGGCTCGGCCGGCTCGTTGGGCACCGGGGGCCCGTCCCGAGACTCGGGCCGCGGCACAGCCAGGGGTTCGGTGCCGGGGAGCTGGCGGCGTTCGGCACTGGTCTGGGCGCTCGTGGCGGCATCCGTCATCATCGTCGTTCTCGCCGTCGTGACGGCGTCGGCGCTCTCGCACCAGGCGACGCCAGGCCTGCCGACGGTGAGCAATGTCACGGGTGAGGTGCGCGACGGCATGGTCGTGTTCGGCTGGGCGGACCCGGGCATCGCCCAGGGGGACAGCTACGTCGTCACCCTCCGCACCGGTGAGAGCAGCATCCAGAAGGGCACCGAGTTCAGCGTCGACCCGCACGGACAGGCCAGGGTCTGCGCCAGCGTCGCCGTCAACCGGGACGGGCGCACCGGGAGCGCGAGCGGCGAGAAGTGCGTCGACACCGGTGGGTCCGTGACCGGAAGCGCGCGCGGCGGCGTGTCCGGCGTCTGGGACGTTTCGTGATCCGTCGCTGGGCCTCCCGCCAGCTCGCCGTCCACCGCTCGGCCTGGGCGACGGGCCTCGGCGGGACGCTCGTCCTGGCCCTCGTCGTGACGACGGCCGTCGTGTCCGGCGGGTACACCGCCCAGCGTCTCGACCTCGGCGATGCCGCGGTCTGGGTCACCAACGAGACCCGCCAGGCCATCGGCCGGGCGAACACGGCGGTGATGGAGCTCAACACGGTCGTGACGAGCGAGAGCTCCAACCTCGACGTGCTCCAGGGCGGGGCGACAGTGCTCGTGCTCGACACCGGCAACAGCTCCCTCGACATCCTCGACCCGGCCACGGCGACGATCGTGCGGAGCGTCGCACTGCCGCCCCTGGCGCCCACGGTGTTCCTCGCGGGAACCCGAACCCTGATCGCCTCGAACGGCGAGGTCTGGGAGACGCCGACGAGCCAGCTCGCGAGCTTCGACGCGACGACGTCGCCGACGCTCTCCCTCGGCGCCGGCTCGGTCGTGAGCGTCGACGACACCGGGACCCTGTTCTCCTTCACACCGGCGACGGGCACCCTCGCCCGGGCGTCGTCCGGAAGCGGAACGGTCACCGCGAGCCAGACCATCAACGCCGGATCGCCCGGCGACGACTACCAGCTGACGAGCGTGCACGGTAGCTGGGCGCTGCTCAACGCGACATCCCGGCACCTGTTCCTCGATGGCAGGGACGTCGACCTGTCCGGGGTGATCTTCGACGGCGCCACCCCCGCCATCCAGCGGCCGAGTCTCACCGGCACCCGGGTGCTGGTCGCCCACGAGCGCGGGCTCGTCGCAGTCCCGCTCTCCGGCGGCGCCCCGACCGCACTCGTCAGCGGCAGGACCGGCACCGCGGCGGCCCCGGACACCTCCGGATCGTGCGCCTATGCGGCGTGGTCCGACGGCACGGCCTGGCGCGACTGCGGCGAGGCGGGGTCCGGTGGCTCCGGCGGAACGCGGTCAGGCACGACGACCCTCACCGGGATCGACGGCAACGCCCGGCTCTCCTTCCGGCGCAACGGCACCGGACTCGTCCTGAACGACGCGCACAACGGCTCGACCTGGGCGGTGCAGCGCGACAACCAGCTGATCGACAACTGGGCCGACCTCATCGACTCCGCCCCGGACACCCAGCGCATCGAGACTAACGGCGACGACACCCCTCCGGTCTACGACAAGGTGCAGGCGCCTCCCGTCGCCGTCGACGACTCCTTCGGAGCGCGGCCCGGCCGGATCGTGACCCTCCCGGTGCTGCTCAACGACTCCGATCCCAACGGGGACGTGCTCGTGATCGAGTCGGTCACGCCGATCGACGCGGCCACCGGCCGGCTCGACCTCGTCGGCAACAACCAGCAGGTGCAGCTCACCCTCACGGAGGCCGCGACCGGTCAACTCCGGTTCGGCTACACGATCAACGACGGCCGCGGCGGAAGCGCATCCGCAACCGTCACCGTCACCGTCAAAACCCCGGCGGAGAACTCCGCTCCCGAACAAGTGCGAACCACCCACGCGACCGTTCGGGCGGGCGGGCGGGTGACGAGCCAGGTGCTCGGCGACTGGGTCGACCCCGACGGCGACCCGGTCTACCTCGCCGCGGCATCCGCCGCCGGCCCCGACCTGCTGAGCTTCACACCCGCCGGCGCCGTCGTCTTCACGGATGCCGGCACGAACGCCGACGACAAACGGGTCGGCCTGAGCGTCTCAGACGGCCGCCTGCTCGGCACCGGCTCGCTCACCGTCTCGGTGCGCGCGAGCGGCGCGGTGCCGATCGTCGCTGACTCCTTCGTCGTGCTCGCGACCGCGGGGGCCGAAGTCTCGGTGTCCCCGCTCGACCATGCCCGTGGCGGGTCGGCGCCGCTCCGGCTGTCGAGCGTCCCTGCCCGGCCGGACGCCACGATCACCCCCGACTTCGCCTCCGGGTCGTTCCGGTTCCTGAGCGGCACTCCGGGGGTCCACGAGATCGAGTACTCCGTCACCGACGGGCAGCTCACCGCGACGGGCAGGGTGCGGGTCGATGTCGCGCCCGCCGCCGACGCCAACAGCACCCCCGTCACCGTGCCGCACACGGCATTCATCCGCGGCCAGCAGGCCACCCTCGTCGACGTCCTCGCGACGGACTTCGACCCGGCGAACGGGGTGCTGCTGATCACCGGGACGATGAATGTGCCCGCGTCGAGTGGCATGCGGATCGAGATCCTCGACCAGCGGATCCTCCGGGTCACCCTGACCCGCCCGCTTCCGGAGGGCGGGCTCAGCTTCGGATACCGGATCAGCAACGGACTCGCCGACGCGGACGGCACCGTGTCCGTCGTCGAAATACCCGCGCTCGGGCAGAAACAGGCCCCGATCGCCGCCCCGGACACGGCGACCGTCCGGGTCGGCGACGCCATCGACATCCCGGTCCTCGCGAACGACGAACAGCCGGACGGCGATTCGCTGACCCTGGACCCCGTCCTCGCCTCCGGCCTGCCCGCCGGCGCCGGCCTGCTCTTCGTCGCGGGCACCGTGCTGCGGTACCTCGCGCCGGCCACCCCGGGCACATACACCGCGGTCTACCGGGTGAACGCCCCCGACGGCCAGTACTCGAACGCCGAGGTGCGCATCTCGGTGCGCGAAGCCGATCCGAGCACCAACAACCCGCCCGTCCCGAAGACGGTGACCGCGCGAGTGCTTTCCGGCGGCACCGTCGAAGTGTCGATCCCGCTGGCCGGGATCGACCCGGACGGCGACTCCGTCCAGCTCGTCGGCCAGGAGACCAACCCGGAGAAGGGCTCCGTCACCGCTGACGGAACCGACACGTTCCGGTACCAGGCTGGGGAGTACTCGGCGGGAACGGACACCTTCAGCTACGCCGTCGTCGACGCCCTCGGCGCCCGGGCGATCGGCACCGTGCGGATCGGGATCAGCCCGCGCCTCGACGGCGCCCGCAACCCGGTCGCGGCCCCGGACGAGGTCGTCGTGCGCCCGGGAAGCACGGTCGCGGTGCACGTGCTGGCGAACGACTCAGACCCCGACGGGGGCCGGCTCACGATCAGCGCCGTCGAACCGAGCGGAACGGACCCGGCAGCAGCCCAGGGCACCGCCGCGATCGACGGCGACACCATCGCGGTCACGGCTCCCGCGACACCGGGCCGATTCGGCTTCATCTACGAGATCAGCAACGAGCGCGGCGGCACCAGCTCGACCTTCCTCACCGTCGTCGCGCGCGCGGACGCCCCGCGCGCCCGGCCAGAGGCCAGGGACACCCACCTGACCCTCTCCGACGTGCTCGCGGGCGGCACCGTCGACGTCGACGTGCTCGCCAACGTGAGTTTCGCCGACGGGCCGGCCCGTGGCCTTGCGCTGAGCGTCCCCGACTCCTGGGCCGACTCGGCGAGGGTGACAGACGCCAAGCGGGTCCGGGTGACCGTGCACGCCACGAGCCAGATCATCCCGTTCCAGGTCGCGAACCCCGACGACGCGGGCATCACCGCCCTCGCCTTCATCTGGGTCCCCGGGTACACCGACGCCCTGCCGCAACTGCGGAAGGGCGCTCCCGCGCTCACCGTCGCAAGCGGCGCCACCCTCACCATCCCGATCAACGACTACGTCGTCGCCGTCGGCGGCAAGAAGGTGCGCCTCACCGACCGGAGCCTCGTGCACGCCACCCGGTCCAACGGTGCGGAGCTCGCCAGCTCGGACACGAGCATCGCCTTCACGAGCGCGGACCAGTACTACGGGCCGGCCTCGGTGTCCTTCGTCGTCACCGACGGCACCGGCGCAGGGGATCCGGCCGGCCACACCGCCACGATCGTCCTGCCGATCACGGTCACACCGCAGGCGAACCAGCCGCCGGCCTTCGACGGCGCCGTGCTCGACTTCGAACCCGACCAGACGAAGGTCATCGACCTGAGCAAACTGACCTCGTACCCGTACCCGAACGACCAGGCCTCCCTGGTCTACTCGGTGCTCGACCCGAAGCCGGTCGGATTCGACTACTCCCTCGACGGCAGGCAACTCACCCTGCACGCCAGGACCACGACGCTGCCGACCTCGGGCGCGCAGGGCGGCCACGGTTCCATCACGATCGGCGTCTCGGCCGGTGGCACGCCGGGCAGGACCGGCCGCATCGACATGAGCGTCGTCGCGTCCACCCGCCCGCTCGCCATCCCGGCGGCGGATGTCGCAATCGCCCCCCGCGGACAGACGACCGTCGTCGACGTGCTCGCCAACGACGGCGCGGCCAACCCGTTCCCGCAGGTCCCGCTGCGGGTCGTCGCCGTGCGCGGTCTCGGCGGCGCCGGGGTCCCGGCAGGGGTCAGGATCACCCCGAGCGCCGACAACAGCACGCTCAGCGTTCAGGTCGCCGCGAACGCCGCCGCAACGGACACGAACCTCGAGTATGAGGTCGCGGACGCGACGAACGACCCGGACCGCTACGCGTGGGGCACCGTGAGGATCTCCGTCCAGGACCGGCCGGACCCGGTCACGAGCCTGTCGGTGACCGGATTCGCGGACGCCCGCCTGTCGGTCGCCTTCAACCCCGGCGCAGCCAACAACTCCGCCGTCACCGGCTACGAGATCACCCTCGTGACTGCCGCGACGGGCGCGCCGGTGAGCACCACCACCTGCCAGGCGACCGCGTGCACGGTCCCGACCGGCGGCAACGGCCGGTCCAACGCGGTCCGGGTCTCGGTCGCGGCGCGCAACGGCCTCGGCCTCGGCACGGCTACCGCGCTCGCAGACACCGTCTGGTCCGATGTCGTCCCGACGGCACCCGGGAGTCTTGCGGCCGCGCCGCTCGACGGCGGCCTGACGATCAGCTGGGCGCCCGTCTCCGCCGGCGCGGGGTCGCCGGTCGCGGACTACCTGGTCACCGTCAACGGCACCGCCCAGCCCGCCGTTTCCGCGACGGGGCCGGGCTGCGGGGCGACCCGGTGCTCACTCACGGTGAGCGGTCTCGCCAACGGCGCGGACGTTCCGGTGACCGTGAGCGCCCGGAACGAGTCATATCCCGCCCTGTCGGCGTGGACAGCCGCCTCGACGCGGGGCACGCCCTTCGGAGCGCCGGCGGCCGGCGCAGTCTCCGCTTCGGCCGGTGCCGCCGGCACCGTCCACGTCGCGTGGGATGCCTTCTCCGGTTCCGGTGACCCTGTCGCCGGGTACTACGTGCAGCGCCTCACGAACGGCACGGTGCCGACCGGCAACCAGGCGTGCACGGTCACGTCCCCTGCCCCCGGAACCGTCGTCGTACCGCACACCGGTGCGAACGTCGCCGAGCTGAAGACCCTCGGCTCGGACGCAACGGGCGTCGACTTCACGGGGCTCACGGCGGACACCGCCTCGTACTACTTCGTGGTCTGGGCATACAACCGGGCCGGCTGCACGAACAGCCAGGTCACCAGCGTGCAGGTGCAGGCGACTCCCGGCGCGGTCACCGACCCGGGAGCCTCGATGGGCATGCACGACACGGCATACGACCTCCAGATCACCCCGGTGAGCCCGGGTGCCGGGGTCACGGGATACGAAGTCCGGTCCGTGGACGCGGCAACGGGCACCCCCGGCGCGAGCGCGAGCTTCACCGCGACCGCACTCCCGCGCCAGCTGCTGAGTCCGACGGTATTCGGCGCACAGTTCAGCTACCAGGTGCGCGCGTGCAACACCACGGCCACCTGGGGCACCTGCGGAGCCTGGTCTGCGACGCTGACGGCGCCGGCGGCACCCGTCAGCCTCGCCGTGACCGGCCTGACCTACGACCCCCTGGCCGGCGCGTTCGCCTGGACGAACGGCCCGGACAACGGCGGCTACACCACGGGCTACAGCTGTTCGGTGCCGACGGACGCCGGTGCCGCACCCGTGGCCGGCGGCCCCACGAGCTGCACCCTCGCCGCTCCGGCCGCTGCAGGCACGGCCCGCCTCAGCGTCACCGTCGACCTCGGGCTCGGTGCGGGCAACCCGCTGTACAACTACGACCGATGAGATCGATGAGACTGTCGAGACTGATCCGATGAAAACCCGAAAGACACTGAGATGACTATCCCAAGGACCGGCCCGATGAATGCCCAGACGACCTCGCCCGACCAGGCTGCCGCCGCCACGATGACCGCCGAGCAGGCCGCGCACTTCGCCGAAGTCTTCGAGCGGCTCGTCTCCGGGGTCGAACGGGTTCTGCTCGGCAAGCATCACGTCATCCGGATGGCGTTCACCGCATTGCTCAGCGGCGGTCACCTGCTGCTCGAAGACGTCCCCGGCACCGGCAAGACGAGCCTCGCGCGGGCGATCGCGCAGAGCGTCCAGGGCACCAGCAACCGGATCCAGTTCACGCCGGACCTGCTCCCCGGCGACATCACCGGTGTCAGCATCTACGACCAGCGCAGCGGTGCGTTCGAGTTCCACCGCGGTCCCGTTTTCGCCAATATCGTGCTCGCCGACGAGATCAACCGCGCGAGCCCGAAGACCCAGGCTGCGCTGCTCGAGGTGATGGAGGAAGAGCAGATCACCGCGGACGGGGTGACGCACCCCGTCGCCGAGCCGTTCATGGTGATCGCCACCCAGAACCCCATCGAGCAGGCGGGCACCTACCGGCTGCCGGAGGCCCAGCTCGACCGGTTCATCATGAAGACCTCGATCGGCTACCCGGACCATGCCTCGACGATCCGGATCCTCGAGGGCGCCGGCCGTCGCGCGCACGCGGTCGTCGTCCCGGCCGTCATCGCCGCCGCGACGGTCGTCGAACTCGCCGCACTCGCCAGGACGGTCTACGTCGACCCCTCCATCAACGACTACGTCTCCCGCCTGGTCGACGCGACGCGCACGAGCACCGAGGTACGCCTCGGCGCGAGCGTGCGCGGGGCGCTGGCCCTCATCCGCACCGCGAAGACCCTCGCCGCGGCAAACGGGCGGCACTACGTCATCCCCGACGACGTGAAACAGCTCGCAGAGGCGGTCCTCGCGCACCGGCTCCTGCTCGAACCGGAGGCCGAGTTCGACGGCGTCACACCCTCGAGCATCGTCGCGCGCATCCTGATCGAGACGCCTCCGCCGGGGGACCGGCAGGCCGCGTGAGCGACCAGGACGGCGCACGTCCGAACGGCCTCGGCGAGGACACCGCCGACGGCCGTCTCGCCGCGCTGCTCGTGCGTGCCGTCCGCGCCGTCGGTGCCGTGCGGGCGGCCGGTGCGCTACTGGTGAGGACCTGGCGGCGCGCCACCGCCGTCGTCACGGTCCTCGGCTGGAGCGTTCTCGCATCCGCCGCCCTTGCCCTCGCGACCGGGTACCTGCTCGGCTGGACCGAACTCGTGGTGCTCGGCTGGGCGGGACTCGCCCTCGTCCTGGCCTCATTCGGCTTCCTCGTCGGGCGCACGGCGTACCAGATCCGGCTCCGGGTTCCAGTGGACCGGGTCGTGGTCGGGGAGCGGGTTCCCGGTGAATTGATCGTGCGCAACCCCAGCGGTCGACGGCTGCCCGGCGTCGGGGTCGAGGTTCCCGTCGGCCTCGGCCTCGCCGAGTTCGCGATGCCGGGGCTCGCCAGGGGCGCACACTTCGAGGACGTGTTCATCGTCCCGACCATGCGGCGCGGCATCATCCCGATCGGGCCGGTGCGCACGGTGCGCGCGGACCCGGTCGGCCTCGTGCGCAGGGAACTCGTCTGGGCAGAACGCGTCGACCTCTTCGTGCACCCGCGCACCCTCCCGATTCCGAGCATGAGCACGGGGTTCATCCGTGACCTCGAGGGAAACCCCACCAGGGACCTCACCAACCTCGACATGTCCTTCCATGCCCTGCGCGAGTACGTGCCGGGCGACGAGCGGCGCAGCATCCACTGGAAGAGCACGGCGAAGACCGGCCGCCTCATGGTGCGCCAGTACGAGGAGTCCCGGCGCAGCCACCTGCTGGTGGCGCTGAGCCTCGCCGCAGACGACTATGCCGACGACGAGGAATTCGAACTCGCCGTGAGCGTCGCCGGCTCCCTCGGCGTGCGGGCGATCCGCGACGCGCGCACGGTGTCCGTCGTCACGAGCGCCGTTGCACCCGGTGCCGTCCGCCACAGTGCCCCTGGCCGGGCCCCGGGCCAGGGGCAGCACCGGCCGGGCCGTTCGGACCGGAACCGGCGGCGCCCCGCAGCCGAACGGCTCAGCACCCTGACGACCACCCGCCTGCTCGACGACCTGTGCCGGGTGGACCGCACCAAGGACGCACTGCCGCTCGGCGCGCTCGCGCAGTCAGCGGCGGATGCCGTCGCCGGCATCTCCGTCGCCTTCCTCGTGTACGGCTCGACGGTGAGCCTCGCCGAGCTGCGCGCAGCCGCGACCCATTTCCCCGGCGGGGTCGAAGTCGTGGCCGTCGTCTGTGCGACAGCGTCCGTGCCGGGCCTCCGGCGCGTCGCCGAGCTCAGCGTGCTCACCATCGGCTTCCTCGAGGACCTGCAGCACAGCCTCGCCAGGGGGGTCGACGCGTGACCGACAGAGCGGTACAAGGCCGGCGCCGTGCATCCGCCGGCTTCATCATCGGAAACACGGTGGCGATGTTGCTCGCGACGATGGTCGCGGCCGTGACGCTGTGGCCGGTCTACGGCAACCGCGAATTCGTGGTGCTCGTTGTCGTCGCCGCGGCGCTCGGTGCGGGAATCGCGATCGTCGGGACGGTGTTCCACTGGCGGGCGTGGCTGGTCTCCCTCGTCACGATCGCGGTGTATTTCCTGGTCGGCGTGCCGCTCGCGATCCCCGGCGAGGCGACCCAAGGCGTGGTCCCGACCCTCGCCGGGCTCGGGGACCTCGCCGCGGCGACCGCGCTGAGCTGGAAGGAGCTCGTCACGATCGTGCTCCCGGTCGGCTCGTACCAGGCCCTGCTCGTGCCCGCCCTCACCCTCGTCCTGACGAGCACCGTCGCCGGCCTCTCGATCGCCCTCCGAGCGCGGATCGGCGAGCTCGGTGTCCTCGGGCCGATCGCGCTCTACGTCGCCGGGATCGGACTCGGACCGACCGTCGGATTCGCGCCGATCGAGACCGGCCTCGCCCTCTTCGTCGTGCTGCTGTTCTGGTTGCTCTGGCAACGCGCGGCACGACGACGGGCGCTCCTCGGCCTCTCCGGCGCCCGTCAGTCCGCGCGCACCCGCGAATCGAAGGCCGGTCGTCGGCTCAACGCTGCCCGTGGGGTGCTCTCCGCCGCGCTGATCACCGCGCTCGCGATCGGGGTCGGCACCGCGGCCGCGGTGGCCTTCCCCGTTCAGGTGCCCCGGGACGTCGTGCGGGCCCGCGTGCAGCAGCCGTTCGATCCGAACGACTACCCGAGCCCGCTGAGCGAATTCCGCAGTTACCTGCAGCGGGGGCAGTCCGACGCCGTGATGCTGTCGGTGACCGGCCTGCCGGCAGGGGGCCGGCTCCGACTCGCCGCTCTCGATTCGTACAACGGGATCGTCTATTCCCTCGATGGTGCCGCGAACGCCTTCACCCGGCTGCCCGACCGGTTGGACCAGAGCGCGGTCGCCGGGGATCCCTCGTCGATCGACGTGACGATCGCCGGGTATGCGGGCGTCTGGGTCCCGGGGACCGGGCGGCTCGAACGCATTCGCTTCACCGGTGCGACCGGCACGGCCAGGGCCGATGCGTTCTACTACAACGACGGCACGGGGACCGCCGCGGTACTCGGCGGACTCGCCTCCGGCGACACCTACACGGCCACCGCGGTCGTGCCACGGGCTCCTCGCTCGCTCGCAACGGTCACGCCGGGCACGGCAGCCCTGCCTGCCCTCGAGGCACTCCCGGACTCCGTAGAAGAGGCGCTCGCGGGATACGTTCGAGCCGGGGACCCGCCCGGCGTGCAACTGCAGGCCATGCTCGACGGGTTGAAGGCGGACGGCTATGTGAGCCACGGCGTCGGTGCGGACGAGCCCGTGAGCCGGTCGGGCCACGGCCTGGACCGGATCAGCCAGCTGTTCACCGATGAACCCATGCTCGGAGACGCCGAACAGTACGCCGTCGCGGCCGCGCTGCTGGCACGGCGGCTGGGTTTCCCGGCCAGGGTCGTCATGGGATTCGCCCCGCAGCAGCCCGGGGTCTCAGGCGACGGGGCGACGCCGGTGATCGTGCACGGTGCAGACGTGTCGGCCTGGATCGAGGTTCAGACGGCGTCGGAGGGCTGGGTGACGATCGACCCCACCCCGGCCGTCCGCGATGTGCCGGAGAAACAGCCGGACCGGCCCCAGATCGTCTCGCGCCCGCAGACCGTCGTGCCGCCGCTCGCGCCGAGTGTGACGGAGCAGCGGGATCCCGCCATTCCGGAGAACGCCCCGGAAACGCCACCGGCGCCACTGTCGCCACTCCTGGCGTTCCTTCTCACCGTGTTGACGATCACGGGCTGGACGCTGCTCGCCGCCCTCGTCATCGCCGGCCCGTTCCTCCTCGTGATCGTCGCAAAGGCACGTCGGCGCAGTCGCCGTCGAAGGACGGGCTCAACGCTCGACCGGGTGCGGGGTGGCTGGCGTGAATTCGCAGACACGGCGGCGGACTTCGGCATCGACGTGCCGGTCGGGGCGACCCGCCTCGAACTGGCCGAAGCGGTCGGCGGGGAACCGCCCGTTGCTGCGGCGGTCGCGGTCGACCGGGCCGTCTTCGCGCCGGGGCGGCCGAGCGACGGTGTCGCCGACCAGATCTGGAGAATGGTCGGAGACCTCCGGGTCGCGCTCGCCGCCGGACGCACGCGCAGGGACCGGTTCCGGGCGCTCATTTCGTTGCGCTCGTTCGCTCGCTACGCTGGAAGGGCATCCGTTCCACCTGTGAATCGGGGCACGCCGAGCGCTGACGGGGTTTCCCACCCCGGCCAGGACCGGCGAATGGAAGGAGCCGTTTCGTGAATTGCCTGATCTGCGGGGCGCCGTTGAGTGTGGGCGCCATGTTCTGCGGTGAATGCGGCAGTTCGACGAAGGCCACCCCGAAAACCCGCAAGCGTCACGACCCGCGTCCGAACGACACGACCATCATCCAGCCGCTGCGACCCAGGCCGAGCGTCGTGTCGATTCCGGTGACGACCGCTGCGGCCGGCTCCGGAGCGCTCGGGGAGCCTGCGGCGCCCGCCCAGCCCCCCGCCGTGCCTGCCCCTGCCGTGCCTGGCCCTGCCGTGCCTGGCCCTGCCGTGCCTGGCCCTGACGTGCCGGCTGGTGGAGCCGAGCTCGAATCGCCATCACCCTTCGCGCCCGGGCGTCGCCTGCGGCCCGTGAACCCCACGCCCCCGTCCCGTCAGGGCGCGCACACCCACGGTTCCCACGTCGCCCTCACCGGTGGCGCCGACCCGGCAACCGGCGGCGTCTTCGTACTGCAGTTCAGCACGGGAGAAGACCTCGAAGTGCGCGGCACCGGGCTGATCGGACGCCGGCCGATGCCGCAACCGAGCGAGCACTTCGACCGTCTGGTGCAGATCATCGATCCCGGGATGTCGGTGTCGAAGACCCACCTCGAGTTCGGCCAGCATGACGGCGAGCTCTGGGTCAACGACCGCTTCTCCGGCAACGGCACCATCATCCGCCGCCCCGACGCGACGATGGTGCGGTGCGAGCCCGGCCGCCGCTACCTCGTGCCGCGCGGCTCGCGCGTCGAGATCGGCGACCAGTACTTCCAGGTCAGCTGAGACGTCCGTCCGAGCCGGCCAACGCCGGCCGGGTGCCTGCGGTTCGGTTCCGGCCAGCTGCGGGGGTTGCTCCTCACCACCCCGACCAGCCGACTACCGGCCCACCGATGCGGTCGGCCGCCGGTCGTCAGCGCGTTCCGGTGTTCTGCTGGCCGGGTGACCGACAACTTCCTCGCCGATGAACCGCTGTCGCTACCCTCGTCCCCGACGGACCCCCCTCCCGCCGCGTTCCCGCTGATCGCCTCCCTGGCGCCCCTCGTGGCGGCCGGAGTGATCTGGCTCGTGACCGGTTCACCGTTCGTGCTGCTGTTCGCCGTGCTCGGCCCGGTGATCGCGGTGGCGGGCGTCGTCGACGGTCGCCGAGCCGCGCGCCGCACCCGCCGCCGCGACGCCGCAGCGTACGCGGCGGCTCTCGCCGACCTGCGGATCGCCGTCACCGACCGGCACACCGAACTGCGCCGACGGCGACGGCAGGAGGCACCCTCGGCGTCCCTGCTCCTCGAGACGCCGGACCGGGCATCCCGGTGGAGGCCACGAGCCGGAAGCGGGGTCCCCGTGGTGCTGGGAACGGGAAGCACGGCGAGCGGTGTCCGTCTCGACGGAGCCGGCTCGCATCGGGAGCTGCGCGCCTGGGCGGGCACGCTCACCGATGCGCCCATCACAGCGGATGCCGCCGGTGGAGTCGCGATCGTCGGGCCCGCCGTCCTCGTGGCGGCGTTCGCCCGCGCGCTGCTCGTGCAGCTCGCCTTCACGCTGGCGCCGGACCGATTCGCCCTGGAACCGGTCGCGACGGAACAGGCGGCCGGCGACGACTGGGCGTGGACCCGAGCGCTGCCGCACTCGCCACCACCGCGCAGCGCGGAGCCCGACGGTCTCGCGGGCCGCGCAGGCCACAGCCGTCCCGTCCGGACGACCGTCGTTCTTCGCCTCACCGACACGTCGACCACCGGCACCCGCGCTCCCGTCGCAGTCCCGCAGCACGGGCACCCGCCCGCACCCTGGTTGCTGCTGGCCACAGACCTCGCCGACGTTCCGCCGGGCTGCGCGACGGTAGTGCGCGTGCACAGCCCGACCAGGGCCGAAGTGCTCTTCTCTGCGGGATCCGCGGAAACCGGGCGCGTCGGGAGCCCAGCGGGCGAGGGGCACCGTCCGGGGTCGTCTCCCCGCCGGGACCTCCGGCCGGAGCTCATCACCAGGGAACAGGCGGGCAGTTTCGCTCGGCTGCTCCGAGACCGTGCCGAGACGGCGGGACTTCTCGGCGGGCAGCTGTCCCTGCCCGCCCGGGTCACGCGCGCCGAGCTGGCCGCGCGCGTCGGCCATCCGCTTTCCGCCGCACCATCTGCGGTGGACCGGGACGGGCTGGCCTGCGCGATCGGTGTCGGCGCCGACGGGCCGGTCACGCTCGACCTCGTCGGCCACGGGCCGCACGCCATCGTCGGTGGAACGACCGGAAGCGGAAAGAGCGAACTGCTGGTGACCTGGGTCAGCCAGATGGCCGCAGACCGGTCACCGGACGAGCTCACCTTCCTGCTCATCGACTTCAAGGGCGGTGCGGCATTTCGCCCGCTCACTGTTCTCCCGCACTGTGTCGGACTGGTCACCGACCTCGACGGGCGGCAGGCGGAACGCGCCCTCGTGAGCCTCGCCGCCGAGCTGCGTCACCGGGAACGCGTGCTCGCCGCTGCGGGTGCCCGCGACCTGGCCGAATTGCGTGCCCTCTGCGGGCCGGTGTCGCCGCACACGCCGACGGGGCACACCGCACTGCCGCGGCTCGTGATCGTCGTCGACGAGTTCGCGACCATGCTCGCGTCGTTTCCCGAACTCCACGCCCTCTTCGTCGACATTGCGGCCAGGGGACGCTCGCTCGGGGTGCACCTCGTGTTGTGCACCCAGCGCCCGGCCGGAGTCGTGCGGGACGCACTGCTCGCCAACTGCAGCCTCCGGATCTCCCTGCGCGTCAACAATGCGGCGGACAGCCAGGCCGTGCTCGGGACGGACGCAGCCGCCGCCATTCCGGCCGCAGCTCCCGGTCGGTGCCTGATCGCGCTGGGGGACGGCGATCCAGAGCCCTGCCAGGTCGCCGTCACCTCGGGCGCGGAGATCGAGGCCCTGGCTGCCGTCACGGGCCCAGCGGGGCGCGGAGAGGCCCCGCCGCCCCGGCACCCGCGCCGGCCCTGGCTCGACCCGCTTCCCGGCCGGGTCACCCTCGCCGACCTCGATGGCCTCCAGGACCTCGGCGGGCCCGATACAGAGGCACACGCTTCCGAGGCACGCGCTTCGGACCGGGCCCCGGCCGGGGAACACGAATTCCGCTTCGGGCTGGTCGACGATCCGGACCGGCAACGGTACAGCGTGGCCCGGTTCGGTCCCGGCGACGGCAACATGTTCGTCCTCGGGGGAGTGCGGAGCGGAAAGAGCTCGGTACTCGCCGTTTTCGCGTCCCAGGCGCGCGTCGCGCACGAGTGGGTCGGCTGGCCGGTTCCCGACGTCGAAGCCGTCTGGGACGCCCTGACCGAGGCGCGTGCCTGGATCGACCGGGGAGGCATGCGCTGGGTCCGCACCGATCCGGCCGGCGCAGTGCGTGACCGCCTCGCGCGCCCGGCGAGGCTCCTGTTGCTCGACGATTTTGATTCGGTGTGTGCCCGCTGGGAGCCGGAACACCGGCAGGCGGCCCTCGAGTGCCTCGCGAGCCTGCTCCGCGACGGGCTGCCACTGGGACTGAGTGTCCTCATCACGGCGCAACGACTCACCGGGCCGCTCCAGAACCTGGCGGCGCTGGCCCAGGACCATCTGTTGCTTCGCCTTCCCGATCGCGCCGAACACCTCGCGGCAGGGGGACAGGCGGCCCAGTACGATCCGACCCTCCCACCCGGCGGCGGACACTGGCGCGGCCGCCGGATCCAGGTGCTCTCCCCGGAGAGTGCGGTGCCGGACGGCGCATCGCCGACCAGCGGTGCCACGGTCAACGGTGCCACGGGCAGCGCAGGGCCCCGCCCGGGATCGTTCGCGACCGCGACCGTGCTCACCCTCGATCCGGGCACGTCGGTCATCCTCGTCAGCGGGTCTCCCGCCCGGGCGGCCGCTCGCCTCCGAGCGGATGCCGCGCACCCCGACATCGTGGAGCTGACGGCTCGCGCCGCTGCCGCCGACACCGCGGCGGCCCTGGCCCGGCCGGGTGCGGCGACCGTCTTCCTCGGAGATGCCGAGACCTGGCAGGCCAACTGGTCGCTCCTGGCCGCGCTCCGGGTGCGCGCACCCGTCGTCTTCGACGGTTGCACCCTCGCCGACTACCGCATGCTGACCCGCAGGCGGGAGCTCCCGCCGCCCCTGGCGCCCGGGCGCGGCCACCTCTGGTCCCTCTCACCCGACGGAGACCTCACCCGGGTGGCCTTCGGCCGACCGTGACCCCGCTTCGGGTCGAGGACCGTCCCGAGGGCCCTTTTCGAGTGCCAAACCGCCCTAAAACTGCTGATTTCGTGACAACTGGGTTACGTAATTGATGATCTGGTCACTCAGCCGTGACTATGAGGCCGCGCTGTGCGAGTATCTAGCAACTCACCCGTCGTCGTGTGGGTGTTCGCTCGCCGAAACCGCAAGGAGACCCCAGACATGATGCCGAGGCCGTTGCCCGCCGACCCGATGATTCGCCAGCTCGTCCGCCAGGCCCAGCAGGCCACGCTCGGCCGTCGCACGTTGCTCGCGGGGGCCGGTGCCGGTGCCGCGGCCCTCGCCCTCGCCGCATGTTCCACCGGCGGGGCCGCCAAGCCCTCCGCCGCCGCCGATGTCTCCGATTCGGACAAGACCATCCGCTGGGACAACTGGGCGCTCTACATCGACGTAGACGACGCCGGAAGCTACCCCACGCTTGAGGCGTTCACCGCCGAAACCGGCATCAAGGTCGCGTACACGGAAGCCGTGGACGACAACAACACGTACTACGGCAAGGTCAAGGACCAGCTCGCCCTCGGCAAGGACATCGGCGCCGATGTCGCGTGCCTCACCGACTGGATGGTCGGCCGGCTGATCCGTTTCGGGTACACCCAGGGCCTCGACCACGCGAACATCCCCAACCTCAGCAACCTCGTCCCGTCCCTCAAGGACGTCGACTTCGACCCCGGCCGCTCGATGAGCGTGCCGTGGCAGGGTGGCTTCGCCGGGATCGCCTGGAATAAGGAGAAGCTCCCCAACGGGTTCACGTCGGTCTCCGAGCTGTGGGACCCGAGCCTGAAGGGCCGCGTCGGTGTCCTCTCCGAGATGCGGGACACGATGGGCCTGATCATGCTCGACCAGGGCGTCGACATCTCCGGGAAGTGGGGCGACTCCGAATTCGGCGCCGCGATCGACGAGTTCAAGAAGCAGGTCGCCAACGGCCAGGTCCGCAACATCAAGGGCAACGCGTACAAGGAGGACCTCGTCAACGAGGACACCCTTGCCGCCATCGTCTGGTCGGGTGACATCGTGCAGCTCAACGCCGAGAACGGCGACAAGTGGGGCTTCGCAGTACCCGAGAAGGGCGGAACGCTCTGGAACGACAACTTCATCGTGCCGATCGGGTCCCCGCGCAAGAAGAACGTCGAAAAGCTCATCAACTACTACTACGAGCCGGAGGTCGCCGCCGAGGTCGCCGCATACGTGAACTACATCACCCCGGTCGCCGGCGCGAAGGAGGCCGCGATGGCGATCGACCCCGAGCTCGCGAACAACCAGCTGATCTTCCCGGACGACTCGACCCTCGCGAAGGCACACGTGTTCCGCACCCTCGACGGGACAGAGGAACAGAAGTACGGCGCCGACTTCCAGTCGATCCTGCTGGGAGCCTAGGGTGGCATCCGGCACCTTCGCCGACGCCGGAGCAGACCTCGAACTGGTCGGCATCCAGAAGCGCTTCCCCGGCTTCACCGCCATCGAGCACCTCGACCTCTCCATCCCGGCCGGCTCCTTCTTCGCCCTGCTCGGCCCGTCCGGCTGCGGCAAGACGACGACGCTCCGGCTCGTCGCAGGTCTCGAAGAGCCGACCGCGGGCAGCATCCTGATCGGCGGGACGGATGTCACGCAGCAGAAGGCCTTCCAGCGCCCGGTCAACACGGTGTTCCAGAGCTACGCGCTCTTCCCGCACATGACCGTGCTCGAGAACGTCGCCTTCGGGCTCCGCCGCCGGAAGATCGCCGACCCGGTCGGCAAGGCGCACGAGGCGCTCCGGCTCGTCGAGCTCGACCACCTCGCCGCCCGCAAGCCGCAGCAGCTGTCCGGCGGGCAGCAGCAGCGGGTCGCCCTGGCCAGGGCGATCGTGAACAAGCCGGCCCTCCTGCTGCTCGACGAACCGCTCGGCGCCCTCGACCTCAAACTGCGCAGGCAGATGCAGCTCGAGCTCAAGACCATCCAGGAGGAAGTCGGGCTCACCTTCCTGCACGTCACACACGACCAGGAGGAGGCCATGACCATGGCCGACACAATTGCGGTGATGAACAAGGGCCGGATCGAACAGATGGGCGCGCCAGAGGTGCTCTACGAGCTGCCGAAGACGGCCTTCGTCGCCAACTTCCTCGGCCAGTCGAACCTCTTCACCGGGCCCGTCATCGGCAGCACGAGCACGTCGATCACGGTCGACGTCGCCGGGCACCGGGTCGTCGTTCCCGCCGACCGGGCGCACCGTCATGCCGGCGAGGTCACGATCGGCGTCCGTCCGGAGAAGATGTGGCTGCACCGGAAGGCGCCCGCCGAGGCCGCCGACCGCAACATCATGGGCCCCGGCCGGGTGATCGACGTGTCCTTCAGCGGCGTGAGCACCCAGTACCTCGTCGCCGTGCCCTACATCGGCACCCTGATCGTCTTCGCCCAGAACATGGCCTTCGGCCCGGTGGCGGATGTCGGTGACGAGGTCTGGCTGGACTGGCACGTCGAGCACGGCTTCGGCCTCGAAGACGAGCCCATTCCGGGCGCCGGCCCCCGGTTCGCCGCGGACACCGACACCCGGAGCATCGCGGCGCAGCGTCGCGAGTCCCTCGTCACGGAGCTCGAGGAGGCCTAGTGGCGTTCGCGGCCTTCGCCACCACGACTGCGCAGGCAGACCCGGCCCCGCGGCGACGCAGCCCGGTCGCCCTCCTGCTGCTGTTGCCCGGCATCCTCTATCTCGTCCTGTTCTTCCTGACGCCGCTCGTGTCGCTCCTGATCACCTCGTTCCAGGCGCCCGCCGAGTTCGGGGACATCGGCCAGTACACGTATGCGTTCAACTGGCAGAACTACGTCGACGTCGTCACCGACTACTGGCCGCACATCGTGCGGTCCTTCGCCTTCGCCCTCGCCGCGACGGTGCTCGCCCTGCTGTTCAGCTACCCGCTCGCCTATTTCATCGGCGTGACCGCGCGGCGCTGGCCGTTGCTGCAGAGCCTGATGCTCGTGCTCGTGATCGCGCCCTTCTTCATCAGCTTCCTGCTGCGCACCCTGGCCTGGAAGCAGCTGCTCTCCGACGAGTCCTTCGTCGTGACGAGCCTCAAGGCCGTCTCGCTGCTCGCGCCGGATGCCCACCTCACCGGCACTCCGATCGCCGTCATCTTCGGTTTGACCTACAACTTCATCCCTTTCATGACCCTTCCGCTCTACACGACCCTCGAGCGGCTCGACCTGCGCTACCTCGAGGCGGCGAGCGACCTGTATGCGCACCCGTTCGACGTGTTCCGCAAGGTGACGATCCCCCTGTCGATGCCCGGGATCGTCGCGGGTACCCTGCTCACCTTCATCCCCGCCGCCGGCGACTACGTCAACGCGAGTCGTGACTTCCTCGGCGGGCCGGACAGCCAGATGATCGGCAACGTGATCGAGGCCAACTTCCTGGTGCTGCTGAACTACCCGGCGGCCGCGGCCCTCTCGATCATCCTGATGAGCGTGATCCTCGTGATCGTCGGAATCTACGTCAAACGTGCGGGCACGGAGGAACTGCTGTGAAGATCTCCCTCGGCAAGTGGCTGCTGCCGCTCTACTCCGCCCTCGCCCTGCTGTTCCTGATGGTCCCGATCGCGTACACGTTCGTCTTCTCGTTCAACGATTCGCTGAAATCGAACATCACCTGGCGGGGGTTCACCTTCGACAAGTGGCTGAACGTGTGCGCCGTGCAGAACGGTGCGGTCTGCGAGGCGTTCGGCAACAGCCTCGTGATCGGCTCCGTCGCGACCGTGCTCGCGACCGTGATGGGCACCATGATCGCGATCGCGATCGTGCGCTACCGGTTCCGGTTCCGCTCGGCGACGAGCCTGCTGCTCTTCCTGCCGATGGCCACGCCGGAGGTCGTCCTCGGCGCGGGACTCGCCGCGCAGTTCCTGTCGCTCGGCGTCGCCAAGGACATGACCACGATCATCCTCGCGCACACGATGTTCTGCATCAGCTTCGTCGTCGTGACCGTCAAGGCCCGTGTCGCGAGCCTCGACCCCGCGCTCGAGGAGGCCGGGCGCGACCTCTACGGTTCGTCGGCCCAGGTCTTCCTCCGGGTGACGCTCCCGCTGCTGGTCCCCGGCATCCTCGCCGCCGCCCTGTTGTCGTTCGCGCTGAGTTTCGATGACTTCATCATCACGAACTTCAACTCGGGTGCCGTCACGACGTTCCCGAAGTACATCTACATCTCCGCGGCCCGCGGCATCCCCGCAGAGGCGAACGTGATCGCATCCGCTGTCTTCATCTTCGCGCTCGTCGTCGTCGTCACCGCGCAGGTGTCCTCCGCGGCACGGGCGAAGCGGCTCGCCAAGGAAGCCTAGCCGCGGCTCGTCACCCGCGCACCCGGTAAGTGTTGCCGATTCGGCCAACGGTGCCTGGTGTGCGGGCCACAGCCGTCCGAAACGGCAACAACTGGGGCGGGGCCGCGTCCGCGCTAGCGGTAGCTCGCGTGGATGCGTCCGACCGGGTGGCCGCCGCCGTACACGGCGAGGCCGAGGTCGGGGAGCAGCGCTTCGACATCCGTGTGGGCGATCGCGCCAGCATCGGCGAGCAGGTTGAGTGCAACGAGCGTCGCCGCGCGCAGGCTGCCGTCGAGGATCTTGAGGGCGACGGTCGTTCCGTTCGGGGCAGCCGCGACCATGATGCCCTCTGCGCCGCCCTTCACGAACAGGCCGAGCCGGTCGATCACGAGGGTGTCCGGCTTGCCGGGCCCCGCGACGACCCAGCCGTTCTGGCGAACGGCCTCGGAGAGGAAGCCGGCCTCACGGTAGATCGCGAACGGCGAGTTCGACTTCGACGACGCGATCCGGCCGATGCCGCGGGCGAGGCCGGCGAGGGAGAGGGCGTGCACGGGCGCGCCGCAGCCGTCGACGCCCGAGGCGGCGGGGCGTTCCCCGGTGAAGCGTTCCACGACGTCGAGAATGCGCTTCTGCAGCGGATGCTCTGGCTCGAGATATCCGGTCAGCGGCCACTCGTTCTGCACACACGCCACGAGCATCGCCGCGTGCTTGCCCGAGCACTCCATGTAGATAGGGGCCTGGCCTGCGCCGAGGCGCACGAGCGCGTCGCGGGTCGCGTGGTCGATCGGCCAGGCCGGCGGGCAGGCGAGCGCGGTCTCCGGGATTCCGGCCCGGGAGAGCAGGCCGCGCACGAGATCGGCGTGGCGCTGGGTGCCGGTGTGGCTCGCGGTCGCGATCGCGGCGTCCTCACCGCGCAGGGTGACGCCGCTCGCCATCACCGCGACGGCCTGGAACGGCTTCATCGACGAGCGCGGGAAGACCGGGCTCGTCACGTCGCCGAGGGAGCGCAGCACGGCGCCCTCTCCCGTGAGCACGACGGCGGAACCTGCATGCCGCGACTCGACGAAGCCGCTGCGTTCGACGACCGCGAGTTCGACGGCATCCGTCACGGCGAAGGTCTGCACGGGGTGCGGGAGCTGGGTATGCCCGAGTGTGTCCGCGAACGACACTAGAGCGCGGCGATCGCGTCGTCGATGACCGAGAGGGCATCGAGGAGCAGTGCGTCGGTGACGGCGAGGCTCGGCAGGAACCGGAGCACGTTGCCGTAGGTGCCCGCGGTGAGCAGCAGCACGCCGTGCTGGGCGGCGTATGCCGCGATCGAGCTGACGGCGGCGGCGTTGGCCACCTTGGTGGTCGCCCCGGTGCCCGGCTGCACAAGCTCGATCGCGATCATCGCACCACGCCCACGGATGTCCCCGATGATGTCGTACTTGTCCTGAAGTTTCCCGAGGCCCGCGCGCAGGGTCTTCTCGATCCGCTGCCCCTCCGCAAGGAGGTTGTTCGTCTCGATCGCCTCGAAGACGGCGATCGCAGCGGCGCAGGAGACCGGGTTGCCGCCGAAGGTGCCGCCGAGGCCGCCGGTCTGGGAGGCATCCATGATCTCGGCGCGTCCGGTGACCGCCGCGAGCGGGAAGCCGCCGGCGATGCCCTTGGCCGTGAGCACGAGGTCGGGGACCCAGCCGAAGTGCTCACTCGCGTAGTACGCGCCCGTGCGGGCCATGCCGCTCTGGATCTCGTCCGCGATCATGACGACGCCGTTGGCGGTGCACCAGTCCTGCAGGGCGGTGAAGTAGCCCTCGGCGGCGACCATGAAGCCGCCCTCGCCCTGGATCGGTTCGACGACGAGGCAGGCCAGGTCGGACGCGCCGATGACCTTGTCGAGGTAGGCGATCGTGCGGGCGGCGGCATCCGCCCCGCTGAGGCCGTCGTGATAGGGGTACGAGCTCGGCACGTGGTACACGTCGCTCGCGAGCGGGCCGTAGCCGGTCGCGTACGGCATCGCCTTGTAATTCATCGCCATCGTGAGCACGGTGCGGCCGTGGTAGGCGTGGTCGAGCACGGCGACGGCACGGCGACCGGTGAACTTGCGGGCGATCTTCACGCCGTTCTCCACGGCTTCGGCGCCCGAGTTGATCAGCACCGACTTCTTCGCGAAATCGCCGGGGGTGTGCTCGGCGAGGAGCTCGCAGACGCGCACGTATTCCTCGTACGGCGTGACCGTGAAGAGGGTGTGGATGAAGTCCTCCGCCTGCCCGACCGCGGCAGCGACGACGCTCGCCTCGGTGTGGCCGATCGTCGTGACGCCGATGCCGGCACCGAGGTCGATGAACTGGTTGCCGTCGACGTCGACGACGATCGCCCCGTGGGCCTTCACGATGTACACCGGGAGTGCTGAGCCGACGCCGCCGGACACCGTCGCGAGGCGGCGCTGTTGCAGCTCGACCGAACGTGGGCCGGGGATGGCCGTGACGATGCGTCGCTCCTGCGTGACCGAGGGAGCAGTGGACGGTGGGGTCGAGGGCGTCAGCGTGTCAGTCATGATGCGTTCAGTTTACCCAGTGAGAGAATCGGGGAATGAAAATTGAGCACCACTTCGACGTGCGTGTTGCGTGGACAGGCAACCGCGGAACGGGCACGAGCGATTACCGGGCATACGGGCGCGACCATGTCGTGTCCGCAGAGGGCAAGCATCCGGTCGAGGGGTCATCGGACCGCGCGTTCCGCGGCGACGCCGACCGCTGGAACCCGGAGGAACTCCTGATTGCCGCGCTGAGCCAGTGCCACATGCTCTCGTACCTGCACGTGGCCGCGAGGAACGGCGTCGTCGTGGTCGGGTACACCGATGACGCGACCGGCACGATGGTCCAGACCAACGGCGGCGGCCACTTCACCGGGGTGACTCTGCGGCCACGGGTCACCGTCTCCGATGCCGGCCAGGTGGATCTCGCCCAGTCGCTGCACGCCGAAGCCGAGCGGGAGTGCTTCATCGCCGCGTCGGTGAACTTCCCGGTCGGGCACGAGCCCGAAACCGTCGCCGCTCCCTGACCCGCAGGTCAGGGAGCGACAGCGGGTCAGACGCCGGAGAGGGCGCGCAGCGTCTCTTCGATGACGGATGCCGCGTCGTTGATGAGCTCCTCGGAGATGACGACGGACGGCATGATCCGCAGCACGGAGTCCCAGCTGCCGGCATCGAGCACGATCACGCCGTGCGTGGTCGCGTGCTTGATGATCGCGGTGAGCGCCTCGGGGTACGGCGTGGTCGTTCCGGGGTGCACGAGCTCGACGCCGAACATGGCGCCCTTGCCGCGGACCTCGCCGACGACGGAGAACTTCTCGGCCCAGTCGCCGATGCGGGCCCAGAGGGCCTTCTCGACGCGCTTGGCCTCGCCGAGCAGGTCGTCGCGTTCGATGATCTCGAGCACCTTGAGCGCTGCCGCGGTCGAAACCGGGTTGCCGCCGAAGGTTCCGCCGATGCCGCCGGGCTGCACGGCATCCATGATGTCGGCGCGGCCGGTGACGGCGGCGAGCGGGAAGCCGCCCGCGATGCCCTTGGCCGTGGTGACGAGGTCGGGGACGACGCCGTGGTGCTCGATCGCGTACCAGACGCCGGTGCGGGCGATGCCGGCCTGGATCTCGTCGGAGACGAAGACGATGCCGTTCTCGGTGCAGAACTCGCTGATCCGCTTGAAGTAGCCGGGGGCGGGGATGACGATGCCGCCGTCGCCCTGGATCGGTTCGACGAAGAACGCCGCGATCTCGGTGGCGCCGATGTGGGTCGTGATGTAGTCGATCGTCTTCTCGGCGGCCTCCTCGCCGGTCAGGCCGTCGCGGTACGGGTAGCTCGTCGGGACGCTGTAGATCTCGCCGGGGAACGGGCCCATGCCGGCGCGTTCCGGCCAGGGCCGGTACGTCATGGTCATGGTGAGGTTGGTGCGGCCGTGGAAGGCGTGGTCGAGCGCGACGATGGCGCGACGGCCGGTGAACTTACGGGCGATCTTGACCGCGTTCTCGACGGCCTCTGCACCCGTGTTGACGAGGATCGACTTCTTCGGGAAGTCACCGGGGGTGATCTCGGCGAGCTTCTCGGCGACGGCGACGTAGTTCTCGTACGGCGTGACCGTGAAGAGGGTGTGGGTCAGCTTCGCGGCCTGGGCGGCCGCGGCCTCGGCGACCTCGGCGTTCGCGTGCCCGATCGTGGTGACCCCGATGCCGCAGCCCATGTCGATGATCTGGTTGCCGTCGACGTCGACGAGGATCGCGCCGGCTCCGTGGTCCATGTAGACATTGATGAGCGTGCCGGCTCCGCGGGAGACCGAGTTGACCCGGCGTTCCTGCAGTTCAATGGACTTGGGGCCCGGCAGGGCGGTGACGAGTTTGCGTTTTTGGGGGACCGAGTACGAAGCAGACATGGGTCCAGCTTAGTTTGCGTCGATTTCCCCGGTGTTTCCGCGCGCCGGTCGCGACCGAACCCGGTTAGACGCGCTCTCGCGGGAAGACCTTGTCTGCGAGCCCGTGCAGCCCGGGGCGCGGCGATTCGTTGTAGCGCCCGGCGAGTTCCTGGCCGGACAGCTTGTGGATGGCGGCCATGATCTCGTCGGTGGCCTGGCGGCGGGCCCGGCCTGAGGTGGCCGGCCCGTGGCGGCTGACGTCGATCGGTTCGCCGAAGTTGACGGTGATCTTCCGCACCCGGGGGATCCGGGTGCCGACGGGCTGGATCTCCTGGGTGCCGATCAGGCCGACCGGCACGACGACGGCGCCCGTCGTGAGGGCGAGCCAGGCGACGCCGGTGCGTCCCTTATACAGGCGCCCGTCGAGGGAGCGGGTGCCCTCGGGGTAGATGGCGAATGCGCTGTCCGATTCGAGGATGCTGCGCCCGGCGTCGAGCGCGTCCTGTGCGGCCTGGCCGGCACCGCGTTCGATCCCGACAGCACCGATCGACTCGAACCAGGTGCGGGTCAGGTACCCCTTGAATCCCGTCCCGGTGAAATACGTCGACTTCGCGAGGTACTGCACGCGGCGCGGGGTCACGAGCGGGATGACCATGCTGTCGATGAACGAGAGATGATTGCTCGCGAGGATGACCCGGCCGGAGCGGGGGATGTTCTCCGTGCCCGTGATGATCGGACAGAAGATGATCCGGGCGATCGGCGCCATGATGCCGTAACTCAGGTAGTAGACGAATCCGGGGCGACGGGTTTTGGGGAGATCCGAAGCGGTCTCCGCGGCCTCATCGGGCTCCTGGATAAGGGGTTCCTGGGGTTCGTCCTTGGCTCCGGTCACTGCTCGACCCTACCGCCGTGACACCCGGTACCACGAAAGCTAGTCTGAGGGAATGCGCAGACGAGTAGTAATCCTCGGGTCCACCGGTTCGATCGGAACCCAGGCCCTCGACGTGATCCGGGCCAATCCGACCCGCTTCGAAGTGGTCGGTCTTTCGGCAGGCACCAATCGGGAACTGCTTGCGCAGCAGGCGGAGGAATTCCAGGTCGACGACACCGCACTCGGCGCCGTCGAGGCAGAACAGCTCGTGACGGATGTCGACGCGGACGTGGTGCTCAACGGCATTACGGGGTCTGTGGGGCTCGGCCCGACCCTTGCGGCGCTCAGGGCCGGGCGCACCCTCGCCCTCGCGAACAAGGAGTCCCTCATCGTCGGCGGTGACCTGGTCACGGCGCTCGCCGCGCCCGGGCAGATCGTGCCGGTCGACTCGGAGCATTCCGCGATCGCGCAGGCGTTGCGGTCGGGGACGGCGCGTGAGGTGTCCCGGCTCGTGCTGACGGCATCCGGTGGCCCGTTCAGGGGCCGCACCCGCGACGAGATGCGGTCGGTGACTCCCGCCCAGGCGCTCGCGCACCCGACCTGGGACATGGGGCTCGTCGTCACGACGAACTCGGCGACCCTCGTGAACAAGGGCCTCGAGATCATCGAGGCGCACCTGCTCTTCGACGTCGCCTACGAGGACATCGACGTCGCCGTACACCCGCAGTCGATCGTGCACTCGATGGTCGAGTTCATCGACGGCTCGACGATCGCGCAGGCCTCGCCGCCCGACATGCGCCTGCCGATCTCGCTCGGCCTCGACTGGCCGAACCGCGTCGCCGCCGTCGGCGTTCCCCTCGACTGGACGAAGCCGCAGACCTGGACGTTCGAACCCCTCGACACCGTCGCGTTCCCCGCCGTCGCACTCGCCAAGCAGGTCGGCCGTGCCGGTGGCACCTACCCGGCCGTGTTCAACGCGGCCAACGAGCAGGCCGTCGCCGCCTTCCATGCCGGCCGGATCGGCTTCCTCGACATCGTCGACACCATCCAGCGGGTCGTCGAAACCCACGAGCAGGACGGCCCCCTCACCCGCGAGTCCCTCGCCGCCGCAGAAACCTGGGCCCGAGCCGCCGCCGACAAACTCCTCGCCTGAGAGGCTCGCCGGTCAGGCCCGGTAGCTGTCCGCCGCCGCCGTGAGGGCGGTGAGCCAAGGGGTTGCAACGACGCCGAGCTCGCGTTCGGTCTCTGCCGATTCGATGATGAACGGTGAGGTGAACTGGTAGCTCGAGGCGTAGACCTCGCGCATCAGCGGGTTGACCAGGCCGATGCCGCGCAGCACCCACTGCGGATACCCGGCGACGGAGCCTTCGCAGTCGTAGCGCTCGTTCAGCTCGGCCGCGATCTCGACGCGGCTCGCCGACGCACTCGGCACGTGCCAGATCCGGCCCCAGTCCCCGGTGTAATCAGCGGCGGAGATCAGGGTCGACGCGATGTCGGGCAGGTAGCTCCAGCTGTGCGGTAACCCGGGATCCCCGACGACGCGCGCCGTCTTCGAGGTCAGGATCGACCCGAAGAAATCCTCGCCCAGGTGTGCTCTGCCGGTCACTCCCGGCCCGAAGTAGTCGCTCGCCCGCACTTCAACCGCCCTGATCTGACCGGCCTCATGCGCCGCACGCACCCGGCGCCAGCCCTCCCTCCGGATCAGGCCCTTCCGCTCGGTCGTCGTCTCCGGAGTGTGCTCGGTCATCGCCCCGCGCGGCGTGCCGTACGGGTACAGGTTGCCCATCACGACGAGGGAAGCGCCTGTCGCCGCGGCGGCGGTGATCGCCGCTCCGACGATCGGGGGCCACTGGGCGGCCCAGTCGGTGTAGGGCGGATTGGTGCAGAGGAAGATCGTGGATGCCCCGGCCGCTGCGGCGGAGAAGGCGTCCGGGTCGCTCGCGTCGAGCACGAGCGGGGTCGCCCCCGCCGCGGGTGACCCGGAGCGGGTCGCGATCGTGACGGTGTCCCCGCGTGCGGCGAGCCGTTCGGCGACGGGACGGCCGATCAGGCCGGCCCCGACAACAAGGTGGTGAGTCATCTGTCCTTCCGGCCCGGGGCGAGGGTCACCCGTCGCAGTTGTCCTTTTTCGGATTGCACTTGTCCTTCTTACCGTTGCCCGTGCCGGGGCCGCTGTCAACGGACGGAGGGGGCTTGGGGCCTGATTCCGGCGTCGCGGTGGGCGTGCTCGCCGCAGCGGCGAGCGCGGCCAGATCGGCGGTCACACCGTCGATCGCCGCCTGGATCTCGGTCGCGCGGGTTCCCGTGACCTGGCCGGTCGCGGCCGCCGTGAGCAGGTCGGCCTGCACGGCGTCGAGGGCCGCGGAGGCACCCGGAAAGTCGCCGGCCGCTGCGGCCTCGGTCACCGCGAGCACGCCGGACTGCAGCTGGGTCGCCGTCGACGGCTGCACGGGGGAGTCATCCGACGCGCATCCTGTGAGGGCGGCGGCCACGAGCAGCGCGCCGCCCACGAGCGCCGCGACGCGGCCACGGATGGTACCGGTTCCCGTGCGGGTCCTGGCGGGTCTGCCGATGCTCACGGTGCCACGCTTTCCTGGAGCTGTCGGAGGTGGTCGCCGAGTGTGCCCGCAACGTCGGGGTAAGCCGGGGCGCTCGTGGACGAGCCGGCCGGGGCATCCGCCTGTGCGGCGGGGCGCAGCGTGACGCCGAGCACAATGATCGTGATCAGGGCGGCTGCCGCGACGAGGAGCACGGCGAGACCGGTCCTGCCGGTGAGCACCCGAGGCCAGGCCGTTGCCCGGGGCGCGCGAACGGATGCCGCCGGCGCCTCGGTCGCCCGCCCCGGCGTACCGGCGCCGAACGCCACCGTCTCGGCAGTGGATCCGCCTCCGGACCGGTCAGTGGCGGATCCGGAGGGCTCGCCGGGAAGGAACAGCGTCGGGGCGTCCGCCGGGGCGAAGGCGCGTGTCACCGCAGATTCTTGTGCCGGGTCGAGCGCCCGCGTCGGGGCGCCCGGTGCCAGGAACCCGCGCGTCGGGGCGTCCGCCGGAGCGTAGGCGCGCGTCGGGGCATCCGCCGGAGCGGAGGCGCTCGTCGGGGCGTTCGCCGTGTCCGCCGCCTCGGACTGCGCCAGCAGCCGCAGTCGCACCGCGGCATCCGCCGGACTGAACCGCGCGCCCGGTTCGCGCTGGGTCATGCCGCCGAGTACCGCGGCCCAGGCCGGGCCAAAGGCCACGGGGACCTCCGGGTCGCGCTGCAGCCGCGCCATCGCGGACTCGATCGCGGTTCCCGGGTACGCGCGCTCTCCGGTCAGGCATTCGAGCAGCACCAGACCGAGGGAGTAGACGTCGCTCGGCGCGCCGATCGTCGTGCCGAGCGCCTGTTCGGGGCTGAGATAGCCGGCCGTTCCGAGGAAGGAGCCGGTCGCCGTGAGGCGGGTCGCGTCGACGAGCCTGGCGATGCCGAAGTCTGCGAGCTTGGCGTGCGCCGCGCGGCCGGGGAAACCG
This sequence comes from Cryobacterium algoricola, assembly GCF_004402485.1. Taxonomy (GTDB): domain Bacteria; phylum Actinomycetota; class Actinomycetes; order Actinomycetales; family Microbacteriaceae; genus Cryobacterium; species Cryobacterium algoricola. The sequence continues at coordinate 815,089 of NZ_SOFG01000004.1, read as the reverse complement.
GACGGGGCCAGCAGCACGTTTGCGGGCTTGATGTCGCGGTGGATGATCCCGCGTTCGTGCACGTAGTGCAGCGCCTCCGCGAGGTCGGCGCCGATGGTGGCGACCTCGGACCGAGGCAGCGGGCCGGCGGCGATCCGGGTGCGCAGGTCGGTGCCGTCGACGAGTTCCATCACGATGAAGGTGCGGGCGGTCCCGTCGACGATCGCGGTGCCGGCGTCGAAGAGCGTGACGAGGGCGAAGTGGTTGAGGCTCGCGAGCACGGCGACTTCGCCGCTCTGCCGTTCCGGGCCGGCATCGTCCGCGGTATCGAGCCGGAAGAGCTTGACCGCGACAGTCCGACCCAGGGCGAGGTCTGTCGCCTCGTAGACGACGGCCATCCCCCCGGTCCCGATCAGCCGGTCGATCCGGAAACGGTCGGCGAGGCTGACGCCGATGAGGCCGTCAAGCTGGCGGGCGGAGCCCGAGGAAGGCGAAGGCAGGAGGAGACTCCTTTCGGGTTCGGTACCCAAGCAAACCACATCCCGCATAGCGAACCGCCAGCGGCCTGTCAGCTTGGGGTGAGTAATCTACGACTGTGGAAACCGTGCTGCTGTATATCTTGGGCGTCGTCATCGTCGTCATCGGACTCGCCCTGTCCATCGGCCTGCACGAAATCGGCCACCTGCTGCCGGCGAAGGCCTTCGGCGTCAAGGTCACCCAGTACATGATCGGCTTCGGCCCCACGCTGTGGTCGCGCCGCAAGGGCGAAACCGAATACGGCGTGAAGGCCATTCCCCTCGGCGGATATATCTCCATGATCGGCATGTTCCCGCCCGCGAAGCCCGGTGAGAAGCCCCACCCCAACAGCACGGGCTTCTTCAACCAGCTGGTGCAGGAGGGCGCTCCCGCCCAGGACCAGACCGCCCAGGACCCGAACCTCCAGGACCCGAACGCGAAGAGGCCAGGCGCCCTGACGAGCCTCGTCGAGGACGCCCGCCAGTCGAGCGCCGACACGATCGGCGCCGGCGAGGAACACCGCGCCTTCTACCGCCTGGCTGTGTGGAAGCGCATCATCATCATGCTCGGCGGCCCGACCATGAACCTGCTGATCGCGGTCTTGCTCTTCGCCGTGCTCCTGATGGGCTTCGGAACCGCGCAGGCGAGCACAACGGTCGGCAGCGTGTCCGCGTGCGTCCTCCCGGCCTCGAGCACCCAGACGGCCTGTGGCGCAACCGACGAGAAGTCCCCGGGCGCCGCGGCCGGCCTGCAGCCCGGCGATCGCCTCGTGAGCATCGACGGCACCGCGATCACGAGCTGGGAGCAGTCCACCGGGATCATCCGCAGCTCGCCAGGCACCCCGCTCGCCGTCGTCGTCGACCGCGCCGGAACCGACGTGAACCTCACGATCACCCCCAAACTGACCGAACGGTACGTGCTCGACTCCGCAGGCAAGGTGACGACGGATGCCGACGGCACGGCCGTCACCCAGGAGGTCGGCTTCGTCGGCATCGGCCCGGCAGGCGAACTCGTCCAACAGCCCGTCACGGCCGTGCTCCCCGCCGTCGGAGACAACATCGGCGCCGTCGTGCACATGATCCTGAACCTCCCCCAACGGATGGTCGACATCGTCAACGCCGCCTTCGGTCCCGGCGAGCGCGACCCGAACGGTCCGATCAGCGTCGTCGGCGTCGGCCGCGTCGCCGGCGAGATCGCGAGCATCAACACCATCCCCATCGCGAGCAAGGCCGCGAGCCTGATCGGCCTGCTCGCCTCGCTCAACGTTGCCCTGTTTGTGTTCAACCTGATCCCGCTGATGCCGCTCGACGGCGGCCACGTCGCGGGCGCACTCTGGGAGGGCCTGCGCCGCCGGGTCGCGAAGCTCTTCAAGCGCAAGGATCCGGGCCCGGTCGACATGGCCAGGCTGATGCCGCTCACCTTCGCGGTCGTCATCGTGCTCGGCGGCATGAGCCTCCTGCTCATCTACGCCGACATCGTCAAGCCGATCAACCTCTTCGGCTGAAACCCCGGACACCTTTCCGGTCGAGAGTGACCTTTCCGCGAGGCACTCTCGACCGGAAAGGTGACACTCGCGACATCGCCCAGGGCCAGAGTGCGCGCCGGTACGTACTCCCGGGGGCGGATGCCGGTGGTCGCTCCGGCACGTAGCATCGGAATATGCCACCACACTGGGATACCGATGCGCCGTGGTTCGACCACGACCGCGCGCTTCCCGTTGCCGACTTCGGTAACCGAATGCCACGCAGGGGCCGGGTGCGCTTCCCCGCGATCTTCTCGTTCCTCGTCCAGGTTCCCGCGACCGTCGTGCTCGCCCGCTACGGCCGCGACTTCGGCCACGCCGGGCATGATCTCGGCGGTGAACTCGGCGCGCCCCGGCCCGGCTGGTTCCTCGCGGTCGCCCTCGCCCTGATCGGTCCGATCGCCCTCCTCGGCGCCCGCCGCTTCCCCGGCCCGGTTGCGGCCGTGTGCGCCGCTGCGGCCGGCGCGCTCATCCTGCTCCGCCCGGACATCGGCCTGCCCTACGTGGCCCTGGCCTTCGCGATCGTGCTCGGGATCGTGCGCGGCGCGCGGGTCTGGGTCTACGCATCCGTTGCCGTGGCCTGGGCGACAACCATCGCGCTCGCCGGCACGCTCGGAGTCCCGCTTCCGCCCGCCCGCATCGCGATCACGACCGTCGCCCTCGCCGTGCTCTGCGCGATCGGAGAATGGGTGCGCACCCGGCGCGAGCAGATCCGTGAGCTGCGCCGCCGAGCGGATGCCCGCCGCCAGTCCGCGGAACAGCGCGAGCGGGTGCGCATCGCGCGGGAACTGCACGACGTGCTCGCGCATTCGTTGTCCCTGATCAACGTGCAGGCCGGAGTCGGACTGCACCTCATCGACAGCCAGCCCGCGAAGGCGGCGGAGGCCCTCGCGAACATCAAGCTCACGAGCAAGACCGCCCTCGATGAGGTACGCACGGTGCTCGGCATCCTGCGCTCCGACACCGAGGCGGAGAGCGGTGAGAGTGCCGGGGGTGCCGTGCCGCTCACCCCCGAGCCCGACCTGTCGCGGCTTCCCGCCCTGATCGACTCGTACAGCGCCCAGGGGCTGCACGTCGAGCTCATCGCACAGCTGCAGCCCGTGATGGACGCCACGACCGCCGCCACCCAGCTCGCGCTCTTTCGGATCTGCCAGGAGTCCCTCACCAACGTGCTGCGGCACTCGCAGACCCGGTCAGCGACCGTCCGGCTCGAGCTCGACGACGGTTACGCCGTGCTCACGGTGACCGACGAGGGCTCGACCGAGCCGCTCGACCCGGCCATCGTTCCCGGCGGCGGCCTGCTCGGCATGCGCGAACGCGCGGAACTCCTCGGCGGGAGCCTGCGCGTCGAACGGCCGTCGCCGGGCGGGTTCCTCGTCGAGGCGCGCCTTCCCGTGCGGAGGATGCGGTGATCCGCGTCGTCGTCGCCGACGACCAGCAACTGATCCGGGCCGGCTTCCGCTCCCTGCTCGAGTCCGAGCCGGACCTCGAGGTCGTCGCGGACGCGGCGACGGGCGCGGAAGCCGTTGAGCAGGTCACCCGGCTCCGGCCCGACGTCGTACTGATGGACATCCGGATGCCCGGCGGCGACGGACTCTGGGCGACCGAGCAGATCGCCGGCAACCCCGAGCTCGCCGGAACCCACATCGTGATCGTGACGACCTTCGAACTCGACGAGTACGTCGTCCAGGCGATCAGGGCCGGCGCGAGCGGCTTCCTGGTCAAGGACACCGAACCGACCGAACTGATCCGGGCGGTGCGGGTCGCCGCGGCCGGGGACGCGCTGCTCTCGCCCGGCGTGACCCGGCGACTGCTCACCCGGCTCGAGACCGGGCTGCGGCGGCCGAGCGATCCGGCAGCGCTCGCCGTGCTCACCGACCGGGAACGTGAGGTGCTCGCGCTCGTCGGCCGGGGACTCACCAACACCGAGATCGGCGTGCGGCTGTTCCTCAGCCCCCTCACCGCGAAGACCCACGTGTCGCGGATCATGTCGAAGCTCGCCGCGCGCGACCGCGTGCAACTGGTGATCCTCGCCTACGAGTCGGGACTCGTCAGCGACGGCTGGTGACCTGCACCCGGGGGAGTAGTCGAGGTGACTCCACCGGGCCGATGCCCCGCGAAGCACCGCCGGGAAGAATCGGATCATCGGTTCTTCCCACCGAGGCTCCCGTGCCGGGAGTCCTCACACAGATTGGATTCTCCATGCTCTCGACAGCAGTTCTCACCGGGTTCGCCACCCACATGGGCTATGGCCCGGGCTGGGGCGGCGGGCCGGTCTGGTTGTTCTTCCTGATCCCGTTCTTCGGCCTTCTCCTCGTGGTCACCCTCTTCGCCATCCTCGGCCGGCGCTGGCGTCGGCACGGCGGACCCGGCTTTTCCGGTCACCCCGGCTGGCAGGCGTGGCAGGCGGCCCAGGCCGGGCAGGCCGACGGCACCCGGAGCGCCGAGAAGACCCTCGCCGAGCGCTTCGCCCAGGGTGACATCGACGAGGTCGAGTACCGTGCCCGCCTCGAGGTGCTCCGCGCCAATCGCGCAGACCCCGCCCCCGGCGCGCCGCTCCCGCCCCAGTAACGGGCTGCATTTCGCCGAACGCGGGAGTTGCGCCGCTGCGCGGGTGGTCCACCACCCGCGCACCGGCGCAACACCCGCGCTCGCGTTCGGTGCGGAAATAGCCCGGGCCGGGCATCCGCCCAGTTCTGGCACCTAAGATATTCGCGTGGCTGCAATCAATTTGGGAATGCCCAAAGTACCTGAAATCCTCGCTCCCCGGCGCAAGAGCCGGCAGATCAAGGTCGGCAAAGTCCTCGTCGGCGGTGACGCCCGAGTGAGCGTCCAGTCGATGACGACGACTCCGACCACCAACATCAACGGCACCCTGCAGCAGATCGCCGAACTCACGGCGAGCGGATGCGACATCGTGCGTGTCGCCGTCCCGAGCCGTGACGACGCAGAGGCCCTGCCGATCATCGCGAAGAAGAGCCAGATCCCTGTGATCGCGGACATCCACTTCCAGCCGAGCTATGTCTTCGCGGCGATCGACGCGGGCTGCGCCGGCGTGCGGGTCAACCCGGGCAACATCCGCAAGTTCGACGACCAGGTCGGCAAGATCGCCGCAGCGGCCAAGGCCGCCGGCGTCTCGATCCGGATCGGCGTCAACGCGGGTTCCCTCGAGCCGAGCATTATGCAGAAGTACGGCAAGGCCACCCCGGAGGCGCTCGTCGAGAGCGCCGTCTGGGAGGCCAGCCTTTTCGAGGAACACGATTTCCACGACTTCAAGATCTCGGTCAAGCACAACGACCCCGTGATCATGGTCAAGGCGTACCGCCTTCTCGCGGAACGCGGCGACTGGCCCCTGCACCTCGGCGTCACCGAGGCCGGCCCGTCCTTCCAGGGCACCATCAAGAGCGCGACGGCCTTCGGCATCCTGCTCGGCGAGGGAATCGGCGACACCATCCGCGTCTCGCTGAGCGCACCGCCCGCGGAAGAGGTCAAGGTCGGCCTGCAGATCCTGCAGTCGCTCAACCTCCGCGAGCGCAAGCTCGAGATCGTCTCCTGCCCGAGCTGCGGCCGCGCCCAGGTGGATGTCTACAAGCTCGCCAACGACGTCACCGACGGTCTCGAGGGCATGACCGTGCCCCTGCGCGTCGCCGTGATGGGCTGCGTCGTCAATGGACCCGGCGAGGCCCGCGACGCCGACCTCGGTGTCGCATCCGGCAACGGCAAGGGTCAGATCTTCGTTCGCGGCGAGGTCATCAAGACCGTGCCGGAGTCCGAGATCGTCGCGACCCTGATCGAAGAGGCCAACCGCCTCGCCGCCGAGATGCCGCCCTCCGAGGACTCCCTGGGAGCCCCCGTCGTCACGATCACCCGGTAGCCCCGCGCGGGCCCGCCCGCCCGCCCCAATCCCCGCCAACTGTTGCCGTTCCGGACAACTGTGCCTGCTCTGCCGGTCGCAGTTGTCCGTAACGGCAACAGTCGTATCCGGCGCGCGTCGTAAAGTAGGGGGGTGCCTACACGTCTGTCGTCTTATTTCCTCCGTACCCTCCGCGAAGACCCCTCGGATGCCGAGGTCACCAGCCACCGCCTCCTGGTCCGGGCCGGCTACATCCGCCGCCAGGCCCCCGGCATCTTCGCCTGGCTGCCGATCGGCCTCCGCGTCAAGAACAAGATCGAGACCATCGTCCGCGAGGAGATGGCCGAATCCGGCGCCTTCGAGGTGCACTTCCCGGCCCTGCTCCCGCGCGAACCCTACGAGGTCACCGGCCGCTGGGACGAGTACGGCGACGGCCTCTTCCGCCTCCAGGACCGCAAGGGCAGCGACCTCCTGCTCGCGCCGACCCACGAGGAGGTCTTCACGCTGCTCGTGAAGGACCTCTACAACAGCTACAAGGACCTGCCGCTGTCGATCTATCAGATCCAGGACAAGTACCGCGACGAGGCACGCCCCCGCGCCGGCCTCCTGCGCGGCCGCGAGTTCACGATGAAGGACGCGTACTCCTTCGACTACACCGACGCCGGCCTCGACCTGAGCTACCAGGCCCAGCGCGACGCCTACGAGCGCATCTTCACCCGGCTCGGCCTCGAGTACGTGATCGTCAAGGCGGATGCCGGCGCGATGGGCGGATCCCGGAGCGAAGAGTTCCTGCACCCCACCCCGATCGGTGAAGACACCTTCGTGCGTTCGGCCGGCGGGTACGCCGCCAACGTCGAGGCCTTCACGACCCTGGTCCCTCCGGTCATCGACTGGACGGCGCTGCCGGCCGCCGAGGTGCACGACACCCCGGACACCCCGACCATCCAGACCCTCGTCGACAGCGCAAATGCGAACCACCCCCGCACCGACGGTCGCGAGTGGACGGCGGCGGACACCCTCAAGAACATCGTGCTCGCCCTGACCAACCTCGACGGCACCCGCGAACTCGTCATCGTCGGCGTCCCCGGCGACCGCGACGTGGACCTCAAGCGCGCCGAGGTCGTCTTCGCCCCCGCAGAGGTCGAAGCGGCCAACCCCGGCGACCTCGCCAAGCACCCCGGACTCGTCACGGGCTACATCGGACCGTGGGCCCCGGCCGGCGCCGTGCTCGGCGAAACGTCGGCCACCGGCATCCGCTACCTCGTCGACCCCCGCGTCGTCGATGGCACCGCGTGGATCACCGGAGCCAACGAGAACGGCCGCCACGTCTTCGGCCTCGTCGCCGGGCGCGACTTCGCCGTCGACGGCACGGCAGAGGTTGCGAACGTGCGGGCAGGCGACCCGGCCCCCGACGGCTCCGGCCCCGTCGAGCTCGCGCGCGGCGTCGAGATCGGCCACGTCTTCCAGCTCGGCCGCAAGTATGCGGAAGCCCTCGGACTCAAGGTGCTCGACGAGAACGGGAAGCTCGTCACGGTCACGATGGGCTCGTACGGGATCGGGATCACCCGCATCCTCGCGCTCCTCGCCGAGCTCAACAACGACCCGAAGGGCCTGATCTGGCCCGTGTCGGTCGCTCCGTTCGACGTGCACGTGATCGCGGCAGGGCGCGACGAGATCGTCTTCGAGACCGCGGCCGCGGTGGCAGCGACCCTCGAGGCCACCGGCCGCGAGGTGCTCTACGACGACCGCCGCAAGGTCTCGCCCGGCGTCAAGTTCGGCGACGCCGAACTGATCGGGGTTCCGCAGATCGTGATCGTCGGACGCGGAGCCGTCGACGGCATCGTCGAGCTGTGGGACCGCCGCACGGGAGAGCGCATCCAGTGCGCCGTGGACAACCTCGGCGCGCACTTCGCCTGAGAACCGCCCAGAAACGCCGTCTGAAACAGGCGCCCGTCCCCTTCGGGGTGACGGGCGCCTGTTCCGTCGGGTACCGTAGACACCAGCCCGCTGCGCAGTTTCGCGGCGGCAGAATCTGAATAGAGGAGGCCGGCCATGGACATCGACCTCAGCGTGTTGCGGCAGTTGGAGCGCGAGAAAGAGATTCCCTTCGAGGAACTCGTGCAGATCATCGAGCAGGCGATCTTGACGGCATACGTCAAGCACACCCACCAGGGTGAGACAACGAAGCAGGCCGTCGAAGAAGAGCCGGAAGCGCGTGTCGTTCTCGACCGCAAGTCCGGCCACGTCGACATTTTTGTTCCAGAGCTCGACGAAGACGGCAACGTCATCGGCGAAGCGATCAACAACCCGACCGACTTCGGCCGGATCGCGGCCTTCGCCGCGAAGCAGGTCATCAACCAGCGTCTCCGCGACCTGGCCGACGACGCAGTGCTCGGAGAATTCAAGGGGCGCGAAGGCGAGATCGTCGCCGGCGTCATCCAGCAGGGCCCGAACCCGCGGATGATCCACGTCGACCTCGGCACGATCGAAGCGATCCTTCCGCCGGAAGAACAGGTCCCCGGCGAAACCTACGTGCACGGTGCCCGGATCCGGGTCTACGTCACGGCCGTCGGCAAGGGCCTGAAGGGCCCGCAGATCACCGTGTCGCGCACCCACCCGTCCCTCGTCCGGCGCCTGTTCGCCCTCGAGGTCCCCGAGATCGCGAGCGGTGTCGTTGAGATCGTCTCCCTCGCCCGTGAGGCGGGTCATCGCACCAAGATGGCCGTGCGCGCGACCGAGCCCGGCGTCAACGCCAAGGGCGCCTGCATCGGCGAACTCGGCCAGCGCGTCCGCGCCGTGACAGCGGAGCTCAACAACGAGAAGATCGACATTGTCGACTACTCTCCGGACCTCGCGACGTTCGTCGCGAGCGCCCTGTCGCCGGCCAAGGTGACGAGCGCCTACGTGATCGACCAGTCGATCAAGGCCGTCCGCGCCCTCGTTCCCGACTACCAGCTCTCGCTCGCGATCGGCAAAGAGGGCCAGAACGCCCGCCTCGCCGCCAAGCTGACCGGCGCCAAAATCGACATCCAGCCGGACAGCATCCTGGAGGACTCGGAATAGGGGGTACGATGGAACCCGTTAGAACGTGCATTGGATGCCGTTCGCGCGCTCCTCGTGCCTCTTTACTGAGGCTCGTATCCCGAGACTCGGACCTCGTGGTGGATCACACCGCCACTCTGCCCGGTCGAGGCGCGTGGCTGCATCCCAGCATCGAATGCTTCCAGGACGCACTGCGGCGACGCGCTTTCGGGCGTGCGCTTCGCGTGACCAGTCCTCTGGACGCGAAACAACTAGAGAACAGGCTGAACTGGCTAATGGACAACTAATGAGCGGCTCGAAATGAGACCCGTCCGTTACTAACGGTCTGCCCCTTTCCGGGTGCAGACCCGGAATTGGAGAATTGTGGCTGCGAAACCACGCGTACATGAGATCGCTAGCGAACTCAATGTCGACAGCAAGGTAGCCCTTGCGAAACTGAAAGAGATGGGCGAGTTCGTCAAGGGCCCGTCCAGCAGTGTTGAACCCCCGGTAGCCCGTCGCCTGCGCGCGGCGCTGCTGGCCGACGCCGCTTCCGGCGCCGGAACCACTGCCCCGTCAACCACCCCGGGTGCCGGCGCAACGCCGGGTGCCCCCACAGGCGTCAAGCCCGGTGCGCGGCCCTCACCGGCCCGCCTCGCGGTCAAGCCGGGTGCGCGTCCGAGTGCGGCTCCCGCCGCGCCCGTCGAAGCCCCGGTAACGGATGCCGCGCCGCATCCCGTCGCACCCCTCACCGTCGCAGAACGCCAGACGGTTGCCGTCGAGAAGGCCGCAGCCGCTGAGAAGTCCGCGAGCATCGAGAAGGCCGCCGAGCAGGCAGCCGCAGCAGACCCGACCGCCCCGACTGCGGCGACCCCGGCCGCCAAGGCCGACCGTGGACCGTCGTCGGGCGCCAAGCCCGGCGCGAGCGTTCCGCGCCCGCCGTCGGCACGTCCGGGCAACAACCCCTTCGCCAGCAACCAAGGCATGGGCAAGACCCCCACGCCGCGTCCGGGCAACAACCCGTTCGCGAGCGCACAGGGCATGGGCCAGCGCCCGCCGTCCTCGACGGCCCCGAGCAACATCCCCCGTCCCGCCGCACCGCGCCCCGGCGCGCCGCGTCCGGGTGGACCCGGCCAGGCTCCCCGCCCGACCGGCTTCGGCCAGCGTCCCGGCGCGTTCCAGCGTCCAGGTGGCGCCGGAGCGGGCGGAGCACGTCCCGCATTCCAGCGTCCCGGTGGCGCCCCCGCCGGTGCCCCCGGCTTCGGCCCGCCGCGTCCCGCCGGTGGCGGCGGCGCAGGTGGCCGCGGTCGCGGCCCCGGTGGCGGAACCGCTGGTGCGTTCGGTCGCGGAGGCGGCAAGAACAAGGCCCGCAAGTCCAAGCGTACGAAGCGCGCCGAGTTCGAGCTGCGCGAGGCCCCGTCGCTGGGTGGCGTCAGCGTCCCCCGCGGCGACGGCGGAACCGTGGTGCGTCTGCGCCGCGGTGCCTCGATCACCGACTTCGCGGACAAGATTGACGCGAGCCCCGGAAACCTCGTCACCGTGCTGTTCCACCTCGGTGAGATGGCCACGGCGACGGAGTCCCTCGACGAGGCGACCTTCGACGTGCTCGGCGAAGAACTCGGCTACAAGATCCAGATGGTCTCGCCCGACGACGAGGACCGCGAACTGCTCCTCGGCTTCGACATCGACATCGACCAGGAGCTTGCCGAGGAGACCGACGAGGAACTCAAGCCCCGCCCGCCGGTCGTGACCGTCATGGGTCACGTCGACCACGGTAAGACCGCGCTCCTCGACGCGATCCGGAACGCCAAGGTCGCCGCAGGCGAAGCCGGCGGAATCACCCAGCACATCGGTGCCTACCAGGTCATCACCGAGCACGAGGGCATCGACCGCGCCATCACCTTCATCGATACACCGGGCCACGAGGCGTTCACCGCCATGCGTGCCCGTGGTGCCCAGGTGACGGACATCGCGATCCTCGTGGTCGCGGCGGACGACGGCATCATGCCCCAGACCATCGAGGCGCTCAACCACGCCCAGGCGGCCAACGTTCCGATCGTGGTCGCGGTCAACAAGATCGACAAGCCGGGCGCGAACCCGCAGAAGGTGCGCCAGCAGCTCACCGAATTCGGGCTCGTCGCCGAAGAGTACGGCGGAGACGTCATGTTCGTCGACGTGTCTGCGAAGCAGAAGGTCGGTATCCAGGAAATCCTGGAGGCCGTCCTCCTCACCGCGGACGCCGGACTCGACATGCGCGCCAACCCCGACAAGGACGCCCGCGGTGTCGCCATCGAGGCTCGTCTCGACAAGGGCCGCGGCGCGGTCGCGACCGTGCTCATCCAGTCGGGAACGCTGCACGTCGGCGACTCGATCGTCGCCGGAACGGCCTACGGCCGCGTTCGTGCGATGGCGGACGAAAACGGCGTTGCCGTGCTCGCCGCGACGCCGTCGCGCGCCGTGCAGGTCCAGGGCCTCTCGAGCGTTCCCCGGGCCGGTGACACCTTCCTGGTCATCCAGGAAGACCGCACCGCCCGTCAGATCGCCGAGAAGCGCGAAGCCGCCGAGCGCAACGCACTGCTGGCCAAGGCCCGCAAGCGCATCAGCCTCGAAGACTTCACCCGTGCACTCGAAGAGGGCAAGGTCGAATCGCTCAACCTCATCATCAAGGGTGACGTTTCCGGTGCCGTTGAGGCCCTGGAAGAGTCGCTCCTCAAGATCGAGGTCGACGACTCCGTGCAGCTGCGCATCATCCACCGCGGTGTCGGTGCTGTCACGGAGAGCGACGTCAACCTCGCCACCGTCGACAACGCCATCATCATCGGCTTCAACGTGCGCCCGGACACCAAGGCCCGCGAGCGTGCCGCCCGTGAGGGTGTCGACGTGCGGTTCTACTCGGTCATCTACAACGCGCTCGAGGACATCGAGAACTCCCTCAAGGGAATGCTCAAGCCCGAGTTCGAAGAGGTGCAGAGTGGTGTCGCCGAGATCCGCGAGGTGTTCAGCTCGTCCAAGTTCGGAAACGTGGCCGGCGTCATCGTCCGCTCCGGTGTCATCACGAGGAACGCCAAGGCGCGGGTCATCCGCAACGGCGTCGTCGTCGGAGACAACCTGGGCATCGAGTCGCTGCGTCGTTTCAAGGACGACGTCACCGAGGTTCGTACGGACTTCGAGGCCGGTATCGGTCTCGGCAAGTTCAACGACATCCAGATCGGCGACGAGATCGAGACGATCGAACTGAAGGAAAAGCCGCGCGTCTAACCAGACAGCGTCTGATCGACGGGTCTCCGGCTCCTCTCCGTGAGGGGTCTGAGGCCCGTTGGTCGCTCAGCACGACAGTGTGAACCACCAGTTTTCCGAATACTTGTGAATCAAAGAGGAGTGAGACCATGGCAGATCCGGAACGCGCCAGGAAAATGGCCGACCGCATCAAGGTCATCGTGGCGAAGCGGCTCGAACGCGGCCTGCGTGACCCGAGGCTCGGCTTCGTGACCATCACGGACGTCAAGGTGACGGGGGACCTGCAGCACGCATCCGTCTTCTACACGGTCTACGGCTCCCTCGAGGAGCGCACCGACAGTGCCGCCGCCCTCAAGGCCGCCACCGGACTGCTGCGCAGCGAGGTCGGCAAGAACATCACCGCCCGGCTCACCCCGTCGCTCGAGTTCATCGCCGACGCGATCCCCGAGAACGCCGCCCTGATCGACGACCTCCTCCGGGAGGCGCGCGAGCGCGACAGCCAGGTCGGTGCACTCGCCCAGGGTGCCCAGTACGCCGGCGACGAGGACCCGTACGTCAAGCCGCGCGAGTTCGAGGACGACGACGATGACGAGGACGACGACGAGGACGAGACTCCCGCCGTCGGTCACCACGCCGAATAGCGAATCTCGCCTCCCTGAGGTGTCGCAGATCGATGTCCACGAGGCTCGTGAGCATAGATATGCGACACCTCAGCGCAGAGTGCGCGCTTCCGAGGGCGCCTGACACCTAGCGAGGGAGCCGGGGTCGAACTACGCTTATAAGCGCTTTCGTCCCCCGAAGGCCCATCTCACTGTGGAGGTACCTCATGGCCGGCATCGCAGCCAAGCTCGACAAAGCATACGAAACGCTCCCCGTGGAGGAGCTCGCGAAGGCGCCCGTCGCGGCGCTCCAGGGCGTGAGTGACAGCGACGCGGAGCACCTCAAAGCGGCCTTCGGCATCGATACGATCGGCGACCTCGGAACCAACAAGTTCTTCCTCTGGGCCCAGTCGATCGCGACGCTCGCCAAGTAACCCCACCGCGGCGGTCGGGCGTGTCACCGCCCGAAGCGTTCGGCCAGGCTGCTCGCATTCCGCACGGCATTGCCGCCGCCGTCGTTGTTGAAATAGACGAACACGTCCCGTCCGGTGCGCTGCCAGTCGCGGATGCGGTCCGCCCACCAGTCGAGGTCGGCCTCCGAATACGAACCGCCGTACAGGTGCTCGTGATCGGGGCCGTGCATGCGCACATACACGAACGATGCCGTCGCACGCAGGACGCACGGCAGGTTCGCGCCGCTCATGACGCAATAGGCGGCACCGTGCCGCTCGAGGATCCCGAAGACCGCATCGGACAGCCAGCTGTCGTTGCGGAACTCGACGGCGACCCTGAGCCAGTCCGGCAGGGCCCCGAGGAAGTACTCGAGCCTGGCGTCGTCTCGCTCCATCCCCGGCGGTAGCTGCACGAGCAGGACCGCGCGCTTGTCGCCGAGTTCGTGCCAGCATGCCGCGATCCGCGCGGCCCAGACCTCGGGGGAGTAGAGGCGCCTGCCATGGGTGAGGCCGCGCGGCGCCTTCACCGAGAGCTGGAATCCCTCGGGCAGCCGGCGTCGCCAACTCGCGAATGTCGACTCTCTCGGCCAGCGGTAGAAGCTCGCGTTGAGTTCGACCGTGTCGAAACGGGCGGCGTAGACTTCGAGCCGCCTGGCCGGTGGCAGGCCCTGCGGATACAGCACGCCGTCCCAGTGGTCGTAACTCCAGCCTGACGTCCCGATCCGGATGCTCACGGTCGTGCCAGCCCCCTGCTCCCATCGGTATCCGTTCCGGCGTTCCTTCCGGCGTGGATGACGCGTGCCGGTCCGGTCATTCGTGGGGGAGAGAGTACGCCCCCTGCGCGACCTCCGTCACGAGGCCGTCGGCGAGCAGGCCGGCGAGAGCGCGGGCGAGCTGGGTCGGCTCCGGCCAGAGCGTGGTGATCTCGGCATCCGTCACCGGGTGCCTCGTGGACCGCAGTTCGGCGAGGATGAGCCCGCGCACCTGCCGGTCGCTGCCGGCGAACTGCTTCTGCACGGTCTTCTTCGGACCCCGGTATTCGGGGTACCCGGCCGCGCGCCACGCGCACAGGGCGGCGAGCGGGCAGTCCGAGCAGCGGGGCCGCGCCGACGTGCAGACGAGCGCGCCGAGCTCCATGGCGCCGGCGTTAAAGACGGCCGCAGCCGACGCATCCGCCGGGAGCAGGGCGTCCATGGCCGCGAGGTCGCGGGTTCTGCTCGGCGGCGCGGGCTCGGCCTGGCCGGCCACGCAGCGGGCGATAACCCGGCGCGTGTTCGTGTCGACGACCGGATGCCGGTGGCCGTACGCGAAGGCGGCGACCGCCCGAGCGGTGTAGTCCCCGATCCCGGTCAGCGTGAGGAGCACGTCGACGTCCTCGGGCACGACCCCGCCGTGGTTCTCGGCGATCTCGACGGCGGCGGCGTGCAGCCAGAGTGCGCGCCGCGGGTAGCCGAGGGTCGCCCACGCGCGCACGGCCTCGCCGGGCGGAACGGCGGCCAGGTCCGCCGGAGTCGGCCAGCGCGCGAGCCAGGCCTCGAGGTGCGGGATCACCCGGGTCACCGGCGTCTGCTGCAGCATGAACTCGCTCACGAGCACGCCCCACGCGCCGAACCCGTCGCGCCGCCACGGCAGGTCCCGAGCGTGTAGCCCGAACCAGGAATTGACGGCGTTCGCGATCGCGCCGACCGGCGCGCCCTCGGGAGCGGCCGCTGGCGGGCTCGCCGGCGCGGAATCTGCGGGCGCGATGACGGTTGCATTCACCCCACTAACCTAGGCTCGATTCATGACGCCCGTTTCAACACCACGCACCGAATTCCTCAGCGACCTCGCCACCGAGATCCTCAGCCTCTACGCCCGAGGCCGCACCATCGTCGCGATCGATGGCACAGACCCCGTCGCCCGCTCCACCTTCGCCGACGACCTCGCCGCCGCATTCGCCGAGCGGGGTCACGCGGTCTCGCGCGCGTCCCTCGGAGACTTCCGGCTCTCCGACCAGGAGCAGGCCGCCTTCGGACCGGCGTCGCCCGAGCGACTGTTTCGTCACGGGTACGACTATGAGTTGCTGCGCCGTGCGCTGCTCACCCCGTTCCGTCTGGCCGGCGCCACGACCGGACCGGAAGACGACACCCTCATCCTCGATGGGGAATTCCTCCTCAGGAAGGAAGTGCGCGACGGCTGGTCGTTCAGCGTCCTCACCGAGACCGAGGCGGATGCCGCAACGAGCGGGGCATTCATCGACCTCTCCGCCGAGCTGAAGCCCTCCGGGGAACTCGGTGATGCCGCGGACACCGGGACCGACCCTGCGCTCGGCGGCTCTCCGCTTCCCGATGACCAGGCCCTGGCCGACCGGCTCTACCGGGCCGAGGTCCGGCCCCGGTCGTGGGCGACCGCCGTCGTCGACCTCGCCAATCCGGCGGATCCCCGCCGCCTCTTCTTCGACAGCTGCTGAGCCGGAGCCGTCGGGTCGCCGCCTGGTCGACGTTCCCGCACGGCTGCCCACGCCGGGTCGATGTGCCCGCACGGTTGCGCACGTCGCCCCGTGCCGTCGGCACGGGGCCGTCCCGCGATTCCCGGGCGCGGACCTACCGCAGTCGGAGCGGGGCGAAGCGCACGAGCACCTCGGCCGGGGTGAGCGGGCGTCCGGTGGCCTCGACCTCGTGGACGAGGGCCGTGAGCAGTATGTTGACCGGCGCGGCGACCCCCGCCGCGGCGGCCTCCCGCACGACGACCCCGTTGAGGTGGTCGACCTCGGTGAGCTGGCCGCGACGCAGACTCTGCAGGGTGGACCCGAGATTCGGCACGTCGCCCATTCTGGCCCGCATCAGGCGGGGCAGCAGCTGGCCGATCGAGAGCGGCAGGCCGGCGAATCCGCGCAACCGGCGGTCGCCGAGCCGCTGGAGCGCCCCGAAACGCACGCCGCGGGCGGCCCCGACCCGGACGGTTTCGCGCATGCTCGCCGTCAGGATCCTGCGCAGCCCGTCGTCGTCGACGACCTGCTGCACGCTCAGGCCCGTCACGGCCGGGAGCGCGTTGAGCATGTTGACCACGAGCTTGGTCCACTGGGCCCCGACGAAGTTCCCGATCGCGATGGTCGGGAATGCCGCGTCGAGCACACCCTGCCAGGCGAGGGTTCCGGCATCGATGTCCCCGGAATCGTGCCCGAGGTATGTGGGCGCCGGCGTCGTCACCGTCACGAGTCCCGGCGCCGCATAGTTCGCGGCGATGATCGAGAGTGCTCCGAAGCAGTCGGAGTGCGGCAGGATCCGCCGGGCGGTCGTGACGCCGTCGAGCCCGTTCTGCACGACGATCACGGGTGACCCGTCGATCACCGCCGCGTTCGCGGTGATCGCGGCGGCGGCATCCTGCGCCTTGGTGCAGACGAGCGTGAGCTCGGGTGTCTCCGTGAGCAGCTCGACGGCCGTTGGCCGGGCCGTCACGTCGCCGAAGCCGCCGGTCAGGTGAATGCCCTCCGAGCGGATGACGTCGAGCGCCTTCCCGCGGGCCATCACCGTGACCGTGTGGCCGGCCTTCTCCAGCAGTGTGGCGAACGTTCCGCCGAGGGCACCCGCACCGATCACAGCAATTCGCATCCCTCCAGCCTAGATCCCCCGCGAGAGCGGACTTGTGGCCCCTAAAACGCGTTCTTAAGGGCCAAAAGTGTACTCTCGCGAGGTGTCGGGAGGGTCAGACGGAAAGGGCGACGGGTTCAGGGACGGGAGTCGCGGCCGGTGTGCGGCGGCCGTGCGGCAGGGCGAGCCCGATCACGGCGGCGAGTGCGAGCACGGATGCCCCGACGACGATGGCGGGGACGGCCGCGTCCACGTAGCCGGTCGGGGTCAGCTCTCCTCCGGCGCCCGTGAATACGGCCGTCAGCACGGCGACACCGAGCGCGACGCCGATCTCGCGCAGGGTCGAGTTGGTCCCGGTGGCCTTCGCGTGATCGTTCGGGACCATGTTCGCGAGCACCGCCGTCGAGCTCGGTGCGAACACGAGCCCCATTCCGACTCCGGCGAGGAGGAACGCGGGCACGAGGGTGATGTATGCAACCGTGGCGCTCATCTCGATTGCGAGCCAGCCCATCGCGATCGCGAGAAACGAGAGACCGAGCACGATCGGCAGCCGGGTGCCCGTTCGCGGGCTCAGCAGTCCGGTGAGAGGCGCGACCACCATCGGCGCGAGCGTCCACGGCATCGTCATCAGGCCGGCCTCGAGCGGGGTGTGCCCCTGCACGATCTGCAGGAACTGGATCAGGATGAAGATCGACCCGAAGATGCCGAAGCTGAAGGTGAGGCCGACAAGGTTGGCGACCGTGAAGCTGCGGTCCCGGAACAGGCGGAGCGGCAACAACGGGTCGGGAGTCCTGGCCTCCCAGGCGACGAACGCGGTGAGCAGGACGGCGCCGCCCGCGAGAGCGCCGAGGACCTCGAGGCTGGTCCAGCCCGCGTCGTTTCCGCGAACGATGCCGTAGACGAGACCGAAGACGCCGACTCCGGCGAGGACGAGCCCCACGACGTCCGCCCGGACCCTGGCGCCGAAGCTGTTGGGCAGGGCGACGAGCGCGAGCGGGATCGAGACCACGCCGAGCGGGACGTTCAGCCAGAAGATGGCCTGCCAGTTCCAGCCTTCGATGACGGCGCCGCCGATCAGGGGGCCGAGGGCGACGCCGAGCCCGGAGATGCCGCCCCAGATTCCGATCGCCGCCGGGCGGAGCCTGTCGCTGACCGAGCCGACGAGGAGGGTCAGCGACAACGGCATCAGGGCCGCGGCGCCGACGCCCTGGATCGCCCGGGCGGCGATGAGCTGCCAAGGCTCGACCGAGAGCGCCGACAGTGCGGAGGCGACCGTGAAGATCGCGATTCCGGTGAGGAAGACCGTGCGCCGGCCGAAGCGGTCACCGAGGGCGACGGCCATCAGCATGAACGTCGCGAAGCTCAGGGAGTACGCGTTGATCACCCACTGCAGCTCCTCGATGGATGCGCCGAGGTCGCGGTTGATCACGGGCAGCGCGCCGGTCACGACGAGGTTGTCGAGGGTGGCCATGAACATGGGGAGTGAGGACGCGACGATGGCGAGCCAGATCGGGACGCGACGCGTGAGCGGCAGGGACACGTGGTATCCAATCGAGGAGAGACAACGAACCGGAATGATGTAATCGAATGATTACAAAATGACACGATAGTTATTCGCGGATACCATGTCAAGAGTGAGTGAAGATTCCGGTACGGCAGCCAAAGAAACGACCACCGAACGAATCCCCGCGGCATTGCGCAGGGAACAGATCCTGGCCGCGGCGAGCCGTGTCTTCGGCGAGCGGGGCTACTCGGGTGCGACGACAGACCAGGTCGCGCAAGCCGCCGGAATCAGCCAGCCCTATGTCGTGCGGATGTTCGGCACCAAAGAGAACCTCTTCCTCGAGGTCGTCGCGCGCGCCCTCGACAAACTCATGACGACCTTCCGCGAGACCCTGGCCGAGCACCGGCCGGCCGACGACGGCGACGACGCCGATCCGCTCATCACCCGCCTCGGGGCCGCCTACGTCGACCTGATCGACGACCGCGGCATCCTGCTCTCGCTCATGCAGGCCTTCATCACCGGGCACGACCCGGTGATCGGCGCCAAGGCCAGGGAGGGCTTCCTGCAGATCTACCGGATGCTGCGCGACGAAGCCGGGTTCAGCCCAGAGACCATCCGCGATTTCCTCGCGAACGGCATGCTCTTCAACACCCTGCTCGCGATCCGGCTCCCGGATATCTTCGAGGACGACGAGGCCGCCGAGGAACTGATGCGGTGCGCTTTCCGGGGCAAGCTCGACGTCGTGCTCGACGCGTCGGGAGTAACGTGGACACGCTCATGAGTGCAGACATCGAGCGGGAGACCGAACCCAACGACGAGACCTCGTCCCGGAACAGCGCGCGGGTGCACTCCACCGCGAGCGGCCTCCTCCTCGTCGACAAGCCCCAGGGCTGGACGAGCCACGACGCCGTCGCCCGCACCCGGCGCCTCGCGGGAACCCGCAAAGTCGGCCACGCCGGCACCCTCGACCCGATGGCCACCGGCCTGCTGATCCTCGGCATCAACAGCTCGACCCGGCTGCTCACCTTCATCGTCGGCCTCGACAAGGAGTACCTGGCCACGATCCGGCTCGGCGCCGCGACGACCACGGACGACGCGGAAGGCGAGGAGCTCTCCCGCGCACCGGAGGCATCCGTCGCTCGCATCGAACCCGCGTCCATTGCGGCGGGAATCCGGCTCTTGACCGGTGCCATCAGCCAGCAGCCGAGCGCGGTGAGCGCGATCAAGGTCGACGGCAAGCGCGCGTACGCCCGCGTGCGCGACGGGGAGGACGTGCAGTTGCCCTCGCGCCCCGTCACGATCAGCGCGTTCGACCTGCTGTCGAGTACGGCCGTCGACGGCTTCCTCGACCTCGAGGTGCGCGTCGAGTGCTCCTCGGGCACCTACATCAGGGCCCTCGCCCGCGATCTCGGCGCCGGGCTCGGCGTCGGGGGGCACCTGACCGCGCTCCGTCGCACCCGCATCGGACCGTTCCGGATCGACAATGCCCAGCCCCTCGCGGAGCTCGACGTCGCAGCCGGTCTCATCAAGCCGGCGGATGCCGCAACGCGCGTGCTCGGGCGCCTCGACCTCACCGAACAACAGGCCATCGACCTCGGGCACGGCAAGCGCATCGAGGTGACGGCTGCGGTCGAGGACGACGGAACAGCGGGGGCCGCCGCCCCACTCGCCGCGATCGCCCCCGGCGGCCGGCTCGTCGGCCTCGTCGAGCTCCGGGGCACGCAGGCCCGGACCGTGATCAACTTCCCGCCGGACGAGGCCGCGGCGGGGGAGTCCTCATGATCGAGTGGTTCACCTGGCTCCAGGTCGGCGTCGCCGTGATCGCCGGCCTGCTCTGCCTCGTTCTCGGACTGCTCGGCCGGGTCCCGAACGACCTGACCCTGGGCGCGACGGCGCTCGTCGAACTGCTTTTGGTCGGACAGCTCGTCGTGTCGATCGCGGCGCCGTTCGCCGGGAACACCGCGAGCGGGAGCCTGCTCGAGTTCTACACCTATCTCGTGAGCGCACTCCTCGTTCCGGTCGCGGCCGCGGCCTGGGCACTCATCGAACGCAGCCGCTGGAGCACGGTGATCCTCGGCGGAGCATGCCTCGCGATCGCGGTCATGGTGTACCGCATGTTCCAGATTTGGACAGTTCAGGGCCTGTGAGAGTGACGTCCCAACTTGCTGCGATAATTGTCAGGCCATGACCGGACCGAAGAGCGCACCCGAGAACGTCGTCGATGGACCGCAGAAGCGCAGGGTCACCGGCGTCGGCCGCCTGCTGATCGCCGTCTACGGACTGCTCGCGCTCGCCGCGACCGGCCGCTCGTTCGTGCAGATCGCCTCCAAGTTCGACCAGGCACCGCTCGCGTACTCCCTCTCGGCGTTGTCCGCCGTCGTGTACATCGTCGCGACCATCGCGCTCGTACGGAGCAGCGGCCGCTGGTACCGCATCGCGTGGGCGACCATCTCCTTCGAACTGCTCGGCGTGCTCGTCGTCGGCACCCTGAGCATCGTCGACCCCGCGCTCTTCCCGCACGACTCGGTCTGGTCGGTCTTCGGCAGCGGCTATCTCTTCATCCCACTCGTGCTGCCGATCCTCGGGATGATGTGGCTCGCCCGCCATCGTCCGGCCGGACAGCAGGCCCGCCCGTGAAGGTCCTCTCCGGCATCGGCTCCCTCCCGCTGGAGGCCGGCACCCGCGGCTCCGCGGTCACGATCGGAAAGTTCGACGGCGTCCACGCCGGCCACCGTGCCGTCATCGGCCGTCTGAACGACATCGCCGAGGCGCAGGGGCTCACGGCCGTCATCGTGACCTTCGACCGGCATCCGCTCGCCCTGCTCGCCCCCGAGAAGTGCCCGCCCTTCCTGATCAGCGCAGAACAGAAGCTCCGGCTGCTCGCCGAGACCGGCGTCGACGCCACCCTCGTGCTCGAGTTCACCCAGGAGCTCGCGAGCCTTCCGCCCGAGGTGTTCGTCGAGACGGTGCTCGTGAACGGGCTGCACGCCCGCCACATTCTCGTCGGGGAGGACTTCCGCTTCGGCGCCAACGGGGCCGGGGACATCGCCCTGCTCACCGAACTCGGCACCCGCTTCGGCTTCGTCGTCGACCTCATCGAGGACGTCAAGCCCGACCGCGTACGCCGGGTTTCCTCGACCTGGATCAGGGAACTGCTCGCGAGCGGCGACGTGCGAGCGGCCGGTGAGCTGCTCGGCCACACCCCGACGGTGCGCGGAGAGGTCGTGCACGGAGCGGCCCGCGGCCGCGAACTCGGGTTCCCGACGGCCAACATCTCGGAGGAATCCGAGGGGCTGATCCCGGCGGACGGCGTCTACGCCGGCTGGCTCACAGACGGTGCGACCCGCTACCCGGCCGCGATCTCGGTCGGCAACAACCCGACCTTCCACGGGGTCGCGCAGAAGCAGGTCGAGGCGTACGTCCTCGACCGGGAAATCGACCTCTACGGTCACGTCGTCGAGGTGTCCTTCGTCGACCGGATCCGCGGCATGGTCGCCTTCACCGGCATCGATCCCCTCATCGTGCAGATGCGAGCCGACGTCGACCAGATCCGCACGCTGCTCGCCGACTCGACCATGCACTCGGGCCAGAGCGGGCCGCCGCGCGCCTAGGCTGCGGGGGAGCGCGGCCCGGTCGGCGTGAAGCCCTCCCGGCCGAAGAGGAAGAGCACGATGTTTACGGCCGTGCTGTCGATCACGGCCCCGCGGCCGACGCGCCAGCCGGCATCCGTCGCCACGAGCGTCCGGCGGCGTACGACCGCCTTCACCGAGGTCGGCGCGATCAGGGCCTTGCGCACCGCAACCGCGCCGAGCGCGACCGGCGAGACGTCGAGGGCCCTGCCGAGCGGATGCGCCAGATCGAGTCCGTGGACGACGACCTCCGTCAGCTCGGTGATCCCGTGGCGCCCTCGCCCGGTCACTCGCCCGGCAGCGTATTCCGCGGCAGTGGCGCGGAGCGACGCCACGAGCGCGTCCGGCTCCGCCTCGGCGGCCCGGCGGCTGAGCGAGTCGACGGCGTGGTTCACACTCGGGTTCGGAAACTGTTCCCGCACTGCCGTCCACCCGGTGCCGAGCAGCTCCCGCGTCGGGGTGCCGACCCGCCAGACCAGATGCCCGGCCGTGTCGCGCACCCGCCAGCCGGCGCAGAGGCTCGGCGTCTCCCATTCCTCCGGGGACAGCGTCTCGAGGATGTCTGCGATACCGGTCAGGGTCGCCGCGATCTCCGCACTCCAGTCGGCGGTCGTCCCGGTGTCGTCGAGCTGGGGCTTTCGGCTGAACGGCAGGTACTGCGAGATATCGGGCATGCCGTCCAGCCTAGACGCGCCCGGTGAATAGACTTGGCCGGTGAACCCAACCCCGATCCGCAGTCTCTGGGCCGGGCGAACCCTCGCACTTCTGGGCATCCTCCTCGTCGCGGCGAACCTGCGAACGGCCGTCGCCGCGCTGTCCCCGATCGTCCTGTCGATCAGCGTCGACGTGCCGCTCGGTGCGCTCGCCATCGGCGTGCTCGGCATGCTCCCACCGGTCTGCTTCGCGGCCTTCGGCATCTTCACGCCGGTCTTCACCCGCCGCATCGGGCTCGAACGGGTGGTCGTCGTCGCCCTGGTCGCAATCCTCGCCGGCCACCTCCTCCGCGGCGGCGCCGGTTCCCTGACCTGGCTCATCATCGGCAGCGTCGTGACCTTCGCCGGCCTCGGCGTCGGCAACGTGCTGCTGCCCCCGCTCGTCAAGAAGTACTTCCCCGACCGCGTCGGCCTCGTGACCTCCCTCTACGTCACGGTGCTGTCGCTGAGCACCCTCGTTCCGCCGCTCGTCGCGGTCCCGGTGGCGGATGCCGCAGGCTGGCGGGTCTCCCTCGGCATGTGGATGATCCCCGCCCTCCTCGCCCTCGTGCCTTGGGCCACCATGCTCGTGCGACACCGGATCTCGGAGACCGCCCCGCCCGCTGTCCCCGAGGCCGAACCGGTGCTGCTCGCCCGCATCGGCCGTTCCTCGATCGCCTGGGCGATCGCCGTCGTCTTCGGGACGTCGTCGCTCAACGCATACGCGCTCTTCGCGTGGCTTCCGCTGATGCTCACCCAGACCGCGGGGCTCAGCCCCGGCCAGGCCGGGACACTGCTGTCGCTCTACGCAGCCGTGGGCCTGCCGTGCGCGCTCGTCGTCCCGTGGCTCGCCGTGCGGATGAAGAACCTCAGCCTCCTGATCTACGTCGGCATGTTCGCCTTCATCGCCGGTGACGTGGGGCTCCTCCTCGCGCCGGGCACCCTGACAGTGCTCTGGGTGCTGCTCGCCGGTCTCGGTCCGCTCTACTTCCCGCTCGCACTCGTGCTGATCAACCTCCGTACCCGCACCCACGAGGGCTCGGTCGCGCTCAGCGGGTTCGTGCAGAGTGTCGGGTACACCCTCGGCGCGCTCGGCCCGCTTGTCGTCGGCGTGCTGCACCAGCTCACCGGAGGCTGGACCTGGCCGCTCTGGTTCCTGATCGCGACCGCCCTCGCCGTGGGCTTCGCCGCGCGCGTCATCGCCCGCCCGCACCTCCTCGAAGACGACCTCGACCGCGCCCACTGACCCTCCGCCGGCCGACGGATGCCCCCGCGCGCGCCTCGCGGCGTACCTTCCGTCTCGGGGCGCCCCGTCCGGCGCGCGCCGCGAGACGTACCGCGCGCCGCGAGACGTGCCGCGCGCCGCGAGACATACCGCGCGCCGCGAGACGTGCCGCGCGCCGCGAGACGCAATGATGCGTGTGCTCATGTGAGCAAGTTTTCCCACAACAGTTGAGGCCTGCGTCTGCGCGTCCTACGCTGGATGGGGAGCCAACGGAGGACCGCGTGATCGATACAGACGAACTGCTGTCCATTCGCGCCGCCGAGCTGTACTACGAAGAGAACAAGACCCAGGACGAGATCGGCGCCGTGCTCCGGCTCACCCGCTGGAAGGTCGGTCGGCTCCTCGCGCAGGCCAAGGCCAGCGGCTTCATCCGGATCGAGATCGTGCACCCGCGGGCCCGCCGCCTCATCGTCGAGCGCCGGCTGCGGGAACACACCGGGCTGAGCGATGCCGTCGTCGTCTCCGCCGCCGGAGTCTCGACCGACGAGGAACTGCAATCGAGGGCGGCCCAGGCCGCTGCCGACTACCTCACGGCGCTCCGCCCGGTGCCTTCGACCCTCGGCATCAGCTGGGGCCGCACCCTGCATGAGGTGGCCCAGGGTCTGAAGCCCGGCTGGGCGCGCGGAGTCAACGTCGTGCAGATCAACGGCGGTGTCAGCCTCAACCGGCGTACCGGCACGGCCGCCGCGACGGCGGTCACGATCGCGCAGAAGGCGCTCGGCTCGGCGACCCTGCTGCCGAGTCCCGCGATCCTCGAGCTCGTCGAAACCAAGCTCGCGATCGAGTCCGACCGCGCCGTCGCGACGGTCCTCGACCTGGGCAGCGCGGCATCCGCCTACCTGTTCAGCGCCGGCCAGGCCGACGAGAATTCGGCGCTCGTCGACAGCGGCTACCTCACCGCCGACCAGGTCGCCGAACTCGTGCGCAAGGGCGCCGTCGGCGACATCGTCGGCCGGTACATCAACGCGGACGGCCACATCGTCGACCTCGAACTCGACGAGCGGACCATCGGCATCCGGCTCGAGCAGCTGCGGAGGGCCCCGACCGCGATTGCCGTGATCGCCGGCAGCACCAAGCACGCCGTCGCCCGCGCCATCGTCTTCAGCGGCTTGTGCACCGTGCTCGTCACCGACGAGGACACCGCCCTGGCCGTCCTGGGCGAAGCACCCTGACTCCCACCACACCCCCCTGCGAGGAGATGTCATGACAAGCACCCCAGTGGTAGCGACCCAGGCCTCGACGAGGTCCCGCGCCCTCGCCCTCATCGGCGGCGAGGCCACGGACGCGAACCTCCGTCGCTACCTGCACGGGATCCCCGGGATCGACGCGGTCGGGCTCGAACAGCGCGCCGCCGCCCTCGGCACCCGTTCGATCAAGACGAGTTCGAAGAAACGGGCGATCGACACGATCATCGGCCTGATCGACCTCACGACCCTCGAGGGAGCCGACACGCCAGGCAAGGTCCGTTCCCTCGTCGGCAAGGCGCTCACGCCGGACCCCGTCGACCCGGGCTGTCCTCGCGTCGCCGCGGTCTGCGTCTACGGGGACATGGTCCCGTATGCCGTCGAGGCGCTCGGCTCCGCACACGCCGCCGGCCGCGACCAGGGTGTCTCCGTCGCCTCCGTTGCCACCGCGTTCCCGAGCGGCCGCGCCTCCCTCGCCGTGAAGCTCGCCGACGTGGCCGACGCGGTCGCGGCCGGCGCCGACGAGATCGACATGGTCATCGACCGCGGCGCATTCCTCTCCGGACGTTTCGGCCAGGTCTACGACGAGATCGTCGCCGTCAAGGACGCCTGCCGCCGCGCGGACGGCAGCGTCGCCCACCTCAAGGTGATCCTCGAGACCGGTGAGCTGGGCACCTACGACAACGTGCGCCGGGCCTCCTGGCTCGCCATCCTCGCCGGAGGCGACTTCATCAAGACCTCGACCGGGAAGATGCAGCCGGCGGCGACCCTGCCCGTGACGCTCTCGATGATCGAGGTCGTACGCGACTGGCACCGCCTCACCGGGGCGAAGGTCGGCGTGAAGCCTGCCGGCGGCATCCGCACCTCGAAGGACGCCATCAAGTACCTCGTCGCCGTCGCGGAGACCGTCGGCGACGAATGGCTGACGCCGGGCCTGTTCCGCTTCGGCGCCTCGAGCCTCCTCAACGACGTGCTGATGCAACGGCAGAAGATGCAGGGCGGGCACTACTCCGGCCCCGACTACGTGACGATCGACTGAAGGAAACCCCCATGAGCTTTCTCGACTACGCCCCCGCGCCGGAGTCCCAGGCGCTCCTGCACCTCCGCCCCGAATACGGACTCTTCATCGACGGCGAGTTCGTCGCCGGCCGTGGTGAGCCCTTCCCGACCATCAACCCCGCGACCGAGAAGCAGCTCGCGCTGATCGCACACGCGAACGCGGCGGATGTCGACACCGCGGTCACCGCCGCCCGTCGCGCCTACGAGCGCCGCTGGTCCACCCTCTCGGGCAGTGACCGCGGCAAGTACCTGTTCCGGATCGCGCGCCTCGTGCAGGAGCGCGCCCGCGAGCTCGCCGTCGCCGAGACGCTCGACAACGGCAAGCCGATCACCGAGAGCCGTGACGTCGACATCCCCCTCGTCGCCGCCTGGTTCTTCTACTACGCCGGCTGGGCCGACAAGCTCGACCACGCCGGACTCGGGGTCGACCCCGCGGCGCGCGGCGTCGCCGCCCAGGTCATCCCGTGGAACTTCCCGCTGCTGATGCTCGCGTGGAAGATCGCTCCCGCCCTCGCCTCAGGCAACACCGTTGTCCTCAAACCGGCCGAGACGACCTCGCTCACCGCGCTGCTCTTCGCGGAGATCCTGCAGCAGGCCGAACTGCCCGCCGGCGTGGTGAACATCGTCACGGGCGGCCGCGAGACCGGGCAGGCACTCGTCGGGCACGCCGACGTGGACCTCGTCGCCTTCACCGGTTCGACAGGGGCCGGGCGGGCCATCGCCCGCGCCGTCGCAGGGACCGACAAGAAGATCATCCTCGAGCTCGGCGGCAAGGCGGCGAACATCGTCTTCGACGACGCCCCGATCGACCAGGCCATCGAGGGCATCGTGAACGGGATCTTCTTCAACCAGGGCCACGTCTGCTGCGCGGGCAGCCGGCTGCTCGTCCAGGAGAGCATCCACGACGAGGTCGTCGACCGGCTCAAGCGCCGACTCTCGACGCTGCGCCTCGGCGATCCGCTCGACAAGAACACCGACATCGGCGCGATCAACAGCGCCGACCAGCTGAAACGCATCACCGAACTCTCCGCCATCGGCGAGGAGGAGGGCGCCGAACGCTGGAGCCCCGACTGCGAACTGCCGGAGAACGGGTTCTGGTTCCGCCCGACCATCTTCACCAACGTGTCGACGAGCCATCGCATTGCCCGCGACGAGGTCTTCGGCCCCGTGCTGTCCGTGCTGACGTTCCGCACCCCCGAGGAGGCGATCGCGAAGGCGAACAACACGCCGTACGGTCTCTCCGCCGGGATCTGGAGCGACAAGGGCAGCCGGGTGCTCGCCGTCGCCGACCGGCTCCGTGCCGGGGTGATCTGGGCCAACACCTTCAACCGGTTCGACCCCGCGAGTCCCTTCGGCGGCTACAAGGAGTCTGGTTATGGCCGCGAGGGCGGCCGTCACGGCCTCGCCGCCTACCTCCGGCCGGCGGGCAGCGCCGCAGTCGCCGCCGCCCGCCATGCCGTGACCGTGGAATCCGGTCATCCCGTGAAGTCGCCCGCCGCACGAAAGAAGGCCGCCAAGTGACCCGCCTCGCCGTCCCCAAGACCTACAAGCTCTACATCGGCGGCACGTTCCCGCGCAGCGAATCCGGTCGCGTCTATGCCGTGACGACGCCGGGTGGCGACTTCCTCGCGAACGCGGCGCAGGCATCCCGCAAGGATGCCCGGGATGCCGTCGTCGCCGCCCGCTCCGCCTTCGGGGGCTGGTCGCGCGCCACCCCGTACAACCGCGGCCAGGTGCTCTACCGCATCGCCGAGCTGCTCGAGGGCCGTCGTACCCAGTTCGCCCACGAGATCATGCAGTCGGAGGGTGTGCCCGCGCCGGCCGCGGGCAGGCAGGTCGACGAGGCCATCGACCGCTGGGTCTGGTACGCCGGCTGGGCGGACAAGTACCTGCAGGTCGCGGGCAACGCCAACCCGGTTTCCGGGCCCTACTTCAACCTCTCCGTGCCGGAGCCGACGGGTGTCGTCGCGATCATCGCGCCGCAGTCCGGCGGCTCGCTGCTCGGTCTCGTGAGCGCCGTCGCCCCAGCCCTCGTCTCGGGCAACACGGTCGTCGTCGTCGCCGACGAGACCAGGCCGCTGTCGGCGATCACCCTCGGCGAGGTACTCGCCACGAGCGACGTTCCCGGCGGCGTCGTCAATATCCTCACCGGGTCGCCCGCCGAGATGGCGCCGTGGCTCGCGAGCCACGCCGACGTCAACGCGATCGACCTCCTCGGCGCCGGCGACGTGGACTGGGTGCACCTCGAGATCGATGCCGCCGAGACCCTCACCCGGGTGCTCCAGCCGGAATCCGGGGCGGATGCCGCGGCGCCGTCCCTCGCCCGGATCCTCGCCTTCACGGAGACGAAGACCGTCTGGCACACCAAGGGCCTGCTCTAGCCCGGGAGGAGGCTACTCCTCGTGGGGGCGGTCTGGTCCGTCCTCGCGCAGCAGATCCTCGAGGGCCTGGTCGACCTCGTCGAGTTCGGGCTCCGTGCCGGCCGCGACGCTCGCGGCCGTGCTCGTCAGCCGGGCGACGAGCGCCTTCGGGTCGTCGAGGTCCGCTGACGTGGGCAGAAGGTCCGGGTGCGCCCACAGTGCGTCACGACCGTCATTGCCGACGGCATCCGTCACGGCCTGCCACATCGCGGCGGCCTCGCGCAACCGGCGCGGGCGCAGTTCGAGCCCGACGAGGGTCGAGAACGCGGACTCCGCCGGGCCGCCTGAGGCGCGACGGCGCTTGACCGTCTCGTTGATCGCGTCGGCGCGGGGGAGCCGGCTCGTGGCTTCGACGGTCACGACGTCGACCCAGCCCTCGACGAGGGCGAGCATCGTCTCGAGCCTCGCGAGGGCGGCGAGCTGCGTCTCCGACTTCGGCGGGATCAGCGAGCCGTTCAGGATCGCCTGCCGCAGTTCCTCGGGGTTGGACGGGTCGAACCCCTCGGCGAGTTCTTCGAGACGCCCGGAGTCGATGCTGATGTCGTGGGCGAAGTCGGTGATCGAACTGATTAGCCGCAGGCGCAGCCAGCGCGAGTGCCGGAACAGGCGGGCGTGGGCGAGTTCACGAACGGCGAGGTAGATCTGCACCTGGTCGATCGGCACGTCGAGGTCCTCGCCGAACGCGGCGACGTTCTGCGGCACGAGGGCGGCCTGCTGGTCGGTCAGGAGCGGGATGCCGACGTCGCCGCCGGAGACGACCTCGCTCGCGAGCTGGCCGACGACCTGGCCGAGCTGCATGGCGAACAGGGTGCCGCCGATGCTGCGCATCATCTTGCTCGCGCCGGCCATCATGCCCTTGAGCTCTTCGGGGGCCTGGTCGGTGAGCACCTTGGTCAGGGAGTCGGAGATGCTGTTCGCCACCGGCTCGGCCAACTGGGTCCAGACCGGCATGGATTCTGTGACCCATTCCTTGCGGGTGAGGAGGCGGGGCACGACCGTGAGCTCGGCGATGCCGGTCACCTCGTCGAGCCAGAGCGCCGCAATGTGGAACGCCTGGTCGAGGGCGGCGTGCTCGGCGGGAGTCACGGCGACCTGGGCCTCAGCGGCCTTGGTCTGACCCTGCGTGAGGGCCGCATCCCAGCTGATGCCGCCGTCACCGTTGCCCCGGAGGGCGCCCTGCAACTGCTGCATCAGAGCATTGATACTCGCCGGGTCTGCCGGCAGGCCGGCCGCTCCGGCGAGCTGGCTCGGATCGATGGAGGACTTGCCCGACAGGATGTCGCGCAACATTTCCCGGAATTCGTCTTCCGGGTTGGGACCCTCGTCGGGTCGGGAGTCGTCGGGCACTTCAGGCACCTCTCAGTCGCTTGCTTCTACGCTAGTCCGAGACGCCCGGCCCGAACTGGGAAATGACCTACGCTGAGAGGTCTGGTGTCCGCTTGCCGCGAACGCCCGGCACAACCTGGAAGGAGCCCGGTGGCCCTCTTCACCGACGACCCGACGCCACTCGACTCCGGTACCACCTGGGAGAAGCGCTCTCCCCGCTCCCGGCGCGCGGCCAAGGCCGGCTGGATCGTGCTCAGCATCGCCCTCGCCTGCGGCATCGTTCTCGGTGTCACCCCGGCGCCGTACGTGATCGAGAAGCCCGGCCCGGTGTACAACACCATCGGCTCCACCATCGCAGAGGACGGTGCGGACCGGCCGCTGATCACCATCGACGGAGCGGAGACCTTCCCGACCGACGGAACGCTCGACATGCTCACGGTGTCCCTCGTCGGCAACCCGGACAACCGTCCGAGCTGGCTCAAGGTCGCCGGCGCCTGGCTGGACTCCAGCGAGGCCGTCATCCCGATCGAGGCGGCGTTCCCCTCGAACACCACGACACAGCAGCGCGATGAGGAGAACACCGCGCAGATGGTCAACTCCCAGCAGGATGCGATCGCCGCCGCCCTGACCAACCTCGGCTACAGCTACCCGACGATCGTGTCCGTGGTCTCGCTGCCCGACGGTTCGCCGGCAACGGGCGTCCTCCAGGCGGACGACCAGATCGCCACCGTCAACGGCGCCGCCATCGCCGACATCACCTCCCTCCGCGCCGCGCTCACGGCGAACGGCGCGGGAGTCCCCGCAACCGTCGGCATCGTGCGCGGCGGCGTCGCGCAGGACCTCACAGTCACCCCCGTCGATTCGAACGGTTCCGCGATCATCGGGATCAACGTCAAGACCGAGTACCAGTTCCCGTTCACGGTCACCATCCAGCTCGACCGGGTCGGCGGTCCGAGCGCCGGCATGATGTTCGCACTCGGCATCATCGACAAGCTCACCCCCGGGCTTCTCCAGGGTGGCGAGAATGTCGCAGGCACCGGAACGATCGACCAGGCCGGGACGGTCGGCCCGATCGGCGGCATCCGCCAGAAGCTCGCCGGCGCCCGGAGCGCAGGAGCGGACTGGTTCCTCGCCCCCGCCGACGACTGCGACGAGGTGACCGGCCACGTCCCCGACGGTCTCACGGTCTTCTCGGTTACGACCCTCGACCAGGCGCTGACCGCACTGAATGCGATCAAAACAGGCGCGGACACGAGCGCACTCCCGCACTGTCCCGTGCAATAAGGGGGATACCCCAGCCGCCTTGCAGGGAACTCGGAGCCGGCTTGGGGTCTGCTGGCAGGCATGCTCCCAGAACCCCTGTCTAGAATGAGGCCTGACCGCCGATTTACAGACCAAGAGGCCCATTCGTGACGTCACAATCCACCGGAAACGCTCCTCGCAGGAGTCGTGCCCCCCTCGCCATTACGGCCGCCATCATCGCGGGGCTGGTGATTCTGTTCTTCGTGTTCGCCGGCCTCTACGCCGACGTGCTCTGGTTCAACCAGCTCGGCTTCCTGAGCGTGCTGACCACCCAGTGGGCGGCAGGAGCCGCCCTCTTCTTCGTCGGCTTCCTCGCCATGGCGATCCCGGTCTTCGTCAGCATCCAGATCGCCTACCGGATGCGTCCCGTCTACGCGAAGCTCAACTCGCAGCTCGATCGCTACCAGCAGGTCATCGAGCCGCTCCGTCGCCTCGCGATGTACGGCATCCCCGCGCTGCTCGGCCTCTTCGCCGGCGTCGCCGCCGCCACCCGCTGGCAGGTCGTGCTGATGTGGCTGAACCGCACCGACACCGGCACCACGGACCCGCAGTTCCACCTCGACGTGTCGTTCTACCTCTTCGACCTGCCCTTCTTCCAGGCGTTCCTGGGCTTCGCCTCCGCAGTCGTGCTCATCTCGGCGATCGTCGCGATCGCGACCACCTACCTCTACGGTTCGATTCGGGTCAGCGGCCGCGAGATCCTCGTGTCCAAGGCCGCACGCGTCCAGATCGCCGTCACCGCGAGCCTCTACCTGGTCCTGCAGGCCCTCAGCATCTGGCTCGATCAGTACTCGACGCTCACCACCACGAACGACCTCATCACGGGTGCCGGCTACACCGACACCCACGCCACTATCCCGGGCCGCGCCATCCTCGCCGGCATCGCTGCCGTGGTCGCGATCCTGTTCCTCGTCACGGCCATCATCGGCCGCTGGCGCCTGCCCGTGATCGGCACGGCGCTCCTCATCGTCACGAGCCTGCTGCTCGGCTCCCTCTACCCGTGGGTCGTACAGCGCTTCCAGGTCGACCCGAGCGCCAAGTCCCTCGAGGCCGAATACATCCAGCGCAACATCGACCTCACCCGGAACGCCTACGACCTCTCCAACGTCACGGAGGTGCCGTACAACGCAACCACTACGGCAGAGCCCGGGGCACTCCGAGCGGATGCGACGACGACCGCCAACATCCGGATCCTCGACCCTGCCCTCGTGAGCGATGCATTCTCGCAGCTGGAACAGTTCAAGCAGTACTACCAGTTCCCGAAGAACCTCGACGTTGACCGGTACACGATCGACGGCAAGTCCCAGGACACCGTCGTCTCCGTCCGTGACCTCAAGCTGTCCGGACTCAACGCCGGCAACACCTGGGTCAACTCCACGATCGTCTACACCCACGGGTACGGCGTCGTCGCGGCATACGGCAACCAGCGCTCGGCAGACGGCCAGCCCGTGTTCCTCGAGTCCGGCATCCCGACCAGCGGATCGCTCGGAACCTACGAGCCGCGAATCTATTTCGGCGAGAACTCGCCGCCCTACTCGATCGTCGGAGCAGCGGCAGACACCAAGCCCGTCGAGCTCGACTATCCGTCCGGCACCGACGGCGCCCAGCAGACGTACACGACGTTCACAGGCAACGGTGGCCCGAAGCTCGACAACGCCTTCAACAAGCTCATCTACGCGCTCAAGTTCCAGTCCGAGCAGATCTTCCTCGCCAACGACGTCAACGATCAGTCGCAGATACTCTACGACCGCGACCCCGTCACGCGCGTGCAGAAGGTCGCCCCGTACCTGACCCTCGACTCCTCCGCATACCCGTCCGTCGTCGACGGCCGGGTCAAGTGGATCGTCGACGGCTACACGACGAGCGCCGACTACCCGTACTCCACGCCCGTCGGCCTCAGCGATGCCATCACGGACACCGAGACACCGGCCCAGCCGTTCGCGCTCGACAAGATCAACTACATGCGCAACTCGGTCAAGGCAACGGTCGACGCCTACGACGGCACGGTCACCCTGTACGCCTGGGACACCACCGACCCGATCCTGAAGACCTGGCAGAAGATCTTCCCGACGACCGTCAAGCCGATGAGCGAGATGAGCGGGCAGCTGATGAGCCACGTCCGGTACCCGGCCGACCTGTTCAAGGTGCAGCGTCACATCCTCAGCCAATATCACGTGACCGAACCGGGCTCGTTCTACTCGCACGACGACGCCTGGACCACGCCGAACGACCCGGTGTCGCCGACGAACAACACGACCCTCCAGCCGCCGTACTACCTCACCATGCAGGTACCCGGCTCGGAGAAGCCGGCGTTCACGCTGTACTCGACATTCATCCCTGACGCGACGGGCACCACGAGCCGCAACGTGCTCACCGGGTATCTCGCCGTCGACTCGGATGCCGGCTCCACCGACGGAGTCAGATCGGCGGAGTACGGAAAGCTCCGCCTGCTCACCCTGCCCAAGGCCAATACCGTGCCCGGCCCCGGCCAGGTGCAGGCGAAGTTCAACGCCGACCCGACGGTCTCCACCCAGCTCAA
The DNA here is from genome assembly GCF_004402485.1 of Cryobacterium algoricola. GTDB lineage: Bacteria > Actinomycetota > Actinomycetes > Actinomycetales > Microbacteriaceae > Cryobacterium > Cryobacterium algoricola. Next base: position 781,401 of record NZ_SOFG01000004.1, on the reverse strand, counting down.
CCTGCTCAAGCAGGGCCAGTCCAAGGTGCTGAACGGCAACCTGCTCACGCTGCCCGTCGGCGGCGGTCTCCTCTACGTGCAGCCGGTGTACGTGCAGTCCACGGGTGAGACCAGCTACCCGCTGCTCCAGAAGGTCCTCGTGGCCTTCGGAGACCAGATCGCCTTCGAGGACACCCTGAACAAGGCGCTCGACGTGCTCTTCGGCGGCAGCTCGGGCGCGCAGGCCGGCGACACCGCGGTGCCGACGACCGGAACGACGACGCCGACAACCGGGGGCACCACGACGCCGTCCACGACGACGGGGAACCCGGCAACGGATGCCCAGCTGCAGGCGCTCCTGGCCGTCGCCAAGCAGGCCATCGCGGACAAGCAGGCGGCACTCACTGCTGGTGACTTCGCGGCATACGGTGTGGCGGACAAGAAGCTCTCCGACACCATCGCGAGCATGCTCGCCCTCCTGGGCCAGTAGCAGGCGGCAGCACCAACCGCGGGCACGCACCCGCTGCACAGACGGCCGACTCCCTTCCGGGAGCCGGCCGTCTGTGCGTGAGGCAGAACGCACCTGAGCCGGCACAGAACCCGCGCAGCATGCACGGCGCCGCGTGGTTCGACTGGGCCTCAAGGCTGTGATAAGCTACTTCTTGTAGCGCGGGGTGGAGCAGTTCGGTAGCTCGCTGGGCTCATAACCCAGAGGTCGTAGGTTCAAATCCTGCCCCCGCAACAGATGCCCCCGGAACCGTAAGGTTCCGGGGGCTTTTTTCTTGCCCGGGACCGATGATCGTGGGCCACGCCCAGCCCCACGGGAGCGGCGCCCTGAACTGTCCCAGGGCGATTCCTCGCTGGACCTGATCGCCCTCGTCCGGACTTGGAGCGCAGTCGCGGTCGCGGCTTGCGCTCTGTCGAGCCGTCGAAGGGCCCGATGCGCGCCATTATGATCGTGCATTGATGCATGCCGGGTGTGTATATACTCGACATGTATTATTCGGTCGAACATTGCGGGGTCTACGTGTCGGTACGTCAGAGCATTCTCGCCATTCTCGATCAGGGCTCGAGCTACGGGTATCGGCTGCGCGCCGAGTTCGAGCGACGCACCGGCGCGACCTGGCCGCTCAATGTCGGGCAGATCTACAACACGCTCGACCGGCTGGAGCGCGACGGCCTTGTCGTCAAGGGCGAGACCGACGCCGAAGGTCACGTGTTCTATTCGATATCGGCCTCCGGCCACGATGAGGTCGCCTCGTGGCTGCGCTCACCCGTTCTGCGTGCGGAGACCACTCGTGACGAACTCGCGATCAAGCTCGCGATCGCGGTGACCCTGCCCGGTGTCGACATCGATGAGATCGTTCGGCTGCAGCGGATGTCGACGATGTCGACCCTGCAGGACCTGACTCGGGCCAAGAACAGCGGCGGCGACCCAGGGTCAACGGATGAACTCGCCTGGCTTCTGGTCGTCGACTCGATGATCTTCCAGGCGGAGGCCGAGATCCGTTGGCTCGACCATTCACGCTCTCGCCTGACACGAGCGCGGGCCGAGGGGCTCTCGGCCACAGGGATACAGCCCGAGCTGCCGCGACGCGGGCGCCCGGCGCGAAGCGAGCCGACGTCGACGAACGAGTCGGTGGCCCGATGAGCCAGGAGCTGCTGCGCCTCACCGGTGTTTCCCGCCAGTATGGGCGAGGCGAGACCGCGGTGAGCGCGCTGGCCGGCATCGACTTGACCATTGCGGCCGGCGAGATGGTGGCTGTCATGGGCGCGTCGGGGTCAGGCAAGTCGACGCTGCTCACCGTCGCCGGTGGTCTGACCAAACCCACCTCAGGCGAGGTGGTCATCGACGGCCAGTGGATCAGCGAGCTGAGTGCGAAGCAGCTCGCGGTGGTCCGACGTCGCACCCTGGGCTTCGTGTTTCAGGATTTCAACCTGATTCCCGCGCTCACGGCACTCGAGAACGTGACACTTCCCCTCGAGCTAGACGGTTGGCGCGCCCGGGACTCCCGACGGGCGGGCATGGACGCACTCGCCTCGGTCGAATTGTCCGACCGGGCGCACCGCTTCCCTGACGATCTTTCCGGGGGCCAGCAGCAGCGCGTCGCGATTGCGCGAGCCGTCGTCGGCACACGCAGGTTGATTCTTGCGGATGAGCCGACCGGAGCCTTGGACAGCCAGACCGGAGAACTGGTGCTCCGGATCCTGCGGCGCCGGGTCGATGCGGGGGCGGGGGCGGGTGCGGTCCTGGTCACCCATGACGCCCGGCACGCGGCGTGGGCGGATCGAGTCGTCCACCTGCAGGATGGGCGGATTGTCGGCCAGACGTCGCAGGGAACCGCGGAAGAAGCACTGCTGGGCGCGGATCGCTGATGTCGCGCACGAGCTTCTTGACCCGGAGCGGATGGCGACGGTCGTCGCTGTGCTGGACGCCGCACAGCACTCTGACGTGACCTCGGTTGTCTTCGGCCGCCTCGGTACGTTCACCGGCGACACGAATCCGATCGCCGGTCGCGACGACTCCTATCCTTTCGGGCATCCGCTCGATTGGGCAGCAGTTCAGAAACTGAATGCTGTGGGGCGGTAGAGCTGTCCCGGTCGGTGTTGCTGACCTCCTGGCCCGATATGAACAGGCGCCTGCGAGCACGACAGGAACATCGGGGTGGGCGCAGCTGGCGATCCTGACCATCGGGCTACCCGTCGTCATAGCGAGCGCCGGCTGGTTGCTCGCTCGCCCGGCCCGCTTCGACGAGGGAATCCAGCGCACCATCACGTCGGGGGGCAATCGAGGAGCGTCTACGGAAGAAACCATATTTGACCGGGAATTCTGTGAGTTCCTTCTGTAGGACCGGTCGAATCCGGGAAATCCCAGCAGCCTCACTAGACTCACTCACGATGCACACTGCCTTCGATGGCGGTCATTCCAGGTGGGGGAACGGTAGGCACTGCATGACGAACAACGGATCGTTGCGGACGCGCGAGCGTGGCACCGGCGTACCGGTCCGGCATGGCCGCCTCGCCCACCGCGGCCCCGTGCGCTCCCTCGGGAAATTCCTTGCGATCTCGGTCGTGGTGCTGACGGTCAGCACAGGCGCGGTCGTGGCGTTTGCTGCCTGGGATGTCGCCCGCAGCGTGAAACCGGGAATCCATCTCGCCCACGACGCGGACACGCCGGGAAGCACAACGGCTCCCGCTGCGGATGTGGCCGCAATCACGGGCGGGGTCAGCCTGCTCCTGACCGGCACGGATACTCGAACGGGTCAGGGAGGCGTCTACGCCACGAGTGAGGAGCTGGAGGCAAGTTCCGGCGCCGGTAGCAATGACGTCACGATGCTGCTGCACATCGCCGAGGACCACCAGAGCGTGAGCGTGATCAGCTTCCCCAGAGACCTGATGGTCCCCGTTCCGGCGTGCCAGCAAGCGGACGGGTCGACGGTCGCCGCGTCGAGCCGGGTGATGATGAACACGACCCTCGCGCGCGGCGGGCTCTCGTGCGTTGTCTCGACGATCGAGAAGCTCACCGGGCTCCGGATTCCCTTCGCCGCGCAGATCAGCTTCACGGGCGTCACGGCGATGTCCAACGCCGTCGGCGGCGTCACGGTCTGCATCGCGTCGCCGATCACCGATCTCAACACCAACCCGCCCCTGCACCTGGCGGCCGGTCAACAAACCATTGTCGGCGACGAGGCCCTCTCATTCCTGCGGAGCCGGAAAGGGATCGGCGACGGCAGCGACCTGGGGCGGATCAGCAATCAGCAGGTGTTCATGGCCGCCCTGGCGCGCAAGGTCGAGAGCGGCGGGGTGCTGGGAAACCCGGTCACACTGTATTCCCTCGCGAAAGCAGCCACGAGCAACATGGTCCTGTCCGACACGCTCACGAATCCGACGACCCTCGTGCAGATCGCCCTTGCGCTCAAGGACACGGGCCTGGCGAACATGGTCTTCCTGCAGTACCCGACCATCCCGGACCCGCAGGACGAGAACCGAGTGATCACACAATCCGCCGAGGCCACGCTCGTGAATGCCGCGCTCGTCGCCGATCAGCCCATCGTCCTCAGCGGCCTGCCAGGTCGGGGGGCCGTCCTCGACGCATCCGCCACACCGGTACCTGCCCCAACGGCACCGGCGAGCCCCTCGCCCTCGGCGTCAGCCCCAGCAGCTTCTTCGGGACCCGCGCAAACACCGTCATCGACCGGTGCGGTGCTGCCCGCCGGAGTCACCGGGCAAACCGCTGCCGAGCAAACCTGCAGCAAGGGCAACTAGACGGTCGCCCCTGTCGAAGCGTGGGCGGCGGGCGCGAACTCGCGAAACTGACCAGAACGGAATGCCCGGGCCCGGTATTCTCGGTGGATGACCGACCCGAGGATCCCGCCCCTGTCCCGTGCCAGGCCGGAGAATGACTCTGCGTTCACCATCGAGCGAGACGATCCCGCACGACCCGATGTCCGCCGGCTGCTCGACGAACACCTGGCGGACATGTTTCTGACCTCGCCGGCCGAGAGCGTGCACGCCCTCGATCTGGAAGCCCTGTCGGCACCCGGGATCCGCTTCTGGACCGCTCGGGAGGGCAGCACACTCGTCGGCTGTGGTGCTGTGAAGGGACTGACCACCGACCATGCCGAGCTCAAGTCCATGCGCACAACGCAGGAGGCGCGCGGCCGCGGGGTGGCCGCGGCCATCCTTGGGCACATCCTCGACGACGCACGACACCGGGGCATCGGGCGCCTCAGCCTGGAGACGGGAACACAGGACTACTTCGCTCCGGCCCGTCGGCTCTACCTGCGCAGTGGTTTCATCGAATGCCCGCCATTCGCCGGGTACACCCTCGACCCCAACAGTGTGTTCCTGACCATCCGGCTCACCCGATAGTCAGCGCGACACCGGGGTCCGTTCTCACGCCCACGCCGGCCGGCGCAGTGCTCCCGCCGCGAATGTGCCAGGGCAAACCGCTGCCGAGTAGACCTGCAGCACAGGCAACTAGATGGTCGCTCAGAGGAGCGACGCGGGGTTCAATGGCGAGGATCTGTCCAAACGTCCCGCTGTGGAACCGTGCGCGAGTCGAATGCACGTCAAATTTCTCTCGAGAACGAAGCGGTTCTATTGAATCTGTCCCAAGCGACGACCCTGTGCACGGCCGAAGCGTGGCAGTACAAGGTCGTCGTTGGCCCGATGACGACGCAAGCAATACCGACCATGGTCTGTTGACCGGGGCTATGAATTCGGACTGCGACCTGCAGCGTGGTGTACGCCACCCGCGTAGATCTGAGAGCAAGTGGGCTAACCGAACGCCTAGCGTGCCTGGTCGATGATGGCCGTGGCGACCGCCTTCGAGTCGCTTGAGACCGAGGACACATAGATGGCTTCAGCGCCCAGCGTGAACCACAGATCGCACGCGGTCCGGTCGGAGGAACAGTTGGAGACGGATGTCTCGGTGCCCGTCTGGTTCGGGAGCTGAGTGGCGTGTTCCCCGCTGTCGGGTGCCAGGCCCGCAGCGATCCGATCGACGATGGCCGCGTTGTTGGTGAGGAGGACGAAGTCCGCTCGTGCGGAACCGTCTGTTCCCGCGGTGCAGCGCACAATTCCCGCGTGGCGGAGCGCCGTGCTCTCGAGCGAAACGATCTCGTTCGGCAGCGGAGCATCGCTCGCATAGGCGCCGATACTCGGCACGCCCAGGGCATGAGCGAGGGCGGGTGCCTTGAGGAAGCTGGAACAAGGCTCGACTTCGGGGCTGGGAGTGCGAGCGGGTGTTGCGGGCCAGTCGAGCTGCGCTGTCGTGGCCTTCTGCACGGTGGCGAACAGCGCGGAGGCTGCTGGAGCCAGCTTGGCAAAGACCTCGCCCTCGGTGGTTCCGGTCAGGGGGTCGCCAGTGTTCGACCCGGCCCAATGCATCATGATGCTCACCCAGGCAGAACCGATCGGTGCCGTTGCCTTGCATCCCGGGTCGCCGCAGGAATGCGCGCCGTCGAACCCAGCGAAAGCCATCGGTGCTGTCGTGCCGGGGCCATCGCCAAAGGTGTACGACGTCCAGTCGGATGCCGCGCCGGGCAGGACCTGGACGTCCAGCCAGGGCACTCCGGGCTGGCCGATGGCCTTCGAACCGGTTCCCCGTGAACCATCTGCCACCCACGCGCACCGAATCCCGCCCGCCATGGTCGACGCGAAATCGTATGGGCTCGGATATGACAGCAACGTCGAGTAGTCGGCCGGCGCTGATGGCGACGCGAGCGCCGTTTCCGCATCGATCAATGACACCAGATCGGAACACGTCAGGGGTGAATCCGCCAGGGAAGCGGGTGTGGGCGAGCTTACGGGCGTCGAGCTCGCGGCATGAGTCGGCGAGGGGGCGGGAACCGCAGACGAGCACCCCGACAAGGCGAGAACAGCAACCGCGGCAGTCAGAGCCGCCCCCCAAGACAGTTTCATAATGCGACGCTATCAGGAACTTAAGACGGCCGAGCTCGTTCAAGCGGAGGTAATTCCGGCTCACGCGACGGCGAGACCTGGCACGCCACAGGTCGTCGGTCAGTGGATCGTGGCGAGCAGAATGCCGACGCCGACGAAGAGAACACCGAAGATGCGGTTCAGTACCCGCTGGCCACGCGCATCCCTCGTGAAGCGCTGGAATGACCGGGCCGTTCCCGCGAAGAAGAGCCACATCACGAGCACGTCGATGACGATCACCGTGGCCGCGGCGATCAGGTACTGCGGAAGCACGGGACGATCGAGCCGGATGAACTGGGGAAGGAACGCCAGGAAGAAGACGATCGCCTTCGGATTCAGCAGGTTGACCCAGAGGCCGCGACGGAACATCGACCAGCGGGGCTCGTCGCGGAGCGCCTGGGCGCTCTCGGCGTCCAGGCTCGGCTTGGCGAGGAACTGCCGGATGCCGAGATACACGAGGTAGGCGGCGCCCGCGTACCGGATGATGTTGAAGGCGACGGGCGAATTGGCGACGAGCAGCCCCACGCCGAGGGCAACGATCGTGATGTGCACCACCAGTGCAGCCTGCTGGCCGAGGATGCCCCAGATCGAGCGGCGGAACCCGGAATTCAGCGCGTTGCTCATGGTGTTGATCGCGCCCGCACCGGGCGTGAAGCTGATCAGTGCTCCCGCACCGACGAGGGCCAGCCACAGGGAGAATTGCACCGCTCCAGCCTAGGGCCTGCCCGAACCCGTGGATTGCGGCGGGTTGTGTCAGAATCGACGCGTTCCCCGACGTCGTTGTCCGAGAGAGATGAGTGCCATGAGCGAAGTACCCGTTGTCCCGCACTGGATCGATGGCGCCGAGCGCGCCGGCGTGTCCGGCCGCACCGCTCCGGTCTTCGACCCGGCCCTCGGCTCCGTCACGAAAGACGTGCCCCTGGCTGACGCCGCCGAGATCGAGGCGGCCGTCGCATCCGCCAAGGCCGCGTTCCCGGCCTGGCGCGACCTGTCGATCGCCAAGCGGCAGTCGATCATCTTCACGTTCCGTGAACTGCTCAACGCCCGCAAGGGTGAGCTGGCCGAGATCCTCACGAGCGAGCACGGCAAGGTGCTCTCCGACGCCCTCGGCGAGATCACCCGGGGACTCGAGGTCGTCGAGTTCGCCTGCGGTATCCCGCACCTGCTCAAGGGCGAGTACTCGGAAAACGTCGCCACCGGCGTCGACGTCTACTCCACCAGGCAGGCCCTCGGCGTCGTCGGTGTGATCAGCCCGTTCAACTTCCCGGCGATGGTGCCCATGTGGTTCTTCCCGATCGCGATCGCGGCCGGCAACACGGTAATCCTCAAGCCGAGCGAGAAGGACCCGAGCGCGGCGATCTGGCTCGCCAGGCTCCTCAAGGAGTCCGGTCTCCCCGACGGGGTCTTCACGGTCCTGCACGGCGACAAGGTGGCCGTTGACGGCCTGCTCACGCACCCCGACGTCAAGGCGATCTCCTTCGTCGGCTCGACCCCGATCGCCCGGTACGTCTACGAGACCGGCACCCGGCACGGCAAGCGCGTGCAGGCCCTCGGCGGCGCCAAGAACCACATGCTCGTGCTTCCGGATGCCGACCTCGACCTCGTCGCGGACTCCGCGGTCAACGCGGGCTTCGGCAGCGCGGGGGAGCGGTGCATGGCCATCAGTGTCGTCGTCGCGGTCGAGCCGGTCGCCGACGACCTGGTCGGCAAGATCGTCTCCCGGATGACGGCCCTGACGGTCGGCGACGGGCGTCGTTCCTGCGACATGGGCCCGCTGATCACGGAGGTGCACCGCGACAAGGTCGCCAGCTACATTCAGATCGCAGCGGATGACGGGGCCACCGTTGTCGTCGACGGCCGCGGCATCGAGGTGGACGGAGACAAGAACGGTTTCTGGCTCGGCCCGACCCTGATCGACCACCTGCCCGTTACCTCGAAGGCCTACACCGAGGAGATCTTCGGCCCGGTGCTCGGTATCGTCCGGGTGGGGAGCTACGAAGAGGGCGTCGCCCTGATCAACGCGGGGGCGTTCGGCAACGGCACCGCGATCTTCACCAACGACGGTGGAGCGGCTCGCCGGTTCCAGAACGAAATCGAGGTCGGCATGATCGGCATCAACGTGCCGATCCCGGTCCCGGTCGCGTACTTCTCCTTCGGCGGCTGGAAGAACTCGCTCTTCGGCGACACCAAGGCGCACGGCGCAGAGGGCGTGCACTTCTTCACCCGCGGCAAGGCCATCACCAGCCGCTGGCTCGACCCGAGCCACGGCGGCATCAACCTGGGCTTCCCCCAGAACCGATAGGGGCCGGGTCCGCTTCGGGGAATGCGCTGGCAGAGAACCGGGCCGGATCCTGGAATGCCGGGCTGGGAGGATGGATGCGGGAACAATCCCGCATTTGTGCAAGGAGACAGCATGCCCCTGGTCCGCATCGACCTCAACCGAGGACGCACCGCTAGCGACGTCCGCGAGATTGCCGACGCCATCCACGAAGCGATCGTCGAAGCCTATGGAATTCCGCTCCGCGACCGCTTCCAGATCGTCACCCAGCACGACACCGGCTCCCTCATCGCGCAGGACGCGGGGCTGGGCTTCGAACGCAGCGAAGGGGTCGTGATGATCCAGATCTTCACCCAGCGCGGCCGCAGCGTCCAGACCAAGCAGGCGCTGTACGCCGGTATCAATGCACGCCTGGCCGCGGTCGGCGTCGCAGGCACGGATGTCTTCATCGGCTACGTGGAGAGCGGTCCGGAGGACTGGTCCTTCGGTTTCGGCGTGGCGCAGTACATCACGGGGGAGATCGCCGTTCCGGCGAGCGGAGCCGAGTAGTACCCGGCCCGGTGCCGCCAGTGGTGGGCGGTTTCCGGCGTTCAGTATGAAGAAACAGGTTGGGCCCCGCACCGAAGTGCGGGGCCCAACCTGTTTCAGTACTGATTCAGCGGGTGAACCTACTTGCCTGCCTTGCGGGCCGGCTTCTTGGCGTCCGTGTTGGACTCGACGGCAGCTGCTGCAGCCGAACGACCGGCACGAACCTCTTCGAACGAGGTGCCGTAATACGCGGCTTCCATGATGGTCTTCATGTCGGCGAGCATCGGCATCCGCGGGTTGGCCGGTGCGCACTGGTCGCCGTATGCACCCATGGCGAGCGAGTCGAGGCGACCGATGAAGTCTTCCTCCACGACACCCTGGGCCTGGAAGGACGGCTTGATGTGCACGGCGTCGCGCAGCTTTTCAACGGCGGTCGCGTACGACTCGATGCCCTCTTCAGGAGTCGAGGCCGGCAGCCCCAGGTGCTTCGCGATCTGCTGGAAGCGCTCGGGAGCGATGTAGGTCTCGTACTTGGGCCAGCTGGTGAGCTTGGTCGGGATCTTGCCGTTGTAGCGGATCACGTGCGGCAGGTAGGTTGCGTTCACTCGTCCGTGGATGAGGTGCATCTGCGCGCCGGTGACGTGAGCCATCGCGTGACAAATTCCGAGGAACGCGTTACCGAACGCCATGCCGGCGATCGAGGATGCGTTGTGCATCTTCTCGCGCGCCTTGATGACCTTGTCGTCGGTGCTGTTCTGCGTGCCGTTGACCGAGGTCTCGATGTTCTCGAAGATCAGCTTGATCGCGTGCAGACACATGCCGTCGGTGAAGTCGTTCGCGTAGACCGACACGTATGCCTCTGTCGCGTGCGTCAGAGCATCGAAGCCGGAGTCGGCGACAAGGAAGGACGGCATTGCGGCGGTGAGCGCGGGGTCGATGATCGCGACGTTCGGCAGGAGCGCGTAGTCAGCGAGCGGGTACTTGACTCCGGAGACCTCGTCGGTGATGACCGCGAACGGCGTCATTTCCGAACCGGTACCCGAGGTGGTCGGGATGCAGACGAGCTGGGCCAGTTCGCCGAGGTCGGGGAACTTGAACGCGCGCTTGCGCACGTCGAAGAACTTTTCCTTCATGTCGGCGAATTCGATTTCGGGGTGTTCGTACAGGAGCCACATGACCTTCGCGGCGTCCATGGGCGAACCGCCACCGAGGGCGATGATCGTGTCGGGCTTGAAGGCCCGCATTTCCTCTGCGCCCTTCTTGACTGCTGCGACGGTCGGCTCGGGGAGCACGTTGTCGATGATCTGCAGGGAGACGCGGTTCTCGCGACGGTTGAGCACGTCGAGGATCTTATCGACGAAGCCGAGCTTGGTCATGGTCGCGTCGGTCACGATGGTGACGCGCTCGACGTGGCGCATGTCCGCCAGGTAACGGATGGCGTTCGGCTCGAAGTACGTCTTGGCGGGGACCTTGAACCACTGCAAGTTGTTGTTCCTTCGACCGATCCGCTTGATGTTGATGAGGTTGATGGCCGACACGTTGTTCGAAACGGAGTTGTGTCCGTACGAGCCACAGCCGAGCGTCAGGGAGGGGATGAAGGCGTTGTAGATGTCACCGATGCCACCGAGCGAGCTCGGGGCGTTGGTGATGATCCGGACGGCCTTGACGCGGATACCGAATTCTTCGATGATCGCGGGGTTTTCGCTGTGGATCGAGCCAGAGTGGCCGAGTCCGTCGAATTCCACCATCTGCTCGGAGAGCGTGATGCCCTCTTCGGCGTCCTTGGCGTGCAGGACGGCGAGCACCGGGGCGAGCTTTTCGCGCGTCATCGGTTCCTGCGGTCCAACGCTGCCGACCTCGACCATTATGATCGAGGTGTCTTCGGGAACGGTGAAGCCGGCCTGCTGTGCGATCCACACCGGCGACTTGCCGACGACGGAGGCGTTCAGCTTGGCGCCGCCACAGTTCTCCGAGTGGGCCTGAACTCCGAAGATGAATTCTTCGAGGAGCGTCTTCTCCGCCGGCGTCACGATGTACGCGTGCAGCTTCTTGAATTCGACGAGGGCCTCTGCATACAGCGGCTCTTCGATGATGACGGCCTGCTCAGATGCGCAGATCATGCCGTAGTCGAAGGACTTCGAGAGCACGACGTCGTTGACGGCGCGCTTGAGCTTGGCGCTCTTCTCGATGAATGCCGGCACGTTTCCCGCACCGACGCCGAGGGCCGGCTTGCCGCAGGAATATGCGGCGCGGACCATGGCGTTGCCACCGGTCGCGAGGATGGTCGCAACACCGGGGTGGTTCATCAGGAGCGTGCTCGCCTCGAGGGAGGGAACTTCGATCCACTGCACGCAGTTCTTGGGGGCGCCGGCGGCGATTGCCGCGTCGCGCACAATGCGGGCAGCTGCGACAGAGGACTGCTGGGCTCCCGGGTGGAAGCCGAAGATGATCGGGTTGCGGGTTTTAATGGCGATAAGGGATTTGAAGATTGCAGTCGAGGTGGGGTTGGTCACCGGGGTGATACCTGCGATAACACCGACCGGCTCGGCGATTTCTGTGATTCCGGTAATGGCGTCGCGGCTGATAATGCCGACGGTCTTAAGATTCTGCATCGAGTTCGTGACGTGCTCGCACGCGAACAGGTTCTTCACGGCCTTGTCCTCGAATACGCCACGACCGGTTTCGGCTACTGCGTGGACGGCGAGTTCAGCATGTTTGCTGAGGGCTGCGACGGAGGCCTTCTTGACGATGTGGTCGATCTGCTCCTGAGTGAAGTCAGCGTATTCGGTGAGCGCCTGCTGGGCTCCCTGAACGAGTGAGTCGATTTGGCTAGCAAGTGACTCAGTGACTGGTTTGTCCGTAATGGTCATGGTGCCCCTCTTCGGCGGCCCAACTTGGGCTGTTCGCCTCTTTAGGCAAGCTTACGACCCCGCGCCAAGCGACGCATCTTTAAGGCTGGGCAGGGTGTCGGGATTGCCACGTTCCAATTGAGCATTTTGGCTGATTGTCCCGTAGTTTTTCATTCGACGTGATCAGCCCGCGAATTTCTACGATTCGTAGAAATTCCGCAGAATCCACGGCCCGATTCAGCGTCGGCCGAGGCCTCGAATTGTCGCGACGGCGAGACCGACGGCGCGGGCCGTTTCCGAGAGTTCCGCGCCGGTCGTCGACGAGGAGAGCGTGAACCGGACTGCGGTCTGGGCGACCTCCGCGGGAAGCCCCATTGCGGTGAGGGTGGGGGAGGGCTCGTCGCTGCCCGCAGCACATGCCGAGCCGCTCGAGCAAACGATGCCGTGCCCCTCCAGTTCGAGCAGCACGGCCTCTCCGCTCGTGCCGGGGAACACGAAGGAGGCCGTTCCGGGCAGGCGCTGCAGCGGATGCCCGGTGAGGCGTGCGCCAGGGGCTGCGGCGAGAACCGCCGCAATGAAGGCGTCGCGCAGGTCCGCGACCCGGGGAAGGTTCGATTCGCGTTCGGTCTCGGCGAGTCGCAGCGCCGTCGCGAGGGCGACCGCTCCGGCGAGGTTCTCGGTGCCGCTCCGGTTGCCGCGCTCCTGGCCGCCGCCGTGCTGTACGGGTTCGATCGGCACCCGGCGGCGCAGGAAGAGCGCCCCCGTTCCCTGGGGAGCGCCGAGCTTGTGGCCCGAGATGCTGAGCGCGTCCACCCCGAGCCCGGCGACGGAGAGCGGCAGCCAGCCGGCGGCCTGGACGGCGTCGGTGTGGAACGGCACGCCCTGGGCGCCGGTGAGCGCCGACAGGTCCCTGATCGGCTGCACGGTGCCGACCTCGTTGTTCGCGTACTGCACGGAGACGAGGGTCGTCGCGGGGGTGAGCGCACGGGCGAGCTCCGCGGGATCGACGAGACCCAGGGCATCCACCGGCAGCAGGGTGACCGCGAAGCCGTGGAACCGACGCAGGTAGTCGCAGGACTCGAGAACCGCTTCGTGTTCGATCGCCGAGACGATCAGGTGCCTGCCCCGGGGTGCGGCGAGGGCGATGCCCTTGACCGCGAGGTTGTCTGACTCGGTGCCGCCGCTCGTGAACAGCACCTCGGCGGGGCGGCAGCCGAGGACGGCGGCGACGGTCGCGCGCGCGTCCGCGAGGGCGGCCGCCGCGGCCTCGCCGACCTGGTGGTGGCTCGAGGGATTGCCGAAGCCGGTCGTGAGCACCGGCCAGATCGCCTCGAGGACTTCGCGGCGCACGGGGGTCGTCGCTGCATTGTCGAGGTAGATCACTCCGGGCTCCTTCGGTGGCTGCTGGCGGTTGCGGGTCAGTTCCGGACGGTGCCGTCGAGTTCCGTGCCGGCGACCACGACGACGTCGAGGCCGAGGTCGAGGGAGCGCACGCTGTGGGTGAGCGCACCGACGGAGATGACGTCGACGCCGGACGCCGCGATGGCCCGGACCGTGTCGAGGTTCACTCCGCCGCTCGCCTCCACGATGGCGCGGCCGGCGACCAGCCGCACGCCGTCCGCGAGCTGTTCGGGGCCGAAGTTGTCGAGCATGATCGTGTCCACGCGGGCCGCGAGCACGGCTTCGATCTGGTCGATCCGGTCGACCTCGACCTCGAGGTGCGTGGTGTGCGAGATCCGGTCGCGCACGAGCAGGAGCGCCTCGGTCAGGCCGAGTCCACCGGACTGCAGGATGGCGAGGTGGTTGTCCTTGGCCATCACCGCGTCGGACAGGCTGAAGCGGTGGTTGTGGCCGCCGCCGTCGCGGACGGCGGCGCGCTCGAAGGCCCGCAGCCCCGGGGTGGTCTTGCGGGTGTCGACGATGCGGGCACGGGTGCCTGCGGTCTCAGCGACGTACCGGGCGGTGAGCGTCGCGATGCCGCTCATCCGCTGCACGAAGTTCAGCCCGATGCGTTCGGCCTGGAGGATGCCCCTGGCGGAGCCGGTGACCTCGGCCAGCACGTCGCCGGTCGCGAAGGGGGCGCCGTCGCTCGTGAAGAGGGTGACGGTGATGGTGGGGTCGGTCAGGCGGAAGGCGGATCCGAACACGGCGCCGCCACTGAAGACGCCGGGCTCGCGGGCGACGAGCCGCGCGGTCGCCCTGGCGTCTGCGGGGATGAGCACCTCGGAGGTCAGGTCGCCCCAGGGGGCGTCCTCGTCGAGTGCTGCGCGCACCACGGTGTCGATGGCGGTGGTGCTCAGCATGCGATGGCCTCCTCGGCCTCTCTGGTGCGATCGGGGGATTCGAGCACGAGGAACGGATCGTCGGAATCGACCGGTCGCACCCAGGCCTGGCTGCTGGCGAGCTCCGGCCGGCTCTCGGGGAAGTCGGCGCGGTAGTGCGCGCCCCGGGATTCCTCGCGGGCGAGCGCGGAGGCCACGGTGACCCTCGCGAGGTCGAGCAGATTGGCGTCTTCGACGGCGCGCACCCGGTCGGCCGGGGTCGCGTCCGGCCCTGAGGCTGCCGGGTGCTTCCAGCCGGCGAGGTCAGCGGATGCCGCGGCGAGCCCGTCGCCGTCGCGCAAGACCCCTGCGGCGTCCCACATCAGGCGCTGGAGCACGGTGCGGTCGACGTGTGCGCCGGGACCGTCGACGGACGCCGCGGGAACCGTCGCATCGCCGGTGCTGCTGAAGGCCGGCATCGACGGGACGCGCAGGCGGTCGGCGTCGGCCGGGGCCGTGCCGAGGGCGCGCACGGCGCGGTCGGCGAAGACCGCGGCCTCCAGCAGGGAGTTCGAGGCGAGGCGGTTGGCGCCGTGGGTTCCGGTCCTCGCGGTCTCGCCGACGGCGTAGAGGCCGGGCAGTGAGGTGCGGCCCCACAGGTCGGTGCTGACGCCGCCCATCCAATAGTGCGCGGCGGGTGCGACGGGGATGGGCTCGACGGCCCAGTCGATCCCGGCGGCGAGGCACGCGGCCGTGATCGTGGGAAAGCGGGTTTCGAGCAGCTCCCTGCCGAGGCCGGTCGCGTCGAGGAGCACGGGCGCTCCGCCCTGGGCGGACATCTCCCTGGCGATGCTCCGGGCGACGATGTCGCGGGGGGCGAGTTCGGCGCCGGGATGGATCGCGAGCATGAAGCGCTCGCCGCGAGCGTTCAGGAGCACGGCGCCCTCGCCGCGGACCGCCTCGGAGACGAGCGGGGTTCCCGGCACCGCGAGGGCGGTCGGGTGGAACTGGTAAAACTCGAGGTCGGCGATCAGGGCGCCGGCGCGCCAGGCGGCGGCGACGCCGTCGCCGGTCGCGAGCGCGGGATTGGTGGTGTGCGGGAAGAGCGAGCCGGCGCCCCCGGTGGCGAGGATCACCGCGTCGGCGTCGACCCGGTGCACGAGACCGTCTGGACCGAGCAGGGAGGCGCCGGTCACCCGGTCGCCCGCGACCAGGAGGTCGACGAGCATGGTGTGCTCGCGGATCCGGACGCGTGGGATCCCCGGGGTCTGCTCCGAGCGGGCGGCCCGTTCACGGACGGTCGCAACCAGCGCCGCTTCGATCGCGGCGCCGGTCGCGTCCCCGCCGGCGTGCAGTACCCGGGAGCGGGAGTGGGCGGCCTCGAGGCCGCGGGTAACGCCGGAGTCATCCCTGTCGAAATCGACGCCGAAACGGATCAGGTCGCGGACCCTGGCCGGTCCTTCGCTGCAGAGCACCTCGACGGCTGCCGGGTCGCAGAGACCGGCCCCCGCGCGGAGGGTGTCGAGGATGTGCAGGTCAACGGAGTCGTCGGGGAACATGGCTGCGGCGATGCCGCCCTGGGCATAGCGGGTGTTGCTGTCCGGGAGCCCCTGCTTGGTGACCAGGGTGACGGAGTGACCCGCGTCGGTCGCGCGCACCGCAGCGATGAGTCCGGCGAGGCCGCTGCCGATGACGAGGACACGGAGGGACGCCGCGCCGGGTGCGAGAGGTGCTGCGGGCGTCACGCGCGGGTTCCGCTCTCCGGTGCGCCGGCCGGTGCCGCGCTCGTCGGCGCCCCGGCGGGGGGACGCGCGGCGAGCATCCGCTCGAGGGCGACCCGGGCGTTCGTCGCGTCTGTCGCGGGGACCTCGATGCGGTTGAGCACGGCGGGCGGCTGCCCGTCGTCGCCGACGAGGGCTTCGAGCACCCAGGCGAGATAGCCGGAGTGGATGCGGTACATCGTCGAGCACGGGCACACGACGGGGTCGAGGCAGAAAATGGTGTGCTCGGGGTGCTCCGCCGCGAGGCGCTGTACGAGGTTGATCTCGGTGCCGATCGCGAACGTCGACCCGGCGGGGGCGGCTTCGATGGCCTTCTTGATGTAGTCGGTGGAGCCGTATTCGTCCGCGGCATCGACGACCGCCATCGGGCACTCCGGGTGCACGATGACGCGCACCCCGGGGTGCTCTGCGCGTGCGGTGGTGATCTGGTCGACGGTGAAGCGCTTGTGCACACTGCAGAATCCGTGCCAAAGGATGACCTGGGCGGCGTCGAGTTCGGTCTCGGTACTGCCGCCGAGGGGCTTGCGCGGGTTCCACATCGGCATCCGCTCGAGCGGGACCCCCATCGCCTTCGCGGTGTTCCGGCCGAGGTGCTGGTCGGGGAAGAACAACACCCGCTGGCCGCGCTCGAAGGCCCACTTCAACACCGTCTCGGCGTTGGAGGAGGTGCAGACGATACCGCCGTTGGCGCCGCAGAACGCTTTGAGGGCCGCCGAGGAGTTCATGTAGGTGACCGGGATCACCGGGACCCGGCCGGAGGCATCCGCTTCGGTGCCGTAGAGCTCTTCGAGCTGTTCCCAGCAGTCGGTGACCGAGTCGATGTCGGCCATGTCTGCCATCGAACAGCCGGCGGCGAGGTTGGGCAGGATGACCGCCTGGTCCGGCCCGGAGAGGAGGTCAGCGGTCTCGGCCATGAAGTGCACGCCGCAGAACACGATCGCCTCGGCGTCGGGGCGGCTCTTCGTCGCCTGCGCGAGCTGGAAGGAGTCACCGACGAAGTCGGCGTGCTCGAGGACCTCCGAGCGCTGGTAGAAGTGACCGAGGATCACGACCCGGTCGCCGAGGGTGGCCTTGGCCGAGCGGATGCGCGCATCGAGTTCGTCTGCGGAGGCGGTCCGGTAGCGCTCCGGCAGGGCGCCCTGACGGGGGGACCCGGTCGGGAGGACGTCGCCCATCGACGAGCCGGGACCGTAGCCGGGGGTGCCGGAGTCGAATTCCCAGGGTCCGGCGGCCAGCTGCGGGCTGCAGGTGGTTCCGGGCGCGGTGCCCGTGCTGATCAGGCGAATGGTGCGGTCGACCGATGCGATGGTCATGCTGTAACTCCTCGATTTTCACAAAAAGCGTTGTACACGGTGGTTCAGTTCGTGGAAGGGACGGCTGCGGCTGCGGCGGTGGTCCCGGGCTCAGGGCCGAAGGGATCCGGTTCGCCCCGGCCTCCGGAGTCGTTGTACCGGTAGAGCCGGGGCGGACGGTGCCGGGTGCCTGCGACGCGTTCTCCGGTGTCGACGATCGAACCGGATGCCTCGATCGTGCGGCGGAAATTGGCGGGGTCGAGGGACTTCTGCAGCACGGCTTCGTGCACATCGCGCAGCTGGGAGAGCGTGAAGGTCTCACCGAGGAAGGCGTGGGCGATCCGGGAATACTCGACCTTGGTCCGCAGCCGCCAGAGGGCGTACTCGACGATCCGGTTGTGGTCGAAGGCGAGCCGCGGCAGGCGGTCTGCGGGGAACCAGCGTACGTTCTCGCCGACGACGGCGAGGTCGGCCTCGCCGGATTCGACAAGGGCCCAGTAGACGACGGACACCACGCGGCCCCCGGCCGAGCGGCCCGGATCGCCGAAGGTGTAGAGCTGCTCGAGGTACTTCGGCGCGAGGCCGGTCGTCTCGCGCAGGGTGCGGGCCGCGGCCGCCGCGAGTTCTTCGGTGCCGGGCAGCCCGCCGCCCGGCAACGCCCACTGGTCGAGGTAGGGCTCCCTGGTGCGGCGGACCAGGGGGAGCCACAACGTCTTGAAGTCGGATTCCGCGTCGGAGCGCAGGGCGAAGATCACGGTCGACACGGCGAGTGCGACGGCGGCTTGAGCGCTCATGGGGGCATCCACTAGGTAAAGGTCAGTATGACTCTAACTGGGTGAACCCATCATATAGTCATTTTGACCCGAAGTCGCCCCCGGGAGGGCCGGCTCCCAGGAACCCGGCCCCACGCGTCCCGAATTCAGGAACCGAGCCGGACTAAACCGGTTTTCCGGCCCGAAATCGGCCTGCAGAAGCCTCGACGCCTGAATTCGGAACGGCGACTCAGTTCTTGGCGGCGGCGATGGCGCGACGGGCGCCCTTGCCCGTGAGACCCCAGACCGTGACGCGGATCATGGCCTCGACGACGATGTTGCCGCTCATCTTGGACGAGCCGAGCACGCGTTCGACGAAGGTGATCGGCACCTCGACGACGGTCAGGCCGGCCCGAACGCTCGTGAGCAGCATGTCGATTTGGAAGCAATAGCCCAGGCTCTCGACGCTCGCGAGGTCCATGCGTTCGAGGGCATGCGCCGTGTAGACGCGGTAGCCGCCCGTGACGTCGTGCTGGCGCAGGCGCAGCACGAGGCGTGAGTATGTCGATCCACCGCGGGACAGCGCGCGACGGTGCCACGGCCAGTTCTGCACGGCTCCGCCCGGAACCCAGCGCGATCCCATCACGACGTCGGCGGTCTTCGCCGCCGCGAGCAGGTCGGGGAGCTGCTCCGGCTGGTGCGACCCGTCGGAGTCGAGCTGCACGAGCTCGTCGTAGCCGCGGGACAGGCCCCAGCCGAATGCCTCGAGGTAGGCGGCGCCGAGGCCGTTCTTCTTCGTGCGGTGCAGGACGTGCACCTGGGAATCCGCGGCGGCGATCGCGTCGGCGAGCTGGCCGGTGCCGTCGGGAGACGCGTCGTCGACGACGAGGATGTCCGCGGTCGGGACGCTCGCGCGCACGCGGGCAACGATCGGATCGATGTTCTCGCGTTCGTTGTAGGTCGGGATGATGACCAGTGTCTGTGCCATGAAAACTACCTTGTCAGTTCGGTGATTGTTGTGTGTACGACCGTGGCCGTTGAGGCGACGGAAAATCCGAGGTCTTGCAGCGTGCGCAGGTCGGTGCCTGCTTTTTCTTCGCTGCTGCCTGAATACTGCACCAGCCATACCGTATCGGTGCCCGCGAGGGAATCGAGGACGCTCGTGAGCGGCCGGGTTGTGTCCCAGAGCGATCCGGTGTCCCCATATGCCGTGTCGAGGGTCACGTCCCGCAGCCCGGTGAAGGATGCCGGGTACAGGTGCAGAGCGAGCCGCGGTTTCCGCGAGGGCCGCACGCTCTCGTCGAACACGATCGCGTCGCCGGGGTGCGCACCGGCCTGGACGATCGCAGCGGCCTGGCGCCAGTCGCTCCCGGCGTTCTTGGCGTACGGGCCGCGCTGGTCGACGTAGCTCGGCACCACGGCGGCGACGAGTAGCACGAGTGCCGTGATCCTGGCCCAGCGGGGCCTGACCCAGGCCAGGGCGATCCCGAGCGCGATCGCCGCGGCCGGCGTGCAGATGGAGAGGTAGCGCAGCGAGTACATCGGCGTGACGACATGGGTGCCGATCAGCAGCGCAGCGCTCGGTATGAGCATCCAGGCGAGGACCACGCCGAACGCGGCCCGGTTCCGTTCGAGGGCGGGCACCCGTCCGCGGCCGAACCATGCGAGCGCGACAGCGAGCAGGATCAGCGCCCAGGCGATGAGCGCAGCGGGCACGTTCCCGAACCACTGGTTGACAGCCGCGTCGAGCACGCTCGTCTGGGCGCGTCGCCCGATGAATGAGAGCTGGTCCTTCTGGCTGACTCCCGCGAGCAGAACCGGTGCGGCACTGGCGAGGCCGACGACGGTCGCGACAGCCCAGGCGATCACCTGCTCGCGTCGCCTGGCCCGATCGGGCGCGAGCAGGAACACCGCGAGCCCGAGCACGGGGACGAGGAGTGCGATGTAGAGGAAGACATAGATTCCGAGGGCGAAGAGGGCGGTGAAACCGATCCAGAGCCAGATGCGCGCCGACCGGGGCGCCGCTCCGGCCCGGAGCAGGTGCACGAGCAGCACGACGAGCCACACGGCGATCGCCGCTGCGAGCGCCGTCGACCGGGCCTCTGCACCCATGTACGTCACCCGGGGGAGCACCGCGAAGACGAGGGCGGCGATCCAGGCGACCCGGGTGTCGGTCAGCATCCGCGCGAGCGTGAACGTTCCCGCCGTTGCGATTCCGATCGCAATCGCGCTCGGGAGCCTGGTGGAGAACTCGGACGCCCCGAAGAGGTCGATCCAGAAATGCAGCATCAGGTAGTAGGTGCCGTGTACGGCATCGATCGTGCCGAGCATCCGGAACAGGGACGGCAATGACCGCTCGGCGGACATCACACTCGCCGCTTCATCGCCCCAATAGGACGGGTTCCAGGACCCCGCGAGCGAGATCAGCAGGCCGAGAACACCGAAGTACAGCGGGGCCAGCTGCCGATGGGTGGGCCAGGATCGCCGCTGCGGGCGCAGCTCTGGATCATGTGTCACGGGCAGATAAGTCACGCCTTTACGTTATGCCACCCGGTCGGGGGTTTCCCGACAGCCCCGCACCGGGCGCCTGCGAAGGCTCTCAGTTTGCCGCCGGGTCAGGCCCGAGGGCCCGGGCCGGTGCGGGTGCGGGTGCTGCGCGGCAGGCGGATGTCGATGGCCAGACCCGTCCCCGTGTTGCGCAGGCTGATGGCCCCCTTCGCCCGGGTCACGATCGCGTGCACGATGGCCAGGCCGAGTCCCGACCCGATGGATCCGCTCGCCCGGGACTGCTCCGGCCGGGAGAACCGGGCGAAGGCCACCGGGATGAACGATTCCGGCATGCCGGGACCCGTGTCCACGACGCTCAGCAGGGCGCCCTCCGGAAGGCTGCGGAGCGTGACGGTCACAGTGCCGCGCCCGCCCATGGCGTTGATGGCGTTCGAGATGAGGTTGTCGACGAGCTGCCCGGCATTGGTCACCGAGATCGCATAGCGACCGGTCGGGTCCTCTCCCTCGATCTCGTAGTCGACATCGAGGTCCTCCCCGTTCCGCACGACCCGCGCACGGTCCACGGAAGCGGAGATCTCGGCGATCAGGTTGTCCCAGCCGCACTCCGGCGGGTCCTGCTGGCTTTCCAGTTTCGACAGTTCCAGCAGGTTGGTGGCGAGTCGGGAGAGGCGGTCGACGGTGCGCGAGGCATCGTCGATGTCCGCCTCGAGGGCGGGGGCGTCGCCGGAATTGAGATGGGCGAGTTCGAGCTGAGCCTTGAGCACGGCGAGGGGAGTGCGCAACTCGTGGCTCGCATCCGAGACCACCTGTTTCTCCCTGTCGATGCTGCGGCGGAGCCGGGAAATGAAGTCGTTGAGGGTCACCGCGAGCCGGCTGACCTCGTCCCTGCCCGCAGGGACGAGCAACTGGGCGGAGGATCCGGTCGTGCTCAGGCTCTCCGCCTCCTTGCGCAGCCGGTTGACCGGGCGGAGAGCCGCCCCGGTGAGGAGCCACGAGGCGAGGCCGAAGCCCACGGTCAGGAGCACGGTGCCCATGATGAGCACCCGGCCCAGTTCGTCGAGCAGCAGGCCGAGTGCCTCCTCGTTCCGCGCCGTGATGACGACCCAGTTGCCCTGATTGGTCACGGCCGTCGTCGTGGCGACCAGGTACCTGGCGTTGCCCGCATCGATCGTCTGCGGCGTCTCGCCGATCTTCACGAGCTCGTCGACGCGTTTCCGCAGCGCGACCGGCAACGAGGACTTGGAGATCTCGCCGTCCGGCCCGACGATGGCGATGAGCTGGCCTTCGCTCGGGCCGTCGTTCGGCTCGGTCGGATTGCGGATCAGGTCGGTCACGATCGGGGCCGCATCGCTGTGCAGCAGCGTCGTCGTCGTCTCGATCAGGATCGCCTCGACCTCGGCGCGGAAGAACACGGCGGCCCCGCTGAACAGTACGGCGGCGATCACGAGACTGCCGACGGTGATGCGGGCCCGGATCGACAGGCCGGGCAACCTCATGGACGTGCTCCGCTCACTCGACGAGTTCCACGGCATACCCGGACCCGCGCACGGTCACGATCCGCATCCCGGCCGCCGCGGAGTCGATCTTGCGCCGCAGGTAACTGATGTACTGGTCGACGATGTTCGGGTCGATATGTTCCGTGCCGTTCCAGATCTCTTCGAGGATGGTCGTGCGGTCGACGGTCGTGCCGGCCCGGCTGCAGAGCAGGCGGAGCAGCGCGACCTCCTTGGGGCTCATCGACACGGACCGGCCGGCCACGGTGACCTTGAGGTCCCGGGAATCGATGGCGAGGTTGCCGAGTTCGAGGCTCAGGGGGGTCGCCATCGACTGGCGCCTGAGCAGGGCCCGTACCCGGGCGGTGAGCTCGAGGAAGGCGAAGGGTTTGGTGAGATAGTCGTCGGCGCCGCTGTCGAGGCCGAAGACCCGGTCGTCGACGGTGTCCCTGGCGGTCAGGAGCAGCACCGGCATGGTGTTGCCGGAGTCGCGGATGCGCCGGCAGATCTCGAAACCGGTCATCTGCGGAAGCATCACGTCGATGGCGGCGAGGTCGAATTCGTTGTTATTGATCGCGATCAGGGCATCCATCCCGTTCCCGACCCTGACGATCTCGTAGCCTTCCGCCTCGAGTCCGCGTTCGATCAGCGCACCCATTTGTTCGTCGTCTTCCACGACCAGGATCTTTGTCATGCCCGCCCCTTTTGCTCGTGCGCCGGTACCTCTTCATGCTGGCACGTTCCCGGTGCGGAACGTGACCAAGTCTGTCGGTTCCGCTCCAATCGGTCGTTCCTCGTGGCTAGGCTGACGCCATGGTCGAAACCCCTCATGACGTGCCGGTGCCCGCCCGGGCGGTGTCGGTAGATCCCGCCGCCGTCGGTGTCGCCGTCGCCCAGTTCGTTCCCGGTGCCGACCGGGAGGCGAACCTCGCCGAGGTCGCCCGCCTCGCCGGCATTGCGGCCGCTCGCGGGGCACAGCTCGTCGTCTTCCCGGAATATTCCGCGTTCTTCGAGCCCTCTCTCGGGCCCGCGTTCATCGCGGCCGCGGAGCCCCTCGACGGTCCGTTCGTGACGGGGCTCGCTGCGCTCGCCGAAGGGCTCGGCCTCGTCATCGTCGCGGGCATGCTCGAGGAAGCCACGGTCGCCGGACGGTTCTCCAACACCCTCGTGGCGGTCGGGCCGACGGGCGAGGTCCTGGCTCGCTACCGCAAGCTGCACCTCTACGACGCCTTCGGCGAGCGCGAATCCGACTGGGTGCTGCCCGGCGCGATCGAGCCGCCGCAGACCTTCTCCGTTGGAGGGCTGACCGTCGGACTGCAGACCTGTTACGACATCCGCTTTCCCGAGGTCACCCGGCGGCTCGTCGACGCGGGCGCCGAGCTCGTGCTCGTGCCCGCAGAGTGGGTGCGTGGCCCGCTCAAGGAGCAGCAGTGGCGCACGCTGCTCACCGCGCGCGCGATCGAGAACACGGTCTACGTCGCCGCCGCAGACCACGCGCCGCCGATCGGCGTCGGCACGAGCATGATCGTCGACCCGATGGGGGTCGAACTGGTCACGATCGGCGAGACGACGGATGTCGGCGTCGCCTGGCTCACCACGGCGCGCCTCGACCAAGTGCGTGCGGTCAACCCCGCACTCCGGCTCCGGCGTTTCGGGATCGTCGGGGCCTAGCCGCCGAAGACCAGTCGCCGAGGTCCAGTCGCCGAGGTCCAGTCGCCGAGGTCCAGCCGCCGAGGTCCAGCCGCCGAGGGAACGGGAGGCTCAGCCTTCGCTGGCGATGGTGTCCTGCGAGGCCGCGGCGGCGCGGGAGCGGAAGCCGGGTTCCGGACGCATCACGTGGTCCTGCTCGGCCATCGCCCGTTCCTCACCCGTTGCGACGAGTCCCTGGGAGCTGTTCGCCGAGCGGGTGAGCTGGGCGAGCCACAGCGGATTGATGGTCGGCGGCTGGCCGCCGGAAAACTTGAAGTAGAGCGGGATGGCCGGGTGCAGCCAGGCGGAACTGCGACCGTCGCCAGCCTCTGCGGCATTCCGCCAGGACAAGAGGAAGCTCTCGCCGCGGCGCAGCTTCTGAACGATCACGATTTGCAGATGCGCGAGGATCCGGTCGTCGAACTCGACGGTGACCCGGTCATACGTCAACGAACCCATGGGGTGCCGCTTTCAGTCGGTGAATCCTCGCGCGAACAGCCGACCGCCCTCGTGAGGCATCCGCTAGGTTCGCTCATTAAGTGTGGTCGTAATTCCCGGTCAATACAAGGGAATCGTCAGGGGCCGACGGGACGCGCGGGCACCGGTTCGACGATGCCGTGCAGCACGAGGTCGATCTCCGCGCGGAGGGAGTCCGGCAGGCTCTCCATCGGCTCGCGCCCGAGTCCGCACCGGATCAGGGCGAGGTGCAGCAGCGAGAAGATGCTGCGTGCCGCAAGCGGGGCGTCCACCCCGGGCCGGAGCCGTTCCGATCCTCCGGGAGTCTCCGTCCCGTATCCGCTCAGCAGGGTCGCAATGGATGCCTCGAGGCCGTCGACGAGTTCGAGGGCCTCGACGCGGTAGGCTCCGGTGGGCTCGCCCCACAGGATCTCGCGCTGGTAGTAGGCGGTGTTCTCCGGGTTGAGGGCGGCCGAGGTCAGCAGGGGACGCAGCAAGGCCATGATCGCGTCCGTCGGGGCGAGCCGTGCGGCCGAAGCCGGGGCATCGTGCCGGGTGGCGCTCAGAGCCCGGCGCCACTCGGCGTTGAAGACCATCAGGAGCAGTTCGGGTTTCGAGGCCGCGTAGCGGAAGAGCGTCCCTGCTGCGACATCCGCACGGTCGGCGATGTCCTGGGTCGTGACGAACGCGTAGCCGCGCTCGGCGAAGAGGTCTTCGGCGGCCGCGAGGATGCGGCCCTGCTTGTCGCGCTTGTTGCGTTCGCGGCGGCCGGGAGCGGGGGCGTCGGGAGCATCGATGGCGGCGCCGGCGACCGATGTCCGGTCTTCGTCGGGTGCACGCACGGGAGTCCTCATTCTGGGTCGGCTTCATTCCGGGCGGATGCCGCCCCGGGCTCTTTCAATCGTAGGTTCAATCAGCTGATCCCAATATAACGGAGTACGCTCATTTTTGAGTAGATTACAGATTCTATGAACACGAAGAGAAAGGTGGTCATCATGGGCCGCGTTCAAGGCAAAGTGGCACTCATCAGTGGCGGTGCCCGCGGAATGGGGTCGTCACACGCGCGTCGGCTGATCGCAGAGGGTGCCCAGGTGGTCATCGGAGACCTCCTCGACACCGAGGGCGAAGCCATGGCGGCAGAGCTCGGCCCGGCAGCGCGCTACGTGCACCTCAACGTCACCGACGCCGACGACTGGTCGGCCGCCGTGCTGTTCGCCGTGGAGACCTTCGGCGGGCTCGATATCCTCGTCAACAACGCCGGAATCGCGAGCGCAGCGCCGATCGAGAGTTTCCCGATCGACGTCTGGACGCGCACGATCGAGATCAACCTGACCGGTACCTTCCTCGGCATGCGGGCGGCCATCCCGGCGCTCTCACGCCGCGGCGGCGGTTCGATCATCAATGTCTCGTCCGTCGAGGGCCTTCTCGGCAGCGCGGGCCTGCATGCCTACGTCGCGTCGAAGTTCGGCGTGCGTGGCATCACGAAGTCCGTCGCCCTCGATGTGGCGCCCCTCGGCATCCGCGTGAACTCGATTCACCCCGGTTTCATCGAGACCGCGATGACGAAGTCCCTCGACGTCGACATGGTCGAGATCCCGTTGCGCCGCGGTGCCAAGCCCGAGGAAGTCTCGAACCTCGTGCTGTACCTGGCGAGCGACGAGTCGAGCTACTCCACCGGCGCCGAGTTCGTCATCGACGGCGGCCTCACGATCGGCATCCCGCACAACTGATCGCTCGACCCAGCGATGCCCCGCCCTCCCCGCGAGAGCACGATTTCGGCCCTTAAGCCCTCCGCGGCTTAAGGGCCGAACGTGTACTCTCGCGGGGGGTGAGGAGCGCCTCGAGGGCGGCGAAGGGCTTCTCGATGTGGGCGAAGTGGCCGGTGCCCGTGATCGTCTGCGAGACGAAGCCGGGAATGACGGCGCCCAGCCGGGCGCTGTCCGAATCGGCCACGAAGACGTCGGCGTCACCCTGGATCGCCCGCACCGGGCAGGCGATGCGCGACCAGGATCGCGCCGGGTCATGGGCTCCGGCGAGGGCGGATGCCGCGGCGAACGCCCGCGGGCGGACCTCCGTCGCGAGGGCGGAGATCACGCTCTCGGGCACATCGTCGACCCGGCTGAACAGGGGCGCGGTGAGACCGCGGAGCAGACCCACCCGGCCGAGCCATCGCACGAGGCCGCGCCCGGCGGGCTCGACGACCGCGAGGGCGCGCATGACGGCGAGCAGGGCGGTGTAGCCGGGCAGCAGTGCGAAGCGGGTGAGCGGATGCCGCACGCTGTCGACCACCGAAAACGTCGTCGCCGACACGAGAGCGACCGACACGGTCGCCGCGGGTTCGAGTGCGGCAAGTTCGAGGGCGAGGAAGCCGCCGAGCGAATGTCCGACGACGTGCCAGCGCTCGTAGCCGAGGGCGCGGGCCGTTTCGGCGATCGAAGCCGCGACGGTGGCGATGCCGGGGGCGGGCCGGGCGGAGTGCCGAATCGAGGCATCCGCCGCACGGCGGCGTGTACTCGGGGCGCGGCTGCCGGGCTCTTCGTTCAGTGCTTCGCTGTCGCCCCAGCCGGGCAGGTCGGGAATGATCAGGTCGGACAGGGCGAGCGCTCCGGGCGCGACGCATCCCGCAGGGCCGCGGGTCGCCGCCGCCGAGAGGAGCGGGGTCCAGGTCGTCCAGGAACCGGCGGCCCCGTGCAGCAGGATCGTCGCCGTGTCGCTGCCGGTGCGGCGGCCGTGCCGCACGACCAGCGTGCCCGCGCCGAGGCGCATCGAGCTCGTGGTGAGACCGAAGCCGCGAGCGTCTGTCGAGAGCGGGAACGGGCAATATTCCTCCCGCCGAGGTCCGGTCCCGGCCGTCCCTGCCGGCACGGGAGGCATCGGCGCGGCCGGCACGGCCGTGCGGCCGGGAGTGCGGGTCATCAGGGTGGTCATGTCTGGTATTCGTCGCCGGCGCTCGATCGGTTTGGCCGCGTCGGCGATGTGGCCGCGTGGGAACGGGCCGCGACCAGTCCAACGTCGCTCGAGCCGGCTCCGGCGCCGATCGGCTGACCACAAACGGAACGCATCTGGAATAGGACGGGGTCCCTGCCCGTTGTCGGAAGCGCAACCCGTGTTCCCCTGCGCCGGCCGGTCCGACCGGTCAGGCGGAATTTCCGTACTACGAAAAGAGCGACTGTGAACTTGTTTTCCCCGCTGACCCTCGGCGACCTGCACCTGCCGAACCGCCTCGTGATGGCACCGCTGACCCGCACCCGGGCCGGCCTCGACGGCATCCCCGGACCGATGGTCATCGAGCACTATCGCCAGCGCGCGTCCCTCGGCCTGATCGTCTCGGAGGGCGTCTACCCGAGCCACGCCGGACAGGGCTACACGGGCCAGCCGGGACTCGTCACCGCTGAGCAGGTCGACGGCTGGCGTTCCGTCGCGTCCGCCGTGCACGAGGCCGGCGGCCTCATCGTCGCCCAGGTCATGCACGCCGGACGGGTCTCGCACGACCTCGTCAACGGTGGCCACGACATCGTCGCCCCGAGCGCGATTGCCATCGCCGGCGACACGCACACTCCGGAGGGCAAGAAGCCGTACCCCGTCCCGCACGCGCTGACCGAGGCCGAACTCCCCGGAATCGTCGCCGAATTCGTGCGCGCATCGCAGAACGCCATCGCGGCCGGCCTCGACGGCGTCGAGATCCACAGCGCAAACGGCTATCTCCTGCACGAGTTCCTGTCACCGGCCTCGAACCAGCGCACGGATGCCCACGGCGGCTCGCCCGCGAACCGCGCCCGCTTCGTGATCGAGGTCGCGACCGCCGTTGCCGCCGCGATCGGCGCCGGCCGGGTCGGGATCCGCATCTCTCCGGCGCACAACATCCAGGACGTGCTCGAGACGGATGCCGCGGAGACGCTCGCGACCTACACCGCCCTCGTCGACGGACTCGCACCGCTCGGCCTCGCCTACCTCAGCGTTCTGCACCAGGACCCCACCGGCGACCTGATCCAGGGGCTGCGCGCCCGCTTCGGCGGACCTCTCCTGATCAACACGGGCTTCGGCACCGTCACGACCCGCGCAGAGGCCATGGCGATCCTGGCAGACGACGTCGCCGACGCCGTCGTCGTGGGACGCGCCGTCATCGCCAACCCGGACCTCGTGCACCGCTGGCGCGACGACCTGCCGCTCAATGCCCTCGACGCGCAGACCCTCTACGGCAACACCGCCGCCGGCTACACCGACTACCCGGCGCTCGCCACCGCGACCGCCGAGTAGCCAACGCCCCGAACCGATTCGACGGACATTTCGCCGGGAAGGCGCTCAGATCGCGCTCCCACGTTGTGAAACCCACACTCTCCGTCGAATGGGTTCGGGCGGTCGCCCGGACCGGGTCTGCGCAGGCCGGTCGCGCGCTACCGCGAGGCCGGGCGTAGGGCGGCGAGCTGGGTCGCGGCCCGTTCGAGCAGGTCCACCTTCTTGCAGAAGGCGAAACGCACGAGCGAGGCATACTGCGGCCGGTGCTCCGGGCTGCAGAAGGCACCGATCGGTACGGCGACGACGCCCGCGAGGGCGGGAAGTTCGCGGCAGAAGTCCGCACCATCCGGGTAGCCGAGCGGTGCGGCATCCGCCACGATGAAATACGAGCCGTGCGGTCGCGACACCGCGAAGCCCGCGGCGACCAGGCCGCGCTCGAGGACGTCACGCTTCCCCTGCAGCGCGGCCGCGATTCCGGTGAAGTACGAATCCGGGAGATCGAGTCCCCTGGCGATCGCCGGCTGGAACGGCGCACCGTTCACGTAGGTCAGGAACTGCTTGACCGCCAGGATCGCCGTCACGAGTGCGGCGGGTGCGGTCAGCCAGCCGATCTTCCACCCGGTCGTGTTGAACGTCTTCCCCCCTGAGGAGATCGTCACGGTGCGCTCGAACGCGCCGGGAAGCGTCGCAATGGGCAGGTGCAGCACGCCGAAGGTGAGGTGTTCGTAGACCTCGTCCGTGACGATGACCGCGTTGTGCCGTTCCGCGAGCCGCACGATGAGCTCGAGCGTCTCCCGGGAGAACACGGTGCCCGTCGGGTTGTGCGGGTTGTTCACGAGAATGAGCCGCGTGCGATCGGTGATCGCCGCACCGAGCTCGTCGAGGTCCGGCTGGAAGTCGGGCGCGCGCAGGCGCACGGTGCGGTGCACACCGTTGGCGAGTGCGATCAGGCCGCCGTACGCGTCGTAGAACGGTTCGAACGTCACGACCTCGTCGCCCGGCTCGATCAGGGCGAGGATCGTCGCGGCGAGTGCCTCGGTCGCCCCCGCTGTCACGAGCACCTCGGTGCCCGGGTCGACGCCGAGGCCGTAGAAGCGCTGCTGGTGGCGTGCGATCGCCTCGAGAAGCACCGGAGAACCACGGCCTGGCGGGTATTGGTTCACCCCGTCCGTGATGGCCTGGCGGGCGGCGTCGAGTACCTCCATGGGGCCGTCCTCATCCGGGAATCCCTGCCCGAGATTGATCGCACCGGTGCGGGCGGCGAGCGCGCTCATCTCGGCGAAGATGGTGGCGGCGATCGTGCCGTCCTCGCCCAGGAGGCCGGCGCCGCGGGCCGTGCGCCGCCAGGCCCCCGGAATGTTCGCGGTCGGTACGATCTCGGGGGAGCCAGGCATGAATCCAAACTACGACATCCCCGGTGCGGAGGACTGGAGCGACCCTGCCCGTCGGCGAGGATCGCCCCTCCCGTCCGACCGGCCCGAGCTGCCACCCACCCACCCCAAGCAACATCACGGCTTCGTCATTGAATGCTCTCAGCTTGAGCGGAGGATTCGTTCAGGTTCGGGCGCAAAGCTGGCATCGCTTGGAAGGAGCACCTCATGACCGAATACCCGCAGGACCCAGACATTAATCGCGATCGTCCCGCTGCCGACGTTCCCTCCGACGCCGGTCGGACCGCCGCGTCCGGACAGTCGGCAACCGACGCCACCGACGCCACCGATGCCGATACCGGTACCGCCGAGACGACCGAGTACCCGGCCCCCGCGGCGAACGCGGACAACACGACAGAGGTCGTCGGCTTCCCGCCGGCCGCTCAGGCGACTCCCGCGCAGCCGCAGGGCGTCGCCGCGCAGACACCCGCCGCCCCGGCGCAGGCACCCCAGGCATCGCAGCCTGTCGCGCACGCAGCGAACCAGGTCGCCCAGCCGACGCTTCCCTACGCGACGGATGCCTTCGGCCGGCCCATCGGGGGAGCAGACGGCTCCGTCCCGCCGCACTTCGCGGCAACGAATGCACCCTTCTCCTACGCTCCTCAGGGCGGCGGCCCGAACGGACCCACCGGTCCGTCCTCTGCCCCCCGCCCCAAGGACCCGGCCCGCCGCCGTGCCGGACTCAGCCTCGTCGCTGCTCTCGCGATCGGCGCCCTCATCGGCGGCGCATCCGGTGCCGGCGTGACGGCGCTTCTCACGGGCGGCCAGGGCACCGGCACCCCCGTCAGCCAGGCCCAAGGGTCGAGCACCGTTGTCGTCAACAACACCGAGAGCGTCAACCAGATCACGGCGGCCACCGCCAAGGCCATGCCGAGCGTCGTCACTATCAACGCGACGAGCGGCACCTCCGGCGGCACCGGTTCCGGTGTCGTTCTCACCGCAGACGGCTACGTCCTGACCAACACCCACGTCGTGACCCTCGACGGCGCGAGCGCAGACGCGACCCTCGAAGTCACTGCCAGCGACGGAAAGGTCTACAAGGCGACGATCGTCGGCACCGACCCGATCTCCGACCTCGCGGTGGTCAAACTGACCGACGCGAGCGGCCTCACCCCGATCAACTGGGCGGACTCGAGCAAGCTCAACGTCGGAGACACCACGATCGCCATCGGAGCTCCGCTCGGCCTCTCCGGAACCGTCACCGACGGCATCGTCAGCGCACTCAACCGGAGCATCTCGATCGCCTCCTCCGCGGCGCCCAAGGCGGATACGCCCGACACGACGGCCCCGAGCACCGACAACCCCTACTTCTGGAACTTCGACCTCCCGAACAAGGACGGCAGCGCGCAGTCGACCACACCGAGCACGACGAGCAGCATCTCGCTCTCCGTGATCCAGACGGATGCCGCGATCAACCCCGGCAACTCCGGCGGCGCCCTGCTCAACTCCAAGGGCGAACTGATCGGCATCAACGTCGCGATCGCCAACGCGGGCGGATCCTCGTCTTCCGGGACGGCCGCCGGAAGCATCGGCGTCGGCTTCTCGATCCCGGCGAACCTCGCCAAGCGCGTCTCCGACGAACTCATCGCCAGTGGGAAGGCCACCCACGGCCTGCTCGGCGCGAGCATCACGACCGCGACGAGTGACACGAGCAGCACGGTCGGCGCCCTCGTCAGCGAGGTCAGCTCGGGTGGCGCCGCCGAGAAGGCAGGCCTGAAGAAGGGCGACGTCGTCACGAAGTTCAACGGAGTGCCGATCACCGACGCGAAGGACCTCACCGCCCAGGTGCGGGTGCTCGCCGCCGGCGCGACGGCCGACCTCGTCTACGTGCGCGACGGTAAGTCATACACCGTGACCGTCACGGTCGGGGAGCTCGCCAGCTAGCACCGTCCGACCCTCCTTCCACACCCTGCGCCGCCGGTCTTCGACCGGCGGCGCAGTCGTGTTTCCCGGCCCGTTCCGCAGCAACAGGGGCCCCCAAAGGGGTGGACTGGTAGTCTGGAAAGTCCGCGACGAAATGGATACCCGATCGAACAGGCAGCACACACCGGCGACGCGACCCTGATCGGCGTCTCCTATGTGATGCCCGTCCTCAACGATGTGCTGCACGTCCGGGCCGCGGTCACGAGCCTTCTGAGCCAGGACTACGCCGGCCCGTTCGACGTCACCCTGGCCCTCGCGCCGAGCATCGACGGCACCGAGGAACTCGTCGCGGAACTCGCGGAACTCGACCCGCGCATCCGTGTCGTGCCCAACGAGATCGGATCGACGCCGGCCGGGCTCAACGTCGCGATCCGCGCATCCGCCTACCCGGTCGTGATCCGGGTCGACGCCCACTCCGTCCTGCCGCGCGACTATGCGCGCGTCGCCGTCGAGACCCTCGAACGCACCGGGGCCGACAACGTCGGCGGGGTCATGGACGCCCAGGGCACCGCTCCGTTCCAGCGTGCGGTCGCCCGCGCGTACGGCACCCGGATCGGCCTCGGCGGAACGCCGCTCCATGTCGGTGGGCCTGAGGGCGCCGCGGAGACGGTCTACCTCGGCTGCTTCCGCCGGGACAGCCTCCTGCGCGCCGGGCTCTTCGACGAGACCATCAAGCGCGGGCAGGACTGGGAACTCAACCGGCGCCTCCGCGAGCAGGGCGGCACGGTCTGGTTCACACCGAGGCTGCGCGTCGTCTACCGGCCGCGGCCGAGCCTGTCCCGTCTCGCCCGCCAGATGCTGTCCACCGGAATGTGGCGCGGGGAACTCGCGCGGCGCTTCCCCGCCGACAACGGCATCCGCTATTTCGTGCCGCCGGCCATGGTGCTCCTCGTCTTCGGCGGCGTGGTCGTCGGCCTCGCCGGTTTCGTCGCGCCGTGGCTGCTGCTGGGCTGGATCGCCCCGGTCGGATACCTGCTCGTCGTCGTCCTGGCCGCCGTCGTCGTGACTCGCCCCGACGGCTGGCGCCCCGGCGTCTGGTTCCTTCTAGTCTTGCCCTGTATCCACTTCTGCTGGGGTTTCGGCTTCCTGCTCGGATACCTCAAACTCACCAGCAATATCGCGGCACGGACCGGGAGACACCAATGACATCCCACTCACACTCCACCGGCCGGGTGCGCCAGTCCCCGCCGACGTCGATCGCAGAGTTGCGCGCCGTCGCGCAGCCGCCCGAAGTGCGGCTCCGTGCGAACGCCGAGCACTGGACCGCCTCGCTCTACCTGCGCGACGTGTCGCCGTATCTCACCTGGCTGCTGCTCAAGACGAGCGTGACCGCGAACGGCGTCACGGCGCTGATGATCCTCGTCGGCTGGTCGACCGCTGCGGCGCTCCTCATCCCCGGCGTCTGGGGAGCCCTGCTCGCGCTGGTCCTCGGGCAGCTGCAGATGCTCGTCGACTGCTGCGACGGTGAAGTCGCGCGCTGGCGCGGGGAATCCTCGCCCGCCGGCGTCTTCCTCGACAAGGTCGGCCACTACTCGACCGAGGCGCTCATCCCGATCGCGTTCGGCATCCGGGCGGCGGCGTACCCGTTCGAGTCGCCGGACGATTTCCTCTGGACGACTCTCGCCCTGGTGCTCGCCCTGGTCATCGTGCTGAACAAGGCGCTCAACGACATGGTGCATGTCGCGAGGGCGAACGCGGGGCTCACCAAGCTCGCGGACACCCGCGGCGAGCAGGCGCCCGCACCCGGCCGGATATACCAGCTGCGCAGGCTCGCCCGGTTCGTGCCGTTCCATCGCCTCTACCACTCCGTCGAACTGACGATCCTGATCTTCGCCTCCGCGGTGATCGGTCGTTTCATCGGCGAACCGCTCATGGACCGCATCGTGCTCATCGCCCTCGTGCCGCTCTCACTCCTGGCGCTCGTGGGCCATTTCGTCGCGATCATGGCGTCGCGCCGCGTCCGGTCCTGAGCCGTGACCGACACCGTGCCGCCGAGGGTCGGTGTCGTCGTGCTCACCCAGGGCACCCGCCCGGATGATCTCGCCCGCGGCATCCGCTCGGTGCTCGCCCAGCAGGACGTCGAACTCGACGTGGTCTGCGTGGGCAACGGCTGGGTGCCGACCGGGTTACCGGATGCCGTCCGGGCGCTGGCCCTGCCGGAGAACCTGGGCATCCCCGCCGGTCGCAATCGCGGGGTTCCGCTCGTGACGGGCGAATACCTGTTCTTCCTCGACGACGATGCGAGCATCCCGGACCCCCGGTTCCTCAGCCGTGCGATCGCACTGCTCCGCGCGGACCCGTCGATCGGACTGCTGCAACCCCGGGTGACCGATCCGACGGGCGCCGCGGCTCCGACCCGCTGGATCCCGCGCATCCGGAAGGGGGCCGCGACCGAATCCGGCGCGGTCTTCTCGGTCTGGGAAGGCGCCGTGCTGATGCCCCGCGCTGTCTTCACGCCCACCGGAGGCTGGGCCGAACCGTTCTTCTACGCGCACGAGGGCATCGAGCTGGCCTGGCGGGTCTGGGACCAGGGCCTGCGCACCTGGTATGCAGGGAACCTAGAGGCGAACCACCCCGTCATCCAGCCCACCCGCCACGCCGACTACTACCGGCTGAACGCGCGCAACCGGGTCTGGCTCGCCCGGCGCAACCTGCCTGCCGTGCTGGTCCCGGTCTACGCCGGTTCGTGGCTCGCGATCCAGCTCGTGCGATTCCGCAGCGACCGGACGGCACTGCGGGCCTGGCTCGCCGGATTCAGGGAGGGCTGGCGCAGCGACCCGGGGGAGCGTCGCCCGATCAGCGCCCGCACGGTCTGGCGGATGTCCCTGGCCGGCCGTCCCCCGATCGTCTGACCCGGGGCCCTCGGTACTCTGGAGTGATGACCATTCGAAAAGACATCGGCCTGGCCGTCAAACTGGTCAAGGATGTCGCGGCGTCGCGCCGGGCACAGAAACGGCTCGCCGGCCGGCTCCTCGGGGACGGTCCGCTTCCGCTCGGCCGCTTCAAGATCGCCGTCTACTTCGCCGACGGCGCCGTCAACCTGTACCAGATGCGGCAGTGGTACCGGCCGCTCGCCGTGCTCGCCGAGACCTGGCCCGTCATCGTGCTGAGCCGCACCGGGACCGGTGCGCTGCCGATGTCCGAGGAATGCCCGGTGCCGGTGACCTACGTCCGCAAAGTCGCCGACCTCGAGCGGGTAGTCGACGAGCAGGACATCCGCATCGTGTTCTACGTCAACCAGAACGCCCGGAACTTCCAGATGATGCGCTACCCGCGGTGCTGGCACGTGTTCATCAACCATGGCGAGAGCGACAAGATGTACATGGTCACGAACCAGATCAAGGCGTACGACTACGCCTTCGTCGCCGGTGACGCCGCCCTGGCCCGCCTCGACCGGGTGCTCTGGGACTACGACTTCGAGAAGCGGGCGATCACGATCGGCCGTCCGCAGGCCGACCACTACAGCGGCCTTGTGCCGTACGTTCCCGACGAACGGCAGGTCGTGCTCTACGCGCCGACCTGGGAAGGCGACCGGCCCACCGCGGCATACGGCTCGATCGCGACGCACGGCGTCGCACTCGCGACCGCGCTCCTCGCTTCGCCCCGGCACCGGCTGATCTACCGGCCGCACCCGCGCAGCGGGGTCATCGACGACGCCTACGGCGCCGCGAACCGCAGGATCGTCGGCCTGATCAAGGCAGCGAACGCCCGCGATCCCGCCGCCCACCACATCTACGACACCGGTGCGGAACTCGGGTGGCAGCTCGCGGCAGCGGACGTTGCCATCGTCGACATCTCCGCCATGGTCTACGACCGACTTGCCGCAGGCAAGGCCCTGCTCGTCACCCGCCCCGCGGAACCCGCGGCCGAGATCGACACCGGCGGGTACCTCGCGGCGTGCGACTGGCTCGAGGCGTCGGCAGCCTCTTCGATCGTGGGCACGCTGGATGCGCTCGCGCACGATCCGGAGGCCGAGGCCCGGTTGGCCGTGTGGGTCGAACGCTACTTCGGCGACGCGACACCGGGGGCGGCCACCGCTCGCTTCCACGCCGCCGTGCAGCACCTGATGGAGGAGTGGGAGCGCTTCGACGCCGTCCGGCCCTGAGCGGCCTGCTACGGCCGCGGAGACGACGCGGGTTCGCGGGGCGGCAGGTCGCGCGCGGCGGCCGGGGGCCCGGATGTCGGGGGCGCAGGCGCCGGGGGACCCGAATCCGGGGGAACCGGCGTGGGCGTCCCCGACGCACCTGACTCCACCGACGCACCTGACTCCACCGACCGGCCGCGGCGCAGCATCCGTGGAACCATGCGGGGGAGCACCGTGAGGGTGCCGTGCCCGAGTTGTCCGAGCTGCGTGATGCGGTGACCGGCGACGGACCTCAGCGCGCCGGCGCGGCCGACGCCCTCGAGGCCGCCACCCTCGCGCACGATCGCCTCGCGGATACGGGGGTCGAGTTCGGGGCGGAAGCCGGCAGGCGGCCGCCCGAAGGCGAGACGGGACGAGGTCAGCACGCGCTTGCCCAGGATGTGATTGCCGGCGCCGCCGACGACGGCGCCGACGCCGAAGGGGAGCGCCTTGCCGATGAAACTCGCGGATCCGCGCGTCGCGAACTGGCGGATGAAGGAGCTCTTCAGGCGATCGGTGAGCGGACCCATCACGGCGCGCGGGATGTTCGCGGTGACCAGTTCGCCCCAGTATTTCGTTCGCACCGTTCCCGTTCCGCTGACCTGGCCGGCGAGCTGGCGGACGAGGTCGGAGCCTTCACGGCCGAGCATCATCGTCATGACGAGGGCGCGGGCGCGCTCCGGGTCGTCGACGGCAATGCCGTGCACCTCGCTGACCGATTGGGCGAACAAGGCGGTCGCCTCGAGGAACCCTGCGGTCTCGACGCCGGAGAGGGCGAGGGTCACCCCGGTGCCGACGCCGGGGATGACGGCCGTCGCCCCGACGGCCGCGCCGCCGGTCGTGACCATGGCGAGATAGCGGCGTTCGAGGATGGCGATGATCTGGGCGGGATCCGCGTTCGGCGATCGACGGCGGATTCCACGGATGTGGGCGAGCACGACCGGGCGGTGGATGGCCATGACCCGGTCGAACCCCCGGATGATGCCGGTGGGAAGCTGGCCGCCCTGGGGCAGACCCCCGGTCGTCGAGATGATGGGTTTCACTTTTCGTGCCATGTCGATGCCGTCCTTCCGATTCCCGTCGAGTTTACGTTGCTGGTGCGACAGGGGGAGATATCCACATTTTTTCCCCGGCCACTGGCGTTTTTCCCGCTACGCGCCTATAGATGGAGGATGCCGGAGCATGAGTCGGAAGCGAGCCGCCTGCTCGGCGTGCGCCTGCGGCATCGCCGGAGGGAACTCGAGCTCAACCAGGAGTCGGTCGCCCACCGGGCCGGACTCAACGTGTCCAACTACGCCAGGATCGACCGCGGCAACGGAAACCCCACATTCCACACCCTCATCCGGCTCGCGGACGTACTCAGCCTCGAGGTCGCAGACCTCGTCACCGGCCTGACCAAGGAGCAGCTGCCGCCCGATCGCGACAGTCTCGGCCTCGTCGATCCCTGAAGAGGGTCAGGCTGGCTTCACGCCGTAGTCGGCGTCGTACCGGGCGAGGACCTCGTCTAGTGGACCGTCGAGGACCAGCGCGCCCTTGTCGAGGTACAGGCCCCTGGCGCAGAAGCGACGCAGGTCGCGTTCGTTGTGCGAGACGAAGAACAGGGTGCGGCCCCCGGCGAGCAGTTCTTCGATGCGGCGGTAGCACTTCTCCCGGAAGGCCTTGTCGCCGACCGCGAGCACCTCGTCGACGAGGATGATCGGCTCCTCGAGCCGGGAGATGACCGCGAAGGCGATCCGCACCTTCATGCCACTCGAGAGGTGCTTATAGGGGGTGTCGACGAAGTCGCCGATCTCGGCGAAGTCGAGTATCTCGTCGAAACGCTCGCCGATCTGTTTCTTCGTCATGCCGTGCAGGCCCGCCGTGAGGTAGACGTTGTCGCGCACGGTCAGGTCGTCGACGAAGCCGCCGGTGATCTCGATCAGCGGTGCGACGCCCTCCGTCACCCGCACGGTGCCCTCGTCGGGCAGGACGACCCCGGTCACGAGTTTGAGCAGGGTCGACTTTCCCTGGCCGTTGCGGCCGACGACGCCGATGGCCTCGCCGCGCTGCACCGTGAACGACACCGCGCGCAGTGCCCAGAATTCGCCGGGGCGGGTGCGCCGGGCTCCGCTCGCGAACAGGTCCTTGAAGCTGCGCCGACCGCGGCGATTGCGGCGAAAGCGGATGCCCACCCCGGCCAGGGCGATCACGGGAGCCCCGATCGCGGCCGTTCCCGGTGTCCGGACGGTTTCGGTCATCACAGCTCCTTCAGGACCGCGCGCTCGGTGCGCGTGAAGACCAGCAGCCCGAGGCCGAGGAAGGCAACGGACATGGCCGCGCTGACGCCGACGGTGAACCAGTCGAGGTTGCCGGGGAAGAAGGCCGCCCGGTACAGGCTGAAGATGCCGCTGAGTGGGTTGAACGCCGCCCAGAAATGCAACTGGTGCGGCAGGTCCTGGGTGCTGTAAATGATCGGGGACGCATAGAACAGGAAGCGCAGGATGAGCTTCACTGCGCGTTCCAGGTCGCGGAAGAACACGACGAGCGGCGCGACGATGAGGCCGACCCCGGCCGTGAGGATCGCCTGGATCACGATGGCGAGCGGGAAGAACACGATCTCGCCGCTCGGCCGGGCGCCCGCGAAGACCGCGAACAGCACGAGGACGGGAATCGAAGCGAGGAATTCGATGCCCTTGGAGAGCACGAGCCGGTTCACCCAGATGGTGCGGGGGATCCGGGTCGACCGGATCAGCTTCGCCTCGCGCAGGAACGCACGGGTGCAGTCGGAAATGGTCCCGTTGAACCACATCCAGGGCAGTAGTGCGCTGAGCAGGAAGATGATGTACGGCTCGTGCCCGACACCCCGGTGGAACACCTGAGTGAACACGAACCAGTAGATGCCGGCCATCACGAGCGGGTCGAGGATCGACCAGAAATAGCCGAGGAACGAGGTGGAGTAGCGGACCCGCAGGTCGCGCTGGGTCAGGAGCCAGAGCGCGTGCCGGTAGCGGGAGAAAGCCGTGAGCTGTTCTGGGCGCACTTCCGCGTAGCTACTCACAGGTTCCACTCTAGATGTTCACAGAATCAGGGTGAAAGCGAATCAGACGAACAGGTTCGCACGCTCGAGGTCTTCGGCGAAGTCGACTTCGACAGCGTAGAAGTCGGAGATGTCGAGGGGTTCGACCAGCAGGCCGTTTTTCTCGATCGCGAGTTCGATGCCGCGCTCGAAGTAGTCCTGGTCGTTCACCCTGGCGAGGTGACGCACCAGGATCGCCTTGTGCGCACTGGAAATGAAGTTGATGCCGACCGCTTCTCCGAGTCCGCCAGTCACCGTCTTGGAGAGCTCCCTGATGTAGCCCTCTTCGTCGGTCGTGTACTTGACCTCTTCGTCGGACACCTGTGAGGTGTTGACCGTCACGAAGGACTGGTCGCGTTCGACCATGGCGTGTGCCCGGTCGAGGACGGCGGGATCGAAGACGACGTCGCCGTTCATCCACAGCACGCCGCCCGTGCCGGAGGCCTGCAAGGCGCGCAGCAGGCTCTTGGACGTGTTGGTCTGGTCGTATTCCTCGTTGTAGACGAAGGATGCCTGGGGGAAGGCTTCGATGATGTGCTCGAGCTTGTAACCGACGACGACGGTGACGTGGGCCTCGGTGCCGAATGCGTGCTCGATGTTGTCGAATTGCTGACGCATGATCGACCGGCCGTCGCTGAGTTCCGTGAGCGGCTTGGGCAGTGAACGACCCAGTCTGCTGCCCATTCCCGCGGCCAAAATGACTACCTGGGTGGCCATATTCGTCTCCTTAACAGTCTCGGGCGCCGTGCGCCCGCTTCAAAAAATGTCGAGCCAGTTTGCCTGTAGTTCACCTCTTTGTTTCTGTTCAGACACACCAACATGAAAGGGTCAGTCTACCCGAAGTGCCCCTTTTGGGTGCCGTGGTGCGGAAATAGCAGCCGTGACCGCGCGCGGATGAGGGCGTTTTCGGCGGGATTCGGGCCCGCCATCCCGTCTTGTCGGAGGGTCGTTGGTAGGGTTGGCGAGGTGACTCACGTGCCTCCCAACTCCGAGCCCAACGAGCCGACCACAACCGTGCCCGCGTCCGATTCGACCCCGTCGAACGATGCAGCCACCCCGGCGCGTCCGGCCAAGACGACGCCAGAACGCGCAACCTCGGCGCGCACCGCTTCACCCCGCACCCCGGCGGCCCGCACTCCTGTCGCCCGAACCCAGAAGCCCCGCGCCAGCCCGGTCCGCAAGGTCGCCGCGGCCCCGCAGCCGCCCGCCGACCCGGCGCAGGCGTCCCCGACGCATGTCACTCCCGCGGCCGGATCAGCCGCCAAGACACGCACGACCGCAGAGAAGGCCGAGACCGCCGCTCGTCAACGCGCAGCGAGGGCGAGTGCGGCCAAGTCGCGGGCAGCGAAGGCTGCCGTCGTCCGTGCGGAGGCACTTGCCGCCGCTGAAGCCCTCGCCCAGGCGGAGGCCGAGGCTGAGGCGGAGACCCGTGCCCTCGCCGAGGCCACGGAGTACGCCGCAGCTCAGGCCCGCGAGTACGCGGCGGCCGAAGCGCGCGCCCAGGCGGATGCCGCCACTCGAGCCAAGGCCCAGGCCGACGCCCTGGCCGTGGCCGCGAGCAAGCCGCGTCCGGACCCTGAGCAGCTCGCCCGCGCCCAGGCGCAGGCCCGCACGGAGGCACTCGCCCGACGTTCACTCGGACCCATGCCTCCGGACGCGCCGGCAGGCGTGTCGCCCGTCGTCCAGGCGCCGTCCCCCGTCCCCAAACCCCCGCGCACTCGCTCGGGAGTCGGCACCTCCCGGGACTGGGTCGCCACGGCCGTTCTCGGCCTGCATTTGCCGCCCGCCGAGACCAAGCCAGCCCCCGTCACGATCACGCCGGCGGACACGCAGTCGACGGACGCCGAGGTGTCGACGGTCCGTCCGGACCCCACGCCCCCCGCGACTAAAATCATGCCGGTGCCGGTCGTCGAGCCTTCAGCACCTGGTCAGATTCCGGGGGCCGTCGCCGACCCGAGCCCTGAGCCGGTAGCCGTCGAGAAGGCCGTGGCGGTTGCCGCCCCGATACCCGAACCCGTGATCGCCGCGGTACCCGTACCGATCGCCGCCGTCGTCGCGGAGCCCACAGTGTTCGCCGAGCCGTCGATGGGCATCGAGC
The DNA here is from genome assembly GCF_004402485.1 of Cryobacterium algoricola. Taxonomy (GTDB): domain Bacteria; phylum Actinomycetota; class Actinomycetes; order Actinomycetales; family Microbacteriaceae; genus Cryobacterium; species Cryobacterium algoricola. The sequence goes on along the minus strand of NZ_SOFG01000004.1, from coordinate 740,226 downwards.
TGGAGACCGAGCCCCAGACCGAGCCGGAGACAGAACCCGAGGCCGAACCCGAGGCCGAGGCCGAACCGGAGACCGAGCCCGAGGCCGCGCTCGAGACCGAGCCCGCTACCGAGCCCGCTACCGAGCCCGAGGCTGCGCCCTCGGCGGCGGAGCCGGATGTCCTCCCTGTCCTCGTGCCCGAACTCCGACCGGTTCCGGTTCCGGAGACCGAGCCGGAGACCGAGCCTGCCGCTGTGGCCGCCGCGAGCCCCGCCCCCGCCCCGGCCCCCGCTCCCGTCGCGCCCGGCGTCCTCGCGCCGGTCGTCCTCTCCGTCACCGGCTTGCGCAAGTCCTTCGGCAGCACCCTCGCCGTCTCCGGAATCAACCTCGAGGTCCGCACGGGCTCGTTCTACGGGATCGTCGGCCCGAACGGCGCCGGCAAGACCACGACCCTCTCCATGGTGACCGGTCTCCTCCGGCCGGACGACGGTTCGATCGAGGTCCACGGCATCGACGTGTGGAGCGACCCGGTCGCCGCCAAGCGTGTGATCGGAGTGCTCCCGGACAGGCTGCGCCTCTTCGACCGTCTGACCGGGGCCCAGCTGCTCTACTACGCCGGTGTGCTCCGCGGGCTCGACGGCGCCACCGTGCGGAAACGATCCGCTGACCTCGTGGTCGCGTTCGGACTCGAGGACGCCCTCAACCGGCTGGTCGCCGACTACTCGGCGGGCATGACCAAGAAGATCGCCCTCGCCTGCGCGATGATCCACTCGCCGCGCCTGCTCGTTCTCGATGAACCGTTCGAATCCGTCGACCCGGTCTCGGCGGTCAACGTGACCGAGATTCTGCAGAAGTACGTCGCAAGCGGCGGCACCGTCGTCCTCTCGAGCCACAGCATGGACCTGATCCAGAGGGTCTGCGATCACGTCGCGATCATCGTCAACGGCAAGGTCCTCGCGGCCGGAACCGTCGACGAGGTGCGCGGCGGGCAGACCCTCGAAGAACGATTCGTCGAACTCGCCGGAGGGCGCAAAGTTGCGGAGGGGATGGAATGGTTGCACAGTTTCTCGGACTGAAACTCCGGCTCTTCGGTAATCTCTTCCGCCGGAGCCCCTGGCAGGTCGTCGGCATCGTGATCGGACTGTTCTACGGGCTTGCCGTCGCCGTCGGGATCTTCGCCCTGCTGGTCAGCCTGCGGTTCGTCGACAGCGACCTCGGCTCGATCCGTGACGGCCTCGTGGTCGCCGGCTCGCTCGTCGTGCTCGGCTTCCTGCTGATTCCGCTCGTGATGGGCATCGACGACAGCATGGATCCCCGCAAGTTCGCGGTCATGGGCATCCCCAACCGGCAACTGTCGCTGGGACTCGCCCTCTCCGCACTGATCGGCGTCCCCGCCATCGTGCTCACGATCGTGCTGTTCGGCACCATCGTGACCTGGTCACGCGGACCTGGTGAGACCGTGTTCGCGATCCTGTCCGCGGCGGTCATCCTCGCCACCTGCCTGCTCGGGTCCCGGGTCACGACGTCCATCGCCGCGTTCCTGCTGGCCACTCGCCGCGCGCGGGAGATCACCGGAATCGTCGCCGTCCTTCTGCTCGTCATGTTCGCTCCCGTCACCGTGCTCGTGGTCAACCTGGACTGGAGCCTCTCCGGCATGGGCTTCATCGGCGGCCTCAGCAGCATCCTCGGCTGGACTCCGCTCGGGGCCGCGTGGGCGGCGCCCGGCGACGCTGCCAACGGGGACTGGGGCGTTGCGATCCTTAAACTTCTCGAGGCCGCGGCCTTCCTGTTCATCCTCTGGGTGTCCTGGCAAGCCCTCGTGAGCCGGATGCTCGTCTCTCCCGGCAGGGAAGCCGTCGCCAAGGAGTACGGCGGCCTCGGCTGGTTCGACCGCCTCCCGAACAATGCTGCAGGCGCCATCGCCGCGCGAAGCCTGACCTACTGGCGCAGGGACCCTCGCTACGGCATGTCCCTCGTGATGATCCCGGTGATCCCGGTGCTCGTCGTCCTCCCGCTCGCGTTCGCGGGGGTTCCGATCCAGGCCCTCGCGCTCCTGCCGGTGCCGCTGATGTGCATCTTCCTCGGCTGGGCGCTTCACAACGACGTCGCATTCGACCACACCGCGATCTGGCTGCACGTGGTGTCGGGCACCCGGGGCATGGCCGACCGGATCGGTCGGCTCGTTCCCGCGTTCTTCGTGGGAATCCCGCTGATCGGCATCGGCTCGTGCATCAGCGTCTCCGTGTACGGCGATTGGGGCGCGTTCCCGGCGGTGCTCGGAGTGAGCACCTGCATCCTGCTGACCGGACTCGGGTTTTCAAGCTACAGCTCGGCCCGCTTCCCGTATCCGGCGTCCAAGCCGGGGGACAGCCCGTTCACGCAGCCGCAGGCCTCCGACACCGCAGCGGCCCTGATCCAGTCCCTGACCCTGCTCGGATCGGTCATCCTCTCGCTTCCGGCGATCGGGTTCGCGGTCCTCGGACTCTTCGTCGATCCGGTCTGGCTCCTGCCTGCCCTCGCGAGCGGCGTCATCGTCGGTATGCTCACCCTCTGGGGCGGGATCTGGCTCGGGGGCCGCACGTTCAACGCCCGCGGACCCGAGATGCTCGCCTCGGCGCTGCGCGCCTGACCCACCGGTGAGCGCCGCCGGCGAGTTCGTCGATACCACCCTGCGCAATGAGGGAGACGAGTATCGAGCGCACGCTGAGAAGGCCAGGCTCGGAAGCGACCTCGCCTTCTACGGGGCGACGGTCGGGGCCGTCCGCGGCACGATCCGGGACGCCGCCCGGCGGTATCCGGGGCTGACGCACGACGAGGTGACGGCGCTCAGTTCCGAGCTCTGGGCCGTTCCCGTCTTCGAACGCCGGCTCGCCGCCGTCGTGCTGCTGCAGTCGAACGTCGGACTGCTGACCAACACCGATCTCACCCGCATCGAAGGCTTCGTCCGCGACGCTGGGCTGGCCGCGCTCGCGGACCCACTCGCACGCGATGTCATCCGCCCCTGCGTGCGGCGACTCACCGGCGTGCTTCGAACCAGGGCGGATGCCGCGATCGAGCGTTGGGCGCGTGACCCGGACCCCTTGCTCCGCCGCGCCGCCGCCCTCGTGAGGGAGGCCTGACGCTGCTTAGAATGGAACTCATGATCAGAATCTTTCGCGCCAGCATCGCCGAACCTGGCAACCCCGGCCAGCCGGGCGGCGGTACGTCCACGCTCGACCGCGAGCTCGAGGAACTGCTCAACACCGAGCAGATCGAACCCGGCGACCACGAGCGGTTCTCCCACTACGTGCCCAAGGACAAGATCCTCGAGAGTGCCATCTCCGGCAAGCCGGTCAAGGCGCTGTGCGGCAAGATGTGGATCCCCGGGAGGGACCCGGAGAAGTTCCCGATCTGCCCGACCTGCAAAGAGATCTACGACACGATGAAGAAGTAGCGGGCAGACCGAACAGGTCTCCCGAGGCCCGCGCCTACCGGTGCTCGTAGAGCGTCGGGATGACGGGCTCCCCGCGGCCGAGCCGGAAGGCCTCGATCGGCAGCTCCCGCATCACGGAGGCGTGGTGCAGCCGGGCGCGCTCCGTGCCGGCCGCCCCGAGGTACCGTTCGTCGATCACGCCGTCCGTGACGAGGGGGACGAGCAGCACCCGGTCCCGCCCGGTTTCCTCCGCGGGCTCCGTCGTGTCTGCGGGATCGCCGCCGACCAGGACGACCTCGGCGCGGGCCGTGCCACTCGCGTCGAGGCGTCGGACGGCCCGCTTGAGGCCTCCGACCGAGATCTTGGCTGCCGAGGTCTTCGCGACGGATACCCACTCGCCGGTGTCGTCGCGGTGTGCGACGAGTTTGTAGACCATCCCGGCCGCCGGTGCACCCGAGCCCGTGACGAGGGAGGTGCCGACGCCGAAGGCATCGACGGGCGACGCCGACAGCGCGGCGATCGAATACTCGTCGAGGTCGCTCGTCACCGTGATGTGGGTGTTGACTGCGCCGAGCGAGTCGAGTTGGGCGCGCGCACCGGCGACGACGGTCGGGAGATCCCCGGAGTCGATCCGGATCGACCCGAGCCCGGTGCCGGCGACCGCGACGGCCGTGTCGATTCCTGACCGGATGTCATAGGTGTCGACGAGCAGCGTCGTCGAGGAGCCGAAGGCCGCGACCTGGGCTTCGAAGGCATCCGTTTCGCTGTCGTGCAGGAGCGTGAAGGAATGGGCTGCGGTGCCCATCGTGGGAATGCCCCAGCTGCGCCCGGCCTCGAGGTTGCTCGTGGAGGCGAACCCGGCGATGTACGCCGCGCGGGCGGCGGCGACGGCGGCGTATTCGCTCGTGCGGCGGGAACCCATTTCGGCGATCGGCCGGCCGAGGCTCACCGAGACCATGCGCGCGGCCGCGCTCGCGACGGCACTGTCGTAGTTGAGCACGCTCAGCACGACGGTTTCGAGCACGACGGCGTCGGCGAAGCTGCCTTCGACGGAGAACAGGGGAGAGCCGGGGAAGTAGGCCTCGCCCTCCTGATAACCCCAGATGTTGCCCCGGAAGGAGTAGTCGGCGAGCCAGTCGAGGGTGGGGGTGCGCACGACGTGGTTGTCGCGCAGCCAGGTGAGCTCAGCATCCGTGAACCGGAAGTCCCGGATGAGCTCGAGCAGGCGCCCCGTGCCCGCGACGATGCCGTACCGGCGCCCGTCCGGCAGTCGCCGGGCGAACGCCTCGAAGAGGCACTCCCGGTCGGCGGTGCCGCTCTGGATGGCGGCGTCCACCATGGTGAGCTCGTAACGGTCGGTGCGGAACGCGGAGGATTCAGTCACCCGGCCAGCCTATTCCTCCCGCGAGGCTGCCCCGGCGGAGCGGCACCGGCTCCCGCACCCGGGCCTGCTCCGTCCCGCACCGGGGTCCTGGTGTCGCTTACAGCGCGCCGAACGCGACGATGCAGTTCTGGCCGCCGAAGCCGAAGGCGTTCGCGAGGGCGTAGCGCACGGGCCGTTCACGGGCGACGAGCGGCACGTAGTCGAGGGTGCAGTCGGGATCCGGCGTCGTGTAGTTGATCGTCGGGGGGATGATGCCCGTCTTGATGCTCAGCGCACAGAGCAGCCCGGACAGCGCCCCTGCCGCCCCGATCATGTGGCCGGTCATCGACTTGGGCGCCGTGACGGCGATGCGGTCGGCCGCGTGCCCGAGCGCCCGCCGGATCGCGGAGGTTTCCGCGCGGTCGTTCGCCTGCGTCGAGGTGCCGTGCGCGCAGATCACGTCGATGTCGCTCGGGTTGAGCTTCGCCTTCGTGAGCGCCTTCGTCATCGCGGCACTCGCGTACTGCCCGGTGGGGTCGGGGGCGACGATGCTGAAGCCGTCGCTCGTGAGCGCCCCGCCGAGGACCTCGGCGTAGACCTTCGCTCCGCGTGCCCTGGCGTGGGAGAGGAGTTCCATCACGAAGATCACGGCGCCCTCGCCGAAGACGAGCCCGCTCCGGTCGGCGTCGAAGGGGCGGCTCGCCTCTGCGGGCGAGTCGTTGTGAGTGGATGCCGCGTGCATGGCATTGAGGCCGGCGAACATCACCGGGGTGATCGCCGCTTCCACGCCGCCGGCGATGACGACGTCCGCGTCGCCCATCATGAGCATCGTGCGCGCTTCGAGGAGGGCGTATGCGCCGCTCGCACAGGCGAGCGCGCTCGCATTGACCGGCCCGTGTACGCCGAGGTCGATCGCGACCTCGCAGGCGGCCATGTTGAGCAGGGAGGAGGGCACGAAGCGCGGGGGGATCCGGCGTGAGCCGCCCGAGTTGACGAGTTCCGTCGCCTCCTGGATCTCGGCATATCCCGAGACGGCGCTGTTGACGACGACGGCGGCGTCGATGCCTTCCATGGATTCGCCGAATCCGGCGTCCTGGATGGCCTCGCGTGCCGCGGCAATGGCGAGTTGGGATGCACGGGTGGCGCGCTTGGCCTGCTTGAACGGCATCCGCTCTGAGGCGATGAAGTTCTTGACCTCGCCCGCGATGCGGGTGGGGAGTCCCGAGGGGTCGAACTGGGTGATGCGTGCGACGCCGCTGCGACCGTTCGTGAGGCCGGACCAGGTCTCCCGCCAGGTATTGCCCAGGGGCGTGAGAGCGCCCAACCCGGTGATTACGACTCGGTCATTCATGACGATCATCTCCTCGACGACGAATCTGACGCCGTCTTGCGCGGCGACCGTCGGTTGGCGGGAACCCTCTTTCGAGTGTAGTTACGGCCATATTCCCGGCGTGGTACACGCGGGCGCCCGCAGCGGCTCGGGGGCCCGGTCAGCCGGGCCGACTAAGCTCGACTGTCGTGACGGATGCACCCATAGGAATTTTCGATTCTGGCGTCGGCGGTTTGACCGTCGCGCGGGCGATCAAGGACCAGCTGCCCAACGAGTCGATCCTGTACATCGGCGACACGGCGAATTCGCCGTACGGACCGAAGAAGATCGCCGACGTGCGCGGCTTCGCGCTCAAGGTTCTCGACGACCTCGTGGCCCAGGACGTGAAGATGCTGGTAATTGCCTGCAATACCGCGTCGGCCGCTGTGCTCCGCGATGCGCGGGAACGCTATAGCGTCCCGGTGGTCGAGGTCATCCAGCCCGCCGTCCGACGCGCCGTCGGCACGACCCGCAACCACAGGGTCGGCGTGATCGGCACGATCGGCACCGTGAATTCGCGGGCGTACGAAGACGCCTTCGCTGCCGCGACCAACATCAGGCTCTTCACCCAGGCCTGCCCCCGGTTCGTCGAATTCGTCGAAGCAGGCGTCACGACCGGCGACGAGGTGCTCGCCGTCGCCGAGGAATACCTTGCCCCCCTCCGCGCGGCGGACATCGACACCCTCGTGCTCGGCTGCACGCACTATCCGTTCCTCCGCGGCGCGATCTCCTACGTGATGGGCGACGGCGTTTCGATCGTCTCGAGCGACACCGAGACCGCGAACGACGTCTACCGGATCCTCGTCGGGCAGGGCCTCGCCCGCACCGAGAAGGCACCGCCGAGCTACCGGTACGAGGCGACGGGCAACAGCGCCGAGGACTTCCTCGACCTCGCACACCGCCTGGCCGGTCCGGAGGTCTCCACGGTCGACCTCGTCGAGACCGGCGTGTTCAGCCTCAGCGAGCTCGTCGAATTCGCCGCAACCCATCCCAATTCCGACCACCACCACGCAGCGTCCCTCCTCCACCCGAGGGATTCCCGGCACACCAAGGAGACCTCATGACCGACATCGTGCGCGCAGACGGACGAGCCATCGACGAGCTACGGCCGGTCACGATCGAGCGCGGCTGGAGCGACCAGGCCGAAGGGTCGGCGCTCATCTCCTGCGGGCGCACGAAGGTGCTCTGCACCGCGTCCTTCACCAACGGGGTTCCCCGCTGGATGAGCGGTAAGGGCAAGGGCTGGGTCACCGCGGAATACGCGATGCTCCCGCGTTCCACGAACGAGCGGATGGCTCGCGAGGCTGTCAAGGGCAAGATCGGCGGCCGGACGCACGAGATCAGCCGTCTCGTCGGCCGCAGCCTCCGTGCGGTCGTCGACATGAAGGCTCTCGGCGAGAACACCATCGTGATCGACTGCGACGTGCTCCAGGCGGATGGCGGTACCCGTACCGCCGCGATCACCGGGGCCTACGTGGCACTGTTCGACGCGCTCGAGTGGGGCCGCGAACAGAAGTTCATCGGCCAGAAGGCGCAGCCGCTCACCGACAGCGTCGCCGCGATCTCCGTCGGCATCGTCAAGGGCGTGCCCATGCTCGACCTCGCATATACCGAGGACTCCAGTGCCCAGACCGACATGAACGTCGTCGTCACCGGCCGTGGTTCCTTCGTCGAGGTGCAGGGCACGGCAGAGGGTGCCCCCTTCGACCGTGCGGAACTGAACTCACTGCTCGACCTCGCCCTCGCGGGCACCGTCAGCCTGACCGAACTGCAGAACGCCGCCCTCGGGCGCTGACCGATGCGTGCTGACACCATGCGGGTCGTCCTGGCCACCCACAACGCGCACAAGGTCGATGAGCTGCGCCGCATTCTCGCGCCCCAGCTGCCCGGGGTGGACGTACTCGCGTACGACGGCCCGGAGCCCGTCGAAGACGGCACGACCTTCGCCGAGAACGCGCTGATCAAGGCGAGGGCGGCCGCGGCACACACCGGCCTGCCCGCCATCGCGGACGACTCCGGAATCTGCGTGGACATCCTCGGCGGCTCTCCCGGCATCTTCTCCGCACGCTGGTCCGGCCCGGCCAGGGACTCCGGCGAGAACCTGCGGCTGCTGCTCTGGCAGCTCGCGGACGTGCCAGCCGAGCACCGCGCGGCGCACTTCACCTGTGTCGCCGCCCTGGCGCTTCCCGACGGCACCGAACGGTTCGTCACGGGGGAGTGGCCCGGCCGGATCCTGACGGAGGCCGCGGGTGCCGGTGGCTTCGGCTACGACCCGATCTTCCTTCCGGACGGCTACGCGATCTCGGCGGCCGAGCTGACGGCATCCGTCAAGAACCGCGACAGCCACCGGGCGCGCGCCTTCGACGGGCTCGTGCCGGTGCTGAGGGAACTGCTCGGCTGACCGGCCGACGGGCTGCTCGGCTGACCGGCGGCGCGCGGGGGCGCTCCCTTTCTCTGAGCAGTCTTCCCGGGCCGCCGCGCCACTGATAACGGCACTCATTCCCAACTGGCCGCTGAACTGGCGACGCACCCCGGCACGGCCTAGCGTTGAGGCATGGGCCACGATCACGCGCACGGACACGGAACGGCATCCGCCGCCAATCGCACGCGTTTGACGTTCGCGATCGGGATCGTCGCCGTTGTGCTCCTCGTCGAGGTCGCCGGAGCCTGGCTGACCGGCTCCCTCTCCCTGCTCGCCGATGCCGGCCACATGTTCTCCGACCTCGCCGGCCTGATCATCGCCCTCCTCGCCACCATCGTCGCGGCCCGGCCGGCGACCGACCGGCAGACGTTCGGCTACCAGCGCGCCGAGGTGTTCGGCGCCCTCATCAACGGGCTGATCCTGCTCGGCGTCGCCGTGTCGGTCGTGATCGGCGCGGTTTCGCGGCTGCTCGGGCCCGGCGAGGGCCAGGTGCAGGCCGGACCGATGCTCTGGGTCGCCGTGATCGGACTCATTGCGAACCTGGGGGCGCTGTTCCTGCTGCGTCCGGCCTCCGGCTCGTCGATCAACATGCGCGGCGCCTACCTCGAGGTGCTCGGTGACACCCTCGGATCCGTCGCGGTGATCGTGGCGGCCGGGGTCATTCTCACCACCGGGTTCGAGCAGGCGGACTCGATCGCGTCCCTGGTGATCGCGGCCATGATTGTGCCGCGCTGCTTCACCCTGCTCAGGGACGTCGTCCGGGTGCTGAGCGAATCGGTGCCCGTCGACACGGACGTCGCCGAGATCCGCAGGCACCTGCTCGACACGCCGGGGGTCGCCGCAGTGCACGACGTGCACGTCTGGGCGATCACGTCCGGTGCGCACGTGTTCAGCGCGCACGTCGTGGTCGAACCCGCCGTGCTGCAGTCCGGTGGTGCGGGGGCGCTGCTCGACACTCTCTCGGAGTGCCTCAGCACCCACTTCGACGTCGAACATTCGACGTTCCAGCTCGAGCCGGCCGAGCACGCCGACCACGAGGACTCCCCGCACCGCTGAGCCCGGCTCCGGTTCCGGCACACGCCGACCACAGCACGCCGTGGTCAGGGAACGACGGGGACGGACGGAGGGAGCGTCAGTTGTCGTGCTTGGGGTGGCCGGTGAAGGCATCCGCGTCGAGGACGAGGCTGCCGGTTTCGGTCGTCGCCGGTGCGGCGGCGGCGAGCGCCTTGGCCTTCTTCGCCTTGCGCGAGGACTGCACGTAGTGGAACGCGGTGGGGATGAGCGTGCCGAGCACGGCCGCGATCAGGATGAGGTCGATGTAGTGCGTGACGAAGTCGGCGACCGGGGGGATGTAGCCCAGGAAGTACCCGGCGAAGGTGAGGCCGGCGCCCCAGATCATGGCGCCGACGAGGTTGTACAGCGAGTACTTGCGGTAGTTCATGTGGCCGACGCCTGCGGCGACCGGAGCGAAGGTGCGCACGATCGGCACGAACCGGGCAACGATGACGGCGAAGCCGCCGAAGCGTTCGAAGAAGCCGTTGGTGCGCTGCACGTTCTCGACGCTGAAGAGACCGGATTCCTTGCGTTCGAAGACGCGCGGGCCGAGCTTGTGGCCGATCAGGTAGCCGCACTCGCCGCCGAGGAACGCGGCGAAGCCGATGGCGAGGGCGACCCACCAGATGTTGATGTGGATGACACCCGCGAAGGTGAGCAGGCCGGTGATGACGAGGAGGGTGTCGCCGGGCAACAGGAAGCCGACCAGCAGGCCGGTCTCGGCGAAGATGATCGCGCACACACCGAGAAGGGCCCACGGACCGAACCCGTCGATGAGGTTTACCGGGTCAAGCCACGGGATGAGTCCGGCGTGGTTGAGAGCAGTGTTGAGCACGAAGATGACTCCAGTCGGTGGTGGCCATGTCGACCGCACGGTGATGAGCAGGGATGGTCTGTAACAGGCTAGCGCTAAACGGAGGGCGAAAACCGTGAGTTACCCGGCCGCGGGGCCGTCGGCCGGGGTATCGGCGGGGCCGTCCGGTCGGTCGTCGCCGTCCGCGTCGCGACGGTTCTCGGCGCGGTCGGCGAGCCAGGTGCGCCCGCCGAAGAAGATGGATGCCGCGATGAAGACGCCGGCGATGACATACGCGGCGCTCTTCACACCGGGCAGGCTCGCCGCGAAGTATCCGGTCAGGGTGAGCCCGACGCCCCAGGCGAGTGCGCCGACGAGGTTGCTCGAGAGGAACCGGTAGTAGTTCATCCGGCCGACCCCCGCGATGACGGGCACGAAGACGCGCGCCCAGGGCATGAAGCGGGCGATCACGACGGACCACCAGCCGTATTTCCGGTAGAAGGTCTCGGTCTTCACGATGGCCGCGCGGGTGCGGCGGCCGCCGCGGCGGTCGAGGTAACCGCGGCCGAAGTGCCGTCCGAGCAGGAATCCCACCTGGTCGCCGAGGAACGCGGCCAGGCCGGTGCCGATCATCAGCACGACGATGTCCACGTTCGCCGCCGATGCCGCGACGAGCCCCGACCCGAAGAGGAGGGAATCCCCGGTGATGAACGGGATGAAGACTCCGAGGAACACCGCGGTCCCTGCGAAGACGAGGGCCCAGACGAGCAGGTAGAACACGATGGCGCCGGTGTTCGCGAGCAGATCGGTCAGTTGGCCGTCGAGGGCCGAGGTGCTCATCATGTGCGGGAGAGGGGACTTGAACCCCCACGCTCGAAAGCACAGGAACCTAAATCCTGCGTGTCTGCCAATTTCACCACTCCCGCTTGTGCCGTTCCAGTGTAGCCAGATCGCGTGGTCAGCCTGCCCGGCCGCGGCCCTGCAGGGCTTCGGTGAACGCGGAGGTCCGGGCGCGGAGGGCGTCGACGACGGCGGCGACAGCGGGCTGGTGCAGGGATTCGGGGCGGAGCACCATCCAGTACGGCAGTTCCTCCTTGAACTTGTCCGGCAGGAGGCGAACGAGGTCCGGGTGCTGGTCGGCCATGAAGCAGGGCAGGAAACCGATCCCCGCGCCGGCCCTGGTCGCTTCGACGTGCACGAAAACGTTGGTCGAACTCAGCGAGGGGCGCATCGACGGCACCTGCCGCCGCGGGGCGTCGAGGTCGTCGACGAGCAGCATCGAATCCACGAAGTAGACGAGCGGATGCTCGGTGAGCTCGGCAACGCTCGCGGGTGTGCCCTTCTCGGCGAGGTAGTCCCGAGACGCGTACATGCCGAGGACATAGTGCCCGAGCAGGATCGCGTCCGCCCGGTGCACCTGCGGCTCACCGACGACGACCTCGATGTCGAGCCCGGACCGGTGCTGGAGCGCGCGCCGCGTCACCGTGACGATCTCGACCCGCAGGCCGGGATGCCGGCGCTGCAGGGCGGCGACCGCCGGCGTCGCGATGTACGCGCTGAAGCCATCCGTCGCGGAGAGCCGGACGACGCCGGACAACTGCGTCGCCTGCCCAGGAGGCCCGCCGAGGAGGGAGACGGCGGCCTCGACGTTCTCCGCTGCGTTGACCGCGCGGGCGCCGAGCTCCGTCAGCTCCCAGCCGCCGACGGTGCGGGAGAGCACCCGGCCGTCGAGCGCCTTCTCGAGGGCCGCGATGCGGCGTGAGACCGTGGTGTGATTGAGGCCGAGGCTGTCCGCCGCGGTCACGAACCTGCCGCTGCGGGCGACGGCGAGCAGCACCAGGAGGTCGTCGGCGTTCGGCGGCAGGGCGGGTCGGGGTCCGGTCATGTCTGCAATTATGCACACACGGAGTTCGGAAGTGGTCATGGCCGCAGAGCCGACGGGCGGCAATACTCAGGGGAGCCGGGGCGGCAACCCGCCCCCGGCATCCACAGACAGTGTCAGCGACGACACCGAAGGAGACAGACATGAGCGTCAACGAACGCATCACTGCCGACAGCCCCGGAGGCGCGGGATCGCGCGAGAACCGGGAAGAGACCTCCGGCCTCAGGAAGATCGTGGCCGCCTCGATGGTGGGGACGGTCGTCGAATGGTACGAATTCTTCCTCTACGCGACCGCGGCGAGCCTCGTCTTCGGTAAGTTCTTCTTCCCGAACGCGGGCAGCGACCTCGACGGGATCATCGCCGCGTTCCTCACCTACGCGGTGGGCTTCATCGCCCGGCCGCTCGGCGGCATCGTCTTCGGCCAGATCGGCGATCGCCTCGGCCGCAAGCACACCCTGCAGGTCACGATCATCCTCGTCGGGGCGGCGACCTTCCTGATGGGCTGCCTCCCCGGCTACAACACGATCGGCTACTGGGCGCCCGCCCTCCTCGTGGCGCTGCGCTTCATCCAGGGCTTCGCCGTCGGCGGGGAGTGGGGCGGCGCCGTGCTGCTCGTCGCCGAGCACAGCCCGGACAAGTCGCGCGGCTTCTGGTCGAGCTGGCCGCAGGCCGCCGTGCCGGTCGGCAACCTGCTCGCGACCCTCGTGCTGCTCACCATGTCGTGGATCCTGCCCGCCGAGCAGTTCCTCGGCTGGGGTTGGCGGGTCGCGTTCTGGCTGTCCGCGATCATCGTCGTGATCGGCTACTACATCCGCACCCACGTCAGCGAGGCGCCGATCTTCCTCGAGGCCCGCGCCCAGGTCGAGGCTGAGAAGGCCATCAGCTACGGCGTGATGGAGGTCGTCCGCAAGTACCCGCGCGGAATCCTCGGCGCGATGGGACTGCGGTTCGCCGAGAACATCCTCTATTACACGATCGTGAGCTTCTCGATCGTCTACCTCGTCACCGTGCACAAGTACAACACCAGCCAGCTGCTCCTGGCCCTGCTGATCGCCCACGTGGTGCACTTCCTCGTGATCCCGCAGGTCGGCCGGCTCTCCGACCGTTTCGGTCGCAAGCCGATCTACCTCACCGGTGCGATTCTCGGTGCGAGCTGGGCGTTCTTCGCCTTCCCGATGTTCGACACCCTCAACCCGGTCGTCATCGTCGCCGCGATCACGATCGGGCTGTGCTTCCACGCCTTCATGTATGCCGGGCAGCCGGCGATCATGGCCGAGATGTTCCCGACCCGGATGCGCTACTCCGGCGTCTCCCTCGGCTACCAGGTCACGTCGATCCTCGCCGGCTCGCTCGCGCCGATCATCGCGACCGCGCTGCTGAAGCAGTACCAGTCCTGGCTGCCGGTCGCGTTCTACCTCGTGATCGCCTGTGCGATCACCGTCGTGGCCGTCGTGACGCTCAAGGAGACCAACGGTATCTCGCTCCGCGACGTCGACGCAGCGGATGCCGCCAGGCACGGCCTCGAACCGGCCCCGGCGCTGCGGTGACCGTGGAACAGTCCCTCGCGGGGCGGCGCGCCCTCGTCACCGGGGGAGCGAGCGGCATCGGCGAGGCCGTCGTGCGCTCCCTGGCCGCTCGCGGAGCGCACGTCACGGTCGCGGACATCGACGCGGCGAGCGCTTCTGCGCTCGCCGCGGAGGTGGGCGGCTCGAGCTGGACCGTGGACCTCGCCGACACGCTCGCCCTCACCGACGGGCTGCTCGCCGGGGTGCTCGGCGACGTGGACATCCTGGTGAACAACGCGGGGATCCAGCGCATCAACCCGATCCCCGACTTCGACCCCGCCGACTTCCGGCTCATCCTCGCGCTCATGCTCGAGGCGCCTTTCCTGCTGATCCGGGCGGCGCTTCCCGGGATGTACAAGCGCGGCTTCGGACGGGTGATCAATGTCACCTCGGTGCACGGCATCCGCGCCTCGCCGTTCAAGGCCGCGTACGTCTCGGCGAAGCACGGTCTCGAGGGCCTCTCCAAGGTCACGGCCCTCGAGGGCGGTGACCACGGGGTCACGAGCAACTGTGTGAGCCCCGGCTATGTGCGCACACCGATGGTCGAGAAGCAGATCGCCGACCAGGCTCTCGTGCATGGCATCCCGGAGGAGGAGGTGCTCAGCCGGATCATGCTCACCGAGAGCGCCGTCAAGCGTCTCGTCGAGCCGGCGGAGGTCGGTTCGCTCGTAGCCTGGCTCGCGTCCGCGGACGCGGCGATGGTCACCGGGTCGAGTTACGGAATGGACGGCGGCTGGTCGGCCCGCTGACGCCCGCGAAACTCGTCTCACCGAATGGTGTACCCCGAACGGGGGTAGCCGCTACGCTCATGATCAGGCAATACGTCACACGATCGTCGGGCCTCGCGCGAACAGCGCCATACGGGGGACGACGATGCCAGACAACGACTCTGCACACGACGCTACTGACGACGCTCGCCCGGCAGGCGGCGACGGCAGCGTTCCGGCATCGGCATCGGCACGGGAGCGCGGCGGGCGACGCGGGCGACGCGGTCTCGGCCGCCCGGTCGCGGTCGTCGTCGCCGGGCTTGCCCTTGCCGCCGTGACGGCGCTGGGCGCCTGGGCCGTGCTGAACGCGAGCGGCGCGCAGCCCACCGCCGCGCCCTCCGGCACCTCGGCACCCGGTGTGTCGACCGCAGCCTCTGACGCCCTGGCCGCGTCCACCCGCGTCGAAGATCCCGCAGAGGCCGTCTCCCTGCTTTACTCCCTGAGTGCGACCGCAGGCACCCTGACCCGGATTGCCGGCTCGGACGATGAATACGCCCTCGTGCTTTCGGACACGGACAAGCAGGTGCTCTGGTTCGCCGACCAGCCTTCCCGCAAGGCAGGCGTGATGCCGACCGGTGGGTTTGCAAGCGAGTGGGCGGGCTTCGGGTTCGCCGCAGACCCGCCCAACGTCGCCGTCGTGCTGCACGATGTCGGTCCGGAGGCGGACACCGTCGTCGCGGAGATGCAGGCCCCCACGTTCGATGCTGCCAGTGGCACGTTCACGGCGACCGTGCGCATCCTGGAGGAGACCGAACAGGACGGGCTCTCCGGCAAGCTGTCCCAACATGCCACGAACGCGGATGCCGCCCTGCCGGAAGCCTTCGACGGGGTGTCGCTTTTCATCGACGACGTCGCGGGCACGGTCGTGAACGGCTGCCTGATCCAGCCGTACACGGTCTGCGAGGGAGCGGACCTCGCCGGAGCCAAGCTCTCCGGAGTGAACCTCACCGGCGCAGATCTCACCGGCGCGGATCTCAGCGGCGCGGATCTCAGCGGAGCGAATCTCGCCGGTGCCGACTTCACCGGCGCCAATCTCACCGGGGCGAACCTGCTCGGTGCCACCCTCACGGGCACCATCTTCACCGGGGCGACGATGACAGGGGCGCAGCTGTCGGCAGCGCCGCCCACGGTTCCATCGATCAACTACCCGTTCTGCTCGGGGGCGAGCACCGGCTCCCTCGTGCTTGCCGACGGTGTCGTGGCGACGAGTTTCAGCGCCCCGAACAACGGCGGACGCGGCACCGTCACCCTCGTCGGGCCGGACGGACTCAGCCTGGATGCCACGTACCTGTGCACGAACCGGACGGCGGCCGCCAATACGGCCGCCCGGTCCGGCAGCTGGTCCCTCACGGTCACCGGGAGCCACGGTGCCTTCAGCTCGCCCGTTGCGGGGCTGACCGTCCAGAACGGTAGCGTGACCGGAACCATCGTCCGGAACAACTCGGTCCTGACCTGGTCCGTGGCTGCGGTGGCGACGCTCGCGGTGAATGGCGTGTCGGCCACCGGCCAACTGGCCATCACCGGCCCGCACACCTGGTCTGTCTCCGTCATCGGAGCCGGCGGTCAATTCACCGACCCGGACAGCGGCACCCTGCGCGCCTCCTCGGCTTCGGGGACGATCGCCGACGCGTCGGGAGCCGTGTCCGGAACCGTGCACCTGGGACTGGCAGGCCAGCACAAGTTCGTGCAGGCGCTTCCGGCCGCCTGGGCGAAATCCGCCGCTGTCGACCTGAGCTTCGCGAAGAAGGCAGGTTCCTCGGCACCGATGACCAGGTCCGTGGTCCTCTCCGTCGGTGCCAGTTCGGGAGCCGACTCCCTGTCCCTCTCCGGACCGTGGACCCCGGACGGGTATTCCCTCACCGGAATCGGTACCCTCCAGCTGAACGGCACCACCGTCTCGGTGTCCGGCTCCTACGGCTCCACCGGCTCCCAGGACGCGTCGGGAACGACCCTGACCAGTCCCCAGTGGAATGTGAAGGGCCAGTTCAGCGGAGTATCGCTCGGTGGCGGCGCCACGATCACCTCCGGATCGATCGGCGTCTCGAGCGACACGCCCGGCATCGTCGGATCCGTGGCCGTCCGGCCGCAGGCCGGTAATGCTTTCACACTCTTCGCCGGCCTCGACTACAGCGGTCCAGCGGCCTGGACCCTGACGTTCAGCGGATCCGGATCCGCCACGGCCTGGTCACCGCCCGGCCTCTCCGGCATCGACATCACCGCCGGGCAGGTTTCCGGCACCATCACGAGCTCACCGGGGAGCAGCCTCGCCTGGGGGCTGTCGGTAGCCGATGTCTCCGGCACGCTCGCCACCGGGATCACCCTCAGCACCACCCTGAGCATCTCGAACAGCTGCCCGCTCACTCCGGTCAGCACCTGTGGTGCGGCAACCGGGGTCTTCTTCGGCTTCACGAATGGGCAGTTGTCCCTGCCGGTACCGGCACCGACGGTCACCGCCCAGGGGGCCATCCTGGTCGACGGAACCTGGGGACTCATTCAGGCCAAGGCCGGCACCGTCACGTTCTCCGGCCCGGCCGGAACCCCCCTGGCACTCAGCGGAGCGAGCCTGACTATGTGGAAGGGCCCCGCGGTCCCGGAGCCGGTCCCCGGCCTCGGAATGCCCGACTTGAGCGCCCAGAACAACGGGTTCGGCGTCGAATTCTGTGGGGACTTCAACGCGAACCTGCCATACATCGGGTCCTCCGTGAGCACCGGCGGTTGTGTCGAATGGACCCCGGCGGGCATCGTGATCGCCCAGGTCGGCCTCACGGGCAGCACGCCAGGCGGCACGGCGACGGCCAGTACCACGGGCGGCAACGTCAACGGCGTCACCGTCGGCGGCACCACGTTCACCGGGTGGGCCTGGACCCACCTGAACTCCACCCCTCACACCAGCCTGAACGGCGTGCCCGTCACCCTCACAAAGGGATGGAGCACCCTTTCCGGCAGCATGCAACTGCCGGGCGCCCTCCTGACCTCCATCGGGAAGCCGGGCATCGACCCGGTCGCGCCGGCGATCGCGACGTTCTCGGACCAGAGCTTCGTGGCGGCGGACGCGAGCTTCACGCTCGACGCCCGGCTCGCCGTTGGCACCTCCGGCCAGGGCTTCTCGCTCGACGCGATCACCATCCACCTCAGCAGGACGCCGACCAGCACGAGCATCTCGCTCGGCGTCGATGCCTCGTACTCGACCGACGGCGCGATCTTCCCCGTCGTGCTCTCCGTCGCTGCGGCCAATGGGAGCGGCCTGACTATCTCCCTGACCGCAACCGGCGCCCGCACCACGGCGCGCGCCTGCAACCCGGCCTGCGACGGCGTGATCGTGCCGCTCCGGACACCCAGCAGCGGGTACAAGTACCTCAGCGACGCCTTCGGCGGCATCCCGGGGGCGCACCTCTGGAGCGTGACCGGTCAGCTCGAGGTCGTGAAGGGCGAACCCGGCTTCGGCGTCGGGGCGACGGTGTACTTCAACCCTAAGAGCATCCCCAGCCTCTTCCACGGCTCGACCTGGATGAAGGGCGACTTCTATGTCAACGTCTCCGACCTGAATCCCTGCTTCAACTTCGATTTCGCCAGCACCGACCCGAACACCTACCTTCAAATCAAGGGCGGCGTGCTCGAGACATCCACCTTCCGGCTGGCGATCGCCCCGCGCGGCTGTTCAATCGGTGCCGAGTCGCTCCCCGTCGGGTCGACCTTCATCTTCCACACCAGCCTCGGCAACGACTCCTCGATCGACATCGACCTCGCGATCGGGCGGGACGCGAACGGACTTCCGACGTTCACGTCGGACACCACGGTCAGTCAACTCGTGCTCGGCGGCATCGACTTCGTCGACATGGAGCTCGCGATCTCGATCACGGCCGCCGCGCAGAGCGTGCGCTTCACCGGGGACATGACCCTCAGCGTCGGCCAGATGAATTCGAGCCTCGATCTGAGCGTCGCCGCCGAGGGCGGTATCCACATGGACGGCGACGTGACGCTGGCCGACTGGTCGCTCAGCGGCGGATCCAGTGGATTCGACGTGAGCGCCTTCAACTTCCACATGAGCATGGACACGTCGTCGACCTCGTGCGGCAGCTTCAGCGCGGGCACCTCGGGAACCATGTCGATGGGCAAGAAGACGAACCTGTCCTTCAGCGGAACGATCGCGGAGAGCTGCGGGGTGCTCCAGGAACTCACGATCGATTTTGCATACAGTCACAGGAACATCACCTATGACTTCGACCTGGCATACTCGGCCAGCACCGGAATCCTCGCTGGCGGCCTGGACTTCAGCTTCAGCCACACCAGCTCGCACCGGTTCACCTCGGGCGGCTACAACTACGAACGCGGATCGACGGTCGCCATCTACCTGAACTTCTCGCTCGACACCAAGAACCCGAGCTCGGCCACCCTCGATCTCGGCGGAACCCTAAGCGGCGGGAGCATCAGCGGCGGCGTCGCGTGCGAATTCAGTAGCGGGGACGATTCCTGCTCGGCGAGCATCCATGTGGAAATCCACGGCCTCGGATCCTTCAACGACTCAGCGACGTGGTGACCGGCGATGCACCAGACACCCTTCGCGGCAGGAGAGCGCGCATGACACCCACGACACTGAGATCGACACTTCGGGCGGGCACCCGTCTCGCGGGGACCCTGATCGCTGTGGGAGTGCTCGCGGCGAGCCTTGCCGCCTGCAGCATGGCGGAAGTTCCCACCGAGGCGGCAGCATCTGCAGCAGCGGATGCCGTGGCGGTCGCTGAGACCGCGGCGCCGACACCGACCGAAGAGGCGATCTCCGTCCTCTACTCGCTCTCGGCGGACGCCGGCACCCTGACGCCGGTCGCAGGATCGACCACCGAGTTCGCCCTCACCCTCGCCACCGCGGATCGGCACACCGTCTGGTTCTCCGACCGACCGGCCCGGCTGTCCGGCACCCTCACCACGGCCGACCTGGTGCGGGACTGGGCCGGATTCGGCTTCGTGGCCGACCCGCCGACGGTCGCCATCGTGCTGCACGACGCGGGAAATGAGGCAGACACGCTCATCGCAGAGCTGAGCGCGCCCGCCTACGACGCTGCCACCGACGGCTTCACCGCCACCGTCCGGGTGCTCGACGAGCAGACCCAGCAGGGTGTCGGCGGCTTCGAACACTTCGCCGGTGCTGCCGATGCCGCTCTGCCCGAAAGCTTCACCGGCGTCAGCATCTTCATCAACGACGAGTCCGGCGTCGTGGTCGACGGCTGCCTCGTCGCTCCGTATCCCACCTGCTGAACCGCGTTCGGTGCTGGCCGTACTGGCCTGTGGATAACTTCCACGGGAATCCGGCCGTCCGGGCACACTGTGCGCATGAGCGAGGCCGTCCGCATCATCATCGAGCAGGTGCGCTCCCGGGTGCGCCGTGACGGCGTCGACCTCGCCTCCGACGAGCACCTCGCCGAGCAGTACGTGCGCGCCGAGCTTCAGCGTTACAGCGAGCGGGCGCTCGGTGGGGCGCATCCGCTCATCGCCGACGAACACCAGGCGGCGCGTGAGGTCGTCGCCTCGCTCACCGGGTTCGGGGCGCTCCAGACGCTCCTCGACGATCCCGAGATCGAGGAGATCTGGATCAACGGGCCGTCCCGGGTGTTCGTCGCACGGGACGGTGTTCCCGAGCTCACCGACATGGTGCTCAGCGCCCGCGAGGTGCGCGACCTCGTCGAGCGGATGCTGCAGGCCTCCGGCCGCCGGGTCGACCTCAGTTCACCGTTCGTCGACGCCTCCCTGCCGGACGGGTCCCGGCTTCACGTCGTGATTCCCGACATCACCCGGGAGTGGTCGGTCAACATCCGGAAGTTCACCCGGCGCATCCGCGACCTGAACCAGCTCGTCGGCCTCGGCTCGCTCACCCAGCAGGCCTCGGAGTTCCTGCGGATGTGTGTGCTCGCGGGGCAGAACATCCTCGTGTCCGGTTCCACCCAGACCGGGAAGACCACGATGCTGAACGCGCTGCTGTCGGCGACCCGGCGCACCGAGCGTATCGTGACCGTCGAGGAGACCTTCGAACTCGACCTGTCCGCGAGGGACGTGGTGGCGATGCAGTGCCGGCAGCCGAGCCTCGAGGGACGCGGCGAGATCACTCTGAGGCGCCTGATCAAGGAGTCGTTGCGGATGCGCCCCGACCGGCTGGTCGTCGGAGAGGTGCGGGAGGCCGAGAGCCTCGATCTCCTGATCGCCCTCAACAGCGGTCTCCCGGGGATGTGCTCGATCCACGCGAACAGCGCGAGGGACGCCCTCGCCAAACTCTGCACTTTGCCGTTGCTCGCGGGGCGCAACATCGATTCCGCGTTCGTGCTGCCGACCGTCGCCGGGTGCATCGACATCGTCGTGCACTGCGAGATCGACCGCCACGGGCGCCGGCGGGTGACCGAGATCCTCGCAGTCAGTGGGCGGCTCGCCGGCACCGTGATCGAGGCAAGCCCGATCTTCCTCGCCGACCGGAGCGGTCTCTCGCCGACGGGCGGCCACCCCGGCAAGCTCGCCAAGTTCCGGGCGGTCGGGCTTGACCCCGCGATCGTGCTGCGGGCAGACCTCGCATGAGGCTCGTGCTGGGCTGCCTCCTCGGCGCTGGCCTGCTGCTGATGGCCGCGCCGTTCCTCTGGCCCCGCCGCAGGGCTGAGGCGGGCACTCCGGCTTCAGGCCACCACCCGGTCGACGGCGAGACCGGCCGACCCCGTCAAAGTGGTCTCGTGGCGCTGCGCGGAGCCCTCGCCCAGGCCGGCCTCGGCTCCCTGCCGCTCCCGGCGTTCGCCGCGATTTCGCTCCTGCTCGGTCTGGCCGGCGCAGCCCTCGCCCAGGCGCTCACCGGAGTGCGGGCCCTCGGCGTCGTCGCGGGGGTGGTCGGCGTCGTGGTTCCGATGGTGATCGTGTTCTGGCGGGCCCGCGAACGGCGCCGATCGAACCGTACGGTCTGGCCGGACGTCGTCGACCATCTGGTGTCGGCCGTGCGTTCCGGCCTCGCCCTGCCCGACAGCGTCAGCACGCTCGCCGAGTCAGGTCCGGCACCGACCCGCGCGGCCTTCGCCGACTTCTCCCGCGACTACCGAGCGACCGGGAGCTTCGGCTATGCCGTCGACAGGCTCAAGGCGGGCCTCGCCGATCCGGTGGCCGATCGCATCCTGGAGACCCTCCGGATGGCCAGGGAGGTGGGCGGCAGTGATCTCACCCTCGTGCTCCGCGACCTCGCCGCCTGGTTGCGCCAGGACGCGGCGATTCGGGCAGAGGTGGAAGCCCGGCAATCCTGGGTCGTCAACGCCGCCAGGCTCGGCGTCGCCGCGCCCTGGATCGTGCTCCTGCTGCTGTCCTCCCGGCCGGAGGGCGCGGTCGCGTACAACACCGGCAGCGGGGTCGTCGTCATCGTCTCCGGGCTTGCTGTGTCGGTGATCGCGTACCGCCTGATGGTCGTCATCGGCCGCCTGCCCGAGGAACGCCGGTGGTTCCGGTGAGCGTCCCGCTCGCCTGGGGCGTGTTCCTTGGTGTGGTGCTCGGCATCGGGCTGTGGTCGCTCGTGAGCGTCTTCCCCCGGCTCAGCCGGCCCCGGCTGGCCGACCGGCTCGCCCCCTACATCCTGGACGTGTCGCCGGAGGCCCGCGCATTCGTCGGCCGGACCACCGTCGATCCGATCCCCGTGCTCGGCACCCTGTTCCTGCCGCTCTTCGGCCGGCTACGACGCGGGCTCGCGGCCCTGCTCGGCGGGTCGGAAACCGTCGAACGGCGGCTCCGGCAATCCGGGTCCCGGCGTAGCCTCGACGAGTTCCGGTCCCAGCAGCTCGTGTGCGCGCTGCTCTGCACGGCCGCCGGCCTCGTCGCCGTGGTATTCGTCCCTGCCCTGCACGCCCTCCCGCTGCTCGCGGCCGCCGCGATACCCGTGCTCGCCGGGCTCGGCGGCGCCCTGCTCTGGGACGGACTCCTCCGCCGCGCCGCACTCGGCCGCCTCACGCGGATGCGCGGCGAACTGCCGACCATCCTCGAGTTCCTCACCCTGTCCCTGTCGGCCGGGGAAGGCATCCTCGATGCCCTCGCCCGGGTGTCCCGCACGAGCGCGGGGGAGCTGTCCCGGGAATTCGGCGGCGTCGTGGCCGAGGTGCACTCCGGGATCTCCCTCGGGGAGGCCCTGCACTCACTGGCCAGGTCGCTCCAGCTGGCCGCGCTCACCCGATTCGTCGATCAGGTCGTTGGTGCACTCGACCGCGGCACCCCGCTCGCGGAGGTGCTGCGCGCCCAGGCGCAAGACGCCCGTGAGGAAGCCAAGCGCGAGCTCCTCGAGGTGGCTGGAAAGAAGGAGGTCGCCATGCTCGTGCCGCTCGTGTTCTTGATCCTCCCGATGACCATCCTCTTCGCGATCTTTCCCGGCCTCTTCATCCTGCAGGCCGGTTTCTGACCGTGCCAGCCGAGACTCCACCCGGAGGCCACTCTCTGGCACCATCGGCACCCGCACGACGACCACCAGCACGACCACCATCGAGTAAAGGAGACGAATATGAACACCCTGACGCGGCGCATCCGCAGCCAGTGGAACGCGTGGCACGACGACACCGGGGACGTGCCCGGCTGGGTCCTGATCACGCTGATGACCGCCGGGCTGGTCATCGTGATCTGGGGCCTCGCCGGGCCGGCGCTCAGCGGCATCTTCCAACAGGCGATCACCCGGGTGAGCGGACTCTGACCGGCCCGCCGGACTGGATCGAGGGGGGTGAGCGGGGCGGATGGGCCGAGCGGGGCGGATGGGCCGAGCGGGGCGAACGGGCCGAGCGCACCGGAGCGCCGCCGTGCGGTCGGCGGCGGAAGCTGCTCCGCGCGGCCGGCGCAGACCACGGTTCATCGCCGGCCGAGTTCGTGCTCGTCGCGGCACTGCTGACGGTGCTGACCCTCACTGTGCTCCAACTCGCCCTTGCGCTGCATGTGCGCAACACCGTCCTCGATGCCGCCGCCGAGGGCGCCCGCTACGGCTCGCTCGCCGACACCGGACTCGATGCCGGCGCCGCCAGAACCCGGGACCTGCTCGTGGCGGCGCTCGGCCCCGCTTTCGCGACTGACGTGACCGCGACCTACGCGAGCGACGATGGCTACCCGACCGTGCGGATGCGGGTGGTCACCCCGCTCCCGCTGCTGGGCCTGCTCGGCCCCGACCGGAGCCTGGAGGTGATCGGGCGTGCCGTCGTCGAAGGCTCCGGGTGACAGCACACGAGGCAGCGGTCGCGGTCTGCGCGTCGCAGGCGTGGCAAGGACCCTCTGCGCCCGGGGTCTCAGCAACCGGTGTCTCAGCAACCGGACTCTCGTCCACCGCCTCCGCTCCGACCGAGGGTCCGCGTCCCTCGAGTTCATCACCACCGGCCTGATCCTGCTCGTACCGCTCGTCTACCTCGTTCTCGCCATGTCCGTGCTGCAGGGTGGCGCACTCGCCGTGGAGGGCGCCGCCCGGCAGGCGGCCCGCGTCTATGTGCGCGCGCCGAGCGCGGCCGTCGCAGCGGAACGGGCGCAACGCGCGGTGGACTTCGCCCTCGCCGACTACGGCCTCCCGGCCGGGGACGCGCAGGTGACGATTGACTGCGCGGCCGCGCCAAGCGGATGCCTGACCCGTCGCGCCGTCGTGACGGTCACCGTGCGCCTGCGGGTGTCCCTGCCCCTCGTGCCCGACGTGCTGGGTCTCACCGGGACGGCGAGCGTGCCCCTGCAATCAAGCTCCACCCAGACCGTGTCCCGTTTCTGGCAGGCGGGAGCCGCACCATGACCGTGCGGCGGGGCACGGCACCCGACGCGAGGGCCCCTGGCGTGGCGGCTGACCGGCCGGACGACGCCGGATCCACCCTCCTGCTCACGATCTTCTACGGCTTCCTCGCGCTCGTCGTGATCCTCCTGGTCGTCGCCGCGTCGTCCCTCTACCTCGAGCGGAAGCGCCTGCTCACCCTCGCGGATGGTGCCGCGCTCGCCGCGGCGGAGGCCTACGCCCTCGACACGGTCACGGTCGCCCCGGACGGATCGGCGGCCCCGCTGCGCACCGAACTCGATTCCACAGCGGTACGCGCGGCGGCGGATGCCCACCTCGCGGCGGCCCCGCACGCCACCCTCGAGGACCTGGTCGTGACCCGGGCGGCATCCGAGGATGGCCAGAGCGCGACCGTGTCACTCAGCGCATACTGGCGCCCGCCGGTCCTCACCCTCGTGCTGCCGGCGGGTGTACGCCTGGAGGTCACGGCCGTGGCCCGCTCGGTCTTCCGGTGAGTGCGCACACGGGGATACTCTCCAGAGCGAACCGGGAGGCACCATGTTCACCGATCGCCGCGATGCCGGCCGACTGCTCGCCGAGCTCGTCGCCGACCTGAACCTCGCCGACCCCGTCGTCTATACCCTTCCCCGCGGGGGAGTGCCGGTCGCGCTCGAGGTCGCCCGGCGCCTGCACGCGCCCCTCGACCTGATCCTCGTGCGCAAGCTCGGTGCGCCTGGATTCCCCGAGGTCGCGATGGGCGCCGTCGTCGACGGCGAGAACGCCCAGATGATCGTCAACGAGGACGTCTTCGCCGAGACCGGTGCCGATGCCGCGGGACTCGGCCGGGCCCGGCGTCGCGAGCTCGCCGAGATCGAACGTCGGCGGACGGTCTATCTCGGGGAGCGCGCCCGCGTGAGCCCGGCCGGTCGGGTCGTTGTGATCGTCGACGACGGGCTGGCAACGGGGGCGACGGCCAAGGCCGCCCTGGCCGCGGTGAAGCGCCAGGGTGCCGCGCGCACGGTCCTCGCGGTGCCGGTCGCCCCTGACGACGTCGTCGACGAGATGCGGAGGCTCGCCGACGACGTGGTCGTGGTGCAGATCCCGGAGCAATTCTGGGCGATCGGCCAGTTCTACGTCGACTTCCACCAGCTCTCCGATGACGAAACGGTCACACTCCTGAAGGAGGCGTGGGCCGGGCCGTGAACCGTTCCGCCACCCGCTAGCCTCGAAGACGAGCGCGATTCGCGCGGCACACAACGCGTACGAGACAGGGGCACCCCGCGTGACGGCGAAATCCGAACGGCTCGCCGGGGCCGGCGCCCAGCTCGTCACCGAGGTCAGCATCAACTACGGTTCCTCGCTCGCCGGACTCGCCATTCCGATCGTCGGTTCCCCCGTCGTCGTCGCGGTCAGGCAGATCGTGATGGCCTGCGCGGTGCTGCCGTTCTACCGACCGAAGCTCGCCAACCTGACCTGGCGGCTGCTCTGGCCCGCGCTCCTCCTCGGCCTCGACCTCGCCGTGATGAACCTCGCCTTCTACGAGGCAGTGCACCTGCTCGGCCTCGGCATCGCCGCGACGATCGAATTCCTCGGCCCGTTCTCGCTCGCCCTCGTCAGCTCGCGGCGACCGCTCGACTTCCTCTGCGCGACGACAGCAGCCGGGGGAGTCTTCCTGCTGACCTGGTCCTCCGGAGAGATCAACCCGCTCGGACTGTTCTACGCCCTCGTCGCGGCGGCGGCCTGGGCCGGGTACATCCTGCTCACCCGCCGGGTGGCCGTGACGTTCCCCGGACTCGAAGGCATCTCGGTCGCGAGTGTCGTCAGCCTCACCCTGCTGGTGCCGTTCGCGCTCCTCACCGTCGACTTTTC
Organism: Cryobacterium algoricola; assembly: GCF_004402485.1. Taxonomy (GTDB): domain Bacteria; phylum Actinomycetota; class Actinomycetes; order Actinomycetales; family Microbacteriaceae; genus Cryobacterium; species Cryobacterium algoricola. Next base: position 714,028 of record NZ_SOFG01000004.1, on the reverse strand, counting down.
CCGCCTCAACTGGGGTGTGCTCGGGCTGCTGCTCGCGATCGGGGTGCTCTCCTCTGCCTTCCCCTACGTGCTCGACACCTACATCCTGCGCCGGATCACCCCGCGCCTCTACGCGATCATCACGAGCTTCGGCCCGGTGATCGCGGCGATCTTCGGAGTGCTCGTGCTCGGCGAGACCCTGCTGCTCCAGCAACAGATCGCGATCATCATCGTGTGCGTGGCCGCGGGCGCCGCGATCGCGACCCAGCGCGACCGCCCGATCTCCGACCTGGAGGCGACCGCGGGCGCCATTCCCTAACCGAGAAGCGTCTCTTATATGCGTTTGACGCTTATATAAGCCGAGTACATACTGAATGCATGCACAACTCGGACATGCAAACGGCCTTCGATGTCCTCGTCGACGGGAACCGCCGGGCGATTCTCGCCGAATTGCGACTCGGCGACCGCAGCACCGGTCAACTCGCGGCGCACCTGGGCCTCAGCCAGCCCGGAACCTCCCGGCACCTGCGCGCGCTGCGCGAGGCGGGCTTTGTCACGGTGCAGCCTCGCGCCCAGCAACGCATCTACTCGCTCGCGGCCACGGCGTTCGACAACCTCGATGCCTGGCTGCAGGGGTACCGCCCGGCAGCGGCAGGGGCGAGCGATCCGCTGGGCGATTCGGTGCCGGCGGCACGTGCAGCGGATGCCGGCTCGAGCGACGCACAGACTGTCTCCCGCCCCTCTGCGGTCCCGTCCGCTGCGCTACAGCCGGCGAAGTCCCCGAAGCCCTCGAAGTCCCACAAGAAGTCCGCGAAGTCCAAGGCGGGGAAGTCTCGGAAGCCGGCAAAGTCGGGCGGTTCACGGAAATCCTGAGCCCGCACCGGGCCGGCGAGACGTCCCGCGCCAATTCCGCCGTTCCGCTCCAGGCGTGCCTGGCGCGGAACGGCGCAATTGGCGCGCGGGGCAGGAACGCGCCGCGACGCCGCTACTCGACGCCGCTACTCGACGCCGCTACTCGACGATGATTCCGAGGTGAGCGGCCATGATCGGGGCGAGGAGGCTCAGCTGGGCGTCGTCGATCGTGGCGCCACGGAGGCCCTCGAGGCCGCGGATCACGCTAAAGTCGCTTCCGCGCAGGTCGACGTTCTTGAGCGTGGCGCGCGTCACGTCGAGCGTGCCGATCCGGCAGTTCTGCAACTCGAGTCGCTGCACGGTCGCGCTGCCGAGGTCGAGCTCCTCGATGATGCAGTTGCTCAGGAGCACATCGTGCAGCTGAGCGTTCCGCAGATTGACGAAGTCGAGCTTGCTGCCGTCGAACTGCACCGAACGGAGGCTCGACTCGTAGAGCTCGACCGAGCCGAGGCGGGAGTGCTCGATGCGCACGTCACGCCAGGCGGAGCGGGGTGCGCTGAAGATGGCCGCGTGCAGTTCGCCGGCGACGCACTCCGACAGGGTCGCGCCGCGCAGTTTCGCGTCGTTCAGGGAGACCGTGTGGAATTCGCACTCGCGGAAGGCGACCCCGGTGAGGTCGCGCCCCTCGAAGTCGCAGTCGGTGAAACGACGCGCCTCGACGTCGGCGCCCGAGAAGAGCTCGGACCCGTCGGCATCCGTGAGGTCGTCGAGGCGGATCGGGTCGAGCAGGGGAGGCTTGGTGCCGGAGCGGGCGCGCGCCACGCTCAGTCCTGCGCCGGGGCCGCGGCCGGGCTCGGCTCGGCGGCGCTCTGGCCGGCGGCGCTCTGACCGGCGGCGCTCTGACCAGCAGCGCCCTGACCAGCAGCGCCCTGACCAGCAGAGACGGGCTCAGTGGAGACGGGCTCGAGCACGAAGACGGGGATGATGCGTTCGGTCTTGACCTGGTAGTCGGCATAGTCGGGGTAGGCCGCGACGGCGCGTTCCCACCACGCGGCGCGTTCGTCGCCGGTGACCTCGCGGGCGACCATGTCCCATTTCCGGGTGCCGTCCTGCAGTTCGACCTCGGGGTGGGCGACGACATTGGCGTACCAGACCGGGTTGCGCGGTGCACCGCCGAGGGAGGCGATCGCGGCATAGCTGCCGTTGTGCTCGACGCGCATCAGCGGGGCCTTGCGGATCTTGCCTGACTTCGCGCCGAGCGTGGTCAGCACGATGACGGGCATGCCGCGCATCGTGGTGCCCTCCCGGCCGCCGGAACTCTCGTAGAGGGCGACCTGGTCGCGGACCCACTGCTCTGGGCTGGGTTCATATTCTCCGATGAGGGGCATGACACCATTAAACGTCACGTGGCCGGGGAACATTCCGCGTCGATTGTTCTCGGCCCGGCGGAGTTCAGGGGGTCCCGGATCCCGGGGCCGGCTTCGTTGCCGGTTTCGTTGCGGGCCGGGGGCGACGCGGAACGTAACGCGGAATGTAGCGGCCGAGGAGCACGGCGCCGATCAGTCCGAAGGCGCCCATCACGCCGCTCGCGAGCGAGATCGACACGATCGTGAGCCCGGCGACGGCGACGGGGGCGACGGCGCTGCCGAAGTCCCCGGTGAACCGCCACGCCCCGAGGAAGGGCGCCGGGTTGTCCTTGGGGGCCAGGTCGGCGCCGAGGGTCATCAGGATTCCGCTGCCGATCCCGTTCGCGACCGACAGGAACATGGCGACCCCGATGAGCCACTGCACGTTGGCGGACAGGTCGTGGGTGAATGCGAGCACGAGGAGACCGAGGCCGAGGCCGATCATCGACGGAAGCGCACTCCACATCCGGCCGAAGCGGTCCATGATCTGGCCGCTCGCGTAGAACAGGGCGAAGTCGATGCCGCCGGCGATGCCGATGATCAGGGCAATGTCCGGCTCGCTGATGCCGATGCTGACGGCCCAGAGCGGGATGAGGACGGCGCGCGCCGACCGCATCGCGCCGACGAGGCCCGCGCCGGTGCCGAGCCGGAGGAGGACTCCGCGAAAGCTCCAGATGGTCTGGAACAGGCCCTGGCTCTCCTCTTCCGCGAGTTCCTGGCCGGCGGGCCGCACGGTTCCGTCGGGGGCCGTCGCGAGTTCGGGAGTGCCGAAGGTGCTCGCCGGGTCGGGCAACAGCAGGAGAACGAGGGCGGCGCCCAGGCAGGCGACGACAAACACCCAGAACACGGCCTGGGTGCCCCCGGTGAAGCGGATGACCGCGGTCGCGATGAACGGGCCGACGAACCAGCCGCCGCGGAAGATCCCGCCGAGGGTCGACAGTGCCCGGGCCCGGTAGGCGACCGGCACATAGCTCGTCATGAAGGCGTGCCTGGCGAGGGAGAAGATCGCCGTCGCGAGGCCGACGATGAAGATGCCGATGCCGAGGACGAGCGGGTTCGGGGCGACCAGGCAGACGAGGACGGCGATGATCGCGAGGAACGAGGCCCAGATCATCGCGTTGCGCTCGCCGATCCGGGAGACGACCCAGCCGCTCGGGATGTCGCCGATGAGTTCGCCGACCATGATCATCGCGGCGATGAACCCGGCCATCGCGAGCGAAGCCCCGAGGTTGTTGGCCACGATCGGGATCAGCGGGATGATCGCGCCCTCGCCGACGGAGAAGAGGAACGTCGGCAGAAAGGCGGCAAGGGCCACCGAACGCAGGCTGAAGGGGCGTTCGGCGCTTGTCATGACTCCTCGATGCTACCCGTGTGCGCCACTGCGGCCGGGTCGGCACAAGCCCGCGGCCCGTGACGCCGGGTAGGCTGGGCATCAAATGATTGAGCTGGACATTTCGGAGCAGATCGCCGCATTGCGGGCCACCTTCGGCGACATCCGGGCCGTGATCGATATCGATCAACTGCGCACCGACATCGCCGACCTGAACGACCAGGCCGGGGCCCCCGACCTGTGGGACGACTCCGAGCACGCGCAGAAGGTCACGAGCGACCTCAGCCACCGTCAGTCGGAGCTCGCGCGCATCGAGAACATCGAGCAGCGTCTTGACGACCTCGAGGTCCTCGTGGAGATGGCCAACGACGGCGAGGGCGACGAGGAATCCGCGGAGGAGGCCACCGCGGAACTCGCGAGCCTGCAGAAGGTGCTCGGCGAACTCGAGGTGCACACCCTGCTCAACGGTGAATTCGACGAACGACCCGCCGTGATGACCATTCGCTCGGGTGCCGGTGGCGTCGACGCCGCCGACTTCGCCGAGATGCTGATGCGGATGTACCTGCGCTGGGCCGAACAGCACGACTACCCGGTCACGGTGCTGGACGTCGGCTATGCGGAAGAGGCGGGGATCAAGTCCGCGACCCTGCAGATCGATTCGCCGTATGCCTTCGGCACGCTCAGCGTCGAAGCGGGCACCCACCGGCTCGTGCGGATGAGCCCCTTCAACTCCGCGGGCAAGCGCCAGACCTCCTTCGCCGCCGTCGAGGTCGTGCCGCTCATCGAGCAGACCGAGTCGATCGAGATCCCCGACACCGACATCCGGGTGGACGTGTTCCGGTCGAGCGGGCCGGGCGGTCAGTCCGTGAACACGACGGACTCCGCCGTGCGGATCACCCACCTCCCGACCGGCACCGTGGTGAGCTGCCAGAACGAGAAGAGCCAGATCCAGAACCGCGCGGCCGCCATGCGGGTGCTGCAGTCCCGGCTCCTGTTGATCCAGCGCGAGCAGGAAGCCGCGACCAAGAAGGAATTCGCCGGCGTCATCACGGCGAGCTGGGGCGACCAGATGCGCAGCTACGTGCTCGCTCCGTACCAGATGGTCAAGGACCTCCGCACGAACTACGAGGTCAACAACCCCACCCAGGTCTTCGACGGCGACCTCGACGGATTCATCTCCGCCGGCATCCGCTGGCGCAAGCAGGCACCGCAGGACTGAACCCACTCGCAGGACTGAACCCACTCGCAGGACGGGGCCCATTTCGGGGGTTCCTGCCTGGGAAGCTGGCCCGCCGGTATGTCGCAGTGGCAAAATACAGGATGCCTGCCTAGGCTCAAGGGGCCATGATCCGTTTTGACAGCATCACTAAGAAATATCCGGGAACGACCCGACCGGCCCTCGACGACATCAACGTCGAGGTTCTGCGCGGCGAGTTCGTCTTCCTCGTCGGTGCATCCGGTTCGGGTAAATCAACCTGCCTGCGGCTGATCCTCAAGGAGGACAAGCCGACGAGCGGACGCATCCACGTGCTCGGCCAGGACTTGCGGTCGATCTCGAACCGCAAGGTTCCCTACTTCCGGCGCAACCTCGGGGTCGTCTTCCAAGACTTCCGGCTGCTGCCGAACAAGAGCGTCTTCGAGAACGTCGCCTTCAGCCTCCAGGTGATCGGAAAGTCGCGCGGCTTCATCCAGGAGGCCGTTCCCGACACGCTCAAGATGGTCGGACTCGCCGAGAAGGCGCTCCGGCTGCCCCACGAACTCTCCGGCGGCGAGCAGCAGCGGGTCGCGATCGCACGCGCCATCGTCAACAAGCCCCAGGTCCTCCTCGCCGACGAGCCGACCGGAAACCTCGACCCCACCACGAGCGCGGGCATCATGGCCCTCCTCGAGCGCATCAACGCGGGTGGCACGACGGTCGTCATGGCCACGCACGAGGCCGGCATCGTCGACAAGATGCAGCGCCGCGTCATCGAGCTTTCCGGCGGCAAGATCGTGCGCGACGAACGCCAGGGCGGTTACGCGACTGCGGGCATCCCGATCATTCCGCTCGGGGCCGGCCTGCACCGGAAGCCGGCCGTCGATCCGCAGCGCACCGTGTCCGCGCTCGCTCCGAGCGTCCTGCCCTCGGTCTTCGCCCCGGCGAACCCCGCAAACCAGGCGAACCCGATGGCCCCGGCGACTCCCGCCCTCACCCACCCGTCCGCACCCGTGCCCGCACCGCTTGCGCCCGCCGCCGTTGTCGTTCCTGCGGCACCCATCACGCCCGTCGTCATCGTCCCCGACGCCCCGGCGCGTGCCGTCTCCCTCGCCGAGACGGGAGCAGTCGCTGCGGCCCCGGTCACGCCGCCCGCTTCCGTTCCGCAACCGTTCGGTGAGCAGGCCATGGCGATCGCCGCGGATTCCGGCATGCCCCTCCCGCTGACCTCGGCGGTCTTCGTTCCCGGCCGCGAGCCGCAGGCGGATGCCCACGAGACGACCCCGGGGACGGGTGCCGACGATTCCCCGACCGCGGCCGGTGCGGCCGAGCAGCCGACGTACATGACGCGACCGATGGCGCCCACCCAGGACGACGTTCTCGACCAGCTCACCCTGGCCGAGAGACTGGGGCTGCGTGCTCCCGGCGAGAAACCAGACCAGACCGGCGAACAGAATGTGGGACCCACCCGATGAGACTCGGACTGGTGCTCTCCGAAGCCGCCAACGGCCTGCGTCGCAATGCCTCGATGGTTGTCTCCGTCGTGCTCGTGACCTTCATCTCGCTGACCTTCGTCGGCGCCGCGATCCTGATGCAGATGCAGATAGGCCAGATGAAGAACTTCTGGTACGACCGTGCGCAGGTCGGAATCTACATGTGTACCGCCATCTCGCCGGGGGAGACCTGCACCGGCGGAGAGGCCAGCCAGGACCAGATCGACTCTGTCAAGGCGCAGCTCGAGTCTGCGACGCTGTCCCCGTTCGTGGACAAGTACTATTTCGAGACGCACGAGCAGGCCTTCGAGAACTTCAAGAAGCAGTTCGCCGGCAACCCCGTCGCCGACTACGTGACGCCCGACCAGCTGAACCAGACCTTCTGGGTGAACCTCAAGGACCCGTCCCAATCGGACGTGCTCGTCGAGAGCCTGTCCGGCGTCGCCGGGGTCGAGAACGTCGCGGACCAGCGCAAATACCTCGACCAGATCTTCTCCGTGCTCAACGCGGCGAGTTACACGGCGATCGGTATCGCCGCGCTCATGCTCGTGGCGGCGGCGCTGCTGATCGCCACCACCATCCGGCTGTCGGCGTTCTCGAGGCGGCGAGAACTCGGCATCATGAGACTCGTCGGCGCGTCGAACCGGTTCATCCAGACACCGTTCATCCTCGAGGGCGTCTTTGCCGCGCTCCTCGGATCGCTCCTGGCGGGTGGTGCGATCCTTGCCCTGGTGCAATGGTTCGTGCAGGGCTTCCTCGGTTCCCGACTCACGGGCTTCTCGCTCGTGGGGATGCAGGATGCGCTCCTTGTCGTGCCGATTCTGCTGGTGGTCGGCGCGGTACTCGCGGCGTTCTCCGCCAACTTCGCCATCACCCGCTATCTGAAGGTCTAGCCTCCCGCCGAGCGCTAGACTGGTGGGCTGGCCGGTCCTCGGCCTGCCCACCCAACGACGTTGAGGAGTAACCCGTGCCCAGGGAAATCGGCGAAAAGGTCGTCTCGACCAATCGCAAGGCACGCCACGACTACCTCATCGAGGAGACGTACGAGGCCGGAATGGTCTTGACCGGAACCGAGGTGAAGTCGCTTCGCGCGGGACGCGCCTCGCTCGTCGACGGCTATGCCTTCATCGAGGGCGGCGAAGCCTGGCTCGACGCCGTGCACATCCAGGAATACATGGCCGGCACCTGGACGAACCACCCGCCGCGGCGCAAGCGCAAACTGCTGCTGCACAAGCAGGAGATCGTCAAGATCAGCCACAAGACCAAAGAGGGCGGCTACACGCTCGTCCCGCTGCGGATCTATTTCAGCAACGGCAAGGCCAAGGTCGAGATCGCCGTCGCAAAGGGCAAGAAGGAATACGACAAGCGCCAGACCCTGCGCGAACGTCAGGACAAGCGCGAGTCCGACCGCGCGATGTCCGCGCGCAAGCACCTCGGCGACTGACCGCCCGAAGCAGCGGATGACCCGGCGGCCCGCTCGGGGGGTGGCCGGGCGCGCCCAAGTGCATCAATACGACAAATGCCGGGCGTTACGATAAAGACAATGAGTACAGCCGACGCGGAATACAACGCCTTCGGCCCCTGGGTGGACGCGGTGCGGACGCTTGATGAGGTCCCGCGGCTCTTTCGTGACTTCGGCTGCGATCCCACGTCGGAACGGCTCGTGCTCAAGGTGCCGCGGAACATCCCCCGCAGGGACGCTGACCCCACCATGGATCTCTACGACCACCTGATCATCGCGGGGGACGTGGACCTCACCGTGTTGAGCAGGACCGGCTCCGAATACGCCGGCTCGACCCTGCCCTACGACGCCGTCGTCGCCATCGAGGACAGCGTCGACCTGACCGACGGTCGCCTGCGGGTGCACTCCCGGGACGGCAGCGTGCTCCAGATCGGCTACAACGGCTCCTCGCGCGAGGTCGTCAGCGGATTCGTCGACCTCCTCCGCGACATGTCGCTCGGTTCGGCCGTGACAGTCGGCTCACCCGAAGCCGCAACGCTCGCAGCGTCGATGCTCACTTTCCCGGTCGGCCCCGCCGTCGACCGCCGGCCCAATGCCGTCCTCAACTCCGCCGCATTCCGGGCGACCGACGCGGACCTGATGGCGGACTGGACCAATCTTCGGGATCGCGAGCCCGAACTCCACCTCTACGCCGCGCATCCGCGGCAGCGGGTCCGGGTGGACGGCGGCTTCCTGGCCGGCGTGCTGAACCTGTTGCGTCCGACCGTGCTGCACGGCGCCATCGTCTGCGGGACCGACGCGGAGGTGCAGATCCTGTCCCGCCGTGACTGGTTCGGACTCGCCGACCGATCCGAATTGTCGAGCTCCCGCCTGATCGTGTTCCTGGCGCGGCTGGACTTTGTCACTGTGCACCGGCATCCGCGTTACGCGGAGGCGAGTGTCGTCACGGTCCGGTCGGGTGCCGCATCCCTAGACGTGATCGTTCCCAGTGACTCAGAAGCTGAGCGCGTCCTCCTGGCCGTCGCCCCACATCCCGGCACAAGTGTTGTAGACTGAAGGGCTGCACGAGCAGTTCGAAAGAACGTGTGCAGTCTTGACAACTCAACAGCGTGTGACAGGACCCACTCATTCCACCGCAAGCCGGTGGCGCCGAACCAGGGCGACGAGTGCGCATGGGGATGATCGGTTTCGACATTGCCTGCGCAATTGTGAGAAGCGGGTCGAGGATGCAGGGTTAACTCGTTAACGCTCCCTGCAAAACAATAAGTGCCAAAACAAACCGCACTGACTCTGCTTCTGCTTACGCCCTCGCGGCCTAAGTAAAGCAACTAGAGAGTCCGTCAGGCCGGGAATGCTCTCTACCCGGACCCTGACGTCATTTAGAGAGATTGCTCCTACTCTGAGCCGCGGGGTGTAGGGGGACTTAAACGAGGGCTGGGCTCGTCGGATTAGCTGACAGTGGCAAATTCCGGAGCCGAGTAGAACGACTTCACTGGATACACCCGTAGAAGGCATATGACCACAGCAGTGGACGGGGGTTCAATTCCCCCCATCTCCACCATCGGTTCCTGTCACACGTTGTTGAGTCGTTGGATCTCCGTCCGACCGGCGGTCGTGAGTCGTTGCGTCCTTGAATACGCGGGCCGAATCGCCATAGTGTGATTCCCACAGGCCACGACTCCAGGAGATGACATGTCCCTCGTCCGCGTGCACAACTTCTCGGTCTCCCTCGACGGCTTCGGCGCCGGTGAGGGCCAGCAGCTCGACACTCCCTTCGGCCACGCCGGCTCCCGGCTCATGGAGTGGGCGATCGCGACGCGCACGTTCCGTGCGATGGGCCTCCACGGGGAGTCGTCGGCATCCTTCGGCGTCGACGATGCGTTCGCGAGCGCCTGGGGTCCCGGGATCGGCGTCGAGATCATGGGGCGCAACAAGTTCGGCCCGGCGCGCGGTCCCTGGGAAGACGACGAGTGGAAGGGATGGTGGGGCGACAACCCGGTGTTCCACACCCCCGTCGTCGTCCTGACCCACCATCCTCGGCCGGTACTCGCGATGGACGGCGGAACGACCTTCCATTTCGTCGACGCCGACCCCGCCTCGGCCCTCGAGCAGGCTCGCGCCCTGGCCGGGGACCTCGACGTGCGGATTGGCGGCGGCGTCAGCACGGTCCGACAGTTCCTCGAGGCCGATCTGATCGACCACATGCACATCGTCCTCGCACCGATCGTCGTGGGCCGGGGCGAACGGCTCTGGGACGGGCTCGAAGGACTCGAACAGCGCTTCGACATCGAGGCCACCCCGTCTCCGTCCGGAGTCGTGCATCTGGTCTTCACCCGTCGCACGGCCCGGTAGTCCGCCCGGCGCTTTCGCGGCATGATGACTTCGGACGAGGAGCCGGATGGCCGTCAACGGACTGCGCAGATGGGTGCCGGGTGTCGCCACGGCGCTGAGCTACCGGCGCTCGTGGCTGCTGAAGGATCTGCGCGCGGGGGCGATCCTGACCGCCCTGCTCATCCCGATCGGCATCGGTTATGCCGAGGTCGCTGGCCTTCCGCCCGAGACCGGCCTCTTCGCCACGATCGTCCCCCTCATCGCCTACGCCATCTTCGGGCCCTCCCGGATCCTGGTGCTCGCCCCGGACTCGGCGCTGGCGCCGATCATCGCCGCGGCCATCCTGCCGCTCGCCGCGGGGGACAGCGGCCGGGCCGTTGCCCTCGCCGGACTCCTGGGCGTCATGGTCGGTGCAGTACTCATCCTGGGCGGACTACTGCGCCTGGGGTTCGTGACCGACCTGCTCTCCAAGCCGATCCGGGTCGGCTACCTCAATGCGCTCGCGGTGATCGTCATCCTGTCGCAGATCCCACCGATCCTCGGCTTCTCCATCTCCTCGGAGTCACCCCTGGGAGATGCGATCGCCATCGTCACCGGCATCGCGCGCGGCCGGGTGAACCCGACCGCGATGCTGTTCGGAATCGGTTCACTCGCCGTCATTCTGGTCCTGGTCTGGACGAAGAGCCGCATCCCCGGGATCCTCGTCGCGGTCGTGACCTCGATGGTGCTGACGGGAGTCCTCAGGCTCCACGGCGACATCCCCGTCGTCGGCGCTCTTCCCGCCGGGCTCCCGGCACCCGCCCTCGCCGGCCTGCAGGGGGCGGATGTCGTCGGCCTGGCCCTTCCCGCGCTCGGGATGGCGCTCATCGCCTTCGCTGACACCGCGGTGCTCTCCCGCACCTTCGCCGCCCGCCGCGGGGACAACGTCGACGGCAGCCAGGAGATGGTGGCGGTCGGCGCCTCGAACCTGTTCGCCGGCCTGCTGGGCGGGTTCCCCATCTCGGCGTCGTCGTCGCGTACGGCCGCCGCTGAGAATGCCGGGGCGCGCTCGCAACTTGCGGGAGTGGCCGGGGCGGTGCTTCTCGTCCTGTTCATGCTGCTCGCACCCGGGGTCACGGACTATCTGCCCTCCGCCACGATCGCGGCCGTCGTCATGGTCGCGGCGGCGGGGCTCGTCGACATCACGGGATTCGTCGCCCTCGTGCGGATGAGCAGGACCGATGCCTTCCTGTCCGTCGCCGCCTTCCTCGGCGTGCTCGTCGTCGGAGTGATCGAGGGGATCATCGTCGCGGTCGTCCTGTCGCTCGGCGAGTTCGTCGGTCACGCCTGGCGGCCGTATCGGGCGGAGTTAGGCCGTATCCGCGGTCTCCGGGGCTACCACGACCTGTCGCGGCATCCGGACGGCGAGCGCCTGCCCGGCATCGTCATCGTGCGTTTCGACGCGCCGCTCTTCTTCGCCAATGGCGGGATCTTCGACGACTATGTCCGGGCGACGGTCAGCGCGGCCGGTCCCGACGTTCGCACCGTCATCCTGGCCGCGGAGCCCATCACCGATATCGACACCACGGCCGTCGACGAGCTGCTCGAGCTCGACGAATTCCTGACATCGCGCGGGGCCACCCTCATCTTCGCGGAGATGAAAGGGCCGGTGAAAGACGTGCTGCGTCGCTATGGGCTGGGCACACGGTTCCCTCCGGAGCGCTTCGCCGACACCGTCGGCGCCGCCGTCGACAGGGCGACGGGCACGCTGCGTGGGGACCTCGACGGCACCCAGTGGGACAGCGAAGCCTGACCCGTCGAACCGGAGGGGCAGCCCTCGCGTCAGCGGCGGGCCTGGGCGAGGGTTCCGGTCACGGGCCCCGCAGGGTCGTCGATGAGGCACGAGACCAGATGGCTGCCGGAGATCGTCCAGTCGTCCTCCGGCGGAATGAAGTAGTTGTAGTCGAGCTGGGAACCGTCGTATGCGCTTCCGGTGAAGGCTTCGAACCGGGTGCCGCAGCCGTCTTCGGCCGCGGCGACGACCGCGTCCTCGCCGGGATACGTCCCGATCGGCAGGTCGAAGCCGGCGTAGACCTCGAAGGCATGCGGCTCGGTGCACGGCACCAGGGTGACGGTCGAAGTGGATGCGAGGTCGGCGTCCCCGAGGCCGTCCAAGCAGTCCCCGACGAGGACGTCCGCCACCTCGATCGGCGCCGCCGTTGCTGACGCGGCAACCGAGCCGTTCCCGGCACCCGCCGAGGGAGAGAGACTGGCGACCGCAGCGCATCCGCTCGCTGCGAGCGACAGGCCGAGGGCGAGCGCTGCGGCGGCGACGGAGCGCGTCACGACGGAGCGCGTGACGACGGAGCGCGTGACGAGTGCGCGCCGGGCAGAGAGCTTGGCGCTCCGCCCCGCCCCGGGGAGCGAGGGCGGCATCAGCCGTGACGGGCCGTGCGGGCGGCGCCGCCCGCCGCCGTGCGGAGGACCTCGAGGGTTGCGGCGTGCAGGGGCCCGTTGGTGGCGAGCGAGCTGCCGTGCCAGGGGCCCTCGAGCCCGTCGGCCGAGGTGAACGTGCCGCCGGCCTCCTGAACGATCGGGATGAGTGCAGCCAGGTCGTACGGCTTGAGGTCGAATTCGGCCACGATATCGAGCACGCCCTCGGCGAGGAGCATGTACGACCACATGTCGCCATATGCCCGGGTGCGCCAGACCGATCGCGACAGGGCGACAAGTTCGTCGAGATGGCCGGTCTGATCCCACTGCTGAATGCTGTTGTAGCTGAGAGAGGCGTCGGGGAGGGTCGCGACGCCGGAGACCTGGAGTTGGCGCGGCGCGGCGCCGGGGGTGCGCTCGTCGCTCGACCAGGCTCCGGTGCCCGTGCGTGCCCACCAGCGCTTGCCGAGGGCGGGGGAGCTCACCACGCCGACGACGGGCACTCCGTCGACCGCGAGCGAGATCAGGGTGCCCCAGATCTGAACGCCGCGGAGGAAACCTGCTGTGCCGTCGATCGGGTCGATGATCCACTGTCGCACGGTCGAGCCGGCGGTTCCGTATTCCTCGCCGAGAATGCCGTCGTTCGGACGACGTTCGGACAGGAGGGTCCGGATGGCCCGTTCGACGGCCTGGTCGGCGTCGGTCACCGGGGTGCGGTCCGGCTTGGTCGTGACGACGAGGTCCATCGCGGTGAAGCGGTCGCGTGAGATGGCGTCCGCGGCATCGGCGAGCTCGATGGCGAGGGCCAGATCCTCGTCGAGGCTGTAGACGGTGTCAGAGGTCGAGGGCTCGTCTGAGGCGTTGTTTCGGGCAGGAATTGTCGCGTCGGTCACACTCCCAAGGATAGTAATTTCCGCGCGACTCACCGGTGCGCGGCCTCGATTGGCGCCGGAGACGTTTCCGGTGTTATTCTCTAGAGTCGCTTCGGGTCGTCCCGGAGTAACAAATACGCACCTCTAGCTCAATTGGCAGAGCAACTGACTCTTAATCAGTGGGTTCCGGGTTCAAGTCCCGGGGGGTGCACCACAAAGCAAGATCAGCAAAGGGTTCCGTTCACATGAACGGGGCCCTTTTTTGTTGTAGTCATGATTTAGCCATGACTGCGACATGTGAGACGAAGACCGACGAGATTCAGGTCCGCGAGATGGCGTCCGCAGACACGGCTGGCAACCAATGAGCGTCCTCGAAGCTGCAAGAGGCGGCGCCACGCTCGGGACCCGCTTGCGAATTGAGATGCCGGCGAGAGGCGTGGAGAGCGCGAGCGAGTTCATCCCATCCGGGGTGGGCAGGCCCCCTTTGGGGGTGGGTCACTCTCTGCTGATGACGAGTACAGTGCGGCAACATGGCTACTTCTCAGAATCCTGCTCCTGTGGCACCCGGCCGGGCCTGGACCGTCGGGGGTGTCCTGCTGCTGGTCAGCGTGGTCTTCGGAGTGGCCGCGCAGGCCGTGACCACACTGATCGGCGCGGGTGGCGTCATCCGTGTGGCGGTGTATGCGGCGGCCCTGCTCGTGTTCGCCTTCGGACTGCGGGGATCGGGGAGTGTCACGGCACGGCGGCCACTGGGTACTGCCGCGTTGACCGTGCTGGCTGTCTGGCTGGTCCTGGGACAAGTCTTCTCGTCCGTTCTGATCGCGGCCTTCCCGCACGATTCGCCGCCGGGGTCGTTGCTTCAGTTCGGGTATATCGATCCCTTCGTCCAGTTCGCGGCCGCTCTCGTTGCCGTCATTCAGATCGCTCGGGCCGGTGTCGTTCCGGCGCCGTGGAATTGGGCGCCCGCCTGGGCTCTGGTTGCAGTGTCCGTGCCGTGGCTGTTGACGCAGGTCATCGCAGCCGGGGACACTCAACAATCTGCGCTGACGCCGATCATCCTGATCGGTGCCCTCGATGGACTGATCCGAGTCGGCAGCGCTATGTTCCTCGGCGTGCTGGCCATCGTCTGCGGCGATCGATTGAGTCGGTCACGGAGCCGCTCGACGCCGTCGATGGCGGACTAACGAATCACAGCGACCCAGGCCATGGATCTGACTCCCGCTGAATTGCTCGCCGGCCCCCGCGGAAGGCGCCTGTGCCTGGACGCGGCGCTACGAGGGGGGAACCACGAGAGCGCTGCAGTGGATGCGCTCACAGCGGCCGTGACCCAGGCGGCTTACGATCTGGATCCTGGGCGCGGAACATCGCGGGTCCTCGCCGGGGCGGGCGGCGGCGAGTATTCACATCTGCACACCTCGCCTGAAGACGTCGCGCGTCTCCTGAACAGCCTGCCCCTCGCCGAACCTCACGACGGCGCAGTGCTGTCGTCGCTGCGCTCTGCCGTCGACAACGCGCGGTATTGGCAGGAGCCCGACGGCGAGGACGTCCTCGTCAGCGTGCCGGAGGTTCGAGAGGCGCTCGGCCGCATGGCGACTGCGCTGATTGCCTCGGCCTGCGCCGTCGGCTGGAAGGACCCGGTAGACACGACCGGGCAGTGGGCCGTTTCGTTTCCCGGCACCACGGGCTCCGCGCGATCGACCCCGGTGAACGCCGGAGAGGTGCTCGAGCAGTGGCACGCGCACCAGCTCGACGAGGAGGCCGTCGCCGACCGCGAGCGGCCTCCCGATCCCGAAGCCAGGTTCAGCGGGACCTGGTGGTCGCGGCCACCGTACTTGTTGACGCGCACCACTCGATGGCTGGCAGGGAGGGGCCCCGTCGGTCTGTGGCTCGTGGAGGACGGGCTCGGCTGGGCTGCGGCCGCCGCCCGAAGAATCCGTGTTCCCGGAGACGTCCGGATCTACGAGATCGATGGCCCCGATGCGTGGGCGGAGCTGTGCCGGCGATACCCGCTCGACGTCACCGCATCCCGTCGGCAGGACTGGTACCGCACCACAGGCCGACGGGGGAGTTGGGTCATCCCGGACTGGCAGGACGTCCAGCGGGACGTCGACGCAGTTCACGTGTCGGTCGCCGGGTACCTGACCACCGCCGGGAGGGCGATCGTGGTCGATGATGATCGGGCGAGCGTCCTCGCGGGGTGGGACCCGGACCAGACCTACTGGTTCCGAGACGTCGCCACTGAGACGGCAACAGATCAGGAGTGGACGTATGACCGGGGACCTGATGTCTGGACCATGGCGTCAAGCCGGTAGTGGTCAGAGCCAGCATCCCGAACCGGGCTCCCTGATGACCAGATGGGGATCGCTTCGAGTCTGGCTGCGCAAGGATCTCGAGCCGGACCTGGCACGCACGGTTGATGCTCCGCCTCCCTCCACCGAAGGGGCTCACGCGGTCGAGGAGACGCCGCCGTACAGCGTCTAGAACGGGCTGGGGTCGTCGGGGTTGTCGGGGTCGTCGGGTTCGGGGTCGAGGTTCCAGACGTCGACGACCGGGGCCGGTGGTTTCGGTGCGGGTTTGCGTTGTTTGGGTGGTCGCATGTCGGCGGAGGGTTCGACGATGTAGCGGTACCCGGCCGGGGACGTCCACTCGATACGGCCGTCACCCAGGTGCCGCGGTGTCCACCGCGTGTAGCTCTTCACCGCGTGGTGATACGGACACAGGTGGGCGAGATTCATCGCGTCGGTTTCGCCGCCGTGTTGCCACTCGACGCTGTGGTCCACGTCGGAGCGTTTCGCGGAGCGGCGGCAGCCGGGGAAGGTGCAGGTTTCATCCCGCACCTCCAGCCACTTCTTGAGCGCGGCTGGGACCTTGTAGGTGTCGCGTCCCATGGAGAGCACGACCCCGGTCTCGGGGTGGGTGAGTAGCCGGGTGAAGCTCGGCGCCCCGGCCGCCAGGCGCCTCGCGGTGTCGGGGTCGATCGGCCCGTACCCGGCCAGATACCCGGGTTCCTCACTCTTCCCCAACAGGGTCAGCACGGGGACGGTGACGTTCACCTGCGCGGCCACCCCTGTGCCCACTCCGTCCGGGGTGACCCCGCCGATCAGGACGTCGGTGAGTACGTCCGCGGCGAGTTGGGTGAGCGTGCGTTCCTCGTCCGGGCCCTGCAGGGTCAGGGCGGTGTCGAGGGTGCGGTGGTAGGCGGCCTGGATCTTCTCGGCGTCGCCGGTCACGTAGAGGGACGCCATGCTGTCGTTGAGGGCCTGGAACACTACGTGTCGGTCCTCGACGCTTTTCTGGTGTCGGGCGGTGATGGTTTCCGGGTGGGTGCGTTCCCGGACCCTCCGGGCCCGGTCGGCGAGCTTCGCGACGGTCAGGAACTCCGCATCGGGCACGAGGACGTCTTCGAACACGGCCCGCGCCCGGGCGGCCGAAACCGGGTCATCCCCCATACGGATGCCCCACGCCTGATCCATGATCACCTGCGCGTGCCGGTAACTGATCGCCCCGGACGACAACGCTTCCCGGGTTGCGGGGAGTTCCTCGGCGAGGGTGCGGCTGGCTTCGATCAGGGTTTCCGTCGTGCGCCGCGGGAGCCGGAGCAGGGCGGCGACCTCGCAGGTGAACTCTTCCTTCGTGGCCTCCTCCGGCGACCACGGCGGGCGCCGCCCGCCGGCCTGCACGGCGGCCTCCGCTCGGGCCCGGCCGACGTCGGCCAGTACCCGCTGCGCGGTATAGATCGCATCAGCCCGGCGAGCAGCGGCCCGGTTCATTTCCCGGTCCGCCTCCATGATCGCGTCATACACCTCGGCGAGAGATGGCTCCACCAGGCCGAGGTGCTGGGCGTTGAGGTAAGTGTCGGGAGGGACGTCAGGAGGGACGTCGGGAGGGATGTTGGCAGGGGCCCTGGGAGGGGTCTCGGGCGGTGGTTCCGCCGTGCTGTCCAGGTGAGATTCTGAGGGTTCTTCAACTGTCATGGGGGCACTCTACGGACCACCACCGACATTCCACCGGCATCCGCACGCCCACAAATCACCTGTGGAAAAGCCGGTCAAACGTACTATGTTGAGGACGGGCGCTAAGTCGGACAGCGTTCCTGTGCCGGGTGCGATCATGGTTCCGCACGTCCCGGATGATGGTGCGCGCACGACACGGGTTCTAGGGGGAGTTCATGCCAATTCGAATCACAAGCACGTCAACGAAGATCGCGTACGTTGTGGCGAGCTGCGTAGTCTTCATGCTCGGCGCGGCATTGGCGATCGGCCTCCCGTCGTCGGCCATTCCCGTCGTTGCCGGGGTGTTGGCACTGATCGTGGTCGGATTTGCCGTGCGCACCTTTCGTGGCGAGGGCGAACCGGTCGAGCAGAGGCGGCCCTGGTGGAAGATGACGGCGCGTCCGACGTCGGGTTTCGTTTTCGCGCTGTTGTTCGGGTCGCAGGCGATTTACGTGCTGCTCACCTTCCGAGGCGGTTCGGACTCCGCCTCCTCGATAATTCCGATTGTCGTTGATGGCTTGATCGCGACGATGTTCGCTCTCTCGTCGCTGCGGCTGGGGGCACTGGACCGCACGACGGCTTCGGAGAAGCAGTAAGACCTCGACGCGAGCGAGAAGTTCGACCAGGATTTTCTTGTGCTGAACCGACCTGTCGCAGCGCAGATGGCGTACACTCAGCGAGGGGAACCAAACAAACGGGGAAATCGGTTTTTTATTGGATTGACGGGGGCGTTCGCTGACTGGCGCAGTGCCGACGTCGACGATGCCGGGGGCGGTGAGCACGGTGCTGAACTCACGTTCGGCCGGTGCCGAGCTCTCCGAACAAACATCTGGGGGGAAGTTTGAAACAAACAACGCGAGCGCAGCTGGCAGACATTTCAACAGCACTCGTCATCGCCGGTCTCGTATTCATGCCGCTCTTTTGGCTCGGATACGCGGTGGGACCGGTCCTGGGCATCTCCGTGGTGATGGCAGCCGGAGTCCTGATGATTCGGGTGGCGCTGAGGCAGGCACCGAAGGTCGAGTCACTCCGTGAACCGGAGTGACGATGTGCGAACACCCGAAGGATCACGATGACCGTCATGCAGGAGCGAGCGATGCTGACTCGCGAGAAGGTCATCGCGGGGGCCGCTGACGTCTTCTATCGCCTGGGCTTCGGCGGCGCGACACTCGCGGACATCATCGCCGCCGCCGGCGTCACGAAAGGTGCCCTGTACTTTCACTTCCCGTCCAAGGACGACGTTGCCTTCGCGGTGATCGACGCGGAGCACGAGATCGCGACCGCTGCCGCGACACGGATACTCGAATCATCGAGCGGGCCACTCGAGTCAATGCTCCGGCTCTGTGCGGATCTCGCTGAACGCCTGACCACCGATCCCATCGTTCGTGCCGGCATCCGCCTCACGACGGAGACATCAACGTTCGATCGGTCGGTGACGCGTCCCTACGAAGACTGGCTCGCAACCTTCGAGACTCTGGCCCGGGCCGCCACTGTGGCGGGCGAGCTCCGCGCCGACACGGATGCCGAGAAGCTGGCGCACTTCATCATTCCCGCATTCACGGGGGTCCAGATGGTCTCCGACGTCTTCACTGAGCGCGCCGACCTGCGGCAGCGAGTCCGGGAAATGTGGGAGATCCTCCTGCCCGCCCTGGTGCCTCCCGGCAGCCACGGTTCCAGCGAGCGGATGCTGGCAGCGGCTTTCCCTGCTCGGTGATGCCGGCTGTAGAGGGGCATGCCTCGGCCGGGAGGTGAAGACGGGGTAGCGTCTGAGCACCCGAAGGGAAGGATGGCTATGGACTTCGAGCAGGTCATTTCGGCCGGCGTGCAGGTGGTCGAGGCCGCCGGCGCGATCATCATGGTGCTCGGCGGGGCCCTGGCCTTTGCTGTCGCCCTGCCGCGGGTGCTGCGAACCGCCACCCGCACCCAGGCGTACGTCGGCCTTCGTCGTGACCTGGGCCGGGCCATCCTGCTCGGTCTCGAGGTCCTGATCGTGGCGGATATCATCCGGACCATCCTCGTCGAACCGACCGTGGCGAGTGTCCTCGTCCTGGCCGTGATCGTTGTGATCCGGGTCGTGTTGAGCTTCTCGCTCGAGGTCGAAATGGACGGGGTCTGGCCGTGGTCACGCTGGCGCGTCGATCCTGTTGCCTCCGTGAGCGCGGATCCGCCCGCTCACTGATCGCGGGGCGAGAACCTCCGATTCGTGCAGGCACGGCCGGCGTTCTGGCCACATCAACCCCCGGGGTCGAGGGGTCAGATCCGGGTCATTCCGTCGCCGAGGATGAGGGCTCCGAGCATGAGGGCCACGACGACGGTGACGGTCTGGGACGGGTTGATGATGCGCTTCTTGAGCGCCTCGAGTGGCTTGACCATGGTCTGCGGTGACGCCAGGGTCATGATGACGGGAACCGCGACGCTCGAGACTCCGATGACGGTGTAGACGAGGATGCAGATCACCAACTCTGCCAGGGGGAGCGCGCGCGCACTCAGGGCGAGCCCGGCGGCCGTGCCGAGGACGAGCGCCTTGGGCCGGATGTTGAGCACGAGTCCGACCCCGGCGCAGGACACCGGGCCCAGCGTCGCGATGCGGTTGAGCCAGGCGGGTTCCGCCAACCGGGGCGGGGACGGATGCAGGAGCTTCCACACGCCGGATGCGAGGAGAGCGGCGCCGAGGGCGATCTCGACCCAGCCGAGGGCGGGTTGGACGACGGACATGTCGGCCGGGGGAAGCCAGGTCAACGTCGCCGTGAACAGGGCCGTGACGATGATCAGCCCGACGGTCCAGCCCACGAGGAAGGCCGGGGCCGACCAGCGCTGCTTCGGAGACAGCAACAGCAGTACCGTCACCAGGAGGGGCGTGGTGCTGAGCGCGACGGCGAGCGCCAGCGGGAGCAGTCGTCCGATTGTGGGCAGCATGGGAGCGCCTCACGCCGTGCGCCGGGGCTCCGGCGGGTTCGCGGGCGTCGGGTCTGGCGGCTTGGGAGCCTTCGATTTCCGCGCATTCTTGTCTGCGACATCCGCCGCCTTCAGGAGGCGACGCGTCTCGGTGGTCGGTCCGAATGCCGGTCTGACCCACGCGATGTCTGGATCGGAGTCGACGAGGAACGTTCGGGCCAGCAGCGTGAGGGGGATCGCGAGGATGGCGCCGATCGGTCCGATCACGACGGCCCAGAACAGCACAGAGAAGAAGGTGATGGTCTGGTTGAGGGAGACCGCGCTGCCGACGGCCTTGGGCTGGATGATCGACTGCACGCCGCCGTTGATCACACCGTAGACGATGATCACGGCGATCACGGTCGGCCAGCCGCCGACAAGATAGCCGAACACGATGGGCGGGGTGATGGCGAAGAAATAGCCGATGTTGGGGATGAAGCTGCAGAGGAAGGCCAGGAGTCCCCAGAGCAGCGCGGCGGGCACCTGGAGGATCCACAGCGCGATGGTGTTGAGAAGCCCCTGCGCCAATCCGAGCACGGTCGTCACGACCATGTAGCGGCGAACATTCGCGGCGAAGGTCTTGAGGGCATCGACGAGGCCGGGCCTGCGCTGACTCAACTGCCCGAGGATGGTGTGCGCATAGGACGCGTCCGAGGACATCAGGATCAGCATGGTCAGGACGATGACCAGGAAGCCGACGATGCCGAAGAAGCTGCCGAGGAAACCGGTGAGGTAGGGGACGAACCGGCTGGGCGTGAAACCCTCTGTCATCGCCTGGATCTGCGCGTCGCCAATGCCGATCGTGTTGAGGAACTCGCTCAGGGAGAGGCCGAGGTCGTGGATCTCCGCGGCATAGTTGGGCAGCATCGAGACGAACTGGGAGATGGCCACGATGACGACGTAGAAGAAGCCGGACAGCAGAGCAAAGACGACGAGGATCACCGATCCGGTCGCGAGGCCGTGCGGTACTCCACGCTTCTCCAGGCGCACCCGCACCGGATGCGCGCAGATGGAGAGCACGAGAGTGAGCAGGACCGGCGCCAGAATGCCGCGGATGCTGCTCATCCCGATCGCCGTGACCGTTGCGGCGGCGAGGCCGACGAGGAGCAGCGTCCCGCGCGGATACCGGGGCAGGGGAGTGGGATCGGGTCCGACGATGCTCATACTTGTCCCGCCATCCTCTTGATGGGTTGTCCATCGAGTGGCTCCGCCAACGATTCACTGGGAAACGTAGTCCCATTTTGTGCCCGCAGCGTCGTTTCGGCGTTACTCCGCACGGGCGCCTCGAAGCTAGTCTGAGAGAAACGAACCAGAGCGGGGGAGACGGATGCTGTCAGGCGAGCTGTTGAGTGAGGCCTACGGCCGGGTCGGCGGCGTGGTGCGTTCGGTGCTGCGGCAGGCCGGACCGGCCCTGCTCGAATACCGGGCGGACCCGGAGGCGAATTCGATCGCGTGGCTGGTCTGGCACCTGACCCGGGTGCAGGACGGGCACGTGTCCGAGCTTCTGGGCGAGGACGAGCTCTGGACCACGGACGGCTGGGCCGCGAAATTCGGCCTGCCCTTCCCCGACACGGAGACCGGATACGGCCAGACCACGGAGCAGGTCGGCGGCGTCCGGGCGAGTGCCGAACTGCTCGGCGGCTACTTCGACGCCGTACACGCCCGCACCCTGGCCTACCTGCCGACGCTGACCCCCGACGACCTCGACCGCATCGTCGACACCTCGTGGAACCCACCCGTGACCCTCGGCGCCCGGTTGGTGAGCGTGCTGGCCGACGACCTGCAGCACGCAGGCCAGGCCGCCTTCGTGCGTGGCCTGGCGGTCCGCTCCGGGGTCTGACCCCGCCGTGCGCCAGAGCGCCGTTCCGCCCGTTGCCGCCGCAACACCTGCCGGCACCCGGCCGCGCGTGCCGCTGTGGCTCAAAGTTCTACTGTCGACGGCCCTGCTCGCCATCATCGTCTGGTTCGTTGTTGTGCCGCAGTTCGCCGGCGTGGAGGCAGCCCTCGCGTCGCTCGAGAGCGTCTCGCTGCCCTTGGTGCTCCTGGCCGCGGCCCTCCAGCTGTCCTCCCTCCTCTCCTTCAGCGCGCTGACCGCCGCGGTGCTCGGACCCGTCCGACCGGGCTACTTCACCCTGCTCCGGATCGACCTCGCCGACCTCGGGGTCAACCACGTCGTGCCCGGCGGGGGTGCGACGGCGGCAGCCGTGCGCTTCCGGTTGCTCGTCCGGGCAGGAGTGCGCTCCGACGCCGCGATCACGGCCGCGACCATCGAGACCACCGGTTCGAACCTCGTGCTCGGGGTCGTGTTCGCCGGCGGGATCCTGCTGTCGCTGACGACACTCGTCGTCACAGGGACCTACATCGTGGCGGGGACGGTGGTGCTGATCCTGCTCGCGGGCTCCGGCGCCGGCGTCTGGCTCCTCACCCGCCGGACCGAGTTCGTCGTGCGGGGCGCGCGCCGGGTGGCGGCCCGCGTGCCGCTGATCTCCGAACAACGCGTTGAGGCCTTCGTTCGCTCTGTGGCGGCGCAGGTCATCGAACTGGTCACGGACCGGCGGCGGATGTCTGCGGCACTCGGCCTCGCCGGCGGGAACTGGCTGCTCGACGCGGCGTCGCTCGGGGTCCTGCTCGCCGCGTTCGGACATCCGCTCGCCGTCGGCCCTCTGCTGGCCGTCTACGGACTCGGTGGGCTCCTCGCGCTCCTGCCGCTGACCCCGGGGGGCCTCGGCATCGTCGAGGGTGTGCTCGTGCCTGCCCTGGTCGCGGTCGGCACTCCGCACGCGACGGCGCTGCTCGCCGTCGTGGGCTGGCGGGTGCTCGAGTTCTGGCTGCCGATCCCGCTCGGTCTCGCGGCGTACGTGTCGCTGCGTCTCGGCGTGCTGCGGCGGCGGCCGGACCTTCCCTGAGCGTCAGGGACGCGGTATGCGCTTCCAGGCATATTCGTTCTCCGGGCGGCCCGGCGTGCCATAGCGCGGAGAGCGCAGAACGGTTCCGGTGTCCGCGAGGTACTCGAGGTACCGGCGCGCCGTCACCCGGGAGATACCGAGTTCGTCGGTGACCTCGCTCGAGGAGACGGGAGACTCGTGCTCCTTGAGGAAGTCGACGACGGCAGAGAGGGTGCCTTCCGCGAGTCCCTTCGGCCGGGGAAGCTCCGCGGGCGCGCGCAGGCTCGCGAACGCCAGGTCGACGTCCGACTGGCTGGTGACCCGGGACTCCGTGCCGAGCTGGAGCCGGAAGTCCCGGTACTGGCCGAGCTTCTGCGCGAAGGTCGCGTAGGTGAACGGCTTGATCAGGTATTGGACGATGCCCGCCGCCACGGCGCCGCGCACGATCGTCAGGTCTCGCACCGCCGTGATCGCGATGATGTCCGTCATCAGCCCGGCCGCACGCATCCGGCGGCTGACGTCGAGGCCGTGGAGGTCGGGAAGGGTCATGTCCATCAGGACCAGGTCGATCGAGCGGCCGGCCGATTCCGCTTCCGCCAGCGATCGTAGGGCGGAATGTCCGTCCCGCGCGGTTCCGGCGTGCACGAAGCCGGCCAGACGACCGAGGTAGGCCGCGTGGGCTTCCGCCGCGATGGCCTCGTCCTCGACGACGAGCACGCGGATGTCCGGGTCAGGCATCGTGCGCATCCGTCGCTCCGGCGGGGCTCGCGCCGGCGACCTCCGGGTGGAGTGGCCGGCAGGGCAGCGTGACCGTGAAGACCGCGCCCGTCCTGCGGCCGATGGAGAGGGTGCCGCCGAGCCGGTTCACGGTCTGCTTGACCAGGGCGAGGCCGAGCCCGCGCCCGAATTCTCCGGGTTCCTTGGTGCTGAAGCCGCGGCGAAGCACGTCGTCGACCGTTTCGGGATCGACGCCGCGGCCGCTGTCTGCGACTTCGACGACGACAGCGCGTGCGCCGCTGTGCACGGAGAAGTGGACCTCCCGGGGCGCCGCGGCATCCATTGCGGCGTCGAGGGCGTTGTCGATCAGGTTGCCCACGATCGTGACGAGGTCCCTGGCCTGCAGCCCGGTGTCCGACAGGCTCCCGGTGGCCTCGACGGTGAGGCCGACGCCGAGCTCGCTGGCCTGTGCGAACTTGCCCATCAGCAGTGCGCTCAGCACGGGCTCGTCGACAGACGCCACCACCTCGTCCGTCAGCATCTGGCCGAGTTCGAGGTCCCTCGTCGCGAATTCCAGCGCGTCTCCGGTGCGGCCAAGCTCCATCAGCGAGACGATCGTGTGCAGCCGGTTGGCGTGCTCGTGGGTCTGGGCCCGCAAGGCGTCGGACAGGGTCTGCATGGACTGCAGTTCGCTGCCGAGAGACTGCAGGTCGGTGTGGTCGCGGATCGTGGCCACCCACCCCATCGGCGTCGGTTTCGCCCGGCCGCCGACGGGTGGCGCCAGTGCGGGCTGCTGGTTGACGACGAGCACCCGGGTGCTGGTGAGATGGATCTCGTCCTGGACGGGCCGGCCGCTGCGGAGCAGGTCTCCGAGCCCCGCAGGGAGGTCGAGTTCGCCCAGAGTCGGGGCGGCGGCCCCGCCCATCGGATTCGCCGGCCGGGACGGGATGCCGAGGAGCTCTGCGGCCTGGTCGTTGTAGAGCACGAGGTCGCCCTTCAGGTCGACGAGGACGAGGCCTTCCCGCACGGAATGCAGCACGGAGTCGTAGTACACGAACAGCTGGGCGAGCTGTTCCGGTCCCCAGCCCAGGGTGACCCTGCGCAGGTAGCGCCCGATCAGGGACGTGACCAGCGCGCCGGCGACGAGGAGGGCGAGGGCCAGGCCCAGGACCTCGGGCAGCCGGGCGGTCAGCGCGATGGACAGGTTGCTGGTCTTCACACCGGCGGCGACGAGCGCGCGCACGGCTCCCTGCGCGTCGACGACGGGCACGACCGCGCGGACGGACGGACCCAGGGTTCCCGTCGTGACCTCGGTGAACGGCGTTCCCGCCAGCGCGGGTGCGATGGCGCCGATGTACGGCCGCCCGATTTCCGACTCGGTCGGGTGAGTCCATCTGGTGCGGTCGGGCGCCATGATCGTGATGAAGTCGAGTCCGGCCTTCTGCGTGACGCTCAGGGCATAGGGCTGCAGGAGGGCGCTCGGATCCGCCGCCCCGCTGGCCTCCAGCACGAGCGGGTTCTCCGCGATGGCCGTCGCGACCGACAGCATCCGGCTCTCGGTCTCGGCGTAGCCGCGATCGCGGGCATCGATGAACAGGGCGGTACCGACGAAGGCGGTCAGCGCGACGATGAAGAGGGAATGGGCCAGGAAGAGCCGGCGCGCGATACTCCAGCCGCGGATCATGGCATGCCGCCCTTCTCACCTCGATGTGACTCAAAAACCGTGTGCACGTCGCGCGTGAACAATATGACCGCAACCGTGACGTCACGCACCGCGTCGACCATTCTGAAACGCACAACACCAGACAAAGGAGTCTCTCATGGCAGCACTGCGAGCCACACGCCCGGTTCGGCCGGCGAAACGGATCGATACGTCGCATTACCTGTACATCGCGGTCGTCGTGGCCGTCGTCCTCGGCATCACCGTCGGACTGCTCTTCGGCGGGAAGGACGGCTTCGCCGTCTCGCTCAAGCCTCTCGGCGACGTGTTCATCGCCCTGATCAAGATGATGATCTCGCCGATCATCTTCTGCACGATCGTGATCGGCATCGGCTCGATCGCCAAGGCCGCGACCGTCGGCCGGATCGGCGGACTGGCACTCGGCTACTTCCTGGTCATGTCCACGTTCGCACTCGGAATCGGGCTGCTCGTCGGGAACCTGATCCACCCCGGCGCAGGACTCGACCTGAAAGCGGCCGCGGCATACGTGCCGCCGGCGGCCGCGGACTCGCAGGGCTTCTTCCTGGGCATCATCCCGACGACGTTGTTCTCGTCGTTGACGAGCGGCAACATCCTGCAGACCCTCTTCGTCGCCCTGATCGCCGGGTTCGCCCTGCAGAAGATGGGCAGGGCCGGCAAGCCGATCCTCGAAGCGATCGCGAACGTGCAGGCCCTCGTCTTCCGGATCCTGATCATGGTGATGTGGCTCGCCCCGATCGGCGCGTTCGGCGCCATCGCGGCGGTCGTGGGCGCCACGGGTTTCCAGGCCGTGGTCAGCCTCTTCACCCTGATGGGCGCCTTCTACCTCACCTGCATCCTCTTCATCGTCGTCATCCTCGGCGGGCTGCTGAAGATTTCCACCGGCGTGAGCATCTTCAAGCTGATGCGTTACCTCGGCCGCGAATACCTGCTGATCTTCTCGACGTCCTCGTCGGAGGCGGCGCTCCCGCGGCTGATCGCCAAGATGGAACACCTCGGTGTCTCCAAGCCGGTCGTCGGCGTCACCGTGCCGACCGGGTACTCGTTCAACCTCGACGGCACCGCCATCTACCTCACCATGGCCTCCCTCTTCATCGCCACCGCGATGGGCCAGCCGCTCGCCCTCGGCGAGCAGATCGGCCTGCTCGTGTTCATGATCATCGCGTCGAAGGGAGCCGCCGGGGTGTCGGGGGCCGGCCTCGCCACCCTCGCGGCGGGGCTGCAGGCCCACGCCCCGCAACTGCTCGGCGGCGTCGGCTTCATCGTCGGCATCGACCGGTTCATGTCGGAGGCCCGCGCACTCACGAACTTCACCGGCAATGCCGTGGCCACGGTGCTGATCGGGTCCTGGACCCGCGAAATCGACCGGGCCCAGGTCGACCGCGTCCTCGATCGTCTCGAGCCGTTCGACGAAACCACGATGATGGCGCACGCCATCGACCCCACCCCCGCTGAGCGGTCGGCCGAGGCGGAACGGGCCGCGCAGTCTGCGGTGCTCGAAGACGCCCGGCGCTGACCCGGGATTCGCCGGCGGCGCCGGGCTCGCCTCCCTCGGGGGCGGGCTCGCCGCCGCGCATCCGTCGTCCCGCGGGGGGAGGGATAGTCTCGGAATCAGCGCCGTACGAGGCGCCTGACCGGGGGACCGAGAAGAAGATGACGGAGATGTCCGACCTCACGTCGAAGGCAACCGCAAGCCTGAGCCAGAATCCTCCCGGCGCGCCGCCGCTCGCGGACTTCGCCAGCAGCAGCGCCGAAGAGGTACTGAGCGCACTCGGGTCGACGGCCGCGGGCCTGAGCGGTGTCGAGGCAGCGCGCAGACTCGCCGAGACCGGCCCCAACGCGGTCCGCACGCACAAGGCGGGCCCTCTGTCCGTGTTCGGCAGGCAACTGCGCAGCCCGATCCTCATCCTCCTGATCGTGACGGCCGCCCTGTCGCTCCTCCTCGGGGACGTCACCAACTCCATCGTGATCGGCGTCATCCTCCTCGCGAGCGTCGGACTCGGTTTCAGCAACGAGTACCGGGCCGAACTCGCCGCCGAAGCCCTGCACTCGCGGGTGACGCACAAGGCCGTCGCCGTCAGGGACGGGGCCCTCGTCGAGATCGATGTCGTCGATGTCGTCCCCGGCGATATCCTGCACCTGTCCCTCGGCGCCGTCGTCCCCGCCGACATCCGCCTGCTCTCGTGTGAGGACCTGCTCTGTGACGAGAGCATCCTGACCGGGGAGTCACTTCCGGTGGACAAGTCGCCGGACCCCATCCCCGGCGGGGCTGCTCTCGGCGACCTGAGCTCCTGCGTGTTGATGGGCACGGTCGTGCAGTCCGGAAGCTGCGCCGGTGTCGTCGTCTACACGGGCGCCCATGCCGAATTCGGGCGGATCGCGCTCGGTCTCGGCACCCGGCAGCCGCAGACCGAGTTCGAGCTCGGCCTCCGGCGTTTCTCGATGCTCCTGCTCCAGGTCGCGATCGGGTTGACGACGCTCATCTTCGTCGCGAACCTGCTCCTCCAACGCCCCCTGCTCGAGTCCTTGCTGTTCTCGCTCGCGATCGCGGTCGGGATCACGCCCCAGCTCCTGCCCGCCGTCGTCTCCACGAGCCTCGCCACCGGAACCAGGGAGCTGGCGAAACGCAAGGTCCTGGTCAAGCGCCTGGTCTCGATCGAGGACCTCGGCGACATGGATGTGCTCGTCACGGACAAGACGGGCACCCTGACCGAGGGGAAGATCTCCTTCACGACGGCGATCCCGGCAGCCCCGCACGTGCAGGCGGGAGACGTCCTCCGGTTCGGCCTGCTCGCCACCGAGGTCGACTATTCGGCGGGCACGGTGTCCACGGTCGGGCAGAACCCCCTCGACATCGCCGTCTGGGCCTCGCCGGACGCCGCAGCGTCGCGGGTGTCCGAGTACACCCGCCTCGACGTGATCCCGTTCGACCACGAGCGCCGGATGACGAGCGTCCTGGTGCGCGATTCCGCAGGCACAGTCACCCTCGTCACCAAGGGGTCGCCGGAGGATGTGCTCCGGGTCTGCCGGGATGTGGCACCGGCCGCACGGCACCTGCTCGACCAGCAATACGAGAAGGGCAGCCGCGTCGTCGCGGTGGCGACCCGGACCGCGGCCGGGCTCACGGGCATCCGCTCCGCCGATGAGACTGACCTCACCCTCGCCGGGTTCCTCGTCTTCCTCGACCGCCCGAAAGAGAGCGCGCGGGTGTCGCTGAAGCGGCTCGAGACCCTCGGCATCTCGGTGAAGATCGCCACGGGGGACAACGCCCGCGTCGCGGAAAAGGTGTGCGGCGACCTCGGCCTCGAGTCGGGAGGCACCCTGACGGGCGGGGAGATCGACGCGCTCACGGATGCCGAACTCGCGGTCCGCGCGGAGGAAGCGAGCATCTTCGCCCGGGTTTCCCCCGAGCAGAAGTCCCGGCTCATCCACGCCCTGCGGGCCAATGGTCGGGCGGTCGGTTTCCTCGGCGACGGCGTCAACGACGCCCTCGCCCTGCACGGAGCCGACATCGGGATCTCGGTGGACAGCGCAACGGACGTCGCCAAGGACGCCGCGGATGTCGTCCTGCTCGACAAGGACCTGGGAGTACTCGCCGACGGGGTCATGGAAGGACGGCGGATCTTCGCGAACACGATCAAGTACGTGCTGATGGGCACCTCGAGTAATTTCGGCAACATGTTCAGCGCGGCGACGGCGTCCGTCGTGCTCAGCTTCCTGCCGATGCTGCCCGGGCAGATCCTGCTGAACAACCTGCTCTACGACGCCGGCCAGCTCGCCATCCCCGGCGACCGGGTCGACAAGGAGCAGCTGCTCGCGCCGTCGCACTGGGACATCGGCTACATCCGGCGCTTCATGTTCCTGTTCGGGCCGATCAGTTCGCTCTTCGACTTCGCGACGTTCGCACTGATGCTCCTGGTCTTCCAGGCCGCGCCCGGGGAATTCCGGGCCGGGTGGTTCATCGAGTCGCTCGCCACGCAGACGCTGATCATTTTCGCGATCCGCACGCGCCGGGTGCCGTTCCTGCGGAGCAGGGCCTCACGCGGGCTCACCCTCTCGGCGTTCTCCGTCGTCGCGATCGGGATGTACCTGCCGTTCTCGCCGCTCGCCGGTGTGCTCGGCTTCGACCCGCTGCCGCTGCCGTTCTTCCTCGCCCTGGCCGGAATGACGGTGCTGTACCTCGTGCTGGTCGAGTTCGCCAAACAATGGTTCTTCAGTCGCCCAGCGCAGCAGCCCGCCGCCACTCGTCAGCGGGTCTCGAGTCACCACCTTGCCCGGCGCGCGGCACGATTCAGCGTCGTGGAACCGGGAGCGGTCGTCGCCAGGCGACGGTCGGCCACCCGGCGCCGGCGGGCCAGGGCCGGACGTAAATAGCGCCACGAGGGCGGCGGGTCAGGAAGCGAGGGCGGTGACGATCGAGTCAGCCCACTCGCGCGCCCTGTCGAGCTCTCCGTCGGCGAGTGGTCCGGTCTTGCCCTCGACGATGAAGCCGGTCGGCCGCGCCAGGACGTGGGCGCCGGCGGACTTGAGCTTGCGGGTCACCTTGCCTGCGGCATCCCCGTGAATCGGAGAACGGAGCCGGGTGTCGAAGGCCGCCGCCTGGATGCCGCGCAGCGATCCCGCGCCGAGCTGGTCGAGGAACGCCAGCATCCGCGGGGACGGACGCCAGCCGTTGATGGGGCAGCCGAGGACGAGGAGGTCCACTCCGGTCAGGCTGTCCGGGCTGACGGTCGAAACGAGCACCGCACTGCCGCCGAGCGCATCTGCGATGGCCGCTGCGACGGTTTCGGTGGTGCCGAAGTTGGAATCGAATACAACGAGCGCGCTCACGAGCGGCCTCCAGCCGGAAACGATGGTTCAGATGCTCCCAGTGTGCTCCCGGCCCGTGGGGCTGTCGAGGCTCGCTCGTGCCGGGGAAGTGCCCAGAACGGGTGCCATGCCGGTGCGGATCAGTCGTCGAGACCGCGCGCGACGAGGGCCTCGCCGATCGCATCCGCCGCGTACAGGGAGCGCACGACGACCGGAACCGCGAGAGCGAGCAGGGAGCTCTGGGTGCCGCGGGCCCGGCGTGCTTCGAGCACGTCGGTGACGATCTCGGCGACGAGGGGGATGCAGCGCAGCGTGATCGCCACGAGCAGACCGACCCGGTCGGCATCGACCCAACGACCGAACGGGCGGAGCAGCCGCTGGAACCCCTCGAGCACCGCCGTCACGGTGGTCGTCAGCGTGAACAGGGCGGCGAGGGCGACGGCCACGAGAAGCCGCAAGGCCATGACGGCAGCCGGAACCCAGCCGGACAGAAGTGCCTGGATCGGCACGGCGATCAGGAGGATCCAGAGGATCGGACCGACCTGCTGCCAGGCCGCGCGCGCGGGCACGCCGGCCAGGAGATACAGGCCGGCGACGACGCCGAGCGCGATCAGGAGCTGCCACGGTTCGCCGAGAAAACCGACCCAGAGCACGCCGGCAGACAGGACGGCGAGCTTGAGCAGCGTCGGAGCCCGGTGGAGAAGTGAGTGCCCGGGCGAATAGAGGCCGATCATGCGAGCAGAGCCCGGTAGGCGTCGATGGCCACCGACGGTGCGCCGTCCGCGATGATGGCCCCCTCCTCGATGCAGATCACCCTGTCGAAGTCCTCGAGCAGGTCCAGCTGGTGGGTGACCACGATCACTTGCTGGGTCATGGCCCGGAACAGGTCGGCGATGCGCCGGGAGTTGCGGGCGTCGAGGAGCGTCGTCGGCTCGTCGGCCACGACGACCTGTGGCTCGCCGACGAGGACCGCGGCGAGGGCGAGCAGTTGCTTCTGGCCGCCGGAGAGTCGATGCGCCGGATGGGTCGCGTGGGCGGTGAGCCCGAAGCGGTCGAGTGCCGCCCGGGTGCGCTCGGCGATCTCGGCGGCGCTCAGGCCGCGTTTGCGGAGGCTGAACGCGACGTCTTCCTCGACGGTGGGCATCACGATCTGGTTGTCGGGATTGGTGAAGATGAAGCCGACCCGGCGTCGTACTTCGCGCGCGTTCTTCGTGACGAGGAGGCCGTCGACCGTGACGGTGCCGGCATCCGGTGTGATGAGTCCGTTGATCAGCCGGACGAGGGTGGATTTGCCTGAGCCGTTCGCGCCAACGATCCCGATGCGGCGTTCGGAGAGGGTGAGGCTCAGGTCGCGGAGCACGCGGCGCTCGCCGAAGGAGTGCGACACCCCGTCGAAGACGATCGTGCTCACGGCGGCCTACTCGTCCGAAGCCTGGGCCTGGGCCTGGGCCGAGGTCGCGGTCGAGGTGGGGGAGGACACGGCGACCGCGCGGCGGCGGGGGATGAGGCCCGGGTATGCGCGGTGCACCTGCCGGGCGACGAGCACCGTGACGACGGCCTTGAGCAGGTCTCCGGGCAGGAACTTCGAGGCGTCGATCAGGGCGCCCCAGATCGGGAGGTGCAGGGTGAACGCCGTGACGGGGACACCGACGGCATAGATCACGACGATGCCGCCGAGCACGGTCGCGCCGAGGGCAGGCCAGAACGGGTATTTCGGGAGGAGTCGGCCGGTGAGGTACCCGATCACGAGCACGCCGATGAGCCAGCCGTAGAGGTACCCCGCGGACGGCGACGTCGTGAACCAGGCGAGACCGCCGCGGCCGCCGGCGAGCAGCGGCAGCCCCGCGGCGGTCAGGGCGAGGAGGAGCAGGACGGCGAAGAAGCCCTTGCGTGCCCCGAGGATCGCGCCGGCGAGCATCACGCCGAGGGTCTGCAGGGTGATCGGAACCGCGATCACGCCGAGGGACAGGGGCCCGGGGACGCCGAGGGCCGCGATCAGCGCGGCGAAGATGGCGATCTGCGCGAGGTCGCGCACGGTCAGGGTTCTGGCGGTCATGGTTTTCAATGTACGAGCAGGGCGGGGGCGCTTTCCAGAGGAGACCTACAAAGAATCCGGTGGATCTCTATCGGGAGGTGCCCGATTCGGCGGCCGTGATCGCATCGGCGGCACGCACGAGGGCGAGGTGGGTGAGTGCCTGCGGCGTATTGCCGGCCTGGCGGCCCTCGCCGACGTCGTAATCCTCGCTCAGCAGTCCCACGTCGTTGGCGAAGCCGACGAGCCGGTCCATCAGCGCCCTGGCGTCGTCGCCACGCCCCGAGCGTGCATACTGCTCCACGAGCCAGAACGAACAGGCGAGAAACGGATGCTCGCCGCCGGCCAGTCCGTCGACCGGGACCTCCGTGCGGTAGCGCAGCACCAGGCCGTCTCTCAGCAGGTCGGCCTCGATCGCGGCGACCGTGCCGAGCATCCGGGGATCCGTCGCGTCGTGGAAGCCCACCTGGGGAAGCACGAGCAGGGAGGCATCGACTTCGGTGCCGCCGAAGTACTGCGTGTACGTGCCGAGTTCGGTGTTGAAGCCGCGCAGCTCGATGTCGCTCCGGATCTCGTCCCTGAGGGCGGTCCAGCGCTCGACGGGGCCGTCGAGGCCGAATTCCGTGCAGCCCCGCACCATCCGGTCGAAGGCCGCCCAGACCATCACCCGCGAGTGGGTGAATTCGCGGGCCGGTCCGCGCACCTCCCAGATGCCCTGGTCCGGCCGGGACCAGTTCCGCTCGAGGGACCCGATCAGGGCGCGCTGCAGCGGCCAGGAGAATTCGCCCTCGGTGAGGCCGCTGTGGCGAGCGGCGTGCAGTGCGACCATGACCTCGCCGATCACGTCGGCCTGGAACTGGTCGACGGCGCCGTTGCCGACCCGCACGGGGCTCGACCCGCGGTAGCCCGGCAGGCTCGTGACCTCGCGCTCCGGGAGGTACCGTTCCCCGGCGAGGCCGTACATGATCTGCACGTCGTCCGGGTCGCCGGCGATCGCGCGCAACAGCCAGCCGCGCCAGTCGTGGGCCTCGGTGTCGTAGCCGTGGGCGAGCAGCACGGTCAGGGTGAGTGCCGCGTCGCGGAGCCAGACGTACCGGTAGTCCCAGTTGCGGTGACCGCCGCGGAATTCGGGCAGGGAGGTCGTCGCCGCCGCGACGATGCCGCCGGTGTCCTCATGGGTGAGTGCCCGCAGGACGAGCATCGAGCGGACGACTTCGTCCCGGTACGGGCCGTCGTGCGTGCACGACCTGGCCCAGTCCGTCCACCAGGCGGTCGTGGCAGCCAGGGCGACGTCGACGTCGACGCGTCCGGGTGGCGGCCGGTGTGACGGATGCCAGGCGAGCTGCAGGTCGACAACCTCGCCCGCGGCGACCGTGAACGTGGCCGTGTGCCGGTGATCCGCGGATGTCAGTGCCGGGCCGCGCACGGCGATGGCGTCCGGCCCGGCGACGGCGAGCAGGACCGTCTCGTCGTCCTGCCGGACCTGGCGCACCCAGGGAATGCTCGCGGCGTAGCCGAAGCGGATGCGCAATTCCTCGGTCATCTCGACGGAACCGGACACGCCGCGCACCCGGCGCAGCACGTCCGGCCTGCCGTCGCCGTGCGGCATGAAGTCGAGGACCTCGACCTGACCGGTCGGGGTCGTCCAGACCTGGGAGAGGATGAAGGTGCCCTCGAGATAGCGGCGGGTGCTCGTGGCGGCGGGGTCCGCCGGGGCGAGCAGCCAGCGCCCGTGGTCCTCGGTGCCGAGGAGCGCTCCGAACATCGAAGCGGAGTCGAAGCGCGGCAGGCAGAGCCAGTCGATGCTGCCGTCACTGCCGACGAGGGCCCCCGAACGGCAGTCGCCGATCAGGGCGTAGTCCTCGATGTTCAGCGGCATGCAGACATCCTGTCATCGCACGGGTGCGCTCCGAGGCGAGCGGATGCCCGGTTCAGGATGCAGAGGAAATCCTCAGGCGACGAGGCGGGCGCGTTCCGCGGGCTCGACGGCGGTGTAGCCCGGGAGCGGGACCGCGGAGACGAACCGTTCGGGTTGCGCGGCCGCCGGCTTGCGGGCTGCAGCATCCGGTTCGGCCCAGACGGTGATGGGAGCCGGTGTGAACGACAGGGCCGCCGGTTCGCCGACCGACTCGCCGCGCAATTCGGACGTCGCACTGCGGAGCGCCGACGTCAGGGAGGCCGCCACCTGGCGGGCCTTGAGTCCGTGGAAGATCACGTCGGTGTCCGCGGGACTGCGGGGAACGAGGGTCCAGAGTCCCTGCTCGCCGATCAGCCGTGACAGCTCGCCGTGGAAGAGTTCGAAGACCTCGTCGTCGCTGAGCTCCGGGGTGGGTATCACCGGCACCGGGATGACGGGTGCGGCACGCCGTCGTCGACCAAACATCGGGAGCCCCTTTCGATCGATGGCTCTTTCTGCTATTAGTGTGACGGCCCTGGGCAGGATTGAGCGGCGGACACGCCGGTCACTCGCGAGTCCGAGTCGGAAGCCGCGGGTTTTCTAGCTGTCGATTTGCCGCTCATCGGCATCTTTGACGATGGTGCCTATCGCGACGGCTGCGCTCAACGCCCAGCCGATCCACATGAGCACCAATCGCCAGTCGCGCGGTCCGCGCCGGGTGGCCTGCAGGATGTTCCAACCGCCGGCGACGACGCCGAGCATCGCGCTGCTGAAGATGAATTTTCGCATGGGTCCTCCGGGAACCACGGTACCCGGATCGGGGCGGCGACGGGCGCAGGCGCGAATCATCGTCCGGCATGTTTCCGTCCGGTGAACAATCTGACCGATCGTGCAGGAACTGACCGATCGGTCAGCTAAAGTAGTCCAGTGCAGATCGAACCGGAAGCCATACTCCCCGTAGTGACCGCGACCGCGACCGTCCGTCCCGGTGCGGGCGCCGAGTTGCGGGTCATGGCACTGCAGCAGTTCGCCGCCGTGGGATTCGCCGGAACCTCGCTGCAGCAGATCGCGGCATCCGCCGGATACTCGAAATCGAGCGTGCTCTACCATTTCGCCTCGAAGGACGCTCTCCTCGGTGAAGTGCTGACTCCGGCCATCGAGCGTCTCGAGGCCATCCTCGGCGATTTCACCTCCACCTCCGAGGACGCGGCCTCCCGCAGGCAGTTCGTCGAGGACTTCGTCGATTTCCTGCTCCAGTACCGGCTCGAAGTCCATGTGCTGATCAACCAGGCCCAGTCCCTCAAGGGCATCGCCGTGATCGACAGGGCCAGGGCCCTGATCGTGCGCCTCGGAGACGCCCTCTGCCAGGAACACGCGACGACCATCGACCGGATGCGCTTCGGTGTCGCACTCGGCGGTGCCGCGTATTCCCTCGTCGCAGGCCTGACCTTCTTCGATGAGGACATCACGCCGCCCGACGACCTGCGTCCCGCCCTCATCACTCTCCTCTCCGAACTCCTCGCCCCCGTCGCCGTCCGCACCACCCAGCCCAGGAAGTAATCACAATGGCAACCCTTCTGTATCGGATCGGCCACTTCGCCTATAAGCGCGCGTGGCTCGTCATCGGCGTCTGGGCGCTCCTCCTCATCGGGATCCTCGGCGGCGGCATCGCCCTCGGCGGCAAGACCGCGGAGTCGTTCGCGATTCCGGGCACCGAATCGCAGGATGCGATCGACCAGCTCGCCGCCGTCTTCCCCCAGGCGGCGGGCGCCTCCGTGCAGGTGGTCTACCGGACACCCGACGGGGCATCCGTCACCGCGGAGCCGTACAAGACGGCCATCACCGACATGGCGACCGCACTCGAGGCCGTTCCCGGCGTCGTGTCCGTGATCACCCCGTATTCCGAGTACGCCTCGAGCGCCATCTCGAGCGACGAGGCGACCGCGCGCAGTGTCGTGCAACTCGACGGGCCATCCGCAGACGTGACGGACGCGACCCTCAACGCCGTCACGGCGACGGCCGCGATCGCCGAGAAGGCCGGTCTCGAGGTCGCCTTCGGCGGCCAGGTCTTCTCGTCCAACACCTTCGGCATCACCATCACCGAGGTATTCGGCCTCCTCTTCGCCGGGGTCGTGCTGCTGATCACCTTCGGCTCGCTCGCCTCGGCGGGAATGCCGCTGCTGATGGCGCTCATCGGCGTCGGCGTGGCCATCGGCGGCATCACGGCGATCTCCGCGTTCGTGCCCGTCTCGAGCACCGCGCCGATGCTCGCGATGATGCTCGGGCTCGCGGTCGGAATCGACTACTCGCTGTTCATTCTGTCGAGGCATCGGACCCAGCTCGCGAGGGGTGTCGAACCGCACGAATCGGCCTCGACGAGCGTGGCCACCGCCGGGAGCGCGGTCGTCTTCGCCGGGCTCACCGTCATCATCGCCCTGCTCGGACTGCTCGTCGTCGGAATTCCCTTCCTGAGCGTGATGGGCGTGGGAGCCGCGGTCGCCGTCTTCATCGCCATCCTCGTCGCCATCACCCTCCTGCCCGCCATCCTCGGCCTGGCCAAGGGCCGCCTCACCCCGAGACCCGGCGGGCGCGCCCACAACCGGGCGACCATGCCGGACACCGGCCGGCCCACGATGGGCCGCCGCTGGGTCGGCCTCGTGATGAAGGCACCGATCGTCGCCGTGATCCTCGTCGTCGGAATCCTCGGCACCCTCGCGATCCCCGCCCTCAGCCTCGACCTCAACCTGCCGGACGGCGCCTCCGAGCCGGTCGACTCGACCCAGCACAAGGCATTCACCATGATCGAGGAGGGCTTCGGCCCCGGCTATAACGGCCCGCTGATCGTGGTGGTCGACATCACCCAGACCACGAACATCTTCCCGGACCTCGAGACGATCAGCGCCAAGCTGCGCACCCTGCCCGACGTCGCCTTCGTCGGCAAGGGCACCCCGAACGCCACGGTCGACACTGCAATCATCCAGGTGATGCCGAACAGCGCACCGAACGACCCGAAGACCAAGGACCTCGTCCGGGCCATCCGCGACCTCGCGCCGGGGATCGACTCCGAACTCGGGACTCCCGTCACGGTGACGGGAGCGACGGCCGTGTCGATCGACATCTCGAACCGGCTGAGCAACGCGCTCATCCCGTTCGCGCTCATTGTCGTCGGGCTCTCCATCATCCTGCTGACGATGGTGTTCCGCTCCGTCTTCGTGCCGGTCAAGGCTGCGATCGGGTTCCTGCTCTCCGTCTTCGCCTCGATCGGCGCGACCGTCGCGATCTTCCAGTGGGGCTGGTTCGCCGACCTGCTCGGGGTGAGCACGCCAGGCCCGATCCTGAGCTTCCTGCCGATCCTGCTGATGGCCGTGCTCTTCGGACTCGCCATGGACTACGAGGTCTTCCTCGTGTCCGGGATGCGTGAGGAGTACGTCAAGAGCAACGACGCGCGCCAGGCCGTCGTCTACGGCTTCGCACACGCCGCCCGCGTCGTCACCGCAGCGGCGCTCATCATGTTCTTCGTCTTCTTCGCCTTCGTGCCAGACGGAACCGGGGCGATCAAGGGCATTGCGTTCGCCCTCGCCGTCGGCGTGTTCCTCGACGCGTTCCTGGTGCGGATGACACTCGTGCCCGCCGCGATGGCCCTCGCCGGCCGTGCGGCCTGGTGGCTGCCGCGCTGGCTCGACCGGCTGCTCCCCAACGTCGACATCGAAGGCGAAGGACTTCGCCACCACATGCTCGACAGTCACTGGGCGAAGGCGCAGGACGGCGCCATCACCGCAGACCAGGCAGTCTTCGGCCTGCCAGGCAGCACGATCGGCCCGCTCACTGTCTCGGTGCCGACCGGATCTGTGCTCGTCCTCACCGGGACCACCGCCCATCGCCGGGTGGTCGCCGCGACGCTCGCCGGCCGCCTCGACCCGGTATCCGGTCGACTCCAGGTCCTCAGCTATCCGCTGCCCTCCGAACGCGGTCGCGCTTTGCGCGTCGTCGCGCTCGCCGACGTCGGCGACAGCCGCGACAACGGCCTGACCACGGGCGAACTGCTCGCCGAACGGCTCGACCTCACCCAGCCCCGGTTCCGCTCCCGCAGCCGCCGCGCCCAGCTCGACGGCTGGATCGGACGCATCAATCGCGCCGTCGCCGACGACATCTCCCCGGTTCCGGCGATCACCGCGGACACCCCGGTGTCCTCCCTCTCCGCCGTCTCCCGTGCCGCGGTTCTCGTCGCTGCGGCGCTCGCCGAGCGTCCGGGCGTCGTCGTCATCGACCTCGGCGACGGGCTCCCCGCCGATCCCGCGGGCCCCGGCATCGGCGTCGTGGTCGCACGGCTCGCCCCCGCAGACACCACGCTGATCCTCGCAGCGGCTTCGCAGCATCCGCTCACCGCCGCCGGCCGGGCCGTTCAGGTCGTCGACCTCGAAGAGCTCGCGCCCGCCGAAGCGGCGGAGCTCGTTTCCGTCGGCGCTCTCGGCGGGTACCCGCCGCTCGAACCGGAGCCACGTCATGCGACCCGGCCAACGGACACCCTCGACCCCCGCGACGCCGTCATCGGCGCCGACTCCCTCGATGGAAAGGCCGCACTGCGATGAGCACCAGGCTCGAACGACTCTTCAGCCGCACGCCGGGCCAGCGCCGCTGGACCTTCGGCGCCGTACTCGCCGGACTGATCGTGGTGCCCCTCGCGGTCGCAGGCGTCTTCGCCGGCGCGCTCGCGACCGCGGACCAGCGGCTCGACACCCTGCCCGCGATCGTGGTCAACAACGACACGTTCGTGACGACGACGGCCGCGGACGGCACCAAACAGACCGTGCTCGCCGGGCGCCTGCTCGTGACCGAGCTCACCGCGCCGGCCTCGTCGCAGACGGCTTCGACCGGGTTCGCCTGGACGATCTCGAATTCCGCGGACGCTGCGGCGGCACTCGCCTCCGGCAAGGCGTACGCGGTGCTCACCATCCCCGCCGACTTCTCCAAGTCGATCACCTCGATCGGCACCGCGGCGCCGACCCAGGCCGAACTCGCCATCCGCACAGACGACGCGCATTCCTATCTCGCCGGAACCGTCGCGGGGACGGTCGGTTCCGCGATGACGGGCGTCTTCGGCAGGCAGATCACCACCCAGTACCTGAGCGGTCTGTACGCAGGCCTGACCACGCTCGGCGGGTCGCTGACCACGGCAGCGGATGGCGCAGGCCAGGTCTCCACCGGGGTCACCGGAGTGGCCACCGGCCTGGATTCCCTCTCCGGGGGCGCGGCCTCCGCGGCCACCGGTGCGGCCTCCGCCGCGACAGGGGCGTCGAGCTTCGCGACCGGCGTGACCGCGTACACGAACGGCGTGGATTCCCTCAGCGCGGGTCTCGCCAAGCTCAACACCGGTACGGCAGGGCTCAGTGCCCTCAGCAGCGGAGTCGCCCAGTACACCGGGGGAGTCACGCAGGCGGCGACCGGGTTCACGGACCTGAGCGAGGGCTTTGACAAGATATCGGCGGCGATTCTCGCGAACCCTGCTAATGCCGGATACAAGAAAACCCTCGATGACTATGCGGCCGGACTCGCGCGTTACCAGGGCGGACTCGACACCCTGTCGACGCAAGGCGCCGGCCTCAGCCAGCAGACGACATCCGCCCTCACGGGAGTGCAGGGCGGCGTCGCGCAGAGCGCGACCGGGGCCGCGAAACTCGCAGCGGGCTCCGCATCGCTCCGTTCGGGTGCGACCGGCCTCGCCTCCGGGGTGTCGAGCCTCTCCAGCGGCGTCTCCCAACTCGCGACGGGGACCGCTGCCGCGGCGACCGGGGTGCACCAGCTCGAGACGGGCGCGAGCCAGCTCGCGACCGGGCTCGCGTCCGGCGCCGAAAGCGCGAAGAAGCTGAACCAGGACGATCCGGCGCAGTCGGCTTCGGTCGTGTCGGAGCCCGTCGCCATCACGACGAGCCGCGACAACCCGATCACCACGATCGGCCCGCTCCTCGGGATGGTCTTCGTCCCGGTCGGCCTCTGGATCGGCGCCCTCGCGATCTTCCTCGTGATGCGCCCGGTGACGAGGACGGCGCTCGCCTCGACGGCCTCGACCGGACGCCTCGTCTCCCGTGGCTTCGGCCGGGCATTCGGCCTCGCCGCGGCCCAGGCGGTCGTCGTGGTCGCACTCCTGCACGCATCGCTCGGCGTGACCTGGACCCTGCTCCCTGCGACGCTCGGCTTCGCGGTCTTCCTCGCGTTCGTGTTCGTCGCGGTGCACCAGTTCCTCACCGTCGCGTTCGGACGGGTCGGGATCGTCGTGTCCCTCGTGCTCCTCGCCCTGCAACTCACGGCGGTCGGCGGGCTCTACCCGATCGAGCTCGTCTCGGCGCCGTTCCAGGCGATCAGCCCGTTCCTGCCGCTCACCTGGGCCGTGCGCGGCATGCAGGGGATCGTCTCCGGCGGCGGCGCCGGCGCGCTCGACGCCGTGGGTGTCCTGCTGCTCTTCGCGGTGGTGTGCATCGGCCTGACGTTCTGGGCCGTGGCCGCCAAGCGCGGTCCGCGCTCCTTCGCCCTGGCCCTCGCCCGGGGCTGACATAGCAGTTCCTTCCGCGAAAGCGGGTGAATCGTCGGTCTGAGCGCATCAGACCGACGATTCACCCGCTTTCGCGCGTGTGTGGGCGGGTGTGGGGGTGCCGCTAGTGCTGCTGGCCGGGACGCAGGGACTCGTGGGCGCGGGGCGAGCGCGGGGCGCGGCGCACCCGACGCTGGGCGGTGTGCAGGCGGGCGAACGCGAGGGTCTCCACGAGCAGCACGAGGCGTTCCTGTTCGGTGCGGGCCTTGCGGGTGTTGACCTCGGCGACGATGCGACCGTCCCAGCCCGTGCGCGCGAGCAGGTTGAGCACCTCGGCGACCGGCTCGTTGCCCCGACCGGGAAGCAGGTGCTCGTCGAAGACCTTGCCCTCGTCGAGGGAACCGGACCCGTCGCAGAGATGCACGTGCCGGAGGCGGTCGCCGAGCTCCGTCGCCATGGCGAGGCTGTCGAGCCCGCTCAGGGCGCAGTGCGAGAAGTCGAGCGTGACAGCGTCGCAGTCCATCCGGGTGGTGTCCCAGCCGGGGGAG
This sequence comes from Cryobacterium algoricola, assembly GCF_004402485.1. GTDB lineage: Bacteria > Actinomycetota > Actinomycetes > Actinomycetales > Microbacteriaceae > Cryobacterium > Cryobacterium algoricola. Next base: position 672,657 of record NZ_SOFG01000004.1, on the reverse strand, counting down.
TACGCCTTCATGCTCCGGCCGCCGAACTTCCAGGGGAACATGTTCTCCACCGCGATCTCGATGCCGCTGTGCGCGCCGATCTCGCGCACGGAGTCGAGGAACGTGACGGCGAAATCGGCCTGCCAGCGAAACGGCGGATGCACGACGACGGTTCGCGCCCCGACCTCGGCCGCGAGCGCTGCCGAGCGTTCGAGCTTCACGAGCGGGTCCCGACCCCAGACGAAATGAGTGAGCAGGAGCACGGGAGCGTGGATCGAGAAGATCGGCAGCTTGTACTTCCGCGACAGGGCCAGGAGCGCACCGGCGTCCTGGGTGACCTCGTCACGGGAAACCATGATTTCGATGCCGTCGTAGCCCGCGAGTTTCGCGAGCCGGAATGCGTGCTCTGTCGAGAGCGGATAGGCGCACGTGGTGCTCATGCCGATGCGAATCATTGGCGCCAGAGTAAACCCGACTGCTGAACAGCGGGTGTCCCGTGCCCCAATTTTCAGGGGGCTCCATCCGGCCTGCTGGTATCCTTGGAAGTTCACCGAGGTGCGTGCGCCATGCAGGTACCGGAACGGACCAGCCATTTCGATTGAAGCCGTTGACACGCCCGCAGCCGAGCCGAAGGTCACGTACGCCCTCGTCGCCGTCTCGAACCGGCTGCCCGTCGACTTCGTCGTCGCCGAGGACGGCACCGAAAGCTGGAAGACCTCACCCGGCGGTCTCGTCACCGCACTCGAGCCGCTGATGCGCTCTTCGGACGGCGCGTGGGTCGGCTGGCCCGGCGTCGCCGACCGCGAGTTCGCCCCGTTCGAGAACGACGGCATCAACATCGTTCCCGTCTCGCTCACCGACGCCGACCTCGAGGACTACTACGAGGGTTTCTCCAACGACACCCTCTGGCCGCTCTACCACGACGTGATCTCCCCGCCGAGCTTCCACCGCGAATGGTGGGAGGCGTACGTGCGCGTCAACCGGAGGTTCGCCGAAGCGGCCGCCGAGGCCGCCGCATCCGGCGCGACGGTCTGGGTCCACGACTACCAGCTGCAGCTCGTGCCGCGAATGTTGCGGGACATGCGTCCAGACCTCGTGATCGGCTTCTTCAACCACATTCCGTTCCCGCCGTACGGCATCTACGCGCAGCTCCCGTGGCGCAAGCAGATCCTCGATGGCCTGCTCGGCGCCGACCTGATCGGCTTCCAGCGGCTCGCGGATGCCGGCAACTTCTCCCGGGCGGTCCGTCGCCTCTTCGGGTACTCCACCCGTGGTGTCGCGATCGACGTGCCGGGCGCCGGGGGACACCACCGCCGGGTGATCGCCAAGCATTTCCCGATCTCGATCGACGCCGTCGCATACGCCGACCTCGCGAAGCAGCCGGAGATCCAGGCCCGCGCGCGCCGCATCCGCGAAGACCTCGGCAACCCGAAGACGATCATCCTCGGCGTCGACAGGCTCGACTACACCAAGGGCATCGGCCACCGGCTGAAGGCCTTCGGCGAGCTCCTCGAGGACGGGTCGATTTCCGTCGAGGACGTCACCCTCGTGCAGGTCGCGAGCCCCTCCCGGGAACGGGTCGGCGCATACATGGCCCTCCGCGACGAGATCGAACTCGCCGTCGGCCGCATCAACGGCGACTATTCGACGATCAGCCACACCGCGATCAGCTATCACCACCACGGGTATCCGCGCGAGGAAATGGTCGCCCTGTACCTCGCAGCAGACGTCATGCTCGTCACCGCCCTCCGCGACGGGATGAACCTCGTCGCGAAGGAATACGTCGCCGTCCGCGGCGACAACGACGGCGTGCTCGTGCTGAGCGAATTCGCCGGCGCGGCCGACGAACTCAAGCAGGCCGTGCTGATCAACCCGCACGACATCGACGGGATGAAGGCGGCCATCCTGCGCGCGATCGCGATGCCGCGTCCCGAACGGCAGCGACGGATGCGCGCCCTGCGTCGCAAGGTGTTCGACAACGACGTCGCCGCCTGGTCCTCGTCCTTCCTGCGCACCCTTACCGAGGGCGCGGCCGTGCAGCCCGGCGTGCCCGATGACCTGGTGCACGCGCTCCGCGACTTCAGCTCGGCCGACTCGCTGCTCGTCGCGCTCGACTTCGACGGCACCGTCGCCCCGATCGTCGACAACCCGCAGGACTCGCGTGCCGTGGCCGGCACCCGCGAGGCCGTCGAGCGCCTGATCGGGATGGACGGCGTGCGTGTCGCCCTCGTCTCCGGCCGGTCGCTCGCCAGCCTGCGCCAGGTCGCCGAACCGCAGATCGAGGTTCTCCTGACCGGATCGCACGGCATCGAGGTGCAACTGGACACCCCGGACGAAGAGCTCGGTCTCAACCAGGACGAACTCGCCCAGCTCGACACGCTCACCCGCGTGCTCGAGCGGGTCTCGGCATCCGTGACGGGCGCCTGGATCGAACGGAAGCCCGCCGGGCTGGCCCTGCACACCCGCAAGGCGACAGCGCAGGCGTCCCAGGCCGTGCAACGCGACGCCCGCGCGCAGCTCGGCGCCGTTCTGCCGGATCTCACCGTGCGCGAGGGCAAGAACGTGCTCGAATTCGCCGTGCGTTCGAGCTCGAAGGGCGATGCGCTCGAACGGCTCCGTCTGTACACGGGCGCCGACCGCGTGTTCTACGCCGGAGACGACGTGACGGACGAAGACGCCTTCACCGCGCTGCGCCCGGGCGACCTGGGCCTGAAGATCGGCGCGGGCACGTCCCTCGCCGGCTACCGGGTGCGCGGGCCGGAAGAAGTGCCGCTCGTGCTGCAGCTGATCGCCGACCTCCGGGAGGCTGCGGGAAAGACCGGAACTCCCAGCGAACGGTAACCCTGCGGCAAAGTTCCCGAAACACAGGTTCTAGAATCACTACATGCCTGAGATCGATCTGAAACCGCGTAGTCGCGACGTCACCGACGGAATCGAAGCCACGACCTCCCGCGGAATGCTCCGCGCGGTCGGGATGGGCGATGCAGACTGGGACAAACCCCAGATCGGCATCGCGAGTTCCTGGAACGAGATCACCCCGTGCAACCTGTCCCTCGACCGCCTCGCGCAGGCGGCCAAGGAGGGCGTGCACTCCGGTGGCGGCTACCCGCTGCAGTTCGGCACCATCTCCGTCTCCGACGGCATCTCGATGGGCCACGAGGGCATGCACTTCTCCCTCGTCTCCCGTGAGGTCATCGCGGACTCCGTCGAGGTCGTCATGCAGGCCGAGCGCCTCGACGGCTCCGTCCTGCTCGCCGGCTGCGACAAGTCCCTTCCGGGCATGCTGATGGCCGCCGCCCGTCTCGACCTCGCGAGTGTCTTCCTCTATGCCGGCTCGATCGCGCCCGGCTGGGTCAAGCTCTCCGACGGCACCGAAAAAGACATCACCATCATCGACTCCTTCGAGGCCGTCGGCGCCGTCAAGGCCGGGCGGATGTCCGTGGAGGACGCCAAGCGGATCGAATGCGCCTTCGCCCCCGGCGAGGGTGCCTGCGGCGGCATGTACACGGCGAACACCATGGCGAGCGTCGCCGAGGCCCTCGGCATGAGCCTGCCGGGATCCGCGTCCCCCGCCTCAGCCGACCGCCGCCGCGACTACTACGCGCACCGCTCCGGCGAGGCCGTCGTCAACCTGCTGCGCCTCGGCATCACGGCCAGGGACATCCTCACCCGCAAGGCCTTCGAGAACGCGATCGCCGTGGCCATGGCCTTCGGCGGCTCCACGAACGTCGTGCTGCACCTGCTCGCGATCGCCCGCGAGGCCGAGGTCGAGTTGAGCCTCGACGACTTCAACACGATCGGCGACAAGGTTCCGCACATCGGCGACCTGAAGCCGTTCGGCAAGTACGTCATGAACGACGTCGACCGCCACGGCGGGGTGCCCGCCGTCATGCGCGCCCTGCTCGAGGCCGGCCTCATCCACGGGGACGCGCTCACCGTCACCGGCAAGACCGTTGCGGAGAACCTCGCGGAGATCGACCCGCCGGACCTCGACGGCGAGGTGCTCCGCACGCTCGACAACCCGATCCACAAGAGCGGCGGCATCACCATCCTCAAGGGTTCGATGGCTCCGGAGGGTGCGGTCGTCAAGACAGCCGGCTTCGACAGCGACGTGTTCACCGGGCCCGCCCGCGTCTTCGAGCGCGAGCGCGCGGCGATGGACGCCCTCACCGAGGGCGCCATCGAAAAGGGCGACGTCGTCGTCATCCGTTACGAAGGCCCCAAGGGCGGCCCCGGAATGCGGGAGATGCTCTCGATCACCGCGGCAATCAAGGGCGCCGGTCTCGGTGCCGATGTACTACTGTTAACGGACGGCAGATTCTCAGGCGGCACAACCGGACTGTGTATCGGCCACATAGCACCCGAAGCGGTGGACGCAGGTCCGATCGCCTTCGTGCGCGATGGTGATCTCATACGGGTCGATATCGCAGCTCGCACGCTCGACCTACTGGTCGACCCTGAAGAGCTCGACGCCCGACGAGTCGGCTGGGCGCCTCTCCCCCCGCGCTACACTCGCGGCGTGCTCGCCAAGTACACGAAGCTCGTGCAATCGGCGGCCGTTGGCGCCGTCACGGGGTAGCGCTCACCATTCGTACTCGACCTTAGGGACCTGACTCAATGACCGCGGAACAGAACCCCGTGCCATCACCCACGCCCTCGCCGACTTCGGCCGCCTCACCGTCCGCCGCGGCGACGGCCGCGGCCGGCTCCGGTGAGCCCGAACTCCTGACCGGCTCCGGTGCCATCATCCGCACCCTCGAACTGCTCGGCGTGACCGACGTCTTCGGGCTGCCCGGCGGCGCCGTCATCCCGCTGTATGACGAGCTGATGACCCAGGACGCCATCCGGCACATCCTGGTGCGCCACGAGCAGGGCGCCGGCCACGCTGCGGAGGGCTACGCCTCGGCGAGCAACCGCGTCGGCGTCGCCATCGCGACCTCCGGTCCCGGTGCCACGAACCTCGTCACGGCGATCGCGGACGCCTACATGGACTCGGTGCCGATCCTGTGCATCACCGGCCAGGTCTTCTCGACGCTGATGGGCACGGATGCCTTCCAGGAGGCCGACATCGTCGGCATCACCATGCCGATCACGAAGCACTCGTTCCTGGTCAAGCGGCCGGAAGACGTTCCCGGTGCGATCGCATCCGCCTACCTGATCGCCTCGACCGGCCGGCCGGGTCCCGTTCTCGTCGACATCACCAAGGACGCCCAGCAGAAGACGGCGCCGTTCATCTGGCCGCCGAAGATCGACCTGCCCGGCTACCGGCCGATCACCAAGGCCCACGGCAAGCAGGTGCAGGCGGCCGCCCAGCTGCTCGCCGACGCCAAGAAGCCCGTGCTGTACGTCGGCGGCGGAGTCATCCGCGCCCGCGCATCCGCCGAGCTGCTCGCCTTCGCCGAACTCACCGGCACCCCCGTCGTCACGACGCTGATGGCTCGCGGCGCCTTCCCCGACTCGCACGACCTGCACCTCGGGATGCCGGGCATGCACGGCACCGTCCCCGCCGTCCTCGCCCTGCAGGAGGCCGACCTCATCATCGCGCTCGGCGCCCGCTTCGATGACCGGGTCACCGGCAAGGTCAGCGAATTCGCACCGAACGCCACGATCGTGCACGTCGACGTCGACCCGGCGGAGATCTCCAAGATCCGTACGGCCGATGTGCCGATCGTCGGAGACGCCAAGGACGTGCTCGCCGACCTCGCCGTCTCATTCTCCGCGGTGCTGAAGACGACGACGCCGGACTTCACCGAGTGGTGGACCTACCTGGACGGTCTCCGCAAGGAGTACCCGCTCGGCTATTCCGAGCCGGCCGACGGCCTGCTCGCTCCGCAGTACGTGATCAAGCGCATCGGCGAACTCACCGGGCCGGAGGGCATCTACGCGGCAGGCGTCGGCCAGCACCAGATGTGGGCGGCCCAGTACATCAAGTACGAGCGCCCGAACTCCTGGCTCAACTCGGGAGGCGCCGGCACGATGGGCTACTCCGTTCCCGCTGCGATGGGCGCGAAGGTCGCCGAACCCGACCGGGTCGTCTGGTCGATCGACGGCGACGGATGCTTCCAGATGACCAACCAGGAGCTCGCGACCTGCACGATCAACAACATCCCGATCAAGGTCGCGATCATCAACAACTCCTCGCTCGGCATGGTGCGCCAGTGGCAGACCCTCTTCTACGACGGACGGCACTCCTTCACCGACCTGAACACGGGGCACGGCTCCGCGATGGTGCCCGACTTCGTGAAGCTCGCCGAGGCGTATGGTGCGCTCGGCATCCGGGTCACGAGCGCCGACCAGGTCGACGACGCGATCAAGCTCGCCCTCGCGACGAACGACCGTCCGGTCGTGATCGACTTCGTCGTGAGCCGGGACGCGATGGTGTGGCCGATGGTGCCGCAGGGTGTCAGCAACAGCTATGTGCAGTACGCCAAAGACCACGCACCGACCTGGGGAGAGGAGTAAGCCCATGAGTTCCCACGTCCTGAGCCTCCTTGTCGAGGACAAGCCCGGCCTGCTCACCCGCGTCGCCGGCCTCTTCGCCCGGCGCGGTTTCAACATCGAAAGCCTCGCGGTCGGCCACACCGAGATCCCCGGCCTGTCGCGGATCACCATCCTCGTCGACGTCGAGGACCTCCCGCTCGAGCAGGTCACGAAGCAGCTCAACAAGCTGATCAACGTGATCAAGATCGTCGAGCTCGACCCGGCGCAGTCCGTGCAGCGCGAGCACCTGCTCGTCAAGGTGCGTGCGGACAACACGACGCGGTCCCAGGTGCTCGAGGCGGTGACGCTGTTCCGTGCGCGGGTCGTGGACGTGGCCACCGACTCCGTCGTGATCGAGGTCACAGGGGATTCCGGTAAGACGCAGGCGCTGCTGCGCGTGCTCGAGCCCTATGGAATCAAGGAAATCGCACAGTCCGGACTGCTCGCCATCGGCCGCGGGTCCAAATCGATCACCGAACGCGTGTTCAAGAGCTAGCGTTCGCCCAGCACCCCCTTTCTTCACCGACCTTTCTTCACCAAACAACTAGGAGATAACCACTCGTGTCTGAGATTTACTACGACAAAGACGCTGACCTGTCGATCATCCAGGGCAAGAAGGTAGCCGTCATCGGCTACGGCTCGCAGGGACACGCGCATGCCCAGAACCTCCGCGACTCGGGTGTCGAGGTCGTCATCGGCCTCAAGGAGGGCTCGAAGTCCAAGGCCAAGGCCGAAGAGGTCGGCTTCACCGTCCTGAGCACCGCCGAGGCGGCCAAGTGGGCCGATGTCATCGTCATCCTCGCGCCCGACCAGGTGCAGCGTCACCTGTACGCCGCTGACGTGCTTCCGAACCTCGCCGCCGGAAAGGCGCTCGTCTTCGGACACGGGTTCAACATCCGCTTCGGTTACATCACCGCTCCGGAGGGCGTCGACGTCGTCATGGTCGCCCCCAAGGGACCGGGACACACCGTGCGCCGCGAGTTCGAGGCCGGCCGTGGCGTTCCCGTCATCGTCGCCGTCGAGAAGGATGCGACCGGCAATGCCTGGCCGCTGACGCTCAGCTACGCGAAGGCGATCGGCGGGCTCCGTGCCGCCGGCATCAAGACCACCTTCACCGAAGAGACCGAGACCGACCTGTTCGGCGAGCAGGCCGTGCTCTGTGGCGGCGTCTCGCAGCTGATCCAGTACGGCTTCGAGACCCTGACCGAAGCCGGCTACCAGCCGCAGGTCGCCTACTTCGAGGTGCTGCACGAGCTCAAGCTCATCGTCGACCTGATGTGGGAGGGCGGCATCGCCAAGCAGCGCTGGAGCGTCTCCGACACCGCGGAGTACGGCGACTACGTCTCCGGCCCCCGCGTGATCGACCCGCACGTGAAGGAGAACATGAAGGCCGTTCTCGCCGACATCCAGAGCGGCGCGTTCGCCGAGCGTTTCATCGCAGACCAGGACGCCGGAGCACCCGAGTTCCTCGCGCTCCGCAAGAAGGGCGAAGAGCACCCGATCGAGGCCACCGGCCGCGAGCTGCGCAAGCTCTTCGCGTGGAACGCCTCGAACGACGACGACTACGTCGACGGCGAAGCCGCCCGCTAGACACCGCACCGCGCACCACGCACCGCGTACACCGCACGACGAACGGCGGGGCTCCTCCACCCGAGGGGCCCCGCCGCTTCGCTTAACGCCGACGGCCTCCGACGGCTACTCTGGCCCTATGACTTCAGCACCACGCGGCGACGTTCCGCACGACGACGACGACGCGCTCGGCTGGGCCGGCGACGACGATCCCACCCTGCAGACCCGGTCGGAAGACGCCGACGCCCGCGAAAGCTCCCGCACGCCGGTCGAGCCGGATACCGGTTCATCCGCGCCGGCATCCGAACCGGCATCCGAACCGGCATCCGAACCGGTCTACGCCGCGCTGCCGGACGGCTGGAGCGTCAAGGGCCCGACCGCTGCGATCGAAGCGGATGCCGCGGCCCGCGGCTCTGACCGCTCGCCGATGAGCTCATTCACCCTGATCTCCCTCGGTGTCTTCGGCGGCATCTACCTGCTCTTCACGATCGGCTGGTTCATCGGTGTGAGCCGGATCGACAACCCGCTCGGCGACGCGCTCGCGAGCTTCATGTTCAGCCTGGGAACGTGGCTCGCCGTCGCCGCCCCCGTCGCCTGGTTCGCGGTGACGCTCTGGCTGACCCCGACCCGGCCGCGCGGCCGAATCCTGTGGCTGCTCCTGGGCGTCGTGCTGCTCGCCCCACTCCCACTGCTCGTGAGCGGAGGGGCCGTCGCATGAGCGAGCCCGTCGCACTCCCGAACCCGTCCGGCACCGGCACTGCTGGAACCGACGCCGCGTCGAAGCGCCGCAGGCCCTCCTGGCCGTTCCTGGTCGTCGCCGTCTTCTTCGGACTCTTCTACGCCTGGGACGTCTGGTCGGGCCTCGGGAACCTGATCGGCCTCTCCCTCAACGCCGGGTCCCTCGACACCCAGCTCAGCGGGTTCGGCTGGGGAATCCTGCTCGCCGGGGTGCTCCTGCCGATCCTGATCTTCCTGCTCGCCGCCCGGATCGGCCGGGGCAGGCCGCTCTACGCACAGGCGGCACTGTTCCTCGTCGGCCTGGCCCTCGCATCCGCCCTGGCCCTCGACATCTACCAGTTCGGGCTCGGCAGCCTCATCGTCTGATCGAGGCGTCGGGCCTGGTCGGCAGGCTCAGAGAATGGCGAGCACGACGAGGGCGATCAGCGCGATCTGCTCGACGACGCGGATCCGGAGCGGGATCGCGGCCCGGCCGAAGCGCTGCGGGTCGCGGGCGGCGAACGCGTTGGCCGGGAACACCGCGATCAGGAAGATCACGAGCAGCACCCCGGTCACCCCGGTCGTGGGAGGCCAGAGCAGGCCGAGGCCGCCCAGCATTTCGCAGACACCCGTGAACATGACCAGGACGACAGGGCCCCGCGCGCCGAAGATTCCCGTGAAGCGGAGTCCCGGCGGGATCATCGCCGCCATCGTGCGCTGGACCACCGGGACGAAATGGGTGATCCCCGCGCCGAAGAAGAAGACGGCCAGAAGGCAGCGCAGGACGAACTGGAGGGAGTCCAACGTAACAGTGCTCATTGGGGAATATTACGGCCGATAGACTCGACGCAATACTGGCGCCCCACGGTCGCGGCGCGAGCCACAATTGCTGCTGCTATCGGAGGTTCTGTTTTCGTGTCAAAACCAGTCGTTCTTATCGCTGAAGAATTATCACCCGCAACCGTCGACGCACTCGGACCCGACTTCGAGGTCCGTACTGTCGACGGCACGGACCGGCCGGCCCTTCTCGCCGCGCTCGCATCGGCAGACGCCGTGCTCGTGCGCTCCGCGACCAAGGTCGACGCCGAGGCCATCGCGGCAGCGCCCCTGCTCAAGGTGATCGCTCGCGCGGGTGTCGGACTCGACAACGTGGACATTAAAGCAGCGACGGCCGCCGGTGTGATGGTCGTCAATGCGCCGACTTCGAACATTATCTCCGCCGCCGAACTGACCGTCGGCCACATCATTAGCCTGGCCCGCCACATCCCCGCAGCGAGTGGCGCTCTCGCGGAGGGGCAGTGGAAGCGCTCCAAGTACACCGGCGTCGAACTCTACGAAAAGACCGTCGGCATCATCGGCCTCGGCCGCATCGGCGCGCTGATCGCCGCTCGGATGCAGGCCTTCGGCACGAAGATCATCGCGTTCGACCCGTACATCACCTCCGCCCGCGCGCAGCAGCTCGGCGTCGTGCCCGTGACGCTCGAGGAACTCCTCGCCCAGTCCGACTTCGTCACCATCCACATGCCGAAGACCGCGGAGACGACCGGCATGATCGGTGCCGAGCAGTTCAAGCTCATGAAGCCGACCGCGTTCGTGATCAACGTCGCCCGTGGCGGCCTCATCGACGAAGACGCCCTCTACGACGCCCTCACCGCAGGCACCATCGCCGGGGCCGGCCTCGACGTGTTCGTGTCGGAGCCCCCGACCGGCTCCAAGCTCCTCGGCCTGGAAAACCTGATCACCACCCCGCACCTCGGCGCATCGACAGACGAAGCCCAGGAGAAGGCCGGAGTCTCCGTCGCCAAGTCGGTACGCCTCGCCCTCTCCGGCGAACTCGTTCCCGACGCGGTCAACGTCGCCGGCGGCGTCATCGACCCCTACGTGCGTCCCGGTATCCCGCTCGTCGAGAAGCTCGGCCAGGTCTTCTCCGGCCTCACCGCACAGAGCCCGCTCACGAGCGTCGACATCGACGTGCGCGGCGAACTCGCCGACTACGACGTGAGCGTGCTGCGCCTCGCCGCGCTCAAGGGCATCTTCACGAACGTCGTGAGCGAGACCGTCTCCTACGTCAACGCGCCGCTCCTCGCCGAGCAGCGCGGCATCGCGGTCCGCCTGCTCACCGACAAGGAATCGCCGGAATACCGCAACGTCATCCAGATTCGTGGCGCCCTCGCCGACGGCTCGCAGGTGTCCGTCTCCGGCACCCTGACCGGCACGAAGCAGATCGAGAAGATCGTCGAGATCAACGGGTACGACGTCGAGGTCACCTTCGCCGAGCACCTGATCGTGATGGTCTACACCGATCGCCCCGGAATCGTCGCCGTCTACGGCCGCGAGTTCGGCGACGCCCAGATCAACATCGCGGGCATGCAGATCGCCCGCCACGAGGCCGGCGGCAAGGCGCTGAGCGTGCTGACCGTCGACTCACCCGTCTCGACGGCACTGCTCGGGACCGTGCGCGACGCGATCTCGGCCGACGTGATGGTCGAAATCGCCATCACGGAGTAGCCGGTCCATCGGTCATCCGACCGATCACGGCGAGCAACCGGTCCAGTCTCGCCGCCGACACCACGTCGGTGGCGGGCTGGGCCGGGCTCGCGATCGTGGCTCCGAAGTACAGTCCGTCACTGATCAACAGGATCGCCTCCGCGACGTCCGGATCCCCGACGGTCTCCTCGATGACTGCCAGCCACCGGCGCCGGGTTGAGACCATTGCTGCATTCGCGAGAGGATGCGACCCCTGCGCCAGGCGCACGGTCGCGGCGATCGTGCGGTCGAGTGCCGTGCCCACACTCAGGGAAGTGCGGATCAGGTAGTCGACCGGCCCGGCCGGAGCCGACCTGATCTGTTCGATGTCGGTGGCGACGAGATCTCCCAGTCGGGTCAGGAGTCCCTGGACCAGGGCATCCTTCGTGCCGAAGTGATATAGGAGCCCGCCCTTCGACAGGCCGGCCTCCACCGCGACATTCTCGAGGGTTGCCGCCCGTTCGCCCTGGTCGATCAGGAGACCGGTGAACGCGTCGAGGATCCGGTACCGGGTCGAGGACTGCTCGGCTGACCGGATCGGTGGCTGTGCGGGCACGGGTGTCATAGTGCTACTGTACCGTCTGGACGGTACAGTTCGTACCGTCCCCTCCTGCGACGGTTTAAGCCGTCCCTCGCCCGGAAAGTTGCTGCACAGTGTCAACCCCCACCCGCCCCCGCACCCTCTTCATACCCGGCGCCGCGCCCGTACGCCGCTGGTGGGCACTTGGGGTGCTGATGCTGCCAGTGCTGCTCGTGTCGATCGACAACACCGTGCTCAACCTCGCCCTGCCGCAGATCTCCGAGGCCCTCAGCCCGAGCGGCACCCAGCTGCTCTGGGTGATCGACATCTACCCCCTCGTGCTCGCGGGGCTACTGGTGTCGATGGGCAGCCTCGGCGACCGGATCGGCCGACGCCGCCTGCTGCTGATGGGCTCCGCGGGCTTCGGAGTGATGTCGGTGATCGCGTCTTTCGCCCCGAGCATCGAATGGCTCATCCTCGACCGTGCGGCCCTGGGCATTTTCGGGGCAATGCTGATGCCGCCGACACTCGCGCTGCTGCGGTCCGTCTTCACCGACCGCAACGAACGCCGCCTCGCCATCGCCATCTGGGCGAGCGGCTTCGCGGCCGGAAGCGCACTGGGGCCCGTCGTCGGCGGCCTCATCCTCGAGAACGGGGAGTGGGGATCCGCCTTCCTGCTCGCTGTGCCGCTGTTGCTGCCCCTGCTCGTGGTGGCGCCGCTGATCGTGCCAGAATCCCGGGACCCGAACCCGGGCGCGATCGACGTGCCGAGCATCCTGCTGTCGCTAGTGACGATGTTCCCGATCGTCTTCGGCATCAAGACCCTCGCCGATACCGGTTTCGGTGTCGCCGGAATCGCGTCGATCGCGGTGGGACTGGTGGCCGCGCTCCTCTTCATCCGTCGGCAGCGGTCTCTTCGCGTGCCGATGCTCGACCTCGCGCTCTTCCGTCGCGGCTCGTTCAGCGGCGCCGTCGGGGTCAACTTCCTGAGCGTCGTCGCTCTCGTCGGCGGACTGTTCTTCGTCTCGCAGTACCTGCAGCTCGTCCTCGGGCTCGAGCCCCTCGCCGCCGGTCTGGTGCTCGTGCCCGGCCTGCTCGCGATGATCCTGGCCGGATTGCTCGTCGTCCCGATCGCCCGGCGGGTCCGGCCGTCGGTCGTGGTCCCGGCCGGGCTGTTGTTCTCGGCGGCCGGGTACACTGCGTTCGCGGTCGGCGGCGCCGGATTCGGCCCTGCCGGTGTGGCCGTCGCCTTCGTCGCCCTCGGGATCGGGATCGGGGCCGCCGAGACGGTGTCGAACGAATTGATCGTCGCGAGCGCACCGCCGGAGAAGATGGGCGCGGCATCCGCTGTCGGGGAGACCGCCTACGAACTGGGTGCGGTGCTCGGCACCACGGTCCTGGGCAGCATCCTCACCTCCGCATACCGCTCCGCGGTGGTGCTGCCGGACGGGCTCGGCGCCGGACAACGGGCGGCGGCGGGGGAGACCCTCGGCGGGGCCGTTGCCGTCGCGGCCGACCTGCCTGCCGGAGCAGGCCGGATGCTGCTCGAATCCGCGAGGGAGGCCTTCCTGAGCGGAATCGGCCCGACCGCCTGGATCGGAGCCGGACTCGTGGTCGTTGCCGCTCTGGTCAGCTTGGTCGCGCTGCGCTCGGCGCGGTGAACGGGCCTCGGGCGCTGGCGTGCCGGCACTGCGGGGATCACCCGACCTGACGCGTCGCAGTAGGGTTTGGGTACAGCAATCCGAGCCCCCAGGAGTCCCATGTCCCGTCAGATCAAGCTCGCCGTCATTCCCGGAGACGGGATCGGACCCGAAGTCGTCGCAGAAGCCGTCAAGGTGCTCAGCGCCGCGACGGTCGCCGATGACGTCGAGTTCGCGCTGACCTGGTTCTCGCTCGGCGCGACCCGGTTCCTCGAGACGGGCGACGTGCTCACCGATGCGGACCTCGGGGCGATCGCCGCCCAGGACGCCATCCTGCTCGGCGCCGTCGGGGGAGTGCCCGGCGACCCGCGCCTCGCGAACGCGAACATCGAGCGGGGCCTGCTGCTCCGGCTGCGCTTCTCGCTCGACCACTATGTCAACCTGCGCCCGAGCGTGCTGTTCCCCGGTGTGCCGAGCCCGCTCGCTGCCCCGGGCAACGTCGACTTCGTCGTCGTGCGCGAGGGTACGGAAGGACCGTACGTCGGCAACGGCGGCGCCATCCGCCAGGGCACCGCGCACGAGGTCGCCAACGAGGTCTCGGTCAACACGGCCTTCGGAGTCGAACGCGTCGTACGCTTCGCCTTCGAAGTCGCCCAGGGCCGCCCGGCCAAGCATCTGACGCTCGTGCACAAGACCAACGTGCTCGTGTTCGCGGGCGGACTGTGGCAGCGGATCGTGACCGCGGTCGCCGCGGAATACCCCGACGTGAGCGTCGACTACCTGCACGTGGACGCCGCGACGATTTTCCTCGTCACAAATCCGAGTAGATTTGACGTCATCGTCACGGATAACCTCTTCGGCGACATCCTCACCGACCTGGCGGCCGCAATCAGCGGCGGCATCGGCCTGGCAGCATCCGGGAACATCAACCCGGACGGCCGGTTCCCGAGCATGTTCGAACCGGTGCACGGTTCGGCCCCCGACATTGCGGGCAAGCAGCTTGCGGATCCGACGGCCGCCATCCTTTCCGTCGCCCTCATGCTCGATCACCTGGGACTGACGGATGCCGCGGCCCGGGTCAGGGACGCGGTGGTCGCCGATATCGCGGCCCGTACCGGAAACGGAGCATTCACGGCGTCGCGCGGTACCAGCGAGGTGGGCGACGCCATCGTGACTCGAATGACAGACAAGGGACTCCAATGAGCCAGGCAGCACTGAGCGACACCACCACCACCACCGAATCCACCACTGACCCGACGACGGGTGCTTTCCCGCTGACCTTCAGCCTGACGCCGTCCACGATGGCGCGCACGAGGGCCGAGCGCGAGGAGATCCTCGCCGACCCCGGTTTCGGCAAGAAGTTCACCGACCACATGATCTCGATCGACTGGACGGTCGAGGAGGGCTGGCACGACGCCCGGGTCATCCCGTACGGCCCGCTGCAGCTCGACCCTGCCTCGTCCGTGCTGCACTACGGCCAGGAGATCTTCGAGGGCCTCAAGGCGTATCGCCACGCCGACGGTTCGATCTGGACCTTCCGCCCCGAGAAGAACGCCGACCGCTTGCAGCGTTCGGCACGCCGGCTCGCCCTGCCGGAGCTCTCCGAGAGCGATTTCATCGAGTCCATCCGGCAGATCATCGCCGTGGACGGCGACTGGGTGCCGTCTGACCATGAGACGAGCCTCTACCTGCGTCCATTCATGATCGCGAACGAAAGCTTCCTCGGTGTGCGCGCCGCCCACAAGGTCGGGTACTACGTCATCGCGAGCCCCGCGGGCGCCTACTTCGCCAACGGCGTCGCCCCGATCAAGATCTGGCTGTCGACCGAATACGCCCGCGCCGGCCGCGGCGGCACCGGGGCCGCGAAGTGCGGCGGCAACTACGCCGCCTCGCTCCTGCCGCAGATGCAGGCCTACGACAACGACTGCGCCCAGGTGCTCTTCCTCGACGGTGAGACCGGTTCGCACATCGACGAACTCGGCGGCATGAACGTGTTCTTCGTCTACGGCACCGACACGCTCGTCACCCCGAGGCTGACCGGAACCATCCTCGAGGGCGTCACGCGCGACAGCATCATCCAGCTCGCCCGCGACCGGGGGCTGACCGTCGACGAGCGCGACGTGACCCTGGACGACTGGCGCGACGGAATCGCATCCGGTGCCATCACCGAGGTCTTCGCGTGCGGCACCGCCGCCGTGGTCACCCCGATCTCGCAGCTCAAGGGCCCAGGCGGCCTCGCCATCGGCGATGCGGATGCCCCGGCCGGCACGATCACCATGGCCCTCCGCCAGGAACTCACCGACATCCAGTACGGGCTGCTGCCCGACCGGCATGGCTGGCTCACCCGCCTCGACACGCCTGCGGGCCAGGCGTGAAGGTCGCGCGGTTCAGCCTCGATGGCGTGATCGCCTTCGGCATCGTCGACGACGATGAGCTTGTCGTGCTCAAGGGCGATCCGATGTTCGCCGGATACGACCCGACCGGCGACCGGGTCGCCCTGCGCGACGTGAAACTGCTCGCGCCGGTGATCCCGCGGTCCAAGATCGTCGGCATGGCGCACGCGTTCTACTCCGATGACGAAGAACGCGAGCAGGCCGAACCGCGCGAGCCGCTGTTCTTCCTCAAGCCGAACACCTCGGTGATCGGGCCGGACGACCCGATCTTCCTCCCTGCGCAGTCCCACGACGTGCGCGTCGAGGGCGAGCTCGCAATCGTGATCGGCAAGATCGCGAAGAACGTGACGGTCGAGAACGCGGAGGACGTCATCTTCGGGTACACGATCGCGAACGACGTGACGGCGCGCGATCTCCTCGAGCGCGACGGCCAGCTCGCCCGCGCCAAGAGCTTCGACTCGTTCTGCCCGCTCGGCCCCGTGATCGACACCGAGTACGACTGGACCAGCCTGCATCTGACCGGTCGGGTGAACGGCGAGAAGTTCCAGAAGGGGACGGCTGAGCTCTACAAGCACTCCGTCGCCGAGGTCGTCGCGTTCGTCTCGAGCGTCTTCACGCTGCTCCCGGGCGACGTGATCCTCACGGGCGCACCCGACCGGGCCGAGAAGGTCCACGACGGCGACGCCGTGCAGATCGAGATCCCGGGCATCGGGATCCTGACGAACCCGGTCAAGCGGCTCTAGTCGAGTCGGTCAGGGGTGCCAGGACTGGACCTGGGCGGTCGCCGTCGCGAGGAGCGCGAGGGACTCGTCCCGGTTCACCCTGGCGAGCAGCATGACACTCATCGAGAGCGAGGCGAGCGTGCGTGCGCGCTCGTCGAGAACGGTCGGCGCGGCATTCGTGCCCGGTTCGGACTCGGCCGCGGCGCCGGCGAGGGCGTTGCGCAGCGCCGCGGTGAGTTCGGCACGATAGTCGTCGACGACCTTCCTCGCGAGCGCGTCGTGGCCGGCGAGTCCCGCTGCGCAGTTGACCAGCAGGCACCCCCGGCGGGGAGAATCGTCCGGCAGCGAGGCTACGGCGAGGCTCAGCCCGGCGTAGTACTCGAGCAGGGCGACCCGGCCCGCCGATTCGGCGAGCAACGGACGCAGGCGTGGGCGGATGACCGTCGCCAGGTAGTCCGCGACGGCCGCATCGAAGAGACCGCGTTTGCTCCCGAAAGCGTGGTAGAGGCTCGAGCGGCCCAGCCCGGTGACGCGCTCGAGGTCGGCGAGGGACGCCGCCTCGAAGCCGCGGTCCCAGAAGAGGTCGCGCGCCGCTGTCACCACGAGGGGAGTGTCGAAGCTCGCCGTGCGGCCCATCTCGGTCTCCAGTCACTGATCGGGTTTTTGTGTACCGTTCGATTCAGCATATACTAAACCGGTCGGTACAAAAACGTTCCGAGCGCCACGTTCGGCACAGACCAGTACAGGAGTCACCCATGACCGCGCCCAGCACATCCACCACGTCCAGCACCCAGATCCAGCTCGCCGCACGCCCCGTCGGATGGCCGACGGCGGCCGATTTCCGCACGGTCCACGTCGACCTCCCTGACCTCGCGCCCGGTGAGATCCGCGTCGCCAACGAGTTCGTCTCCGTCGACCCGTACATGCGCGGCCGGATGAACGACGTGAAGAGCTACTCGCCGCCCTACGCGCTCGATGAGACCATGACCGGCGGCGCGGTCGGCCGGGTCGTCGCCACTGCCGCAGACGGAGTGGCCGTCGGTGACGTCGTCGTGCACCAGTACGGCTGGCGCGACCTCGTGCAGGCCCCCGCCGAGGGCTTCCGCGTCGTCCCCGAGCTGCCCGGCGTTCCGCTCTCCGCCTACCTCGGCGTGCTCGGGATGACCGCGCTCACCGCCTACGTCGGCCTCCTCGACATCGCGGGCATGCAGCCCGGCGACACCGTCTTCGTCTCCGGCGCTGCCGGCGCGGTCGGCAGCATGGTCGGGCAGATCGCACGGCTCAAGGGCGCAGGCCGCGTCGTCGGCTCTGCGGGCACGCCCGAGAAGGTCGCGCTGCTCACGAGCAAGTACGGCTTCGACGCCGCCTTCAACTACAAGGACGGCGACATCGCCGGCCAGCTCGCCCTCGCCGCGCCCGACGGCATCGACGTCTACTTCGACAACGTCGGGGGAGAACACCTCGAGGCCGCCCTCGGCGCCTTCAAGGACGGCGGCCGCGCGGCCCTCTGCGGCGCGATCTCCAACTACAACACGACGGAGGCATCCGCCGGACCCCGCAATATGTCGAACATCGTCACCCGCGGGCTCACCCTGAAGGGCTTCACCGTCGGCAACTACCTGCAGCACTTCGGCGCGTTCTCGGCCGAGATGTCCGGCTGGCTGACCAGCGGCGCCGTCGTCTTCGACGAGACCGTAGTCGACGGGATCGACAACGCGGTCGAGGCCTTCCTCGGCCTCATGCGCGGCGAGAACACCGGCAAGATGGTCGTTCGCACCGTCGCCTGAGCCGACTCGGTCCCGCTCCATGACCCGCATTCATCACAATTCGACCCTGGGAGAACCATGAATCAAGTACTCTTCGTGGTCAGCGCAGCTGACCACTGGACCCTCAACGACGGCACCCTGCACCCGACCGGGTACTGGGCCGAGGAGCTCGCGGAACCGCACCGGCTGTTCAGCGAGGCCGGATGGTCCATCACCATCGCGACTCCGGGCGGGGTGGCGCCCACGATCGACCGGGGCAGCCTCACCGCTCAGGCCGCGGGCGGCGAAGACCGGGCCGCGGAGATCATCGCCTACCTGGGCTCGATCGGCGAGGAACTCGACGCCCCGCGCACCCTCGACGACATCGTCGTGGCTGACTACGACGTCGTCTTCTACCCCGGCGGTCACGGGCCGATGGAAGACCTCGCGGTCGACGCGACGTCCGGCGCGCTCATGACGGAGGCGCTCGACACCGACCGGATCCTGGCCGTGTTGTGCCACGCCCCGGCCGCCCTGCTCGCCGCGAAGCGTGCGGACGACAGCTGGCCGTTCACCGGTTATCGTATGACCGGGTTCACCAACGAGGAAGAGGTCATCGGGGGGCTCGCCCCCAAGGCGCCCTGGCTGGTGCAGACCCGCCTGGTGGAGCTCGGAGCGGACTTCGTCGAGGCGGCGCCGTTCACCGCGCACATCGAGGTCGACCGGAACCTCTACACCGGCCAGAACCCGGCATCCTCCGGCGAGCTCGCGGCCCGGATCATCGCGGTCGTCGCTGCCCGGTAGGAGAGCCGCGCGCGCCTGAGGTGTCGCAGATCGAGGTTCCGCGTGCGCGCGAACCTCGATCTGCGACACCTCACTTCGTGGGCGTGGGTGTGCGGCGTCAATGGCCGAGGGCGCGGAGCGCGTCCTGAACGTCGTCGGCATCGTTCCAGAGGTGGAACGCCACGCGGGCGCGGCCTGCCCGACCGGATGCCGTGAGTCCGGCGGCCGTGAGGCGCGCGAGGTCGGTGCCCGCGGCATCGGCCCATGTGACGACGGCCCGGCCGGCCTGTTCGGCCGGGTCGATGCCGAGGCCGGCCCGGAAGGCGTCGGCGAGGCCGACGTCGTACCGTCGCACCTCGGCCAGGTCGAGCGTGCCGAAGAAGTCGAGCGCGGGCTCAGCGCCGACCCAGGCCGTCCACGCCGGCGACACGTCGAAGCGGCGGGCGTCGGCGGCGAGCCGCATGCCCGGTCCATAGCAGGAGCCCCAGACGTCCTGGCCGGCGTACCAGCCGGCGTGGGCCGGGCGCACGACGGCGCCGAACGATTCGGCGACAGTCAGGAACGCGACGCCCCGCGGCGCGCACAGCCACTTGTAGGCGTGGCAGATCGTGGCGTCGAAGACCGAGGCGTCCACCGGCATCCACCCGGCTGCCTGGGTCGTGTCGCACAGGGTGAAGGCGCCGTGGCGGCGGGCAGCGGCGAGGATCGCGGTCGTCTCGGCGACAGCTCCCGTCGCGGACTGGACGAGTGACCAGGAGACCAGCCAGGTGTTGCCCGTGATGCTCTCGGCCAGGTGCGCGAGGGGAACGTGCCGCACGGTGACGCCGCGATGGGCCTGGTTCAGGAACGGGAAGACCATGGAGCTGAAGTCGCCGTCGACACAGAGCACCTCTGCCCCGTCCGGAACGCTCGCGGCCACGAGCCCCGCGAGCACCGAAGCCTGGGACCCGATCGCCACCCGGCTCACCGGTACCGCCACGAGCCGGGCGTAGGCCGCGCGCACCCGTTCGACGACCGCGGCGTACCCGGCGGCCGAGGCCGAGCCGCTCGCCCAGGCGTCGAGGTCGGCGCGGAGGGCCGCGACCGTTCCGGCCGTCGGCAGCCCGAGTGTGCAGGCGGCGAGGTACCCGCGGCCGCCGGGGAACTGCGCCCGGGCGGCGGCGATACCCAGTTGCGGACGGGCGATGCGCGGGCGGGTCGCGTCGGGGGAGTCTGGGGTGGTCACTCCACCAGCATCCGCCGCCTCTACTCATTCGACAATCGCCAGTGAGTGATGGAACTCATAACCTCGAGTTATCCTTGAGGATGCCTGCCACCGATTCCGGCCTCGACTCCCATGCGCTGCGGGTCGTTCAGGCCCTCGCCGAGCACGGTTCCATCACCGCGGCGGCGCGCGCCCTCGGCTACAGTCAGCCCGCGGTGAGCCAGCAGCTCAAACGACTCGAACAGCGGGTGGGCCTGGCCCTGGTCGAGCGGGTCGGCCGCGGCGTGCGCCTCACCGAGGCCGGCCGGCTGCTCGCCCGGCACGCCCGCACCGTGACCGGAGCCCTCGACGCCGCCGCAGGCGACCTCGCCGAGCTCCAGGGCCTCCGGGCCGGCCGGGTGCGGGTCGCCGCGTTCCCCTCCGCGTCCGCGACGATCGTGCCGCGCCTGCTCGCCGACCTCGGCGGGCGGCATCCGGGGCTCTCGATCACCTACGTCGAGGCGGAACCGCCGGAGGCCGTTGCCCTCGTCCGCGAGAACCGGGTCGACCTCGCCCTCACGTTCAGCTACCCCGGAGACCTCGTCGACCCGCACAAGGACAGCGCGGAAGGGCTGTCGGTGACGGCGCTCGGCAGGGACGAGATGCTGCTCGTCATCCCGGCCGGCCACCGGCTCCGCGACGAGGAGTCCATCCACCTCGGAGACCTCTCCGGAGAACGCTGGATCGGCGGCTGCCCGCGCTGCCGGGGCCACTTGCTCGAACTCTGCGAGCGAAGCGGGTTCGTGCCGGACGTGTCCTATGAGACCGACAATGTCGCGGCGGTCTTCGGCATGGTGGCGGCCGGGATCGGCGTCGCTATGCTGCCGGCCCTCGCGATCGAGTCCGGCGTGCGGCAGGGGGTCCTGATCCGGCCCACCCGGAGGCGCGAGTACCGGACCCTGCACGCCGTCACCGCAGACGGGGCTGAGGGCGTTCCCGCGCTCACCGAGACCCTCCGCAGGCTCGGCGTGCTCGCGGCATCCGCGGGGTAGGGCGCCTCGCGCCGACCGACCCCGGGCCCGCTCACCCGCGTGATCCACGCGCCAAGTAGACTCGATACCGATGTCTGAGACCACTGTGTACCCATTTTCCACCGCGACCGGCACGGATGTCCGCGTGCGGTTCTGCCCCTCACCGACCGGAACCCCGCACGTGGGTCTCGTTCGCACGGCCATGTTCAACTGGGCATACGCGCGGCACACCGGCGGCACCTTCATCTTCCGGATCGAGGACACCGACCCCGCCCGCGACAGCGAGGAAAGCTACCTGCAGCTCAAGGACGCACTGCGCTGGCTGAAGCTCGACTGGGACGAGGGTGTCGACGCCGGGGGACCGCACGGGCCGTACCGCCAGTCCGAGCGCTATGACATCTACCGCGACGTCGTCGAGAAGCTCAAGGCCTCGGGCCACATCTACGAGAGCTTCGCGACCGGCGAGGAGATCGAGGCCCGCAACGTGGCCCTCGGCCGCGACCCCAAGCAGGGCTACGACAACTTCGAGCGCGACCTCACCGAGGAGCAGCGCGCCGCCTATCGCGCCGAGGGTCGTGCGCCCGCGCTGCGGCTCAAGGTGCCGGACACCGAGATCAGCTTCGACGACCTGGTCCGCGGCGAGATCACCTTCCCGGCCGGCTCGTTCAGCGACTTCGTCGTGGTGCGTCCCAACGGGCATCCGCTCTACCCCTTCGTCAACCCCGTCGACGACGCGCTGATGGGCGTCACCCACGTGCTCCGCGGTGAGGACCTGCTTTCCTCCACGCCGCGTCAGATCGCGCTCTACCAGGCGCTGATCGAGATCGGCCTGACGACCTTCATCCCGCGCTTCGGCCACCTGCCCTACGTGATGGGCGACAAGAACAAGAAGCTCTCCAAGCGCGACCCCGAATCGAACCTGTTCCTGCACCGTGAGCGCGGCTTCATTCCCGAGGGACTGCTCAACTACCTCTCGCTGCTCGGCTGGTCGCTCTCCAAGGACCAGGACGTCTTCAGCGTGGACGAGCTCGTCGCGGCCTTCGACGTCGAGGACGTCAACCCGAACCCGGCGCGCTTCGACCTCAAGAAGGCCGAGTCGATCAACGGCGACCATATCCGCCTGCTAGAGCCCGCGGACTTCGCCGCCCGTATCGTGCCCTACCTTGTCTCCGCCGGGGTCGTCGACCTGCCGCTCGGCGACGCCCGCGAGGCCGTGCTCACGGCCGCCGCGCCGCTGATCCAGGAACGCATCGCCCTGCTGGGCGAGGCGCCCGGCATGCTCGGCTTCCTGTTCGTCACGAGCGAGGCGCTCGTGCACGAAGCGGATGCCCTCGCCAGCCTCCCGAAGAACGCCGCCGACATCCTCGCGGCGTCGGTCACGACCCTCGAGAGCATTCCTGAGTCCGAGTGGACCCACGACCGCGTGCACGAGGCGCTCACCAGCGCCCTCATCGAGGGACTGGGGCTCAAGCCCCGCGTCGCCTTCGGGCCGTTGCGCGTCGCGATCTCCGGCCGGAAGGTGTCGCCGCCGCTCTTCGAGTCGATGGAGATCCTCGGCCGCAGTGAGTCGCTTGCGCGACTGGTGCTGCTGGCCGGCAGCCCGGCGGTGGTCGGCAGCCCGGCAGTTGTCGAGGGCCCGGCCGCCTGAGGGCGACTGCCGTGATTCGCGGCTCACGACCCGCCGATGTGCTGCTCAGTTTGGCCAGCATCCGGTCTGTGGGTTAGAGTTACGAGTCGGCCGATCTTCGGAGAGGCCAACGGCCAATGGGGTATGGTGTAATTGGCAACACGACTGATTCTGGTTCAGTTGTTCTTGGTTCGAGTCCAGGTACCCCAGCTTGAAAACCCCTGTGTTTCCTGAGGAAACCAGGGGTTCTTTCTTTGTCCGGACCCATCGTTTTTCGCCGCACGTGCCACGGTGGTTGCCAGAGGCCCTCTTCTTTTCTCGTCTGGGTCGAAAGCGAGACAACACGACACGGCACAGAATTTGAAGTCAGGCGATAACGGCCCCCTCGACAAGCCTCTAGACGCTCGCCCTGCCCCGGGTCTATGCTCTTCCGCAGATCAGTTCTCAGCTCCCGCAATGCCGCGCCACTTGACCACCCTGAACAACTGAATTCTCGCGATGCCCGCTGTGTTCGGGTGTCCTCCGTCCGCGCCCCGAATCCGCGTATTCATGGGGTGAGCGCCCGGAGCCGAAACGTCCGCAGGACGTGGACCGACGCACGAAACCAGGATCGCAGGCCAGCGCGGCTCCTGAACACAAAGTGGGACACGATGACCGACATCGGAACCGGATTCCTCAACGGGATCGAAGCATTCGCCAATTCACGCCTCGGTGCCCTGAGCGGCACGTCCTTTAAAGACACGGTGCCGTTCCTCGAGTCGATCGTCACGTTCGGCGCCGTCGGCGACGTGAAACCGACCTTCGACAAGCTCAAGGCGGACATCAAGGCCGCCGTCGCTCTGGTCGAACCGATTGCCGACAAGATCAAGAAGCAGACCGAGCTCATCGCCAAGATGGTGAAGGAATCGGCAGACGACATCGACAAGGACGACTTCAACGTCGATACCGCCGCGAGGGTCGCTGTGCGCATCGGCATGGCCCTCGCCGCCATGGACGAGGCGTTCAACATCGTCGCCAAGGAGCTGGCCAGGAAGGCGGACGGCACCGTCGACGAGGCCATCCGTTCCGGTCTGATGGACGTGTGGAACCCGTGGGCGCAGCCGTTCAAGAATCTCGGCGCAGGTTCGGGCAAGCTCCTGAACAGCTTCGGGAAGAATGTGCTCGGTGTCGATGACCTGGTGAAGAAGCTCGGTGACAACCTCGCCCTGGACCGCACCGACGGGAAGTTCCTCCTGGCTGCCACATTCCTCCGCTCCGGCCAGGTGAAGCTCGGCGCGATGACGCTCGACCAGGTCACGTTCGAGGCGTTCCTGCAGTTCAGTGACCGCGAGATCGCGAACCCCACGGCCGAGGAGAAGACCAGCCTGCTCGAGCGTGACGGAAAGTGGTTCCTGGGCGATGTGGCGATCCTCGGCTTGCGCTTCCGCACCATCCTTCAGCCCGGCCTCACGAGCGACCCCTTGCTGGCGAAGGTCATGCCGGGCTCGGAGGACCCGAAGGCCACGACTCTCACGACGGTGTCGCTCGATACCGGACAGGGGTTCTACCTCGGAGACGGCCGCGGCAACGAGAAGGCGGTCCTGCCCACGCGTTTCTCCTTCCCGGGGGTCGAACTGCGCGAGGTGGCGTTCGGGCTCGTGCGCAACCCGGCCCGTGAGGTCACCGGATTCGAACTCACCACGTCCATCGCGGCGAAGCTCGGCGATGTCATCGGGCTGCAGATCGTCGGCTCCGGTTTCGTGGTGACCCCCGAGGGTCAGGCCGAGCAACAGGCCGTCTTCAACCTCCCCGTCTCGCCGCGCTGGCCAGATGCGATCGGCCTGCGAGTGAAGGCGGGCCCCGTCACGGGTGGTGGGTTCATCCAACGCGTCGAACGCACCTACAAGGTCGACGGGCAGGATGTGAAGCGGGTCGAGTTCGGCGGGGTCGTCCAGCTTCAGATCCTCAAGTTCGGCCTGTCGGCCATCGTCATCCTCTCGCCGGATCCGTTCTCCATCGTGCTCGTCATCGGCGTGCGCTTCCCCGTTGCGATCGACCTCAGCATGGGATTCACGCTGAACGGCATCGGCGGCATCCTGGCGCTCAACCGGGGTCTTGACCTCGAAGAGCTGCGCTCCGGGATGAAGGAGCACATCCTCGACAAGATGCTGTTCCCCGACAACCCCGTCGCCGAGGCGCCGAAGCTGCTCGATAAGGTCGCGCACGTGTTCCCGCCGAAGGACGGTGGCTTCGTCTTCGGCCCGATCGTCGAACTCGGCTGGGGCTCGCAGGCGAAGTTCGTGGAGATGAAGCTCGGCGTGGTGCTCGCACTTCCCGATCCGATGATCGTCATTCTCGGCTCCCTGCGGGTGCGGGTGCCGACGAAGGAGGCGCCGATCACCGACATCCGCGCCGACGTCTTCGTGGCCATCACCCCCGACTACCTGCTGCTGTTCGCGAGCATGCGCGACTCCACGGTGGCCGGCATCAAGATTTCGGGTGACCTCGGCCTCTACATCCAGTGGTCGGGCACCGGAGCGTTCGAGTTCTCGGTCGGCGGCTTCCACCCGGAGTACGAGAAACTGACGGGCGGCAAGCCGAAGCTCGGCGACATGGACAGGGTCACCATCGACCTCTCGCCGTCCAAGGCGATCAGCTTCGTCATCAAGGCGTACTTCGCCATCACGGCCGGCTCGGTCATGCTCGGCGTCGACGGGCGCCTCAACGCAGACTTCTCCGTCATCGTGGCGAAGGCCTGGCTCACTCTCGACATGATCTTCATCTGGGCGCCGCGCTTCGCATTCAAGATCACCATCGAGGTGGGTGTCGAGGTCGAGCTGCTCGGCTTCACGCTCTGCTCCATTGTTTTCCGCGGCTCGCTCGAAGGCACCACACCGTTCCGCCTGGCGGGCCACATCAAGGTCGATGTCTGGTTCCTTCCCACCTTCGACGAGGACCTCGGACCCGTCGAGTGGGGTGAGAAGCCCACGCCGATCACCGCAACGGTCGATGCCCTCCAGATCGCCGCAGCGGCGATGAACGAGCCAGACGCCTGGAAGGTGCAGCTGCCCGACCACGCAGCGCAACTCGTCACCCTGGCCGAGGTCGACGACATCGAGGGCCGAATCGCGCATCCGCTGGCCGGACTCGAGGTGTCGCAAACCCAGGTGCCCTTGGGCGTCGCGATCGCCCGCATCGGCTCGGCAGCGGTGAAGGCCGACATGGTGACCATCGGCACGCCGACCGCGACCCCGGACTCCGGGCTCGTCGGCGCTGTCAGCGAACTCAAGACGGCGTTCGCCCCCGGGCAGTTCTTCGCGCTCGAGGGCGAGTCCCTGCTCGCCCGCTCGGGCTTCGAGGACATGACCGGCGGATACCGCATCGCCGCTGCGACCACCCCGAAGGTCGGAACCGCGACGCCGGCGACGGTGGCCTATCAGACCTACGTCCGCAATCCCGACGAGCCGTCGGCGATGATCGAATTCACGGGGGCGTTCGCCGTCATCTCCAGCTCCTACGCCACGAAGACCAACGTGGGCAGGGCTGTGCGCGAGGTCGGGAATCCCTACACGCAACCGGCTCCGCCGAACGCCGGCGTCACGGTCTCCGACAAGGGCACGTCGACGATAGCGGATGCCGCCACCGGCGCCACGCTGCTCGCCGGCCTCGGCGAACTGAGCGCTACGCAGGCGGCGCTCGTGACAACCGCCGTCAACACCGAGAGCGCCGCGACTGCGACGCGCATGATCGTGAAGGGGTGACCTGATGGCCGACCTGGATGCCATCGCAGCGAGCGTCATCGCGCCGCTCGACCGCACCGCCACCCACGTGGTGCCTGACGCGTTCGCCCTGATGATCGCTCCCGAGGACGAATTCGACGAGAGCGCCGTGGCGATCGAGTCGCTCGAGTTCGCATCGACCGTCGTCGGCGGCCTCGCCGCGGCGGCGAGCGCTCCGCCCGCCGGCAGCGTGCGTTCCAGCTCCCGGGTGGAGGTGCCCCTGGGCGACAGCGCCGGGGGGACGGCATCCGCAGCCCTCTCGGTGACCCTGTACGGTCCGGGCGACGTGCGGGGCATCGACCCGGCGCAGATCGTGCGGCGCTTCCCCGCACCGGGCGCCCGCACGGCCGAGGAGACCGTGCTGGCCCACATCGAATTCGATCGCCCCGAGTTGCCCTGGGCGTTCAGCGCCGCCCAGCAGGCTCCCGTCATGCGTCCCTGGCTCACTCTTGTCGTGCTGGAGCGCTCGACGGTCACGCGCGAGCCGGCGACCACCGCACTGCTCCCCGTCTTCCAGGTGGCGCTCGCGCAACTGCCCACGCTCACCCACGCCGACCTCTGGGCGCATGCCCAGGTGCCGGCCACGACGTCGGGGCAGGACCTCTCCGCCCGCTTCTCACCGGCGCACGCTCCCGTCAACCTGTCTCGGGTCATCTCACCGCGCATCCTGAAGCAGGACACCGACTACATCGCTGCCCTCGTGCCGACGACCGACGTGGGAGTTCGGGGAGGCCTCGGCGTCGCGGGCGGCACCCTCGACCCGGCCTGGACCAGTTCCTCACCCGACCCGATGCGCCTTCCGGTCTACGACAGCTGGGAATTCCGCACCGGTCCCGACGGCGACTTCCGTTCGCTCGCGATCAAGCTGCAGGGCATCGCGGCACCCTACGAGGTCGGGCGGAAGTTCATCGACACGTCGCAACCGGGCAAGCCGCTGCGGGCGCTCGCTGCCGACGAGGTCGGGCGCAAGCAGGTGCTGCGCTGCGCCCTGTTCTCGCCAAGCGCGCCGTCGACTCCTGAGCAGCAGATCGCGGAGACGGCGGTCTGGCCCGACGACATGGTCGACGACCTGCGCGCCGAACTCGATCTGCCTGCCGCCATCGAGGGCACGCAGAAGCAGACGGACGGTGTGCCCGACCTGCCCATCATTGGGCCGCGCATCTACGCGAAGCTGCACCGTGGCAGCGCCGTCATCGAGGGCTCCGACTGGTTCGCCGAGCTGAATCTCGCTCCCGTGAAGCGCATCGTGGGCGGACTCGGAACCCGAGTGGTGCAGCGGGACCAGGAGCGGCTGATGCAGTCGGCGTGGGCCCAGCTCGGGGAAGTGGAGGCGGCGAATCGCGCCATCCGCCTGGCCCAGCTGGCTGAACTGCTCGCGACCAGACTCCACGGCAGGCTCGGTGAGCTGCAGGCCGGGCACCTGCTCCAGGTCGCTGCTCCTCTCGCCACCCGGATCTCGGTCACCGCGGGCAGCACGCTGTTCGCCGATGTGGTCCTGAGTGCGACCCCCGTCGCAGCGACCGAGAGCGCCTTTCGAAGGGTCACCCGCCCGGACGGACCGATGATCCGGAGAACGGATGCCGCCTCCCGTCAACGCGCCGGCAACGTCGTGGGAACCGACGCGGGGCTCCGCGACTTCACCCGGGTGTACGCGAACCCCGAGGGCATCGGGCGACTCACGGCCGACGTCGTCGCCCACCTCGACCTGCAACTCGTCAGTGCGGCGATCGGCGCTCCTGTCGACACCATCGGCGGCCTCTTGAAGGAAGCGAACGCACGCGTCGAGGGCACGGGCGGCTTCGCCACCTACCTCACGGAGCCGAGTCGCTGGAGTGCGGTCGACACCGGCTTCGACCTGGGCGCGGACATCGCCACCCGGTGGAGCGAGAGGCTGCTGCGCTCCTCGTCCGTTCCCGCGATCGAGTCCATCCGCGCCCAGCGCATCGGCCCGCTCGCTGCCGAGCTCTCGCTCTCGACAGCGACAATTGCGAGCCCCCTGCGCGAGCGCCTGAAGGGCAGGGCCGTGAAGCTGAACGACCGGGTACTGGTCGATCTCGGGGTCTTCGATGTGCACCCTGTGGATGTGCACCCCGTCGATGTGCACCCGGTCGATGTGCACCCGGTCGACCTGCACCCCTTCGAGGTCGGCCCGATCGTCGCACCGTTGAACCCGCGAGCGCCGATCATCAGGCGATCACCCATCGGCGGCGCCGTTGGCCGCCTCCCGCAGGGCGGCGGTGCGGTGCGGGTTCCACTCGGCGGCGGTGAATTCCGTCGCATCCCGGTCGTAGGCCACGTGCTCATCGGCGGACGCGGACTCAGAGTCATCGACGCGCAGCACCTCACGAAGCTCGGCGACCTGAGGGACGCGGCCGAACTCGATGCCGGGCTGGCACAGTTCGCGGCCCTGGCCGAGGTGAAGCTCACCCCCGCCCTCGACCGCATCAACGAGCTTCCGCTCGACGTGTTGCGCGCCGAGATGACGTCGCTCATCGATCCAGGGGCACTGCTCACGATCGATCCCGTGCCGCACCGCGACACCCTGGCCGTCGCATCCGCTGCCATCGCCACGGCGATCGATCCCAGGCACACCGTGCGCTCGTCCCTCGCCGGTCGACTTCACCTCAGCAGCGGCCTCGCCGATCGCTGGTTCGCCCAGCCGCGGATCGCACCGATCATGGCGTCGCCGCGTTTCGACCGGCCGATGTACCGCGCACTCGAGGAATACGACCGGGAATGGCTGGTTCCCGGGCTCGGTCTCCTGCCGGCCGACGACTTCGTCACGGTGCTCTCCACCAACAGTGAATTCATGGCGGCGTTCTTCGTCGGTCTGAGCGACGAGATGGGGCGGGAGCTGCTCTGGCGAGGATACCCGACCGACCAGCGCGGCACCTACTTCCATCGCTTCTGGAACCCGAAAGCAGACGAGCTGGCGACGCCCATCCACCTGTTCCCCGCGACGCCCCTGGCATCGCAGATTTCCCTCGGTGGCGGCGACGGCCGCGCAGTGATCGTGGTCAAGAGCGAGCTTGTGCGGCGATTCCCCGATCTCATCATTCAGGCGGTGAAGAACCAGGGGACCGTGCGCGATCCGGTCTTCGAGAAGGTCGGCTCGCCCCAGCAGACCGCCCGCGTGCTCTTCTCCGAGGTGCTAGATCCCGACATCGCGCTCGTGGGCGTCGATCTTTCCGTCGACGAACTCGACGGAGAGCAGTGGTGGATCACCATCGCCGAGCATCCCAGCGCCACCCGATTCCAGCGACCGGCCGATGCCCAGCTGCCGGCAGACCAGAAGCACCTGACCGACACGGCAGCGCATTCCGCCGCCTATGCCGAGAAACACCTGCACCGGCCGGTGCGAGTCGCGTTCCAGGCGACGGACCTCATCGTGAGAGAGGCGTAGACCATGCCCGTCGACACCCCAGCCGTCCTGGCCAGAGTTCGCGAGCGCATCGCCATCCTGGCCGAGCAGCGCCGAACGCTCATCCGTCGTCCGGCCGACCACCTTCGGCGCGGCGAGATCCTCACGCTCGACGACGACCTGCGCGCGATCATCGGCGGGCTGCGGGATCACCTCGACCCGTGTGATGCCTCTCCGGAGGTTCCCCTGGTGCTGCTGCCCGTCCGTATCGAGAGCAAGCTGACACCGGGCACGTCGACGCTTCGGGTGCGCATCTCGCCCGACGAGGCGCACATCGACAGCCTGCTGCGCTCGGTGACGGACGCCGAGGTCGCGGCCGGGGTGGCGTACTGGTCGGCCGTCTGGGTCGACGCCGCCGATGCGTTCGCCTGGCCCGCACTCACCGCGGCCGTCGGGGAACGTCGCGCCGGGTGGGTGGCCGAGGTCACGACGCCCACCAACCTCGCCACCCGAGGACAGGGTGCCCCGGTCTTCCCGGAATCACCGGAAGAGGTGGCCCACGGCACCGTGGCCCGCTGCCTTCCCGACCAGTTCGTGGTGCGGGTGTTTCCCAACGGAGCAGCACCGATTACGGTGACCGGTTCGCCGGTGGCGACCGACGTGCCGCTCTCGCCGATCGCGTTCGGCGACGACGAACTGAGCCAGGTGGCCGGCCTCACCGTGCCGCTCGGCTCGGAGTGGACAGTCGACTTCGATGCGGCAAAGAACGCGGGCCTGGGGGTGGAGGTGCAGCTGCCCGTCGGCACCACGCTCATCGACCGCATCGTGGTGGTCGGAACGCGCAACTCGGTCTCCGAGGAGGCCAACGCCGCCGACTTCGTCGACCTCCTCACCAGCCACAGGTTCACCGACGGCGTCTCGCTGCTGGCCCCCGGAACCGTCACCAACAATGCGGACGCCGAGCGCTCGCCGTATCACCCCGCCGCAAGCGCCGGTGGCCCGCAAGTGGAACCGCGCATGCCGTCGCGGGACGCGACTCGACTCGCGGCGGCCCTCGGCCTCGACGCTGCGTCCGTCGAACATCTCCTGCCAGCTGGACCGGTCTCGACCCAGGACGAGGCCCAGGCCGCCGCCAATACCGCACTTTGGTTCGCAACCTGGGAGCCTGTGCTCGAGCGTCTCGATGACCTCGCGATCCCCGCGGTCACCCCGGGAAGCATCGAGTCGGCCCGGCGCCTGCACCGTGACTACGTTCGCGGAGCGGGGGTGGCGCCGACGCTGCGCATCGGCGCCCAGCCCTACGGCGTGTTGCCGGTCGCGGATCTCGATGCCTGGAACCCGCGCTCCGGTGAGACCACGGCGCAGCTGGTGCCGCTCATCCGGCGCACGCTCTCCCGTTGGGCGAGCCGAGCGCCCGTCGTTCCCCATGTGCGTCCCGGCGGGCAGCTCGACGACCAGGACCTGCTCGACATGCTCGGCACCAGCCCGGTCGCCACGGGCGTGCGCGCCCGACCGGCGGTCGACGGCCCGCAGCTCGCGTCGTTCGCCGCTGCGACCGGAGCGGATCCCGCCCAACTGCTGGCTGAGGCTCGCCTGCGAACGGCCATCATGGCGCAGTTCTCCGTCGACGCCGCCAAGATCCTGCAGACTCCGGCGCCGCACGACGACTCCCGCACCATCGGCCTGCCCCTCGTTTCGGAGCGCGATGCCGATGTCGTGGCCGAGATCCTGGCCGGGACCACGCCGAAGGTCGACAGCGTGCTGCAGGCGCTGCTCGCCATCGCCTGGGACGGCGCCAAGCGACTGAGGTTCCGCGCCGCGCCCCAGGAGTTCGTCGGCCCGCTGGTCGATTTCGTGGAGCTCGACCCCGAGATCAGGAGGATCATCACGGTGGCGGCATCCGCCGACGCCGCCATCGACGACACCGCCCCCGAGCGCTTCTTCGCCGCCGCCGAGCGGGTCGCTTCCGTGCGGCACTTCGACGGACAGCCGACCGAGCGTGTGAGCATCGCCGCCTTCGAACCGGTCGCCGAGGCCCGCACCTCCCTGGCACAGGTGGCACTCGATCTCGGCGACACGCCGCAGGCGAAGTGGCTCGGCAGCAGCGCCATCACCGAACTGCTCTATGCCTTCGGAGTGGGCGGCGAGGTGCGAGCCGCCATGATCGCGCTTGCGGCGGCCCCGCTCGAGGAGCGCCGCATCGCCGTCGCCTCTGCTCTCGATCTGGCATCCCATCGAGTCGACGCGTGGGCGACGGGCGTCGCGACGGCACGCCAGGGCACCCTGGCGGCAACCGCCCCGGTCGGAATGACCATCGGCGCGTTCGGCTACGTCGAGCAGATCCGTCTCGGAACGGCCCGGAGCGATCCGGATGGCTGGATCCACGCGCCGAGCAGCTCGCACGCCGTCGCCGCCGGCGTGCTCGCGAGCGCGCACCGTTCCAACATCGGCGCACTGCCGGGGAAGCAACCGTTCGCCATCGACCTGTCGAGTCGGCGCGGCGTCGAACTCCGACGCGTGCTCGAAGGCGTCGCGGCCGGGCAGTCGATCGGCGCCCTGCTCGGGTACCAGATCGAACGCGGCCTCGCCGGGACCTCGGCGGCCCGGTTCCAGCTGAGCCTGCGGCAGATCGCGCCCGCCGCCACCGATCAGCTCGGCAACGACGAAGCGCAAGAGGTCGCGGCAGCCCGCGTCGCCGCCGCCGACGTCGTCGACGGTGCAGAACTGCTCCGGCTGTTCCCGCTCGATACGCTCACGGCGGCCGACCCGCCGCTGCGCGCCCGCCTCAGCCTGAAGCCCGACAACGCCTTCGTCGAGAATTGGGACCCCGTGTCGAACCCGGAGTGGGACCTCCTGGTCGCAGCCCTGCGCGGAGCCGCCGCCACCCTCGACGCCGTCTCGGATGCCCTTCTGAGCGAGAGCGTCCTGCAGTACTCGTCCGGCAACCCGTCGCGCGCCTCCGCGGCAATGGACGCCATGGCCAGTGGCGCCGCCGTCGACCCCGACCTCGGCATCCTGGGCGTGCGCCAGACCGGACGCATCCTCACCCACGGCGTGTTCGCGGCCATCCCGGCCGGTGCGACCGGTTGGTCGGCCACCCGCCCCCGCGCCCTCGCCGAACCGAGGCTGGAAGCGTGGGCGGCGCGCCGACTCGGTGATCCCGCCGACATCTCGGTGACCGACGCCCCCAACCGTCACACCCTCGCCGAGGCCGGCTGGGCCGCTCTCGACCTGGTCTTCGCGGACGACGCGGCTTCCCTCGACCGTGAGCTGCGTGCAGCCATACCCGCCCTGGGCGACTCTCCGCTCGCGGACGGACTGCTGCGCGTCGCCACTTTCGCCGGCAGCCTCCGCTCGCTCGCGGCCGGAGGAACCCCGCTCGGTCCCGACTCGCTCGTGCGCACCGGAGTCGCCCCGGAACGCCTGATCGACACCGACGAGTTGATCGCGCGTATCGGCGCCGTGCTCGACGCCCTCGCCGCCGCGCTCGCCTCCGGCCAGGCGGTCATCGCCGCCATCGACCCCGACAGCCTGGCCGTCGACGAGAATGCCGTGGCCGACGTGATCGACGCCGTGCGCGGGCTCGCGGCCTTCGGCGTTCCCTTGGTTCCGGATGCTGCGATTCCATCGAACGTCGCGTGGGCCGTCGGCGCGTGGCAGGCGGCGTTCGCGCGACTGGGGCAGGCCCGGGCGACACTCTCCGCCCTGAACGACCCGGCCCGCGACACCCCAGCCGCCCCGGGAGAGATCGTCGATGCCTGTCGCGCCGTCGCCGAGGGGATCCTCGGCGACGGTTTCCTGCTCCTGCCCCTGCTGACGAAGCCCGCCGGCACCGACTCGTTCCACGCCGCGATCACCACGCCGGCCATGAAGAAGCAGCCGGCGCATGCACACGTCAACGCCTTCGTGCGTGATCACGC
Organism: Cryobacterium algoricola; assembly: GCF_004402485.1. GTDB lineage: Bacteria > Actinomycetota > Actinomycetes > Actinomycetales > Microbacteriaceae > Cryobacterium > Cryobacterium algoricola. The sequence goes on along the minus strand of NZ_SOFG01000004.1, from coordinate 638,703 downwards.
CTCGGTCCAGGCCGGCGTCGGACGTCTCGCCGAGGCGCAGCTACTCGGTGGGGCCCTCGGCATCCCGATCCCGCTGCGCATCGTGCAGCTCACGGAACACGATGAGGCCACCGGAGTCCCGGCCGCGGGCACGGAGCGCTGGCTGGCCGGGCCTCTCCCCGACGACATCCCCTGGCCGGCGGCATCCGCGAGCCATCTCGTCGTCGAACTCGTCGGTGGCCATGACGACTTCGCCGGGGCGTTCGCCGGACTCGCGATCGACGGCTGGGCCGAGACGCTGCCGTTCCAACCCGACCCCCGGGCATTCGATCCGGCGGCGCCGGACAACCCGCTGCGGGCGGCCAGGGCCACCACCGGGCTCGCCGTGCACGCCAACCAGGCATCGGCGAGGGCGCCGCAGGTGCTGCTCTCCGCCGTCTCGCCTGACGGCACCCGGTGGACGACCGATTCCGTCGTGGCGACGGTGTTGGAGGCCGTGGAACTGGCCAAGGCCCGGCTGGTGACCTACGAGCACGCTCCGGGCGACGCCGCCATCCTGCCCGCTATCTACGTGGCGAGCCCGTGGCTGCAGGTCCGCACCGGGCTCCAGTTCACGGAATTGGCCACGGTGAAATGGGCCGGCGCCGGCATCCCGTTCCTGTCGGAGGTGAAGTGATGGCCGTCAAGATCCCCATCGACATGATGGTCAGCGCGGTGACCGACCAGAACCTGGCGGCGATCCTGAAGCTGCTGCAGGTCGCCGACCCACCGGCCATGGTGCGGCTCGAGCCCGACTCGGTCACCGGCGACCCGGCCCCCGGCGCCGAAGCGCGCATCGGCGATGCCGCGTGGATGCTCGGTCGGCAGTGGCAGTTCGGCGAGCTCACCGGCGAAGACGCCGGATCCGTCGTGTCGGTGAATGTGACGTCGAGCGCGCTGCCGATCACGGCCTGGGCCCCCCTGCCGGGCGACACGATCGACCTGGCCGACGCCGACTGGCGGCCCTGGCGCGAGGGCGCGCTTCTCGAGGAGCTCATCCAGGACGTGCCGGAGCTCGCGTTCGGCGACGGCCTGCGACAGCGCGCCGAGGCAGGAGCCCAGCTCGTGGACCTCCTGACCGACGCCGGCGAAGAGACGCTCGCACGCTCGCTCACGGGCCGGCATCCGCTCGCCCTCGACGACGACCCGAACGATCCACTCGGACTCGACGACCCGCAGGCCGCACGCCTCTTCGCTGTGCTCGGCGGCGCCGTTCCCGACGGGGGAACACTCGCCATCGAGCTGCGCGCCGGAGATCCCGGCTGGATCGACGAGGCGACGGATGCCGTAGCCGCGCGTTCGGCGATCGCCGAGTGGCTGGCCTGGCTGGACGGCGAGCCCGATTCCGGGGGCGCCTGGTCGACCGAACGCCTGGAGTACCGCTTCGCGCTGCGTTTCGGAGACCAGGCCAACGCCGTGTTCGCCAGGGGCACCCAGTTCGGCTCGGCATCCGTGCGCTGGAGCGACCTCGACTGGGTCGAGGGCGCCACCGCCGAACTGCCGGACGCGGCACCGAGCGGCACCCCCGTCGGCAGCGAGGCGACCATGCTCGCCACTCCGCTACGGTTCCCCGGCATGCCGGCCGACCGCTACTGGCAGCTCGAGGACGGCGCGGTCGACGTGGGCGCCATCGAGGCGCAGACGAACGACCTCGCGAGGCTCTGCCTTGCCGAATTCGCGCTGTCCTCTGGCGACGACTGGCTGGCCGTACCGGTCGACGGCCTGCTCGGAGCGGTCAACAGGGTCGGAACCGTCACCCTTACCGACGACTTCGGCGACGCGGTGACGGTTCCGGAGCTCGCCGATCCCGCATTCACCATGTTCGGCGTTTCGTCGGCGGCCGGGCGGATGCTCCCCGGCATCGTGTTGCCGCCCGTGGCCGTCGGCACACTCGTGGGCGAAGCCCTTGAAGACGTGCTGTTCCTGCGCGACGAGATGGCGAACATGGCCTGGGCCATCGAGAACTCGGTGCAGGGTCGAAGCGGCGACCCGCGGCGGCGCGCGAGCGAGCGGCCGCCCGTTCCCGATCCGTGGCCGGAGGGTCTCACCCAGGACGAGCGGGCATACCGGCTGCAATCACTCGTGCCCGCGCACTGGATCCCGCTGGCACCCGTTGCGCTGACGCCCGGCCAGGTATCACTGCGCAAGGCGGCACTGCTCCGCGACGGAGTTCCCGTCATCCCGAGCGGCATCACCCTGCGTCCGACACCCCTCACCTTCCCCGGAGAAGAACTGCCGAGGGAGGGCGTGCACCTGCGCGCCGTACCCGTGCTGGCGAGGCGGGCCGACGGGCGCTACGCGCGGTGGGCGGCGTATCGGGTGCGCACCGGTCGGGGAGAGGCCTCCAGCCGTCTCGCCTGGGACTCGGCACTCTCATTCACCGACATGACGCACCCGCCGACAGCGTAGGTTCCGGCCAGGCCTCAGCGCGGTCCAGGCCTCAGAGCTGTGCCGACCGGATCCGCACTTCAGCGGCCACAGATGCGAGCGCAGCGGTGAACGCCTCGAGCTGTGCAGCGTCCAGGCCCGAGGTGGAGGCCGACAGCATGTCGGTGAAATCGCGGTGGATCTCGCCCATGACGTCATGCCCGTGGGGAGTCAGCTCGAGATAGAGACTGCGGCGATCACCGGGGTGGTCGATTCGATGAAGCAGGTCGATCTCGACCAGGCGGCGGGAGATCGCCGTGACCGCTCCCGTTGTCATCCCGAGGTGGGTTGCGAGGTCTTTCGGAGTGATCGACCCCATCCGCGCGATCCGGAAGAGCGCACGGAGTTCGGTTCCTGACACGCCGGCACGCTCGGCGATGCGGTGGCGGTTACCGTCGAGGGCACTCACGAATTCGGTAGCGGCGGCCGGGAAGCCGCTGAGCGTATGCGGGTGCCGTTCCGAGTGGTCCATGTTTCCTCCGGCCTGCGCTGGAGCGAGCCTTGTGTCGTCACGACTGGTGCATCTGATCTTAGCGAAATCAGGCCAAAAAGATGTTGACGATTTAGCTTACTTAACATGTAATTGAAACACTAAGTTATCTCGGGAACGCTGACCTTCTACGGAGCACGCCATGATTCCAGATATCCTCTCGCACGGACAGTACGAGACCGTCTACAACTTCCTGTCGCTCGTCATCGCGTCGCAGCTCTTCACCGCCGTCTTCCTCGTGATCGCCCTGCCTCGCATCCTGCCGCGCTACCGGCAGGCCATCACGGTGGCCATCGTGGTCTGCGGCATCGCCGCCTACCACTACTTCCGCATCTTCGACTCGTTCAAGGCGGCGTTCGTGACCGATGCCGTCGGCGGAACGGGCGACTACTCCCAGGCCGTCGGCGCCGGGTTCAACGAGGGCTACCGCTACGTCGACTGGCTCCTCACCGTTCCGTTGCTCCTCGTCGAACTCGTCGCGGTACTCGCGCTCGCCCGGTCGGTCCAGTCGGCGCTGCTGCGGAGGCTCGTTCCCGCCGCTGCGCTCATGATCATCCTGGGCTATCCGGGGGAGATCAGCGGCGACAATGGCCTGCGCGGGCTGTTCGGCCTGCTGTCAACCATCCCGTTCGCCTACATCCTCTTCGTGCTCTTCGTCCAACTGAGCAAGTCGCTCGACCAGCAGCCGACCGGTGTTCGCAGGATCCTGAGCCAGCTGCGGTTCCTGCTCCTGCTCAGCTGGGGCGTCTACCCGATCGCATACCTGCTGCCGCTGCTCAATATCTCGGGAGCGGATGCCTGGGTCTTCAAACAGGTCGGCTATTCCGTCGCCGACATCCTCGCCAAGGCCGTCTACGCCGTGATCATCTACCAGGTCGCCCGAATCAAGTCCTTCGACGACGACCCCGCTTTCGCCCGAGACGAGCTTTCGCGGGACGAGGTCGCGACCCGCTCCTGACTCCGTACGCGGGACGGGTTGTGCGGTCGATGAGGGAGTGCGCGATAGAGTAATAGTTGATCCACATCAACCATTGGACATCTTCCGTGACGTCGTCTGCACTTTCCGTCCCGGTATCGGCCAACCTGGACGACACGATCGTGATGTCCCCGGTGCGGCGCAACGTGGCCATGATCGCCGTGCTGATGTCGATGCTGATGACGAACATCGACACCTCGATCGTCAACGTCGCGCTTCCCCAGCTGGCGCACGACCTCGCCGTGACTCCGGCGGATGCCGTCTGGGTCGCGACTGCGTTCCTGCTCGCGGTGTCCTGTTCCATACCTGCGATGACGGGCCTGGCCGACCAGATCGGGCGCAAGAGGATGTTCCTGATCGGCACCCCGGCGTTCACGGTCGCGTCGCTGGCGTGCGCCCTCTCGCCGACCTTCGGTGCGCTCGTGGCCGGACGGGTGCTTCAAGGCGTTGCCGCCGCGATGCTCTTCGCCGTCGCGATCCCGATCTACCGCCGCATCTTCCCGCCGGAGCGCCTGGGATTCGTGCTGGGCATGAACGCCATGGTCGTGGCCCTCGGCATCTGTGCAGGCCCCACCCTCGGCGGCCTCATCCTCGCTCAACTCGACTGGCCATGGCTGTTCCTGATCAACCTGCCGATCGGGGCTGTGTCGACCGTGCTCGGGATCGTGTTCCTCCCGAGCCGGCATCCCACCCGCGGCGGCTATGACCTTGCGGGGGCCCTCGCTGCGGCAGCCGCGATCGCGTGCTTCCTGCTGGGCATCCATCAGCTCACCGACACGTCGACGCTTTGGATCGCCGGGACCCTCCTGATCGGGTGCGGACTCCTGGCCACGGTATTCGTACTGATCGAACGGCGGGCTGCCCGGCCCGTTCTGCCGCCGAGCCTGTTCAACGGGCGTGTCACACTCGCAGTCCTCACTGCCTTCTGGTCGTTCTTCGGCCAGGGTGCCGCCTTCGTGGCTCTGCCGTTCCTCTTTCAGAGCGCCTATCACGCGAGCCCGCTCCAATCCGCCCTGCTGTTCACGCCCTGGCCGCTCATCATCATCATCGTGTCGCCGCTTTCCGGTCGACTTGCCGATAAATACCCCGGTGGGGCCCTCCCCGTGATCGGCCTGACGGTCTTCACTGTCGGACTGCTCGCCCTGTCCTTCCTCGGCGGCCAGCCGCCGCTCTGGCTCGTGCTCGCGAGCACCGGCCTGACCGGGCTCGGCTTCGCCATCTTCCAGCCGCCGAACAACCGGGACATGATGGCGGCGACTCCCATCCGGCACGCGAGTGCGATGGCGGGGGTGATGAACGTGAACCGGACCCTTGCCCAGTCGATGGGCGCCAGCGCCGTGAGCATCGCCCTGGTGCTGGTGGGTGCCTCATCCGTTTCGCCTGCCCTCGAAGCGCAGGGAGCCAACAACGCCCTGTTCCTGGCGGTCGCGGGATCCGCCGTCGCCGTGATCGTGAGCATCGTCAAGATGCGCCACCTCACGACCCGCATGCCGGAATCTGGGAGGATGAAAGGACGTCCGGTACCACCGGCATCCCTCTTCTGAGTCAGGAACCACCATGACGTTCGGCGAATCGATCTCGACCGTGTTCAGCAAGTACGGTCAGTTCACCGGAGTCGCCAGTCGCTCGGAGTACTGGTGGTGGGTCCTCTTCGTGACAATCGTCGACTTCGCGCTCAACGCCCTGGACTCGGCGATGAATCCGACCTCGGCTTTCGGATTGTTCTCCGCGCTCTGGATCGCCGTCATCGTGCTGCCGTTCCTCGCGGTCGCGGCCCGACGCCTGCGGGATTCGGGCCTCTCCTGGAAATGGCTCTGGTTCCTGTTGTTCCCGATCGTCGGCGTGATCATCCTCATCGTGCTGCTCTGCCGGCCGAGTCGATAGTCACCGAAGCCGGGATGCTGTCGTCATCGCTCGCGCTGGGGGGCGCGCTTCGACCTGACGATGAGAACGGGGCATGCGGCGTGGTGGACGAGCTGATTGGAGACCGATCCGACGAGGAGTCCCGTGAAGCCACCGTAGCCACGTGAACCGACGATGAGGAGGTCGGCGGTCTGTGCCGCCTCGAGGAGCACCGTGACGGCGCCGCCGCGCACGATTCGCCCGGTCGCGGTGAGGCCGGAATCGGCGGCGGTTGTGAGGGCATCCGCCTGGATGCGCTCGCAGACCTCCTTGAAGGAGTCTTCGGGAACGATGTCTCCGGGAGTTCCGGCCATGATCGGATAGGACCAGGTCGTGACGATGGTCAGGTCGGCGCCGCGCAGCTTCGCCTCGACGATCGCCCAGTCGAGGGCCGTCAGTGACGGGTCGGATCCGTCTACGCCCACCACAATGTGAAACGCTCCAGTGTCGCTCATGGGATTCGTCCGCTCTCTCGGCAGGACGGCTGGCCCTGTCAGGTCATCATGCGGCACTTGCGGCGTGCGGTCAAGGCGCTCGGAGAAAATGCCCTGACCGCACCGCCAATGTGAGTCCTACTGGCAGTCCTTGTTTGTGAGACCGCTGCCGGCACCTGAGGTCTTGCAGTGCACCACGTTGCCCGCGGTCTTCGAAGCGTTGTTGACCTCGTAGCCGGGGACGCCGCCGGTGACTGTGTTGGCGGCGAAATCGTTCCTGCCGCCCCAACCGGAGAGCACGGAGTGCACCTGGAACGCGTCCTCGAGGGTTGAGGACCCGGAGTTGCCCGAGACCGAATACCCATTGCCCTTCACGTCGACCCAGGAGTCGGCCGAGTTGTCGCCGGAGTAGCCGGAGTGGCGGAAGGTGTTGCCGGTGATGCGCCCGCCGGTCGTGCCTTCCTTGATGTCGATGCCCTCGGCAGCGTTGTCCTCGATGCGGTTGTTCTGGATCAGCACATTGTCCGACTTGTCCGGGGAGGACGAGGAACCCATGACGGAACTCCAGTTACTGTTCGCACTGCCGACGTAGACGCCTTCGCCGTAGCTCGCCGAGGTGAGGCCGGTGTCGTGCACGTAGGAGTTCTTCAGAACCACGTTCGTGCTGCTGTGGCGCACGTGCACCCCCTCCTGGCCGATGTGTCCGACGTCGACGCTCGAGATGACCGTGTAGTCGGAATCGTCGAGCACGATGCCCTTGGCCGCCTTGTCGACCCGGAATCCCGTGAGATTCCAGTGCCCTCCCGTGACGTGCAGGGCATAACCGGAACCGGTCGACCCGGTCGTGAGCACGGAGGCCCGCGAGCCGGTGAGGGTGATCGGCGCCGTCCCGGTTCCGACGGCCGAGGCCTCGAACTTGCCGGAGTAGGTGCCGTCCGCGAGGTGAATGGTGTCGCCGGGCTTTGCGGCGCCGAGCGCGGTCTTCAGCTGAGCGGATGTCGACACATTCGTCACCGTCGCGGCGTGCGCCGTTACGGGGGCGAGGACGACCCCCGCGAGCGCGACGGCGCCGGTCAGGAGGGCGGTGGCGGCCACGCGGCGCGAGGAGAGCCGCCGGTCGATGGGGGAGAGGGGGAGTGAACGCAACGGACGAGCGAATGAGTGGAGCACGAAATCAACTGCTTCCTGTGGAGTGAAACAGGAAGACTGCCTGACCGGTCGAACCTCGGGTGGACCACGAGGCCGACAACTCCCTGTCGGAGTGGAGAGGGCACCACAGAACGTCGTCGACGGCATGACGGTATGACCGCATGGATGGATCGACAGAATATGGCAAGTGACTTCGGCAGCACCCTGTAATAAGACAGGAGCCGAACCGGTCGCGTGCACGATGGCAGAGGCGGGGCGGGGATCAACAGCAGCCTGCAGATTACGGCAAGAATGCTGCCGGAAACTTGGAACGTTAGTTCACCCGACGATACACGTTCCTGAGGAAATCTCAAATGAATATTTGGTTTTCCCGAGGGTCAGCCGGCAGCGCAGCGAACATTCGAGGATCCCTCGCCGGCATCGGCGGAGGTGTTGCTGCACTCGACCACGTTGTCATTGGCCGGCTTGAGGGCGAACCCGTAGCCGGGGCCGTTCACCGTGGCCTGGTTGTTGCGGAAGATGTTGCCAATGCCCCAGCCGTCGAGGATCTGATGGGTCTGGAATCCGTCCATCGGTGAGTTGACGCCGGTGTTGCCGTCGATGATCCAGCCATTGCCCTTGACATCGACCCACGAATCGGCGCTCGTGATGCCCGAACCATCGAAGCTGTTCTGCTGGAGGAATCCGTTGCTCGTGCCCTCCTTGATGTCCACACTTTCCGCGGTCGTCGCCGAGATCCGGTTGCCGATGATCGTGTTCCGGTCGCTGCGGTCCGGCTCGCAGCCGCTCACGTCGCACCAGTTGCTCTCGGCCGTTCCGACGTAGATACCCTCGCCGAATTTCGGCCGGCGGAGCCCGGTGTCACTGATCTGGTTGTCTGCGACGCGGTTGTCGGTGCTGTTGTTGCGCAGGTGTACCGCCTCGTCGCCGATCTGGGACACCTGGAGGCCCTGGATGAGGGCGTTCCGGGTTTGGTCCGCCATGACGCCTTTCTGGCCGTTGCGCACGGCGAACCCGATCAGGTGCACGTAGGCGACGCGATCGAGGTGCAGCACGTAGCCGCCCTGTACACCGCCGCCGTCGAGGATGCTTCCGGCCGTGCCGCAGAGCGCGACCGGCGCATCGGCGGTGCCACCGGTGCGGAGAGTGAAGGTGCCCTGATAGACGCCGGGGGCCAGGCCGATCACGCTTCCGGGATTGACGGCGTCGAGGGCCGCCTGGAGCTCGCGCGCGGTCGTCACTGTCACCGTGAACGGCGGGCAGCCGGCCACGGTCTCGGGTGCAGGAGAAGCCGGCGAGGTGGACGGGGGCGTCGTGGGTTGCGTGAGGTTCTGGGTCTGGCCCGTGATGGCGACGATGACCATGATGGCGACGCTGACGACCGCAACTCCGAGGACGCCGGCGGTGAGCACCCACTGAAGGCGCGACGGCGTCCGGCGGCGCGCCGGGGCATCCGCCCGGTCTCCGGAATCGGGCATCAGGGGGCGCCGCCGACGGACTCGCGCGAGACGATGCCGCGTGAGAGCGATGTGAGCGGCACACGCTCGGCGTACGGATGCCGGATCGCGCCGAACTGGGGACCGCTGCGGGTGAGTGCCGTCACGAGGAGCAACAGCGCGAGCAACAGCCAGATCACGGTGAGCGGCTGGAACAGGGACCGGGCCAGCGTGAGGGCCGTCGTCGCGCGCTGCCAGCCGGAGAGGTTGTTGCCCGCGACGACTGCTCCGGACGAGGTCTCGTCCCACACCGGAACGGCGCCGGAGCCCGAAAGCGCGTTGCTGACGACCCGCACAGACGTGGCGTCCCCCACGAGGCTCACGGCGTGGTTGGAGACGGCCCGGATGGTGTTGTCGGTGACACTGGCACCGGCGTTTCGGACGTACACGCCGGTCTGGCTGCCGCTGATCGCGTTGTTGCGCACACTCGTGTCGGTCACCCGGTCCCGGATCGCGATCGACTGGCGGGCCTGGTCCTTCAGGGTATTGCCGGCCACGACGACGCCCGACGCCCCGTCATCGAGCACGATGCCCATGTCGTTGCGCGCGATGAGGCTCGAGTACACCCCAAGAGCCTGACCTCCGCTGAGTTCGATGCCGTACCTCCGGTTGTCTTCGACGGTGCTGCGGGTCACTGTACTCGAACCGAAGGATTCCACACCAGTGCCGATGGCGCTCGGACCGTCGGCCAGCGAACGGCCGTCGATCGACACGCCGTTGCGCCCGTTCTCCGTCGCCGTGATCTGGTCGAACATGATCCCCCAGCTCGACCTGGCCACCGTGAATCCGTCGACGCCGCTGTTGACGGCGCTCGTCCGGGTTACCGTCGTGTCGGACACGAACCGGTGGAAGACGAGGCCATCGACGAGGCTGTTCATGATCCGGGTGTCGGTGATGGTGACACCCGCGGCGTGAGTGACGAAAAGACCGAAGGCGTTGCCGTCGATCGTGACGTCCTGGAACCCGGCCGACAGAGTCGCCGCGGAGGGCCCGTTCGCGGCGGCGGATCCGGCGGGCGCACGCAGGAGTTGCGGGGGGAGCACGGGGGCGCCGGCGAGGGGGGCGCCGGCCAGCGGGCCGGCGGCGGCCGTGCCGGGGGCGCCGGCCGTGCCGGAAGCATCCGCCGTGACCGAGCCGTCGGCTCCGGACGTGTCCGTCCCGCTGGCATCCGTCCCGGAGAGTGCCAGCCCGCCCGTTTCCCCGCTCCAGAAGCCGAGGTTCGCAATGCGGGCGTGCCAGACCGAGACCGTGCCGTCGATCATCCGGAGATAGGCGCGACCGTCGGACGTATCGGTGTCGACCGCCCCGGTCCGGGTGTTCCAGCTTTCGATGGCCACGGGCGCCGTCGCCGTGCCGTTGATGAGGACGGAGCCGCCGAGTCCGATCACGGACACGAACGTGCTCGGGTCGCTGCGGAGCCGCAGTGTGAGTCCATCCGTGGCGGTCAGCGACAGGGTTGCGCCGGTCAGGACGACGATGTTCTCGGAGAGCAGGTAGCCGCCGTCCGCTTGCCGTACGAAGGTCGTCGGGGCGACGGTGAGCAGGTCGGACACGAGGTAGGGCTGCGCACGGGCCGGCAGGACGAGGGTCACGGAACTGCCCGTCGTGAGTCGATAGGGGCCCTGGAGCCCGGCGACACGCCACTGGGTGGATGCCGAGACGCTGCGGATATAGCTGAGCCTGGCCTTCTCCGTGTTCACCAGGGTCGTCTCGCGGGTCGGGTCGCCGGGATAGAGCACGCCCTGGACATTTCCGTTGCGCGCGATCTCGGCCCGCCCGAAAGCGCTTGTGGGGGAGTGGAACACTCCCGTTGCAATAAGGATGAGGGCTGCCGCGAGTACCCCGGCGAGGATGCCCGCGAGCGTGCCCAGCAGCACGATACGTGCGCCGGGAGGACGCCCGGACTTGTGGTGCCTGCTCACGGTCGCTTGCACTCTCGGCACCCGGGTGCGGGGGACCCGGACCGGCGCGACCCTGGTCCGTGTCACGGGGCCACCGCCGCTGGGGTGAGGGTGCGCGCGTCCTGGCCGTCACCGCCGATGGTGTCGTTGTGGCGGGTGAGCCAGCCCTGCCGGTTCATGGTGACGAGGGCATACGTCTTGATCGGGAGGGCGACGATGATGACGGCGAGGGCGAGCAACGGCAGGAGCAGCAGGTCCTTCGGGTGTCGGCGCAGGTGTGAGATTCCACGGATGCCGCGGCCGAGAAGCAGCCAGCCGATGGCTGCTGCGAACCCGACGACGCTCAACTCGAGGCGACTGAAGACCAGGTAGAACAGGGTGATGCCCATCGTGAGCGGGGTGAGCAGGATCTGGAGCACGGTCACCTTTGTGATGAACGGTACCCGCCAGAGCCAGCCCCTGGCCATGGCGGTGAGGTAGCACCGGTAGGAGTTGCGGCTCCAGCGCACGCGTTGCTTGACGAAGGCCCGGAAGCCGGTCGGGAACATCGACAGGGCGCGTGCGGATGCCTGGTGCACGGTTTTGTAGCCGGAGGCGAGCACGAGCCACGTCAGGCGGCCGTCGTCTCCGGAGATGCAGCGTCGGCCCAGGAAGAACTCGTTCTCGAGGTGGTCGAGCACGGGCAGGACCGCCGCCCGCCGATACACCGCCGTCCGCCCGGAAACGCAGGGCACGGCCCCTGCCCGCCCCATGGCGGGCACGTAGTCGAGGTAACGCAGGTCGACCAGCCAGTCTGCGATCCGTCGCCAGACACTCGTGCCGCTCTGGTACACGTTCTGGCGGGTACCGACCGCTCCGACCAGGGGGTCCTCGAAGGGCATCTGTACGTTTCTGAGCAGGTCCGGTTCCCACCACGTGTCCGAGTCCGTGAGAACGAGGAGGGTGTGCCTCGCCTCCCGGATCCCCGCCCCGAGCGCCGACCTCTTGCCCACATGATGGAAGAGGATCGGTCTGACGCGTGGATCGCCGATCCGGACGATGCGTTCGTAGGTGTCGACATCCGCGACGTCGAGCACGATCAGGATCTCGTTGGGGTTCTGGGCCCGCCAGGTATCGAGGCAACTCAACAGGATCTCGGGGTCCTCATGGAACGAGGGCACGATCACGGAGGTCGACGTTCGGAAGTCTGTGACGATCGCTGGGGCCCGATGCGACAGGATGAACCGGTACAGCCAGAGCCCCCAGACGATGGTTCCCGCAATGGCCAGGGGAAAATAGGAAACCACGACCCCCGCGTCGTGCACAACCGCACTCGCGATGGCGCCCCAGTCCAACGCGTAGCCGGGGTCAGCGGACACTGTCGATTCTGGGGGCATAGGGATCGGGTTCCTTGTGCTCGATTGTGCTGGTCAGCGGCGCCATTGAGCTGACTCGTCGAAGGTGTGCAGCGATTCAGTTCCGGGGTTCCGGCCGTACTCGCGAGTACGGCGTCAGGTCCCTACTGAACCAAAGTAGACAATTCCTCACGTTTTGCAACCGCAGTGTGTGGATACACAGGGATCTCAGCAGGTGGGCTAGTCGCTCCGCGGTTCGCGGGCATCCGTCGTGAACGGATTGACCCCGGTAATGCGTTCGACGAGGCCGATGGCGTGACGCAGGATGGCGCGGGGATCGGCAGAGTCGTCGGATTCCGAGGCCTTGCGCATCGCGAACCGGAGAACGCTGACCGCCAGCCCGACGACCATGTGCGCTTCGTCGAGGATGTCCGGCGTGGTCGCCGCCGTGCGCCCGCGGGTGGCGAAACGAAGGAGCACGATCTCCGCAAGCCGGTCCTCGAGTTCGGCAAGGCGGGTGATCTCACTCGTGAAGAGTTCTGGTGTGTTCTCGATGAGCGTGCGCCTGGCCCGGAGAAGCTCCCGGTCGGGCTCGCTCGCGTCGATCGCGGACTCGATCATCAGGACGAGTTCGGCGAGCACCGATCCGCCGGCGCCCGCGACGAACGTCTCCACGGCTTCCTCGGTCGGGATGGGCGCGGATGCCCCGAGGAAGGCGGCATCCTTCGTCGAAAAGTAGTTGAAGAAGGTGCGTGGAGAGACCTGGGCGGCCTCGCAGATCATCTCGACGGTGACGTGGTGGTAGCCATGTTCGCTGGCCTGGCCGATGGCGGCCGCTTCGAGCGCGGCCTGGGTGGCTGCGCGCTTGCGAGCGCGCAGCCCGTCGTCCTGCCCGGCGTCGGAGGGGGCGGTGTGCGTGGTCCCCGCCCCGTTACTCATACCGAAGGGCGTCGATGGGATTCTGTCGTGCGGCGGCCCTGGCCGGAAGGGTACCGGCGAGGAACGCGATGAGCATCACCACGCCGACGATGATGGCGATCGAAGCCGGTGCGAACTGCACGACCTGGAGGCCGGGCAGTGCAGAGAAGATCCCGTTCGCGAGGAGATTGCTGATGAGCGAGCCGACACCGATCGCGGCGACGACGCCGAGCGCGCTGCCGAGGAAGCCGATGAAGACCGCCTCCATGCTGAACAGGGCATAGACCCGGCCGCCGTTCATGCCCATGGCCTTCATCAGTCCGATCTCGCGGGTGCGTTCCTGCACGCTCATCAGCAGGGTGTTGACGATGCCGAACCCGGCGGCGATCAGGGCGATCACGGCGAAGGCGTTGAGCACGCCGATGATGACGTTGATCACGGTCTCGAAGGCGCCGATCGTGTCTGCGACGGTCTGGGACGAATATCCTTGTGCGCTGAGGTCGGCCTTGATCGTGGAGATCTCAGCCTTCGTCGCCGAGGCGTCGAAGTGCGCGACGGCGGTGGCATAGCCTGCGGAAACTCCGGCCGGCTCTCCGGTGATCGCGACGGTGTGCAGGTGGGCGACGAGGCTCCGGTTGAGGGCGGCACCGCTGCCGAGCAGCGTCTCGTTCTGCACGCCGACGACGGTGGCCGTGACGGTCTGCTGGGTTCCGGTGTAGTCGGTGATGCCGATGCTGACCGGCGTGCCGACGGCGGCCTGGGCGTTCGCGTAGCCGAGGTTCTTCAGGTACGTCGTCGGCAGGAGGAGCTGGTCGCTCGAACTGCTGTTGTCGAGTTGCGTTCCAGCGGCGAGGTCTGCCGTCGTGATGGTGCCGGTCTGGCTGACCGTGAGCTCGAACTTTCCGTTGTCGGCATATTCGACGTAGTCCGGCGAGACCCGCACGGCGGGGTCGACGCTCAGGATGCCGGCGGTCGCCTTGATCTTCGCGAGGTCGGCCGCGGTCAGGGCCTGGATGGTCGAGCCGGGGCGAGATCCGTTGCCGAGGCTCACGGTCGTGGACTTGCTTGGGTCGTAGGCGGCCGGTCCGTCGCTGGCCGTGGCCGTCGCATCCGCTGCCTTGGTGATGGTGAGCACGTCGGCGGCACCGATCGCCGAGACCTGACCGTTGATGTATGCGGTCACTCCGGTGCCGATGCCGCTCGTGATCGTGAGCGTGAAGGCTCCGATGAAGATGGCGATGACGGTGAGGCCGGTGCGGAGCTTGTTGCGGAAGCTGTTCTGGATGGCGGAGCGGACGATGTCGAGGAACTTCACGAGTGGGCTCCGCCTCTCTTGTGGGTTCCGGTTGGCGAGTCGGCTGTCTCTTCGAGGCCGTCGCGGATGAAGATCTGGCGGTCGCAGCGGGCGGCGAGCTCCGTGTCGTGGGTCACGATGATGAGCGTGATGCCGTTCTCCTTGTTGAGCTTGAAGAGGATGTCTTCCACGACCGTTCCGGTGGCGGAGTCGAGGTTTCCGGTCGGCTCGTCGGCGAAGATGACCTTGGGGTTGTTTACGAGGGCGCGCGCGATCACCGCGCGCTGCTTCTGCCCGCCGGAGAGGTTCTTCGCCTTGTTCTTGGCCTTGTCGGCCAGTTCGAGCTGTTCGAGTGCAGCCATGCCGCGGGCTTTGCGTTCCTTGGCCCCGACGCCGGCGATCGTGAGGGGGAGGACGACGTTCTCGAGCACGGTCGCGTTCGCGGTGAGGAAGAACTGCTGGAACACGAAACCGAAGTCCTGGTTGCGCAGCCGGTTGAGTTCCTTCGCCTTGAGCTTCTTGGCGTCGGTGCCTTCGACGAGGAGGACGCCGGAGTCCGGATCGTCGAGGAGCGCGAGAAGGTGCATGAGCGTCGACTTTCCCGAGCCGCTCTTTCCGACGATGGCTACGGACTCGCCGGCCTGGATGTCGAGGGAGACGCCTTTGAGCGCATCAAAGCGGTTGGCTCCGCTGCCATAGGACTTGCCGATGACCTGCGCGGACAAAACGGGAACACTCATGCGGGCTTTCCTTCGTTGGGTGACTGGAGCGCTTCGCTCGACCCGCGGAAGCCGTACCGGCCAGCGGATGCTGGCGATAACGGTGCGCAGACAATAAATTCACAGTAGTTGCACATTCACGGCGCTCGCTGGGAGAGGACTGGGAACCAGCCGACGTTTACATCCCAGTCATCCCAGCGTACGACGCGCATTTCGGGTGCCGCACCGGCGGATGCCGGACTGCCCGGTTCAGAGGTCGAGGGACTCGTTCGGTTCGAGGACGAAGAACTCGCCGCCGGCCTGTTCGGTCGCTGCGGCGATGCGCAGATTGGAGAGGTCCTTGCCCGCCCTCGACAGCAGCATTTCGTGGGTCGGAAAGGTGCGGCGCGGCTTCACGGCGAGCACATAGTCGATCACTTCACTGATCTTCAACCAGGGTGCGCCGGCCGGAACGGCGAGCGTGTCGACAGCCACCCCTGCCGGGACCGTGAAGGCGTCGCCGGCGTAATACAGCCGGTCGTTGACGAGGACGCCGACGTTGTCGATCACGGGGATCGACGAGTGGATGACGGCGTGCGTGCTTCCGAAGAAGCGCAGGGTGAACTCGCCGACCGTGACGGTGTCGCCCTCATGGACGACCTCGACGGGGTAGCCCTGTGCTGCGGCGGCAACCCCGGCCGGACCTAAGATCCGCACGTCGGGGCTGAGGGCGATGATGCGGTCGAGTTGTTCGGGAGTCCAGTGGTCGGGATGCTCGTGGGTGATGACGATGGCATCCGCCCTCGCCGTGTCAGTCAATGCCGTCGTGTACGAACCCGGATCGATGAAGAGTTTGCGTCCCGCTACCTCGACGATCAGGGCCGCGTGCTCGAGCTTGGTCAGTTTCATGTCGGGTCCGTTCTCTCGGGTGTCTGGACCGAGCTAATACCCAGATGACTGCGTGATGCAAGCCGAGGACGTGCCGTGTCGTCCGCTCGGTTTGGAGCGGACCCGATCCGTGTGGCATACTCGGTAAGTTGCAAAAACGGCCCCATCGTTTAGCGGCCTAGGACATCGCCCTCTCACGGCGGTAACGCGGGTTCGAATCCCGCTGGGGTCACAATTGCCCGGTTCCCTTGAAAATAAAGGGAACCGGGCGTTCTTGTTTAAGCGCCCCAGAGTGCTCGTTTTCGGGTTCGGCAACATCCGATTTCGCGACCTGACTTTCGCGAGCGGTCTATGCCTGGCGAGCCCATGTCTCACGAGACGGAACAGGTTCCCACTTCCAGGCCGCGGGAGCCCCGGCATCGACCGTCTTGTAGATCGGAGCTCCGCGGATACAAAGTCCCCAGAATTTGACTTGACCGCAGTCAGCGCAATCCAAGAAGCTCACTATCGTGTACCTCAATTCGGATCGAGCAAGGTCGATCATGTCTGCCAACGGGACATCTCCCCGGAGGTACCGCATGCGACCCTCGGCAACCCGATCCGCTAATTCAGCGGTCGTGCCGAGAACGTCAACGTTGTGCGGTGGAGGTCCGGCGGTATGTCTCAATGCCGATTCACAGGTGTCGCACGTTGCGTTCATCCCTCCACCCTAAGCAGCCCCGGTCGTGCACAGAAGTTGATCCCCTTCTCGGAACCCCAATGGGCCGTTCAGAGTTCGAGAGTCCCGCAAGCCGTTCCCTTCTGATACAGCTTCGGCGCGCTCCCCTCGAGTTTTTCGAGTACATTCACCTGGATCGAGGCGGAGCCGACGCTTCCCATCAAGATTGGTACTTCCGGAGAATTCCAAGCAGAACTGTCGAATTGGATCGGACGCATTCGTTGCAGTAGTGAGGCCGCCCACCAGGGGTGGCGCGAAGGGAGTAGCACCATGAAACTCACCATCAGCCTGCAAGTCACCCTGGATGGCGTCGCTCAGGCGAACGGCGGGAACAACGAGGAGATGGACCCCGGATTCACTCGCGGCGGCTGGGCGCGTGCGTTCGGTGATACGGATGCCGCGCAATACATCCTCGATACCTGGCGGCGCCCGGATGCGTTCTTGCTTGGCCGAAGGACATTCGGCCTGTTCGAGACGTACTGGGGCACCCGAAGCAACGATGGTGGGTTCGGGGAGGCGATCAGCTCGAAGCCGAAGTACGTGGTCTCGAACACCCTGACCAATCCGGCCTGGGAGCACACGACGGTGATCTCGGGTGACGTCGCCGCCGAGATTCGCGAGCTCACGGCCCAGCCGACTGGTGAGCTCCTCGTGGTCGGGAGTGCGGCGCTCGCCCGCTGGCTCCTCGAGAACGAACTTGTGGATGAGTTGAACCTCGTCCAGTTCCCGGTGATCGTCGGGCAGGGCGAGCGGCTCTTCCCGCAGAACGGCTTGGACTTCGGACTGCACTTGGAGGATTCGGTGGTGTTCGGCACCGGTATCGTTGCGCTCACCTACCGCGTGGGCGGCCGCCCCGTGTACGCCTGAGCGAGAGGGCCGACACTATGCAGTACTTGATCAATGTCATCGACGACCGAAGCGAGTCCGGCACCGTGGAGGAGGCGGCCGCGATCGACGCGTTCAACGAGAAGCTGGTCGCCGGCGGGCACTGGGTGTTCGCGGCCGGCCTGGCCGACCCGTCGGCGTCGACCGTCATCGATGGCCGCGGAGACGATCCGGTGTGAGCGCTCACTGCGGGTCGCAGAGCAAGGTTGAAAAATGGGCGCGAAATGGGCGCACAGCCAAAATGGCAAAATTTTGGCAACACTCTTTTGAGAACAACGTGGACCAAGCCGAATCTCTATGATCATGAAGACGCCAATGATCAGGCATTTGAATTTTTACTTTTGGCATGAAGGCGGCAAGAATCGCCCTCTCACGGCGGTAACGCGGGTTCGAATCCCGCTGGGGTCACAATTGCCCGGTTCCCGTGAAAATAAGGGGAACCGGGCCTTCTTGTTTAAGCGCCCGAGAAGGCCCGTTTTCGGGTTTTGGCAACATCTCGGCAGCATCCGATTTACGGGCCATCTGATCGAGAGCCGTCGCAATACTGTCCGGTGCCACCAGTGCAGCACGGGCGCGCAAGGTCCTTGTGCCCGACGGGGAACGAGTCCAGCGTGGACGCATGAGACGAATTACGTTCGGTGGCGCCTCGTTCTTGACGGCAGATCTAATCGGTGACGCGCTCGTTGCCCTCTTGGTCGTCCTCAACGTCAAGAACAGCGCCGCGGTCGCGCGCATCCCGGTCGTGCTCATCGACGGCACGAGCGTAACTGCGACATTGCTCCTCGCACCGGCCAGCCCTTTCATGTCCATTCCAGAAGAGTCAGCGTGGCCTGAACCCGATGCGTCGGAAACCGTCACGCACCTCGCGAATCTCGAAGTGCTGGCTTCCGCTCCGAGCCAGACCGAGTACCTGGAAACGATCGCAGTCCCGGACTACGAATGGAGTGACCCGGACCTGAACGATCTCTGACGATGCCGAATTGGGTGCCCGAACGCAAACGGTCTGTCTCCCTGAGGTAGCCAACGGATATCGGGATCGTGACGATGCGAATCCGGTTGTACCGATGGATGCTATTCCGACGTCGATGGAGTACCTTGCGGATATGCAGCGGAGGCGTGTGAATCAGGT
Organism: Cryobacterium algoricola; assembly: GCF_004402485.1. Classification (GTDB taxonomy): domain Bacteria; phylum Actinomycetota; class Actinomycetes; order Actinomycetales; family Microbacteriaceae; genus Cryobacterium; species Cryobacterium algoricola. The sequence continues at coordinate 620,046 of NZ_SOFG01000004.1, read as the reverse complement.
AGGCAGCAGGAATCGAGGGTGCGATGTCAATGCCTGACCGATTAGCCGCGACAGAGGACTCGTTGAACGCTCTGACGGGGCACGAATCGCGCCTGTTTGAGCCCCTCCTAGCTCTGTTGCCCGTCGATGGGCTGTCCATCTCCACGTTCGGCCACATTCTCGCCGCTGAAACAATTTCCGCGAGCGACGCGCAATCATTCCGGCTCGACGAACTGCAATTCGATCTTGGTGAGGGCCCGTGCTGGGACGCGCTGGAGACCGCGAAGCCCGTCCTGGAGCCGGACATTCGTGAACGGCCCAACCACGTGTGGCCGGCCTTTTCGGAAGCAATCATCGCCGAAAACTTCGGTGCGCTCTTCGCCTTTCCCTTGATGCTGGGCCCGCTGCGCATCGGGGCGATCGACCTCTACACGAATCAGCCCTATCGACTCGGCGAGCAAGACATCCAGCACGTCGAGATCCTCGCAACCGTGGTCAGCCGGATGGTTCTCAATCGAGCACTCCGACTGTCCGAGAGCGACCTCGTGGGCGAGGCCGACACGGCCACCCGGCGGGCATTCTCTCGCCGGGAAATCCATCAAGCAACGGGTATGGTCCTGGCGCAACTGGGCATCCCCGCAGCGGATGCCTTCCTTGTGATCCAAGGCCATGCATTCGCCGCCGGACGATCCATGCTCGACATCTCAAGCGAGATCATCGACCGGCGATTGAGCTTTGCCGTGAACGAACAGCAGATCGAAGGGTCTCATGATTGACAGCACCCGAGAAGATCGCTTGATCGACACGTTCGCGACCCTCGCCGATACCCTCGTCGCCGACTATGACGTGGTCGATCTCTTGCAGACACTGGTTGAAAGGTGCGCGGATGTTTTCGACATCGCGGCGGCGGGAATTCTCCTGGCCGACGCCGACGGTGAGCTGGAGGTGATCGCCTCGACAAGTGAGGCGAGCAGGCTGGTCGAGGTCATGCAATTGAGCGCCCGGGCGGGCCCCTGCGTGGAATCCTTCACGACCGGCTCTGTCGTTTCTCTGCCGGACGTCGAGGACAGCCCGCCCGAGTGGCAACGTTTTCGGGACAGTGCACGCGAGCAGGGTTTCGCCGCCGTCTTCGCTATCCCGCTGCGGTTGCGCGAGACGACAATCGGTGCACTCAACCTGCTGTCCAGCGTTCCCGGCGCCTTGCCGCCCCAGGACGTTCGTGCCGCGCAGGCCCTGGCCGATGTCGCGACGATCGGAATCCTTCAGGAACGCACGCTCCGGGAAAGCATGTCCGTCCGCGAACAGCTCACCAACGCATTGACGTCCCGGGTGGTGATCGAACAGGCCAAAGGCGTGCTTGCGCACTCTCGCGGCATCTCGATGGAGGAGGCATTCACCGTGCTCCGGACGTACGCCCGCACTAACCGCTTGCTGCTGTCGCGAGTGGCCCAAGGTCTTGTCGAACAAACCCTGGTGATCTGAGGCATCCGGCTCAAGGGTGTTAGGCTGCTGAACGTTCTTACGAACCCTCATCAGGACGCGAACGCGCAGCCCCCAGCGAGACTGGGAGGGCCGCGGTCGTATGGTGGGGCCAGACGGATGTGACCCCATGGTCGCTCCAGCTCACGCCGCTTAACGGTGTCAGGGCCGGTCTAGGCCTACCCGCCCGATACAGCGAGCCCCGTCCAGTCGGCTGTGAAGCCGATCTTGTCGTCGTGCTCCGGAGAATCCGTGACCCAGATCGTTGCCGAATACGCGCAGGAATCCGCCGCCTCGGCGGAGCGCACAGCCTCGACATCCCGAGCACCTGAAATCGCCGTCAAGGCCGACCACCTGTACAAGGTATTCGGTCGTCGACCACATGACATCGTCAAGAAACTCGAAGCAGGCGCGAGCCGCGAAGACCTTGCCCATCTCGGAACAGCCGCCGTGATCGACGCCTCCTTCGAGGTGCGGCGCGGCGAGATCTTCGTGGTGATGGGCCTGTCCGGTTCGGGCAAGTCCACTCTGATCCGGATGCTCAACGGCCTCCTGGACGCGACCTCCGGAACCGTGACCGTCGGCGACACTCGGATAACGGGCATCCCGGCCGCCAAACTGCGTGAGGTACGTCGCCAGAGCATCTCCATGGTCTTCCAGCATTTCGCCCTGCTGCCGCACCGCACAGTCATCGACAATGTCGCGTACGGTCTGGAAGTGCAGGGCATGCCCCGCAACGAACGGCTTGCCAAGGCCCGCACCATCATCCGCCTCGTGGGCCTCGACGGCTGGGCCGACAACCTGCCGTCCGAACTCTCCGGCGGGATGCAGCAGCGCGTCGGCCTCGGACGCGCTCTGGCCGCCGACACCGATGTGCTCCTGATGGACGAGGCGTTCTCTGCCCTCGACCCCCTGATCCGCCGCGAGATGCAGGAACAGCTCATCGAGCTGCAGGCCGAGCTCGGCAAGACCATCATCTTCATCACCCACGACCTCAACGAGGCCATGTTCCTGGGGGACCGGATCGCGGTGATGCGCGACGGTCGCATCGTGCAGATCGGCACCCCGGAGGAGATACTCACAGACCCGGCCAACGATTACGTTGCCCAGTTCGTTCAGGATGTCGACCGGGCGAGGGTGCTCACCGCCGGCAGCGTGATGGAGCCGGTGCGGTCTGTTGTCACCGTGACGGCCGGCCCGCGGGCTGCCCTGCGCACCATGCGTGACCTGCAGACCTCTGCGACGTTCGTGCTGCGTCGTGACCTCAGCTTCGCAGGGGTCGTGCGCGACCGCGACGTGCTCAAGCAGGTCAAGTCCGGACACAGCGACCTGCGCGCCATCATCAACGAGGCAACGGCCGTCTCTGCCGACACGGCGTTGGTGGACCTTGTCGAACTCGCGGTCGAGAGCGACCTGCCGATTGCCGTCGTCGACGAGCGCAACAGGCTGCTCGGCGTCATCCCTCGGGTGACCCTCCTTGCCGCTCTCGGGAATGTCACCACCGCGACGGGGGAGCTACCGGTCACCGAACCGCCGTCCACGATCTCGTTGAGCGTGATCAGCGAAACCCTTCGCGAAACCGCGTCGGAAGGAGCGCCGCTGTGAACGACTTCCGTATCCCGCTCGGCAGCTGGGCCAAAGCCTTTGTCGAATTCATCACCGAGAATCTCAGCTTTATCTTCGATTTCGTGCGGGCCATCTTCAGCGGAGCCTACGATGTCGTCGATCTGGTGCTCGCCGCTCCGCCATTCTGGGTGATCATCATTGTGGCCGTGGTCCTGGGGATGATGATCCGCGGTTGGAAGTTCGCCGTGGGTACCCTCGTCGGCTTGCTGGTCATCGTCGGCGTCGACCAGTGGGAGAACGCGATGGACTCGCTCGCCCTGATCCTCGTCGCGAGCGTCCTGGCTATCGTCTTCAGCATTCCCCTCGGAATCCTGGCCGCCAAGTCCGATCTGGCTTCCAAGATCATCCGGCCGATTCTCGACTTCATGCAGACCATGCCGGCCTTCGTCTATCTGATTCCCGCGCTGATCCTCTTCCGAGTGGGAGTGGTTCCCGGCATCGTGGCGACGATCATCTTCGCGATGGCTCCGGGCGTCCGGCTGACCGAGCTGGGTATCCGCAGTGTAGATCGTGAGGTCGTCGAGGCGGGCGAGGCATTCGGTGCGTCGCCCACGAGGATACTGCGCCAGATCCAGCTGCCCTTGGCGATGCCCACCATCATGGCCGGTGTCAACCAGGTCATCATGCTCTCGCTGTCGATGGTCGTCATCGCGGGAATGGTCGGTGCGGGCGGTCTTGGACAGCAGGTCGTCGCAGCTCTGAATCGTATCGACGTGTCGCTGGGATTTGAGGCGGGGCTCGCTGTCGTGATCCTCGCGATCTTCCTCGATCGCATCACCGCGGCGCTGGGCACGGGCCACACTCCGATCGGTCAGCTTCTTGCCGGCCGCAAGCGCCGTCGACAGGCATCGGTGGCCGCCGCGAGCGCGATCAGTGAAGCCGACGCCGACATGAAGACTCCCCAGTTTGCCGGCGTCTGAGCGACGACCTCGCAACGGGCGTCACGTCGCCGACACCACGGAAGCCAGGACATCGTTTCGTTCTGCCCCGCACTAGAACCTCACGGAGATATCTGTCCCCGTGTCCAGTCCGGCTGCCTCGGCAGCGGACGCAACCGTCTACCCGGTCACCCACAGCAGGTGACAAGAAAGGAAGACACATGAATCACCGTTCCCTCAGCATCATCGCCCTCGGAGCCGCCGGACTCCTCGCCCTCACGGGCTGCGCAGCAGCCGAGGCAAAGCCCGTCGGCAACGGCAACTCCGACAACAAAGACCTCACGATCGCCGTGTTCAACGGCTGGGACGAGGGTGTGGCGGCGTCCGAGTTATGGAAGGCCATCCTCGACGACAAGGGCTACAACGTCAAGCTCGAATACGCCGACGTCGCGCCGGTCTACGCCGGGCTGTCCACCGGTGACTACGACCTGAACCTCGACGTCTGGCTGCCCAACACGCACGCCTCCTATTTGAAGGAATACGGCGACAAGATCACCGATCTGGCGGCGTGGAACACCGAGGCCAAGAACACCATTGCCGTGAATGCGGATGCTCCGATCAACTCGATTGCCGAACTGGCCGCGAACGCGGACCTGTTCGGAAACAAGATCGTGGGAATCGAGCCGGGAGCCGGCCTGACCGAGGCGGTCACGAACAAGACGATTCCGACCTACGGCCTGGAGAAAATGGACTACCAGACCTCGTCAACGGCCGCGATGCTCACCGAGTTGACCGCAGCCGCCAAGTCAGGCGAGAACATCGCCGTCACCCTCTGGGAGCCGCACTGGGCGTATGGCTCCTTCGATCTGAAGAACCTCGAGGACCCCGAGGGGACCCTGGGAGCGGTAGAGACCATCCACGCCTACGGCAAGAAGGACTTCGGCACTGACTTCCCGCAGGCAGCCAAGTGGCTCGCCGGGTACAAGATGGACCTCGATCAGCTGTACTCGCTCGAGACCGCCATGTTCGTCGACTATGACGGCCAGGACTACGGCCCCATCGTTACGAAGTGGATCGCGGACAACCAGGACTACGTGGACTCGCTCACCAAGTAAGCCACTGTTGTGACGAACGGCCCGTGCTCCGGCACGGGCCGTTCGTGCGTTCGGGCATCGTCACCCGCATTGTCAGGGCCTGGCCGTCACCGTGCGGAGGACGGCAGTGAGTGTGAGCCAGCCGCGGAGCATTCCGGTCGAGTCGACGACGGGCAGGCCATCGCTCTCACTGGCCGCCAGCACCCGATCCAGCACGCTGTCCAGGGTGTCATCGGGGCTCGCGGCCGGGGGCGTCTCGATCAGGGCACTGAGAGTGATGGCGCTGCTGTCGTCATCGTTGCCCAGGGAGTCAGAGATGGCGGCGACGGTCACGATTCCGATGAACGTTCCGTCGCTATGAAGAACCGGCAGGGCGCGTTTGCCTGAATCGATGAGTATCCGCGCTCCTGCGGCAGGGGTGAGCCGGGAACTCACCGGATCGGGAGCATCCGTCATGACTTCACGCACGAGCGTGGAATGCAGCAGGATGCCGCCGGGACCCCCATCGACGCTCACGCCGCGGCGACGAAGTTTGAGGGTGTAGATCGTGTCCCTGCTGAGCAATCGGGACACGCCCGTCGCGATCACGATCGCGAGCAGCAAAGGAAGGATTATCGAATATTCCCCGGTCAGTTCGAACAGGATAATGGCTGCCGTGATCGGGGCGCGCGTGGCTCCGGCGAAGACCGCCCCCATGCCGACCAAGGCGAACGTTCCGGTTTGCCCAGCGAATACGGGAAATACCATGCCGGCGACGTCGCCGAATCCGGCACCCAGCATCGCGCCGATGAAAAGGGACGGCGCGAAGACGCCACCGGAACCGCCGATGCCGATGGTCAGGCTCGTCGCCAGGACCTTGCCGACAAGAAGCAGCGCCACGAACCCGAGTGCATAGCCGCCCTGGACGCCCTTTTCGAGCACCGGGTAACCGACCCCGTACATCTGGGGCAGGGCAAAAAGCACCAGGCCAAGCACGAGCCCGCCGGCGACCGGCCTCAGCCACTCCGGTTTGCCCCGCCAGGCCCAGTCGCAGAGGTCTTCCACGGCGTACAGGACCTTCGTGAACCCGACTCCGGTCAGGCCTGCGGCGAGTCCGAGCACGGCGAAGAGCGTGAATTCCGACGGGTTGACGATGGTGAACGTCGGCAGGCTCAGGAAGGGGTGATCGCCGAGGATCGAGCGGCCGACGATCGATGCGGTCACTGAGGCCAGGACGACCACGCCGAAGGAACGGGCGGCGAAATCCCTGAGCAGCAGTTCGAGGGCGAAAAAGACTCCCGCGATCGGAGCATTGAACGTGGCCGCGATCGCGCCGGCAGCACCGCACGCGACCAGGGTCCTCAACTGGGACTCGGGCAGCCGGACTGCCCGCCCCAATGTGGACCCCAACGCAGACCCGATCTGGACGATAGGGCCCTCGCGCCCCACCGACCCACCGGAACCTATGGTGATGGCCGAAGCGAGCGACTTGACGATCGCAACCTTGCCGGGAATCCGGCCACCCCGTTTGGTGATGGCGTACATGACCTCTGGGACGCCATGCCCCCGGGCTTCCGGTGCGAATTTGTTCACCAAGGGGCCGTAGAGGAGACCGCCAATGGCCGGCGCGACGATCACGAATGCGCCCCCCAACCACGGAACCCAGGGATTGGCCGGATGGCCGACGGAGGCTGAGTAGTCGACCGTTCCCGTGAAGATCAGAGTCGCGGTGGCCACCAGCCAACGAAACGCGACTGCGCCGAAACCGACACCCGCGCCGACCACGACAGACATGAACGTGAGTCGTGCGGAGCCGGTGAGGATGCGGTTGAACCATGTGCGCATGGGCTCTAACGACAGAGGCCCCATTCGTCCCCGCAGGCTCAGAGTGGGCTGTGCCATCAGGGCTCCGTAATGTGTACTTAGACAATTGTTGTATGTGTGCAATAATCACGGTATCACTTGCCTGGAACGGGGTTTGACCGATGGACGTCCTCACTGCAGCCGACGCACGAGCGGCTGATGCGACCCTTGCAGCCTCCCGGGCCTTGCTCGGCGTCGTTGCCCGATCTGTTGTCGCCACGCTGGATGTAGTTTCCCTGCCGCAGTTCCGGGTCCTGGTCGTGCTCAGTTCGGCCGGCCCCACCCGGATGGGTACTGTGGCAGAGCGAATGGGGGTCATCCCCTCGACGTTCAGCCGCTTCATCGATCGCATGGTCGCCGGAGGCTGGGTGGAGCGGGCGGCCAGCCCAGACAGCCGGCGCGAGGTTCTCCTCGAGCTCACCGCGAGTGGACGGCGACTCGTAGACGACGTCACCGAACACCGCCGGGCGGACATCTCCGCCATTCTGTCGACAATGACGCCGGATCAACAGAGCTCGCTTCAGCACGCACTGCAAGCATTCGCGGATGCTGCAGGGGAGCCCCAGGCCGCGGATCTGCTGACCCTGGGGCTGTGAGCGCGTCCCACCCGAAATGGGTGTGGTTCAGGCGGAGACATTCCTGCGGGTCAGGAAGGGCGTGTTCCTCGTCAGGGGCTCTTTTGTTTACCCGGTTCCTGATATTGTGCTGCCGGTACGCGAGCGACTGAGGAGCTGACCAGCCGTTCCGTACCATCAACGGTTACGGGAAGGGGGACAGGTGATGGCCTTGGATGGGTTCGGTGCGAGATGGTGAGCGAGTCGAATTTCCAGAACACGAGCGGGCCGGTTCGGCTGGTCAGGTCGGTGCTGGACGCGGGTGACGAGTGCCTGCAGGCAGTGGCCGACAACGCTTTTCAGGTGAACGGGAACAGCCAGTCGGCGCTGCGACTGGCGGTGTCGCTCGGCGTTCGGCTCGACGGAGCGGGACCCGGCTCCGGGAGAACCGAGCGACTCTTCGACACGCTCGCCACGGTCGCGGCAGCAGACCTGACCGCTGCCCGCGTCGTCGAGGCGCACCTGGACGCGCTTTCGATTCTCGAGCAGGCCGCCGACTCCGGCGCTGGAAGCCACGTCGAATCCGGGGACGGACGAACGTGGGGCGTGTTCGCAGCCGAAGGACGCGGCACGCGCCTCGAGGCGCGCCAGACCGAATCGGGCTGGCGGCTCGACGGCGTCAAGCCCTGGTGCTCGCTCGCCGGCTCCCTCAGCCACGCGCTCGTCACCGCGCATACCTCGGAGACCACCCGTCGCTTGTTCGCTGTCGACCTGCGCGTGCCGGGAATCACGGTGTCGGACGGCACCTGGGTGGCCAGGGGACTCGCAGCGCTTCCGAGTGGCCCGGTGGACTTTCGCGGCGTTCCCGCGGAGCCGATCGGCGTCGACGGCTGGTACCTCGACCGGCCGGGCTTCGCGTGGGGAGGGATCGGGGTCGCGGCCTGCTGGTGGGGCGGCGCCGTCGGCGTCGCCAGACGCGTCTACCGGGACGCAGAGGAGCGCACGCCGGATCAGATCGGTCTTGCTCACCTCGGCGCGATCGACATACTGCTGACGGCATCGGGGCAGGCACTTGCGGCCGCCGCGACGTCGATCGACGACGGGACCGCGACCGGAACACGCGGGGCCGTGCGTGCGGCCCGCGTGCGAGGGCTCGTCGCCGGCACTGCAGAGAGCGTGATCGAGCGGGCCGGGCATGCCCTGGGGCCCTCCCCCCTCGCCTTCGACAGCCGCCACGCGCAGCGTGTCGCCGACCTGCAGTTGTACATCCGACAGCACCACGCCGAGCGCGACGAGGCCAGGCTGGGAGTCCTGCTGCTCGATGGCGCACGGGCAAACGCACCGTGGTGACCTTCAGCCACCGGGACCCCGGCACCGCTGAGCAGGCCTGGGCGGACACACCCTGGATCACGAACGCGGTACGACTCGAACTCGATGATCTCGCCCGGCTGATCGTCGTCGCAGCGCACCCCGACGACGAGACCCTCGGTGCAGGCGGCCTGATCGCCGGTGCGACACGACGCGGGATCCCGGTCGACGTGCTCGTCCTGAGTGACGGCGAAGCGTCCCACCCCGCGTCCCAGACACATACCCGGGAACGCCTGTCGCGTGTGCGCAGGACCGAGGTGACGGATGCCGTCGCGCACCTGGCGCCATCAGCTCGCCTGCACTTCGCCGGACTGCCCGACGGCGACCTTGCCGAAAACCGGGAGGCGGCGGCGCGGGCGCTGGCGTCGGTGCTCGGAGCGCCGCCTTCCGGCGCGGAGGCAGAAACGGGAGGAGCAGCCACCGGCATCTGGATCGTGGCACCGTGGCGTGACGATGGGCATCCCGACCACACTCTCGCCGGCGATGTGGCTGCCGCGGGCGCAGCGTGGGCGGACGCCCGCCTGCTCGAGTACCCGATCTGGGCCTGGCACTGGTCGACACCGGACGGGGAGTGGCCGCTGGACCTGATCCGCAGGTTCGAGCTCAGCTCCGAGGATCACGTGCGGAAGTCGCAGGCCCTCGCGCTGCACCGCAGCCAGGTACGGCCACTGTCCGACCGGCCCGGAGACGAGGCCGTCGTACCTCCGGAGATGGCCGCCCATTTCGCGAGGGGCTTCGAGATCTTCGTCGACCGTACCGCGGCCGAGGCGCCGCCCCCGGATGTACCAGGGATGGCAACCCTGACGAAATCGTTCTTCGACGGGTTCTACCGGGAGGCGCGCGACCCGTGGGGTTTCGAGACGCGCTGGTACGAACGTCGCAAACGCGCGCTGACCCTCGCTGCACTGCCGCGCGAACGATTCGGCACCGCCCTGGAACTGGGCTGCTCGATCGGAGTACTGACGGCCGACCTCGCCGACCGGTGTGACACGGTGACGGCCGTCGACATCGCGGAGCAACCGCTGTCGATTGCGCGCGAACGGCTCGGCGGTCGCTCCGGCGTCAGCTTCGCACGGATGACCCTGCCCGGTGAATGGCCCACCGGTCTCTTCGATCTCATCGTGGTCTCCGAAGTCGGCTACTACCTGGCGACCGTCGACCTTGAACGGTTCTTCCAACGGTGCAGGGACAGCCTCGCTCCTGGGGGCGTCCTCATCGCCTGTCATTGGAGACATCCGGTTCCGGAGTATCCACTCAGCGGCGACCGGGTCCACGAAATACTCGCGACTGTGCCCGGACTCGTGCGCACCGTGGCGCATCGAGAATCCGACTTCCTGCTCGAGGTCTGGCAACCCGAGCCAGCACGGTCCGTGGCCCAGGACGAGGGACTCGTTCCGTGATCGGGCCCGGTGAAATCGACCATGTGGTTATCGTCATCCCGGCGCACAATGAGGAGGACCTGCTTCCCCGGTGCCTCGCTGCGCTGGGAGCCGCAATCGAGTCCGTGCTCGCGATCCTCGATCCGGTGCCCCCGACCGTATCGGTCGTGATCGTGCTGGACCGCTGTACTGACGGGACCGAGTCGATTGCCGCGGGCTTCCCCGGTGTGCACCTGGTCCGCAGCGACACGGGAGCCGTCGGCGCGGCGCGGCGTGCGGGGGTCCGCGGCATCCTGAAATCGGCGGGGGACTTCACGGGTCGCACCTGGATCGCGTCGACGGATGCCGATTCAGCCGTCCCGGTGAATTGGCTGACGAGCCAGCTTGCCTTCGCCAGGAACGACGTGCATCTGGTGCTCGGTACCGTGGAGCCGGATGACTGCCTCGACGGCGAAATACGCGATCGCTGGGCGATGGAGCAGCGGCTCGTTGAGGGACATCCGCACGTGCACGGGGCGAATCTCGGTGTGCGGGCCGACCGGTACCTCGCTGCCGGGGAGTTTCCCGGGATCGACTCCGATGAGGACATCGCACTCGTCGCGGCGCTTCGGGGACTGCGGGTGTGTGAGATTCGTACGGCACGCATCCCCGTTCGTACGAGCGGGCGCCTTGTCGGGCGCACTCCCGGCGGCTTCGCCGGCTACCTGCGCGTGCAGGCCGCTCGCCTCCGCGTGCTCGGGGAGACGGAGGTGGAGGCGATCGACGCGGCCGGCACCCTCCCCGGAGCGAACCGATTAGCCTGATACCTGGCCCAGAGCGCTTCCATCCAGCGCCCGAGTGGCGAACCAGTCCTCCAGCTCGGCCGCCGGGACCGGGTGGGACATCAGGAACCCTTGAGCGACATCGCAGCCGAAGCCGATGAGCTCCGAGTATGCCGTGGTGTCCTCGACCCCCTCTGCGACCATACGCAGACCGAGGCTGTGGGCCATGTCGATTGTCGAGACTACGAGGGCGGTCGCGCGCGGATCGTCCTTCATCGGGATGATGAAGGACTTGTCGAGCTTCAGCTCGTCGATCGGCAGGTCGCGCAGGTAGGCCAGGGAGCTGTATCCGGTCCCGAAGTCATCGATGGAGATGCGAATGCCCGTTGCCTGCAGCCGGGTGAGGATGCTGCGCGCGCGTTCCCGGTCGGAGAGGAGGAAATCCTCGGTGATCTCCAGAACCAAGAGTGCGGGGGACAGGCCTCGGGAGGCCAGCATCGCGCTGATCCGTTCCGGCAGCACCGTATCGATCAAGGAGCTCGGGGACATGTTCACGGCCATCGTGAGGGTCCTGCCCTGACCCGTCCACGTCGCGGCCTGGTCCAGGGCCTTGCGCAGGACGATCTCGGTCATCGCGTGCATGAGCCCGGACTCCTCGACGAGACCGAGGAAATCGTCCGGCTGCAGCAAGCCGCGCGTCGGATGGTTCCAGCGGACGAGGGCCTCGACCCCGCAGACGTCGCCCGTTTTGAGGTCGATCTTGGGCTGGTAGTGCATCACCAACTGGTCGTCGACAAGTGCGAGGCGCAACTCCTCGAGCAGGTGCAACCGATCCTCCCCGTGAGTGTCGTCGGTGCCCCGGTAGACGTGATGGCCGCTGTGGGTCGCCTTCGCCGTGTACATCGCCATGTCCGCCTTGCGGAGGAGCATGGTCAGGTCTTCCCCCTGGTCGGGGTAGCCGGCGATGCCGATGCTGGCACTGGCCTGCACCGAGATGCCCGCGAGGATGAACGGCTGGGCCAGTGTCGCGCGCAGTTTCAGGGCCACCGCTTCCGCCCTGACCGAATCCGAGCCATCGAGAAAGATGACGAACTCGTCACCACCGACGCGCGCGAAGAGGTCCTCGGTGCGCAGCTGACCCGAGATCCGGCCGGCGACCTGGAACAGCAGCAGGTCGCCGACATCGTGACCGAGGCTGTCGTTGACCTCCTTGAACTTGTCGAGATCGAGCAAGAGGAGCGCGCTGGTCCGGTGCGGATTCGCGGACAGCAGTGCGGGCACATCGGCGTAGAGGGCACGGCGGTTGGGCAACCCGGTGAGTTCGTCGGTCCGTGCCTGGCGATGGGCGTCCGCAATGCGGATGCGCTGGCGAAAGACCAGGGGCACTGCCGCCAGGGCGAGGGTCAGGGCCGCCAGGACGACGGCGAGCGGGGAGATCTTCAGCTGCGTTCCCAGGATCAGGACAATGAGCCCGGCGGCCGTGGCGATCGCGGGAACCGTCTGTTCGGGGAGCGCCCTGGTCGAACGGGGTGGCTGCGAGCCGAGGCGCGCCTCCCTGTCGACCGAAGACGCGATCAACGCGAGGCTCAGCGGCCAGCCGATGTCGAGGGGGCTTCCGATGACGTAGAGGCCGTTCAGGTGCAGGGACACGCTGATGATATCGGCGGCGGTGAAGATAGCGAGTCCGAGGACGAGGAGGGTCCAGCCTGGGCCGATGGCGGTGCCGTGGGAGGCCGCAATCCCGACGAAGAAGGCGACGAGCAGGACATCGCCGAGGGGATATGCGAATGCGACCGTCGTGGAGAACGATCCAGGGGCCGCGACGGCCGCCTTGAGGATCGGATCGAGCAGCACGGCGAGCAGGGCCGCCGCGCCGAGAGAGCCGACGGCGCTGTCCAGCACGATCGGAGACGCGAGACCCCGGATGTTGCGCCTCGCGAGAACGACGAGCGCGGCGAACATGAGCGGGTAGAAACCGAGGAAACCGACATCCGCCCAGGACGGATGCGGCAGGGACACACCCCCGGTCGTCGCCAGTGCGAAGTACGTGTCCCCGGCCGCGAGCACCGTCACGGCAGCGGACATCAGGTACAGGTCCCTGCGCCGGGATCGCCCCTGTGCGATCGCAACCCAGCACACGACAGCGGGAATCCACAACGCGAAGAATCCGAGCACGAGCGAACTCACGTCGCCCGCGGTCCCGAAGATCGTGGCGACCGCGAATGCGGCCACAAGCAGCCCGAGGGCCCAGTTCGGCCATCGGCCGAATCGGCCCGTTCGTCGAGTCGCGCTGACGCGCTCGGTGCTGATCTCGGCTGGCATAGTTCTCCCTCTCGATAAACCTAGCTGCGTCGGTCTCGTCCGAAATAAACCCCAACGTGCGGCATCTCGATATAGATTGATCCCGGGGGAGCCAGAGCGGCGATTGATTTGCCGCACGGCCGGGTATAAAAATGGGGGACACGTGAATACAAAGCCGAACACACGTCGACATTTCGACGCTCTCGGCGGATTACTGGGTTTTGTCGCGATGAGTGCCGTTGCCGGCGTTCTGGTGGCGGCAGCCGTGACGCCCGCCCTGGGCCTCTCCGGTCTCGCCGCGACGAACGCGATCAATGTCTTCGAGAACCTGCCGGACTATCTGAAGATCGACCAGCTCTCGCAGAAGAGCAACATCTACGCGACCCGCTCCGACGGATCCGAGGCTCTTCTGGCCTCCTTCTACGACCAGAACCGTGTCGAGGTCGGGTCCGACGCGATCAACCAGTTCGTCAAGGACGCCGCGACCTCCGCCGAGGACCCGCGCTTCTACGAACACGGCGGCATCGACCTGCAGGGCACGCTCACCGGGATAGTCACGACCGTAGCCACGGGAGACGTGCGCGGTGGTTCCTCGATTACGCAGCAGTATGTGAAGAACGTCCTCGTGCAGAAGTGTGAAGTGCTCACCGATGAGGTGAAGAAGTCGGATTGTTATGACGCGGCGATCGCAAAGTCTCCCGACCGCAAGCTCAAGGAGATGCGGCTCGCGATCGGCGTGGAGAAGAAGTACGGGAAGGACGACATCCTCCGCTCGTACCTGAACATCACCGGTTTCGGCGGCACCGTTTACGGCATCGAATCGGCCGCGGAGTACTACTTCGGCGCGACCGCGCTCACGCTGACGCTCCCGCAGGCGGCGAGCCTCGTCGCGATCGTGAATAACCCGGTCAAGTTCCAGCTCGACCAGCCGGACAGCGTGACCAACGGCGCCGCGAACGGCTACGCCGCGAACAAGGACCGCCGCGACTACGTCCTCGATCAGATGCTCAAGTACGGCAAGATCAATCAGGCCGACCACGATGCCGCAATCGCCTCGCTCATTGAGCCGAGCATCCATGTGCCGTCGACCGGCTGCCAGACCGCCGCCGGCAGTGCGTTCTTCTGCGACCTCGTTGTGAACATCCTGCAGACCAACACGACCTTCGGAGCGGATGAGGCCACGCGCCTCGCGAACTTCCGTCGCGGCGGCTACAACGTGTACACGACCCTCGACCTGGACCTCCAGAACGCCGCCGAGACCACGATGAAGGCCAACGTTCCCGACACCTACCCCGGCTGGGACGTGGGTGGCGTGATCGTCTCCGTCGGCGTCGGCACCGGCAAGGTGCTCGCGATGACGCAGAACAAAGAGTACAGCCAGGACCCGAATGTGCCGATCACGGGTTCGAACCTGACCGGCATCAACTACAACACCAACGTCGACCAGGGCGGCTCGCATGGCTTTCAGCCGGGATCGACGTACAAGGTCTTCACGCTCGCCGAGTGGCTCACCGAGGGTCACTCGCTCAACGAACGCGTGGACTCCAAACGAAAGTCGAATTGGGGCACCTTTCGGGACAGTTGCCTCGGAAACCAGAGCTTCGTCTTCAACCCCAAGAATGACTCCGGCGAGGCCGGCGCCAACTACAGTGCCCTCGAGTCCACGATCGGGTCGATCAACACCGGCTTCATCGGCATGGCTAAGAAACTCGACCTGTGCGGCATCCGCAAGACCGCAGAGGCCTTCGGTGTGACCCGAGCCGACGGTGACCCCCTGCAGGAGGGTGCCTCCGCGGTGCTTGGCACCAACGAGGTCGCGCCGCTGAGCATGGCGGTCGCCTTCGCCGGCATCGCCAACAAGGGCACTACCTGCAGCCCCATCGTGATCGACCGCATTACCGGCACGGACGGAGCCGCGATCCCGGTGCCCGCGAGCACGTGCACCCAGTCCGTCGATCCGGCCGTCGCAGCGGGCATGACGACCGCGATGCAGCAGGTCATGACCAGCGGTAATGGAACCGCGCATGCTTCCTATGTCTCGACGAGTCCGAAAGTCTCGATGATCGGTAAGACCGGAACCACGGACGGCAACAAGGACACCTGGATGAGCGGTGCCTCGACCAAGGTCGCCACTGTGGTCGGCGTGATGAGCGTCACCGGAGACCGAGACCAGCGCACCACCCGGTTCGACAGCGGTCCCGCGGCCACGGCCCGGCACCGGATGTGGCCCGTCGTGATGAGCGTCGCCAACGCCAAGTACGGCGGAGACGCCTTCCCGGTCGCGTCCGGCGCGATCGTCAACGCCGTGCAGGTCCCGATCCCCGACCTCCGCGGCAAGAGCATCGCCCAGGCGCAGTCGACGCTCGAGTCCGCAGGATTCCTCTTCGTGAACGGCGGAGTCACCGACTCCGAACTGCCTGCCGGCGTTGTCGCGAACACCGACCCCGCCGGGGGCACAAGCGCCTCGCGCGGCTCCGCGGTGACGGTGCGCACGAGCAACGCGGCGCTCGTGGTGGTGCCGGACGTCGTCGGAAAACGTGAGGCCGAAGCCCGGGCGGCCTTGTCGAACTTCGCCGTGGTGAAGAACGAGACCATCGTGAGCGACCCCGCCCTGGTCGGCACGGTCATCACGACCTCGCCGGCGGCAGGGAGCGGAGCCCGACCGGGCGACGCGGTCACGATCGTGGTCGGACGCCTCGCCACTGCGGCAGGCTGAGCCGCGCAGGACCCGCGGTCGCTTCGCAGCGAGGCGAGACTCAGCGGCCCGGGTCTCGCGTCGCCCGTCCGGACAGGACCCCGGCGAACACAACGGCGAGCACACCGGCCAGGGGGACGACGACCAGGCCGAGCCGGAGTGAGGATGCGTCCGCAATTGCGCCGACGACGGGCGGCGAGACGAGGAAACCGACCCTGAGCAGCCAGGCGAGGATCGTCAGTCCGGAGCCGGGGCGGAATCCGGGCAGTTCGTCTGCCGCGTGCATGGCCGCGGGGATCAGGGTTGCCACCCCGAGTCCGGCGAGGCCGAATCCGACCACGGTTCCCGGGATCGACGGGACCAGGAGGGCGCTCCCCATACCGACGCAGACGATCACGCCGCCCGTTCTCGCGACATAGCGCTGGCCGAACCTGTCCACGAGCCGGTCGCCGAGCATCCGCCCGATGAACTGCATGCCCTGGAGCGCGATGAAGCCCAGGCCGGCGACGAAGGCCGATGCGCCGAGGTCCACGGAGAGGTAGATGGCCGACCAGGAGCTGCCGGCGTCCTCGACGAGTGCCCCGGACGCGGCGATGAGCACGAGGGCGAGGAGTACCGCGTATTTCGTCAGGACGCCCGCCGCTCGCCCGGCGCGGGTCTGAACTCCGGACGGGACGGGGTTCGCTCGCACCTCAGCGGGTTCGGGTCCGGGCAGGAGCATGCGGTAGGACAGCATGGCCAGGAGGCTGAACAGCACGGCGGAGAGGGTGAGGTGGATGGCAAGGGGAATGCCGAGCCCTGCGGCGAGGGCGCCGAGCGCGCCGCCGGATACAGCACCGATGCTCCAGACCGCGTGGAACGAGTTGAGGATCGAGCGTTTGTACAGCCGCTGCACCCGAAGCGCGTGCGAATTCTGGGCGACGTCGGTGATCGAGTCCATTGCGCCGGCCAGGAACAGCCCAGCCGCGAGCGGAAGCCAGCTGGGGGCCACCCCGGCAAGTAGGATGCCGATCGCCGTGAACACCGTTGCGACGATCGCCACGCGAGACGAGCGGAAGCGGCGCACGAGCATCCCGGCGGTCAACCCGGCGAGGAGCGCACCGAGCGGGTAGGCGGCGACCGCGAAGCCGAATTCCGCGTTCGTGAGGCCGAGGTCGGCCTTGATCTCGGGATAGCGCGGCAGGAGGTTCGCGAAGATCGCGCCGTTCGTGAAGAAGAGCACGCCGACCGCAACGCGGGCCCGGCGTGCCGCGACCGGGGGCCGCGACACCGAGGCCGGGGCAGAGCCGCCAGAATCCTCGGTCGCACCCGTGCTCTCATCCGTGCTCTCAACGTTCACGGTCGAAGGCTACAGCGTGGCAGCGGCGCCTTCCGTGGGCGGGCGCTGGAGGAGCTCGATCAGCAGGATCGCGACGAGGGCGGTGACGGCGGTGCCGATGATCACACCAGTCGTCAGCGGACGGACGAACACCACGACGGCCGCAGCAACCAGCGCAACCGCGACCCGCGCGTATCGCCGCACGGAATAGAGCCAGACGCCGAAGGCTCCCGTGGTCCCGCCGCGTCGTTCCGCCGACGAGCGGATGCTCCTGGCGGAGTCCACGGTCAGCCGGCGGACCACGATCGCGCCGCGGAAGGGACCGGCGAGATAGGCCACCACAGCCACCGTCACGCCTGCTGTCCCGACAGCGAGTGCGGTCGCGGTGATGAACGGCACGATCGCCTCGTAGGTGGCCAGTGCGGCATCCCGCGGCATGTACTGCGGCGAGACCGAGCCCGCGAAGATGATGCGCCCGACGGTGATCCCCGCCGCCAGCACCGCCATCGAGAGCGCGAGCAGAAGACCCGCCCAGATCAGCGCACGCGCCTTCAGCCTGGCCACGACGACGCCGGCCGCCAGGAACAACAGGCTCGCCCAGGGCAGAACGAAACCCAGGATATCCAGGATCTGGTACGCGACCCGGGCCTGGACGAGGGAGTCGGACTGGGCGACCTGCACCGTGCGGTTGATTTCCGGGATCCGATCGGCGAGTGCGAAGCCCTGGGAGACGAGGGCGCTCTTCACCGCTGCGATGAGCGGTGCCAGCTGGATGCCGACCTCGCCCTGGGCTCCGATGGTGAGCGGCCCGCTCGTGTCGCCCTGAAGGGCCGCCATGAACTGGGAATGGCTGACCCGCAGGGTCTGCTCCCAGATGTTTGCGAAGGCGTCTGACGCGATCAGTCGCTGGGTCGCCGTGCGGACCAGGGAGCGCGCACCCTCAATCGCCGGTTGTTTGAGCAGGCCCAGGGCGGCCTGCGCCCTCGGCGCCAGGTTGAGCTGGGCGATCCCATCGAAGAGGTCCGTGGCAATCGACTCGAAGTTGACCTGGTCGTCGATCACCGTCGTGATCTGGTCAACGAGGAACGCTTGGAATGCCGGGTCATCCACAAGAGGCGAGAGGGTGGCCACGAATCGGCCGGTGTCGGTGACTTCGGTTTTGGTCCACGTCGCGACGACGGCGACCGGGGCGAGAATGACGCCGATGGCGATCAGGAGTGCGGCGCAGAATGCGCGGAGCCGGAGCGAGGCCCTGGTGGGTTCGTACCCTGCGGGAGTGCCGGGCGGTGCGGTCTCCAGCCGGGCCTGCAGCTGGGCGACCTGGGCGGAAAGCCGTTCGACCTGTTGCTCGGGGGTTTCGATCTGCGCCATCGGGTCCCTGCCTCTCGAGAGTGCGCGGCGCTCTCCCGCGCAGGCCCATTATGGCTCGGTCTGTGGGATTCGGCCCGGAAATCCGCTAGACTGGCCCCCGTGAAGGGGAGTATCCCTCAGGACCCACTGGGTCTGATGATCTGATCGTCAACACGGACCGCGGCGCAGGGGTTCCGGTCGGATCGGCGGCGTGCATTCGTCGCGGGAGAGACTTTCAGGTTTCCTGCCTGCCCTCCTTCCCTCGAAAGGCCCCTCCGTGGATCTTGCCCTGCCCCTCTGGTTCGAAATCGGTTCCCTGGTCCTCCTGACCCTCGTCCTGGTCGGCGACCTGCTGATCGTGTACAAGCGACCGCACGTTCCCTCGATGCGCGAGGCCAGCCTGTGGGTCGTCTTCTACGTCGTGCTCGCGCTGCTGTTCGCGCTCGCGATGCTGCTCCTGGCCGATGCCGAGCACGCCGGACAGTTCCTCGCCGGCTGGCTCACCGAGTACAGCCTCAGCATCGACAATCTCTTCGTCTTCGTGATCATAATGGCGAGATTCTCCGTGCCGCGGAAATACCAGCAGGAGGTGCTCATGGTGGGCATCATCATCGCGCTCGTCCTCCGCCTGATCTTCATTCTTCTCGGCGCCTCGCTGATCGAGAACTTCAGTTGGATCTTCTATATCTTCGGCGCCTTCCTCCTGTACACGGCCGTGCATCAGGCCGTAGCCAAGGAACCGGATGCGAACGAGGCCGACAACGCCTTCGTGAAGATGATCCGCCGCCGCCTCAGGATCTCCCCGACCTTCGACGGGTCGAAGATCCGCACCACCGTCATGGGCCGCCGGGTCTTCACCCCGATGCTGATCGTGTTCATCGCCATCGGCACGACGGACCTCGTGTTCGCCCTCGACTCGATCCCCGCCATCTTCGGAATCACGACGAGCCCGTTCATCGTGTTCACGGCCAACGTGTTCGCCCTGATGGGACTGCGGCAGCTCTACTTCCTGCTCGGCGGGTTGCTCGAACGACTGGTGTACCTCAAGTACGGCATCGCTTTCATCCTGTTCTTCATCGGCGTCAAGCTCGTCTCACATGCGCTCCACACCAACGAGGTCCCCTTCATCAACGGCGGCCACGGTGTGGGCTGGGCTCCGGAGATCGACACCTGGACGTCGCTCGGCGTGATCGTCGTCTCGATGGCCGTCGCCACGATCGCGAGCCTGATCAAGGCGAACCGCGACGCCCGCGCACGCGGCCACAGTCTCGGCGAGGAGCTGTCGCTCACCGAGAAGGAGTAACGCGGTCGCACCGTGCCGGGGCGACGCGAAAAGCCCCCCGAATTGGTACCGTGGATCTCTGACGCCTCGTCGAGGCGCGATCGGGCCGGCTCGGAACACGCGCCGCAGGACGAGGGAGCACCGGTTTGGTCCAGAGCGCGGACACGATGACCCTCCCCACGGTGACGATCTCGTTCGGTGTGGGCGCGCGCAGCGAGGTCGGCCGGGTCCGGCAGCTCAACGAGGACAGCTTCATGGCTCACTCTCCGGTCTTCCTCGTGGCCGACGGGATGGGGGGGCACGCCAACGGCGACGAGGCGAGCCAGACCGTCCTCCGGGTGTTCGAAGAACACATCGAGTCCGGCCGTCCCTCGACGCCCGAACGTATCCTCGACGCGATCCACTCGTCCAACGACGCGGTGCGCGACCTGAGCGGCGCAGACGATTTCGGAGCCGCGGTGAGCGGGACGACGCTGGCCGGCGTGGCCTTCGTCGACGCCGGAGCGGATATCGGCCTGCACTGGATGGCATTCAATGTGGGCGACTCCCGCATCTACACCTGGGATGGGGTGTACCTGGCCCAGCTGTCCGTCGATCACTCCGCGGTGCAGGAACTCGTCGACGCGGGGCTGATCACGGCGCGGTCAGCCGAACTCCATCCCGAGCGGAACATCATCACGAGGGCGATCGGGACCGATGAATTCGTCGACGCGGATGTCTGGCTCGTGCCGGCATCCGGTCACCGTGCCTTTCTGATCTGCTCCGACGGCCTCACCAAGGAGCTCGAGCCGGACGACATCTCGAGGCTCCTCACCGAGCAGCAGCCCAACGGCCAGCAGGCCGTCGTGGACGCCCTCGTCGACGAGGCGCTCGCGCGCGGCGGGCACGACAACGTCACGGTCGTCTTCGTCGAATCGGTCGTGTCACCGTCGTGACCTCCGGCGAAGACTCGGCGCGAAGTGTTAGCCTGTCCGAGTGCTGTACGGTCGACTCCTTCTTCTCTGCCGCGACGAGTCCCAATTCTGAGGCCTCCCTCGTCGCGGAGACTGTCGTTGGCTGCCATCAAATCTTGAGGAAGACGCACACACATGACTAACGCATCGATGTCGGGCGAACGCCCGCGCACCCTGGCCGAGAAGGTCTGGGACAAACACCTGGTCAGCAAGGGTTCCGATGGAACCCCGGACCTGATCTACATCGACCTGCACCTCGTGCACGAGGTCACGAGCCCGCAGGCGTTCGACGGCCTGCGCCTCGCCGGGCGCCGGCTGCGCCGACCGGACCTGACGATCGCGACCGAGGACCACAACACTCCGACGCTCGCCATCGACCGGCCGATCAAGGACCTGACGAGCCGCACCCAGATCGAGACCCTCCGCCGCAACTGCGAGGAATTCGGGGTGCGTCTCCACTCGCTCGGCGACATCGAGCAGGGCATCGTGCACGTCGTTGGGCCGCAGCTCGGACTCACCCAGCCGGGCATCACCGTCGTCTGCGGTGACTCGCACACCTCGACGCATGGCGCCTTCGGGGCGATGGCCCTCGGCATCGGCACGAGCGAGGTCGAACACGTCATGGCCACCCAGACCCTGCCGCTGCAGCCGTTCAAGACCATGGCCATCACGGTCGACGGCACCCTGCGCCCCGGCGTGACCGCCAAGGACGTGATCCTCGCCGTGATCGCGAAGATCGGTACCGGCGGCGGCCAGGGCTATGTGCTCGAATACCGCGGCAGCGCCATCCGTGCCCTCTCGATGGAGGGCCGCATGACCATCTGCAACATGTCGATCGAGGCCGGTGCCCGCGCGGGCATGGTCGCACCGGATGCGACGACGTACGCCTACCTGAAGGGTCGCGCGCACTCGCCGGCCGGTCAGGACTGGGACGACGCGGTCGCGTACTGGGAGACCCTCGCGACCGACGAGGGCGCCGTCTTCGACGCCGAGGTCGTTCTCGACGCCGACACGCTCGAACCCTTCGTGACCTGGGGCACCAACCCCGGCCAGGGCGTCTCGCTGAGCGAGACCGTGCCCGATCCGGCCGGAGTCGCCGACGCCAACGAGCGGGCCGCCGCCGAGCGCGCCCTCGAATACATGGACCTCGCGGCGGGCACGCCCATGAAGGACATCCGGGTCGACACCGTCTTCCTCGGTTCCTGCACCAACAGCCGCGTCGAAGACCTGCGTGCGGCCGCTGAAATCGTCAAGGGCCAGACCATGGCGCCGGGCCTGCGGATGCTGGTCGTGCCCGGGTCCGCACGCGTGCGGATCGAGGCCGAGGCCGAAGGCCTGGACAAGATCTTCACCGACTTCGGCGCCGAATGGCGCTTCGCCGGCTGCTCGATGTGCCTCGGCATGAACCCCGACCAGCTCGCCCCCGGCGAGCGGTGCGCCTCGACGAGCAACCGCAACTTCGAGGGTCGCCAGGGCAAGGGTGGGCGCACCCACCTGGTCTCCCCGCTCGTCGCGGCGGCAACGGCGATCCGCGGCACCCTCTCGAGCCCCTGGGACCTGGTCGCCGCCGGCCTCGTCACGGCCGACGCGATCCCCGCCGAACTGGCCCCTGCTGCGGCACCGGCACTGGATGGAGCACTCTGACCATGGACAAGTTCATGACCGTCACGGGCGTCGCGCTGCCGTTGCGCCGCTCCAACGTCGACACCGACCAGATCATCCCCGCCGTCTACCTCAAGCGCGTCACCAAGACCGGTTTCGAAGACGCCCTCTTCGCGGCGTGGCGGACCGACCCCGAGTTCGTCCTGAACCGTCCGGAGTACGCACAGGCCAGGATCCTCGTCGCCGGTGCGGACTTCGGCACGGGTTCCTCCCGCGAACACGCCGTCTGGGCGCTGCGCGACTACGGCTTCGACGTCGTGCTCTGCCCCCGGTTCGGCGACATCTTCCGCGGCAATGCCGGCAAGCAGGGTCTGCTGGCCGCACAGATCACCGAGGACGACGCGCAGAGGCTCTGGAGCATCATCGAGGCCGACCCGGGAATAGAACTCACCGTCGATCTGGTTGCGCGTACAGCACGCGTCGGCGATTTCACCGTCCCGTTCCAGGTCGACGACTACACCCGTTGGCGCCTGCTCGAAGGCCTCGACGACATTGGCCTGACCCTGCGTGATGAAGCGCGGATCGCAGAATTCGAATCCCATCGGGAGCCGTGGCGGCCCCGTACTCTTCCAGCAAGGCAGGTAAGTTTGTGAGCACCATCAGCGAGATCGCCCAGAACCGTGAAGACGCAGCCGTGAAGGCGCAGCTTCTCGAAGACGAACAAAACCGTGAGAACGCGCAGAGCTGGGGGGCCGCTGTGGGGCTGCAAGGCGACAAGATCACGATTCGCGGCGGAATCCCGCTGATCGGCAGGATCGAACTCAAGGGCGCGAAGAACCTGGTCACCAAGGCCATGGTCGCCTCCCTGCTCGGCGAGAGCCCGAGCATCCTGAAGAACGTGCCTAACATCAGCGACGTGCGCATCGTGCGCGAGCTGCTCGCGGTGCACGGGGTCAAGGTCACGGACGGCCCTGAGCCCGGCGAACTGCTGCTCGACCCCGTCGACGTCGAGAGCGCGCACTTCGCCGCGATCGACGCGCACGCCGGGTCCTCCCGCATCCCGATCCTCTTCTGCGGGCCTCTCCTGCACCGCCTCGGCGAGGCGTTCATCCCCGACCTCGGCGGATGCCGCATCGGCGACCGGCCGATCGACTTCCACCTCGAGGTGCTGCGCAAGTTCGGCGCCGTCGTCGACAAGCAGCCCAACGGCATCCGGATGTCCGCCCCGAACGGGCTGCACGGCGCCAAGGTCTCCCTTCCGTACCCGAGCGTCGGCGCGACCGAGCAGGTCCTGCTCACGGCCGTGCGCGCGGAGGGCATCACCGAGCTCAAGGGCGCGGCGATCGAGCCCGAGATCATGGACCTGATCAACATCCTGCAGAAGATGGGTGCGATCATCACGGTCGACACCGACCGGGTGATCCGCATCGAGGGCGTCGAACGCCTCGAGGGCTTCAATCACCGGGCCCTCTTCGACCGGAACGAGGCCGCGAGCTGGGCGGCCGCTGCGCTCGCGACCGACGGAGACATCTTCGTCGGCGGCGCCCGCCAGTCCGAGATGCTGACCTTCCTCAACGTGTTCCGCAAGGTCGGAGGCGCCTTCGAGATCCACGACGACGGCATCCGCTTCTATCACCCGGGAGGTGACCTCAAGCCCGTCGTCATCGAAACCGATGTGCACCCCGGCTTCATGACCGACTGGCAGCAGCCGCTCGTGATCGCCCTCACTCACGCCCATGGCGTGTCGATCGTGCACGAGACCGTCTACGAGCAGCGGTTCGGCTTCGTCGACGCCCTCGTGGAGATGGGCGCGACGATCCAGATCCACCGCGAGTGCCTCGGCGGCCACCCGTGCCGCTTCGGGCAGCGCAACTTCAACCACTCCGCTGTCATCGCGGGCCCGACGAAGCTGCACGGCGCCGACATCGAGGTTCCCGACCTGCGCGGCGGCTTCAGCCACCTGATCGCGGCGCTCACCGCCGAGGGCACCTCGACGGTCAGCAATGTCGGAATCATCAGCCGCGGCTACGAAAACTTCATCACCAAGCTGCGGCTGTTGGGGGCGGACTTCGATCTCGAAGGATAATGGCTCTGTGCCAGTCAACGGAGCAAGCCCGTCATCCGAACCGTCCGTCGAACCTGATCAGTCAGCGAAAGCGGTGAGGGTGCGCAAGGAGACCTTGCAACCCTCCGTGTTCTGGATCCTCGCGACGATCGTGCTACCCGCGGTCAACCTTGCGGTGCGCTATCGAGTGACGGACGCCCGCAAGCTCCCGCAGACCGGGGCATTCGTGCTGTCTCCTAATCACTTCAGCGAGATCGACCCGATCGTCGTCGGTGCACTCGCGTGGAAGCTCGGGCGTGCCCCCCGGTTCATGGCGAAGGCATCCGTCTTCAAGATCCCGGTACTCGGCTGGCTGCTGCGCAAGTCCGGCCAGATCCCCGTCGAACGCGGTGGAGTCGCGCGCGGCAACGAGCCCGTCAAGGCCGCCAGACGGCTCGTCGAACGCGGCCAGATGGTCATCGTGTACCCGGAAGGGTCGCTCACCCGCGACCCCGAGCTCTGGCCGATGCGCGGGAAGACCGGTGCCGTGCGGATCGCGCTCGAGCAGGGCATCCCGATCGTGCCGATCGCCCACTGGGGCACCCAGGACCTGATGCCGCGGTATTCGAAACGGATCAGCCCGTTTCCCCGAAAGACCATCCACGTGAAGATCGGCGATCCGCTGTCCTTCGACGAGTTCAAGGGACGCGGCCTCGACACGGCGACCCTGAACGAGGCGACGGCCATCCTGATGGATGCCATCACCGGGCTCCTCGAGGACCTCCGCGGCGAGAAGGCCCCGGCGAAGCGCTGGAACCCCTCCGAGCACGACCAGAAGGAGACCGGCCGTTTTGAAGGCTAAACAACGGCAGGGTGTCCCTGCCGGAACGCGCGTCGCCGTGCTCGGAGCCGGAAGCTGGGGCACGACCTTCGCCAAGATCCTGAGCGACGGCGGCGCCGACGTCGTGCTCTGGGCGCGTCGGCCGGAACTCGCCCGCGAGATCACTGAGGGCCGGAGGAACAGCGACTACCTTCCGGGAATCAATCTCCCGATCGGACTGCGCGCGACCCCGCACCTCGACCAGGCCCTCGCCGGAGCCGAACAGGTCTTCATCTCGGTGCCGAGCCAGTCGCTGCGGGAGAACCTGGTCCTGATGGAGCCGTTCCTCGAGCCCGACGCGATCCTGGTGTCGCTCATGAAGGGCGTCGAACGCGGCTCCGGCCAGCGGATGAGCCAGATCATCGAAGAGATGCTGCCCATCGACCCGCACCACATCGCCGCGATCTCCGGACCCAACCTCGCACTCGAAATCGCGAGGGAACAGCCGACGGCCGCCGTCGTGTCCTCCACGAGCCTCGAAACCGCCCAGGCCGTCGCGATCCTCGCGACCAACAGCTACTTCCGCTCCTACGTCAACACCGACGTGATCGGCACCGAATTCGGCGGTGTGCTGAAGAACCTCATCGCCGTCGCGATCGGCATCGTCGACGGTGTCGGCTACGGCGAGAACACCAAGGCCTCGATCATCACCCGCGGCCTCGTCGAGATGACCGACTTCGCCGTGGCATACGGCGCCCAGCCGGAGACGCTCGCCGGCCTCGCCGGCCTCGGTGACCTCATCGCCACCTGCCAGTCCCCGCTCTCCCGCAACAACACGGCCGGGCGACTCCTCGGCCAGGGCTACAGCATCGCGGACGTCGTCAAGCAGATGCAGCAGACCACGGAAGGCCTCGCATCCGTCGGCCCGATCCTCGACCTCGCCCGGGCGAAGGGGGTCGACATGCCCATCGTCGAACAGGTGCGGCAGGTGCTGGCCGGTACGCTGAAACCGCGGGATATCGCCCCACACCTCACGACGGATTCGGCGGAACCGCAGGGCGAAAGGACAATTGATGACGGACAAGCTCACGGTAGCGCTGCTCTTTGGGGGTCGGTCAAGCGAACACTCGATCAGCTGCGCCACGGCCGGCGGAGTCCTGGCGGCAATTGACCGGTCGCGCTACGACGTGATCCCGATCGGGATCACCCGCGACGGGGCGTTCGTGCTCGAAGCGGATGACCCAGCGCACTTCGCGCTCGGATCCTCGGCTGCCGAACTGCCCGTCGTCACCGACAACGGCACCCGGGTGCAGTGGCCGGAATCGGCGCTGGACCGCACGCTCCGCGTCGTCGACGTTCCCGGCGGCCCCGCCCGCTCCCTCGGCACTGTCGACCTCGTCTTCCCGATCCTGCACGGCCCCTACGGCGAAGACGGCACCATCCAGGGCCTGCTGGAGCTACTCGGGCTGCCGTTCGTCGGCTCCGGCGTGCTCGCCTCGGCCCTCGGCATGGACAAGCACTTCACCAAGACCGTCTTCCAGCAGGCATCGCTCCCGGTGGCACCGTGGCGCACGATCACCGCGGCCGACTGGGCGGAGGCGCCGGGGATGGCGTATGCGGCGCTCGCTGAACTGGGGCTGCCGGCGTTCGTCAAGCCGGCCCGCGCCGGGTCGAGCGTCGGTGTGAGCCGGGTCACCGACCCCGCCGAGCTGGTCCGTGCCATGGAGACCGCCCTCGCGGAGGACGACAAGGTACTGATCGAGGCCGGTCTCGTGGGGCGTGAACTCGAGGTGGCGGTGCTGCAAGGCCGTCCGGGGGAGCCGTCGCGGGCATCCGTCGCCGGAGAGGTGCTCGTCACCGGGCGCGACTTCTACGACTTCGACGCCAAGTATCTGGGAGCGGCGGGCATCGAACTGGTCTGTCCCGCAGCCCTGGAACCGGCGGAACTCGTCGAGATGCAGCGGATGGCGATCCGGGCGTTCGACGCGATCGACGGCGCCGGACTGGCGCGGGTCGACTTCTTCCTCACCGACACGGGCTGGGTGATCAACGAGATCAACACCATGCCCGGCTTCACGCCGATCTCGATGTTCCCGACCTGCTGGCTGCAGAGCGGCTACACCTACCCGGCGCTCATCGACGAACTGATCTCGGTCGCCCTCGCTCGCCGCGGTGTTCGAACCAATTCGACGGAGATTTTGGTCTAACCGGCCCGAATCCGGTCTCCCGCGTCCTCTTCTCGGCAAAAACTCCGTCGAATTGGTTCGGATCGGGGGTGGGGCACGGATCGCCGGCCCGCGTGCGTCAGGGCGAGGGCTGCCGGCCTACGCAAGGTCGGAGATTTTCGCGACACGCCGTGCCATCCGGCGGCGGATGCCGTGGTTCGCGAAAAACTCCGACCTTGCGGTTCAGCCGGGCGAGGAAACCGCCGGGACTACGGCGCGGGCGTTGCCGTCGGCGCGAGGGTTCCGCCGTCGGTGGGCAGGGTCAGGTCGGCCGCGCCCAGGCACTTGGCCGTCGCCGGGATGACCGCCATCACGGCGGCCAGGTCGACGAGCACGGTCGATCCACTGACGACGCCGGAATCGATGACGACCTCGCTCGCGGGCGTGCGCCCGTAGGTCGTGTACCGGTAGAGCGGAGCGGCGGAGTCGTCTTCGATCCAGTCGATGCCGTTCACGTTGAGGCACGGCAGCGTCGTCGGGGCGGGCACGGCAACACCGCAGTGCAGCAGCACGGCGGCCGGGCTGCCCCACGCACCCGTCGCTTGCGCGTTCGTCTCACGTTCGGCCTGGTCTGCGACGAGGGTCGGCAGGTGCACGACGATGTCCGCGCATCCGGGGTTCACCGCATCGGCCGCGGGCTCGAGGGCGACGCTCGCCGTGCATCCGCTCAGGAGCACGACGCCGGCCAGGGCGAGTGCCACGGTGGCCGGGGTGCGGCGGGAGGTACGGCGGGCAGTCATCGCATTCAGGCTACCGTTTGAAGATGACCACTGCTGCGAAGACCCCTGCCGCGAACTCACCGACGGCCACTGCGGGGGAATCGCGCACTGAGCACGGTGTCGATGTCGGTGTCGGTGCAGGTGCTGCGGCCACCGCCTCGACGGACCCGGGGTCGACGGGCGCCGCGCCGGTGCAGACCCTCGCCGAGCTGAGCGAGGGCCAGGTGCTCGCCCGGATCTTCCCGCGGCTGCCCGACGCCGCGACCCAGCTACTCGGACCCGGCGACGACGCGGCCGTGCTGCGCGCTCCCGACGGACGGTTCGTCGTCACGACCGACATGATGATCCAGGGCCCGGACTTCCGGATGGCCTGGTCGACCCCGCACGACCTCGGCTGGAAGGCCGCGGCGACCAACCTGTCCGACGTCGCCGCGATGGGCGCCCGCCCGACCGCACTCGTGGTCGCGATCGCGGCCCCGCCCTCGACCCCGATCTCGGTGATCGAGGGCATCGCCGACGGACTGCGGGACTGCTGCGAGGCCCTTGCGCCCGGCTGCGGCGTCGTCGGTGGCGACCTGTCCGCCTCGGACGCCCTCACGCTGGCCGTGACGGCCTTCGGCGACCTCGAGGGCCGGGAACCCGTCTTGCGCTCCGGAGCGCGCCCAGGCGACGTCGTGGCCCTTGCCGGGGGGCTCGGTGAGGCCGGAGCCGGCCTCGAACTACTCTTCCGTCACGGCGTCGACGCGAACGGCGTTCCCGATGCCGCTCTCGCGTCGGCGGTCCGGGAACAATACCCGGTCGAGGTGGGTGCCCAGCTGGCGCCGTCACCGCCGATCGACCTCGGCCCTGCCGCCGCCATAGCGGGGGCGACTGCGATGATGGACCTCTCCGACGGTCTCTTCATCGACGCCGGGCGTCTGGCGAAGGCGAGCGGCGTCGGTATCGACTTCGCCGCCGACGCTCTCGGCGACAGTATCGGCCTCGCGCTCGGCGGCGGTGAGGACCACGGCCTCCTCGCGACCTTCCCGGCCGACGCTGTGGTGCCGGAGGGCTTCCGGGTCATCGGCACGGCGACGGATGCCGCGGGCGCGGTCCTCGTGGACGGCCGCACGCATGAGCAGGGCGGCTGGGACCCGTACCGGGGCTGGGACGGGGCCCTCGGCTGATGCTGCACAGGGGCTGGACGCCCGAGACTCGCCCCTGACGCCGAGTGTCGCCGCTCGAACGGCGACGGTCGGCGCGAACGGCGACACTCCACGCGGCTGCGGCGGTAGGGCGGCGGCTAGTTGTCGGCGAGCACCGGGGCGGCGTACCAGACGGTCGTGTCTCCGTAGTCCTTGCGGCGCTCGGCGGCGAGACCCGGGCCCCAGAACGGCTCGGGGGAGCGGGAGCTGCGCTCGACGACGACGAGCGCGTCCGGGTCGAGCAGGGGGGTCAGCGCGAGCAGGTTGTGCCCGAGTTCGACGTCGGAGAGCTCATACGGCGGGTCGAGGAAGACGAGCTCGAACCCCTCGCCCGTCGCCGCGAGAAAGGACTGCACGGCCTGCGCGGAAACGCGGATCGAGGGACCGTCCTTCTTCGGGGCGGCCTTGAGCACCGCGTCGGTGTTCTTCCGGCACATCTGCGCGGCCCCGTAGCTGTTCTCGACGAGAGTCACGATCCGGGCACCCCGACTCGCGGCTTCGAGCCCGAGAGAACCGGAGCCCGCGTAGAGGTCGAGCACCCGGGCGCCCATGATGACATCGCGGGCGTCGAGGGCGGAGAAGATCGCCTCCCGCACCCGGTCGCTCGTGGGCCGCGTGCCTGACTTGGGAACGGCGAGGGGCTGGGAACCGGCGAACCCGGAGATGATGCGCGTCATGTCCGTTCGAGCCTAGCCGGACCGGAGTGTCGGCGGCCGCGCCTACGATCGAAGCATGACGGATGCGACCGCGGCGGCCGGTGTGAAGTTCATCGGTGCCCTGACCCTGGATACCCCACTCACGGCAATCCGCCCCGTGACGCCTGCCGAGGCGAAATCGCTCGCCAAAGCGTTCGACATGCGTACGGTCGGCGACCTGCTCAGCCATTACCCCCGCCGCTACGCCAGGCGCGGCGAGCTCAGCGCGATCAGCGAACTGCCGCTCGACGAGCAGGTCACGATCTTCGCCGAGGTGCGCTCGGTCTCCACCCACGAGATGAAGACCCGTAAGGGCTCGATCACGACCGTCAAGATCTCCGACGGCCGCGGCATCCTCACCCTCACGTTCTTCAACCAGGCCTGGCGCGAGAAGTTGCTCGTACCGGGCACCCGCGGCATGTTCACCGGCAAAGTGACCTCGTTCAAGAGCCAGCTGCAGCTGGCGCATCCGCACTACAAGCTCTTCGTCGCCGGGAGTGACGAGGAACAGGAACATGAGATCCCCACGGAAGGCGAGGCCTGGCTCGTCGAGCCCGTCCCGGTCTACCCGGCGACCGCCGCGGTCACGAGCTGGGACTTCCAGACGATCGTCGGAAAGGTACTCAAGCATCTCGGCCCTGTCGAGGACCCGCTCCCGCCCGCGCTCCGCGCCGAACGCGGCCTGCTCCCGCACCGCACGGCGCTCGAGCTCATCCATCAACCCGTCGTCGACGCCGACTGGATCAGGTCCCGCGACACCCTCCGCTTCACCGAGGCGTTCGTTCTGCAGAGCGCGCTCGTGCAGTCGCGCAACGCCGCCAGGGCGACCCAGTCGACCGCCCGTGTGCCCGTCTCCGGCGGGTACCTCGAGCGCTTCGACGCCCGACTGCCGTTCACCCTCACGGCTGATCAACAGACGGTCGGGGCCGAGATCGCGAGGGACCTTGCCGACACCGCTCCGATGAACCGGCTCCTGCAGGGCGAGGTCGGCTCCGGCAAGACGCTCGTCGCGCTGCGGGCGATGCTCGCCGTGGCCGATACCGGGGGACAGGCCGCCCTGCTCGCTCCGACCGAGGTGCTCGCCGCCCAGCACCTGCGGTCGATCGTGCAGATCCTCGGCCCCGACCTGGCCGCCGAACTGGTGCCCGTGCTGCTGACCGGCAAACTACCCGTCGCCCTCCGCAGGAAGGCGCTGCTGCGGGCGGTGTCCGGCCAGGCCAGGATCGTGATCGGCACGCATGCCCTGCTGGCCGAATCGGTGTCATTCTTCGACCTCGGACTCGTCGTCATCGACGAACAGCACCGCTTCGGCGTCGACCAGAGGGAGGCCCTTCGCCTCAAGGGCGCGGTGCCCCCGCACCTCCTGGTGCTGACCGCGACGCCGATCCCGCGCACGGTCGCTATGACGGTCTTCGGCGACCTCGACGTGTCGACGATCGCCATGCTCCCGGCCGGCAGGCAGGGCATCCAGACCTACGTGGTGGCACTCGCCGAAAAGCCGCAGACCTTCTCGCGCGTCTGGACCAGGCTGGCCGAGGAGCTCGCTCTCGGCCGTCAGGGTTTTGTCGTGTGCCCTGCGATCGCGCCGAAAGAACTCGAAGAGGGCGAGGAGATCGATCAGGCGACGGATGCCGGCGCGTCCGACCCGACGCTGGCCACACCCCCGGAATCCGTCGAGGTCGTGCTCGAGAGGCTGCGAGCCCG
Organism: Cryobacterium algoricola; assembly: GCF_004402485.1. Classification (GTDB taxonomy): domain Bacteria; phylum Actinomycetota; class Actinomycetes; order Actinomycetales; family Microbacteriaceae; genus Cryobacterium; species Cryobacterium algoricola. The sequence continues at coordinate 588,194 of NZ_SOFG01000004.1, read as the reverse complement.
GCCGGAGCTCGATGGGGCCAGGATCGAGCCGCTGCACGGCCGGATGACCGCGGACCAGAAAGACCAGACGATGGTCGCCTTCGCCGCGGGGGAGATCGACGTGCTCGTCGCGACGACGGTGATCGAGGTCGGCGTCGACGTACCGAACGCCTCGGTGATGGTGGTGCTCGACGCCGACAGGTTCGGGGTCTCGCAGCTGCACCAGTTGCGCGGCCGCGTCGGCCGCGGCGGAGTCCCTGGACTCTGCCTGCTCGTCACTCGCGCGGAAATCGACTCGCTCGCACGGTCGCGGGTCGAGGCCGTTGCCGCAACCCTCGACGGCTTCGAGCTCGCCGAAATCGACCTCGAGCTGCGCAGGGAGGGAGATGTGCTCGGCAGCACACAGTCCGGCGGGCGCTCGTCGCTGCGTCTGCTGCGGGTCGCGACCGATGGTGAGCTCATCCTGGAGGCGCGCACCCACGCACAGGAGCTCGCGGCGCAGGACCCCCTGCTTGAGAGCGTGCCGGCCCTGCGGGATGCGGTGCGCAGACGTCTCGACGACGCGGAGCGTGCCTCGCTCACCAAGGGCTGAACGGCCTCGGCGAACGAGCGCCCGACCAGCGGAATCGTGACTCGTCGGCGTGCCTTCGGACGCCTGGCGACCCGCGAAGTGGGGGTGAATGCCGACCTATCCCGAGCCGCGAGCGCGGTGCTACGGTGCCTCAACAATCCAACAGGTCCTTCCCCCGGCCGCCGCACCCGTGCGATCGGAAACAGTTTGGGTGTCAATCCGAGCTCGGAGAACCGCTTCAGCTACAAGAATGCCGTCCGCCGGGAATCGTCGGCCACACGGCACTGGAACGCGCCCGGCGCGCGCACTCGCCCACCATTCGATTCCCGACGCCCGAACGGAAGTTGACATGACCCAGTCCGATCCCGCATACCCGAGCGACACACTGCGAGTCGCCACGCGCAATCCCCGGTGGCGGAAGCTGAGGTGGCGCGCCTTCGGCACCGTGTCTGTCATGCTCCTGTCGCTGGGATCGGTTCTCGGAACGGCCTTCCCGTCCCAGGCCGCGACGACCGACCCCGTGACGGTCGTCAGCCTCACCTTCGACGACGGCAACGCCGACCAGAGTGACGCCGTGTCGATCCTCGACGCAGCCGGACTCAAGGGAACCTTCTTCATCACGACCGGCTGGATCGGCGCATCCAAATATCTGACCGTCCCGCAACTGACGGCGATGGCAGCAAGCGGACACGAGATCGGGGGCCACACCGTGAGCCACCCCGACCTGACCACCCTGCCCGCCGCCGAGGTGACCAAGCAGATCTGCCAGGGCCGGAATACCCTCGACGCCTGGGGATTCAAGACGGCGACGAACTTCGCGTATCCCTTCGCGGCGGCGACTCCCGCCGTCGCGGCGGCTGTGAGTGCGTGCGGCTTCAACAGCGGCCGCATGCTCGGAGACGTCGGCGGCACCACCGGCGTGTTCGCCGAGACGATTCCGCCGGCCAACGCGCTCCAGACCCGGGCTCCCGAGGAAGTCGACTCGACCTGGACCCTCCCCACCCTGCAGAAGACCGTGACGGATGCCGAGACCCACGGCGGCGGCTGGGTCCAGCTGACCTTCCATCACGTGTGCGACACCGCGCCGGGGGTGTGCGACCCGCTGAACCTGACCATCACGCCCACTCTCTTCCAGCAGTTCGTCGACTGGCTCAAGGTCCGCACGCCCACATCCGCAGGATCGAGCACCAACACGATCGTCAAGACTGTTCAGGATGTCCTGGGCGGAACAGGAAAGCCGTTGGTCGCGTCCACGAACAGCTTCCGGGCGGCTCCGGCCGCCGGTGAGAACGGCGTGCTGAACCCCAGCCTCGAGACGGCGAGCACGGTTGTGCCGCCGGCCGGGACCACGCTGCCACCGGAGTGCTGGCAGCAGGGCGGGTTCGGAGTGAGTACCGCGACCTTCACGACGCTCACCACAGCCGCAGAGGCGCATACCGGTACAAAAGCAGAACAGCTCGTGGTGACGGGCCTGACGAGCGGCGATGCGAAACTCGCCCTGATGCAGGACCTCGGCACATGTGCACCGACGGCGACCCCCGGTCACACCTACTCCCTGAGAGCCTGGTACAAATCGACCGTGCCCACCCAATTCGACCTCTACTTCCGCAATGCGGACGGTGGCTGGATCTACCAGACATCGGGCCCGTTGTACAACGCGGCGACCGCGTACACCCAGGTGGCCTGGACGACTCCGGTCGTGCCTGCCGGCGTCACCGGGATCAGCTTCGGACTCAACCTGATCAGCAACGGCACGCTGGTGACCGATGACTATGCCCTGTACGACACCGTCGGGGCCCCTGCGACCCTGGTGACGCCGGCCGTCCCGACCATCACCGGCGTTGCCGCGGTCCGCCAGGTGCTCACCGCCGTCCCAGGAGCCTGGACTCCGGTCCCGATCGTCTTCACCTACCAGTGGTCGGTCGGAGGTGTCGCCGTTCCCGGTGCAACCGCAGAGACGTACACACCCGCGCTCGCGGACCAGGGGAAGACCGTCACCGTGACCGTCACCGGCACGGCGGCCGGCCTTCCGGCCGTCTCCGCGACGAGCGTGGCGAGTGCGGCAATAGCCGCACCCGCCGCAGCGACGGCGACGCGGTTGTGGGGCCAGGATGCCTATGGCACGTCGGCCGCGATCTCCGCGGGCACGTTCCCGACGCCGGGTGTCCCGGTCGCGTACGTCGCGACGGGTGAGACCTACCAGGACGCTCTCTCCGGTGCCGGTGCTGCCGGGGTGAACAAGGGTCCGGTGCTCCTCGTTCAGCCCAACGGCATTCCAGGTGTCATCGCGGCGGAGCTGGCGCGGTTGAAGCCGGCTCGGATCGTGGTGCTCGGCGGCAATCTGGCTGTCTCGGACGGTGTCTTCGCGAGCCTCTCCGGGGTTGCTCCGACGACGCGGTTGTGGGGCCAGGATGCCTACGGCACGTCGGCCGCGATCTCCGCGGGCACGTTCCCGACGCCGGGTGTCCCGGTGGTCTATCTCGCGACCGGGGCGACGTACCAGGACGCGTTGTCCGGGGCCGGTGCTGCCGGCGTGAACCAGGGTCCGGTGCTCCTCGTCCAGCCCAACGGTATTCCGGGCGTCATCGCGGCGGAACTCGCCCGGTTGAAGCCGGCCCGGATCGTCATCCTCGGCGGAAACCTCGCGGTTTCCGACGCGGTCATGGCCCAGTCGCTGGCCCTCGTCGGCTAGAGCGCGTACGAAGGCCGGGCGGGAGACCCCGCCCGGCCTTTCGCGCGCGCTGTCGGCCGACGGATATGGCCTCCCAGCAGGGCGAATGCCGAGAGTGTTCCGCTCGGGGAGGCGCGAGGCGTGCTCGCGCGTTAGGGTATTGCGTATGCGCAGGATCGCCGTTGTCCCTGGATCATTCGACCCCGTCACACTGGGTCACCTCGACGTCATCGAACGGGCGGCGGGCCTCTTCGACGAAGTGCACGTGCTCGTCGTGCACAATCCAGGCAAGACGGCACTCCTGCCGATCAGCCAGCGGGTCTCCCTGCTGCAGCGCGCCATCGCCGACGCCGGCCTGCCGGACACGATCACCGTCGCGTCCTGGAGCATGGGACTGCTCGTCGACTACTGCCTCGAAGTCGGTGCGAGCGTGCTTATCAAGGGCATCCGCTCCCAGGTCGACGTCGCATACGAGACTCCGATGGCGATCGTGAACCGCAACCTCGCGGGCGTCGAAACCATCTTCATGCTGCCTGACCCGGCGAATGCCCACGTTTCCAGCTCCCTCGTGCGCCAGGTCGCCGCGCTCGGCGGCGACATCTCCCCGTACGTGCCCCGCGTCGTCGCGGAGTACCTGCAGAAGGCGCCCGTGTGAGCGTCCCGCCTGCTGGCGCGACAACGGATGCCCCATCGGGCGTCCCGACGCAGCGCGCCACGGGCATCCACTCGGCACCGGAAACCGGGCCAGGGACCGACGCCGGACCCGACGTCGAGCCTGACCTCGCACTCGGTCTCGACCTGGTCGCGGAGGCCGGCCGGGCCATCGTCCGCAACGTTGAAACGGTCATCGCCGGCAAACACCCTGCCGTCGTCACCGCGCTGACCGTGCTCCTCGCCGAGGGCCACCTCCTCATCGAGGACGTGCCCGGCGTCGGCAAGACCATGCTCGCCAAGGCCCTCGCCCGCTCCGTCGACTGCTCCGTCAGTCGCATCCAGTTCACACCGGACCTGCTTCCCTCCGACGTCACGGGCGTGAGCGTCTTCAACCAGGTCGACCGCAGGTTCGAGTTCAAGCCGGGTGCCATCTTCGCGAACATCGTGATCGGCGACGAGATCAACCGGGCGAGTCCGAAGACCCAGTCGGCTCTCCTCGAATGCATGGAGGAACGCCAGGTCACCGTCGACGGCGCCACGTACCTCCTGCCACTGCCGTTCACTGTCGTCGCCACCCAGAATCCGATCGAGATGGAAGGCACCTATGCCCTCCCAGAGGCCCAGCGGGACCGTTTCATGGCCCGGATCTCGATGGGCTACCCAGACACCACGTCCGAACTCGCGATGCTCGACTCCCGCGACACGTCGAGTCCGCTCGCCGGAATCGACGCCGTCGTCACCGGCGTGCAGCTGCGTGCCATGATGACCGCCGCCCGCGGTGTCTTCGCCTCCAGCGCCGTCAAGCAATACGCCGTCGACATCGTGCGGGCCACCCGCTCGGACAAGGACCTCCGCCTCGGTGCGAGCCCCCGGGCGACCCTGCAGCTCATCCGCGCGGCCAAGGCGCAGTCCGCGCTGCAGGGCCGTGACTTCGTGCTCCCCGACGACATCGATGCGCTGGCCGTCGCCGTGTTGGGCCACCGGTTGGTGGCGAGCAGCCGGGTGCTCGGGCACCAGCACCAGGATTCGAGCCCGCTGCTCGAGGACATCGTGCGCCGGATCCTCGCGGCGACCCCGGTGCCGCTCGGCGTCTCCGGCCGCCCCTAGCCGCCATGTCCGCGCGGCGACCTCCCTCACGGCCGGTTCGTTTTCCCCGGCTCACCCTCCGGGGCGGCGCCTTCCTCTGCGGGGGAGCGGTGCTGACGTTCGTGTCGTTCTCCGAGAACCGGCGGGACCTGCTGTTCATCGCCCTCCTGCTGATCGCGGTGCCGCTCGCCGCCGGACTGTCGGTGGCACTCCGGCCCGTCCGGATGCGCGTCGGTCGGGACTTCCGCCCGAACCTGGTGTCCGCGGGCGGTGAGACGACCGAGCTGCTGACCCTTGAAAACCTGGGGGTGCACCCGCTGTCGGGGGCGCACTGGCGGGAAACCGGCCCGATGGGCATGACGCCGATGCCCAGGGACCTCCCGCTCCCGCCGCTCGCCGGACTCGGCGGCGCCTGGGGCCGGCGCGGCGGCCGCGACGGCTTCGGCGATGCCCCCGACGCGACCGCCCGGACCGTGCGCCTCGAGCTCCCGCTGTCCCCGCACGCGCGGGGACGGTACGAATACGGGCCCATCGTCCTCGGCCAGTCTGACCCGTTCGGACTCGTCACGGGCCGCTGGGCGGTCGGCGGCCGGAACGAACTCGTCGTCACTCCGCGAGTCACCCCCCTGCCAGGCCGGGGACTCGCGAGCATGCTCGGCGGCGGAGAAGCCCTCGAACGCCAGCGCTTGCTCAACCAGAATTCGGACGAGCTGATCGCTCGTGAGTACCGGCCGGGGGACTCGTTGCGCCGGGTCAATTGGCCGGCCACCGCACGCCACGGCGAGATCATGGTGCGGCAGGAGGAACACCGGAGCGATTCAGGGGTGCGGTTCGTGCTCGACACGCTCGCGCCGGGCGACACGGGCACCCGTGAGGACGAGCGCGGACGGCGTGCACGAGCGTTCGAGCTGGGAATCGAAGTCGCGGCATCCGTCTGCACGCATCTGCTCGCGGCCGGCTATCGGGTGGACGTCGTCGAGCTCGGCCCTGCCCAGCTCGGCACCGCCGGGCTCGGCCGAACCCCGCTCGACCGTGCCTCGAACGGCACCGTGGGTACGACCGGTGCCGCCCCGTTCGGCGCGACAGGTCCCGGCGACTCGCCAGGGCCAGGAATCGCTGAGACGGGTGCCGTCAGGTCCGGAGACCCGGTCTCCTACCGCGGAGCGGGTGGCGTGTCGCATCTTCTGGAAGACCTCGCGGGCGTCGTCCAGCTCCCAGCCGAAGGCGAGCGCGCCGGCACCGGAGTACCGGGCGGGAACGTCGCACCCGCGCGGGCACGCGCTCCGCGCGGGGCGCTCCCGACCTTCGCCGTGCTCGGCGCCGGGGGCGGCCTCGACCTCGCCGTTCTCGCCGCACTCGCGGCCAATGCCCGGCCGGCGATCGCGTTCGTGCTCGACGTCGTGCCGACGGATGCCGTTGACCGGCTCCGGGAGGCCGGCTGGCGGTGCGTTCCGGTGCGTTCGGCGTCCGCACTGCCCGCAGCGTGGCTCGACGCCGTCGGCGGCCGGGAGGCGCTCCATGAGCCTGCGTGAACGCACGCTTCCCGAGCGAACGCTGCCGGTGCGGCCGTCGCCGCCGCCGGTGCCGCCGGGGCGCCCGGGCAGCCGGCGGAGCGGCTCCCGCTGGCCCGTGACCGGTGCGCTCGCGGTGCTCCTGCTCGTCGGGATGACCGCGCTCGGCCCCCTCCTGCAGGGCACCGGGTGGTGGTGGCTGATGGCGGTCGAAGCGGGAGCCGTGCTCGTCGTCTCCGCGGGCATCCGCTCGCTCGGCCCCCAACCCTGGGTCGTACCACTCGCCGGTGCCGGCGTGGTCGTCGGGAGCGTGACCCTGCTCTTCGGCGGAGGAACGGGGGTGCTCTGGCTCGTGCCGACCGGCGACACGATCGACCGGTTCCGCACGCTCGTCGACGCGGGGATCGCCTCAGTGCAGTCCCAGGGGACCCCGGCCGATCCCGTCACCGGAATCCTGTTTCTGCTCTGCGTCGGGGCCGGTGCGATCGCGGTGCTGATGGATACCCTCGCGCTGACTCTGCGGGTGCCGGCGCTCGCGGGGCTGCCCGTGCTCGTGCCCGTCGGGGTGCCGGGGCTCATCCTCGACAACGGCGCAGACAAGCTCACCCTCGTGCTCACGGCGGCGGCGTTCCTGCTCCTGCTGCGGGTCGACGTGCTCGGCCGGCGCGGCGGGCGCCCGGCGGGCAGGCTCGGTCTTGCCCGGCCCGGCACCGGGGCTGTCCTGGTCGGTGGGCTCGCGATCGCGACGGCACTCTCGCTCAGCGTCGTGGTCCCCAACCTGCCCGGCGACGGACGGGTCGGCGGCCGCGCCACCGGACCGCTGCTCTTCGGCGACGGGGTGAGCGCGATGGTCAACCTCGGCCAGGATCTCCGCAGCTCACAGGCCGGCGCCGCGTTGCACTACCGGACGAGCGCCGCTCAGCCGCCCTACCTCAAACTGCTCACCCTGGACCGCTTCGTCGGGCCGAGCTGGACCGCGCGCCTCGAGCCGACGAACACCGGGAACACCGTCGACGCCATCGACCGGCCGCCGGGGCTCTCGGCCCAGGTCGCCACGACGGAGGAGTCCACTCAGGTCGTCATCGACGGGGTCGCGTCGGCCTGGCTGCCCACCCCCGGCGCGGCGACGAAGGTGTCAGGGCTCGTCGGCGCCTGGTACTGGAACGGCCCGACCGGAACGATTTCGAGCACGAACAGCAGCACACGCGGCCAGAAATACACCGTCACCTCGCTCGTCCTCCAGCCGACTCCCGAGCAGCTGCGCGCAGCAACGGGCCGGTACCCGGTCAGTGTCGATTCGAGTCTGCGGCTGCCCCGGAACAGTCCCCTGATCATCGAGCAGACCGCGCGCGCGGTGACGTCGGGCACGGCGACGCCGTATGACGCCGCCGTCGCCCTGCAGGAATACCTGCGGGGGAACGAGTTCACCTACGACACCACGGCACCGGTCGCGGACGGCTACGACGGTGGCGGGGTCGACGTCGTCGGCACGTTCCTCGCGGTCAAGCGCGGCTATTGCGTGCACTTCGCCTCCGCGATGGCGGTGATGGCGAGGTCGCTCGGCATTCCGGCCCGGATTGCGATCGGCTATCTCCCCGGCTCACGCTCCTCGAACCCGATCGAGGGCAGGGACCGCTTCAATGTCGACGCCCACGACCTGCACTCGTGGCCGGAGCTGTACTTCACCGGCATCGGCTGGTTGCCGTTCGAGCCGACTCCCGGGCGGGGGACCGTTCCGAGTTACACCCAGCCGACCGGCCCCTCCATTCCGCTCGGCGGCGCGGTGGCCGGGGTGCCGTCGACCGCGCCGCGCCCGTTCAACGACTCCGGGCAGGCCCTGCCGACGGGAGGCGGGTCCGCGACGACACCCGGGAGCGACACCGGAACGCCCGCACGCGTTGCGCTCATCCTCGGAGCGCTCGTCATCGTGCTCGCCGTGCCCGGGGGCATCCGCCTGCTGCGGCGCAGGCGACGGCGCCGGGATCTCGCCAGAGGGACGGCAGGGGGCGCCGAGGCGTGGCGTGAGCTCGTCGACACGGCCGTCGACTTCGGGGTCGACGTGCGAGCGACGGAGACGCCGAGGGAACTCGCGGCGCGGATCGGCGCCCTGCCCGGCCTCACCGGTACCGGTGGGGCCGTAGCCGGTGCGGCACTCGGCCGGCTGCTCGCCGCGGCCGAGCGACACCGGTACGGGCGCCCTGCCGCTGGGGCGCCGCAGCCGGAACTCCTCGGCGACCTCGACACGGTCTCGATGAGGATCAGCATGGGTGCGAGCACGGCCGCGCGGTGGCGTGCACGCCTCCTTCCCGCCTCCCTCTGGCTCTTCCTCCGCGAGCGGGGGCGCGCACCCGTCACAGACGCGTAGAATCTCCCCCCGTGACCAAGTTTCAGAAGACCCCGTACAAGGTCGACGTGCGTGACCTCATCAACCGCCCCGGCACCATGCGTGAGCGCCACATCGACCTGATCGTTCCCGACGACCTCGGCGAGGGACTCGTTGCCGTCAAGGCCGGGTCGACGCTCGACGTCAACATCCGTCTCGAGACCCTGCACGAGAGCCTCCTGGTGTCCGCGCAGATCTCCGGAATCGCCTCCGGCGAGTGCGGAAGATGCCTGATTGACATCGACTTGCCTGTCCGAGTCGAGTTTAACGAGGTTTTCGCGTACTCTCTTGATGAAGCTTATGAGTGTGCGGTTGTCGAGGACCATGTGGATCTTGAACCGCTCATCAGGGATGCAGTGGTTCTGTCACTGCCTTTCCAGCCGGTCTGCCGGCAGGATTGCCCGGGTCTCGACCCCGAGACCGGGCAGCGGCTTGCCGTTTCCCCTGAATTCGAACCAGAAGTAATGCGCGATCCCCGCTGGGCAGCGCTTGTGAATTTCCAGGCTTCCGAAAGCATCGGCACGGATGAAGACATCCGTGCTGAAACGGATAGAAGAGAAGAGAAGTAGTCATGGCAGTCCCGAAGCGCAAGCAATCACGCTCCAACACCCGCTCACGTCGTTCCTGCTGGAAGGCCGAAGCCCCCACCCTGGTCAAGACCATGGAAAACGGCAAAGTCGTCTACAGCCTCCCGCACCGCGCCAAGGTCGTCACCGACACCGCCGGAACCGCGATGTTCATGGAGTACAAGGGCCGCAAGGTCGCCGATATTTAATTCGGCGATGCATACGCCCCTGGTACCGCTCCTCCGACGGATGCCGGGTCTTCTGACCCGGATCATCCGCGCGGCGCGTCGCGGTACCACCGGGGCGGTCGCCGTATGACCGGGAACCGAGCATCCGGACAGCCGATGACCGGTTCGGAGGCCGACCCGTCGGCCCTCGTCGCCGCGCTCGGCGTCCAGATCGATGAGGGCCTGCTTGCACTGGCGCTCACGCACCGGTCTTTCGCGTACGAAAACGGCGGCGTCCCCACCAACGAACGCCTGGAATTCCTCGGCGACTCGATCCTGGGCCAGGCCGTCACGGTGATGCTCTATCGCACCTACCCGCTGCTCGACGAGGGTGACCTTGCCAAGCGCCGGGCCAGCCTGGTGTCGAGCGTCGCCCTTGCCGAAATCGCACGGGGCCTCGGCCTCGGCGCGTACATCCGGCTCGGGCGAGGCGAGATCCTGACCGGTGGCCGCGACAAGTCATCGATCCTCGCTGACACCGTCGAGGCACTGATCGGCGCCGTCTATCTGGACACCGGTGCCGACGCGGCCACGGCGTTCGTGCTGCGCCTGATCGCGCCGATGCTCAACGACCCTGGTCACTTCGGTGTGTCCATGGATCCGAAGACGAGCCTGCAGGAAGCGGCGGCTCGCCTCGATGCCGGCGTGCCCGTTTACGCGATCGCCGAGAGCGGACCGGATCACTCCAAGGTGTTCATCGCGACCGTCACAGTCGGCGTCGTCGTCGCAACGGGCGAAGGCACCAGCAAGAAGCACGCCGAGATGGCCGCAGCCCTCGAGGCGTGGAACCAGCTCGTTCCGCGCTGACCGGGCGATTCGATGCCCGAGCTTCCTGAAGTCGAGGTCGTCCGCGCGGGCGTCGAACCCGCCGTGACCGGCGCCACCGTGACCGCCGTCGAGATCTTCGAGCCCCGCTCGCTGCGCCGCCACGATCCGCTGTCCGGTCCCTTCGCCGAGCAACTCGAGGGGCACGTGCTGCTCGGCGCCGTCCGCCGCGGGAAGTTCCTTTGGCTGCCGATCGACACCGGTCGCGCCCTCGTTATCCACCTCGGGATGAGCGGGCAGGTGCTGCTCAGGGAACCGGGCTCGGCGGCAGACCGCCAGTTGCGCGTCCGCCTGCACCTCGATCACCCCGACCACGGGGAACTCTGGCTCAACTTCGCCGACCAGCGCATCTTCGGCAGCATGGCCGTCGACCGGATGCAGCCCACGGCCGACGGGCTGCCGGGCGGATTCGCCGGGGCGGGCGTCGGCGCCTGGAGCGGGCTGATCCCCGGCCAGGTCGCGCACATCGCGCGCGACCCGCTTGATCCGGACTTCGGAACGGACGCGGCCCTGTCCGCCTTGGCCCGTCGCGGCTCCGGGATCAAGCGGGTACTGCTCGACCAGACCTGGGTCAGCGGCATCGGGAACATCTACGCCGACGAAGCCCTGTTCGCGGCTGGACTGCACTACGACCAGCCGGCATCGTCCCTGTCGCGCGCCGAGGTCATCCGCTTGCTCGATGCCGTGCGGACGGTGCTGCAGCGCGCCCTCGCCGAGGGCGGGACGAGCTTCGACGCGCAGTACGTGAACGTGAACGGGCAGTCCGGCTACTTCTCGCACAGCCTCGCCGCCTACGGCCAGCAGGGCAAGCCGTGCCCGCGCTGCGGTACGCCGATCGTGCGCGAGCAGTTCATGAACCGGTCCTCGCACCTCTGCCCGGTCTGCCAGCGCCTCCGCTGACCTCCGACCCCGCCCGCCCTGCGCGGAGGCATAACTCCTGCAAATTCCGGGTGCTGCGGTCCACAGCCGCGGAATCCCGCGGCCGCCGGTCGGCGTCGGCAGAATGTGCAGGAGTTATGCCTGGGGGAACGGGTCAGGTGCGGCGGCGCCAGCCGCCCTCGTAGCCGATCGGCTCGAAACCCAGAGCCTCGTTGATGGCGAGCATGTGCCGGTTCTCCTCCGCGTTGAAGGTGATCACCGACGGATGTCCCGGGTCATTGCGCTGAAGATTCTCCAGATTCCGGGCCTTGAGCAGCAGACCCAGCCGGTGTCCGCGATGCTCCCGCAGCACGAGGGTGTCCTCCTGGTGCACGGGCCGGTCCGTCTCCGCGGGGGCGGAGAGCCCGGTGAACCCCACGAGCTTCCGAGAATCACGGTGGACCACGGCCGTCGTGTACATCGTCCGCGGGCCGGTCTCGGCGAGGGCCTGCGTCTCGAGGAGACGGTCGGGGTGCCAGAATTCCTGGGGTTCCTCGAGGCCGGCGGTCGGGGCATCCGTGCTCATGCGCTCGTAGAGCCACGCCATGTCGGTGCGCCACCGGGCCGGTGTGATGCCCTCCCACTGCGCGATGTCGTAGTCGCGGCCCGCGTGCTCCTCTGCTTCGCGCAGGAGCCGGCCGACCCGCTCCTGCGCGGCGGGCAGCGCCAGACGGCTGCCGCGCTCGACCTGCTCGAGCCGGTAGCTGCGCCGGAGCAGGAACCGTACCTCGGGGTTCCGCAGCGGGAGTGAGCCGAATCCGGTCGGCGCCGTCAGCCGTTCGCCGGGCGCATCCGCCGAGGCCGCGTAGACGATCTGGTTGCGGCAGCCGTCCGCCTCGGAGGTCGCCTCGAGCAGGGAGGCCAGCGCCGTTCCGATGCCACGGTTGCGGAACTCCGGAAGGACGTCGACCCGGAGCCAGGCGGTTTCGGTGTCGGATCCTTCCCGCTCGTAGATGCCGCGCGCGACGATGCGGCCGGCCCCGGCCCCGGTACCGGCCCCGGTACCGGGACCGAGATGGTCGCCCGCCCGCAGAACGAACAGCCGCTTCGGCTCCCAGTCCTGGTTGAGCCAGTCCGGGAGCGCCTCCTCCGCCGTCACGGACAGCTCTCCGTTCCCATAGGCATCCGCTTCGACCGCATTGTGAACGTCCGCGGCGGCGGCGAAGTCGTCCCAGCCTTCCGCTCCCGGCTGCCGGGGAATCGGCAGTTCTTCGATCCTGCGCCTGAGCTCGTCCATGCAGGAACAGTAGCCAACGGTCGTTCGCGTCGAAACCCCGCCGCTGACGCCGCGCCTCCCGGGCCGGGCGGATGCGTCCGGTACCGTGGGAGAGCCGATATCTACTCACGGGAAGGGCGCACGGGTGTACTTGAAGAGCCTCACCCTCAAGGGGTTCAAGTCGTTCGCGCAACCCACGACCTTCGCCTTCGAGCCCGGCGTCACGTGCGTCGTCGGGCCGAACGGCTCCGGCAAGTCCAACGTCGTCGACGCGCTCGCCTGGGTGATGGGGGAGCAGGGCGTCAAGACGCTCCGCGGCGGCAAGATGGAGGACGTCATCTTCGCCGGCACCTCGACCAAGGGCCCGCTCGGCCGCGCCGAGGTGACGCTCACGATCGACAACACGGATGGCGCGTTGCCGATCGACTACACCGAGGTCACCATTTCGCGCACCCTTTTCCGCAACGGGGGCAGCGAGTACGCCATCAACGGCCAGAGCTGCCGGCTGCTCGACGTGCAGGAACTCCTGAGCGACTCCGGCCTCGGCCGGGAAATGCACGTGATCGTCGGTCAGGGACAGCTTGACGCCGTGCTGCGCGCGAGCCCGGAAGACCGGCGCGGTTTCATCGAGGAGGCGGCCGGGATCCTCAAGCACCGCCGCCGCAAGGAGAAGACCCTCCGGAAGCTCGACGCGATGCAGGCCAACCTGACCCGGCTGAGCGACCTCGCCGGGGAGATCCGCCGCCAGCTCAAACCCCTCGGGCGCCAGGCCGAGATCGCCCGCGAGGCACAGACCATCGCCGCCGTCGTGCGCGACGCGCGAGCCCGCCTGCTCGCCGACGACGTCGTCGGCCTGCGCCGGACCCTCGACGCCCACGGCCGCAGCGAGAGCGAACGGCACTCCGAACGCATCGTGCTCCAGGAACAGCTCGACCAGAAGCAGCTGCGCCTGCACCGCCTCGAGGAAGCCCAGATCGGCGATGCCGTCGACGTCGCCCGGCGCACGAGCTTCGGCCTCGAATCGGTTCAGGAACGGCTCCGCGGCCTCTACACGCTCGCGAACCAGCGGCTTGCCCTGCTCGGTTCCCAGGCCGAATCGGTCGACGCCGGCCCGAGCGTGACCCCGGCGATGCTCACGGACGCCGCGGCGGAGATCGTCCGCCTCACCGAACGCATCGCGGTCGCCGAGGCCGCCTGGGCCGCCGCGCGCGCGGCCACGTCGACCGCCCGGAGCGAGCTCGACGCCGTCGATGAGGAGATTTCCGCCCAGACGGCGCTCATCTCCCGCCACGACCTCGAGGCTTCCAAACTGCGCGGCCAGGCCGAAACCGCAGCCTCCCGTCTCGCCTCGGTCCGTGGCGACGTACTCCGTCAGCAGAACGCCCGGGATGCCGCCGCCGGGCGTGTGCAGGAGGCACAGTCCCTCCTCGAGGCCCTGGAAGCGGAGACCGAACAGGCCAACGCGGAGAACGCGGGCACCGGCACTGTGGGCGGCGATCCTGCCGATACCGGCGAAGCCGACGGGAACACCCGGCTGTCCGAGGACTACGCGTCCGCTCAGGCCGTCGTATCCGCAGCGGAGGGCGAGGTCGAGCGTCTCCGCGAAGAACTTCACCTCCTCGAACGCGAACGCGACGCCCTCGCCGCCCGCGCGAGCGCCCTGTCCCTGGCCCTCGACCAGAAGGACGGCTCCTCGGCCCTCCTCGGGGCCCGGCTGGACGGCATCCGCGGGCTCGTCGCAGAACACGTGCGCGTGCACCCCGGCTACGAGGCGTCGATCGCCGCGGCCCTCGGCTCCCTCGCCGACGCCGTGATGGCCGACGACCGCGCCGCCGGTTTCGCGGCACTCGACCGGGTCAGGGCAGACGACCTGGGCCGGGTCGAGCTCATCCTCGCGACGCCAGAAGCCTCCGGAACGGGCAGCGCCCCAGCGGATGCCGCCGGCGGCACCCCCGGCCGGCGCGGGTCCGGCGCGCCCGCCCGCCCGAGCCTCGCCGAGTGGCCAGGCCTGGTCTGGGCAGGCTCGGTCGTCGACGCACCGGCCGGTGTCCTCGGACTCCTCGAGAACACCGTCATCGCCGAGGACCTCGACGCTGCCCGTTTCGCAGCAGGCCTTCTCACCTCCGGCCTCGCAAACCCCGGCTCCGGCACCTCCGGCGTCTCCGGAAGCACCGGCACCTCGCTCACGATCATCACCCTGGCCGGCGACGTGCTGAGCGAGTTCGTGCTCCGCGGCGGCTCCGGCGCGCAACGCAGCAAGCTCGAACTCGTCGCCGACCGCGACTCCGCGGCGGACCGCCTCGGCGAGGTCCGCTCCCGCATCGAGCAGGTCAGCGGCGATCTCGCCGAGCAGCGCGGCCTGCTTCGCCTCGGCAAGGAACAGTCGGTCGCGGCCCTCGCCGCGCTCCGCGCCTTCGACGCCCGCCTCGCCGCGCAGGCCGAGAAGACGAACCGGGCGACGGTGCGGCTCGAGGCCGCCACTGCGGAGCTCGAGCGCCTCGCGGCCGGCGTCCTCGTCGCCGAGCAGGCCGTCTCCGGCGCCGAGGCAGAGGCCGAGCGCACCAAGGCCGGGCTCGTCACCCTGCTCTCCCGCCCACGTCCGATCCTCGACGTGTCGGTCCGTGATGCCCTGCACGCCGAGCTCGAAGCTGCGCGCGAGAACGAGGTCGAGGCGCGGCTCCGCGTCGAGACCGCCCGCGAGCGGGTGCGCTCCGGCGAGGCCCGCGCTGCCGGCCTCGCGCGGCAGCTCGAACGCGATCAGGCCGCAGCCGAGGCGGCCGCACGGCGTGCGGTCATCCGCCGTCGCCAGGTGGATGCCGCGACCTACGTCGCCGAGGCGCTCCCCGCCGTTCTCGCCGCCGTCGACGTCTCCGTCAGCGAAGCCCGGCTCCGCCTCGCGACCGCCGAGGCCGAGCGCCTGAGCCAGAACGAGGAACTCGCGGCTCTGCGCCGCGAGGACGGAGCCCTGCGCAGCCGCCTGCAGGCCGTGACCGAGAGCGTGCACGGCCTCGAACTGCAGATCTACGAGAAGAAGCTGCACCTCTCCGGCCTCCTCGAACGCGCCGGCAGCGAACTCGGCCTCGTCGAAGACATCCTCGTTGCGGAATACGGGCCGGACCAGCCGGTTCCGCCCGACGACGACCCGGACGGTGAGGCGATGCCCTTTGACCGGGAGCAGCAGCAGCGCCGCCACGCCGCAGCAGAGCGCCGCTTCGCCCAGCTCGGCAGGATCAATCCGCTCGCGCTCGAGGAATTCGCCGCGCTCGAGCAGCGCCACAAATTCCTGACCGAGCAGCTCACCGACCTGACCAACACCCGGGCCGACCTTCTGACGATCATCGACGACCTCGACGTCACGATGGGCGCCATCTTCGGAAGCGCTTTCGAAGACACCCGGCTGGCCTTCGCCGAGGTCTTCCCTGTCCTGTTCCCCGGCGGGTCCGGCAGCATCCGCCTGACCGACCCGGACGACCTGCTCACCACCGGCATCGAGATCAGCGTGAAGCCGGCCGGAAAGAAGATTGAGCGGCTCTCGCTGCTTTCCGGCGGAGAGCGTTCCCTCGCGGCCGTCGCGCTGCTGATCGCGATCTTCAAGGCCCGCCCGAGCCCGTTCTACATCATGGACGAGGTCGAGGCGGCACTCGACGACGCCAACCTCGGCCGGCTGCTCACGATCTTCCAGGACCTCCGCGAAGCCAGCCAGCTCATCATCATCACGCACCAGAAGCGCACGATGGAGATCGCCGACGCCCTTTACGGCGTCTCGATGCGCCAGGACGGTGTCTCTGCGGTCGTCGGCCAGCGGATCGTGCGCCAGGAGGAACAGGCGTCCTGAGCCGGGGTCCCGAGCAGGACGGCTGCGGCGGCCTCAGAGCAGGGCGAGCACCTCCGCGCAGGCGTCGGTGACCCTCCGGCACTCGGGCGCGCAACTCGTCCAGTCCGGCCGGTGCTGCAGCATCCGCTCGCACGCGGCAGAGGACGCGCGACTGGCCTGGATGCAGGTATCGAGCATTGACGCGGCCGTCGGCCCGTCGGTTCGGGTGTGCCACGACAGGACCCGACTCGTCGAGGTGCAGATCTCGATGCAGTCGAGGTCGGCGAGGAAGCACGCCGTCACGTCGCCGTCGCCGGACTCGGCCAGGCAGGCATCCGCACAGTCCTCGCTCGCGGCGATGAGCGCGTCGCACGCGGCGACGCAGGCGGCGGTCCGCGCCGCGATCGTGTTGAACTCGCTCGCACCGAACCCGCTATCGTACCCCGCACCCGACATGCCGACACTCTAGCCCTATCGGCGACGTCCGGTCAGGCCTGCGGAGGCAGCGCAGCGATCAACGGGTGATCGAAGGTCAGCACGCCGGTCTTCGCCGCGCCGCCCGGCGACCCGAGCTCCTCGAAGAAGTCCACGTTGGCACGGTAGTAGCCGGCCCACTGCTCGGGGAGGTCGTCCTCGTAGTAGATCGCTTCGACCGGGCAGACCGGCTCGCAGGCCCCGCAGTCGACACATTCGTCCGGGTGAATATACAGTGACCGTTCGCCCTCGTAGATGCAGTCGACCGGGCATTCGTCGACGCAGGCGCGGTCCTTCACGTCCACGCACGGCAGCGCGATGACATACGTCACGAGGAGACGAGTTCCACGGAGCGGCTGATGCCGACCTGTTCGTTCCGCGGGACGACCTTCACCCGTTCACGCTCGACCGTCGAGGGATCCGCGGCCCCGAGTGCGCGTTCGTGGGCGTCGAGCACGAGCCAGCCGTCCCACTCGGTGAAGCGGATGCCGCGGGCGGCGAGCACGGACAGGATCGCGTCTCCGTCGTCCTCGACCGGTTCCGGCAGGAGCCCGTCATCGAGATCGGCGACGAGCCGCGTGACTGTCTCGAGCGCGTCGCTTTTGGTGTGCCCGATCAGGCCGACGGGTCCGCGCTTGATCCAGCCGGTCGCGTACAGGCCGGGAACTGGCTGCGCGGCCGGGTCGAGGACCCGGCCGCCGTCGTTCGGGATCACGCCGCGTGCCTCGTCGAAGGGCACCCCGGTGAGAGGGCTGCCGCGGTAGCCGACGGCACGGTAGACCGCCTGGAGCGGGTAGTCGAGGATCTCACCTGTCCCGGTGACACCGCCGGGGTTGGCGGGATCGGGCGCGGTGCGCTCGAAGCGCATGCCCTCGACCCTGTCCGTGCCGTAGACCTCGACGGGGGAGTGCAGGAAGTGCAGGTGCAGGCGGCGCGAGGCCCCGCTCGGTTCTTTCGTGAGCCAGCCGTTCAGGGTGCGGCTCATCACTTTGACCTGGTTGTTGGACGCGGCGAGGAACTGCTCTGAGGCCTCGTCCCTCGGGAAGTCCTCGTCGTAGACGATCACGTCGACGTCAGGAACCGCGCCGAGCTCCCGGAGTTCGATCGGGGTGAACTTCACCTGGGCGGGCCCGCGACGGCCGAAGATGTGCACGTCGGTGACGGCCGAGGCCGCGAGGCCCGCGTAGACGTTCTCCGGGATGTCCGTGGGCAGCAGGTCGTCGGCGTGCTTCGCGAGCATCCTGGCCACGTCGAGCGCTACGTTGCCGTTGCCGATCACGGCGACCTCGCGGGCGTCGAGCGGCCACTCGCGGGGGGCGTCGGGGTGTCCGTCGAACCAGGAAACGAAGTCGGCGGCGCCGAAGCAGCCGGGCAACTCTGTACCGGGGATCGGCAGCACCGCGTCGCGGATCGCCCCGGTCGCGAAGATGACGGCGTGGTAGTGGGCGCGCAGGTCGTCCAGGCTCAGATCGCTCCCGTAGCCGACGTTGCCGAGGAACCGGATGCTTCCGGCGTCGAGCATCTCGTGGAGGCTCGTGACGATGCCCTTGATCCGCGGGTGGTCGGGGGCGACGCCGTAGCGGATCAGGCCGTACGGCGCGGGGAGGGTGTCGAAGAGGTCGATGCCGACCGTGCCGCCGGCATCGCGCACAGCCTTGCCGAGGATGTTGCCGGCATAGATTCCCGCGGGTCCGGCGCCAATGATGGCGACTCGGAGAGTATGGGTGGTCATGAAAGGGCCTTTCGGGATGGTTCTGGAATGAGCCGGCCGGAACGGGGTTCGTCGGACGCGAGCTGGTTGCGGTACCGGGGGTGGAGCGGGCTGAGGGTGACGACGTCCCCCACAACGACAACGGCGGGGGAGCGGACGCCGCGTTCGGCGGCGAGGCCGGCGATGGTTGCGAGACTTCCGAAAGTGACGCGCTGGTTCGGGCCGTAGCCGTCCTCGATGATGGCGACCGGGCAGTCCCCGCCGCGGGGTCCCTCCGCGAGCATCGCCGCGGAGGCGGCGAGGCCGGAGATGCCCATCAGGAGCAGGACGGTGTGGTCACTGCCGCCCGGCAGGGACGGAAGCAGCTCGTGGCCCGTCACGACGGTGAACCCGTTCGCCACCCCGCGATGGGTGACCGGGATGCCGGCCGCAGCAGGCACCGAGATGGCGCTCGTGACGCCGGGGATGACCTCGACGGGGATGCCGTTGCTGCGGCAGTACGCTGCTTCCTCGCCGCCGCGACCGAGCACGTACGGGTCGCCGCCCTTGAGGCGCACGACCCGGCGGCCGGCGCGGGCGTGTTCGACGAGGAGCGCGTTGATCTCGTCCTGGGGCACCGGGTGGTGGCCGGGAAGCTTGCCGACGTCGATCACGAGCACGCCGGGGTCGAGCTCGTCGAGCAGGGACCGCGGGCCGAGCCGGTCGGCGATGACGACATCCGCTTCGTCGAGCAAGCGGCGGCCGAGCACGGTGATCAGGCCGGGATCGCCGGGTCCGCCACCGACGAGGTGCACGGTACCGACACGGTCGCGTGCCACGCTCATCGGCCTGCCGTGAGGTAGAGGCCGCGACGGCGCAGCAGGCGGCGTTCGGCGGGTGCGAAGAGCACGAGCTCGACGAGGATGCCGACGAACAGGATCACCAGGATCGTCGCGAGCACCCCGGGCAGGTCCGCGAGTTCGCGGCTCTGCTGGAGCATCGAGCCGAGCCCGAAGCCGATCGACCCGCCGACGGCGATGATCTCTGCGGCCATCAGGGAACGCCAGGAGAATGCCCAGCCCTGCTTGAGGCCGGCGAGATAGCCAGGCATCGCGGCGGGAAGCACGACGAGGGTGGCCATCTCGACGCGGTTGGCGCCGAGCACCGTGCCCACGCGGCGCAACTGCGGCGGGATCTGGTCCACGCCGGCGACGAGGCCGTTCGCGATCGACGGTACGGCGCCCATCAGCACGACGAAGTACACGGTCGCATCGCTGAGGCCGAACCAGAGGATCGCGGCAGGGACCCAGGCGACGGAGGGAAGCACCTGCAGCCCCGAGAGCAGCGGGCCGAGGGCGCGACGGAGCAGACGCCACTCGGCGAGGAGGAGGCCGAGCGGGGTACCGATCGCGACGGCGATCAGGAACCCGATCCCGCCGCGGGAGAGGCTCGTCACCACGGCCGTCTGCAGGTGCCCGGTCGACCAGAGGTCGGTGATCGAGGTGAGCACGTCGAGCGGGCCGGGGGTGAGGTCGGGACGTGGCCTGGCGATCACGATGTAGAACTGCCACGCCGCGATGAGCGCGAGCACCAGCACGACCGGCGGCAGGACGCCGTCGGCGAACCGGCGCCACGGGCCCTTCTCGACGAGCGGCGAGGTCTGCAGGGCGTCGAGCCCGGCCTCGAGCGTGCGGAAGTCCGCGCGGCTGCCGGTCGTGGAGCCGGTCGTGGTGTCCGGCTCCAAGGAGCCGGGAACGATGGTGTCGGTGGATGTCTCAGGCGGCATTGCGGCGGATCTCCTCTCGGAGGTGGTTGGTGATCTCGATGGAGAGGCGGGAAACCTCCGGCGACTCGATCCGGCGCGGACCGTCGTCGACGATGCGCCACTCGTTGCGGATGCGGCCGGGACGGCTCGACATGAGCAGCACCCGTTGACCGAGCCGGGCGGCCTCGCGCACGTTGTGCGTGACGAACACGATCGTGCGGCCGGTCTCGCGCCAGACCCGCTCGAGTTCCTCGTGAAGCAGGTCGCGGGTGATCGCGTCGAGGGCGGCGAAGGGCTCGTCCATCAACAGAACCTTGCGGTCCTGCGCGAGCGACCTGGCGAGGGCGACCCGCTGGCGCATGCCCCCGGAGAGTTCGTGCGGGCGCTTGTTCGCGGCATCCGCGAGGTTGACGAGGTCGAGGAGCTCGAGCGCCTCACCGCGGCGCCGGCCGTGCGGCACCCCGCGCAGTTTGAGGGCGAGTTCCACGTTACGGCTCGCGGTCAGCCAGGGGAACAGGGCGGATTCCTGGAACATGACGGCGCTCTTGCCGCTCGCCACCGTGACGGTGCCCTCCGAGGGGTGCTCGAGGCCCGCGATGATGTTGAGCAGGGTCGACTTGCCGCACCCGGAGGCCCCGAGCAGGCAGACGAATTCGCCCGGCCTGATCGTGAGGTTGATGTTGTCGAGCACGACGGGCCCGGCCTTGCCGAAGCGCTTGGACAGCCCGTCGACCCTGATGGCCGTCTCGACGTCCGCTGCGACCACCGCAGCGGGTGCGGTGTCGGTGCTTACGCTGATGCCCGGCCGGTGGCTGCCCGATCCGGTGCGGTCGCGCTCTGTCACGGACACGGCGCTCACCGCGCTCCCGAGCCGGTGACGATCCCTGCTGCGAGGGTGGCACCGTCCTGGGCGTTGATCACGAGGAAGGCGCCCGAGCGGCGGTTCTCCGTGAAGGTCTCGACCGGGAGCGGAGCGGCGAGCCGCAGGCCGACCTCGCCGATGTCGTTGACCTCGAGGCCGCCAGCGGGTTCGAGCTCGAGGGTGTCGAGGTTGAGGCGCCCGGTGACGGTCGAGACGATGGCCTGCACCGTGTTCGTGCCGAACTTCACCAGGGTGCGGTCGCCCGGTGTGAGGGCCCGGGGGTCGAGCCAGAACAACGCGGCCGTGAGGTCCCTCGTCGATTCGGGCAGGGTGCCCGCCGCGCCGATGACCGCCCCGCGGGCGATGTCGATGTCGTCGGCCAGGCGCAGCGCGACCGACATCGGGGCGAACGCCTCGGTGAGCTCGGTGCCGGCGAAGTCGATGCCGGTGACGATGGTCGTCGCCCCGCCGGGGGCGACGCTCACGCTGTCGCCGACCCGTACCGTGCCCGAGGCAACCTGCCCGGCGTACGCCCGGTAGTCGCGGAACGCATCGGCGTCCTCCAGCGCGACGGCGACGGCGCCCTGGGGCCGGAGCACGAGCTGCACGGGCAGCCGGAACGCCTCGATGGCGGTCTCGACCTCGTCGACGACCGGGAGGCTTTCGAGCAGTTCGAGCAGGCTCGGCCCGTCGTACCACGGGGTACGCGGCGAGCGGTCGACGACGTTGTCGCCGACGAGCGCCGAGACGGGCAGCACGTGCACGGCGCCGAGGCCGAGCTCGCTCGTGACGGCGCGCACGGATGCCGCGACCGCGGCGAACGCGGATTCGTCGTAGCCGAGGAGGTCGATCTTGTTGACCGCGATGATCACGTGCGGCACCCGCAGCAGGGAGACGACGGAGAGGTGCCGCCTGGTCTGCTCGAGCACACCCTTGCGCGCGTCGATCAGCATGATCACGGCGTCTGCCGTCGTCGCGCCGGTGACCATGTTGCGGGTGTACTGCACGTGCCCCGGGCAGTCGGCGAGGATGAAGGAGCGGCGCGCGGTCGCGAAATAGCGGTAGGCGACGTCGATCGTGATGCCCTGCTCGCGTTCGGCGCGGAGGCCGTCGGTGAGCAGCGCGAAGTCGATGCCGCCGTCGGCGCCGCCGAAGCCGCGCTCCGTGGACGTGCGGGTGACGGACTCGAGCTGGTCGGCGAGGATCGCCTTCGAGTCGTGCAGGAGCCGGCCGACGAGGGTCGACTTGCCGTCGTCGACGGAGCCGGCGGTTGCGAACCGGAACAGGGTGCCCGGGGCGTCTGCGGCGAAGGTGGTGCCGGCATCCGCCGGAGTGAGGAGTGCCTGAGTCATCAGAAGTATCCGTCCTTCTTGCGGTCTTCCATGGCCGCTTCGGAGATGCGGTCGTCGGCGCGCGTCGCGCCGCGTTCGGTGATGGTGGAGAGGGCGACCTCGCGCACGACGGCGGAGACGGATGCGGCGTCGGAGTCGACGGCGCCGGTGCAGCTCATGTCGCCGACCGTGCGATACCGGACGGTCCTGGTCTCGACGGCCTCGCCCGGGCGGGGCTCGGAGACGGGCCCGATCGCACGCCACATGCCGTCGCGGCGGAAGACCTCGCGCTCGTGGGCGTAATAGAGCGGGGGCAGTTCGATGCCCTCCCGTTCGATGTAGCGCCAGACGTTGTACTCGGTCCAGTTGCTGATCGGGAACGCGCGCACATGCTGGCCGACGGTGTGGCGGCCGTTGTAGAGGTTCCAGAGTTCGGGGCGCTGGTTGCGGGGGTCCCACTGGCCGAATTCGTCGCGGAGGGAGAGGATGCGCTCTTTTGCGCGGGCCTTGTCCTCGTCGCGGCGGGCGCCGCCGAAGACGGCGTCGTGGCGGCCGGCCGCGATCCCGTCGAGGAGCGGGAGGGTCTGCAACGGGTTGCGGGTGCCGTCGGCGCGCTCGCGCAGGCGGCCGTCGTCGATGTAATCCTGCACCTTCGCGACGGTGAGGCGGAGGCCGAGGCGGGCGACCGTCGCGTCCCGGAAGGCGAGGACCTCCGGGAAATTGTGGCCGGTGTCGACGTGCAGCAGACCGAAGGGGACCTTGCCCGGCCAGAAGGCCTTCGCGGCGAGGTGCAGCACGACGACGGAGTCCTTGCCGCCGGAGAACAGCAGCACGGGACGCTCGAATTCGGCGACGACCTCACGGATGATGTGGATCGCCTCGCTCTCGAGCACGTCGAGCTGGGAGAGCCGGTGGCTCCCCGCGGCCTGAACGGAGGACTCGGTGGCGATGGCGGTCGTGACGGCGTTCACTCGTGGAGCCCGCATTCTGTCTTGGCCAGGTTCGCCCAGCGTCCGGATCGGGGGTCGTCGCCGGCGGCGACGGGCTTCGTGCACGGCGCGCAGCCGATGGAGGGGTACCCCTGCTCGAGCAGCGGGTTCACCGGAACCTGGTGGTAGCCGGCGTAGTCGAGGATGTCGTCGAAGCTCCACGCCGCGAGCGGGTTGACCTTGACGAGGCCGTTGCGCTCGTCCCAGGTCACAAGCGGGGTGTTCGCCCTGGTCGGGGCCTCGTCGCGGCGCACGCCGGTGAACCAGAGTTCGTAGCCGGTGAGCGAACGCTGCAGGGGCTCGACCTTGCGCATCGCGCAGCACAGGTTCGGGTCGCGGCTGAAGAGTTCCGCGCCGTGTTCGGCGTCCTGCTCCGGGACGGTCTTCGCGGGCAGCACGTCGACGATCCGCACCGGGAGGAGCCGGGCGACGGTGTCCCTGGTTTCGTAGGTCTCGGCGAAATGGTAGCCGGTGTCGAGGAAGAGCACGTCGACGCCGGGCAGCTGTGCCGCAACGACGTGCGGGAGCACGGCGTCGGCCATCGAGCAGGCGACGGCGACGTGTGCGACGGGGAAGTTGGCCGCCACCCACGCGACGACCTCGGCGTAGCCGGTCTCGCCGAGTTCCGCGGCGCCACGGACGGCGAGAGCCTTGAGCTCCTCGGCGTTGCGCCGGGGAGCGACGGCCGTCGTGGCCGCCGTCGTGAGTCCGGTTCCGGTTGTGGCGTCGCTCATTGCAGGGCCTCCTCGTCGGCGCGGTGTGCCCAGACGGCGAAGGTCTCGGTCTCGCCGCGGTCGGCAAGGAAGCGGAGCACGATCCGTTCGACATAGTCGGCGATGTCGTCCGCGGTCACCTTGAGACCGCGGACGGTGCGACCGAGGCCGGCCTCCTCGCGCTCATGCGAGGCGAGGCCGCCGCCGAGGTGCACCTGGAAGCCGGGGACCTGGCCGCCGTTCCCGTCGGGGAGGAGCTGGCCCTTGAGCCCGATGTCCGCAGTCTGGATGCGGGCGCAGGAATTCGGGCAGCCGTTGACGTGCAGGCTGATCGGCTGGGGGACGTCGATCGAGGCGAGCCGCTTTTCGAGCTCGAGGACCGCATCCGTCGCGGACTTCTTGGTCTCGACGATCGCGAGCTTGCAGTATTCGATGCCGGTGCAGGCGATCGTGGACCGGCGGAACAGGCTGGGGCGCGCGGCGAGGCCGATCTCGTCGAGGGCAACGATCAGGGATTCGACGTTCTCCTCGGGGATGTCGAGGAGCACGAGCTTCTGGTGCGGGGTCGTGCGCAGTCGCGTCGAACCGTTCGCCTCGAGCAGGGCGGCGAGGCTCAGCAGCGTCGGGCCGGAGACGCGGCCGACGAAGGGGGTGACGCCGATGTAGTAGCGGCCGTCGGTCTGCTTGTGCACGCCGACGTGGTCGCCAGGCCGGGTGGGCGGCGGGGCCGCGGGACCGTCGGGGAGCGGGGACTCGAGGAACTCGTCCTCGAGGACCTTCCGGAACTTCTCCGGCCCCCAGTCGGCGAGCAGGAACTTGAGCCTGGCCTTGTTGCGCAGGCGACGGTAGCCGTAGTCGCGGAACAGACTCGCGACGCCGTGCCAGACCTCGGCGACACGGTCGGGGGAGATGAAGACGCCGAGGCGTTCGGCGAGGCGCGGGGCGGTGGAGAGGCCGCCGCCGACCCAGAGGTCGAACCCGATGCCCAGTTCGGGGTGGTCGACCGCGACGTAGGAGATGTCGTTGATCTCGTGCACGACGTCCTGGCTCGGGCTGCCGGTGATGGCGGTCTTGAACTTGCGCGGCAGGTTGGCGAGGCTTTCGTCGCCGATGTACCGGGCCGTGATGTCGGTGATGAGCCCGCTCGGGTCGATCAGTTCGTCAGCGGCGATGCCGGCGACGGGGGAGCCGAGGATGACGCGGGGCACGTCGCCGCAGGCCTCCGTGGTCTGCAGCCCGACGGCTTCGAGGCGGGTCCAGATCTCGGGAACGTCCTCGATGCGGATCCAGTGCAGCTGGATGTTCTGCCGGTCGGTGAGGTCGGCGGAGTCACGGCCGAATTCGTGGGAGATCTCGCCGATGACGCGCAGCTGGGTCGTCGTGAGCTGGCCGCCGTCGATGCGTACCCGCAGCATGAAGTACTTGTCTTCGAGCTCGTGCGGCTCGAGGGTCGCGGTCTTGCCGCCGTCGATGCCGGGCTTGCGCTGCGTGTAGAGGCCCCACCAGCGCATCCGGCCGTGCAGGTCGGTTCCCTCGATCGAGTCGAAACCCTGCTTCGAGTAGATGTTCTCGACCCGTTCGCGGACGCTCAGGCCGCCGTCCTCCTGCTTCCAGACTTCGTTGCCGTTGAGGGGGGCGGTGCCGTCCACCTTCCACTGGCCGTTGGGACGGCCGGCCTGGCGGTGGGGCCTGGCCGGCGTGGCCGCTTCGGTCTGGTTGGGTGACACGGGATCCTCCTTCGGCACCGGCCAGAGCGTGAGCCGGAGTGCAGCGTGAGCCGGGGTGCGTTGGAAGAATCTATCGAGAATGGGGAGCAATCACTCGCGTGTGTCGTAACGGCCAGTCACGCACCGTAGCAGAGCGTCACACGGATGCGCCGGGCGGCATCCACTCGTATAGTGTCGGTCGTTCCCATCGCTGTTCCGGCCCCTGTCCGGCCAGGGTCACTGTTCGCTGTCGGGCGTTCGGCATAGTCTCGCCGCATGACCCAGGTGATCTACAACACGGCGACCTCGTTCACCGGCTTCATCGCTGACGAGTCCAATTCACTGGCCTGGCTCTTCGCGGTCGACACGGCGGGACTCGAGGACCAAGACCAGTTCCTGGCGGGCATCGGTGTTCTCGTGGAGGGCTCCACGACCTACGAATGGGTCCTGCGCGAGGAGGAGCTGCTCGACAAACCGCACAAGTGGCGGGAGTTCTACGGCGACCGGCCCACGTTCGTCTTCACCAATCGCGAGCTGCCGACGCCCGAGGGGGCCGACGTGCGGTTCGTGAGCGGGAGCGTCGCTGCCGCGCTGCCGTCGATTCTCGCGGCAGCTGGGGAGAAGGACGTGTGGGTGGTCGGCGGCGGCGACCTGGCCGGCCAGTTCCTCGACGCCGGCGCCCTCGACACGATCATGCTCTCGGTGGCGCCGGTCGCCCTGCCCGGCGGGGCTCCGGTGCTGCCGCGTCGGCTCGAGTCCGACCACCTCGAGCTGCTGAGTGCGACCGCCCAGGGTCAGTTCGCGATCCTCACGTATCGCGTGCGCCCCTGACTGCGCGCCCGGCTGCATCCCTGAGTGTGCCCGGCAGTGCCGCTGACTGCACCCCGCGGTACTGCCGGTGTTCCGTCTGCCGCCGCGCCTGTTCCGGCAGGCCGCACCCTAAACGGCGGGCGCGGGCTGCGGATTCGGGGGCGGTTCCATCTCCCGGAAAACCGGAATGCCGAGCGGCAGAAGGGTGACCGCAACGTAGAGCACGCCGATGATGAAGAAGGAGGTCTGCAGGCCGACGGTGTCCGCACCGATTCCGCCGAGCAGGGCCCCTGCGGGCACGCCGGCCCAGGCCCCGGCGTTGATCAGCCCGAACACCCGGGCGCGCATGCCCTCCGGTACCCGTTCGAGCTCGACCGTGCCGAGGATGGGGTTGATCGCGCCGGCGGCGACGCCGGAGAGCGCGGTCGCCGCGATCAGCCAGACAAAGGGGAGTCCGGCCGCGAACGCGAAGAGGGACGGACCTCCCGCAAGGGCGAAGCAGACCGAGAAGGTGACCCGCCGGGGCAACCGGTGCGCGAAGAATCCGAAGACCACGGTTCCGAGCAGGGCGCCTCCGCCCATCACTGCCACGAGCACGCCGAATGCCGCGGCCCCGCCCAGCGAATCGTGGGCGTAGAGCGGAAGCAGGGAGGAACCGCGGGCGGCATCGAACACGTTCGTGACGAGAACCAGGAGCACGACCGCACGCAGGAGCGGCTCACGTGTGACGAACCGGAAACCCTCGGCGAGTTCCGACCAGTAGCCAGTGCGCGCCGGGGGGTCGGTCGCGTCGGGCATCCGCTCGGCCACGACCGGACGTGTGACGAACAACCAGGTGATGATCGCCGAGAGCGCGAAGGTGCCCGCGTTGACGAAGAGGGCGTTCAGGGGGCCGACGCCGGCGATCAGGAGACCGCCGAGCGGTGCGCCGAGGAGGCGGGAGAGGCGCTCGGCTCCATCGAGGAACCCGACGGAGCGTTCGAGACGCACGTGCGCATCGGCAGAGAACGCGGGCAGGAGCACCCGCCGAGCGGTCTGCCCGGGGGTGTCGAGGAGGCCGCTGAGGAAGACGAGGGCGAGCAGACCCCAGAACGGAAGTCCGATCGTGAGCGCGACGACCGGGATGGCGAGGACGGTCGCCCCGCTGATCAGGTCCGCAAGGATGCTCGCACGGCGGTAGCCGATCCGGTCGACGACGACCCCGCCGAGGGGGCCGCCGATGATGACCGGGGCTGTCGCGAAGAATGCCGCGGTGCCGACCTCGATGCCCGTCCCGCCGGTCGAGAGCACGTAGAACGGAACGGCGAACAGGGTGACGACGTTACCGGTCTGCGAGACGACGTGTGCCGTGAGCAGGGCGGTGAGAGAGCGCAGCGCGCGGGTGGCCGCGAGGGTCTTCGTCACGGGGTGCGATAGGCCTGGTAGACGAGGCTGACCCGCTCGGAGCCGTCGGCTTCGGTGTGAGTGGCGCTGATCGCCAGGAACTTCTCGGTGACGACCTCGAGTTCCTTTCTCAGCTCGGCGAGTTCGGTCACCGTGAGGCGCAGACCTCGGTCGGAGCTCGGGGCTGCGCGCACCCAGTCCGCGGGCAGGGCGGGCACGTTGTCGAGGTACTGCGTGAAGTTGGCGGCGTAGATCTGCACGATCGCCCGTTGGAGAGCCGTTGACGCCGCCAGCGCTGCGGGATCGTCGAGAAGGTCCGCCGGTTCCCAGGACGTCAGCGCGTGGCTCGACCGCCACCAGCGTTCGCGACGATCGGTTCCCATGTCTGCGGCCTCCTGGATCAGACCGATGGAGGCGAGCTTGGCCAGGTGGTAGCTCACCGTGCCCGGGGCCTCGTCGACGACGTCGCCGAGCAGGGCGGCGGTCTGGGGCCCGCGCTCGCGCAGCAGGCCGAGCAAGCGCAGCCGGGTCGGGTGCGCCAGGACGCGCATGGATGCTGCGCTCGTGAGGTGTGCGGTATCGCCGGATTCAGGAGAGGGCATGCCACCACGCTATCTCCACAACACCTATTGCGCAATAAGTCTTGTGCGATTTGAGTGCGTTTGCGGATTTCCGGGGGGTGACCGCGGCGGTTTCGTGAGGCCGCTCCCGAAACGGCGGGCGCAGCCTGCCGAAACCGGCGCGATGGCGGCGAGCGGATGTCCACCGACCGGATACCGTCGGCGCTCGCCGCGGATTCGCGTCCCGTGCGGTCGGACGTTATGGCGGTCAGTCGGTGGGTGTGAGGGCGTTGCGGTAGCGGTCGGTGACGACGGCGACGAGGAGCGGACTTGCGGGTTCCGTGGGCAGGAGCAGGGGCGCGGTGACGGCATCCGCCCCCGCTTTCTCGACCAGCCCCTGGAAGAACCCCGGGGCCAGAAGGTAGCTGCTCACGACGACACGTCTGCCGGGCCGCTGGATGCGCTCGATCGTGACGGCGCACGCGAGGCGAGGGCGTGCCGCGGAGAGGAAGCCGAGCGCGACGTCGCGTCCGGCGGCGAGGGACAGTCGCTCGGCGACGACGCGGCACGCGGCGACCGCACGGGCGTCGCTTGAGCCGGCGACCGCGAGCACGAGGGAATCGTCGGCGTTGAGTGGGACCTCGTCGAGTCGTTCTCGGAGTAGTTCGATGAGCCGGTCGTCTGGTCCGAGCGCCTCGGTCATGGTGACCGAACGCGCGGATGCCGCGGCTTCGCCGGCGACGGCATCGGTCAGGTCGACGTACACGTGGTAGCCGGCGGACAGAAGCAGCGGAACAACCACAGCTGGCACACCGGCCGGGAGTGCGGCCAGCGTCGAGGGTGCGTCCGGCTGCTGGACATCGACATAACCGAGGGCGGTGTGGAGCGTGGGTTCCGCGAGAGCCACGGCGGCCATGAGCCCCGCGACCGCCGCCTGCCCGGCCGCGGACGAGGTGCCGTGGGCGATGCCGACGAGGGCGGGAGAGGTGGAGGCCGTCACCCCTCTATTCTGCACGGGCGGGTGCGTGCGCGCCTGCCCGATCGGATCCGACGGTGTTCGGCCTCGGGCGCTGTCCTGTTCAGGTCTGGACGGTATTCGGACGGTGAGGGCCATCAATGGTCCTCCACACCGGCGCTTGGGTCAGTCGGTGTCCCGCAGGATCGGGTTCTTGCTGGCGAGGAGGATGGGTGTCTGCTCGGGGTCGAGTCCGGGTGGTGGGGTGAGCCAGTAGCGGCCGGTGTGGTCTCGAGTGATGCGCCAGTGTTCGTTGTGAAGCCGGAGGTGGTCGGCCCGGCAGAGCAGGACGCCGTGGTCGAGGTTGGTCTGCCCGGTGTCGTCTTTCCAGTGCTCGATGTGATGGGTTTCGGTCCAGGAGGGTGGGCGGTCGCAGCCTGGCCACATGCAGCCGCCGTCGCGAATGGCGAGGGCCGCGCGTTGGGCGGGGCTGAAGGTGCGTTGTTCGCGGCCGAGGTCGAGGCCGTGGCCGTGGTCGTCGAAGGTGACCTCGAGTATCCCGCTGTCGCAGAGGTTGCGCTCCATGGTTTCGGCGGAGACCGTGACGACGGTGCCTTCGATCACGCCGGGCTGGAGCGTGGGATCCTCGGTCGCGGGTTCAGTGGGCGCGGTCCCGATGGTCGTGGTGCTGGTGGGGCGGATGGTGATCATGCGGACGGCGGGGCTGCGACCGCCGGCGATGCGTTTCGGGTCCGCTTTCACGCCGAGTTTGGTCAGGGCGAGGAACGCGTCGGCGGTGAGCTGCTCGGTCGTGCGCGGGTCGTCCTGCACCCGTTTCGCCCAGGCGGCCTGCTCCTTGTCGACGAACCGCACCCCGCCGCGGCGGGGGCTGGTGATGGCGTCGTAGGTACTCATCAGGTATTCGCCGTCTTCCGGGGCGAACAGGCCGACCATGCGCACCTGCCCCGTGTGGAGGCGGTAGAACCGCAGGGACCGGTCGCCGTAGGCGGCTTTCTCGCGGGCGGCGATGCCGGCCTCATCGAGCACGTCCCGCACCCTCCGGGCCCGCTTGAACAGTTGGTCCGCATTCAGGGTCCGTGCCTCGGTGAGGAGCCGGGCGAGGGCGGAGGCGAGTTTCTCCGGAGTGATCGCCCGGTCCAGATCGCCCAGGCCCTTGCGGAGTGCATCGGCCTTCTCCACGCTGAGCCAGCCCTCGCCGAGGGCCCGGCCGATCGGGGCGTGCCACGGCGGCACCGCGGCCGCCGGCACCGGCGGCACGTGCGGGGCCGTCCCGTCGAGGGGCGGCTGCCCGCCGGTCCCTGGCTGTCCGTCTGGCCCTGCCTGACCGTCGTTCCCATCGTGGGGTGGGGTGCCGTCGTGTAGTTTCTGCGCCTCGGCTGCTTCCCGGGCGGCTTTCTCGGCGGCGTCGGTCTCGACGAGCAGCCGGCCCACGCCGAGCAGTTTGACCGCGTCGCTCTTGCTCGACCCGGAGATGGTCTGCAGCAAATCTTCCGGGGTGCGGAATCCCCGTCGGGCGGCGAGGCCCTGGCCGCCGAGTTCGGGTCGGGACCGCCGGGCCAGGGTCGCGGCGAACCATGCCGCCTGGGTGTCCAGGGCCCGTCGGGCCCCGGCGATCAACACGTGGCCCTCGAGTACCGCCTCATCGCTGAGCGTGTCGACAGCGGCGGACGAACCGCCCAGCCCGGTGACGACGTCCACCATCGACCGCAACCCACCGAGCACGTCGCCCTGCACCGGATTGGCCAGCACCGGATTGGCCAGCACCGGATTGGCCAGCACCGGGTCGACGAGCACTGGGTCGCCGAGCACCGGGTCGCGGCGCATCGACTCGTCGCGCACGTGGTCGCCGTGCGGCTGATCGGGTGAAGCGGGCGACTCGGGGAGGTTGGTCATGCCTCAAAGTTACGACCGACCACCGACATTCTCTGAATATCGCTCAGGTCTGTGGAAACTCCCTCTGATCAAGTTCCTGTTGAGGAGAATCCGCCAGATTCGGGTCCCGCTGAGTGCCCGGTTCGCTCCTCGGCTAGTCACGTGAAGATCCCGGTACGCTGCTCGGATGTAGAGCTTGCCGACGAGATCGCCGGCAACTCAATCCGTGTCGGAACTCGAGCCGCTCCCGGGGCCGAGGGGCCGGTTGCTCGTGAAGATCCGGTCGGGATCGAGTCGGCGCTTGACGCCCGCGAGGCGCTCGAGCGTTTCCGGCGTGAAACTGCGCGTGAGGTCCTGGCCGGTGGTGAGGTAGGTCGGCAGGGTGAGCCCGAGGGTGCTGCCCGCGAGCGCCCGGCGGAGCGGGCCGAACACCGCCTCCGGGTCGGCGGGTCCCTTCCCCGTGAGGAACGAACCGGCGAAGGCCAGGTACCGTGCGCCGAGGCGACCGGCGACAGCAGTCGCATCCGCCCCCTGCTCGGCGACGGCGCCGCCGAGGGCACGGATGCCGAGAACGGTCAGGCCCGCTGGCGTCGCTTCGCGGAACGCCCGCGCGAGGGCGCCGAGTCCGGCCTCGTCTCCACCGGCGAAGGACGTGATTGCGGCCGTCCACTCGAGCGTGGCGGCCGGTTCTGTCGGTTCTGCCGCGACCTCGGCCAGGTGCCCGATCGTGAACGGCCGGGTCCCGTCGGCGAGCACCGGTGCGCTGGCGAGCAAAGGGGCAAGCAGGGGCGCCGCGTCCTCGGCCGTTCCGACGAAGACCACCTCGGCATTCGCGACCGTCTGGCCGCGGAGCGGCGGGGGCACCTGCTCGATATCGGGCAGGTTGATCAGGCCGAAGAAGATGCTCAACTCGGGCGGGGCATCCGCCATGATCGTTGCGACGCTCGCGAAGACGGCCTCGGCTGCTGACGCCGGGAACACGATCGTGCCGCCGAAGAGGTCGGGTGCCGGGTACAGGTCGATCTCCAGCGCCGTGACGATGCCGAACAGCCCGCCGGCGCCCCGCAGCGCCCAGAGGAGTTCCGGATCGCTCTCCGCTGTCACCCGGCGCAGCTCGCCCGTCGCGTCGACGAGCTCGACCGCACGGATGCTGCGGGCCGCGATCCCGCGCCAGCGGCTGAACCAGGAGTGGCCGCCCCCGAGCAGGAGCCCTGCGACGCTCACATCGGGGTTGGAACCGGCGAGCGCCACGAGCCCGGAACCGTCCAGACGGGCGAGCAGGGCGCCCCAGGACACCCCGGAACCGACCCGGGCCACGCGCCGTCGCTCGTCGATCACGATCTCGTCGAACGCGCTCGTGCGCACGAGAATGCAGCCGGAGACGTCGCCGGCGGGGCCGTGACCGCGCGGCTGCACCGTCACCCGGCGCCCGTCGGCGCGGGCGGCGGCGAGGATGCGCCGCAGGTCTTCCGGCCCGGCCGGGTACGCGACGGCAACGGGCCGTTGGTCGATCGCGAGGTTCCACGGTGTGCGGGCACTGTCCCAGTCGTCGTCATACGCGCGGACCAGCCTGCCGTCCAGGGCGTCCACGAGGTCGTTGAGTACGGGGTCAGACGGGGAAGCAGGTGTCATCGGGTCCTCCAGAGCGAATCGGGAACGCGGCCGGAACGTATATTGGCGATTCTCGGCCTGTCCGGCCCCAAGGCCAACCCCGGTGCCAATCCCCATGCCGATCGCGGGCTCGCGCCCGGAGGCGGGGTCCCGCGCTTAGGGTAGAGACATGGCAGAACGCACCCCGTGGTCACTCTCCGGCGCATTGCGCGGCATGTTCGCGAAGAAGACGATCGACGCCGACACCTGGGACGACCTCGAGGACGCACTCATCCAGGCCGACTTCGGACCGCAGATCACCGAGGACATCGTCGCGGACCTGCGCGCCAAGGTCACCAGGTACCATACGACCGACCCGGCCGACCTGCAGCGGATGCTGCGCGAAGGCCTCGAGGAACGCCTCTCCCGGCTCGACTCGACGCTCAACCTCAGCGCGCGCCCCGCTGTCGTGCTCGTCGTCGGCGTGAATGGCGTCGGCAAGACGACCACGATCGGCAAGTTCGCCAAGTTTCTCCGCGTCTACGACCGGAGCGTGCTGATCGGGGCGGCGGACACGTTCCGCGCCGCAGCGGTCGAGCAGCTCGCCACCTGGGCCGAACGCGCGGGCGCCGAGATCGTGAAGCCGCAGGCCCAGGGCCAGGACCCGGCATCCGTCGCCTTTCAGACCGTGGAGCGCGCGATCGCGACCGGCACCGAGATCGTGATCATCGACACCGCCGGCCGCCTGCAGACCAAGGGCGGCCTCATGGACGAGCTGACCAAGATCCGCCGGGTGATCGAGAAGCAGGCGCCGATCTCCGAGGTGCTGCTCGTGCTCGACGCGACGACCGGCCAGAACGGTCTCGCCCAGGCCGAGGCCTTCATCGAGCACGCCGGGGTCACCGGTCTCGTGCTCACCAAGCTCGACGGGTCCGCCAAGGGCGGGTTCGTGCTCGCGGTCCAGGAGAAGACCGGCATCCCGATCAAGCTCGTCGGCCAGGGTGAGGGCATCAACGACCTGACCGGATTCACTCCACACGTCTTCGCGCAGAAACTCGTCGGATAGGACCACCATGACCATCGAACACGATTTCTTCGGAATCCTCGGCAGCGACGACGAAGGCGAGATCTACTGGTCGGACTCGGCAGAGCTGGGCGACCAGGACATCGAGATCGACCTCAGCTCGCCCGACGAGCCGTCCGTCTCGCTCGAAGCCCTGGATATCGCGGCGTTCATGATCAATTCCCTCGAAGACCTCGACTCGCAGGCCCGCGAATCACTCGTCGCCGAGCTGAGCGCCGAGGGCTCCGTCACCGCGCTCTACATCAACCAGTGCTTCGAGGAGCTCGACGAAGAGGTCATCGAGGACGCCTTGATCTGGGACTCCGGCGACAAGCAGATCGACTTCCTGCGGTCCATCCAGCTGCAGCGGATCGGCTTCCACCCGCACCACATCAAGAACGACGAACACTTCGCCGTGCTCGACTACTCGATCAGCCCGACGGAGACCGATGCGCTCCTCGTCGTGACCCTCGACGTGCACGGCGACGCGATCGTGATCTCGCTCGACAGCTGAGTGCGATCCGGCCGCGCGCCGCGCACGGACGGAGGGCCGCTACTGGATGCTGCCCTTGAGCGGGTCGCCAAGGGGTACGTTCTCGAGCACCCGCACCTCGGACGGGCCGGAGACATGCTCGGCAACCAGGGCGTTGAGCTCGGTCATCGCGGCGCCGGCCGCGTGGGCGGCCAGGTCGGCAGGGCTGGCCCAACGCTCGATCATGACGACCGTGCCTGCGTCGCGGTGCAGGGCGTAAAGCTCGTTGCCCGGTTCGGCGTGGACCTTGGGGGACACGATCGCGAAGGCATCCACAACGTTCTGGAGATGCCCGTCCAACGGGCTGATGGTGGCGACGACGATTACAGACACGAGTGCTCCTTCAGTTGCGAAGCCTCAACCGTACGCTTGCAGGACTCGGGACGCGCAACGGGGGACAGGGTCCCGGAAAAATGAGTGCCACCCGAACGGAGGTGACACGCCGCGAGAAATGCCGATTAGCCGGGATAAAAACGAGATGATAAACCTGAGGTAACCAAGTAACTTGGCGTGCCGAGCGGTTATCCGGGAGATCGGGTCCGAGCTTCCAGAGCGGCCGGCATCTATCCTTCTCTCTGAGAAAAAAAGGTCATTGCCATGCGTAAAATCACCATCGCCGCCGTCGCGCTGCTGGGCTCGGTAGCACT
Source organism: Cryobacterium algoricola (assembly GCF_004402485.1). GTDB lineage: Bacteria > Actinomycetota > Actinomycetes > Actinomycetales > Microbacteriaceae > Cryobacterium > Cryobacterium algoricola. Next base: position 552,810 of record NZ_SOFG01000004.1, on the reverse strand, counting down.
TGCCGGCGCCACCACCCTCCCCGCCTTCGCCGCGGACACGACCTCAACCGTCGCTGTCACAGCAGGGGGGTTGTCGATTACGGCTCCCGCTACCCTGGCATTCTCCGCTGCTGCTCCTAACGCGATCTCGACGGCCGCACTCGTGGGCGTTCAAGTCTCGGATCTGCGCGCAGCAACAGGTGGCTGGGTCTCGAACGTCATCCTCGCCGACTTCGTGTTCACCGGGACGACCGGTCCTATTCCGATTCCTGCGTCGATTGTCACATACACGGCCGGTACGCCTGCTGTGACCGGCACCGCCACCGTGACGCCTGCAGCGGCTGTCAGCCCAAACGCTGAAAGCCCTGTGCAGACCGCGACCGCGGTCACGGGCAACAACACCGCAACGTGGGACGCTGCGCTCTCCATGACCGTCCCGTCTGCGGCCCTCTTTGGAACCTACTCGGCTGTGTTGACACATTCGGTCGCATAGTCCGCTCCGCCCCAACTGACAGAGCCGGCCGCGGAGGCCGCGAAATTGCGGTCGCCGCGGCCGTGGTCTCACCACCCCTGACCTTCCCGGGTATCTTCCAGGGGAGGCCGTGCATCGAAGGAATCCTAATTGCGCTCGATCGTTGCGGCAGCGACACTGCTTCTCCTGGCATTTATGCCTTCCCTCCGGGCGAATGCCGAAGAGGTTCCCCTAACGACGGGTCCAGCGACGAACCTCCGGCAAGCCGATGCGGCGGGCGGTATCGGAATCCAGCTCATCGACGTGCCGGCGGCTACTCAAACGGATCCTCGCGCACGGATATACATCGTCGATAGGCTCTCACCGGGCAACGTCATCCAACGCCGGGTCAAAGTGGAGAACAACACTGCGGCGACGCAATCGATTCGGGTCTACTCGGGTGCTGCACATATCTCCGATGGGGCGTTCATCGGTGAGGCCGACCCGGCCATCAGCGAGTTGACGACCTGGACCACGCTCGACACTCCAACACTCGTGCTTGCACCGAGCGCCTCCGCAATGGTCACGGTCACGGTCACTGTGCCCGCCGACGCCGCAGAGGGCGAGCGCTATGCGGTGATCTGGGCCGAAATCCGTGGGGCCGCCAACGCGTCGGGTATCGTCTCGGCGAGCCGTGCTGGCATCCGCATTTATCTCTCGGTCGGCCCTGGCAATGGTGCCGCGGCCGATTTCGCCGTCGACAGCCTGGCCTCCGCCCGCGATGCCCGCGGGAATCCGACGGTGGCGTCCCGGGTTACAAACACGGGTGGACGTGCACTGGATTTGACCGGAAGCCTGAGCCTGTCGGGCGGACCAGCCGGTCTCTCCGTGGGACCGGTCAACGTCCTGCAGGCCGTCACGATCGCGCCGGGAGCGTCCCAGGACGTGCTGATGACCCTCGATTCGAGCCTTCCGAACGGGCCGTGGACGGCGAACCTAACGCTTAAGAGCGGCCTTCTCGAACGGACCGCAGCGGCAACGATAACCTTCCCCGACTCGGGCAGGGGCGAGACGGTCGCACCAGACTCCGGCATCCCGATCGCCTGGATCGTTGTCATCACGGTGATCACCGTCCTCCTGGTCCTCGCACTGGCAGCGGGAACGGTCTGGTTCCTGCGTCGCCGCAGGATTCTTCGCGGAACTCGGGCACCCGAACTCAGGAAGTAGCAACACCGGTTAAAGTAGAAGAACAATGGCTACTTTTGGAAACCTCTCAGATCGCCTGGCCGAGACGTTCAAGAATCTCCGCACCAAGGGCAAGCTCAGTGCGGCGGATGTCGACGGCACCGTGCGCGAGATCCGTCGCGCCCTCCTCGACGCCGACGTCGCGCTCGAGGTCGTCAAGGACTTCACCGCGCAGGTGCGCGAGCGCGCCCTCGGCGACGAGGTCAGCAAGGCGCTCAACCCGGCCCAGCAGGTCGTGCAGATCGTCAACGAGGAGCTCATCCGCATCCTCGGCGGCCAGCAGCGCCGCCTCGAGTTCGCGAAGAAGCCGCCGACCATCATCATGCTCGCCGGCCTCCAGGGTGCGGGCAAGACGACCCTCGCCGGCAAGCTCGCCAAGTGGCTCGCCAAGGACGGGCACACTCCGATCCTCGTCGCCGCCGACCTTCAGCGTCCAAACGCCGTCACCCAGCTCCAGGTCGTCGGGCAGCAGGCCGGCGTTCCGGTCTACGCGCCGGAACCCGGAAACGGTGTCGGCAACCCCGTCACGGTCGCCCGCGACGGAGTGAAGTTCGCCCAACAGAAGCTGCACGACGTGGTCATCGTCGACACGGCCGGCCGCCTCGGCGTCGACGCCGAGATGATGAAGCAGGCCGCGGACATCCGCCGGGCCATCGACCCCGACGAAGTGCTCTTCGTGATCGACGCGATGATCGGACAGGACGCCGTCGCAACCGCGAAGGCGTTCCAGGACGGCGTCGATTTCACCGGCGTCGTGCTGACCAAGCTCGACGGCGACGCCCGCGGTGGCGCCGCCCTCTCCGTCGCGTCGATGACCGGTCGCCCGATCATGTTCGCCTCCACGGGAGAGAGCCTCGATGACTTCGAGCCGTTCCACCCAGACCGGATGGCGAGCCGGATCCTCGACCTCGGTGACATCCTCACCCTGATCGAGCAGGCGCAGGGTGCCTTCGACGAGGACGAGGCGCGCAAGCTCGCCGAGAAGTTCCAGACCGACACCTTCACGCTCGACGACTTCCTCGGCCAGATGCAGCAGCTGCGCAACATGGGCTCGATCAAGAAGATGATGAGCATGCTGCCCGGCGCCGGCGCCATGAAGCAGCAGCTCGAGAACTTCGACGAGCGTGAGATCGTGCGCACCGAGGCCATCATCCAGTCGATGACCAAGGCGGAGCGCACCACCCCGAAGCTTCTGAACGGCTCGCGCCGGCTGCGCATCGCGCGTGGCTCCGGGTCGAGCGTGACCGAGGTGAACCAGCTCGTGCAGCGCTTCGAGCAGGCCGCGAAGATGATGAAGACCGTCGCTCGCGGCGGCATGCCGAACATTCCCGGCATGGGGCCGATGCCCGGCGTCGGCGGTGGCCGCGGCAAGCCGCAGCAGGCGAAGAAGAAGGGCTCGAAGTCGGGCAATCCGGCCAAACGCGCCGCGGAGAACCTCGCGATCGCGTCCGGTGAGAAGCCTGGTGCCGCCGGTGCCGCTGCACCGACCGGCGGCGGAACCGGTTTCGGGCTCGGCGGCCGCAAGCCTGCCGTTCCCGGCAAGCCCGGTGGCCCCACAGACGAGGAAATGGCCGCTCTGCAGAAGATGCTCGGCCGGTAGGGTTCTCCCGGCGGTCACTCCACTTCGCGCGCCACATGCGCCCCTTCGCGCCAGGCATGCTTGGCGCGAAGCGGCGGAAATGGTGCGCGGCAGGGGACAACTGGCGCGCAGCGGCGGAAGTGGCGCGTGACTGCGGGATCTGGCGCGGAGCGGCGTAGTCGGTGCGCACTGCGCACGTTTAGGCTGGGCGCATGATGATCACGAAGCCCGGTCCCGTCCGTATCGGCGCGCAGGTGGCGCCGCAGCATGCCGAGTACTCGAAGATCCGCGACACGGTCGCCGAGGTCGAAGCACTCGGCACCGATGTCGCCTTCAACTGGGACCACTTCTTCCCGCTCTCCGGTGACCCGGACGGCCTGCACTTCGAGTCCTGGACGATCCTCGCAGCGTGGGCGGAGCAGACCTCGCGGATCGAGATCGGCGCCCTCGTCAACTGCAACAGCTACCGCAACCCCGACCTGCAGGCCGACATGGCCCGCACGATCGACCACATCAGCGGCGGACGGTTCATCTTCGGCACCGGCTCCGGCTGGTTCGAGCGCGACTACGACGAGTACGGCTACGAGTTCGGCACCGTCGGAACCCGGCTCGACGCCCTCGCGGAGAACCTGCCCCGCATCGAGGCGCGCTGGGGCAAGCTCAACCCGCCGCCCACCCGGAAGATCCCGGTGCTGATCGGCGGTGGCGGGGAGAAGAAGACCCTCCGCATCGTCGCCAAGCACGCCGACATCTGGCACTCCTTCTCGAGCCCCGAGGTGCTCGAGCACAAGCTCGGGGTGCTCGCCGAGTGGTGCGCGACGGTCGGGCGAGATCCGGCAGAGATCGAGGTGTCCACGGAGCTGCGCGGCCGTACCGTCGCAGAAGCCGAGGATCTCTACGCGCTCGGGGCCCGCCTGTTCACGATCGGGCTCTCCGGCCCGGCGTACGACCTCGCCCCGCTGACGGACTGGCTCGCCTGGCGCGACGCGAAGAACGCTGACTGACCGCGGACGACCGCCCGCGCTCGTTGTCCGGCCGCGCGGGCGGTGCGGCCCCGGGCATCGAGTCGGTCTGGCGACCGGCTAGACGGGGAGGGTGCCGCCGCGGAGTTCCGCGCTGAGCGCCGCCACGACGGCCGGCAGGCTGCCGCCGTTGGCCGCGGCCACACGCAGCTGGCGCTGGTAGCTCGCGCCGGCATCCAGGATGCCGTTCAGCTGCACCAGCTCGGTGAGGCAGCCGAGTCGTTCCGCGGTGGGGGAGAGCACGCCGATCAGGCGGCGCACGTCGTCGGTCACGAGTCGTTCGGCGCCGCTCGAGTCGAGGATGATCTCCGCGTCGAGCCCGTAGCGCGAGGCACGCCACTTGTTCTCGCGCACGAACCACGGCTGCATGCTCGGAACCGGTCGTCCGGCGTCGATCTCCGTGGACATCCACTCGACGAGGCACTGGATGAGCGCGGCGATCGCGCCGAGCTCGGTGGCCGTCGACACACCGTCGCAGGCGCGGATCTCGATGGTGCCCCAGCGTGCGGAAGGGCGGATGTCCCAGCGCACCTCGGTCATGTCGTCGATGATCCCGGTGCGGGTCATGTCCTCGACATACTGTTCCCAGCTCGCCCAGTCCTCGAGGATCCACGGCAGCCCCGCCGTCGGCAGCTGCTGGAACATCTGCGCCCGGTTGGACGCGTAGCCGGTCTCGACGCCGGCCCAGAACGGGCTCGACGCCGACAGTGCCTGCAGGTGCGGGAGGTAGCCGAGGAGCCCGTTCAGGATCGGGATGACCTTGTCGCGGTCCTCGATACCGACGTGCACGTGGATGCCCCAGATCATCATGTTCCGGCCCCACCACTGGGTGCGGTCGATGAGCTTGTGGTAGCGCTCCTTATCCGTGACCTCCTGGTCGAACCACTGGCCGAACGGATGCGAGCCGCTGCAGATGAGGTCGACGCCCCGAGGGTCGGTGATGGCCCTGACCTCGTCAACCTGGCCGTAGACATCCGCCACGGCACCCGCGACCGTCGTATGAACACCGGAGACGAGCTCGACGGTGTTGAGCAGCAGCTCACCCGTGATGTGCGGGTGCGGCGAGCCGTCGGGGCCGCGCAGGGCATCGAGCACTTCGTCGGCGATGCAGACGAGGTCACCCGTCGCCCGGTCGACGAGCGCGATCTCCCACTCGATGCCGATCGTCGATCGCGCGGATCGGGCGAATTCGATTCCCACGTGCGGTCCTTTGGTCGAATGGCACCCGGCTGGTGCTGGTGACAATCCTGACACCTATTGCGGGCGGCCTCCCGCACGGGCACGGAATCCGCGTTCGGGGGACACAGGGTGCCCGGTCGATTATCACATTGGGGTCGACATCTGACAGAATGATTAGTCGAGTTCTCCTGCGTCCGACCCTCTACTCTGACGCAGGAAAAAACCATCTTGAGCTTGTGCCGAGTGTGCCCCCACGCTCACGGCCCTCAGTTCGCCAAAAATCAAATACACAGGAGAATTGTGGCTGTCAAAATCCGTCTGAAGCGCATGGGCAAGATTCGTGCGCCGTACTACCGCATCGTTGTGGCCGACTCGCGCACCAAGCGCGACGGTCGCGTCATTGAAGAAATCGGCATCTACCACCCCACGCAGGAGCCCTCGGTCATCGAGATCAAGTCCGAGCGTGCACTGTACTGGCTCGGCGTTGGCGCCCTGCCCACCGAGCAGGTTGAGGCTCTCCTCAAGCTGACCGGCGACTGGGGCAAGTTCAAGGGTGACAAGAACGCCGTCAGCACCGTCAAGATCAAAGAGGCCAAGGTCGCTTTCGTCGCCGACGAGAAGAAGAAGCCGGTTCTCAAGCCCAAGGCTGAGAAGCCCGTTGTCAAGGAAGAGGCGCCCGTCGCCGAAGCCGCTGACGCAACAGAAGAGGACAAGGCGTAATTTTGCTCGCACCCGCGCTTGAGCACCTCGTCAAGGGAATCGTTGACCACCCGGACGATGTGCACGTTGCTGCCCAGAACTCACCGCGTGGCGAGGTGCTCGAGGTTCGCGTGAACCCCGAGGACCTCGGCCGCGTCATCGGTCGTTCCGGACGTACCGCGAAGGCCCTGCGCACCCTTGTGGCTGCCCTGGCCGACGGCAAGCGCGTGCGGGTCGACGTCGTCGACACCGATTTCTGAGCCGGCGGTGAGCCTCGTGAACGACTCTCTGGCACCCAGAGCCCAGTCGCCCCGAGCCCAGCTGCGGGTTGGCCGTCTGACGAAGGCCCATGGCCTCAAGGGCGCCATCAAGCTCGAACTGTTCACGGATGACCCGGGGCGACGTTTCGTCCCGGGCGCCGTGTTCACGCTCCAAGTTCCGACCGGGTCCCCGTGGCACGGTAAGAAGATCGAGCTCGTCGAGCTCCGCTGGTACAACCAGCACGCCGTCGGCTTCTTCAAGGACGTCCCCGACCGGGAAGCGGCCGAGGCACTCGCCAAGGCCATCCTCTGGATCGACCAGGACGACGACGAAGAATCCGACGAAGAAGATGCCTGGTACGACCACCAGCTCGTCGGCCTCAAGGTAGTACGGGATGGCGTCCAAATCGGCACCATCGGCCGTCTCGAACACCTTCCGGCGCAGGACCTCCTGATCGTCAAGACCGCGGCCGGCGACGTGATGGTCCCGTTCGTGAAAGCGATCGTGCCCTCCGTCGACATCGCGACGGGCATCGTCACGATCACCCCTCCGCCCGGACTGCTCGAAGAGCTTCCCGAGGAGCCGGACGACGAGCCCGAAACCATTTCCGAAGCGGATGCCGCGGCATCCGTACCCGACGCCGGCGCCGAGCCGGACGCCGAGCACACCCCAGACCAGAACGGCGCATAGGCGCGACCGGGATCAACCCGGGGGAAGGCGCGCCGCGCCCGCTGGCTCCTCCACTCTCCACGACGCGGCAGCCCTCGCAAGGAGAACCGCCTGTGTCGTACGTTCAGCCCGACCAACTCATCGATGACATCATCCATTCGGGTGTCGTTAAATCGAACCTGACCATTAAGCAGATGATCATCCGCGGCACCCTCTCCGGGGCGATCCTCGGAGCGGCAACGGCGGTCTCCCTGACCGCGGCCGCCCAGACAGGGCTCCCGATCGTGGGCGCCGTGCTGTTCCCGGTCGGCTTCGCCATTATCCTGCTGCTCGGCCTCGAGCTCGTCACGGGAAGCTTCGCGCTGATCCCGCTCGCGATCCTCGAGGGCCGCACCACCATTAAAAAGGGCCTCACCAATTTCGGTGTCGTCATCGCCGCCCACCTCGTGGGCGCCGTGCTCTTCGGCTTCCTCTACGTCGTCTCGATCACCTACATGGGCACCGTGACCACCGACCCGATGGTCCAGGCGATCGTTCATCTCGCCGAGCACAAGGTGCTGCCGTACGAAGCGGTCGGCCCCGGCGGAATCGTCGTCGCGATCATCAAGGCGATGCTCTGTAACTGGATGGTCGCCATCGGCACGATCATGTTCTACACCTCGAAGTCCACCGCCGGAAAGATCCTCGCGATGTGGCTCCCGGTCACGATCTTCTTCAGCCTCGGCCTCGAGCACGCGATCGTCAACATGTTCGTCATCCCCGCGGGCATGATGCTCGGCGCCCCGATCAGCATCGGCCAGTGGCTGCTCTGGAACCAGATCCCCGTGCTCGTCGGCAACCTGCTCGGCGCGATCCTCTTCACCGCTCTCCCGGTCTACTTCTCGCACCGCACCCGCGTCAACCGTGCCGCGCACCTGGACGAGAGCGCGGCCACCGTGACCGGCGCCGAGACGGCGGCCACGTCCGCTCCCGTCCACGCCTAGGCTTTCTTCGTGCGCATCGACATCCTCACCATCTTCCCGGAGTTCTTCTCGGTCCTCGACGTGTCCTTGCTGGGCAAGGCCCGCCAGTCCGGGCTCATCGACGTGCTCGTGCACAACCTGCGCGACCACACCCACGACCGGCACAACACCGTTGACGACACCCCGTACGGTGGCGGCGCCGGCATGGTGATGAAGCCGGAACCCTGGGGCGAGGCCCTCGATGCGATCCTCGACGAGACCACAGGCGCGGCAGGCGACTCGGCAGCGGATGCCGCGGCGGAGGACGCGGGTCCGCTGCTGATCTTCCCGTCCCCGGCCGGCGACCTCTTCACCCAGAAGATGGCTCGTGAGCTGGCCGCCGAACCGCACCTGGTCTTCGGCTGCGGGCGTTACGAAGGTATCGACCAACGCGTATTCGACCACTTCGCCTCCCGCGGGCGTGTGCGCCTCGTCAGCCTCGGCGACTACGTGCTCAACGGGGGAGAGGTCGCCGTGATGGCCATGATCGAAGCCGTCGGCCGCCTCATCCCCGGTATGGTCGGCAACCCGGAGAGCCTCGTCGAGGAATCCCACGAGGACGGACTCCTCGAGTACCCGAGCTACACCAAGCCCTCCAGCTGGCGCGGCCTCGACGTGCCCCCGGTGCTCCTGAGCGGCAACCACGGCGCCATCGCGAGCTGGCGACACGAGCAGCAGATCGAGCGCACCAGGCGGGTCCGACCCGACCTTCTGCCTCCAGCGAACGCAGAGCCTGCGGAAGGCGTCCGCGGGTAGTCTGGCTTCGTGTTCGTACGCAGGGTCTTTTATCGCTGGCAATTCCTTGCCGTGCTCGTGCTTCCGGCGTGGCTGCTGGTCGGTGCGTCCCTCTTCAAGTCGAGTGGATGGGCCGTGCTCGGCAGTTTCTTCGGCGGCATCATCCTCGGCCTTGGCCTGCTGGCCGTCGCCCTGCTGTTCTTCGCCCGCACCGAGGTGCGCATGGAACGGGCCGTGTCCTGGCGTGACGTCGGCGTGCTCACGCTGTGGCACGCCCTGATCGTGGCCTCCGGATTCACGGCGGGTGCGAGCTGGCTGCCGTTGCTGGTCGTGCTCGTTGGCCTCGCGGCCTTCTGGTTCGCCATCTGGGAGCTCTACGCGAGCGCCAGGAGCCGGATGCAGGCGATGATCGTGCTGATCGACGAGACCGCCAGAGGGGGTGCCCCGACCGAACCGGCCGCGGGCGAGCATCCGTCGCCCATCGGCTTCGAACCCACCCCGGACCCGTCGGTCATCGTCGTGCGGGAGAAGCCGAAAGACACCTAGCCGGCCCGGTTTTGCCGGAGGCTCGGATCGTGGCATAATCAGCGATTGTGCCGTAGCATGCCTCTGCCACAGGGGAGCTGCACTATTCGGCGCAGTCTAAACCTCATCAGTCGTCGCCCAGCACGTTTGTGCGCGGGCGACCTCAGCCGTCTTCGTCCTGTGGCGGATACAGAGAGCGAACAAATATGCATATTCTCGACCAGGTGGATGCCCCATCACTCCGGAAGGACATCCCGGCGTTCCGCGCCGGCGATACCGTCAAGGTTCACGTCAACATCGTTGAAGGCGCACGCTCGCGCGTGCAGGTCTTCCAGGGTGTCGTCATCGGCCGTTCCGGCGAAGGCGTCCGCGAAACGTTCTGCGTTCGCAAGGTCAGCTTCCAGGTCGGCGTCGAGCGTACCTTCCCGGTGCACTCCCCGGTTATCGACCACATTGAGGTCGTCACCCGCGGAGACGTGCGTCGCGCGAAGCTGTACTACCTGCGCAACCTGCGTGGCAAGAAGGCCAAGATCAAGGAAAAGCGCGACTAAGACTCGTCACACCCGATTCCCAGCTCCGGCTGCGTTTCACCCTGAGCTCCTGACCCGTACACTGGGTCAGGAGCTCAGGCGGTTTAATGACAGACAATTCTCTGCCCACGCGATCGGATCGCCTGGCATCGGAAGCACCACAGCGCAGCAAGCGCGGCGTGGCGATCTTCTTTCGCGACCTCTTGATCATTTTCGTGGTGGCGTTGCTCATCTCCTTCCTGATCAAGACCTTCCTCGTCCGGTCGTTCTACATCCCCTCGGGGTCGATGGAGAACACCCTCCTGGTCAATGACCGCATCATCGTGAACGAGCTGGAACCGAAGCTGATGCCCATCCAGCGCGGAGACGTCGTCGTGTTCCGTGACCCGGGCGGCTGGCTCCTTCCGCAGGCCGCCGTGCAGCAGAACCCGGTCGCCGCCGGCCTCGACTGGCTCCTCTCCGTCGTCGGCCTCTCCGCGCCGGACAGCAACGACCACCTGATCAAGCGGGTCATCGGACTGCCGGGCGACCACGTCAGCTGCTGCAACGCCCTCGGCCAGATGAGCGTCAACGACGTACCCCTCTCCGAGCCCTACGTGAACCTTCCCGCGGGGGCCACCGCAGTCTCCAAGGACAACTTCGACGTCGTCGTGCCGGCGAACTCCCTCTGGGTGATGGGCGACAACCGCTACAACTCCAAGGATTCCCGGTACAACGGCGACACCCCCGGAAAGGGCTTCGTTCCGATCGACAACGTCGTCGGCCGCGCCCTCGTCATCAGCTGGCCGCTGTCCCGGTGGACCTGGCTCGACGACTACCCGGAAGTCTTCCGAGGGGTCTCCCCGGAGACGAAGTAGATGGCCGTCTGCGATCCGACCCTCGAGGTCGAGCTCGGACTGCTCGCCGACGGAGCCAGCTGCGTGATCGGCTGTGACGAGGTCGGTCGTGGCGCCCTCGCCGGACCGGTCGGGGTCGGTGTCGCGGCGATCGACGGCACCCTCGGCACGATGCCGGTCGGCCTCCGCGACTCGAAGATGCTTAGCCAGCCGCGCCGTGAAGCCCTCGCACCGCTCGCGGTCGCCTGGGTGCTGCACTCCGCCGTCGGGCTCGCCTCCGCCAGCGAGGTGGACGAGATCGGCATCATCGCCGCCCTCGGGCTCGCGGGCAAGCGTGCCCTCGCCGAGCTGTTCGCCGCGGGAGTGGATGTCCGGGGAAGCGTCGTGCTCCTCGACGGCAACGACGACTACCTCAACAAGGCCCTCGCGACGCCTTTGTCGGTGGTGACCCGGATCCGGGCCGACCAGGACTGCGCGTCCGTGTCCGCGGCATCCGTGATCGCGAAAGTGCACCGCGACGGGCTGATGATCGCAGCGGATGCGGCCACGCCCGGATACGGATGGGCGGGCAACAAGGGCTACGGCAGTGCGGAGCACATGGCTGCGATCGGTCGCCTCGGACCGACCGGGCTCCATCGCAAATCGTGGCTGACCATCTCAGCGTAGGATTGTCTCACCATGGAAGAAGAAGAGTTCGAAGACTACGACCGCGAGGTCGAGTTGGCCCTGTACCGCGAATACCGGGATGTCGTCGGGCAGTTCCAGTACGTCGTCGAGACGGAACGGCGCTTCTACCTGGCCAATGAGGTCGAACTCGTGCGCCGGGACACCGAGCACGACTTCTACTTCGAACTGAACATGAAGGACGTCTGGGTCTGGGACGTGTACCGCTCCGACCGCTTCGTGAAGTCGGTGCGCGTGCTGACGTTCAAGGACGTCAACGTCGAGGAACTGGCCTCGAAGGAATTCGAACTGCCCAAGGAACTCGCGCTCGACGAGTAGCCTCCGGGCAGGAGTCCCCAGCGGGGCTTTCTAGCGCGGCTCGCAGACCACGACGGGGATGTCCCGGCTCGTCTTCTGCTGGTAGCCCTCGTAGCCCTTGTACGCGGCGACGATCTGCGGCCACAACTCCGCCTTCTCCGCGCCGTCTGCAGTACGAGCCCGCAGCTTCTTCGTCGTGCCGTGCACGGTGAGTTCGACGTCGGGGTTCGCGACGAGGTTGAGGTACCACTGCGGGTTCCGGTCGCTGCCGCCCTTCGAGGCGATCAGCACGAAGCGGTTCCGGTCGTGGATCGGGGCCGTGAGCATGGTCGTGCGGCGCTTGCCGGTCGAGCGGCCGATCGTGTGCAGTTCGACGACCGGGATCGGCCCGAACGAGGCGAGCAACCGGCCACCGGACGCCTTGAGCACGGCCCGGTGCGTGAGACTCATCGTCTTCATGCCGAGGTCGACCAACCTGTCGCGTAATCCCATGGTCCCAGCCTAGTAACCCGCACCGCACCGGCGCTGGCGGGAACGGGGTGACGCGCAGGGAACGGCGGCACTAGCGTGGGACCATGCCCCCCGCATCCGCCGCCCAGAACCCCGCCGCCCCTGCCCCGTCGCCGGATCATGCTGCCGCGGTCGTCGACCGCGCCCTCGAACTCGCGCCCCTCGTCGACGGCCACAACGACTGGGCCTGGGAGTGCCGGGAGAACCGGGCGTACTCCGTCGAGGGACTCGAGCGGGGTCTGACGACCGACACCGACATCGAGCGGCTCCGGGCCGGACGCGTGGGCGCGCAGTTCTGGTCGGTCTACGTGAGCGACGAATCGCTGGGCGCCGACGCCGTTCAGGGCACCCTCGAGCAGATCGACTGGGTCTACCGACTCGCGGCGCGTTACCCGGACGACTTCCAGATCGCCCGGAGCGCCGCCGACGTCGAGTCGGCCAGGGCCCACGGCAGGATCGCGTCGCTCCTCGGCGCAGAGGGCGCGCACAGCCTCAACGACTCGCCGGCCGTGCTGCGGATGTTCGCGCGGCTCGGGGTGCGCTACCTCACGCTCACGCACGTGCACAACACGACCTGGGCGGACTCTGGCACAGACGAGCCCGTGCACGGCGGCCTCACCGAACGCGGTGCCGAGTACGTGCGTGAGATGAACCGGCTCGGCATGCTCGTCGACCTGTCCCACGTCTCCCCGGCGACCGCGCACGCGGCGCTCTCCGTCACGACCGCACCGGTGATCTTCAGCCACAGCTCCTGCGCCGCGGTCACGGACCACCCGCGGAATGTCCCGGACGACGTGCTCGAACGCCTGCGGGACAACGACGGCGTGCTGATGCTCACCTTCGTTCCGCAGTTCCTCTCCCCGGACTTCTCCGCGTGGTTCGACGGCCCCAGGGACGGCCCCGCGCCGACGGTCACCCTCGACGAGGTCATCGCCCACATCGAGCACGCCCGCCGGGTCGCGGGGATCCGGCACATCGGCCTCGGCGGCGATTTCGACGGCACCGACGAATTCCCGGTCGGCCTCGAGGGCGTCGACGGCTACCCGGCCCTCCTCACCGAGCTCGCCGCGCGGGGCTGGACCGCCGTCGAGCTCGCCGCACTCGGCGGGGCGAACGTGCTGCGCGTGCTCCGGGCGACGGATGCCGCATTCGCGGCAGCGGGGACCGGCACGCCCCGGCTGGTGTCGTGACCGGATCTTTCCCGCACCGCCGGGCAAACCACTGCGAGTCCTGCTCCGAATGACTGGTGTGAGGACACCCCGACGAATGACCCGAACCGTCCTGGCCCTGTGGGTGGGGTCTGTGGCCGTCGTCGTCGGACTCGTCGCCGTGATCGGTTCGGTCGGACGTGCGGTACCGACCGAACCGATTCCGGCGGCGACGGCGGGGTCTCCGGGTGGCGGTCCCGTCGTGGCGTTCTACGGAGACTCGTACACGCTCGGGACCGGGGCTTCGAGTCCAGAACATCGGTGGTCGACGCTCGTTTCCGTCGAGCACGGCTGGACCGAGGTGAACCCGAGCGTGAACGGCCTCGGTTTTGTGAACCACCGGGCCGACGTGCCGACTGACCTCGTCGACCAGGTCATCGACGCCCGCCCCGACATCGTGATCGTGACGATGGGTCTCAACGACGACTTCTCGATGCCCGCTCGCGCCGACCGCATCCGCTCCGCCATCACCGCCGACTTCACCAGAATCAGTGCGGCGCTTCCGGCCGCACGCGTCATCGTGGTCGAGCCGTTCTGGTACACCGACGACCGGCCAGGCTCGGTCCAGCAGATCATCGACTGGGTGAGCGCGGGCGCGGCGGCGATCGACGCCGACTACATCCCCGGCGCCTCGCACTGGCTCGACGGCCACCCGGAATGGAAGGCCGGCGACGGCCTGCACCCGAACGACGAGGGATACCGGGTGCTCGCCGAGCGCATGGACGAGGCGCTCAGGAGCCTCGGCTTCTAGTCTCCCGGGGCCCAGGAGTCCCGCCGGGACGGTGCACGGACTCTCGGAGAGTGACTTTCCGACTCTCCTCACCAGGCGTCGACGTCGGCCCGCTGTCCACCGGTCGAGGACGTCCCCGCGGAGGGTGGCCCACCCCCGGCATCCTGTCCGTGGGAGGCAGTCGTGGCACACAAAGACGATCTGGGCAGGCTCGGTGAGGAGCACGCGGCACGGTTCCTCACCGCTGCCGGGTATACGCTCCTCGCCCGCAACTGGCGGTGCGAGCAGGGCGAAATCGACCTCGTCGTCGAGCAGGACGGGGAGGTCGCCTTCGTCGAGGTGAAGACGCGTTCGGGGACCGGTTTCGGGCATCCGTTCGAGGCGATCACCGTCGTCAAGCTCGCCCGGCTCCGCAGACTCGCAGCGGCGTGGTGCGAGCAGGCGGATGCCTGGCCGGGGCGGATCAGGATCGACGCGATCGCGGTGATCCTCGCCCCCGGTGCCGTCCCGGTGATCGAGCACCTGCCCGGTGTGTTCTAGTGAGCGCGTTCCGAAAGCGTGTTCCGAGAGCGCGGTCTCGTGAGTGCCGTCTGATGGGCGCAGCCTGATGGGCCTCGCCCGGACCCACGCCGTCGCCCTGCTCGGGCTGACCGGGGCGCTCGTCGAAGTCGAGGCCGATATCTCGAGCCAGCTCCCCGGCATGGTGCTGATCGGCCTGCCGGACGCGGCGCTCTCCGAGGCGACCGAGCGGGTTCGGGCCGCGGCAAAGAACTCCGGCTGCCCGCTGACCCACAACAAGCTCACGATCAACCTGTCGCCGGCGGCACTGCCGAAACACGGTTCGGGGTTCGACCTCGCAATCGCGCTCGCGTGCCTTGCCGCGGACGGGGTCATCGCGGCTCGGTCGGTCGGCTCGGTCGTGCACATCGGCGAGCTCGCGCTCGACGGGCGTCTTCGACCAGTCCCCGGCATGCTGCCCGCAGTGATCGCGGCGTCGCGGCTCGGCCACCGCACCGTCATGGTCCCCGCCGGAAACGCCGCAGAAGCAGAACTCGTGCCCGGCATCACCGTGATCGGGGTCGCCTCCCTCCGCGAGGCGGCGATCTGGCATGGGGCAGAGCTCACACCGGTGCCGGTCGACACGATCGAATGGCCCGCAGAAGCCGGGCCGGTCGGGAACGACGCCGACGCCGGGCCACCGGACCTCGCCGAGGTCATCGGCAACGAGGACGCGATCCTGGCCTTGCAGATCGCGGCGGCCGGCGGCCACCACCTCTTCATGCTCGGGCCGCCCGGCTCCGGCAAGACCATGCTCGCCGCCCGCCTGCCCGGGCTCCTGCCCGACCTGGACCCGGCCGCCTCCCTTGAGGCGAGTTCGCTGCGGTCCCTCGGCGGCCGCGGACTCGGCCGCTCCCTCGTGACCCGGCCGCCGCTCGAAGCGCCGCATCACACGGCGACGGCCGCGGCCATGGTCGGCGGCGGCAGCGGCCAGATCCGGCCGGGCGCCGCCGCCCGCGCCTGTCACGGGGTACTCTTCCTCGATGAGGCGCCCGAGTTCGCATCGGCCGTTCTCGATGCCCTCCGGCAGCCGCTCGAATCCGGAATGATCAGCATTCACCGCGCCAACGCCGTCGCCCACTTCCCGGCACGGTTCCAGCTCGTGATGGCCGCGAATCCGTGCCCGTGCGGGCAGTACGGCGTCGCCGGCCTCGAGTGCTCGTGCCCGCCGAGCGCCCGGCGGCGGTACCTCGCCCGTATCTCCGGGCCGCTGCTGGACCGGATCGACATCCAACTGCACGTGAACCGGATCACGGCTGCCCAGTTGCGGCTCGCTGCCGAGGAACCTCGCCTGACGAGCTCCGCGGCGCGGGAACGGGTGATCCAGGCCAGGGGCGCCGCACGGGAGCGCCTCGCCGGCACACCCTGGTCGCTCAACTCCGCGGTGCCCGGTTCCTGGCTCCGCGGCAGGCACCTGCGCCTCGACCGGGCGACGACGGCCGCGCTCGATCGAGCACTGGAACGCGGTGGCATCACCATGCGCGGCTATGACCGGGTGCTCCGCGTCGCCTGGTCGATCGCCGACCTCGAGGGCGCCGATCTGCCCGGTGTCGAGCAGCTCGGGCAGGCTCTCTACCTGCGCACCGGCTAGAGCCGGACATCCACCGACGGAAGGACAGGACGCACGATGCCATTCGAACCCGATGAGACCACGATGATGGACCTCGCGACCGGCGTGCGCCCACCCGGGGCCGCCCTGACCGTGGAGCTCGCGGCCGAGCTGCACGCTCGCGCGGCCTGGTCGTGCATCAGCGAACCCGGCGATGGGACCGCAGGTCTCGTCGTGAGGGCGCTCGGCGCTGTTCCCGCCCTGCGCCTCGTGATCGAAGCCTGGTCACCTGACCGTGTTGCCCGGGAGCTCCTCGCCGCGGGGGTGGAGCAGGGAACGGTCGTCGCCGCCGGACTCGACCGCGCCCTGGAGCGCTGGCGCCCGCGGCTCGATCCTGTCGTCGTCATGATTTCGCTTCGGCAGGCTGCGCGATCGGGCGCACGGCTGGCTATCCCCGGTGACCACGACTGGCCGGCCGGGCTCGAGGACCTCGGGGTACACGCCCCGCTCGCCCTCTGGTGGCGTGGCCCGGCCGATGCCCTCGGCGCGTTCCGGGAGTCGATCGCCCTTGTCGGCGCCCGGGCCGCCACCCGCTACGGCGAGCACATCGCGATGGAAGCTTCCGCCGGACTCGTGGACCGTGGATTCGCGATCATCAGCGGCGCCGCGTACGGGATCGACGGGATGGCGCACAAAGCGGCACTGGCGAGCAGCGGTCGAACCGTGGCGTTTCTCGCCGGGGGAGTGGACCGGCCATATCCGAGCGGACACGTCGACCTCCTCGAGCGGATCGCCGCGGAGGGTGCCGTCATCTCCGAGCTCCCGTGCGGGGCCGCGCCCACCAAGTGGCGGTTCCTGCAGCGGAATCGGCTGATTGCCGCGACCAGTCTGGCCACCATCGTCCTGGAGGCAGGGTGGCGGTCCGGATCGCTCAATACCGCCGGCCACGCGGCCACCCTCGGGCGGCCGCTCGGCGCCGTGCCTGGCCCGGTCACGTCACCGGCCTCAGCCGGGTGTCACCGGCTGATCCGCGAGTACGACGCCGTCTGCGTGACCACGGCCGCCGAAATGGCGGAACTCGTCGCCGAGCACCTGGTCCAGGTGCCTCTGGACTTTCCGGAATCAGAGACGGAATCGGAACGCGGGATCGCGGGCGGCGGGCGCACCAGTGAACAGGTGCGGGTCTTCGACGCCCTGAGCGGCCGGTCCCCACGCGAAGTCGGCGACCTCGCCCGCCGCGCCGGCCTCTCCACCATGTCTGTGCGTGCCGCGCTCGGTGCCCTCGGGCTCGAAGGCGCCGCGCGCGAGCGTGCGACCGGCTGGGTGCGGAACGCCTGAGCCAGTCGGACGGCGACGGTGGATCACCCCGCGGTGTCGGTCGGTGTCCGATGCCGTCATGCCTGCTGCTCGCCGGCCCCGATATCGGCCTGCCGTGAAACCGTCAGCCCTGGTACAGGCCCGCAGGCGTCTCCTCGCCGTCGTGGCCTGCGGTTTCGCACGCCCGCCGTACGGCCGCGAGGGAGTCTGCGACGTCGGCGGCATCCGTCGACCAGTTGCTGACCGAGATGCGTAAGACCTCGCGGCCGCGCCAGACGGAACCAGACATCCAGGTGGTGCCCTGGCCGAGGAGCAGCTCGGTCACGCGCCGGGTGCGGGCGTCGCTGCCGAAGCTCACGCACACCTGGGTGAAGACCACGTCGTTGACGACCTCGGCGCCGGGAATGTGTCCGAGGCCCTCGGCGAGGGAACGGGCGTGACCGGCGAGGCGCTCGACGAGGTCGATCGTGCCGGATCGCCCGAGCGACCGCAGTGCAGCCCACACCGGGATGCCGCGGGCCCGGCGGGAGAGCTCCGGTACCTTCTCGAAGGGGTCGCCCGGGCCGTCGGTCGCCGGCTGCAACAGATAGCTCGTGTGCACGCCGAACACGGACCGGACCGTCGCCGGATTCGCGACGATCGCGATCCCGCAGTCATAGGGCACGTTGAGGGTCTTGTGCGCGTCGGTCGCCCAGGAGTCGGCCCCCTCGACGCCCGCCACGAGCGTGCGGTATTTCGGGCTCGCCGCGGCCCAGAGGCCGAACGCACCGTCCACATGCACCCAGGCATGGTGCTCCCGCGCGACCCGGATCGCCGCCGTCATCGGATCGAAGGCACCGGAGTGCAGGTTCCCTGCCTGAAGACAGACGATGGCCGGCCCCTCACCCTCCTGCATCGCGGCCGCGAGGGCGCGAGGGTCCAACCGGCCCTGCGCGTCGGCCGCAACGGCGATGGGTTCGCCGAGGCCCAGGTAGCGGAGTGCGAGGTCCATCACCGCGTGCCGCTCCTCGCCCACGAACACCCGCACGCGCGGCGCCCCGGACAATCCGTCCCTGCTGAGATTCCAGCCCACGCGCTCGAGCACCCACTGGCGCCCGGCAGCGAGTCCGACGAAGTTGGCCATCGTGGCCCCGGTGGTGAATCCGACGTCGGAACCGTCCGGCAACCCGAGCAGGTCGAGGACCCATGTCCCCGCGGCCTCCTCGGCAGCGGCAGTCGCCGGCGTCGCGAAGCGCATCGCGGCGTTCTGATCCCAGGCGCTGACGAGCCAGTCCGCGGCCAGCGCCGCCGGGAGGGTGCCGCCGATCACCCAGCCGAAGAACCGACCCGACGGCATGGCCATCAGGCCGGGTTCGGCAAGGGCGGCCAGCTCGTCGACCACGGATGCTGGGGCGGTGGGGGACTCCGGAAGCGGACCGGAGAACAGCTCGGTGAGGGTGTCGGCGTCTGCGCGCGGACCCACCGGGCGGGTGCCGAGCGAACCGAGCCACGCGAGCGCGTGCTCTCTGGCCCGTCCCAGTGGCTCGTCGTATGCGCCGGGCTGAGCTGACATGGGGCCATGGTAGTCCGGGCCGTCCGCCCCGACCAGTGCCCCACCTACCGTCGGCCGCCGCCACCGAGGTGTCCCGAATTCAGGAGATCCGCCGGATCGCGGCGGGCCGGCCGCACTGGTCCGCGGGCAGGCTTGGGTCATTGGCACGATTCTCCTGAATTCGATACGGGGGCGACGGCCGAAGCGCGAGATTCGCGCTAGAAAGGGGCATGGCTGAATACCTGAACGCTAAGACTGACGGCTCCGGCCGGGAGAACGGCGTGCGCGCCGGAGTCGCCGAAGCCGCGCACTTCGGCGACGAACGCACGACGATCCTGGGATTCCTTCAACGCCAGCGTGACCTCGTCGCGTGGAAGGTCTGCGACGCCGCGGATGCGGAGCTCCGGCCGGTCGCGACGCCGAGCGGCATGACCGCGCACGGCATCGTCCGGCACCTGATGAACGTCGAGCGGTCCTGGCTGCGCGACGTTTTCGCAGGCCAGGACGGGCTGACCTTCGACTGGACAGACGCGGATCCCGACGGGGAGTTCCACGTGCCGGCCGACGTGACCATGGCCGAGCTGCTCGCCGACTACGCGGCGGAGTCCCGCCGCTGCGACGCGATCATCGCGGCGGCCGCCTCACTCGACGCCGTCTCGGTGCGCCGTAGGTTCAGCCTGCGCTGGATCCTGATCCACCTGGTCGAGGAGACCGCACGGCACCTCGGTCACCTCGACCTGCTGCGGGAGCGCGCCGACGGCAGCGTCGGGGAAGACCCGCAGGACTGAGCGACGCGGCCGGGGCGCCGGGGGAGTGTCAGTGCCAGGCCCTAGTCTGGAGCGGACGAAAGGTGAGCCATGAGCGGTGTTCCAGTGGGCCAGGTCCAGTTGGGCCAGTACGGACCGGCGAGTCACGTCATCGCGCACATCAGCGACACGCACTTCCTCGGTGTTGATTCACACGGTGCCGGCCTGCCCCTTTATGGCACCGTCGATACCGACACCCCCGTGCACGAAGCCCTCGCCCAGCTGGAACGCTCCGGCCAGCCGATCGATGCCCTCGTCTTCACGGGTGACATCGCCGACACCGGCGAAGCGGATGCCTACCGGCGCATCAGGGACCTCGTCGAGTCCGCGGCCGACCGGCTCGGGGCCCGCGTCATCTGGGTGATGGGCAATCATGACAAGCGGGCGCCCTTCCGCAGCGAGCTGCTCCGCGAAACCGGGCACGGGGCATCCGCTGCCGCACCCGTCGACGCGGTGCACGACCTCGACGGACTCCGCCTGATCGCTCTCGACACGAGCGTTCCCGGCTACCACCACGGCGCCCTCTCCGCCGAGCAGCTGGCCTGGCTCGCCGAGGTTCTGCGCGAGCCCGCGCCGCACGGCACGCTTCTCGCCCTGCATCACCCGCCGATCCCGACCATGGTGCCCCTGATGAGCCTGCTCGAACTCAGGGACCAGGCCGGCCTGGCCGAGGTCATCGCCGGAAGCGATATCCGCGGCATTCTCGGCGGGCACCTGCACTACGCCACGACCGGGCTCTTCGCCGGCATCCCGGTTTCGGTGGCCGCGGCCACCTGCTACACCATCGACCCGAGCGCGCCGGCCCGGGAACTCACGGGTGTGCGCGGCGGCCAGTCGATCAACCTCGTGCACGTCTACCCGGAGAGCGTCGTGCACTCCCATGTCGTGCTCGGCGACTTCGACCCCGCGACCCGCTTCGACTCCGAGTTCCTGGCCCGCATCGAGGCGATGAGCCCCGACGAGCGGACCGAGGCCTTCTCACGCCAGGCGTGAGCGCGACGGCGGGCGGCGGGCGGATTCCCCTCGCGGCCCTTCTCGAGGACTTCACCGTCTACCTGGCCGCGGAGCGTGGCTTCTCGCCGAACACCGTCCGCGCCTACCGGACGGACCTCCGCGGTCTCCTAGCCTTCGCCGCCGAACGTGGGGTCGGCGACACCGACGGGCTGTCCCTTGACCTGCTGCGCGACTGGCTGTGGGTGGCGACCCAGGCCGGTCTCTCCAAGGCGACGATCGCGCGGAGGTCCGCCTCGGCCCGGAGCTTCACGGCCTGGCTGACCCGAACGGGCGTGAGCCCGCTCGACCCGGCCGTGCGCCTGCGCTCGCCCAAACCGGGCCGGACCCTGCCCCGGGTGATCAACCGGGCGCAGATGCAGGCACTCCTCGACCACCTCGAGCTGCGCGCCAGGGCCGGCGGCCCGCACGAGTTGCGCGACCAGGCCATCGTCGAGCTGCTCTATGCCTCCGGGCTGCGCGTGTCCGAGCTCGTCGGACTCGACGTCCCGGATGTCGATCTCTCCCAGCTCACCGTGCGGGTGACCGGCAAGGGGTCCAAGGAACGCGTCGTGCCCTTCGGCGTCCCCGCGCAGCGTGCTCTCATCGCCTACCTCAAGCGTGCGCGACCGATGCTGCTCGCGGCCCCGGAGGAACCCTCCGGGAACATCGCCGGGAGCACCGCCGGACGCCCCGCCGCGCTGTTCCTCGCGACCCACCGGCGCCGCATCGGAGTGCGAGCCGTGTACCGGCTGGTCGCCGGACTCCTCGCCGAAATCCCCGGCAACGGGCCCGCCGGGCCGCACGCGCTGCGGCACACCGCCGCCACCCACCTCCTCGACGGTGGGGCCGACCTGCGCGCCGTGCAGGAACTGCTCGGACACGCGAGCCTCGGCACGACCCAGATCTACACCCACGTCTCCGCAGAACGATTGCGGCAGAGCTACCAGAACGCCCACCCGCGAGCCTGAGCGCCGCCGCCTCGGAGCTCGGCGCCTCGGAGCAGGCCGTCCTGGGGCCCGCCGGTCTGGAGCCCGTCGTCCTGGACGACGGCGTGCCACAGTTCCTGTTCGACCGGGCTCCGCCGGGAGGCGTCCCGCCGCCTGAGGTGGGCGGCCGACTCCGTCGGAAGCAGCACGGCACGCGGGACGCCGCCGAGGTACCGCATCGGCGACACGTACCGGCCGGAGATCCGCGCCCCGAGGTGCACGCAGCCGTCACCGCAGTGGCCGCCGGTCGCGACGCGGCCGATGAGCTGGCCGCGCCGCACGGAATCCCCGGGTGCGACGAGGGCCGTGACCGGTTCCATGCTCGAGACGAGTCCGCCGTCGTGGGCGAGAGCGATCGCGGACCGGTCCACGACGATCCCGGCAAACGTCACGGTGCCGTCCGCGACGGCAAAGACGGGGTCGCCGGGGTGCGCGGCCAGGTCGATTCCGCGGTGCCCTGCGGCGTATTCGGAGACGGGCGCACGAAACTCCCGGAGCACGGGATGCGGCAGAGCGAGCGGCCACGCCCACGCCGAAGCCGCCGGTCCCGCCGGAGTAGGAGTAGGCGTCGGAGTCGGCGCGGGCATCGTGTTCGATATCGGCTGGCGCTGGGCCCGTGGTTCGTTCTGGCCGGCCGACGTGGGAGCGACGGCGAAGCAGGCCAGGAGGGCGGCGACCAGGGCGTCGGCGGTGCGGCGGTGAATCGGCATGCGCCCAGACTCCGGCTCGCGGCGGCGAATCGATCGGGTGCGGGCGGGGTGGTGCAGAAGCCGTGAACGACGCAGCCTGGTGAGGACGAGCCGAGGGGGACATCCACTCACCGAACCGCGGAGAGCTGGCTGGAACCGGGTTCGCCGGGTGCTAAAGTTATGGCAGCAGCGCTTCGTGCGCTGACTACGCGTGCCCATTCGGCCAACACCCCCATTCGGTCCGGCTTCCTCGGAAGCCAGGCGGAGGTGCGCCGGGCACCAGGAGTCGTGATCGACCGATCAGGACACGAACCGATTGGCGTTTTGCCGCGTATGCGGCGCGCCGGACAAGGAGTACGGCTCATGGCCGTCGTCACCATCCGCCAGCTGCTCGACAGCGGCGTGCACTTTGGACACCAGACCCGCCGTTGGAACCCGAAGATGAAGCGATTCATCTTCACGGAGCGCTCGGGCATCTACATCATCGACCTGCAGCAGTCCCTCGGCTTCGTCGACAAGGCCTATGACTTCGTCAAGGAGACCGTCGCCCACGGCGGCACGATCCTCTTCGTCGGCACCAAGAAGCAGGCGCAGGAATCGATCTCAGAGCAGGCCATCCGTGTTGGCCAGCCGTACGTCAACCAGCGCTGGCTCGGTGGCCTCCTCACCAACTTCCAGACCGTCTCCAAGCGTCTGGCCCGCATGAAAGAGCTCGAAGAGCTCGACTTCGAGGACACCGCCAAGAGCGGGTTCACGAAGAAGGAAATGCTCATCAAGAAGCGCGAGCTCGTCAAGCTGCACAAGAGCCTCGGTGGTATCCGCAACCTGACGAAGACGCCGTCCGCGCTCTGGGTTGTCGACACCAACAAGGAGCACCTCGCCATTGACGAAGCCCGCAAGCTCGGCATCCCCGTCATCGCGATCCTCGACACCAACTGCGACCCCGACGACGTGCAGTACCCGATCCCGGGCAACGACGACGCCATCCGCTCCGTCGGCCTGCTGACCCGCATCATCGCGGACGCAGCAGCCGAGGGCCTGATCCAGCGCCACGCCAAGCCGGAGGCCGAAATCGAGCCCCTCGCCGCGTGGGAAGCAGAACTGCTGAAGACCGAGGATGTCGCCGCAACCGACGCCACCCCCGAGCAGTCCTCCGCCGAGACCGTTGAGGTCGCCGACGCAACCGTCGCCGCCGAGCAGGTCGTCGAAGAAGCAGCCGACGTGGCAGCCGTTGTTGCCACCGACGCTCCCGCCGAAGAAACCAAGTAAGGAACCCGGTATGGCCAGCATCAGCCTGCAAGACGTCAAAGCCCTCCGTGAACGCCTCGGTACGGGCATGGTCGACACCAAGAACGCCCTCGTCGAAGCCGACGGCGACATGGAGAAGGCCGTCGAGATCCTGCGTCTCAAGGGTGCGAAGGGCAACGCCAAGCGCGCTGACCGTTCCACCTCTGAGGGCCTCGTCGCCGCCAAGGAAATCGGCACGACCGCAACGTTGATCGAGCTCGCCTGCGAGACCGACTTCGTCGCCAAGGGTGTCAAGTTCGGCGCCCTCGCCGAGAAGGTCCTGGACGCGGTTGCCGCTGCCGGTGCCACCTCGGTCGCCGAAGGCCTGGCCGCCCCTGCGGGCAGCCAGACCGTCGCCGAACTGATCGATGGCGAAGCCGCGATCATCGGTGAGAAGTTCGAGCTGCGTCGCGTCGCATCCGTCACGGGTGAGAAGTTCGCGATCTACCTGCACAAGACCAGCAAGGACCTGCCCCCGCAGGTCGGCGTCGTTCTGGGCTACTCGGGAGAGGACGCTGAGACCGCACGCAGCGTCGCCCAGCACATCTCCTTCGCCAACCCGGAGTACCTCGACCGCGAGAACGTCCCGGCGGACCTCGTCGAGGCCGAGCGTCGCATCGTCACCGAGATCTCGAAGAACGAGGGCAAGCCGGAAGCGGCACTGCCCAAGATCGTCGAAGGCCGCATCCACGCCTACTTCAAGCAGGTCGCCCTGCTCGAGCAGGACTACGCGAAGGACAACAAGCTGTCCGTCGCGAAGGTGCTGAAGGATGCCGGTCTCACGGTGTCCGGATTCGCCCGCTTCAAGGTCGGCGCCTAGGCAATAGGCTCGACAGTACCAACGATGGAGACCGGCTTGCGCGAGCAGGCCGGTCTCCATCTCTGTGTCCGCATGGAGTCGGCACGCAGTAGTTTTAGATCAGGTACAACGGAAGGACCCCCAGGGCATGTCAGATTCGGGTAAGAAGCGCAGAGTCCTTCTCAAACTCTCCGGCGAGGCGTTCGGCGCGGGGAGCCTCGGCGTGAACCCGGATGTGATCAGCTCACTTGCCCGGGAGATCGCCGAAGCCGCACAGACGGTGGAAATCGCCGTCGTCGTCGGCGGCGGCAACTTCTTCCGCGGCGCTGAGCTGTCCCAGCGCGGCATGGACAGGGGCAGGGCCGACTACATGGGCATGCTCGGCACCGTCATGAACGCCCTCGCCCTCCAGGACTTCCTGGAACAGGCCGGAGCAGAGACCCGGGTCCAGTCCGCGATCGCGATGACCCAGGTCGCCGAGCCGTACATTCCGCGCCGGGCCGAACGCCACCTCGAAAAGGGACGCGTCGTCATTTTCGGTGCCGGGGCAGGCCTGCCGTACTTCTCCACGGACACCGTCGCCGCGCAGCGTGCCCTCGAAATCGGCGCCGACATCGTCCTCGTCGCCAAGAACGGCGTCGACGGCGTCTACTCGGACGACCCGCGCACGAACCCGGACGCGGAACTGATCCACCACCTCACCTACCAGGACGCCCTGCAGCGTGGGCTGAAGGTCGTCGACTCGACAGCCTTCAGCCTCTGCATGGACAACGGGATGCCGATGCAGGTCTTCGGAATGGCGCCACAGGGCAATGTCACCGCCGCCATCCTCGGAGCCGATCTGGGAACCCTCGTCTCCAACTAAACTTGTCGATGTCACCTGCGGTCGAAATGGCTCCAGGTCGAAGTCCCCAGGTCGAAATCACCCAGATCGAAGCCTCAACGAAGGAGTTACCGTGATCGCGGATGTTCTGTCCGATGCAAGCGCACGAATGCACAAGGCCCTCGAAGCCGCCAAAGACGATTTCGGGACCGTGCGCACCGGGCGGGCGAACCCGCAGATGTTCGCGAAGATCCTGGTGAACTACTACGGCTCCCAGACCCCGCTCGAGCAGCTCGCGTCACTGCAGAACCCGGAAGCACGCACGCTCCTGATCGGACCGTACGACAAGGGCGCACTGCGCGACATCGAGCAGGCCATCCGGGACACCCCGAACCTTGACGCCAACCTCGGAAACGACGGCAACGTCATCCGGGCGACCCTGCCGGAACTCACGGCGGACCGCCGCAAGGAGTACGTCAAGATCGTGCGGACCAAGGCAGAAGACGCCAAGATCTCCGTGCGCAACCTGCGCCGCAAGGCGAAGGACGAACTCGATGCGCTGAAGAGCGAAGTCGGTGACGACGATGTGGCCCGGGCGGAAAAGGAGCTCGAGCAGATCACGAAGACCCACGTCGACGCGATCGACACCGCGCTCAAGCACAAAGAGGCCGAACTCCTCGAGATTTAAGGGCGGAGCCAGCGTCATGACGCACGAGTCACGCGACGAAACCGGAGACAGTGCACCGGTGCCGCCCAAGAAACCGCATGGGTCCGGCAGTTCGGAATTCCGGGCACAGGTGCACGCCGCCCGTACCGACATCGAACGCCAGATGCAGTCGACCCGCGCAGACATCGAACGTCAGATGCAGGCGACGCGGGCGCAGCTGGATGCCACGAACGAGCGGATCGCGGCCCGAACGGGACGCAACCTGATCCTGGCGACCCTGATCGGCCTCGCGCTCGGCCTGTTCATGCTGGTGAGCTTGATCTTCATCAAACAGCTGTTCATGGTCTGCGCGGCCGCGTTCGTCGGGTTCACGGCTTTCGAGCTCGCGCAGGCCCTTCGGCAGTCCGGGCGTAACGTGCCGCGGATCGCCGTGGTCATCGCCGCGATTTCCGTCGTCCCCGCCGCCTTCTACTGGGGAGCGAGCGGCCAGTTCCTCGTCACCCTCGCCGGAATCCTTTTCATCGGTCTCTGGCGGGTGGCCCTGCTGCTCAGTCCGGCGCACCGGGGAACCACACGCTCGGTGTTCGGTGACATCGGCGCCGGTTTCTTCATCCAGACCTACGTCGTGTTCCTCGGCAGCTTCGCCGTGCTGCTCGCCGCCCAGCCGGACGGACAGTGGTGGACCCTCGCTTTCCTGCTCCTGGTGATCTCCAACGACACCGCGGCGTATGCGGCCGGGCTGTCCTTCGGCAAGCACCGCATGGTGCCGACGATCAGCCCCAAGAAGACCTGGGAAGGCTTCGCGGGCGCCGGCCTCGCCTGCCTGATCGTCGGCGTGGTTCTGGCCGTGTTCATGATCGGGGAACCGTGGTGGTTCGGCCTGATCTTCGGACTCGTCATTCTGTTGAGCGCCACCTTCGGCGACCTGGCCGAGTCGCTGATCAAACGCGACCTCGGGATCAAGGACATGAGTTCCTGGCTTCCCGGCCACGGTGGCTTCCTCGACCGGATGGACTCGATTCTTCCCTCAGCGGCCGCAACGTACGCGTTGTACCTGATCTCCCACTGACCCGGAACGGACCCCGGCCGGGGGCACGCTGTCGACAGGGGCCTCGCCGTGGGGCAGAATGATCCAGTGAGCACCACATTCCCCCGGGCCGGCAAGAAGACGCTCGGCTACAACGTCACCCAGGTCGACGAGTTTCTGGCGAGTGCGCGTCGTGCGTACGATGCGAGCGCCGACGCCGAACCGATGACGGCCGAAAGCATCCGCCACACCGCGTTCTCGATGCAGAAGGGCGGCTACTCGTCCTCCCATGTCGACGCGGCCCTCGAACGTCTCGAAGACGCGTTCGCCGTGCGCGATCGCGAGCGGGAGGCGGGAGCCACCGGCACGCAGGCGTGGCTCGAAAGCGCCAGGGGCCGCGCGCAGGAGCTCGTCGACCGCCTGGGACGCCCCGCAGGGCACCGCTTCAGCCGGGTCAGCTTTCTGAGCGTCGGGTACAACCGAGCGGATGTCGACCGATTCGCGAACAAGGTGATCAAGTACTTCGAGGACGGTTTCCCGATCACCGCGGACGACGTGCGTTCGGCCGTTTTCCGTCAACAACGCGGGGGATATCGCGAAGTGCAGGTCGATGTCGTCCTCGACAACGTCGTCGACGTCATGCTCGCCGTTCGGTGAATCACGCACCGTTATCTGGCTGTTATCCGAAATCTGGGTTAGGCTCGAGAAATCGTGGGAAGACACCTAAGCGTAATTGAGTCCGGAAATGCCACCACTCCGACCATTCGGAGGGTCAGGAAGCCCCGACCGCGTGCCCGTGTCCTGTTCCTGTTCGCCTTCACTGCTGCCGCGGCCTTTGTCCTCGTGACCATCGTCGATCCGTACTCCGGCGCGACCGCGTCCCCGTACTTCCAGTCCGCCGGTGGCCGCTTTGCCGGCCAGGCCACGCAGGTGGTTCAGGTCAACGGCACGTACGCGAACACGATCGTTCGCGAGTCGTACACCGTCACCGTGAAGCCCAAGCCGGTCCCTGTGCCCGTCGTTGCGGCCAAGGCGTCGAGCAAGTCGGGTTCGAGCTCCTCGGCACCGACGGCGGCCGTCGCGAGCCCCGGTTCGGCGCAGGAATACGCCGCCGGCGCGGTCGCCTCACGCGGCTGGGGCGGGGATCAGTACAACTGCCTCGTCTCCCTCTGGAACAAGGAATCCGGCTGGCGCGTCACGGCGGAGAACGGCAGCGGCGCATACGGCATTCCCCAGGCGCTCCCCGGTTCGAAGATGGCGTCTGCGGGCGCCGACTGGGCCACGAACGCGGGCACCCAGATCGAATGGGGCCTCGGCTACATCACCGGCCGCTACGGCACCCCCTGCGGCGCCTGGGCGCACTCGGTCGACTCCGGCTGGTACTAGACCTCCGCACCCGCAGGGCGCGATCGTGGCGCCCGTCGTGCCCGTGCGTGTCCGCGCCGACGTAGACTGTCCCAATGCCACGCAGCAATCATCCGAGGGGTCGCAGGCCCGGTTCGGACGATTCCGGTGATGACGAGACCCTCGACCGGATGCGGGCAGGGTGGCGTCGCACCGAGGAACGGCGAGACGGTCTCTGGACCGTTCAGCCCGTGACGGCGGTCCGGGCGACGAAGAGTTACGTCTGCCCCGGGTGCAGTCTCGAGATCGCCCCGAAGACTCCCCACCTCGTCGCGTGGCGTGCGGATGGGCTCATGGGCGAGGCCGCCGACCTCGCCGGCCGCCGGCACTGGCACAGCCACTGCTGGAGAATCAGATGATGCCGGTCGACACCGGCACGAGGGAGACACCGTGAGTTCCACCGTCACCGAGATCCGGGGCGGCGTCGAACTGCCCGCCCGCCGTGAGCGCATCGAACTGCACACGAGCGACGGACTGACCCTGGTCGGGGAACTCGCCCTGCCGCTCGACCGCGAGCCGGTCGCGACACTCGTGACGCTGCATCCGCTGCCGACTCACGGCGGATTCATGGACTCGCACATCCTGCGCAAGGCAGCGGGGCGCCTGCCGGCCCTCGCCGACCTCGCCGTGCTGCGGTTCAACACCCGGGGGACGACCTCAACGCGCGGCACGAGCGGCGGCAGCTTCGACCACGGCAACGCCGAACGGCTCGACGTCGCTGCGGCCATGGCGTTCGTCGCCGAGCGAAAGCTCCCCAACCCGTGGCTGGTCGGCTGGTCCTTCGGCACCGAGCTGGCGATCAAGTACGGCCTCGAGCAGCCGATCGTCGGGGCGATCCTGTTGTCCCCGCCGCTGCACCGGGCGACGGATGCGGAACTGGCAGCCTGGGCGGGCAACTCGCGCCGGCTCGTGGCCATCATCCCTGAGCACGACGACTATCTGCGGCCCGACGCCGCCAGGGAACGATTCGCGAGTGTCCCGGAGACCCTGTTCATCGCCGTCGACGGGGGGAAGCACCTCTGGGTGGGGGAGACCCAGACCAAGCGCATCCTCAACGAGATCGTTGCCGTCGTGAACCCGGCGGCGGCGCCGCTGCCCACCGAGTGGCTCGGCTGAGCGACCTCCGAGCCCGGGTCAGAGCTCGTTCTGGCGGGGAATCACGACCTGCTTGATGATCATGAGCACCGCCGCGGCGACGGGGATCGCGATGAGCGCGCCGAGGATGCCGAGCAGTGACCCGCCCGCGAGAGCCGCGACGACGACCACAGCGCCGGGCACCGACACGGCGCGGCGCATGATGTTGGGGCTCAGGACGTAGGCCTCGACCTGCATGTACACGATGTAGTAGATCGCGGCGACCAGGGCGGTGAGGGTCGAGCTGCCGATGCCGGGGATCAGGCACGCGAGCACGATGATCACGGAGCCGCTGATCGTGCCGACGAGGGGGATCAACGACCCCAGGAACGCGATCACCGCGAGCAGGGCGGGGAAGGGTGCGCCGATGATCGACAGGAACGTGAAGCTCAGCACGCCGTTGCACGAGGCGAGGGCGGCCTGCCCCACGACGAAGCGGCCGACGGATGTCGTGATCTGCTCGCTGAGGTCGGCGAACCGTTCCCGCTTCGAGGCAGGCACCAGCTGGTAGGTCGCGGTCTTGAGGCTGTGCAGCGAGGCGGTGAAGTAGAGCGACAGGATCACGATGATCAGCGCACCGAACAGCCCGCTGACCACGGCGAGCCCGGACTGGATGATCGCGGTGGTGATCGTCGTCACGTTGGTGCTCACATAGTCCGTGATCGACTTGACGATTCCGGAAACGGGGAGCGCGGGGAACTGTTTCTGGATGTCCGACAGGAACGTCGACGTGTTGACGGACCGGACGAGCTCGGGAATCGCCTGCGACAACTTGGTGATCTGATCGACGATGATCGGGACGATCGCGAAGATGACGCCGGTCAGCACCCCGATCACCGCGATCAGGACGGCCAGGATCGCCGCCCAGCGCGGAAAGCCCTTCTTCTCGAGCCAGGACACCGAAGGGTCGAGCCCGAGTGCGATGAACAGGGCGGCACCGATGTAGGTGATGATCGTCTGCAGACTGACGATCGAGCTCAGGATGAGGATCCCGACCCCGACCCCGAGGGTTCCGATCAGGCCCAGGCGGAATGCGTTCTGGATTTTCACGGGGATCTCCTCGGAGTGGGGGCGGTAATCAATCGTCCAGTGCTGTGACCTTTTCCGCCTGCGTGAGGAGGCCTCGCAGGCTCTCGAAGTAGCCGGCGACCGAGTCGCGCTCAATCCTAATCTGGGAGAGGCGCTCTTCCGCGTCGGCGACGAGTGCGCGTGTCCGCTTTTCCGCCTCGGTGATGAGTGCCGTGGCGCGGGACTCCGCGTCCTGCACGATCTGCTCGGCATGGGCTTCCGCGGCCAGGCGGGCCGTCTTGGCCTCTGCGCGGGCGCCGGAGTCGAGCTGCTCGTTCAACGCGCGCAGCTCGAGGGTGCGCTGGTTGGTCTCCGCGAGCTGCTTCGTCGCATCGTCGAGGAACTTCTGGGTCTGGGCGACGGCCTCCTGGTGGCGGGCCAGATGACCCTGCTCAGCCTCGTCCCGGCGGGCCTTGAGCTCGACGTCGAGGTCGGCGCGGGTCTGGTCGATGTCGCGGCGCAGGCGGGCCTGCTCGTGCTCGCCGCGCTTGCGCTCGGCCGTGAGCTGGTTATCGAGGTCGATCCGGAGCTGTTCGCCGTCTGCGGTGAAGTCCGCGCGCACCTGTTCGTTTTCCCTGGCGAGGTCGGCGGCGGCCTGTTCGGCCCGCGCGGCCTGAGCGGCTCGTGCCTTCTCGAGTTCCTGGGCGAGGGCGGCGCGCTGGCGGGCGATTTCCCGAGCGAGTTCGGTCTCCGCCTGTTCGCGTTCGATGCCGAGGTCTATGCGGGCCTGGTCGATCTCGCGGGCGAGGTCGGTGCGGGCCTGGTCGATCTCTGCGGCCAGCGCGTTGTGGGCCTGCTCGGTCTCGTGGGCGAGGTCGATGGCGGCCTGCTCGGCCTCCTGGGCGCTGTCGAAGCGGGCCTTTTCGGTCTCGGCGGTGAGGTCGATCCTGGCCTGCTCGGTTTCCCTGGCCAGGTCCGCGCGCTGCTGGTCGAGTTCGAGGGCGACCTCGGCACGGGTGAGTTCGGTTTCGCGCGTCAGCCCTGCGGCGATTTCACGGGCATCCGTTGCTTCGCGCTGCGCGACGACGCGGACCTCCGCGGCCTCCCGCTCTGCTTCGGAGCGGATGGCGGCGACCTCGCGCTTGACGGTCGCCCGGAGCTCGGCGGCTTCCGTGGCGACGGCACCGCGGATCGCGGCTGCCTCCTGCACCGCGTCGCCGGTGACGGTCGTGTAATCGTCGTGGGCGCGTGCGAGCAGGTCGTCGGCTTCGGCGCGGGCGTCGTCGAGGAGACGGCTGGCCTTCACATTTGCGTCGGAAAGGGCGCGCTCAGCGCGCTCCGTCGCTTCGCGGCGCAGGGTGTCGACCTCGCTCGCGGCGGAGGCGCGGAGGCGCTCAGCGTCGATGTCCGCCTGGGCGATCACCCGGGTGGACTGTTCCTCGGCGACCCGCAGGGTGTTCTCGAGTTTCGTGCCGAGCCCGGAGAACGTGGGGCTGCCGACCTCTTCGATTTCGGCGTTCAGGTCGTCGATGTGCGCGGTGAGGCGCTTGATTTCCTTGTTGGCTTCCGTGCCCTGGCTGTTCGCCTGGATCAGATCACGACGCAGCCCCTGAATGGCCCTGTCGACCTCTTCTTTGTCATAACCACGGAAAACCTGGGTGAAATCAGCTTCGTCGATCGCCACACTATCTCCTTGTATTGGAACTCTGACCCCGCATTTAGTCCGTCCACGGGGGCCATGATAATTTTAGTGGGTTGACGCGGTGGTTGTGCGTCCCGTGTACAGGGGTCTATTAGGCAGCTTTCAGGACGAGACAGTATCGTGGAATGTCCTGTCTGCTGCTTCCCGGACCCGCTCCGGGTTCGGGCACCCGTGTGTGCGGAGCGGCTGGCGACACAGGAGGGTATCAGTGCGTTTCCTTTTTGCCATTGTGGCGCTCGTTCTTGCGGGCGTGATGATCGTGCTCGGCATTGCCCAGCGGACGGTCTTCCTCGAGCCTGCGACGAGTAGCCTGAGCGCGACCATCGCTGCCGCCGCTCCGTACGCTGTGATCGATTCCAGCGCCCTCACGGAGCACCCCAACGCGCAGACCGTGACCCTGTCGGGCGCCGACACCGTGTTCGCGGCATACGGCCGCACGGCGGATGTGAAGGCGTGGCTGGCCGGGAATGCCTATGTCAGCATCCACTCGGCCGAGGGCAACACCCCGGGCCTCGCGAGCGACACCGTCGCCGCAGACGCCGAAGCCCCCACTGGCACCACGCCGGCCGCGGCAGTGACCGTGACGAACCCGGCCGGTTCGGACCTCTGGCTCGAGGAATTCACCGGCACGAAGGAACTCACGGCGACCGTGAACCTGCCGGCGGGCATCTCGATGATTGTCGCCTCAGACGGCACCAACCCCGCGCCGTCGACGGTGAGCATCACCTGGCCCGTCGACAACTCGACCCCGTGGGCCGGCCCGCTGATCATGGGCGGTGCCGTCCTCGCCCTGATCGGGCTCATCCTCTACCTGTGGGCGCTCATCCACCTCCGCAGGTCGCACGGCCCGCGCCGTAACCTGCCCAAGGGCCCGCGGATGCCGCGACTTCCGCGCGCTCCCCGCCCCAAGTCCATCAAGGCGAGCGAGATCACCGGGCGACGGTCGATCGGGCGGTCCATGATCGCGGTCGTTCCGATCTTCCTCGTGTCCGGACTCGTGCTGACCGGGTGCTCCTCGGAATTCTGGCCGGGTGCCGGCGCGACCGATGCGGCCACCGTCAGCTCCACCCCTGACGCGAGCGGTGCTGCCGTCGTGATCAAGGACGTGCCTCCTGCCGCCGTGACGGTGCCGCAGCTCGAGCGGATCATGACCAAGATCGCCGCGGTCGCTGCGGACGGCGACAAGAACCTGAGCGCAGACATCCTCGCGACCCGGTTCACCGGTCCCGCCTTCGACCAGCGACTGGCCAACTACAAGGTGCGCGCCATCGCCCCCGACTTCCCGGCACTCGCCGCGCTTCCCGCGGGACCGCTGACGCTTTCGCTTCCGCAGCAGTCGGCGACCTGGCCCCGAGTCGTGATGACCGTCGTCCAGAACAAGGACACCCCGGATGTCGCCCCGACCGTCGTGGTGCTGCGGCAGGAATCTGCGCGGGCGAGTTACCTCGTCGACTATGCGGTGCAGCTCGAACCCTCCGCGAAGATCCCGGACCTGGCCCCCGCCACGATCGGCGCACCCATCATCGCCCCCGACTCGAAACTGATGCTCCTGCCGCCGGACCAGGTCGCGGCCGCGTACGCCGACATCCTCAGCACGGGCGAAGCGAGCCCGTCGTTCGCCCTGTTCGAGGCGACCGGCGACAGTTTCCGTACCCAGATCGACGCGAACAAGGCGGACAAGAAGGCCAAGCTGCCGACCACGGCGTCGATCGAATTCGGCGCCAAGGCCAGCACGGGCCCCACGCTCGCCCTGGCGACGAACGACTCGGGTAGCATCGTCGCCGTGAGCCTCGAGGAGACGGAAACCGTCAGACCCGTCGATGCGGCCGCGACGGTCAGCCCCGGTGAGGGCGCGGTCGCGAGCAAGGCGCTCTCCGGCCTCACCGCCACCGCGAAGGGCTTCAAGAACACCTACGCCGACCAGCTCCTGTTCCACGTTCCGGCGGCCGGTTCGAGCGATAAAATTGTCCTCCTTGGCTTTGCCCAGGGACTGATCTCGTCTACGGAGCTTCCATGAGTCTTGTCCCCCCGTCCGCCGCCAGCATGCGCGGCGCCGTCGATCTGTCGTCCCTCGTGAACCGGCCGCCTGCACCGGCGGCCGGGGGAGCAGGTGCCCCCGGGGCGCCCGCGCAGGCCGGACAGGCCGGGGCCGTCCCGGTTCCGAGCCTCGTGTCCCTGGGAACGGACGCGAACTTCGGCGAGATCCTCGACCTGTCCGCGACCGTTCCGGTCATCGTCGATCTGGGGTCTGCGCGCAGCGAACAGAGCGCCCAGCTGACCCTCGTGCTCACCCGGCTGATCCTCGAGTACGCCGGCCGGTTCGTGCTGGCCACTGTCGACGTGGACTCGAACCCGCAGCTGACCCAGGCGTTCCAGGCCCAGTCGATCCCGACTGTCGCCGCTGTCATCGGCGGCCAGCCCGTCGCGCTCTTCAACGGCGTGATCGCGGAGGACCAGGTGCGTCTGGTGCTCGAGCGTGTGCTCGAGCTCGCTGCGGAGCACGGTGTCGTCGGCACCGCGGTCGCTCCGGAGGGAGCGGATGCCGCGACCCCCGTCGCTCCTCCGGAACCCGAGCTCCCGCCGCACCACGTCGAGGCGTACGAGGCGATCGAACGGGGCGACTACGACGCCGCAATCGCGATTTACAAGACGGCGCTGGCGAGGGACCCCAGGGACAACCTCTCGGTCGCCGGTCTCGCCCAGGTGGGACTGCTCGCCCGGCTCAAGGGCAAGACGCTCGCCGAGATCCGCGCAGCGGCCGCTGCCGCGCCGGACGACCTCGATGCGCAGCTGCTCGTCGCCGACCTCGACCTGTCCGGCGGACACGTCGAGGACGCCTTCGACCGGCTCCTCACGCTCTTCCCCAACCAGGACGCCGCGGGCAAGAACCGCATCCGCGAACGCATCCTCGATCTGTTCGAGGTCATCGGCCAGGACGACCCCCGGGTCGCCCCCACCCGCAAGCGCCTCACCATGCTCCTCTACTAGCGGGCGCAGCTCCGCGAGAGTACGAAAATGGCCCCCTCCCCGCTCGGGAGTGGGCCATTTTCGTACTCTCGCGGAGTTCAGCGGGCTTCGGTCAGCGGCGCAGGCGCAGCCAGACGCCGGCGAGGGCCGGCAGCGTGACGAGGGCGGATGCCGGTCGCCCGGTCCACGGTTCGTCCGTCGCGGTGACCTGGCCCAGGTTCCCCATGCCCGAACCGCCGAAGTTCTGGGCATCCGTGTTCAGGATCTCGTCCCAGACGCCCGCGAACGGAAGACCCACCCGGTAGCCGGTGTGCGGCTGGCCGGCGAAGTTGAAGACGCACGCGATCGGCGTGCCCGAATCGTCCCAGCGCAGGAACGAGACGACGTTCTGCGCCGCGGCTCCTCCGTCGAGCAGCTCGAACCCGGCCGGGTCGGTGTCGCGTTCCCAGAGCGCGGCGTTCGCCCGGTAGACCCGGTTGAGCTCGCCGACGAGGGTGAACAGCCCACGGTGGGGAGACTGGTCGAGGAGCCACCAGTCCAGCCCGCGCGATTCGCTCCACTCCTGCAGCTGGCCGAACTCCTGCCCCATGAACAGGAGCTGCTTGCCGGGGTGCGCCCACATGAACGACAGGTACACCCGCACGTTGGCGAGCTTCTGCCAGTCGTCTCCCGGCATCCGGGCGACGAGCGAACCCTTGCCGTGCACGACCTCGTCGTGGCTGATCGGCAGGAGGAAGTTCTCGCTGAACGCATAGACGAACGAGAAGGTGATCTCGTTGTGGTGGTACGACCGGTACATCGGATCGATGCTCGTGTATTCGAGCGAGTCGTGCATCCAGCCCATGTTCCACTTGAAGCCGAAGCCGAGGCCGCCGCGCGAGGTGGGCGCCGTGACCCCGCCCCAGTTCGTGGATTCCTCGGCGATCATGACGGTGCCCGGGTTGCGCTTGTACGCCGTCGCGGTGACCTCCTGCAGAAGGCTGATCGCCTCGAGGTTCTCGTTTCCGCCGTAGATGTTCGGTTCCCACTGGCCGTATTCACGGGAGTAGTCGAGGTAGAGCATGGACGCGACGGCGTCGACGCGCAGTCCGTCGATGTGGAATTCCTCGAGCCAGTAGAGCGCGTTGGCGACGAGGAAGTTCCGGACCTGGGTCTGGCCGAAGTCGAAGACGTAGGTTCCCCAGTCCATCTGCTCGCCGCGGCGGGGATCCGCGTGCTCGTAGAGCGCCTGCCCGTCGAAGCGGGCGAGCGCGAAGTCATCCTTGGGGAAGTGCCCGGGCACCCAGTCCATGATGACGCCGATGCCGGACTGGTGCAGCCGGTCGATCAGATAGCGCAGGTCGTCGGGGTGGCCGAATCGGCTGGTCGGGGCGTAGTAGCCGGTGACCTGGTAGCCCCACGATCCGCCGAACGGATGCTCGGCGAGCGGCATGAACTCCACGTGCGTGTACGCGAGCTCGTGCAGATAGCCGATCAGCTGGTCGGCGAGGTCACGGTAGCCGAGCCCGGGGCGCCAGGAACCGACGTGCATCTCGTAGATGCTCATCGGTCGTTTGTGGGCCTGGGTCCTGGCCCGCTCGGCCAGCCATTCCGCATCCGCCCATTCGTAGTGCGTCTCGCCGATGACCGAAGCGGTCAAGGGGGGCACCTCGGTGTAGCGGGCCATCGGGTCGGCCTTGCGCACCCAGTCACCGGACTGGGCGAGGATTTCGAACTTGTAGTTGGAGCCGGGGTGCAGGCCGGGCACGAAGAGCTCCCAGACCCCTGTGCTGCCCATGTTGCGCATGGCGTGCAGGATTCCGCTCCACGAGTTGAAGTCGCCGATCACCCGGACGGCCTGTGCGTGCGGGGCCCACACCGAGAACGAGGTTCCGGCGACCAGGCCGGCCGTCTCGTCGGTCGGGAGCGGGGCCACGGCGGCCGCGGAATGGTAGTGGGCGCCGAGCACGTCCCAGAGCCGCTCGTGCCTGCCCTCGCCGATGAGGTGCAGGTCGAGCTCGCCGAGCGTCGGCAGGAAGCGGTACGGGTCGTCGACGACCCAGGTGGGGGCTTCGGGATACCGGGCCTCGAGCTCGTATGCCTGCAGGCCGACGGTGCTCACCCCCTGCCAGACGCCGTAGCCGATGTGCGCGAGCTCGATGTGGGCGCCGGATTCGAGTAGTGCGAAGACCTCGCTCGCGAGCGGCCGCAGCGCACGGATGACGGTGAGCGGGTCCGCGATCTTCGTCCCGCCGACGAGATGCTGGCCCAGGATCTCGTGAGGGTTGTAGTACCGGCCCTCGGCGATCGCCTGCAGGATGCCGGGGGCGACGACCGGCACGGTGGCGGGGCGGGGGGGCGTGGGCGTCATCGTACTGCTCCTCTGACGTGCAGGATGTGTACCGGTTCGGTAGCGGCATCCAGTCGCACGAAGTTGTCTGCTGTCCAGGTCCAGATGGCCCCGGTGATCAGTTCCTCGACCTCGAAGACCGTGCCGGGCTCGAGGCCGAAACGGGTCACGTCGAGGCGCACCATGGTCTCGCGCACGGAATGCGGGTCCAGGTTGACGACGACGATGATCGCGTCTGAGCTGCCGGTCCCGGTGTGTGCCGCGTCGAGGTACTTGCTGTAGACGAGCACGGCGCCGTCGTCGCTCGTGTGCAGGTCGAGGTTGCGCAGCTGGCCGAGAGCGGGATGGGCGCGGCGGACGGCATTGAGCAACGAGACGAACGGCGCGAGGGACTCGCCTGCCGCTTCCGCCGCCGCGAAGTCGCGGGGGCGGTACTCGTACTTCTCGTTGTCGATGTTCTCCTCGGCGCCGGGGCGGGGCACGCTTTCGAAGAGTTCGAACCCGGCGTACATGCCCCAGGTCGGGGCGGCCGTCGCTGCGAGGGCCGCCCGGATCTTGAAGGCGGCGTGCCCGCCGACCTGGAGGAACTCCGACAGGATGTCCGGGGTGTTCACGAAGAGGTTCGGCCGGTAGAAGTCCGGCGTCGTCGTCGCGAGGCCGTGGAAGAACTCCTCGAGCTCGACCTTCGTGTTGCGCCAGGTGAAATAGCTGTACGACTGCTGGAATCCGACCTTGCCGAGCGCGTGCATGAGCGCAGGGCGAGTGAACGCCTCGGCCAGGAAGATCACGTCGGGGTTCTCCTCGGTGACCCGGTTGATCAGCCACTCCCAGAAATCGAGGGGCTTGGTGTGCGGGTTGTCGACCCGGAAGATCCGTACGCCGAGGCTCATCCAGTGGCGCACGATCCGCAACACCTCGGCACGGATGCCGGCGGGATCGTTGTCGAAGTTGATCGGGTAGATGTCCTGGTACTTCTTGGGCGGGTTCTCGGCGTAGGCGATGCTGCCGTCCGGAAGTGTGGTGAACCACTCGGGGTGCTCGGTCACCCAGGGGTGGTCCGGCGAGGCCTGCAGGGCGAGGTCGAGGGCGACCTCGAGGCCGTTGTCCGCTGCGGCGGCGAGGAAGTGCCGGAAGTCGTCGACGGTGCCGAGGTCGGGGTGGATGGCGTCGTGGCCGCCGTCCTCCGATCCGATCGCCCAGGGCGAGCCGGGGTCGTTCGGCCCGGCGTTGAGGGTGTTGTTCGGGCCCTTGCGGTAGGAACGGCCGATCGGGTGGATCGGCGGCAGGTACAGCACGTCGAAGCCCATCGCGGCGACGCCGGGGAGGCGATCCTCCGCGGTGCGGAAGGTTCCGCTCTGCCAGGAGTGGTCTGCGCGCTGCACGGCTCCCTCGGAGCGGGGGAAGAACTCGTACCAGGAGCCGACGCCGGCCCGGGTGCGTTCCACCCGCACGGCGCGCTGTGCCGAGGTCGAGGACAGCCCGGAGAGCGGGCGTGCGGTGATGTACGCGTTCAGCGACGGCGTGTCGAGCAGGGCGAGGCGATCGTCGACCGAGATGCCCGGGTCCACGAGGTCCGCTGCGGCGTGGGCGAAGGCGCGACGCTCTGCCACGGGCCGGCGTTTGTCCTTACCGGCCGCGGCGAGGAGCACCGAACCTTCGAGGAAGGTCAGCTCGATGTCGATCCCTGCCGGAACCTTGATCTCGGCGGTGTGCACCCAGGTGGCCCAGTCGTCGGCCCACGCCCGCACCCGGTACTGCCAGGTGCCCTGGCGGTCGAGGGTGACGAGAGCGGTCCAGCGGTCGGTCCCCGGAGCGCCCGGATGCATCGGGTGCTCTGACTTGGTGCCCTCGGGATCGGTCAGGAGCAGGGTGACCCCGATCAGGTCGTGACCCTCGCGGAACGCCGTCGCAGCGAAGGGGACGGCTTCACCGACGAAGGCCTTGGCCGGCCACAGGTTGTCGGCGAGCTGGGGCGCAAGGTCGAGGATCGGAATGCGGCTGATGCGCGTCGGTTCCTCCCTGCCTCGCTTGCCCAGGACCGCAGGGGGAGCCAGGTTCGGGCCGGCGTCGGTGCCTGCCACGGATTCGGGAACAACATTCGCACGTTTAGCTGTCTTTGCCACAAGAAGACCGTAGCGCGAATTGTGTGCTTTCCGGGGGACGAAAGGCCCAGAGACCTCCCAGCGCCTCTAGGCTGGAACGTGTGAAGGCGATCCGTAAATTTACAGTCCGCACCGTCGTGCCCGAGGCTCTTGCTGCCCTCGATGAGCTTGCCGGTAACCTGCGCTGGTCCTGGCACGAGCCGACCCGCCAACTCTTCGAACACATCTCACCCGAGCTGTGGCGCGAAATCGGCACCGATCCCGTTGCCTTGCTCGGCGCCGTCGATCCGGCACGCCTCGTGGCGCTCGCCGCGGACCACGACTACGTCTCCTGGGTGAATTCGATCAGGGACGGGCTGCGCTCCTACCTGCAGGAACCGCGCTGGTACCAGGGCCTCGAGGGTGACAAGCCCGAGTCGATCGCATACTTCTCCCCGGAGTTCGGCATCGCCGCCGCGCTCCCGCAGTACTCCGGCGGACTCGGGATCCTCGCGGGCGACCACCTGAAAAGCGCGTCTGACCTCGGCGTCCCGCTCATCGGCGTGGGCCTGTTCTACCGGGCGGGCTACTTCAGCCAGGCGATCTCCCCGGATGGCTGGCAGATCGAAAGCTATCCGCTGCTCGACCCCGACGGCCTGCCCCTGTCCGTGCTGCGCCGTGCTGACGGTTCCGCCGTGCAGGTGTCCCTCGCCCTCCCCGACAACCGCACCCTGCACGCGAGGGTCTGGCAGGCGAACGTCGGCCGCATCCGCTTGCTCATGCTCGACACGGACATCCCCGAGAACACGGACGACCTGCGCCTCGTCACCGACCGGCTCTACGGCGGCGGCGGCGAGCACCGGCTGCTGCAGGAACTGCTGCTCGGCATCGGCGGCGCCCGCGCCGTCAAGGTCTGGAGCGCCCTCAACAACCGGCCGGAACCCGAGGTGTTCCACACCAACGAGGGTCACGCCGGCTTCCTCGGCCTCGAGCGCATCTCGAGCCTGATCGGCGATGGACTGAGCTTCGCCGAGGCCCTGCAGGTCGCGCGCGCCGGAACGGTGTTCACGACCCACACGCCCGTCGCCGCGGGAATCGACCGGTTCGAGCGCAGTCTCGTACGGCGGTACTTCGAGACCGACCTCCTCCCCGGTGTCGGCGTCGACGAACTCCTCGCCCTCGGCGCGGAGAACTATCCGGGCGGCTCGCCCGACGTCTTCAACATGGCCCTGATGGGCCTGCGGCTCGGCCAGCGCGCCAACGGCGTCTCCAAGCTGCACGGCGAGGTCAGCCGGCGGATGTTCAAGGGACTCTGGCCGGGCTTCGACGCCGAAGACGTGCCGATCGACTCGATCACCAACGGCGTGCACGCCCCGACCTGGACCGACCCCTCGCTGCTCCACCTCGCCGAGGACCGCCTGGGCACGAGCGACACCTCAGAGGCCGACTGGGCGTCGCCCGCCATCACCGACGACGACCTGTGGTCTGTGCGCGGGACGATGCGCCTGCAGTTCGTCGAGGACGCCCGCCGGCGCATCGCCGCGGCCTGGCTCGTGCAGAACCCCGGCGGGATCGTACCCGGCTGGATCGGCCAGGTCTTCGACCCGAAGGTGCTCACCATCGGCTTCGCCCGCAGAGTCCCGACCTACAAGCGCCTGACCCTGATGCTGCACGACCCCGAGCGCCTCCGCGCCCTGCTGCTGCACCCGGAGCACCCGATCCAGATCGTGATCGCCGGCAAGTCGCACCCCGCCGACGAAGAAGGCAAACGCCTCATCCAGAAGGTCGTGCAGTTCGCGGCCGATCCCGAACTGCGCACCCGCATCGCCTTCCTCCCTGACTACAACATCGGCATGGCCCAGTTGATGTACCCGGGCACGGATGTCTGGCTCAACAACCCGCTGCGTCCCCTGGAGGCCTGTGGCACCTCGGGCATGAAGGCGGCACTCAACGGAGCGCTCAACCTCTCGATCCTCGACGGCTGGTGGCCCGAGTACTACGACGGCAAGAACGGCTGGGCGATCCCGTCCGCCGATGCGGCCGGCGACTCCGCGGAGCGCGACCGGATCGAAGCGGATGCTCTCTACGAACTCATCGAGCACCACGTCGCGCCCCGCTTCTACGACCGCAACGCCGACGGGGTCCCCGAACGCTGGGTCGCCTCGA
This sequence comes from Cryobacterium algoricola, assembly GCF_004402485.1. Taxonomy (GTDB): domain Bacteria; phylum Actinomycetota; class Actinomycetes; order Actinomycetales; family Microbacteriaceae; genus Cryobacterium; species Cryobacterium algoricola. The sequence goes on along the minus strand of NZ_SOFG01000004.1, from coordinate 510,847 downwards.
TCCGGCACACCCTCGCGACTCTGTCCCCGGAGCTCAACGCCGGCCGGATGGTGCGCCAGTATGTGCAGAAGCTCTACCGCCCTGCCGGGGCGGCCGAGGCACGCCTGTCCGCGAACAACTACCGCGCAGCACGCGAGCTCGCCGTGTGGAAGGGACGCATCGTCGCCAAGTGGCCCGGCGTCTCCGTCGCCCACGTCGAGTCAGGGGGAGTCGCGGCGGTCCCCAAGGTCGGCGACGAGCTGCACCTGCGCGCCCACGTCCAGCTGAACGGGCTCGACCCCGCCGATGTGACGGTCGAGGTCGTCTACGGCAAGAGCCTCGCCAACGACGAGCTGAGCGGTGTGCACACCCTCGCGCTCGAAGCGGTCGTCGACCCGGATGCCGCGGACGGTTCGGACACACCCGAGCAGGGCGGCGCGACCCTCTTCACCGGAACGGTCGCGCTCGACCGCGGCGGTGCGTTCGGGTACACCGTGCGCGTCGTCCCGAAGAACGACCTGCTCGTGAGCTCGGCCGAGATGGGCCTGATCGCCGTAGCCGGCTAGCGCGCGATGGGGGCGGTGAGGGCGTCGGTGGCGGCGAGCAGGTCCGCCGGCGCCAGCTCGATGTCGAAGCCGCGGCGCCCGCCGGAGACGAACACGGTGTCGTAGAGCAGGGCGGTCTCGTCGACGACGGTCGCCAGGCGGGTCTTCTGCCCGACCGGGCTGATGCCGCCGAGAACGTAGCCGGTCTTCCGCTCGGCGAGTTTCGGGTCGGCCATCACGGCCTTCTTGGCGCCGGCCGCGTGCGCGAGCGCCTTGAGGTCGAGCTGTCCCGCGACCGGCACGACGGCGACAACGAGCGTGCCATCGGCATCCGCCAGCAGGGTCTTGAACACCCGCGCCGGGTCGAGCCCGAGCTTGGCGGCTGCCTCGAGGCCGTACCCCGTCGCCGACGGGTCGTGGTCGTAGGCGTGCGGGGTGAAACGGATGCCCGCATGAGTGAGCGCGACCGTCGCGGGAGTACCCCCGGCACCATCGTGCTTCTTCACCACTGCGGCTCCTCCACGACCGGGCCGGACTAGCTCGCCCGGAACAGCTGCATCGATGCACCCGGCACGAGCAGGCGGGTGCCGGGGATGTGCTCGATGACCGCGTCGCTCAGGTCGTCGTGGCTGGAATCCCAGAGCAGCGTATACGAGGAGACCCCGGCATGCTCCGGCAGCGTCACGGTCACGTCGCGCTCACGGCCCTGCACGATGAGGAGGATCCGGTTGAACTCCTCGAACTCGGGCGTCGAGGCCGCAAGATACTGCAGGGTGCGCTCCTTCGGGGAGTGCCAGTTGTCCTCCGACATGGACTTGCCTTCGATGTTGTACCAGTCCATCTCGCTCGCGCTCAGCGTGGTTTCGCCGGAGCGGCCGAACCACACCGGGCGGAGGGCCGGGTTCTCGCGACGCAGCTGGAGCAGCTTCCGCGTGACGCGGTGCAGGTCGACCTGCCAGTCGTCGAGGTCCCAGTTCAGCCAGGTCAGCTCGCTGTCGTGGCAGTACGCGTTGTTGTTGCCGCGCTGGCTGCGACCGAATTCGTCGCCGGCCGTGAGCATCGGGATGCCGGCGGAGAGTAACAGGGTGCCGAGGAGGTTGCGCATCGCCTTGCGCCGGGTCGCGAGGATGCCGCGGTCGCGCGTCGGCCCCTCTGCGCCGTGGTTGAACGAATTGTTACTGTCGGTGCCGTCACGGTTCGATTCGCCGTTTCCGACGTTGTGCTTGACGTTGTACGCGGTCAGGTCTGCCATCGTGAAGCCGTCGTGCGCCGTGATGAAGTTGAGGGATGCGAGCGGGCCACGCTCCATGGAGAAGGTGTTCGCGGAGCCGGCCAGCCGGGTCGCGAACCGGCCGATGCCGCTTCCGGAGTGGCCGTCCCTGGCCGCTGCGATGTCGGTGAGCCAGAACGAGCGCATCCGATCGCGGTAGCGGTCGTTCCACTCGGTCCAGCCGTCCGGGAAGTTGCCGGTCTGCCAACCGCCCATGCCCACGTCCCACGGCTCGGCGATGAGCTTCACGCCGGCGAGTTCCGGATCGGACTGGATGGACTTGATCAGGGGATGGTCGCGCTGGAACTCCACGTTGTCGCCGCGGCTGAGCGTCGCGGCGAGGTCGAACCGGAAACCGTCGATCTGCACGTCGTTCGCCCAGTACTTGAGCGAGTCGAGCACCAGCCGCCTCGGCACCTCGTTGGAGACGTTGAGGGTGTTGCCGCAGCCGGTGACGTCGACATAGCCGCCCGCGTCGTTCTGGCGGTAGTAGGTCGCGTTGTCGATGCCGCGGAGACTGCTCGCGGGGCCGCCGGGGCCTTCCTCTGCGGTGTGGTTGTAGACCACGTCGAGGATCACCTCGAGGCCGGCCTCGTGCAGAAGTTTGACCATGCCTTTGAACTCGCGGAGCACGGCCTCCGGTCCGGCCGACTGGGACGCCATCGTCGCGTAGTCGGCGTGCGGGGTGAAGAAGTTGAAGGTGTTGTAACCCCAGTAGTTGGTCAGGCCCTGCTTGAGCAGGCGCTGCTCGGACACGAAGGCCTGAACGGGGAGGAGCTCGACCGTGGTGACGCCGAGTTCCTTGAGATAGCCGATCGTCGCCTCGTGCGCCAGGCCGGCGTACGTGCCGCGGAGGTCGGCGGGGATCGCCGGGTTGAGCTTGCTGATGCCGCGCACGTGCGCCTCATAGACCACGGTGTGGTCGAGCGCGATCTTCGGCTTCACCGAACCGGCCCAGTCGAAGGCGTCGTCGACGACGGAGGACTGCCACTGCTCAGGGCCGACTCTGACGAGGCCCCGCGAATAGGGCTCGACCATGGTCTTCTCGGGGTGGAACGAATTCGTGGGCGAGGCAGGCCCGGAGACGCGGATGCCGTAGTGTCGGCCCGCGGCCAGGGTGCGACTGCGACCGGACCAGACGTTGTCCGCATCGCGGGTCATCGGCACGGTCTTGACGATCCAGTTCGGGTCCGTGGTGTCGAAGATGCAGAGGTCCATGGCCTCGGCGTTCTGCGACCAGACCCGGAGTTCGCCGACCCCGGCTGAAAGCCGCACGCCGAGGTTGTGCAGGGGATCGGCGTGAGTCATGCGTTCTAGAGTAATGAGTACGGAGAGTGGCCGTGACCACCGGCGCACGCGCAGCCAGCCGAAAACCGAGCGGAAGAGGGTATTTTGTCGATTTATCTCGACCACGCCGCGACGACGCCGATGCTCCCAGCGGCCATCGAGGCATACGTCGACGCCATGAGCGTCGTCGGAAACCCGGCTTCCATCCACAGCCAGGGCCAGAACGCCAAGCGGATGCTCGAGGAAGCCCGCGAGACCGTCGCACGCAGTGTCGGCTGCGACCCGATCGAGGTCGTGTTCACCGGGGGAGGCACCGAGGCGATCAACCTCGCCATCAAGGGCCTGTTCTGGGCGCGCGCCCCACGCCGCGGCATCCTCGTCCCCGGCGGAGAGCACCACGCGACCATGGACACCGTCGAATGGCTCGAACGCCACGACGGGGCGGAACCGGGCTGGCTCCCGCTCGACGGCACCGGACGGGTCGACCCGGCCAGGGTGGCGGATGCCCTCGCGACCGGCACAGACGATGTCGCACTGCTCAGCCTGCTCGCCGCGAACAACGAGGTCGGCACCCTGCAGCCCATCGCCGAGATCGGCGAGCTCGCCGCGGCCCACGGGATCCCGGTGCACGTCGATGCGGTGTCCGCATACGGCCAGGTACCGATCGACTTCCGCGCGCTGAGCGGCGCGGGCCGTGCCGGATCGGCCGGCGGCGGCATCGTCGCACTGAGCGTCTCCGCCCACAAGATCGGCGGACCGGTCGGCATCGGCGCCCTCGTGCTCTCGCGCCGGGCCAGCATCGTCCCCCTCATCCACGGCGGCGGGCAACAGCGCCAGGTCCGCAGCGGTACCCAGGACGTCGCCGCCGCCGTCGCGTTCGCGGCCGCGGCATCCGCCCTCGGCGACCTGCCCGCACGCAACGTGCGCCTCCGGGCGCTGCGCGACCGGCTGATCGTCGGCGTGCGCTCTGCGGTCCCGACCGCAGTGCTCAACGGTCCCGTACCTGATGGGTCGAACGAGCAGCGCCTGCCGGGCAACGCCCACTTCACCTTCCCCGGCTGCGAGGGGGAGTCGCTCCTGTTCCTGCTCGACGCCGCCGGAATCTCGGTGTCGACCGGCTCGGCGTGCCAGGCCGGTATCCCGGAGCCCTCGCACGTGCTGCGCGCGATGGGTCGCAGCGAGGCCGAGGCCCGCAGCGCCTTGAGGATCACCCTCGGCCGCGATTCCACAGACGCGGATGTCGACGCCTTCCTCGCCGCACTGCCCGCGGCGCACGCCCAGGCTAGCCGCGCCGGCATGAACGACCGCGTGTCCACCCGCTGACCCCGCCTGGCCCGACGCTGCGGGCTCGCGGCCGCGCCGGTTTGGGCAGGCCGCGCCTGCCGTTTCGGGAGCGGCCTGCGGAAACGGGCGCGGCGGTGCTCGAGTCGCGCCCGGAAACCCGCATTGGTCAAACCGGGCCTCCCGATTACACTTGCCCGGTGAAGGTTTTGGCAGCAATGAGTGGCGGGGTCGACTCCGCGGTGGCAGCGGCGCGCGCGGTTGAGGCGGGGCACGAGGTCGTCGGCGTGCACCTCGCCCTGAGTCGCATGCCCGGGACCCTGCGCACCGGCAGCCGCGGCTGCTGCACGATCGAGGACTCGATGGACGCCCAGCGGGCCGCGAACATCATCGGCATCCCGTACTACGTCTGGGACTTCTCCGAGCGGTTCAAGCTCGACGTCGTCGACGACTTCATCGCCGAATACGCCGCCGGCCGCACCCCGAACCCCTGCATGCGCTGCAACGAGCGCATCAAGTTCGCCGCCCTGCTCGACAAGGCGCTCGACCTCGGCTTCGACGCCGTCTGCACCGGCCACTACGCGAGCATCCAGACGGATGCCGCGGGGAACCGCGAACTGCACCGCGCGAGCGCCTGGGCGAAAGACCAGTCCTACGTGCTCGGCGTGCTGACCGCAGAGCAGCTCGCGCACTCGATGTTCCCGCTCGGCGAGACGCCGTCCAAGGCCGAGGTGCGCGCGGAAGCCGCAGAGCGCGGCTTCTCCGTCGCGACCAAGCCGGACTCCTACGACATCTGCTTCATCCCCGACGGCGACACCCGCGGCTGGCTCGCCGAGCGCGTGCCGGCAACCGCGGGCGACATCCTCGACCGCGAGGGAAACACCCTCGGCAGGCACGAGGGCGCCGCAGCGTTCACCGTCGGCCAGCGCAAGGGCCTCCAGATCGGCACTCCGGCCGCGGACGGCAAGCCGCGCTTCGTGCTCGAGGTGCGCCCGATCACCAACACCGTCGTCGTCGGCCCGAAGGAGGCGCTCGCGATCGGCCTCATCGCCGGGTCGAAGTTCACCTGGACCGGACTGCCGCCGGAGCACCCCGGGATCGCCTTCGACTGCGACGTGCAGATTCGCGCGCACGCCGACCCGGTCCCCGCCGTCGCGCAGGTCGTGAGCATCCCGGCCCCGGCCAGCGGAGCCCCCGACAACGCAGCTCCGGACAGCGGTCGCACGACCGAACTCGTGATCACCCCGCGCGAGCCCCTGACGGGCGTCGCGCCCGGCCAGACCGCGGTGCTCTACGTCGGCACCCGCGTGCTCGGCCAGTGCACGATCGACCGCACGGTGAGCGCCGTTCCCGTGCCCTCCGCCGAGGCCGTGCCCGCCGCCGCCGAACCAGCCCTGGTCGCCGTTCCCGCCGCCCGTGCCTGACGCCGCGAGCGCCGTGCCAGACGACTCCACCCCGCCGGACCTCCAGCGGGCCGCCGCCGAGGTCGCCGACCTCACCGCACGCATCGTCGACGCCCGTGACGCGTACTACGAGCGCAACGAGGTCGTCATTTCCGATGCGGACTACGACGCGCTCGTCCGGCGGCTCGCGGTGCTCGAGGGCGAGTTCCCCGAGCTCGCGAGCCAGGACAGCCCCACCCAGACCGTCGGCGGCCGCGCCGAGACGAGCCTGTTCGCGCCCGTCCAGCACGCCGAGCGGATGCTGAGCCTCGACAACGTCTTCTCGATCGAGGAATTCGAGGCCTGGGCCGCCAAGGTCGAACGGGACGCCGGCCGCCCCGTGCACTACCTGTGCGAACTCAAGATCGACGGCCTCGCGATCAATCTCCGCTACGAAAACGGCGTGCTCGTCACCGCGGCGACCCGCGGCGACGGTGTCGTCGGCGAGGACGTCACCGAGAACATCCACTGGGTCCCCGGAATCCCCGAGAGGCTGTCCGGCACCGGGCATCCGCCGCTGATGGAGGTGCGCGGCGAGGTCTTCTTCCCCGTCGTCGCCTTCGCCGACCTCAACGCCCAGCAGGTCGCCGCCGGAGAACGCCCCTTCGCCAACCCGCGCAACGCCGCCGCAGGCTCCCTGCGCCAGAAGGCGGAGGGCAAGAACCCGGAAGCACTGCGCCTGATGCGCGCGCGGCTCGGCCGGCTGCGGATGCTCGTGCACGGCATCGGGGCCTGGGCCGATCCCGAGGCTGACGCCCAGTCCGAGGTCTATGCCCTGCTGGCCGGCTGGGGGCTGCCGACGAGCAGCTACTTCCGCGTCGAGTCGGACGCGAGCGGGGCATCCGCCTTCATCGCGTACTACGGCGAGCATCGGGCGAGCGTCTCCCACGAGATCGACGGCATCGTGATCAAGGTCGACGAACTCGCCCTGCACGCCGAACTGGGGGCAACGAGCCGGGCGCCCCGCTGGGCGATCGCATACAAGTACCCGCCGGAACAGGTGAACACGAAGCTGCTCGACATCGTCGTGAGCGTCGGCCGTACCGGGCGCGCCACGCCATTCGCCGTGATGCAGAAGGTGCGGGTCGCCGGCTCCGAGGTGCGCCAGGCCACCCTGCACAACCAGGACGTCGTCAAGGCCAAGGGCGTGCTGATCGGCGACACCGTCGTGCTGCGGAAGGCCGGCGACGTGATCCCCGAGATCCTCGGCCCGGTCGTCGAGCTGCGCGACGGCACCGAACGGGCGTTCGTGATGCCGGCGAACTGTCCGGAGTGCGGCACCCCGCTCGCCCCCGCAAAAGAGGGCGACATCGACCTGCGCTGCCCGAACGCGCGCAGCTGTCCGGCCCAGGTCCGTGGTCGGGTCGAACACATCGGGTCTCGCGGTGCGCTCGACATCGAGGTGCTCGGCGAGGTGGCCGCGGCCGCGCTCACCCAGCCGACCGTGCCGATCGAGCCGCCACTGCGCACCGAAGCCGGCCTCTTCGACCTCACCCTCGACGACCTGACCCCGATCGAGGTCGTCGTGCGCGACGCCGAGACCGGGCTGCCCCGCGAGGAGGAGGACGGCACGATCCGGCTGCGCACCCCCTTCCGGCGGAACCCGACGGCCGCCGAGAAGCGGGAAGGCCTCACCGGCCCGCAGCCGTCCTCGAGCGCGGTCAAGCTGCTCGCCGAGATCGAACTCGCCAAGACCAAACCGCTCTGGCGCCTGCTGGTGTCGCTCAACATCCGTCACGTCGGCCCGGTCGCCGCGCGCGCCCTTGCCGGCCACTTCGGCGGCCTCGACGCGATCCGTGCGGCAACGCGCGATGAACTCGCCGAGGTCGACGGCGTCGGCGGCATCATCGCCGACGCTATCATCGACTGGTTCGAGGTCGACTGGCACCGCGACATCGTCGATCAGTGGACGGCCGCCGGCGTGCAGTTCCAGACGCCCGGCCACCCCGGCCCGGGCGCAGCGGCCGCGGCCGGGGGAGTGCTCGCGGGCCTCACGGTCGTCGCTACCGGGTCACTCGAGGGCTATACCCGGGAGGAAGCCCAGGAGGCGATCATCTCCGCGGGCGGAAAGAGCGCGTCGAGCGTGTCCAAGAACACCGACTTCGTGGCTGCGGGGCCGGGTGCCGGCTCCAAGCTCACCAAGGCTGAGGCCCTCGGGCTGCGCATCCTCGATGCCGCCCAATTCCGGCTCCTCGTCACCGGTGGCCCCGCTGCACTCGGCGCGGCCGATGGCGGCGTCGCCGAGGTGGGCACCGACCTGACCGCTGACGCGACCGTCGACCCTACGGCCGACGCGACCGACGGTACGGCCGCCGCGCCGACCGACTGACCGGAGCCGGCCGAGCCTGCAGGGCAGGCCGGGCCGGTCATCCGTCACCCATCAGCCGGGCTCGGGAACCGTTGCCTTGTCGACCCAGCCGACGATCATCCGAGTGAAGAGTGCGGCGTCCTCGATGCTCCAGACGTGGTGCATGCCGGGAGCGATCCAGGTGAGGGTTTGCGGCAGCCTGCGTTGCAGTTCGGGGAAGCTGCGCCGCACCAGGCTCGACTCCTTTCCCCCGGCGACGGCGAGGAGCGGACCCCGGTAGTCGTCGAGCGATTCCGGGCAGCCGCCCCGGTTGACGTCTGCGAACACGCGTGCCGCGTTGTCCGCCCGGATGCCCAGGCCGTGGCCGACGAACAGGTCGACGGCGTCTTCGGGCAGCCCGAACGCCTTCGCCTGGGCCTTCCAGTACCAGGCCTTGTCCCACAGGCGCAGCTGGAGGGTGTTGAGGAAGCGCGCGGCGCCGTGGATGCCGGCTAGCGGTGCGCCCGAGATGAGACAGGACCGGATCAGGTCCGGGTGCCTCGCCATCAGGCGCACGGCGACCAGTCCGCCGAGCGAGAGCCCGACCACGTGGGCGCGCCCGCTCCTGGCGTGGCTGCGGATGATCTCGGCCACGTCGTCAGCGGTGCGATCGAGCGAGAGCCATTCTTCCCCCGAGCGAGAGCCGAACCCCGGCAGGTCGGGTGTGAGGATGTGCCGCTCCGGCAGGCGCTCGACCTGCGGTTGCCAGGACCAGGAGGCGACGGTGCCGCCGTGCAGCAGGACGATGGTCTCCGAGTCCGGGGCCGCGGCGCCGTGCTCGAGCGGGTACCCCGTCACCGTGTGGCCGTGACCACTGCGGAATCGGTCTCGTCGAGCCAGGCGAGTTCCGCCTCGGCGTGCACGATGCCGCTGCGGAGCGTGGCCCGTCGCAGGGCCTGGCCGACGTCGTCCGGGTGTCCCGTCTCCGAGGCGGCGATCGCTGTCAGGCGCGCGAGCAGCGCGGTCGCCTCCTCCCTGCGCGCTCGAAGGAGTTCGCGGACGCCGTCGGCTCCGAGCCTGCCCGCGAAGAAGAGGCGCATCAGGAAGGACTCGTGCGGGTTCTCGGGTTCCAGCGGCGCCGTCAGCGCGGCGTCGAGGGCCTTGCGGCCCGCCGGGGTGATCCGGTGCTCGCGCCGGTCGGGCTTGCCGGCCTGGGGGATGACCGTGACCTCGACGAGTCCGTCGGCGACCAGGCGGCTGAGCGTGCGGTAGATCTGGGACTGGTCCGCAGACCAGAAATGTATGACGGATCCCTCGATCCGCTTGTTGAGGTCGTACCCGGAGAGGGGCGAGAGCTCGAGCATCCCGAGCAGGGCAATGGTCAGCGACATATCTATATAAGACCATGCATATATGCCCGCGCGCAAGGGGTCAGTGTCGGCGCGGAGTTTTTCGGCGCGTTCTGGGGACAATGTTCAACGAAATCCGCCGCCAAATTCGATATTCTAAAAGTGCAGGGTGTGCACTCGATACCGTGCTGATCCACCGCTCGGTGTTCGTGAGGGGACGTACCCAGGTTTGCTGTTAGGCGCGGCAATTCTTCTTGCATCCTCGCTGGTTTTCAATGGAGCCAGCGAGTCCTTTCCGGTGCACGAATACGCGGTCCTGTCGAGCGACACCGACCTCGGACTGCAGCCCATCGGCCTTGAACCGGCCCTGTCGATCGACGGAGACGTCAACTCCCTCCGCTTCCTGCGCGGGTCGAGCCTTCTCGCCGGCCTGGCCAGGCTGAACGTGGCGGACATCTCGAGCTTCGTCCTGGACTTCCCCGAACAGCTCGACTCCCTCCTCGCGGTTCCGCCGGCCGCGACCGAGGTCACCGGCTGGTGGACGAACCTCGGCGGCACCGAACGCTCCTCGCTCATCGCAGCGGCACCCCGTCTCGTCGGCAACCTCGAGGGCATCCCGTTCCGGGAGCGCGGCCGCGCCAACGCCCGATACCTGAACGAGAGCATCGCCGGGGCCCAGCAGCGCCTCGTGGGCGCCCTGAGCGACGACGACCGCACGAGCGCGACCCACGAGCTCGCCATCCTCGGCCAGGTGCGCACCGCACTCCGGCAAGCGGATGCCGGCCCGCGCCGCTCCCTGATCCTGCTCGACAGCACCGGCGGTGGCCGCGCAGCCATCGCGCTCGGCAACCCCGACACGGCTGATTACGTCGGCTTCCTCGTCCCCGGCATGAACTACACCGTCGAGGCCGAGATGGTGCACTGGACGAACACCGCGAACGACCTGTACGCCGAACAGGAGAAGGTACTCGCCGAACGCGCAGCCCAGGGGAAAGGCGAGACGCCCGCCAGTGTCGCGACGGTGGCCTGGATCGGCTACGAGGTCCCCGACCTGTTCAGTGTCGGCGGCCTCGACAAGGCCCTCGTCGGAGCCGACTTCCTCGAGAAGTCCTCGCTCGGCATCCGCTCGGACCGACGGGCGCACCAACCCTTCATCACCGTCTACGCGCACTCCTACGGCTCGACCGTCGCGCTCACCGCCCTCGCCCGAGGCTCCTTCGACGTTGACGCCCTCGTGCTCGTCGGATCGCCGGGCAGCCAGATCCAGTCCGCGGCCAGCCTGCACGTGACGGGCGAGAACGTCTGGGTCGGGAAGGCCGACTGGGATCCGGCCGTGAACAGCGCGTTCTTCGGGAGCGATCCTGGGGCGGAATCGTACGGGGCGCATCCGCTCGGAGTGTCGGGGGCGACCGACCGGATCACCGGTGCCAGCCTCACGGCCTCGCTCGGCCACAACGCGTATTTCGAGCCGGGAAGCGAGTCCCTGCACAATATGGCGCTGGTCGGAACGGACAACGCGGATCTGGTCACCAACGGCTCCGAATAGAATTGGGTCTTCACCTCAACCACAATCGGAGCAACATGTCTGAAATCACGGCCGAGCAGGTTGCGCACTTGGCAAACCTCGCCCGGATCGACCTCAGCCCGGAGGAGATCACCCGCCTCACCGCCGAACTCGGCCAGATCGTGGATTCGGTGGCGAAGGTCGCCGAAGTCGCCACGCCCGACGTTCCCGCGACGAGCCACCCGATGCCGTTGACCAACGTTTTCCGCGCCGACGTCGTCGTGCCGTCCCTGTCCGTCGAAGAAGCACTGTCCGGATCGACCGACCGCGACGGCGACAAGTTCCGCGTGCCGGCGATCCTGGACGAGGAGTAGTCATGACCGATCTCACCCGCCTGTCCGCCGCAGACCTATCGATCCTCCTCACGAGCGGTGCCGTCAGCTCGGTGGAGGCCACCCAGGCCCACCTCGACCACATCGCGGCCGTCGACACCGACGTGCACGCGTTCCTGCACGTGGCCGGGGCGAGCGCCCTCGCAGCTGCCGCGGCCGTCGACGCCCAGCGCGCCGCCGGTGCCGTGCTCGGTCCGCTTGCCGGAGTGCCCATCGCCATCAAGGACGTGCTCGCGACGCGCGACATGCCCTCGACCGCCGGCTCGAAGATCCTCGAGGGCTGGATCCCGCCCTACGACGCGACCGTCGTGCGCCTCGTCCGTGAGGCCGGGCTGATCCCGCTCGGCAAGACCAACATGGACGAATTCGCGATGGGTTCGTCCACCGAGTTCTCCGCGTACGGCCCGACCCACAACCCCTGGGACCTCGACCGGATCCCCGGCGGTTCCGGCGGAGGCTCCGCCGCCGCAGTGAGCGCGTTCGAAGCTCCCCTCGCCCTCGGCAGCGACACCGGCGGATCGATCCGCCAGCCCGCCGCCGTCACCGGATCCGTCGGAGTCAAGCCGACCTACGGCGGCGTCTCCCGGTACGGAGCGATCGCCCTGGCGTCCTCGCTCGACCAGGTCGGGCCGGTCAGCCGCACCGTCTACGACGCCGCGCTCCTCCACGACGTGCTGAGCGGCCACGACCCGCTCGACTCCACCTCGCTGACCGACCGCTGGCCGTCGATGGCCGCTGCCGCGATCGCGGGCCGGGTCGACGGCGCCCTCACCGGTGTGCGGATCGGCGTCGTCAAGGAGCTGTCCGGCCCCGGGTTCCAGCCCGGCGTCCTGCAGCGCTTCAACGAAACCCTCGCGATGCTCGTCGCTGCCGGCGCCGAGATCGAAGAGGTCAGCGCGCCGAGCTTCGAATACGCCGTCGCCGCGTACTACCTGATCCTCCCGGCCGAAGCCTCGAGCAACCTGGCCCGCTTCGACTCGGTGCGTTTCGGCATCCGTGTCGACCCGGAGGAGGGCCCGCTCACGAGCGAACGGGTCATGGCCGCGACCCGCGACGCCGGGTTCGGCCCGGAGGTCAAGCGCCGGATCATCCTCGGCACCTACGCCCTGAGTGCCGGATACTACGACGCCTACTACGGCAGCGCCCAGAAGGTGCGTACCCTGATCCAGCGCGACTTCGACGCGGCATTCGAGAAGGTCGACGTCCTGTTGTCCCCGAGCGCGCCGACCACGGCGTTCAAGTTCGGCGAGAAGATGGACGACCCGATGGCGATGTACCTCAACGACGTCACCACGATCCCGGCGAACCTCGCCGGTATCCCCGGAATGAGCCTGCCGATGGGCCTCGCGCCGGAGGACGGCCTGCCCGTCGGGCTGCAGGTCATGGCGCCCGCCAAGCAGGATGCCCGCCTGTACACCTTCGGTGCCGCCGTCGAGCAGTTGCTCGAAGCGCACTGGGGACACACCCTGCTCAGCCTTGCGCCGAAACTGGCGCCCACCGAAATGTTCGCGAGCGAAGGGGGAGCCGTCTGATGAAGAAGGCTGAACTGATGGATTACGACAAGGCCCTCGAACTGTTCGAGCCGGTGCTCGGCTTCGAGGTGCACGTCGAACTGAACACCAAGACCAAGATGTTCTGCGGCTGCGCGAACGAATTCGGCCAGGGTGCCAACACGAACACCTGCCCGACCTGCCTCGGGCTTCCCGGCGGGCTCCCGCAGGTGAACGCGAAGGCGATCGAGTCGAGCATCCGCCTCGGGCTCGCCCTCGGCTGCGAGATCGCCGAATACTCGCGCTTCGCGCGCAAGAACTACTTCTACCCCGACACTGCGAAGAACTTCCAGACCTCGCAGTACGACGAGCCGATCGCGTTCAACGGGCAGCTCACGATCGAACTCGAGAGCGGCCGCCAGGTCACGATCGACATCGAACGCGCGCACATGGAAGACGACGCGGGCAAGCTCACCCACGTCGGCGGCGCGACCGGCCGCATCCAGGGCGCCGACTACTCGCTCGTGGACTACAACCGCGGCGGCGTGCCGCTCGTCGAGATCGTCACGCAGATGATCGAGGGCGGCGAGGCGGACTCTCCCGAGATCGGACGCACCTATGTGGCCGCGATCCGCGAGATCGTCAAGGCGCTCGGGGTGTCCAACGCCCGGATGGAAGAGGGCAACGTGCGCTGCGACGCGAACGTGTCCCTGCGCCCGCGCGGCTCCGGCAAGCTCGGCACCCGCACGGAGACCAAGAACGTCAACTCGCTCCGCAGCGTCGAACGTGCCGTCCGCTACGAGATCCAGCGCCAGGCCGCGCTCCTCGCCGCCGGTGGAACCATCACCCAGGAAACGCGCCACTGGCACGAGGACACCGGAATCACGTCCGCAGGCCGGCCCAAGTCCGACGCCGACGACTACCGCTACTTCCCCGAGCCGGACCTCGTCCCCGTCGCGCCCTCCCGCGCCTGGGTCGAAGAACTCCGCGCGACCCTGCCGGAGCCGCCCGCGGCACGGCGTAAGCGCCTCCAGGCCGACTGGGGCTTCGCGAACCTGGAGTTCCAGGACGTCGTCAACTCCGATTTGCTCGACGCGGTCGAGGCCACCGTCGCGGCCGGGGCATCCGCCCAGTCTGCCCGCAAGTGGTGGACCGGCGAGGTCGCCCGGCTCGCGAACGTCGCCGGCGTCTCCGCTGACTCGCTCGTCGAGCCGATGCAGCTCGCCGCGCTCATCGAACTCGTCACCGCGGGAACGCTGACCGACCGCCTGGCCCGCCAGGTGCTCGAGGGCGTCATCGCCGGCGAAGGCACCCCGCTCGAGGTCGTCGAGATCCGCGGTCTCGCAGTCGTTTCCGACGACGGCCCGCTCATCGAGGCCATCGACCTCGCCCTCGCCTCCCAGCCCGACGTCCTCGCGAAGATCCGCGACGGCAAGGTCCAGGCGGCCGGCGCCGTGATCGGCGCCGTCATGAAGGCCATGCGCGGGCAGGCGGATGCCGCACGGGTACGGGAACTCGTCCTCGAAAGGGCAGGAACGGCCGAGTAATGGCTCTCTGGAAGCGACGCGAGCCCGCAGCGGACGGGGCTGCGAGCCGCGCCGTTTTCGGCGTGGGGATGCAGGTCCTGGTGCGGCTCGACCGCAGCCGATACCCGGAGTCGATGGTGGAAGACCCCATCGGCGTCATCGTCGGAGCGGGGGACTCCGACGGCGCTGCACTGTACGCGCCGGTCTCCGGCCGGGAGGCGATCTGGACCGTGCAATTCGACGAGCCCTTCTTCGGGCTCGACGGCTCCGGACCGCACCTGTCTGCCCGGGTCGCCCAGGCCTCCCTCGAACCGGCCCCGGAAGCGTGATGGCGATGAGCGCAGCCCAGGAACTCCCGGAGTCCCCGAGCACGGAAAGCCCCGCGACCCCGGCCGACATCCGTCGCTGGCGCCAGTACCTCGCCGACGAACGCGCGGAGGCCGCGGTGTACCGCGACCTGGCCTCCCGACGGGTCGGTGAGGAGCGCGAGATTCTGCTTGCCCTCGCCGAGGCGGAAGCCCGCCACGAGGCGCATTGGCGTGACCTGCTGGGCGATCAGGCCGGACCGCCGAAGCGCGGTGCGGTGCGCACCCGGTTCCTCGGTTTCCTCGCGAGGCGCTTCGGTTCCGTCTTCGTGCTCGCGCTCGCCCAGCGGGCGGAAGCACGCTCGCCATACGACTCCGACGTCGACGCGACGAAGACGATGGCGGCCGACGAACGCATCCACGAGGAGGTCGTCCGCGGGCTCGCCGCTCGGGGGCGCCAGCGTCTCGCCGGATCCTTCCGCGCCGCAGTGTTCGGTATCAACGACGGCCTCGTCTCCAACCTCGCCCTCGTGCTCGGCATCGGAGCGACCGGCGTCCCGGCCGCGACCATCCTGTTCACGGGCATTGCCGGCCTGCTCGCCGGCGCCCTGTCGATGGGTGCGGGGGAGTACGTCTCGGTGCGGTCGCAGCGGGAGCTGCTCGAGGCATCCACTCCCCAGGCGACGGCACGCACGGTGCTCTCGCACCTCGACCTCGCCGCCAACGAGCTCACGCTCGTCTACCGGGCGCAGGGGATGGCGGCCGAGGAGGCCGAAGCGCACGCCCACGAAGTGCTGCGCACGCTGACCATGGCGACCGGACCGGTTTCGGTTGCCGCCCCCGTCCCCGGCTCCGATTCTCCCCACGGGGCGCTCGACCCCGCGACCGATGAGCACGAGGCGATCGGAACCGGCTGGGGCGCCGCCACCTCGAGCTTCTGCTTCTTCGCTTCCGGGGCCATCCTTCCCGTTCTTCCGTACCTGTTCGGCCTCGAGGGCCTCACGGCGATCGTGGTCGCGTCCGTGCTCGTCGGACTCGCCCTCCTCGCGACAGGTGCGATCGTCGGCCTGCTCTCCGGCGGTCCGCCGCTCCGTCGTGCGCTCCGCCAGCTGCTGATCGGCTTCGCGGCCGCCGGCGTCACCTACGTGCTCGGCCTGCTCTTCGGCACCTCGCTCGGGTAGATAGCCCGTCGCGGCCCACCCGCTTCCCGAGTTTGCTGAGCAACCGCAGTCGGGAGCGCGGGTGGGCGCTCAAGCGAACCGGATGAGGCGACACCGGAGTGCCTTACAGATTTGATTCGTCAGCGCCGGGGGCGCCGGATCTCTGACTGGAACCACAGATGTTCCATTGGGGAGAAGCCAGGTGGCCAGGCAGACCGGTTCACAATGTCGGCTGGAGAAATCGGATGCAGCGAGACGGGAGCGTTCTGCGCCCGAGGTCTGTTGAGGCACAGGCTAGGGGGTAGACCGTGACAGGTACTCCTGACTCGTCCGGATTAGGTTGTCGAGCACCGAGCGTGCCTTTTCGAGTCGTGCCATGGCCTCATCGAGGCGTACCCCCTCAGCAATCATGATTTCCGTCGAGCGGTGCGCCACCTCGACTGTTGGCGCGTTAACCATGCACGGCACCATATCCACAATGACCCGGCTTGAGAGCCCTGCCGCGAAGAACGTCTGGATGATGTCGACCCGATTGGCCTGCTGCCCGTCATAGTGGCGCTGGCCCTTCTCTGACCGGGTGCTCGTGATCAGGCCCTGCTCTTCGTAGTACCGCAACGAACGACGGCTGACGCCGGTCAGAGACGACAACTCGCCGATTCGCATTAGTCCTACCCATTCGTTGGCCGCAATCATTTGACCCTCACATTGATGTGAGCGTTTAGTGTAACTGAGAAGACGAGGGGACGCGGTGGCTGCTGTGTTTCCTCAAACTCCTCGAAAGGAACCATTGTGATCAAGCTCGCATTCATGATCAGACGCGTCGAAGGGATGAGCGCCGAGGAGTTCGTCGACTATCACCGGAACCACCACGCCCCTCTCTTCGCCTCAATCCCCGAGTTCGCGCACTACGTGAGGAAGTACACGGTGTCGCACCCCATTGCTGCAGCGGGGTATCCAGCCCCGGCATACGACGGGCTCACTGAGATCTGGTTCGACGACTGGGCCGACCATGACGCGTTCTTTTCCTCGGACAACTACACGACGCTCGTTCAGCCGGACGAAGCCAACCTCGTCGCCAAGGGTTCGACAGGAGTCATGGTCACTCACGAGACGCTGGTCATCTGACCGAAAGCGAATCTGGGACCAAGCTCGTTCGACAAGCAAGCCTGCCTCACTTCAAATGAGCCGCGTGAAGAAGAATCACCCGTTTTCAGGTGCGAAACTCGAGACGAGAAGCCAAAAAGTAGCTGAGCTAACCTCGCATTCGTGTTCGATTTGGGGTAGAATCGGGGTATGACAGGAGCTTCGGATCCACAGTCACACACCCCGCAGACACCCGGTTCCGGGGCCGCGGGAGACCAGGCCGGCACGGCGGGCCTCGCATCCACCGAGTCGTCGGCTGAGTCGTCGGCTGAGTCGTCGGTCGGGTCCTCAGACGGGCAGGTGGAGTCGGCCCATCCGGTCGCGATTGCCGAGGGCTTCGAGGGAGCGGAGGGGCTGGCCGGGGCGGTTGCGTCGGTGCATGCGGATGCTGTCGCCCGGCTCGCTGCAGCGCGTTCGGTTTTGGTGGAGGCGTTGGCGGCGATCCCGGTCGGGTTGCTCAGTGATGCGGAAGCGGTCACGGCGCTGAAGGAAGTCGAGGCGATCGGCCGGACGGTGGATGCGGCCCGGGTCAATACGGCGACGGATGTGGACCGGCGGGCCCGAGTGCTCGGCCGGGACGGGCTGGCCTGGAAGATGGGCTGCCGGGGCCCCTGGGACGTCCTGACCCGGGTGACCCGGGTCTCGGCCCGGGAAGTGAAACGGCGCACGAAACTCGGCGACGCGGTGTTGCCCCGCCGGGCGGGCCTGACGGTGTTGCCGCCGCTGTTCCCGGTCGTGGGGGCCGCGCTCACCGCGGGGGATATCGGTGTGGAGGCGGCGGAGTTGATCACGACGGGGCTCGGGTTGGTCAGTCACCGTGCGGTCCCGGCGGAGGTGGAGGTCGCCGAGCGGGCCCTCGTCGCCACGGCGGCCGGATGGATCACCCCGGAGACGGAGATCCTCGCTGGCGCCGGGGTCCCCGCGGCCGCGGACTTGATCCGCGGCATGGTGCTCCAGTGGCAGGCCGTCCTCGACCCCGACGGGGTCCTGCCGCAGGAGGACCTGTTCGAGGCGAAGTCGAACATCGGCTTCGGACAACTCAAGAACGGGTTGTATCCGGTGAAGGGCGGGGTGACGCCGGAACTGTTCGGGATGATGAACACCCTCTTCGACGCGTTCCTCAGCTTCCATGCCCGGCCCGCGTTCCCCACCGAGGAGGAACAGGCGCTGATGGATTCGGGTCAGATGATCCCCGGTGCCGAGACCGCAGGCGCCGGAGCAGGCACGGGCCCGGAGCTTGATGTGATCGAAGCCGAGCTTCGGGAACGCCGCCAGGACACCCGCACCAGCGGGGAGAAACGCGCGGACATCCTCCGCGCCCTGTTCGAACACGCCGCCCGCGACCAGGACACGCCCAGCATGGGCGGTTCCGCTCCCACGGTGATGGTGCACGTCAACGCCGTCGACCTCGCCAGCGGCGTCGGGGTGGGGTGGATTGACGGGGTCGAAGCGCCCGTGTCGCTCAAGACCGTGCACCAGCGGATCTGTGACGGTGGCTTCCAAGGGGTGTTGTTCGGCGAGAACAACCAGGTGCTCAAGCTCGGCCCGGAACGACGGTACTTCAACCGGGCGCAACGCCGGGCGATCACCGCCCGGGACGGCGGGTGCATCATCCCGGGTTGTAAAGCCCCGGCGCACTGGGCGGAAGTGCACCATGTGAAGCCCTGGGCGAAAGACGGGCCCACGAATGTCGACAACGGGGTCCTCCTGTGTTGGTTCCACCACCACACGATCGATACGTCGGGGTGGGAGATCCGCATGGTGAAGGGATCACCTCAGGTACGGGCCCCGGGGTTGATCGATCCGCAACGGTTGTGGCGGCCACCGAACCGGCACCGCGCCCATCAGGTCCTGACCGGACCACCCAACCGCGACTGACCAGGCGGCTGTCCAGTACTCGACTTAGCTCGGTTACTGGACCTTGAGACTGGACTGTGTGACTGACTCACTGAGTCAGCGCGCGTCGCGGCCGGTGAGCGCGAGCAGGCGGGTCTGCAGCGGTGCATCGTCCGGGAGCGGGACCGGGGGAGCGAAGAGGCCGCTCGCCTCGAGGGCATCCTTCTGCGGCTCGAAGACCGTCCACACCGCAGCGACGAGTTCGTCGTCGAGGGTGTCGTCGGCGGAGACGGCCCGGGCGAGATCCCAGGTGTGGATCGTGACCTCCGCGACCTGCTCCCGCAGGTATTCCTCTGCGGAAACGGTCTCGGATGCCAGCCGGACGGGGGCATCCGCCGGTGCTTCCGACCAGGCGGCAGTGGCGAGGGCGGAGTACGTGTCCCACTCCGCCTGCAGGTCGGAGCCGAGCGGTGCACGGGTGAGCTTCGCCTCGATGGCCGAGCGTCCGGCGAGCAAGCGCGGCACCGTCTGCTGACCTCGGACGACGTGTCGGACGAGATCGCGGACCGTCCACTCGGAGTCCGGGGTCGGCGCGTCCCAGCTGGTGACCTGGGCGAGCCGTGCGCTGAACTCCTGATGTGCCTGCTGCTGCAGGGCGAGCCAGTTCGATTCCATGAGGGCTCCTTTCGTTGCACGATGCAACCCGTGCGGCCGCCGGTGCATTCCGCCTCGCACGCTACCCGCTGAACGGGTCTGCTCGCACGGTCGGCGGTGTGGGTTAGTGTCGCAGGGTGAGCAGGCAGGACGGAAGCGACCGCACGGTCTCGGCGGCAAGCGTCGACGACTCCTCGGCGACCCTGCTCCACATCGACATGGACGCGTTCTTCGCCTCCGTCGAGCTGCTCGACCATCCGGAACTCGTCGACAAACCCGTCATCGTCGGCCACCGCTCCGGCCGCTCCGTCGTGACCGCCGCCAACTACATCGCCCGACGCTACGGCGTGAACTCGGCCATGCCGATGGCGCTGGCCCTGCGGCGCTGCCCGGCGGCGGTCGTCCTCGAACCGCATATGAGCCGGTACCGGGATTTCTCTGAGCAGGTGATGGGCATCTTCACGGACATGACCCCGCTCGTCGAGCCGCTCAGCATCGACGAAGCGTTCCTCGACGTCGCCGGCGCCCGCCGCCTGCACGGCTCGCCCGCCGTGATCGCAGCGCTGATCCGCGAACGGGTCCAGAACGAGACCGGGCTCACCTGCTCCGTCGGCGCGGCGTCGACGAAGTTCGTCGCCAAGATGGCGTCGAGCAGGGCGAAACCCAACGGCCTGCTCGTGGTTCCCGCCGAGGACACCCTCGCGTTCCTGCATCCGCTGCCCGTCGGCTCGCTGTGGGGCGTCGGCGCCATGACCGAGAAGTCGCTCCTCGCGCTCGGCCTGCGCACGATCGGCGATCTCGCCGCCACACCGCTGCCGGTCCTGCAGAAGAAGATCGGCGAGGCCGCGGGCCGCAAGCTGCACGAGCTCGCGTGGGGGAGGGACCCGCGCGGAGTGAGCCTCGAACGCGAGGAGAAGAGCGTCGGCCACGAGATCACCTTCGAACACGACGTCACGGATGTCGCCCGGTTGCGCAGCGAACTTCTCCGCCAGTCCGACGCGGTGGCGGTTTCCCTCCGCCGCGCCGGGCTCGTCGGCCGCTGCGTGGTGCTGAAACTCCGGTACACCGACTTCAGCACGGTGACCCGCTCGCGCACTCTCGCCGAGGCGACCAACGTGGGCCGGCGCATCTACGAGGAGGCCGCGGCGAGCTTCGACGTGCTCGCGGCCCGCGGCATCCGCGTGCGGTTGATCGGGGTGCGGGTGGAGCAACTCGGCGACGGCGACGGGGCCGGCCTCGGCCTCTGGGACCCCGACGATGACTGGCGCGGTGCCGAACTCGCGGTGGACACGGTCAGTGCCCGCTTCGGCCGAGGTGCGGTGCGCCCTGCCTCGCTGCTCGGGCCGAGCCAGGCCCGCCCGGTCGGCCTCGACGCCACCAAGCCGAACCCCCGGGCGGGCGAACACGGAGACGACAATCCCTGATGCCGGGCGTGGCGGAGCACGACGGGGTATCTTGAGAATATGACTAGCCTCCCCGAAAAGCTCGCAGAAATCTCTCGCTCCGCCGGTGTGCGGTCGGCATACGGTGACCCCGTCCTCGTCGACGGGATCACGATCGTTCCCGTCGCGCTCGTGTACTACGGCTTCGGCGGCGGCGAAGGCGAATCCGCAGAGGGTGCCGGCTCTGGCGGCTTCGGCGGCCCCGGACACGGCGCCGGTGGCGGCGGTGGCGGGGTGTCCATCCCCGTGGGCGCCTACGTGAAGGCCGAGGGCACCGTGCGCTTCGAGCCCAACGTCATCTCCCTGCTCGCCGTCGGAATCCCCTTCGTCTGGGTTGTCGGCAAGACCCTCAGCCACGTCATCCGGGCGCTCAAGAAGTAGCCCTAGCTGAACGCGTCGGGGATCCCGTCGTTGTCCGCGTCCGCCTTCTCCTTGAGGTCGATTTCCCGGTAGTGCCGGTTGCGGCTGCGCAGCACGACGGCGGCGAGCAGGGCCGCGAGCAGTGAAGCCGTGAGGATGGCCACCTTGGCGTGGTCGTCCTCCACTGTGCCGTGCCCGAAGCCGAGCTCACTGATCAGTAACGACACCGTGAAGCCCACGCCGGCGAGCGTGGCCACGCCGATCACGTCGACCCAGGCCAGGTCGGGGTCGAGTGATGCCTTCGTCGTGCGGGTGACGAGCCATGTCGAGCAGAGGATGCCGACCGGCTTGCCGAGCACGAGCGCAACGATGATCCCGATCGCGACGGGGTCGCTCAAGGCGGCCGCGAGACCGGCGGGCCCGCCGATCGCGACCCCGGCGGAGAAGAAGGCGAAGACCGGAACGGCGAATCCCGCGGACAACGGCCGGATCCGGTGCTCGAGGGTCTGGGCGAGCCCGGCTCCCGCGTCCGGCCCGCCACCACGACGGCTGCGGAGCACGGGCACCGCGAAACCGAGCAGCACACCGGCGACGGTGGCGTGGATGCCGGACGCATGGACCAGGACCCAGGTCACCACGCCGAGCGGCACGAGCACGAGCCACGCCAGCCACGGTTGCGTCCCGAAGTGGTACGAGTATCGGTGCGCGAGGAATGCGAAGAGGGCGAGCGGCACCGCGGCCGCCGCGAGCAGGAGCGGCTGCAGGTCGCTCGTGTAGAAGAACGCGATGATCGTGATCGCCAGCAGGTCGTCGACGACCGCGAGGGTCAGCAGGAACACCCGGAGGGCGCTCGGCAGGTGCGAGCCGATCACGGCGAGCACGGCGACGGCGAAGGCGATGTCCGTCGCCGTCGGCACCGCCCAGCCCCGCAAGGCCTCCGCGCCGCCGCCGAGGTTCACGAGCGTGAAGAAGAGCGCGGGGGTCAGCACGCCACCGACCGCCGCCGCAACGGGAACGACCGCGCGGTCCAGGGTGCGGAGGTCACCGGCGACGAATTCGCGTTTGAGCTCGAGGCCGGCAAGGAAGAAGAAGATGGCGAGGAGGCCGTCGGCCGCCCATGCCCCGACGCTGAGCTGGAGGTGCCAGGGCTCATAGCCGAACTCGAAGTCCCGCACGGCGAAATAGAGGCCCGAGGCCGGCGAATTCGCGAGGATCAACGCGATGACCGTCGCAATGAGCAGGAGCGCCCCGCCGACCGTTTCGCGGCGGAGGATCTGACTGATCCGCACGTATTCCGGATAGCTACTGCGCCGGAAGACAGCGCCGATTCCCCGGGGAGTGCGCGGAGCCGGGGAGGCTCCTGACGGGTTCATGGGTGGGTTCATGGGTGGATCCTCTGGTTTCGGGCTCGATGAGCGGACGCCGACCAGACTTCCCGGCACACCTGCTTTCACTGTACACGGGCCCCTGTACACGGTCCCCTCGCCGCGTCCCAGCCTGCTGCGGGAACCCGGTCCGGTCTATACTCGGTATCGAACACGGGAGTCCGGTCAACCGGGCTGAGAGGAAGCTTCCTAAGCTTCGACCGTCGAACCTGATCTGGATCATGCCAGCGCAGGGAGGCAGAAACACTCATACCCGTGCCCTCAATTGCCATTGAAAGGGCGCGACACCATGCATTCACCACTCACCACACCCGCAGCCCGGGTCCGCAACTACCGCTGGCGGGTCGTCGACATCGTCGTCGCCAGCGTGATCGGCGTCGCGAGCGGCGTCATCTTCTGGGCCTGGGGCCTGGCCTGGACGCCGCTGAGCGCCGTCCTGGCCTTCACACCGGGCCTCGAGGGCCTGCTCGCCGGCGGCTGGCTCTTCGCAGCCGTGCTCGGCGGGCTCGTCGTGCGGAAGCCCGGCGCCGCCGTCTACACCGAGGTCGTCGCCGCCGTCGTCTCGATGCTGATCGGCACTCAGTGGGGCTTCTCGACCCTGATCTGGGGTGTCGTCGAGGGCCTCGGCGCGGAGATCGTCTTCGCCCTGTTCCTCTATTCGAGCTGGAAGCTCGGCACCGCGCTCCTCGCCGGCGCCGGGGCAGGCGTCGCGGTCGGAATCCTCGACGTCCTGAACAGCTACGCCGCCGTCGACGATGCGATCAAGGTGACCTACTTCGTCTCCGCCGTGGTCTCTGGCGTTTTGCTCGGTGGGCTGGTCTCCTGGCTCGTCCTGCGCGGCCTCGTTCGCTCGGGAGCCCTGAGTCGCTTCGCCGCCGGCCGCGACTCTGCCGGCCGGGCGACTCAGCGCGCGACCGTGTAGCGTATGCCCCTGGACCCCGATTCCGTCCGCCCGGTCGCGGGTGCGCACGTGCGCGCCCGCGGCTGGGGCTGGCGGCACGCCGGACGGCGCGCACCGGCGGTCTCCGGACTCGACCTCGACATCCGCCCCGGCGAACGGGTGCTGCTGCTCGGCGCGAGCGGCGCGGGCAAGAGCACCCTCGTGCACGCCCTCGCCGGGGTGCTCGGCTCGGAGGACGAGGGCGACGAGACCGGCGAGCTGCTCGTCGACGGGCGGAGACCGGCGGATGCCCGCGGCCGGGTCGGACTCGTGCTGCAGGACCCGGATTCCCAGGTCGTGCTCGCGCGGGTCGGCGACGATGTCGCCTTCGGCTGCGAGAATCTCGCCGTGCCGCGGGACGAGATCTGGCGCAGGGTCGGTGTCGCCCTCGAGGCGGTCGGCCTGAGGGTCCCGCTCGACCACCCCACCGCCGCCCTCAGCGGAGGCCAGAAGCAACGCCTCGCCCTCGCCGGCGTCCTCGCGATGCGGCCGGGCCTGCTCCTGCTCGACGAGCCGACCGCGAACCTCGACCCCGATGGTGTGATGGAGGTGCGAGACGCCGTGGGCCGCACCCTCGACGCCTCGGGGGCGACCCTGATCGTGATCGAACACCGGGTCGCGGTGTGGCAGGACCTCGTCGACCGGGTCATCGTGCTCGATGCCGCCGGGGGAATCCTCGCCGACGGGCCGACCGGCACCGTGCTGCAATCCGAGGGCGAACGGCTCGCGGCTGCCGGTGTCTGGGTGCCGCACCTCCCGCCGCGGTTGCCCGGCAGGCTGCCCGGTCGGCTGCCGAACCGGCTGTCTGCTGACCTCGGCCTGCAGGCCGGGGGAGCCCACGCTCCCGAACTCCTGCTGTCCGCGACCGGGCTCGCTGTCGGGCGAGTGCCGTTCGCGCGCCGCACCGCCCAGGTCGTCGCCGACGGGATCGACCTCGGCATCGGGGCGGGCACGGCGACCGCGATCACCGGACCGAACGGCGCGGGCAAATCGACCCTCGCGCTCACCCTCGCCGGGCTGCTCGCTCCGGCGGGCGGCCGTCTCGCGGCGGGTCCCGGCCTCGCGGGCGGTCTCGGTGCCGAACCGGTGCGCTGGCGCTCCCGCGCCCTGCTCACCCGCATCGGCACGGTCTTCCAGGACCCCGAGCACCAGTTCCTCACCGGCTCCGTGCGTGCCGAACTCACCGTCGGACCGCACGCCCTCGGCCTCGCTCCCGCGGAACAGGCGCGCCGCGTCGACGAGCTCCTCGAGAGGCTCCGGCTCGACCATCTCGCCGAGGCAAACCCCTTCACCCTCTCCGGCGGAGAGAAACGCCGGCTCTCGGTCGCGACGGTGCTCGCGAGTCGCCCGCGGGTGCTCGTCCTCGACGAACCCACCTTCGGCCAGGACTCCCGCACCTGGCGGGAACTCGTCTCCCTCCTCGTCGACGTGCAGAGCGCGGGCACCGCACTCGTCTGCGTGACCCATGACCAGCTCCTCGTCGACACGATCGCCGACTCCGAATACCGGCTCGCGGCCGGCCACGCCGGGTCCACGGCCGGGGTACGCCGATGAGCCTGCTGACGCCGAGCATCCGCCCGAGCGCGGTCGCCCGGCTCAACCCGATCTCCAAGCTCGGTGCCGCGATCGTCGTGAGCCTCGCGTTGCTGCTCTCGATCGACTGGGTCTCCGCGATGGTCGCCCTGGCCCTCGAGGGCGTCTTGCTGTTCTGGTGTGGGCTGAGCGCACGGCAATTCTGGCTGCGCACGTCGACGCTGTGGATCGCCTCGCCCTTCGCCGGCCTGACCACGGTGCTCTACGGCCGCGACTCGGGGGCCGTGCTCCTGACCGTCGGTTTCGTGACGGTGACGGATGGCTCCGTGCAGCTCGGTCTGGCCATTGCGCTCCGCGTGCTCGCGATCGGGCTGCCGGGGATCGTGCTCCTGGCCACGACGGATCCCACCGACCTCGCCGACGGGCTCGCCCAGGTGCTGCGGCTTCCTGCCCGGTTCGTGCTCGGCGGACTCGCCGGCCTCCGCCTCGTCGGCATGTTCATCGAAGACTGGCGCTTCCTCGGCCTCGCGCGGCGTGCGCGGGGAGTCGGTGACGGTGGCGGACCGATCGGGGCGCTCCGCCGCTTCTTCGGGCCGGCCTTCGCTCTCCTGGTCATCTCGGTGCGCCGCGGGAGCAAGCTCGCAACGGCCATGGAAGCCAGGGGTTTCGGGACCGCGCCGCGCACCTGGGCCCGCGAATCGGTGATCGGTGCCGGGGACGCGGTGCTGCTGGGGCTCGGCATCGGCATCGCCGGAATCGCGATCGTGGTCGCGATCTGGGCGGGGACGTGGCACTTTGTCCTCTCCTGACCAGGTGCTGCTCGCCCCGGTGCTGGCTGCGATCGCGGCGCACACCGCAGCGCACACCGGGGTGGATGCCCGGAATCCGTCTCCGCCCGTCGTCATCCTGATCGACGGGCCGAGTGGGGCGGGCAAGAGCACCCTCGCCGACCGCATCCTCGCCGCCTGGCCTGCGACAGAGGGCCGGACGAATGGGCTGCCCACGCTCATCCGTCTCGACGACATCTACCCCGGCTGGAACGGACTCGCCTCCGCGAGCGCAGACGTGACCGAACACGTGCTGCGTCCGTTCCGGGCGGGCCTGTCCGGCGCGTGGCGCCGCTACGACTGGACCACGGACGCGCCCGCGGAATGGCACCCGGTCGATCCGGAGCGCCCGCTGCTCGTGGAGGGCTGCGGCACCCTCGCCGCGGCCAACGCCGGGCTGAGCGACGTGCGGATCTGGCTCACGGCCGACGACCAGGAGCGCAAGCAGCGGGCGCTCGCGCGGGACGGCGAGGCATTCCGGTCGCACTGGGACCAGTGGCAGGCGGAATGGCAGGGATTCCTCGTGCGGGAGGAACCCGCACGCTGGGCGACGCTCGAACTCGACGGAACCCCGGCATCCGCGTAGATCAGGGAAATCGGACTACCGTGGAGGTATGACTAGTCCAGCTCCCGAAGAAGTGTTCTACACCGCCGAATTCATCGACGGCCCCCTCGAAGGGCAGGTCGATTCCCGGGTTCTCGTGCGCGGCGCTCACGACAGCCGGATCAGCATGGTCTCGCTCGTCGAGGGCATCGAGACCCTGTTCTGGTACGACGAGGTCGATGAACGCGACGTGCAGGGCCGGATCCACGTGCGCTACCGCTTCGACGCGACGGACAGCGACCCGTACGTTCCGGAAGAGCAGCCGGAGTAATCGCCTACTGCTCCAGAAGCGCCGAGATCATCGGCACCGGGTTGAGCAGCCGCCAGCCGGGTCCGGGTGCGCTGATCGTCGCATCGAGCACGAGGGGTGAGGTCACGGCCTCCCCGCTCGCATCCACGGTGACCCGGCCGATCGTCGTGCCGGAGCGGCCGGTCGAGAACGCGTCCAGGTCGAGCGTCGCTGCTCCCACCGGGGTCGCCTGCCAGCCGAACCGGGTCTTACCCGTCTTCACGACGCCAGTGGACGTCGCGTCCCAGGGAGCGTCGAACCGCACGTATGCCGCGCCCTCCGCGAGGATCGGAAGGTCGGTGACGCCTGCCTTCGCACTGGCCATCAGGGCCTTCAGATCGCTCGTCAGCGTGTCGTAGTCCGGCTCGCCGATCAGGGCGCCGGCGAAGGTGAAGGCGGCCGGCGCGGTTCCGACGGTTGCGGTGAACAGGAAACAGACGCCGCCGGCATCCGTGTAGCTCCGGGAGAGGCCGGTGATGCCCTCCTCGGGCAGGTAGGCGGTCGTGTTGTCGACTCCGCGCTGGCCGACCAGTGCGGATGCCGGGCTCGCCAGGATCTGGCTGATCACCGGGTTGGTCGCGGCGAGGCCCGCGAGCCGCGCGAGGTCCGTTCCGGTTCCGGCGCTCGCATCCGCGAGGCCCGTGGCATCGGCGACGTGGATGCCGGCCAGGCCCTCCTTCGCGAGCCAGGCGTTGGCGGCGCTCACGTACGCGTCGACGGAGCCGAAGGCCCACCGGGCGAGGGTGTCCGCGTGGTTGTTGCTCGAGCCGAGGATCATCGCCTGCAGGAGTTCCTGCTGCGTCCAGGTCTCGCCCGGGAAGACGATGACCGTGCGCGCGCCGTTGGCCACGTAGTCGAGGTAGCCCTGATAGTCGGCCGGTGTGATCGGCACCCCGGGCCCCGCTGCTCCGGCGTCGAGCGGCTTGGCCGAGAGCACGACGAGGGCTGCGACGACCTTCGCCGCCGCGGCCATCGGCAGCGGCGTCGTGCTGCCCGCTGCGGCGATCGGGGTGCTCGCGACCGTCATCGCGGTCGTCGTGGCGCCGGCGGCCGGCGGCACCAGGCTCACGACCGCGCTCGTGCCCGCTGCGGGGAGGACCGGGGGAGTGGCCGGTGCCGCGGCAGCAGGCGCCGACACCACGGTCGCCTTGACCATCGGGAGCGGCCCGAGGAGCGTCGCCGGCCCGTAGACGCCGATGACCAGGATCGCAAGGGCACCAACCGTGATGCCCAGGGCGCGGCCGGGCCGGAATCTACTCATGAGTCGAGGCTAACAAGTGCCGGTCATCCCCAGCCGAGCTCGTGCAGCCTGTCGTCATCGATCCCATAGAAATGTCCGATTTCGTGCACGAGAGTGATGTGCACCTGGTCGCGGAGTTCGTCGAGGGAATCGACGATCGCGAGCAGGGCCTCCCGGTACAGGATGATCCGGTCCGGCATCTCCCCGAAGCCGTACTGGTCGCGCTGCGTCAGTGCGACGCCGTCATAGAGGCCGAGCGTGTCCAGAGAACCGTCCTCGGGACGATCCTCGACCACGAAGATGACGTTCTCGAGGCCGTCGACCATGTCGTCCGGCAGGAGGTCGAGTTCGTCGACGACGATCTTCTCGAATTCCGCGTGACTGAAATCATCGGGGCTGAGCTGCGGCATCCGTTCAGCATGTCATAGGAAGACACTGCCGAACGGATGCCGGCTCTACTTGGGGTGACTGACGGGGCTTGAACCCGCGACCTTCCGGACCACAACCGGACGCTCTACCAACTGAGCTACAACCACCATGTGCTGCGCTTTTCCCGAAGGAGCAGCGGCAACTCAAGAATTCTATTACACGTTTGGGGTGAATGCTGACACGGCTTCGGCCGCGCTCGCTTTTGCCTCGTCGCTCGTGGGCCCGGGGTCGGTCACGAACACGGTCTTGCGGTAGTACGCGAGTTCGCGAATCGACTCAAGGATGTCGGCGAGGGCGCGGTGGCCGCCGTCCTTGACGGGGGCGTTGAAGTACACCCGCGGGTACCAGCGACGGGCCAGTTCCTTGATGGAGGAGACGTCGACGTTACGGTAGTGCAGCTGGTTGTCGAGGCGCGGCATGTACTTCGCGAGGAAGGAGCGGTCCGTTCCGATCGAGTTTCCGGCGAGGGGCGCCTTCTGCTCCGCGGGAATGAACTTGAGCACGTACTCGAGGACCTCGAATTCGGCTTCTGCGGCGCTGACCCCGTTCGGGATCTCCTCGATGAGGCCGGAGGTCGTGTGCATGTTGCGCACGAAGTCGTTCATGTTCGCGAGCGCGGAGGCGTTCGGCTTGATGATGATGTCGAGGCCCGGGTCGATCACGTTGAGGTCGTAGTCGGTGATGACCACGGCGATCTCCACCAGTTCATCGTTTTCCAGGTCTAACCCGGTCATCTCACAATCGATCCAGACCAACCGGTCACTGCTTTTTGTCATGCTCCGAGTCTAGCGGCGGGGTCCGACGTGGCCCTCGGTGCCGAGAGTCCGCGTCGGACGGGATCCTGGGCTCTCCGGGTCTGCGGTATCGTTGAAGCGCTGTGCGCCCCCGTAGCTCAGTGGATAGAGCAGCGGCCTTCTAATCCGCTTGTCGTTGGTTCGATTCCAACCGGGGGCACCGTGCCACACATGCCGCGACACCCGTTCAGCGGATGCGCAGCAGGCTGCCGACGCCCAGCGGGTAGTCTCCCGGCCGGGGACCCGTTGCCTCGACCAGGATCGGACCCGGTGACGCCCCGCGGTCCGTGGTGGGAAACCAGGGACGGCCGGGTGAGACGAGGATCAGCAGGCCGTCGGTGTCTCCGACCGGGGCGAAACTGCGGCCGGGCTCACCGATGTACGGCCGGACATCCGCTTCGCGGTTCAGGAGAGCGGCCGTCGCGAGGACGTCGCTCGTCGCGACTCCGACCTCGCTGATGCAGAGGAGGTCGGCGCTCGTGAATGCGCCCGGCGTGTTGTTGTCGAGGTCGCGACGGATGATGAACTCGAGGACCGAACCGTCCGGCCCGGTGAAGTACAGCGAGCGGGCGTTCCAGGCTGCGAACTCGAATTCGTCGGCGTCGGCAGTGCCGATGAGGGCGGATCGGGGCTCGAGCCACTCGCGGGCCGCCGTGAACTTGTTGGAGGGGATCGTGATGGCCAGGTGGTGCCGGCCGACGGCGTTCTCGTCCTCCGTGAACTCGAGCAGGGTCGTCCCGATGCGTACCTCGACCGTGTCCGGTCTCCGGAGCCCTGTCCGGTCGAGGTTGAGGAGGAGGACGTTCTCGAAGAATTGCGCGGCCTCGCTCACGTTCCCCGCGCGCACGGACACCTTCGTGATCTGCATGCCCCCAGTCAAGGCCTTCGGGCACTGAATTCACAGGCCACCGGAGCAATGCACAGTGTTTGCGGGGATGGCCGGGCCGGCCGTTTTGATAGATTCGAGGTATGGGAGAACTTCAGGCGCGCATCATCGCCGAACTGCATGTGTCACCGACCATTGATCCGGCTGCCGAGATCCGCCGACGGGTGGACTTCCTCAAGGAGTACCTGGTGGGCTCGGGTGCGAAGGGGCTGATCCTCGGGATCAGCGGCGGGCAGGACTCGTCCCTTGCGGGCCGCCTCGCGCAGCTCGCCATCGAGGAACTCGATGACGCCGGCCAGGAGTTCGAGTTCGTCGCCGTGCGGCTGCCGTACGCCGTGCAGCACGATGACGCCGACGGCGAGCTCGCGCTCGACTTCATCCAGCCGCACACCGCACTCACCTTCAACGTGCAGCGCGCCGTCGACGGGATCGCCGCCGAATACGAGGACAGCACCGGGGAGGTGCTGCCCGACTTCGACAAGGGCAACACGAAGGCCAGGGAGCGCATGGTCGCGCAGTACGCGATCGCCGGGGCGCGTGGCCTCCTCGTGATCGGCACCGACCACGCTGCAGAGGCGGTCACGGGCTTCTTCACCAAGTACGGTGACGGCGGCGCCGACGTGCTGCCGCTCACCGGCCTGACCAAGCGCCAGGGCAAGGCCCTCCTCATCGAACTCGGTGCGCCGAAGCACCTCTACCTCAAGGCTCCGACGGCCGACCTGCTCGACGGCAACCCCGGCCAGACCGACGAGGACAACCTCGGCCTGCGCTACGAGCAGATCGACGACTACCTCGAGGGCCTTCCCGTCGACGAGGAGGTCGCGGCGGCGATCGAGGCACGGTTCCTCAACACCGAGCACAAGCGTCAGGTCCCGGCGTCCCTCTTCGACGAGTGGTGGCGCTGAGCCGCTAAACACGAATCGCCCGGAGCCAGAATGCTCCGGGCGATTTGTCGTGCGCGAACTACGGGTGGTTGATCGGTGCCGGTCGTACCTCGAGGGCCTGGACGTCGTCGAGGAGGCGCTGGGTTTCCGTCGACGGCGTGGACTGGCTGGCCGCGTGCACACTCGGTGAGGGCGTGGCGGGGACCGGCGCTGCCGGCAGCGCCTCGTTGAACTGGTCGTGGTGCTGCTGGGCCGCCCACGCGTCCTGCTGGGCGAGCAGGCTCGATTCTGAGGTGGAATTCTGCGTCTTCCACCGGTCGAGGTCGCTCTGGAACACCTTGCGGGTGCGGCGGGGCTTGTCCTGCCACTCGATCAGTCGATCACGGAATTCCAGCAGGGCGGGCTCCAGCTGGTAGCCGAAGGTCGCCGAGGTGCGCTTGAGCTCGTTGAGCTGGTGTGACGCCCAGTTGGCCGCGACGCCGGAGCCGCGAATCGGAAGCAGGCGCACCTGGATGTCGGCCTGGCCGACGGCGCGGTCCGCCATCACCTGTTCCTGCGGGGTGAGGGAGTTCCAGACGGATGCCTCTGTCGCGGCATCGATAAGGGCGCCGATGGCAGCGGCCTTGAGCTCACGGTCGTGCTGGACGAGGAGCTGCTTGATGGCACCGCGCCCGATCAGGGCGGTGAGAACGCCGGCGATCAGGATCGCGACAATGAACACCACGGCTGTGTTCACCACGGTCTGGTTGCTGGCTGCCGTGAGCCAGGATACAAAACTATTCCACCACGTCATGTGCGGCACTTTATCGCGAGCGCGGCGGGTTGGACGGCTTTGCGGACGGCGTGCCTCAATGTGGCGGATATCTCACTGGTGTACGCCACTGCGGCCACCGGAGTCATCGGAAGCAGTCCGCGGCATCCGCCAGCTGCCAGAAGGTGCCCAGATCGAGGGTGCGGGTAGCCGGGAGCAACCGCCGGGCAGCGAAGGACTCTCCGCGGTCGTCGAGCTTGCGTTCGATGTGGCCGAGGACGGCACCCGAACGGCCCGTGACGCGCCAGAGCCCGTCCTTCACGGGAACCAGGGCGAGGCCGCGAACGGACGCGATGTCGCGGAGAGGGGCTCGCACAGGGGCTCGCAACGGGGCCAGGAACGGGGTGTCGGTCATGGGGTCCTCCGGTGCCGGGTGGCGGGGTCTCGAGTGGCTGGTGCTGTGCTCAGCACGCTACGGGGGACCTCCGACAGTGGACCGGCCGCCGGTCGCCCGGCGGGGCCAATGCCGTCCGGGAGCTACGGAAGCTGGATGGCGCCGGTGACTCCGGGGCCGGCCAGGTCCAGGTCCACGGGCCGATTGGCCCGTGCCGTCTGGGCCACGATGATCCCGGCGAGGACGAGCACGGCGCCGATCGCCTGGACGCCGTCGAGGGTCTCGCCGAGCCACAGGAACGCGAAGGCGAACGCGAAGATGACCTCAGACGCCGACACGATTCCCGCGGCGGTCGCGGTCAGACGGGCGAGGGCCATATACGAGAGCAGGTACGGGGCGAAGGAGCCGAGCACCCCGTTCCAGAGCAGCAGCGTCCAGAGCGGGGCCGCCACGGTCTCGAGGTGGCCGTGCAGGTGCACCGACTGCGTGAGGAGTGCAGGGTCGATCTGCCACCATCCGCTGAACAACAACCAGAAGGCGCTCGCGAACAGCATCGACCAGAAGGCGACGGCGAGCGGTGACGAGGACGCCACCTGGCGCTCACCGACCAGGAAATAGACCGCGAGGCAGATGGCCGCAGCGACGCCGGCGAGTACTCCGAGCGTCGAGAGCGGGCTCGCCCAGATCTGGGCGACGACGGCCATGCCGACGAGGACGCACCCGATCGCCCACCAGATCCGCGGTTTGACGCGTTCCCTGAACACGAAGCGCGCCACGAGGGCGATCAGGAGCACGCCGGAATACTCGAGCATGAGCGCGATGCCGACAGGAAGCAGGCTGATCGCGACGGCGTAGAACCACTGGATCAGCGCGACCCCGGCGACGCCGAGAAGCGCCATCACGGCGAGCTGGCGCCGGTCGATGCGGAAGGCCCTCCGGTTCGTGACGAGCAGGACGGTGCCCGCGAGCACCATGATCACCGTGACCCTGACGAAGGTCAGCTGCGCGGGGGACAGCCCCGCCTCAACAATGACCTTCGTCGTCGAGCCGTTGAGCCCGAAGAGCAGGGACGCGAGGAGCGCGTACAGATACCCCAATCAGGAGTCCCGGCCGGTGCCGTGCACCGCGAACGGCTCGATGTCCGTGATTTCGGCCTCGGTCAGTGCCGGCGCGTCGAGGGCGGCGACGGTCTGCTCGAGCTGGTGCACGCTGCTCGCGCCGACGAGCACGCTCGTCACCTGGGGCTGGCGCAGGATCCAGGTCACCGCGAGCTGGGCGAGGGTCTGGCCCCGGCCGAGCGCGATCTCGTTGAGGGCACGGGCTCGTTCGAAGTAGCTGTCCGTGAGGGC
Organism: Cryobacterium algoricola; assembly: GCF_004402485.1. Classification (GTDB taxonomy): domain Bacteria; phylum Actinomycetota; class Actinomycetes; order Actinomycetales; family Microbacteriaceae; genus Cryobacterium; species Cryobacterium algoricola. The sequence continues at coordinate 477,290 of NZ_SOFG01000004.1, read as the reverse complement.
GTTCTCCGAGAGGAAACGGCTCGTCGCGGCGCGCGACCCGGCCGGGACGCTGCCGCCGAGGTACCGGTCGGTGAGGAGTCCCTGCGCGAGTGGGGAGAAGACGATGCTGCCGATGCCGAGTTCGTCGAGCACGGGGAACAGGCCGTCCTCGATGTGCCGGTCGAACATCGAGTACCGCGGCTGGTGGATGAGCAGCGGGATCTTGTGTTCGGCGAGCGCCGCGGCGGCGGCCCTGGTCTCCTCCGGCGAATAGTTGGACACGCCGACGTAGAGGGCCTTGCCCTGCTGGACGGCGGTCGCGAGGGCGCCCATCGTCTCCTCGATCGGCGTTTCCGGGTCCGGGCGGTGCGAGTAGAAGATGTCCACGTAGTCGAGGCCGAGGCGTCCGAGGCTCTGGTCGAGGGAGGACAGCAGGTACTTGCGCGAGCCGAAGTCGCCGTATGGGCCGGCCCACATGTCGTACCCGGCCTTGCTCGACACGATGATCTCGTCGCGGTATGCCGTGAAGTCCTCCGCGAAGATCCGGCCGAAGTTGGTTTCCGCAGCACCGTACGGCGGGCCGTAGTTGTTGGCGAGGTCGAAGTGCGTGACGCCGAGGTCGAAGGCCCTGCGGAGTATGGCCCTCTGGGTGTCGATGGGGCGTTCGTGTCCGAAATTGTGCCAGAGGCCGAGCGAGAGCGCCGGGAGCTTGAGCCCGCTCCGTCCGGTCCTGCGATAGGTCATGTCCGAATAGCGGTTCTCAGCGGCGACAAAGCTCATGGGATCACTTTAGGGCCGCAGGGGAGGGTTCCCTCCTCACCAGGCAGCCGTTCTGCGGCGTTTTCCCCACAAGCGGATGCCGCGAGTCGTCCGGGTGCACACGGCCGCACACTCGGACGTGACCCGGGGGCGTCGGAGACAGGCACGAGCGTCGCCCCCGGGCCAACGCCGGGCGAGCGTCCGGCGCCGACCAGGACGGGAGACCCCATGAGCAACAGCATCACCGTGACCGGAATCGTGGCGACCACGCCGCGCCACCTCGTGACGAGCGCAGGACTCGCGATCACCTCCTTCCGACTGGCCTCCGGGCAGCGACGGTACGACCGGAACCTGCACAGCTGGGTCGACGCCGACACGAACTGGTACACCGTGACCGCGTTCCGGCACCTGGCCCACAACGTCGTGCGGTCGGTACGGAAGGGCGAGCACGTCCTCGTGGCCGGGCAGCTGCGGGTACGGGCGTGGCAGAACGCCGAGCGATCCGGCACCTTCGTCGAGGTCGAGGCCGAGGCGGTCGGCCACGACCTCGGCTGGTGCACGACGAACTACCTGCGCCCGGTCGCGGGCACGGCGGAGGCCAGGGGGCTCCCGATCGCGCCGGATCCGGCCGCCGCTGCCACGACCGCTGCCGCTGACGCCGCTACGACCGCTGCCGCTGGCGAGTCCGCCATGCGCTCGGTTTAGACTCGATGGCACTGGCCGCATCGCGGCCTCGGGAGGACACACGTGCCGGCAGTACACAGGACGACACTCCGACCCTTCGTTGCCGTCGTCATCGGCGGCCTTATCGTCGCATCCCTCGCCGGCTGCACCGCGGGCACTGCCGCACCCACGCCCGTGGCGGCCACACCCACGAGCACTCCGGCCGCCACGGCGACGCCGACCGCCACCGCGGCGCCGACGGTGCGTCCCGCACTCGGTGCCCAGGCGAACCACGCATACTTCGACCAGATCGCCGCTGCCGTGGATCCCGCGACGGGCGGGCGCGGCGTCGTGGACGCCCTCGTTGCCGCCGGATTCGACAAAACAACGATGGAGGTCGGGTTCGACAAGACGAGCGTCAACCTCGACGCCGACTCCGTGCAATTCTCGGTCCGCTTCCCCGACGGCTGCCTGATCGGCCAGAACGGGCCGAAGTCCGGCGGGTACCACAGCATGTTCACGACCACGATCTCGACCGGCCGGTGTCTGATCGGGGCCACGCGCCAAATAGACTGGTAAGCACTATGGCCGAATTTATTTATACGATGGTCCGCGCACGCAAGGCGGTAGGCGACAAGCTCATCCTCGACGACGTCACGATGTCGTTCTTCCCCGGTGCCAAAATCGGCATCGTCGGGCCGAACGGCGCCGGAAAGTCCACGATCCTCAAGATCATGGCGGGCCTCGACACACCGAGCAACGGCGAGGCGAAGCTCTCACCGGGCTACAGCGTCGGCATCCTGATGCAGGAGCCGGAACTCGACGAGACCAAGACGGTCCTCGAGAACGTGCAGGAAGGCGTCGGCCCGATCAAGGCCAAGGTCGACCGGTTCAACGAGATCAGCGCAGCACTGGGCGAACCCGACGCGGACTTCGACACCCTCCTCGCCGAGATGGGCACCCTGCAGGAAGCCATCGACGCCGCAGACGCCTGGGACCTCGACTCCCAGCTCGAACAGGCGATGGATGCCCTCCGCACGCCGCCGGGAGACTCAGCCGTCTCCGACCTCTCCGGTGGTGAGAAGCGCCGCGTGGCGCTGACCAAGCTCCTGCTGCAGAAGCCCGACCTGCTCCTCCTCGACGAGCCCACCAACCACCTCGACGCCGAGAGCGTGCTCTGGCTCGAGCAGCACCTGGCCCAGTACGCCGGCGCCGTCCTCGCCGTCACCCACGACCGGTACTTCCTCGACCACGTCGCCGAATGGATCGCCGAGGTCGACCGCGGCCACCTCTACCCCTACGAGGGCAACTACTCGACCTACCTCGAGAAGAAGCAGGAACGTCTCCTGATCGCCGGCAAGAAGGACGCGAAGATCGCCAAGCGCCTCGCCGACGAACTCGAGTGGGTCCGCTCGAACGCCAAGGGACGCCAGGCCAAGTCCAAGGCGCGCCTCGCGCGCTACGAAGAGATGGCATCCGCTGCGGAGAGCACCCGCAAGCTCGATTTCGAAGAGATCCAGATCCCGGTCGGCCCGCGCCTCGGCGCCCAGGTCATCGACGCGAAGAAGCTGGAAAAGGGCTTCGGCGACCGGATGCTCATCGACGGGCTCAGCTTCACCCTCCCGCGGAACGGCATCGTCGGCATCATCGGCCCGAACGGCGTCGGAAAGACCACGCTCTTCAAGACCATCGTCGGCAAGGAACCGCTCGACGGCGGCGAGCTCAAGATCGGCGAGACGGTCTCGATCTCCTACGTCGACCAGGACCGCACCGGTATCGACCCGAACAAGACCCTCTGGGAGGTCGTCTCCGACGGCCAGGACTACATCCAGGTCGGCAAGACCGAGATCCCGTCCCGCGCCTACGTGTCGACCTTCGGATTCAAGGGCCCCGACCAGCAGAAGAAGGCCGGCGTGCTCTCCGGTGGAGAGCGCAACCGCCTGAACCTCGCGCTCACCCTCAAGCAGGGCGGCAACCTGCTGCTCCTCGACGAACCGACTAACGACCTCGACGTCGAAACCCTCGGCTCGCTCGAGAACGCGCTGCTCGAATTCCCCGGTTGCGCCGTGGTCATCACTCACGACCGGTGGTTCCTCGACCGGATCGCGACGCACATCCTCTCCTATGAGGGCACGGACGAGAACCCGGCGAGCTGGTACTGGTTCGAGGGCAACTTCGAATCCTACGAGCAGAACAAGATCGAGCGGCTCGGCCCCGACGCGGCGAAGCCGCACCGGTCCGCGTACCGCAAGCTCACGCGCGACTAGGCACGTCGTGAAGCTGCACGTGCCGATCAGCCTGCGCTGGTCAGACCTCGACGCGTACGGCCACGTCAACAACGCCTCGATGCTGCGCCTCCTCGAGGAGGCGCGCATCCAGGCGTTCTGGCTCGACGAGGAGGTGGAACCGGGCTCGGGGGCCGGGACCGCCGTTCTCGACGGCCGGCCCGGCGCGGCGACGCTGACCGTGATCGCGCGGCTCGAAGCCGAGTACCTGCTGTCGATCCCGTACCTTCGGCAGCCCGTGGACATCCGCCTCTGGCTCGGCAAGGTCGGCGGGGCGAGCCTCGAGGTGTGTTACGAGGTCTGGGGGCCGGTGGACGCCGAGCCGGCGCTGCTGTACGCCCAGGCCAGCACCACGATCGTGCTTGTCGACGCCGCGACTCAGCGCCCGCGCAAGATCACCGACGAAGAGCGGGCGGCATGGCTGCCCTACCTCGAAGACCCCGTGCGGTTCACCCGCAGGGCAGCCCTCCCGGAAGACTGACCCCCGGCGGCTCAGCTCGCGGTGACCGAGTCTCCCGAGACGGTGACGGTGATGCCGAGCAGCGGCTTCGGCGCGGGGCCCGCGAGCACGGCGCCGGTGTCCTTGTCGAACCTCGAACCGTGGCAGGGGCAGTCGAACGACGAGTCGGCGAGCTTCACGATGCAGCCCTGGTGCGTGCACACGGCGCTGAACGCCACGACCTTGCCCGCGGTGGGCTGGCTGACGAAGATGGCCTTGCCGTTCAGGGCGGTCTCGATCGAGCCGCCCACCGGGATATCGGAGAGCTTGGCGACCACTGTTCCGCCGCCGCCACCCGCTGCGGCCGTGCTGCCCGTCGTCGCCGCCCCGGTCGATCCTCCGGCGGATCCTCCGGCCGTGCCGCCCGTCGTGGTCGGGGTGCACGCGGCGAGGGTCACTACGGCGGTTCCTGCGGTGCCGATCAGCAGTGCGGTGCGGCGGGAGACCGCGGTGTCGTTCGTCATGATTCTCCTCGTGATGGTGCTCGTGGCGGTCGGTGGCGGCGAATGCGGGTGCTACTCACTAGGGTGCTACTAGTTACTACGAGAACGCGCGGCCATCGGTTCAATCATCGTCGAGGAAATTCGACGGCGACTGAACGAATGGCTCGGTGATCCCGTGTTAACGAGAGGAGGTGCGCCGTGGTGCAGAAAGCTGGACGCGGGGAACGGCCCGTCGACGCGCGTGCCGACCTGCTGCGCGCCCTGCACGACGCGCACGCCGTGGCACTCCACCGGTACGTGTCCCGGCTGACGGGGGATTCCGCACTCGCCGACGATGTCGTGCAGGAGACCCTGCTGCGCGCCTGGCGGCTGCCCCGGGTGCTCGACGACGCTGAGTCCGCGCGCGCCTGGCTCTTCACCGTCGCCCGCCACCTCGTCATCGACGAATGGCGCTCGGCCAGGAACCGGCACGAGATCAGCACCGACGAACTTCCCGAGCGGCTGACGACGGATGCGACGGCCGCCCTCCTCGATGCCTGGCTGGTGGCGGATGCCCTCGACGGCCTCTCGAGCGACCACCGGGCCGTCGTCGTCTGCGCCTACTACCGTGGCCAGACGGTCGCCGAGACCGCGCGCTCCCTCGACATCCCGGAAGGCACAGTGAAGTCGCGCCTGCACTACGCCCTGCGTGCCATGCGCCTGAGCCTCACCGAGAGGGGAGTGACCGAGCGATGAACACGACAGGATCCGGCGCTGCAGGCTCAGGCTCTGCGGGAGCCGGGCGCGACCCCTACGCCGAGTGGGATGCCGCATATGTGCTCGGTGCCCTGGGGGCGGAGGATCGCCACGACTACGAACGCCACCTGCGCACCTGCGCCGACTGCGCCCTGCGGGTGTCCGAGGTCGCCGGGATCCCCGGTCTCCTCGGCCTCGTCCCGATCGACGAGGTGCTGGCCACCGCAGAGTCTCCGGAAACCCCGCCCAGGCCGGACAGCCTGCCGCGCCTGCTCACGGCCGCGCGCCGGCGTCGGCGTCGCGGGCGGATGCTGCAGGCGGGGCTCCTGCTGGCGGTCGCGGCCGTCGCGGCGACCGTTGCGATCGTGCTGCCGGCCCGGCTCGCCCCCGTCGGGACGACGGAACCCCTCGGAGAGCTCGTCACCCTGCTCCAGGTCGTCCCGAACCCGCTGAGCGCGGATGTCCGCATCGTCGCCCAGGCCGGCGGCACCCGCATCGACGGCTCCTGCAGCTACGGCGCGCCCGGGGACGGCGCCGGACCCACCCCCGGAGGCGCCACACCCGGAGGTGCCACCCCCGGATCGGAACGCGCGTACGCGATGTTCGTCACGGACCGCACCGGGGAGGCGACGCAAGTGGCGAGCTGGCTCGCGGGGCCGGGGATGACGGTTCCTGTCGCGGGCACCACGAAACTGGACGCCGGCGACATCGCGTCCGTGGACATCCGCCTGCAGCCGGCCGGTGTCGTGCTGCTCGCTGCCGAGCCGGCACGGCAGCCGGCTGGGTAACCGCCCCTAGTCGTGGTTCGCGGGAACGCGGACCATGCCTTCCTGGGCGACGGTCGCGAGCAGGAGGCCTTCACGGCTGTAGATGCTGCCGGTGGAGAGGCCGCGGCCGCCCTGGGCCGTCGGGGAATCCTGCACGTAGAGCATCCACTCGTCGACACGCCCGAAGCGGTGGAACCACATCGCGTGGTCGAGGCTGGCGACCTTGAGTCCCGGTGTCGCCCAGGCGATGCCGTGGCGGCGCATGACCGGCTCCATGATCGAGTAGTCGCTCGCGTATGCGAGGGCGGCGCGGTGCAGGTCGGGGTCGTCGGGGAGCGGGCCGAGGGTCTTCATCCAGACCGCCTGGTGGCTGGTGTGCTCGCCCGAGACCTGCAGGTAGATCGGCGAGGGCACGTGCCGCATGTCGAAGGGGCGTTCGCTCGCCCAGTAGCGGGCGATCGTGTGGTCGACCTGGGCGAGGGACTCGGCGGCGGTTGGCAGCGACTCCGGATCCGGCAACCCGGCCGGCATGTCGATGTGGTGTTCGAGGCCCTCGTCGTCGTCCTGGAAGGAGGCGATCATCGAGAGGATCGGGTTGCCGTTCTGGTAGGCCTGTGTGCGCCGGGTTGAGAACGAGCGGCCGTCGTGGATCCGGTCCACGGAGAAGGTGATCGGCTGGCTGACGTCGCCGGGACGCAGGAAGTAGCCGTGCATCGAGTGCGGGTGACGGTCGTCCGGAACGGTGCGCATCGCGGCGACCAGGGACTGCGCGAGAACCTGTCCGCCGAACACCCGGCCGAGGGGCATCCACTGCGACGGGCCGGTGAAGATGTCTTCGCTCGTTCGCGCCCCGGTATCCGTCAGGTCGAGGGCGTTCAAGAGACCCTCCATCGGCATGTCCATGCGTCCTCCTCGTTCGTTCTCGCGAAGGCGATATGGGCCTCGCCGTACCTTGGTAGTTTAGGAGCAGATGAGCCAGTCATTTATTCTCACGGATTCCTATGCCCTCAGCGATCTGCAGGTCTACCTGTCGCGCGCCAGCCGCATCGAGGACGGTTCGGTGCGCCTGATTTCGGCCGCGGGGGCGCTCGCGGTGTACTCCGCGATCCTCTACCCGCGCGGACTCCTCGACGGGAGCCCGACCGTGCTGGGCCTGCGCGCCTTCGGCCTCGACGCCCCCGTCGACCTCGACGCCGTCGTGCCGGTGCGTTCCCTGCTCGACCGGGTCGCCCGCCTCGCCGCCGCGGGCAACGACCAGGAGGCCCCCGTCGCGGTGACCGTTCCCCTCGAGGTCACGACCGTGACCTGGGCCGGCATCTCCCCGCCCCGGGGCGGCTGGAAACTGCTCGGCGAGACGGATGCCGCGCTCCTGACGTCCGCTGCGGCCGCCGGTATCGACGAGGTCGCCGCCACCGTGCCGCGGGATTCGGGTGCCCAGGTCGTGCAGCGGGTGCGCGCCGAGGTGTGGGGTCGCCCGATCGCCGGACTCGAGATCGTCCCCGCCGGTGCGGCGTTCGCAGCGGTGAGCCTCGGCTTCCTGCCGAAGGACGAACCGGTGCGTCTCTTCGAGACCGGGCCGTGGACCCGGCTCAGCACGAGCCGCGGCCACATCCTCGTGCGTCGCAAGCCCTGGTCGCTGCGCGCCTGATCGCGCACTCGTATGCCGGGGTCCGGCCCGGACCATGAACTACGATGAACGCGATGAGGGAACGAACCAGGGTTGAGCTCGGGCGCCGGGAGGACCTGGGCGCCGACTGCGCCAGGTGCTTCGGTCTCTGCTGCGTCGCCCTGGCCTTCGCGAGGTCCGCAGACTTCCCGTTCGACAAGCCGGCCGGCGATCCCTGCGAGAACCTCGACGACCACGACGCGTGCCGCGTGCACACTGAGTTGCGCCCCAGGGGGTTCGTCGGTTGCACGGTGTTCGACTGCTTCGGTGCCGGCCAGAAGGTCTCGCAGCACACCTTCGAGGGCCGGTCCTGGCGATCCGATCCGGCCACCAGGACCGCCATGTTCGCGACCTTCCCGATCGTGCGGCGGCTGCACGAACTCCTCTGGTACCTCGAGCAGGCGATCGTTCTCGTCGGGGAGACCGGGGAGACCGGGGATGCGACTCCGCTGCTGTCCCGCTTTGATCGCGTCAGCGCGCTCAGCCGGGAGCAGCCGGACCGGCTCCTGGGCCTCGACGTCGACGCGGAATACTCCGCCGCCCGCCCGCTGCTGCTCCAGGCGAGCGAGGACGCGCGCAGGGGCGTCCTCCGCGGGCTCCCTGATCGGGGCGTTCGGCGCCGGCTCGGCCCGGGGAAGGACCTGGCGGGCGGGGCCCTCGCCGGTGTGGACCTTCGTGGGCTGACCCTGCGCGGCTCCCTCCTCATCGGCGCGGACCTCAGCGGAGCCCTGCTCTCGCACTGCGACCTCCTCGGTGTCGACCTGCGCGACGCGAACGTCGCGGGCGCCGACCTCGCCGGAGCGATCTACCTGACCCAGATGCAGGTCAGCAGCGCCCGGGGCGACGGCCTCACCCTGCTGCCTCCCGGCTTCGCCCGTCCCGCGCACTGGTCGCGAAACCGCCGGTGAGCGGATGCCCGGCGCCCGTGACCTCAGGCGCTCACGTGCTCACGTGCTCACGCGGTCAGCCGGCGTCGTCGCCGGATGCGAGCAGTGCCGCCCAGATGTCGGCGCGCGCATGGAAGGTGCCGAAGTCCCGGCCGAGCAGAGCCTCCGCCTGGCTCACCCTGGCCCGTACCGTGTGCCGGTGCACGCCGAGTTCCGTGGCCGCCGGTCCGAACTTACCGTTGTGCTCGAGCCAGACCCGCAGCGTGTGGATGAGGTCGGTGGCGTGGACGGCGTCGTGCGCGGCGAGGGGCTCGAGCGTCGCCCGGCCGACTTCCGAGGCATCCGTTCTGGCGAGGAAGGCGAGAACGCCCTGCCGTGAGATCACGTCGAACTCGACGATGCCGGGCGCGCCCTCGTGTGAGCGTTCGAGGGCCTGCCTCGCCTGGGCGAGCGCGTGCGGCAGCTCACGGTACCTCGCGCGGTCGGAGAGCCCGAGGTGCAGCCCGAAGCCGACGAGTTCGTCGAGCAGGGGGCCGGCACCCGCATCGAGGCACAGGACCACGAGGCCGCCCTGGCGCGCGAAGAAGAGATGTCCCGGGCTTTCCTCGACCCGGAGCTCGAGGAACTCGGTGAGGGCGTCGAGCCGTTCGGGAGCGGGGTCGGTCACGGCGACCCGAACCGGCTCGAACGGGAGCGGCCCCCACATCTCGCCGGAGGTCGCCTGCACGAGGTCGATGTCACCCCCGAGGAGCGCGTGCAGCAGACCGGAGCGGAGGAGCCCGCGTGCCCGGTCGAGCGCACTGTTCTGCTCGAGCGCGAGCCCGGCGAGCGCGATCACACTCGTCACGACCTCCTGACTGGCCTGGTCGAGCTCACCGGGACCGCCGTGCGCGAGCACCCCGCGCAGCTGGTCCCGTCGCCCGAGGGTCTGCAGGGAGAGCGTCTCTCCGCCGGTCGAGACGGAGGTACTGGCCCGCTGCCCGCGCCGGATCAGCTGGGCCGCCTCGCGCTGCACCCGGTCGAGCGCACCGCGTGAAGCGGATGCCCCGGCGAAGGTGTCCCGGGGGAAGACCCGGTCGAGCGCTCCGCTCATGTCGAAGAGCGCGACCCAGTGGCCGAGCTGGCGGGAGAGCTCGCTGAGGGTCGCGCTGAGCCCGTCCGGTCGGAGCGCAGCGAGCGCGATCGCCCGCTGGGCACCGAGCGCCCAGGTGTTCCGGGCGTAGCGGAGCTCGGCGACCAGGTCGCCGGCCGCCCGCGCGACGGCGATGAACGGCGTTTCGTACGGGACCTCGACGAGGGGGAGTCCGCGCGACTGGCAGGCCGCGACGAGCGCGTCCGGGGTGCCGGAGCGGAGGACCTCCGTGCCGAAGCCGAGGCAGACGATGCCGCGGTCGCGCAGCCGGGTCACGTAGTCGACATAGAACGCGTCCGTGAGGACTTCCGCGAACTGGCGCCCGGTCGTCAGCAGCATCTGGTGCGCCGACAGGAACGGGGTCGGGTCGGCGAGGTCGGAGCTGTGCACCCATTCGACGGGCTGGTCGAGGGCGTACGGCGGCAGCCCGGCCTCCGGAGTGAGCAGGCGCAGCCCCAGGTCCGGCTGGCCGAGCAGGCGGCGCAGCCCGGGCAGCGGCGGCGGTGCGGTGGGCGGGGACATGCGCCGAGTGTACAACGTGTCGAAACCTCGCCACCAATCTGTACAGTTCGGCGAGCGCGCCGCGGTCGGCGCCCTGCCTACCATGGCACCTGACATCGACGCCGCCCGGTCGATGCACCTCGGTTACGAACTGGAGCAGCCATGACCCTCGTCGCATCCCCGCCCACCACCGTTCCCGTCGGCGGTCCGTCCCTTCCGCAGGAACGCCGCCTCGTCACCAGCATCCCCGGCCCGAAGTCGCAGGCCCTGCAGGCCCGCAAGACCGCCGCGGTCTCCGCGGGCGTCGGCGTGACCCTGCCCGTCTACATCGTCGCCGGCGGAGGAGGCGTGCTCGTCGACATCGACGGGAACTCCCTGATCGACCTCGGCAGCGGCATCGCCGTGACCGGTGTCGGCAACAGTGCACCCCGGGTCGTCGAGGCCGTCGCCGCCCAGCTCGCCCAGTTCACCCACACCTGCTTCACCGTCGCCCCGTACGACTCCTACATCGAGGTCGCCGAGACACTCAACCGGATCACCCCCGGAGACCACGCCAAGCGCACCGCCCTGTTCAACTCCGGCGCCGAGGCCGTGGAGAACGCCGTGAAGATCGCCAGGCACTACACCGGCAGGCAGGCCGTCGTCGCCTTCGACCACGCCTACCACGGCCGCACCACGCTGACCATGAGCCTCACCGCGAAGAACCAGCCGTACAAGAACGGCTTCGGCCCATTCGCCGCCGAGGTGTACCGGGCGCCGATGTCCTACCCGCTGCGGGACGGCGGCCTCGACGGCGTCGTCGCCGCCAAGCGCACCATCTCCCAGATCGAGAAGCAGATCGGCGCGGAGAACCTCGCGGCTCTCATCATCGAACCCATCCAAGGCGAGGGCGGCTTCATCGTCCCGGCCGCGGGCTTCCTGGCCACCCTCCTGGCCTGGTGCCGCGCCAACGGGGTCGTCTTCATCGCCGACGAGGTCCAGACCGGCTTCGCCCGCACCGGCGCGATGTTCGCGTGCGACCACGAGGACATCGTCCCCGACCTGATCGTGATGGCCAAGGGCATCGCCGGGGGCCTCCCGCTCTCCGCGGTCACGGGACGCGCCGAGATCATGGACGCCCCGCAGGCCGGCGGCATCGGCGGCACCTACGGCGGCAACCCCCTCGCCTGCGCGGCGGCCCTCGCCACCCTCGACACCTACGAGAGCGAGAACCTCGTCCAGCGCGCCCGCGAGATCGGCACGATCCTCACCGGCCGGCTGAACGCCATCCGCGCCTTCGACAAGCGGGTCGGCGACGTGCGCGGCCGCGGCGCCATGATCGCGATCGAACTGGTCGACTCGGCGACGGGCGAACCGGATGCCGCCCTCACCTCCCGCGTCGCGGCCGCCGCCCACGCGCAGGGCGTCATCGTCCTCACCTGCGGAACCTACGGGAACGTGATCCGGTTCCTGCCGCCGCTCAGTATCTCGGATGACCTCCTCGTCGAGGGCCTCCAGGTCGTCGCCCACGCGCTGGCGAACGCATGAGCCTGCTCGAGGCCCGGCCGGCCGTGCTGACCAGCGCGGCAGCGGGCATCCGCCCCGCACTCGCCATGCCGCTTGCCACGCCGCTCGTCGACGCCCGCTCGCAGCTGAGCGACGCCGTGGCCCTGCTCGGCTACCCGGAGGGCCTGCACGCACTGCTCGCGACCCCGCGCCGTGAGCTCACCGTCGCCGTTCCGCTGCGCCGGGACGACGGCAGCACCCGCCTGTTCACCGGCTACCGGGTGCAGCACAACTTCTCCCGCGGCCCGGCCAAGGGCGGCCTGCGCTACAGCCCGCACGTGACCCTCGACGAGGTGCGCGCCCTCGCCATGTGGATGACCTGGAAATGCGCCCTGCTCGACGTGCCGTACGGGGGCGCCAAGGGCGGCGTGACGATCGATCCGCGCGAGTTCTCGCTTCCCGAACTCGAGCGCGTCACCCGCAGGTACACGAGCGAGATCCTGCCGATCATCGGCCCGGAGAAGGACATCCCCGCCCCCGACATCGGCACCGATGAGCGCACCATGGCCTGGATGATGGACACATACTCCGTCAACGTCGGGTACACCGTGCCCGGGATCGTCACCGGCAAGCCGATCAGCCTCGGCGGTTCACACGGCCGGGCGAGCGCGACCAGCCGCGGCGTGACCCACGTCGCACTCGCCGCCCTCCGGCACCGCCGCATCACCCCCTACGGCGCGACAGCGGCCGTGCAGGGCTTCGGCAAGGTCGGCCACGACGCCGCCGTGTTCCTCGCGGACGCCGGGGTGCGGGTCATCGCGGTCAGCGACCAGTACGGGGCCGTCTACAACGAGCGCGGCATCGACTTCGCCGGGCTCGACGCGCACGTCGCCGCGACCGGCCGGGTCGTCGGCTTCGCCGGGGCAGACCCGCTCGACGGCGACGCCCTGCTCGAGCTCGACGTCGACCTGCTGGTCCCCGCCGCGGTCGAGGGCGTTCTGCACGCCGGGAACGCGGCCCGCGTCACGGCCCGCGTGATCGTCGAGGGCGCGAACGGCCCGACGTCCCCGGCCGCCGACCGGATCTTCGCCGCGAACGGGCAGCTCGTCGTGCCCGACATCCTCGCGAACGCCGGGGGAGTACTCGTCTCCTACTTCGAGTGGGTGCAGGGCAACCAGGCCTACTGGTGGAATGCCGCAGAGGTCGAACAGAAGCTCGAAGAGCGGATGCTCGCCGCCTGGCAGCAAGTCGTGGAGACCGCGGCCTCCCGCGACCTGTCCCTGCGGGCAGCGGCGACGGTCCTCGCCGTCGAACGCGTCGCCGAGGCCCACCTCCTGCGCGGCCTCTACCCCTGACGCCCGATCGCCGCCAACTGCCGTAGCTGCACCGTGACCGAAAGAGAACACCCGTGACCAGTCTCACCACCGAGAACCACCCCCCGGCTCCCGCCGCCGGCGAGAACACCCCTGCCGGCACCGAGCGGGAGGCCGAACTCCTCGCCCGGGTCCCCGTCGGTCTCTACATCGACGGCACCTGGCAGCCCGGCAGCGGGGAGCCGATCATCGTGGTCGACCCCGCGACCGGGCTCGAGCTCACGCGGATCGCCAACGCGGACGTCGCAGACGGCCGCCGCGCCCTCGACGCCGCCGTCGCTGCCGGTCCCGCCTGGGCGGCGACCGCGCCGCGGGTGCGGGCCGAGATCCTGCGCCGCGCGTTCGACCTGTTGCAGGAACGCCGGGAGGACTTCGCCCTGCTCATGACGATCGAAATGGGAAAGCCGCTCGCCGAGGCCCGCGCCGAGGTCGGCTACGGCGGCGAGTTCCTGCGCTGGTTCAGCGAGGAGGCCGTCCGGATCGGGGGGCGTTACGGGCAGGCGCCGGAGGGCACCGGCCAGATGGTCGTCTCCCAGCGCCCGGTCGGCCCGTGCCTCCTGATCACCCCGTGGAACTTCCCGCTCGCGATGGCGACGCGCAAGATCGCCCCCGCGCTCGCCGCGGGCTGCACGATCGTGATCAAGCCCGCGGAACTCACCCCGCTCACCACTCTCCTCTTCGCCCAGCTGCTCGAAGACGCGGGGGTTCCCGCCGGAGTCGTCAACGTGATCACGACCTCGGACTCCGCGACGGTCGCAGCACCCTTGATCGCAGACCCCCGGCTCCGGAAGCTCAGCTTCACCGGCTCGACCGGGGTCGGCCGGGCGCTGCTCCGCCAGGCCGCGGAGGGCGTGCTGCGCACCTCGATGGAACTCGGCGGCAACGCCCCGTTCCTGGTCTTCGCCGACGCGGATCTCGACCGGGCCGTCGACGGCGCCATGCTCGCGAAATTCCGCAACATCGGCCAGGCGTGCACGGCCGCGAACCGGTTCATCGTCCACGCATCCGTCGCCGCCGAATTCGCGCGTCGTCTCGTCGCGCGGGTGGAAGACCTCCGGATCGGCCGGGGCACCGAGCCGGGGGTGACGATCGGCCCGCTCGTGAACGACGCGGCCGTCGCCAACACAGAGAGGCTCGTGCGCGACGCGATCGATCGCGGCGCGACCCTCCTCACCGGTGGATTCCGTCCGGACGGGCCCGGCTCCTTCTACGCTCCGACCGTGCTCACCGACGTGGCGCCGGACAGCGACCTGCTCCGCCAGGAGATCTTCGGCCCCGTCGTGGGGATCGTGACCTTCACGGAGGAGGACGAGGCGATCCGCCTCGCCAACGACACCGAGTACGGGCTGATCAGTTACGTCTTCACCGAGAACATCGCCCGCGGCCAGCGGATGATCGCCGGGCTCGACACGGGCATGATGGGACTCAACACGGGACTCGTGTCCAACGCCGCTGCGCCGTTCGGCGGCGTCAAGCAGTCCGGGCTCGGCCGGGAGGGCGGACTCGAGGGAATCCACGAGTACCTGTCCCCGAAGTACACCCTGATCCCCGCATCCTGAGGGACCCGCACGACTTTCGAACGACCTCGCAGCATCCACGTATGGAGGAGTTTTCATGACAACCAGAATCGACCGTGACGTCGTCATCATCGGCGCAGGGGCATCCGGACTGACCGCGGCAACGTCGCTGCGCCGGGCCGGTCTCACCGTCGCCGTGCTCGAAGCGCGCGACCGGGTCGGCGGCCGGCTGTGGACCGAGGACATCGAGGGCGCGACCCTCGAGATCGGCGGCCAGTGGGTTTCGCCGGACCAGCACGCGCTCAAGGAGACCCTCGCCGAACTCGGTCTCGAAACCTACTCCCGGTACCGTGCCGGCGAGAACGTCTACATCAACGACTCCGGGGTGCGCACCCGCTTCGAGGGCGAGATCTTCCCGGTCGCCCCGGAGACCCAGGCCGAGATCGTCGCACTCATCGAGACCCTCGACGCGCTCGTCGCCGAGGTGGACCCCGACCGGCCGTGGGCGCACCCTCGGGCGGTGGAGCTCGACCGGATCTCCTTCGCCGGCTGGCTCGCCACCCAGACCGAGGACCAGGAAGCCCGCGACAACGTCGCGATGTTCATCGCCGGCGCCATGCTGACCAAGCCGGCGCACGCCTTCTCCGCGCTGCAGGCCCTGCTGATGGCCGCGAGCGCCGGCAGCTTCAGTAACCTGGTCGACGCCGACTTCATCCTCGACGAGCGGGTCGTCGGCGGGCTCCAGCAGGTCCCGCTGCTGCTCGCGGAGCAGCTCGGCGACGACGTGCACCTCGGCCAGCCGGTGCGCACCCTGCGCTGGGACGACGAGGGTGTCGTCGCGGTCACCGACGGGCTCGAGGTGCACGCCCGCCGGGCGATCCTTGCGCTTCCGCCGACCCTGCTCAGCCGGATCTCGTTCGAACCCGCCTTGCCGCGACGCCAGCACCAGCTGCACCAGCACCTCTCGATGGGCCTCGTGATCAAGGTGCACGCGGTCTACGAGACCCCGTTCTGGCGCGAGGACGGTCTCTCCGGTACCGCGTTCAGTCCCTACGAACTCGTGCACGAGGCCTACGACAACACCACCTTCGGCGACGGACGCGGCACCCTCGTCGGCTTCGTCTCCGACGAGGCGGCGGATGCCGTGTTCCGGCTGCCCGCGGAGGAACGCCGGGCCCGCATCCTGCTTTCGCTCTCGCACTACTTCGGGGACAAGGCACTCTCGCCGGCGGTCTACTACGAGAGCGACTGGGGCAACGAGGAATGGACCCGCGGCGCGTACGCCGCGAGTTTCGACCTCGGCGGCCTCGCCCGCTACGGCGCGGACCTGCGCACCCCCGTCGGGCCGATCCACTTCTCCTGCAGCGACCTGGCCGGCAAGGGCTACCAGCACGTCGACGGGGCGATCCGGATGGGCCGCGACACCGCTGCCGCGATCGCGGCGGTGCTCGAGCCGGTCGCGACGTTGACGAGCGTCCTGGACTAGGCATCCGCCGGGCGCCGGCTCGCGGTGCGCGGCGTCGGCTACGTCTCGCGGCGTCGCTTCCAGCGCGCGCCGCGAGGCGAGGTGCGCACTCCGAGACGCGCCGTGCGCCGCGAGCTGGAGGCCGCGCCCCGAGACGGATGCTGTACCGCGGCGTGGTCGTGGCGTGATTCCGTTTTCGTGGCGTGTCTTTCATCTCGCGGCGTCGCTTCCGGCGCGCGCCGCGACGCGAGGTGGGCACTCCGAGATGGGCCGTGCGCCGCGAGACGAGGTGCGCGCCGCGAGACGGAGCGCGCGCCGCGAGGTGGGCCGTGCGCCGCGAGACTCGGAACGGGCCGACGCTCCCGTGACGGGTGGGCGCTTAGAGCGCGGCTGCGGCGGCGCGCCCCGCGGTGCGCCCCGAGAAGAGGCATCCGCCGAGGAAGGTGCCTTCGAGAGCGCGGTAGCCGTGCATGCCGCCGCCGCCGAAGCCGCTCGCCTCGCCGGCCGCATAGAGCCCGGGAACGGGCGTGCCGTCCTGCCCGAGAGCGCGGGCGGAGAGGTCGGTCTCGATGCCGCCCAGGCTCTTCCGGGTCAGGATGTGCAGCTTGACCGCGATCAACGGGCCGGTGTGCGGGTCGAGGAGCCGGTGCGGGCTCGCCACCCGGATGAGACGGTCGCCCCGGTAGCGCCGGGCCTGGCGGATCGCCGTGATCTGGGCATCCTTGGTGAAGGCATTGTCGAGCTCGCGGTCGCGGGCGCGGATCTCGCGCTCGACCTGGGCGAGGTCCAACGGAGCATCGGGGGAGAGCCGACGCATGCCCGCGAGCAGGTCGGGCAGGGTGTCGGCGACGACGAAGTCTGCACCGTGCTTCTTGAATGCCTCGACCGGGCCGGGGGCTCCCTTCGTGACCCGTTTGGCGAGGAGGGCCAGGTTCTTGCCGGTCAGGTCGGGGTTCTGCTCGGAGCCGGAGAGCGCGAACTCCTTCTCGATGATCTTCTGGGTGAGCACGAACCAGCTGTGTTCGTAGCCGGTCCGCAGGATGTACTCGAGCGAACCCAGGGTGTCGAAGCCGGGGAACAGCGGCGCCGGCAGCCGGGTCCCGGTCGCATCGAGCCAGAGCGAGGACGGACCGGGCAGGATCCGGATGCCGTGCGCCGCCCAGACCGGGTCCCAGTTCCCGACGCCCTCCGGGTAGTGCCACATCCGGTCCCCGTTGATCAGCCGGGCCCCGGCCTGTTCGCTGATGCCGAGCATCCGCCCGTCGACGTGCGCGGGCACGCCGGACAGCAGTTCCCGGGGTGCGGTGCCGAGCCGGGCCGGCCACTGCGCGCGGACGTGCGCGGGATTGCCGCCGATGCCGCCGCTCGTCACGATGACGGCGGATGCCCGCAGCTCGAAGTCCCCGACGACCTCTCGGGAGCTGGGTGCGCCCCGGGGCGCGTCGCTCGGGGCGAGGATGCTGCCGCGCACGCCGACGACGACGCCGTCATGGGTGAGGAGCTCGTCGACCCTGCGGCGGTGCAGGGCCGTGACGAGCCCGGACCGCACGCCCTCCCGCACCCGCTCGATGAACGGTGCGAGAATCGCCGGGCCGGTGCCCCAGACGATGTGGAACCGGGGCACGGAATTGCCGGGACCGAGGGCCGTCGTGCCGCCGCGTTCGGCCCAGCCGACGACCGGGAAGAAGCGGATGCCGCGGGAGTGCAGCCAGGCGCGTTTCTCGCCTGCGGCGAAGTCCAGGTAGGCCTCCGCCCAGCGGCGCGGCCAGAGGTCTTCCTCACGGTCGAAGCCCGCGGTGCCGAACCAGTCCTGGCGGGCGAGGCTCGCGGAGTCGTGCACCCCGAGCCGGCGCTGCTCGGGCGAGTCGACGAGGAACAGGCCGCCGAACGACCACCAGGCCTGACCGCCGAGTGAGGCGGGCGGCTCCTGGTCGAGCAGGATGACGCGCTTACCCGCGGCAACGAGCTCCGCGGTTGCGACGAGTCCAGCGAGACCGGCCCCGACGACGATGACGTCGGCTTCGCTCGGATCGGTGCGAGGGGATGCCGCTCGGGGGCCGGTCGCGTGCGGGGGAACCGTGCTCATCGTGACTCCAGTGTCAGAAGGGCAGCGGGAGCCGAATGCGTTTCGGGGCCCGCGGGGCGTCGCCTGAGGCGAAGCTGGCTCCATGCTAGCCGGGCGGTTCCCCGGATTCGCGCCACCGGGTGAGCGCGTTTTTGCTGGTGAGGAGGATAGGCGTCTGCCGGGGGTCGAGTCCGGGTGGCGGGGTGAGCGAGTACTGGCCGGTGTCGTCTCGGGTGATGCGCCAGTGTTCGTTGTGGAGTCTGAGGTGGTCGGCCCGGCAGAGCAGGATGCCGTCGTCGAGGTTGGTTTCGCCGGTGTCGTCTTTCCAGTGCTCGATGTGGTGGGTTTCGGTCCAGGATGGTGGTCGGTCGCAGCCGGGCCACATGCAGCCGCCGTCGCGGATGGCGAGGGCGGTGCGTTGGGCGGGGCTGAAGGTGCGTTGCTCGCGGCCGAGGTCGAGGCCGCTGCCCTGATCGTCGAAGGTGACGTCGAGGAGTCCGGTGTCGCAGAGGTTGCGTTCGAGGGTTTCGGTGGAGACGGTGACCGCGGTTCCCTCGATCACGCCCGGCTGGAGCGCGGGTGCCTCGGTCCCGGGGATCGGCCTGGCATCGGCCACGGGTTCGTCCGCGGTTGGAGTCGGGTCGCCAGGGTCCGTTCTATCCTCTGCGGTGCCGGTAGACGCCGTCCCGATGTGAGTGGTCCCGGTCGGTGCGGTGTTTATGGGTGCGGCCCCGGTGGGAGTGTTTTCGGTGGGTGCGGTATTCGAGGGTGCGGTCCCCGTGGGCGCGGTCCCGATGTGAGTGGTTCCGGACTGTGAGGCGCCGGTGGGTGCGGTCCCGGTCGATACCGTCCCGGTCGGTGCGTTGCCGCTGGGGGTGGTGTTCCGGGGGCGGATGGTGACCATGCGCACGGCGGGGCTGCGGCCGCCGGCGATGCGTTTCGGGTCGGCTTTGACGCCGAGTTTGGTCAGGGCGACGAATGCGTCCGCGGTGAGCTGCTCGGTCGTGCGCGGGTCGTCTTGCACGCGCTTGGCCCACGCCGCCTGTTCCTTGTCCACGAACCTGACCCCGCCGCGGCGGGGGCTGGTGATGGCGTCGTAGGTCTGCATCAGGTATTCGCCATCTTCCGGTGCGAACAGGCCGACCATGCGCACCTGCCCGGTGTGGAGGCGGTAGAACCGCAGGGACCGGTCGTCGTAGGCGGCTTTCTCGCGGGCGGCGATGCCGGCCTCGTCGAGTACGTCCCGAACCCGGCGGGCCCGTTTGAACAGTTGGTCGGCGTTCAGGGTTCGTACGTCGGTGAGGAGCCTGGCGAGGGCGGAGGTGAGTTTCTCGGGGGTGATCGCTTTGTCCAGGTCGCCCAGACCCTTGCGGAGCGCATCGGCTTTCTCCACGCTGAGCCAGCCCTCACCGAGGGCCCGGCCGATCGGGGCGTGCCAGGGCGGCACCGCGGCCGAAGAAATCGGCGGTTGCACCGGCGGCAGGTCTGGAGTAGCACCGTCGAGCGGCGGAGTCTCGTCGAGCAGCTTCTGGGCCTCGGCGGCTTCCCGGGCGGCCTTCTCGGCGGCGTCAGTCTCCGCCACCAGCCGACCCACTCCGAGGAGCTTGACTGCGTCGCCCTTGCTCGACCCCGAGATCGACTGCAGCAGGTCCTCCGCGGACCGGAAGCCCTTCCGGGCCGCGAGGCCCTTCCCACCGAGCTCAGGACGTGACCGCCGGGCGAGGGTCGCCGCCATCCACGCGGCACACGTCTCCAGCGCCCGCCGGGAATCTGCGATCAACGCTTGCCCGGCGAGCACCTGCTCGTCGTTGAGCGCGTCGTAGTCGGCCGATGACCTGCCCAAGGCCGCGACAGCATCCGGCACCAGCACAGGGGTGGACGCACGGAGAGACGCACCGCCGTGCGGCTGATCGGGTGAAGCAGGCGACTCGGGGAGGTTGCTCATGCCCCCACGTTACGACCGACCACTGACATGCTCTGAGCATGCCTCAGGTCTGTGGAAACTCCACCTGATCAGGTATCTGTTGAGGAGAAGCCCGACGCAGCGTGCGCCACAACGACCCCGGTCGCCCACCCACCCGTCTCGATGAGCGGGGGCTAACTCGGGGAGAACGGGCGGATGCGCGCGAACAACCCTGAGATTCCGCGCCGCTGGGAATCGCCGCGCACACATTTCCTGAGTTGGCCACCCCGCGTACGAGACCGACGCCGGAGCCGGCTTGGTGCCACGGTGCGGCTGTGGGTTACTCAGGAGAAGCGGCTGACGCGCGCAGCCTTGCCGGGAGATCCCGGCCGCCGGAGACGGCTGGACTCAGATTTCCTGCATTGACCACCTGGAGGGTCCCGAATTCAGGAGAATGACCCTTGCGCCGACCCAGTGCCCGCAGATTTCCGGGATGCCGTCGGCGAAAACGGGCTCAACTCCTGAATTCGGAACACCGCCGCCCGTGGAGACCAAGGTGGCTGGTGCTGGTGCTGGTGCTGGTGCTGGTGCTGGGGCCGGTGCCGGGGCCGGGCGGGGGTGTGGTCAGTCGTCGAAGGTGTTCAGCATGGCATGCGCCGCACGCTCGAGGTAGTCCCAGAGCACTGTGCGCTGCAGCTCGGGCAACTCTGCGGAGTCGACCGCGGCACGCATGTGCAGCAGCCAGCGATCGCGGGCGTCCGGGTTGACCTTGAACGGCTGGTGCCGCTGGCGCAGCCGCGGGTGCCCGCGCTGTTCGCTGTAGGTGCCGGGGCCGCCCCAGTACTGCTCGAGGAACCCGGTGAGGCGCGCGGCCGCCGGGCCGAGGTCCTCTTCCGGGTACATCGGCTTCAGTACCGGGTCGCCGGCGACTCCCCGGTAGAACTCGGTGACGAGCTTTTCGAAGAACGGGCGCCCGCCGACCTGCTCGTAGAACGAGGCCCCGATCGCGGCGCCGTTCTCGCCGTTGCGCAGCAGCACCCTGGCGGGCAGTGCGGGGTCGACCGGGGTCGGGGCGGGGGCGGATGCCGGTGGCTGGGCAGGGTCAGTCATCATGGGATCCCTCGGGGCTCGGGGCGGTTTCGGGAGTCGGCGGGCTCGGGTGAGCGGCATCCGGCGTCGGGGCATTCGGGGCTGGCGGAGTAGTTGGAACTGCGTTGGTCGGAGCCTTTGGGGTGCGAGGAGCTCGGGCCGTGGGCGCGCGCGGCGCCGGGGTCTGCTGGGTCGCGCCGGGAGCGGCGTCCTCGACCGGGACCTCGTGCTGAACAGCGGACTTGGCCTTGCGGGGCCCGCGCGGGGTCCGGGCCTTCTTGAGCGGAACGGCGTCGATGTGCGGCAGCGGATCGGGCTCCGCGGCTGCGGCGACAGCGGCGATGTCGACGGGGTGCGTGGGCGGCGTCGCATCCGAGCCGTCGTCCGAACCGGTCATCACGACGCTGTTGAGCGGCGTGAGCGAGACCCCGAGGCTGTCGAGCGCGAGCTTGAGGTGCAGGCGGAGGTCACGGGCGAAGTCCCACTTCGCCGATACGCGCACCTTGACGGCGAGCCGGGTGACGAGCGCCTCGGCGGAGATCGACTCGAGACCCCAGATCTCGGGCTTCTCGAGGATGATCGAGCGCCACTTGCGACTCGAAGCGAGCGCCGTCGCGACCCGGAGCATTTCCGACTGAACGGCTTCGACATCCGAGCTGTACGGGATGGGCAGGTCGATGATGACGCGGGCCCAGCCCTGCGACATGTTGCCGACCCGGAGGATCTCGCCGTTACGCACGAACCAGAGCGTGCCGTTCACGTCGCGGATCTGCGTGATGCGGATGCCGACCGTCTCCACGACGCCGGACGCGAACCCGGTGTCGACGATGTCGCCGACGCCGAGCTGGTCCTCCATAACCATGAACAGGCCGTTCAGGATGTCCTTGACGATGTTCTGCGCGCCGAAGCCGAGGCCGGCGCCGATCGCGGCCGTGAGCAGCGCGAACGAGCCGAGGATGTTCGGCGCCAGCACCTGCAGAATCATCAAGCCCGCAATGATCACGACGAGGACGTTGACGATGTTGGTCAGCACCGAGCCGAGTGTGCGGGTGCGCTGCACGACGCGCACGGCGGCGACCGGGGACACGTTGAGTGCCCGGGTGTCGTCGACCTTCTGCGTGCGCTTGACGCCCGTGACGATCTGGATCACCACGCGACGGATCACGAACTGCAGGATCCAGTGCGCCGCGTAGGCGACGACGAGGATTCCCAGTACTCCCAAGAGCTGCGGGGGGAGTGTTATCGAGAAGTATTTTACGATTTCAGTCCAGAGGTTTTCCCAGTTCATAGCGCTCCGAGTCTACCGAGAGCCGCCCGGGCGAACCCTGAGCGCCCCGCCACAACACAACGGCCCCGCCCCGGTGAGGGGCGGGGCCGTCCGGCGTGCGGATGTTGCCCGTGGCTACTCGGCGTCGCGCGCCTGGGCCGCGAGGGAGCGTTCCACTCCCGCGAGGTTCTCGATCACGAGGCGACGCAGCGCGACGGGCTCGGGGTTCGCATCGAGCCAGGCCCTGGTCGCCTCGACGAGCGCCTGGTTGGCGAGCGGGGACGGGTAGAGGCCGATGATGAGCTTCTCCGCGATCGAGAAGCTGCGGGCGACCCAGATCGGCTGCAGCATCGCGAAATACTTGTCGACGAACGGCTCGAGCAGGGTCGTGTCGTTGGCGCGCAGGAACCCGGCCGCGGTGACGCGCACGATCGTGTTCGGGGCGGTGTCGGTCTCGATCAGGGAATCCCAGGCGGCCTGCTTGGCCTCCGCGGTCGGGAGTGCGGCGCGGGCCTGGGCGGCCGACTGAGCGCCGGTCGCGGTGTTGTCCGCGGCGTGGGCCGCGTCGATCTCCGCGAGACCGGCCTTGCCGCCGGCGGCGAGGGCGATGAGCAGTTCCCAGGCGAGGTCGGTGTCGATCTCGAGGCCCTCGAGCGGGACGCTGCCGTCCCGGAGCGCCTGGACGTTCGCGAG
The DNA here is from genome assembly GCF_004402485.1 of Cryobacterium algoricola. Classification (GTDB taxonomy): domain Bacteria; phylum Actinomycetota; class Actinomycetes; order Actinomycetales; family Microbacteriaceae; genus Cryobacterium; species Cryobacterium algoricola. Next base: position 454,117 of record NZ_SOFG01000004.1, on the reverse strand, counting down.
CTGGCTGTCGGTCTCTGCGACGGATGCGAAGAACTTCACGAACTGGAACTGCGCGTCGCTGCCGGGTTCGGCGTGCTGGGCGAGGGACCAGAGCGCGTCGCCGACCTCGGTGAGGATCGAGGCCTGGAACGCGGGAGCGACGTAGTAGTTCGCGGCGAGCACGAGCTGGCCGAGCACGGTGCGCAGGGTGGTCGACTCGGTCTCGCTCGCGATGTTGCCGAGCACGAGGCTCACGAAGTCGCGGGCACCGGTCTCGGCGTCGCGGGTCGCGTCCCAGATGGCGCCCCAGACGATGGCGCGGGCGAGCGGGCTCTCGATCGCGGCGAGGTTCTCGAGGGCGACCTCCTGCGAGGCCGGGTCGAGCCGGATCTTCGCGTACGCGAGGTCATCGTCGTTGAGGAGCACGAGGGCCGGGCGGGCGCGGCCGACGAGCTCGGCGACATCCGTCGTCTCGCCGTCGACATCGATCTCGACCCGGTGGGTGCGCACGAGCTGGCCGTTGACGAGGTCGTAGAACCCGATCGCGAGGCGGTGCGGGCGGATCGTCGGGTACTCGGCGGTCGCGCTCTGCAGCACGGCGAAGCCCGTGATGACCCCGGCGGCGTCCACGGTGATCTCCGGGCGGAGGGTGTTGACGCCCGCGGTCTCGAGCCACTTGGCCGCCCAGCCGGACAGGTCGCGGCCGCTGGAGGCCTCGAGCTCGACGAGGAGGTCGTTCAGCTCGGTGTTGCCCCACTGGTGCTTGGCGAAGTAGGAGGCGACGCCGGCGAAGAACTCGTCGCGGCCGACCCAGGCGACGAGCTGCTTGAGAACGGATCCGCCCTTGGCGTACGTGATACCGTCGAAGTTGACGAGCACGTCATCGAAGTCGGTGATGGTCGCGACGACGGGGTGCGTCGACGGCAGCTGGTCCTGCTTGTACGCCCAGCTCTTCTCCATCACGGCGAAGGTGGTCCAGGCCTCTGTCCACTCGGTCGCTTCGGCGGTGGCGATGGTCGAGGCCCACTCGGCGAAGGACTCGTTGAGCCACAGGTCGTTCCACCACTTCATCGTGACGAGGTCGCCGAACCACATGTGCGCGAGTTCGTGCAGCACCGTGACGACGCGGCGTTCCTTGATGGCGTCGGTGACCTTGGAGCGGAAGACATACGTCTCGGTGAACGTGACGGCTCCGGCGTTCTCCATCGCGCCCGCGTTGAACTCCGGCACGAAGAGCTGGTCGTACTTGTTGAAGGGGTACGGGTAGTTGAACTTCTCCTCGAAGTAGGCGAAGCCCTGGCGGGTCTTCTCGAAGAGGTAGTCGGCGTCGAGGAACTGGGAGAGGCTCTTGCGGCTGAACAGGCCGAGGGGGATGATCCGGCCGTCGCTCGAGGTGAGCTCGCTGCGGATGACCGCGTACGGTCCGGCGATGAGCGCCGTGATGTAGCTCGAGATCGTGTGCGTGGGCTCGAAGGCCCAGGTCTTCGCGCCGTTGCCGGCGTCGGTGGGCTCTGGCGTCGCCGAGTTGGAGACGACCTCCCACGCGCCGGGCGCCGTCACGGTGAACTGGAACGTGGCCTTGAGGTCGGGCTGCTCGAAGACCGCGAAGACACGGCGCGAGTCGGGCACCTCGAACTGGCTGTAGAGGTAGACCTCGTTGTCGACCGGGTCGACGAAACGGTGCAGGCCCTCACCGGTGTTGGTGTACTCGGCATCGGCGACGACGGTGAGGGTGTTCGAGGCCTCGAGACCGTCGAGCTGAATGCGGATGCCGTCACTGACGGTTGCCGGGTCGAGGTCGACTCCGTTGAGGGTCACCGCGTGCACCGTGCGCGTGATCGCGTCGATGAACGTCGAGGCACCGGGGGTCGCGGTGAAGGCGACCGTCGTGGTGCTCGCGAAGGTCTCGGGACCCGTCGTGAGGTCAAGGCTGATCGCGTACGTCTGCACAGTGACGAGCGCTGCGCGCTCCTGGGCTTCGATCCGGGTGAGGTTCTCTCCTGGCAACGTTTTCTCCATCTCAGTTTCGACCGGCGCTTCTGGCGCCGGTCGCACGTCTCTTAAGCCTACCGATCCCTGGCGGCACCGTCGGTGCCTGCCTGGTAGCCGTCGACCGTTAGAGTGGCTGGCGTGAACCGGACCGACCGTCTCTACGCGATCGTGGAAGAACTCCGAGCGGTCGCACCACGGCCACGCAGTGCGGGGTGGCTGGCCGGGCGCTTCGAGATCAGCTCGCGCACGATCGAGCGCGACATCAGTGCACTTCAGCAGTCCGGGGTGCCGATCTGGGCCGAGCCCGGCCGGACCGGCGGCTATTGCCTGGACGGACGGCGGACACTCCCGCCGGTCAACCTCACTCCGGACGAAGCCGTCGCCCTGTCCGTCGGTCTCCGGCTGCTCGAGGACACGCCGTTCCGGGCCGCCGCACGCTCCGCCCTGCCCAAACTGCTCGCCGCGATGCAGGGGGACGACGCGCGCGCCGCACGGGAGCTGGCCGGGCGCATCCACCTGCTCGGCGACGGGCATCCGCTCCCGGCGGTTCCGCACAGCGTGGCGAGTGCCCTGTCGACCGGCCGGGTGCTGCGACTCGGCTACCGGGACACGGAAGGCGTCCTGACCAGGCGTGACGTCGAACCGCTCGGCTACGTCGGGTCTCCGACGCACTGGTACCTGCTGGGGTGGTGCCGGCTGCGCGACGGCGTGCGCGCCTTCCGCGTCGACCGGATCGTGTCCGTGTCGGTGACCGCCGAGACGCCCGATCCCCGCCCGTTGGCCAGGGACGACCTGGATATCCCGTACGGCGTCGTCACACGGCTCGACCTGGGGTAGGCGACTAGCGCACGGGATGTCGCCGGTGTGCCCGGCCCGCGCCCTGCTGGTCGTGGCCGGCGAACCTGGCGACGGCATCCGCTGTCACGGGTGTGAAGAAGTTGAGCAGGGTGCCGTCGGGGTCGCGCACCCGCAGGGAACGATTGCCCCAGGGCATGGTCGTGGGCACGGTGACGACATCGGTGAGCCAGGGGGAGAGCCGGGCGTACTCGGCGTCGACGTCTGCGACGAGGAACTCGATGATCGCGGTGTGGTTGTCGGCCGGGTGCGCGGCACCGGGCCCGAAGAGGCCGACGGTCCGCGTGCTGCCGATCGCCAGAGTGCCCGTCGGGGTGCGCACCTCGGCGAAGTCATCGGTCGACCAGGTGGCCGGCGTGTGGAGTGCGCGTTCGTAGAAGGCGACCAGGCGCTTCACGTCGTCGGTGATCAATCGAACGGATACGAGGTTCATCGGTACGGTCCTTGTCTGGCCGGGAGCATCCCGGTGGAGCCAGTCTCGAGCCCGCTTGCGACAACCCCCTGTCGGTGTTTAGCGGCAGAACACGATCCAATAGGGTCGAGGCATGGAATTCGCCGCAGCGCCCCGACTCGTCGGAACCCGCGTCACCCTCGAACCACTCGCCGCTGAGCACGCGGCCGAACTCGCCGTCGCCGTGGCGGAGGGCGAGCTGTGGCGCGCCTGGTACACGGCCGTCCCCCGACCGGAGTCCATGTCCGCCGAGATCGACCGGCGACTCGCGCTCGCCGCGTCCGGGCAGATGATGCCGTGGGGCATCCGTCTGGCCGCGACCGGGGCGATGGTCGGCATGACGACGTTCATGCACCCGAGCCCCGACCAGCAGCGGCTCGAGATCGGTTCGACATGGCTCGGCACGAGCGCGCAGGGCACCGGCGCCAACCGGGAGGCGAAACTGTTGCTGCTCGGCTACGCCTTCGACGAACTCGACTGCATCGCGGTCGAATTCCGTACGCACTGGCACAACCGGCAATCCCGCGCCGCGATCGCCGCCCTCGGCGCGAAACAGGACGGCGTGCTCCGCAGCCACTCCGTCGGGCCGGAGGGCGCCCTGCGCGATACCGTGGTGTTCTCGATCATCGCGAGCGAGTGGCCGGCCGTGCGCCTCGGCCTCCGTGAGGGTCTTGCCCGGCATGCCGCGCCCGTCGAAAGCCCCGGTGCCTGAGCGCCGAGCCGAAGCGACCGGCGCAGCGGATGCCGTCGGTCCCGCCGCGCCGTAGGCTGACGGCAATGACATCCCCCGCCGCCTCTGCCGCAGCCCTCCTCTCCGCCTATGACGCCCAGCTCCGCCTCTGGGCGCCCGCGGTGCCGCCCGCTTTCCCCGTCTACGAGCTCGAGGGTCCCGTGTTGCGGATCGTCGGCCGCACCCGCGGCTTCGTCGAGACGGCGCGGGACGTGGGCGTGCGCGGCGCGGACCTCGACGCGCTGATCCGCCGGCAACGTGACGTCTTCGCGGCCCGTGGCGAGGCCGTCGAATGGAAGACCCGCGGCCACGACCTTCCCGCCGACCTGCCGGAGCGGCTCGAAGCGGCGGGTTTTGCGGCCGAGGACCGCGAGACGGTCGTGATCGGGCTGACCGCGCCGCTCGCATCCGCCCCGACCGTGCCGGATGGGATCACCCTGCGCCGGGTCACCGCGCGAGGGGACTTCGAGCGGATCGCCGCACTGCAAACCGAGGTCTGGGGCGAAGACCACGCCTGGCTCGCCGACGACCTCGAGTCGAGCGTCGGGGAAGCCGGCGACGACGTCGTGATCATCGTTGCCGAGGCGGGGGACCGGCTGGTCTCCTCCGCCCGCCTGGAATTCCAGCCCGGCACCGACTTCGCCGGGCTCTGGGGCGGGTCGACCCTCGCAGAGTGGCGGGGCAGGGGCATCTACCGCGCCCTCGTGGCCGAGCGGGCCCGGCTCGCCGCCGAACGCGGCGTGCGGTACCTGCAGGTCGACGCCTCGGACGACAGCCTGCCGATCCTGCTTCGCCTCGGCTTCGAAGCCGTCACGACGACGACGCCATACGTCTGGACCCCGGCGAACCTCTGACCGGGAGCGCGGCGGGCTACCAGGCGGCGGGCTTGTAGTCCTTGAGGAAGACGCCGTAGAGGTCCTCGCCGGCTTCGCCGCGCACGATCGGGTCGTAGACGCGCGCCGCGCCGTCGACGAGGTCGAGCGGGGCATGGAACCCTTCCTCGGCGAGGCGCAGCTTGGTCGGGTGCGGCCGTTCGTCGGTGATCCAGCCGGTGTCGACGCTCGTCATCAGGATTCCGTCGTCGAGCATCTCCTTCGCGCTCGTGCGGGTGAGCATGTTGAGCGCGGCCTTGGCCATGTTCGTGTGCGGGTGGCCCGGCCCCTTGTAGCCACGGCCGAAGACGCCCTCCATCGCCGACACGTTGACGATGTAGGTGCGCCGGGCAGCGGATGCCGCGAGCGAGGCCCGCAGACGGCTCACGAGCAGGAAGGGTGCCGTCGTGTTGCAGAGCTGCACCTCGAGCATCTCGAGAGGGTCGACGTCTTCGACGTTGGCGGTCCAGCTGTTCACGGCGTGCAGGTCGGGCACGAGCCCGCCCGCGTCGATCGCGGTACCCGCGGCGTGCCGGGCGAGGGAGGACGACCCGGGAGCGAGCGCGAGCGCGGTGAGGTCGTCCGCGGTGAGGGCCTCGGTCGCAGAGACGGTCGCCGCGGCGAGGATCGGGTGGCTCGTGACCGACGCCGCGAGGGCGCTCGGGTGAGCGTCGTTGGTGTGGCCGAACGTGACGATCTCCGGCACGGAATCCGCGGGCAGCGGGGAGGACTCGGCCTCGACGAGCATCGAGTACGAACCGGGGGAGCGGCGCACGGTCTGCGCCGCGTTGTTGATCAGGATGTCGAGGGGCCCTGCTGCCGCGACGGAGTCGGCGAGGCCGATCACCTGGGCGGGGTCGCGCAGGTCGATGCCGACGATCCGCAGCCGGTGCAGCCAGTCGGCCGAGTCGGGCATCGCGGTGAAGCGGCGCACGGCGTCGCGGGGGAACCGGGTCGTGATGGTGGTGTGGGCGCCGTCGCGCAAGAGGCGGAGGGCGATGTACATGCCGATCTTGGCGCGGCCGCCGGTCAGGAGCGCGCGCTTGCCGGTCAGGTCGGTGCGGGCGTCGCGCTTCCCATGGCTCGTCGCCGCGCAGGCCGGGCAGAGCTGGTGGTAGAACGCGTCGACGAGGGTGTACTTCTGCTTGCAGATGTAGCAGGCCCGCGGCACGAGCAGCTCGCCGGCCGAGGCCCGGTCGGTGCCGAGGCGCAGCTGGGCGCCGATCGTCTCGTCGTCGATCCGGGTCGGGGCTCCGGTCGCGGTCGCCGCGATGACCTCGCGGTCGGCCTCCGCGATCAGGGCCCGCTTCTCGCCCCGGCGCACCTGCTTGACCGACTTGAACATCTTGGCGGTCGCCTGGCGCACGGTGACGAAGTCCGGGTCCTCCTGGTCGAGCGCGGCGAGGGAGGCGAGGACCCGGAGGGCGGTCTCGAGGTCGCCGGGGTCGATGCTCGGAACGGGCACGGACTCTGCGGAAGGCTCGATGGTCATCCGTCAATAGTACGGGCAGCACCCGGACGCCCGCCGGGCCGCCCGGGGAACGACGAAGCGGCATCCGCCCCGCAGGGCAGACGCCGCTCGATTATGCCGACCCGTCGAAGTGGTCGGGCCGGATGCCGGTGGTGCTAGACGCCGACCGGGTGGCGCTCGGGCTCGGGCTCGGTTTCCGCGTCGGGGAGGATGATGGCCTCGATGGAACTCGTCGGCGGCTCGTAGGTGTCGTCGAACGGCATCTCGTCGGTGTCGAGGTTCGGGTTCTCGTCCTGGGTGGCGACGAGCTCACGGGCCTCGAAGACGGAATCGACGCTCGGCATCGAACCCGGGAGGGGCCGCCGGGCGCTCTCCTTGAGGAAGAAGATGCTCACCGCACCGATAAACGAGGTGGCCATCAGGTAGTAGGCGGGCATCATGTCGTCGCCGGTGGCCTGGATCAGGGCCGCGATGATGAACGGCGTGGTTCCACCGAAGATGGCGACCGCGAAGTTGTACGCGATACCCATCGCGCCGTAGCGGCTCTCGGTCGGGAACAGTGCCGGCAGGGCGGAAGCGAGGTTCGACACGTAGAACGTCACGGGCATCGCGATCAGGGAGAGTCCGACCAGGGTCGACCAGATCTCGCCGACGCCGATCAGCATGAACGCCGGGATCGAGAACACGACCGTGCTGATCGCGCCGACCCAGAGCACCGGGCGGCGGCCGATCTTGTCGGAGAGACGCCCGGTGAGCGGGATGCAGAGCGCCATGACCACGAGCACCGGGATGGTGAGTAGGGTGCCGTGCAGTTCGTCGTACCCGAGCGAGCTCGTCAAGTAGGTCGGCATGTACGAGGTGAGCGCGTAGCCGACGGTGTTCGCCGCTGCGACGAGGATCATGGCGAGCAGGATGCCCCGCCAGTGCGCCTTGAAGATGGTCAGCGGGCCGTTCGGGACCGCGTCGGCACCGTTCGGATCCAGTGCCGCGGCTTCCTTCGCGTCCAGGGTGGCCTGGAAGGCGGGGGATTCCTCGATCTTCATCCGGAAGTAGATGGCGATGAGGCCGAGCGGTCCGGCGAGCAGGAACGGCAGGCGCCAGCCCCAGTCCTCCATGGCCGGCTGGCCGAGGGTGACCTGCAGGATCGACACGAGTGCGGCGCCGATCGCGAAGCCGAGGTAGCTGCCCATATCCAGGAAGCTCGCGAAGAACCCGCGGTGCTTGTCCGGGGCGTGCTCGCTGACGAAGGTGGTCGCACCGGCGTACTCTCCGCCGGTGGAGAAGCCCTGGACGAGCTTGGTCAGCACGAGGAGCGCGGCGGCCCAGCTGCCGATCATGGCGTAGTTCGGCAGGATTCCGACGACGAAGGTCGACGCGGCCATGATCATCAGCGTCATGGCGAGGACCTTCTGGCGGCCGATCTTGTCGCCGAGCCAGCCGAAGAAGACTCCGCCGATGGGGCGGGCGATGAAGGTGGCGGCGAAGGTGCCGAGGAGGAACAGGGTCTGGACCGACTTGTCGGCCTCGGGAAGGAACACCGGGCCCATCGTTGTAATGAGGTAGCCGAACACGCCGACGTCGTACCATTCCATGGTGTTTCCCACGATGGTTCCGCCGAGTGCTTTCTTGAGCATCGGCTGGTCGACGACGTTGACGTGGGACACCCTCAGGCGACGCTGCAGGAGGGGTTTCTTGGTCTTGATTTTGGTGCGCGTTGCACCGGGGATAGAGTCTGACGTACTACGGTCTCTGGGCACTTGAACTTCTCTCGTGGAGATCACTTGCTCGCGACGTGGAGCTGCCCCTTTTCGGGCATAACGAGTAATTTTAGCGTAAAAACGCCGTCAAGCCGAATTTTCTGGCGGGATACCGATGCTGGGCAGGGGTTTCTTCGCCTTCCGCGAATGGCCGAATGCGGGCATCCGTGCCTTTAGGCTGGTGCGATGACCGACACCGTGAAGTTCTGGTTCGACCCCTCCTGCCCCTGGGCCTGGATGACCTCCCGCTGGGTGGATGAGGTGGCCTCTCAGCGTGACCTCGACGTCACCTGGAACGTGATGAGCCTCGCGGTGCTCAACGAGGACAACGACGTGAGCGAAGAGTACGCCGCGTTCTTCCCCCGGGCACTCCGGTACACCCGCCTCGTGCAGGCTGCGCAGGAGCTGCACGGCCAGGCCACGGTGAAGGCCCTCTACGACGCGCTCGGCACCCGGATCCACCCCGGCGGCAACACGAACGCCGACGAGGTCATCCCGGCGGCGCTCGCCGAGGTCGGCCTCCCCGCCTCCTTCGCCGCCTGGGCGGACAGCGAGCACTACGACCCCGAGATGCGTGCAAGCCACTTCGACGGGATGCGCCGGGTCGGCCAGGACGTCGGCACCCCGGTCATCGCGGTGAACGACGTCGCCTTCTTCGGGCCGGTCCTCTCGCCGACTCCGCGGGGCGAGGCCGCCACGAAGCTGTGGGACGGCGTCGTCGCGGTGGCCGCATATCCCGGCTTCTTCGAGATGAAGCGCACGCGCACGGTCGGTCCGATCTTCGACTGAGCGGCTGCCGGCGGCGCTGGCACAGGACGGCGCTGGCACAGGACGGCGCGGGCACAGGACGGCGCGGGCACAGCACGGGAAATAGTATGGGGGCATGCGCATTCACCTCGCCACCGACCATGCCGGGCTCGATTTCAGCCGTTACCTCGTCGGTCACCTGACCAAGGCTGGCCACGAGGTCGTCGACCACGGACCCACGAGCTTCGACCCGCTCGACGACTACCCGTCCTTTTGCATCAACGCGGCCCAGGCGGTCGTCGACGACCAGGCCGCGGGGGTCGACGCGCTCGGTGTCGTCTTCGGCGGGTCGGGCAACGGTGAGCAGATTGCCGCGAACAAGGTCGTCGGCGCCCGTGCCGCGCTGGTCTGGAACCTCGACATCGCCGGGCTCGCACGCGAGCACAACAACGCGAACGTGATCTCGATCGGCGCCCGCCAACACACGATCGAGGAGGCGACTTCCTTCATCGACGCGTTCATCGCCGAACCGTTCACCGGAGAGGAACGTCACGCGCGGCGCATCCGCCAGCTCTTCGAATACGAGACCACCCGGTCCATCGCGGGGGCGAGCGTCGATCCGGCCGGCGTCGACCCGGCCCGCCTCGACCCCGCCCACAGCGCGCGCTGACGTGCCAGAGGGTCATTCCGTCCACAGGATCGCCCGGCAGTTCGCGCGTAACTTCGTGGGCCGCCGGGTGCAGCTGTCCTCGCCGCAGGGCCGCTTCGTCGAGGGTGCCGCCGTGCTCGACGGGCACGTGATGACCCAGGCGCGTGCCGTCGGCAAGCAGATGTTCCTCGAATTCGACAACGGGCTGTGGCTGCGGGTGCACCTCGGCATGTACGGCGCCTGGGATTTCGCCGGAGAGATCCTGATGGACCCCACGATCGCATCCGCAAACGGCCGGATGGGCCAGACCAACCAGCGCGGCACCGAGCTCGGGACCGGATCCGGAACCACCGAGAGCCAGGCGGCCGACGCCGTCCTCGACTCCGCGGGGGAGAACTCGCTGCGGAGCATCGGCGCTCCCCGGCGCACCCGGGTGCGGATGGCCGAGCAGGAGAAGGAGATCGATCGGCTCGAGACCTTCCCGCCCGAACCGGTCGGCCAGGTGCGCGTGCGCCTGCTCACCGACACGGTGTGCGCAGATCTGCGCGGGCCCACAGCCTGCCAGGTGCTCGACGCCGCAGAGGTGCAGGCCGTGATCGACAAGGCCGGCCCCGACCCGCTGCTCGATGACAGCGCCGCGGCGGAGGACCGCTTCACGGCCGTCGTGCGCCGCAAGCCGACCCCGATCGGGCTGCTCCTGATGGACCAGTCCGTGGTCAGCGGCATCGGCAACGTCTATCGCGCCGAACTGCTGTTCCGGGCCGGGGTCAATCCGCACGCGCCGGGCAAGAGCCTCGCCGAGGACACCGTGCGCGGACTCTGGCGGGACTGGGCGCACCTGTTGACGATCGGCGTCGAAACCGGCCAGATGATGACCATGGACGACCTCGCGAGGGCCGACTGGGTGCTCGCGATGAAGAACCGTGCCGACCGGCACTGGGTCTACAAACGCGAGGGCCTGCCCTGCCGGGTCTGCGGCACCCATATCCTGCTCGAGGAGATGGGCGCCCGCAAGCTCTACTGGTGCCCGACCTGCCAGGCCTGAAGACCCCCCTCCGCCCGCGAGACAGACAGGACGCGACATGCGCCACACCCCCAGCTTCGAGCTCACCGATCCCGCCGAGATCCGGCGGCTGATCCGGGAGAACCCGTGGGCCACCCTCGTCAGCCACACCAGCACGGGTGATCTCGTCGCGTCGCACTACCCGATGCTCATCGACGAGTCCGTTGCAGGAACGGATGCCGATTCCGGCGAGCTCGTGCTGGTCACCCATGTTGGTCGTCCCGACGAGCAACTGCACGAGCTCGGTCAGCACGAGATGCTCGTGATCATCCAGGGCCCGCACGGGTACGTGTCCCCTGGCTGGTACGACGCCAACCCGGCCGTGCCGACCTGGAACTTCGTCACCGCGCATCTCTACGGCACGCCGGAGATCCTCAGCGCCGAGGAGAACCTCCTGGTGCTCGACCGGCTCGTCGACCACTTCGAGGACCGCATGCCCGAACCGCGTCGCCTGCACGGGACGGCCGCGAACTCGGCATACGCCGACCGGATCTCGGCCGGAACCGTCGGATTCCGCCTCCGGGTCACCCGGGTGATCGCCAAGAGCAAGCTCAGCCAGAACAAGCCCGCCGAGACCGTCGACCGCATCATCGGCGAACTCGAGGGGACGGGCCCGTACGCGAGCCCCGCCCTCGCCGCCGAGATGCGGCGCGCCCACGAGCGGCCCGCAAGCGCCGCCCGGTCCGGAGACCACGCATGAGCACCGATCCGCTCGTCCTCCGCAACGCCCGCCTGCCCGGGAGCGACGAACTCACCGATGTCGAGATCGTCGATGGCAGAGTACGGAGACTCGGTTTCCTCGGCGGCGAGCGCGGCGACGGCCCGGCGGTCGAGTCGATCGACCTCGGCGAGCGCTGGCTGATCCCCGGCCTGTGGGACAACCACGTGCACTTCACCCAGTGGGCGCAGCTCGCGCGCCGCCTCGACGTATCCGCCGCCGCGAGCGCCGCCGAGGCAGCTCGCATCGTCTCCGGGCGCATCCCACGGATCGCACCGGGGGAGACCCTGATCGGGTTCGGCTTCCGCGACGGGCTCTGGCCGGATGCCCCGGGCCGGGCCGTCCTCGACGCCGTGTCCGGACCGGTTCCCGTCGTCCTCGTCAGCGGCGACCTGCACAGCGTCTGGCTCAACTCCGCTGCCCTCGCCTCCCGCGGACTCGCAGACCACCCCACCGGGCTGCTCCGCGAGGAGGACGCCTTCGCGGTCGAACGGGCACTCGACTCCGTGCCGGACGCGGTCAGCGACACCTGGGCGGACGAGGCGGCCCGGGTCGCCGCGACCCGCGGTGTCGTCGGCATCGTCGACCTCGAAATGGTCTGGAACCTCGACGTCTGGCGCCGCCGCATCGCCGCAGGCACCGATTCGCTCCGGGTCGAGTTCGGCATCTATACCGAGCACCTCGAGCGCGCCGTCGCCGAGGGTCTCCGCTCCGGCGCCGTCATCGCCGGAACCGGCGGTCTGCTCGCCGTCGGCCCGTACAAGGTCATCACCGACGGTTCGCTCAACACCCGCACCGCGTACTGCTTCGACGACTACCCGGGGCTCACCGGCGCGGACGCCCACGGCGTGCTGAGCGTGGCAGCCGACGACCTGCTCCGCTGGATGCGCCTCGCGAGCGAGTCCGGCATCCGTCCCGCCGTGCACGCGATCGGAGACCGGGCGAACCGGATCGCCCTCGACGCGTTCGAGACCCTCGGTTGCGCGGGCAGCATCGAACACGCCCAGCTGCTCAGCCGCGCCGACGTCGACCGGTTCGCGTCCCTCGGCGTCGTCGCGAGCGTGCAGCCGGAACACGCCGTCGACGACCGCGACGTCGCGGACCGCTACTGGGCCGGCCGCACCGACCGGGCCTTCATGCTCGCGAGCCTGCTCCGCGCCGGGGCTCGACTCGCCCTCGGCTCCGACGCGCCCGTCGCGCCGCTCGACCCATGGGTCGGCATCGCCGCTGCGGTCGGACGCACCAGGGACGGTCGCGAAGCCTGGCACCCCGAACAGGGCGTGTCCCGCCAGGCCGCGCTCGCGGCATCCGCCAGGGGCAGGCACCGGGTCGCGATCGGCGACCCCGCCGACCTCGCCGTGTGCGAGACCGACCCCTTCGCCGCCTCCCTCGACGACCTCAGGCGGATGAGCGTCGCCGCGACCCTGCTCGGCGGCCGGTTCACCCACCGCGCGCTCTGACGTTCCCGGCGCTGCGGGGGTTTACCCCCGCAGCGATTGGGGCGTGGGCCGGATGGGAGCGTGAGCCGGCGGACGCGAGGCTGGAGTCATCCACAGAGGAGGACACCATGACCACCACCACAACCGTCCCGCAGTCCAGCGAATCTGGCAGTCTGGAGACCGTGCAGACCTTTCGGAACGAACGCGCCGGATACGGCGGCCTGTGGCGATCGGTGCCCCGCGAGCTCGGCTTCCTGATTCTCACCCTGCCCGTCGCCGTCATCGCCCTGAGCGTGCTGAGCACCGTCTTCTTCACGGGCGTCGGCATGGTCGCGATCTTCGTCGGACTCTTCCTGATCGTCGCCGCACTCTACGCGGCCCGCGGCTTCGGCATCGTCGAGATCACCCGGCTGCGCTGGGCCGGCCAGCCCGCCATCCGGCCGCCCCTCTGGGAACGCAACGGCGAACCGGTCACGCCGCTCCGGACGGTACTGGGCCCGCTCGTCGGGGGCCACTACTGGCTCTACCTCCTGCACGGCCTCGTCGTGAACTTCGTGGTCTCCGTGGTGAGCTGGACCATCACCGTCGTCTGGCTCTCGATCGCCCTCGGCGGAGTCACCTACTGGGCGTGGGGCTGGTCGATCCCGCAGGATCAGGGGAACAGATCCGGGCTCCTCCGCCTGGTTGAGCTGATCGTCCCCGGCAACCAGGACGTCAGCAGCCCGTACCTGGTCGAGAGCCTGCTCGAACTCGCGCTCGGCCTCGCCTTCCTCGCGACGCTGCCCTACGTCACCCGTGGCCTCCTGATCGTGCACCGGTTCATCGGCCAGGGAATGCTCGGCGCCTGGCGTTCAGAGGCGCTCACCCGCGAGGTCGCCGACCTGAGCGCGTCCCGCGGTGCGGCCGTCGTCGCAGAGGACCGCGGCCTCCGCCGCCTCGAACGCGACATCCACGACGGTCCCCAGCAGCGCCTCGTCCGCCTGCAGATGGACCTCGCAAGCGCCGAACGTAAACTCGAGACCGATCCGACCGCCGCCAGGGCGCTGCTCGCCGAGGCCCGTGAGCAGGCCCGCGACACCCTCGAAGAACTCAGGGCGCTCTCCCGCGGGCTCGTCCCGCCGATCCTGCAGGACCGCGGCCTCACCGTCGCCCTCGAGTCCCTCGCCGCCAGAAGCACCATCCCCGTCGCGCTCGAACTCCAGCTCGAGCCGGGACTGCGGCTGCCCTCCGAGATCGAACGGAGCGCGTATTTCATCGCGGCCGAGCTCCTGACGAACGCCGCCAAGCACTCCCGCGCCACCGGCATCCGCCTGCACCTCGCCCTGCGCCGGGTCCCGGACGACGACACCACCTGGCTCGACCTCTGGGTGATCGACAACGGTGTGGGCGGCGCGGTCTTCGTCGACTCGCACGGACTGCGGGGCCTCGACGAACGCCTGCGTGGTCTGCGGGGTCTCCTGTCGATCGACAGCCCGGTCGGCGGACCCACCGCCGTCGGCGCGCACATCCCGCTCACGGAGACGGTCCCGGCCTCGATCGCCGTATCCTGAACGGGTGAGAACGCCTGAGCAGATCCACGCAGCAGCCGCACCGTCGCAGCCGCTGTCACCGTCACCGTCATCGGCGGATGTCCCCGCGAACGGACCCGGAGCGACCGAGGCGCCGCTCCGGCTCGTTCTCGCCGAGGACTCCGTGCTGCTCCGGGAGGGGCTCGTGCGGCTCTTCGACGAAGCCGGCTTCGACTGCGTGGCCGCATACGGGGACGCGGACGCGCTGCTCGCCGAGGTCGATCGGCTCAGGCCGGACGTCGCCGTGCTCGACGTGCGCATGCCGCCCACTTTCCGGGACGAGGGAGTGCGCGCGGCGCTCGAGCTCCGGCGCCGGCTGCCCGGGATCGGCATCCTGCTGCTCAGCCAGTACGTCGAGGCCACCTACGCGCACGAACTGCTCGCGGCCGGCAGCGGGGGACTCGGCTACCTGCTCAAGGACCGCGTCGCCTCCCTCGACGAACTCCAGGACGCCGTGCTGCGGATCCACGCCGGCGGAACGGTCCTCGACCCGCAGGTGGTCCGCGAGCTGCTGGCTCGCCGCACCGACCCGCTCGCGAGACTCACTCCCCGGGAACGGGACGTGCTCGGTCTGATGGCCGAGGGCCGCACCAACGTCAGCATCGCCTCCCGGCTCGTGATCGGCGTCGGGGCCGTTGAGAAGAACGTCACCGCGATCTTCCAGAAACTCGGCCTCGACGACTCCGGCACCGACCACCGCCGGGTGCTCGCGGTCCTCGCCTTCCTGCGCCACTGAACCTTCACCGACCCGGGCGCAGATTGAACGCAGATAATTCGGTTTAATCTGACGAAACGGGTGCGAAGCCGTCCGGGTGCGAGCAGACTGGAAGCATGAGCGCAATCGAGAATTCCAAACTGGCCATCATCGGGGCGGGAGCCGTCGGCACCTCCCTCGCCTACGCCTCCCTGATCCGCCAGTCGGCCCGCGAAGTGGTGCTCTACGACATCAACGAACCCAAGGTCGAGGCCGAAGTACTCGACCTCGCCCACGGCACCCAGTTCACCGGCGCCTCCTGCGTGTCGGGCGGCGCGGACCTCGACATGATCACGGACGCCAATATGGTCGTGATCACCGCCGGCGCCCGGCAGCACCCCGGCCAGTCCCGCCTCGAGATGTCCGGCGTCAACGTCGGGATCCTGCGCGAGCTGATGCCCAAGCTCATCAAGCGTGCCCCCGACGCGGTCTACATGATCGTGACGAACCCGTGCGACATCCTGACCTATGCCGCCCTGCACTTCAGCGGACTCCCGTCCAGCCGGGTGTTCGGCTCCGGCACCGTCCTCGACTCCTCCCGGTTGCGCTGGCTGCTGGCGCACCGCGTCGGTGTGGCCATCGCCAACGTGCACGCCACGATCGTCGGCGAGCACGGCGACTCCGAGTTCCCGCTCTGGTCACAGGCGAGGGTCGGCCCGATCTCCCTCGACCAGTGGGTCGCGGACGACATCTCTCCCGTCACCAACGGACGCGCGAAGTTCTCGGAGGCCGAGTTCGCGGCCATCACCGAGGACGTCAAGACCGCCGCGTACCGGGTGATCGCGGGCAAGGGCGCCACGAACTACGCGATCGGGCTCTCCGGCGCGAGGATCGTCGAGGCCGTGCTGCGCGACGAGGGCGCCGTGCTCCCGATCAGCTCGGTGCTGACCGACTACCGCGGAGTAAGCAACGTCGCCCTCTCCGTGCCGACCGTCGTGAACGCGGAGGGCGTGTCCCGGGTGATCGAAGTGCCGTTCTCCGACAGCGAACAGGCCCTGTTCCAGCATTCGGCGGACACCCTGCGGGCGACGCTCGACACCCTCGGCCTCAAGTAGGGCGCGGCCCCCGCTACGGTGGGAGGCATGTGGCCAGAGGCAATAGCGATCGCCGCGGCGGGTTTCGCCGCGGGCATGATCAACGTCGTCGTCGGCTCTGGCACCCTCATCACGTTTCCGATCCTCGTGCTCCTCGGATACCCGCCGCTCGTCGCCAACGTCTCCAACAACCTGGGCCTCGTGGCCGGCGGCGTCGCGGGCACGATCGGCTACCGACGCGAAATCGCCGCTCATCGCGGTTTCGCGCTCGCGCTGCTCCCGGTCGCCGTGGCAGGCGGCCTCGCCGGCGCCACCCTGCTGCTCGTCCTGCCCAGCAGTGCGTTCAAAGCGATCGTTCCGGTCCTCATCCTGGTCGGGATCATCCTCGTCGCGATTGGGCCGTGGATTCAGGGCCGGGTCGCCGCACGCACCACGAGATCCAGCGCAGCGGATGCCCCGGCCGAGCCGGATCAGGCGGCCGGCATCCCCGGTGGTCCGGGTCGGCGCCTCGGCATCATCGCCACCATCTTCGTCCTCGGCGTCTACGGCGGCTACTTCGGCGCGGCCCAGGGGATCCTCGTGGTCGGGGCCCTCGGCATCCTGACCACCGTCTCCCTCGGCTCGGTCAACGCCGTCAAGAACCTCCTCGTCACCGGCGTCAACCTGATGGCCTCGATCGTCTTCATCCTGTTCGCGCGCGAGTCCATCGACTGGGCCGTCGTCGGCCTCATCACCGTCGGTGCCGGACTCGGCGGTCTCCTCGGTGCCCGGGTCGGGCGGCGCCTGCCGCCCGCGCTCCTGCGTGCCATCATCGTGACCGTCGGCGTTGTCGCTCTGGCCAACCTGCTGCTGAACTCCTGACCGCCCGAACGGGGGCTAGTCAATGGGAAGCTATCTTCCTATAGTTGGAGCATGACCCGCAGAAGACCAGGCAGCCTCTTCCCGCTCGAACTGGAGATCCTCGAGAACGGCCTCGCGCTGCAAGCCAGCGCGGGACACTTCTACGGCTTCGCCCTGGCGAAGGAGCTGTCCTCACGCGATGGCGCGGCGCTGACGGCGCACGGCACGCTGTACAAGGCGCTGTCCAGGATGACCGAGGCGGGAATTCTGGAGGCGGTCTGGGAGGATCCCGCTCTCGCCGCGTCGGACGGGCGGCCTCGCCGCCGGTTGTACACGGTGACGGCGGAAGGTGCGCTTGCGCTCGCGCGCGCGCAGGCAATCCCGGACCCGCGTCCGGCCGGCATTCGGCGAGGCGCACTCGGCGGGGCCCTCGCATGAGCGTCCTGAATTCGATGCCGTATCACCACGCCGTGTCCCGCGTCTCGCGCTGGTGCTCGTGGTACACCCGTGAGGTCGACGACCAGGTGGCAGGGGGCCGGCGCGACGAACTGGCGTCCGACCTCTATGAACACGCGGTCTGGGCCGACGAAGTGGGGACCACGCCGCGCGCGGCCGCG
This sequence comes from Cryobacterium algoricola, assembly GCF_004402485.1. Lineage (GTDB taxonomy): Bacteria > Actinomycetota > Actinomycetes > Actinomycetales > Microbacteriaceae > Cryobacterium > Cryobacterium algoricola. The sequence continues at coordinate 436,581 of NZ_SOFG01000004.1, read as the reverse complement.
CGGGCCATTCTCAGCCGGGCGCTGCGGGGCGCTCCCGCCGACCTCAGCTGGCGGCGAGCCCAGCGGCGGCGTCTCGCGCTGGCCGAACCGGCGGCGTATCGTGCCCGCCGCCTCGAGGGCGTTGCCGCCTCGCTTGTGCTCCTCGTCGCATCCGCCCAGCTCGCGTGGGGTGTCTTCGTGCTTTCCCGGATCGCGATCAGCACGGTCGCGGGCGATATCCGACCGGGTTCCGCTACGGCGATCACCGTCGCGCTGTTCACCGTGATCTCCGGCGCCGGCGTCGTTCTCCTGGCACGGCCGCGGACCCGGTTCTGGGGCTCGCTGGGCATGGCGATCTCCAGTTTCGGTCTCGTGCATTTCGGGCTCTACCAGCTCTACTCCCTCAGCGCGACGGTGGGAGCGCTGACGTATTCCATGCCCGCGTGGGACCTCGCCAGCACGGGCGTGATTGCCGGCCTCACGCTGTTCTTCGCGGCCGCGGCCATCTGGTGGTGGCCCGCACGGCGGTCGATCCCCTCCGGCGACTCTGTCGGCCGCATCACGCTCGGAAAGCAGGAGTCATGAAGAAAAGAATCGCTCTCGGTGTCGCCCTCCTCGGCTCCACCCTGCTGGCCGTGTCCCTGGCACTGTTCGGCATGGGGGCGGCAGCGACGCTCAATCCCGTCCCGACGCATCAGGCGGATGCGGCCGGACCGCCGACCATGACTCCCACGGGCGGCACCCTGGCGGCTCCCGCCGCCGGCACGAGTGCCGGCACGGCGGCCCTGCCAGCGCCGGCGGTCCTGCCCGGTGCTGCGGAAACGGCCGGTGCGGCGGAAGCCCCCGGTGCGGCGGAGACGCCCGACGTGTCGCCGACGTCCGCACCGGCATCCACCGGAGAAGACGCTGCGATCGTGGACGGCTGGTTGAGAGCGGCCGCATTCACCGCGCTGCCGCCAGACGAACAGGCCAACGGCAGGGAATGGATCGAGACGATGACGATCACGGCCGCCTGCATGAAGCAGAAGGGCTACACCTACACGTTCCTGCCGTACTGGGAGCGGGAACGGGGAGTGCTGGCCCAGATGTGGGAAAACACCCTCCCGGCTTCGGAACGCGCGGCGGCCCACCTGGCCCTCGACGGGAACAGCGGCGGTGGCGCCGACTACCACTGGGAGGACGCCGGCTGCTGGGGGCAGGCCGTCCACGTCATGGGCAACGACAACGCGCACTGACGAACTCGTGGCGCACGCTCGCCTCGTCGCGCGCGGACTAGGTTGATCGAGGGGGAATGCACACGATGACGCGAACTTCGGCACTGGCCCGTTCCGCAACACTGATCTGCGCGCTGGCCTCGGCGCTGGTGCTCTCGGGGTGCAGCCTGGGCTCCGCCGTTCCGCCGTCACCGGGCGCCTCGCCGGCGCCGTCTGCGACGGCGACGGCCGCGCCCGTCGCGCTCGACTGTGGGCTCGTCCTTCCCGTTGAGCGCGCGGCGGCCGGGCTCGGACTCCCGGCGAACAGCCTCTTCGACCCGTCCGCGCAGACCGCCGCCGAGCAGCAGCCGAATGGCGGCGCCACCCAGATCATCATGCAAGACGCGGCCGTCGCCCTCGGCGGCCTGGTCGACTGCAGCTGGTCGGCGCCGGACAACGGGACGGGAAGGCTGACGGACGACGGCAGCCGGATGCTGCCGCGCGTGAGCGTCCGGGTGCTGCCGAACGCCGCCGCCGAGTTCACCGCGAGTGAACCCGATACCGACGACGGCCTGCGGGGACTGCACCCCGCCGACCTCGGAGACACGGCGTACGTGGCCTGCCACCCGCCGGAGCACGATTCCTGCCGGGCCGAGATCCTGGTCGGAACAACCTGGGTCAATGCCTCCGTGAGCCCGCAACCCACCGAGGAGAGCTTCATGGCGTTCGCTCGCACCGTGGTGGCGGCCGTTCAGGCCGCGGACGCGGTGCCGGCGGCGACGCCCCTCAAGCGTGTGGGCTGTGACGCTCTGCTCGCCCCGGCCGACCTCACGGATGCCGTGGGCATGCCGGACTCCCAATCGACTGATTATGAAGTGCCCGGAACGTACACATCGGGCATTCACCCGGTCGCAGAGAGCCGGTCAGGCCTTCTCCACTGCGGCTGGTCTAGTACGGACACCGGGGCACTCTCCGGCGGCGTGCTCGTGACCGTGCTGCCGGGCGCCGCATCGGTGTGGCGAGCGTCACCGCCGAACCGGGCGAACTCCAGCATCCGGTTCGATGCGCTGACCGGGCTGGGCGATGAGGCATACGCCGGCTGCGGCGGGGACACCTGCGAGGTCGACGTGCTCTCCGGCGATGCCTGGGTGCTCGTCAAGCAGTATGCGCAGCCGACCGGCAGCCTGGACGGCACGAAGACGCTCGCGGCGACAGCCCTGGCCAACTACCTCGCGAACCGCTAGGACACGACCGATGACCGATCCCAGCATCCGCTCGGCCCAGGCGAACTCCTTCGGGTCCGCCGCCGCCGAATACGAGCGCGGACGCCCGTCCTATCCCGCTGCAGCCATCGAGTGGATGCTGCCGCCCGGCGCCCGGCGCGTGCTCGACCTGGGTGCGGGCACCGGCAAGCTCACCCGTCAGCTGGTCGAGCGGAACCTGGACGTGGTCGCCGTCGAACCGTCGGACGGCATGCGTGCCGAACTCGCGCGGCAGCTCCCCGGGATCCGGGCCCTCGCCGGAACGGCGGAAGCCATCCCGCTCGAGGACGGGTCCGTGGACGCCGTACTCGTCGCCCAGGCGTGGCACTGGGTCGACGTGGCGCGGGCGGCGCCCGAGGCGGCACGCGTGCTCACGCCGCGGGGGACCCTCGGGCTGCTCTGGAACATCCGCGATGACCGGGAGGACTGGGTCGCCCGGCTGGGGAGCCTGATGCGTCGGGGCGATGAAATCGACCTGAACGGCGAGAGGCCGGATGTCGGGACCGCCTTCGCGCCCATCGAACGGGCGGACTTCGAGTGGTCGCACCACCTCGACCGGAGTGCACTGCTGGACCTGGTCGCGTCCCGTAGCTACGTGATCACGATGCCCGCCGGAGAGCGGGCCGTGCTCCTCGCGAGCGTGCAGCGACTGATGGACACGCACCCGGACCTCGCAGGTCGCGAGGACATCGCACTTCCGTACGTGACGAGGTGCACGAGGACCACCCGCGCCTGAGCGTCCTGCGTTCAGGGGCCTCCATCGACAAGGAGGCGATATGGAGGGGATGACGGGAATCGAACCCGCGCCATCAGTTTGGAAAACTGAGGCTCTACCATTGAGCTACATCCCCATGTGTGCCGAACTGCGCACTCAAATACCCTAGTACAGTCACGGCGACCTCGCGTACGCGAACCGGCCGTGGGCATCCGGTCGGTGCAGTAGACTTACCGAGGTCAATCCGCTGTCGCGTGCACCTGCGTGGCGTCAGGCTGACTCCAACGGGTTGAGACAAATCCGGGGCGTAGCTCAGCTTGGTAGAGCGCTCGGTTTGGGGCCGAGAGGTCGCAGGTTCGAATCCTGTCGCCCCGACCATCACCCCCCTCTGAACCAGATCGAACACAGGAGATAACCCACGTGAAGTCCACGGTCGAAAAGCTGAGCCCCACGCGCGCCAAGGTCACCATTTCGGTGACCCCGGAGGAGCTGAAGCCCAGCATCACCCACGCATACGGTCACATTGCCGAAGACATCAACATCCCCGGCTTCCGCAAGGGCAAGGTTCCGCCGCCTATCATCGACCAGCGCGTCGGTAAGTCGGCCGTCCTCGAGCACGCCGTCAACGAAGGCCTCGACGGTTTCTACCGCGCCGCCGTCGACGAGCACAAGCTCCGCCCGCTCGGCCGCCCCGAGGCCGACATCGTCGAATGGCCGTCCGACAAGGACTTCTCCGGCGACCTCAAGCTCTCCATCGAGGTTGACGTCCGCCCGGAGATCGACCTTCCGGCATACGCCGGCCTCAAGCTCGTCGTCGACACCGCAGAGGTCACCGACGAGGACGTCACCGAGGAACTCGACAAGCTGCGCAGCCGTTTCGGCACGCTCATCACGGTCGACCGCCCCGCCAAGACCGGCGACTTCGTGCAGATCGACCTCGTCGCCTCCATCGGCGACGTCGAGGTCGACAACGCGACCGGCATCTCCTACGAGGTCGGAACCGGCGACTTGATCGACGGCATCGACGAGGCACTCGACTCGCTCAGCGCCACCGAGACCACGACCTTCAACTCCACCCTCATGGGCGGCGACCACGAAGGCGAAACCGCCGAGATCACCGTGACGGTCCTCGCCGTCAAGGAGCGCGAGCTTCCCCCCGTCGACGACGACTTCGCGCAGATCGCCAGCGAATTCGACACCGTCGCCGAGCTGACGGAAGACCTCAAGGCGCAGGCACTGCGCTCCAAGATCTTCGGCCAGGGCACCCAGGCCCGCGAGCTGCTCATCGAGCAGCTCCTCGCCTCCGTCGAGGTCCCGATCCCGGCCGCGATCATCGAGGACGAGGTGCGTCGTCACCTCGAGGGCGAGAACCGCCTCGAAGACGACGTGCACCGCGCCGAGGTCACCGAGTCGAGCGAGAAGACCTTCCGCCAGCAGATCCTGCTCGACACGATCGCCGAGGCCGAGAAGGTCCAGGTCAGCCAGGACGAGCTCACCCAGTACCTGATCCAGGGTGCAGCCCAGTACGGCATGGACCCGAGCGAGTTCGTCCAGGCGCTCAGCGGCAACGGCCAGATCCCGTCGATGGTCGCAGAGGTCGCCCGCAACAAGGCCCTCGCGATCGCCCTCGGCAAGGCGGAGGTCGTTGACGGCAACGGCGCCGTCGTCGATCTCGCCGAGTTCACCGCGATCGCGGGCGACGAGCCCGAGGTCGCCGCCGACGGGACCACCTCCGTCGACGTCGACATCGACGCCGTCACGGTCGACCCCGCCGCGGAAGCCGCAGCAGCCGCCGCGTCTGACGACGACGACGCCGAGGTCACCGAGGTCGCTGCCAAGCCGAAGAAGAAGGCCGCAGCCAAGAAGTAACACCCGCTGCGCGGCATCCGCTGCCAGCACCCGCTGATTCCAGCGAACAAGGGCCGGGCGTCTCAGGACGCCCGGCCCTTGCGCGTTCCCGGGCCCGGGGGAGCCACGCAATCTGCCGAGGGCGAACACGGCCGTTCTGGCACTCAGGCTCCTATAGATTCAATCTCAAGCGACAAGTGAAACGGAGCGCGACATGGCCGATATGACCCCAACACCCGGCGTTTTTGACCGACTGCTGAAAGACCGCATCATCTGGCTCGGTTCGGAGGTCCGGGACGAGAACGCCAACGAGATCTGCGCCAAGATCCTGCTGCTCGCCGCAGAGGACTCTGAGCGGGACATCTTCCTCTACATCAACTCGCCCGGCGGCTCGATCACGGCCGGCATGGCCATCTACGACACGATGAAGTTCGTACCGAACGACATCGTCACCGTCGGCATCGGCCTGGCCGCATCCATGGGCCAGTTCCTGCTGTCCTCCGGGACCAAGGGCAAGCGGTACATCACACCGAACGCCCGGGTTCTGCTGCACCAGCCGTCCGGCGGCTTCGGCGGCACGGCGGCCGACATCCAGACGCAGGCCAAGGTCATCCTCGACATGAAGAAGCGGATGGCGGAACTCACGGCGGAGCAGACCGGTAAGTCGGTCGAGCAGATCCTGATCGACAACGACCGCGACAACTGGTTCACCGCCCAGGAGGCCGTGACCTACGGCTTCGTCGACCACCTGCGCGGCTCCGCGTCGGAAGTAATCGGCGGCGGCGGCACCGACGACTCAGTGAACAAGATCTAGGACGGGCGTACACGACATGGAATTCACGAATTTTGGTCACCAGGCCGGTGGCCGCGCACCGCAGGCTCCCGAGTCTCGGTACATCCTCCCCACCTTCGAAGAACGCACGGCGTACGGCTACAAGCGCCAGGACCCCTACGCGAAGCTCTTCGAGGACCGCATCATCTTCCTCGGCGTTCAGGTCGACGACGCATCCGCTGACGACGTCATGGCCCAGCTCCTCGTGCTCGAGAGCCAGGACCCTGACCGCGACATCGTGATGTACATCAACTCACCCGGTGGTTCCTTCACCGCGATGACGGCGATCTACGACACGATGCAGTACATCCGTCCGCACATCCAGACGGTCTGCCTCGGTCAGGCCGCCTCCGCGGCGGCCGTGCTGCTCGCCGGTGGAACACCCGGCAAGCGCCTCGCCCTGCCGAACGCGCGCATCCTCATCCACCAGCCTTCAGCCGGTGGACAGGGCGGCGGCCAGGCGTCCGACATCGAGATCCAGGCCGCGGAGATCCAGCGGATGCGCGAATGGCTCGAAGAGACCATCGCGCACCACTCGAACCGCACCTCGGCGCAGGTCCACAAGGACATCGACCGCGACAAGATCCTCGGCGCACCCGAGGCCCTTGAATACGGCCTGATCGACCAGATCCTGACGAGCCGCAAGAACGTTCCGGTCCTCGTCAAGTAGCAGGTCCCTCTCGCGACGGGGCAGGTCCCCGTCCTCCTGTCGCCCGCGCGGCGGCCGGCCGGATGCGCAAGCACCGGCCGGCCGCCGCGTTCCGGTTTCCGGGGCCCGGGCTTCGTGTCCGGTCCCAGAGCGGCGTCCCCGGACGAGGTCTCAGGGCGGGGATTATTACGGGTTTCCACCGATCCGCGTCGCTTGCACCCCAGTGTCACACCCAGAGGCTAGGCTCGGTTCAGCGAAACAAGCGTTACCAGCACGACCGATGGAGGAGGCTGACGGATGGCCCGAATAGGCGAAAGCGCCGACCTGCTGAAGTGTTCCTTCTGTGGGAAGAGTCAGAAGCAGGTCCAGCAGTTGATCGCCGGCCCCGGGGTCTACATCTGCGACGAATGCGTCGAACTGTGCAACGAGATCATCGAAGAGCGCCTGGCCGAGGCCGGCGCCGAAGAAGCGACGGGCGAGTTCGAACTCCCCAAGCCCAAGGAAATCTTCGGATTCCTTGAGGAATACGTCATCGGCCAGGAAGCCGCCAAGCGCGCGCTGGCCGTCGCCGTCTACAACCACTACAAGCGCGTGCGCTCCCGTGCGACGCTCACCGCTGCGGATGCGATCCACGACGACGTGGAGATCGCCAAGTCCAACATCCTCCTGATCGGTCCGACCGGCTGCGGCAAGACCTATCTCGCCCAGACGCTCGCCAAGCGCCTCAACGTTCCGTTCGCCGTCGCGGACGCGACGGCACTCACCGAGGCCGGGTATGTCGGCGAAGACGTCGAGAACATCCTGCTCAAGCTCATCCAGGCCGCGGACTACGACGTCAAGCGTGCCGAGACGGGCATCATCTACATCGACGAGATCGACAAGATCGCCCGCAAGGCGGAGAACCCCTCCATCACGCGCGACGTCTCCGGTGAGGGCGTGCAGCAGGCACTCCTGAAGATTCTGGAAGGGACCGTCGCGTCGGTTCCCCCGCAGGGCGGGCGCAAGCATCCGCACCAGGAATTCATCCAGATCGACACGACGAACGTGCTGTTCATCGTGGCCGGCGCGTTCGCGGGCCTCGACGACATCATCTCCACCCGCGCGGGCAAGAAGGGCATCGGCTTCGGCGCCCCGCTGCACAGCAAGGGTGACGACGTGAACCTCTTCAGCGAGGTCCTCCCGGAAGACCTGCACAAGTTCGGGCTCATCCCCGAATTCATCGGCCGGCTCCCCGTCGTCACGACGGTCACCCAGCTCGACCAGGTCGCCCTGATGCAGATCCTCACCGTGCCGAAGAACGCCCTCGTACGCCAGTACCAGCGGATGTTCGAGCTCGACGGCGTCGAACTCGACTTCGAACAGCCCGCTCTCGAGGCCATCGCAGACCTCGCCGTGCTGCGCAAGACCGGCGCCCGTGGCCTCCGCGCGATCATGGAAGAGGTCCTCGGGCCGATCATGTTCGAGGTGCCGTCCTCGAGCGAGGTCGCCCGCGTCATCGTGACCAGGGCAGCCGTGCTCGACAACGCCGCACCGACCATCGTGCTGCACAAGGCCGCGCGCCGCGTCGAGAAGTCCGCCTAGGCTCAGACGTCCACCTGACGACGAGGGGTCGCCATGTTCCAGCCTGCCGGTGCGGGCATCGTCGCGGCCATCACCGGGTTCGCGAGCTCCTTCGTCCTCGTGATCGCCGGGCTTCGCGCGGTCGGGGCGAGCGACGCGGAAGCCGCCTCCGGCCTGCTCGCACTCTGCCTGCTCGTCGGCGTGACGTGCACCGCGCTCCCGTGGTACTTCCGGATGCCGATCTCCTTCGCCTGGTCGACGCCGGGAGCTGCCCTGCTCGTGGCTGCGGGCCAGACCACGAAGGACTTCGCCGCCGCCGCCGGAGCCTTCCTCGTCTGCGGGGTCCTGATTGCGCTCTGCGGACTCTGGCCCGCCCTCGGACGGCTGATCACGAGCATCCCGAAGCCCATTGCGAGTGCGATGCTCGCCGGAATCCTGTTCCCGATCTGTATCGCCCCGGTCACCGCGACCGTGCAGCAGCCCCTCCTCGCCGTCCCCGTCGTGCTGGTCTGGCTCGTGCTCTTCCGGCTCGCCCGGCGCTGGGCCGTCCCTGCCGCGATGCTCGTCGCGATCGTCGGCATCGTGCTCACCGCAGGCACCGGCTGGCTCACCGCTGCGAGTTCGGCACCGCAGCTCGTGTTCGTGCCGCCGGTCTTCGACCCGGTTGTGATCGTGAGCCTCGGCTTGCCGCTCTTTATTGTCACGATGGCCGGCCAGAACGTGCCGGGCTTCGTCGTGCTGTCGACCTTCGGTTACCGTGCGCCGCCGCGTCCGATCCTGGTCGCCTCCGGGCTGGCCACGGCCGCAGGCTCCGTGTTCGGCGCCCACGGGGTGAACCTCGCCGCGATCACGGCGGCCCTGATGGCGAGCCCGGACGCGCACCGCGACCGTTCGAAGCGGTGGATCGCGACGGTCACGAGCGGCGTGACCTATCTTCTGCTCGGGCTCGCGGCGGGGTTCGCCGCGGCGCTGGTCTCGGCGTCCCCGCCGATCCTGATCGAGGCGGTCGCCGGGCTCGCCCTCCTCGGCGCCTTCGTCACGAGCATCACCGGCGCGCTCGAGGACGCCACCCACGTGATCACCGCGGCGGCCACCTTCATCGTGACCGCGTCCGGAGTCGTCATCCTCGGCATCGGCTCGGCCTTCTGGGGCCTCGCCGTGGGGGCCGTGTTCCTGGCCTGGCTGGGCTGGCGCCGGTCAGGCCCGGCTCTCTCCGCCTGAACTCGGGCCGCCCGTCAGTTCAGGCCGCGCCGGTCGAGCAGGGGCTGGATGATCGCATCGCGTCCCCGGAAGTCCCGGTACGCCTCGAGCGGGTCGACACTGCCCCCGCGCGCGAGCAGGCGCTCCCGGAACCGCTCGCCGTTCTCCCGGGTCAGGCCGCCGTGCTCCGCGAACCAGGCGCCCGTGTCCGCGTCCTGCACCTCGCTCCAGATGTACGAGTAGTAGCCGGCGTCGTAGCCACCCGAGAAGGTGTGCGCGAAATAGGTGCTCGCGTACCGGGTCGGCACCGCGGGGTTGTCCAGTCCGGCCGCCTCGAGACACGCGGCCTCGAAGGCGGCGACATCCGTGACGCCGGTGCCGGCATCCGCTTCGATGCCGTGCCAGGCCTGGTCGAGCAGTGCGGCGGCGAGGTACTCGCTCGTCGCGAAGCCCTCGTTGAAGGTCTCCGATGCGTGGATGCCCGCGACGACCTCCGGGGGCAGCGGCTCGCCGGTTTCCCGGTGGTGGGCATAGTTCGCGAGCACCTCGGGGTCGAAGCGCCACATCTCGTTGACCTGGCTGGGGAATTCTACGAAGTCCCGGTACACGTTCGTCCCGGAGAACTTCGGGTAGGTGACCCGAGCGAACAGCCCATGCAGGGCGTGGCCGAATTCGTGGAAGAGCGTCGTCACCTCGTCGAGACTGAGCAGCGTGGCCTCCCCGTCGGCCGGCTGCGGCACGTTGAGGTTGTTGCAGACGATCACGGGAGTGCCGAGCAGGTCCGATTGCGAGACGAGGGCGTTCATCCACGCCCCGCCGCGCTTGGAATCCCGGGTGTACACGTCGAGGATGTACAGGCCGACGGGGGAACCGTCCTCCTCGCACACCTCGAACACGCGCGCGTCGGGGTGCCACCCGGCGAGCGAGGGACGTTCGGCGAAGGTCACCCCGTAGAGGCGCTGGGCGGCGTAGAAGACCCCGTCACGCAGCACGCTCTCGAGCTCGAACCACGGGCGCAGGGCGGCGGTGTCGACCTCGTACCGGGCCCGGCGCAGCCGCTCGGAGTAGAACGCCCAGTCCCAGGCGGCGATCTCGAAGCCCTCGGCGAGCGTCCCCGCGGCGACGTCGGCGTCGACGAGCGCCTGCAGCTCTGCCTGCTCCGCCCGGGCGTTGCGGGCCGCCGGAACGGCGAGACGGTGCAGCAGGTCCCCGACGGCGGCCGGCGTCCTGGCGGTCTCGTCGGCGGTGACCGCCGCCGCGTGGGTCGCGAAGCCAAGCAGGCGGGCCCGCTCGGCGCGGAGCCGGGTGATCGACAGCACCAGGGCGCGGTTGTCGTGCTCTCCGCCACGGATGCCCCGGGCGCGGGAGGCGGCGAGCAACCGTTCGCGCACGCCCCGGTTGGTGAGCAGCGCGAGGTAGGGGTGGCCGGTGAAGAGCACCAGGGTGATCACGAAACGGCCGGGCAGGCCCCGGTCGGTCGCGGCCTGGGCCGCCGCCGAGAGCTGGCCGGCGGAGAGACCGTCGAGCTCCGCGGCGTCGTCGACGAAGAGGGCGAGGTCGTTGGTGTCGGCGAGGAGGTTCTTCTCGAACCGGGTGGTGGCGACTGACAGGCGCGTGTTGAAATCGCGGAGCAGCGCCTTGTCGGCGTCGGACAGCCCGGCCCCGGCGAGGGTGAATTGGGTGAAGTACCGCTCGAGGAGGTACCGGGTCTCCGGGTCGAGCCCGAGGGCATCCGCCCGCGAGTGCAGGGCCGCGATGCGCGTGAAGAGCTCGGGGCGCAGCCGGATCGCGTCGGAGTGCGCCGCGAGCAGGGGAGCGAGCTCCTCGTCCAGGGCGATCGTGAACGGGCTCGAATCGGAGGAGCTGCGGTTGAAGAACACCGCGGCGACCCGGTCCAGCAACTGGCCGCTCCGTTCGAGCGGCAGCAGCGTGTTGTCGACCGACGGCTCTGCGGGGTCGGAGCAGATGGCCTCGACCTCGGCGAGCTGCTCGGCCATGCCCTCGAGGAACGCGGGCCGGTAATGCTCGTCGCGAATAGCGGCATACGGCGGGAGCTGGAACGGGAGCGTGCTCGGCCGGGCGAAGGGGTTGTGCTGGTCCATCTCTTAAACCTAGTTCCGAATTCAGGAGTCCGGCCCCCGACCGGGTGCCAGGGCCCGGACCAGTGCAGCGGATGCCGGCCAGTGGCGCCCTGCGGGAGTCCGGCTCCTGAATTCGGTACAGGTCCTAGGCTGTCTGCATGACCGACGAGCCAGCACGCGAGCCAGTACGCCCCCAGCCGGACATCGCGAACCCCGACCGGGTCGAGATCGCCCCGTCCGGCGAGGCGATCCGCGACACCTACACGCACGGGCACCACGAGAGCGTGCTCCGGTCGCACACGTGGCGCACGGTTGTGAATTCGGCCGCGTACCTGATCCCGCACCTCACGCAGGGGCTGCGGGTCCTCGACGTCGGCTGCGGGCCGGGCACGATCACCGTCGACCTCGCCCGTCGGGTCTCTCCGGGCACGGTGACCGGAGTCGACGCCTCCGCTGCGATCGTCGCCCAGGCGGCCGGGCTCGCCGTCGACGAGGGCATGTCCAACGTCACCTTCCGGGTCGGCGACGTCTACGCCCTCGACTTCGCCGACGACAGCTTCGACCTCGTGCACGCGCACCAGGTGCTGCAGCACCTCGCGAACCCGGTCGCCGCCCTGAAGGAACTCCGCCGCGTGCTGAAGCCCGGGGGCATCCTCGCCGCCCGCGACGTCGACTACGGCGGCGTGGCCTGGTACCCCAAGCTCCCCGGCCTCCAGTCCTGGATGACCGCCTACCGCGCGGTGCACTACTGGAACGGCGGTGATCCAGACGCCGGCCGCGCGCTCAAGGCCTGGGCCAGGCTCGCCGGCTTCGACGCCGTGACGAGCAGCGCATCCATCTGGTGCTTCGCCACGGATGCCGAACGCGACTGGTGGGGGGAATCCTGGGCCCTGCGCGCGACCGAGTCCGATTTCGCCGCGCACGCAATCGAATCCGGGGCCGCCGACCTTGCCGACCTGCGCGCCATCGCCGCAGCCTGGCGCCAGTGGGCGGGCGACCCCGACGGCTGGTTCGGCATGCCGCACGGCGAGATCATCGCGGTCAAGTAGCGCAGGTCCGTCGAGGGGGACTTCGGAAAAAGTAGACTCGAGCGTGCCCTTCCTCGACCGCCTCCAGCACTGGGCCGCCCTGCGGCCGGACGCGAACGCGGTCACGATCGGTGCGGAGCGGCTCAGCTACGCCGAACTCGTCGACCGGGCGAGCGCCCGCGCCCGCGAACTCGCGGGGGAGTCGTCCGGCGGCCCCACCGTGCTCTGCCGCCCCAACGGCGTGGCCTTCATCGTGGACTTCGTCGCCGCGGTCGCAGGCACCGGCACCGTCGCCGTGCTCGACCCGGGCTGGCCGGCCCTTCAGCGTTCGGCCGTCGAGCGGATGCTCCAGGGCGCCGGCCCCTCGACGCCACCCGCCGCCGCGCCCGCAGACCTCCGCGACGGGCCCTCGGACTCGATCTTCCTATACGGCTTCACCTCGGGCACCACTGCGCTGCCCAAGGCGTTCACGCGCAGCAGGGACTCCTGGCAGCGCGCCTTCGCCACAAGTGCCGCCTGGTTCGAGCTCGGCGCCGACGACAGGGTCCTCGCCCCCGGACCGCTGTCGGCGAGCCTCACTCTCTACGCCCTCGCCGAGACCCTCTCCGCGGGGGCGGCGTTCCACACCCTGGAGCGTGTCGACGTCGGCGATGCCCTCGACGCCGTCGCCCACGCCGGCGTCACCCGCATCGTCGCCGTCCCGACCGTACTCCGGCTGCTCGGCGAGCGGGGCCTGACATCCGGGGTGGACGCACACGCGCTCACCGGGATCGTCAGCGCGGGTGCCCGGCTCGACGGCGCCACCCTCGCGAGCGTCCGGAACTGGGCGCCCGGTGCGACCGTCTTCGACTACTACGGCGCCGCGGAACTGAGTTTCGTGAGCGCCAGGCGGCTCCGCCCCGGCGAGCACCGGACCGGGTCGCCGACCGCCGTCGGCCGGCCGTTCCCCGGCGTCGAGGTGCGCGTCCTCGACGACGCGGGTCGGGCATCCGCCCCCGGAACCACCGGGACCATCTTCGTGAGAAGCCGCCTCGTCAGCGCGGGCTACGCCTGGGGCGACGACGGTTCCGCGTTCGCCCGGACGGGCGAGTGGTGCACGGTCGGTGACCGGGGCCACCTCGACGTCGCCGGGGAACTGCACGTCGAGGGACGCCTGGCCGACATGATCGTCACCTCGGGCAGCAACGTCTACCCGCAGGAGGTCGAGGCGACCCTTCTCTCCGGCCTCGGCGGTGCCGCGGGACAGGTCGTCGTGACCGGCCTCGCGGATGCCCGGCGCGGCACGCTGCTCGTCGCTGCCGTCGTCGAGGAGAGCGGCCCAGACGCCCCCCTGGTCACCCGTGCCGACCTGAGGACGGCCGCGTTCGTCCTCGCCGCCCCGAAACGACCGCGCGGCTACTACCGGATCACCGAGCTGCCTCTCACCGGCGCGGGAAAGCTCAGCCGGCGGCTGCTCGCCGCCTGGATCACCGAAGGAGACCCTCGTGTCCACCGCCTCGACTGAGCGCAGCGCCTCCACTGACCCCACCATCCCGACTGCCGCCGACCGTGAGCCCGTCGTTCTCTGGGGGCGTCGCACGGCCTTCGGCCGACGCGGCGGCGCCCTGTCCCGCGTCACCGCCGACTGGCTGCTCGCCCCCGTGCTCTCCGCGGTCGTCGCCGACCTCGGCCTCGATCCCGTGGGCATCGACGACGTGATCATCGGGAACGCTACGGGTGGCGGCGGCAACCTCGCCCGCCTCGCGCTGCTCGAGGCCGGATTTCCCGTGAGCGTGCCCGGCCTGACCGTCGACCGGCAGTGCGGGTCCGGGCTGGAAGCGATCGTGCTCGCCTGCCGGCTCGTCGCGGCGGGCGCCGGCAGCCTCTATCTGGCCGGCGGCGTCGAGAGCTGCAGCACCGCGCCGCTCCGCGCACACCGACTGAGTTCTGCTCCGGGGGCGCCGGACTTCTTCGACCGGGTGCGGTTCGCGCCGGATTCTGTCGGCGACCCCGACATGGGCGTGGCCGCCGAGAATGTCGCCGCGCACTTCGGAATCGGCAGGGAGCGCCAGGACGCCTTCGCCGCCCGCAGCCACCGTCTGGCGGTCGCCGCCGCCGAGGCGGGCGCGTTCGAGCCGGAGATCGTTGGGATCGTCGGGAACGAAGCGAGCAGCGCGGGCGGCGCACCCGTCACGATCGACCAGGGCCCGCGTCCGACGCTCGACGCGGCCCTGCTCCGTCGCTTCCCGCCGGCCTTCCGCCCGGGCGGGACCGTCACCGCCGGCAATTCGTGCGCGGACGCCGACGGGGCCGTCGTCGTGGTCGTCACGAGCAGGGCCCGCGCCCGGGAGCTCGTGGCGAGCGGCGCGCTGCAGACCGGGACGGGTGGCACCGGCATCCTCGCCTTCGTCGACGCCGTCTCTGCCGGATTCGATCCGAACCTGCTCGGCGCCGGCGGCGGGCAGGCGGCCGGGTCCCTGCTCGCGCGCACCGGCATCCCCGCCGCCGACCTCGCCCTCGTCGAGGTCGTCGAGGCCTTCGCGGCCCAGGTGCTCGCCTCCCTCGACGTGATCGACGTGGCGGAGGACCGTGCCAACCGGCAGGGCGGCGCCCTCGCACTGGGGCACCCGTTCGGGGCATCCGGTGCCCTGGTCGTGCTGCGGCTGCTGGCCCAGGCCCGTACCGAAGCGGTCGACGGGGCGCACGCCCTCGCCATGGTCAGCATCGCCGGCGGCCTCGGCCTCGCCGCGCTCTTCCGCTGGGAGGGCACGCCCGTTTAGTCGCCCGTCGGGTGGGCGTGCACTTCCCCTCGGCGGCAGGGCAGGCCAGTATGAACCTGCGGACGCCGGCGACGGGAGGACACATGGGCAGGCTGATCTACTCGGGCATTACGTCGCTCGACGGGTACACCGCGGATGCGGCGGGCGACTTCGACTGGGCGACGCCCGACGACGAAGTGCACGCCTTCATCAACGCCCTCGAACGCAAGATCGGCACCTACCTGTACGGCCGGAGAATGTACGAGACGATGGCGTTCTGGGAGACCGCGCGGGAACTCGTCGATCCGCCGGACGTGGTGCGGGAGTACACCGACATCTGGCAGGCCGCCGAGAAGATCGTCTACTCGCACAACCTCGCGGCGGCCACGACGATGCGGACGCGCATCGAGCGCTCCTTCGACGCCGCCGAGGTACGCCGCCTGGTGTCGGAGAGCCGGCTGAGCGTGTCCGTCGGCGGGCCGGGGCTCGCCGCGCACGCGCTCAAGGCGGGCATCGTCGATGAGATCCACCGGTTCGTGACGCCGATCATCGTCGGCGGCGGCACCCGGTTCCTGCCGGAGCACCTGAGGCTGCCGCTCGAGCTCAGAGGCGAACGGCGGTTCCGCAACGGAATGGTGTACCTGCGCTATGTGGTTCCGCAGGCCGGATCCGTACCCCCGGTGGCTTAGCCCCTGCCGCCGGGAGCCGCGGTGCCGCCGGGAGCCGAGGACGGAGGGCGGGTCGTGACCCGGCAGAGGCGGCAACGGCTGTTGATCGCGCTGGTCCAGGTCCTGGCCATGTCCGCCTGGTTCTCCGCATCCGCCGTCGTCCCCGCGCTGAGCCTGGACTGGAAGATCTCGGCGGTCGACGCGGTCTGGCTGACGGCATCCGTGCAGCTCGGTTTCGTGGTCGGCGCCGTCGTGTCCGCGGTCCTGAACGCGGCGGACCGGATACCGCCCCAGCTGTTGATGGCGGGGTGCGCGCTCGGAACGTCCGGTTGCATCCTCGCCTTCACCGCGACGGCGACGGGCCTCGCGACCGCACTGCTCCCGCGCTTCCTGACCGGTGCGCTCCTGGCCGGGGTGTACCCGGTCGGAATGAAACTCACGGCGTCCTGGGCGCCGCCCCGGGCCAGGGGACGGGCCTTCGGCCTCATGATCGCGGCCCTGACCCTCGGTTCGGCCCTGCCTCACCTCGTCCGTGGCCTGCCGAATCTGGCGTGGCGGGACGTGATGAACGTGTCAGCGGTGCTCGCCGCCGCCGCCGCGGTCGTCGCGGCGCTCCTGATCCGGCCGGGCCCGCACGGCGCGTCCGGCAGCACCCCGATCAACGCCCGGTACGCCGTGGACATGTTCCGGGACCGTCGTTCGCGCCTGGCCAATTTCGGCTACTTCGGCCACATGTGGGAACTCTTCGCCCTCTGGACCTGGCTGCCCGCGTTCGTCCGCGCCGGACGGTCGATGGCGGGCGAGCCCGGTGCGGCCTGGGACACCCTCGTCGTGTTCCTCGTGATGGGGGTCGCCGGTGCGGCGGGTGCGCTGCTGGGCGGGTGGGCGGCCGACCGGTACGGCCGCGGCCCGGCGGCCGCCGGAGCCCTGATCGTCAGCGGTAGCTGTGCCCTCGCGTCGCCCGTGTTCTTCGCGTCGGCACCGGTCACCCTCGTCATCGCGCTGACGGTTTGGGGGGCATCCGTCATCGCCGATTCCGGCGTGTTCTCGACGTCGCTCAGCGAGTCCGCGGATCCGCGCTACGTGGGCACGGCGTTGACGGTTCAGACGGCGATCGGTTTCCTGATCACGGTCATCACGATCCAGGTCGTCCCGGTGCTCGCGGGACTCGTCGGCTGGCAGTTCGCGCTGCTGGTCCTGGTGCCCGGGCCGGTCCTGGGCGCCGCGGCGATGATCCGCCTCGCCCGCTCGGCGAGAACGGACCGGCCGGGCGCGACGAATCCCGCGGTCCCGCGGGATTAGTCCCCGCGGAACCGTGGGGACTTAGATCCAGTCCTCGTCGTCCTCGACCTCGATCGACGGCTGCGTGATCGTGGCGCTGTCGTCGACCGGGTTGTAGCGGATCACGGTGCCGTCGTCGAGCTCGATCACGGGCTTGGCCTCCAGCCAGGTCAGTGTCCAGCGCCAGGCATCCGTGCCCTCTTTCGGAGCGACCGTGAGGTCCTCCTCGACCGTGCTGACCGCGAGGAGGACGACCTCGGGCAGCCCGGACGGCGCCGTGCCGCCGAACGGCCAGCGGGTTCCTACCTGCATCGGGCTCAGAGCTCGATCTCGTAGGTGACCCAGTCGGTGCGGGTACCGACGTCGTCGTAGAGGCGCTGGGCGGTCTCGTTGTCCGCTGCGGTGATCCACTGCACCGTGGTGAGCTTGTGCTCGACCGCGTAGCCCTTGGCGAACTCGATCAGCGCACGGCCGACGCCGCCCGTACGGTGCTCCGGCACGACGAACAGGTCGTCGATGAAGAGGCCGCGGGTGGCGCTCAGCGTGTTCGGCACCTCCCGGTAGTGCGCGAAGCCCACGAAGTCACCGTCATCATTGACCGCGACCGCGCCGTTCAGTACGTGGTTCCGATCGATGATCCAGCTCCAGACGCGGAGGGCCTTCTCATCGGTCAGTTCGCTCTTGTAAAACTCGCTGTATCCCTCGAAGAGACCCAGCCAGGCGAAAAAATCCTTGTCGCCCAATGCTCGTACGTGAATAGCCATCTGGTTCTCCCTAACTCTCCGACACCGTGGCGAGCACGATCTCCGTGACGGCCAATTCGCCGCCTTCTGCAAAAACCAACTCCGAGATCCGGCCGACCGCCTGCAGATCTGCGGCAGCCTGCGCGAGCAGGGCCACCTCTGCAGCCGTACCGCTAATTACAGCAGATGCGACGTCGGTTTTCTGGGACGCTTTTGCATCAGTCTTTCCGCGGCGGATGCCGGTGAGCGCGCGACTGGACAGCTCGAGCAGTGCGGGGTTCCCGCCTGCACCCGCTGCCAGGTCTGCCGCGACCGGCCAGGAGGCCAGGTGCACGGATCCCTCGTTCGACCAGGACCAGGCCTCTTCGGTCGCGAACGGCACGAACGGGGCGAACAGACGGAGCAGGGTCGACAGCGCGGTGCGGAGCGCCGCGACGGCGGAGGCCTGCCCGGCGCCGGCTTCGCCGTACGCGCGTTCCTTGACGAGCTCGAGGTAGTCGTCGCAGAACGTCCAGAAGAAGCTCTCGGTGACTTCGAGGGCGCGGGCGTGGTCGTAGCCCTCGAAGGCGGTCGTCGCCTGGGCGACGACGCTCGTGAGGCGGGCGAGCATGCTGCGGTCCAGGGGCTCGGTGACCGCGGCATCCGCTGCCCCGTCGAAGCCGAGGATGAACTTCGACGCGTTCAGGATCTTGATCGCGAGGCGACGGCCGATCTTGATCTGGGTCGGGTTCTTGGGGTCGAAGGCCGCGTCGGTGCCGAGGCGCGACGATGCCGCCCAGTAGCGCACGGCATCCGACCCGTGCTGCACGAGCATGTCGGCGGGGGTGACGACGTTGCCCTTCGACTTGGACATCTTCTTGCGGTCGGGGTCGACGATGAAGCCGGACAGGGCCGCGTGCTTCCACGGTGACCGGCCGTCCTCGAGCTCGGCGCGGAGCAGGGTGGAGAACAGCCAGGTGCGGATGATGTCCTGGCCCTGCGGGCGGAGCGAGTACGGGTAGACGAGGTCGAAGAGCTGGGGGTCGCGTTCCCAGCCGCCGGCGAGCTGCGGGGTGAGCGAGGACGTCGCCCAGGTGTCCATCACGTCGACCTCTCCGACGAAACCGCCGGCCTGGCCGCGCTGGGTGCTGTCGTATCCCGGCGCGGTGTCGGACGAGGGGTCGACGGGGAGCTGGTCGCGGGTGGCGACGATCGGCTGGTCGAAGACCGGGTTCGCGTCGGCATCCAGCGGGTACCAGATCGGAAGCGGAACGCCGAAGAAACGCTGACGGGACACGAGCCAGTCGCCGGTGAGGCCGTTGACCCAGTTGTCGTAGCGGACCTTCATGAATTCGGGGTGCCACTGCAGGTCGGCACCGTGCGCGAGCAGACGGGACCGGAGTGCCTCGTCGCGGGCCCCGTTGCGGATGTACCACTGGCGGGTCGAGACGATCTCGAGGGGCTTGTCGCCCTTTTCGAAGAACTTGACCGGGTGCACGATCGGCTTCGGCTCGCCGATCATGTCGCCGCTCGCCTTGAGGAGCGCGACGACGGCCTGCTTGGCGGAGAACACGGTCTTTCCGGCAAGCTCCGCGTAGGCGGCGATTCCGGCGGCGCTCGCAATGACCTCGGGCGCCTCGGCGATGATGCGGCCGTCGAAGCCCATGATCGCGCGGTTGGGCAGGTCGAGTTCCCGCCACCAGACCACGTCGGTCACGTCTCCGAAGGTGCAGATCATCGCGATGCCGCTGCCCTTGTCCTTCTGGGCGAGGTGGTGGGCGAGGATGGGCACCTCGACGTCGAAGAGCGGCGTGCGCACGGTCGTGCCGAAGAGGTGCTTGTAGCGTTCGTCGTCGGGATGCGCGACGAGGGCGACGCAGGCCGGCAGCAGCTCGGGCCGGGTGGTCTCGATCTCGATCGTGGATCCGTCCGGCTTCCGGAAGGAGACCCGGTGGTACGCGGCCGGCATGTCCTTGTCCTCGAGCTCGGCCTGGGCGACCGCGGTGCGGAAGGTGACGTCCCAGAGGGTCGGGGCCATCGCCTGGTAGGCCTCGCCGCGGGCGACGTTGCCGAGGAACGCGAGCTGGGAGGAGGCGATCGAGTGCGAACCGATCGTGCGGTAGGTCTGGGTCCAGTCGACGCTCAGGCCGAGGTCGCGCCAGAGCGCTTCGAACTGCTTCTCGTCTTCGAGGGTGAGGCGTTCGCAGAGTTCGATGAAGTTGCGGCGGCTGATCGGCACCTGGTCTGCGGCCTTGGTGCTCTTGCCGTCGCCGCCCTCGAAGGGCGCCGTGAAGTCGGGGGCGTACGGCAGCGACGGGTCGCAGCGCACGCCGTAGTAGTTTTGCACCCGGCGTTCGGTCGGCAGGCCGTTGTCGTCCCAGCCCATCGGGTAGAAGACGTCGCGGCCGCGCATCCGCTGGAACCGCGCAACGACGTCGGTGTGCGTGTAGGAGAACACGTGGCCGATGTGCAGCGAGCCGGACGCGGTCGGCGGGGGAGTGTCGATGGAGAAGATGTTCGCCCGGGTCGCGGAGTCGCGGTCGAAGCGGTAGGTGCCCTCGGTGTCCCAGGTGCCGCCCCATTTGTTCTCGAGGCCCTCGAGGGCTGGCTTATCCGGAACGTTCGGGATCGTCATGTTTCTCCGATTTACTGTCTGCGGCACCGTGTCTGCGGTGAGGTGCCTGAATATTGGCCTTTCCCAACCTACCCGATGCCCCGTTCACCGGCGATTCGGGGGGTCCCGCCCCGCCACCGGTACGTGGGGTGTGCCGAATTCAGGAGTTGCTGCTGTTGTGCGAGGTCGCACCCCCGGAATTCCGGGCAGCGGCAGGCACCGGGGGTCTGAACTCCTGAATTCGGAACAGGTGGGGTCAGGGGGTGGGCAGGCGCGGCACGGCGTCGAGGAGACGGCGGGTGTACGGATGCGCCGGCGCGGCGAAGACCGGCCCGGTCCCGCCCGATTCGACGACCGATCCGTTCTCGATGACGACGATCCGGTCGCTGACGTGCTGCACGACGCCGAGGTCGTGCGAGATGAAGACGAGGCTCAGGCCGAGGTCGCGCTGCAGTTCGTCGAGGAGGTCGAGCACCTGGGCCTGCACGGTCATGTCGAGCGCGGACACCGGTTCGTCGCAGATCAGGATCTGCGGGCGGTTCGCGAGGGCGCGTGCGATGCCGAGTCGCTGCCGTTGGCCGCCGGAGAGTTCGAGCGGTCGCCGGCCGAGCACGGAAGCGGCGAGTCCGACCCGATCGAGGAGTTCGACCGACTGATCAGCGGAGCCGACGACGTCCCGGAGGATGGCGCCGGCGGTGAGTCGCGGGTCGAAGGAGGCGAGCGCATCCTGGTAGACGGCGCCGAGTGCCGCACGCCTGGGGCGTCTGGCGCGCTCGGGGACCCCGCTCCAGGCTTCGCCGAGCACACGGACCTCGCCGGCGTCCGGGGGCTCGAGCGCGAGCAGCAGCCGGGCGAGCGTCGTCTTGCCCGAACCGGACTCGCCGACGATGCCGAGCGTGGTGCCGCGGTCGAGCGTGAAGGAGACGTCGTTCACGGCGAGCAGCCGGCTCCGGTTGGGCATCCGGAAACTCTTGACGAGCCCGGATGCCTCGAGCACGACCCGGCCGGCGGCTGCCGAAACGGACGTTGGGGCGGTCGCCGGAACGGACCCGGAAACGATCGCGGTGAGGACCGCGGGATCGATCTCGGGTTCCGGCCGGTGCGGGCGGTCCTGCGCCGAGAGCCGGGTCCCGCGGGGCCGTCCCGCCGGGACCGCGGCGATCATCCGTTTCGTCTCGGCGTGCTGCGGGTCGGCCAGGAGTGCGCGGGTCGCGCCCGTTTCGACGATCCGGCCACCGCTCATCACCGCGACCCGGTCGGCGATCCGGCTCACGACGGCAAGGTCGTGGCTGATCAGCACGAGGGCCGTCCCCGCCCGCAGCAGTTCCTCGAACAGGTCGAGGATCCGCGCCTGCACGGTCACGTCGAGAGCCGTCGTCGGCTCGTCCGCGATCAGCAGCGGCGGGCGCAGGGCGATCGCGGCGGCGATCAGCGCGCGTTGCCGCTGGCCGCCGGAGAGCTGCCCGGAACGCTGGCCGGCCCGCAGCTCGCCGTCGGGAAGCCCGACCTCGGCGAGGAGCTCGAGCACCCGCCGTGCCCGGGCGCCTGCCGACAAAGACGTGTGCAGGCGCAAGGCGTCGCCGATTTCGCGCCCGATCGGCCGCAGCGGGTCGAGCGAGACGAGCGCGTCCTGCAGCACGAGTCCGACATCGCGGCCTCGCCTGCGCCGCCAGCCTGCCTCGCCGAGACCGAGCACGGATGCCCCGCCGAGGCTCAGCTCGTCGGCGTGCAGCCACGAGCCGGCCCCGGCGAGACCGAGCAGGCTGCGCGCGGTGAGGCTCTTCCCCGAGCCGGATTCGCCGACGATGGCGAGGCATTCCCCGGGAGCGACCTCGAAGGATACGTCGTCGATGAGGGGATTCGTTCCGGGGACGCCGCCGAAACCCACACTCAACCCGCGGACCAGCAGGGCGGGTCCGCGGCGGGGCTTCGCGGCATCCGCTCGGGGGACGGTGCCGGAGAGGGTCCCGGGGTCCGTGCCGGTGGAGCCCGTGCCGGTCGGGATCGGACCGGTCCCGCCTCCGCCGGTCACGCGCGCCCCGCTCATGCGTGCCTCAGTCGTCGTTCGACGGCGCGCCCGAGGACGGTCGCGGAGATCGCGGTGAGCACAACGAAGAGCCCGGGGAAGAAGCTCATCCACACGGCGGTGCTCAGGTAGGTGCGGCCAGCAGAGAGCATCGCGCCCCATTCGGCGGCCGGCGGCTTGGCGCCGAGGCCGAGGTAGCTGAGGGCCGCCGCCCAGATGATGGCCTGGCCGATACCGAGGGTGCCGAGCACGAGAAGCGGCGCGAGGGTGTTGGGCAGGATGTGCCGCAGGAGGATGCGGGCGCGGCTGCGACCGAGAACGGTCGCGGCCTCGACGAAGGCCGAGGAACGCACGGAGACGAGCTGGGCCCGGATGATCCTGGCGTAGCCGGGCGCGGTCGCGAGCCCGACAGCGAGGGTCGCCGTCGCGGGCCCCGGCCCGAAGACCATGATGAACAGCAGGGCGAGCAACAAGCCGGGGAAGGCGAACATGACCTCGAGCAGGCGGTTCACGGTGAAGTCGACGACCGAACCGAGCATGCCGGCCACGGTGCCGAGCACTGCCCCGAACCCGAGGCCGATCAGGGTCGCCGCCACCCCGATCTGGAGCGAGCTCAAGGTGCCGTGGCTGACCCGGGTGTAGACATCACGCCCGGATTCGTCGGTGCCGAACCAGTGCGCCCAGGAGGGGGCCTGGAACGCCGAACGCGGGTCGATCGCGAGCGGGTCTCCCGGCGCCACGAGACCGGGGGCGAGGGTGGCAACGAGCAGGAAGAGCGCGAAGACGGCGGCTAGGACCTCGGTGACGCCGATCCGGCCGGCGATCCTTCTGCCGGACCGGCGCCGTGCCGCCGCCCCGGCGAGACCGGCCTGGATCTCGAGGTCGCTCATGCGCGCCGCAGCCTCGGGTCTGCGATCCGCTGGGCGAGATCGGTCAGGAGGGTCATCAGGATGTATGCGGCCGCGACGAACAGCACGACGCCGATCACGACGGGAACGTCCCGCACCGTGACGGCGTTCAGCAGGGTGCGGCCGAGGCCCGGCCTCGCGAAGATCGTCTCGACGACGACGGCCCCGCTGATCAGCGACCCGAACGCCCACCCGGAGAGACTGATCCCCGGCAGGCTCGCGTGGCGCAGCACGTGCACCCGGCGGATGCCCGCCTCGCTTTCCCCGCGTGCCCGCGCGGAGACGACGAACGGAGCCTCGAGCGCCGTCAGCATCGACTCGCGCATGACCTGGCCGAGGAAACCGGCGAGCGGGATGGCGAGGGTGAGCACGGGCAGCACCAGGCCGGCCGGGCCGGGCGTGCTCACCGGCGGCAACAGGCCGAGCCAGCTGCTGAACACCACGATGAGTGCGCTCGCGAGCCAGAAGTGCGGCAGGGCGGCGGCACCGATCTCGAGTCCGGAGCCCAGCATCCGCCCCCAGCGCCCCGCACGGGTGGAGAACAGGGCGAGGCCGATCGCGAAGAGCCACGCCAGCAGCAGCGAGAGCACGGCGAGGAGGAGGGTACCGCCGAGTTGCCCGAGCAGGAGCGGCGCGACCGGGACGCGGAGGGCGTATGACCGGCCGAGGTCGCCGGTGGCGAGGCGGCCGAGCTCGGCGAGGTACTGCGTGACGATCGGCTGGTCGAGGCCGTACTGGGCGCGCACCGCAGCGAGCGCCTCCGGCGAGGTCTGCGATCCCGGCCCGCCGAGCACGGCCTCAGCCGGGTCGCCGGGGACGAGCCGCATCGCGAAGAACGTCACGGTCGCGACAAGCCAGAGCACGAGAACGGCCCCGCCGATCCGGGCGGCGCCGCGCAGCAGGGCGCGCCGCGGCAGGGCTCGCCGGAGAACGGCCGGCCGCGACGGGTCGGCCGGGTGGGTCGACGTTACCGGTTCAGCCACGCGTCGTAGAACGTGGGCGTCGAGACCGTCGGCATCGCCCGGGTACCGGAGACGACGGAGGAGAGCAGGTAGTGGTTCTGCTGGTCGTACAGCGGTAGAACGTAGAAGCCCTCGAGGACACGGTTCTGGGCCTGCGCGTAGAGTGCGGCGCGCCGGGTCGCATCCGCCGTCTGGGAGGCCTCGGTGAGCCAGGCGTCGACCTCCGGGTCATTCACCTGGGCGTGGTTGGCGAAGTACCCGCTCGGCGCGGGCACGATGCCGGCCGAGTCGAAGAGGGTACGGAGCACGTCGGGGCCGACCTTCGTGTACGGCGCGCTCACCGCGTCGTAGGCGTTCGAGCCGAGGGCGGTGTACCAGGCCGACAGGTCGAGCGGCGAGAGCACGACGTCGAAGCCCACGGTCTTCGCGGTCGCCTGCACCTGCTCGAACAGGGACTGCTCCGCCGGGATCGACTGGTTGGTGCTCACCGGGAACACGACGGACAGGCGCACGCCGTCCTTCGTGCGGTACCCCGCTGAGTCCCGGCCGGTCCAGCCTGCCGAGTCGAGCAGGGTGCCGGCCGCCGTCGGGTCGTAGCCGAACAGGTCCGGCCGGGACACCCCGAGCGGCTCGATGCTCGAGAGCGCGGAGAACGACCGGGTCGCCGTGCCCTGGAACAGGCTCGAGACGGCGGAGTCGACGTCGGAGGCGCGGATGAACGCCTCGCGCACGAGCGGGTCGTTGAACGGGGCCCGGCTGGAGTTAAGCTCGATCCGGTTCGACGCCCCCGGCCGGGGCGCGTCGAGGTGGCGGATGCTGCCGCTCTTCTCCGCCTGCACGATCGTGTCCGGCTGGGCGTTGTCGATCGCGTCAACGGCTCCCGACTGCAGGGCGGCGTAGCGCGACGCGGAGTCGGGGATGAACCGCCAGACGATCGAGTCGAGGTAGGCGGGCCCGGAGTGCGCGGCATCGGCCGGAGGGGAGCTGTACGCGTCGTTCCTGACGAGCGTGATCGCATCCTGCTTGACCCAGGAGGCGACCTCGAACGGGCCGGTGCCGACCGGGGCGGCGCAATTCTCGTCCTGGCTGCGGGCGAGGGCCTTCGGAGACTCCATTGCGAGCCACGGCTGGCTGAGCGACTCGAGCAGGGCGCTGTCGGGTTCGCTCAGGGTCAGGCGCACGACGGTGGGGGAGACCACGGTGGTCGACACCACCTTCCGCACGGCGAGGTACCCGGTCGACGAGCCCGTCTTCGGGTCCTGGACGTGCGCGAGATTCGCCTGCACGGCCGCCGCGTCGAAGGGGGTCCCGTCGGTGAAGGTCACCGTGTCGCGCAGGGTGAAGTCCCAGGCGAGGCCATCGGCGCTCTGCGTCCAGCTCGATGCGAGCCACGGGATGATCGTGCCCGCGCTGTCGCGGGAGACGAGCGATTCGAGGAACTGCGTGCCGACGAGGGCCTGCGGGTAGTTGCCGCCGACGTGCGGGTCGAGGCACGTCGGCTCGGCGTCTCCCGAGGCATAGGTGAGCGTGCCGCCGGAGACCGGAGCGGTGTTCTCCGCGGCCGGTGGCGACGCGGAACACCCGGTCAGGATCAGGGCGATGGCGCCAAGGGCGGAGACGACGGCGAGCGAACGCGGCGCGCGGGAGTGGTGAACCAGAGGGGGCATGGGGGGAAGGAATCTCTCTCGGCGTGGCGGGGCCGTACCGGGTCCCATCGTAAAACATCACGGTCCGGCCCGAAATTCCCGCACCCGGTGCTCCGACGGGATAGAATTACGCTCGCATGACAGTGATCCGGCCATCACCGGTGAGTCTTCGGAAGAACGGGAATCGTCGCAAGGCGGACCCCTGGTAGAACCGAACGGGTCGGGCCCGTCACAGCCTCTGAACAAGCGGTCGTCACAGCTTTAAGACGGCAAGCGAGGTGGTACCGCGTCGAATCTTCCCGGAGCCGGCGTCCTCGTGGAACAGGGCCTGTCGGCCCCTTTTGTCCAGGAGATGCACGTGTACCCCAAAGCCCCGCCCGTCCCGGCAGCAGACGCCCAGCCCGCAGCGCACGATCAGGCCGCGCTCGCCGCAGCCGCTCCCATCGTTCCCTCGCCGAACTTCCCGGCGATCGAGACCGAGGTGCTCGAATACTGGAAGGCCGACGGCACCTTCCAGGCGTCGATCGACAACCGGGCGGATGCCGAGGAATGGGTCTTCTACGACGGCCCGCCCTTCGCGAACGGCGTGCCGCACTACGGCCACCTGCTCACCGGCTACGCGAAGGACCTGTTCCCGCGCTTCCAGACCATGCGCGGCAAGCTCGTGCACCGCCGCTTCGGCTGGGACACCCACGGGCTCCCCGCAGAGCTCGAAGCCGAACGGCAGCTCGGCATCACCGACAAGGCCGACATCGAGAAGCTCGGTATCGCGGCCTTCAACAAGGTCGCCCGCGACTCCGTGCTCAAGTACACCGACGACTGGCAGCGGTACGTCAACCGCCAGGCCCGCTGGGTCGACTTCGAGAACGACTACAAGACCCTCGACATCACCTTCATGGAATCCGTGATCTGGGCGTTCAAGACCCTGCACGACAAGGGCCTCGCCTACGAGGGCTACCGGGTGCTGCCGTACTGCTGGCGCGACCAGACTCCGCTCTCCAACCACGAGCTCGGCATGGACGCGGACGTCTACAAGATGCGCCAGGACCAGACCGTCACCGTGACGTTCCCGCTCGTCGGCACGAAGGCCGAAGCCCTCGGCCTCACCGCCGTGCGCGCCCTCGCCTGGACGACGACCCCCTGGACCCTGCCGACCAACCTGGCCCTCGCCGTCGGCCCGGACATCGTCTACGCCGTCGTCCCGGCCGGCCCGAACGGCACCCCGGACGCGACCGTGCTCCGCGAGGAGGCCGCCTCCGGCAGCGACGCCGCCCGCGTGGACGTCTCCGTCCTCGGCGCCGAGTACCTGATCGCGATCGACCTCGTCGGCAACTACGCCAAGGACCTCGGCTACGACACGCCCGCGGAGGCCTCCGCTGCCGTGTCCCGTACGGTCACGGGGCGCGAACTCGAGGGCGTCGCCTACGACCGCCTCTTCGACTACTACGCCGACGCATCCGTCTGGAACACCCAGAAGGCGTGGACGATCCTGCTCGCCGACTACGTCACGACCGCGGACGGAACCGGCATCGTGCACCAGGCGCCCGCATACGGCGAGGAAGACCAGAAGGCCTGCGAGGCCGCCGGCATCCCCGTGATCATCTCCCTCGACGAGGGCGGCAAGTTCCTCGCCGACGTGCCGGAGGTCGCCGGCCTGCTCTGGTCGGACGCGAACAAGCCGCTCACCCAGATGCTCAAGGCGGAAGGCCGGCTGCTGCGCCAGGCCAGCTACGAGCACTCCTACCCGCACTGCTGGCGCTGCCGCAACCCGCTGATCTACAAGGCCGTGTCGAGCTGGTTCGTGCGCGTCACCGAGTTCCGCGACCGCATGGTCGAACTCAACCAGGACGTCACCTGGGTGCCGGAGAACGTCAAGGACGGCCAGTTCGGCAAGTGGATCGGCAACGCCCGCGACTGGTCGATCAGCCGCAACCGGTACTGGGGATCACCGATCCCGGTCTGGAAGAGCGACGACCCGAACTACCCCCGCACGGATGTCTACGGCTCGCTCGACGAGCTCGAGGCCGACTTCGGGGTGCGCCCGAGCGACCTGCACCGCCCGTACATCGACGAGCTCACCCGGCCGAACCCGGACGACCCGACAGGGAAATCCACGATGCGCCGGATCACCGACGTGCTCGACGTCTGGTTCGACTCCGGGTCGATGCCCTTCGCGGCCGTGCACTACCCCTTCGAGAACCGCGACTGGTTCGACACCCACAACCCGGCGGACTTCATCGTCGAGTACATCGGCCAGACCCGCGGCTGGTTCTACCTGCTGCACGTGCTCTCGACCGCCCTCTTCGACCGGCCGGCATTCACCAACGTCGTGAGCCACGGCATCGTGCTCGGCAACGACGGCCAGAAGATGTCCAAGTCGCTGCGCAACTACCCCGACGTCTTCGAGGTCTTCGACCGCGACGGAAGCGACGCGATGCGCTGGTTCCTGATGAGCTCGTCCGTGCTGCGCGGCGGCAACCTCATCGTCACGGAGGAGGGCATCCGTGAGGCCACCCGCCAGGTGATGCTGCCGCTCTGGAGCACCTGGTACTTCTTCTCGCTCTACGCGAACGCGTCGGGGGAGAACGGCTACGACGCCGTCTGGCGCACCGACTCGACCGACGTGCTCGACCGGTACCTGCTCGCGAAGACCCGCGACCTCATCGTCGACGTCACGAGCGACCTCGAGGCGCTCGACTCGACCCAGGCGACCGCCCGGCTTCGCGACTTCGCCGACGTGCTGACCAACTGGTACGTGCGGCGCTCGCGTGACCGGTTCTGGACCGGCGCGGTCGCAGGCGGCACCGCGACGGAAGCCTTCGACACCCTGTACACCGTGCTCGAGACCGTGTGCCGGGTCGCCGCCCCGCTTCTCCCGCTCGTCACCGAGCGGATCTGGCAGGGACTGACCGCCGGCCGCAGCGTGCACCTGACGGACTGGCCGGACGCCGACCTCTTCCCGTCGGACCACGGCCTCGTCACCGCGATGGACCAGGTCCGCACGATCAGCTCCACCGTGCTCTCGCTGCGCAAGCAGGCCGGCCTGCGCGTGCGGCTGCCGCTCGCGCAGCTCACCGTCGTCACGAGCGGAACGGCGGCACTCGCCCCCTTCGAGGCGATCCTGCGCGACGAACTCAACGTGAAGAGCGTGAGCCTCGTCGAGCTCGCCGAGGACAGCGCTGCGGACTACGGCATCACCTCCCGGCTCACCGTCAACGCCCGTGCCGCAGGGCCCCGGATCGGCAAGCAGGTCCAGGTCGCGATCAAGGCCGCGCGCAGCGGAGACTGGAGCGAGACGGACGGCGTCGTGACCGCCGGCGGCATCGCGCTCGAGGCCGGCGAATACGAACTCGTGCTGGAGGCCGGCACAGGAGCGGGGAACACCGACGCGGCATCCGCGGGAGTCACGCAGACCGGACCCGCCCTCGCCCTGCTGCAGGGCGGCGGGTTCGTGCTGCTCGACACCGTGACCACGCCGGAGCTCGAGGCAGAGGGCTTCGCCCGCGACCTGATCCGCGCCGTCCAGGACACCCGCAAGTCGGCCGGATTCTTCGTGGCCGACCGGATCCGCCTCGACCTCGTCTTCTTTGACCAGGCCGACCTCGACACCCTGCGCCTCGCGCCGGGCGTCGACGTGGCCGCGGAAACGCTCACCGTGCGCTTCGCCGCGCACGCCCCGACCGAGGTCGACCCGGCCATCCTCACGGGCGCCGTGCCCTCAGAATGGCTCGAACTGCTCGCCGGCGCGCCCGTCGAGCACTACGTGCGCTTCGAGGCCGGCCGCTACGCCAACCGCGGGCCGGTGCTCGTCGCCGTCGCCCGAGAGAACGGAATCGTGAATGTCTGATTCGATGGACCAGAACCTGCCAGAAGACAACGAGTACCGCGACGCCGGTGAGGCCGTCTTCGCCGCCCTGCTCGACCGGGTCGGCGAAGCCGCCCCGCGCCCCCGCCTCGGCCCGACCCGTCGGGTCGTCGAGCTCCTCGGCGACCCGCAGACCACGTACCCGGTGATCCACATCACCGGCACCAACGGCAAGACCAGCACGAGCCGGATCACCGAGAGCATCCTGCGCGCATACGGACTGCGCACCGGCATGATGACGAGCCCGCACCTGGTGCGCCTCAACGAACGGATCGTGATCGACGGGGAACCGATCAGCGACCGGGACCTCGCGGCGAACTGGGAGGACATCCAGCCGTACCTCGCGATCGTCGACGCCGAACTCGGTGCCAAGGACGAAGAACCGCTCACCTTCTTCGAGGCGCTCACCGTGCTCGCCTTCGCCTGTTTCGCCGACGCACCCGTCGACGTCGCCGTGATCGAGGTCGGCATGGGCGGAGAGTGGGATTCCACCAACGTCGCAGACGGCCTCGTCGCCGTCGTCACCCCGGTCGCGCTCGACCACACCAAACGGCTCGGCGGCACGGTCGCGGAGATCGCCCGGACCAAGGCCGGGATCATCAAGCCCGCGGCATCCGTGGTCAGCGCCCGGCAGGCCGAGACCGTGCAGGCCGAGCTGGAACGTGCCGTCGAACTGACCGACTCGACCCTCGCGAGCGAGGGGGAGGAGTTTGCCCTGCTCGACAGCCAGGTCGGCGTCGGCGGGCAGCTCATCACGGTCCGCGGCCTCGCTGCGACGTACACCGACCTGTTCCTGCCGATGTACGGCACCCACCAGGCCCACAACGCGGCCGTCGCGATCGCCGCCGTCGAGTCCTTCCTCGGCGCGGGCACCCGTCCGCTCGACCACGACATCCTCGCGGAGGGGCTCGCGACCGCGACCTCGCCCGGCCGGCTGCAGCTCGTCGGCGTCGAACCGACCGTGCTCGTGGATGCCGCACACAACCCGCACGGGGCCGGCGCCCTGGCCGAGGCCCTCGGCACCTACTTCCACTTCGATGAGGTCGTCGCCGTGATCGGAATCCTCGCCGACAAGGACGCCGCGGGCATCGTCGCGGCGCTCGCCCCCGTCGTCACCCGGTTCCACGTCACCCAGTCCCAGTCCGACCGGGCCATCCCCGTCGACGACCTCGCCGACATCGTCGCCGCCGGAACGAACGAGGATGCCGTCAGCCGCTTCGACGACGTCGCAGACGCGCTCGACGCCGCCAGGACCTGGGCCGCGGACGCCCCGCGCCGCGGAGTGATCGTCACCGGTTCGATCACCCTCGTCGGGGAGGCACTGTCCCTCGCGGCCGCCCGCGAATGGCTCAAGAAGTGACCGACGCCCCGCGCGGGCGGCGACCGCGGTCGGTGCGCGAGTCGCTCGCCTCGATCGTGCTCGGCTTCGAGACGATCATCGTGTTCCTCGCGGCGCTGCTGCTCTTCGGGCTCGGCTCGCTGCCGGCCTGGCTCGCCCTCGGCGGGGGAGCGCTGCTCTGCCTCGTGATGGTCGCGACGATCGGCCTGCTCCGCTACAACTGGTCGTACGCGATCGGCTGGCTCGTCCAGGCCGTCATCGTCCTGACCGGGTTCGTCAACCCGGCCATGTTCATCGTCGGCGCACTGTTCACCGCCATGTGGGCATACTGCATGGTCACCGGCTCGAGATTAGACAACAACAAGGAGAATTCATGAGCACCCCGGTCCAAGAAACCCTCGTCCTGGTGAAGCCAGACGGCGTCGCCCGCAACCTCTCCGGAGAGATCCTGCGACGCATCGAGCAGAAGGGGTACTCCCTCGTCGACATCAAACTCGTCCAGGCCGACCGTTCCCTGCTCGCCGAGCACTACGCCGAGCACGCGGGCAAGCCGTTCTTCGAGCCCCTCGTCGAGTTCATGGAGAGCGGGCCGATCCTCGCCATCCGCATCGCGGGCGAACGGGTCATCGAGGGCTTCCGTTCCCTCGCCGGCACGACGGATCCCACGACCGCGGCGCCGGGCACGATCCGCGGAGACCTCGGTCGCGACTGGGGCTCCAAGGTCCAGCAAAACCTCGTGCACGGCTCGGACTCGCCCGAGTCCGCCGCCCGCGAACTGGCCCTCTGGTTCGACTAGCACCTGCCGCACTGCCGAGTGTCGCCGTTCCCGCCGAGAGTAGTCGGCGGAACGGCGACACTCGGCGGTTAAGGCGACAGTCGGCATCCGTTCGACCGAGCGGATGCCGTGGGCGGGGCGGGTGCCTGGGCAGTCCGACTAGAGGCGGTGCAGGAAGTCCATCTTGAGCTGGGCGACCGTCGCGGCCACGAGGTAGCAGCCGATCGTGATGACGACGATCCACGAGGAAGCGCCGACGGCGAAGCGCCGAACCCCGGCCGGAACCGGGATCGTGCCCGTCCGGAGGTTGTACAGGGTCACGGCCAGGAACATCGGGATCGTGACGACCCAGGTGACCATGCACCACGGGCACAGCACGTCGAGGACGAAGAAGCTCTGGCCCATCAGCCAGATCACGAAGACGAGCGCGAGCGCCACACCGACGTTGAGTCCGATCCAGAACCAGCGGGCGAAGCGGGCGCCGGCGAGGATCGCGGCGCCGATCGTGATGACGACCGTCCACGCGATGAGTCCGATCAGCGGGTTCGGGAAACCGAAGAGCGCACCCTGCCAGGAGCCGAGGTTAGTGCTGCAGCCGACGAGCACGCTGAAGTTGCAGGAGAGCTGCGCCTGCGGATCTTCGAGGATGGCGATCTTGTCGAGGGTGAGCGCGAAGGCCGCGGCAAGGGCGATCGCACCCCCGATGATCATAAAGACGGCGAGCCCGGTGGGGCGCTTGATTTGCTCGGTCTGATGCACCTCAGGATTATGTCATGCGCCTCGCACTCGATCCTGAACAATACATGCGATAATCAACGAGGATGCTCGAGCCGCGCTCGAGCACAGCCAGAGAAGGCTTAATGGGCCGTAACAGCCCAGATTCATTGGTCCCACGACCAAAGGTATTAGCAGCCAGAGCCAAGAGCCGGTTGCGAACGAAAAGGATTCCCGAGGTGAACGCGCAAGCGTTTTTCTCGCACGAGAGAGTAGCCGGATGGGTGGCGCGGTCGCCCAAAACGGTCAAGGAGCGCACCAGCAATGGTGGAAGACAACGAAAACACCAAAAAACGCAAAGGTCTGTTCGGATCCCGCCGTCGGCGTGTAGCCGCTGCGGCGATCGCGCCCGCGGAAGCAACGGCCCCGGCGCCCAGCGCCGCGACCGAAACCGTGGAGGCACCGACAGCACCATTCCTCGAGGGGGAGCCCGCACCCTGGGCATCCACCGCGACGACCCCAGCCGAACAGGACACCACCGTGGACCAGCCGACTCCGCCAGACGAACCCGCACAGCCGGTT
The DNA here is from genome assembly GCF_004402485.1 of Cryobacterium algoricola. Taxonomy (GTDB): domain Bacteria; phylum Actinomycetota; class Actinomycetes; order Actinomycetales; family Microbacteriaceae; genus Cryobacterium; species Cryobacterium algoricola. Next base: position 403,394 of record NZ_SOFG01000004.1, on the reverse strand, counting down.
CGCAGGCCCTCGACCTCTCTTCTCTTCCAGGCGCCGAACATCGTGCCGCTCCCGGCCCGCGCCGGGGCCAGGCGCGACGATTCACACCCCTACGACGATCGTCAGGACGGCAACCGCTCAGACGGAGACCGTCAGGACAACCGCTCGGGTAACCGCCAGGACGGCAACCGGTCGGACTCCAACCGCCAGGACAACGGCACGGACAATCGTCACGACCGCAACCGGTCGGACAACCGCTCCGAGCGAGACGAGTACCCGGACGAGACCTCGACGGTCCGCCGCCGTGCCCGCCGCCGCCCGGGCGACGAGAACCGTTCCGGTGCGGACGACCCGGCCAACACTGTCGTCAGGGTCCGCGTTCCGCGCGAACCCGAGCTCATCACCGAGCCGCAGCGCATCAAGGGCTCGACCCGTCTCGAGGCCAAGAAGCAGCGCCGCCGCGACGGCCGCGACGCCGGCCGCCGCCGTCCCGTCATCACGGAGGCCGAGTTCCTCGCCCGACGCGAATCGGTCGACCGCGTAATGGTCGTGCGCGCCAAGCACAACAAGATCCAGATCGGCGTCCTCGAGGACGGCGTGCTCGTCGAGCACTACGTCGCCAAGAATCAGGACGCATCCCTGATCGGGAATGTGTATCTCGGCCGGGTACAGAATGTGCTCCCGAGCATGGAAGCAGCCTTCGTCGACATCGGACGCGGCCGCAATGCCGTTCTGTACTCCGGTGAGGTCGACTGGGAGGCCGCCGCGGAACACGCCGCCAACAGCAACCAGGCCCGTCGCATCGAGCTCGCGCTCAAGCCCGGTGACAAGGTGCTCGTCCAGGTCACCAAGGACCCGATCGGCCACAAGGGCGCCCGGCTCACCAGCCAGGTCTCGCTGCCCGGCCGGTACCTCGTCTACGTGCCGAACGGATCGATGAACGGCATCAGCCGCAAGCTCCCGGACACCGAGCGCGCCCGTCTGAAGAAGATCCTCAAAGAGGTCCTGCCGGACAACACCGGCGTGATCGTGCGCACCGCCGCAGAAGGCGCCACCGACGAACAGCTGACGCTCGACGTCAACCGCCTTACCGAGCAGTGGGCGTCCATCTCACAGCTCGTCGACACCGTCCAGGCCCCTGCGCTGCTGCACGGCGAGCCCGACCTGCTGATCAAGATCGTGCGCGACGTCTTCAACGAGGACTTCCAGAAGATGGTCATCTCCGGGGACGAAGCCCGCGAGACGATCCAGACCTACCTCGGCCAGGTCGCCCCCGACCTCGTCGACCGGGTCGAGCGCTACGAGGGCGAGAACGACGCCTTCGACGAATACCGCATCTCCGAGCAGATCGAAAAGGCCCTCGACCGCAAGGTGTGGCTGCCCTCCGGCGGCTCCCTCGTGATCGACCGCACCGAGGCCATGACCGTCGTCGACGTCAACACGGGCAAGTTCGTCGGATCCGGCGGCAACCTCGAGGAAACCGTCACGAAGAACAACCTCGAGGCCGCAGAGGAGATCGTGCGCCAGCTGCGGCTGCGCGACATCGGTGGCATCATCGTCGTCGACTTCATCGACATGGTGCTCGAGACCAACCGCGACCTCGTGCTCCGCCGCCTGCTCGAATGCCTGAGCCGCGACCGCACCAAGCACCAGGTCGCCGAGGTCACCTCGCTCGGTCTCGTGCAGATGACCCGCAAGAAGCTCGGACTCGGGCTCCTCGAGTCCTTCAGCGAGAACTGCGAGGCCTGTGCGGGCCGCGGAGTCGTCATTCACCACGATCCCGTCACCAAGCACCGCCAGACGGCGCAGCCGCCCCAGGAGCGCCGCCCGCGCAGCAAGTCGGGCAACTCCGGCAACGACAACGGCAACGGTGGCAACGGTAACGGTGGCAACAACGGCCACCGCGGCGGGAATTCCGGCGGCAACGGCTCTCAGTCATCCGCGTCCGAGCAGGCGAAGGCCACATCGGGCACGCACGGGATCACCGAGGACGCCAAGCACGCCCTCGCCCTGATCGCGGCGAGGACCATCCCACGCGCGCTGACCGGGTCCATCCCGATCATCCACGTGCCGGATGCCCCCGCGTCGGTGCCCGTGTCCGCTGCGGTGGACGCGAACGAGGCATCCGCCCCGGTCTCGCCCGTCGCCGAGGCTCCCGTCGCTCCCGTGGAGACGCCGAGCGTCACCCAGGCAGTAGCCGCTGACCCGACCGAGGCCAACACCGGTTCCGTCGAGATCCTCGACATCCCGGTGCGGAAGTCGTCCCGCACCCGCCGCACCGTGAGCAAGCAGGTCACCGACCAGCTGCTCGACTCGGTGCTCGAGTCGCTCCCCGAGCCCAAGCAGCCCGGGCAGGGTCGCTCGCGCAGCCGTCGGGTCACGACCGCCGGAGGTTCGACGTCGAACGCGCAGCCCATCGTGCTGTCGGCACGGGAGACGCAGAACTAGTCCAGCGCATTCCGGTGCACCCCGGATGAACGGCGGTCGACTTCGGTCGGCCGCCGTTTTGTGTACCTGCGGCACCAGCGACACGCCGCAGGACCGCCGGAGTTCAGCGCCCGGAGCGCTCGCGTCCCGAAACGCGGAGCCCGCTCGCGCGTAAGCGCAGCACGAGCTCCCTGTTGCCCACCGGAAGTGCCCCAGCAGCCACGAGGGCCTCGTAGCGGTGCTCGGGCACGTCGTAGTGGTCCAGGTCGAAACCGCGCCGGGGAATGCCATTCGCAGCGGCGAAATCATGCAATTCTTCCAGCGACACGTCGCTGACGAGGTGCGACCAGACCGTATCGTGCGCGGGCCATGTAGGCTGATCTATCAACACGGTCATCCCAAGATTGTATGTTCTCCGCGGCCTTGTGCCGGGGGAGCCGACGATCCCCGGTCGATCCCAGCCCCAGTTTGACCGGGGCCGGTTGATCAGCTAAACTCGACTGTTGGTGTGCGTTGGGCCTGAGCCCGCGCTGACACCTAAGGTTTTCTGACAGAGACGGGCCGACTTGGCCCGTTTACGCAGTAACTTTCCATCATAGGAATCGGGGCCTCACGGCTCCCCAGAGATAGGTACGTAACGTGGTTTACGCAGTTGTGCGCGCCGGTGGGCGGCAGGAGAAGGTAGAGGTCGGGACCATCGTAACGATGGACCGAATCAAGGCTGACAAGGACGGCAACGTCGAGCTGGCCGCAGTGCTCCTCGTCGATGGCGACAAGATCACCTCTGACTCGAAGTCTTTGGCCAAAGTCACCGTGACCGCCGAGGTCCTCAACGACCTCCGCGGCCCGAAGATCGTCATCCAGAAGTTCAAGAACAAGACCGGTTACAAGAAGCGTCAGGGGCACCGTCAGGAGCTCACTCGCGTTCAGGTCACCGGCATCGCCTAGGCCCGAGGAGCAGAACAAATGGCACACAAAAAAGGTGCGAGTTCCACTCGCAACGGTCGCGACTCCAACGCCCAGCGCCTCGGCGTGAAGCGCTTCGGCGGTCAGGTTGTCGGAGCGGGCGAGATCATCGTCCGCCAGCGCGGCACCCACTTCCACCCCGGCGTGAACGTCGGCCGCGGTGGCGACGACACGCTGTTCGCCCTCGAGGCTGGCTCGGTCGAGTTCGGCGCGAAGGGTGGCCGCAAGGTCGTCAACATCGTGGTGGCTGCCGCGTAGGCATCCACAATCTGTAAGCGTGAGGGCGGGCTTCGGCTCGCCCTCTGCTTGTTTTACGCCACCTGAAAGGGGCACCCCCATGGCCACATTCGTTGACCAGGTCACGCTGCACCTGCGCGCGGGCAACGGCGGCAACGGCTGTGTGTCCGTCAAGCGTGAGAAGTTCAAGCCTCTCGCCGGCCCCGACGGCGGCAACGGCGGAAACGGTGGCGACATCGTGCTCGTCGCCGATCCCCAGGTGACCACGCTTCTCGGCTACCACCGGTCCCCGCACCGCAGTTCCGTCAACGGCGGCCCCGGCATGGGCGACCACCGCGCCGGCTTCAGCAGCGAAATCATGGAACTTTCCGTGCCTCTCGGCACCGTCGTCAAGGACGTCGACGGCAACGAACTCGCCGACATGACCGAACCGGGTTTCCGGATCGTCGTCGCCCCCGGCGGCCAGGGCGGGCTCGGCAACGCCGCCCTCGCCTCTTCGAAGCGCAAGGCCCCCGGCTTCGCGCTCCTCGGAACCTACGGCTGGGAAGGCGACGTCCAGCTCGAACTCAAGACCGTTGCGGATGTCGCCTTCGTCGGCTATCCGTCGGCCGGCAAGTCCAGCCTGATCGCGGCCATGTCCGCCGCCAGGCCCAAGATCGCCGACTATCCCTTCACGACCCTGTTCCCGAACCTCGGTGTCGTCGACGCCGGCGAGGTGCGCTACACGGTCGCCGACGTTCCCGGCCTGATCGAGGGCGCGAGCGAGGGCAAGGGCCTCGGCCTCGAATTCCTGCGCCACGTCGAACGCTGCACCGCCCTGCTGCACATCCTCGACTGCGCGACCCTCGACCCGGACCGCGACCCGATCAGCGACCTCGACGTGATCCTCGGAGAACTCGCCGCCTACCCGGTCCCGGAGGGTCAGAAGCCCCTCCTCGAGCGTCCGCAGCTGGTCGCGCTCAACAAGATCGACGTGCCGGAGGCCCGCGAACTCGCGGACTTCGTCAAGGCAGACCTCGAAGGCCGCGGCTACCGCGTCTTCGAGATCTCCACCGTCAGCCACGAAGGCCTCCGCCAGCTGAACTACGCCCTCGCCGAACTCGTCGAAGCGGGACGCGTCGAGGCCGCAGCGGCCCTCGCGGCCAAGCCGCGCATCATCATCCGCCCCAAGGCCGTCGACGACAGCGGTTTCGTCGTCAAGGTCGAGGGCGGCTCGTTCGGCAACATCTACCGCATCATCGGCACCAAGCCGGAGCGCTGGGTGCAGCAGACCGACTTCACCAACGACGAGGCCGTCGGGTTCCTCGCCGACCGCCTGGCCAAGCTCGGCATCGAGAACGAACTCTTCAAGGCCGGAGCCGTCGCGGGCTCGACCGTGATCATCGGTGCCGGCAACGGCGTCGTCTTCGACTGGGAGCCCACGCTCACGTCGACGGCGGAACTCATCACGGCACCTCGCGGTACCGACACCCGACTTGACGACTCGAAGCGCCGCACCAGTAGCGAGCGGCGCGAAGAGTACTTCGGCCGGATGGACGCCAAGGCGGCCGCCCGCGCCGAGCTCATCCGCGAGCGCGACGCCGGAATGTGGACCTCCGGTGAGGTCGAGTACAACGGCGAGAGCGCCCCGGCCGGCTCGGAAGGCACCGAGGACGAGTCCGAGTGAGCGTGCTCGGGCGGGGTGACATCAAGACGGCGGCACGCATCGTCGTGAAGGTCGGGTCCTCCTCGATCAGCGGCGCGAACGTGTCGCAGATCTCCCCGCTCGTCGACGCCCTCGCCGAGGCACACGCCCGAGGCGCCGAAATCGTCCTGGTGTCCTCCGGCGCGATCGCAACCGGGATGCCGTACCTCAACCTCGAAGAACGCCCCACCGACCTCGCAACCCAGCAGGCCGCGGCCTCCGTCGGCCAGAACCTGCTGATCTTCCGCTACCAGGACAGCCTCCGTCGCTACTCGATCATCGCCGGACAGGTTCTGCTCACCGCGGGCGACCTCGAGAATCCGTCGCACCGGTCCAACGCGCGCCGCGCGATGAACCGGCTGCTCGGGCTGCGGATCCTTCCGATCGTGAACGAGAACGACACCGTCGCCACCCATGAGATCCGTTTCGGCGACAACGACCGGCTCGCGGCCCTTGTCGCGACACTCATCAGCGCCGACCTGCTCGTGCTGCTGAGCGACGTCGACGCCCTCTACACCCGTCCGCCGAATCTCCCCGGGGCAGAACGCATTCCGCACATCGCAGCGGGGGATCGGCTTCCCGGCGTGGAATTCGGAGCGAGCGCTTCCGGTGTCGGCACGGGCGGCGCGGGCACCAAGGTGTCAGCGGCCCGGATCGCCGCTGAAGCGGGAACGGCCGTCCTGGTCACCTCGACCGGGCTCGTCGCCCAGGCCCTGCGCGGCGACTACGTCGGCACCTGGTTCGAACCGACGCCGCGGCAGTAGCCCGTCCGGTCCCTGCCCTGCGGAGGCGTGGAACGTGCCGTAAACTACCGGCATGTTGCAGTCACCCGTCGACTCCCTCCGGCTCACCCTGACCCTCGATTCGGCGCGGCGCGCCTCGATCGTCCTCGCGTCCACACCGACGCTGCAGAAGAACAGGGCACTCACCGCGATCGCGGATTCCCTGCGCCGGAACACGGCCGACATCCTGGCGGCGAACCGTGACGACCTCACGGCCGGTGCCGCGAACGGACTCAGCGCGGGTCTCCTCGACCGCCTCACCCTCGACGATGCCCGCGTGGCCGCCCTCGCCGACGCCGTGCTCCAGATCGCACTACTGACCGACCCCGTCGGCGAGGTCGTCCGCGGCAGCAGCCTGCCGAACGGCGTGAAGATCAGCCAGGTGCGGGTGCCCTTCGGCGTCGTGGGCGTCATCTACGAGGCCCGGCCGAACGTGACCGTCGACATCGCCGCCCTGGCGCTCAAGAGCGGCAACGCCGTCGTCCTCCGCGGCGGGTCCGCCGCCGAGAACACCAACCGCGTCCTGGTCGCCCTCCTCCAGACGGCCATCGAATCCGTCGGCCTGCCGGGGGACATCGTGCAGACCATCGATCCCTTCGGCCGCGAGGGCGCGACCGAACTCATGCAGGCCCGCGGCCAGGTCGACGTGCTCATCCCGCGCGGAAGCGCCGGCCTGATCAATGCCGTCGTCACCCAGTCCACGGTCCCCGTCATCGAGACCGGTGCCGGTGTCGTGCACATCTTCCTCGACGAGAGCGCCAACCGGGACTGGGCCGTCGAGATCGTGCACAACTCGAAGGTGCAGCGCCCGAGCGTCTGCAACGCCGTCGAGACCCTGCTCGTGCACGAGGGCGCCGCGGATCGCGTCCTGCCCGCCGTCCTCGCCCGTCTCGCCGCCTCCGGCGTCACCATCCACGGAGACTCCCGAGTCCAGGCGCTCTTCCCGGACGCCGTCCCCGCCAGCGAATTCGACTGGGAGACGGAATACATGAGCCTCGATCTCGCGGTCACGGTCGTTGCCGGACTCGACGAAGCGCTCGCGCACATCCGCCGGTATTCGACGGGCCACACCGAGTCGATCATCACCAACGACATCGTCAACTCCGAACGGTTCCTGAACGAGGTCGATTCCGCCGCGGTCATGGTCAATGCGTCCACCCGGTTCACCGACGGCGGCGAATTCGGCTTCGGCGCGGAGGTGGGCATCTCCACGCAGAAGCTGCACGCGCGGGGCCCGATGGGTCTCCCCGAACTCACGAGCACGAAGTGGATCGTGCGCGGCACCGGGCAGGTGCGGGCCTAGCCCGAACGGCCCCACTAGAATGGTGCGGTACTGCACGTCTCGCGTGCCGTCCCGCAGAAATGGAGTGTTTATGCCGACGTTCGTCTATGGCCTGATTGCCCTGGTCACCTTCGGCGCCCTCGGCGCGGTCGTCTGGTCCTACCGCGATGTCGCCAACCGCCACGCCGAGAAGGCGCGCGCATACGCCGCAGCCCACGGCCGCGTCGACGAGCACTAGGGGAACCGTCTCTGTGACTGCGCGCCGCCCCCGCATCGGCGTCATGGGCGGCACGTTCGATCCCATCCACCACGGCCACCTCGTCGCCGCGAGTGAGGTGGCGCAGAGCTTCCACCTCGACGAGGTCGTCTTCGTACCCACCGGGCAGCCGTGGCAGAAGAGCGACGTCACCGAGACCGAACACCGCTACCTGATGACCGTCATCGCGACGGCGTCGAACCCCCGCTTCACCGTGAGCCGCGTCGACATCGACAGGGTCGGCCCGACGTACACGATCGACACCCTTCGCGACCTGCACGCGCAACGCCCGGACGCCGAACTCTTCTTCATCACCGGTGCCGACGCCATCCGCCAGATCCTGAGCTGGAAAGACGTTCAGGAGCTGTGGGATCTCGCCCATTTCGTCGCTGTGAGTCGCCCGGGACATGAGCTCACCATTTCGGGATTGCCGAACCAGGACGTAAGCTTGCTGGAAGTTCCGGCATTGTCGATATCGTCCACCGACTGCCGTGCACGCGTGAACCGGGGTTTCCCGGTCTGGTATCTGGTTCCCGACGGGGTCGTCCAGTACATCTCAAAGCATCATCTGTATCGGAGTGTGGCATGACGTTGGGTACCAACCCACCGCCACTGACGCGTCGTCAAGCGCGCGAGTTGGCAAACGGGCACCAGCCCGACGCGCCTTCCGCTGCGCAGAAACATTCCCCGCACCACACGCAGCCGGTGGCCCAGGCAGCGGATGCCTCGACGAGTGCCTCCGAGCCCCTTCTGGTCCTGCCAACGACCGGCGAGCCCGTCGCAGAGTCCGGGCCCGTCATCCTCGGTGAGCTCGTCCCTGAGACCGAGACCGAAACTGAAGCCACGTCTCCGGCCGCGCCGGAGGCGACACCGGTCCTCATCTCGGTTCCTGCTGAGGCCCCCGCCGACGAACCGGTCCGCGAGCGCACCCTGACCCGGCGCGAACTCCGTGCCCTGCAGGCCGCCGCAGCGCCTCCCGCCGAAGATTCCCTGCTCGCGGCCGTCGCGACGCTCACCGCCTCCCGCCCTCTCTCGGACACCGCCGTGCCCGTCGACGTACCGGACGGCATCCGCCCGCCGACCCGCCGCGTCGAACCCCAGCCCATCGCCTTCATGGTCGACGTCGCACCGAGCCCCCTCGGCGAGACCCGGCCCGGAGCCCTGCACCCTCCGGTCGGTCACTGGTCGCTCGACCGCGGCGAGGACAACGACCTGCTGCCCGGGTTCGAGACCCTCGCACCGTTCGACCAGCTGATGAACCAGGGCGTGAGCGCCGGCGGCATCCCGACCACGACGAACGCCCTGATCCTGCCCTCGATCCCGCACCAGGGCAACACCTCGGGACCGCTCACGAGCACCGGCGAGATCATGATCACGGGCTCGATCGACCTGCCGCGCAGCCTCGGCGAGACCGGCGTGCACCCCAACGTCTACGACTCCTCCGAGATGGACCGCATGCTCGACCAGCTCGACGAGGGTGGTCACCGCAGCGGAATCGCTCCCGTGAGCGCCAGTCGCGCCGTCAGCACCCATGCGTCGACCCGTGGCGTCATGGCCCCGCCGAAACAGCGCGGGCTCACGCTTCCCACTGTTCTCACCGTGACCGTCGGCGTCCTCGCCGTCGGCGTGCTGGCCCTGTTCGCGGTCGGCTACTTCCTCCACATCTTCTAATGCCATTTCACTCGCTTTCACTAACACAGGGATTCATTCGATGACCGCTTCTGCCCACGCTCTCGAGCTCCTCAAGCTGGCCGCCGCCGCCGCAGACTCGAAAGCGGGGGAGGACCTCGTCGCGATCGACGTTTCCAGCCCTCTCCCGCTGACCGACATCTTCCTCATCGTCACCGGCCGCTCCGAGCGCAACGTCGTCGCCATCGCCGGCGAGATCGAGGACCAGCTCACCGCAGCCGGCCACAAGCCCTTGCGCCGCGAAGGCCGCGCCGAGGGCCGCTGGGTGCTCGTCGACTTCGGCGACCTCGTCGTGCACGTCTTCCACGAGGAAGAGCGCGTGTACTATTCCCTCGAACGGCTCTGGAAAGACTGCCCGGTCATCCCGATCGAACTGCCCGTCCACAAGGTCCAGGACTGAGTGGTCACAACAGGCTTCCGCGTGTAGTAGCCTAGAGAAGTTGTTTCGGGGGAAAACCTGAAACACAATCTGGGTCCGTGGCGCAGCTGGTAGCGCACCTGCATGGCATGCAGGGGGTCAGGGGTTCGAATCCCCTCGGATCCACCAATACAGGAAAAGCCCCGACTTCGGTCGGGGCTTTTCCTGTTTCCGGCCGGTCGTCGGTCCCGCTCGGGTGTCAGCCGGCGGCGTCGATCGGGGCGAACCGGGCAACGGTCTGGCCGTCGATGCTGACGGATTCCAGGAACATCGCCAGGGGACGCACCCACAGCCCGCGTTCGCCGTAGAGCGCCGTGTACACGACGAGTTCTTCCTCGGTCTCAGAATGCCGGGCGACGCCGATCACGTCATAGAGATTGCCCTTGTAATGGCGGTATCGCCCCGGTGTGATGCCTGTCATCTTTTCTCCGCTTTCCGCACCCAGTATCCGGCATTTCCCGGAGCGGGGTAGTGTTCCCGGAATCTGTGTCGTGACATAGTGTGTTGTAACACTTTATCCGTCGCGACGAATCGAGCTCCCATCACTCCCGTGAAACGCGTTTCCGTGATCAGCACCGGTTCCGTCCGGATCCGACCCCAGCACGAGAAGTCCAACGGGCTCCCGACGATCTGGTGGTTGCTGACGTCCCGGAGGTGGACACCGCCTCGGCCCATCAACGTCTACGTGATCGAGCACGAGCGCGGGCTCGTCGTTTTCGACACCGGACAAGACCGGCGGTCGGTGATCGATCCCGAGTACTTTCCAGACGGGCTCGTCGGGTTCCTCTACCGACGGCTCGCGCGGTTCGCGATCCGCGAGCAGGACACGCTCACGGAGGGCCTGCGCGCACAGGGCTATCGCGCGAGCGACGTGACCCTGGTGGTGCTCTCGCACCTGCACCAGGACCATATCGGCGGACTCGCCGAGCTGTCGGATGCCGAGATCGTCGTGAGCGCGGCAGAGTGGGCGACGCTTTCGCATCCGTTCGCCCCCGTCAACGGACTGCTTCGCGAGCACATCGAGCTGCCGGGACTGCGGTGGAACAGGGTGACGCTCGAGGCGACAGCGGATGCCGCACTCCTGCCGTTCCGGAACGCTCGCGACCTGTTCGGCGACGGCAGCGTCGTGCTCCTGCCGACGCCGGGGCACACGCCGGGTTCCCTCTCGCTTCTGGTCCGCCAGGCCGGACACCCGCCGATCCTGCTCGTGGGAGACCTGACGTATGACGTGCGGAACCTCGAGAAGCTCGCGGTGCCCGGAATCGGTCGGCACGCCGCATTGGTGCGCTCCTCGCGCGACGTGAACGACTTCGTCGACCGATGGCCCGGAACCGTGGTTCTCGCCGCGCACGACCCGGCCGCCGCGGGTCTGCTCGAGTCTGCCTGGGCGAGCGTGATCGAGCCGTGAGGCAGGCAGAGCTGATCCGCTACGCGATTCTCGCGGCGCAGCGCGACGGCAATCTCTGGTTCGCGCGCGAGCTTCGCGCACGCGCCCTGACGCCGTCCCAGGCCGAGGTGCTGCGTGTGATCGGCGACGACCCGAACGGAGTGGGCCTCGTGGATCTCGGCCGCCTTCTGGTGTGCGAGAGCGGCACCAATCCCAGCAGGCTCGTGGATCGACTCGTCGCGGCGGGGCTGGTGCAGCGGCTGCACTCCCGGGCCGATCGTCGCCGACTCGTGCTCACCCTGACGAGCGCGGGGGAAGAGGCCGAACGATTCGTACGCGGGGTTGAAGCCCGGATGTATGCACAGATCGACGCTGCCTGCGGGGGTGCAGGCGGAGAGTCCCTCGTGTCGGTCCTGCTCTCGCTGAGTGCCGGGCAGTCGGCGGGGAGCGCGCTAGAGCGGCGTCTGGCGAAGGCGCCGGAATGAGCGCCGGTTGGGCAATCACTGAACGCCCCAACGTCCACAGCAGGCACCAGGATCATTTTCTTCCGTCGGACACTGCTGGCGACCCTACCGTGTACCCGGTGTTCAGAGAAGAAATCCAGGCAAGTCGGATAGGACTCGGAATCGAGGTCCCAGATGCCCAAACTAAGCCCATAGACAGATAGCTCACTTGGGAGGAAGCGCCGTCTCACGATGAGATGCTGACTTTATTGAGGTTCGAGTACTTTCCGCGTCTCGACATCATCTTCGCCGAGGTGGGTCAAGACGTACCGGTCATGGTTAAGGTGAAGCAGATCTCTATCATTGAGCGACTTAAGTGTTCGCTTCATGTTGGCACGCATGGGCGCCCTCGCCCATGCCTGCAATTCGTCGAGCGTGGCACCCTGCGATCCCCGCCAATAGAGTAATACGAGAACATGATCCGACGCTCTTAGCTGCTTGAGCACCCTTGGAAAGCCGTCGAATTCCTGAATCAAGGGAACGTCTTTCGATACAAGGTCCACGATCATGGTGTGCGCAACTGCCGCAGTTACGTTGTTGTACATACGGACGAGTTCGGCCAATACCCACTCCATATTTCGCACGACAAGGGTTGCATCCTGCTGATTCGGGTCTATACCGTCACTTAGGTGCGCGACGTCACGTTTGTTTCGCACGTCGTAGATCAGTCTCAGGGTGCGCGGGATATGCATTCGAATACTGTCGTTTGAAGCCGCATTGATCAACGTGTTCATCATTGCGTCGACGCTAGGCAAGGTTCTCCCAAGCGCCGTGTACTGCTCTGCAGTAGCCCACTGCAAGATTCGGAACACTGCTTCGGAGAAACGGGCACCTTCGATTTCGGAGGGCCTTAGGTCGTTGCGGTAGAAGCGACGCTTAGCTTCAGCGAACGCGATCAGGAGCTCGGTCACAAGTTCAGCCGGTATGCCAGCTTCCAGGAGGCCCTCCCGAATCCTGGAGTCCAGTGTGGTCATAGAACGCCCAGCACTCTGTCGATGAGGTCAGGGAGTGCCGCGATTCCACTTCCTCTCGCTTCGAGACGTCGAGCCTTGCTCTCGCCCTTGACCACGAATCCATCGATTTTCGGCAGGTGCTGCGAGGCGAAGTTCTTTGAGTCGTAGCAATGCTTACTTTCGCAGGCTACCTTGATTACTTCGAAAGCCGTGTCGCTGTGTCCCATGCCCACCTTCCGGACGACTGTCACGATCTGGGCGACTGCGCGAGCCTGCTCTGCTGTCGTGGACCCATACTTCGTGTGTTGGCCAATCAGCTTCACGGCACCGTCGTCGATATGAAAGACGAGCAGCAACTTGTCAACCGGGATACCTGTTTCGTCGGATACTCGCCGGAATACAACTTCCTCAGGAATGGGGGCCTCTTGCTCGCCGCCACTTTCAGCTTTTCGACCATCAGGTTCCTCTCGAGACACTGACGGAGTCCCGAGTCCGTGGCCAGTTGCAGTGGCGTGTTGTACCGAATTGAGGGTCGAGCGCAGCGCCTCGGTGAAGGCGCGCCCCTGCATGTGGTCGGGCACGCCAGATTCCTTGACTGAGGACCATGCGACGTTGATCGATTCAGTGAGCGTTAAGTTCGCGCCCGAAGTTCTCGCTGCCGTTGGCATAACGCTATTCGATCCAGTTAGCATCAGGACTCTCCGGTCAGCTTGGCTACCAGCCCGGGGAAGTCAGTGATACCTGGGCCTTTGGCCTGGATCCGGCGATAGTTCCCTGTCCCCTTGATCACAAAACCCTGCAGCGCCTTCAGCTGTGAAGAGAAGTTCGCCGAGTCATAGCACTTGAGGCGTTGTGCTTCCTCTCGCACCAGTTCAACTGAGGTGTCATCTTCGTCGAGACCGAAAGAACGGACGATGGTGAAGATCGCCGCGATCGTCCGTGTTCGGTCGGCGTTATTCTTGCCCAACTTGATACCGGGGAGGTTCAAGCGCAATGCGCCATCGTCCAGATAGATCAAGTTGCTCAACGCGGCGGCGGTTGCACCAGTGCCATTCGACACCTTTTGCACCAGCTCATCGTCGGACAGGGCGATGGCGTTCTCACCCAATCTGGGTCCGCCTCCCGTGGTACCGCCGGACGGTGTCAGTTTCGCAGCGTTGGCGGTGCTCGGAGCGGACTGTCCGGTCCGAGGAAACGGCACGGGTGCCGGCACGGGCGGTGCGATAAGTCGCACTGCTTCCCGGAACGCTACCTCGTGGATCTTCTCTGGCAGGTTCGCTTCTTCAACAGCGGACCAAGCCTGTTTCAGTATTGCGCTCGTGGAAATGACAATCGCCTCCCTGGCTTCAGTTCGCTAAGTATATATGGAGAACGGACTAAGACAAGCACATGCCTTCTGTGTCAGTTTTACAGATGGAGTCATCTGTTCTTTCATCACCACCATCTCGTCCAAGTAAAGTCCTGATTAAAAGAGATTTAAAAAGCAGAAAGCGGAATTTGTAAGTGAATAGCCATCCATATACTTCTGTCGGATGGGATTGCATGCAAGAAAAACTCGTCCATCCCTGTCGCATTAGTCATCTCGAGGACCTGAATTGCGGCGATCTTGTGCAGTTCGGATGGCAATTGGAATGATACGACCATAAATTCTGCCGGAGCGGACGGATAGGTGTTTGAAGTACTGCAGTTTGCGGATATTGTTTTGGCTCAGTTGTCGGTTCGCAATTTTTAGGGAACCTAGTGCTCGCGGTGATGGAATATGTGCGCCAGAGGAGTGCAGTACGCGCAACTAGGTAAGGCTGTCCTAACTTCGACTAGGCTGTCGGTATGCGCTCCGCATTCTGCGGGGAAGCCGGAGGGCGAGGAGAGCCTGCAGTGAGAGTGACGCACCGGGTTCGTGAATTGCCTGCGGCTGCGACCACACCGGTGCCGGATCCCTGCGGCCTCGAGGCTCTCCCGATCGGGGTTCCTGCCCGCATCGTCGATGTGGGGGACCGCGGAACGGCCCCGTATTCCGGTCGCCTCGGCGACCTCGGCTTCGTCACCGGTGCCAGGATCGAACTCCTCCGTCGGGCGCCGGTCGGCGACCCTGCCGTGTACCGGGTACGCGGCTACGACATCTGCCTCCGCGCGGCCCAGGCCCGCGGCATCCGCGTGACCACGACATTGTGACCACCACACTGTGACGGACGCAGCGGGCGGGGCGGACTGCCACGGTGGTCCAAGCGGCGGCACCGTCGTCGTCGGCGCTCCCCGTACGGCACTCGTCGGCAGCCCGAACGCGGGCAAGACGAGCATCTTCAACGCCCTGACCGGCCTCCGGGCGAAGACCGGCAACTATCCCGGCGTCACCGTCGGCCGGTCCGTCGGCGTCTTCCGCGCTGCCGGCCAGGACTTCGTCGTCGAGGATCTCCCGGGCACCTATGGCCTTGAACCGGTGAGCCCGGACGAGCAGATCGTCACCGACCTGCTGCAGGGCCGGCTCACCGGGGTCGAATTGCCCGACGCCCTGGTCGTCGTGATCGACGCGACGACCCTCTGGCGATCGCTGCGGCTCGTGTCGCAGGTGTTGCGCCTGCGCCGGCCGGTGTGCATCGCCGTGACCCTCACCGACGAACTCGTCACCCGCGGCGGGCGCCTTGACATTCCCGGTCTCGAACGGGCCCTCGGGGTGCCGGTCGTCCGGGTGATCGGCAACCGGCGCGTGGGCATCCCCGAACTCCGCACGAAAATCGCGGGCTGGCGAAGCTGGTCCCGGCCCGTGCTCGATCCACCGACGGACCCTGCCGAGCTCGAAGCCTGGACCGAATCCATCCTCCTGGCGAGCGAGTACCGCCCGGCGCAGCCGGACAAGACCACCCAGCGGATCGACGCGGTGCTGCTGCACCCCGTGTGGGGCACCGCGATCTTCGTCGCGGTCATGGTCGCCTTCTTCCAGATCATCTTCTCCTTCGCGGCGCCGCTGCAGGGCCTCGTCGAGACGTTCTTCGGCTGGCTCGCCGACCTGGTCGACGGGTACGTCCCCGTTCCGTGGCTCGCGGGCCTGCTCGGTGACGCGATCATCGGCGGGGTGGGCGCCGTCGTCGTCTTCATCCCGCAGATCATGCTGATGTTCCTGCTGATCTCCCTGCTCGAGGGCGTCGGCTACATGTGCAGGGCCGCGTTCCTGATGGATCGGATCATGTCGAGGGCCGGGCTCGAGGGCCGGGCGTTCGTGGCGCTGATGAGCTCCTTCGCGTGCGCGGTCCCCGGGATCATGGCGACCCGTACGCTGCCCTCCGCCAAGGACCGCATCGCCACGATGATGGGCGCGCCCCTCATGACGTGCTCGGCACGGCTGCCGGTCTACATCCTCCTGATCGGGATGCTCGTGAGCCCGGAGTCCCGCATCGGCCCGCTGCAGACCCAGGGCGT
This sequence comes from Cryobacterium algoricola, assembly GCF_004402485.1. Taxonomy (GTDB): domain Bacteria; phylum Actinomycetota; class Actinomycetes; order Actinomycetales; family Microbacteriaceae; genus Cryobacterium; species Cryobacterium algoricola. Next base: position 387,417 of record NZ_SOFG01000004.1, on the reverse strand, counting down.
CATCATGTTCTGCCTGTACTTCCTCGGGGCCGTTTCGGCCATGCTCGCCGCCTGGATCGTGAAGACCGTGCAGGACAGGAACGGCCTCCTGATGCCGTTCTACATGGAGATGCCGCCGTACCGGGTCCCGACGCTGCGGTCCATCTGCCTCACCATGTGGGATTCCTCCCGGGCGTTCCTCCGCAAATGCGGAACGATCGTGATGCTGACGACGATCGTGCTGTGGCTCCTCCTGAACTTCCCGCTGCACTCGACCGCCGAGCTGACGGCATCCGGCGTCGACGTGACCGATGAGGGCGCAGTGACGTCCTTCGTGATGGACCACAGTGCCGCTGCGTCGATCGGCCGGGCCGTCGAGCCGGTCTTCGCGCCGCTCGGCTTCGACTGGCGCGTCAACATCGGCGTCGTCGCCTCCCTCTCGGCACGGGAGACGTTCGTGGCCACGCTCGGCCAGATCGCGGCAGCGGACGACCCGGACAACCCCTCAGCTGCCCTCGCCGCCATGACATACACGGACGGCGCCCATGCGGGGCAACGGGTCTTCACCGCCCCGACGATCGCCGCGCTGCTGGTGTTCTTCGTCTATGCGCTGCAGTGTATGTCCACGGTGAGCGTGATGAAACGGGAAACCGGCACCTGGAAGTGGCCGGCCATCGCCTTCGGATACATGTTCGTGCTGGCCTGGGGCTCGGCGTGGGTCGTCCACGGCGTCGTCGCACTCGCGACCGGGACGGCCTGACATGATTCCGCTGCACCCGGAAGCCGTTGACTCGCGCCCCGAGGCGCTCCGCTGGGTGATGCCGGCCGGTACGCTCGCGTTCACCGGCGAGGTTCGGTCGGCACCGGGTGAGCTCGGTCGCCTGGCCGAGACCGGGGTGCTCACCGCACTCACTGTCGAGGTCGCGGCCGTCACGACGTGCCTCTCCGCGACCGGCAGCTGGGCGTCCCAGGGAGCCTTCGTGAGAAGCGCCCTGCACGCCGCCCTCGGGAATCCCGCGGGCTGGGTTCCCGTCCTTCCAACAACGCCCGGCACGCGTGACGCCGACCTCGCCGCGTGCGCCCTGACCGTGCTCACTGGGCGGGTCGGCGACTTCATCCGCTCCCACGGCGGCGTGGTCGAGCTCGTCTCGGCGCATGACGACGTCGTCACGGTGCGCCTCACCGGTTCCTGTAGCGGATGCCCCGCCGTCGGGTTCACCCTGCACGCGCGCGTCGAGCGCGCCCTGCGTGACCTGCACCCGGGCTTGCGCGCACTCGTCGCGGTCTAAGCAGGCATTCTCCGCAGGCTCTGCCGTGTTTCTTCGGTGCAGTACCGGCACATAGGTCATTCCCGTTGCGGCATGCGTCGGCGCCCGGCCGGTCCCTTCCCGGATCGGCCCTGTTGCGATCCGCCGCACCGGACCATGATGGTGAACGAATCTGCAGTCGAGGAGGTGGGGGCATGGTCCTGTTCAGTGATCGGGTGGATGCCGGCCGGCAGCTGGCCGAGCGGCTCCAGTACCTGCGGGGTGCCGACACGATCGTGCTCGGACTGCCGAGGGGAGGGGTGCCCGTCGCCGCAGAGGTCGCCAGGGTACTCGGCGCACCGCTCGACGTGATCGTGGTGCGCAAGCTCGGGGTGCCGTTCCAGCCCGAGCTCGCGATGGGAGCGATCGGAGAGGGCGGCGTCCGGGAACTCAACCCGGACATCCTTTCGATGGCCAGCATCAGCGACGAGGAACTCGCGACCGTCGAACGTCGCGAACGGGCCATTCTCGACGCCCGCGTGGCCGAACTGCGCGCGGGCAGGGAACGGATCGACGTGCGCGGTCGCACTGTCGTCATCGTCGACGACGGCATCGCGACGGGTGCGACGGCGCGTGCGGCCGGAGACGTCGCCCGGCTGCACGGAGCGAACCGGGTGATCCTGGCCGTGCCGGTGGCCTCGGCGGAAGCGCTCGTCGACCTCACCGGCTTCGACGAACTCGTCTGCGTCCATGTCCCGCGGCGGCTCGTGGCCGTCGGCAACCACTACATCGACTTCGCGGCCACGACCGACGACGAAGTGACCGCGCTGCTGGATGCCGCGGCACGGCGGATCCGTACCGGTCGCCACGCCGGTGGGTCGGGCCTGGACCGGGACGTCGAGATCCCGGTCGGCAGCGTCGTCCTCGAGGGACACCTGTACCTCCCGGAGAATGCCCCCGCGGTCGTCGTGTTCGCCCACGGAAGCGGCAGCAGCCGGCACAGCCCCCGCAACCAGTTCGTCGCCGACGTGCTGCATCGCGCGGGCCTCGGCACCCTCCTCCTCGACCTGCTCACGCCCGGGGAGGAATCGGACCGGGCCAACGTCTTCGACGTCGGGCTCCTCGCCGGGAGACTGGCGGCGGCCACCGAGTGGCTCCTCGACCGGCCGGACACCCGGTCATGCCGGATCGGCTATTTCGGGGCGAGCACCGGTGCGGGTGCGGCGCTCTGGGCCGCGGCCGACGCCGACGACCGCCTCGCGGCCATCGTGAGTCGCGGCGGCCGCCCCGACCTCGCCGGAGACCGGCTACCGGAGGTCACGGCCCCGACGCTCCTGATCGTCGGCGGTACCGACCCGGGAGTGCTCGACCTCAATCGCCGGGCCAGGACCCGGATGCGCTGCCGCAACCGGCTCGCGGTCGTCGAGGGTGCGACCCACCTCTTCGAGGAACCCGGCGCGCTGGCCGCGGCGGCGAACCTCGCGAGTGACTGGTTCGTGTCCTACTTGCTTCCCGGGCCCGACACCGGCGAGGCCGGTGAGTCGGCCGGACTGGTCGGCGTCGCCGAGGGAGACGACGCGACCGAACTGCGTGCCCAACCGGAGTCGGACGTACAGCACTGACCCGCTACTCACCCGCCGCTGATCCGCCGCTGACCCGTCTCCCCCCTGACCCTGTCGCCCGGACTTCTCCCTCCGGGCGTTCCGGGAGCAGCGATAATGGTGCTGTGCCGAATCCCCGTGACCCCCGCGCCGATCCGGCGGCGCAACGACCGGAACGGTGCCCCTGCCTGAGCGGAGAACGCTACTCCGAGTGCTGCGGCCCGTTGCACGCCGGCGTGACCCCCGCACCGACGGCCGAGCGCCTGATGCGATCGCGGTACTCCGCCTTCGTCCTCGGCGACGTCGACTACCTGCTCCACACCTGGCATCCGAGTACCCGCCCGGGGCAGTTCGAACTCGACGACACCCTCCGCTGGACCCGCCTCGACATCGAACGTGTCGAAAGCGGTGGCCCCTTCGATTCGGCCGGCCTGGTCGAATTCACCGCATACTGCCGCCAGGGCGGGATGCGGAGCGCCCAGCACGAGGTGAGCCGCTTCACCCGCGTCGCCCGGCAGTGGTACTACCTCGACGCCGAGGGGTGACCAGCCCATCCCGGTCTCTGCCGGGCGGGGTGCTTCGTCAGGGGTCGCGAGGCGGAAGCTCCGGGAGCGTTCAGTCGCGACGTGGCGGTGAACGACGGATGCTGACACGATCATGCGATCCGGGCGGAATACCAGCGTGGTGCGCCGGGTTCCGCTAGTTGATGCATTTGCATAGACACGTGCAGGAACGCACGGCAGGACCAGACCCGGCACACCCAGGACCGGCAACAGAGGAGCATGGCATGGCACAGGAGATTCAACTCGGACTAGACACCTTCGGAGACGTGACCTGGGACGCCGACGGCGCACCCCTGCACCATGCACAGGTACTTCGGAACGTCGTCGCGGAAGGCGTCCTCGCCGAGCAGGTCGGACTCGACTTCTTCGGCATCGGGGAGCACCACCGCACGGACTTCGCCGTGTCGGCGCCCGAGGTCGTGCTCGCGGCGATCGCAGGGCAGACCACGCGCATCCGGCTCGGTTCTGCCGTGACGGTGTTGAGCTCCGATGACCCGGTCCGGGTGTTCGAGCGCTTCGCGACCCTGGACGGCCTGTCGAACGGCCGCGCGGAGGTCATCCTCGGCCGCGGTTCCTTCACCGAATCCTTTCCGCTCTTCGGTCTCGACCTCGGCGACTACGAACAGCTCTTCGAGGAGAAACTCAACCTCTTCTCCGAGCTGCTCAAGGAAGAACCGGTGACCTGGGCGGGGGCGACCCGTGCGGGACTCACCGACCAGAGCGTGTACCCGCCGACAGAGTCCGGGTCCATTCGCACCTGGATCGGGGTCGGAGGCAGCCCGCAGTCCGTCGTCCGCGCCGCCCACTACGGCCTCCCGCTCATGCTCGCCATCATCGGCGGCTCGCCCCTCGCCTTCGCGCCCCTCGTCGAGCTCTACCACCGCGCCCTCGGCGAATTCAAGCGCCCGACCCAGCCCATCGGCGAGCACTCCCCGGGGTACGTCGCCGAGACGGATGCACAGGCTCGCGAGGAGATGTGGCCGCACTATGCCGCCATGCAGGAGCGCATCGGGCGGGAACGCGGCTGGGGTCCCGTGAGCCGCGAGCAGTTCGAGCACGATGCCGGGCCGGAAGGCGCCCTGTTCGTCGGATCACCGGAAACCGTCGCGGCGAAGATCGTCGCAACGGCACAGGGTCTCGGCCTCTCCCGATTCGACCTGAAGTACAGCATCGGCACCCTGAGTCACGAGCGACTCATGACGAGCATCGAGCTGTACGGCACCCGGGTCGCTCCGCTGGTGCGGGACGCGCTGGGCTGATCTTCCAGCTAGGGACGATCGTGACGCTGTAGCGTACAAGTGGTGCCGCCCGCCCGTTCGGAGGACGGTATCGATCGGAATACAGCATAAGGAGTCCCTTGGAAACCTGGCCAGGCACCGCTTACCCACTCGGCGCGACGTTCGACGGAACCGGAACGAACTTCGCCATCTTCAGCGAGGCGGCACAACGCGTCGAGCTGTGTCTCTTCGACGACGACGGCGTCGAGACCCGCGTCGAGGTGATCGAGTCGAGTGCGTTCATCTGGCACTGCTACCTCCCGCTCGTGCAGCCGGGGCAGCGGTACGGTTACCGGGTGCACGGGGACTCCAACCCCGCTGAGGGTCACCGCCTGAACGAGAACAAGCTCCTGCTCGACCCGTACGCCAAGGCCACCGCGGGAACGATCGACTGGGACCCGTCGCTGTTCTCGTACAACTTCGGCGACCCGGATTCCCGGAACGACGACGACTCCGCCCCGCACATGATGCTCGGCGTCGTCGTCAACCCGTTCTTCGACTGGCTCGGCGACCGCCCGCCGCGCACCCCGTACAGCGAATCCTTCATCTATGAGGCGCACGTGAAGGGCCTGACCGAGCTCATGGAACTCGTGCCCGAGTCCCAACGCGGCACCTACGCGGGGGTCGCGCACCCCGCGGTCATCGACCACCTCCAGAAACTCGGAGTCACCGCCATCGAACTGATGCCGGTGCACCAGTTCGTCAACGACGGCACGCTCGAAGAGAAAGGGCTCCGCAACTACTGGGGCTACAACACCATCGGCTTCTTCGCCCCGCACAATGCGTACTCCTCGACGGGCGATCGCGGCCAGCAGGTGCAGGAGTTCAAGGGAATGGTGCGCAGCCTGCACGACGCCGGCATCGAGGTCATCCTCGACGTCGTCTACAACCACACCGCGGAGGGCAACCACCTCGGCCCGACAATCTCGTTCAAGGGCATCGACAACGAGGCCTACTACCGACTGATGGACGACGACAAGCGGTATTACATGGACTACACGGGCACGGGGAACACCCTCAACGTGCGTCACCCCCACGTCCTCCAGCTCATCATGGACTCGCTGAGGTACTGGGCCATCGAGATGCACGTCGACGGCTTCCGGTTCGACCTCGCCTCGGCCCTCGCCCGTGACCTCTACGACGTCGACAAGCTCTCCACCTTCTTCGAACTCGTCCAGCAGGATCCGATCGTCTCGCAGGTGAAGCTCATCGCCGAGCCGTGGGATGTCGGCCCCGGCGGCTATCAGGTCGGGAACTTCCCGGCCCAGTGGACGGAATGGAACGGGAAGTATCGGGACACCGTCCGCGACTTCTGGCGGGGTGAGCCATCGACGCTCGGAGAGTTCGCCTCGCGGATCACGGGCTCCGCCGATCTCTACGAGCACTCCGGCAGGCGCCCGGTGGCCTCGATCAACTTCGTCACCGCGCACGACGGCTTCACCCTCTCCGACCTGGTCTCCTACAACGAGAAGCACAACGACGCCAACGGTGAGGGCAACAACGACGGCGAGTCCCACAACCGCTCCTGGAATTCCGGCGCAGAGGGGCCGACGGACGACGCGGAGGTCCTCGCCCTGCGCGCCAGGCAGCACCGCAACTTCCTGACCACCCTGCTCCTGTCCCAGGGCGTGCCGATGCTCCTGCACGGCGACGAGCTCGGCCGCACCCAGCAGGGCAACAACAACACCTACGCCCAGGACTCCGAACTCAGCTGGATCCACTGGGACACGGCGGACCAGCCGCTCATCGAATTCACCGCGGCGATCTCCCGGCTGCGCAAGGACCACCCGACCTTCCGCCGCAGCCGCTTCTTCGACGGGCACCCCAACGCCCTCGCCGTCGACGGCGACACCCTGAGCGACATCGTCTGGCTGAACAGCGACGGCGAGGAGATGCGCACGGAGGACTGGGACGAGGGCCGGGCCGGCACGGTCGCCATGTACCTCAACGGTGACGGCATCCGTGAGCGCGACTCCCGCGGCCAGCCCGTCGTCGACGTCAACTTCCTGGTCTGCTTCAACACGGATGCCGACGACGTCGAGTTCCGGTTGCCCCCGGCGATCTACGCTCCGCAGTGGGAGATCGTGGTCGACACGGCCGGCGAGGGCGCCGACGCGATCCCACGCCCTGCCGGCGCCATCCAGACCGTCAAGTCCCGGTCCGTGGTCGTGCTGCGCGCGTACACGGCTCCCGAAGTCGCGCCGGACCATTCCGTCGCCGCCTCCCTCGCCGGCCTGGCCGGAACGCCGACCGCGCTCGCGCTCAACCCGGACCACGTGGTCGAGCCATGAGGATCCCGCACTCGACCTACCGGCTGCAGATCACGGCGGCATTCGACCTCGACGCCGCGGCGGGCATCCTCGACTACGTCGTCGGCCTCGGCGCCGACTGGATCTACCTCTCGCCGCTCCTCACCTCCGCCGACGGCTCGGACCACGGCTACGACGTCGTCGACCACGCCGCCATCGACCCCGCTCGGGGCGGGCCGGAGGGGCTCCGCCGGCTCGCGGCCGCGGTGGCGGATGCCGGGCGCGGCATCCTCGTGGACATCGTGCCCAACCACATGGGCGTCGACGACCCGCACCGCAACGACTGGTGGTGGGACCTGCTCCGATTCGGGCAGGTGTCCCGCTACGCGGAGGCGTTCGACGTGGACTGGGCGGCCGGAGACGGAAAGATCCTGCTGCCGGCCCTCGGCGACGACACACCGGGAGAGGGCAGCGAGCTCGACCGGCTCGCCATTGTCGGCGGCGAACTGCGCTACTACGACCACCGGTTCCCGATCCGTCCCGGAACAGCCGAAGACGGTGCGGACGCCAGGACCGTGTATTCCCGGCAGCACTACAGCCTGGTCAACTGGCGGCGCGCAGACCACGAGCTCAACTACCGGCGGTTCTTCGCCGTGAACAGCCTCGCCGGCATCCGCGTGGAGGTCCCCTGGGTCTTCGAGGAGTCGCATCGCGAGATCGTGCACTGGGTGCGGGACGGTCTCGTTCAGGGCATCCGGGTCGACCACCCGGACGGCCTCGCCGACCCGGGCGGCTACCTCGACCGGCTTCGGGACGCCACCGACGGAACCTACGTGCTCGTCGAGAAGATCCTCGAGGGCGACGAGACGCTGCCGACGAGCTGGTCGACGCGGGGCACGACGGGCTACGACGCCCTCGCCGACGTCGACCGGATCTTCGTCGACCCGGAGGGCCGGCCCGCCCTCGACGCGCTCGAAAAGCGCCTGCAGGACGACTCCCCAGCGCCGGGGGACCACGGCCGTCCGCAGTCCTGGGCCGAGCTCGTCTCCGAGCGCAAGCGCGGCATCGCCGACGGAATCCTGGGCTCGGAAGTGCGCCGGATCGCCCGGCTCATCCCCGAGGTTCCCGGGCCGGAGGCGGTCGACGCCCTCGCAGAGCTGCTCACCGCTATGCCGGTGTACCGTTCGTATCTTCCGCTCGGCTTCGAGTTGCTCGACGAGGCCGCGCGTCGCGCGTCCGCCCGCAGGCCGGACCTGGCCGGAACGATCGGCACGCTGCTGTCCGTGCTGGCCGACCCGGCGAATCCCGCAGCCGTCCGCTTCCAGCAGACCTCCGGCATGGTGATGGCCAAGGGCGTCGAGGACACCGCCTACTACCGCTACAGCAGGCTCACCTCGCTCAACGAGGTCGGGGCAGACCCCTCGGAGTTCTCGATCGATGCCGACACCTTCCACGCGCGCCAGCAGGCCAGGGCGGCGACCTTCCCCGACTCGATGACGACGCTCTCCACGCACGACACGAAACGGGGAGAGGACGTCCGCGCCCGCATCTCCGTCATCGCCGAGGTCCCGGCGGAGTGGGAGGCGACCCTCGACACGCTCCGCGCGAACGTCTCGCTCGACGACGGACCCCTCGAGAACCTGCTCTGGCAGGCGGTCGTGGGGTCGTGGCCGGCCAGTCGCGAACGGCTCGGCGCCTATGCGCTCAAGGCGGCCCGCGAATCGGGAACGTCAACGACCTGGAACGCCCCGGACGCCGCCTTCGAGGCGAAGCTCGAGGCCCTGGTCGCCGCGGTATTCGACGACCCGACCGTCACGGCGGCCCTCGCGGGCTTCGTCGCACGGGTGCAGCAGGCCGGCTGGAGCAACTCCCTCTCGGCCAAGCTCGTGCAGCTCACCATGCCGGGAGCGCCGGACGTCTACCAGGGCAGCGAGCTCTGGGAGACCTCCCTCGTCGACCCGGACAACCGGCGACCCGTCGACTACACCGTCAGACGGGACATCCTCGCCCGACTCGACGACGGATGGCTGCCGCCCGTCGACGAGACCGGCGCCGCTAAGCTGCTCGTCACGAGTCGCGCCCTGCGCCAGCGCCGCGACGCCCCGGAACGGTTCTTCCGCCACGCCCCCGTTGCGGCCTTCGGCGCCGCCGCCGGACACCTGCTGGCCTTCGACCGCGGCGACGCCGTCACGGTCGCCACCCGGCTCCCGCTCGGTCTCGCCGCCGACGGCGGCTGGCGGGACACGACGGTCGTGCTCGCCGGCATCCCGGTGACCGACGTCCTGACCGGGGAACGGTTCCCCGGAGGGACCCTCTTCCTGCGTGACCTGCTGCGCCGCTATCCGGTCGCCCTCCTCGTTCCGGATGACGACCGGGGAACCGCAGCACCGATCAGCACGGGGGAGACCGGCCGATGAACACATCAGAGCCCGCTCACGAGGACCGGGATGTCGAGGACTGGGATTTCGAGGTCTGGGCGCCGTACGCGCAGGCGGTCGACCTGTTCCTGCGCAGCACCGTCCCCGGCTCCGCAGAGGAACCGGTCACCCGGTCCATGAACCGGGCAGAGGACGGCTGGTGGCGCCTGAGAATGCCCGACGGCGGAGCCGAGCCACGCGACTACGGATTCGTGATCGACGGTGCCGGCCCGTTCCCCGATCCGCGCTCCCGCCGCCAGCCCGCAGGCGTGCACGCGCTGTCCCGCACGTTCGACCCCGGCGCGCACGCGTGGCAGGACTCGGCCTGGACCGGCCGCCAACTCGCGGGCGGCACGATCTATGAGCTGCACCTCGGCACCTTCACGTCCGAGGGCACCCTCGATGCCGCGGCGGCACGCCTCGGCCACCTCGTGAGCCTCGGAGTCGACTTCGTCGAGCTCCTGCCGGTCAACGCCTTCAACGGAACCCACAACTGGGGCTACGACGGCGTGCTCTGGTACGCCGTGCACGAGGGGTATGGCGGACCCGCCGCCTACCAGCGCTTCGTCGACGCCTGCCACCAGGCCGGCATCGGAGTGATCCAGGACGTCGTCTACAACCATCTCGGACCGAGCGGAAACTACCTGCCCGAGTTCGGACCGTACCTCAGCGAGTCCGCGGGGAACACCTGGGGGTCCTCATTGAACCTCGACGGCCCGGACTCGGACCCGGTCAGGCGGCACATCATCGGGAACGCGCTGATGTGGCTCGACGACTACCACGTCGACGGATTGCGCCTCGACGCGGTGCACGCCCTCCGTGACGACCGGGCCATCCACCTGCTCGAGGACATGGCAGGGGAGGTCGCCGCGCTCAGCGCATTCACCGGTCACCCGCTGACCCTGATCGCCGAGTCCGACCTCAACGATCCGCGCCTGATCACTCCGGCGGAAGCGGGCGGCTACGGCCTCGACGCCCAGTGGAGCGACGACTTCCATCATGCCGTGCACGTTGCCCTGACGGGGGAGACCACCGGCTACTACGCCGACTTCGCCCCGCTCGGCGCCCTGGCCAAGGTCCTGACGCACGGGTACTTCCACGACGGCACGTTCTCGAGCTTCCGCGGCCGCACGCACGGTCGTCCCATCGACAGGCAGCGGATGCCGGCCTGGCGTCTCGTCGTCGGCAGCCAGAACCATGACCAGATCGGAAACCGGGCCATCGGCGACCGCCTGACCGGCACGCTCGACGCCGGCCAGCTCGCCATTGCCGCGACGCTGACCCTGCTTGGTCCGTTCACCCCGATGCTCTTCATGGGGGAGGAGTGGGGTGCAACCACCCCGTGGCAGTTCTTCACCTCGCATCCGGAACCGGAACTCGGCGAAGCGACCGCAACCGGGCGGATCGGCGAATTCGCCCGGATGGGCTGGGACCCCGCGGTCGTGCCCGACCCGCAGGACCCGGCGACGTTCACGAGGTCGCGGCTCGACTGGGATGAATCCGAACTCCCGGAGCACGCGAGGCTTCTCGGCCTCTACCGGCGGCTCGCGGACCTCCGTCGCGCCGTGCCGGACTTCACCGATCCCCGTCTCGACCGGGTCGGCGTCGACTACGACGCCGACGAGTCCTGGCTGTGCCTCTGCCGTGGTTCAACGGAGATCCTCGTGAATTTCGCAGCCGATGCCCGGACCCTGCCCGCAGGGACCGGTGCCGTGCTCCTCGACTTCGGGACGGACGGGCCTGCGCTCCTCTCCCGCGAGGAGGACGGGTCCGTCCTGCTGGCGCCGCACGCCGTCCTCGTCATCGCAGGGACCACCGCGTGATGAGACACGGTGGCTTCCTCTCCGCGGAGACCGGAGCAGCCCTCGACGCACTCGCGGCCCTCGACGCCGCAGCGGACCCGCTCGACCGCGTGCGCGGCCTCCGCCGGCTGCAACTCGCACTCGACGCCGACCCGGCGACCCTCTCCGCGGTGCGGGATGCCCTCGTCTCGGGGATCGGCTGGGATGCCATCTCGGAGGCGGCCGGGCTGAAGCCACCGGCGGCCCGGTGGCGGTGGAGCGGCTCCGACTCCGAGATCGCCGCCCGGCTCGAGGCCGGCCGCAAGCGGTCTGCGCGTCCGAGTTCGGTGCCGACCGAACTCCCCGGATACTCGGTCGCCGAGGCCGCGACGAAGCTCGGTCTGACCGTGCAGGCCGTCTATCTCCGGGTCAGCCGGGGTAAGCTGGCCAGCCAGACCATCGAGCTGCCGGACGGCCGCTCGTACAAACGGGTCTTCCTCGACGCAGCGGACGAGGTGAACGGCCCGCCGGACACGTCCGGCCAGGCCGGCTGAACCGGACCGACTGAATCGGATCGACTGAACCGGACCGGGCGGATGCCCACAGCTTCAGACCCACAGATACGCGCCGAAACCACATACGTGCCGAAACCACAGGGATGACGGAGTACCACCATGACTGATTTTCCGACAGAGAACTTCAACCGCACCACACCGTACAACACGGGTGACAACACGGCCGTGACCCCGGTCGTCAGCACGGAGACCGGGTCCCGGGCGATCTCGGCCCCGCCGGAGAAGCAGCCGAGACCGGCATCCGCCGTCTCGGCCAGCGGCGGCGGAGCGTCGCGCACGGCACTCGTCGTGCTGGCCGCGATCGGGATGCTCGGACTCGCATTCGTCGTGATGATCCTCGTCGGCGTCTCGAGCGAGAGCATCAACGCCCTCGCCGTCTTCGCGACTCCGATCGCCTCGATGGTCGCGGCGTACTACGGAATCACCCTGAGCATCCAGCAGGTCAAGAACGAACGCGCCGAGAAGGAGACCGCGATCAAGCGGGCCGACGTCGCGGACGCCTCGAGCCGGGAGACTGAGGTCTGGGCGGCCCAGATGGAATCGGGACTTCGCGTGGCGATGGCCAAGCTCACCGCGGCACACATCGGCACCGACGAGGTCACCAAGGCAGCGGGAACGCCGGACGGTTTCTTCTAGGCGACGGTTACTCCCCGGCGTCGGTTCCTTCTAGGCGCTGACGAGGCGCCCTGACCTGATCGCGCCGACGAAGCCGGCATAGTCGTTCGTCGCCTGCTGGGCGTATGCGACCGCGAAGTCGGCGAAGGCCCGGTCGGCCTTACCGCTCAGGCCCAGGTAGGCGGCGATGGGCACGGGGTCGCCGGAGCGGGCGTGGGCGCGCGCGAGCGTCGTGCCGGTCAGCCGGGCGTATGCGAGGAGCCCTGGCGCGGCGAAGGTGGCAGGATCGGGCGACCATTTCATGTCCCGCAGCTGACGCGCGTAGTATTGCCCGCCGAGCGGGGTCGTCGCCCAACCGAGGAACACGTCTCCGGACGCCTGCATCAGGCGCTGCCCCTCCACGACGCGCTGACCGGCATGGGCCGGCCCACCGGGTGAGCCCGGCTCCGTGGTGGGCCTCTCGATCACCGATTGCTGTGCTTCCTTGAGTTGCAGCACGAGGACGTCGTCCGGTCCGATGCCCTCGAGCAGGGCGACCCAGGAATACAGGCCGACGCTGCCGACCCCGACGACCTTGTGGGCGAAGTCGATGATGTGGAATCGGTCGAGCAGGCGCCTGCGGCTGTCGTTGAGCGATTCACGATAGGCGGAGAAGGTCGATTCGACGATCTCGGCCGTCGAGCCGGCGAGCGGGATCCTGGTCAGCAGGGGCGGCTGGTCGAGGAACTGCCGGTGCCCGTCCACAACACGGGTGAGCTTGCGCACGACGGACCACGTGTCGCGGGTCTCCGCCTTGGCGACGCTGTCCCTGACCGCGCGGCGACCCGTCTTCCCCGTCGACGCGGAGATGATGGCCTCGACGTGGCTCGACTCCATCCGGTCGTACCAGACGCGCATGATCGGCATGCTCGAATAGTCCTGGATCGTGCTGCGATAGCTGCGCGCGCTCTCCAGGGCGGCGGCCCTGCCGACCTCGGCAGGCAGGCCGGCGTCGGCCGCCGCGAGGACGAACGAGGTCGCCAGACGCTTCACGTCCCATTCGAACGGCCCACGCCACGTTTCGTCGAAATCGTTGACGTCGAAGACGACACGGCGGTCCTCACTGGCGAACAGGCCGAAGTTGGAGAGGTGTGCGTCGCCGCAGAGCTGGGTTTCGAGACCCGTGTCCGGCAGCGCGGCCAGGTCCCTGGCCATCACGAGCGCGGTTCCCCGAAAGAAGGTGAACGGCGAAACGCCCATACGGGCATGCCGGAGCGGGATCAGGGCCGGGTCCCGCGTCTGCGCCTGGCCCAACAGGAGGTCGACCGGATCGGCGCGATCGGCCGGAGCCTCCCATCGGGCGAGCGACGAGCGCGGCAGCCGCAGCCGCGCGGCACGGCCGAGCTCTTCGTGCCCCGCCGTCGTGGGGCGAACGGTGTCCGTCGTGCTGTTCATTGCGAGAGTGTATCGCTCCGGCAGGCGCAGCGGGCCAGGTCAGCGAACGCGATCCGGAACGGCCGACCTGGCGGGGGAACCGAGGTAGTGGTCGCGCGGCCAGTGCCGCACCCACCTCGGGAGCTGCGGGTAGACGCGCACGACGATGCGCAGCATCCGATCGAAGCGGCGTTGCTGTCGAGGGGACCAGCTCAGCTCGAACAGGTCGCGCACGGCGGGAGGCAGCAGTCCCACGGTGACCGGGCGGGCGAGGGGCATGGCCAGGCGCAGCAGGAACGGCCCACCCCGGGGGTGCAGGAGCCGCCTGGCGACCGCGCGCGTGGTCTCGTCGGTGCGCAGCCCCTCGAGCCGCTGCTGCCAGTACACGGCGAAGGCCGCCCGATCCCGCGGCCAGAGCGCCTCAGGGACTTGCAGCGCCGTGCCGAGCACCGCGTACTCCCGGTACAGGGACTCGGCGGTGGTGTCGTCGAACGCTCCGAACACCCGCTCGTACATGCCGATCGCCGAGTCGTAGAGCGTCGCAGCGACCCAGAGTTGCAGCTCGGGCGTGAAGGCGTTGTACGCGGGCGCTCCGCCCGCCGCAGCACCGACGACGGGAACGTGGGCGCGGTTCACCCTCCGGACCGCGGTCCTTGCCTGATCGGGAGTGCCGCAGGTCACGGCGTATGCGTAGCTCAGGGTGCCGGCCAGCCGGTCGAGGGGCCGGTTCTCGAAATCGCTATGGTGGGCGACACCGTGCCCGATCGCCGGATCCGCGAGCTGGAGCAGGATGGAGCGGCCGCCCGCGAGCAGCATGACGGCTTCGCCCGCGATGTCCCGAAGCTGTGGCATGTCGGCCTCCCTGTGCTCGCCGAGTGTAGTCCGGACAAAGTATTTCGGAAGATTCTCTCCGATTCGGAATAAACCCGCTCTCTATGCGCTTGCATGTATCCGAGGGCGGCGATCCATCCGTCACGCAGACTTGAGGAGCATCATGACCGAAACCACCGCGACGACCATCCCGGGCTACAAGGCCGGAACCTGGACCATCGACCCGACCCACTCCGAGGTCGGCTTCAGCATCCGCCACATCATGATCAGCAAGGTCAAGGGCACGTTCGACAGCTTCGCGGCGACTTTCGTCACCGGCGAGAACCCCCTCGACTCCGTCGTCACCGCCTCGGCAGACGTCGCTTCGATCAACACCAACGAGGCCAACCGCGACGGTCACCTCCGTACCGGCGACTTCTTCGAGGCCGAGACCTACCCGACGATCGACTTCGTCTCCACCGGTGTCCGTGAAGTCAAGGGCGAGTTCCTCGTCGACGGCAACCTCACGATCAAGGGCGTCACCAAGCCCGTCACCTTCGACTTCGAGTTCGGCGGCTTCGGCACCGACCCGTACGGCAACTACAAGGCCGGTGCAACGGCCAAGGCCGAGATCACCCGCGCCGACTTCGGCCTCAACTACAACGCGGCACTTGAGACCGGTGGCTTCCTCCTCGGCGACAAGGTCACCATCACCATCGAACTGCAGGCCGTCCTCAACCAGGCGTAGTCTTCCCGGTTCGTGAAAGGGGTCCCACTTCGGTGGGGCCCCTTTTTTCGGCTATTCGCCCTTGATCTCCTCGCGTACCCTGCGGAGGTCCTCCATGAGCGAACCGATCAGGATCCAGTGCTGCGGATGCGGCGTCATGATCAGGAGCGGCTCGGTGAGGGCGGGCGGTTCGACCGCGACCGGCAGGTGATCCCGATCGGGATAGTCGGCCTCCGCGGCGAGCAGTCGCAGGTCGTGCGCCGAGCGGCTGAGCTCGACGGTGATCGCGAGCACGGTCGGCTCGAGGTGCAGCGAATGGTCGTAGTGGTCCCTGAGCGACCTGGTCATGCCGATCGTCCGGGTCACGAGAGAGGTCAGCCGGTTGTAGAACTCCTCGTCCACGTCGAGCAGGCGTCGATTCGTGGTGTGGCGTGGATTCAGGGTCAGGCTCTCCTCCGCGGATTTGAGCGCCTTTTCCGCCTTGTTCAGCATCGGCCGCAAGAGCCGCGCCTTGATCATCATTTCCTCGATCTGGGTCTGCGTCTGCGGGAATCGCAAGGCGTCGACGATACGGTCGAGGGTGTCCGCGACTTCACGCGCGAGGCGGATGACCGTGTCGTGTGCGGGCGCGAGCAACACCGGCGGCACGATGAGCGCGTTCACGAACAGGGCGGCCGCGGCGCCGATCATTGTCTCGATGATGCGGTCCCTGGCGTATTCCGGGGTCGTGGCCCCGATGGAGAGCACCATCATGGCGCTGATCGGGATCTGGCTCGCCGAGCTCGGGGCCAGTCGGAGCGCCCAGGCGAGCAGGATGCAGAACACGATCGCGAGCAGGACGATCCAGCTCGACTTGCCGAACGCGACGCCGACGCCATAGGCGACGAGCACCCCACCGACGACGCCGAGGCTGCGCTCGATCGCCCGGCCGAGGGTCTGGTTGATGTTCGGCTGCACGACGAGGAGGGCTGCGATCGCGGCGAAGATCGGGAGCTCTGTGTGCAGGAGGCCTTGCGACAGTACCCAGCCGAGCATGACGGCGAGTGAGGTCTTCACAGCCTGGAGCAACGGAATCCGGCTCGAGGATCGAACGCGGGCCGATATTCTCACCCGTTCAGGATATCGTGCTCGCTCCGCCGGGGGGGAGCAACCGGGGGCGTGACCGTGGTGGGAATCCCGGTGAAGCGGGAATAGTCGCGGATTGCCCTGGCGAAGCCCGTGGATCGCCGCGCGCTGAGGGTACTGAACGGCGCCGCCTCGACCGCGACGGTCGGTCCCGCTGACCTGGTACGTGTCGTCTCCTTCCGCCAGGTCCCGATCACGCGGCCGTCCGCGACGATGAGCGGCAGGAAGATCCCGTTGAGACCGGGCACGACCCGCGGGAAGTCCTCGTTCGCCACGACGTACGACCGGTCGCGGTAGCCGAGCAGGTACTCATCGAAGCCGGGCAGTGCGAGTACGGGAGAGCGCTGCGCCGGCCTCGATCCGAGGACCCCGCGTTCCGTCGCAACGGGCAGGAGCAGGGACTCCCCGTCCACCTCGAGCTCCTCCAGCCGGTCGCCGGCTTCCGCGAGAGCGACCCGGGCGTCGGAGACGGTGAGCTGGGTCCACGCGACGAAGTCGCGCAGGGTGGCCGGGCCGTGGCCGTCGAGGTAGCGCATCAGGAATTCGGCGAGTCCCTCAGCGCGATCCAGGCGGCGCTGCACGGGTGCCCACTCGTCGAGCAGGGCGAGGGCCGGCTGGCCGTCCTGGTGGGGCCCCCACGCCACGAGCCCCGCGAGCGCGAGGGAGACGATCAGGTGGTAGCCGCGCTGGCCGTCCGGGTCGATCCCCGCGGACCGCAGCCCGGCCAGGAAGGGGGTGCGGCTGAGGTGCCTGCCGCCGGAGAGGAGGTCGGTGGCGGCCACAGCGGCCGAGGCCACGATGGTGGCGTCGAGCCCGAGTTGCCTCTGCCGGGTCTCCAGCGAGGAGAGCACCCTCTCTGCGGTGAGGTCGAGCAGCCACCGGACGTCGGTTGCCGGGACCAGGTGCAGGGTCCCGCGCATCGGATACGATCGCACGATCGAGCCGGCATCGAGTGCGGCCGTGACGTCGGCGGCGACGGTACCGGGGGAGCGCACCCCGATCGCCCAGCTGGCCGCGGGGAGATCCTGGGCCTGGACCGCGAGCATCCGCTCGACCACGGCGAGCGGACCGCCGAGGCCACCGGTCGCCGTCGCGGTCGCGGATAGCCCGTGGCTCAGCAGGCGGAGGCGCAGGACATCGGAGCGGGAGGCGCGCGTGGACATGCGGCCAGTATGACGCTGAGCGCGGACACTCTCGAATCGGCCGGTCAGTCGAACGTGCGCAGCAGCACCCAGTCGTCGTCCTCCGCAGCGTGCCGCACGTCGAAGACGTGCGTTTCGCCGTCGTCCGACGTCGCCTGGAACCGCCAGCCGGCGATGCAGAGCGGCGGATGGCCCACACCGAAGGTGTATGGGTCGAAGGGTCGCCACCAGTCGGCGGTACCGACGAGAGCCGTCGGCGTATCCGTCACCCGGAATCGTCGCGCGCGCCAGACGATGCGGCGGGGCTCTCCCGCGTTGTCCGTCGTGACCCTGACGGGTTCAGGGTGCTGCGCGTCGATCGGGACCACTGACCACCTCGCCTGTCGCATCGAACGTATGTTCGATAAAACTATAACAAGGGGGTCGACAGAATGCTAGACGGGGTCCCCGGCGGAGTCTCCACGGACCGCGCGCGGCGGTTCAGCCGTTTCGCGCCACGCATGCCTGGCGCGAAACGGCGGAAAGGGCGCGCGGCGCTCAGGCGAGGTCGTCGTCGGTGCGGGCACCGAAGACGATCTCGTCCCAGCTCGGCATCGATGCACGTCCGCGCTTGCCGAGGTTGCCGGTGTTCCGCGGCTGCCCGGTCGCGGCCTGGGAGGCCCAGGCATTGCGGGTCGGGTCGGTGCGCGGCGCCTCGACCGGGGTGTCGGCGACGGATGCCTGCGCCGGGTCGTCGATGAGTCGCGGGCCGCTCGGTGCCGGCGTTTCGCTCCGCGGTTCCGGGGTGAGCGCACCGGAACCGAGTACGGCGGCTTCACGCTCACCGCGGCGGCGACGCAGTGACTCGAGCAGGTCGGCGGTCTCGCTCAGGCTCTTGGGCGGTTCCGCGGCGCGCTTGATCGCGGCCTTGGACACGGCGTCCGTCGTTCCGGCGGATCGGGAATAGGGGATCGGGTCCAGTTGGGGCGCGGTGTCGTTCATGAGCTCGTCCGCGAGTGATTCCTTGAACGTGAACGCGCCGCTGTCGAAGCGGGACACGTCTGCAGGGCTCGTCTCCGCACCGACCGCACGGAGACGGGGGATGAGGGCGCCCTTGAGCTCGCCCTGCTGGGAGAGGGCGATGGCCTCGTTGCCCAGCGGGGAGAGGGCGTTCTTCTTCGGTTCGAAGGACCAGCGGGCATCGTGGTCGATATCGTCGGCGGTGAAGGCGAGCTTGACGATCCAGCCTGCGCCGGGTTCCTTCCAGCTCGCCCAACGCTCGTCCGTCGCTCCCAGGGATGCGAGACGCTCGCGGATCACTCCGCCGAACGTCGCGGGCCCCTCTCCGGGATCCGGCTCGATCGCGGTGTGGACGGGCACGCCGAGGGCGCACGAGACGATGTACTCGCGTTCGGCGACCACGGGGCCCTCGAAACGGCGCACGAAGTCGATCGGGGCACCCGTCACGGCGGCGACGTCCTCTGCCGACATTCCGGCGCGGATGTGCGCCTGCACGTCCCTCGGGGACAGCTTCGTCTTCGGGGTGTGTTCTATCTGGCTCTGGCGAAGCCGGGACTGGAGAACCTCGTCGATGGGGATCCGAAAACGGTCACCATCCTCGCTCGCTGCAAGCAGCGCGCCGTTCTCTACTCCGATTACCTTCAAATCCTGCATGGCGAAAGCCCTCTCGCGATCACTGATCCGCCAACACTGTCATGGAACGCCCCTCATTCCGGGGAATACGCCGGGCGTGCCGTAAGTTGACCACTCAGCCGAAGTAATCAGCGGCGGCGGTTTGCTATTCCTTCGGGATTGTTGCAAACTGTGCCCGCTGATTTCGTTAATCGGCATTAAATGAATGGATGGGCATGGCAACCGATTACGACGCACCCCGAAAGTCCGAAGACGACTCTGAGTCGATTGAGGCCCTCAAGGAGCGCGTACCGGACAAGATGTCTGGCGTCGTGGATGTAGACGACTCAGACAACCCCGGTGGGTTCGATTTACCCGGTGCCGATCTGTCCGACCTCGACCTCGATGTCGTCGTCCTGCCCCCGCAGGCCGATGAATTCACCTGCGTAGAGTGCTTCCTCGTGAAGCACCGTTCGCAGATGTCGCACGAGACCAAGCTCGGCCCGGTCTGCCTGGAGTGCGACTCCTAAAAGCGCGTTTTAGTTACTTGATGCCGGCCGTCGTGATCCATTGATCGCGGCGGCCAACGTCGTTGGGTGACGTGTCGAGACGAGCCAGTACGGTGCCGGATCCCGGGGATCCTCGATCGGTACCCGAACGACGGGGCCGATCCAGCCCCTGATCAACAACCAGGCCCGCGCGTCGAGCCTGCGCCCGCGCTCGAGCGTCGCTTCCGAAGCCTCGAACGCAACGGCCTCCCCGACGAGCTCCGTTGTTATTCGCGCGCGACCCGCCGTGAAGACACCGTCCGTCACGGACACGACGGGAGCCGTCAGCAGCAGAGTGAGGACAGCGGCGCCGTAGAGCACGATGGCGACGATGATTCCCCAGAACATCGAGATCGGTGCGAAAACGAGGATGCTCGCCGGTATCAGCAGGGCGGTCGCGAGGAATGGGGCTGGTGAGGCCCAGAGTTTTTCACGATATTCAGGCATGGCTCTATTCGATCAGACTTCTGCACTACCCTCGACACGTGGCAGAAAGCGTCGAAGTGTTGATTACCGCATCCATCGTTCCGCGGTACGCGCATCCGGGCGACGCCGGAGCCGATCTGCACTCTGCGGATGAGCTGGTCCTCGCCCCCGGTGAGCGTGCCCTGGTCGGCACCGGCGTGTCGATCGCCCTCCCGGACGGTTACGCGGCGTTCATCGTGCCCCGCAGCGGCCTCGCGGCCAAGCACGGCATCACGATCGTGAACTCGCCGGGTACCGTCGACGCCGGCTACCGCGGCGAAATCAAGGTGTCGCTGCTCAACACCGACCAGACCGAATCTTTTGCGATCGCCGTGGGCGATCGCATTGCCCAGATCATCGTCACCCCCGTCTCCCGGGCCGCCTTCATTCCCGTCGACCGGCTGCCGGACAGCCAGCGCGGCGAGGGCGGTTTCGGATCGACCGGAGTGCGTGAAACGGGAACCGGCCGGCAGCCCGCCGGCTCACCAATGTCAGGAGACACCCCGTGACCGACGTCGCGAATGCGGACCAATTCCCGGAACCACTGCCGAAGTCGGCGCCAGAGGACCGCGAGACAGAGGGACCCCTCGACGAGAGCGAGGCGAACCCGGTTCGACCGTACGTCGACCTCGGCGGCGTCAAGGTGCTCCCGCGTGAGGGCCTGCACCTGCGCCTCGAGATCGAAGAGGGCAGCAAGCGGGTCGTGGCCATCGGCCTCGACTACGCCGGTTCGACCTTGCAGGTGCAGCCGTTCGCCGCACCCCGGTCCAGCGGCCTCTGGCACGAGATCCGCGACCAGATCGCGGACCAGATCGGCAAGCAGGGCGGCACGACGACCCTGCGCGAAGGCCCGTTCGGACCGGAGCTCGTCGCCGAGATCCCCGTCGCGACCGGCCAGGACGCCTCCGAAACCAGCAGGCTCGCCCGCTTCATCGGCGTCGACGGGCCCCGCTGGTTCCTCCGCGGCGTGATCGCGGGCGAAGGCGCCATCAACCCGGACGCCGCCGCCCAGATCGAGGACCTCTTCCGCAGCATCGTCGTCGTGCGGGGGTCCGCACCGATGCCGCCGCGCGACCTGATCCCGCTGCGCATGCCGGTCACGCCCGCCGGCCCCGCAGAGCCCGCAGACGCCTGACCCGACCGCCAGGAAGATCGCCCCGACATGACGGACAACCCAGCCTCCCGCGACGAGCGGGAGACCCCGCACCCGACCGGGCCGGACCCGACGCAGCCGGATCCTGCGGTGGCCGCGCCGAACGCCGTGTTCGCCGAAAGCATGGCGGCCGCGGCCCGGCGTGCCGGTTTCTCGCCAGCGGCGGAGGGGGCGCCGATCAGCGGCCACGCCCTGCTCGCGGCGATGGGCGGCATCCGCGGCCTGGTCGAGGCAGTGGTGCCCGGACTCGTCTTCCTCGTGACGTACACCCTGACCCGCGACCTCATTCCGTCCCTCGTCGCCCCGATCGTGATCGGCGTCGTGATGGCCGGGCTGCGAATCATGGCCAGGCAGACGGTGACGCAGGCGGTCGGCGGGCTCGTCGGCATCGGCATCAGCGCCGTGCTCGCCCTGCTCTCCGGTAAGCCGGAGGACTTCTACCTCTCGGGCTTCTGGATCAACGGAGCGTACGGCGGAGCTCTCGTGATCTCGATCGTCGTGGGGTGGCCGCTCATCGGCCTCGCCGTCGGCTTCCTGGTCGGTGACGGCGTGAACTGGCGGTCCGACCCGTCGAAGCGCCGGGTGCTGACCCTGCTGACCGTCCTCTGGGCCGGTCTGTTCCTCCTGCGCCTCGCCGTGGAACTGCCCCTCTACTACACGGGGAACGTCGCCTGGCTCGGCGCGACGAAGCTCCTGATGGGCATCCCGCTGTACGCGCCGCTCCTCATCGTGTCGTGGCTCATGGTGCGGTCGGTCTACCGTCCGAACCCGCCGGCCGACGGTGGAACCGGGAACTGATCCATGACTGCCGCAGCGGCGTGACCGGCCTCGAGCAATGAGCGAAACAATCCCGCTCGACGGGCTGAGCACTACCCAGGTCGCCGAACGACTCGCCGACGGCAGGGGCAACGATGCCGGCCAGCCAACGTCGCGCACCATCGCCGACATCCTGCGCGAGAACGTCTTCACCCTGTTCAACGCGATCCTCACGGTCTGCTTCATCGCGGTCGCCGTGCTCGGTGACTACCGGGACGGCCTGTTCTACATCATCGTCGTCGCCAACGCGCTCATCGGGATCGTGCAGGAGGTACGGGCCAAGGTCGTGCTCGACCGCCTCGCTCTCTTGGCCATCCCCGAAGTCGCGGTCAAGCGTGACGGCCTGGCGCACATCGTCCCGCTCGGACTCGTCGTCCAGGACGACGTGATCATCCTGCGGCCGGGTGACCAGATCCCTGCGGACGCCGTTGTCCTCCAGGGCGACGATCTCGTCGCCGACGAATCCCTGCTGACCGGGGAGTCCGATCCCGTCGTCAAGGTCGTCGGGGACGAGCTCCTGTCCGGCTCGTACGTCTCGGGCGGCTCCGGGTACGCACGGCTGACGCACGTCGGCGCCGCGTCGTACGCGAACCGGCTCACCGCCGAGATCCGGCGGCACTCCCTCGTGCACTCCGAGTTGCGGGCGGCGACCAACCGGATCCTCGTCGTGCTGTCCTGGCTGCTCGGCCCCGTGATCCTGCTCACCCTGATCGGCCGGATCGCGGCATACGGCGGTCTGGACTCCCTCTTCACCGGGATCGACGGGCCGTGGCGGAGCGCCCTGCGGGACTCGGTCGCCGGCGTCGTCGGCATGATTCCCGAAGGGCTCGTGCTGCTGATCAGCCTGGCCTTCGGCCTCGCCGCGGTTCAGCTCGCCAGGCACAAGGTCCTCATCGAGGAACTCGCCGCCGTCGAGGTGCTCGCCCGCGTCGACGTGCTCTGCCTCGACAAGACCGGAACCCTGACAAGCGGCAAGCTCGAGTTCGACCGGCTCGTCGTGCAGTCCGCCGCCCACGAAGCGGATGCGCGGCTCGTGCTCGGCGTCTTCGGCACGGATGATGCCGCCAACCTCACCGCGCGGGCGCTCGGTTCCCACTTCGACCCGGGCCAAGCCGTCGTGAGCGCTCGGCTTCCGTTCAGCTCCGCCCGCAAGTTCAGCGGCCTGACCCTCGCAGGCCCGGGCGCAGCCGCATCCTGGCTTCTCGGCGCTCCCGAGCGGCTGCTCGCGGCGCACCCCGAATCGCTCGCCGCGGCATCCGTCATCGCCGCGGAAGGTCGCCGCACCATCGCACTCGTGCGCCTGGCCGACACGGCGGCCCTGGACGGCGCCGTCGACCCCGAGGAATGCGTTCTCGAGCCGGTCTGCCTCGTCGTGTTCAGGGAATCCGTGCGACCACACGCCGCGGAGACGCTGCGGTACTTTGCGGCGCAGGGGGTGCGCGTGATCGTGATGAGCGGGGACAACCCCGTGACGGTCGCGGCGATCGCACGCCAGCTCGGCGTCGGCGGTGAGACCATCAACGCGGCGGAGCTCGCCGACGATGAGGCCCTCGCCGCGGCGCTGACGACCGCGAGCCTGTTCGGACGCGTGAGCCCGGAACAGAAACGGACGGCCGTCGCCCTGTTGCAGGGAGAGGGGCGCACGGTCGCCATGACCGGAGACGGCGTCAACGACGCGATGGCGATCAAGGATGCCGACCTCGGCATCGCGATGGGTTCCGCGACGCCGGCGACGAAGGCAGCGTCGCGTCTCGTCCTGCTCGACAATCGCTTCGACCGCCTCCCCGAGGTGCTCGGCCTCGGCCGCCGGGTCATCGCCAACGTCGAACGCGTCGCCAACCTGTTCCTCTCCAAGACGGTCTACGGCATCCTGATCGCGCTCACGACGTCGCTGCTCGCCCTGCCGTTCCCCTTCCTGCCGCGGCAGTTGACCCTCGTCTCCGGCCTCGCGATCGGCATCCCCGCATTCGTGCTCGCGCTCGCGCCCAACCGGCGGATCTACACCCCCGGCGTCCTGCGCCGCATCATTCGCTACGCCGTGCCGACCGGCGCCATCGCCGCCGCGACCGCACTCGTGACCTTCATCGTCCTCCACGGCAGGATCCCGCTCCACGAGGCGCGGAGCGTCACGACCATCTCCCTCTTCGTCGTCTCCCTCTGGATCCTCTGCGTGCTCGCCCGGCCGCTCACCGGGCCCCGCCTCGCCCTCGTCACGGGGATGGCCGCCGCCATGGTGCTCGCGTGCACGATCCCGTTCAGCAGGGTGTTCTTCGTCATCGACGTGCGGCTCGACCTCCCCCTGCTCTTCGGGATCGGCGTCGGAGCCCTCGGAGCGGCGGGCATCGAGCTCATGTACCGGTACGCGCGACGCACCGGCCTCGTCTTCGACCGCGAATAGGGCATTCTCGACGAAGACCGGGCATCGGCTCCCTGCTAGAGTTATCTCTACGTCAAGATAGTTTGGCGTTGGCATCGTTCGGTGACGCCGCCGGTTAGGATACCCTTGCTGGCCTGGCGCTGGTCCGTTCGTCAGGATTGGGGACTGCGGACGGATTCCCGTCAGTTTCCACAAAGGAGAGGGCATCGTGTCTGCGTTAAACAGTTTTGGAGCCAAGGACACCCTCCGCGTCGGAGCGACAGACTATGAGGTCTTTCGCCTGGACTCGGTGCAGGGTTACGAATTGCTGCCGTTCAGTCTCAAGGTGCTGCTGGAGAACCTCCTCCGCACCGAAGACGGCGCCAACATCACGGCCGATCACATCCGTGCGCTCGGCGCCTGGGTTCCCACGAGCGAACCCGACACCGAGATCCAGTTCACGCCGGCCCGCGTGATCATGCAGGACTTCACCGGAGTGCCCTGCATCGTCGACCTCGCGACCATGCGGGAGGCCGTCGCCGAACTCGGCGGCGACCCGAACAAGATCAACCCGCTCGCCCCCGCGGAACTGGTCATCGACCACTCGGTCATCGCGGACCTCTTCGGCAGCGAGAACGCCCTCGAGCGCAACGTCGAGATCGAATACGAGCGCAACGGCGAGCGCTACCAGTTCCTCCGCTGGGGCCAGACCGCCTTCGACGACTTCAAGGTCGTCCCGCCGGGAACCGGCATCGTGCACCAGGTCAACATCGAATACCTCGCCCGCGTCACGATGACCCGCGTCGCCAACGGCGTGCTGCAGGCATACCCGGACACCTGCGTCGGCACGGACTCGCACACGACGATGGTCAACGGCCTCGGCGTGCTCGGCTGGGGCGTCGGCGGCATCGAGGCAGAGGCGGCCATGCTCGGCCAGCCCGTCTCCATGCTCATCCCCAAGGTCGTCGGCTTCAAGCTCACCGGCTCCATCCCGACCGGCGTCACCGCGACGGATGTCGTCCTCACGATCACGCAGATGCTCCGCAAGCACGGCGTCGTCGGCAAGTTCGTCGAGTTCTACGGTGAGGGCGTCGCGGAGGTCCCCCTCGCCAACCGGGCGACCATCGGCAACATGAGCCCGGAATTCGGCTCGACCGCCGCAATGTTCCCGATCGACGACGTCACCCTCGGCTACCTGCGCCTCACCGGCCGCAGCGAGGAGCAGGTCGCCCTCGTCGAGGCATACGCGAAGCTGCAGGGCCTCTGGCACGACCCGGCCCGCGAACCCGTCTTCAGCGAGTACCTCGAGATCGACCTCGGAACCGTGGTGCCCTCGATCGCCGGACCCAAGCGCCCCCAGGACCGCGTCGAGCTCAGCCGCGCCAAGGACCAGTTCGAGACCGACCTGCAGAGCTACGCGACCCAGGACCTGTCCCAGGTCGATGCCGCAGTCGAGGCGACGTTCCCCGCATCCGACCCGATCGGGTTCACCGCACAGGACGAGAACAGCGCCCACGCGATCTCGCACACCCACGTCAGCCACCCGCCCAGGACCATCTCCACCCCGGTCGCGATCGAGACCGCCGCGGGAGCCAGCTACACCCTGGACCACGGGGCTGTCGCCGTCGCCGCGATCACGTCCTGCACGAACACCTCCAACCCGAGCGTCATGCTCGCGGCGGGCCTGCTCGCCCGCAACGCCGTGAAAAAGGGCCTGACGAGCAAGCCCTGGGTCAAGACGACCCTCGCGCCCGGCTCCAAGGTCGTCACGGACTACTACGAGAAGGCCGGCCTCACCGGCGACCTCGAGGCCCTCGGTTTCTACACGGTCGGCTACGGCTGCACCGTCTGCATCGGCAACACCGGCCCGCTGATCGACGAGGTCTCCGCGGCCATCAACGAGAACGACCTCGCCGTCACGGCCGTGCTCTCCGGAAACCGCAACTTCGAAGGCCGGATCAGCCCCGACGTCAAGATGAACTACCTCGCGAGCCCGCCGCTCGTGATCGCATACGCCCTCGCCGGTTCGATGAACTTCGACTTCGAGACGGATGCGCTCGGAGACGACACCGAAGGCAACCCGGTCTACCTCAGGGACATCTGGCCGGATTCCGCCGAGGTGCAGTCGACGATCGACAGTTCGATCGACACCGCGATGTTCACCAAGGAATACGGCGCGGTCTTCGAAGGCGACGAGCGCTGGCGTTCCCTGCCGACGCCCGACAGCGAGGTCTTCGAGTGGGACAGCGAGTCGACCTACGTGCGGAAGCCCCCGTACTTCGACGGCATGACCCTCGAGACCACTCCGGTGAGTGACATCGTGGGCGCCCGCGTCCTCGCGAAGCTCGGTGACTCGGTCACGACCGACCACATCAGCCCGGCGGGCAACATCAAGGCGGACAGCCCCGCCGGCGCCTACCTCGTCGAGCACGGCGTCGCCCGCGGCGACTTCAACTCCTACGGATCGCGCCGGGGTAACCACGAGGTCATGATCCGCGGCACCTTCGCCAACATCCGGCTGCGCAACCAGCTCCTCGACGACGTCGAGGGCGGCTACACCCGCGACTTCACCGTCGAGGGCGCCCCGCAGTCGTTCATCTACGACGCCAGCCAGAACTACCAGGCCGCCGGCATCCCGCTGGTGATCTTCGGCGGCAAGGAGTACGGCTCCGGGTCCTCGAGGGACTGGGCGGCCAAGGGAACCAGCCTCCTCGGAGTCAAGGCCGTCATCACCGAGAGCTTCGAGCGGATCCACCGCTCGAACCTGATCGGGATGGGTGTCGTGCCGTTGCAGTTCCCGGCAGGCGAGAGCTGGGCGTCCCTGGGCCTTGACGGCACAGAGGTCGTCTCGATCGCGGGCCTGGCGGAGCTCAACGCCGGCGTCACCCCGAAGACGGTGCACGTGACCGCCTCCCCGAGCGAGAACTCGGCCGCCGGCAAGGCCACCGTCGAATTCGACGCGGTCGTGCGCATCGACACGCCCGGTGAGGCCGACTATTACCGGAACGGCGGCATCCTGCAGTACGTTCTTCGATCACTGGTCGCATAACCCTCAGGGTTGCAGTTCGGGACCGGCGCGTAGACTCAACTGTTGTTGAAGCTACGCGCCGGCTCCGTTCTGCCCGCGACGTCGTACTCGAAAGGTGTTGCCGATGAGCCTGCTGGAGACCATCACGGGTCCGCGTGACCTGGACCGCCTCTCGCTCGACGAACTCGTGCAGCTCGCGGCCGAAATCCGTGGCTTCCTCGTCAGTGAAGTCTCCAAGACCGGCGGGCACCTCGGTCCGAACCTCGGCGTGGTCGAGATGACCATCGCCATCCACCGGATCTTCGAATCTCCCCGCGACGCGATCGTGTTCGACACCGGGCACCAGACGTACGTGCACAAGCTCCTGACCGGCCGTCAGGACTTCAGCGGCCTCCGCCAGCAGGACGGCCTCGCCGGGTACCCGCAACGCTCCGAGTCGGTGCACGACATTGTGGAGAGCTCGCACGCCTCGAGCTCGCTGTCCTGGGCGGACGGCATCTCCCGTGCGTTCGAGATGACGGGACAGAGCGACAGGCACGTGATCGCGGTGGTCGGAGACGGCTCGCTCACCGGCGGCATGACCTGGGAAGCGCTCAACAACATCAGCGACGACAACACCCGCCGCCTGATCATCGTGGTCAACGACAACGGCCGTTCCTATGCGCCGACGATCGGCGGCATGGCCAGGTTCCTCAACACGGTGCGCACCCGCAGCAGCTACCACGCGGCATACCTGAGCAGCCGCAGGGCCTTCGACAACATGGGCGCACCTGCCCGCGCGTTCTTCCGCGGCGTGCGCGGCGGGCTGCACGGCTTCCTCGCGCGCTTCTCCAACAACGAGGCGCTCTACTCGAACCTCGACATCAAGTACATCGGCCCGGTCGACGGGCACGACATGGAGGCGATGCTCGAAGCGCTCCAGCAGGCGAAGAACTACGGGGCCCCGGTGATCGTGCACACGATCACCCAGAAGGGCAAGGGCTACGACCCCGCCATGCAGGACACCGCAGATCAGTTCCACGCCGTCGGCCAGATCGACCCGGAGACGGGGGAGTCGACGGAGACGCCCGGCGCGCCGTCGTGGACCTCGGTGTTCTCCGACGAACTCCTGAACCTCGCCACCGAGAACCCGCGGATCGTCGGAATCACGGCGGCCATGCTGCGCCCGACCGGGCTGCACCGGATGGCGGAACGCTTCCCGAACCGGGTGCACGACGTCGGCATCGCCGAACAGCACGCCGTGACGAGCGCGGCCGGCCTCGCCTTCGGCGGGCTGCACCCCGTCGTCGCCCTGTACGCGACCTTCATCAACCGGGCATTCGACCAGGTCCTGATGGACGTGGCACTGCACAAGGCCGGGGTGACCTTCGTCCTCGACCGGGCGGGTGTCACGGGCCCCGACGGGCCGAGCCACCACGGCATCTGGGACCTGGCCATCCTGCAGGTCGTTCCCGGCATCCGCCTCGCAGCACCGCGCGACTCGACCCGGCTCCGTGAGGAGCTCGGCGAGGCGATCGCCGTCGAGGACGGACCGACCGTGCTGCGCTTCCCGAAGGGCAGCACCGGCGTCGAGTTCGACGCCGTGACCCGCCTGGACGACGGCGTCGACGTCTTGCTCGAATCGGCCCAGAAGGATGTGCTCATCGTCACGGTCGGCCCGATGGCCGCGATGGGCCTCGACGTCGCCCGGCGCCTGTCCGCCCAGGGGATCGGCGCGACCGTCGTCGACCCGCGCTGGGTCGTGCCCGTGCCCAGGAGCCTCATCGGGCTCGCAGCGGAGCACCGCCTCGTCGTGAGCATCGAAGACGGCATCCGGGTCGGGGGAATCGGTACGCGCATCCGCCAGGACCTGCGCGCGGCCGGCGTCGACACGGCCGTCACCGAACTCGGGCTGCCCGACGAATTCCTGGCCCACGGCACCCGCGCCGAGATCCTCGAACGGGTCGGCCTCACGCCGCAGCACATCGCCCGCGACGTCGTGGCGATGGTGCTCGGCAGCAAGCTCCCGCACGCGAGGCCCCTCCCCGCCGTGCCTGCGGACCCGAACGACCAGACCGACTCGGCCGTTCAGACGGATACCGGCTCACTGCCGGTTCGCCGCGGCCGCGCGGAGTGACCCGCTCAGAATGAGCACGCGCGAGATCCGGCGAGGAGAGCACGGATGACGGTATTGATCGCGGGCTGCGGTGACCTCGGCACCGAGGCCGGCCTGCGGTTCGCGGCTCTCGGCCACCGAGTCGTCGGGCTGCGCCGGTCGCCGGGAGTGCTTCCCGCCGTCATCGAGGGCCAGGCCGTCGATCTCAGCAGGGAACGGCCCGTCATCCCCGTCGGAACCGACATCGTCATAGTCGCCATCGCCGCGGCCGGCTCGACGGCGGATGCCTACCGCAGCTCATACGTCGACGGGCTGCGCAACCTGCTCGACGCCCTCGACGCGACGGACGCGAGCCCGAGCCGCTTCCTGCTCGTGTCTTCGACCGCCGTGTACGGCGTCGACGACGGAAGCCTGGTCGACGAGACCACGCCGGCGCTGCCGGCGTCGGCGACGGGCGCCGTGCTGCTCGAGGCGGAAGACCTGCTGCGGTCGAGGGTTCCCCGCGCCGTCGTGCTGCGCCTCTCCGGAATCTACGGGCCGGGCAGGGAACTCCTGATCCGGCAGGTCAGGGACGGGACGGCCTCCGTCTCCGGCCTGGCGAGGCATACCAACCGGATCCACAGGGACGACGCGGCCGCGGCCATCGTGCACCTCATGACGATGGCGGGAGAGCCGGCATCTCTGTACCTCGGCGTGGACAGCGCACCCGTTCCGCGGGGCGACGTGCTCGGCTTCCTCGCCGCCGAACTGGGAGTTCCGGATCCGGGTGCCGGCGCGAGCGCGAGCGCCACCGCCGCCGACGGTGGCACACCCGCAGCCACTGTGACCGCGCCCGGTCGCGCGGCCGGGCCGCGCGGCGGCGACAAGGTCTGCAGCAACGCCCTCCTGCTCGCGAGCGGATTCTCCTTCGAATACCCGGGCTATCGGGAGGGTTACCGGGCCATCCTCGCCGGAACCGGCATCCGCCACCCCTGACCGCGTAACTCACCGCGAAACCGACCGCGAACCTGGGCGCCGGCTGGATGAAGAAGATCCCGGCTTGACGTGGAGCGCGCTCGAGGTTTTAGGGTTGCAGCAGCCTCGACTCGATCGACTACAAAATCTCTCTCTATTCAGAATCGGAAAGGGTTTCCCCAGCATGAAGAACATCACTCTCGGCAGCACCGGCCTCATCGTCTCCCGGCTTGGACTCGGTTGCATGGGCATGTCCGCCTTCTATTCCGGAGCCGGAATGGACGAGGCGGAGTCCATTCGCACCATCCACCGCGCGATCGACCTCGGCGTCACCCTCTTCGACACCGCGGAGATTTACGGCCCGTACCTCAACGAGGAACTCCTCGGAAAAGCACTCGCCGACCGGCGCGACCAGGTCGTCGTCGCGACCAAGTTCGGCACGCTCCTGCACCGGGGCGACGGAAGCAGGGGCATGGACGGCAGCCCGGAGAACGTGCGTCTCTCGGTTCAGGGCTCGCTGGCCCGGCTCGGCACCGACCGAATCGACCTGTACTACCAGCACCGAATGGACCCGGGCGTCCCGATCGAGGAGACCGTCGGCGCCCTGGCCGAGCTCATCGAGGAGGGCGTCATCGGCCACTACGGGCTCTCGGAGGCGGCACCCGAGACGATCCGTCGCGCCCACGCCGTGCACCCCGTGACGGCCCTGCAGACCGAGTACTCGCTGTGGAGCCGCGAACCCGAGAAGGAGATCCTCCCGTTGCTGCGCGAGCTCGGCATCGGCTTCGTGCCGTACTCGCCGCTCGGCCGCGGCTTCCTGACCGGGACCGTCCGGTCGCTCGACCAGCTCGACGCGAGCGACTTCCGTCGCTCGAACCCGCGATTCGAGGGGGAGAACCTGGCCGCCAACATCCGCATCGTCGAACAGGTGGCTGCCGTCGCCGCCGAACTCGACGCGACCCCCGCCCAGGTGGCGCTCGCCTGGCTGCTGGCCCAGGGCGACGATATCGCCCCGATCCCCGGCACCAAGCGGGTTGCCCGTCTCGAGGAGAACGTCGCAGCGGGGGACCTGAACCTCACGGATGCGCAGCTCGCCACCCTCGGCGCGCTCGACGCCCCCGTCGGCGACCGCTACGCCGACATGTCTCCGGTCAACCTGTAGCCCCAGGACTGTAACCCCTGGCGCGTCCCGCCCGAGTTTCCGCACAAGGCACCCTCGCCGATTCGACGAGGGTGCCTTGTGCGTGCTTCGGTCCGGTAGGTAACGCTAGAGCGTGACCGGAACCTCCGAGGCGACGCCGCGGATCATCGGCGTGTGGAACGTTCCGCCGAAGACCCGCTCGCTCGCGCCGACCCTGTCGAGGTAGGGAGTCGCGCCGCCCATCTGGAACGGCCAGCCTGCGCCGAGGATCACGCACAGGTCGATGTCCTCCGCGGCGTGCACGACCCCGTCGTCGAGCATCCGCTTGATCTCGTCGGCCAGGCCGTCCTCGATGCGCCGGAGGATCTCCTCGCCCGTCATGGGCGTTGTGCCGCCGGCGACGATCTTCTTCGCCGTCTTGTCGAAGCCCGTGACCTTGCCCTTGGCGTCGCGCTCGAGGATCTTGCCGTGCTCCGCGAGCTTGTGCAGGTTGTCGCTTTCGAAGAAGCGGTCGGGGAACGCGGCGTGGTGCGTGTCGAGGACGTGCGCTCCGACCTTGAGCCCGACGAGTTCGAGGAGCTCGAACGGCGTCATCGGGAGCCCGAACGGTGCGATGGCGCCATCGACGACCTCGAAGGGGGTGCCGGTGTCGACAGCGTGCATGGCCTCGCCGAGGAGCTTCGCGAGGATGCGGTTGACCACGAAACCGGGGGTGTCGCGCGTGATCACGGCGTTCTTCCTCAGCTTGCCCGCGATCACCATCGCGGTCGAGAGCGTCGTCTCGTTCGTCTGCGGCGTGTTCACGACCTCGATGAGCGGCATCACGGCGACCGGGTTGAAGAAGTGGAAGCCGACCAGGCGCTCGGGATGGGCGAGCTTCGCGCCGATCTTCTCGACGGAGAGCGACGAGGTGTTCGTGGCGAGGATGGCTTCCGGCGACACGTAGTTCTCGATCTCGGCGAAGACATCCTGCTTGACGCCGAGTTCTTCGAAGACGGCCTCGATGACCCAGTCGGCGTCGGAGAAGTTCGACTTGTCCGTCGTCCCCGTCACGAGGGCCCTGAGCCGGTTGCCCTCGTCCGCCGTGATGCGGCCCTTGGACTGCAGAGTCGCGATCTCGCCGTGGATGTACGCGACACCCTTGTCGACGCGGGCCTGGTCGAGGTCGGTGATGACGACGGGCACCTGCAGGCGGCGGACGAACAGGAGCGCGAACTGGCTCGCCATCAGGCCTGCGCCGATGACGCCGACCTTCGTGATCGGGCGGGCGAGCTTCTTGTCCGGGGCGCCGGCCGGGCGCTTGGCCCGCTTCTGGACCAGATTGAAAGCATAGATGCTGGCCTGGAGCTGGTCGCCGGCGATGAGGGCGGCGAGGGAGTCGTCCTCGCGTTCGAAACCCTCCTCGAGCGTCCCGCTCTTCGCGGCTTTGAGCAGGTCGAGAGCAATATAGGGAGAGAGCGCGACCGTCCCGATCCGACTTTCGAGCATCCGCCTGGCGATGCCGATCGCGGCGTCCCATTTCACGAGGCGCTCGATCTTGCCCGGCTTGTTCGGCCGTGCGACCGTCGTGGTGCCTGCGATCACGCCGTCGGCCCAGGCGATGGAGTGCTCGAGGAAGGCCGCTGACCCGAAGAGCACGTCGGCGATGCCGAGTTCGACGGTGTCCGTTGCCTTGAGCACGCGGTTCTTGAGCGGGTTCGAGATGATCACCGTGAGGGCGTTCTCGATGCCGATCAGGTTCGGCAGCAGGTAGGAGCCGCCCCAGCCGGGAATGAGCCCGAGGGAGACCTCGGGCAGGGCGACGGCGGCGACGGATGCGTCGACCGTGCGGTAGTCGGCGTTCAGCGCGATTTCGAGACCGCCGCCGAGCGCGAGCCCGTTGATGAAGACGAAGGAGGGCACACCGAGCGTGGAGAGCTTCCCGAGGGCGTGGTGGCCGAGCTGGCCGAGCAGCTTGCCGGTCGCGAGCGAGGGGATCTCGCTGACCTTGCCGAGGTCTGCGCCCGCGGCGAGTATGAACGGTTTGCCGGTGACGGCGACCCCATGGATCTCCCCGCGTGCTGCTCGCTCGGCGAGACCGTCGAGGGTCGCCGCGAATTCGAGGAGGGTGACCGGTCCCAGGGTGTTCGGCCGGGTGTGGTCCCTGCCGTTGTCGAGGGTGACGAGCGCGAGGGTGCGCGACCCGGACAGGGGAACGTCGCGCACGAAGGAATGCGTGACGACCTCGTCACCGGAGAGTGCGACGAGTTCGGAGAAATCGAGTGCGGAGTAGTCGGTCATCGCTTACTTTGCCTTCCGATTGAAGTGCGGGTTTTCCCAGATGACGGTGCCGCCCTGCCCGAGGCCGATGCACATGGCGGTCAGGCCGTAGCGTACCTCGGGGTGTTCGGCGAACTGATGCGCGAGCTGGTTCATCAGTCGCACACCGGAGGAGGCGAGCGGATGGCCGATCGCGATCGCGCCGCCGTACTCGTTGACGCGCGGGTCGTCGTCGTCGATGCCGAAGTGGTCGAGGAAGGAGATGACCTGCACCGCGAAAGCCTCGTTGAGCTCGAAGAGCCCGATGTCGGTGATGCTGAGGCCGGCCTTACGGAGGGCCTTCTCCGTCGACGGTACCGGGCCGAGGCCCATGACCTCCGGCTCGACGCCCGCGAAGGCGAAGCTCACGAGCTTCATCTTGACGGTGAGGCCGAGTTCCTTGGCGGCGGCACCGCTCGCGAGCAGGCAGGCGCTTGCGCCGTCGTTGAGCCCGGATGCGTTGCCTGCCGTGATCCGGCCGAACGGACGGAACGGGGTCTTCAGCGCGGAGAGGCCTTCGAGGGTCGTCTCGGGGCGCGGCGCCTCGTCGCGGGTCGCGAGTCCCCAGCCCTGCTCGCTGCGGATGGCGACGGAGACCAGGTCCGGCTGGATCTTGCCGGCGGCGTACGCCGCAGCGACCTTCTGCTGGCTATGGAGCGCATACCGGTCAGACCGGTCCTTGGTGTACTCGGGAAAACGGTCGTGGATGCGCTCGGCGGTCGCACCCATGTTCAGGGCGTCCTCGCTCACGAGCCGCTCCGAGAGGAACCGCGGGTTCGGGTCGACGCCGGAGCCCATCGGGTGCCTGCCCATGTGCTCGACGCCGCCGGCAATGGCGAGGTCGTATGCCCCGAAGCCGATCGCGGCACCGACCGTGGTCACTGCGGTCATCGCGCCTGCGCACATCCGGTCGATCGCGTAACCGGGCACAGACTTCGGCAGTCCGGCCAGGAGTGCCGCCGTGCGCCCGAGGGTCAGTCCCTGGTCGCCGGACTGCGTCGTAGCGGCGATCGCCACCTCGTCGATGCGCTCCCCGGGAACCTTCGGGTTTCGTTCCAACAGGCCGATCATGGCCTTCACCACGAGATCATCTGCCCGGGTGTTCCAGTACATTCCCTTTTCGCCGGCGCGTCCGAACGGGGTACGAACCCCATCCACAAACACGACTTCTGCTCTATCGGCCACGGTGCCTCCATCAATCAGATCAGGTGTCGGTTGATCCTAGGGTGGCACGATTGGCGGGTCGAATCCTTGGACGGATCCTACGAATCGACCTCGACGGATACGGCGATGGTTTGGTTGGCTTCCACAAAGGCATCCGTGATCTGTTGTGCGGTCAGTTCAATTTGCCAGTCGCGGGCGCCCAGGGCGACGAGCGCCTCGCTTACGGACTCCACGTCGATCGGCTCCGGGGGCGTCCAGGCGATCCGGCGCACGAAGTCCGGCGTGACGAGGTTCTCGATCGGGATCGCGAAGGCTTCCGAGATCTGGCCGAGAGCCAGCCGCGCGGCCTTGTACCGCAGGTCGGCCTCGGGGTTCCGGTCGGACCACGCCCGGGGCGGAGGCAGCGCGTCTCCGGTCCCGCGCAGGGAGGGCAGGTCCGTCGCACGGATGCCGTCCTGGATCGCCGTCCACCAACGGTCGAGTTCGCTGCGGCTGGCCCGTCCGCTGAATTCGCGGAGGTCGGCGAGCGCCTGCCTGCTGGCGGGCAACACCCGTGCAGCGGCGACGAGGGACGCGTCGGGGACGAGGCGCCCGGGAGACACGTCGAGGTGCCTGGCGAGGTCGTCGCGGGCGAGCCAGAGGGACCTCGCGACGGCGAGGTTGCGCTGGGAACGAATCGAGTGAACTCCGGACAGCCTGCGCCAGGGCTCCGCGCTGACCGGCTTGGGCTCATGGTCGAGCGTCGCCTGGAATTCCTGGGCGGCGATCTGGGTCTTCTCGTCGGTGGCCAGCATCTCGACCATGCGGTCGCGCAGGTCGGGAAGGAGTTCGACATCGAGGGCGCCGTAGACGAGCCAGCTCTCCGGGAGCGGCCTGGTCGACCAGTTCGCCGCGGAATGCTCCTTGGCGAGATGGATGCCGAGGAGTTCCTCGACGACCGTCCCGAGGCCGACTCTCGGCAACCCGAGCAGCCGCGCGGCCAGTTCGGTGTCGAAGATGATGTGCGGGTCGAGGCCGACTTCCCTGAGGCAGGCGAGATCCTGGCTCGCGGCGTGGAAGATCCATTCGTCTCCCGCGATCGCCGCGTTGAGCTCGGAGAAGTCTCCGATCGCAGGCGGGTCGAACAGGAAGGTGCCCGCTCCGCGCCGGTACATCTGGATCAGGTAGGCGCGCTGCGAGTACGTGAAACCGGACGCGCGTTCGGCGTCGATGCCGATCGGTCCCGTTCCCGCGCTGATGGCCGCGGTGGCCGCCAGATAGGCGTCCCGCGTATCGATCACGTGGTGATCAACCACGACCGGTTCGGCGTGCGGACAACATGCTGACTCCTTCGCCAATGGGGGGAAGACCTGCGAGCATGCAGATCAATTCGCCCCAGCCTTCGACGTGGGCGGTGAGATTGTGGTCCACAGGTGTCCACGAAGCACGCAGCTCTATCTGCGCACCGTCGCCTTGCTTCGCAAGTTCACCGAAGCCTGACGAAATGATCTTAGTCGCGGTTCCGGAAGCCGCGGTGTATCGGGCTCCGTGGGAGTCGAGCGCATCGATCAGCCAGGCCCAGGCGACCTCGGCGAGGAACGGGTCAACACCGATCTCCGTTTCGAGGGGCGCCTGCGCGAAACAGACCACCCGGAATGCCCCACCCCAGGCCTCCGGCTCCTCGGGGTCGTACAGGAGGATGAACCGGCCGGTACCCAGTTCTGAGTTGCCGCCATGGCGTGAGGGGGCGACATCCGCGGACAGGGCGACGGCGTGCGGGGCGAGCTTCCCTGGGGCCGGGATTTCGCTGAGGACCAGGTCGGTTCGGGTGTGCGCTCTGCGGATGGCCGCGAGCGCGGCGGCGAACTCCGGGGGGAGTGGTTCTTGTGTTTCGGGCACGTCTGCAGACTAGAGTTTTTTCCGGGCGGGTCGGTGAGGCACGCCGGGCAGCCGGAGGTACGCGTGCGGGAAAAATCGAGGTCAGGCAGGTCGGGCGGGCTGTTCGTCGCCGTCACCGCGCTGTCCATTGCCGGTGCGGCCACGGTCGTGGCCGCGGGCGTGAGCGTGCTGGCCGCCGTGATGGCGCGCCGCATCGTGACGCCGGCCACCACACGTTCCGATGACACCGACGTTCTCGGCGTCGACCTCGAAGCCTCGACGATCACCCTCGCCGTGACGCCGGACTCCGTGCTTCCCGGTGACTACAGCTTCTGGTTCGAGCGCGAGTCCGGGCACGCCCAGCTCGGTGAGATTCTCCGCGTGACCAAGACGGCGGTCACCCGCCGGATACACCGCGTCGACTACGGGGACCTGAGTGAGGCCAGGAGAGGCCGCCTCGGCGGGTATTCCTATCTGGGGCCCTGGGACCTCGGTTTCCCGTTCGAACAGGTGCACGTGCGGACGGAGGTCGGCCAGGCCCCGGCCTGGCTGATCCCCGCCGAGCGGCCGGACGGCCGCTGGGTGATCCAGGTGCACGGGCGCGGGGTGCAACGCCAGGAAACCCTGCGGGCCGTTCCGGTGTTCCACGACAGCGGCTACACCTGTCTCCTGGTGTCGTACCGTAACGACGGCGACGCGCCGGGAAGCGGAGACGGACGGTACGGACTCGGGGACACCGAATGGCACGACATCGATGCGGCGATCGGGTTCGCCGCCGAGCACGGCGCGACGAGCATCGTGCTGATGGGGTGGTCGATGGGCGGAGCGATCGTGCTGCAGACCGCGACGCGCACGGCGTTCCATCAGTTGCTCTCCGGTGTCGTGCTCGATTCTCCCGTGATCGACTGGGCAGACGTCGTCGCGTTCCAGGGCAGCACGCTGCGCCTGCCCGGCCTCGTTGCGACGGGGGCCATGCAGGTCCTCGGCCGGCGCTGGGGCGGCCGCCTCACCGGCCAGGCAAGCCCGATCGACTTCAGCAGGCTCGACTTCGTCACCCGCGCCGACGACCTCGAACTCCCCGTGCTCCTGATGCACAGCGACGACGACGGCTACGTGCCCTCGAGCCCGTCACGCGCCCTCGCTGTGCGCCGCCCCGACATCGTGACCTTCCTGCCGTTCACGGTCGCCAGGCACACCAAACTCTGGAATTACGACAGGGAAGGCTGGAACGCGGCGATCGAGAACTGGCTCGGTGAACTCGGCTCCCCGCCGGAACCGGCCGAACCGGACCACCCCGAGGGGTGACCGAGCTCAGGGTCGCTCGCGCAGCCTCCGCTTGGTGCGGGCGAGCATCGCAGACATCCCGCGGATGCGAAGCGGCGAGACCGCCTGAGTGAGCCCGATGGTCTGCGGGTAGTCATCCGGAACCGCAAGCACCTCGGCGACGGAGAGGCCGTCGAGGCCCTGCGCGAGGATCGACGCGAATCCCCGGGTCGTCGGGGACTCCCTGGGCGCCGTCGCGTGCAGGTGCACCGCGTCCTGGTCATCGACGTCGACGAAGATGAAGACGGGCGACTGGCACTCGACGACGCGTTCGAGCAGGTCCGGATGGTCCCGGTACCTGGCCGGGAGCTCGGGGAGTTCATCGGCGAACTCGAGCAGCAGGAGCAAACGGTCCTTCTGTTCGAGTTCGAGGAAGTCCTCCTGGATCTCGGCAAGCTTGGCGGGCAGCGCGGCAGTAGTCATCGACACGATCCTGTCACGGTTCAGCGCGGTTCGGGGGTCGAGCCGGCCGCGGCGCCCGTGACGATCGGTACCCGCACAGCGTTGCCCCATTCCGTCCAGGAGCCGTCGTAGTTGCGCACGTCCTCGAAGCCCAGCAGATGGGTCAGGACGAACCAGGTGTGGCTCGACCGCTCGCCGATCCGGCAGTACGCGATGACGGCGTCGTTCTCGCGGAGCCCCGCCTCGCCCCGGTAGATCGCCTCGAGCTCGTCGCGGGTCTTGAACGTCGCATCCGGTGCCGCGGCGCGCGCCCAGGGCACGGAGACGGCGGAGGGGATGTGCCCGCCGCGCAGCGCGCCCTCCTCCGGGTATGCCGGCATCGTGGTGCGCTCCCCGGTGTACTCCTCCGGAGAGCGCACGTCGATGAGCGGGCGGCCGAAGTGCGCGAGCACGTCTTCCTTGAAGGCGCGGATCGGAGCGTCGTTGCGGGGGACGACGGGGTACTCGGCGGGAGTAACCATTGTGGCCTCGCGGGTCAGGGCGCCGCCCTCCGCGATCCACTTGTCCCGTCCTCCGTCGAGCAGGCGCACGTCCGGGTGCCCGAAGAGGCTGAACACCCAGAGCGCGTACGCGGCCCACCAGTTGTTCTTGTCGCCGTAGATCACGACGGTGGAGTCGCGCGTGATGCCCTTCGCGCCGAGGACGGCCGCGAAGGCCGCACTGTCGACGAAGTCGCGCTGTACCTGGTCGTTGAGCTCGGTGTGCCAGTCGATCTTGACGGCGCCGGGGATGTGGCCGCTCTCGTAGAGGAGCACGTCCTCGTCCGACTCGAGGACCGTCAGGCCGGCGTCACCCTGGTGTTCCCGCAGCCAGTCGGTGCTGACCAGCCGTTCGGGATGAGCGTATGCGGCGAACTTCGCGTCCGGATCGAGATCGACGGGCATGGGAACCTCCAGTGGGGCCGGGCTGTGCCCCGGGATCATTTGAACGCGGCTTAGGCTGGTCTTCCGGCCCGCGCTTCGAATGTACGCGGTCCGGCCGGGTGGCGCATTTGTGGTGAAATACTTCAACACGGACGCCCCGAAAGCAGTCCATAAGGCCAACCGAGACAGAAACGCGGGTATTCCACGATGGTTCCAGAGGCGTCCCGGGCTCCCAGTCGGCTGCACCGGCTGGCGGAACGCTCTCCCGAGATCACGGGGGCGGAAATCGTCGCCGAACTCGTGCCGCCTCCCCAGTTCGAGCACGCCTCATTCGAGTCGTACCGGCCCGATGTGAACTTCCCCTCCCAGCTCGAGGCCGTCGGCCGGCTCACCGCCTTCGCGGAGGCCTGGCGCCCGCAGCGGCCGGGCGGATTCTTCTCCCGCACCCGCAAGGCGCCGGCGCAACTCCCGGGAATCTACCTCGACGGCGGATTCGGCGTCGGGAAGACCCACCTGCTCGCCGCGCTCTGGCACTCCGCGCCGGGGCCCAAGTACTTCGGCACCTTCATCGAGTACACCGCCCTCGTCGGGGCGCTCGGCTATGCCGCCGCGGTCAGGCAGCTCTCCGGGGCGAAGCTCATCTGCATCGACGAGTTCGAACTCGACGACCCGGGCGACACCATGCTGATGACCCGGTTGCTCGGCGAACTCGTCGCATCGGGCACCCGCGTCGCCGCGACCTCGAACACGCCGCCGAACTCGCTCGGTGAGGGCCGGTTCGCGGCCATCGACTTCCTCCGCGAGATCCGCGCCATGTCCGCGAACTTCGAAATCCTCCGCATCGACGGGCTCGACTACCGTCGCCGCGACATCGAAGGACACTCCGTCGCCGTCGAGGGGCCGGAACTCGACCGTCTCGTCGCGGCGCTCGTCGCGAGGGGAGCGAACGTGACCGAAGACGACTTCGGTTCCCTGATCCGGCATCTCAGCACGGTGCATCCGTCGAAGTACATCAAGCTGATCGCCGGCGTCGAAGTGATCGCCCTCACCGACAGCTACCTGCTGACAGACCAGACGGATGCCTTGCGCCTGGTGGCCTTCATCGATCGCGTCTACGACGCCGAAATCCCGATCATCGCGACCGGGGTGCCCCTCGCGGAGGTCTTCGACGAGGAGATGCTCGCGGGCGGCTACCGGAAGAAGTACCAGCGCTCCCAGTCGCGGATGGTAGCGCTGACGACGGGTG
Source organism: Cryobacterium algoricola (assembly GCF_004402485.1). GTDB lineage: Bacteria > Actinomycetota > Actinomycetes > Actinomycetales > Microbacteriaceae > Cryobacterium > Cryobacterium algoricola. The sequence goes on along the minus strand of NZ_SOFG01000004.1, from coordinate 346,516 downwards.
AGCTTCCGCCGCACGACTGACAGTCGGGTGCTGCGCGGCCGAAAACCCCTCTGACAAGCCTGTTTACCGGATCAGACCGACTGAATCCGTGACAGAGTCAAGCCGGGAAACGCGGGGTCGGGGGATACCGGGCGTTAGGAAACACGATGTTAACACCGCCAACAATCGCGTAACGCGGTCGAAACATCCCTGAGCGTGTGCGGAAACGTGTGCACTCCACACTGTCTCTGTACCTGCCGATACACGCTTCACGCTCACCCTGTGCACGTCGGCGGTCATCCCTGTTAGTTAGAGAGAGGTAACCATATCCATGGTTGAACTGTCGGTCCTGCTGGACGATACGACTGATGCACTTACCACAAACATCAATTCCCTGTGGCTCCTCGTCGCGGCAGCCCTCGTCCTCCTGATGACTCCGGGCGTGGCCTTCTTCTACGGCGGCATGGTCAAGGCGAAGAGCGTCATCTCCATGATGATGATGAGCTTCGGCGCCATGGGCCTGATCGGTGTTCTGTGGGTCCTCTACGGTTACGGACTGTCCTTCGGTCCGCCCCTCATCGGCGGCTGGCTCGGCAACCCGTCCGAGTTGATCGGGCTGAACGGCCTGCTCACGAGCGGCGCCGACGGCGGCCCCAACCTGAACGCCCTCGCCTTCGCGGGCTTCCAGGCCACCTTCGCGATCATCACCGTCGCCCTCATCTCCGGCGCGATCGCCGACCGCGCCAAGTTCGGCGCCTGGATGATCTTCGCCGGCGTCTGGGCCACCCTGGTCTATTTCCCGGTCGCGTACTGGGTGTTCAACCTCACTGACGGCTGGGCTCCCTTCCTCCTCAAGGTCAACGACTTCGCCGGCGGCACCGCGGTGCACATCAACGCCGGTGCGGCGGGCCTCGCCCTCGCCCTGGTCCTCGGCAAGCGCGTCGGCTTCAAGAAGGGCATCTCCAAGCCGCACAACGTGCCGCTGACCCTCCTCGGCGCCGCACTGCTGTGGTTCGGCTGGTTCGGCTTCAACGCCGGCTCCGAAGCCGCCGTCGACGGTATCGCCGCCATCGCCTGGATCAACACCCTCGCCGCACCCGCCGCCGGTATCCTCGGCTGGCTCATCGTCGAGAAGATCAAGGACGGCAAGCCGACCATGATCGGTGCCGCGTCGGGCGCCGTCGCCGGCCTCGTCGCCATCACTCCCGCGTGTAACATCCTGACCCCGATGTGGGGCATGCTCCTCGGCCTCATCGTCGGTGCCGTCTGTGCCGTCGCGATCGACCTGAAGTTCAAGCTCGGCTTCGACGACTCCCTCGACGTCGTGGGCATCCACCTCGTCGGAGGCATCATCGGCACGCTCTACGTCGGCCTCGTCGGCAACAACATCGGCCTCCTCCAGACCGGCAGCTTCAACCAGCTCGGCGTGCAGGCCCTCGCTGCCTTCGGCATCGGCATCTACTCCTTCGTGATGGCATACGCCATCGGCTGGATCATCCAGAAGACGATCGGCTTCCGCATCACGAACGAAGACGAAGTGGCCGGCGTCGACACCATCGTTCACGGCGAAGAGGGCTACGCGCTCGACGCCGTCTAACCGGCACGTGCTGCACCCGGTTGCTCCGTGACCGGGTCAGGAACCACCGAATAGGGGCGCATCCGCGGCAAGCGGATGCGCCCCTATTCGAGCGCATCCGGCGGCCGTGTCCGATGGGGCGCGGGTCGTGAGCCCAGGGGCGGCCCGCCGGCGCCAGGCGAATCCCGTGCGGTACAGTGTGGCTGTGTCAGGCATCCACGGCTTCTTCAGCGCCCTTTTCGGACTCTTCGCGCCTCGCCGGCGAACCGGCGACAGGCCGACGAGCCAGAGCCCCGGACGCACCGGCAGTGGCGCGACCGTCGAAATCGACCCGAGGAGCCTCCGGGGCGTGCGCCTCGGCTACCGTCCGAGCCGGAATGCGAGTCCGGACCCCGGAGAAGTCGTCTGGACCTGGGTGCCGTTCGAGGAACGCGACGGCCGTGGCAAGGACCGCCCGGTCGTGATCGTGGCCGACGCGGGCAAGGGAGCCGTGCTGGCCGTCCAGCTGACGAGCAAGGACCGGACGGGGCACCCCGACTACGTGGCGCTCGGAATCGGCGACTGGGACAAGAACGGCCGTCCCAGCTGGGTCAACATCGACCGGGTGTTCGTCGTGCACCCCGGGGGCATGCGCCGTGAAGCGGCCCGGGTCGACGCGGCGCGGTACGGCCGCATCGCGACGGTCCTGCGCGGCCGCTACGGCTGGAACTGACGCCGTGCCGGAGCCGTACCCGATCTCCGTCGTCGCGCCCCCGCTGGCCGGCCGCTCCGTGGCGAGCCAGCGCTGGTCGAACCTCTGCTTCGTGCACTGGCGGGTGCCGGCGGCCGCTGTGGCGCCGATCCTGCCCGACGGGCTCATTCCCGACGAATTCGACGGCAGCAGCTGGGTCGGACTGATCCCCTTCGTGCTGGACCGGGCGACCGTTCTCGGCAGCCCGCCCGTGCCGTACTACGGGAACTTCGTCGAGGTGAACGTGCGTCTCTACGCCGTAGACGCGGCAGGGCGTCGCGGGGTCGTCTTCGTTTCCCTCGAGGCGTCGCGGCTCGCCGCGGTGCTCGCGGCGCGCGCGCTCTTCGCGCTCCCGTACATGTGGTCGCGGACGCGGCTGACGCTCGCGGCGGGGGAGTACCGCTATTCGTCACGACGTCACTTCGCGGCCGGTGCCCGCACGGAAATGGTCGTGCGTCCGCGGGACGAACCCGTGACCGGGGACCCCCTTGCCGACTTCCTGACGGCGCGCTGGGCGCTCTTCACCAGAGCCAGGGGTCGCACGGTCTACCTGCGCAACCACCACGCGCCCTGGGAGCTCGTTCAGGCCGATGTCGTGCTCCTGGACGACACCCTGCTGGCCAGGGCCGGGTTTCCGTCGCTCACCGGGCGTCAGCCGGATTCGGTGCTCTTCTCGCCCGGCGTCACGACTCGGTTCGGAACCGGTTGAGGTCCTGACCGGTTGACCGGTCGACCGGTCGATTGGTCGAGCGGATGGCCGTGCCGACCTTGCCGTGCGTCGATCGGATCGGCGGGGAAACGACGAAGGAACCCCCCTCTCCGCCGTTGTGCCGGAAGGGAGGTTCCTTCGAGTGCGGTGAGGCGCCGGTCAGGCCCCGCAGGTGACGGTGACGCCGTTGTTGTCGAAGACACCGGCGCCGTGCTCGGTGCAGAACGCCGCGAGGTTGACGCCAGCGCTGACCGCGACGGCGATCACGATGCCGACGACGATGATGCCGACGACACTGATGATGATTCCGGCGAGGGCGAAACCGTTGCCGAGTCCTGCTTTCTTCGACTTCACCAGGCCGATGATGCTGACGATGATGCCGAAGGGCTGCAGCGAGACGATGGACAGCACGAGGCCGACAATGCCGAGGGTCTTGCCGGGGTTGACTGCTGAGGCTACTGGTGTCGTCATGGTGACGGCCTTTCTGTGGGCGCCGGAACCGTTCGGGTACGCGGCAGTGGGTAGGGGAAATCGGGCAGGCCACGGTCCGGTGGCGCTCGGGTGGCCATCGGAGTGGGGCTGCTCGGTCCTGTGCGGCAGTGGGGAGGATCGCGTGGCGGCAGCATGCATTGTGTGCACTGGGCCGTTCGATCGATGCCGGACAAGAAAATGCGCTCTGTCGCAGGAATGCGCCGGAGGGTTCGCTGGGTCAGTCTTCGGGAACTGTAGTTCTTGTCTGGCTTGGGTTGAGCATGACACAGCGGACGTGCGGAGGGCAAGGAGCATATTCCCTGCTCGCGGAGGCGCGCCGTTCGCGGGGCAGCGGGGGTTTCCGGCTCAGCCGGCCAGTCCGAGGAGACCGGCGCCCAGCACCGCACACGCAGTCGTGACGATCAGGAAGACGCCGACCCAGAGCAGGCCGGGGATGTGCGTGAGACGGGCGAGCTGGTCGGCATCCGAGGCCGTGCCGGCGCGGCGGGACCGTGACCGCTGCAGCTCGAGCACCGTGCGCACCGCGCCGAGGAGGAGGAACGTCGTCACGAGCAGGGCGAAAATACTCTGCACGAGCGCAGAACCGAACCAGGTGACCGCGAAGATCACCGCGGCCGTCGCGAGAACGGACCAGAGTCCGAACCAGTTGCGCACCTGTACGAGGAGCAGGGCGAGGGCCGCAAGCAGTAGCCAGAGCAGGCCGACCGAATACCCCAGGCTCAGGAGCCAGGCCGCACCGAGCCCCAGCAGGGCGGGTGCGGAGTAGCCGGCGAGCAGGGTCAGCACCATCCCGAGTCCGCGGGGCTTGCCGCGGCTGACGGTGAGACCCGATGTGTCGGAGTGCAGGCGGATGCCGTCGAGCTTTCGGCCACCGAGGGTTGCGACGAGCGCGTGCCCACCCTCGTGCGCGATCGTGACCACGTTCCGGCACGCCAGCCACAGCACCGGGACGAGCACGATCGTCGCGGCGGCAACAACGGTCAGCCAGGCGACGGGCAGGGGGAGCGGCGCCTGGCGCACCGTCAGGTACGCCCAGAGGCCGAGCAGAAGGTCCATGCTCACAGACTAGGCGGCGAGGTCACGCGGACCCTGACCGGTCGGAGCGCCGGGAATGGAAAACGTCCCGCTCCCCATCGGTCGGAACCGGCCGGGGGGAGCGGGACGCGCGGAGTGCGGGTGCTTAGGCGCTGGGCGTCTGGCTGGCGGCCAACGAGAAGGTGACGACGAGGATGACCACGAAGAGCACGAGGAAGATGGCGCTCAGGATGATGCCGGCCTTGGCGAGGCCGCGGGGCGCGCCGGCCTTCTTGGCCTGGTTGAAGCCGATGATGCTCACGATGAGGCCGGGAAGCTGAAGGTACGGAATGAAGGCGAGGATGAACCCGACGATGCCGAGGATCTTGCCGGGTGTGGCCGTTGTGGTTTCTACGGAAGTCATGGGAATGGCCTTTCTGGCTGAGGAACTACTGCGGGGGACTACTGACGGTGTCTGGAACGGACGACTAAGGACGCGCCGAGGGCTGCCGACAGACGTGCTGACGGCAGATCGAACGCAGCCGGCAGTGCGGCGTTCACGAGTTCAGGGACGCGACCGATGGGGGCTCGGATCGTGTCACGGAACAGGACGGGAGTGCAGCGCTCTTTCGTGATGAAGACGAAGGAGGGTTCGCTGGGCCGGAGAACCAATGGGATGGTCCTTAGGCTTGAAGAAGAGCTTGGCACAGGACGCGCCCAGGTTGGCGGCGCGGGACCCCCCAGTGTGAGGGTACAAAAAAACCCCGCCGAGGCGGGGTTTTGCCGAGATAACCGTGGGCGATACCGGACTCGAACCGATGACCTCTTCCGTGTGAAGGAAGCGCGCTACCAACTGCGCCAATCGCCCGCGGCGAACGAATTCTCTTCGACCGCGACTCTCGATACTAGCCCAGACCGGGCGCCTGTCGTGCACCGACGCGCCACCCCGCCGGTAAGTTCCGCTCGGTTTGTATATCCGGAAAACTACCGGTACAGTCTTCAAAGCACGCAGAAATGCGCGCAGTTGCGGATGTGGCGCAGTGGTAGCGCATCACCTTGCCAAGGTGAGGGTCGCGAGTTCGAATCTCGTCATCCGCTCGAATTGAATCGGCCGAAAGGCCGATTCTCTTTGGTATGAACCCGAATACGGTGGATTGGCCGAGAGGCGAGGCAGCGGCCTGCAAAGCCGTATACACGGGTTCGAATCCCGTATCCACCTCCAGTCTTGGAGAACACAAGTTCTTGAAGCACTAGATTTGGGCGATTGGCGCAGCGGTAGCGCGCTTCCCTGACACGGAAGAGGTCACTGGTTCGATCCCAGTATCGCCCACAGATAAACCCCCGGCTTACGGCCGGGGGTTTTTTCGTTTAAGCGGACACCGGTTCGAGCGTCCACCGGAATGGGGATACCGGTGCGGGGCAGGGTGCAGCACTCTCGAGGGGGAGGTTCGCCATGAATTCGCACACGGTGACGCCGGGCATCCGGTTCGGCAGACGAGCGACGGATGTCTCCGCTGCAGTCACCGCGGACCTCACTGCCCGTCCACTCGCCCATTCCGTTCCCCGCCGCGGGGTGCCGGCAAGCCGGTACCTGCCTGCGCAGGACTGGGACCGCCTGCTCGTCGCGGACGCCGCGGGATTGCCCACCCTGTACCTCGCCGCCGCCGCCGGCGCCGGGGAACTGTGGCTGACGGAGCCGAGCACCGGCCGGGTCGTCGCGCTCGGCAACCGCCACCTGCGCGGCCTCGGAATCTGGAGCTTCTGGCTGCGCAATGTCGACAAGCGCACGATCGTCGCACGCGAGGGGCTCCTCCAGCCGGGATCGGTTGTCCGGCTTGTCCGCGAGCAGGCGGGCGGTCCCGGCCCGCGTCCGATCGCGGTGCACGCGGCGACCGGGCGCCCGGTCGGTCACGTGAGCCCGCGGATCGCCGCCGGACTGGCGTCGCTCCTCGACGACGGAGCCGGACTGCTGGCCGTCACCCTCGCCTCCGACCCGCCCTCCTTCTCGGATCGACCCGGCCTCGTCAAGGCGATCGCCTGCTCACCGGACGTCCTGGGACATCTGTTCCGCCGGTTGCCGCAGGGCCCACCCGTGCCGTCGCTCGCGCGTGACACCGTCCTCGTGGCCTGAGCCGGGCATCCACCGGTGTCCGAACGGGGAATCCCGGTCGCGACCGCGCCGCTAAAGTTGGAGGGGTTCGCACAATACTGAGGAGTACTACACGTGGCTGACGGCTTTGAGCTATTCACCGACCGGTCTGTTGTCGCAATGCGCGTCAACGGTGAACTCAAGGATCTCGCCGCGACGCTGACTCCGACGGATGTCGTGGAGCCCGTGACGATCTCGTCCCCGGACGGTCTCAACATCCTTCGCCACTCGGCGGCGCACGTGCTCGCCCAGGCCGTGCAGAACGTCAACCCGGCGGCGCGCCTCGGGATCGGGCCGCCCGTGACGGACGGCTTCTACTACGACTTCGACGTCGAGGTGCCCTTCACCCCCGAGGACATCAAGGCCCTCGAGAAGGCGATGGACCGCATCATCCGCCAGGGCCAGCGATTCGTGCGGCGCGTCGTGACCGACGACGACGCACGGGCCGAATTCGCCGCAGAACCGTACAAGCTCGAACTGATCGGGCTCAAGGGCGGCGCGGTCGCGGCCACGGCGGACAACGAATCCGTCGAGGTCGGCGGTGCCGAACTCACCATCTACGACAACGTCGACCCGAAATCGGGCGAGACCGTCTGGAAAGACCTCTGCCGCGGCCCGCACCTGCCGAACACCCGCATGATCGGCAACGGGTACTCCCTGACCCGGCTTGCCGCTGCCTACTGGCGCGGTTCGGAGAAGAACCCGCAGCTGCAGCGCATCTACGGAACGGCCTGGCCGACCAAGGACGAGCTGCGCGCCTTCCAGGCCCGCCAGGAGGAGGCAGCCAAGCGCGATCACCGCAAGCTCGGCCAGGAACTCGACCTGTTCTCGTTCCCCGAGGAAATCGGTTCCGGGCTCCCGGTGTTCCACCCCAAGGGCGGGATCGTCCGGGCGGAGATCGAGAACTATATGCGTGAGCAGCTGCTCGCGAACGGCTACGACCTCGTCAACACGCCGCACATCACCAAGGCGCACCTGTTCGAGACCAGTGGGCACCTGCAGTGGTACAAGGACGGCATGTTCCCGCCGATGCACCTCGACGAAGAGGTCGACGCTGAGGGGAACGTCACCCGGCAGGGTCAGGACTATTACCTGAAGCCGATGAACTGCCCGATGCACAACCTCATCTTCAAGGCACGGGGCCGCAGCTACCGCGAACTGCCGCTGCGCCTCGCCGAATTCGGCACGGTCTACCGCTACGAGAAGAGCGGGACGCTGTCCGGCCTCACCCGGGTGCGCGGGCTCACCCAGGACGACGCCCACATCTATGTCACCGAAGCACAGGTGAAGACCGAGGTCGCCAGCCAGCTCGAGTTCGTCTTCGAAACGCTGCGCGGCTACGGGCTCACCGACTTCTACCTCGAACTCTCCACGAAAGACCCGGTGAAGTTCGTCGGCACCGACGAGCAGTGGGAGGAAGCGACGGAGACCCTCCGGCAGGTCGCCGTCGAATCCGGGCTCGAACTCGTCAGCGATCCGGGTGGAGCGGCGTTCTACGGTCCGAAGATCTCCGTGCAGGCGAGGGACGCGATCGGCAGGACGTGGCAGCTGTCCACCGTCCAGCTCGACTTCAACCAGCCGGAACGCTTCGGGCTCGAATACACCGCGGCCGATGGAACCAGGCAGCAGCCCGTGATGATCCACCGCGCCCTGCTCGGCTCCATCGAGCGCTTCTTCGCGATCCTCCTCGAGCACTACGCCGGCGCCTTCCCGGTCTGGCTGTCCCCGGTACAGGTCGTCGGCATCCCCGTTGCGGAAGCATACGAGGACTACCTCGGCGACGTCATCCGCCAGCTGAAGGCACTCGGAGTGCGCGCGGAACTCGACACCTCGAGCGACCGGATGCCGAAGAAGATCCGCACCCACACCAAGGCGAAGGTGCCCTTCCAGCTGATCGCGGGGGAAGACGACCGGGCGGCGGGCTCTGTGAGCTTCCGTTTCCGCGACGGCACCCAGGAGAACGGCATCCCCGTCGCGGACGCGATCCTGCGCATCGTCGACGCGATCGCGACCAAGGCGCAGGTGTGACGTGACTGCCGGAGACGAGACGATCGAATTGTCCGGCGACTTCGCCGCCGTACCGGACGCCTTCCAGCGGCTGTGGACGCCGCACCGGATGGTCTACATCCAGGACGGCACCCAGCCGCACGCCGACGCCTGCCCGTTCTGCCTCGCCCCGGCAATGACCGACGAAAAGGCTCTCATCGTCGCCCGAGGCACGCACGCATACGTGCTGCTCAATCTGTTCCCGTACAACAGCGGTCACCTGCTCGTCTGCCCGTACCGTCACATTGCGACCTATGACGAAGCAACGCCGGAGGAAGTCGCCGAGATCGGTAGCCTGACCCAGGTGGCGATGCGCGTGCTCGCGGAGACGTCCAACTGTGACGGCTTCAACATCGGGATGAATCAGGGCCGGGTCGCCGGAGCAGGTATCGCAGAACACCTGCACCAGCACATCGTCCCACGCTGGGCGACCGACTCGAACTTCTTCCCGATCATCGCGAAGACCAAGGCCATTCCGCAGCTGCTCGGCGATGTCCGCCGGATGGTCGCGGACGGCTGGCCGCGCGACGACGCCTAGCCCGACCCCGTTCACCCTTCCCCTCGTACCACCCGCTCTCGCAGCCGCTGCTCGCGGAGTTCCCACCAGACGCAAGGAATAGAATTCACGTTATGACTGAAACAACATCCATCGAGCAGTTTGGTTCGAGCCGTGTCAAGCGCGGTCTCGCCGACATGATGAAGGGCGGCGTCATCATGGACGTCGTCACCGCAGCACAGGCCCGCATCGCGGAAGATGCCGGTGCCGTCGCCGTCATGGCGCTCGAGCGCGTTCCCGCGGACATCCGCTCCCAGGGTGGCGTCGCACGGATGAGCGACCCCGACCTGATCGACAGCATCATCGCCGAGGTGTCCATCCCGGTGATGGCGAAGGCCCGCATCGGCCACTTCGTCGAGGCTCAGGTCCTGCAGGCTCTCGGCGTCGATTACATCGACGAATCCGAAGTGCTCAGCCCCGCCGACTACGTCAACCACATAGACAAGTGGAAGTTCGACGTGCCGTTCGTCTGCGGCGCGACCAACCTCGGTGAGGCGCTCCGTCGCATCAACGAGGGCGCGGCCATGATCCGGTCGAAGGGCGAAGCCGGCACCGGCGACGTCTCGGAGGCCATGAAGCACATCCGGACGATCAAGGGTGAGATCGGCCGCCTGTCCTCGCTCAGCAAGGACGAGCTCTACGTCGCGGCCAAGGACCTGCAGGCCCCGTACGAGCTCGTCGTGGAGATCGCCGCGACCGGCAAGCTCCCCGTTGTCTTGTTCGTCGCCGGTGGCGTGGCCACCCCGGCCGATGCCGCCCTGATGATGCAGCTCGGTGCGGACGGCGTCTTCGTCGGCTCCGGTATCTTCAAGTCGGGCAACCCGCAGGCCCGCGCGAACGCGATCGTCAAGGCCGTCACGTTCTACGACGACCCCAGCGTCATCGCATCCGTATCGCGCGGCCTCGGCGAGGCCATGGTCGGCATCAACGTGTCCGACCTCCCCGCACCGCACCGCCTCTCCGAGCGCGGCTGGTAGCTCGAACAGGTGACGGTAGGAGTACTCGCCCTCCAGGGCGACTTTCGCGAGCATGCGCAGGTATTGCGCACCCTCGGAGCGGACGTCGTCCTGGTGCGCCGCCCTGAGGAACTCGCCCGCGTCGACGGGCTCGTGATTCCGGGCGGCGAGTCCAGCGTGATGGACAAGCTCGCGCGGGCCTTCGGCCTTGCCGATCCCTTGCGGGCCGCCGTCAGGGCCGGTCTCCCGGTCTACGGCACCTGCGCGGGACTGATCATGCTTGCGGACACCGTCGTCGACGGCATCCGCGGCCAGGAGAGCATCGGCGGCCTCGACATCAGCGTCCGGCGCAATGCCTTCGGCTCGCAGACGCAGTCCTTCGAGACCGATCTGGACGTGCCGGTGCTGGGCGAAGCACCGGTGCACGCCGTGTTCATCCGCGCCCCGGTGGTCGACACGGTCGGCCCGCAGGCGACGGCTCTCGCCCGGCTCGCCGATGGCCGGTGCGTCGCTGTGGAGCAGGGGCGCCTGCTCGGTACCTCGTTCCACCCGGAGATCACGGGGGAGCACCGCTTCCACGAGTATTTCCTCAGCACGGTCGCTGCGGCCCGCTTCCTCGGCTGAGGACCGGCGGGGTTTCCCGCCTGGCGGGTCCGGGACTAGGGTTTGGGCATGAGTCAACGATGATGCGATACGTAGCCCTGCTCAGGGGAATCAATGTCAACGGCATAACCATCGCCATGAATGATCTCGTCGAGACCTTCCAGGGCCTCGGCTACACCGACGTCAGGACTGTGGTCGCGAGCGGCAACGTCGTCTTCAGCGTCGACGATGCGGCCCAGGCCTCGCCAGGCGCGATCAAGAGCCGGATCGAGGCGGCCCTGTCGGAGCGCTTCGACTACGAAGCCTGGATCGTGCTCATCGACGAGGCCGAACTCACCCGCGAGGTGCGTTCCTACCCGTTCCCGGAGCGAGAAGGCTGGCACGCCTACGTCATGTTCGGTTCGGACCCGACCCACCTTGCAGAGCTCGCGGGCCACGCCAGGGAACTCGACCAGGCGGATGAACGGATCGAACTCGGCCACGGTGTCCTCTACTGGGAGGTCCGGAAGGCCGTCGGCATCAAGAGCGCCTTCAGCAAGAAGAGCGCGAAGGTGAAATACCGCGCGACGACCACAACCCGCAACCTGAACACCCTGCAGAAGATCATCACGCTCTGACCCGCCCTGGAGCATCAGGGGTCCGCCGCGCTTGCCGGAAGGCTCCGGCAGGGCGGATCGGGCACCTCGGGTTAGACTGGCGAACACCGCATTGGTGCGACGAATTCGCTGTTCTGCCACTGGCGGCAGACGGCCGGCACCACAATCAGACAGCCAAGCACGACAACGGGAGATTCATGTCCGGACATTCCAAGTGGGCGACTACCAAGCACCAGAAGGCGGTCACCGACTCACGGAGGGCCAAGGCCTTCGCCAAGCTGATCAAGAACATCGAGGTCGCCGCACGTATGGGCGGCGCCGACCTGTCGGGTAACCCGACTCTCGTCGACGCGATCCAGAAGGCCAAGAAGACCTCGGTCCCCAACGAGAACATCGACCGCGCCGTCAAGCGCGGGGCCGGCCTCGCCGGCGTCGTCGTCGACTACACCACGATCATGTACGAGGGCTACGCCGCCAACGGCGTCGCCATCATGATCGAGTGCCTCACCGACAACAAGAATCGGGCAGCGGCGGAAGTCCGTACGACGGTCAGCCGCAACGGCGGCAACATGGCAGACCCCGGCAGTGTCGCATACAACTTCCACCGCAAGGGCATCGTGGTGGTGTCCAAGGCGAACGGCGTCACCGAAGACGACGTCCTCGGAGCGGTCCTCGACGCCGGAGCCGAAGAGGTCGTCGACGAAGGGGAGACCTTCGAGGTCTTCAGCGAGGTCCAGGACCTCGTGGCAACCCGTACGGCCCTGCAGGCCGCCGGAATCGACTACAACTCGGCCGACATCGCCTTCGTCCCGCAGCTCACGATCGACGTGGACGCCGAGACCGCCCGCAAGGTCTTCAAGCTCATCGACGCCCTCGAGGAACTCGACGACGTGCAGAACATCTACAGCAACTACGCCGTGTCTGCCGCCGTCTCCGCCGAGCTCGAAGCCGAGAACGAGTAGACACCGGTGGCCGTGCGGGTGCTCGGAATCGACCCCGGGCTCACCCGTTGCGGCGTCGGTGTCGTCGACGTCGCGCCGAATCGCACGGCGACGCTCGTCGACGTCACGGTCCTGCGCAGCTCACCCGAGCTTCCGCTCGAGCAGCGCCTGCTCCTGCTGAGCCGCGGGCTCGAGGAGATGATGGACCGGCACAAGCCGGCCTTCGTCGCCATCGAGCGCGTCTTCGCCCAGCACAACGTGCGCACAGTGATGGGTACCGCCCAGATCAGCGGGGTCGCCCTCCTGCTCGCCGCCCAGCGCGGCCTCACGGTCACCCTGCACACCCCGAGCGAGGTCAAGGCGGCGATCACCGGCTACGGCTCGGCGGACAAGGCCCAGGTCGGCGCGATGGTCGCCCGCGTGCTCGGCCTCAGCGAAGTTCCGAAGCCCGCTGACGCCGCCGACGCGCTCGCGCTGGCCATCTGCCACGCCTGGCGTACCGGGGCGTCCGGGGGAACCCTGCCGACGGCGGACGGACTCGCGGGCGGCGCACTCACGCCCGCACAGGCTGCGTGGCGCGCCGCGGAGCGCGGCGCGGCAGCGTCGGCGGTGCCCCGTAGGCTTAAGCGATGATCTCTTCCGTACGTGGACTCGTCCTCTCCGCCGCCGGCTCGACCGCGGTGCTCGAGGTCGGGGGAGTCGGGCTCGCCGTGCAGGTGACGCCCGCCACCGCCCTCGGCCTCAGGCACGGAACCGAGGCGCGCCTGCTCACCACCCTGCTGGTCAGGGAGGACTCGCTCACCCTCTACGGCTTCGCGTCCGCCGACGAACTGTCCGTGTTCGAGCTCCTCGTCGGCGTCACCGGGGTCGGCCCGAAGTCCGCGCTCGGCGTGCTCGCCGTGCTCACCCCGAACCAGATCGCCCAGGCCGTCGCCGGTGAAGACGACGCCGTTTTCCGCAAGGTCAGCGGCATCGGGCCGAAGACCGCGAAGCTCATCATCCTGTCGCTCGCAGGCAAGGTCGTCGTGTCCGCCGTCGACGGCGCGCCCCGCACCAGGCGGCCGGCCGCCGCGAGCCCCTCCGCCAACGTCCAGGCCGCCCTGATCGGCCTCGGCTGGTCGGAACGGGTTGCGGAGGAAGCCGTCAGGGAGACCCTCGCAGAAGCCGCAGACCCCGACCTGATCGGTGTCGCCGCGCTGCTGAGGCTCGTCCTCGCCCGGCTCGGACCGGCGCACCAGGCATCGGAGGACCGACAGTGACCGCCGAACCGTTCGCAGGGACACCGGACCCGGGCGTCGAACTCACCAGCCCGCTGCTCGAGGGCGAGGCGGAGCTCGCGTTCGAGGGCGCGCTCCGTCCCCGAAGCCTCGCGGAATTCGTCGGCCAGCAGAAGGTGCGCGGCCAGTTGCAGCTCATGCTCACTGCCGCGACGATGCAGAACCGCACGCCGGACCACATCCTGCTCGCCGGCCCTCCCGGCCTCGGCAAGACCACGCTCGCGATGATCATCGCCTACGAGGGCAACCGCCCGCTGCGAATGTCGAGCGGCCCCGCCATCCAGCACGCCGGCGACCTCGCAGCCGTGCTGTCCTCCCTCGTGCCCGGCGAGGTGCTCTTCATCGACGAGATCCACCGGATGGCCAGGTCCGCGGAGGAGATGCTCTACCTGGCGATGGAAGACTTCCGAATCGACATCATGGTGGGTAAGGGCGCCGGCGCGACGTCGGTGCCGCTCGACCTCGCCCCGTTCACCCTTGTCGGTGCGACGACTCGGTCCGGGATGCTGCCGAACCCGCTCCGCGACCGCTTCGGCTTCACGGCACACCTTGAGTTCTATGCGAGCCAGGAACTGGAGCAGGTCCTTGCCCGGGCCGCGACCATGCTCGACCTCGAGATCGACAGGGAGGCCATCGCGGAGATCGCCGGCCGCTGCCGGGGAACGCCGCGCATCGCGAACCGGCTGCTGCGCCGGGTGCGCGACTATGCCCTCGTGCACGGCGGAGCAGCCGACCTGGCGGCCGTCCATGCGGCCCTCGAACTCTACGATGTCGACCCGATCGGCCTCGACAGGCTCGACCGTGAGGTCATGAACATCATCCTGACCCGTTTTGGGGGTGGGCCGGTCGGACTGAACACCCTCGCCGTTTCGGTGGGGGAGGAGTCGGAGACCGTCGAGTCTGTCGTCGAGCCGTTCCTGGTGCGGATAGGCTTCCTCACGCGCACCCCGCGTGGCAGGGTGGCCACCGCGGCCGCGTGGCGGCACTTCGGGCTCGCCGATCCGAACGACGTCGGCCGCCAACCCGCCCTTCCGATTGATGACCTATAATTCGATGTGGTTCGCTCCGAGCCGCATGTACGCACACGCTTCGGCCACCGCGCCGCAACTGGAAGGCTTTGCCGCACTATGGATCCGTTGACTCTTGTCATGCTCGCCGTATTGGCGCTGCTGGTGTTCTTTATGTTCCGCAACGGCCGCAAGCGCCAGAAGGAGCAGGCGTCGCTGCAGTCGCAGATGGTCGCAGGCGCGAACGTCATGACCAACTTCGGTATGTACGGAACCATTCTGTCGATCGACGAGGAAGCAAACAAGGTCGAGCTCGAGATTGCTCCCGGAACCGTCGTGCAGATGCACCGCCAGGCGATCTCCCGGGTCGTCGAGCCGGCCGTCACCGCCGACGATGCGGACGCCGAGCTCGAGTCGTCCGTCGACGACACCCACACCGCACGGCTCAACGAAGACAACGCGATCGTCATGGGCGAACCCGAGTTCGGCGAGCGCATCGCCGACGATGCCCCGTCAACCGATTCGACCAAGAGCGACCCCACCAAGGGCGACGCGTAACCAACCCTCGCCCGGCTCGCGTCCTTGTGGCGCGTGCACGCGTATAGAAAGCTGAGTTCCAAGGTGGCAAAGTCGACTCCGGCCAAGAAGGCCTGGCGTTCCCTGACGTGGCTGGGGGTGATCGTCATCGGCCTGGTCGCAGTCAACCTCATCGGTGTCCTCACCGCCGGAGGGTCCTGGGCGCCCAAGCTGGCCCTCGACCTCGAGGGTGGCACGCAGATCATCCTCGCGCCGAAGCTCGAGTCCGGTCAGTCCGTCTCCCAGGAGCAGCTGAACCAGGCGGTGTCGATCATCCGGCAGCGCATCGACTCCTCCGGTGTCTCCGAGGCGGAGATCAACACGAGCGGCCAGAACATCGTCGTGTCGATCCCGGGAATCCCGGACGACGCCACGATCAACCGGATCGAATCGTCAGCGAAGCTCGAATTCCGCCCCGTCCTGGTCGCCGCAGCGCCCTCGACGGCCGCGATCGGCGCCGACGGCACCGCGACGCCGACTCCGGCCGCGACGGTCGACCCGACCCTGCCGAGCACGCCGACGGCGGTACCCACCAACGGCAGCGACCTCAGCTGGGTGACCCCGGCGCTCCAGGCGCAGTACGCCGCCTTCGACTGCTCGACCATCGACACCTCCAACGTCGCACCGGCCGACCAGCCGCTCGTGACCTGTGAGACGGACGGTTCGGTCAAGTACATCCTCGGCCCGGTGGAGGTCAGCGGCGAGAACGTCTCCGACGCCACCAACGGCCAGAAGACCACCCAGTCCGGTGCCACCACCGGCGAGTGGGTCGTCAACATCAAGTTCGACGAGCAGGGCACCAAGGACTTCGCAACGGTCAGCACCCGGCTGAGCGGACTCACCGGCGTGCAGAACCAGTTCGCGATCGTGCTCGACGGCAAGGTCATCTCCGCGCCGCGCACCCTCGCCGTGATCACGGACGGCAACGCCCAGATCAGCGGCAGCTTCGACCAGGCATCCTCCAAGGTGCTCGCGGACCAGCTGAAGTTCGGCGCCTTGCCGCTGAGCTTCACCGTGCAGAGCCAGGACACGATCTCGGCGACCCTCGGTTCGACCCAGCTCGTGAGCGGCCTCATCGCCGGCCTGATCGGACTCATCCTGGTCGTGCTGTACTCGCTCCTGCAGTACCGGTTGCTCGGCTTCGTCACGGTGGCGTCCCTCGTCGTCGCCGCAGTGATCACCTACCTCCTGATCACGATCCTGTCCTGGCGTGAGGGCTACCGGCTCTCCCTCGCCGGTGTCGCGGGGTTGATCGTCGCCATCGGAATCACGGCGGACTCGTTCATCGTGTACTTCGAACGAGTGCGCGACGAGTTGCGCGACGGCCGTGGGCTGGAATCGGCCGTGGAAGCGGGCTGGAAGCGCGCCATCCGCACGGTCCTCGCCTCCGACGCGGTCAACTTCCTCGCCGCAGGCGTGCTCTTCATCGTCGCCGTCGGCAACGTCAAGGGCTTCGCCCTGACGCTCGGGCTCACGACGATCGTCGACGTCGTCGTCGTGGCGCTCTTCACCCACCCGACACTCCAGCTGCTCGCCCAGACCCGGTTCTTCAGCGAGGGCCACCGCTTCAGCGGCCTGGACCCGAGAGCTCTCGGAGCCACCTACCGGGGGAGGGCGAAGTTCCGTCCGTCAGACGAGGTCGCTTCGGCGAAGTTGTCTTCCGCGAGTCGTGAGGCCGCCAAGCGCCAGACCATCGCCGAGCGCAAGGCATCAGAACTCGTCGGATCCTCCACGGATCGGTCGACCGACGGGAAGGATTCCTAATGGCCAGCTTCTCCCAGTTCGGCAACGACCTGCACACCGGCAAGCGCTCCTTCAACATCATCGGGCGTCGCAGGCTCTGGTATTCCCTGGCCGGTATCGCGATCCTGATCGCGCTTGTCGTGCCCCAGCTCCGTGGCGGGTTCGTCTTCGGCATCGAATTCACCGGCGGCTCCGAATTCGTCGTGAGCGACGTCGCGAACCAGGACCAGTCGCTCGCGGTCAAGGCCGTGACGAGCGTCGAGCCCGCTGCGGTTCCGAAGGTCTCGAACGTCAGCACCACCGGCATCCGCATCCAGACGGACCAGCTGTCGAGCGACGCGACCCGGCAGATGCGCACAGCACTCGCCGACGCATACGGGGTGCCCACCGAGCAGGTCACCGCTTCGTTCATCGGCCCGTCGTGGGGCGCGGACATCACCGGGCAGGCACTTCGCGGCCTCGGGATCTTCCTCGTGCTCGCGGCGATCGGGATGGCCCTGTACTTCCGCACCTGGAAGATGTCGCTCGCCGCGATGGTCGCCCTGCTGCACGACCTCATCATCACGGCGGGGTTCTACGGCATCACCGGGTTCGAGATCACTCCGGCCGCCGTGATCGGGTTCCTGACGATTCTCGGCTACTCGCTCTACGACACCGTCGTGGTGTTCGACAAGATCCGCGAGAACACCCGCGAAGATGGTCCCGAATCGCGCAGGACCTTCGCAGACTCGGTCAACCTCGCGGTGAACCAGACGCTGGTGCGCTCGATCAACACCTCCGTCGTCGCGATCCTCCCGGTCGGCTCGATCCTCTTCATCGGAGCGTTCGTGCTCGGTGCGGGTACCCTGCGCGACATTTCCCTCGCGCTCCTGATCGGAATCGTGGCCGGCGCGTACTCGACGATCTTCATCGCGTCTCCGCTCTACGCCCAGCTCCGCACCAGGGAGCCCGCTGTGCGCAAGCGCGACAAGAAAGCGCTCGCCCTGCGCGCCAAGGCGTCGTCCGCGCCGAAGACGGACGTTCGCGTCACCGTCTAGCTCCGGTGGAACACCCTTAACCGTGCCGCTCCTGCCCATTTCGGCGGGAGCGGCGCGGAGTGGTCGGAAAAGGCGCGATAATTGCTGGATGCCCGGGAATGGCCGGGCGCTCGCGAACGAGGTGTGAGATGACGGAAACGACGACACCGCCACCGAACGCGCCGCTGCCCGCCGCCTCCCTCCGGCGTCTTGTCCCGCGGATCTTCTCCCGCGCCCAGCCGGTCGGCGCAGTGGACACCCTGCTCAGGACCGTGCGGATGCACCACCCGAAGGTCGACCTGTCGATCATCGAGCGCGCGTACACCGCAGCGGAACACGCTCACGAGGGCCAGGTGCGCCGCAGCGGGGAACCGTACATCACGCATCCGGTCGCCGTCGCCCAGATTCTCGCCGATCTCGGCATCGGCCCGAAGACCGTCGCCGCCGCGCTCCTGCACGACACCGTCGAAGACACCGAGTACACCCTCGACCAGTTGCGCGCGGACTTCGGCGACGAGATCGCCATGCTCGTCGACGGCGTGACGAAACTCGACAAGGTCAAATACGGCGACAGCACCCAGGCCGAGACCGTGCGCAAGATGATCGTCGCGATGTCCAAGGACATCCGGGTGCTGATCATCAAACTCGCCGACCGACTGCACAACGCGCGCACCTGGGGTTTCGTTCCCGCGGAGTCCGCGGTGCGCAAGGCGACGGAGACCCTGGAGATCTACGCGCCGCTGGCGCACCGTCTCGGGATCCAGACGATCAAGTGGGAGCTCGAGGACCTGTCCTTCGCGGTCCTGTACCCGAAGCTTTACGCCGAGATCGAAAGCCTCGTCAAGCAGCGCACCCCGCAGCGCGAGGAATTCGTGCAACACGTCATCGACGCGATCGTCGAAGATCTCAAGGCAGCACGCATCCGCGGCAAGGTCGCCGGACGGCCCAAGCAGTACTACTCCATCTATCAGAAGATGGTCGTGCGGGGCCGTGAGTTCGACGAGATCTACGACCTCGTCGGTATCCGTGTCCTGGTGAACTCGGTGCGAGACTGCTACGCCGTGCTCGGAGCGATCCACGCCCGCTGGACGCCGCTGCCCGGCCGGTTCAAGGACTACATCGCCACACCGAAGTTCAACCTCTACCAGTCGCTGCACACGACGGTGCTCGGCCCGAGCGGCCGCGCCGTCGAGATCCAGATCCGCACCCAGGAGATGCACCAGCGCGCCGAGTTCGGTGTCGCCTCGCACTGGAAGTACAAGGAGCAGACCACCGGCAAGAGCTCAGGGCCTGGCCCGCAGAGCGATACCGACATGGCCTGGCTCGCGCACATCTCGGACTGGCAGGCCGAGACAGCCGACCCCGGGGAGTTCCTCGACTCGCTGCGTTATGAAATCGGTGCGAAAGAGGTCTACGTCTTCACGCCGAAGGGCCGGGTGATCGGCCTGCCGACGGGAGCGACTCCCGTCGACTTCGCATACGCCGTGCACACAGAGGTCGGCCACCGCACCATGGGCGCCAAGGTCAACGGGCGACTCGTGCCGCTCGAGAGCCCCCTGGTCACGGGAGACGTCGTCGAGGTCTTCACCTCGAAGAACCCGGACTCCGGGCCGAGCAAGGACTGGCTCAACTTCGTCAAGAGTCCCAGGGCCCGCAACAAGATCCGGCAGTGGTTCACCAAGGAACGCCGCGACGAAGCCATCGAACAGGGCAGGGACGCCATCGCCCGCGCGATGCGCAAGCAGAACCTGCCCCTGCAGAAGCTGATGAACCAGGACTCCTTCGCCGAGGTCGCAGCGGTGATGAAGTACGAGGACGTTTCCGCGCTCTACGCCGCCGTCGGCGAGGGACACATCAGCACGCAGTCCGTGCTCGAGAAGGTCGTCGCGACGCTGCAGAGCGTCGAGGAGAGCGATGCGACCGATCTGCCGTTCGCGCCGAACGGACGCACCCAGACGCTGCGCAACAGCGACTCCGGGATCCTGGTCCGTGGCGCCCCGGACATCCTGGTCAAGCTCGCCCGCTGCTGTACCCCGGTTCCCGGGGACAAGGTCGTCGGCTTCATCACCCGCGGCGCCGGTGTCTCCGTGCACCAGGCGTCCTGCCGCAACGTGCAGTCGCTGCTCAAGGAACCGGAACGGATGATCGAGGTCGACTGGGCCCCGACGTCCAAGAGCCTGTTCCTGGTCCAGATCCAGATCGAGGCCCTCGACCGCTCCGGACTCCTCTCCGATGTGACCAGGGTGCTCTCCGAGCATCACGTCAACATCCTCTCCGCGACCGTGCACACCTCGAGCGACCGGCTGGCGATCAGCCGTTTCGTCTTCGAGATGGGTGACACCACCCACCTCGACCGGGTGCTCAACGCCGTGCGCCGCATCGACGCGGTCTACGACGTCTACCGCGTCAACGACGGCTAGGCTCCCCGAGCGACGTCATGGCCGCTTCCGCGGCGTCGAGGTGCCCGAGCGCCCTGTGGGTGAACGGCAGGCTGTCGGCGGCGCAGGCGCGCCTCGCCGCCGTGGCGTCCGGGTGACCGGCGAGGCGGAGCAGGGTCGCGATCAGGGGCGCCGGCTCAGGGAACTCCGGGGGAGGCCAGCGGGCCAGGTCGAGTGCGGTGCGCAGCGGCCGGGTCACGAGCAGGCCGGCCACCCGGACGTCTGCCCTGTTCACGGTGGCGGCACCGAGGCGGACGATGTGCTCGGGGTCGCAGACGACCTCCCGGACTCCGAACCGCGGTGACGGCGGGAAGTACGCGCGCGCCGTCCTGGGCACGCAGAACTGGTGGCGCTGCGGCTCGGGGGCGAGACCGTAGATCCATGCGGCGGTCAGCCGTTCCGCGATGGCCCTCACCGGTACCAGGAGGGCAAGGGACCGTGCCCGTTGGTCCCGGTCTTCTGCCAGGTCCACCGGGCTCCAGAAGTCGCCGACACGGAAGAGCTCGCCGTCGAGGCACAGGCTCGAGAGTTCGGCGACGGGAAGGTCGCCGGAGGAGAGGATGTCGGGGAGCCGGTCGGACACCCGGACAGGATGCGCCGGGAGGGAACACAGAAGCGACGGGGCCCCGGATCTGTGGACAGAAACCGGAGCCCCGTCGCCTGTGGACGGACTCTGCGGGGGTGCCTGCTACTGGCCGATGGCCTTCAACCACGCCTTGCGGGCCTCGAGCGCCTCGCGGGCGTCCTTGATCGCGCGGGCATCGGTTCCTGCCTCTGCGGCGGCGAGTTCGGCCTCGAGCTTGGCGATCGCGTCGTGCAGCTGTCCGGCGAGGCCCTCCGTGCGGGCCTTGGTCTCCGGGTTGTTCCGAACCCAGTGGTCGTCGTCGAGCTTGCGGACGGCCGCTTCGACCTTGCGCATGCGATCTTCGACGAGCTTGACGGAGTCGCGGGGAACCTTGCCGATCGCGTCCCAGCGGCGCTGCACGGAGCTGAGCGCGCTGCGTGCCTTGGTGCGGTCGGTCTCGGTGAGGAGCGCTTCGGCTTCGGTGAGGAGCGCGAGCTTCTCGACGAGGTTCCCGGCGAATTCCTCGTCGTCCTGGGCGTCGATCTCCGACTTGACGGAGTAGAGCACGTCGCCGGCGGCCTTGAACTTCGCCCACATGGCGTCGTCCTGCTTCTTGCCGCTGCGTCCGGCGAGCTTCCACTCGTCGAGCAGCGTGCGGTAGGCGGGGATGCCGTCCGCGCCCTTCGGCGCAAGCGCCTCAGCCTGCTCGATGAGCTGCTGCTTGCGGTTGCGGACGTCCTTGTGCGCCGTGTCGAGCTCGGCGAAGAACGCCTTGCGATTCTGCTCGATGGTGGTGCGTGCCGCGCGGAAACGCTTCCAGAGCTCGTTGGCCTCACCCTTGGGGATGCGGGGCGCATCGTGCTGGTGCGCCTGCCACTTGGCGAACAGGGCGTCGAGGGCGGCGCTCGTCTGCTTCCACTGCGTCTTGGCGGGGTCCTCTGCTGCGAGGGTCTCTGCCTCCTCGACGATCGCGGCGCGTTCGGCGACGGCTGCCACAGCGGCGGCCTTCGATTCGGCACCCTGCTGCTCCGTGAGCTCGCTGACGGCGCCACCGAGGGCGCCGAGACGCTCCACGAGGGCGGCGAGGTTGCCGACGGCGTTTGCGGTCGCAACCGTCTTCGCGAGGTGCGAGACGGATTTGGCGATGTCAGCAGCCGGGGCACCGCCCTTGGCACGCTGCTCGAGAAGGGTGACCTGTCCGTTGAGTTCGACGTACTTGCGCTCGAAGTAGGCCAGGGCCTCCTCCGGCGTCGCGTCAGGATACTGGCCAACCGCGCGTTCGCCCGACGCTTCGCGCACGAAAACCGTGCCGGATTCGTCTACGCGACCCCATGGTTGCTGATCTGTCGTAGTCAAGAGTCTCACCTTAGATGTCGATGTGTGTGTGCCCACACTGGGCCAATACCCGGTCAAGCCTATTGCAAGGCCCGGACGGCTGGAACTACTGGACGCTGAAGGCGCTGATTAAGGTCGTGACCTTCGGGGCGCCGTCCGTCGAACCGTCGGCGACTCCGGCATCCGTGATCTGCGCCTTCACCTGGTCGAGGCCGCTCGTGACATGGCCGATCACCGTGTAGCCGCCCGCGGCATCCGACGGGATGGTCGAATCCTGGTAGAGGATGAAGAACTGGCTGCCCTGGCTGTATCCGTTGGCGCTCTGGCGCGCCATCGCGATGGAACCGGCCGGGTAGACGTTGTCGGCGGGCGCATTCTCGACGGGACCATAGCTGTAGCCGGGGCCGCCGGAACCGTCGCCGGCCGGGTCGCCGCACTGGAGCACGTAGATCCCCGAGGTCGTCAGCCGGTGACAGGTCAGGTCGGAGTAGAAGTCGGACTGGGCGAGGCTGATCGTGGACGAGACCGCCTGGGGGGCCGCGGCACCGTCGAGTTCGATTCCGAGGTTGATGCCGTTGAGGCCGAGGGTTCCTGTCCAGGTGCGGCCCTCTGCGAGCGTGCTCGGCGGGACGGTCCCGGTGTTCGCGCCGGCGGCGGCGGTCGGGGTGGCCGTGGCCGTTGGCGTGGCCGTCGCGGAGGAGCTCGGCGCCGGAGTACCGGGCCCGCCGTTGAAGAAGTAGACCTGGGCGACGACCGCGAGCACGGCGACGACGACGACGGCGATGCCGGCCACGACGTTGTCCCTGCGGCGACGGGACTGCTGGTGTTCGTGCACCGCCCGGCGTGCCTGGTACGCGCGAACCCGGATGCGGGCCTCGCGCTCGTCGCGATCCTGCTTCTTGTTCGCTGCCACGGCTGTCCTCCAGGATGCTGTGCGGATGTCTTCCGCGACCAGCTTGAACTCTACAACGCGAGCACTGCCGCTCGAACGCCGGTGTCAGCGGTGCGAACTACGCTGGAGGCATGGTCGATGGACAACCCGGACTGCGCAGTGGCGCAACACCTCTCGCAGTACGGATGCGACCGACGACCCTCGCCGAAGTGGCCGGCCAGCGGCACCTGCTCACCCCCGGTTCGCCCCTGGTCAGTCTGGCCAGCGACAAGTCGGGGGAGCGCGGCGCGGTGTCCGTGATCCTCTGGGGTCCGCCGGGCACCGGGAAGACGACCCTCGCCCAGGCGATCGCGCACAGTTCCGGCCGCCGCTTCGTCGAACTCTCCGCGGTCTCCGCGGGGGTGCGCGACGTGCGGCAGGTGATGGAGGAGGCACGCACGAGCCGCGACCTCTACGGGCTGTCGACCGTGCTCTTCCTCGACGAGATCCACCGGTTCAGCAAGGCCCAGCAGGACGCACTGCTGCCCGGCGTCGAAAACGGCGTCATCATTCTCGTCGCAGCGACGACCGAGAATCCGTCGTTCTCCGTGATCGCCCCCCTGCTGTCCCGGTCCCTCCTGCTCACCCTCGAGACGCTCAGCGACGAGGACCTCGGGGTCGTCATCGACAGGGCCGTGACGGATGCGCGCGGACTGGCCGATCGCTTCGTGCTGGAACCCGAGGCCCGCGCGACCATTATCAGGCTCGCCTCCGGCGACGCCCGCCGTGCCCTCACGGCGCTCGAGGCGGCATCCGTCTCTGCGTTGTCATCGGGGACTGATGACGATGACGATGACGAGGTCGATGGCGAGGCCGCAGACGTGCCTGACGCCCGCCCCGTCATCACGAGCGACACGGTCGCCCTCGCCGTCGACAGGGCGCTCTTGCGCTACGACCGCAACGGGGATGAGCACTACGACGTGATCAGCGCCTTCATCAAGTCGGTGCGGGGATCGGACGTCGATGCGTCGCTGCACTATCTCGCGAGGATGATCGAGGCGGGGGAGGACCCGCGATTCATCGCGCGCCGCATCATCGTCCTCGCCTCGGAGGACATCGGGATGGCAGACCCCCAGTCCCTCGTGATCGCGGTCGCCGCCGCCGACGCCGTGCAGCTCATCGGGATGCCGGAGGGGCGGATCCCGCTCGCCCAGGCCGTCGTGCACCTCGCGACCGCGCCCAAGTCCAACGCTTCGTACCTCGCGCTCGACGCGGCGATCGCCGATGTGCGCGCGGGCAAGACCGGCCGGGTGCCGAAGCACCTGCGCGACGCCCACTACGCCGGCGCCAAACGACTCGGGCACGGCAAGGGGTATCGCTACCCGCACGACGACACCCTCGGCGTCGTGCAGCAGCAGTACCCGCCGGACGAACTCGCGGCCGTCCGCTACTACGAACCCACCGAACACGGCAATGAGCGAGAGGTCTCGGCACGCCTCGCCAAGCTGCGCCGGATCATCCGCGGCGAGTGACTCCGGGCCCCCGCGCCGGGTCCAGCCCAGGCATGGCCGGCCGGGTCCGGTGTGGTAGTCTGTTCAGGCCTACAACTGGCATCGGCATGCGGCTGCGTCCGATTCCAGGTTGGAGAGGGAGCCCTGTAGCCGGGCACCCCGTGGCACACCCCTCTGATCTCCCATGACGCCGGCCCACACGCTGGCGCCCTGGATTCCACTTTGTCTGTTGCTCGTTCCATTGAAAGGACACCGTGTCTACCAAGTCACGTACCCGCAGTAAGACCCGCCTGTCGCGGGCCCTGGGCATCGCCCTGACCCCGAAGGCCGCCCGCTACCTCGAGAAGCGTCCGTACGCTCCGGGCGAGCACGGTCGCACCAAGCGCAAGACCGACTCTGACTATGCCGTGCGTCTCCGCGAAAAGCAGCGCTTAAGGGCCCAGTACGGCATCCGCGAAGCCCAGCTCAAGATCGCCTTCGAAGAGGCCCGTCGCGCCCAGGGCCTGACCGGTGAAAACCTGGTCGAGATCCTCGAGACCCGTCTCGACGCCCTTCTCGTTCGCGCGGCAATCGCCCGCACGACCGCGCAGGCCCGCCAGATGGTCGTGCACCGTCACATCCTCGTCGACGGCCAGCTCGTCGACCGCCCCTCCTTCCGCGTGAAGCCGGGTCAGCTCATCCACGTCAAGGCTCGCAGCGAGGGCATGGAGCCGTTCCAGGTCGCCGCAGCCGGCGGACACGTCGACGTGCTCCCGAAGCTCCCGCCGTACCTCGAGGTCGAGATCGACAAGCTCCAGGCCCGCCTCGTGCGTCGCCCGAAGCGCATCGAAATCCCCGTGACGTGTGAAGTCCAGCTCGTCGTCGAGTACTACGCAGCCCGCTAGGTTCCCCTGCCCGCCGTCCGGCGGCATCTGAACTACGCTGGAGAGCGGATCACCCCCAGGGGTGGTCCGCTTCGTGCGTTAACCGGTGCTGTCGGCCGGGAGTCAACGTATGAACCTTTCGGAATGGATGGAGTCACCAGTGTCAGGTGGAGATATCGCGGGCCTCGCTGCCGCCGTCGTGTTTGCTGTTCTCGTCGGGCTGCTCGCCGTTCCGCTGCTGAAGCTCGGCCGGGTCTTCGACGAGACGACCCTCGCGATCCACGAGCTGAGCCAGAACGTCACTCCGCTCCTGTCCGAGACGACGACCACCCTGCAGGAGACCAACAAACAGCTGGCCAGGGTCGATACGATCACCGGAAACGTCGCGGATGTGACGGGCAACGTCTCGGCACTCGTCGCGCTGTTCGCCGCGACCGTCGGCGGACCGCTCATCAAACTCGCCGGCTTCTCCGCCGCCGTGAGGGCGGGTTTTCGCGCAGCATCCCCGACGCGCGCAGGTCGTCGGCGCGGGTAGTCGGCTACGCTGGAAAGAGGCTGGTCGAGTCCGGGATAGGCCGACCGCACCACTCGCGCGGCCGTCGCGCATTTCTATCAGGGTCTCCACACCGTTCAGGGAGCATTTGTCATGAAGAATTTCATCTGGTTGGTCATCGGGGTCGGCGTCGGATTCTTGATCGCGCATGAAGCGAACAACACCCGTCAGGGCAAGCTGTTCTTCAGCGACCTCGACACCAAGGCGCGTGAGTTCGGTGAGGCCATCTCCGATGGCTACCGCAAGCGCGAGGCAGAACTGCGCGACGCCCTCGGCGACGTCGCCGACGCCGGAACCGACGCACTCGGCGGCACGACCCGCCCCTGAGCATCCGCTCGGGCTTCTCTACTTTTTCGCCTATTCATTCTTCAACGAACTACGGAACCCATGCAGACTGCTGAAATTCGCGGGCGCTGGCTCGACTTCTTTGCCGACCGCGGACACACCGTCGTACCGTCGGCGTCGCTCGTCAGCGACGACCCCACCCTGTTGTTCACCGTCGCCGGGATGGTGCCCTTTGTGCCCTATCTCACCGGACTCGTCCCCGCACCGTATCCGCGTGCGACGAGCGTGCAGAAATGCATTAGGACGAACGACATCGAAGAAGTGGGCAAGACGCCGCGCCACGGCACGTTCTTCCAGATGAACGGCAATTTTTCCTTCGGAGACTACTTCAAGGAACAGGCGATCGGCTACGCGTGGGAGCTCCTGACGACCTCGGAGGCCGACGGCGGCTACGGGTTCCAGGAGAAAGACCTGTGGGTCACCGTCTACCAGGACGACGACGAGGCGTTCCGTTACTGGCGGGCGCTCGGCCTGCCGGAGGAGCGCATCCAGCGCCTCGGAATGGACAGCAACTACTGGTCGACCGGCCAGCCCGGACCCGCGGGCCCCTGCTCGGAGATCTTCTTCGACCGCGGCCCCGCATACGGCGCAGACGGCGGCCCCGCGACGGACGACGACCGGTACGTCGAAATCTGGAACCTCGTCTTCATGCAGTACCTCAGGGGCGAGGGCACGGGCAAGAACGACTTCGTCATCCTCGGCGACCTGCCGAAGAAGAACATCGACACCGGCATGGGTCTCGAACGCGTCGCGTTCCTCAAGCAGGGCGTCGAGAACATGTACGAGATCGACCAGGTCCGCCCGGTCCTCGACCGGGCTGCCGCGCTCTCCGGACGCCGCTACGGCGCCGTGCACGACGATGACGTGCGGATGCGCATCGTCGCGGACCACGTGCGTTCCTCACTCATGCTGATGAGCGACGGCGTGACGCCGTCCAATGAGGGCCGCGGCTACATCCTCCGTCGTCTGATGCGCCGCTCCGTGCGCGCCATGCGCCTGCTCGGCGTGGACGTGGCGACGTTCCCCGAACTGTTCCCCGCCGCGCGGGACGCCATGATGAGCGCGTACCCGGAGGTCCACGGCGATTACGCCAGGATCAGCCAGGGCGCGTACGCCGAGGAAGAGACCTTCCTCCGTACCCTCGCGAGCGGCAGCACCGTCCTCGACGTCGCGGTCGCGAAGACCATCAAGGCGAAGAAGACCGAGCTTGCGGGAGACACGGCGTTCCTGCTGCACGACACCTACGGGTTCCCGATCGAGATCACCCTCGAGATGGCGGAGGAAGCCGGGCTGAGCGTCAACCGGTCCGCGTTCGACGCCCTGATGGCCAAGCAGCGCTCGATGGCGAAGGCGGATGCGAAAGCCAAGAAGACCCATCTCGCCGATCTCTCCGTCTACAGTGCCTTCCGAGCCTCCGGCGAGACCGTCTTCACCGGCTACGAGGAACTGCAGACCGAATCCAGCGTGCTCGGGATCATCGTCGCCGGCGCGTCCGTCACGAAGGCGGTCGCGGGTGAGATCGCGGAAGTGATCCTCGCCGAGACGGCGCTCTACGCCGAGTCCGGCGGCCAGGAGGCCGACGCCGGCCTCATCGTCGGCCGCGGCTACGAGCTCGAGGTCCTCGACGTCCAGAAGCCCGTCAAGGGCCTGATCAGCCACAAGGTGCACGTGACAAGCGGAGAGGTCGGCGTCGGAGACCCCGCGACGAGCGTTGTCGATCCGAACTGGCGCCGTGGCGCCCGCCAGGCGCACTCCGGAACCCACGTGCTGCACGCGGCACTGCGCCAGGTCCTCGGCCCGAACGCGCACCAGTCCGGCTCATACAACAAGGCCGGGTTCTTCCGTCTCGACTTCTCCTGGAACCAGGCGCTGTCGGCCGCGACCCGCAGCGAGATCGAGGAGATCTCCAACAACGCGATCCGCGACAACCTGCCCGTCGTCACCCGGGAGCTTCCCCTCGCGGAGGCGAAGGCGCTCGGCGCCATGGCGCTCTTCAGCGAGAAGTACGGTGACCGGGTCCGCGTCGTCGACATCGGCGGACCCTGGTCCAGGGAACTCTGCGCGGGGACCCATGTGGGTTCGAGCGCCGAGATCGGAATGATCAACCTCGTCAGCGAGGCTTCGGTCGGTTCGACCAACCGCCGGGTCGAGTCCCTCGTCGGCCTCGAGGCCTTCCGGGACCTCGCAGCCGAGCGGGCGATCGTCTCCCAGCTGACCGCCAACCTCAAGACGCCGAAGGAACAACTGCCCGAACGCATCGGCGAATTGCTCACGAGCCTCAAGACCGCAGAGAAGAAGATCGCGGCCTTCGAAGCGAAGGCACTCACCGAACGCGTTCCCGCGCTCGTCGCGACTGCCCAGCGCGCAGGGGCTGTGCGTCTCGTCGCCGAGAACCTCGGCACACTCAACTCGCCCGATGACGTGCGGATGCTCGTCACCGCCACCCGGGCCCAGCTCGGATCCGACCCTGCCGTCGTCGCACTTGCGGCCGTCGTCGACGACAAGCCCGTCATCATCGTGGCGACCAACGCGGCGGCACGGGACGGCGGCCAGCGCGCCGGGGCCCTCGCGAAGCTCGTCGCGGGCATCCTCGGCGGCGGCGGAGGCGGCAAGGACGACCTCGCCCAGGGCGGCGGAACCGACGTGAACATGATCGCGGGCGCCCTTGCCGCTGTTCGCACCACGATCGCGGGCTGAAGAATGCGGCATGGCGTGCGGGTCGGAGTCGATGTCGGCAAGGCCAGGATCGGCCTCGCGATGAGCGACCCGCGCGGCATGCTCGCGACCCCCGTCGAAACCGTGCCCCGGGACGGGAGCGGCGCCACCGACGTGGCGCGGATCACCGCCGTCGTCCTGGACCTCGGCGCCATGGAGGTCATCGTCGGCCTCCCGCTCGCCCTCTCCGGCAACCACACCGCGTCGACGAACGATGCCGTCGGCTTCGCTGAAACCCTCGCCCTGGCCGTTCCCGTTCCGGTGCGCCTCGTCGACGAACGGCTGTCGACCGTCGCAGCGCAAGGCGTCCTCCGCACCGCTGGCCGCAAGGCGAAGACCCAGCGTCCGGTCATCGACCAGGTCGCGGCGACCATCATCCTGCAGCACGCCCTCGACACGGAACGCGGTCTCGGGCATCCGCCCGGGTCGGCCGTCGTGCCTGCCGTCGTGCCGACGGTTCCCTCCGCGACCACGTCGCCCGCAGCTCCGATCGAAGGGTCCTGATCGTGCCCCATCCCTCGCTCGACCCCCGGGACGACCCGGCAGGAACGAGTTCACCGGCGCCGGACGCGCACGGTAGTCACGCGGCCGGAGCACCCGGTGCACCCGGTGCGGAACCCCCGGTCAATCCGTGGGCGGGCCTGCTGACTCCGCACGACGAGACACCGGCTTCCGGCGATCCCGGCCGGTCAGGCGCAGACGCCGACGGTGCCTTCCCCACCCGCAGGTCCCTCCGCACCACGACCGAGGCTCCGCAGACCTCACGGTCGAGCCGCCGCTCCCAGCTCGGCTCCGAGCCACCACGGCCGGCCAAACGGCGCCGCAAGGGCCCGTGGGGCTGCCTGATCGCCCTCGTCGTGCTCGTGGCGCTCGTTGCGGGCGCGGCCGTAGCGCTGCAGGGTCCGATCGATCAGCTTCGGGCGACACTCGCGGGCCCCGCAGACTATTCCGGGTCCGGCGAGGCGAAGGTCGTTGTCATGATCCATGAGGGCGAGACCGGATCCGACATCGCGAACACCCTCGTGGCCCAGGACGTCGTCAAGAGCTACGACGCCTTCTACAAGCTCCTGCTGAAGGTCACCCCCGCACCGGTCTTCCAGCCGGGCGCATACCAGCTGATGACGAAGATGAGCGCGAGCGCTGCGCTCACCGCGCTGCAGGACCCCGCCAGCAAGCTCGAACTGACCGTCGTAATCCCGGAAGGCACGGCGGAGGCCGACATTCTGCAACTGGTCAGCGAGGGCACGAGCATCCCGCTCGCCGACCTCCAGGCGGCCTCCACGGACGTCGCGGCCTTCGGCCTTCCCCCAGAGGCCACGACTCTCGAGGGTTTCCTGTTCCCGGCGACGTACACCTTCGTTCCGGGCGTCACCGCGAAGGACGCCCTCAAGACCCTCGTGGACCGGCAGTTCGAGGCCCTCGACTCCGCAGGGGTCGCACCGGCCGACCGATGGAAGACCATCGTGCTCGCCGCGCTGATCCAGAGGGAGGCCGGCCTCGCCGCCGACTACCCCAAGGTCGCCAGGGTGTTCCTGAACCGGCTCGACCCCGCACAGTGGGAGAGCGGGCTGCTGCAGTCCGACGCGACGGTGGCATACGGCACCGGGCACACGAACGTCGTCACCACGACGGATGCCGAACGCGCCGACGCGGGCAACCCGTACAACACCTATGTCCACCCCGGACTCCCGGTCGGCCCGATCTCGAACCCGGGGGACATCGCGATCAAGGCGGCCCTGCACCCCGCAGACGGAACCTGGCTGTACTTCGTCACCTGGAACCTCGACACCGGCGAGACCATCTTTTCCACGACCGCAGCCGAACACGAAGCCGGCGTTGCCCAGTGGCAGGCCTGGATGAAGGACCACCCCGAATATGGTTGAGCGCACGACAATGACACTGACCCGGCCACTGCCACTGCCTGAGCGCGTGAGCCAGGGAAAGCCTGTGGAAGGATAGTGGGCATGCTTCGTTGGCTCACCGCAGGAGAGTCCCACGGCCCCGAACTCATCGCCATTGTCGAGGGTTTGCCCGCAGGGATCCCGGTCACACTCGATTCGATCCGCCTCGATCTCGCGCGCCGCAAACTCGGCTACGGCCGGGGTGCCCGGATGACGTTCGAGCAGGACGAACTTACCATCTCCGGCGGCGTCCGGCACGGATTCACCCTCGGCGGTCCGGTCGCGCTGCGGATCGGCAACACCGAATGGCCCAAGTGGTCGGAGGTGATGAGTGCGGACCCCGTCGAGACCGCGCCAGGAGAGGTGCAGAGCACCCGCGGCCGGGGCGCCCCGCTGACCCGGCCGAGGCCGGGCCATGCCGACCTCGTCGGCATGCAGAAGTACGGCTTCGACGAAGCCAGGCCGGTCCTCGAGCGCGCCAGTGCCCGCGAGACCGCCGCACGGGTGGCCCTCGGCGCCGTCGCCAGGTCTTTCCTGGCCGAGCTCGGCATCCGCCTGGTCAGCCACACCCTCTCGATCGGGCCCGTGCGCGTGCCAGAGGATGCCCTGCTGCCGCAGCCGGACGACCTCGAGACCCTCGACGCCGACCCGCTGCGCTGCTTCGACGCGGCGACGAGCGCGCTCATGGTGGCCGAGGTCGACCAGGCCCACAAGGACGGCGACACCCTCGGCGGCGTTGTCGAGGTGCTCGCATACAACCTGCCGCCCGGTCTCGGGTCCTTCGTACACTGGGACCGCCGACTGGACTCCCAGCTCGCCGCTGCGCTGATGGGCATCCAGGCGATCAAGGGCGTCGAGGTCGGAGACGGCTTCCTCACCACGACCCGCCGCGGTTCGCACGCGCACGATGAGCTCGTGCAGTCCGACGGCCGCATCCAGCGGGTCAGCGACCGTGCCGGCGGCACGGAGGGCGGCATGAGCACGGGAACCGTGCTGCGGGTCCGGGCCGGCATGAAGCCGATCGCGACCATCCCCCGGGCACTGCGCACCGTCGACGTCACGACGAGCGAGGCCGCTCCCGCCCACCACCAGCGGTCGGATGTCTGTGCCGTGCCCGCCGCCGGCGTCGTCGCCGAAGCCATGGTCGCGCTCGTCCTCGCCAACTCGGTGCTGGAGAAGTTCGGCGGAGACTCGATCGACGAGACCAGGCGCAACCTCGAGTCCTACCTCGCGCACATCCCCGGCAACCTCAAGACCGGCGCGTCGAGCGACGCCTCGCTGTGACAACGGCGGGACGGTAATGCCGGAACTGCCTCCGACGCAGGCACAGGCGGGGAACGGTGACCTGCCGGACTTCCCGCTCGTGCTGATCGGACCGATGGCCGCCGGCAAGACCAAGGTCGGCAAGCGGGTGGCGCGGGTACTCGGCGTCCCGTTCGTGGACACCGACGCACTCATCGTCTCCGGGCACGGGTCCGTCGCGAACCTGTTCAGCAGGTACGGCGAGGAGCATTTCCGTGCGCTGGAACGGATTGCCGTCGGCCAGGCCCTGGCCACCCGGGCGGTCGTCTCCCTCGGCGGGGGAGCCGTGCTCGACGCAGGCACCCGCGCGGACCTCGCCCGCTGCCGGGTCGTGTACCTGAGCGTGACGGAGCAGGCCGTCGCCGGTCGGATCAACGGCGGCAAGCGGCCGCTCCTGGCCAATGGCCTCGCCGACTGGATCCGCATCTACGAACTTCGCCGACCGCTCTACGAAGAGCTCGCCGGCCTCCACATCGACACCTCGAATCGCCAGATGGACTCCATCGCCGACGATGTCGTGGCCTGGATCCAGAGAGGGCAGAACACCCATGACTGACGTTCCCAAGACAACCGAGACCAGCGAAACCACCGAGACCACCGAGACCACCGTCATCACGGTGTCCGGGGTCGACAGCTACCCGGTCATCATCGGCAGGGGCCTGCTCGCCGAAGTCGCAGAACAGCTCGGCCCGAAGGTCGGCAAGGTGCTCATCGTGCACACCTCGACCCTCGGCGCACGCGCCGTCGCCCTCAGGGAAGGCCTGCTCGCGCACTACGAGGTGCTCATCGCCGAGGTCCCCGACGCCGAGGCCGCCAAGCGCGTCGAGGTCGCCGCGTTCTGCTGGCAGGTGATGGGCCAGGCCGACTTCAGCAGGACGGACGCCGTGATCGGCTTCGGCGGGGGAGCCGCAACCGACCTCGCGGGTTTCGTCGCCGCGACCTGGCTGCGCGGCGTGCGCCTCGTCCAGCTCCCGACGAGTGTGCTCGGCATGGTCGACGCGGCCGTCGGCGGCAAGAACGGCATCAACACCGCTGAGGGCAAGAACCTCGTCGGCACCTTCTACGCGCCCGCCGCCGTGATCTGCGACCTCGACACCCTCGACGACCTGCCCCGCAACGAGATCCTCGCCGGCTTCGCCGAGATCGTGAAGGCCGGCTTCATCCAGGTGCCCGAGATCCTCGACATCGTCGAGGCGGATGTCGCCGCCGTGACCGACCCGAAGACGCCGCAGTTCCGCCGCGTGCTCGAACTCGCGATCGACATGAAGGCCCGCGTCGTCGGCGCAGACTTCAAGGAGTCCGGCCTGCGCGAGATCCTCAACTACGGGCACACCCTCGGCCACGCCGTCGAGCACGCCGAACGGTACGGCTGGCGCCACGGCGCCGCCGTCTCGGTGGGCATGATGTTCGCCGCAGAGCTCGCCCGGCTGAGCGGACGGCTGTCCGACGAGGCGGCAGACCGGCACCGCAGCATCCTCGAATCGCTCACCCTGCCGACCAGCTACCCTGTCGGCCGGTGGAGCACCCTGCTCGCGACGATGCAGCGCGACAAGAAGACCCGCAGCGGCATGCTCCGCTTCATCGTGCTCGACGACATCGGCAAGCCGACCGTGCTCGAAGGCCCGGACGCCTCGCTGCTCTTCGCCGCGTACCAGGAAATCGGGTCCTAGCGCCGTCGTGCAGGAATGGGTCCTAGAATGATGCCCTGAGCGGGCAGGGACCCGGTCGCCGACCAGAGTCGATCGGAGGACACACCGTGAACCAGTGGACCGTGGGGTCGACAGGCGAACCCGTTCGGGACGTCGTGCTGAAGCTGGCCAGGGCGCACGAGACCGCAGTCGGTTCGGCACTCGGCACCGCGTGGGGGACCACCCCCGGTCCGGGATCGGGCAGCATCGTGCCGTTCGACGGGGTGAACGCCCGCACCGATTCGACCCTGCTCGCGGATGCCCGTGGTGGCGTCCGCAGGCTCGTCCAGGAATCCTGGGAACGGTCCCTGTCGCTGCACATCGATCCCGCCCGACCGGCACCGGAGCCGGAACTGTCGTCAGACGCCCTCAGGGAATTGCGTGACCGGCATCCGCTCTCCGCGGTGCTCCCCGTCGTCCAGAACCTCCTGATCCGGCATTCCCTCGAGTCCGGCCTCATCGTCGCCATCGGGGACGAGTCCGGCAGGCTGCTCTGGATCGACGGCGACCGTGCCGTCCGGCGCCGGGCGGAAGGCATGCTGTTCGTCGAGGGAGCAGACTGGTCGGAACGCCGGGTCGGGACGAGCGCGCCCGGAACGGCCCTCACCCTCGACCACGGTATCCAGATCCAGCGTGCGGAGCATTTCAACTGGCTGGCGCACTCGTGGAGCTGCACGGCCGTGCCGATCCACGACCCGGACTCGGGCAGCATCCTGGGCGTCATCGACGTGACGGGCGGCGACGACGCCGTCGGTCCCCAGACGCTCCCGCTCGTCGAGGCCGCAGCGTGGGCGATGGAGGCCGAACTGCGCATCCAGCGGCTGCGCGGGCGAAACGACGCCGGCTTCGGCCGCGGCGCCCCACGCGATCACGCGGTCATGCGGGTCGCCGGATTCGCGCAGACACCCGCACCGTCGGCCCAGAGGCGCCCGACGAACGCACGGGTGTCTGTGCTCGGGCGCGACACCGGCTTCCTCGAAAACGGGCTCGCGTCCTTCGAGCTCAGCCCGCGGCACGCCGAGATCCTCACCCTGCTCGCCTGGTACCGGGACGGCCTCACCGCGGACAGGCTGTCCCAGCTGCTGAGCGACCAGCCGAACTCCGTCGACAACCTCCGCGCCGAGATGGTGCGGTTGCGCAAGGTGCTGGACGGGACGGAGCCGCCCCTCTCGATCGCCTCCCGGCCGTACCGGCTCGGTTCACCGGTCGAGCTCGACGCCCAGCGCGTGCTCGCGCTCCTCGAACGCGGCGCGCACCGGGTCGCCCTCGGCACCTATCGCGGGCCGTTGCTGCCTGCCTCCGTCGCCCCGGGCATCGTCGAGATCCGCTCGGAGATCAGTTCCCGGTTGCGCCAGGTGCTGCTGAGCGACGCGAGCCCCGACCTGCTCCTCGAATACGCCCGCAGCGACGAGGCCGCCTGGGACGAGGAGGTCTGGCGCGCCTGCCTGGAACTGCTGCCGCCCCGGTCGCCGAAACGGGCATCCGTCGTCGCGCGCCTCGGGAAGATCGAGTCGGACCTCGCCGACTCCGGCGCCCCTGGCGCCGGGCGCAACCTCCCGCAACCCTGACGCAACGGTCTCGCCGCGTACGCTCGGCCCAGGTCCGCAGCAGGCGGACCCCACCGACAACGTCGTCGACGAGGAGAGAAATGACCGTCTATGCCAACCCCGGGACCCCGGGCGCCAAAGTCACCTTCAAGCCCCGCTATGAGAACTGGATCAACGGAGGCTGGGTCAAGCCCGTCAAGGGACAGTACTTCGAAGACATCTCGCCGGTGAACGGAAAGCCGTTCGCCGAGGTCGCCCGCGGAACCGCGGAGGACATCGAACTTGCACTCGACGCCGCCCATCGGGCCGCCCCGGCGTGGGGCAAGACCACGGCGACCGAACGCGCCGCCGTGCTCAACCGGATCGCAGACGTCATCGACGCCAACAAGGAACTGCTCGCCGTCGCAGAGACCTGGGACAACGGCAAGCCGATCCGCGAGCCGCTCAACGCCGACCTCCCGCTCGCGAGCGACCACTTCCGCTACTTCGCCGCGGCGATCCGTTCGCAGGACGGCGACCACGCCGAACTCGACAACGACACCGTCTCGTACCAGTTCCATGAGCCGCTCGGCGTCGTCGGCCAGATCATCCCGTGGAACTTCCCGATCCTGATGGCGGTCTGGAAGCTCGCTCCCGCCCTCGCGGCCGGGAATGCGATCGTGATGAAGCCGGCAGAACAGACCCCGGTGTCGATCATGGTGCTGATCGAACTGATCGGCGACATCCTGCCGCCCGGCGTGCTCAACATCGTCAACGGGTTCGGTCTCGAGGCGGGCAAGCCGCTCGCCTCCTCCCCGCGCATCCGCAAGATCGCCTTCACGGGGGAGACCACCACGGGTCGCCTGATCCTGCAGTATGCGAGCGCCAACATCATCCCGGCCACGGTCGAACTCGGCGGCAAGAGCGCGAACATCTTCTTCAGCGACGTCGCCCAGGAGCAGGACAGCTTCTACGACAAGGCCCAGGAGGGCTTCGTGCTCTTCGCCTTCAACCAGGGCGAGGTCTGCACGGCGCCGAGCCGGGCGCTCCTGCAGAAGCCGATCTACGAGAGCTTCCTCGGCAGCGCCATCGAGCGCACCCGCAAGGCGATCCAGGGCAACCCGCTCGACACCGACACCCAGGTCGGGGCGCAGGCGAGCAACGACCAGCTCGAGAAGATCCTCTCCTACATCGACATCGGCAAGCAGGAGGGTGCCCGGCTGGCCCTCGGCGGAGAGCGCGTCGACCTCGGCGGCGACCTCAGCGGCGGCTACTACGTGCAGCCGACCATCTTCGAGGGCAACAACAAGATGCGCATCTTCCAGGAGGAGATCTTCGGACCGGTCCTCGCGGTGACGAGCTTCTCCGACTACGAGGACGCCATCTCGATCGCCAATGACAACCTCTACGGGCTCGGCGCCGGCGTCTGGTCCCGGAACGGCAACGTCGCATACCGCGCCGGCCGCGACATCCACGCCGGGCGAGTGTGGATCAACAACTACCACCACTACCCCGCCGGGGCCGCGTTCGGCGGCTACAAGAGCTCGGGCATCGGTCGCGAAAACAACAAGCTCGCCCTCGGGCACTACCAGCAGACCAAGAACCTGCTCGTGTCCTACTCGGAGAAGCCGCTCGGCTTCTTCTAAACGGCACCGGTATCGAGAGGGGCCGTCGGTATCGACCGGTGGCCCCTTTCGACCGTCCCGCACCTCGACTACCGTTGGTGCATCCCGCCCGCTGCCCAGCGAGCGGGTATCGAACCCGAAAGGCCAGGCAATGTCGCCAGCAGCGCCCGCAACGTCCACGGTCATCGCCTCCGTCACGGTTCCGGGGGAGACCACGCCGCGCGTCGAATTCACGCCGGCGGCGGTGGATGTCCTCCGTGAACTCCAGACCCAGTTCGGGCCGCTGATGTTCCACCAGTCCGGCGGATGCTGCGACGGCAGTTCCCCGATGTGCTTCCCGGCGGGTGAGTTCATCACCTCAGACCGGGACGTGCTCCTCGGCGTGCTCGACATCGCCCCGGCCGACGAGGCTCCGCAGCCGGTCGAGTTCTGGATCTCGGCGGAGCAGTTCGAATACTGGAGTCACACCTTCCTCACGGTCGACGTCGTTCCCGGCCGGGGGAGCGGTTTCTCCCTCGAGGCTCCTCGCGGCGTGCGGTTCCTGATCCGGTCCCGGTTGATGGAGAGCTTCGGCTGACTCCGTCGGCGGCCCCGTCCTCAACAAGCCCGTTCACGGCATCCGTCTGTGGACAACCGCGGCGGAGCTGGCTCGGCCGGGCATCCTGTCCGGCATGACCCCTTCTTCCCTCTCTATCGAAGACCAGCCACCCGTCACCTCCCTCGACGAAGCGCGGGAGCGGGTCGCCGACCTGGTCGGTCACGCCATCAGCCGCCAGCTCTGGCTGATGCTCTTCGACGCCGCGGGCCGGCAGCTTCCGCTGGTGATCCCGGTGGGCGGGATTCCGCTGCGTCCCGATCCCGGGGACAGCGTGCAGATGGCCTCGGGCATCACCACGATCCTGGCCGATTGTGCACCGGGCGGCAGCGTCGTACTGACACTGGAGCGACCCGGGGGTGCGGCGCTCACCGCTCCGGACCAGGCGTGGGCCCGCGAGCTGAGGGCGTCCTTCGGAAAGGTGCTGCCGATCCTCGGCCTGTTCGTCGCGCACGACTCCGGGGTGGCCGACCTCGCGGAGTGACCCTCGGTCAGCCTTTGGCTGTGGGCTCGCGGGCAACTACACTCGTTTGAGGCCGATTCGGCCGCGCACCTTCCTAACTGAACTGACTGAACGGAACCGCTTTCCATGGCATCAACCGCCGATATCCGAAATGGCGTCGTCCTCAACATGGACGGCCAGCTTTGGGCCGTCACCGACTTCCAGCACGTCAAGCCGGGCAAGGGCGGCGCTTTCGTTCGCACCAAACTGAAGAACGTCGTCACGGGCAAGACCGTCGACCGCACCTTCAACGCCGGAGCGAAGATCGAGACCGAGAACGTCGACCGCCAGGACTTCCAGTACCTGTATGCGGACGGCGACTCCTACGTCTTCATGGACGTGTCCGACTTCGACCAGCTCACCGTCTCCAGCGTCGTCGTCGGTGACGCCTCGAACTTCCTGCTCGAGAACCAGAACGTGACCATCGCCCTCCACAACGGCAACCCGCTGTATGTCGAGCTGCCGGCATCCGTCGTGCTCGAAATCACGTACACCGAGCCCGGCCTGCAGGGCGACCGCTCCACCGGCGGCACCAAGCCCGCCACCGTGGAGACCGGCTACCAGATCCAGGTCCCGCTGTTCCTCGAACAGGGCACCAAGGTCAAGGTCGACACCCGCACCGGTGACTACCTCGGCCGCGTCAACTAGTGAGCGCACGAACGAAGGCGCGTAAGCGCGCGCTCGACATCCTGTACGCCGCCGACGTGCGGCAGACCACGATCCCCGAGTCTCTCGCCGCCGAGGCGCAGCGCGCCGCGAGCGAGCCCGCCCGGATGGCCTCCTGGCTGTACGCGCGCGAGATCGTCGACGGCGTCGTCGATCACCGCGAGGAGATCGACGAACTCATCGAGACGTACTCGCAAGGCTGGACGCTCAAGCGGATGCCGGTCGTCGACCGGGCCATCCTGCGGATCGGGATCTGGGAGATCCTGTTCAATGACGCCGTTCCGCACGCCGTCGCGATCGACGAGGCCGTCGAGGCCGCGAAGATCCTCTCGACGGATGATTCGGCCGGCTTCGTGAACGGACTCCTCGGCAGGATCGCGCAGACCGCTCCACCGGCGCCCGCTGCGCCGGCTGCCTCCTAGGCTCGACCCATACCGTTCCGTCAGCCCGGGGGAAGATCATGAGCAACGACACGCCAGAGCCGTATCCGTCCTACCCGGAACAGCCGGGTCTGCCGGCGTCACCGCAGCAGGGACTCCCAGCGCCATCCCCACAGCAGCAGGGCTTCCCTCAGGTTCCGCCGACGAACACGCTCGCAATCGTCTCGCTCGTCTCCGCGTTCGCCGTGTCGCTCGTTGCCGTGATCACCGGGCACCTCGCGCTCGGACAGATCGCCCGCCGCGGTGAGCGGGGGCGCGGCCTCGCCATCGCAGGGCTCGTGCTCGGCTACGTCGGCCTCGCGTCGACCACGGTCATCGTCGTTCTGTCGATCGTGTTCGCGGCGGCCTTCGGGCACCTCTTCGTGAACCTGGCCCAGCGCGGCGGTGTCGGCGGGCCGGTCGCCTCGGCGACGAGCGAACCGGATGCCTCGCAGGGGGTCCTCCCGAGCGGAACGCTCGGTGCGGCCCACTTCGACGACGGGTACCTCTCCGTCGGCACCGGGAGCACGATCGTGGACGAGTACATCGACCCGATGTGCCCGTACTGCGGCCAGTTCGAAGCCACCAACGGCGCACTGCTCGCAAGCCGCGTCGACGGGGGGTCGATCACCCTCCGGATTCACGCGCTGACCTTCCTCGACCAGGCCTCGCAGGGCACGTATTACTCGACCCGAGCATCCGCCGCCCTCACGTGCGTGGCGACGGTCAGCCCGGACGCGACCCTCGACTACCTCGCGGCCCTGTTCGCGAACCAGCCGGAGGAGAACAGCCAGGGTCTGACCGATGGCCAGCTCGCAGCGCTCGCGCCCACCGGCACCGACATCTCGGACTGCATCGCGCGAGGCGAGTACCAGCTGTGGTCGGAGGTGAACACCGACGACGCCCTGAACGGGCCGATCCCCGGCGCGGAGATCGACTCGATCCAGGGCACGCCGACCGTGCTCATCGACGGCGCCCAATACCCGGGTGGACTCACCGACAGCCGTGAGTTCGAGGCATTCCTCGACTCCGGCTCGGGTTCCGGCTCCGGCCAGGCGACGACCCAGGGAACGTCGGGCGCCTGAGGGCATTCCGGCCTAAGACGGCCGGACCGCTACAAGACTGCGTAGAGGCCTTCGAGGGCGCTCGGGATCGAGTCGAAGCTGCCGATCCGCTGCCCGTCTTCGTTCACCAGGAGGAAGCCGCGCGGTGTGCGCTCGAGGATACCCGCGAGCTCATCCGTCACGTCGTGACGGACCTCCCACCGGGCGGGGCCGGCGTCCACGACGGAAAACAACTGAACGAGGTCCGTCCGGTTCATCAAAGTCCTTCATCTGTGCGTGCTTTCGCCAGCGGATGCCTGCCGCGGGACAATCCTGACGTGTGACGGGCCCGACCGCAACTGCTGGTCGGTAAACACCATGTGACGGTGCAGTCGTTGGCGTCAGAGCGAGTTGGCCAGGGCCAGGACCCGTTCTTCGGGTTGGGCGGTCCAGGTTCCGGAGAGTTGCTCCGCGCCGCCGCCAGCTGTCCTCCGAGCGGCGAGCACGCTCGTCTCCGCCTCCGGGCTGCCGGGCGCCCGGAGAATGACGAGACGCAGGGAACCAGTGACGACGACGGTCGAATCGGGCTCGTCGCTGGTCGAGATGGCGCCGGTCGTCAGCAGCACGGGAGCGGGGGCATCCGCCGGGCCGCTGCCGGCGACGGTCGCCGTGGACTCGCGGAAGACGAGGTCCCCCTCGACGTCGACGAATTCGTCGGCCTGGGTGCCACCACAGAAGATCACCGTTGCGAGCGCGGCGATGTACGCGGGATCCCCGACGGCGTCGTACGTCCAGCGACGGCCCAGGACCGAGTGTTCCATCGTTCCGATCAACCAGGCCTCTCCGCCCTCGAGGGGCGCATCGCGATACGTCAGCGGAACCTGGAGCACCGGGCCGTCGCCGGCGCGCACAAGCAGGGTCTCGATGCCGACCTCACCCGCCGGATCGTCGAAACG
The DNA here is from genome assembly GCF_004402485.1 of Cryobacterium algoricola. Classification (GTDB taxonomy): domain Bacteria; phylum Actinomycetota; class Actinomycetes; order Actinomycetales; family Microbacteriaceae; genus Cryobacterium; species Cryobacterium algoricola. The sequence continues at coordinate 305,131 of NZ_SOFG01000004.1, read as the reverse complement.
GTACGCCCCGGCGGAGGTCAGGGGAGCGGTGGGATCGCCGGCGAACCAGGACCGTGTCCGCAGCCACGGTTCGACGAGTTCAAGCTTGGACGGCCGAAGCTGGGCGCGGTGGATGAATGCCATGTCCTCGATGCTAGGGCACGGCCGCATCGCAGAGAGGGATGTCAGACTGGGGAGATGTCCAGAGCAGCAGAGAAGTCGGTATCGGTCCGCACGTCGTCGACGAAGACATCACTACCGCGGACGATCGGCCGGATCGCGCTCGGCGCCTTCCTGCTGTTCGCCGGCATCAGCCACCTCACCTGGAGTCGCGCGGAATTCCTCGCACAGGTGCCCTCGTGGGTGCCTCTCGACCGGGACGCCGTCGTGCTTCTCTCCGGTGTCACCGAGGTCGGCCTCGGCGGCGCACTCGTCGCCCTGCCTGGCCGCCGGATCACGGTCGGGTGGCTCGTTGCCGTCTTCTTTGTGGCCGTCTTCCCCGGCAACATCGCTCAGTTCGTGACCAGAACGGATGCCTTCGGCCTCGACTCGGACCGGGCCCGCGGCATCCGGCTCCTCTTCCAGCCCCTTCTCGTGGTCTGGGCGCTGTGGTCGGCGGGCGTCCTGCACCGTGGCCGGCGTTGACGTCACTCCCACACTGTCGGCGCGAGCCGTCCGCTGGCAGACTGGGCGTGTGAGTCCAGAGCCGATCCCATCCTCCGCTGCACCAGACGGCGCCCCCGTGTCGCGAGTCGACCACTATGCCAACGGCCAGACCAAGGCAAGCGGGAGCACCCTCGACGGCGAGCTGCACGGTGAGTGGGAGTGGTTCCGCACTGACGGCACGCTGATGCGTACCGGAGAGTTCGACCGCGGCCGTCAGATCGGCGTCTGGCGTACCTGGGCCAGGGACGGCAGCCTCGTCAAGGAGACCCTTTTCCACTGAGTCACTCACCGAGATACCCACTGACCCACTCACGTACACATTGACTCGATTCCGCGCCTTCCTGGCCCGTAAGGACGCTCTCGCACGTGAGCTGCGCGCCGCGGCCGTTCAACACGAAGGTGAGCGTCCCGAATTCAGGAGATGCCTGCTGCAGGTCGGGATCGGCCGCACTGGTCCGCGGGCCGCTGTCGCTCGCCCGGGCGCATCTCCTGAATTCGGCACCACGAGTGCGGACACACTCGTCTTCAGCTTTGAATCTCGTGATGAGAAGCCCAAAATTAGGTGAGCAAGCCTCGCATTAGTGTTCGATTCGGGGTAGAATCGGGGTATGGCAGGAGCTTCGGATCCACAGTCACACACCCCGCCGACAACCGGTTCCGGGGCCGCGGGAGAACAGCCCATCACGGCGGGCCTCGCATCCACCGAGTCGTCGGTCGAATCCTCGGGCGGTTACGTCAAGTCGACCCATCCGGTTGCGGTTGCTGAAGGTTTTGAGGGCGCTGAGGGGCTGGCCGGGTCGGTGCCGTCGGTTCATGCGGATGTTGTCGCCCGGCTCGCCGAGATCCAGGCGGCCCTCGCAGACGCGCTGGCGGCGATCCCGGTCGGGTTGCTCAGTGATGCGGAAGCCGTCACGGCGCTGAAAGAAGTCGAGGCCATCGGGCGGACGGTGGATGCGGCCCGGGTGAACACGACGACGGATGTGGACCGGCGGGCCCGGGTGCTCGGCCGGGACGGGCTGGCCTGGAGGATGGGCTGCAAGGGCCCCTGGGACGTCCTGACCCGGGTGACGCGGGTGTCGGCGCGGGAAGTGAAGCGACGCACGAAGCTCGGGGACGCGGTGTTGCCGCGGCCGTGCGGTGGGAGCAGCTGGTTGCCGCCGTTGTTCCCGACCGTTGGGGCCGCCCTGACCGCGGGGGAGATCGGGGTGGAGACCGCGGAGCTGATCGTGACGGGGCTTCAGACGATCAGTCACCGGGTGGCGCCGGATGACCTGCTGACGGCGGAACGTGCTCTGGTCGCCTCGGCGGCCGGTCTGATCACTCCGGAAACCGAGAACCTCGCCGGCGCGGGGGTCCCCGCGGCCGCGGATCTGATCCGCGGCATGGTGCTCCAGTGGCAGGCCTTCCTCGACCCGGACGGCGTCCTGCCGCAGGAGGATGTGTTCGAGGCGAAGTCGAACATCGGCTTCGGCCAGTTGAAGAACGGGCTGTATCCGGTGAAGGGTGGGGTGACGCCGGAACTGTTCGGGATGATGAATACCCTCTTCGACGCGTTCCTCAGCTTCCATGCCCGGCCCGCGTTCCCCACCGAAGAGGAACAGGCGCTGATGGATTCCGGGCAGATGATCCCCGGCGCCGAGACCGCGGGCGACGCCGGCACCGGCCCGGAGCTGGACGTGATCGAAGCGGAGCTGCGGGAACGCCGCCAGGACACCCGCACCAGCGGGGAGAAACGCGCCGACATTCTCCGGGCGTTGATCGAACACGCCGCTCGCGATGAGGGCACGCCCAGCATGGGCGGGTCGGCGCCGACGGTGATGGTGCACGTGAACGCCGCCGATCTCGAATCCGGGGTCGGCGTCGGGTGGATCGACGGCGTCGAAGCGGCGGTGTCGCTCAAGACGGTGCATCAGCGGATCTGTGACGGTGGCTTCCAAGGGGTGTTGTTCGGGGCGAACAACCAAGTGCTCAAGCTCGGCCCGGAGCGGCGGTACTTCAACCGGGCTCAACGGCGGGCGATCACCGCCCGGGACGGCGGGTGCATCATCCCCGGCTGCAAAGCCCCCGCGCACTGGGCCGAGGTGCACCATGTGAAGCCCTGGGCGAAGGACGGACCGACGAATGTCGACAACGGGGTCCTCCTGTGCTGGTTCCACCACCACACCATCGACACGTCGGGGTGGGAGATCCGCATGGTCAAGGGATCGCCACAAGTGCGGGCTCCGGGGTTGATCGACCCGCAACGGCTCTGGCGGCCACCGAACCGGCACCGCGCCCACCAAGTTCTCACCGGGCCACCCAACCGCGACTGACCGGGCGGCTGCTACGATGGATGACGGTAACAGCCATCCTTTAACAACCGTCCGGTGAGGCGGGGAAGGAGGCCTTCGTTTTGTCACGCATCGTGCTCAACCAGGCTGAAATAACCCGGGCTTTGACTCGGATCTCCCACGAGATCCTGGAGTCCAACCGGGGACCGGACAATCTCGTCATCCTCGGCATCCCGACGAGGGGCGTTGCCCTCGCGCGGCGGATCGCCGACATCATCGAGCGGATCGAACCCGCCGCGGCACCCGTGGCTTCCGGGTCCCTCGACGTCACGATGTACCGCGACGACCTCGCCCACACCCGTACCCGCACGCCGTCCCGCACCCTCGTGCCCGCGAGCATCGACGGCGCGACCGTGGTGCTCGTCGACGACGTGCTCTACTCCGGGCGCACCATCCGCGCGGCCCTCGACGCCCTCGGCGACCACGGCCGCCCCGCGATCGTGCGTCTGGCGGTCCTCGTCGACCGCGGCCACCGCGCGCTGCCGATCCGCGCCGACTTCGTCGGCAAGAACCTCCCGAGCTCCACTGAGGAACGCATCAACGTGCACCTCCTGGAGGTCGACGGCGACGAATTCGTGAGCATCGACGGCGGGAGCGCGGAATGAAGCACCTCCTCTCCACCAAGGACCTCAGCCGCGACGACGCCATCACGCTCCTCGACATTGCGGAAGACATGGCTGATGTCTCCACGCGCGAGGTCCGCAAGCTCCCGACGCTTCGCGGTAAGACCGTGGTGAACCTCTTCTTCGAGGACTCCACCCGCACCCGGATCTCCTTCGAGGCGGCAGCGAAGCGGCTGAGCGCCGACGTGATCAACTTCAGCGCCAAGGGGTCGAGCGTCTCCAAGGGCGAGAGCCTCAAGGACACCGCGCAGACCCTCGCCGCGATCGGCGCGGACGGTGTCGTGATCCGGCACCCGGCATCCGGTGCCCCCCAGGTGCTCGCGACGAGCGGCTGGATCGACGCCGGCATCATCAACGCGGGGGACGGCACCCACGAACACCCGACCCAGGCGCTCCTTGACGCCTTCACCATCCGCCGTCGTCTGCACAAGGCTGCGTCGCGCGGCAAGGGCCTCGACGGCGTGACGGTGACCATCGTCGGCGACGTGCTGCACTCCCGGGTCGCGCGCTCCAACCTGTGGTTGCTGACGACACTCGGCGCCGAAGTCACCATGGTCGCGCCGCCCACCCTGTTCCCGATGGACATGACCGGTTGGCCGGCCGCCGTGAGCTTCGATCTCGACGACGCGATCGACGCCGGCCCTGACGTGATCATGATGCTCAGGATCCAGCAGGAACGCATGAACGCGGCGTTCTTCCCCAACAGCCGCGAGTACTCGCGGCGCTGGGGACTCGACGATGAACGCTTCGCCCGGCTCGCGCCGACTAGCATTGTCATGCACCCCGGCCCGATGAACCGCGGCCTGGAGATTTCCTCAGCCGCCGCAGATTCGGCCGCATCGACCGTCCTCGAGCAGGTCGCGAACGGTGTTTCGATACGTATGGCGGCACTGTACCTGCTCATGTCTGGCGACCGGGAGGAAAGCTAAATGGAAAACACGGCCACCCGGTACCTGATCCGGAACGCACGCCTCGCCGACGGCACCCGCACCGACCTGTTGCTCGCCGACGGCCGGATCCAGGAACTCGGAACCGCCCTCTCGCACGCGGGCGCCACGGTGATCGACGCTGACGGCCTCCTCGCCCTTCGCGGCCTCGTCGACCTGCACACCCACTTGCGCGAACCGGGCTACGAGCAGAGCGAGACCATCCTCACCGGCAGCCAGGCGGCCGCCATCGGCGGCTTCACGAGCGTCTTCGCGATGGCCAACACCTCGCCGGTGCAGGACACCGCCGGCGTCGTCGAACAGGTACTCGCCCTCGGCGAGCGGGCCGGGTACGTCACGGTCCAGCCGATCGGTGCCGTCACCCTCGGGCTCGCGGGGGAGCGCCTCGCCGAACTCGGCGCCATGGCGACGAGCCGTGCCCGTGTCCGGGTCTTCTCCGACGACGGATTCTGCGTCTCCGACCCGCTTCTGATGCGTCGCGCCCTCGAATACGTCAAGGCCTTCGACGGCGTGATCGCCCAGCACTCCCAGGAACCACGCCTCACCGAGAAGGCCCAGATGAACGAGGGCGCGCTCTCGAGCGAACTCGGCCTCGCCGGCTGGCCCGCTGTCGCGGAGGAATCCATCATCGCCCGCGACGTGCTGCTCGCCGAGCACGTCGGAAGCCGCCTGCACGTCTGCCACGTCTCGACGGCCGGCGCCGTCGACGTGATCCGCTGGGCCAAGGCCCGTGGGATCAACGTGACCGCGGAAGCAACGCCGCACCACCTGCTCCTGACCGAGGACCTGGTCCGCGGCTACGACGCCCGTTACAAGGTCAACCCGCCGTTGCGCCGCCGCGAAGATGTCGACGCGCTCCGCGCCGGACTCGCCGACGGCACGATCGACATCGTCGCGACCGATCACGCGCCGCACCCCGTCGAGTCCAAGGACTGCGAATGGGATGCCGCCGCCAACGGGATGGTCGGGCTCGAATCCGCGCTCTCGGTCGTGCAGGCATCCGTCGTCGACACCGGCCTGCTCGACTGGCGGGACGTGTCCCGGGTGCTCTCGGCCGCCCCGGCACGGATCGGGCGCCTCGCGAGCCAGGGCCGGCCGCTCGAGGTCGGCGCCCCCGCCAACGTCACGCTCTACGACCCGGCCGCGAGCCGGGAGTTCGGCAGGGACGACCTCGCGGGCAAGAGCACCAACTCGCCCTACCTCGCGATGACCCTGCCCGGCCGCGTCGTCGCCGTCTTCCACCGCGGCACGGCGACCGTGCTCGACGGCGTTCTCCGGGCACCCGCGGAACTCGGCGGACGAGAGGAACCCCAGCATGGATAGCACCATCCCCGCCGTACTGATCGGCATCGTCCTCCTGGCCGTGCTCGCACTCATGCTGCGCAGCTGGCGCGCGCGCACCCGGCGCGATGCCGCCCTCGCCGCCGGCTACCCGCTGCCAGGACCGGACACGGCCGACACCGTGCTCGCGACCGCCGAAGCGTTCTACGTCGCGACGACACGGGAAGGCCGACAGCTCGAGCGCCTGAATATCCGCGGCCTCGGCTTCCGGGCCCGCGCCCTCATCACCGTGACGAGGAACGGCGTTCTGCTCGATCTCGTCGGCGAAAACCCGGTCTTCATCCCGATGGCGGCCATCACCGGACTCGAAGACGCCACCTGGACCATCGACCGCGCCGTCGAGACCGGCGGACTGCTCCTGCTCCGCTGGCGTCTCCAGCCGCACGCGGATGCCGCGGGCCAGGTCGTCGACAGCTACTTCCGCATCCTTGACCCTACCGACCGCGCCCGCGTGAGCGCGTCGATCCGAACCGAAGCGGCGGGTGCCCTGCACTCGGCCGCGCACGACGAAAGCGAGGCGTAGCGTGAGCGACACCGAGGCCCAGGCCCAGGCGGCACCCGACGAGACGACGACAGCGACGGCAGCACCGACGGCGACGACAGCACCGGCGGTGCTCGTCCTCGAGGACGGCAGGCGTTTCGTCGGCCGCGCATACGGCAGCCGGGGACAGACCCTCGGCGAGATCGTCTTCGCCACCGGAATGACCGGCTATCAGGAAACCCTGACCGACCCGTCGTACGCCGGCCAGATCGTCCTGATGACCGCCCCGCACATCGGCAACACCGGCGCCAACGACGAGGACATGGAGTCCTCCCGGATCTGGGTCGCCGGGTTCGTCGTGCGCGAACCGGCCAGGATCGCCTCGAACTTCCGCTCGACGCGCACCCTCGACCAGGACCTCGTGAACAACGAGGTCGTCGGGATCAGCGGCATCGACACCCGGGCGATCACCCGCCACATCCGCTCGGCCGGCTCCATGAAGAGCGGCATCTTCTCCGGCCCCGCCTTCGACCTCTCCGCAGGGGAACAGCTCGAACTCGTCCGCGGTGGCGCCGCGATGCGTGGCCGCAACCTGTCAGACCAGGTGTCGACGGTCGAACCGTTCCAGATTCCGGCGAAGGGCGAGCGGATCGGATCCGTCGCCGTGCTCGACCTCGGCGTCAAGACCTCGACACTGAACTACCTAGCCGAACGCGGCTTCGAAGTGCTCGTGCTGCCCCAGTCGGTCACGGCGGAGCACGTGCTCTCGCTCAATCCGACCGCGCTTTTCTTCTCCAACGGACCCGGTGACCCCGCCGCGTCCGACGCGCACGTCACCCTGCTCCAGGAGGTGCTCCGCGCCGGCGTGCCGTACTTCGGCATCTGCTTCGGCAACCAGCTCCTCGGCAGGGCGCTCGGCTTCCGCACCTACAAGCTGCCCTTCGGCCACCGCGGAATCAACCAGCCGGTGCTCGACAAGACCACGGGCCGCGTCGAGATCACGTCGCAGAACCACGGCTTCGCCGTCGACATGCCGATCGAAGGCGTCAGCGACTCCCGCACCGGCTTCGGTCGCGTCGAGGTCAGCCACTACAGCCTGAACGACCAGGTCGTCGAGGGCATCCGCTGCCTCGACATCCCCGCGTTCTCGGTGCAGTACCACCCAGAGTCTGCGGCAGGCCCGCACGACGCCAACTACCTCTTTGATCGGTTCAGGGACATGGTGACCGCCCACACGGCGGCCGCCGGAGCAGGAGACGCCCAGTAATGCCCAAGCGCGACGATATCAACAGCGTCCTGGTCATCGGAAGCGGGCCGATCGTGATCGGCCAGGCCTGCGAATTCGACTACTCCGGAACCCAGGCCTGCCGCGTGCTCCGCGCAGAGGGCGTCAGGGTCATCCTGGTCAACTCGAACCCGGCCACGATCATGACGGACCCCGACTTCGCTGATGCGACCTACATCGAGCCGATCACTCCGGAGATCCTCGAGACGATCATCGCCAAGGAACGCCCCGACGCGATCCTGCCGACCCTCGGCGGCCAGACCGCGCTCAACGCGGCCATCCAGCTGCACGAGCGCGGCATCCTCGAGAAGTACGACGTCGAACTGATCGGCGCATCCTTCGAGGCGATCCAGAAGGGCGAAGACCGCCAGATCTTCAAGCAGCTCGTGCTCGACGCCGGCGCGGACGTCGCCCGCTCGCACATCGCGCACACGGTCGACGAGGCCATCGGCTTCGCCGAAGACCTCGGCTACCCCCTCGTGGTGCGGCCCTCCTTCACGATGGGCGGCCTCGGTTCCGGATTCGCGTACACCGAAGCGGAATTGCGCCGCATCGTCGGCGACGGCCTGCACCAGAGCCCGACGACCGAGGTCCTCCTCGAGGAATCCATCCTCGGCTGGAAGGAATTCGAGCTCGAAATGATGCGCGACACGGCCGACAACACGGTCGTCGTCTGCTCGATCGAGAATGTCGACCCGGTCGGCGTGCACACCGGGGACTCGATCACCGTCGCCCCCGCGCTCACGCTCACCGACCGCGAGTACCAGAAGCTCCGCGACATCGGTATCGACATCATCCGCGCCGTCGGAGTCGACACCGGCGGCTGCAACATCCAGTTCGCGATCGATCCGGCCACCGGACGCATCATCGTGATCGAGATGAACCCACGGGTGTCGCGTTCGTCCGCCCTGGCGAGCAAGGCGACGGGCTTCCCGATCGCGAAGATCGCGGCGAAGCTCGCCCTCGGCTACCGGCTCGACGAGATCCCGAACGACATCACCCAGGTCACCCCGGCGAGCTTCGAACCGACCCTCGACTACGTCGTGGTGAAGGTCCCGCGCTTCGCGTTCGAGAAGTTCCCCGCCGCTGACCCGCGCCTCACGACGACCATGAAGTCCGTCGGCGAGGCCATGGCGATCGGCCGCACCTACGCATCCGCCCTCCAGAAGGCCCTCCGTTCGCTCGAGAAGCGCGGATCGTCGTTCCACTGGGGCGAGGAGTCCCGCACGCTCGAGGAACTGCTCGAGGTCGCGTCGATCCCGACGGACGGCCGCATCGTCACCGTGCAGCAGGCCCTCCGCAAGGGCGCCACGATCGACCAGGTCTTCGAAGCCACCAAGATCGACCCGTGGTTCATCGACCAGATCGTGCTGATCAACGAGATCGCCGCCGAGGTGGCCGCCGCCGAACGACTCGACATGGACATCCTGCGCACCGCGAAGGACCACGGTTTCTCCGACGCCCAGATCGGCGAACTCCGCGGCTTCGGCGAAGCGGATGTCCGCAAGGTGCGTCACATCCTCGGCGTGCGCCCGGTCTACAAGACCGTGGACACCTGCGCGGGGGAGTTCCCCGCCCTGACCCCGTACCACTACTCGAGCTACGACGAGGAGACGGAGGTCGTCCCGAGCGACCGCCGCAAGGTCGTCATCCTCGGCTCAGGCCCGAACCGCATCGGCCAGGGCGTCGAGTTCGACTACTCCTGCGTACACGCCTCGTTCGCCCTCTCCGAGGCCGGCTACGAGACCATCATGATCAACTGCAACCCCGAGACCGTTTCGACGGACTACGACACGAGCGACCGGCTCTACTTCGAGCCGCTCACCCTCGAGGACGTACTCGAGGTCATCCACGCGGAAAGCCAGAGCGGGGAACTCGTCGGCGTCGTTGTTCAGCTCGGCGGCCAGACGGCACTCGGGCTCGCGAAGGGCCTCGAGGCGGAGGGAATCCCGATCCTCGGCACCTCGCCCACCGCGATCGACCTCGCCGAAGAGCGCGGCCTGTTCTCGAAGATCCTCGACGAGGCCGGCCTGCTCGCTCCCCGCAACGGCGTCGCCACCGACTTCACCGGTGCGGTCGTCGTCGCGGAGGAGATCGGCTACCCCGTCCTCGTCCGCCCGAGCTACGTGCTCGGCGGACGCGGCATGGAGATCATCTACGACTCCCTGTCGCTCGCGGACTACTTCGAGCGGATGCAGGGCCAGGGCATCATCGGCCCGTCGCACCCTGTGCTCGTCGACCGGTTCCTGGACGACGCGATCGAGATCGACGTCGACGCGATCTACGACGGAACCGAGCTCTACATCGGCGGCGTCATGGAGCACATCGAGGAAGCCGGCATCCACTCCGGCGACTCGAGCTGCACCCTGCCGCCCGTGACCCTCGGCCGTGCCGAGATCGACCGGGTCCGCGAAGCCACCCTCGGCATCGCGCAGGGCATCGGCGTGCGCGGTCTGCTCAACGTGCAGTTCGCCATCGGCGCCGGCGTGCTCTACGTGCTCGAAGCCAACCCGCGGGCCTCCCGCACGGTGCCCTTCGTCGCCAAGGCACTCGGGATCACCCTCGCCAAGGCCGCCGCGCTCATCATGGTCGGAACAACCATCGCCGAGCTCAAGGAGAGCGGCAAGCTGCCGCTCATCGACGGCTCCCGGGTCCCGATGGAATCGCCGGTCGCCGTGAAGGAGGCCGTGCTGCCCTTCAACCGGTTCCGCACCCCGGAGGGCAACGTCGTCGATTCCGTGCTCGGCCCGGAGATGCGCTCGACCGGCGAGGTCATGGGCATCGACCGCGACTTCCCCCGCGCCTTCGCGAAGAGCCAGCTCGCCGCATACGGCGGAATCCCGCTGAGCGGAACCGTGTTCGTCTCGGTCTCCGACCGTGACAAGCGTGCGATCATCCTGCCGATGCTGCGCCTCCAGCAGCTCGGCTACGAGATCGCCGCGACGGAGGGCACCGCAGAGGTGCTGCAGCGCAACGGCATCCGGGCCAGGGTCGTCACGAAGTTCAGTGAGAAGCACGACGAGAACGACATGTCGATCGTCGAGCTCATCCGCCGGGAGGAGGTGCAGATCGTCATCAACACCCCCGGCGGTCGTACCGCCCGCGCAGACGGCTATGAGATCCGGGCGGCCGCCGTCGCCGCGGATCTGCCGCTGTTCACCACGATCGCCGAGCTCAGTGCCGCCGTCGCCTCCATCGACGCGATCCGAGGCGGGTTCGAGGTGACATCGCTCCAGGAGTATGCACTCACGCGGGAAGCCCTGCTGTGACCGGCGCCGTGCCCGTTTCGACGTTCGGGGACCGTCTCGACGCCGCCTTCGGGCGGTGGGGCCAGCTCTGCGTGGGTATCGACCCTCACGCCTGGCTGCTGTCCGACTGGAACCTGCCGGACACCGCGGACGGCGCAGAGAGCTTCGGACGCCGTGTCGTCGCCGCGTGCGCGGGCCGGGTCGGCCTCATCAAGCCTCAGCTGGCCTTCTACGAGCGTTTCGGGTCGCGGGGCTACCTCGCCTTCGAACGCGTGCTCGCAGACGCACACGCGGCGGAACTGCTCGTGATCGCTGACGTCAAGCGCGGCGACCTCGGAACGAGCGTCGCGGCGTACGGGGAGGCCTGGCTCACCCCCGGCTCCCCGCTCGAGGTGGATGCGATCACCGTCAACGCGTACATGGGCGTCGGTTCACTCGAGCCCGTTTTCGAACTGGCCGCCGCTGCGGGTAAGGGACTCTTCGTCCTGTCCGCGACGTCGAATCCTGAGGCGAGTGCCCTGCAGCGCGCCAGAGTCCCCGACGGACCGTATGCCGGTGAGACCGTGGCCCGCGCCGTCTTCGACGACGTCGCAGAACGCAACCTGAGAGCGGGGGCGTCGGGCCGACTCGGCTCCATCGGCGTCGTGCTCGGCGCGACGCTCGACCTCGCAGACTTCGGTCTCGACCTGTCGGTTGCGCCTCCCGGCGGAGCCACTCCGATCCTCGCTCCCGGTTTTGGTCACCAGGGTGCGCATGTCGCTGATCTGGGAAACCTTTTTGGGGGGTACGCTCATTCCGTAATAGTGAGTGAATCTCGTAGCGTGTTGTCGGCCGGCCCGGACCGGATCGGACAGGCGATCGCACGCCGAGTACTTGAAGCAGGAGCGGCCCGTGGCTGAGAATCGCCCTACCCCACCAGACGTCGATCGGGTTGCAGCATCGCGCGCAGCCGTCGCGGCGCGTCGAGCGCGCGCAGCGGTCAAGGCAGAGATTGCAGCAGGGAAGCGCACACCGCTCGCCGTGCTCGCTGCTGCCATCGAGCATCCGGACGGCGTCGAAGGACGCCTGCGCGCGACGGAGTTCCTCGTGAGCATTCCGGCCATCGGCGTCACCAAGATGCGCCGGATCATGACGCAACTCGAGATCTCGCCGTCCAAACGGCTCGGCGGCCTCGGCAAGCACCAGCGCGACCGGCTGCGCCTGTTCCTCGCGAACCGGACCGTCTCCCGCCGCGGATCCTCCGACGCTCACCTCGTCGTCCTCGCCGGGCCGACGGCGGTCGGCAAGGGTGCCGTCGCCGGTTACATCCGCGAGAACTACCCCGATGTGCTTCTCTCCGTGTCGGCGACGACCCGCGCACCGCGGCCGGGCGAGGTCGAAGGCACGAGTTACTTCTTCGTCACCGATGCCGAATTCGACCGCATGGTCGCGTCGGGAGAGCTCCTCGAGTGGGCTGTCGTCCACAACGCCTTCCGCTACGGAACCCCGCGCGAACCCGTGGAGCAGGCACTCGCGAGCGGACACAGCGTCCTGCTCGAAATCGACCTTCAGGGTGCGCGCTCCGTGCGTGCGGCCATGCCGGAAGCGCGCATGGTCTTCCTGCTCCCGCCGAGCTGGGACGAACTGGTGCGCCGCCTCATCGGCCGTGGGACCGAAAGCCCCGCGGAACAGGCACGCCGCCTGGAGACCGCGAAGCTCGAACTCGCGGCCCAGGACGAGTTCGATTTCCGGGTCGTCAACCAGGAGGTCAACGTTGCGGCCAGGGAAGTCGTAGACTTGATGAATCTGCGTAAAGCGCCGTCGCTGCTTTAACGCCCTCCGACTTATCCGTCTATTCGCCGCAAACGCTCTGAAGGAGTGCCACCTTGGCCAACAAGCCCACCGGTATCATTGACCCGCCCATCGACGACCTGCTCACGAAGGTCGACTCCAAGTACGCCCTCGTGATCTTCGCGTCCAAGCGGGCGCGTCAGATCAACGACTACTACGCCGACCTGCACGAAGGCAGCCTCTTCGACAACGTCGGCCCGCTCGTCGACTCGACCGTCGACGACAAGCCGCTCTCCGTGGCATTGCGCGAAATCAACGAAGACAAGCTCGTCTCCCGCCCCATCGTCGAATAACGCCCAGCACACAGCAAAGCGCGCAGGATGTCGCACGGACGCACGATCGTCGTCGGAATCACCGGCGGCATCGCCGCGTACAAAGCGGTCAACATCGTGCGCGCTTTTGTGTTGCTCGGGGACTCCGTGCACGTGGTGGCGACGCCGGCGGCGCTGCGCTTCGTCGGCAGGCCGACACTCGAGGCGATCTCCCGGAATCCGGTGCACACCGACCTCTACGAAGGCGTCGCCGAAGTGCGCCACGTCGCCATCGGGCAGTCCGCCGACCTGATCGTGGTGGCGCCTGCGACCGCGAACACGATCGCCAAACTCGCGGCCGGCCTCGCCGATGACCTCCTCGGCAACACGATCCTCGCGAGCACCGCGCCACTCGTGATCGCCCCGGCGATGCACACGGAAATGTGGAACAACCCCGCGACCGTGCACAATGTGCAGACCCTCCGAAACCGCGGCGTCATCGTCGTCGGACCCGGTGTGGGACGCCTGACCGGATCGGATTCCGGTGCGGGCCGGATGGAGGAACCCGACGTCATCGTCGCGGCGGCCCTCGAAGCCCTGCACCCGGCCACGGGGATCACGGCCGCCAGGGATCTCTCCGGCACGCGCATCGTCATCACAGCAGGCGGAACCAGGGAACCCCTCGACCCCGTCCGTTTCCTCGGCAACCGCTCGAGCGGCAAGCAGGGCGTCCGTCTTGCCGAGGCGGCCACCGCGCGGGGCGCTTCGGTCGTCCTGATCGCGGCGAACCTCGAGATTCCGGTGCCTGCCGGGATCGAGACCCGCCTCGTCGGCACGGCACTCGAACTCCAGTCCGCCGTGACCGAGGCGGCAGTGGGCGCGGACGTCGTCATCATGGCCGCGGCAGTCGCGGACTACCGCCCGGCGGCGGTTCGCGGCGACAAGATCAAGAAGGACGAGGCAGGGGACACACTGACCCTCGAACTCGTCAAGAACCCCGACATCCTCGCCGGCCTCGCGGCGGCCAGGGAGCCCGGGCAGCTCGTGATCGGGTTCGCCGCCGAGACGGAAACGGACCCCGACCGGCTCCTCGCGCTCGGCCGCGAGAAGCTCGCGCGGAAGGGCTGCGACTACCTCGTTCTCAACAGGGTCGGCTGGACCGAAGGGTTCGCCGCGGAACGTAACCAGGTTCGGGTCATCGATTCGGCCGGAGTTATAGTGGCGGAGGCCGCAGGGACGAAAATGTCGGTGGCCGGACGCATCCTTGATGTCGTGGTCGCCGGGCTGGGCTGACCCGCGCCAGCCCCGATCAACACTTCTGTTCCACCCATTCCACCCTCGACACAGAGACAGGCCAGATGAGCGATCTTCGCCTCTTCACTTCCGAATCCGTCACCGAAGGCCACCCGGACAAGATCTGTGACCAGATCTCCGACAGCATCCTCGACGCCCTCCTCACGGAGGACCCGAACAGCCGTGTCGCCGTCGAGACCCTCGTCACGACCGGCCTCGTCCACGTTGCGGGCGAAGTCACGACGGAAGCGTATGTCGAGATCCCGTCGATCGTCCGCAAATGCATCACCGACATCGGCTACGACTCCTCTGACGTCTGGTTCGACGGCCGCTCCTGCGGCGTCGAGATCTCCATCGGCGGCCAGTCACCCGACATCGCCCAGGGCGTCGACGACGCGTTCGAGCACCGTGAAGAGGCCAGCGCCGAAGACTTCGACCGCCAGGGCGCCGGCGACCAGGGCATCATGTTCGGTTACGCCACCCGGGAGACCCCCGAGCTCATGCCGATCCCGATCTGGATCGCGCACCGCCTCGCCGAACGGCTCGCAGAGGTCCGCAAGTCCGGCGAACTGGACTACCTGCGCCCCGACGGCAAGACCCAGGTCACGATCGGCTACGACGGCATCATCCCGCGCACCGTCGAGACCGTCGTCCTCTCCACCCAGCACGCCCCCTCCGTCACGACGGAACGCCTCCGCGCCGAGGTCGAAGAGCTCGTGATCCGGCCGGTGCTGTCTCGCGTCGAACTCGATTCCTCGAGCCTGACTATGTTGATCAATCCGACCGGCCGCTTCGAGATCGGCGGGCCCCAGGGCGACGCCGGGCTCACCGGCCGCAAGATCATCATCGACACCTACGGCGGATCCAGCCGGCACGGCGGAGGCGCCTTCAGCGGCAAGGACCCGTCCAAGGTCGACCGCTCGGCCGCGTACGCGATGCGCTGGGTCGCCAAGAACGCTGTCGCAGCCGGGCTCGCCGAACGGCTCGAGATCCAGGTCGCATACGCGATCGGCAAGGCGGCACCGGTCGGACTCTACGTCGAGACCTTCGGCACAGGGGCACTGCCGGACAAGGAGATCACCGCGGCGATCCGCGAGGTCTTCGACCTGCGGCCGGCCGCGATCATCCATCACCTCGACCTGCTCCGCCCGATCTACCAGAAGACGGCGACATACGGTCATTTCGGTCGCGAACTGCCCGAGTTCACCTGGGAGAGGCTGGACCGCGTCGACGAGCTGAGAAGCGCCTCCGGGATCTGATCATGGGACGCACGGGCCTCGTGGCACGCGTCCTGCTCGAGTCGACGCTGCCCCAGCTCGACCACCTCTTCGACTACGGAATCCCGGACGACCTCGCCGCGGCCGCGCGGCCAGGCGTCCGGGTCCGGGTGCCCCTGCGGTCGGCGGGGCGCGTCGCCGACGGCTACCTGATCGAGGTCCTGGATGCCGGGGGAGTCGTCCTCGCGACCCTGAACGCCCCGGTGTCCGGCCTCGAACCGGCGAAGGACGCCTCCTTTCAGGGGACCCTCAGCCCGATCGAGACTGTCGTGTCCGCGGCTCCCGTGCTCACGGCGGAGGTGTGGCGTCTCGCCCGTCGGGTCGCCGACCGCGCCGCCGGCAACGCGAGCGATGTGCTGCGGCTCGCGATCCCCACCCGCGCGGTGCGGGTCGAGAAGGCCTGGCTCGCCGCGCAGGAGCAGGCGACAGCGGAGCAGGACGAACCGGCTCCGGAACCCGAACCCGTGCCGGAAACCGAACCGGCGGCATCCGCCGGTTTCGCCGATTACCCGGCGGGGCTGCTCGAGGCGGCCCTCGCAGAGCGCACACGCCTGAGCGTGGCCGCCGTGCCCGCCCTCGTCGCCCTGCCCGACGGGCGCACCGTCGGTCACTGGGCCACCACGATGGCCGAACTCGCGGCGGCGACGGTGCGGAGCGGGCGAAGCGCCATTCTCTGCGTTCCCGACTACCGGGACCAGGACCAGCTCCAGGCCGCCCTTGACGCCTGCGCGCCGGCGGGCACCGTGAGCAGGGTCGATGCCCGCCAGCCCAATCCCGAGCGCTACCGGGCCTTCCTCGCGTGCCTGGAACCCACCCCACGGATCATCCTCGGCAACCGCTCCGCCGTCTATGCGCCTGCGCACAACCTCGGCGCGATCCTGATCTGGGACGACGGCGACCCCCTGCACTCCGAACCGCTCAGTCCGTACGTCCACGCCCGCGACGCCGCACTGGTCCGCCAGGGCCTGAGCGGATGCGCACTGATGTTCTTCGGGCACACCCGAAGCGTCCCCGTGCAGCGGCTCCTCGAACTGGGCTTTCTCGGCGAAGCGCATCCCCTGAGTCCGCGTCATCCTCGGGTGATCCCCACTGAATTCCAGCTCGCCCCCGACCGGCAGGAGCGGACCAACCGGATCCCCTCCGCCGCCTGGCAGGTGGCCAGGGCCGCCCTCGCGGACGGACCGGTCCTCGTGCAGGTCGCGAGCCCCGGCTACGCGCCGACCCTCGCCTGCCAGACCTGCAAGAAGTCGGCACGCTGCACGCACTGCCAGGGACCGCTCGCCCTCGCGAGCGCGAACGCCGTGCCGTCCTGCCGGTGGTGCGGCAAGCTCGCCGCCGGCTGGAACTGCGTGCACTGCGCGGGCACGTCCCTGCGGGTGATGTCGCTCGGAACCGGGCGAACCGCCGAGGAACTGGGCAGGGCCTTTCCCGGCGCGCTCGTCCTCGTCGCCGACGGGGAGCATCCGCTGCAGCAGATCGGGGCGGCACCGGCGCTCGTCGTCGCGACGCGCGGTGCCGAGCCGATCCCGACCGGCGGGTACCGGGCGATCCTCCTGCTCGACGGCGAAAAGATGCTCGCCCGCGAATCCCTCGGCGTCGCGGAAGACTGCCTCCGATGGTGGAGCAACGCAGCCGCCCTCGCGGCACCCGGCGCGTCCGTCATGCTCGCCGGCGTCGGCGGGGCACTCGCGACCGCCCTCAACGCGTGGCAGCCCGGTGCTTTCGCAGCGGCGGAACTGGCGGACCGCAGGCAGCTGCGCTTCCCGCCCGCCGTGCGCGTCGCCTCGGTCACGGGAACCGCCGCCGACGTCGCAGCAGCGGTCGAAGACCTCGCCGACCTGCCAGGGCTCGACGTGCTCGGTCCGGTCACCACCGTCGATCCGCTCGTCCGGGCCGTCGTGCGATTCAACTACGCGGACGGCGACGACGTCGCGCGGCTCGTGAAGGCCGCGATTGTGCGCAATGCAGCGCGCCGCCGCCGGCCGAAGGGCGCCGCCTTCCGCCCGGCACCTACACTCAAAGTACGATTCGACGACCCGGAGCTGCTCTAAATGAAACTCGTGTTCGCTGGCACGCCCCAGGTGGCGGTGCCCAGTCTCCAGGCCCTTGCCGACTCCCCGCACTCCATCGCCGCGGTCATCACCCGGGCGGATGCCCCCCTCGGCCGGAAGCGCGTGCTCACGCCGTCGCCCCTCGCGCAGGCCGCTGCCGGGCTCGGGCTTCCGCTGCTCAAGACCAATCGTCTCGACGCCGCCGCGACCGACCGGATTGCGGCCCTCGAACCGGACCTCGGCGTCATCGTCGCATACGGCGGGCTCGTGCGTGAACCCCTGCTCTCGGTTCCCCGCCTCGGCTGGATCAACCTGCACTTCTCGCTGCTGCCGCGCTGGCGCGGTGCCGCACCGGTGCAGCGCGCCATCATGGCCGGCGACGAACGGACGGGGGCAGCGGTCTTCCAGCTCGTCGCCGAGCTCGACGCCGGCGCCGTCTTCGCGAGTTTCTCCGAACCGATCTCCCGGCACGCGACCGCCGGCGGGCTCCTCGAATCCCTGAGCCACAGCGGCGCAGTGCTCCTCAGGAGCGTCGTCGACCGGCTCGAGGCCGGCACGATCGAGGCGGTGCCGCAGGTGGGCGAGCCGACGACGGCCGCCAAACTCGGCCGCGCCGACGCCAGGATCGACTGGACCGCATCCGCTGAGGCCGTCTACAACCGGGTGCGCGGCGTGACGCCGGAACCCGGAGCCTTCACCATGCTCGGCGACGCGCGCCTCAAGGTCCTCGACCTCGCGCCGACCCACGGCGCCCAGCCGCTTCCGGCGGGCGTGATTCGCGAATTCGACAAGAAAGTGCTGGTTGGAACTGGGACGGGGCCGCTTGAGCTCGTCACGGTGCAACCGGCTGGAAAGACACAGATGAAGGCAATCGACTGGTGGCGCGGCATGGCGGCGACGGACGTGGTCGCCTCATGAGCGTCCAACAGCACCAGGGCTTCGTCCAGCCCGCCCGCCGGGTCGCCTACGAGGTCATCGCCGCCGTCCGCGAGTCGGACGCCTACGCGAACCTGTTGCTGCCGACCCGCATCCAGCGCGCGGCACTCAGCACGGCGGATGCCGCCCTCGCCACCGAACTGACCTACGGCACCCTGCGCATGCAGGGCTACTACGACCTCGTGATCGCGGAAGCGGCCGGCCGGCCGGTCACCGCGATCGACCCGGCCATCCTCGACGTGCTGCGTCTCGGCGCCCACCAGCTGCTCGCGACGCGCGTCGCGACCCACGCGGCCGTCAACGAATCCGTCGAACTGGCCCGCCAGGTCGGCTCCCGCGCCGCGACGGGCTTCACCAACGGCGTGCTCCGCACCATCTCCCGCTCGACCCCGGAGGAATGGCGCGAACGGGTCCTCTCCGGGGCAGGCTCAGCGGACGACCGCCTCGCCGCCGAACACTCGCACCCGGTCTGGGTCGTGCGTGCATTCCGGCAGTCGCTGCGCCTCGAGGGCCGTGAGGCCGAACTCGAAGACCTGCTCATCGCCGACAACGCCGCCCCCCGCGTCAACATGGTCGCGCTGCCGGGCATCACGACAGCGGAGGAGACCGCGGGCCTCGGCCGCCCCAACGAATATTCCCCGGTCGGGTTCGTGCTCGCGGGCGGAGACCCCGTTCACCTCGTCACCGACCACGACGGCCGCATCCGGGTGCAGGACGAGGGCTCGCAGCTCGCTGCGCTCACCCTGAGCCGCGCCCGCCCCGTCGCACCGGGCGAACGCTGGCTGGACCTCTGCGCCGGACCCGGAGGCAAGGCCGCCCTGCTCGCCGCCGAAGCGCTCGCGGGCGGCGCCGAACTCGTCGCGAACGAGCTCGTTCCGGCCAGGGCCACGCTCGTGCGCCGCGCCCTCGCGGCGGTTCCCGGCACCGTGCCGGTCTGGGAACTTGACGGGACCCGCATCGCCGTCAACCACGCGGAGGAATTCGACCGCATCCTGCTCGACGCGCCGTGCACCGGCCTCGGTGCCCTGCGCCGCCGGCCGGAGGCGCGCTGGCGCAAGCTCCCGCGCGACGTCGCCGAACTCTCCGACCTGCAGTCCGGCCTGATCGACGCGGCCCTCGGCGCACTGAAGCCCGGCGGCATCCTCGCCTACGTCACGTGCTCGCCGCATATCGCGGAGAGCAGGGGCATAGTCGCGACGGCGCTCAAGAAATGGGGCGACCGGGTACGGGCCGTCGACACCGCCGCGGTCGTGCAGGGGTTCAGCGGCACCCCTCTCGACCTGCCGGGCGACGGAACGAGCGTGCAGCTCTGGCCGCACCGGCATGGCACCGACGCGATGTTCATCACCCTGCTCGAACGCACCGCCTGACGGCCCTCGTGAGGTGTCGCAGATCGACGTTCGCCGGGCGGATGAAGGTCGATGTGGGACACCTCAGCGGTCTGGGCGGGGCCTGCGACGGGCGCCCGCGGCGCTAGGGTGAAGGCATGCCGATCAGGATCAGCCCCAGCATTCTCGCCGCCGACTTCGCGAACCTGGAGCGCGACCTCGGCCGCATCCGCACCGCCGACCTCGTGCACGTCGACGTGATGGACAACCATTTCGTGCCGAACCTGACCTTCGGGCTCCCCGTCGCCGAGCGCATCATGCAGGTTTCCGCGCTCCCCGTCGACGCGCACCTCATGATCGAGGATCCGGAACGCTGGGCCCCGAAATTCGCCGAGGCCGGCGCGTTCTCCGTGACCTTCCACGGCGAGGCGACGACGAACCCTGTCGCGCTCGCCCGCAAGCTCCGCGCGGCCGGTGCGCGTGCGGGCATCGCCCTGAAGCCGGGCACCGCCATCGAGCCGTACCTCGAATTCCTCGCCGAGTTCGACCAGATCCTCGTGATGACCGTCGAGCCCGGTTTCGGCGGCCAGAGCTTCATGCCCTCGACGATGCGCAAGCTCCGTTCCGCAGCGGATGCCGTCAGCGCGAGCGGCAGGGACGTCTGGCTGCAGGTCGACGGCGGCATCACGGAGGAGACCATCGTCGTGGCAGCCGAGGCGGGCGCGGACACCTTCGTCGCCGGCTCGAGCGTGTTCGGCTACCCGGATCCCGCGGCCCGGATCGCGCTCCTGAGGACGTCCGCGACCGCGCACTCGCACGCGCACTAGTAGCCTAGGGGTGTGAAAACATTCGACGACCTCTTCGCTGAACTGGGCGAAAAAGCACTCAACCGGCCGGAAGGCTCCGGAACCGTCCGTGAACTCGACGCGGGAGTGCATGCCATCGGCAAGAAGATCGTCGAAGAAGCCGCCGAAGTCTGGATGGCCGCTGAGTTCCAGAGCGACGAGGAAACCGCCGCAGAGATGAGCCAGCTGCTCTACCACGTGCAGGTCATGATGCTGGCGAAGGGGCTCACCCTCGCCGACGTCTACAAGCACCTCTGAAGAGTGCAGCGGCCGGCGCCGCAGATACCCCCGAGACGCTACCCCACGAACTGACCTGCTGAGAGTGTTGAGATGCTGAGAATTGCCGTGCCCAACAAGGGCTCCCTGTCCGAAACCGCGGCGCAGATGCTGCACGAGGCCGGGTACACCGGCCGTCGCGACCCGCGCGACCTCGTCGTGTCCGACCCGCGCAACGACGTCGAGTTCTTCTACCTGCGTCCGCGCGACATCGCCACCTACGTCGGCAGCGGCGCGCTCGACGTCGGAATCACCGGCCGTGACCTGCTGCTCGATTCCGGCTCACCGGCACGCGAGATCGCGAGCCTCGACTTCGGAGACTCGACCTTCCGCTTCGCCGGCCCCGCCGGCCGCTTCGCCGAGCTGAGCGACCTCGAAGGGCTCCGCGTCGCGACGAGCTACCCCGGCCTCGTCGAAGCCTTCCTGGCCCGACACTCCGTCACGGTCACCCTCGTGACCCTCGACGGCGCCGTCGAGTCCGCCGTCCAGCTCGGAGTGGCGGATGCCGTCGCCGACGTCGTCTCGACCGGGACGACCCTGCGCAAGGCCGGCCTCGAGATCTTCGGCCCGGTCATCCTCGAATCGACGGCGGTGCTGATCACCTCCGAGAACGAGAACACCGGCATCCACACGCTGCTCCGCCGGCTGCAGGGTGTGCTCGTCGCCCGCCAGTACGTGCTGATGGACTACGACATCCCGCTCGGGAAACTCGACGCGGCCTGCCTGCTCGCTCCCGGAATCGAGTCGCCGACGGTGTCGAGCCTGCACGACCCGGACTGGGTCGCCGTGCGCGTGATGGTCCCGCGCTACGACTCGAACCACATCATGGATGCCCTCTACGAGCTCGGCGCCAGGGCCATCCTGATCAGCGCCATCCACAACGCCCGCCTCTAGGGCCCGAACGTGGGCAGAATAGCTCCGGAGGTGCAATCGTGAGTCTTGCCGTGCGGGTTATCCCGTGCCTCGACGTGGCCAATGGCCGGGTCGTCAAGGGCGTCAACTTCCAGAACCTCAGGGACGCCGGCGACCCGGTGGAACTGGCCCGCCGGTACTACGAGCAGGGCGCGGACGAACTCACGTTCCTCGACGTCACCGCGACCGTCGACAACCGGGCGACGACGTACGACGTCGTCCGCGCCACAGCGGAGCAGGTCTTCATCCCGCTCACCGTCGGCGGCGGGATCCGGAGCGTCGAGGACGTCTCCCGGCTTCAGGCGAGTGGAGCGGACAAGGTCGGCGTCAACAGTGCCGCGATCCTCCGCCCAGCACTCATCGGCGAGATCGCCGACCGCTTCGGCTCGCAGGTGCTCGTGCTGTCGCTCGACGTGAAGCGCAGCGGCCGCACGGAGTCCGGGTTCGTCGTGACGACTCACGGCGGTCGCACCGAGACCGACCTCGACGCCCTCGCCTGGGCCAGACTCGCGATCGAACTCGGCGCGGGGGAGCTGCTCGTCAACTCCATCGACGCCGACGGCACCAAGGTCGGATTCGATCTCGAGCTCATCGCCCTGATGCGGGAACTCAGCACCGTGCCGGTGATCGCGTCCGGCGGAGCCGGCAAGGTCGAGGACTTCCCGCCAGCGATCCGGGCGGGCGCGGACGCCGTTCTCGCGGCATCCGTTTTCCACAACGGCGAGCTCAGTATCGGAGACGTCAAACACGAACTCGCCAGGGAAGGACTCGTGGTGCGCTGATGACACCCCTGCAGACCATAGACGACGCTCTCGCGATCGCCGTCTTCAATTCGGACGGCCTCCTGCCCGCCGTGATCCAGCAGTGGGACACCCGGGAGGTGCTCATGCTCGGCTGGATGAACGAGGAAGCCCTCCGGCGGACGTTCACAGAGGGCCGCGTGACGTTCTGGTCACGTTCCCGCCAGGAATACTGGCGCAAGGGCGACACGTCCGGGCACGCGCAATACGTGCACGGCACAGCCTTCGACTGTGACGCTGACACTTTGCTCGTGCAGGTCGACCAGGTCGGCGGGGCCTGCCACACCGGTACCCGCACGTGCTTCGACGGGCGGGACATCGACGTCGCCCACGGCGCAACGCCCGTCGCGACAGACGGAGAACGCGCATGACGACGCATGCCCCCACGACGACAACGGGAACGACAACGGGAACGACCACGGCCGGAACAACCACGGCCGAACAGTTCGACGCCCTCATGGCCGGGCACCGCGTGATCCCCGTGATCCGCGAACTCTTCGCAGACGGCGAGACCCCCGTCGGCATCTACCGCAAGCTCGCGGCCGGGCAGCCGGGCAGCTTCCTGCTCGAATCGGCGGAGCAGGGCGGCATCTGGTCGCGGTTCTCCTTCGTCGGGGTGTCGTCCTTCGGCGTCCTCACCCAGCAGGGTACGGAAACCCGGTGGATCCCGTACGGCGTCGATGCCGCACGCGTCCTCGGCCCGGCGGCCGCCCAGCCGCCGCTCGAGGCCCTCGCCACCCTGTACGCCCGCTGGCAGACGCCGCGGCTCCCGGAGCACCCGCCGTTGACCGGTGGTCTCGTCGGCTTCATCGGCTGGGAGGCCGTCCGCCAGCTCGAACGTCTGCCCAACCAGCCGACGGCCGACTATGACGTTCCCGGCCAGGCCTTCAGCTTCGTCGCCGACCTCGTCGCGATCGACCACAAGTTCGGCACCGTCCAGCTGATCGCCAACGTCCTCAACGACGGGATCGATGCGGCGGACACGCTCTGGGCCGCAGCGCAGGCCCGGCTCGACTCGATGCAGGCCCGGCTGGCCGTGCCCGCGGAAGCCTGGCTCGCCGAGGTCGACCTGTCCGCCCCCGCGACCATGCGCGCCCGCACCAGCCGCGACGACTTCATCGCCGCCGTCGACACCGCCAAGCACCACATCGTCGACGGGGACATCTTCCAGGTCGTCATCTCCCAGCGCTTCGACCAGGACTGCACCGCGGACCCGATCGACGTCTACCGGGTGCTCCGCAGCCTCAACCCGAGCCCGTACATGTACCTGCTCGGCCTCGAGTCCCCGTCCGGCGAGCCGTACTGGATCGTCGGTTCCTCGCCTGAGGCCCTCGTCAAGGTGCAGAACGGGCGCGTGTTCACCCACCCGATCGCCGGATCCAAGCCGCGCGGAAGTACCCCAGAGCAGGACGCCGACTTCGAAACCGAGCTCGCAGGCGACCCCAAGGAGGGCGCAGAACACCTCATGCTCGTCGATCTCGCCAGGAACGACCTGCTCAAGGTCTGCGCACCCGGCTCCGTCGAAGTCACCGAATTCAAACGCATCGAGCGTTTCAGCCACATCATGCACCTCGTCTCGTCCGTCGAGGGCAACCTGCTGCCGCGGAAGACGGCCATCGACGTGTTCCGCGCCACGTTCCCGGCAGGGACCCTGTCCGGGGCGCCGAAGCCGCGGGCGCTGGAAATCATCGACGAACTCGAGCCCACCCAGCGCGGCGTCTACGGGGGAGTGGTCGGCTACTTCGGGTTCGCGGGCGACGCGGACCTCGCCATCGCCATCCGCACGGCCACGATCAGCAACGGCGTGGCCAGGGTGCAGGCCGGAGGAGGCCTCGTCGCGGACTCCGATCCCGCGAGCGAGTTCCAGGAATCGGTCAACAAGGCCGCAGCGCCACTCCGCGCCGTCGCGATCGCCAACGCCATGAAGCGGGTGCACTAGGTGAAGCGGACCGGCCGCACCCTCAAGCTCCGACTGGTGCTCCTCGTGATCGCCGCGAGCGGGCTCGCCCTCCTCGCCTGGAGCCAGGTCTGGATCGACGTGAGCGTCGTCCAGGGTTCCTCGACCGTCCGGCTCCCGATCAGCGGTTCGACCGCGGCAGGCGCGCTGAGCGCCCTCGCCCTCGCCGGGATCGCCCTCGCCGGGGCACTCACGATCGCGGGCCCCGTGATCCGGGTGGTGCTCGGCGTTCTCGAGGTGCTCCTCGGCTTCTCGGTGTCCCTCGGTGCGGGCCTCGCCATCGGGAATCCCGCCGCCGCGAGCGCGGCCGCCATCACCAAGGCGACCGGCATCGCGGGCAATGCCTCGATCCAGGACGGCGTCACGGCTGCGGCCCTGACGCCCTGGGCCTTCACCGGCTTCGCGGCCGGTGTGATCATGGCCGCCGCCGGTGTCGGCATCTTCGTCACGAGTTCCCGCTGGCCCGGGGCGACGAGCAGATACCAGGCCGTGCGCTTCGAGGCGGCCGACGGTGCACCCGGCAGTCAGCCGGCTGCCTCCGCCGGTGCTGACGAGCGAGAGGATGCCGTCATCACATGGGACGGGTTGACCCGCGGTGACGATCCCACCACGACGGAGGGCGACCGGTGATCGGCGTCGCCGCTAGACTTGAGCCGCACCAGGACCCACAATCCACGCGTCCGCAGCTGACGCCCCTGCGTACGCAGTTGACGCCCCGCGTATGCAGTTGACGCTAATAAGGAGAACCATGAGCTTCGAGTCGGTAGACCCAGGCGAAGGCCACTCGATCGCGGCCTGGACGGCCGTCATCGTCATGCTCGTCGCGATCACGATCGGCACCGTCGCCTTCTTCCTCGTTGTGCCGTGGCTGGTGTGGGCCTCTGTCGTCCTCCTCGTCCTCGGCCCCATCGTCGGATTCATCCTGAGCCGGTTAGGCTACGGCGTCGCCGACGCCGCTCCGCACGAGAGTCACTAGCCGAGTGCTTTCCGAACTTCTCGCCGGTGCCCTGTCGGACGCCGCAGAACGGCGCCTGACCCGTCCATTCGCCGCCGTCGAATCGGCGGCCCTCGATCGTGCCCCCGCCATCGACGCGCTGCACGCCCTCTCGCCGGCCGACCGGGTCAAGATCATCGCGGAGGTGAAGCGGGCTAGTCCCTCCCGGGGCACCCTCGCCGAGATCTCCGACCCTGCGGCCCTCGCCGTCTCCTACGAGTTCGGTGGGGCGAGCGCCATCAGCGTGCTCACAGAGGGACGTCGTTTCCTCGGCTCCCTCGCCGACCTCGAACAGGTGCGGGCGGCCGTCTCGGTGCCCGTGCTCCGCAAGGACTTCATCGGCGAGCCGTACCAGGTCCTCGAGGCCAGGGCGGCGGGAGCCGACCTCGTGCTCCTCATCGTCGCCGCACTCGACCAGGCCACCCTCGGGTCCCTCCAGACCCTCGTCCGCGAACTCGGCATGACCGCCCTCGTGGAGACCCACAGTGCCGAAGAGGTCGACCGTGCACTGGATGTCGGTGCGAGCCTGGTCGGCGTCAATGCCCGCAACCTGTCGACGTTCGAGCTCGACCAGGAGCTCTTCGGCCGCCTCGCCGACCGGATCCCCTCCGGCGTCGTCCGCGTCGCCGAATCTGCGGTCAAGACGGCCGCGGACGTCGCCCACTATCGTTCAGCAGGGGCCGACGTCGTCCTCGTCGGCGAAGCGCTTGTCACGAACGATCCCATCCTCACTCTCACCGAATTTCTGGCGGTCTAGTCTATGTCTTTGCGTTCTGAAACAGGCCCGTACTTCGGCGACTTCGGCGGCCGGTTCGTCCCGGAGTCGCTCGTAGCGGCGCTCGACGAACTGACGAGCGAATATGCGCTGGCCAGGGTCGACCCCGCCTTCGCGGCCGAGCTGATGGAACTGCACAAGACCTACACCGGCCGGCCGTCCATCATCACGGAAGTGCCGCGGTTCGCCGCGCACGCCGGTGGTGCCCGGGTGATCCTCAAGCGCGAAGACCTCAACCACACCGGCTCCCACAAGATCAACAACGCCCTCGGCCAGGCGCTTCTCACCAAGCGCATCGGCAAGACCCGGGTCATCGCCGAGACCGGCGCCGGCCAGCACGGCGTCGCGACCGCGACCGTCGCCGCCCTGTTCGGGCTCGAGTGCGTCGTCTACATGGGCGAGGTCGACACCGAACGGCAGGCCCTCAACGTCGCACGGATGCGCCTCCTCGGCGCAGAGGTCGTCTCCGTCCGCACCGGGTCACGCACCCTCAAGGACGCCATCAACGACGCCATGCGCGACTGGGTCACGAACGTCGAGACCACCAACTACATCTTCGGCACAGTCGCGGGTCCGCACCCCTTCCCCGCGATGGTGCGCGACTTCCAGAAGATCATCGGAGAAGAAGCCCGCGCCCAGGTGCTCTCCCTCACCGGCCGGCTACCCGACGCCGTCACGGCGTGCGTCGGCGGCGGCTCCAACGCCATCGGCATCTTCGACGCCTTCCTGGACGACCCCACTGTCGCCCTCTACGGGTACGAGGCAGGCGGAGAGGGCGTCGAGACCCCGCGCCATGCCGCGACCCTGACCAAGGGACGCCCGGGGATCCTGCACGGGGCCCGCAGCCTCATGCTCCAGGACGAGGACGGCCAGACCGTCGAATCGCACTCCATCTCGGCCGGGCTCGACTACCCGGGTGTGGGGCCCGAGCACTCCTGGCTCTCGACCATCGGGCGGGCCACGTACCTGCCGGTCACCGATGCCGCGGCCATGGACGCCTTCCGCCTCCTCAGCCGCACGGAGGGCATCATCCCGGCGATCGAATCGGCCCACGCCCTCGCAGGCACCCTCGAGCTCGGCAAACGACTCGGACCGGAGGCGACCATCCTGGTCAGCCTCAGTGGTCGCGGGGACAAGGACATGGAAACGGCGGGCCGATACTTCGACCTGCTCGACGAGGGTGCGCAGCAGCTATGACCGCAACGACGACTGGAACAATGCCCAACCGCACGAGCAGGGTCGAAGCCACGATCGCCCGGCGCAGGGCAGAGGGCGGCGGAGCCCTGATCGGCTACCTTCCCGTCGGATTCCCCACCCTCGACGAGAGCATCGAGGCGGCCGTTGCCCTCGCGGAGAACGGCGTCGACATCATCGAGCTCGGACTGCCGTACTCCGACCCCGTGATGGACGGCCCCGTGATCCAGGCCGCCACGCAGCAGGCCCTCGCCAACGGTTTCCGGCTCCGGCACGGCATCGAGGCGGTGGCAGCGATCACCGCACGCGTCGACGCCCCGGTCCTCGTGATGACCTACTGGAACCCGATCCTGCAGTACGGGGTCGACCGCTTCGCCGACGACCTGCTCGCCGCAGGCGGGGCAGGCCTGATCACCCCCGACCTCATCCCCGACGACGCGGCCGACTGGTTCGCAGCGAGCGACCGCACCGGCCTCGACCGGGTCTTCCTCGCCGCGCCGTCGTCCTCCGACGCGAGGCTCGCCCACGCGGTCGAGGTCAGCCGGGGCTTCGTGTACGCCGTCTCCACCATGGGCATCACCGGAGCGCGTTCCGACGTCGACTCCGCCGCCCGCATCCTGGTCGACCGGCTTCGGCTCGCCGGTGCCACGAGCGCGTGCGTCGGCCTCGGAATCTCGACCCCGGAGCAGGTCCGCGAAATCCTCGGCTACGCGGACGGCGCCATTGTCGGCTCCGCGCTCGTCAAGGCGCTGTCCGACGGGGGAGTCCCGGCACTCGGGGAACTCGCCGCCCGGCTTGCCGCAGGGGCCAGCGGGATTCGCGCCGCCGTTTAGGGTAAGTTGACCGAGGCAAGCTCCCACGCTTCCCCGCTACGAAAGGTAATACCCAGGTGTCTTTTCTGCTGAGCATTCCGAGCCCAGGCCCCGAGTGGAGCTACTTCGACCTCGGCATGTTCCGGATCCACGCGTACGCGCTGTGCATCCTGGCCGGCATCATCGCGGCGACGGTCATGACGAGCAGGCGCCTCAGCAACCGCGGCGCCGAGCCGGGCGTGGTGCTCGACATCATCCTCTGGGCCGTTCCGCTCGGCATCGTCGGCGCCCGGGCGTACCACGTGCTCACCCACCCGGGTGACTACTTCTTCGCCGGTGCGAACCCCTGGGAAGTCTTCGCGATCTGGAACGGCGGAAACGCCATCTTCGGTGCGCTCATCGGCGGGGCCGTCGGCGCGTACATCGGCTGCCGGATCTCCGGCGTGAAATTCTGGTCCTTCGCGGATGCCCTCGCCCCCGGAATGCTGATCGCCCAGGCCATGGGACGCCTCGGCAACTGGTTCAACACGGAGCTCTTCGGCCTGCCGACGACCCTGCCCTGGGGGCTCGAGGTGCCGTCGACGAACGCGGCGTTCCCGGTCGGGCTTCCCGCCGGAACCCTCTTCCACCCGACCTTCCTCTACGAGATGATCTGGAACACCATCGGTGTGATCCTGATCCTCGTGATCGAACGCCGGATCACGCTCCGCTGGGGACGCGCCTTCGGCGTCTACCTGGTCTGGTACGGCCTCGGCCGCACCTTCTTCGAATCGATCCGCATCGACCCGAGCGAGATCTTCTTCGGCATCCGCACCAACGTCTGGGCCGCGATCATCGCCGTGGTCCTCGGCATCATCCTCATCGTGGTGCAGGGCCGCAGGCACCCCGGACTCGAGGTCAGCGTCTACCGCCAGGGTCGGGAGTGGAAGCGCCCCGTCCCTGAGGTAGAATCTGAAGAGTTTGATACGGATTTCGAGGACCACGGTGATGAGGCCGTCGAACCCGCCGCATCGGGCGACGTTGCAGCCACAAGCACCAGCAACCCGCGCCTCCAGGCCTGAGACCGTACACCCGGCTCCCGCCTCCCTCCCGGTACGACGGGTCGGCGCGCAACTGTACGCAGATGATCTCCACCCCCGCGGGCCAGCGTCGTCCCCACTTGCCAGCTACCTCTGAGGACGGTCCCATGCCGCAGTCACCCCTCTTTTCCCGCTTCAGCACCGTTCCCCAGCCCCAGGGGCTGTACAACCCTGCCGACGAGCGGGACGCCTGTGGGCTCGCCATGGTCGCGACACTGCGGGGAACCGCCGGGCACGACATCATCACGATCGCCCTCGACGCGCTCCGCAACCTCGAACACCGCGGAGCCGTCGGCTCCGACGCCGGAACCGGCGACGGCGCAGGCATCATCACCCAGATCCCGCACGACTTCCTGAGCGAGGTCGTCGAATTCGAGCTCCCCGCCGCCGGGCGGTATGCCGTCGGCAACGTGTTCCTCCCGACCGACCCGACCGAGCGCAGTTCCGTCAAACGCCAGATCGGCCGGATCGCCCAGGAGGAGTGCCTCGAGATCCTCGGCTGGCGCGAGGTCCCCGTGCGTCCAGACGAGGTCGGGAACCTGGCCAGGGCTGCGATGCCCGCGATCCAGCAGCTCTTCGTCCGCAGCTCACGCACGGACGACGACGGTGAGCCCCTCGCCGACATCGCGCTCGACCGTCAGACCGTCCGGCTGCGGAAGCGCGCCGAGCGGGAACTCGAGACCTACTTCGCGTCGCTCTCCTGCCGCACCCTGGTCTACAAGGGCATGGTCACGACCCTCCAGCTCGAGCCCTTCTACCCGGACCTGTCCGACCCGCGCTTCGTCTCGAAGCTCGCCCTCGTGCACTCCCGGTATTCGACGAACACCTTCCCGTCCTGGCCGCTCGCGCAGCCGTTCCGGATGATCGCGCACAACGGCGAGATCAACACGGTGCAGGGCAACCGCAACTGGATGCGCGCGCGCCAGTCCCAGCTCGAATCCTCACTGCTCGGCGACCTGGCCCCGCTGCTGCCGATCGTCACCCCGGGCGGCAGCGACTCCGCCTCGTTCGACGAGGTCGTCGAACTGCTCAGCCTGTCCGGCCGCTCGCTGCCGCACGCGGTGATGATGATGGTGCCGGAGGCCTGGGAGAACCAGACCGCGCTCGACGAGGAACGTCGTGCGTTCTACGAGTACCACTCGATGCTCATGGAGCCGTGGGACGGACCCGCGGCGATCGTCTTCACCGACGGATCCCTCGTCGGCGCGACCCTCGACCGCAACGGGCTCCGCCCCGGCCGGTACCTGATCACCGACGACGGCCTCGTCGTGCTCGCGAGCGAGATCGGCGTCCTGGACATCGACCCCGCCCGGGTCGTCCGAAAGGGCCGGCTCCGCCCCGGCAAGATGTTCCTCGTCGACACCGTCGAGGGTCGACTGATCGAGGACGACGAGATCAAGGCGGAACTCGCCGCGATGGAACCGTGGGGGGACTGGCTCGACGCCGGCCGGATCAACCTCAAGGACCTCCCCGAGCGCGAGCACATCGTGCACCCGCCGGCATCCGTCGTACGCCGCCAGCGCACCTTCGGCTACACCGAAGAAGAAGTCCGCATCCTGCTCGCGCCGATGGCGCGCACCGGAGGCGAACCCCTCGGCGCCATGGGCAGCGACACCCCGATTGCCGTGCTGAGCGACCGGCCCCGGCTGATCTTCGACTACTTCACCCAGCAGTTCGCCCAGGTGACCAACCCGCCCCTCGACTCGATCCGCGAGGAGGTCGTCACGTCCCTCAAACTCGGCCTCGGGCCGGAACGGAACCTCCTGTCCGTCGGGCCGGAGCACGCCCGCCAGGTGGTCCTGGACTTCCCGGTCATCGACAACGACGAACTCGCCAAGATCCAGCACATCGACCCTGCCCCCGGCAGCCGGACGACGTCGACGATCCGCGGACTGTACCGTTTCGACGAGGGCCCCGACGCCCTCGCCGACCGCATCGACGCGATGTGCCTCGAGGTCGACGACGCGATCGAGGCCGGAGCCCGCTTCATCGTGCTCTCCGACCGTGATTCCAACAAGGACATGGCGCCGATCCCGTCGCTCCTGATGATCGCGGCCGTGCACCACCACCTGATCCGCACGGAGAACCGGATGAAGGTCGGCATCGTCGTCGAGGCCGGCGACGTGCGCGAGGTGCACCACGTCGCGCTCCTGATCGGCTACGGCGCCTCAGCGGTCAACCCCTACCTCGCGATGGAGACCTGCGAGGACCTGGTCCGCAGCGGGTACATCACGAACGTCTCACCGGAGAAGGCCGTCCGCAACGTCATCAAGGCCCTCGGCAAGGGCGTGCTCAAGATCATGTCCAAGATGGGCATCTCGACGGTCTCGTCCTATGCCGGCGCTCAGACTTTCGAGGCCGTCGGCCTCAGCCAGGGCTTCGTCGCGCAGTACTTCACCGGCACGACGAGCAAGCTCGGCGGCATCGGCATCGACGTGATCGCCGCGGAGAACGAAGCGAGGCACGCCTCCGCCTACCCGGAAGACGCAGCAGTCACCGCGCACGAACGCCTGAGCACCGGCGGCGAGTACCAGTGGCGCCGCGACGGCTCCCCGCACCTGTTCAATCCGGAGACGATCTTCCGGCTGCAGCACGCGACCCGGACCGGCCGGTACGACATCTTCCGCGAGTACACCAAGCTCATCGACGATCAGGCCGAGAGCCTCATGACCCTCCGCGGCATGTTCACCTTCGACAAGCACAAACGGCACCCCGTGCCCCTCGACGAGGTCGAATCGGTCGCGTCGATCGTCACGCGCTTCGCGACCGGTGCGATGAGCTACGGCTCGATCTCCCCGGAGGCCCACGAGACCCTCGCGATTGCCATGAACCGGATCGGCGGCAAGTCGAACACCGGCGAGGGCGGCGAAGACCTGGACCGGCTGATCGACCCGCAGCGCCGCAGCGCCGTCAAGCAGGTCGCCTCCGGGCGGTTCGGCGTGACGAGCATGTACCTGTCCCACGCAGACGACATCCAGATCAAGCTCGCCCAGGGAGCGAAGCCCGGCGAAGGCGGCCAGCTGCCGCCGACCAAGGTGTACCCCTGGATCGCGCGGACCCGGCACGCCACGGCGGGCGTCGGCCTGATCTCGCCGCCCCCGCACCACGACATCTACTCGATCGAAGACCTCAAGCAGCTCATCTTCGACCTCAAACGGGCGAACCCGGATGCGCGCATCCACACGAAGCTCGTGAGCCAGTCCGGCATCGGAGCGGTCGCCGCCGGCGTCGCCAAGGCGCTCTCCGACGTCATCCTGATCTCAGGCCACGACGGCGGCACCGGGGCGAGCCCGCTCAACTCGCTCAAGCACGCGGGGACGCCCTGGGAGCTCGGACTCGCGGAGACCCAGCAGACCCTGATGCTCAACGGTCTGCGTGACCGTGTCGTCCTGCAGGTCGACGGCCAGCTCAAGACCGGCAGGGACGTCATCATCGGCGCACTGCTCGGAGCGGAGGAGTTCGGCTTCGCGACCGCGCCCCTGATCGTCGAGGGCTGCGTCATGATGCGGGTCTGTCACCTCGACACCTGTCCGGTCGGCGTCGCCACCCAGAACCCCGAACTGCGGAAGCGGTTCACCGGCAAGGCGGACCACGTCGTGAACTTCTTCGAGTTCATCGCCCAGGAGGTGCGCGAGTACCTCGCCGAACTCGGCTTCCGCAGCCTCCAGGAGGCCGTCGGCCACCACGAGATCCTCGACGTCGACGGCGCGCTCGAACACTGGAAGACAGCGGGCCTCGACCTCGCGCCGATCCTCGACGGCCCGGACTTCCCCGACTCCGAACCGAGACAGTCCGGCCGGCCGCAGGAACACGAACTCGACAAGCACTTCGACAACGAGCTCATCCGGCGCGCCGGAAGCGTGCTCGAACACGGAGGTCGCGTCGAAATCGCCCTGCCGATCCGCAACACTGAACGGGCCGTTGGCACGATGCTCGGCCACGAGGTGACGATCCGGCACGGTGAGAACGGACTGCCCGCCGGCTCGATCGACGTGACGCTCACCGGTTCGGCCGGACAGTCCTTCGGGGCCTTCCTGCCCGGCGGGATCACCCTCAGGCTCGAGGGCGACTCGAACGACTACGTCGGCAAGGGCCTGTCCGGCGGTCAGATCGTGGTCCGCCCCGATCGCTCGAGCATCTTCTCCGCCGAAGAGAACGTCATCGCCGGCAACGTGATCGGCTACGGCGCCACCCAGGGCAGCATGTTCATCCGTGGCATCGTCGGAGAACGGTTCCTGGTGCGCAACTCCGGAGCGACCGCGGTCGTCGAAGGAGTCGGCGACCACGCCCTCGAATACATGACGGGCGGGCTCGCCCTGATCCTCGGCCAGACCGGGCGAAACCTCGGTGCGGGAATGAGCGGCGGAACCGCGTATGTCTACGGACTCCGCACGGAGGACGTCAACAGCCAGGCGCTCGAGTCCGGGGAGCTCACGCTCCTCCCGCTCGGCAGCGCCGACAGGGAGATCGTCAGCGATCTCCTCGAGCAGCACCGAGACCAGACGGATTCCGTGCTCGCCGCGGCTCTCCTGTCCGATCTCGAAACAACCATGTCCACTTTCGTCAAGGTGCTGCCGCGGGACTACGCCGCCGTCCTGGCGACCAGGCAGAGCGCCGTCGCCGAGGGTCTCGACCCCGACGGCGACGTCGTCTGGAACCGCATCCTGGAGGTTACCAATGGCTGATCCGAAGGGATTCCTCAAGACGAAGGCGCGCGAACTGCCGCCACGTCGCCCGGTGTCCGTCCGCCTGATGGACTGGAAAGAGGTCTACGAACAGGGAGACGCCGCCGTTCTCAAACGGCAGGCCGGCCGCTGCATGGACTGTGGTGTGCCGTTCTGCCACCAGGGCTGCCCCCTCGGCAACCTGATCCCCGAATGGAACGACCTCACCTGGCGTGAGGAAGGCAGGCAGGCCATCGAGCGCCTGCACTCCACGAACAACTTCCCCGAGTTCACGGGACGGCTCTGCCCGGCCCCGTGCGAATCGGCGTGCGTGCTCGCGATCAGCCAACCGGCCGTGACGATCAAGCAGGTCGAGGTCTCGATCATCGACCAGGCCTTCTCCAACGGCTGGGTGCAGCCGCAACCGCCGGGGCGCCTGACCGGTAAGACGGTCGCCGTGGTCGGCTCGGGTCCCGCCGGTCTCGCCGCCGCGCAGCAGCTCACCCGTGCCGGGCACACGGTCGCCGTGTTCGAACGCGACGACCGGATCGGCGGCCTGCTCCGCTACGGCATCCCCGACTTCAAGATGGAGAAGAAGCATCTCGACCTGCGCCTCGCCCAGATGACGGCGGAGGGAACCCGGTTCCGGGCCGGCGTCACCATCGGCGTCGACATCACCTGGGACGACCTTCGGGCCCGGTACGACGCCGTCGTCGTGGCGACCGGCGCGCTCGTGCCCCGCGACCTGCCCATCCCCGGCCGCGACCTCCCCGGCGTGCACTTCGCGATGGAGTACCTCGTGCAGCAGAACCGCGCGGGCGCCGGCGACACGGTCGACAGCCAGATCACCGCTGAGGGCAAGCACGTCGTCGTCCTGGGCGGTGGAGACACCGGGGCGGACTGCATCGGCACGGCGCACCGCCAGCTCGCGGCATCCGTGACCAACCTCGCAATCGGCAGGCAGCCGGGAACGGAGCGGCCGGAAAACCAGCCGTGGCCAATGTCCGCGACCCTGTTCGAGGTCTCGAGCGCCCACGAAGAGGGCGGCACCCGCGAATACCTCGCCTCGACGATCGAGTTCCTGTCGAACGAGGCCGGCGAGGTGCGCGCCATCCGCGTCGCGGAAACCGAGTACCTCTATGGCCGTCGCGTGCCCAAGGCGGGTACGGAACGTGAAATCCCGGCGGACCTCGTACTCCTCGCGCTGGGTTTCACCGGCCCGGAATCGGCGGAGCTCACCAGCCAGCTGCACGTGCCGCTCGATGGGCGGAGTAATGTCGTTCGAGACGGTAACTACCAGACCAGCCGTGAAGGTGTGTTCGTCGCCGGTGATGCCGGCCGCGGACAGTCCCTCATTGTGTGGGCGATCGCTGAAGGTCGCGCTGCTGCAGCGGCCGTCGATCGATTCCTCGAAGGTGAGACACAACTACCTGCTCCGGTCAAACCGACCGACCATGCCTTCGCCATCTAACGGTCCCTGCGAAGTGAGCGATTAGCCGGAGGACGCCTACCAAGCGGCCTCCAGAACCACAGATCAAGAATGCGCCTACCCGGCGCGGAAAACGGAGCACTTTCAGAATGAGACGCGCCAAAATTGTCGCTACCCTCGGGCCGGCAGCCGCCAGTTACGATCAAATTCGAGCCCTGATCGACGCGGGTGTCGATGTTTGCCGGATGAACCTGAGCCATGGTGACTACACCGTGCACGAGGCCGTCTACGCGAACATCCGCAAGGCAGCGAATGATTCCGGTCGTGCGGTTGCCGTCCTGGTCGACCTGCAGGGCCCGAAGATCCGGCTCGGCAAGTTCGAGGGCGGCCCTTATGAACTGGCCGTCGGCGACATCTTTAAGATCACCACGGACGAGATCCTCGGCACGAAAGAAATCTGCGGCACCACGTACAAGGGCCTGCCCATGGACGTCAAGCCCGGCGACTTCCTGCTGATCGACGACGGCAAGGTCAAGGTCGAGGTCGTCGCAACCGATGGCGTCCTCGTCACGACCCGCGTCATCGTCGCAGGCCCGGTCTCGAACAACAAGGGCATCAACCTGCCCGGTGTTGCCGTCAACGTTCCCGCACTGTCCGAGAAGGACGAAGCAGACCTGCGCTGGGGCCTCCGCCTCGGTACCGACCTGATCGCCCTCTCCTTCGTGCGCGACGCGGCCGACATCACCCGCGTGCACGAGATCATGGCAGAGGAGGGCCGCAAGGTCCCCGTCATCGCCAAGATCGAGAAGCCGCAGGCCGTCGAGCACCTCGAAGAGATCATCGATGCCTTCGACTCGATCATGGTCGCCCGTGGCGACCTCGGCGTCGAGCTTCCGCTCGAGGCCGTGCCGATCGTGCAGAAGCACGCCGTCGAGCTCGCTCGCCGGATGGCCAAGCCGGTTATCGTCGCAACGCAGATGCTCGAATCGATGATCCACAGCCCGGTCCCGACGCGCGCGGAAACGTCCGACGTCGCAAACGCCGTCCTCGACGGCGCGGACGCGGTCATGCTCAGCGGCGAGACCAGCGTCGGCGAATACCCTGTCGTCACGGTTCAGACCATGGCGCGGATCGTCGCATCCACCGAAGACCACGGCCTGGAGCGCATCGCGCCGCTCACGAACAAGCCGCGCACCCAGGGCGGGGCGATCACCCTCGCCGCGATCGAGGTCGCGGAATTCGTCGACGCGAAGTTCCTCTGCATCTTCACCGAATCCGGAGACTCCGCCCGCCGGATGTCTCGCCTGCGGTCGAAGATCCCGATGCTCGCCTTCACGCCTGAGCCCGGCATCCGCCGCCGCCTCGCGCTCACCTGGGGCGTGCAGACGTACCTCGTGGACCGGGTCACGCACACGGACTCCATGTTCGGCCAGGTCGACGACATCCTGCTCGGCCAGGGCTTGGCCCAGCTCGGTGACAAGGTCGTCGTCATCAGCGGTTCCCCTCCCGGAATCGCCGGCTCGACGAACGACATCCGGGTGCACCGCATCGGCGACGCCCACAACGAGGTTGCTCCGGCATACGTCAAGCAGTAGTCCCGTTGGAAGGAAAGCCCCGTCGACCGTTTCGGTCGGCGGGGCTTTTCCTGTGTCCGGGCGGGATCAGTCCGTCGCACCCAGGAACGCGATGGCCGCGTCGCGGAAGGCCCGGGAAGTCGGGGCGTTGAAGTGGTTGCGGCCAGGGATCTCGAAGAAGGACCCGGCCGGCGTGGCCTCCGCGAGTGCCCGTGACGCCACGAGGATGCGATCCTCGCTGCCGGTGGCGAACAGCAGCGGTTGCGACGGGGCATTGTCGGGGCCCGGCTGGGGACCGCCGCGCATCCCCTCGACGAGCGCGACGAGCGCCTCGAGGTCGTTGCCCGGCAGCGCCCGAGCCATGGTGAGATAGGCACCGGTGAGCCTGTCGCCGACCTCGGTACCGTGTTCGATGTGCGCCCGGGCGTCGGCGACCTGGAAGCGGGTGAGCGGGTCACCGTCAGGAATGCCGCCGAGCACCGCGCGCGTCACCCGGCCCTCGAGCTCTCTCGCCGCCTGCCAGCCGACCCGCGCTCCCAGCGAGTAGCCCGCGTACGCGACCTCGTCGAGCAGGTAGGCGTCGAGCACCTGTTGCACGTCGGCGACGAGAGTGTCCATCGTGTACGCGGACGGGGAGTGCGGCTTGTCGCTCAGGCCGTGGCCGCGTTGGTCGATCGCGATCACGTGGAATCCGGCGCGCAGGAGATCCCTAGTCCAGCCGGTCGCGTGCCAGTTCGCCACCGCGCTCGACGCGAAACCGTGGACGGCGAGAACGGTCGGGTCGGCCGGATCGCCGAATTCGTAGGTCGCGAGGTTGACCCCGTCAGGGGAGTAGACGAAGCGGTGGGGCGGCGCTATTCGGGTGTTCGTGTTCATCACTGACCATTTGACCACGATGGCGTGGCACGGACGGTCGCCGCAGCGGAGTCGGTGGGGTCAGACGTAATCTGGCGACATGAAGACGTACACGGCTGCCCAGCAGCGCGAGGCAGAGCAGCCGTACCTCGCCGACGGGATTCCACTGATGCAGCGGGCATCGGCCGCGCTGGCCGCGGAGACGGCGGCGTTGCTCGTGGCGCGCCGGGGCACGGTGCGCGGCGCCGGGATACTCGTCCTCGCGGGACCGGGAAACAACGGGGGAGATGCGCTCTTCGCGGCCGCGACGCTCGCGGCGGAGGGTGTCCGGGTCACCGTGGCGCCGACCGCGCGGAGGATGCACGAGGAGGGCCTCGCCGCCGCGGTGGCGGCCGGTGCGCGGGTGCTCGGTCCGGAGGAGTCGCCTGCTGTTGTCGCGCGGGCAGCGGCGTCGTGCGACGTGATCCTCGACGGCATCCTCGGAACGGGCACGAGCACGGACCCAGCGCTGCGCGGTAGGGCCAGGGAGGTCGTGGCTGCGATCCTGGCCGTGCTGCACCCCGGTGCCGCGCAGGCGTCTGACGGAACGGGCAGGGAGCCGGTCGTCGTCGCCGTCGACCTGCCGAGCGGCGTCGGCGTGGACGACGGTGCCGTGCCGGATCCGACGGTGCTGCCCGCGACGGTGACGGTGACCTTCGGCGGCTGCAAACCGGGGCTGCTCCGCCGG
Organism: Cryobacterium algoricola; assembly: GCF_004402485.1. GTDB lineage: Bacteria > Actinomycetota > Actinomycetes > Actinomycetales > Microbacteriaceae > Cryobacterium > Cryobacterium algoricola. The sequence continues at coordinate 266,372 of NZ_SOFG01000004.1, read as the reverse complement.
CCGGCCGCCGGGCTGGCCGGGCGGGTCGTCGTCGCCGATATCGGAATCGCACCTGAGCTCGAACGAATCGCGGCCAGGGACCGCGCCGCTAATCTAGACGGGTGAGTGAACTGACAGTGAAATCCGATGCCGTGCAGCCCCCCGAATTCGCGGATGCGGTGCGCCCGGCCCGGTCGCAGGCCCTGCTCGACACGATGCGGGAACGGGTCGTCATCGCCGACGGCGCGATGGGGACGATGCTCCAGGAGCACAACCCCACCCTGGACGACTACCAGCAGCTCGAGGGCTGCAACGAGATCCTGAACGTCAGCCGCCCCGACATGATCGAGGCGATCCACGGCGCGTACCTCGACACCGGCATCGACGCCGTCGAAAGCAACACCTTCGGAGCCAACTGGTCGAACCTCTCCGACTACGACATCGAGGACCGCATCGAGGAACTCGCCAGGCTCGGCGCGGCCATCGCCCGGAAGAGTGTCGAGGACTACGAGGCCCGCGACGGCCGCGTGCGCTGGGTGCTCGGCTCGATGGGGCCGGGAACCAAGCTCCCGAGCCTCGGCCACACGACGTACGCGAACCTCAAGGCCACCTTCGCAGATCAGGCAGTCGGCCTGATCCGGGGAGGCGCCGATGCCTTCCTGATCGAGACCTCCCAGGACCTGCTGCAGACCAAGTCCGCGGTGAACGGCTGCAAGCAGGCGATCGCGGAGACCGGCATCCGCCTGCCGATCTTCGTCGAGGTGACCGTGGAGACCACCGGCACCATGCTGATGGGCAGTGAGATCGGGGCGGCGCTCACGGCGCTCGAACCCCTCGGCATCGACGCGATCGGCCTGAACTGCGCCACCGGTCCGACCGAGATGAGCGAACACCTGCGCCACCTCTCCCGGTACTCGCACGTGCCGGTGATGTGCATGCCGAACGCCGGCCTGCCGATGCTGACCGCGACGGGGGCGAGCTACCCGCTCACGCCCGACCAGCTCGCGACGGCGCACGAGCAGTTCGTCAAAGAGTTCGGGCTCGGCCTCGTCGGCGGATGCTGCGGGACCACTCCCGCGCACATGAAGGCGGTCGTCGACCGCCTGCGCGGCGCCGCCGTCAGCGTGCGTGCCATCGAAGAGGACGCCGGCGTCGCGAGCCTGTACCAGCACGTCAGCTTCGACCAGGACAGCGCCTTCCTCGCCATCGGGGAGCGCACGAACGCCAACGGCTCCCGGGCCTTCCGCGACGCCATGCTCGAGGAACGCTGGGACGACTGCGTCGACATCGCCCGCGCCCAGGTCCGCGACGGCGCCCACCTGCTCGACGTCTGCATCGACTACGTCGGCCGCGACGGCGTCGCGGACATCCGCCAGGTCGTCTCCCGGCTCGCGAGCGCCTCGACCCTGCCGCTCGTCGTCGACTCGACCGAACCGGCGGTGCTGCAGGCGGGCATGGAGCTCATCGGCGGGCGCCCCGTCGTGAACTCGGTCAACTTCGAGGACGGCGAGGGCCCGGGCAGCCGCTTCGGCCGGATCATGCCGCTCGTCAAGGAACACGGGGCCGCCGTGATCGCCCTGACCATCGACGAAGAGGGCCAGGCCCGCACCGCAGAGCACAAGGTGCGGATCGCGACCCGGCTCGTCGAGACCCTCGTGAACGACTGGGGGATGCGCGTCGAGGACATCATTGTCGACGCCCTCACCTTCCCGATCGCCACCGGCCAGGAGGAGACCCGCAGGGACGGCATCGAGACGATCGAGGCGATCCGGCAGATCAAGGCGAAGTATCCCGGCATCCACACCACGCTCGGCGTCTCGAACGTGTCCTTCGGCCTGAACCCCGCGGCCAGGTCGGTGCTCAACTCCGTCTTCCTGCACGAGGCGACGGCGGCAGGGCTCGACTCGGCCATCGTCAACTCGGCCAAGATCGTGCCGCTCGCCTCCGTGCCGGACGACCGGCGCAAGGTGGCGCTCGACCTGGTCTGGGACCGCCGCGAGTACGACGTCGACGGCAACCTGACCTACGACCCGCTCGCCGCTCTCCTGGACCTGTTCGCCGGCGTCGACTCCGCCGCGCTGAAGGACGAGCGCGCCGCGGAGCTCGCCTCCCTTCCCGTCGGCGAACGCCTCGAACGACGCATCATCGACGGCGAGGCCAAGGGCCTCGAGGCCGACCTCGACCTCGCTCGCGCCGGCGGCATGAGCGCCCTCGACATCGTCAACGTGCACTTGCTCGCCGGCATGCAGATCGTCGGGGCCCGGTTCGGCAGCGGAGAGATGCAGCTGCCGTTCGTGCTGCAGTCCGCCGAGGTGATGAAGGCCGCCGTCGCGCTGCTCGAGCCGCACATGGAGAAGTCGGAGGCCGCGGGCAAGGGCACGATGGTGCTCGCGACGGTGCGTGGCGACGTGCACGACATCGGCAAGAACCTCGTCGACATCATCCTGACCAACAACGGCTACGACGTCGTCAACATCGGGATCAAGAAGACGATCAACGAGATCATCGCGGCGGCCGAGGAACACAACGCCGACGTGATCGGGATGAGCGGCCTGCTCGTCAAGTCCACGGTCGTGATGAAGGAGAACCTGCTCGAGCTGAACAACCGGGGGCTCGCCACGAAGTGGCCCGTCATCCTCGGCGGCGCGGCACTTACCCGCGCCTACGTCGAGGAAGACCTCGCCGGGCTCTTCGAGGGGCAGGTCCGCTACGCGCGGGACGCCTTCGAGGGCCTGAAGCTGATGGAGCCGCTCGTGGCCATCGCGCGCGGCGCCGACCCGGCATCCGTCGGGCTTCCGCCGCTCAAGCAGCGCATCCACAAGCGCAGCCTGCTCACCGTCACCGAGCCGGACGCGATGCCGGTGCGCAGCGACGTGGCCGCGGACAACCCGGTTCCCACGCCGCCGTTCTGGGGGACCCGGATCGTCAAGGGCGTCGCCCTCGCCGAGTACTCGGCGTTCCTCGACGAGCGGGCGACCTTCATGGGCCAGTGGGGTCTCAAGCCCAGCCGGGCGGAAGACGGCGCCAGCTACCAGGAACTCGTCGACACCGAGGGCAGGCCGAAGCTGCGCTACTGGCTCGACCGGATCCTCGCGGAGGGCATGCTCGACGCGTCCGTCGCGTACGGCTACTTCCCGGCATACAGCGAGGGCAACGATCTCGTGGTGCTGCACCACGGCGACGACCCGGACGGGACCCTCGGCACGCCGGGCCTGCTCGCGCCCGACGGCGGTTCCGGCGGACCGGTCGGCACCGAGCGGCTGCGTTTCTCCTTCCCCCGCCAGCGTCGCGACAGGCACCTGTGCCTGGCCGACTTCGTACGCCCGCGCGAGTCCGGCCAGATCGACGTCGTCGCCCTCCAGCTCGTCACGGCGGGCGCCAACGTCGACAGCGTGACCGCGAAGCTCTTCGCCGCGAACAAGTACCGTGACTACCTGGAGCTCAACGGCCTCACCATGCAGCTCACCGAGTCCCTCGCCGAGTATTGGCACGCCCGCGTGCGCGCGGAGCTCGGCCTCGGCGCCGAGGACCCGGCCGACGTGGCCGGAATGTTCAAACTCGAGTACCGCGGCGCCCGGTTCTCGCTCGGCTACCCGGCCTGCCCCGAGATGGAGGACCGCCGCAAGGTCGTCGAGCTGCTCAGGCCCGAGCGGATGGGTGTCGTGCTCTCCGAGGAACTGCAACTTCATCCCGAGCAGTCGACGGATGCCTTCGTCTTCCACCACCCGGAAGCGAAGTACTTCTCGGTCTAGCGGCGCGCGTCTGCCCTGTGCGCCGTGCGGCGTGCGGCGGGCAGTTTGGCGCGGCGCAGGGCGGCGAGGGCGGCCGGCCCGACCAGGCAGATGCCGAGCACCGTCGTGACGGCGCGCACCGTGTCCCAGGTGAGCGTCGAGGTGACGAGCGAGTAGAGGCCGAATGAGGCCAGGTTCGTGCCCAGGGGCGCTCCGGGGGAGTAGGAGATGCCGGTCCCGGTCCCCACCGCGAACGGCCAGAACCACAGGTTCATCACGAGCCCGAACAGGTAGGACGCGACGACGCCGTAGCCCGCGAGCATGGCGATCTCGAGGCGGGCGCTAGCGCGCGGTCCGAGCCGGCCGGATACACCGGACCCGCCCCCGGCGCGGTGCCGCGGCAGCAGGGCGGCTCCCGCGCCGACCCAGCCGCAGGCGAACATCTGAAACGGGCTCCAGGGCCCGAACCCGCCCCAGAGCACCGAAGACACGGCGATGGTCAGCAGCCCGAGCAACAGCCCGAACCGGGCGCCGTAGACCCGGCCCGCGAGGATCAGCAGGATGAACACGGCCTCGACACCGCCGACACCCGTGCCCGCGATCCGGACGGCCGCTCCCACGGCAGCGAGCACCCCGAGGAGGGCCACCGTCTTCGCGGTGTACATCTCGCGGTCCACAACGAGGGCGAGCGCGACGATCAGGGCGGGCACGAGGGCGAACGCGATGAACGGCACGGCGCCCTGCGCGTCCCTGGGCACGGCGGCCGCGAACAGCGGCCAGGCGAATCCCGCGGCGGCGAGCGGGCTTCCGCTCCACAGCACCGCGGATGTCCATCGCCCGCTGCGGCTCGTCACTGCGTCACCCGCGGGTCCCGGCCGGGGGCCCCGGTAGTCGGGGTGATACCTGTCGCTGTCTCCGCGCCGCCGTACCCGGCGGTGGTCAGTCGCCCGGCCTCGAGGTGCAGCGCCCGGGTGGCGAAGGACCGGGCGAAGTCGTGGTCGTGCGTCGCGAACAGCACCGCGCATTCCCGGTCGGACACGCGCTGCAGCGCCGCGCCCACGAGCGCACGGGCAGCGGCATCGAGGCCGCGGGTGGGCTCGTCGACGAGCAGCACCCGAGGCGCGGCCGCGAGCTGGATCGCGATCGCGAGGCAGAGCCGCTGGCCCGCCGAGAGGTCCCGCGGATGACGCTCGAGAAGCGGTGCTGCCGCGGCGGAATCGTGGCCGAGAAGCCGCGCGAACGTCCCGGCGGTCGCGCCAGGGTCGGACCTCGCGCTCCGCCCGGCACGTCGGCGAGCACGTCGGTCGGCCGTTCGGCCTGCCGTCGACCGGTCGCTGCGGCGGCACTCGTCCGCGACCGTCGTGGCGAAGAGCAGGTCGTCGAAATTCTCCGGCACGAGTGCCACGAGCCGGCGCCGGGTCCTCCGGTGCAGCAGAGCGACGTCCTGTCCGCCGACGATCACGGTCCCGGGGGTCGCGGGCAGCGCGAGCGCAGTGAGCAGGCTGCTCTTGCCCGCCCCGTTCCGGCCCTCGAGGGCGACGATCTCGCCGGCCGCGAGTTCGAGGGACACCGCGTCGACGACGGTCCGGTCGCCGTGTCGAACCGTCAGTCCGCGGATGCCGGCGAGCGGCTTCCCGCCGGAAGGCACCGCAGCAGGTAGCTCGGCGCCTGCGCGGGGTGTCGCGAGGCTGCGGTCGCCGACCCGGTCCGGCGGCGCCTCGCCGGGGTGCAGCATGCGCGCGCGGTGCCCCTCGAGCACGAGCCAGGCATCCGCGATCGAGGCGAACTCGCGGCTGTTGTGCTCGGCGACCACGACGCAGACGCCGGCTTCGTGGGCGAGCCGGTCGAGCACCCCGCAGACCCTGTCCCGCGCGATGCGGTCGAGTTCGGCGAGCGGTTCGTCGACGAGAAGCAGCACGGGACGGCGGATCAGGGCGCCGCCGAGGGAGACCAGGGTGGCCTCCCCGGCGGAGAGCGCCAAGACGGGGCGAGCGAGCAACTGCGTGATGCCGAGTTGCGCGGCGACCTCCCGCACCCGCTGGTCCAGGATCTCCGCGGCAACGCCCCGCACGGCGAGAGCGAAGCCGATCTCCTCGGCCACGGTCTCGGCGACGAAGGAGAGCCGCACGTTCTGGGGCACCAGTCCGACGAAGCCGGCCGTGTCGCGCGGGGGAGTCTCGGCCCGGTCGGCGCCGCCGATCTCGATCCGGCCGCCCTGGTGGCCGTCGTGGAAGTGCTGGAACAGCCCGCTCATCGCTTGGAGCAGGCCGGACTTGCCCGAACCGGTCGGCCCGACGATGACCGTGAGCGTGCCGGGGGCGAGCGCGAGGTCGAGGTGCTCGAGGCGCCAGTCCCCGTCGAAATCGAGCGCGGCATCCGTCATGAGCACGGGTGCCGCACAGTCACCGTCCACTGGCGTGGTCGACGCGAATCCCCGGGTCTCCATCGATGCCGCAAGGGCGAGGGCACGCTCGATGGTCTGCTCGAAAACCGGGACGAGCAGGGCTGCCACGGTCCGCTCGCCACGGAGGGCGGCGGCCAGGCGCACCCGCCTGACCGAGTCGAGGAGCGCGGGAAACGTGGCCCACGCGATCACGAGGGCGCGGGACACCGTGCGCAGCGGCCCGCGGCGGGCGCCGCGGGCGAACAGGCGGCTCACGTCGACGACCGCGTTGACTGCCCCGAAGAAGACGATTACCGCGGCGACCGGGAGCGCGCTCAGTGCGGCGTTCCAGAGGCCGACCGTCGTGACCGGCCCGAACAGCGCTACCTGGCTGAACGGGCCGGTGAGCGGGATCCGGGGCAGGTCGAGCAGGACGGCCCCGCCTCCGCCGCCTCCGCCGAAGAGCATCCGATAGCCCACCCGCAGAGCGATGAATCCGAGCGCGAGCAGCACGGATGCGCGCAGGGGAGCCGGGCGGAAACGGAACACCGGGGTCGGAGCCTCAGCTGCCGGGTGTCGGAGTCTCGGCGCCCGTTGTGAATACGAGGCCGAGGGACTGGCCCGGCGTCACCTGGAGGCTGCCGAGGCCCTCCTGGGCGTATTCCCAGGCCGCACCGGGGGCGGTCTGGATCCACAGCGCCCAGTAGGCGTACGCGGGCGCCATCGACTGGCACGATTCGACGAACGAGGCCTGGCCCGTGACCGTGACGGTCTCGTCGGCGGCGGGGCGCCCGTTCACCCGGCAGACGACCTGGTCGCCGTACTGCACGGTTCCCTCTGTCGCGATCGCCGCGGTCTTCATGACCGCGCTTGCAGCGATCGTGGTCGCCGTCCCCGTGTCGACACAGTCGGTGATCTTCGGTGCGGCGAGGGTTCCGAAATCGACGACGACCCGAACCCCGGAACAGGCTTCCGGTGAGGCGGACTCCGTGGCGGCGGTTCCGGGCGTGGCGGTCCCGCTGGTCGCGGTGGACGGGCCGGTGGCGCAACCGCTGAGGGCCAGCGCTCCGAGCAGGGTGAGCGTAGCGAGTACTGGCATCTTCATGCCCCCCAGAATACTGAGCGGCAAGCGGGAATCGGAATTCGTCAGACGCGCGAGGTCACCGTGGGTAGTCTTGGCCTCAGACGCTGAACCCAGCGAGCAACGGTATTCGACGAACCAGGCGCACGTCGTTCAGGAGAGACCATGACCACCCGGGGTGCCAGGCTCGTTCGCGGCTGGCTGACGGCTTCGGTCGCGGTCTTCGTCGCGGCGTTCGCGCACGCCGCCGGCGGGGGAAGCCGGCCGGGGGAGCTCGGAACCGTGCTCGCCCTCGTTTTCTCGGGTCTGGTCTGTACGTTCCTGGCTGGAAGGTCCCTGTCACTCTTCCGGATGTCCGCCTCGGTCGTGGTGAGCCAATTCCTGTTCCACATTCTGTTCGGGCTCGGCGGCGGCGGCGCCGGCTCACTGACCGTCGTCGGCGGGTCGCACCACGGTTCGGTGACGGTCGGCTCAGACCCGCACGCAGCGATGGGGCCGATGGCGATGGGACCGATGCCGATGGGTTCGATGGGTCTCGGCTCGTCGGGGACGGGCGCCGCGGCGTCCGGCCAGATGGACGCGTGGATGTGGCTCGCTCACGTGGGCGCCGCGCTCCTCACGATCATCGCGCTGCGGCACGGTGAGGCGGCCTTCCGGGTGCTGTTCGATCTGGTGGGCCTGCTGGCGTCGTACCTGAACGCTGCCTGGCACCTCCACGACGACCTCGTCATCGTCGTCCGCCGGGGGCTGGGCGACGGCGTTCCCCGCAGCGGCGCCGCTGCGCTGACCCACTTCGGCGTCCTGCGATCCAGCGTCTGGCGCAGGGGACCGCCGCCGGCTCTGCCGTCCTTCTGATCTTTTTCCTGCGGTAATCGCTGGCGGCTCCTGACTCACGGCCGTCCGGGCACAGGTTCCGCAGCGTGCGTCCGATCACGTGGAACCGTCGAACCGGCCTTCCGTGCTGATCCGGCACGCTCCGTACGCGCACGTCAACTCTCGTGATGAGGCAGAACATGATCCCCTTTCCGCGCGCCCGCTGGGCGATGAGCGCACTGGCACTGGTGACCCTGGTCGCCCTGTCCGTCGCGGCCGGGGCCGCTCCGGCTGCCACAGCTCACGATCAGGTGCTGTCGACCTCCCCGACCACCGGGGAGAACGTGGACATGGCGCCGAAGCAGGTCGCCATGGTCTTCTCAGACGACATCCTCAGCGTCGGAGCGATCATGCTCATCGTCGACGACCAGGGACGGAACTGGGCGGACGGGACGCTGAAACTGGACCGCGCCACGGTGACCCAACCGCTCGCACCGGGCCTCCCGAACGGTGCGTACGAGGTGCGGTGGCGCGTGGTGTCTGCTGACGGGCACCCCATCGCCGGAACCTTCCAGTTCTCCGTCGGCACAGTGACCGCCGGGTCCGGGTCCGCATCCGCCGGGCCGGCCTCATCGGGACCCGCCACCGTGTCACCGCAGCCGGGCGCAGCGGATGCCGGACCCGCGCAGGCGCCGACAGGCGCGATCGGTGGGGGACTTCCCCTCGCCGTGGTCGCCCTGCTGGGCGCCGGCGGCGGTATCGCGGTCCTCGTCGTCGTGTTACTGCTCACGAGTCTCTGGAAACGGCGTCGTTCCGCCTGATTCCTTCTTCCCCACAATTCCCCCTCACTTTGCATGGAGACAACACATGTTTCAGAACACCAACACCCGTGCCGGCATCGCCGGCCTTGCCCTCGTCGCCGCACTGGCCCTCGCGGGTTGCGCCGGAACCCCCGCAACGACACCGGCAGCGACCCCGTCCGCCGCCACCACCGAAGCGAGCGGCCTGAGTATCACCGACCCGTGGGTGAAGGCCGCAGATTCCGGCATGTCGGCAGCGTTCGGCACCCTGGAGAACGCGGGCGCGAGCGACGTGACCATCGTGTCGGCGCAATCAGCGGCATCCAGCATGCTGCAGCTGCATGAAACCGTGTCCAACGCGGCCGGAGAGATGATGATGCAGCAGAAACAGGGCGGCTTCGTCGTCCCGGGCGGCGGCTCACTGGAATTGGCGCCCGGTGGCAACCACATCATGATGATGGACCTCAGCAACCCGATCAAGGCCGGTGACGAGGCGAAGTTCACGCTGACGCTGTCTGACGGCTCGACGATCGATTTCACGGCCGTGGCGAAGGACTACACCGGCGCCAACGAGACGTACACCGGCGACATGAACATGGAGACCCCGAAATAGTGACCGACAGCCCGGAGCCGGCACCGGCTCGCAGACTCAGCAGGCGCCACCTCCTCCTCGGAGGTGCCGCCGCGGGCATCGGCGCCGCGTCCGCCGTCGGCATCCAGCTGGCCGGACAGGCCGGCGAGCCGAGCGCGTCGCGGCCGGCCGGTGACCCGGAGACGGGACTCAACGGCGCCCTCACCGTGCCCTTCCACGGCGTCCATCAGGCGGGGATCGAAACGGTTCCACAGGGCCACGCGACCTTCGTCGCGCTCACCCTGCACGACACGGTCGACCGCGACGCGGTGCGCAGGATGATGGTGGTCCTGAGCGGCGATGCCGCGCGGCTGACCCAGGGCGTGGCCGCTCTTGCTGACTCCGAGCCGGAACTCGCCGTGGTTCCCGCCCGGCTGACGATCACTTTCGGCTTCGGCCCGGCGCTCGTCGCCCGGGCGGGCGGGGAAGCGCCCACCTGGCTTCGGCCGCTGCCGGCCTTCGGGGTCGACCGGCTCGAACCGGCCTGGGCCGACGGCGACCTGCTCCTCCAGATCGCCGCAGACGATCCGCTGACCGTCGCCCATGCCACCCGGATGCTCCTCAAGGACGCGCGCAGCTTCGCGAGCGTGCACTGGGTGCAGTCCGGGTTCCGCAGGGCTCCCGGTTCGGAGCGGCCCGGAACGACGATGCGCAACCTGTTCGGGCAGCTCGACGGCACCGTGAACATGGTGCCGGGGAGCGAGGACTTCGAACACCTGGTCTGGCGCCCGGCCGACAATCCGGCCTGGCTCGCGGGCGGGACCGGATTCGTGCTGCGGCGCATCAGCATGGACCTCGACAAGTGGGATAAGCTCGACCGGTCCGGCCGTGAGTCGGCCATCGGGCGCACCCTCGCGACCGGAGCTCCGCTGACCGGGGTCGCCGAACACGACGAGCCGGACTTCGCCGCAACGACTCCGATCGGCTTCCCGGTCATCGCGGAATTCTCCCACCTGCGCCGGGCTCGCTCGGAAAACAGGGAGGAGCGCATCCTGCGTCGCGGCTACAACTACGACGACGCGCCGACCGGTGCGAGCGTGTCGGATTCCGGGCTGCTGTTCGTGTCGTTCCAGGCGGATGTCGATGCCCAGTTCGTGCCCATCCAGCGGCGGATCGATACCCTCGACCTGCTCAACCAGTGGATCACCCCGGTCGGATCGGCCGTGTTCGCCATCCCGCCGGGCTGTCAGGAGGGCGGGTACATCGGGGACACGCTGTTCTAGCGGCCCAGGCTTAGCGGCCCAGGCTTAGCGGCCCGGGTTTCGTGCCTCCGGTGTCGTGCTCAGAGGGACGGCACGCGCTCGGCCGGGAGGGGAGGTTCGGCGGAGTGCCGTCGCCGAACGGACGCCCGCCCAGGGCCTCGCGACCGGACGGTTCGAGCCAGCCACGGGCATCCGGCCCCTTCGGGACGATGCCGCTCGGATTGATGTCGCTGTGGGTGACGTAATAGTGCCGCTTGATCTGCTCGAAGTCGATGGTGTCTCCGAATCCCGGCGTCTGGAAGAGGTCCCGCGCGTATGCCCACAGCACGGGCATCTCGGTGAGCTTGTTCCGGTTGCACTTGAAATGCCCGTGGTAGACGGCGTCGAAGCGCGCGAGCGTCGTGAAGAGCCGGATGTCGGCCTCGGTGATCGTGTCGCCGACGAGGAAGCGCTGGGTGGAGAGACGCTCCTCGAGCCAGTCCAGACGGGCGAACAGAGTGTCGTATGCCCGCTCATAGGACTTCTGGCTGCCGGCGAAGCCGCACTTGTAGACGCCGTTGTTCACATCGTGGAAGATCAGCTCGGCGACCTCGTCGATTTCGGCGCGAAGCGCGACCGGATAGAGATCGGGAGCGCCCGCACGGTGATACTCGACCCATTCGGTTTCGAAGTCGATCGTGATCTGCGGGTAGTTGTTGGTGACGACCCGTCCGCTCGGAACGTCGACGATCGCGGGAACGGTGATGCCGCGCGGGTAGTCGGGGAACCTCGCGAAGTAGGCCTGCTGGAGCCGTTCGATGCCGAGCACCGGGTCGACGGCGCCGGGGTCGAGGTCGAAGGTCCAGCTGTTCTTGTCGTGTGTCGGTCCCGGCAGGCCCAGGGAGATGACCCCCTCCAGGCCGAGCAGGCGCCGGACGATCGCGGTTCGGTTCGCCCACGGGCACGCCCGGGCGGCCACGAGCCGGTACCGGCCGGGCTCGACCGGCCAGCCGTCACGCGCATCCCGCGTGATGCGGTCCTCGATGTAGTGAGTGTCGCGATTGAAGGGCTGTCCCGCTTCGATGTAGCTCGGCTTCAGGTCTGCGCCCTCGGGCTCTGGGATGGTCATCCCTCAACGGTAGCGGTGGCGCGAGATCACACAGCGCGAGAATTTACCTCGCGGTAACGGAGTCGCGTCATTGTGGACGCTGTGCAGCGGCTACTCTCCGAGGAAGGCATTCAGAGGAGATACTGCATGATCGGTCGCGTTGACCCGTTTATCGGCACCGAGGTCACGGACCTTCCTCCCCAGACCGGCCTCGCCGCGACCTGGTGGTGGCCGAAGCCGCAGATCGGGAACACCCACCCCGGCGCCACCTACCCGCTCGGAATGGTGTCGGCCTGCGCGTATTCGGGTGCTTATCCGACGGGGTACGGCCGGTACGACCTCTCGCTCGAGGGCATCCCGCCCCTCCTGCACGAGCGTCACCTCGCTTCGGGATTCGCGCACTTCCAGCAGTCCGGTACCGGCGCCATCCGCAAGTACTACAACTACTTCCGCGTCACGCCGATGATCGAACCGCTCGACGTGCTCGGGCGCACCTGGGAGCTCACCGACGAACAGGCCGAGCCGGGCTGGTACTCCGGAACCCTGGACTCCGGCATCACCGCCGAGCTCACCGTCGGGCCCAAGAGCGCGGTGCACCGGTACACCTTCCCCGCACACTCCAAGGCCCGGGTGGTCATCGACTTCTCGCACGGCGGCCTGTCGATTCCGTATGGCGCCACGATCCCGGTGCGTGCCCACCTCGAGTGCCTCGAGCCCGGAGTCGCGAGCGGCGAGATCGTGGTGGAGGGCGCCCCGCTGTCGGTGTACATCGAGTGCGACAACCCCCAGTGGCGGCAGATGCTCTGGTACGACCGACGCCTGATGCCCGGGGGAACCCGGCTCGACTTCGACCACATCCGGCCGACGACCCTGCGCCCGTTCGGACTGATGTGGGCCGGTCCGAGCGAGGAGGGCCAGACGATCGAGCTGCGGATCGGGTTCTCCCTGCGGGGCGTCGAACAGGCCAAGCGCAACCTCGAGGCGGACTGCGGAACCGGGCCGGCGCAGTTCACGCCCCGCCGCGAGCGCACCCAGAAGGTCTGGCGCAAGAAGCTCAAGGGCATCACGGTCAGGACACCGTCCGCCGCCCGCCAGACGGTGTTCTCGACGGCGCTCTACCACGCTCTGATCAAGCCCTGCCTGGCCCCCTCGGAGAGCCCGTTCTGGCCGACGGACGGGCCGTTCGTCTTCGACATCAGCACGATGTGGGACATCTACCGCACCCAGCTGCCCCTGATCACCGCGCTGATGCCGGAACGGGCCGTCGAACTCGCGAACGCGATGATCACCATCTCGGAGGAGGAGGGCAACTTCCCCATCGGGTACCGGATGGCCCGGGGGAGCGACCGCTTCTCCCGGCAGGCGAGTGCCCTGGCCCACACCTTCCTCTCCGACCTGTGCCAGCTCGGCCTCCCCGGCATCGACTGGGACTGGGCCCTCGTGCACATGTCCGACGACCTGCGCCGCACCTACGGCGAGGAGTTCCTGGTGCACGGGGAGGCGCATCCGATCAGCCACACCCTCGACCTGGCGTTCGGCTATTGGTGCACCGCGAAGGTCGCCGGGCATGTCGGTGACAAGGCCCTCGTCGAACAGTTCATCGCACTCGCTGAGCGCTGGGTGAACGCGTACGACCCGGTGACCGGTCTCCTGAAGGACTCCACGTACTACGAGGGCACCCGGCACAACTACTCGTTCCGGCTGGTGCACGACATGGATGCCCGCATCGCCCTGAGTGGAGGGGCCGAGCGGTTCATCGCCCAGCTCGACGAGTTCTTCGGCTACGGGGCCGAGCCGGTGAAGCAGCTCGTCCGGGGCTCCGGCCCGGAGGAAGTCCTCGCCGGCTATCGTCTCGGCCGTTTCGAGGGGCTCAACAACGAACCGGACATGGAAGCACCCTGGTCGTACCACTACGTGGGGCGGCCGGACCGCACCGCCGAGATCGTGCACAACATCGTGCACCAGCAGTTCGGCACCGGTCGGGGCGGGCTGCCGGGCAACGACGACTCCGGCGGACTCAGCTCCTGGTTCGTCTGGGCATCCCTCGGGCTGTTCCCGGTCGCCGGCCAGAACATCTTCCTCGTCAATGCGCCTTCGTTCGAGAAGTCGGCGTTTTCTGTCGGTAAGCACTCGTTCACCATCCGTACTCGTGGATTCATTGAACCGACACCCGGCGGACCCGTACAGTATGTGCAGGCCATGGAATTCAACGGCGAACCCCTCGGGCGCACCTGGATCAGTGGGAACGAATTCCACGGGGGTGGCGAACTCGTTGTGGAGTTGGGGCCTGAGCCGAGCGGCTGGGGAACGACGGACCTGCCCCCTTCGGCGCCATCATCCTTGTCACACACACGAGCGTCACGATCCACGGGAGAGACACCATGAATTCTGTTGAGAACCGGCTTGTCATCGTGGTCCGGGCCGATCCGGTCATCTGCGGCCACTCCGTCGAAGCACGCAACCTCGCGGAGACCGCCCTCGAACGCGGCTTCGACGAGGTGCGCATCGTCACGTGGCCGATCGACAAGCTCCAGGCCTCCGGTCTGCCGCTCAAGCCGCTCGATTCCGTGCTGCCGTACAGTCCCGGGATCTTCGTCGACCGGCCCGCACCGGTCGGGGACTACAAGGTGCTCGACGGGCGCCACCTCGCCGGGGTCACCGGCCGGCTGATCGAGCTCTTCACCGACGGCGTGCCGACGGTCTGCCTCTCGCTCTACCTCACGCCGCACACGCTCGCGGTCTCCGACGCCGTGCGTGCTGCCTGGGGGACCGGGCTGCCCGTGAACGTGACCACGATTGCGGAAGCCGTCGGTTCGGACGTCACGAACGTCGTGCGGACTGCAGTCAACGAGGGACGATTCGGCGCGGCAGCGCACATCCTGTCGAGCTATCTCAGCCAGGACTATTGCGTCGCCGTGTCCGAGTACACCCGGCAGCTCATCATCACCGAGGCCGAACTCGTCGACCAGCACCACGGCACCCGGTACGCGGCCCAGTGCCGCGAACGGATCACGATCTCCTACCCGGCGATCGACGCCGACTCGTACCTGCACCTCGACGAGAGCGTGACGGACGACGTTCTCACTGCCCGCGGCCTCGAACGCGACGGCTACATCCTGTTCCTGTCCCGCCTCACGGCCGCGAAGGGCGTCGACGACCTCATCGCGGGCTACGCTCTCAGCGCGGCCAGCCAGGACAAGATCCTCGTGATCGCGGGCCGTGGACCGCAGTCCGAGGCGCTGCAGGCCATCGCGGCTGCCTCACCGCTCGCCGACCGCATCCGGTTCCTCGATGATGTCGGGGATGCGGAGAAGCCGTACCTGATGTCCGGATGCGCCGCCTTCGTGCTTCCGAGCAAGCCTCGGCCCGAGTTCGTGGAGACGTTCGGCATCGCACTGGCCGAGAAGATGCTCGCCGGCGGCGGCCCCGTGATCACCACCGTCACGGGCGGCATCGGCGAAGCGGTCGGCGATCACGCCCTCATCATTCCCGTGGAAGACCCGCAGGCGATCGCGGAGGCGATTGACCGCGCAATTCTCGAGACCACGGCCGAGGAGCGCAGAGACTGGGCGGACCGTGCGCGCGAGTACGCGATGCAGTTCGACCGCCGCAACGTCTTCGACCGGATGTTCGCCCCCCTCCGCGACTCCGCGGAGGTCCCGCACCAGTAGACATCAGGCACCGCGGTGCGTCCAGCCGCACTGCGAGCGAGTCGCTGACGTTCGAGCCCCCGCCCCGTGGATTGCTAGTCGCTGTCGCTGTCGCTGAGTATCGAACTTGTGCTGGTGAGGGGGATGGGTGTCTGCTCGGGGTCGAGTCGGGGTGGTGGGGTGAGCCAGTAGCGGCCCGCATCGTCCCGGGTGATGCTCCAGTGTTCGTTGTGGAGTCTGAGGTGGTCGGCCCGGCAGAGCAGGATGCCGTCGGCCAGGTTGGTTGGCCCGGTGTCGTCTTTCCAGTGTTCGATGTGGTGGGTTTCGGTCCAGGAGGGTGGTCGGTCGCAGCCTGGCCACATGCAGCCGCCGTCGCGGATGGCGAGGGCGGTGCGTTGGGCGGGGGAGAAGGTGCGTTGTTCGCGGCCGAGGTCGAGGCCGTGTCCGTGGTCGTCGAAGGTGACGTCGAGGAGTCCGCTGTCGCAGAGGTTCCGCTCCAGGGTCTCGGCAGACACCGTGACCGCGGTCCCTTCGATGACGCCGGGCTGGAGCTCGGGCGCCGCGGATCCGGCGCCCGACCCGGCCTCGGCCGCGGGTTTCTCCGCGGCGGGAGTCGGGCCGCCCGGTTCAGTCCCACCGGCTGCGGCCCCGATCGACGCGGTCCCGACCTGAGTGGTTTCGGTCGGTGCGGTGTTTGTGGGTGCGGTCCCGGTCTGAACAGCGCTGGTTGACGCTGGCCCGCTGGGCGACGAACCGGTCGATACGACCCCGGTCGATACCGCCCCGGTTGGTGCGGTGCTGCTCGGGGCGGTGCCGGCGGGAGTGGTGATGGTGGGGCGGATGGTGACCATCCGGACGGCGGGGTTGCGGCCGCCGGCGATGCGCTTGGGGTCGGCTTTCACGCCCAGTTTGGTCAGGGCGAGGAATGCGTCCGCGGTGAGTTGCTCGGTGCTGCGCGGGTCGTCCTGGACTCGTTTCGCCCACGTGGCCTGCGCCTTGTCGACGAAGCGGACCCCGCCGCGGCGGGGGCTGGTGATGGCGTCGTAGGTGCTCATCAGGTATTTGCCGTCTTCCGGGGCGAACAGGCCGACCATGCGCACCTGCCCCGTGTGGAGGCGGTAGAACCGCAGGGACCGGTCGTCGTAGGCGGCTTTCTCGCGGGCGGCGATGCCGGCCTCGTCGAGTACGTCCCGCATCCGGCGGGCCCGTTTGAACAGCTGGTCCGCGTTCAGGGTTCGTGCTTCGGTGAGGAGCCGGGCGAGGGCTGTGGCGAGTTTCTCCGGAGTGATCGCCCGGTCCAGGTCGCCCAGGCCCTTCCGGAGCGCGTCGGCTTTCTCCACGCTGAGCCACCCCTCGCCGAGGGCCCGGCCGATCGGGGCGTGCCAGGGCGCCACAGCGGCGGCCGGCACCGGCGGCAGGTGCGGGGTGGTCCCGTCGGGGGGCGGCTGCCCGCCGTTCTCGTCGATCCCCTCGCTCCCGTCGCTCCCGTCGCTCCCGTCACGTCCGCCATGCCCGTCGAGAGTCGGGGTCCCGTCGAGTCGTTTCTGTGCCTCGGCGGCTTCCCGGGCGGCTTTCTCGGCGGCATCGGCCTCGACGAGCAGCCGGCCCACGCCGAGCAATTTGACCGCGTCGATCTTGCTCGACCCGGAGATGGCCTGGAGGAGGTCCTCCGGGGTCCGGTACCCCTGCCGGGCGGCGAGGCCCTTCCCGCCGAGTTCGGGCCGGGACCGGCGGGCGAGGGTCGCCGCCATCCACGCGGCACACGTCTCCAGCGCCCGCCGGGAATCCGCGATCAACGCGTGCCCGGCGAGCACCTGCTCGTCGCTGAGCGCGTCATAGTCCGCCGATGACCCGCCCAGCGCCGCGACAGCATCCGGCACCAGCACGGTGAAGGATGCACGGGGAGATGCACCGACCTGCGGCTGATCCGGTGAAGCGGGCGACTCCGGGAGGTTGGTCATGCCCCCACGTTACGACCGACCACCGACACTCTCTGAGAATGGCTCAGGTCTGTGGAAACTCCTTCTGATCAGGCACCTGTTGAGGAGTGGTTGGCCAGACGCGTGCCCAACTGGCTGGCTCCGGCTGGCCAGGTCGTGGCCAATGGGTGCCCGGCGTGCTCGCCCCGCCGCCGACGAGGGCCGTCTGTGCATGAACTGCACAGCATCTGTTGCTCTACTGGTTCTCGGTGTCGGGGCACGCGGATGCGTGCTCGGGCGATAGGGGGGAACGCGTGTCGACTAAGAAACAACTCGGGACCGTTGGCGGGATCTTGATCATCGGAGTGCTTGCGGCGATGGCGCCGGTGGCCGGACAGGCGCTGTCGATGACCGTCAGCAGTCTCGCCGGGTTTCAGCGAAGCGTGCGCACACGTATCTTCCCCCGCCACAACGTTGCCAAGCCAACCCGCGAGGGTGACCGCTCGAATCGCTAATCGCTAATCGCTAATCGCGAATCGCTAATCGCTAATCGATCATCCCGGATCGGTACGCAGAATCGAGCATGGCGATCGTCGACCGCTCGCCAGAGGTCGTGGATCACATGCTTGTTCACGTCCTCGCGGCCAGAACCGCGTCACGGACGAGTCATCACGCGCCGGAACTCCGCGCTGTCGCCATGATCCGCGCTGACGCTTTCTTCCTGCAGGGCTACCCGGTGTGGGACCAGCGTGGCTCGTCCAGCCCGAGATCGCGCGCTGGTCCGGCTCGGAGTTCGACGCCTTCGATTGCGATCGGTTGGCGGAGCCGTAGGGCCGGCCCCCAGCTCGTCGCTTCGTGCTGTGGATCGAAATCATCCTTCGTCAGCGGTGGAAACGGGGTGTGATCGCCTTCGGCTCGGTGTGAGATGAGGAGTTCGGCAGTGCGCGCGAGGGAGAGTCGTGCTGAGCGCCCGATTCCCGAGCTGCGCCGGTGGGTGAGCGCGTTGAGCGCTGCGGCAGCGGCGAAGTACCCGGTGGCGTGGTCAAGTGCCTGCACGGGGAGGGGAACCGGGCGAGTCGAGCCCGCCTCCCTCATGCCCGCGTCGGCAATGCCGGTACTCATCTGAACGAGACTGTCAAAGCCCCTGCGGTCGGCGTACGGGCCGCTCCAGCCGTAGGCATCGATGGCAATGTCGATGAGCCCGGGACGGATCTGTTGACGTTCGTGTTCGCCGAACCCGAGTCGTTCAAGTGCGCTCGGCCGGTAGCCGTGAACGATGACATCAGCAGTCGCGAGTAACGCCGTGAACGAAGCGCGATCGTCGTCGTCAGTGAGGTTCAACCGGGTGGTGCGCTTACCGAGGGTAACTTCGGGCAATACGCTCTCGTTCCATTCCGGCGGGTCGACTCGGAGGACATCCGCGCCGAGGAGCGCCAAGAATCGGGTCGCGATCGGGCCGGCGAGCACGCGAGTCAGATCAAGGACCCTGACTCCGGTGAGCGGCCGGAGCATCGTTCCCATCTGACGTGGAGCCGGGCCGGATCCGAGATCTTTCCAGGTGATGAGTGGTTCCGCGGCAACGGCGATGCCCTGAGCGCTTGTCGACCATTCGTCGATCGTGCGCATGACTGCCGCGCAGCCGCCCGCCGCGATGACGGCCGCCTCGAGTTCGTCACCGTTCCAGGACAAGACGGCGGCGGTGACACTCTCCGGCGAGTTGTCGGTGTTGAGCACGGCGAGCGCAGCAGCCCGGTGGTGGGGTGCGTTGGTGTGCAGGCGCACCCAGCCGTCGCGTGTCCGGTAGTCGCCCGCGATCGCATCCCAGGCCGGAGGCAGCGTCCACCCCATCGGTCGGATCGATGTGGCGAACCAGGCCGAAGCGAGCCGGCGATCCACGGTCACGTGCGCGGAGCCGGCATAATCCGCAGCGGCGAGTGCGGCTGAATGTATCGCGGCGCTTGCGAGCTCGGAGACAGGAAAGGCCGAGTCCAACCCGCCGGCGGTTGTGACGCCGGGGTCGAGTCGAGCGACCCCCGGCAGGGATGCGAGTACTTCGGTGAGCAGGGCGTCTTCAACCGGCATGGCGGTACCTCCGATTCGAGGCTCCCGTGCGGGGCCCCTGTCGTCAAGCTCGACGGGCAAAATCACCGTTCATTGTTGCGACGGGGCTGATCACTCGTGTTGTTGACACTACTGACTGCGTCGCTCTGTGGACATCATGTCGCCGTCGACCTGCGACCTCGACCCTCACTGCACTAGGTTCAAGGACATGACCTCCCATGGCACCCAAGTCATCGTCAGTCGTCCAATGTCTGGACACGCAGTGGTCTCTCTGTTGGTGGCCCTGGTCGCTGTTGCGACTCTCGCAACGCCGACCGTTTCTC
The DNA here is from genome assembly GCF_004402485.1 of Cryobacterium algoricola. Lineage (GTDB taxonomy): Bacteria > Actinomycetota > Actinomycetes > Actinomycetales > Microbacteriaceae > Cryobacterium > Cryobacterium algoricola. The sequence continues at coordinate 246,712 of NZ_SOFG01000004.1, read as the reverse complement.
TTGGCCTCGGCATCGTGGGCTTCGTCATGGCATTGATGTCGCGGCGGCGACTGGTACTGGAACCACGTCTCCGCGGTAGTCGCCTGGCGTTTGCTGGTGCGGTGCTTGGTGGTCTTGCAGTCGTGGTTTCAGCGCCTGGCGTGATTGTGGGCTTCCTTGGGTTCGTCGCGCGAGCAATCCGACTTCAGCTCGGCTGAGTCCGAACGCCCAAAGTGTGGTTCCTCGCTGCCATGGGCGCGGGCAATGGGTGTCTCCTGGCGCCTCGTTGTTGCACAACGATGCGGTAAGTGATTTACTTGCCAGAATGGAAACCGAAACCGAAAGCGCAGCCGATGAGGGTGCGGCTTCAGCGCGTGACGCACTGGCGGCGATTGCCGCCGACCGCCAACGGCTCGGGCGCCGACTGAAGTCGCAAACGTGGTGGAGCGCACCGGCACAGGCCCTCGCTGTCGCTGCGGTGATTTACTCGCCAGCGGCTGGCATCGCGCTTCCCATGACAATGGTGCTGTCTCTCGCCACCTTGGCCCTTGTGGCCATCGACCACGTCGTGCGTAGGCGAATGCGCATGGTGGCCGTTCCGGGGCCGACGGGCCCGATGAGCCTCGCGATCATCGTCGTAACCTCCGTGGCCATGATCGGAGCATTCGCCCTCGCGGTTGTCTTCGAGGTGAACGAGCAACGCCTGTGGCTGATTGTCACGACCGCCGCTGGCCTCGTAGTCGCCCTCATCTGCTCAGCCCTCTACGATCTGGCCAACGCGCGGGAACTGCTTCGTGTCCGTTGATGCCCGCTTCGACGAATCGATCCACGCACCAACCCGGCTGAGGCTCTGCGCGCTGCTCCTCGCAACGGGCACAGCAGAATTCAGCTCGATTGCGAGCCTGCTGGAACTGAGCGAGGCGACACTGTCCAAGACCATTCGAAACCTTGCTGATCTCGGCTACGTCCAGACGTCAAAGCAAGCATCGGCAGCACGGGACGATGCCAGAAGGACCACGACAGTCGCGCTCACGCCACGTGGCAGCGCCGCAATCGACGGTCATTTGGCAGCGCTCCGCGAGATTGCAGCGCCACCGGGGTCCCACTGAGGGAAAAGGTGGTGACTGCAAGCGTGGAGTTCCGGTAGCGATTCGCGCTGACCGTTTCATGGCTGCCTGGCACCAGTGCGCAGTCTCCCCGGAAGAGCTGAACGCAGAACCGTGTCAGTGGACCGGAAGGTGACAGGTGGTCGGCCACAACGTGCCAAGAATCAATCGCGGAGGAGCGCTCTGATGTCTGGCCGATCAGCTTCGGCTGACTGAGACCTGACGCCGTTCAAGAGGAACTCCCACATTTCCTCGAGTCGGTCCGAGATGTCCGCCCAGTGTGTGCGTGCCTGGGAGAGCGCCTGCACGCCAGAGAAGGTGGCGATCACGAAGGTCGCGACGCGACTCGCGTCGTGCTGTGACGAGATATCGCCCTCGACCATGGCGCGTCTGACGAAGAGTTCGCAGATGGCGATCCAGTCTTCGTAAGGCTGCTTCGCGGTTTCGGCGAAGACATCGGCCGATTCGGTGCTCAGCCGGAGTCCTGCACGCACAAGGGCACTGGTCGTGATCTGCGATGCGAGTTCACGAGAAAGAGCGATCATGGCGGGGATGCCGCGTGCCGGCATATCGAGGAGGCGCTTGCCGGCTTCGAGAAAAAGCTGATGCTGGCGATCTATGACTTCCTGCGCCAACGCTTGCTTGGAATCAAAGTGGAAATAGAGCGCACCTTGCGTGACTCCGGCCTCTCGCAGCACCTCTCCCAGGGTCGCCTGTGCATATGTCTGGTTGGAGAAAACGACCGCAGCCGCCTGCACGATTGATTCTCGTGTGGCGTGGGCTCGAGCTTGTTTAGCCATTACTCTCCATCGCTAGCTACTCGAGAAAGGCTATCCGGTTATCGAATGCAGAAGATCAGCCCGCGATCGAAGGCGAGGCGGATCGCACTCTGCGAGTATCTATGCATGGGGGATACATCGGGCACGGCGCAGCGATCGGTGGTGCACTGGGCGGTTGTGAATTCCGGACTTGTCGGGCTCGCACTTGCCGTGGTGTGGCTCGTTCGATCCAAATCGGTGGTCTGCGCCATCTCCAGTTTTTCAGCCTGTCCTTCGGCGGATGCGAGGCTCGTTCCCGCACTGGTCTCATCCGTTGCGCTCGTTTTGCTGTGGGGTGGCGCACTTGTCGCCGGGTATTTCGTTCCGGCCGCTCAACGTTCCACGGTGCTGAGCGGAGTGAGCCTGCTCCTGGCCATTCGGGAATTATTGCCAGTCTCGTTGTCCTGTTCTCTGCTGGCTTCGTCGCGTGGCCGGTGTGGGGATAGCTGATCCGCTCCCATACGCGGCAGCGCCGTACCCGGGGCATCGGCGACTGAAGCCAGTGTTCAGCGTCCGTCAGACCGGTGGATGCTCGCAGTCAGTCGGCGGGACCGCCGGAACCCGTCGGCGGTTCGTACGGCGGAGAAGCTGATGCTCTAACCGCTATCTTCAGTGGAATGGAAACACCGAAAGAAGGAGTCGGGCGATGACGCAGTATCGAGCGGTGTTCGACGCGGAGATCACGTTCTCCAACGAGGGTGGGCTACAGGCGCAGGGCTTTCGAGTCGACGTCGCGGATGCCCACGCGACCGACGAGCAAATCGGTCGACTGTTCGTCACGTCGCTCGACTTACTGATGACGGAGACGGTGTCTCTCCGCAACGTGCGAATCATCGAAGAGCCGCACAAGGGCACACGCGGCGGTCCGAGCGACCCTCCGCGGTAGGGGAGCGGTACTCGTACGCAGCAGGCGCAGGCGCAGGCGGCGTGCCGGCGCCGGCCACGTCGAAGGCCCCGGACGCCGCGGGGTCACGCGGCGGGAAACGTCACCTTCGTCAGGTTCTCTGACGCCGCCCAGATTCGTCGTGCATCCTCCTGGCTCGTGAGGCGGGAGTAAAGCTTCTGCGCCCCGGGTCCGCCACCGAGGTGTCCCGGCCCGCTCGGACCATAGAACCGGGAACCAGGGGCGTCGGGATTCGTCGCCGCATACAGGGCCGGAAGGCCAGCGGTTTCCACGGTGCCGACCAGGATGCCCCTCCGGGAGAGAGCGCCGATCACGCGCTTGCCGACGGAATCCTCGGCGCGGCCGAGCTCTGGTCGCGCGGCGAGCAGGTTCGTCGGCGCGATTCCGGGGTGGCAGAGGTTGCTCGTGATGCCCCAGCCGCCCGTGCGACTGCGACGGTCGAGTTCGAGGCCGAAGAGCCCGAACGCAATCTTCGACTGACTGTATGCGCCCATCCCGTTGTACGACCGCTCCCAATTGAGATCCACCCAGTTGATCGCCTTCTCGTTCGCCGCGACACTGACCTGGGAGGTCACGCGCGCCCTCCCTTCTCGCAGCAAGGGAAGAAGGTGACCGACCAGGGCGAAGTGGCCGAGGTGGTTCGTGCCGAACTGCAACTCGAACCCATCCGCCGTTGTCTGGCGCCGAGGCGGAGTCATGACGCCGGCGTTGTTGATCAGGATGTGGATCGGCTCGCCTTCCGCGCTCAGCGTCTCGCCGAGGGCAGCGACAGACTCAAGTGAGGAGAGGTCGAGTTCGCGGAGGGACACGAGCGCGTCGGGCACGGAGCGACGGATGGTCGCGAGGGCGGCCGCACCCTTTGCAGCGTTGCGAACGGGCAGCAGGACATCGGCCCCAGCGGCTGCGATCCGGGCGGCGATCCCGAGTCCGATTCCGTCGCTCGCGCCGGTGATCACGGCACGTGTACCGGTGAGGTCGGGGACGGTGATGTCGATCGATGTGCGTGGCATGGTTGCTCCTGCTGTCTGGGTCCTTCAGTCTGGCGACGATTCCCGCCGTCATTCAGGGACGGACGATCCCCCCATCGAAAGGAAGGGGGGATTGCCGATCCACGGATGGGGAAGGCGCGGAGCGAGTAGAAATGACTCATACCCAAGGAGCACATGGAGATCGACAGGGCGGGTTTGGCGGAGTTCCTTCGCCGACGCCGGGAAGCACTCCAGCCCGAAGACGTGGGTCTGCCGCGCGGCCAGCGGCGCCGCACACTGGGGCTGAGGCGTGAGGAAGCAGCATCGCTGAGTTTCATGTCCACTGACTACTACTCGCGACTGGAGCAGGAGCGCGGACCGCAACCATCCGAGCAGATGATCGCGTCGATCGCGCAGGGTCTGCATCTGTCCTTCGACGAGCGGGACCACCTCTTCCGTCTTGCCGGACATAACCCTCCCGCGCGGGGCGGGGGAGGCGATCACATCGGGCCCGGCCTGCTGCGCATCTTCGACCGGCTGCACGACACCCCGGCGGAGATCGTCACGGAGCTCGGCGAGACACTGCGCCAGACCCCGCTGGGCGTTGCCCTCACCGGAGACCTCACCAGCTTCAGCGGACTGGACCGCAGCCTCGGCTACCGGTGGTTTACCGACCCCGCCACGCGAGAGCTGTACGCACCGGAAGAACATCCATTCATGGCCAGGATGTTCGCCTCCGGGCTTCGGGGTACCGTCACGCTGCGCGGCCGCGGCTCCAGGGCGGCCCACCTCGCTGACGTGCTGCTCGATGTGAGCGAGGAGTTCCGTGACGCATGGAATCTCCATGAGATCGGCATCCGGCCGCGCGAGGTGAAGCACTTCGTCCACCCCGAACTCGGCAGACTGGAACTGACGTGCCAGACGCTGCTCGACCCGAACCAGTCGCACTTCCTGCTCGTCTACACCGCCGTGCCAGGCAGCGAGAGCTACGACAAGCTGCAGCTGCTGTCGGTCATCGGTTCTCAGGCGCTCGCCTAGATCGGCGAAGATCGCCCCGACGGCCCGGTGGCGTTCCGCTGGCTCACAGGCGTCTCAGATTGGCCTGTGTTGGTACCGGTGGTGGGACTCGAACCCACACGTCCTCTCGAACAAAGCATTTTGAGTGCTCCGCGTCTGCCATTCCGCCACACCGGCTCACAACACCTGGTTCAGAATACCGTAGGCTTTGACCCGTGACCGACCAAGATTCAACCCCAGTACCTCCTCGCCGTGTTGTCGTGGCCGAGGATGAGTCCCTCATTCGTCTCGACATCGTCGAAATCCTCCGTGACGCCGGATTCGAGGTGGTCGGCGAGGCCGGCGACGGCGAAACCGCTGTCGCCCTGGCGACCGAGCTCCGACCCGACCTGGTGATCATGGACGTCAAGATGCCGCACCTCGACGGCATCTCCGCCGCGGAGCGGATCACCAAGGCGCACATCGCCCCGGTCGTCCTCCTGACCGCCTTCAGCCAGAAGGAACTCGTCGAGCGGGCGACGGAAGCCGGCGCACTCGCATACGTCGTCAAGCCGTTCACCCCGAACGACCTGCTGCCCGCGATCGAGATCGCGCTGTCGCGGTACAGCCAGATCATCACCCTCGAGGCCGAGGTCGCCGACCTCGTCGAGCGCTTCGAGACCCGCAAGCTCGTCGACCGGGCCAAGGGCCTGCTCAACGAGAAGATGGGCCTCACCGAGCCGGAGTCGTTCCGCTGGATCCAGAAGGCGTCGATGGACCGGCGCCTCACGATGCACGATGTCGCCCAGGCGATCATCGAACAGCTCTCCGCAAAGAAGTAACGCACCAGCACAAACGAAAGGCGGGTCCGGTCAATGGCGACCGGCCCGCCTTTGTCGTGCCCGTGCGGCGTGCGACGAGCGACGAGCGACGTGCGTGCCGATCAGGCGATGCCGGGGCGGTCGGTGATCAGGTTGGTGATCCGGATCGTGGAGCAGCGCCTGCCCTGATCGTCGTCGATCTCGATCGAGTGCGTCGTGAGGGTGCGCCCGAGGTGGATCGGCGTGCAGACGCCGGTGACCCACCCGCTCGTTGCCGAGCGCGTGTGCGTCGCGTTGATCTCGATGCCGACGGCGAGCTTGCCCGGTCCCGCGTGCAGGTTCGCGGACATCGACCCGAGGCTCTCGCCGAGCACCACGAACGCGCCGCCGTGCAGGAGCATCGCCGGCTGGGTATTGCCGAGCACCGGCATCCGTGCCACGGCCCGTTCGAGGCTGAACTCGAGGAATTCGATGCCCATCTTGTCGGCGAGGGCGCCGCCGCCGCGCTGCTGCACCCAGCTGAGGGCGTCTTCGGTCGTCTGGGTCATGGTCGCCTTGGATAGGGCCCTGCGCCGTCGGACGACGCTTGTAGGCTGTCTGTGTGTCGGATTCCGAAAAGCCTACCCTGATGATCATCGACGGCCATTCCCTGGCCTACCGGGCGTTCCATGCGCTCCCGGTCGACAGTTTCCAGACCAGGGACGGCCAGCACACCAACGGCATCCACGGGTTCATCTCGATGCTGCTGAGCCTGCTGCGCACCGAGAACCCCTCGCACATCGCCGTCGCCTTCGACATCTCGCGGGCCTCGTTCCGCACCCGTGAGTACCCGGAATACAAGGGCACCCGGGCGAGCACCCCGCCGGAGTTCAAGGGTCAGGTGCCGCTCCTGCAGGAGGCCCTCGCCGCGATGAACATCAAGACCCTCACGAAGGAAGACTTCGAGGCGGACGACATTCTCGCGACCCTCTCGGTCAGGGGCACGAAGGAGGGCTTCCACGTCTTCGTGGTCTCCGGCGACCGGGATGCGATCCAGCTCGTGAACGAGAACGTCACGCTGCTCTACCCGGCCAGCCAGGGCGTCTCTGCCCTCACCCGGTACGATCCCGCCCGCGTGCGCGAGAAGTACGGCATCGACCCCGCCCAGTATCCGGATGTCGCGGCCCTCGTCGGCGAGACGAGCGACAACCTGATCGGCATCAGCAAGGTCGGCGAGAAGACCGCGGTCAAGTGGCTGGGCCTCTACGGCAGCCTCGACGGCATCCTCGAGCACGCCGACGAGATCAAGGGCGTCGTCGGCAACAACCTGCGCGAGCAGAAGGAGAACGCGATCCGCAATCGCCGCCTCAACCGCCTCGTGACCGACCTCGAACTTCCCGTCGAACTTCCCGACCTCGTCCGTGCCCCCATCAACGAGGCCGCCGTGCGGGACGTGTTCGGACGGCTCGAGTTCAAGAGCCTGCTCGACCGCGTGATCAAGCTCGAGGGCGGGGGAGCCGAGGCCACCGCGACCGTCGTCCCGATCGAGCGCGACGACGTCCCCACCGCCCCCGTCGCCAAGGACCTCCTCGACGAAGAACTCGGCGCCTGGCTCTCCCGTGCGACTGCCGCCAACCCGGGCGGACTGGGACTCCAGGTCGAGGTCCAGGACGGCAAGGCGATCGGCTTCGGCGTCTCAGGGCCGCTGGAATCGGTGAACCTGCCCTGGCAGCCCGGACGCACCGACTACCTGCCGTTCGAAGACTGGCTCGCGAGCGACGCGCCCAAGATCATGCACGACGCCAAGCACCAGCTCAAGGCCCTGAGCCGCAGCGGCCTCGGCTTCGGCGGTCTTGCGACGGACACTCTCGTCGCCGCGTGGCTGCTGCGCCCGGGCGGACCGGACAAGACCCTCGCCGACCTCGTCACCCGCTACCTCGACGAGACGCTCGCCGTCGGCGACCCCAACCAACTCGTGCCGGACGAGTCCCAGTCCGGCGGCGTGCCTGCCGAGGCCTGGTACGCATACCGGCTTTCGGCGGTCCTCGCGTCGAAGCTCGATCCGGGCTCCCAGTCGGTGCTCACCGACATCGAGATACCGACCCTGTTGACCCTCGTCGACATGGAACTCACCGGCGTCGCCGTGTCGCACGAGGAGCTCTCCACCCTGTCGGCCCAGCTCGGCGAGCGGGCGGCGGAGTATGCCTCCGGTGCGTACGCCGAGATCGGCAGGGAGGTCAACCTCGGCTCGCCCAAGCAACTCCAGGAAGTGCTCTTCGAGCAGCTCGGCATGCCGAAGACCCGCGCCAACAAGACCGGGTACACGACGGATGCCGGTGCCCTCGCCGATCTCCAGGCGAGCAACCCGCACCCCTTCCTCGGTCTCCTGCTGCAGCACCGCGACGCCACCAAGCTCCGTCAGATCGTCGAGACGCTCGACAAGGCGATCGACGCGACCGGACGCATCCACACCAACTACGTGCAGATCGGCACCGCGACGGGCCGGATCTCCTCTGCCGACCCGAACCTGCAGAACATCCCGGTGCGCACGGAAGAAGGCCGCCGGATCCGCGCGGCCTTCCACGCCGGCCCGGACGCCGAGTGCCTCCTGACGGCGGACTACTCCCAGATCGAAATGCGCATCATGGCGCACCTCTCGGAGGACGCCGGGCTGATCGAAGCCTTCAACGCGGGAGAGGACCTGCACCGTTTCGTCGGCGCATCCGTCTTCGGGGTCACGCCGGAGGACGTCACGAACGAGATGCGCAGCAAGGTCAAGGCCATGTCCTACGGGCTCGCGTACGGCCTGAGTGCCTTCGGCCTCTCCAAGCAGCTGCGCATCGACCAGAAGGAAGCCCGCCAGCTCATCACGGACTACTTCGCCCGGTTCGGCGCCGTGCGCGACTACCTGCGGCACGTCGTCGAACAGGCCAAGGTCGACGGGTACACCGCCACGATCTTCGGCCGTCGTCGCCCGTTCCCCGAACTGCACAGTTCCAACCGGGTGCTCAGGGAGAACGCGGAGCGGGCCGCGCTCAACGCGCCGATCCAGGGCTCTGCCGCCGACATCATGAAGATCGCGATGAACAACATCGCCGAGGACATGCGCGAGGAAGGGCTCGAGTCCCGGATGATGCTCCAGGTGCACGACGAATTGATCTTCGAAGTCGCCCCCGGCGAGTGGGACGCCCTCCGCACCGTCGTCACGCAGAGGATGGAGACGGCCGCCGCGCTGCTCGTACCGCTGGACGTTCAGGTCGGCAGGGGAGCGAACTGGGACGCCGCGGCGCACTGAGCCCGGTCCTCTCCCGCTGTGTCGCCGTGGGCGCGGTGATCTAGGCTCGGTCCATGAGCCCAGACACCGTGCGCACGCCCACAGCGATTGACGCGATCGCCGAAGACTGGGTCGATACCCTCGTCGACCTCGACCCCACGATCGGCACCTACATCGGCCGCACCGACGGCGCCGACAGCTACGGCGACTACTCTCCGGCCGGCCTCGAGCGGCACCGGCTCGCGTCCCTCGCCACGATCGCACGCCTCGATGCCGCCGTCGTCGTTGACGCGGTCGACGAGGTCACCCGCACCGACCTGCGCAGTGAGCTCGCCCTCGGAGTCGAGAGCTCCGATGCCGGCCTGCCGCTGCGGGACCTGAACAATCTCGCCTCACCGGCACAGGACATCCGTGCCGCCTTCGACCTGATGCAGACGGACACCGTCGAGGACTGGCGCACCATCTCGACGCGGCTCGGGGCCGTGCCGGAGGCCGTCAGCGGCTACATCGAGACCCTGCGCCTCGGCATCCGCGAAGGCGTCATGCCCGCGAAGCGCCAGGTGCGCGAAGTCGCCGTGCAGGCCCGCCGCCACGCGGCGAAGACGGGCTTCTTCGCAACGCTCGCCGCCGAGGCGAGCCCCGCGACCGGGAGCCTCCCGGCGAGCCTCGCGACCGACCTCGGCGCCGGAGCCCGCGCCGCCGCCGCCGCATACTCCGGACTCGCCGCCTTCCTCGGCGACGAACTCGAACGGTCAGCGCCCGAGGCGGATGCGGTCGGCCGGGAGATCTATGCGCTCCAGTCCCGCCGGTTCCTCGGGGCCGCGGTCGACCTCGATGAGACCTACGAGTGGGGGATCGAGGAACTCGCCAGGATGGTCGCCGAGCAGGAGGGCATCGCCAGGCAGATCCTGCCCGGCGCGAGCGTGCGGGAGGCCATCGCCCACCTCGACGCCGACGAGAGCCGCACCCTGCACGGCACGGCGGCGCTGCAACGCTGGATGCAGGAGACGAGCGATCGCGCCGTCGCCGAACTGTCCGTCAGCCACTTCGACATCCCGCAGGAGATCCGCGCCCTGGAGTGCCTGATCGCCCCGACCCAGGACGGCGGCGTGTACTACACCGGGCCGAGCGACGACTTCTCCAGGCCCGGCCGGATGTGGTGGTCGGTTCCGGCCGGCGTCACCGAGTTCTCCACCTGGCGCGAACTGTCGACCGTCTACCACGAGGGCGTTCCCGGCCACCACCTGGAGATCGGTCAGGCCGTGCACAATCGCGGCATCCTGAACACCTGGCGCCGCCAGCTCGCGGGCACCTCGGGGCACGCGGAGGGCTGGGCGCTCTACGCCGAACGCCTGATGAGCGAGCTCGGCTACCTCGACGACCCGGCCGACCGTCTCGGCATGCTCGACGGCCAGCGGATGCGCGCCGCCCGCGTCGTCATCGACATCGGCGTGCACCTCGGCAAGACCCTGCCGGACGGAAGCGGCCCCTGGACCGCGGAGCACGCCTTCGACTTCTTCCGCCGCAACGCGAACGTCGACGAGAGCACGGTGCAGTTCGAGGTCAACCGGTACCTGGGCTGGCCGGGACAGGCGCCGTCGTACAAGATCGGCCAGCGCATCTGGGAGGAACTCCGCGACGCCAGCAAGGCCAAAGCCGGTGCGGCATTCTCGATCAAGGACTTCCACAGGAGGGCCCTCGACCTCGGCGGCGTCGGCCTCGACACCCTCCGCACGGCGCTGCTGTCCTGACCGCTCTCAGCGCGCTCGCATCGACACGCGGATGTTGCCGGTCGCCCCTGTAAACCGCTAAGCTTGACTGTCACGTTTGTGACGAACTATCCGCTGCCATGCGCGGAGTTCACAATCCCCACCCGTGTCGCGTATGGCCCGACTTATGTCCATCCTGGAGCAACTACTACATGACAATCGCAACGACCGATAGGGCACCTAAGCAGGTCGCCATCAACGACATTGGATCTGCTGAAGATTTTCTTGCCGCGGTCGAAAAGACTCTGAAATTCTTCAACGACGGAGACCTCATCGAGGGCACCGTAGTGAAGATCGACCGCGACGAGGTTCTCCTCGACGTGGGTTACAAGACCGAGGGCGTCATTCCCTCCCGCGAACTTTCCATCAAGCACGACGTTGACCCTTCCGAGGTTGTCAAGGTCGGCGACCTGGTCGAGGCCCTTGTCCTTCAGAAGGAAGACAAAGAAGGCCGCCTCATCCTCTCGAAGAAGCGCGCCCAGTACGAACGTGCGTGGGGCGACGTCGAGAAGATCAAGGAATCCGATGGCGTTGTCACCGGTTCGGTCATCGAGGTCGTCAAGGGCGGGCTCATCGTCGACATCGGCCTCCGTGGCTTCCTGCCGGCCTCGCTCATCGAGCTTCGCCGCGTTCGCGACCTGACCCCGTACCTGGGCCAGGAGATCGAAGCGAAGATCCTCGAGCTCGACAAGAACCGCAACAACGTTGTGCTGTCCCGTCGTGCCCTGCTCGAGCAGACGCAGTCCGAGAGCCGCACCACCTTCCTCAACAACCTCCAGAAGGGACAGGTCCGCAAGGGCGTCGTCTCCTCGATCGTCAACTTCGGTGCGTTCGTCGACCTCGGTGGCGTTGACGGCCTGGTTCACGTCTCCGAACTCAGCTGGAAGCACATCGAGCACGCCAGCGAGGTCGTCGAGGTTGGTCAGGAAGTCACCGTCGAGATCCTCGAGGTCGACCTCGAGCGCGAGCGCGTGTCGCTGTCGCTCAAGGCCACCCAGGAAGACCCGTGGCAGGTCTTCGCCCGCACCCACGCCATCGGCCAGGTTGCACCGGGCAAGGTCACCAAGCTCGTCCCCTTCGGCGCGTTCGTTCGCGTTGCAGAGGGCATCGAGGGCCTGGTCCACATCTCCGAGCTCTCCGGCAAGCACGTCGAGCTCGCCGAGCAGGTTGTTTCGGTCGGTGACGAGGTCTTCGTTAAGGTCATCGACATCGACCTCGAGCGTCGCCGCATCTCGCTGAGCCTCAAGCAGGCCAACGAGGGTGTCGACCCCGAGGGCACCGAGTTCGACCCGGCGCTCTACGGAATGCTCACCGAGTACGACGACCAGGGCAACTACAAGTACCCCGAGGGCTTCGACCCGGAGACCAACGAGTGGCGCGAAGGCTTCGAAAACCAGCGCGAGAAGTGGGAGCAGGACTACGCTGCAGCCCAGGCTCGCTGGGAAGCCCACAAGAAGCAGGTTGCATCCGCGAACGACGAGATCATCGCCGTCGGCGACGTTCCCTCCGCAGCGGGCAACTCGTTCTCGAGCGAGACGGCCGGAGCCGGAACGCTTGCTGACGACGAGGCACTCGCCGCACTGCGCGAGAAGCTCAGCAGCAACAACTAGCACGCAGCTCCACCGCAACACCAGAACCGGCCGGACCCTTTGGGGCCCGGCCGGTTTTTTGCGCCCTGGCCGCATCGGTAGCATTGCCGGGGTGTACCTCATTGGACTGACCGGCGGGATCGCATCCGGCAAGAGCACCGTCGCGAGCGCCCTCGCGGACCACGGCGCCGTCGTCATCGACGCGGATCTCCTCGCGAGGGAAGTCGTGGAACCGGGCGCTCCCACCCTCACCGACATCGCTCGCGAGTTCGGCTCGGCGCTGGTCGGCGCCGACGGCGGACTCGACAGGGGCGCCCTCGGCGCGATCGTCTTCGGGAACCCGGCCGCCCTGGCCCGGCTCAACGCCATCGTGCATCCTGCGGTGCGGGCGCTCTCCAACGAACGAATCCGCGCCGCGGAGCTCGCGGATCCCGACGCCGTCGTCGTGTACGACGTCCCGTTGCTCGTCGAGGCCGCCGTCGACCACCCCTTCGATCTCGTCGTCGTCACCCAGGCGGCCCCGGAGACCCGGATTCGACGGATGGTCGACCTGCGCGGGATGAGCAGCGAGGCCGCGGCACTGCGCATTCGCTCCCAGGCAGATGATGCCGAACGGAGTGCGATCGCCGACATCGTGATCGACACCGACGGCACCCTCGAGCACACCCTGCGACAGGTCGACGACCTCTGGACGGGCGTGCGCGGGGACGGAAACGCTGCAGGCACCGAGAGTGTCGGTGGTCGAATCTAGACTGGAGGGATGGAACCCACGCGATCCGTACATCCCTTTGAGGTCGTGAGCGAATACACGCCGAGCGGCGACCAGCCGACCGCGATCAAAGAACTCGCCGAGCGCATCAACGCCGGCGAAACCGACATCGTCCTCCTGGGCGCCACCGGAACCGGCAAGTCCGCGACGACCGCCTGGCTGATCGAACAGGTGCAGCGCCCGACACTGGTGCTCGCGCACAACAAGACCCTCGCCGCGCAACTCGTGAACGAGTTCCGCGAACTGATGCCCAACAACGCCATCGAATACTTCGTCTCCTACTACGACTACTACCAGCCGGAGGCCTACGTCCCGCAGACGGACACCTTCATCGAGAAGGACTCCTCGATCAACGCCGAGGTCGAGCGGCTCAGGCACTCCACCACGAACTCCCTCCTGAGCCGGCGCGATGTCGTCGTCGTCTCCACGGTGTCCTGCATCTACGGACTCGGCACGCCGGAAGGCTACATGGAGGCGATGATCGCGCTCCAGATCGGGCAGAAGGTCGACCGCGACTGGCTGATCCGGAAGTTCGTGGCGATGCAGTACCAGCGCAACGACGTCGACTTCTCCCGGGGTCATTTCCGGGTGCGCGGCGACACGATCGAGATCATCCCCATGTACGAGGAACTCGCGATCCGGATCGAGATGTTCGGCGACGAGATCGAGGCGCTGTACAGCCTGCACCCGCTCACCGGCGACATCGTCCGCAAGCTCGAATCCGTGTCCGTGTTCCCCGGCTCGCACTACGTCGCGAGCACCGAGACCATGCAGCGAGCCATCGTCACCATCCAGGAAGAACTCGCCGAACGGCTCGGCCAGCTCGAACGGGAGGGCAAACTGCTCGAGGCTCAGCGGCTACGCATGCGCACGACCTTCGACCTCGAGATGATGGAGCAGATCGGCTTCTGCTCGGGCATTGAGAACTATTCCCGGCACATCGACCAGCGGTCGCCGGGGGAGGCCCCGCACTGTCTCCTCGACTACTTCCCCGATGACTTCCTGATGGTCATCGACGAGTCCCACGTCACCGTCCCCCAGATCGGGGCGATGTACGAGGGCGACTCCTCGCGCAAGCGCACCCTCGTCGAGCACGGCTTCCGGCTCCCGAGCGCGCTCGACAACCGCCCACTCAAGTTCAACGAGTTCAAGGACAGGGTCGGCCAGACGGTCTATCTGTCCGCAACGCCCGGAAAATACGAGATGGGCATCGCCGACGGCATCGTCGAACAGATCATCCGCCCGACCGGGCTCATCGACCCGCAGATCATCGTGAAGCCCTCCAAGGGGCAGATCGACGACCTCCTCGAAGAGATCCACAAGCGCGTCGAGCTCAACGAGCGGGTGCTCGTCACGACCCTCACCAAGAAAATGGCGGAGGAACTGACCGACTTCCTCACCGAGGCCGGCGTGCGGGTGCGCTACCTGCACTCCGACGTCGACACCCTACGGCGGGTCGAGCTCCTCACCGAGCTCCGCGCGGGTGTGTACGACGTCCTCGTCGGAATCAACCTCCTGCGGGAAGGGCTCGACCTGCCGGAGGTGTCGCTCGTCGCGATCCTCGACGCGGACAAGGAAGGGTTCCTGCGCTCCGCGACGTCCCTCATCCAGACCATCGGCCGTGCCGCCCGGAACGTCTCGGGCGAGGTGCACATGTACGCCGACCGGGTGACCGCCTCGATGGAACGCGCGATCGACGAGACCGACCGCCGCCGCGAGAAGCAGGTGGCGTACAACACCCTGCACGGCATCGACCCCACCCCGCTCCGCAAACGGATCGCCGACATCACCGACATCCTCGCGCGCGAGCAGGCGGACACCGCGGAGCTCCTCTCCGGGCGCGACGCCCGGCGTAAGGTCGCGGCGACCCCGCTCCGAACCGGCATCGCCGCGAACGGCGCCAACGACCTCGAATCGATCATCGCCGACCTCAGCGGGCAGATGCTCGAGGCCGCCGGTGAGCTCAAGTTCGAACTCGCGGCCAGGCTCCGGGACGAGGTCTCCGAGCTCAAGCGCGAACTCCGCCAGATGGAGAAGGCCGGGCACATCTAGCCGGGCACATCTCGTGCACCTGCGAACCGATCTACTCCGGAATTCGAACGTGTGTTCGCTCAGGGCGTGCCTCGGGGGCACGAGTGTGTCGGTGGCACTCAATAGACTCGAACGGTGTCAATTTCCAAGGTAACGTCCGGGTCCAAGCTCAGTGTCCGCGGTGCGCGCGTGCACAACCTGCACAACGTCGATTTGGAGATCCCCCGGGATTCCCTGGTCGTCTTCACGGGGCTGTCCGGCTCGGGCAAGTCCTCGCTCGCGTTCGACACCATCTTCGCCGAAGGCCAGCGCCGCTACGTCGAGTCGCTCTCGGCGTACGCGCGCCAGTTCCTCGGCCAGGTCGACCGGCCGGACGTCGACTTCATCGAGGGGCTCAGCCCCGCGGTGTCGATCGACCAGAAGTCCACCAACCGCAACCCGCGGTCCACGGTCGGCACCATCACCGAGGTCTACGACTACATGCGCCTGCTCTGGGCTCGCATCGGGGTGCCGCACTGCGCGGTCTGCGGCGAGGTCATCCAGGCCCAGACCGTGCAGCAGATCGCCGACCAGCTGATGGAGCTTCCCCAGGGCACCCGGTACCAGATCCTCAGCCCGGTCGTCTCCCAGAAGAAGGGCGAGTTCGTCGACCTGTTCAAGGAGCTCGCCGCCGGGGGATACTCCCGTGCCATGGTCGACGGCACCCAGATCCAGCTCAGCGAACCGCCGACTCTCAAGAAGCAGATCAAGCACGACATCTCCGTGGTCGTCGACCGCCTCGTCGCGGCGCCGGAGCTCCTCAGCCGCCTGACCGACTCCCTCGAGACCGCCCTCAAGCTCACCGACGGCATCGTCCAGATCAACTACGTCGACGGGGAGGGCGACGCGGCGTGGCAGAGCTACTCCGAGAAGCTCTCCTGCCCGAACAACCACCCCGTGCAGCTCACCGAGATCGAGCCGCGCACCTTCTCGTTCAACGCGCCGTTCGGCGCCTGCCCCGAGTGCTCCGGCCTCGGCACCAGCATGTCCGTCGACCAGGATCTCCTCCTCGGCGACCCTGAGCTGAGTATCGCGGAGGGTGTCGTGCTGCCCTGGACCACCCAGGGCAAGGGCCTCTTCCAGTACTACGAGAAGCTGCTCGACGGCCTCGCCCACGACCTCGACTTCTCCCTCGACACCCCCTGGGGCGACCTCAGCCTCGACGTGCAGAACGCCGTTCTCCGCGGGGACAACTTCGAGGTCAAGGTGAAGTGGAAGAACCGCTACGGCCGCGAGATGAGCTACACCTCCGGCTTCGAGGGCGTCGTGCCCTACATCGAACGCCAATACCTCCAGGCGGAGTCCGACACCCAGCGTGCCCGCTGGGGCGAGTACCTCCGCGAGATCGACTGCCCGGTCTGCTCGGGAACCCGGCTCAAGCCCGAGGTCCTCGCCGTGCTGATCCACGGCTCGAGCATCGCGGATGTCTGCAACCTGAGCCTCTCCGACGCCCGGTCCTTCATGGACCTGCTCGAACTGACCGACCGCGAGGCCATGATCGCCGCCCAGGTACTCCGCGAGATCAAGGCGCGCCTGGATTTCCTGAACCGGGTCGGGCTCAACTACCTGAACCTCGCGCGTGCCGCCGCGAGCCTGTCCGGCGGAGAGGCCCAGCGCATCCGCCTGGCCACCCAGATCGGCTCGGGACTGACCGGGGTGCTCTATGTACTCGACGAACCGAGCATCGGCCTGCACCAGCGCGACAATCGCCGCCTGATCGAGACCCTCGTCGCGCTGCGCGACCTCGGTAACACCCTCATCGTCGTCGAACACGACGAGGACACCATCAAGATGGCCGACTGGATCGTCGACATCGGCCCGGGCGCCGGCGTCAACGGCGGCCACGTCGTGCACTCCGGCTCCTACGCGAGCCTGCTGGAGAACCGCGAGTCGCTCACGGGAGACTACCTCGCCGGCCGCAAGTCGATCGAGACCCCCGAGACCCGCCGTCCGATCGATCCGGACCGCCAGATCAGCGTGATCGGCGCGGAGGCGAACAACCTCAAGAAGGTCTCCGTCACCTTCCCGCTCGGCACCTTCACCGCCGTCACCGGGGTGAGCGGGTCCGGCAAGTCCTCCCTCGTCAACGACATCCTCTACCGGGTGCTCGCCAACCGGCTGAACGGCGCCCGCAAGCTCCCCGGCAAGCACACCAGGGTCACCGGCCTCGACCAGCTCGACAAGGTCATCCACGTCGACCAGGCCCCGATCGGGCGCACCCCGCGCTCCAACCCGGCGACGTACACGGGCGTGTTCGACAAGATCCGCACCCTGTTCTCGGAGACGATCGAGGCGAAGGCGCGCGGCTACCTCCCCGGCCGGTTCAGCTTCAACGTCAAGGGCGGCCGCTGCGAGGCATGCTCCGGAGACGGCACGATCAAGATCGAGATGAACTTCCTGCCGGACGTGTACGTCGCGTGCGAGGTCTGCGGGGGCGCGCGGTACAACCGCGACACCCTCACGGTGCACTACAAGGGCAAGAACATCGCCGAAGTCCTCGACATGCCGATCAGCGAGGCCGCCGAGTTCTTCGAACCGATCTCCGCGATCCACCGCTTCCTGAAGACCCTCGTCGAGGTCGGACTCGGGTATGTGCGCCTCGGCCAGAGCGCGACGACCCTCTCCGGAGGCGAGGCGCAGCGCGTCAAGCTCGCCACCGAACTCCAGCGGCGCTCGAACGGCCGCAGCGTCTACGTGCTCGACGAACCCACGACCGGGCTGCACTTCGAGGACGTGCGCAAGCTCCTCCTCGTGCTCAACAGCCTCGTCGACAAGGGCAACACCGTGATCGTGATCGAGCACAACCTCGATGTGATCAAGTCCGCGGACTGGGTGATCGACCTCGGGCCGGAGGGCGGGTCCGGCGGCGGCAAGGTGCTCGCGACCGGAACGCCGGAGCACATCGCGACCGTGAAGAAGAGCCACACGGGCACCTTCCTCAAGGAGATCCTGGCGGGGCGGTAAAATTCTCTTCGGCCGGATTCTGTCCGGCCGGAGGCTGTCAGGCAGGTTTCTGCACGGCACGGGGAAGTGACACGGGGAAGTACCAGGAGAGTTCATGTCGGACGCGTTGAGCTATCGACCCAAGGCGGGGGAGATCCCCACCGTTCCTGGCGTGTACCGCTTTCGCGACGAGACAGGGCGGGTGCTGTACGTCGGCAAGGCCAAGAACCTGCGCGCGCGCCTCAGCAACTATTTCGCGCCGCTCAGCAGCCTGCACGAGCGCACCCGGCGCATGGTCACGACCGCGGCATCCGTCGAGTGGACCACTGTCGGCACCGAGGTCGAGGCCCTTCAGCTCGAGTGGACCTGGATCAACGAGTTCGACCCGCCGTTCAACGTGCAGTTCAAGGACGACAAGTCCTACCCCTACCTCGCCGTGACGCTCGCAGACGAGGCGCCGCGCGCTCTCGTCACCCGCACCACCGGCATCCGCGGCGCCCGCTATTTCGGCCCGTACCCCAAGGTGTGGGCAGTGCACGAGACCATCGACCTGATGCTCAAGGCCTTCCCGATCCGCACCTGCAACAACGCCAACTACAAACGTGCGATGCAATCGGGAAAGCCGTGCTTCGCCGGCCAGATCGGCCGCTGCTTCGGCCCGTGCTCGCAGAAGGTGTCCATCGAGGAACATCGGGTCATCGTCGACGAATTCGTGAGTTTCATGGCGAGCCAGGACCGCACCATGATCAACCGGCTGACCAACGAGATGAAGGCCGCCGCGCTCGGCCAGCAGTACGAGCTCGCGGCCAAACGGCGCGACCAGGTCAAGGCACTCACGAACGTGCTCGAGAAGAGCGCGGTCGTGCTGCGCGACAACGTCGACATCGACCTGTTCGCCGTCGAGGAGGACGAGCTCGCGGCGGCGGTGCAGCTGTTCATCGTGCGCGGCGGCCGGATCAGGGGTGTCCGCGGCTGGGTCGTCGACAAGGAACTCGACCTGACCACCGGCGAGCTCATCGATTCCCTGTTGCAGACCGCATACTCGGGGGATGCCCTGCCCCCGAGGGAGATCGTCGTCCCGTTGCTCCCTGACGATTCCGCAGCGCTCGAGGAATGGCTCGGCGGTATCGCCGGGCGCAAGGTGCACCTCGTGGCCGCCCAGCGCGGCGAGAAGGCCGCGCTGCTCGCAACGGCGACGCAGAACGCCCGGCAGGCCCTGATGCTCTACAAGACCCGCCGCAGCTCCGACTTCGTCGCACGCTCCAAGGCGCTCGAAGACATCCAGGAGGCGCTCGGCATGGAGTCGGCGCCGCTGCGGATGGAGTGTTACGACGTCTCGCACCTGAGCGGCACGAACATCGTCGCGTCGATGGTCGTCTTCGAAGACGGATTGCCGCGCACCGACGAGTACCGGCGCTTCAGCATCCCGGAGTCCACGGACGACACCGACTCGATCTACCGCACCCTGAGCCGGCGCCTCGCCTACCTCGTGCCGGAGGACGGCCCGGCAGCGGATGCCGGCACGGAGCCCTCCCTGGACCCGCGGGGCGAGCCCGCAGAGGGCCAGGCCAAACGGAAGAAGTTCCGGTACCAGCCGAACCTTCTGATCGTCGACGGTGGCCAGCCCCAGGTCGCCGCGGCCGCCAGGGCGCTCCGCGAATCCGGGGTCACCGGCATCCAGCTGTGCGGCATCGCAAAACGGCTCGAGGAGATCTGGCTGCCGGACTCGGACTATCCCGTCATCCTGCCGCGCAACAGCGACGCCCTCTTCCTCATCCAGAGGATCCGCGACGAGGCACACCGCTTCGCAATCACCCACCAGCGAGCCCGCCGCAAACGCGACATCGCGACGGTCCTCGGCGAGATCGCCGGACTCGGCCCGGCACGCGTCAAAGTGCTGCTGCAGCATTTCGGATCCGTCTCGCGGCTCAAAGAGGCCCCCATCGAGGCAATCGCGGAGGTCCGCGGCATCGGACCCGGCCTCGCGGCGACGATCCACCAGCACTTTCGCGCCTGAAACCGATCTCGGTCGGTAGGCTGGACTGACAGGCCCACCACCGACAGAAGGCGCACCCCCAGGATGACGGAGAACGACAAGCAGGAAATGCTTATCGTCACGGGAATGTCCGGGGCCGGGCGTTCGACGGTGGCCAATGCTCTCGAAGACCTCGGCTGGTACGTCGTCGACAACCTTCCGCCGCAAATGCTGCGCCCGCTCGTCGAACTCGCGGGCAAGGCAGGGACGAGTCTCCCCAAGATCGCCGCCGTCGTGGACATCCGTGGCCGTGACTTCTTCGCTGACTTCCAGGAGATCGTGCAGTCCCTCCGGAACAGCTCCCAGCTGCGGGTGATCTTTCTCGAGGCGAGGGACGACGTGCTCGTGCGGCGCTTCGAGTCCGTGCGCCGCCCGCACCCGCTCCAGGGAGACGGCACCATCCTCGACGGCATCGACGCCGAACGCACCCGACTGCGCGCCGTCCGTGAATCGTGCGACATGGTCATCGACACGTCGGACCTCAATATCCACCAGCTCGCGACGACGATCAGCGAACGCTTCGCCGCCGAGGATGCCGCAGGCGTGCATGTCACGGTCATGAGCTTCGGTTTCAAGTACGGTCTACCCACCGACGTCGACATGGTCGCCGATGTCCGCTTCCTGCCGAATCCGTTCTGGGTGCCCGAACTCCGGGCGCACACCGGACAGGACCCCGAGGTGCGGGACTACGTGCTCGCCCAACAGGGCGCCCTGGAGTTCATCGAGCACTACTCCCTGGCCCTCGCGCCGGTGCTGGCCGGCTATCAGCGCGAGAACAAACGCCACGCCACCATCGCCATCGGCTGCACGGGCGGAAAACATCGCTCCGTCGCGATGGCTCGCGAAATCGCCCGGCGGATCGGCGATCTCCCCGGTGTCGCGATCAGCCTCAAGAATCGCGACCTCGGCCGGGAGTAAGACCCGCCCGGTGCGCCGCCCAGCGAGCTGCGCCGGGCCACACAGACCACAAACCGGCCCATTTGGGGCCAGTACGAAAGAATGGACAAACGATTGGCACTCACGGCCGACGTCAAAGATGAACTTGCACGGGTTGACGTGTCGAAGACCACGGTGCGGGCGGCGGAGCTCGCGACGATCCTGCGGTTCTCCGGCGGCCTGCACATGATCAACAGCCGGATCGCGATCGAATCGGAACTCGACACCGCGCTGCTCGCCCGCCGGGTGCGTAAGGACCTCGCCGAACTCTACGGCGTCCGCAGTGAAGTCTCCGTGATCTCGGCCTCCGGGCTGCGCCGCACGAGCCACTTTCTCGTGCGCGTGCTCGACGGGGGAGAGACCCTGGCCAGGCAGACCGGGCTGCTCGACGCTCGGCGTCGTCCGATCCGTGGTCTGCCCAACCGCCTGACCACGGGGTCCAAGGAGGAGATCGCCGCCGTCTGGCGTGGCGCGTTCCTCGCGAACGGCTCCCTGACCGACCCTGGCCGCTCGGCGGCCCTCGAAGTGACCTGCCCGGGAAACGAGGCCGCGATGGCTCTCGTTGGCACGGCCGGCCGGCTCGGCGTCGTCGCCAAGGCACGCGAGGTTCGCGGGGTGCACCGGGTCGTGATCCGCGACGGCGATGCGATCGGCGTCATGCTCGTGCACATGGGCGCCGCGGAGACCGTGCTCAACTGGGAAGCGCTCCGGCAGCGCCGCGAGGTGCGTGCCACCGCCAACCGGCTCGTCAACTTCGACGACGCGAACCTGCGCCGGAGTGCCCAGGCCGCCGTTGCAGCGTGCGCCCGCGTCCAACGGGCGATGGAGATCCTCGGGACGGACATCCCTGAGCACCTGCGCTACGCGGGCGAGCTCCGGCTGTCCTTCCGCGATTCGAGCCTCGACGAACTCGGTCACCACGCCGACCCGCCCATGACGAAGGACGCCGTCGCGGGACGGATCCGCCGGTTGCTCGCCATGGCGGACAAGAAGGCCGTGGACCTCGGCATTCCCGGAACCGATGCGAATCTTCCCGCAGACCTCGACGATGTCTGAGTCACCCTCGTCAGCGGGGCATGCTGACCTGAGTAGACTTGAAACGTCGCCCACACAACGGTGGCGGAGCATTTCGCGCCAACTCGACAGAGGAGATATACATGGCTGAATACACCTTGCCCGCTCTCGCCTATGACTACTCGGCGCTCGCGCCCAGTATCAGCGGTACCATCATGGAGCTTCACCACAGTAAGCACCACCAGGCATATGTGACCGGGGCGAACACCGCCCTCGCCCAGCTGGCAGAAGCTCGCGACTCCGGCCAGCTCGCCAACGTCAACAAGCTCGAGAAGGACCTCGCCTTCAACCTCGGCGGCCACGTCAACCACTCCATCTTCTGGACCAACCTCTCCCCGGACGGTGGCGACAAGCCCACCGGTGAGCTTGCCAGTGCGATCGAGGACTTCTTCGGCTCGTTCGACAAGTTCCAGGCGCACTTCACCGCAGCAGCACTCGGTGTGCAGGGCTCGGGCTGGGCGGTACTCGCCTGGGACTCCATCGGCCAGCGCCTGATCATCCAGCAGTTCTTCGACCAGCAGGCGAACTTCGCCGCCGGGACCATTCCCGTGCTGATGCTCGACGTCTGGGAGCACGCGTACTACCTCGACTACCGCAACGTGCGTGCGGACTACGTGAAGGCGTTCTGGAACATCGTCAACTGGGCGAACGTCCAGGAGCGCTTCACGATCGCTCGCGAAAAGACCAACGGGCTCCTGCTGCTCTCATAGTGCAGCACCAGGACGGGCCCCGCGAGGGGCCCGTCCACCCGGCTAGATCACCCATAAGAAACCGCGCTTCGGCGCACAAGATTAGGAGACATTCGTGTCTGTAAAGATCGGTATTAATGGCTTTGGCCGCATTGGCCGCAATTATCTTCGCGCCGCCCTGGCGCAGGGCAGCGACATCGAGATCGTCGCCGTCAACGACCTGACCGACACGAAGACGCTGGCCCACCTTCTTAAATATGACTCCATCACCGGACGCCTGAACGCCACCGTTTCCGTCGAGGGCGACTCCATCCTCGTCAACGGCAAGCCGATTAAGGTTCTCGCCGAGCGCGACCCGGCCAACCTCCCCTGGGGCGCCCTCGGAGTTGACATCGTCATCGAGTCCACCGGTCGTTTCACCAAGGCAGAGGATGCGCGCAAGCACATCACCGCCGGTGCCAAGAAGGTCATCGTCTCCGCTCCCGCCTCAGGCGACGCCGCCACGATCGTCATGGGCGTCAACGAGCAGGACTACGACCCGGCCAAGTTCGACATCATCTCCAACGCGTCGTGCACCACGAACTGCCTCGCGCCCCTCGCGAAGGTCTTCAACGACAACTTCGGCATCAAGTCCGGACTGATGACGACCATCCACGCGTACACCGCAGACCAGAACCTGCAGGATGGCCCGCACTCCGACCTCCGTCGTGCCCGTGCCGCCGCGATCAACATCATCCCGACCTCCACCGGTGCGGCCAAGGCCCTCGGCATCGTCCTCCCGGAGCTCAAGGGCAAGCTTGACGGCTTCGCACTTCGCGTACCGGTCCCCACCGGTTCCATCACCGACCTCACCGTCATCGCTGAGCGCCCCGTCACGATCGAAGCGATCAAGGCTGCGTACAAGGCTGCTGCAGAGTCCGGCCCCCTCAAGGGCATCCTGATGTACACGGAGGACGAAATCGTCTCCAGCGACATCGTCACGGACCCGCACTCCTCCATCTTCGATGCCGGCCTGCTGCGCGTCATCGGCGACCAGGTGAAGCTGTCCTCCTGGTACGACAACGAGTGGGGCTACTCCAACCGCATGGTTGACCTCACCGCGCTCGTCGCCAAGAGCCTGTAACCGGGGCCCGCAGTGACGCTTCGTACAATCGAATCGCTGGGGCTGCTCACCGGAAAACGCGTCATCGTCCGCTGTGACCTGAATGTGCCGTTGAAAGACGGCCAGATCACGGACGATGGTCGCGTTCGCGCGTCCCTTCCGACCATCAAGGCGTTGCTCGAACAGGGCGCCCGCGTGGTCATCGTCTCGCACCTCGGACGCCCGAAGGGTGCGCCGGAGGACAAGTACAGCCTGGCTCCCGTCGCGGTCCGCCTGGCTCAGCTGCTCGGCCACGACGTCGCATTCGCCGGCGACACCGTTGGTGACGCCGCCAAGGCCGCTGTCGCGGCCCTCACGAACGGCGATGTCGTCGTGCTCGAAAACCTCCGGTTCAACCCGGGGGAAACGAGCAAGGTCGACGCAGAGCGTGTCGCCTTCGCGACCGAGCTCGCCGCCCTCGGCGACGTGCTCGTGTCCGACGGTTTCGGTGTCGTTCACCGCAAGCAGGCAAGCGTGTACGACCTGGCAGCGATCCTGCCGAGCGCTGCCGGCCTGTTGATCGCCGCCGAACTCGACGTGCTCGACCGCCTCACCGAGAAGCCGGAGGCACCGTACACGGTCGTCCTCGGCGGCTCGAAGGTATCGGACAAGCTCGGCGTGATCGGTCACCTCCTGCCGCGGGTCAACTCGCTGCTCATCGGTGGCGGAATGCTCTTCACCTTCCTCGCAGCCCAGGGCCACAAGGTGGGCGCAAGCCTGCTCGAGGCCGACCAGATCGAAACCGTCCGCGGTTACCTGGTCGAGGCCGAGCGTCTTGGCGTGAAGATCGTCCTGCCGACGGATGTCGTCGTCGCCTCGAAGTTCGGGGCAGACGCCGAGCACGTGATCACCGCTGCTGACTCGATCGAGGACACCGCGTTCGGTGCCACCGGTCTGGGTCTCGACATCGGACCGGACACGGCCGCGGCATTCGCCGCGATCATCCGCTCGTCGAAGACGGTGTTCTGGAACGGCCCGATGGGCGTGTTCGAGCTCGCACCGTTCGCGGAGGGCACCCGTGTGGTGGCCGCAGCGCTCACAGAGGTTGACGGCCTGAGCGTCGTCGGAGGTGGCGATTCCGCCGCCGCCGTGCGCACGCTCGGCTTCACCGACGACCAGTTCGGTCACATTTCTACCGGTGGCGGCGCGAGCCTCGAGTTCCTCGAAGGCAAGCGTCTCCCAGGACTGGAGGTCCTCGGATGGCAGTAAACACTCAGCGCACCCCGCTGATTGCAGGCAATTGGAAGATGAACCTGGACCACCTCCAGGCCATCGCGTTCGTGCAGAAGCTCGCCTGGAACCTCAAGGACGCGAAGCACGACTTCGCGGCCGTCGAGGTTGCGGTGTTCCCGCCGTTCACCGACCTTCGCTCCGTACAGACCCTGGTGTCGGCCGACAAGCTGCCCGTCGTCTTCGGCGCACAGGATGTCTCCGCTCACGATTCCGGCGCCTTCACGGGTGAGATCTCCGGTGCGTTCCTCGCCCAGCTCGAGTGCACGTACGTGCTCATCGGGCACTCCGAGCGTCGCACGCTGCACGGGGAGAACGACGAGGAGGTGGCCGCCAAGGTCACCGCCGCTGTCAAGCACGGCCTCGTTCCGATCATCTGCGTCGGCGAGACCGCCGCGGACCTGGAACTGCATGGTCCGAGCGCCGTTCCCGTCGCCCAGCTGCGCACTGCACTGTCCGGCATCGACAGTGCGGCGGACATCGTGGTCGCATACGAGCCCGTGTGGGCCATCGGATCCGGCCAGGCGGCAACGCCTGAGCAGGCCGAGCAGGTCGCAGCCCAGCTGCGCCTGGTCCTCAGCGAAACCCTCGGACAGGATGTGGCCGACAAGACCCGCATCCTCTACGGCGGTTCCGTGAAGGGCGTCAACATCGCGGGCTACATGCGCGAGCCCAACGTCGACGGAGCGCTCGTCGGCGGAGCAAGCCTGGACATCGACGAGTTCTCGAGCATCGTCCGATTCCAGAAGCACGTGGGCGTCTAGCCCGAAGTTCCACCTGATATGACCGCTCCAGCCCGCCACCCCGACCAGGGGAGGCGGGCTGGTTCGTCAGTCAGGCTATGATGATCACTGATCCCGGTGGAGAAACTCCACCATTCTGAAAGGTTTCGCGTGCAGATTCTCCAGGTCGTGTTGCAGGTTGTCCTCGGACTGACGAGCCTCCTGCTCACCATGCTCATCCTTCTGCACAAGGGCCGCGGTGGCGGCCTGTCCGACATGTTCGGCGGTGGCGTCACCTCGAACCTCGGTGCCTCCGGCGTCGCGGAACGAAACCTCAATCGCATCACCGTGATCCTCGCCGTGCTCTGGATCGCGTGCATCGTCGTCCTGGGGCTCATCACCAAGTTCGACACGGCGCTGTAACCCCTCACACCCCTTCGCTTTTCCCACAATCGTGGCCGTGCGGCCGCAAGCACAATCGCCTTTCATGGAGGAACACAATGGCATCTGGTGGCAGCGCAATTCGTGGATCCAGGGTCGGAGCCGGCCCCATGGGGGAGCAGGACCGTGGTTTCCAGGCGGACCGGATCCGCGTCTCCTACTGGGACGCTCTCGGCAACGAGACTGTCCGATACTTCGCGGCCAACCTGCCCGATGACGAGATTCCCGAAACGATCGACTGCCCGTCCTCCGGGCTGCCGGCCGGCCGCGACAAGGAGAACCCGCCGTCTGTGATCAAGCTCGAGCCGTACAAGACGCACCTCGCCTATGTGAAGGAACGCCGCACGGAGGAGGAAGCCGACTCGCTTCTCGAGGAAGCACTGCTGCAGTTGCGCATTCGCCGCGGCAAACTGTCGGCCACCAACTAGCTCCGGTCCATTCGTCCACCGGACACGAAAAAGCCCCGACCTCGGTCGGGGCTTTTTCGCGTGCGAACGGTGTCAGAACGAGGACGCCGTGAGGCTCTCCGGCACCTCGGCGGCCGCTTCCTGGTCCACGAAGAAGTTCGTGTAGCGGCGTCCCTTGATGCCGGCGACCGGCACCTCGTCCCTGCTCGCGCCCGCGAGTGCGAGCCCGAGGGCGGATGCCTTGTCCGGGCCCGCGAGGACCAGCCAGATGCAGCGTGACGAGTTCAGGGCGGGGCGGCTCAGGGTGAGCCGTTCAGCGGGAGGCTTGGGCGAGTTGCGCACCGTGAGCACGCTCGCGGTGTCCTCGCGGATACCCGGCAGGTGCGGGAACAGGGAGGCGATGTGCCCGTCCGGGCCGACGCCGAGGAAGGTGATGTCGAAGCGCGGCAGGACCGTGCCGTCGTTCGACGCAGCCTCGAGTTCGTCAGCATAGGCAGCTGCGGCCGCGTCCAGGTCGAGCGGCCCGTCGGAGGACGCGAACGGGTGGATGTTCTCGGCGGGGATGTCGAGGTGGTCGAGGAGTGCGGTTCGGGCCTGGAGTTCGTTGCGCTCCGGGTCGGAGTGCGGCAACCAGCGTTCGTCGCCCCACCAGAAGTTCACGTGTTCCCAGTCGACGGTGTCCCTGGCCGCGGAGGCGTTGACCGCGTCGAGAACCTCTGTCGCGACGCTGCCCCCGGTGAGGACGACATGGATGTCGCCCTCCTCGTGCAGGAGGTCGACCGCGGTCGTGATGAATCGCGCCGCGACCGATGCGGCGAGAGCCGCGCGGTCGGAATGCACTAGTACGCGTCGTTCGTGGGTCACGGTCGTCCTCCGGTTGTTTCGGCAACCGCGTCCAGGTTCGGCAGTCCGCGGGTGATCACTTCACCATACAACTCGTCGGGGTCGAGCCGACGGAGCTCGTCGCTGAGGCAATCCCGGAGGCTGCGGCGCTTGAGGGTGAGGTCCTGAACGGGCTGGCCGGGCTGGGTGAGGGTTGCGATGCCCGGCAGTTCCCGTTCCAGTGAGATGACACCGGAGGCCCGGGTGAAGTGCACTCCGTGGATTCCGGTCGCTTTTGCTCCACCGGTGAACTCGTAGTCGACGTCCACGGCGAGCTGGAGCTGCAGCCAGGCGGCGAGCAGCGTCGTCGAGGGGGAGTCGGCCGCGCCGGAGACCTGGACGGCCGTGACGGCCTCGTACGGCGGCTGGTCGAGAACGGCCGCGAGCTGTGCACGCCAGAGTGTCAGGCGGGTCCAGGCGAAGTCGGTGTCACCGGGGCGGTACGAGGAGCACAGTCGGTGCAGGGCGGCCTGCGGGTCCGGCTGGGCGGAGGAATCCGTGATCCGCCGGTAGGCGAGGCGTCCGAGCGGAGAATCCGCCGGAACGACGGGGGCGACTCCCGGCCACCACGTGACGACGGGGGCGTCGGGCAGCAGGAGGCCGGTGACGAGGCTCTCGGGGTCGCTCGCGGCATCGCCGTACGCGCGCAGCACGATGACTTCGCTCGCCCCGGCGTCGCCGCCGACGCGGATCTCCGCGTCGACCTTGGCGTCGACCGGGGTCTTCGATTCGGTTGCCTCCTGGGTGGAGACCACGATGACGCGCATCGGATGTTCACGGGACGCGTCGTTGGCGGCCTCGATGGCCTCCTCCTCACGTCCCATGGTCGACGCGATGATCAGGGTCAGGACCCGACCGAGGGCGACGGCGCCGCCCTCTTCCCGGATGCGGACCAGGGCCTTCGAGATCTTCGAGGTGTTCGTGTCTGGCATATCGACGATCATGGGCGCCTCCATTGACGGCCATCCCTGGCCAAAAGCTCGTCCGCGGACGAGGGGCCCCACGTTCCGGGGCGGTACTGTTCGGGCTGGCCCTGCTCTGACCAGTACTTCTCGACCGGGTCGAGAATCTTCCACGAGAGTTCGACTTCCTCGTGACGAGGGAACAAGGGTGGGTCACCGAGGAGGACGTCGAGGATCAACCTCTCGTACGCCTCCGGGCTCGCCTCGGTGAACGCGTGGCCGTAACCGAAGTCCATCGTGACGTCGCGCACCTGCATGCCGACACCGGGAACCTTGGAGCCGAAACGGATCGTGACGCCTTCGTCCGGCTGCACCCGGATCACGAGCGCGTTCGCGCCGAGCGCTGCCGTGTTCTCCTTCGCGAACAGATGCTGGGGGGCGCGCTTGAACACGACGGCGATCTCGGTCACCCTGCGGCCGAGGCGCTTGCCCGCGCGCAGGTAGAACGGAACGCCGGACCAGCGGCGCGTCTCGATGGTGAGGCGGAGTGCCGCGTAGGTCTCGGTGAGCGACTCGGGGTCCATGCCGTCTTCTTCGAGGAATCCGAGTACCTTCTCGCCGCCCTGCCAGCCGCCGGCGTACTGGCCGCGGGCGGTTCCGGTCGCGAGGTTGTCCGGAAGCCGGACCGAGGCGAGGACCTTCTCCTTCTCGGTGCGCAGGTCTGCCGCGTCGAAGGAAATGGGCTCCTCCATGGCCGTGAGGGCGAGGAGCTGCAGGAGGTGGTTCTGGATGACGTCCCGTGCGGCGCCGATCCCGTCGTAGTAGCCGGCGCGTCCTCCGACACCGATGTCTTCCGCCATGGTGATCTGCACATGGTCGACATTGTTCGAGTTCCAGATCGGTTCGTAGAGCTGGTTCGCGAAGCGCAGCGCGAGAATGTTCTGCACCGTCTCCTTGCCCAGGTAGTGGTCGATCCGGAACACGGAGTCGGGCGGGAACACGGATTCGACGACGTCGTTGAGTTCACGGGCGGTCTTCAGGTCGCTGCCGAATGGCTTCTCGATGACGACACGACGCCACTGGCCGTCCTTCTGCTCGGCGAGGCCGGACCGCCGCAACTGCCCGACGACCTGAGGGAACGCCTTCGGCGGGATCGACAGGTAGAACGCGTGGTTGCCCATCGTGCCGCGCTCACGGTCGAGGTCTGCGATGGTGTCCTTGAGTCGTTCGAAGGAATCGTCGTCGTCGAAGGTGCCCTGTACGAAGCGGATGCCCTCCGAGAGCTGCGCCCAGACATCTTCGTTGAACTCGGTACGCGCATATTGCTTGACCGAGTCGTGGACGACCTTCGAGAAGTCTTCGTCGTCCCAGTCGCGCCTCGCGAAGCCGACGAGGGCGAAGCCGGGCGGAAGGAGACCGCGGTTGGCGAGGTCGTAGACCGCGGGCATGAGTTTTTTCCGGGACAGGTCGCCGGTTACGCCGAAGATCACAAGGCTCGAGGGCCCCGCGATGCGATTCAGACGGTAATCGGAGGACGACCGTAACGGATTGAACTCCGGGGTGATTTCCACCGGGGACATGCAACTCCTTTTCAGTGGCGATGAGGCCCGCCGAAGCGGGCCCCGCAGCAGGGGATGACTTCTATTTCAGGGCGCCGAACAGGGCGGCGATGTTCGCCGTCGGGTCGGTGAGGGTCAGGGTGAGCACCGGACGGCCGTGCTCGGCGAGCACGCTCGCGTCGCCGCTGGCCTGTGCCTGGATCAGTTCGCCGAAGGTGAACGGACGATCCTGAATCGAGAGGTCCTCCTGCGGAGTCGCGAGGATCTGCAGGAAGACACCGGACGGCCGGCCGCCCTTGTGGAGCTGGCCGGTCGAGTGCAGGAAGCGGGGGCCCCAGCCGAACGTGACGGGGCGCTTGGAGAGCTGTGCGACCAGGTCACGGACACCGGCGAGCTGCGGCAGTTGGAGGCGGTCGACGTACGCCTGGACGGAGACGTACCCGTCGGGTCCGAGTTCCTCGAGGAGGGCGTCGATTGCCGAGGCGAGGTCGCTCGCCGCGCCGATGACGTGTGCGGTGCCGCGCACCTCGATGCCGTCGGAGATGAACGCTGCGGGTGCCGGCTCCGGCCGGGCGTCGAGAAGTGCGCGGGTGGCGATCTTCGCGGCTTCCACGTCCGGCTGATCGAAGGGGTTGATCCCCAGCAGCCGTCCGGCGACGACGGTCGCGTATTCCCAGACCAGGAACTGTGCGCCCAGAGTGCCGCTCACGCGGATCTCATCGGTGCCGTCCGTGGGGAAGATCGTGGTGCCCGCGTCGTCGACGAGGCGCAGAACCTGCAGGTCCGGGAGGTTCTCGGTGAGTTCGGGGGCATCGACGTCGAGAACGACGGGAAGGATGCCGGTGCCGATCTTGCCCGTCGACTCCGCGATGAGCTGTTCGGCCCAGTCGGGGAACCCGAGGATATGGGTGCCGTCGGAGACGAGAGCAAGCTTGTCGCGCCGGGGCACCGTCGCAGCGATCGCGGCGCCGAGGATCAGCCCGGGGTTCTCGGGGCTATCGACGGCGACGGCGAGCGCCATGGCCTCGGCCTCGTCGAGCAGCTCATCGATGTCGACGCCGGCGAGGCCGGAGGGGACGAGCCCGAACGCGGTGAGCACGGAGAACCGTCCTCCGACGGTCGGGTCCGCGTTGAAGACGTGGTACCCGGCGGCGCGAGCGGATGCGTCGAGCGGGGATCCGGGATCGGTCACGACGACGATGCGGCCGACGGGGTCGATGCCCGCTTCCCGGAAGGCGCGCTCGAACACGCGACGCTGACTGTCGGTCTCTACAGTGGACCCGGACTTCGAGGAGACGACGAGCGCCGTCTCCTCGAGGTGGTCGCCGAGGGCCGCGAGGACTTGGCCGGGGTCTGTCGAGTCGAGGACGGTCAGGGCGACACCGGCCGTGCGGGTGATGACCTCCGGTGCGAGCGAGGAACCGCCCATGCCGGCGAGCACGATCCGGGTGACCCCTGCCTCGTCGAGGGTCGCCCGGAGAGCGAGGATCTCCGGGACGAGCGGGCGTGAAACGGCGACGGACTCGGTCCAGCCGAGTCGCTTCGCCGCCTCGGATTCGGCCTCAGGACCCCACAGGGCGGGGTCGAGGGCCGTGATACCCGAGGCGACCAGGTCTGACACCAGGGTGGGCACGGTGCGGCGTGCCGCGTCGGCCGCCGCCCCGGTCACCGCGATGCGGAAACTCACAGTGCCGACGTGGCTTCCGCGCTGTTCTTGGCTGCGTCCAGGGCAACGGTGACGGTGTCGAGGAGTTCGTTCCACGAGATGATGAACTTCGCAACGCCCTCGGCCTCGAGGACCTGGGTGACGTCGACGTAGGAGACGCCCT
This sequence comes from Cryobacterium algoricola, assembly GCF_004402485.1. GTDB lineage: Bacteria > Actinomycetota > Actinomycetes > Actinomycetales > Microbacteriaceae > Cryobacterium > Cryobacterium algoricola. Next base: position 214,880 of record NZ_SOFG01000004.1, on the reverse strand, counting down.
CGTTCGCCAGAGCGTCGAGAACGGCGTTCGCCTCGTCGTATGCGCCCGTGATCGAGTCCGCCGGGATCACGCCGTGGTCGAAGGTCGCTTCGAGCGTCTTCTCCGGCATGGTGTTGACGACCTCGGGCGCGACGAGGTTCGTCACGTAGAGGGTGTCGGGGAGCGCGGCATCCTTGACGCCGGTCGACGCCCAGAGCGGACGCTGCTTGTTGGCGCCCGCGGCGAGCAGGCCGAGGGCGCGCTCCGTGGAGAACGCCTGCTGGAAGACCTCGTACGCCAGCTGTGCGTTCGCGACGCCGGCCTTGCTCTTCAACGCGATCGCCGTCTCGGTACCGATGGCCTCGAGGCGCTGGTTGATCTCGGTGTCGACGCGGGAGACGAAGAAGGACGCGACAGAGTGGATCGTGCTGAGGTCGATGCCCGCGGCCTTGGCTTTCTCGAGGCCGGACAGGTACGCGTTGATGACCTCACGGTGTCGCTGGAGGCTGAAGATCAGGGTGACGTTGACGCTGATGCCGAGGGCGATCGTCGCGGTGATGGCCTCGAGCCCCTCGATCGTCGCGGGGATCTTGATCATGGCGTTGGGGCGGTTGACCTTGGCCCACAGCTCCTGGGCCTGGGCGACGGTTCCGGCGGCGTCGTGTGCGAGTCCGGGCTCGACCTCGATCGAGACGCGGCCGTCGACGCCGTTCGTGCGGTCGTAGACGGGACGGAAGATGTCGCTCGCCGCGGTGACGTCGTCGGTGGTGATCTCGAAGACGGCCTCCTGGACGGTGGCGCCGGCCGCTGCGAGGGCTGCGACCTGGTCGACGTACGCCTCGCCCTTGCTGAGCGCGCCGGCGAAGATGGTCGGGTTCGTCGTGACGCCGACGACGTTCTTGGTGTCGATGAGGTCCTGCAGGCCGCCGGAGGCGATGCGCTGGCGGGACAGGTCGTCGAGCCAGATGCTGACGCCGGCGGCGGAGAGCTCTGCGAGCGGAGTGGTAGCGGTCATGGGGATGATCTCCTTGAAATGCGTGGGGTGTGAGGTATGTGGGGGAGTCGAGCGGGGAGCGGGCGCGAGGCGCAGGCTCCCCGCTCGACGGTGGGCTCAGTGCTCGGCGAGCGATTCCTTCGCCGCGGCGACGACGGCATCCGTGGTGATTCCGAATTCGCGGAACAGCGTCTTGTAGTCGGCGGAGGCGCCGAAGTGTTCGATCGAGATGCTGCGTCCGCGGTCGCCGACGTAGCTGTCCCAGGTCAGCGAGATGCCGGCCTCGACGGAGACGCGGGCGGTGATCCCGGCGGGCAGGACCGATTCGCGGTATTCCGCGGTCTGTTCCTTGAACCATTCGAGGCTCGGGGCGGACACGACACGGGCGTTGATGCCCTCGGCCTTGAGCGCCGCACGGGCGTCGACGGCGAGCTGGACCTCTGAGCCCGTGGCGATCAGGATGACGTCGGGGGTACCGTTCGGAGCCTCGGCGAGGATGTACGCACCCTTGGCGACGTTGCGGGCGGAGGCGAAGACCTCGCCGCTCGCGTCGCCGTCGCCGCGTTCGAACACGGGGATGTTCTGGCGGGTGAGGACGATGCCTGCGGGGCCTTCGCGGCGCTCGAGGATCGTCTTCCACGCCCAGGAGACCTCGTTCGCGTCGCCGGGGCGCACGACGTCGAGCCCGGGGATGGCGCGGAGAGTCGCGAGCTGCTCGACCGGCTGGTGGGTCGGGCCGTCCTCGCCGAGGGCGACGGAGTCGTGGGTCCAGACGAAGATCGACGGAGCCTTCATCAGCGCGGCGAGGCGAACGGCCGGGCGCATGTAGTCGCTGAAGATCAGGAAGGTACCGCCGAAGGGGCGGGTGTTGCCGTGCAGCACGATGCCGTTCAGGATCGCGGCCATCGCGTGCTCGCGGATCCCGAAGTGCAGGACGCGACCGTACGGGGTACCTGTCCACTCGTGGGTCGAGTGCTCGGCCGGGATGAAGGAGCGCGCACCGCCGATGGTGGTGTTGTTCGACTCGGCGAGGTCGGCGGAACCGCCCCAGAGCTCGGGGATGACGGCGCCGAGCGCGGTGAGGACCTTGCCGGACGCGGCGCGGGTGGAGACCTCGGTGCCGGCCTCGAAGACGGGCAGCGCGGCATCCACGCCCTCGGGCAGGTCGCCGGCCAGGATCCGGTCGAGGAGGACCTTGCGTTCGGGGTTGGCGGCGGCCCAGGCGTCGAACTGCACCGTCCACCTGGCGTGCTCGTCTGCGCCGCGGGTGAGCGCCTCGCGGGTGTGCTCGATCACGTCGGGGGCGACGAAGAAGCTCTCGGCCGGGTCGAAGCCGAGGACCTCTTTCGTGGCGGCGAGTTCGGCGGCGCCGAGCGCGGAGCCGTGGATCTTGCCGGTGTTCTGCTTCTTCGGGCTCGGCCAGCCGATGATCGTCTTGAGGATGATCAGCGAGGGCTTGTCCGTGACGGCCTTGGCCGCGTCGATCGCGTCGTTGAGGGCGTGGAGGTCTTCGACGTAGACGCCGGTCTTCTTCCAGTCGACGGTCTGCACGTGCCAGTGGTACGCCTCGTACCGGGCGGCGACGTCTTCGGTGAAGGCGATGTTGGTGTCGTCTTCGATCGAGATCTGGTTGGAGTCGTAGATGGCGATCAGGTTGCCGAGCTGCTGGTGGCCGGCGAGGGAGGACGCCTCGCTCGTGATGCCCTCCTGCAGGTCGCCGTCGCCGGCGATGACGTAGACGAAGTGGTCGAACGGGCTTTCGCCCGCCGTGGTCTCCGGGTCGAACAGGCCGCGTTCGAAGCGCGACGCGTATGCGAAGCCGACTGCGGATGCGAGACCCTGGCCGAGCGGGCCCGTCGTGATCTCGACACCGTCGGTGTGGCCGTATTCGGGGTGGCCGGGGGTCTTGGAGCCCCACGTGCGGAGCGCCTTGAGGTCGTCGAGCTCGAGCCCGTATCCGCCCAGGTAGAGCTGGACGTACTGGGTCAGGGAGCTGTGGCCGACGGAGAGGATGAAGCGGTCGCGACCGATCCATTCGTTGTCAGTGGGATCGCGGCGCATGACCTTCTGGAACAGGAGGTAGGCGACGGGAGCGAGACTCATCGCCGTACCCGGGTGGCCGTTCCCGACCTTCTCAACGGCGTCCGCCGCAAGAATGCGTGCCGTGTCTACCGCCCTGTTGTCAATCGAATCCCACTGCAGTGCTGCCACTTCGTAGTTACCCTTCGTCAAGCTAGGGCAGGTCTTGGAAAACCCGCACCCGTTGGATTGAGCGCGCCCGTGGACATCGACGTCATCCGGCGTGGCAGGCGAGCGTCTTTTTTCAGGACGCGCCGACACGCGCCGAGATTGGCGAGCACCCCCAAGTATAGGCAGTCGGCATGGCCGGGTAAGGCTGACGGGCGCAAAGCTGAACGATCCTCGATGGCCGTCCGTTCAGCCGGGACTGGTTAGACTCAATCCACTATGCAGATCTCCCAGGACGCGACCCCCGCAGGCGTGCAGGCGCCCGGCGGCAGGGGAGCGCGAGGCTTCCGACGGACATTCCTCGCCTACCTGTCCCTGACCAAGCCGCGCGTCGTCGAACTGTTGCTTGTTGTTACGGCGCCGACGATGCTGCTCGCCGAACGCGGCATTCCGAGCCTCTGGCTTGTGCTCGCGACGCTTATCGGCGGGGCACTGAGTGCGGGGTCCGCCGGCGCATTCAATTGCTACATCGACCGTGACATCGATCGCGTGATGAAACGCACGATGAACCGGCCGCTCGTCACCGGCGAACTGAGCGACCGGGAGGCCCTCGTGTTCGCGTGGGTGCTCGGAGCAGCGTCGATCGCCTGGCTCCTGGTCTTCACGAACTGGGTCGCCGCAGCGCTGTCGCTCGGGGCGATCCTGCTCTACGTCGTCTTCTACACGATCATCCTCAAGCGCCGCACCGCCCAGAACATCGTCTGGGGCGGCATCGCCGGCTGCATGCCCGTGCTGATCGGCTGGGCTGCCGTCACCGGCGACCTATCCTGGCCCCCGCTGATCCTGTTCGCGATCATCTTCCTCTGGACCCCGCCGCACTACTGGCCGCTCTCGATGAAGTACCGCGCCGAGTACCAGGCCGCCGGCGTTCCGATGCTCGCCGTCGTGCGCGGGCGGGCCCAGGTCGGTCTCCAGGTCATCCTGTACGCGTGGGCGACCGTCGCGTGCTCGCTGCTGCTGATCCCGGTCGCTTCGATGGGTCTGCTCTATACCGGAGTCGCACTCGTCACCGGCGGCTGGTTCATCTACGAGACCCACCGCCTGTACAACCTCGCGATCCGCCACGAGGTGGTCTCGCCGATGCGGGTCTTCCACGGTTCGATCACGTACCTGACACTGCTCTTCGTCGCCGTCGGCGTCGACCCGCTGCTGCCCTTCTAGACCGCTCGGAGGCTTCCGAGCGGAGCCGAGTCCAGCCGAACCGACCCGAGCCGGGTCGGTCAGCGGGCGGCCACCTGCCGAGTCACCGGGGGAGTTCCGTCGGCGGGCAACGCGACCGGTTCCTTGAGGTGCAGAACGACGGCCGTCATCGCGGCCGCGAGCATGCAGGCGAGGACCATGTGGATTCCGACGAGGCCGGCCGGCAGTCCGGTGTTCGCCTGCACGAGTCCGACGGCGACCTGGACGGCCTCGACGGCGAGCAGGGCCAGGGTCCAGGCGCGCAGCGACCGCCCGAGTCCCCAGGCGCCGATGACGAGGGCGATGGTGAGTGCGACGGTCAGATAGGCGGGCCAGCTGTGCACGTGCTGAAGGAACTCGGAGTCGAGCCCGTTTCGCGGCGCGTTCTCGTCACCGGCGTGCGGTCCGGAACCGGTCGTCAGGATGCCGACGAGGATCGTGATCGCGACCACGGCGCTCGTCACGTGGGTCAGCACGGCGTACCAGCGGGGCACGACCGTCGCCCGCTCACCGTTACCCGTGTAGACCCGGTAGACGAAGGCGGTGCAGAGCGCGACGAGCACTGCCGAGATGACGAAGTGCAGTCCGACGATGGTGGGGTCGAGCTGGGTGAGCACGCTGATGCCGCCGATGACCGCCTGGGCGGGAATGCCGAGACCGGCGAACAGCGCGAGGCGGAACAGGTCGGGGCGCTCGCGACGCAGCCGCACGACGGCGAGGAACGCGAGGACCGCGACGAGGCCGAGCACGGCGCCGAGCAGGCGGTTGCCGAACTCGATGACTCCGTGGATGCCCATCTCCGGCGTGTTGACGAGCGAGCCGTCCGTGCACTTCGGCCAGGTCGGGCAGCCGAGCCCTGAGCCGGTCAGGCGCACAAGGCCGCCCGTTCCGACCAGCAGGATCTGCGCGGCGAGGTACACCCAGGCGATCACACGGACCCGTCGGTCAACGCTCGTGGGCAGCCATTCGGAAATCCGTTTCACGGGTTCTGCTTCCTCTCGGGCCCGTGCATGTGAAATCGCCCGGCGGGCCACTTAACGCATCCGGAACCTGTAGAATTAGGTGTTTCTGGGCGGTGATCACGCGGTTGTTCGAACCGCGGTTCGACACCTCGCCGCCTCTAATCATCTTAGGTACGCAACGTAGCCGCCCACGCAACCCGTTCACCGCACGTCTTCGCCTGAAGCCGCGCGGGAATGACCGGACTAATATCCGGGTTGTCGTGGATGGGAGAAGAGGTAAATATGTCTGACGTCCTGCTTGACCGGCCCGAACTCGCGGGCCTGGGAACGTACGAATTCGGCTGGTCCGATTCGGACGCGGCCGGCGCATCCGCCCGCCGTGGCGTCTCGCCCGAGGTCGTGACCGACATCTCGAAGCTCAAGAACGAGCCGGACTGGATGCTGCAGCGCCGGCTCAAGGCCCTTGAACTCTTCGAGCGCAAGCCGATGCCGACCTGGGGCGCCGACCTGTCCGGCATCGACTTCGACAACATCAAGTACTTCGTGCGGTCAACGGAGAAGCAGGCCCAGACCTGGGAAGACCTGCCCGACGACATCAAGAAGACCTACGAGAAGCTCGGCATCCCCGAGGCCGAGCGCCAGCGCCTCGTTTCCGGCGTGGCCGCGCAGTACGAGTCCGAGGTCGTCTACCACCAGATCAACGAGGAACTTGAAGCCCAGGGCGTCATCTTCCTCGACACCGACACCGCGCTCAAGGAATACCCCGAGGTCTTCAAGGAGTACTTCGGCACGGTGATCCCCTCCGGTGACAACAAGTTCGCCGCACTCAACACCTCGGTCTGGTCGGGCGGCTCCTTCGTCTACGTGCCGCCGGGCGTTCACGTCGAGATTCCCCTCCAGGCCTACTTCCGCATCAACACGGAGAACATGGGCCAGTTCGAGCGCACGCTCATCATCGCCGACGAGGGCAGCTACGTGCACTACATCGAGGGCTGCACCGCCCCGATCTACTCGTCTGACTCGCTGCACTCCGCGGTCGTCGAGATCATCGTGAAGAAGAACGCTCGCGTTCGGTACACGACGATCCAGAACTGGTCGAACAACGTCTATAACCTCGTCACGAAGCGCGCAACGGCCGCAGAGGGCGCGACCATGGAATGGATCGACGGCAACATCGGGTCCAAGGTCACCATGAAGTACCCCTCTATCTACCTCATGGGCGAGCACGCCAAGGGCGAGACCCTGTCCGTCGCCTTCGCCGGTCCCGGCCAGCATCAGGATGCCGGCGCCAAGATGATCCACATGGCGCCGTACACGCAGTCCTCGATCGTGTCCAAGTCCATCGCCCGCGGAGGTGGCCGCTCAGGCTACCGCGGTGAAGTGCGGGTGGATGCCGGTGCGCACCACTCCGCGAACACCGTGCGCTGCGACGCGCTCCTCGTCGACACCCAGTCCCGCTCCGACACCTACCCGTCCATCGACATCCGTGTCGACGACGTGCAGCTCGGTCATGAGGCCACCGTCTCCCGCGTCAGCGAGGAGCAGCTGTTCTACCTGATGAGCCGCGGCATGCCGGAGGACGAGGCCATGGCCATGATCGTCAGAGGCTTCATCGAACCGATCGCACGGGAGCTCCCGATGGAGTACGCCCTCGAACTCAACAAGCTCATCGAAATGGGCATGGAAGGATCCGTCGGCTAAATGTCCGCCGCCCCGACTTCAACAACAGCAGCACTTCCCACCAGCGAACAGCACGGCATCAAGGCCCACTCGGACGGACGCTTCGGCTTCGTCCCGGTGCAGACCAGGAACGACCGCTTCAAGAGCGTCGACGTCGCCGACTTCGCCCCCGTCACGGGGCGCGAAGCCGTGTGGAAGCTCTCCCCGGTCGCCAAGTTCACCGACCTCACGGCCGGCGAGCTCGACGGCGCACCCTACGACGTCGCATCGACCCCGACCGACGGTGTCGCGATCGACTGGGTGGGGCGCGACGACGCCCGGATCGGTTCCGTCGGCGCCCCCGAAGAACGCGCAGCCGCCAACGCCTGGACGAGCTTCGAGAAGGCCCTCGTCATCACTATCACAGGTGAAGAGGACAAGGAGATCACGGTCACCCGGGCGCAGCTCGGGACCGGTCCCCGCGGCGCGCACGCGATCATCGAGGCCAGGCCGTTCAGCCGGGCCACGATCATCCTCGAGAACACCGGCGATGCCCGCATCACCGAGAACCTCGAGATCATCGTCGGCGAGTCCGCGCACCTCACGGTCGTCTCACTGCAGGAGTGGAACACCGGTGCCGTGCACCTGGCCAACCACTTCGCATCCGTCGGCCGCGACGCCTATCTCAAGCACGTCGTCGTCTCCCTCGGCGGCAGCATCGTGCGGGTCAACCCCTCCGTGCGCCTCGCAGGTCCCGGGTCGGACACGGACCTCTTCGGCCTCTACTTCGCCGACGCCGGCCAGCACCTCGAACAGCAGGTGTACGTGCACCACGACGCGGCGAACAGCCGCAGCCGGGTGACCTACAAGGGCGCCCTCCAGGGCACGGGCGCACGGACGGTCTGGATCGGCGACGTCCTGATCGGACGCAACGCCCCCGGGACCGACAGCTACGAACAGAACCGCAACCTCGTGCTGACCGAAGGCACCCGCGCGGACTCGATCCCGAACCTCGAGATTGAGACGGGTGACATCAAGGGCGCCGGGCACGCGAGTGCGACCGGCCGCTTCGATGACGAGCAGCTGTTCTACCTGCAGTCCCGCGGAATCACGGAAGACGAGGCCCGGCGCCTCGTCGTGCGCGGCTTCCTGAGCGAGATCGTGCAGCACATCGGATCCAAACCGCTCGAAGACCGCCTCCAGGCGGCCATCGAAGCGGAACTGCGCAGCACCGACGAGGTCCGCGCACCCGCACCAACCGAGGAGAACTGACCATGGCGTCCACGAAGATCTGCGCCTTCGACGAGCTCGAAGAGAACCAGGCCGTCAAGGTCGAGATCGACGGAGTCCCCATCGTCGTGGTGCGGGACAGCGCCGGCGATGTCTTCGCGATCGGCGACACCTGCACGCACGGCGACATCTCCCTTTCCGAGGGATTCGTCGAGGATGACACGGTCGAATGCTGGGCGCACGGCTCCAAGTTCTCCCTGAAGAGCGGTCGCCCGCTCAACCTGCCGGCGTACGAACCCGTTCCCGTCTTCAAGGTCGAGCTGATCGACGGCAACGTCTACATCGACCCGACCCCCATCAGCGTTCCCGCGTAACAGGTCTCCGACCCTTCGCGTTTCGCCCCACCACGTACCGGCGCCCCGGCGCCGATTGAATGAAAGAGACCAGAGAATTCATGTCAGTTCTTGAGATCAAGGACCTGCACGTCAGCGTCGAGACCGATCAGGGCACCAAGCAGATCCTGAAGGGTGTCAACCTCACGATCAACGAGGGCGAGATCCACGCCATCATGGGGCCGAACGGCTCCGGCAAGTCGACCCTCGCGTACACGATCGCCGGCCACCCCAAGTACCACGCCGACAGTGGCTCGATCCTGCTCGACGGTGAGGAAGTCCTCACCATGACCGTCGACCAGCGCGCCCGCGCCGGGCTGTTCCTCGCGATGCAGTACCCGGTCGAGATCCCCGGCGTCACGGTCACCAACTTCCTCCGCACGGCCAAGACCGCGATCGACGGCGAGGCGCCGGCGATCCGCTCCTGGATCAAGGACGTCCGCCAGTCCATGACGAACCTGCGCATGGACAAGAGCTTCGCCGAGCGCAACGTCAACGAGGGCTTTTCCGGCGGCGAGAAGAAGCGCAATGAGATCCTGCAGCTCGAACTGCTCAAGCCCAAGTTCGCGATCCTCGACGAGACCGACTCCGGACTCGACGTCGACGCGCTCAAGATCGTCTCGGAGGGCGTCAACCGCGCCAAGGCCAACACCGGCCTCGGCATCCTCCTGATCACGCACTACACGCGCATCCTCCGCTACATCGAGCCCGACTTCGTGCACGTGTTCGTCAACGGGCGCATCGCAGAGCAGGGCGGGCCTGAGCTCGCCGACCGGCTCGAGGACGAAGGTTACGATCGCTTTCTCGTCGACTCGAACGTAGGCTGACGGCATGGTTTCAACGCTGTCACCCGAGCGATTCGATGAGATCGAAGAGGCGCTCAAAGATGTCATGGACCCCGAGCTCGGCATCAACGTCGTCGACCTCGGCCTCATCTACGACCTGGGCTGGGATGACGAGAACGACGCCCTGATCATCCACATGACCCTGACGTCCGCGGGCTGCCCGCTGACCGACGTGCTCGAAGAACAGACCGCCGAAGCGCTCGACGGCGTCGTGGACCAGTTCCGCATCAACTGGGTCTGGATGCCGCCGTGGGGCCCGGAGAAGATCACCGATGACGGTCGGGACATGATGCGCGCCCTCGGTTTCGCCATCTGACCCTCGCCCCCGCACCATCCGCCCAGTGTCGCCCCGGATTCCGATCCGGGGCGACACTGCGTTAACCGGCGGATGCCTTCGGCCGGCGGAATCCCGGCGCCCACGACCGGATTAGCACCCGCATCCAGTCAGTGGAACGGTATGCTAATGAAATGAATTCCCCCGGAAAGACGCGGCCGAACCGCCGATCGGTGCAGAGCGAAGCGACCAGGACGGTGATCCTCGACGCGGCCGAGCAACTCATGCTCGAGCGCGGCTACATCGGGGCGTCCCTCACGGCGATCGCCGCAGACGCCGGCGTCGTCGTGCAGACCATCTACAACTCGGTGGGAAGCAAGGCGGACGTGCTCGCGGCTGTGCTTGAGCGCGGCGCGACGGAAACGGTGAGCGAGGCCGTGCCCGCTCGCGAGAACCCGAGGTCCGCGCAGCGGGTGCCGGGCGGGCCCCGCTCGGCGACCGACATCATCCGCCTGCTGGTCGACTGGTGCGTCGAGACGAACGTGCGCACCGCGGCCCTGCGGCGGGTGGTCGGGCAGGCCGCGGGGATCGACGCCGATGTCGCGAGGCTCGAGGTGCGCGATTCGGCACGGCTGCTGCACAACTTCAGCGAGACGGCGACCGCCCTGCGCGACCGGAATGCGCTGCGGAGCGGCCTGAGCGACCACGAAGCGGCGGCAGCGATCTGGGCGCTCGCCCACCCGCAGGTCTACCGCTCGCTGGTCCTCGAACTGGACTGGTCGCTCGGGGCCTACCGGGAGTGGCTCGGGAACATGCTTCGGGCCGCACTTTTCTGAGCGTCCCGTCCCGCCGCCGCGCGAGAATATACTAGATAGCTGGCCCGGTCGGGCCGTACCCCTCCCACGAACCTTCCGAACGGACAATTGCTGTGCTCAGTGTGCAAAACCTCGAAATCAGAGTCGGGGCGCGCGTGCTCATGGAAGACGTCAGTTTCCGCGTCTCCGCCGGCGACAAGATCGGCCTCGTCGGCCGCAACGGTGCCGGAAAGACGACCCTCACGAAGACGCTCGCGGGGGAGACGATGCCGACCCACGGCCAGATCGACCGCTCCGGCCAGATCGGCTACCTGCCCCAGGACCCGCGCTCCGGTGAGCCGACCATGCTCGCGCGCACCCGCATCCTCGACGCCCGTGGCCTCGGAACGATCTCTCTTGGCCTCTACCAGGCCGGCCTCGACATGGGCAGCGACGACCCCAAGGTCGCCGCGAAGGCCATGAAGGTCTACGGCAACCTGACCGACCAGTTCAACGCCCTCGGCGGCTACGCGGCGGAGGCGGAGGCAGCCTCGATCGCGAGCAACCTGAACCTGCCGGACCGCATCCTCGACCAGGAGCTGCAGACCCTTTCCGGCGGACAGCGTCGCCGCATCGAGCTCGCCCGCATCCTGTTCTCCGCGGCGGAGACGATGATCCTCGACGAACCGACTAACCACCTCGACGCCGATTCCGTCGTCTGGCTCCGCGAATTCGTCAAGAACTACCGCGGCGGCGTCATCATCATCTCCCACGACATCGAACTCGTCGGCGAGACCGTCAACCGGGTGTTCTACCTCGATGCGAACCGCATGGTCATCGACATCTACAACATGAACTGGAAGAACTACCAGCGCCAGCGCCTCGCGGACGCCGACCGTCGCAAGAAGGAACGCGCCAACGCCGAGAAGAAGGCATCCACCCTGCAGCTGCAGGCCGCCAAGTTCGGCGCCAAGGCGAGCAAGGCCGCTGCGGCCCACCAGATGGTGGCCCGGGCGGAGAAGCTGCTCTCCGGGCTCGACGCCGTGCGCGCCGTCGACCGCGTGGCCAAGCTGCGCTTCCCGGTGCCTGCCCCGTGCGGTCGCACCCCGCTGATGGCGAACGACCTGTCCAAGAGCTACGGTTCGCTCGAGATCTTCGCGGCGGTCGACCTCGCGATCGACCGTGGGTCGAAGGTCGTCATCCTCGGCCTCAACGGTGCCGGCAAGACCACGCTGCTGCGGATGCTCGCGGGCGTCGACAAGCCTGACACCGGCACCATCGTGCCCGGCCACGGTCTCCGCATCGGCTACTACGCGCAGGAACACGAGACCATCGACGTCAAGCGCAGCGTGTTGCAGAACATGGTGTCCTCCTCGCCGAACATCACCGAGATGGAGGCCCGCCGGGTTCTCGGCTCGTTCCTCTTCACCGGTGACGACTCCGATAAGCCGGCCGGGGTACTCTCCGGTGGTGAGAAGACCAGGCTCGCCCTCGCGATGATCGTCGTGTCCGGCGCCAACGTTCTGCTCCTCGACGAGCCCACAAACAACCTCGACCCTGCGAGCCGCGACGAGATCCTCGACGCCCTCGCGCACTACGAGGGTGCCGTCGTCCTGGTCAGCCACGACGAGGGCGCCGTCGAGGCGCTCAACCCGGAACGGGTGCTGATCATGCCCGAGGGCACAGAGGACCACTGGAACAAGGACTACCTCGACCTGATCATGCTGGCCTAGCCAGCGCCCCCACCGGTCGGTGCGCGCTTTCGGCAAGCGCGTACGGCAGTGCGTCCGGCAGTGCGTCCGTTAGTGCGTGCTGTCGATCAGGTCGTCTTCGACCTCGGCGTCCGTGCGCGGCTTTGCGGCGATCCGGCGGGCGCGTTCCTCCGCGCGGGTGCGCTCTTCGGGATCGTCCGCGTTGAGATTTCGGAATTCCTGACGGACCGCCCAGCCGAGCCCGATGAAGCCGAGCAGGGCGAACAGCATCCACTGGAATGCGTAGGACAGGTGCGAGCCCTCGTCAGCGACCGGCCTGGTCACGCCGGCGGGGCGGGTGGCGGGCGCCGGGTCCTCGGAGGCCATCAGGCCGTACGCACCGGTATATGTGGGTGCGCCGACCCGTTCTGCGACGTCGGCGAGATGGATCGTCGCGATCTGGTTTCCGCTCGCCGTGCGCCCGGGAAGGGTCGGCTCTCCGGCCTTGAGCCTGGCGATGACGGTGACTTCACCGGACGGTGCGGCGGGCACCGGGCCGGGGGCATCCGCTGTCTCACCGGTGGGGACCCAGCCGCGATCGACGACGAAGACGGTGCCGTCGGCGAGGAGCAGCGGTGTCAGCACCTCGAAGCCGGGGTGGACATTCATCGGGCGGTTCCGCACGATCAGCTCGTCCGCGATGAGGTACGTTCCGGTCATCGTCACCGGGAGCCACTTCTGTGACTCGGCGAAGGAGTCGAGGGTGGGCAGGGCTTCCGTCAGGCTCACCGGCGTGTGGTCGTAGTTCGCGTCGACCTTGTTGATTTCGACGAGGGCCTCATTGCGCCTGGCGAACTGCCACATGCCGAGACCCGCGCAGGCGGCGCCGAAGATGATGGTGAGCACGAGGTAGCCGGCCCACCGGCGGCTGAACGCGAACTTCCAGCCGATCACGACGGGTTCGTCCCGACGGGTGCCTGGGCCGGGGCCGTGCCCGGTGCGGCGTCGAGGGCGATGACGGCCACCGGAAAGTCCCGGGCGGCCAGGAATTCACGCAGGTAGTCGACGTGCTCGGTGCAGGCGAGCCAGGTCTTGACCCGGTCTGCGGCATGGATGCGGGGGTTGCGCCAGTCGATGCGCCACTGGGCGTCCTCCCGGCAGCCGGCCCGCGAACACCGGGGTGTGTCGAGGTCGTCGTCGAAACCGATCATGAGTCGGCGCCGGGGTCGCGGGATGCGTCGCGAGTGGAATCCGGTCGCTCAGGGGCCTGCTCGGGCGAAGTCTGCGGGAAGGATGAGGAGTCCGGCCCGGTCGAGGACTGGCCTGAGGACTGGCTCGAGGACTGGCCGCGGTACAGCTGAACGGCTCCCGGGCGGACGACGGTGGTTCCCGCGCCGCTTCCATGGACGTTCGCGACGATGACCGCGAAATAGGGGAGCAGGATCGCTCCGGCGGCGCAGACCAGAAGCCACCAGCCGTGCACGAAGAGCATCAGGACGATGCACACCATCCGGATACCCATGGTGACCGAGTACCTGATCATCCGGGCTCGTCGCTCGTCCTCCGGAGACGGAGGCAGGGACGTGATCGACTGCTGTTTCATACTCTCATCGCTTCGGTCAACCGGTGGAGGTTATGCCTGACAAGCCTACGTCCCGCCCGGTCTGTGGGATGACACCGTAAACTGGAATATACGTGCGTACGGCTGGTCGTTCGCTGGGAATAGATTGGAACCGTATGCCCTCCGTCAGGACCGTTCTCGTGACCGGGGGCAACCGTGGGATCGGCTTCGCCATCGCCGAAGAATTCGTACGCCAGGGCCACCGCGTCGCGGTCACGGCCCGCTCGGGCTCAGGCCCCGACGGCACCCTCACGGTGCGCGCCGACGTCACGGATGCCGCATCGATCGATGCCGCGTTCACCGAGATCGAGGCGGCCCTCGGACCGGTCGAGGTCGTCGTGGCCAACGCCGGCATCACGAAGGACACTCTTCTGATGCGGATGACAGAGGACGACTTCACGTCCGTGATCGACACGAACCTGAGCGGCGCCTTCCGCGTCGTCAAGCGTGCGTCCAAGGGCATGCTCAAGGCCAGGTTCGGCCGGATCGTGCTCATCTCGAGCGTGGTCGGCCTCTACGGTTCTGCGGGGCAGGTCAACTACTCCGCCTCCAAGAGCGGGCTGGTCGGGCTCGCCCGCTCGGTCACGCGCGAACTCGGCGCCCGGGGCATCACCGCGAACGTCGTCGCACCCGGCTTCATCGAAACCGAGATGACCGCAGAGCTTTCCGACGCCGTGCAGGCCGAATACAAGAAGAACATCCCGGCCGGACGCTTCGCATCCGCCGCCGAGGTCGCGAAGGTCGTCACCTGGCTCGCGGGCGACGACGCCGGTTATATCTCCGGCGCCGTGATCCCGGTCGACGGCGGCCTCGGCATGGGTCACTGACCAGGTCAGCGATACGCCCACCGGGACGTGGAGCCCGGCGCGAACCTGTAAGAGACCCTGAGTCACACGCAGTGGCCCCGGGAGATTCGGGCAGTTCTGGTGTCGAATTCAGGAGATCCCTGCCAACGGATGGGATCGGCCGCACTGGTCCGCGGGCCGGTATCGCTCGCCCGGGCGCATCTCCTGAATTCGGTACCACGAGTGCGGACTCACTCGTCTTCAGCTTTGAATCTCGTGATGAGAAGCCCAAAATTAGGTGAGCAAGCCTCGTACTAGTGTTCGATTCGGGGTAGAATCGGGGTATGGCAGGAGCTTCGGATCCACAGTCACACACGCCGCAGACACCCGGTTCCGGGACTGCGGGGGATCAGCCGACCACGGTAGGCGGCCGGCAGGTCGAGTCGGCCCATCCGGTCGCGATTGCTGAGGGTTTCGAGGGTGCTGAGGGGCTGACCGGCTCGGTTCCGTCGGTTCATGCGGATGCTGTAGCCCGGCTCGCGGAAGCACGTTCGGTTCTCGCGGAGGCCTTGGCGGCGATCCCGGTCGGACTGCTCAACGATGCGGAAGCGGTCACGGCTCTGAAGGAAGTGGAAGCGATTGGCCGGACGGTGGATGCGGCCCGGGTGAACACCGCCACCGATGTGGATCGGCGGGCGCGGGTGCTCGGCCGGGACGGTCTGGCCTGGAAGATGGGCTGCCGGGGACCCTGGGACGTACTCACCCGGGTGACCCGGGTCTCGGCCCGGGAAGTGAAGCGCCGCACGAAACTCGGCGACGCGGTGTTGCCCCGCCGGGCAGGGCTGACGGTGTTGCCGCCGCTCTTCCCGGTCGTCGGGGCCGCCCTGACCGCGGGGGACATCGGGGTCGAGGCGGCCGAGTTGATCACGACGGGGCTGGGGTTGGTCAGTCACCGGGCGGTGCCGGCGGAGGTGGACGTTGCCGAGCGTGCCCTGGTCGCCACAGCGGCCGGACGGATCACCCCGGAAACCGAGAACCTCGCCGGCGCCGGGGTCCCCGCGGCCGCGGATCTGATCCGGGGGATGGTGCTCCAGTGGCAGTCCGTCCTCGACCCCGACGGCGTCCTGCCGCAGGAGGACCTGTTCGAGGCGAAGTCGAACATTGGCTTCGGACAACTCAAGAACGGGTTGTATCCGGTGAAGGGTGGGGTGACGCCGGAACTGTTCGGGATGATGAATACCCTCTTCGACGCCTTCCTGAGCTTCCACGCGCGGCCCGCGTTCCCCACCGAAGAGGAACAGGCCCTGATGGATTCGGGGCAGATGATCCCCGGCGCCGAAACCGCAGGCACCGAGACCTCGGGCACCGACGCCGGCACGGGCCCGGAGCTCGACGTGATCGAAGCGGAGCTTCGGGAACGCCGCCAGGACACGCGCACTAGCGGGGAGAAGCGCGCCGACATCCTCCGGGCGTTGATCGAACACGCCGCCCGCGATGAGGGCACGCCCAGCATGGGCGGGTCCGCTCCCACGGTGATGGTGCACGTGAACGCGGCCGACCTCGCGTCGGGGCTTGGTGTGGGGTGGATCGACGGGGTCGAAGCCCCGGTGTCGCTCAAGACCGTGCGCCAGCGGATCTGCGACGGCGGCTTCCAGGGGGTCCTGTTCGGCGAGAACAACCAGGTCCTCAAACTCGGCCCCGAACGGCGGTACTTCAACCGGGCGCAACGGCGGGCGATCACCGCCCGCGACGGCGGGTGCATCATCCCCGGCTGCAAAGCCCCGGCGCACTGGGCCGAGGTACACCATGTGAAGCCCTGGGCAAAAGACGGACCCACGAACGTCGACAACGGGGTCCTCCTGTGCTGGTTCCATCACCACACCATCGACACCTCGGGGTGGGAGATCCGGATGGTGAAAGGCTCACCACAAGTGCGGGCCCCGGGGCTGATCGACCCGCAACGGCTCTGGCGGCCACCGAACCGGCACCGCGCCCACCAGGTCCTGACCGGACCACCCAACCGCGACTGAAGTGCGCCGCACACGGCGCTCCGACAGGGGAAGCGCTAGCCTCGGAGGCCGAGGAGTGGCAGGACCTGGCTGAGGTCGCAGATGTCGATCGCGACATCCGCTTGGGCCCGCACGAGGGGCTTCGCGTTGAACGCGATGCCGAGGCCCGCGACGTGCATCATCTTCAGGTCGTTCGCACCGTCGCCGACGGCAACGGTCCGGGGGAGCCCGACGCCGAGTTCGGCCGCCCACTCCTGAAGCGTGTCGGCCTTCGCGGTCGCGTCGATGATCGGCCCGACGAGGTTGCCGGTGAGGTGGCCATCGGCGACCTCGAGCCGGTTGGCCCGCCAGTGGTCGATTCCGAGGCTCTCCGCGAGCGGGTCGAGTACTTCGTGGAACCCTCCGGAGACGACACCGATCCGACTGCCATGAGCGTGCAGGCCCGCGATGAGCTCGTGGACTCCCGGAGTCGGGCGCACCAGGAGACCGACGTCGGCGAAGACGCTCTCCGGCAGCCCGGCGAGCGTCTTCACCCGGGCACGGAGACTCTGGGCGAAGTCGATCTCACCGCGCATGGCCTGATCGGTCACCGCGGCGACGAGTTCGAGCGACCCGGCGGCATCCGCCAGGAGCTCGATCACTTCGTTTTCAATCAGGGTGGAATCGGAATCGAGGACGACCAGGAAACGAGTGGGACGGGTCACGGGTGTACGTGCACGCCCTTGCCGACCACGGTGATGCCGGACTCGGTGACGCTGAAGCCGCGCGCGAGGTCACGGTCCCTGTCGACGCCGACGGAGGCGCCCGCGGCGACGACGACGTTCTTGTCGAGGATGGCCCGACGTACGGTCGCGCCGGGCAGGATCTGCACCCGGTCGAAGAGGATCGAGTCCGCGATGTGGGCCCCGGAATCGATGGACACCCACGGTCCGAGCACGCTGCGCTCGATGTGGGCTCCCGAGATGACACAGCCGAGAGACACGATCGAGTCGATCATCGTGCCGAGCGAGCCGCGGCCGTCCCTGACGAACTTGGCCGGCGGCGAGTTGAGCTGCTGGCTGAAGATCGGCCACTTCTGGTTGTAGAGGTTGAAGACCGGGAGCGCGCTGATCAGGTCCTGGTGCGCCTCGAAGAAGGAGTCGATGGTTCCCACGTCGCGCCAGTAGTACCGGTCGCGATCGGTGGAGCCGGGTACCTCGTTGCGCTGGAGGTCGTATACGCCGGCCTCGCCGCGGGACACGAAGTCGGGGATGATGTCCCCGCCCATGTCGTGGCTCGAGTCGGTGCGTTCGCCGTCGCGCAGCACGGCTTCGATCAGGGCGTCGGCGTTGAAGACGTAGTTGCCCATCGAGGCGAACACCTCGTGCGGAGCATCGGCCAGGCCGACGGCGTCCTTGGGCTTCTCGCGGAACTCCCGGATGTGGTCCGGCGTTGCCCCGTCGACTTCGATGACACCGAACTGGTCGGCGAGACCGATCGGCTGCCGGATCGCGGCGACCGTCGCCTGCGCGCCGGAGGCGATGTGGGCCGCGATCATCTGGCTGAAGTCCATGCGGTAGACGTGGTCGGCACCGACAACGACGACGATGTCCGGCTTCTCGTCATGGATCAGGTTCAGGCTCTGCAGGATCGCGTCGGCGGAGCCGGAGAACCAGCGCTTCCCGAGGCGCTGCTGCGCGGGGACTGAGGCGATGTACGAGTTGAACAGCCCACCGGAGACGTGCCAGGTCTGAGAGACGTGACGGTCGAGGCTGTGCGACTTGTACTGGGTCAGGACGACGATCTGGGTCAACCCGGAATTGATCAGGTTGGACAGCGCGAAGTCGATAAGCCGGTAATTGCCTCCGAACGGAACGGCCGGTTTTGCGCGGTCCTCCGTAAGCGGCATCAGGCGTTTGCCTTCACCGCCAGCGAGTACGATTCCAAAGATCTTCTTCGATGCCATGTCTTTACAGTAGGGGCATCCGGGGCCGGGGGCCACTCGAAAAGGTGTGTGTCTGACGGTGCTGCGCTAGTTTTATTGCATGCGAGTCGATCTGTTGACCAAGGAGTATCCACCAGAGGTTTACGGCGGGGCCGGCGTGCATGTCGCCGAGCTCGTCAAGGCCCTCCGCACCGACATTGAGGTCGTCGTGCGCTGTTTCGGAGCGCCCCGTGACGCACCGGAAACGTTCGCATACGGCGTGCCCGCCGAACTCGCCACGGCGAATGCCGCCCTCGCCACCCTCGGCGTCGACCTGCAGATGGCCCAGGACGTGTCCGGCGCCGACGTCGTGCACTCGCACACCTGGTACGCCAACGGTGCCGGGCATCTAGCGAAGCTTCTCCACGGCGTCCCTCACGTCGTCACCGCCCACAGCCTCGAGCCGCTCCGGCCGTGGAAGGCCGAACAGCTCGGCGGCGGCTACCGCGTCTCGAGCTGGATCGAACGAACCGCGTTCGAGGCAGCGGATGCCGTCATCGCCGTGAGCGGGGGAATGCGCGCGGATATCCTCCGCAGCTATCCGGCACTCGACGAGTCCCGGGTGCACGTCGTCTACAACGGCATCGACCTCGAGGCCTGGAAGCCGACCGCGGACACGGACGTTGTCCGTTCGCTCGGCATCGACCCGAGCCGCCCGTCCGTCGTGTTCGTCGGCCGAATCACCCGGCAGAAAGGACTGCCCTACCTCCTTCGTGCCGCGGCGTCCCTTCCGCCCGAGGTCCAGCTCGTGTTGTGCGCCGGTGCACCCGACACCGCGGAAATCATGGCCGAGGTCACCGCAGGAGTCCGGGCGCTGCAGGCCGAGCGCACCGGGGTCGTCTGGATCCCCGAGCACCTGTCCCAGCACGACCTCTCGGCCGTCCTGACCGCGGGTACCGTCTTCGTCTGCCCCTCGGTCTACGAGCCGCTCGGCATCGTCAACCTCGAGGCGATGGCCTGTGGCCTCCCCGTCGTCGGGTCGGCGACCGGCGGCATCCCCGAGGTCGTCGACGACGGGGCCACCGGGCGCCTCGTTCCCATCGACCAGGTCAGCGACGGAACCGGAACGCCGATCGACCCTGACCGGTTCGTCGCCGACCTCGCGCGCACCCTGCTCGAGGTCCTCGCCGACCCCGATCGTGCCGCAGAGATGGGCAAGGCAGGCCGGATCAGGGCAGAGGAAAAGTTCAGCTGGAGCCAGATCGCCACGAGCACGCGGGAGATCTACGCCGGGTTGCTCTGAGCCCCGCCCGGCGTGCCGACGCCTCGGCGTCGGCAGATAACATGGATGCATGGTCAACGTTCTTCAATTCACCGACGTCTCCGTCGTCCGGGCTGGCACAACCATCCTCGACTCAGTGAACTGGAGTGTTGATGACGATCAGCGCTGGGTGATCCTCGGCCCGAACGGCGCAGGAAAGACCACGCTCCTCCAGATCGCCGCCGCGATGCTGCACCCCACCAGGGGCACCGCCGAGGTGCTCGAGGAGCCCATCGGCGGCACCGACCTGTTCGAGTTGCGTCCGCGCATCGGCTTCGCGTCGACCGCGCTTGCCCGCAAGGTTCCGGCCGGCGAAAAGGTCCTCGACGTCGTCATGACCGCCGCATACTCGGTGACCGGGCGCTGGACCGAGGAATACGAGACCATCGACGAGCGCCGCGCCCAGCGGGTGCTCCAGGAATGGCGACTCGACCACCTCGCCGATCGCACCTTCGGAACCCTGAGCGACGGCGAACAGAAGCGGGTGCAGATCGCCCGCTCGATCATGACCGACCCCGAACTGCTCCTGCTCGACGAGCCGGCGGCGAGCCTCGACCTCGGCGCCCGCGAAGAGCTCCTGCGTCTGCTCGGCGGTTATGCCCTCGAGTCGAGCTCACCGGCCATCATCATGGTCACCCATCACGTCGAAGAGATCCCCCTGGGCTTCACCCACGCCCTCCTCCTCTCGGGCGGCCGCGTCGTCTCGGCCGGCCCGTTCGCGGAGTCGCTGACGGCGGACACCCTGACCGAAACGTTCGGCCTGCCGATCGACCTGAGCGAGGTCGCCGGTCGCTTCACGGCCCGTGCGGCCTGACGCTCGCTTCTGCTAGACTAGACAGTCGGTCCTCGGGCCGTGTAACTTTTTCCTGCCGCCGTTCCCCGGTCCACCCGGTCCGGACCGGCGCACCTCATATAAGGAAGTTTTCATGAAGTCTGACATCCACCCCACCTACACCCCCGTGGTCTTCCGCGACCTCGCCTCGGGTGCGACCTTCCTGACCCGTTCGACGGTCTCGAGCGCCAAGACGATCGAGTGGGAAGACGGCACCACCTACCCCGTCATCGACGTGGAAATCTCCTCCGAGTCGCACCCGTTCTACACGGGCAAGCAGCGCATCATGGACTCCGCCGGACGCGTGGAGAAGTTCAACTCCCGCTACAAGGGCTTCGGCAAATAAGTCCGAACCACCGCACGCGCGTTACACAGAAAAGGCGAGCAGCCACGGCTGCTCGCCTTTTTCGTTGTCTGCTGCGCGCGTTACCGCTCCGGCCACGCACCGCTCGCGACGAACTTCGGGTCGCGTTCGCGGCGCATGTAGTCCTGGAAACGCTCGGCCTGCTGCATCGACCACTGCACCTGCAGGTCGTGCAGCTCGGCGACGGTGCCCGGCAGCACGGCGGCGTGTGCCTTAGCGATGGCCTGGGCGACCCTGCCCGCGGCGATCGCGTCCGCTCCGGCGTCATGGGCGTCGTCGAGGGACACCCCGTAGTACGCGCTCGTGACCTCGAGCGTTCGCTTGCCCTTGCGGTAGCGGTCCACCTGCTTGTCGATGACCAGCGGGTCGACGACGGGCGCGGGGGAGACGAGCGGTGCGACCCCGTAGCGCAGCGCCTCCCGGTTGAGTAGCGAGAGGTCGTACGGCGCGTTGTACGCCACGATCGGAAGGCCCCTGCCGAGCAGGTCGCGGATCGTCGCAACGATCTCGGTGACGCCTTCCCCCGCGACGCGGCCGTTCGCAACGGCCTGGGCGGTCGTGATCCCGTGCACGTTGGTCGCCTGCTCCGGGATGTCAATGCCCGGGTCGAGAAGCCAGTCGACGCGCTCGACGACCGCCCCAGAGACGTCGATCACGGCGACCGTCGCCGACACGATGCGACTCGTCTCCACGTCGATTCCGGTCGTTTCAAGGTCGAAGACGGCGAGGGTGTCACTCCAGTTGCTCATGGGGCCAGCCTAGGGCCGACCGACGACATCCCCGGGAGCCACCGCCGCCTGCCCCGCGCGTCCCCGTAAGCTGGAACGGATGATTGTTCCTTCGCCATACGACGCCCAGCTCGCCCGGATCCCGGTGAGCGTCCACACCGTCCCGGTGCTCGGGACCGACACCCGCTACTGGGAGTACGGTGATCCGGCCGCGACGACGACGATCGTGATGGTGCACGGCTTCCGTGGCGACCACCACGGCCTCGAGCCCGTCGTGGCCCAGCTCGCGGGGTACCGCATCCTCTCACCCGACCTCCCCGGCTTCGGCGAGTCGGCACCTCTCACGACCCTGGCGCACGACGTGCCCGGCTACTCGGAATGGCTCAGGGGTTTCGTCGCAGCGGTCGCCCCGACCGGGCGCACCGTGATCCTCGGGCACTCGTTCGGCTCGATCATCGCGGCGTCCGCCGTCGCGGGCGGGCTGCCCGCCGATGTCGTCGTCCTCGTCAACCCGATCGCGGCTCCCGCCCTGTCCGGTCCCCGCGGCATCCTCACCCGGCTCGCCGTGTTCTACTACTGGGCGGCCGCCGCGCTGCCCGAACGGCTCGGCTTCGCCCTGCTCCGCAACCGCGTGATCGTCCGCGTGATGAGCATCGCGATGGCCAAGACCCGTGACCCCGCCCTCCGCCGCTGGATCCACAACCAGCACGACCGGTACTTCTCCGCGTTCTCCGATCGCCGGGTCGTCCTCGAGGCCTTCCGTGCCTCCGTCGGAAGCGACGTGAGCGAATTCGCCGCGCGCATCCCGCAACGCACCCTGCTGATCGCGGCGGACAAGGACGACATCACCCCCGTCGAGGCCCAGTACCGCCTGCGCACGCTGTTCCCGGACGCCCGCCTCTATGTCATCCCCAACGTCGGGCACCTCATCCACTACGAAGTCCCCGTCGAAGCGGCGGAACAGTTGCGCCGCTTCCTGGACGAAACGGCCTCGGCATGAGGATCGTGTTCGACTGCCGGTACACCCGGTTCGACCGGCACGACGGTATCAGCCGGTACACCTCAGAACTCGTCACAGAGCTGAGCCGGCTGCACCCCGTGACGATGCTCATCAGCGACCACCGGCAACTCGCGATGCTGCCCGCACTCCCGTGGCAGCTCGTGAGCGCGCCCACGAGCATCCGTGAGCCCCTCGTCGCCTTCCAGGTCAACCGGCTGCACCCCGACATCGTCTTCAGCCCGATGCAGACCATGGGGTCCTGGGGCCGCAACTACCGGCTGCTGCTCACCGTGCACGACCTGATCTACTATCGCAACCGCACGCCCCCGCGCGACCTGCCCGCCTTCATCCGGCTGCTCTGGCGGCTCTACCACCTCTCCTGGTGGCCGCAGCGGATGCTGCTGAACCGCGCAGACGGCATCGTCACGGTCTCGGAGACGACCAGGGCCCTCATGCTGAAGCACCGTCTCACCCGCAGGCCCATCACGGTCGTCCCCAATGCCGCAGGCGCTCTCGCCGGCGCGGCGGGCGCCGAGACGGGCGTCCGGCGCACCGGCCCGGCCACGGGCAGCCTCATCTACATGGGCTCGTTCATGCCGTACAAGAACGTCGACACGCTCGTGCGCTCCCTCGCCGACCTGCCTGGCCACTACCTGCACCTGCTCAGCAGGATCGGCGACGCCGAGAAGACCCGCCTCCAGACGCTCGTCCCCGGCGCGCGGATCGTGTTCCACGACGGCGTCTCCGACGACGAGTACGTCGCCCTGCTCGATTCGGCGACCGCCCTCGTGACCGCGTCCCTCGACGAGGGCTTCGGGATCCCCCTCGTCGAAGCGATGAGCCTCGGGATCCCCGTCGTCGTGAGCGACATCCCGATCTTCCGCGAGATCGGCGGGGAGGCCGCGCTCTACTTCGAGCCGCGCGACGCCGCGGGTCTCGCCGCTGCTGTCCACCGGCTCGACGAACCGGGGGAGTGGGCGAAACGGTCGGGGCTCGCCATCGAGCAGGCCGCCCGCTACAACTGGGCCGATTCCGCCGGAATCCTGCTCCGGGTGATCCGTCAGACGGCGGAGCGGCCCGCTCAGCCCGAGTAGTGCGTGTTCTCCGCGAAGCCGCGGATCGTCGCGTCGAAGTGCTCGAGCTCGAGGCGGCCGTCTCTCCAGAGGAAGTCGTGGACGGAACCGTTCGCGATGATCTCATCGGGGTGCGGGCGCACTCCGTCGGTCAGGTAGCGGATCAGCGTCCCGATCACACCGCCGTGGCAGACCACGAGCACCGCGTCACCGGGGAATTCCTCGGCCACGCGGCCGAGAGCCGGCAGCACTCTGTCGAGAACCTGCTGGCGCGACTCGAGGCCAGGCACCGGCATCCCGTTCGGGAACTGGCGCTGCCGTTCGGCGAAGGTGAGCCCTTCGATGTGGCCGTGGTGGCGCTCGGTGAGATCGTCGATGATCTCCGGCCGCGGCAAGCCGAGTTCTCCCGCGATGATGCGGGCCGTCTCCGCCGCCCGGTCGAGGGGGCTCGAGACGATCTTCTCCCAGCCGGACGCACTCGGGGTCAGGCCGCCGTCGAGGCTCGGCGCTGCGCCCGAGCGACTCCGCTTGAGCAGGAGCAGGCCGGTCTCGGCCGCCTGGGCCCGTCCGGTCGAGTTCAGCGGGATGTCGGTGCGCCCCTGGATGCGGGTGGCGAGGTTCCAGTCGGTCTGGCCGTGGCGGACGATGGAAAGCCTGGTCTGCAACCGGTGCATGGTCTCGCGTGGCTCCTGTCTGGTGCTGCCTGTTCCGGGCCGGTCCAGCCGTGCGCTGCCCCAGTCCGGCGACCCGGACGCCGCTACCCCGCGAGGCGCTCGGCGAGCCCGGCCAGCACCTCGGAGGTGCCCGCTTCCAGCTTAACCAGTGCGCGCCCGTCTCCCTTGGTCACACCCCGATTGATGACGATAATCGGCAGCTTGCGGCGCCGGGCCTGTTCGAGCAGGCGGATGCCCGAATTGACCGCAAGGGACGACCCGGCGATGATGAGCGCCTGGGCCCCCGCGACGAGGGCCGTGGCCTCGATGAACTTGACCGTCGGCACGAGTTCGCCGAAGAACACCACGTTGGGCTTGAGCATGCCGCCGCAGACGGTGCACGCGGGGATGACGAAGTCCGTGAGGTCCGTGACGTCGGCGTCACCGTCCGGCGCGAGGCGGGCGGAGTCCGGCCGCCGGAGCGAGGGGTTGTCTGCCTCGAGCCGGGCCGCGATGCTCTCCCGGTCGAAGGCCTGGCCGCAGCCGAGGCAGACCACGAGGTCCATCGACCCGTGCAGGTCGACGACGTGCCGGGAGCCGGCCCTGGTGTGCAACCCGTCCACGTTCTGGGTGATCACGCCGGAGATGACTCCTCCGGCCTCGAGGGCGACGAGGGAACGGTGCCCGAGGTTCGGCTCTGCGGCGCGGAACCGGCGCCAGCCGAGGTGGCTGCCCGCCCAATACCGCACCCGGGCCCTGGGGTCGTCGATGAAGGTCTGGTAGTTCATCGGAGTGCGGACGGGGGCGCCCTTGCCCCGATAGTCCGGGATGCCCGAATCGGTGCTGAGCCCGGCGCCGGTCAGCACCGCAGCACGCTTTCCCCGCAGGAGATCGGCGACCGAATCAAGGGTGCCGGCCGACACCTCACTGGCGACCGGAATCGTCTCGGTGGTCATAACGCTCCGTCCTGTCCTGACCGAGTCTAGGCGGGTCAGTTTTCGTCCTTGTTACAGAACCCGGGATACCGGACCCCGGTTACAGGACCGGGCGGTCCAACTGGCAGGCTGGACCTGTTCTCCTTCGAAAGGCAAATCCCCGTGCAGATCATCCACATCGACTCCCTCGACCTCCCCGGTCTTGCCGATTACTCGCAGCTCACCGACGTCGCACTCCGGCGCAAGTCCGAACCGGCGGGCGGCCTGTACATCGCAGAGTCGACCAAGGTCATCGCGCGGGCCCTCGACGCCGGGCATCGCCCCCGATCGGTGCTCCTGCAGGAACAATGGCTGCCGGACGCCCTCGAGTTGCTCGCAGACTGGCCGGACGTGCCGATCTACGTCGGCGCGGCATCCGTGCTCGAAGAACTCACCGGGTACAACCTGCACCGGGGGGCACTCGCGGCGATGCACCGGCCCGTGCTCGCGCCGGTGGCCGACCTGATCCGGGGTGCACGCCGGATCGTCATTCTCGAGAACATCGTCGACCACACCAACGTCGGCGCGATCTTCCGCTCGGTCGCGGGTCTCGGCGCAGACGCCGTGCTGATCACCCCGCGCTGCGCCGACCCGCTCTACCGGCGCAGCGTGCGCGTGAGCATGGGAACGGTGCTGCAGGTGCCGTGGACCCGGCTGCCCGAATGGGATGAGGCCGTCCCGCTGCTGCACGACGCCGGCTTCCACCTCGCGGCCCTCGCCCTCGCCGACAACGCGGTGAGCCTCGACGACTTCGCGATCGATCCGCCGGAGCGGCTCGCCATCGTGCTCGGCGCGGAGGGCGACGGCCTCAGTAGGCAGGCGCTCGCGGTCGCGGACACGGTCGTCACGATCCCGATGCTGCACGGCGTCGACTCGCTCAACGTCGCATCGGCGAGCGCGGTCGCACTGTACGCACTGCGCTGACCCGCGCGTCCAGCGTTTCCCTGTCCTGGGATCGGTAAGGTGAACGGGTGCCTTCCGCGAGTCGTTCCACCATCCTGCGTCGCCGATTCGCCGTCCTCGGGGGACTGCTCGTCGTGATCCTGCTCGGCGGCTATTTCGCGACGACGAGTGCCGCGGCTCTTCCCGCGTCCGCGGCGACGCTCACCCAGCCCGCCGCGCTCACCCAACCGGCGACGGCGATGGTGTGGCCGGGAATCGGGGAGGGCGCGATCGGCGCCGTCGGTTACGACGGGGTGCTCGGCTCCAGCGGCAGCCAGGCCGCCGTGCCGATCGCGAGCATCACCAAGATGATCACCTCCCTCGTGTTGCTCGACGCGAAGCCGCTCGCGGTCACCGAGGCCGGCCCGGACGTGAAATTCACCGACGCCGATGTGCAGATCTACTACGACGTGCTCGCCCAGGACGGCTCCGTCGCCCCCGTCGTGTCCGGGATGGTGCTGAGCCAGCGCCAGGCCCTCGAGGGCATGCTGCTGCCGTCCGCGAACAACTACAGCATCACCCTCGCGAACTGGGCGTTCGGCAGTGTCGACGCGTATCTGAAGGTCGCCAGGGCCTGGCTCACCGATCATGGCCTCACGGGGACCACGATCGCGGACACGAGCGGACTGTCACCCGGGAGCGCCAGCACGCCGGCCGACCTCGTGGAGATCGGCAAGCTCGTGCTGAAGAACCCGGCGCTCGCCTCGATCGTGTCGGAGAAGACGGCAGTGCTGCCGACGATCGGAACGGTGACGAACACCAACGAGATGCTCGGTGACCACGGCGTCGACGGCATCAAGACCGGGACGACGGACGAGGCAGGCGCCTGCCTGCTGTTCTCCGCGGACTTCACCGTCGGCGAGACCACCGTGACCCTCGTCGGGGTCCTGCTCGGCGGGACCACCCACGACACCCTCGACGCCGACATCGGGCGCCTGATCGAGAGCGTCAAGCCCGGTTTCCGTGAGGTCACCCTGACCGAGGCCGGTGCTGCCTACGGAGCGTACGCGAGCGTCTGGGGACAGAGCGGGACGGCCGTGGCCGCCGGGCCGGCATCCGCTCTCGTCTGGTCTGACACGGCCGTCACGGGCGTCGCCACGGCCCGTCCGGTCGGGGTCGGCGCCGACGGGGACACCGTCGGGTCTCTCGACTTCACGGTCGGCACGAAGACGGTCAGTGTTCCGCTCGTCCTGGACGGAACGCTCAGCGACCCCGGGCCGGGGTGGCGCTTCACGCACCCCGGCGAACTGTTCGCGTCCCGCTGACCTCCCCTGCTACTTGAGCGCCTGGCGGAACGGACCGGCTTCCGGGCGTTTGGGCAGCACGTGGTCGCCGGACGACTGGTGCCGGATGCGGCGCAGCACCCACGGCACGAGATACTCCCGCGCCCAGACCATGTCCTCGCTGCGGGCCTGGCGCCAGGTCTGCGCGGGCAACGGCTCCGGCTCCGAGGGTTCGAGGCTGTTCGGCACGTTGAGCACGTCGAGCACCATCCGGGCGACCGTGTGATGTCCGAGGGCGTTCAGGTGCAGCCGGTCGGGCGCCCACATCCGGGCATCCTGGATCTCGGTGAGCGCCCACAGGTCGGCGACGACACAGTCGTACCGGGCCGCGACCGCGCGGATGTTCTCGTTGTAGATCGCGATCTTGCCGCGAATCCCGCGGAAGACCGGGGCGAACCCGACGTCGGCACCCGTGAAGAGCACGATCGTGGCTCCGTCGCGGCTGAGCAGCCGCACGGCCTCACCGCACCGGGCGGCGATCTCGTCGGGGTCGGACCCCGGCCGGATCACGTCGTTGCCGCCCGCGGAGAACGTGATCAGGTCGGGGCGAAGGTCGAGGGCCGGCTCGAGCTGCTCGTCCATGACCTGCCGGATCAGCTTGCCGCGCACCGCGAGATTCGCATATGCGAAGTCCTCAGAACCCTGGCTGAGCACCTCGGCGACCCGGTCGGACCAGCCCCGGAACCCGCCCGGGCACGCGGGCTCGGGATCGCCGACACCCTCCGTGAAGGAATCGCCGACGGCTACGTACCGTGACCAAGGATGCAATGCGGTTGTCATCAGTCCATTCTCCTCGTTTGCACGAAACTGTCTGTTCACCTTGCTAGGTTCTATTGAAGTGACTATCTCAGCAGCGTTCGAACCGAACCAGGGAACGAGTGCAGCCGAACACCTGTCCCCGTCGTTTCCCGGCCGGGCCGCCTGGGGCACCGCGACCAAGCTGCGCGCCTGGCAGGAAGAGGCCCTCGCCGCCTACTTCGTTCACCAGCCCCGGGATTTCCTCGCCGCCGCGACACCGGGAGCAGGCAAGACCACCTTCGCTCTCCGGCTTGCCGCCGAGCTTCGTGCGCGGCACCTGATCGACCGCATCACCGTCGTCGCCCCGACCGAGCATCTCAAGCGCCAGTGGGCGGATGCCGCCGCTCGCGCGGGCATCCGCCTCGACCCCTCGTTCAAGAACGCGGACGGCCGGTACGGCAACCACTTCCACGGGGTCGCCGTCACGTATGCGCAGGTCGCCAGCCGGGCCGCGCTGCACCGCGAACTCACCCAGTCCAGCCGTACCCTCGTCATCCTCGACGAGGTGCACCACGGCGGCGACGCCCTCAGCTGGGGCGACGCGATCCGGGAGGCCTTCGAGCCGGCGACCCGCCGCCTCTCGCTGACCGGGACCCCGTTCCGATCCGATACCTCGCCGATCCCGTTCGTCAGCTACCTGCCGGACGAGCACGGCATCCGCCTGTCGCAGAGCGACTACAACTACGGCTACGGTCGGGCCCTCGCCGACGGCGTCGTGCGACCGGTGATGTTCATGGTCTACGCCGGGCACATGAAATGGCGCACGCGCGCCGGCGACGAAATGGAAGCCAAGCTCGGCGAGGGCAACACCAAGGACATCACGAGTCAGGCCTGGCGCACGGCGCTGGAGCCGACCGGACAGTGGATCCCCGCCGTGCTGCGCGCGGCAGACTCCCGGCTCACCCAGGTTCGGCAGGGTATCCCGGATGCCGGTGGCCTCGTGATCGCCACGGACCAGTCGGCGGCCCGCGCTTACGCGACCATCCTCGAGGAGATTTCCGGCGAGCCCGTGACCGTCGTGCTCTCGGACGAGAAGGAGTCGAGCGACCGGATCGACGAATTCTCGAAGAACACCCGCCGGTGGATGGTCGCCGTGCGGATGGTGTCCGAAGGCGTCGACGTCCCGAGGCTCGCCGTGGGAGTGTACGCAACGAGCGCATCGACGCCGCTGTTCTTCGCGCAGGCCATCGGTCGTTTCGTGCGCGCCAGGCGGCGCGGTGAGACGGCCTCGATCTTCCTGCCCAACGTGCCGAGCCTGCTGAGCCTCGCCAACGCGCTCGAACTCGAACGCGACCACGCGCTCGACCGCAGCAACCGGGATGACGGCGACGACGGGATGTACAACCCGGAAGACGCCATGGTCGCGGCGGCGAACCGCGACGAGAAGGGGTCCGACGGTCTCGGCGAGGACGAGTTCACCTGGCAGGCCATCGACTCCCAGGCGACCTTCGACATGGTCATGTTCGACGGCGACGAATTCGGTCAGCTTGCCGAGCCGGGCACCGACGAGGAGTTCGACTTCATCGGCATTCCCGGGCTGCTCGAACCGGAACAGGTGTCAGAGCTGCTCAGGCAGCGGCAGTCGCGCCAGGCCAAACGATCCACCGACCGGCGCAAGAACCCGGTCACAGGGGAGATCGCCCCGGAGGAACCGCCGCCGCTGTACCGCACCCTGAAGGAACAGCGCACCCTGCTCGCGAGTCTCGTGGGCATGTGGTCGAAGCTTGCAAACGAGCCGCACGGAATCGTGCACGCCGAACTTCGGCGGGTGTGCGGGGGGCCGGCGGTCGCCCAGGCGAGCGTGACCCAGCTGCAGAACAGGATCGACCTGCTGCGCCGCCGCCTCGGCCGCAGCTGACGCCGACTTCGACGCCGACTTCGACGCCGACTTCGACGCTGAGGACGACGCTGCCGAACGCGATCGATCATCGATCGTTACCCGGTCAGGACGCAGACCCTTGCGTTATCGAGTGTTCTGTCGCATAAACTCTCAGTGACGAAAGAGTGTGGCTGATGGAACCGAAGAAAGCCGAAATCGACAGGGTCGACCGGGCATTACTGAAGGCCCTTTCGGTCAACGCGCGGGCCTCCGGCGCCGCACTCGCGGCCGAGATCGGCGTCGCCGAGTCGACGGTGTCGCTGCGGCTGCGCCGGTTGCAACAACTCGGGCACATCCGTGGCTACCGCGCGAACATCGACCTTGCCGCCCTCGGGGCGTCCCTGCAGGCGCTCATCTCGGTGCGGCTGGCCAAGCACGCCCGGGTGCAGATCGACGACTTCCGTAACGCCGCCCCGCACTGGCCCGGCGTGATCGGCCTCTTCCACACCGCGGGGGCGGACGACTACCTTCTGCACGTCGCGGCGGCGAACGCGTCCGCGCTCCGGGACTTCGTGCTCGAGCATCTCGCAGAGCATCCGGCGGTCGCCCATACCGAGACCAACCTGATCTTCGAGTACGTCGATGGTGACGGCTGGCAGGACCTCGTCAACTAGGCGCCCTGGCTTCAGCCGTGTCCGAGGCGGTGCCGGAGGTCCTCAGGCGGTCGCCCCGTGGCCAGGACCACGGCGGGCCGCTCTCCGGCCTCCGACCATGGCCCGGTGAAGCTCAGCACGGCGAGGGTGCTCGTCGGCATCGGCGTCCACTGTCCGGTCAGGACCTCGGCCAGGTCTGCGATCCCGGGATTGTGCACGACGAGCACGACGGTGTGAGCCTCATCGGGGAGTTCCCGGACGACGTCCAGGAGTTCGTCCGCCGAGGCGGCATAGCCGCGGCTGTCGACGCGGGTGGGCGGTGGTTCGGTGAGTTCGGCCTCGGCGATTTCCCAGGTGCTCCTGGCCCGGTGCGCGGGGGAGACGACGGCGAGATCGATGTGCCCGATATTGCGGGCCAGCCACGCTCCCGCGAGCGGCGCCTGCCGCAGCCCCCGGTCGGCGAGCGGTCGCTCCAGGTCTGACACTTCGCCGGACCAGTCCGACTTGGCGTGCCGAAGCAGGATCAGCGTGCGCTCACTCATACCCAGAGTCTGCCACCGAAGGCGGCACGGGTGACAAACGCCGCTCCTGACAGGGCACGCGGAATCTGGGATGATGCCCTCAGTCCGCGGTGATCGGATGACAGGGACGTGGAGGCACGGTGACCAAGAACAGGCTCGAGGCGTTCAGCGATGGTGTGCTCGCCATCATCATCACGATCATGGTGCTCGAGATCCGGGTGCCGGAGGAACCCACCTGGCAGGGGCTCGTGACCATCCTGCCGACGCTGTTCAGCTACCTGCTGAGCTTCGTCTACATCGGGATCTACTGGAACAACCACCACCACCTGCTGCGCCTCGCCTCCGGCGTGAGCGGCGGCATCCTGTGGGCGAACCTGCATCTCTTGTTCTGGCTCTCCCTGTTCCCGTTCGTCACGAGGTGGAGTGACGAGTCGGGGTTCGCCGAGGTCCCGGTCATGGTCTACGGGATCACCCTGCTGCTGGCTGCAGTGGCGTTCTACATCCTGGAGCGGGCCCTGATCCGGTATCAGGGCGCCGACGGAGCCCTCGCCACGGCCCTCGGACGGGACTGGAAGGGCAAGGGCTCGCCCTTCATCTACCTCGCCGGGATTCTGGTCGCCCTGGTGCAACCGCTCGCGGCCATGGGCGTGTTCGCGATCGCAGCGCTCATCTGGCTGGTACCGGACCGGCGGGTAGAGCGCTTCGTGGGGGACGGACGCGGCGAGTGATTCGGCGAGTATTTCGGCGAGTAGTTCGGTACGTGGTGTGGCTTAACGAAGTAATGCCCCCGCCGAAGCGGGGGCATTACTGGAGCTCTCTGGGCGAGTGACCTCAGTCAGTCGCAGTTCAAGCAGTGTGCTGATTCAGCACTGAGCAGAATCAGAGGGCGCGGATGTTCTCGGCCTGGGGACCCTTGGGGCCCTGGGTTACCTCGAACTCGACCTTCTGGTTCTCGTCGAGGGACTTGTAGCCATTGGAAGCGATCGCGGAGTAGTGCGCGAACACGTCGGCGCTTCCGTCGTCGGGAGCAATGAATCCGAAGCCCTTTTCAGCGTTGAACCATTTCACGGTACCTGTTGCCATTTTTGAAACTCCTCCAGGAGTGTTAGACCGACCCCGACTGTCGGGGCCGTTCGTCGCGGTATTCGTCGTCCGCTTCCGAAAGGAATACGCCGCATGGACCGGAGTCCGTGCGTTTTAAGACGTGCAAGCACTACAACTACTGGGACAAGACTAGACCACTTCGCTCGGTATGAAGCGGATTCAGGACGAATTCGAGTCGTAACCGTTACGTTTTATGAATATTTCGCCCGAACAGGGCTGATTTCGAGTCGTTGGTGCTGGTCAGGCGACTGGGTCAGTCGACGGTGGCGAAGTCGATGAGCTGTTCGACCCTGCCGAGGAAGGCGGCCTCGAGGTCGGCATACGACCGGACCCGGCCCAGGATGCGTTGCCAGGCCCTGGCGATATCGGCCTGGTCCTCGTGCGGCCAGCCCAGGTGCTGGCAGATTCCGTGTTTCCATTCGACCGAGCGGGGAATCGTCGGCCAGCCCGTCATGCCGAGCCGCTCCGGTTTGACGGCCTGCCAGACGTCGACATACGGGTGCCCGACCACGAGCACGTGTCGTCCGTGCGGACCGCGCGCGACCTGGTCTGCGATGCGGCTCTCCTTGGACCCCGCCACGAGGTGGTCGACGAGGACGCCGACCTTGCGTCCCGGTCCCGGTTTGAATTCGCGGAGGAGTTCCTCGAGGTTGTCGACGCCCTCGAGGTATTCGACCACGACGCCCTCGATGCGCAGGTCGGCTCCCCACACCTTCTCGACGAGCTCCGCGTCGTGCCGGCCCTCGACGAAGATCCGGCTGCCGCGGGCGACCCGGGCGGGTGTCGCGGCAACGGCCAGGGACCCGGATGCCGTCCGTGCGCGTTGCTGGGGGGCCCTGGCGGGGACGACGAGGCGGACGGCCTCGCCGTCGATCAGGAACGCTGAGCCGAGCGGGAAGAGCCGGAGTGCGCCGTGACGGTCCTCGAGGGTGACGATCTGCTTCTCGAGGCGCACGATGGCCCCGCAGAACCCGGTCGCGACCTCTTCGACGACGAGGTCGCGGACGGCCTCCTGGGTCGGGATGACCTTCCGTCCCACCTCGCGCCAGCCGGGCCTCAGGGCGTCCTGTCCGTATCGATCGTCATTCACCCGTTCGACGTTAGCCGAACATCAGCGGGAGCGGAGCGGGAGACGACGGGGAGACGAGCGGGCGACGATCGGGCCCTCAGCGGAAGTCCCGGGACGTCGTCGGTGCAGCGAGGGTGAGGGTGTCGAACTTGTCGGCGAGGAGGTTCGTGACGCCTTCCGGTGAACGCTCCAGGATGCCGCGCACGACGAGAGCGGGGGACTCCCTGGCGATCCGACGGTACCGGTTCCAGACGCCGGTCCCGGCGATGACGTTCAGGGTCCCGGTCTCGTCCTCGAGGTTGAGGAAGGTCACCCCACCGGCGGTCGAAGGTCGCTGCCGGTGCGTGACGACGCCGCCGACCTGGATCCGGCGTCCGGACTCGACCGTGGCCAGTCGGTCGATCGGCACGGCGCCCCGTGCGTCCAGCCCCGTGCGCGCGTGACCGATCGGATGGTCGTCCGGCGAAATGCCGGTCGCCCAGAGATCGTAGACGACCTGTTCGACGGGGCTGAGGAGGTCGAGCAACGGCGGCTGCACGGTGACCGCTGTGCCGCTGAGGTGGTCGGGTCGCTCGGTCGCCGCCTCTCCGGCCGTCCAGAGGGCAGTCCGTGGTTCGAGCCCGAGACCGGAGAAGGCGCCGGCGGCGGCGAGCGCCTCGAGCTGCTCCGTGTTGAGTCCGACCCGGCCGGCGGCATCCGCCATGGACAGGTACGGTCCGTTCAGGTCGCGCTCGGCGACGATGCGGCGGGCGAGGTCGCCGCCGATGCCGGAGACCTCGGCGAGGCCGAGGCGGACGGCGAAGTCGCCGTCCCTGCGGTGGTCGGCCCAGTCCGGCGGAACCGCGCGGTCGAAGGGCGGCACCGGCGGCTGCTCTGTGCACAGGCAGGCCGCCCTGCGGACCGTCGCGGGAGCCCCGGTGGGCTCGAGGCCGGCGTCGGCACCCGAGCGCAGGATGTCCGGGCGGAGTACGGTGACGCCGTGACGGCGCGCGTCCGCGACGAGAGACTGCGGAGAGTAGAAGCCCATGGGCTGGGCGCGGAGGAGGGCCGCCAGGAAGGCGCCGGGGTAGTGCAGGCGCAACCAGGCGCTCGCATAGACGAGCAGCGCGAAGCTGATCGAGTGGCTCTCCGCGAAGCCGAAGTTGGCGAAGGCCTCGATCTTGGCGTAGATCGTGTCCGCCACGTCCCCGGTGATGCCGTTGCCTGCCATCCCGGCATACAGCCGGCCGCGGAGGGTGGAGATCTTCTCGATGCCGCGCTTGGACCCCATCGCGCGCCGGAGCAGGTCGGCGTCCTCGCCGGAGCACCCGCCGACGGCCATCGCCATCTGCATGAGCTGCTCCTGGAAGAGCGGGATGCCGAGGGTGCGCTCGAGCACGGGCTCGAGTTTCGGGTGCAGGTACGTCACCGGTTCCTGGCCGAGCTTGCGGCGGATGTACGGATGCACGGCACCGCCCTGGATGGGCCCCGGCCGGATCAGGGCGATCTCGACGACGAGGTCATAGAACCGGCGCGGCTGCAACCGGGGCAGGGTCCCCATCTGGGCGCGGCTTTCGACCTGGAAGACGCCGACGGAGTCCGCCCGGCAGAGCTGGTCGTAGACGCCGGCCTCCTCGCGAGGGATGGTCGCGAGGGTCCACGTCTCGCCGAGGTGCAGGGTCGTGAGGTCGAAGGCGTACTGGATGGCCGCGAGCATGCCGAGTCCGAGCAGGTCGAACTTCACCAGGCCCATCCAGGCGCAGTCGTCCTTGTCCCACTGCAGCACGGTCCGGTTGTCCATCCTCGCCGGCTCGATCGGGCAGACCTCGCCGACGGGCCGGTCGGTCAGGACCATGCCGCCGGAGTGGATTCCGAGGTGCCGGGGCGAGCCGAGGAGCTGTTCGGCGAGGTCGGTCACGAGCGGGGGGATGTCGTGCTCCGGGCTCGACACGGCCTCGCCCCAGCGCTCGACCTGCTTGGACCAGGCGTCCTGCTGCCCGGTGCTGAAACCGAGAGCCTTGGACATGTCCCTCACGGCGATCTTCGGCCGGTAGGTGATGACGTTCGCGACCTGCGCGGCGTTGAGCCTGCCGTAGCGGCCGTAGACGTACTGGATGACCTCCTCGCGCCGGTCGGAGTCGAAGTCGACGTCGATGTCCGGTTCCTCGTCCCGGAGGCTCGACAGGAAGCGTTCGAAGGGAAGCCGGTAGAAGATCGAGTCGACGGCGGTGATGCCGAGCACGAAGCAGACGGCGGAGTTCGCCGCGGAGCCACGGCCCTGGCAGAGGATGCCGCGACTGCGCGCGAACCGGACGATGTCGTGCACGATCAGGAAGTAGCCGGGGAAATCCTTGGCCTCGATGACCGCGAGCTCCTTCTCGATGCGCTCGAGCACCGACGGGGAGGCGCCCGGGTACTTCTCGGCCACGCCGTCCATCACGAGGGAGCGCAGCCACGTCATCGGCGTGTGCCCGGCAGGGACGTCCTGACGCGGCAGGCGAGGGCGGGCCCTGCGGAGCGAGAAGGCGAGCTCGGCCGCGAGCGGAACCGTGTTCGCGACCGCGCCGGGATAGCGCGCGAATCGGGCGGCCATCTCGGCTCCACTGCGCAGGTGCGCCCCGTCGGAGCCGGCGAGCCAGCCGTCCATCTGGTCGAGGCTGCGCCGGGCGCGCACGGACGCGAGCGCCGCTGCGAGCCGGGAGCCCGCCGGGGTGGCGTAGTGCACGGCATTCGTGGCGAGCACCGGCAGGCCGGCTTCACCGGCGAGTCCCGCGAGGACGTCGTTGGCGGCGCTGTCCGCCGGGTAGCCGTGGTCGTACAGTTCCACGAAAACGTTGTCCCTGCCGAAGAGGCGCACGAGCGCGCCCAGTTCCCGTGCCGCGGCAGCGGGGCCCCCCGCGGCGAGCGCCCGGCGGACGGCGCCCTTGCGGCACCCGGTCAGCACGGCCCAGGTACCGTCGGCCCGGGCCGCGAGCTCCTCCAGGTCGTACACCGGGCGGCCCTTCTCCCCGCCGGCGAGATGCGCGTTCGTGAGGGCACCGGAGAGGCGGTGGTAGCCGGCCTGGCCGCGGGCCAGCACGAGCAGGTGGGTGCCGGCCGGGTCCGCGCTGCCGTTCTGGGGCTCGGTGAGGCCGAGGGAGAGCTCGGCGCCGAAGACCGTGGCGATGCCCGGGAAGCTCTCGGCCGTCTCGGCGAGGCGAACGGCGCCGTAGAGCCCGTCGTGGTCGGCCAGGGCGAGAGCGGAGAGTCCGAGTCTCGAAGCTTCCTCGAGCAGGGCCTCCGGGGAACTCGCACCATCGAGGAAGCTGAAGTTGGAGTGCGCGTGCAGCTCGGCGTACGGCACGACGGCAGCCTCGGCGGCAGGGCCCGCGGGTGGCGTCGGCCGGGCAGGGGCGTATGGCCGGCGCTTGCTCGACCACGCCGGGCTGTCGCCGCCGTCGGCTCCTGGTGGCGGTCCGCCGGGACGGTGCCGGTCCGAGAGGGCGCGCTCGAGTTCGGACCACGGGATCGGGGGATTGCTCCAGCCCATCAGCCGGCGACCTCAGCCATCGGGTCCTCAGCCATTGGGTTCTCGGTCATCGCATCCTCAGTCATCGGGTTTTCAGTCATACCGGGCCTCCGCGACCCAGCCGGCTGCCTCGAGGAGCAGCAACCACGCCGTTCCCGACGTGTCCACGAGCTGGAGGCGCTGCGAGTGGTACGCCCTGACGGGATCCCACCAGTGCTCGACGAGCGGCCACGGTCCGGCCCAGGCCGTGACGGCGCCGAGGTCCTCCTGCCGGAGGCCGGGCGAGAAGGACGCCGGGGCTCCGGAGAGGACGCCGCGGTCGTCGACCCCGACGGAGGTACCGTCCGGCGCGAGGAGCAGGACCGGGGGCGGGTCGGTGAAGACCGTCGCAGGGGAGAGCCCGGGAAGCCGGCCGGGCCAGGGTGCCGCGGCTGCGCGTTCGCGCGCGGCCGCGGGCTGCACCTGGGTGGCCGGGGGCGCGTCGCCCCAGGGGACGAGCACCCGGCGGTCCCTGAGCAGCCGTCCGCCGCCGGGGACCGCGGTGAGCACACCGTCGTGCCCGAGCAGGCCCTGCACGCGGGTGAGCGCGTGGTGGATCCTCTCGTCGGGCCCGGAGTCCCAGAGTCCCTGCTCGTGATCGGCGGTCGAGTCCACCCGCTCGGGGATGACCCGCACCCGGGTGATGGCGGCCTCGAGCTCGCTCGCGCCGGGGCCAGCGCCCTGCAACTGCCAGCGCACCCGGTCCGCGATGTCGGTGCCGGTGAACCAGCGCGGATGCCGCCACGACCGGGTCTGGACGGCTCCGGCTCCCGCTGCGGAGTCGGTGCAGACCTCGATAGTGACCTCCGTGCAGACGAGGCGCGAAGCGGCGAGGGACCTAACGAAGTCGTCGAGTCCCGCGCGGATGGCGAAGGTGACCTGGTCGACGCGGTCGAGCGGGGGTTCCCAGTCGAAGGCCACCTCCCGGTGCCGGGGCGGGACGCGGGGTACGACCCTGCTGTCATCGGTCGCCCCGGCGATCCGGTGGGCGCGTGCGGCTGCCGCCCCGAAGCGGTGCCGGACCCGGTCGGCGGGGAGCGCCGCGAAATCCCGCAGGGTGTGCACCCCGAGTCGACGGAGCAGGGTCGCGAGTTCTCCGTCGATGAGACCGGCGTCGACGAGCGTCGTCACCGGACGGACGGCGAGGAAGGCCGCGGAGCCGCCGGGCGGGACGACCCTCACCGGGGCGGTGCCCGCGTCCCTGGCGACCTGTTCCGCGGCGAAGGCGCCATCGGCGATGCCGGCCCTGGCGCCGGGAATCCCGAGTGCGGCGACGCAGGCGATCAGCGTCTCCGCGGCAGCCCGTTCGTTCCCGTAGAAGCGGGCCGGCCCGCGGGAGCGGACGGCGCACAGTCCTGGCCGGAGTAGCTGCACCCCGGGCGTCGTGTCCTCGAGGCGTTCGATGACCGGCTCGAACGCCCGATCGTCGAGCACGCGGTCGTAGCCGAGGGCGATGAGGTCAGGGCAGCGGAACTGGGCCTCACGGACGGTGAGTCCTCGCCGCACCCCGGCCCCGCGGGCGGCCGTCGAGCACGCGAACACGGTTCCCCTGTCGACGAGCGCGACCGGGGCATCCGCAGGGAGCCCTGCCCGCGCCCGGGCCGCCGTGACCGGCCAGTCCGGGCACCACAGCACGATGGTCCGATCGGGTCCGGACGTTCGCCCGACACCCGGGCCGTTGGCGGGGCCGGTGAGTGGGCCGGTGAGCGCGGTCATCGTCATACCGCCTCGCCGTACCGCAGTGCGGGGAGCTGGACGTCGAGTCGGGAGTCCTGGTCGGCCGGGGCCTCCGACGACAGGCCGGCCAGCGACATCCGTGCGGTGCGGGGGAAGCCCGAGCGCGCGGATGCGGCGACGAGGACCTCTCGTCCGGTCAGGTGGCCGTGGCCGAACCCGAGCCCGGACCAGGTGTTCGTGCGCAGGGAGAGCCGCGCCTCCGCCTGCGGCCACTCTCCGGCGACGAGAAGCGTGCACCCGCGCTGCCGGAGCCTGGCGCCGAGGCGGGAGGCCTCGGTCTCCGACACGCGCCGCGGCGGCCGGACCGCGACGACGGGAAGCACGTCGGCGAGGGCAGCCGTGACCGTGAGCCAGTGGTCGCCGGGTGCAGGCACCAGGACGAGACGCGCCAGGTCGATTCCCAGGCTCGTCGCCGCCTCGGGACCGAGATCGGGCAGGCCGATGATCCCGCACCACGACCCGGCGACGGACGGCCCGGCGAGCAGGGCGAGGAGGAGGGAGATGGAGCTGTCCACGGCGTAGACCGCGCCGGGCCTGAGCGCCCCTCCGGGCAGGAGGCCCTCGAATCCCGCAGCGGCCGGCCGGGTCTCGAGCCCGAGCCTCGTGGATTCCATCCCGCGGATGCGCGACTGGAGCCCGGCCGCGACCTCTCGCGAGCCGGCTCCGGTGCGGGGGACGGGAAGACGGGACACCTCACTATATTCGAACAGACTTTCGATTAAGTCAAGGGGGCCGGGTGCGGGCGCAGCACCTGGGGGAGCCCCGGGCGAGGGATGTCGGTGGGCCGCGCTAGCCTGAGGTCATGTGCGGTCGATTCATCATCACGGACACGGCGCCGGACCTCGCCGCGATGTTCGACGTCGAGCACGAGGGCGAGAACCTCCCGGAGCCGTCGTGGAACATCGCGCCGACCGAGCGGATTCCGATCGTGCTCGAGTCGGCGAAATCCGGCAGTGTCGTGCGCAGGCTCGAGTCTGCACGCTGGTCGCTCGTGCCCTCCTTCGCGACGGCGCTCGTGTCGAAGTTCCCGACCTTCAACGCCCGGTCGGAGACCGTGGGGGAGAAGGCCACGTTCCAGCCGTCGCTTGCGTCCAGGCGCGCCCTCGTTCCGGCCACCGGCTACTACGAATGGCGCACGGAGGGCACCGTCAAGACCCCGTATTTCGTGCATTCGGACGACGGGCTGCCCCTCGCCCTCGCCGGTCTCTATGCCTGGTGGCGCAACCCGGACCTCGCGGAAGACGACCCGGCGCGCTGGGTGCTGAGCGCGACGATCCTGACCCAGGAGGCGACCGGCCGCCTGAGGGGCCTTCACGAGCGGATGCCCGTCGTGCTCCCGGAGGAGACCTGGGACCAATGGCTCGACCCGCACACCGTCGGCGATCAGGAGTTCGTGGACGCTGCTGTCGGCGCCTCTGCGGAGTCGGTGGAGGGACTGCGGTTCCATGAGGTCGCACCGCTCACCGGCAACGGTCCGGAACTGATCGAA
This sequence comes from Cryobacterium algoricola, assembly GCF_004402485.1. Classification (GTDB taxonomy): domain Bacteria; phylum Actinomycetota; class Actinomycetes; order Actinomycetales; family Microbacteriaceae; genus Cryobacterium; species Cryobacterium algoricola. Next base: position 174,430 of record NZ_SOFG01000004.1, on the reverse strand, counting down.
CCAGTGGCCTGATCCGGCCGCCGACCATCCGGCCCTCCGGCCGGTGACGATCCGGCCCCCGCGCCCGTACCGTGACCGGTTACGCTCGTGGTGGCGCGGAACGGCCGGGCCGCTCTGGAAAGGACTCTTCCCATGAATGTTGTCGCCTTCATCTTCGCGATGGCCGTGTTCGTCTTCGGACTGTGGCTCTTCGGGTTCGCCTTCACCGTCACCGCCGGCCAGCTGCCGATCTTCTTCGGCGGGATCCTCTGCGTGGCCCTCGCCGTGGCGATTCCCGTCCAGATCCTGCGCGACTGAGCGCGATCCATGCAGGCCGAACAGCGTACCGATCCGCTCGCCTTCCACGGCGAGGGCCCCGTGTGGTGCCCCTCGTGGGGCGGCCTGCGCTGGCTCGACATGTTCGCGGGAGACATCCTCTCGCTCGACGGCGACACCGTGCACCGCAGGCACGTCGGCAGCATGGTCGTGACCGTGCGGCCGCGCCGGGCGGGCGGTGCCGTCCTGGCCCTGCAGCGCGGTTTCGCCCTCGAGAGCACCGACGGCACGATCACCGAGCTCGGGGAGCTCTGGAGCGACCAGCTCCTGCGGCTCAATGAAGGCGGATGCGATCCGGACGGCCGTTTTTACTGCGGATCCATGGCATTCGACCAGCACCCGGGCGCCGGTTCGCTCCGCCGCCTCGATCCGGACGGCTCCGTCGACGTCGTCCTGACGGGACTGACGATCTCCAACGGACTGGACTGGAGCCCCGACGGTTCCCTCGCCTACTACAACGACACCGCGACCGGCCGGATCGCCGTGTTCGACTACAGCGCCGAGACGGGCCTGACCGGCCTCCGCAGCTTCGTCGAGATCCCCGCGGAAACGGGCTTTCCGGACGGCCTTACGGTGGACAGCCAGGGCGGGGTCTGGGTGGCCCTCTACGGCGGGAGTGCCGTGCACCGCTATACGCCGGATGGCAGGCTCGACGCTGTCGTCGAGGTCGCCGCGAGCCGCGTCACCGCATGCACCTTCGGCGGACCGAACCTCGACGAGCTCTTCATCACAACCTCCCGGGAAGGCCTCGACGAGGGAGAAGAGGCCCTCGCCGGATCGCTGTTCCGGGTGGATGCCGGGGTCCCCGGTCTGCCCGTGCGGGAGTTCGCCGGCTGAACGGCCAGGTCCCCGCTCAGTGCAGCAGCCCGGCGACGAGATTGATCATCGTCGCGAGGATGACGGATCCGAAGAGGTAGGACAGCAGTCCGTGGCGGAGCGCCGTCATCCGGATGGCGTGCGTCTGCAGGTTGGTGTCCGACACCTGGAAGGTCATCCCCAGGGTGAATGCGAGATAGGCGAAGTCCCCGTAGCTCGGCGGTTCGTTCTGGTTGAACTCGATCCCGCCATCCGCTCCCTCGTAGTAGAGCCGGGCATAGCGCAGGGTGAACAAGGTGTGCAGCAGCGTCCAGGACAGGACGACGCTCAGCACGGACACCAGGGCGAGCACGACCTGCGCTGCCCCCGTCGTGGAATGCGTCTCGATGAGGAGGAGGCCGAGGGCGCCGAGGCTTGCGAGGCTGATCAGGAGCACGAGCAGGTCCGATACGCCGCGGGACGGGTCCTCGCGCGTCGCGTGGCTCGCGGTCGTCGCGGCGTCCATCGGCGCGATCACGAGCCAGACCCAGCCGATGAAGGTGACGCACGCGGCCGCCCAGCCCACGATCGGGGTGAGCACCCAGTCGCCCCAGATCGACGTGACGAGTGCCGCGGTTATGCCGATCACGGCCATCACGATCAGGCGGGTGCTCGAGCGACGCACCCGCAGGGTTTCCCAGGTCTTCATGGCCCGATCGTCCCACAGATCCTCTCGGAGTCCGTGAGCGGCACGGGTGGGGCGAGATGCCAGAATCGCTCGATAGGGTGAAGAGAACGTCAGACACAGGTCTGACCGGGTCGGACCTGTGTCTGACCAAGTACAGACCCAGGACTACTGCGTCGTACCGCACCCGATCGAACGAAAGAGACCGCGAGGATGTCAGAGAGCCCGGCCGCGGCATCGCCATACGAGGTGCTGGGCGTGAGCCCGGAGGCGACCAGCGAGGAATTGCGGCGCGCCTATCGCAAACGACTGCGTCTCACGCACCCGGATGTCGGGGGTCACGCTGCCGACTTCCAGGCCGTCCAGGTGGCGTGGGAACGGATCGGCAACCCCGAGAGCCGGGCGGACTACGACCGGCGCCGGTACCCGGACAACGATCCCGCGACCGCGCACGCCGGTTCCGCCTCATCCTCCGGGTCGCCCCGTGCGTCGTCCGCGGCGACGGGCCCCCGTGCGCGGATGTACGGACACCCGGGCGGGCACGCCAGGCAGCGGTACCTCGAGCTCCTGCGCGAGTGGGTCGGCCGCGGCACCGTCATCGAGGACCCATACGCTCCCCAGCTCGTCCGTTCTGCACCCCGGGAGATCCGGCACTGCCTGGCCCGCGCCCTTGCCCAGGAATCGACGGCCCACCTCGTCTCCCTGCTCGGCATCGGCTACACGGCGTGGCACGACGTGCTCGCGGGTTCGCACCCTGACCCGATCGACCACGTCGTCCTCGGCCCGGCCGGCCTGTTCGCGATCCTCTCCGAGGACTGGGGCGCCCCCGTCGAACTCCGCCGCGGCGAGCTCATCGCGGAGACCCTGCGGCCGGAGGACCGTCCCGTGCACGAATTCGAGGACGCCGCGCGGGCGCTCTCCCGTTCCCTCGGCGTGCGCTTCACCGCCCTCGTCGTCGTGCTGCCCGACGACGCCCTGGTCGAGCCCCTTGCGGTGCCCGGCCGTGGCCGGCGTCCGACGGTCGTCGTGATTCCGCGGTCGCGGCTCGTCGGGCTGCTCCGCGAGGGGTTGCCGGGGATGGATCGCGGCAGCTTCGAGAAGGTGTTCGACCTGCGCAGCCGCCTTCAGGACGGCATCCGCTTCGTCACGGACTAGTCGTTCGGCCTAGCGGAGGCCGAGCTTGGTGACCCAGTAGGCCAGGAACGCCGCACCGGCGGCGTCGTGGATCAGGTCACCCTCGGTGATCACGGGGTACGGCCGGTCGAGGACCCCGTCGGACGGGCGCACGTCCACGTGGGCGACCTCGTACCCTGCTGTGTGCAGGTGGTCCGCCATCAGGTAGTCACTGCGGGAGTCGCCGACGGAGCGCCAGACCCGGGGGAGCGGCCCGGACTCGGCGAAGAAGGCGAGGGCCCGTTCGGCGCCGTGGTCCTTGTCGAGCGTGACGGACTCGATGTCCGTCGAGATGATCGTCGGATCGATCCGGAACGGCACGGCGCCGGACGTATCCGGTGCGACCCGGTCGCCGAAGCGGACCCCGAGCCCGAGGCCCGTGAGGATCGTGAAGGATGCCTCGTTGAAGTCGGCCGCGGCCGCTGCGTAGTCCGCGTCGGCGGCATCCGTGCGCTGTTCGACGGACACCATGGCCTCCTTGGTCTCGTCGAAGAACATCGTGTCGGCGAAACGGTCGTGCACGAGCGAACGGATCGCGTCGACGGCGGCCGCCGGCAGTGCGACACTCGGGTCGACGACCACCGGGCCCATGCCCGCTGCGGTGATCGGGAACCACACGGCGCCCTTCTCGCAGACACCGTACATGCGCATGGTCTCCGGCAGGCCGGCGGCGAGGAGGGGGGTGATGACCTGCTCGCGGATGAAGAGCGCCGACCGACCTGTGATGAAGGCGATCGGTACATTCGCGGCGGCGAGCGTGATCAGGTCGGCGATGATGCTGTCCCGCCGGATGGTTCGGGTGACCGGACTGGCGATCGGCCCGTCGACGTCGAGGAGGAGGCCGAGGGGAGGGAGGCTGTCTGGCATGGGTCCATTGTTCCATGGCCCGCTCCCGGTGCCGGCTGCCGCTGCCGCTGCCGCAGCCGGGTCAGCCGGTCGTGACCGTCACGTCTCCGTTGGTGGTCTGGGCGATGACGGTGCGGCGCGCGGAGGGATCGCTCGGGACGGAGCCGGTGTCGACGTTCCCGTTCGTCGTCCGCGCGTCGACGAGGTAGGCGAGTCCGGCTGCCGGCATGCGGACCGTGACCGAACCGTTGGTGCTGCGCGCCTCGACGGCCTCAGGGGCATCCCGGAAGTCGACCTCGACGGCTCCGTTCGTGGTCGTGGCCACCACTCGGCGGGAACCGGCATCGCGCACCCTGACCGCGCCGTTGGTGGTGTGGACCTCGACTCGGCCCAGGGACCCCGTCGTCTCGATGGCTCCGTTCGTGGTCGTCAGCCTGAGCGCGCCGGTGAGCCCGGACACTTCGATCTGCCCGTTCACCCCGTCCGCCGTGAGGGAGAGTCCCGCGGGCAGGGACACCGTCATGTTCAGGGAGCACAGGCCGAACCACTGGCTCGGGCAGCCCCCGGTCACCTCGGTCACGCCGTTCGCCGTGCCGATCTCCAGCGTCGGGGTGGCGCCGAGCGAACTGCCGTCTGCCCGAACGTGCACCTGGGAATCGGGGCTGGGCTCGAAGCGGAGGGCGGCGTTCGGGACCCGGACGTCCACGCTCGACCCGGCTTCGGCATCCGCTGCGAGATGGACGGGTGCGCCGAGCGAGCCGCCGGTGAACAGGGCGATGAGCAGTCCCGCCCCGGTCAGGATGACGAGGCCGAGCACGACGACGGCGACGATGAGGCCCGCGCGGCCCCGGCGGCGCGGGGCCGGCTGCTGCGATGCGGTGGGCGGGGTTGGTCCTGCGGGCTGGGGCGGTACTGGTGGTCGTGCCGGCGGTGTCGCACTCGCGCTCATGGAGCCGACACTAGCCGGGTCCCGCTCTCCCGGCATAGCACCCGCGCCAGTCAGGTCAGCTGACGTGCACCGCCGGCCGGCGCTTGACGTCGCGCTCGGCGACACGGAGCACCTCGCGGGTCACCGGTGCGACCTCGCCGTTTCCGAAGAACAGGAACCTGGCCATGTTGGAAATCGGGCTGCCCTCCGTCCACTCGAAGTAGATCGTGGGGACGACGCCGGTCACGTCGCGGATCTCGAGGAGCACGGAGGCCAGGGTGTTGGGGATGTTCCCGCTGTAGACCTCGAGGACGCGGTAGCCGTGCTTGACCACTCCGCGCACGAGGAGGTCTTCCTCGAATTCGGAGGAGTCTGTGCCGTGCACCTCGAGGAAGATCGTCTGCGAGTCGCGGGGAATGTGCGAGTACCGGCGTTCGTCGAGGTCCTTGTGCCGGTATTCGTGTTCGCTGCCGTCGTCCGGTTCGTTGGCGATGACCCGGACGGCGCCGTCCGCTGCATCCGCCTTGACGAACGCGAGGGCCGTCTCGTCAAGCGCAACGGATGTCGCCCGCAGCTGGAAGGAACGGCGCACCCGGGAGATCAGCGAGATCAGCAGGATCCCGGCGATGAACAGCCCGGCGATGCGCAGGCCGTCCGGGCGTTCGATGACGTTGAGCACGGTCGTGTACGCGAAGACGAGGGCGATGATTCCGAAGCCGATCGTGCGCTTGCGCTGGCCCTGTCGGCGGGCCGACAGGGTCACCGCGGCGGACGCCGAGGTGATCAGCACGAGAACGCCCGTTGCGTATGCGCCGCCCTGGGCGTCGACGCTGGCCTGGAAGACGACCGTGATGATGAACGCGATCGCGGTGAAGACGAGCACGAGCGGCCGCACGGCGCGGGCCCACTGCGGGGCCATACCGTATCGCGGCAGGTACCGGGGCACGAGGTTGAGCAGGCCGGCCATGGCGGATGCCCCGGCGAACCAGAGGATGCAGATCGTGCTGATGTCGTACACGGTTCCGAACACCGGGCCGAGGAACTCGTGCGCGAGGTATGCAAGCGCGCGTCCGTTCGCCTGGCCGCCGGGCTGGAATTCGGCCTGGGGGATCAGGAACGTCGTCATGAAGCTCGTCAGGATCAGGAAACCGCTCATGATCACGGCGGCCGTGGTCAGCAGGCGGCCGGCCCCTCTGATCCGCCCGGCGGGGCGCTCGGGGGTGTCGGTCGGGTCCCCGGTGATCTGCGGCATCACGGCGACGCCGGTCTCGAAGCCCGAGAGGCCGAGCGCGAGCTTCGGGAAGACGATCAGGGCGATCCCGACCATGATCAGCGGATCACCGTGCTGGGCGTTGAGTGCGCTCCACCAGTCGGTGATCATCACCGGCTGGCTCGCGATCTGAGCCAGGGAGACGAACACCACCACGAGGTTGAGCGCGAGGTAGACGCCGACGAGCACGACGGCGATGCCGATCGCCTCCTTGAAGCCCTTGAGGAAGACGATTGCGAGGAGTGAGATCAGGGCGAGGGTGATGCCGATCTCATTGCCGTGGAACCACTCGGGGGCGAACGGATTCTCGATGGCGTGTGCCGTGGCATCCGCAGCGGAGAGGGTGATCGTGATCATGAAGTCGGTCGCCGCGAAGCCGAGCAGGGCGAGGACGAAGAGCTTGCCTGCCCACCAGGGCAGGAGGTGTTCGAGCATGTGGATGGACCCGGAACCGTTGAAGCTCTCGCGGGCGACCCTTCGGTAGACCGGGAGCGCGCCGAGCAGGGTCAGCAGGACGAGGACGATCGTCGCGAACGGGGACAGCAGGCCCGCCGCGAGTGCGGCGATGGCGGGCTGGTAGCCGAGCGTGGAGAAGTAGTCGACGCCGGTGAGGCACATGACGCGCCACCAGCTGTGCGTCTTCTCCGCGGTGCGGGCGTGCGGACCCTGGTGCGGACGCTCGCTGTCCTGCAGGAGCCAGTGCGACAGGCGGTCCCGCCGGGTGGGAACGGGTCGGGGAGCAGCGGTGGAGCCGGCCTCCGTCGAGGAGTGAGGCATACGAGGGGCCCTTACTGGTCTGGAAGTCGCGCAGTGCAGGCATTAGCATACGCGCACGAGAGGCCCGGCGGCGATTATCCTTGAACACGATGATTACGAGAAGAATGGCCGCACTGCGTCTGGATATTCCGCTCGAGATGGCGCAACGACACGACCTCCCCGCGCGCCTGACCGAGGCCGAACTGGCCGCGATCGAAAGCAACCCGCCGGACTGGCTGGTGCAGTCTCGGGCCAACCGCACGGGCAAGAAGCCGGTCTGGGTCGAACTCCGTTGCGACGTCTGCGGCTTCTCGGAGGCGGCCCGCCCGAAGAAATGGTGGCCGGCCTTCACCTACCTGACCTGCGATGACCATGGCGCGGACGAACTTCCGGACCCCGCTGCCGGTCTCAGCCGCACAGAGGTCGACGGCATCGGTACCCGCTTCATCGGAATCGTCGACGAAACTCCCTGACCTGTCCCCGCCTCACCCGGCGGTGCGCCGGGGCATCGAGACCGCGGCGACCACGGTCAGGGCGGCTGTGATGGCGACCGCGACGAAGACGGCAGCGGATGCCGCCTGCACGCTCGCGGCATCCCGCACGCCCGAAGCCGACGCACCGATGATGGCGTTCGCAACGGCCCCGAAGATCGCCACGCCGACGGCGCTGCCGATGGACCGGGAGAACAGGTTCGCGCCGGTCACGACCCCGCGCTCGTCCCATTCGACGCTCGACTGCGCGGCGATCAGGGTCGGAGTCGCGACGAGGCCGAGACCCAGGCCCACCACGAAACAACTGAGCGCCGTCACGCCGAGAAGCGGCGTACCGGCCGTGCCCGCGAGGATCAGCGCGCCGATCAGCACGATCGTGACGCCGATCAGCGCCGTGTTCCGGAATCCGATCCTGAGGTAGAACCGGCCGGACAGTGCCGCGGAGATTGGCCAGCCGACCGTGAGCGCGGCGAGTGCTAGCCCGGCGACGAGGGGCGGAGTGCCGAGCACACCTTCGAGGTAGGTCGGCACGAACGAGGTCAGCCCGATCAGGATGGCTCCGACGCCGACCGAGATGAGCGCGGTGCTGAGCAGCAGGCGTCGGCTGAACGCCCAGAGCGGCAGTACGGGTTCTGCGGCTCGACGCTCCGCGAACCCGAACAGCACGAGGAGCACGGCCCCGGTCGAGAAGGCCGCGATGCTCGGTACGGAGTCCCAGGCCCATGCCTGCCCTCCCTCGAGGACCGCGAGGATGAGCAGCGTGAGCGCGGACGTCAGGAGGATCGCGCCGAGGTAGTCGACCCGGTGGCGGCGGACCGTGACCGTCTCGTGGAAGGTGCGCTGCAGCATCCACGCCGCGATGAGGCACAGCGGGATGTTCACGAAGAAGATCCACCGCCAGGACAGGAACTGCGAGAAAATCCCGCCGAGGCTCGGGCCCACCACGGAGGAGATCGCCCAGACGCTCGCGAGGTAGCCCTGCACCTTCGCCCGCTCGACGACGGTGTAGATGTCGCCCGCGATCGTGATCGCCATCGGCTGAACGGCTCCGGCTCCGAGGCCCTGGATCGCCCGGAAAGCGATCAGGGCCGGCATGCTCCACGCCAGGCCGCAGAGCACGGAACCGAGCAGGAACAGGCCGATGCCGATCATCACGATCGGTTTCCGGCCGAGCGTGTCCGAGAGCTTCGCGTACACGGGCACGGAGACGGCCTGGGCGAGCAGGTAGATCGAGAACAGCCAGGGGAACTGGGCGAAGCCGCCGAGGTCGCCGACGATCGTCGGCACGGCTGTCGCGAGGATCGTCGCGTCGATCGCCACGAGCCCCGTCGTCAGCATCAGGGCGATCAGGATCGGGCCGCGTGCGGACCGGAAACCCACTTCAGTCGTGCTCATTCGGCCTCCGTCGTCGATTCGCTACGAGGGATGTAATCGGCGGCGGCAGTCCGGCATTCCCATTCCGGCAGAGGAATTCCGGAATGAGAGAAGGCCCCCGGACGAATCCGGGGGCCGTCCTGCACTGTCTCAACCAGTGCTCGTCCGGTCGCTTTGGCTATCTGCGAACGGAAGTCTGAGCCGAGTCTAGCCGACGCCAGGCAGAAGGCAGGTGAAACGGATGCGCGGGCTCACGCCCTCCGCAATGCCTCCCCGTCGAGGCGGTAGGTCGTCCACCCATCGAGGGGCCGCGCCCCGAGGGCCTCATAGAAGCCGATGGCGGGCGCGTTCCAGTCGAGGACGTCCCATTCCAGACGCGCGTATCCGCGCTCGACGCAGAGCGCCGCGAGGCTGGTCAAGAGTGCCGTGCCGTACCCGCCCCCGCGATAGGCCGGGCGCACGTACAGGTCCTCGAGATGGATACCGTGCACGCCCTCCCAGGTCGAGAAGGTGAGGAACCACACGGCCATCCCGGCCAGGGTCCCGGCCTCCTCGCCGTCGACGACGAGCGCATGGACCGCGGGGTCGGAGCCGAAGAGCGAGGCGAGGAATCCGTCCTCCGTCGCCACGACCGCGTCGGGTTCGCGTTCGTACTCGGCGAGCTCGACGACGAGCCGGAGAATCTCGGGGACATCGGCGGGCACGGCGGGACGGATCGGCTGCATCCGAACAGCGTACGGGACCGTCTCAGGTGACAGGGCCCGTCACTTCCAGGTCCAGCTCTTCGCGAGTTCCTGGATGATCGCGTCGCCGTTGTCCTGGGGGATGACGAAGGAGATGGAGAACACCTGAACGTCGCCCGTCGACGTCGAGTACGGGCTCGCGGCCTGGGTGACGAGGAGCGCCTTCGTCTTCGTGAGCGCCTTCGTGCTCTGCACGCGGGTGAGGTTGGCCGGGGTGCCGTCGAGGGTGACAGGTTCCTTCAGGCTGATGACGGTGCCGAGTTGGGGAATATAGCTCTGGTTCAGATAGTCGACGATCCCGTCGACCGAGCCATCGGTGCCCCACCCGGTCGATGTACTGGTGTGGATCGGTTCGATGGTGACGGTGCCGAGGATCTCGCCGACCCCGGTCACCGTCACGGTGCCGTCGGCGTTGTCATCACCCCAGAGCTCGAGCTCGGTGGAGCAGTCGGCGATGGCGGCCGTGCCGATGTCGTTGATATAGGCGCCCGGGCCGGTGAACGAGTAGCAGGGCGTGTCGATCGCCTGGGTGGCGGTACTCGCAGCCCCGGGCGTCGACTGCGCCTGCTGGGCCTCCAGATTCCGGGCCGCGGATTCGGCCGCACGGGTGACCGCCGGTCCGAGGACGACGAGGAGCACAATCACAACGATGTTGGTGAGGGTCGCGAGGGCAGAGAGGATGAGCCCGGTCAGGCTGAATCCCCGGCTCGTGCCCTGGCGGAGTGCGAAGATCGCCAGGCCCAGTCCCGCGAGTCCGAGCACCAGACCGACTCCGACCACGAGTCCGGTGAGGAAGGCGGCGATGCCGACGATGAACGCGGCGATCGCGAGGCCGCTCGCCGAGCGGCGTGGAGGGAGCAGGGGTGGCTGCTGCGGCAGGGGACTCGGGTAGGGCTGGCCGTTCTGGCCGTTCTGGCCGTTCTGGCCGGCGGGCGGGGAGACGAAGGTCATGGTTGGTCCTCTCAGAGAGCTGTGCCAACCCCCGGAACACAATGTACATGTCCAACGACTGCCGTGGGGGCCGGAAAGCGCATGTTGCGAAACTCTTTGCTGACCGGGGTTATTCGTCTGATGGTCGCTGGCGCTGCCGTTTCGTCGCGGCCCGCTGTTCCTTGGCTGCGAGACGGCGTCGGTTCGAGCCTCTCGTGGGTCGGGTGGCGCGGCGGCGGGCCGCATCGGGAGCGAGCGCGGCCGACACGAGGTCGGCGAGCTTGGCCAGGGCGATCTCCCGGTTCCGGAGCTGGGAGCGTTGCTCCGACGCGGCGACGGTGACCACCCCGCCGACGAGTCGGCGGTCGAGTCGCGCGAGGAGCCGGGCCCGCTGGTCGTCGGACAGGGACGGGGACGTCGCGACGTTCCAGGAGAGTTCCACACGACTGTCCGAGGTGTTCACGTGCTGGCCGCCCGGTCCCGGTGACCGCGAGAACCGCCAGCCCAGTTCCGATGCGGGAAGCGTGAGCGCGGGCGACACCTCCAGATCCATGGTCCCAGCGTGTCACAGTGCGGCGGGGAACATACGGTGTGGCACCCCGGGGTCTTCCTTTGCTAGAGTAGCCGCGGGCGTCAATGAGAGCGCTCTCACAAAGTTTGGGTCTGGTTCGTCGATGGCTTCCGATAATTTCGGAGCCCGTCGCCATCCGGTCCTCCGCATATCGCAAAGGTGCACACATGAGGTTCGGTCATTTCGACGACGAGGCCAGGGAATACGTGATCGAGACCCCGCTCACGCCATACCCGTGGATCAACTACCTGGGCAGCGAAGATTTCTTTTCCCTGATATCTCACACGGCCGGCGGGTACACGTTCTATAAGGACGCGAAGATGCGTCGCCTGACGCGGTATCGCTACAACGACATTCCCACCGACTCCGGCGGACGCTATTTCTTCATCAACGACGGCGGCGACGTCTGGACGCCGAGCTGGCTGCCGATGAAGAAGGACCTCGACTTCTTCGAGACCCGCCACGGCATGGGGTACACCCGGATCACCGGTGAGCGCGGCGGACTGCGCGTCTCCACGCTGTACTTCGTTCCGCTCGGCGAGACGGCGGAGGTGCAGAAGGTGACGATTACCAACGCCTCGGACCAGGTCAAGACTTTCTCCCTCTTCTCCTACCTCGAGTTCTGCCTCTGGAACGCCCAGGACGACCAGACCAACTACCAGCGCAACCTCTCCCTCGCCGAGGTCGAGGTCGAGGGCAGCACGATCTACCACAAGACCGAATACCGGGAACGGCGTGACCACTACGCCGTGTACTCGGTGAACGCCGAGATCGCCGGTTTCGACACCGACAGGGAGACCTTCGTCGGCCTCTACGAGACGCTCGCGGAGGCCAAGGTTCCGAACGCCGGGAAGGCGCAGAACTCAATGGCGTCCGGCTGGTACCCGATCGGTTCGCACCAGGTCGACTCGACTCTCCAGCCCGGCGAAACCCGCGAGCTCGTCTTCGTGGTCGGCTACGTCGAGAACACCGTCGAGAACGGCCAGGACAAGTGGGCCGACGACGCGAAGCAGATCATCAACAAGACGCGTGCGCACGAACTGCTGGCGCGCCTCTCCACGACAGAGGCAGCGGATGCCGCGTTCGCGGCCCTGGGGGAGTACTGGACCACCCTGCTCTCCGCGTACACCGTGACCTCTCCCGACGACAAGCTCAACCGGATGGTGAACATCTGGAACCAGTACCAGTGCATGGTCACCTTCAACATGTCCCGCTCGGCGTCGTACTTCGAAACCGGAATCGGGCGCGGGATGGGCTTCCGCGACTCGACCCAGGACCTGCTCGGCTTCGTGCATCTGATCCCCGACCGCGCGCGCGAACGCATCCTCGACATCGCCGCCACCCAGCTTCCCGACGGATCGGCGTACCACCAGTACCAGCCGCTCACCAAGCGTGGCAACAACGAGCTCGGGAGCGGCTTCAATGACGACCCGGCCTGGCTGATCATCGGGGTGGACGCCTACCTCAAGGAGACCGGGGACTTCAGCATCCTCGACGAGGTCGTCCCGTTCGACAACAACGACGCGCTCGCGCAGACGCTCTACACCCACCTCACCCGCTCCTTCGAGTTCACCCTCAACAACCTCGGCCCGCACGGCCTGCCCCTGATCGGGCGCGCCGACTGGAACGACTGCCTGAACCTGAACTGCTTCTCGACGACACCGGGCGAATCCTTCCAGACCACGGAGAACCAGGCGGGCGTCGTCGCGGAGTCGACCTTCATCGCGGCGCAGTTCGTGCTCGCGGCGGGACAGTACGCGACCATCGCCGAACGTGGCGGCGACACCCAGCAGGCCGACCGCGCCCGCAAGGCCGCCGCGACCATGAGTCAGGTGCTGCTCACCGACGGCTGGGACGGCGAGTGGTTCCTGCGTGCCTACGACGCCTACGGCAACAAAGTCGGCACCCACGAAGACACCGAGGGCAGGATCTGGATCGAGCCCCAGGGCTTCGCCGTCCTCGCCGGCGTCGGCGTCGAGCACAACGCCGACGGAACCCCGTCCGCCACGAGCCCCGCATTCCGCGCCCTCGACTCCGTGGACCGCCTGCTCGGCTCCGAACACGGGCTCGTGCTGCAGTACCCGGCGTACAAGAGCTACCGGATCGAACTCGGCGAGGTCTCGACGTACCCGCCGGGCTACAAGGAGAACGGCGGAATCTTCTGCCACAACAACCCGTGGGTCATCATCGGCGAGACGGTCCTCGGCCGCGGCGCCAAGGCGTTCGACCACTACCGCAAGATCACGCCCGCCTACCGTGAGGACATCTCCGAGGTGCACCGCCTCGAGCCGTACGTGTACGCGCAGATGATCGCGGGCAAGGAGGCCTCCCGGCACGGTGAGGCCAAGAACTCCTGGCTCACCGGAACCGCGGCGTGGAACTTCGTGACGGTGTCCCAGTACCTCCTGGGCGTGCGCACCGACTACGACGGCCTGGTCGTCGACCCGCAGATCGGGCCGGACGTCGCGGAATTCACCGTGACCCGGCAGGCCCGCGGTGCGACATACGTCATCACGGTGGCCAACTCGGGCCGTGAGGGTTCGCGCGCGAGCCTTGAGGTCGACGGAGTGGCCATCGACGGCCGCACTGTTCCGTACGCCCCGGCCGGCAGCGTCGTGCAGGTGCGCGCCACCCTGTAGCGGCAGCACCCTTCCCGACAATCCGTCGCCGGGCCCGCGCGGGCCCGGCGACGGAGGACTAGCTTGGCGGCGTGACCACTCCTGCGACCGACGCACGCACCGCTCACGCCGCCGGCGTCGAACGGCTCCTCGCGAGTTATCGGGCGGTCCCGCCGACGGCATCCGTACGGCTCGCCAAGACCACCTCGAACCTGTTCCGGTCCCGCGCGAAGCCGGACGCCCCGGGCCTCGACACGTCGGGATTGGCCGGCGTGATCGCGGTCGACCCGGATGCGCGCACGGTCGATGTGGCCGGCATGTGCACCTACGACGATCTCGTCGCCGCGACCCTGCCGCACGGGTTGGCGCCCCTCGTCGTGCCGCAACTGAAGACGATCACCCTCGGCGGCGCGGTCACCGGCCTCGGCATCGAATCCACGTCCTTCCGCAACGGCCTCCCACACGAGTCGGTACTGGAGCTGGACATCCTGACGGGAACGGGCGAGGTCATCACCGCGTCGCCGACGGAGCACGAGGACCTCTACCGTTCCTTCCCCAACTCCTACGGCACCCTCGGGTATGCGGTGCGGCTGCGCATCGAGCTGGAGCCCGTGGAACCCTTCGTCGAGCTCCGGCATCTGCGGTTCCACTCGCTCCCCGACCTCGTCGCGGCGATGGGACGCATCGTCGCGACGGGGAGCCTGGACGGCGCCCGTGTCGACTACCTCGACGGCGTCGTGTTCAGCGCCACCGAGAGCTACCTCTGCCTGGGCACGCGGACCGCGGCATCCGGCCCCGTGAGCGACTACACCGGCCAGAAGATCTACTACCGCTCCATCCAGCACGATGAGGGCACCACGGTCGACCGGCTCACGATCCACGACTACCTGTGGCGATGGGACACGGACTGGTTCTGGTGCTCGGAGGCATTCGGTGCACAGCGTCCGCTCGTTCGTCGGCTCTGGCCCAGAGCGCTCCGGCGCAGCAGCTTCTACGGAAAGCTGATGCGTTACGAGCAGCGATTCCACATCGGCGATCTCATCGAGCGACTCCGGAATCGACCTCCTCGGGAACGGGTCGTGCAGGACGTCGAAATACCGATATCGCGATGTGCGGAGTTCCTGGACTGGTTCCTGGCCACCATTCCGATCGAACCGATCTGGCTCTGTCCGCTGCGGGTGCGGGACGCTGAGGGCTGGCCCCTTTACCCGCTCCGGCCGCTCGAGACGTATGTCAACGTCGGGTTCTGGTCGACGGTGCCGGTGGGGTCCAGCGAAGGGGCGACGAACCGTCTGATCGAGGATGCGATCAGCGAGTTCGACGGGCACAAGTCGCTTTACTCCGACTCGTACTACTCTCCGGAGAAGTTCGACGAACTCTACGGCGGAGACGCCTATCGGAGCGTCAAGAAGCGCTACGACCCCGAGTCACGTCTCCTCGATCTCTACGCAAAGGCGGTGCAACGACGATGACCACGTTCCAGCAGCGATCCTCGGAAGACACGCACAACAGGGAAGGGGCTCGCAGCGCAGAGCCGCAGGGGAAACTCACCCTCGCCGAGATCCTCGAGATCCTGGCCGGTGGGCGGCTCCCGCTGCGCTTCACCGCCTACGACGGCAGTGCGACCGGCCCGGTGGATGCGCAGCTCGGACTGCACCTGAAGACACCGCGAGGCACCACTTACCTGGCCACGGGACGCGGCGACCTGGGCCTGGCCCGGGCCTACATCGCCGGTGACCTCGAGATTCACGGGGTTCACCCCGGCGACCCGTACGACCTCCTGAAGGCGCTCACCGGCGACCTCGTCTTCACGCTGCCGTCACCCCGGGTGCTGGCCACCATCATCCGCTCCATCGGGATCGGGAACCTGCGCCCAATCAAGCCTCCTGCGCAGGAGGCGCCGCCGCGCTGGCGGCGCATCGCCGGGGCACTCCGGCACAGCAAGAGCCGGGACGCCGAGGCGATCCACCACCACTACGACGTCTCGAACACCTTCTACGAGTGGGTGCTCGGGCCGTCGATGACCTACACCTGCGCGTGTTACCCGCGCCAGGACGCCTCCCTCGACGAGGCGCAGGAGAACAAGTACCGGCTGGTGTTCGAGAAGCTGCGACTGAAGCCCGGCGACCGGTTGCTCGATGTCGGCTGCGGCTGGGGCGGCATGGTGCGCTACGCCGCCCGCCGCGGTGTCCGGGCGACCGGCGTGACGCTGTCGGAACAGCAGGCCGCCTGGGCGCAGCGCGCGATTGCCGACGAGGGGCTGGCCGGACTGGCCGAGGTGCGTTTCGGCGACTACCGCGACATCGCCGAGACCGGTTTCGATGCGGTGTCCTCGATCGGGCTGCTCGAGCACATCGGCGTGCGCAACTATCCCGCCTACTTCGTGTTCCTGCAGTCCCGGCTGCGCCAGGGTGGGCTGCTGCTCAACCACTGCATCACCCGTCCGGACAACCACTCCGAGGCGTCCACCCGAGGGTTCATCGACCGGTATGTCTTCCCCGACGGCGAGTTGACCGGCTCCGGCCGCATCATCAGCGCCGCCCAGGACACCGGCCTCGAGGTCCTCCACGAGGAGAACCTGCGCCAGCACTACGCCCTGACCCTGCGCGACTGGTGCGCCAACCTCGTCGAGCATTGGGATGACGCGGTCGCCGAGGTCGGGCTGGAGACCGCGAAGGTGTGGGGCCTCTACATGGCCGGCTCACGGCTCGCCTTCGAGACCGGGGGTATCCAACTGCACCAGGTCCTCGCGGTGAAACCAGCGGACGGTGACGGCCCCGCAGACCTGCCCCTGCGGCCGTGGTGGACGCCCTGAACGCCTGAAGCGGGTCCGGTCCCCGAACTGGGGCGCGGAGAATTCTGGCGAGGAACCGTCGGCTCGGGAAGAGTGATGTCATGACGCTCGTACAGGAGCTGCGCCGCACATAGTCGGACTTGGAGCGGGGGAGTGCTACCCGTTCAACCCCTCGTATACGTCGCGCCGGTGAGCGACCCGAACCACCAGGATGACGATCTCGTCATCGTTGATATGGGCCAGAATCCGGTAGTCGCCGACGCGGTAGCGCCAGAAGTCTTCATTGACCAGTCGTTTGCCGAGAGCGCGTGGATTGTCCAACTGGGCCAGTCGGTCTTCCAGGAACGATCGAATGCGCCGTGCAGAGGTCGTGTCGAGTTTCCGTACTTCCTTGGCCGCCTGTGGTGTCAGCCGGATGAGATAGCTCAATCCGGCCAATCGATGTCGGCAAGGTCTATCGCGTTGTCGTCGGACTGGCGGAACTCAGCGAGGGCATCCTTCGCGAGGAAGTAGTCTTCGTACTCCTCGATGTGTTCCTCAAGCGCCTCGACGGCGTAGAAGGTTTTCGAACGACCCGTCCTGGCGGCGAGCGCGTCCAACCGGGCGGACAGGGCATCCGGGACTCGAACGTTGATCTGCTTCATGGCGATCCCCTTTGGACTTTACAAGTATAGAAGTCGGGATGGTCGACTCTCAAGGCCAGCCGCGGCATCCGTGCAGATACGGATACAGGCACAGATGCTGCCGGGGCAGCCGCAGCCGCGGGATGAGGCCACGACTCCTGCGTCGGATGTCCCCAATTTTCGACAAAAAAATAGGCCGGACATCCGGTGGATGTCTCGACCTATTTCATTTCACAGCGAAGAACCTGAACTACCGGTTCTTCATTCTGTGCCCGAGGGGGGACTTGAACCCCCACGCCCATAAGGGCACTAGCACCTCAAGCTAGCGCGTCTGCCATTCCGCCACCCGGGCTGGTGCTGGCCAGCCGGTGACCGGCTGACGAGTCAATAATCTAGCACGGATTTCGAGGCCCTCCAGCACACCCCGGCCACGCGCCCGACACATGACGGTCATTGACTGCCCACGACCCCCCTCGACGACGACTACCGATAGCGTGAAGTCATGGCTTCCTGGGCAGACGACACCGATCCGGCAACACCCCTCGATCTGACCGCGGAACTCGCCCGCGACCTCATCCGATTCGACACCACGAACTACGGCGAGGGCCGATCCAACGGCGAAACGGATGCCGCGGAGTACGTCGCCGAGCACCTCCGGGGCCTCGGGCTCGCCCCCGAACTCTTCGACTCCGAGCCGGGCCGCACGAGCGTCGTCGTGCGCGTCCCGGGCCGCAATCGCGAGAGCGGCGCCCTCGTCGTCCACGGCCACCTCGACGTCGTCCCCGCCGATCCGGAGACCTGGTCGGTCGACCCCTTCGCCGGCGTCATCAAGGAAGGCCTGCTCTGGGGCCGAGGCGCCGTCGACATGAAGAACATGGATGCGATGATCCTCGCGGCCCTGGGCGACATCCTCGGTGCGGGAGAGGCGCCGGCCCGTGACCTCGTCGTGGCGTTCTTCGCCGACGAGGAAGCCGGGGGAGTCCTCGGCTCGCACTACCTCGTCGACACCCGCCCCGAACTCTTCGAGGGTGCCACCGAGGCGATCAGCGAGGTCGGCGGATACTCGATCACCCTCGGCGGCCAGCGCGCCTACCTGCTGCAGACCGGGGAGAAGGCCCTGATCTGGATCAAGCTCGTCGCCCGCGGAGACGCCGCCCACGGATCCCGGCTGATCAGGAACAACGCCGTCACGAAACTCGCTACCGCTGTCGCGGCGGTCGGAAGCCAGGACTGGCCGATCCGGCTGACCGACACGACGACCCAGTTGCTCGCCGAAATCGCCCGGATCCTCGACGTCGATCCGCAGCGCGTCGGCCCGGACGAACTCGCCCTCGCGACGGGGACCGCGTCCGGCTTCATCCAGGCGAGCCTGCGCACGACGACCAACCCGACACTCCTCAAGGCCGGGTACAAGCACAACGTGATCCCCGACCGTGCAGAGGCGCTCATCGACATCCGCACCCTGCCCGGCGAGGAGGACGCGGTGCTCGCCGAAGTGGCGAGCCTGGTCGGCCCGGACATCGAGATCATCGTGATGCACAGGGACATCGGCCTCGAGACCGATTTCGGCGGCCCGCTCGTCGACGCCGTCGTCGGCAGCCTGCACCGGCACGACCCGGGCGCCCCCGTGCTCCCGTACCTCCTCTCCGCGGGAACCGACAATAAAGCCCTGTCCAAGCTCGGAATCCGCGGGTACGGATTCGCCCCGCTCCGGCTCCCCGCCGAGCTGGATTTCCCGGGCATGTTCCACGGGGTCGATGAGCGGGTTCCGCTCGACGCGCTAGTCTTTGGCAGGCGGGTCC
This sequence comes from Cryobacterium algoricola, assembly GCF_004402485.1. Lineage (GTDB taxonomy): Bacteria > Actinomycetota > Actinomycetes > Actinomycetales > Microbacteriaceae > Cryobacterium > Cryobacterium algoricola. The sequence continues at coordinate 155,716 of NZ_SOFG01000004.1, read as the reverse complement.
TTACCGACCTGTTGTCGACCTACTAGCAAAGCGAGCCACCGGTGAACTTCCTCAACGCCATCATCCTGGGACTCGTGCAGGGTCTCACCGAGTTCCTCCCGGTGTCGTCCAGCGCCCACATCCGCATCGTCGGCGAACTGCTCGGCATGGGCGGGGACCCGGGCGCCCGGTTTACCGCGATCATCCAGATCGGCACAGAGGCGGCCGTCGTGCTGTTCTTCTGGCGGGACATCTCGCGCATCGTGACGCACTGGGTCAAGGCCCTGTTCGGCAAGATTCCGCGCAGCGATCCCGACGCGCGCATGGGCTGGCTCATCATCTTCGGATCGCTCCCGATCATCGTGCTCGGCCTGCTCTTCCAGAACCAGATCGAGTCCACCCTCCGCAACCTGTGGATCACGGCGACGGTGCTCATCGTCTTCGGCGTGCTGCTCGGCGTCGCCGATGCGGTCGGGGCCCACCGGCGCCGCCTGAAAGACATGACGGTCCCGCACGGCGTCATCTACGGCTTCGCCCAGGCACTCGCGCTGATTCCCGGCGTCTCCCGCTCCGGTGGAACGATCACGGCCGGCCTGTTCATGGGCTACGAGCGCCGCGCCGCCGCCCGCTACGCGTTCCTGCTCGCCATCCCTGCTGTGCTCGGCAGCGGCTTCTACGAGATGTACAAGGCCATCGCGCACCCGTGCCTCGAAGGTGCCACCAACTGCACCCCGGAGATCTTCGGTCCGGCCGAGACCGTGGTCGCGACCGTCGTCGCCTTCATCGTCGCCCTGTTCGTGATCGGATTCTTCATGAACTACATCTCCAAGCGCAGCTTCCTGCCCTTCGTGATCTACCGGATCGTGCTCGGCTTCGCGCTGATGGCCTTGCTCGCGACCAACACGATCGCGGCATAGGGGCCCCGGAATGCGCGCCTGGCGACACCCTGACATCCCCGTCCTCCCGGGAAGCTCCGAAGCTCCGCGCCTGTACGACACGGCGACGGAAGCACTCGTGCTCGCGGAACCGGTCGACGTCGCCCGGCTCTACGTCTGCGGCATCACGCCGTACGACGCGACGCACATCGGCCACGCGAACACCTACCTCGCCTTCGACACCCTGCAGCGGGTCTGGCTCGATGCCGGCTACCGCGTGCACTACGCCCAGAACGTGACGGATGTCGACGACCCGCTCCTGGAGCGGGCGACGGCCACGGGCGTCGACTGGCGCGACCTCGCAGCATCCCAGGTCGACCTGTTCCGCGCCGACATGGAAGCGCTCGGCATCCTTCCCCCTGACAATTACGTCGCCGTGACCGAGGTCATCGAGGAGGTCGCCGACGCGGTCGCCCAGCTCTGGGATGACGGCCTCGCCTACGCCGTCGCCGTCGACGCCGCCGAGCTCTCCGACACCGCCGGCCCGGCCGAGTCGGCCGGCTCCGACATCTACTTCGACATCGCTGCCGCTGAACGCGTCGCGCCCTGGCGTCTCGGCGACGAGAGCAACCTCGACCGCGCCCAGATGCTGGCTCTCTTCGCCGAGCGCGGTGGCGACCCCGACCGCGCGGGAAAGCGCGACGCCCTCGACCCGCTGCTCTGGCGTGCCGCCCGGGTGGGGGAACCGGCCTGGGACTCCCGTGTCGGCGCCGGCCGCCCCGGCTGGCACATCGAATGTTCCGTGATCGCGCTCAAGGAACTGGGCACGGACTTCACCGTCCAAGGCGGCGGCTCCGACCTGATCTTCCCGCACCACGACATGAGCGGTGGCCATGCGGCCGCCCTCTCGGGGCATCCGCTCGCCGGCGTGTACAGCCACACGGGCATGGTCGCCTACCAGGGCGAGAAGATGAGCAAGTCGCTCGGCAACCTCGTGCTCGTGTCGGCCCTGCGCGCCGGGGGCACCGACCCTCGGGCCATCCGCCTGGCCCTGCTCGCGCAGCACTATCGCAGCGACTGGGAGTGGACCGCCGCCGCGCTCTCCGCCGCCGAGGCGCGCCTCGAAGCCTGGACGCGTGCGTTCGGCCGCGCAACCGACGATTCGAACGGTGAACCGGATGCCGCCGCCAAGGCGGACGAGGTCGTCGCCGCGCTGCGTGCGGCCCTCGTCAACGACCTCGACACTCCGGCCGTTCTGCGGATTCTCGACGCTGCCGCCGAGGCCGGCTCGGCTGAGCCCGAGCTCGTGGCCCTCGCGATCGACGCTCTGCTGGGTATCACGCTCTAGCCCCGAAGGTTTACGGCTGGCGTGGCCCGTCCGGTCCCGGACGACCGTCTGCGCGCCCGGCCTGACCGTCGCGTCCGTCTCCGCGCTTGCGGAGGTACTTCTCGAACTCCTGCGCGATCGCCTCGCCACTCGCCTCCGGCGAGTCGACCGTGTCCCTCGCCTGCTCGAGCTGGTTGATGTACGCCGCCATCTCCTCGTCGTCTGCCGCGAGGGTGTCGATGCCGGTCTGCCATTCGTCGGCCTCGGTGACGAGGTCGCCGCGCGGGATGACCACGTCGATGATCTCCTCGAGCTTGTCGATCAGGGCGAGCATCGCCTTCGGTGACGGCGCGTTGTGTACATAGTGGGGGACCGACGCCCAAATCGAGAGGGTCGGGATGCCGACCAGTTCGGCCGCGTGCGAGAGGACGCTGAGGATGCCGACCGGGCCTTCGTAGCTGCTGCGCTCGATCTGCAGCTCGCTGCGCACCTCGGGGTTCTCGCTGGAGACGAAAATGGAGATCGGACGGGTGTGCGGCACGTCTGCGAGCATGGCGCCGAGGAAGACGATCCCGCCGATGTCCGCCGCGAGGGCCGCGTCGAGCACCTCTGCGGTGAACCCCTTCCAGCTGCGGCTCGGCTCCGTGCCGAGCAGGAGGTAGATGTTGCCGGCGTTGCTGCCGCTCACGCGCAGCTGCGCGTCATCGGCGAGTGGCTCTCCGACGACACCCGGCTCCGCGGGGCCGAACAGGGTCGCGCCGGGCCATTCGAGCTGGCGGTGACCCTCGTCATCCGTGGAGATCGTCGGCCGGTTGAACTGGTAGTCGAAGTAGACCTCGGGGTCCACTTCGAAGAGGGAGGAGACGTCGAGGAGGTCCCTGAGGATGCCCACGGCACCGGTCGCAGCCTCACCCGCGTCGTTCCAGCCCGCAAACGCCACCACGAGGAGGCGTCCGCCCAGGAATCCATTGCCATCTGTCACTGCGTGAAACCTCGATCTGCCGGGGCGCCCGGAAGAGCACCGTCAGTCAAGGATAAGCGGTGCCCCTTACACTTGGACCCTGTGAACCCGTTCCGTCCGAATTCGCCCCTGCCCGCGGCCGTGCTGTGGGATATGGACGGCACGATCGTCGACTCGGAACCGTACTGGATGCGCGCTGAAACCGAGCTCGTCGAGAGCTTCGGCGGGGTCTGGACGCACAGCGATTGCATGCTTCTCGTCGGCAGCGGCCTGCTGAACTCCGCGGCCATCCTGCAGGACCGCGGCGTCCGCCTTGGCGCCGAGGCGATCGTCGACCGGCTGACCACGCGGGTCCAGGGCCTCCTCGGTGAGTTCGGTGCCCCCTGGCGTCCCGGCGCCCTCGAGCTCATGACCGAGGTCAAGGCCGCGGGCATCCCCATGGCCCTCGTGACCATGTCGGAGCACCGGATGGCGCAGCAGGTGTCCGACCAGGTCGGATTCGCCGCCTTCGACGCGATCGTCGCCGGTGACATGGTCGTCCAGAGCAAGCCGCACCCCGAGGCCTACCTGTCGGCCGCCCGGTTGCTCGGCGTCACGCCCGCCGATTGTGTTGCCGTCGAAGACTCCCTGCCCGGCATCGCGGCAGCCGTCGCCTCCGGCGCCGTGGTCATCGCGGTTCCGCACATGATCGAAATCGAGGCGAGCGCCCGGTACGAGCTGTGGCCGACCCTGCACGGACGCACGCTCGCCGGCGTTCACACTGTCTTTGCCGAACGGCGCACGGGCGCCGCCGCGGCACCCGCGCGGCCCGGTTCCGGCCCGCATCCGAACGAGGACGACACCCACGCATGAGCGACACTGACAGCACGAGCGACACCGGAACCGGCATCACCCCGAACGGCGAGTACACCCAGGTGATCCAGAGCAGCGGACCCTTCCGGGTCGGCGACCGGGTGCAGCTGACCGGCCCCAAGAACAAGCTCAACACGATCACCCTCGAGCCGGGCAAGGTCTTCCACACCCACAGGGGAATCCTTGCGCACGACGACATCATCGGCCTGCCCGATGCATCCGTCGTCGTGAACAACGTCGGGGTCGAGCACCTCGCCTTGCGCCCGCTACTCAACGACTTCGTGATGTCAATGCCGCGGGGAGCCGCGATCATCTACCCCAAGGACGCGGCCCAGATCCTCGCCCAGGCGGACATCTTCCCCGGCGCGACGGTCGTCGAAGCCGGGGTGGGCTCCGGAGCACTGTCCCTCTGGCTGCTCCGCGCGATCGGGCCGGCCGGCCACCTCGCATCCTTCGAACGCCGGGCCGAGTTCGCTGACGTCGCGAGGGACAACGTCGCCACGTTCCTCGGCGCCGACCCCACGAACTGGACGATCACCCTCGGCGACCTTGCGGACGCACTGCCGTCCGCGGTCCCGGATCAGACGGCCGACCGGGTCGTGCTCGACATGCTCGCCCCCTGGGAATGCCTTGAGGCCGTCTCCGCCGCCCTCAAGCCCGGCGGCGTGCTCCTCTGCTACGTCGCGACCGTGACCCAGCTCTCCCGGGTGGCCGAGGCCATCCGTGGAACCGGGTTCTACACGAACCCGGATTCGAACGAGACCATGGTGCGCGGCTGGCACGTCGAGGGTCTCGCGGTCCGCCCGGACCACCGCATGATCGGCCACACCGGGTTCCTGATCACGGCACGGCGTCTCGCCCCCGACACGATCCTGCCCGAGCTCAAGCGCCGACCCTCCAAGACCGACTTCTCTGATGCGGATGTCGAGGCCTGGACCCCGGGCGCACTCGGCGAACGCAGCGTGAGCGGCAAGGTCATGCGCAAGCGGGTCAGGATCGCGGAGACCGGTGCGGCCATCTCCAAGGCCAGAGGCCTCGACGGGCGCGGCCCGGTCGTCGCCGCACCCGCTGAGTTGCCCGGCACCGCCCAGACCGCTACCGACGCCGCGATCAGCGGTGCTGCCGACAGCGCAGCCGACGCCGGTTAGGATAGGCTCCGGCCGTGTTCGGCCGCTCGACTCCCGGCGACCAGACGGCGCCGCACGCTGAATTTCCCACACTGAAATGAGATCCTGTGCGTAGAGCTTCTGCCCTCATCGCGACTGCCAGCCTGCTGCTTGCCGCCCTCACCGGGTGCAGCAGCAGCGCGGATGCCGCGTCGAGCTGCGTCGCCCCCATCAGCGATGGCGCCGCCTCGAAGCTCGTCTCGGTCAGCGACAACTTCGGAGCCGTCCCGAAGGTCGACATCCCGACGCCACTCATGACGACGTCGACCCAGGGCCGGGTCATCGTGCCCGGGTCCGGAGACAAGCTCGTTACCGGGCAGCAGGCGAAAATCGAACTGAACGTCTACAACGGGACGACAGGCTCGCCGATCCAGGTCAGCAAGTACGACAGCACGAGCGCGAACGTGCTCACGCTCAACGACCAGACCATCAAGGGCATCACGGACGGGCTCGCCTGCGCCCAGGCCGGCTCGCGTGTCGTCGTCGTCGTCTCCCCGGATGACGCGTTCGGACCGCAGGGCGGCAACCCCACCCTCGGGATCTCCGCGACGGACTCGCTGGTCTTCGTGATCGACGTCGTGAAGACCTACCTGCTCCGGGCCAACGGTGCCGACCAGACCCCGGTGAACGGCCTTCCCGCGGTCGTCCTCGACGCCAACGGCACCCCCGGCATCACGATTCCGGGCGGCACGCCGCCGGCAGACCTCCAGCTCGCCGTCCTGAAGAAGGGCACCGGCGACACCGTCAAGGAGGGCGACAAGGTCACCGTGCACTACACCGGCGTCCTCTGGGCGGACAAGAAGGTCTTCGACTCCAGCTGGACGAAGGGTGCGCCCGCGCAACTGCTCGCGGTCGACGGCTCGAAGACCCAGGGCGGCGTCGTCCCCGGCTTCGCGACGGCGATCATCGGCCAGACCGTGGGTTCGCAGATCCTCACCGTGATCCCGCCGGCGAAGGGCTACGGAGACTCAGCGCAGGGAACCATCCCCGCCGGCTCCACCCTCGTCTTCGTCATCGACATCCTCGGCATCGGCTAACCCCGCCCACAACCGCTACACGCGTCACCGTCCGTTCTCGAGAGCGGGGGGTGACGCGTGTTTTCAGGCGACCGTCCCGTATTCTCGCCGCATCGGCCGCATCGGCCGCATCGGCCACATCGGCCGCATCGGCACGGTGCGGCTCGGATGCCCCACGAATCTCGGGCCATGACCCCGCGGTGCGTCTGGCCGCGTCAGTGTGCCGAATTCAGGAGATGCCTGCTACAGGTCAGGATCGGCCGCACTGGTCAGCGGGCAGATGTCGCTCGCCCGGGCTGATCTCCTGAATTCGGCACCACGAGTGCGGACACACTCGTCTTCAGCTTTGAAGCTCGTGATGAGAAGCCCAAAATAAAGTGAACAAGTCTCGCATACGTGTTCGATTCGGGGTAGAATCGGGGCATGGCAGGAGCTTCGGATCCACAGTCACACACCCCACAGACACCCGATTCCGGGGCCGCGGGAGACCAGCCCACCACGGTGGGCCGCCAGCAGGTCGAGTCGGCTCATTCGGTTGCGATTGCTGAGGGCTTCGAGGGTGCGGAGGGGCTGACCGGGTCTGTGCCGTCGGTTCATGCGGATGCTGTCGCCCGGCTCGCCGAGGCGCAGGCGGCTCTCGCGGAAGCCTTGGCGGCGATCCCGGTCGGGCTGCTCAGCGACACGGAAGCGGTGACGGCGCTCAGCACGGTCGAGGCGATCGGGCGGGCGGTGGACGCGGCCCGGGTGAAGACTGCCACGGATGTGGACCGGCGGGCCCGAGTGCTCGGCCGGGATGGGTTGGCGTGGAAGATGGGCTGCACGGGCCCGTGGGATGTACTCACCCGGGTGACTCGGGCCTCGGGCCGGGAGGTGAAGCGGAGGACGAAGCTCGGCGATGCGGTGTTGCCGCGGCCGGGCGGCGGGAGCGGCTGGTCGCCGCCGTTGTTCCCGACGGTCGGAGCCGCCCTGACCGCGGGGGAGATCGGGGTGGAGACCGCGGAGCTGATCGTGACGGGGCTTCAGACGATCAGTCACCGGGTGGCCCCGGACGATCTGCTGACGGCGGAACGGGCCCTGGTCGCCACGGCCGCCGGGCGGATCACCCCGGAGACCGAGAACCTCGCCGGCGCGGGGGTCCCGGCGGCCACGGACCTGATCCGGGGCATGGTGCTGCAATGGCAGGCGGCCCTGGACCCCGACGGCGTGCTGCCGCAGGAGGACGTGTTCGAGGCGAAGTCGAACATCGGCTTCGGACAACTCAAGAACGGGCTCTACCCGGTCAAGGGCGGCGTGACGCCGGAACTGTTCGGGATGATGAACACCCTCTTCGACGCGTTCCTGAGCTTCCACGCGCGGCCCGCGTTTCCCACCGAGGAGGAACAGGCGCTGATGGACTCGGGGCAGATGATCCCCGGCGCCGAGACCGCGGGCGACGCCGACAGTGGCGCCGGCACGGGCCCGGAGCTGGACGTGATCGAAGCGGAGCTGCGGGAACGCCGCCAGGACACCCGCACCAGCGGGGAGAAACGCGCCGACATCCTCCGCGCCCTGTTCGAACACGCCGCCCGCGACAACGACACGCCGTCGATGGGCGGGTCGGCGCCGACGGTGATGGTGCACGTGAACGCCGCGGACCTCGACTCCGGGGTCGGGGTCGGATGGATCGACGGGGTCGAAGCCCCCGTGTCGCTCAAGACGGTGCACCAGCGCATCTGCGACGGCGGCTTCCAAGGGGTGTTATTCGGCGAGAACAACCAGGTCCTCAAACTCGGCCCCGAACGACGCTACTTCAACCGGGCCCAGCGGCGGGCGATCACCGCCCGAGACGGCGGGTGCATCATCCCCGACTGCAAAGCCCCCGCGCACTGGGCCGAAGTGCACCACGTGAAGCCCTGGGCGAAGGACGGACCGACGAACGTCGACAACGGGGTCCTCCTCTGCTGGTTCCATCACCACACCATCGACACCTCGGGGTGGGAGATCCGCATGGTGAAGGGGTCACCGCAGGTGCGGGCTCCGGGGTTGATCGACCCGCAACGGTTGTGGCGGCCACCGAACCGGCACCGCGCCCATCAGGTCCTGACCGGACCACCCAACCGCGACTGACCGAGGGACACGGGCAACGTGGCGCATCCGCTTCTCACTGCTCGACACGGGCGTGCTACCGGGGCTCGGTTAGACTCACAGCGTGTCGACCACCCCCGAACCGATCAACCGCATCACGGTTGAAGAACGCCTGTTCAGCCTCGTGCTGGCACTGATAGCGACCGAAATCGGCCTGACGAAGGCCGACATCCTGTCGACTGTTCAGGGCTACCGGCAGCGTTACGTGCACAGCGGCGACAATGCGAGCCTGGAACGGCAGTTCGAGCGGGACAAGGACGACATCCGCGAACTCGGGATCCCGCTCGAGACCGTCGAACAGCCCGAGGATCCAGGGAACAACCGCAATCTGCGCTACCGGATCCCCAAGGGCCTCTACGAACTTCCGACGGACGTATCGTTCTCCGGCGACGAACTGATGCTGCTCAAACTTGCCGCGACCGTTTGGAAGGAGGGCTCGCTCTCGGCGGAGTCCCGGCGAGCCCTGACCAAGCTCAACGCGCTCGGGGGAGCGGACGGCGACCCCGTGCTCGGGTATGCCCCGACCCTCCGGGTCCGCGACGCCTCCTTCGAGCCGCTCAGCAAGGCCATGGACCGCGCGCACGTGGTCTCGTTCCTGTACCTGAAGCCGGGCGAGGCGGCCCCGCGGCGCCGGAAGGTGGCGCCGCGCGCCGTCGTCCAGCACGAGAGCCGCTGGCACCTGTTCGGCACCGACCTCGACGCCGGTGCCACCCGTACCTTCCTGCTCTCCCGCATCGTCGGACCGGTCACGGTCGTCCCGGACCTGATCGCACCCGAATCCGGGCCGGATGCCGGCCAGGCCGCCCTCGCCGAACTCGACGCCCTTTTCACGGCCAACGTCGCTGAGATCGAGGTCCTCCCGGGCACCGATGCCGCCGTCCGCCTCGGCAAGCGGGCAGCGGATGCCTCCGGTGCCGAGCCGACCGGAGCGCTCGTCCTGCACTACACCGACCTGAACATCCTCGCGGACGAACTCGCCGGGTTCGGGCCGGAGGTGCTCGTGCTCTCCCCGCCGGCCCTCCGGGACGCCGTGCTCGACCGACTCCTCCTCGTCCGCGATGCCCACGAACACCACGAACTCCTCGAGCCGCTCGAGGCTCGCTCATGAGCCCCCGCGTGCCACTCGGCGCCCCAGACAAGCTCACCTTCCTGCTCTCGCTCGTCCCGTATCTCATCGACCACGACGGCATCAGCGTCACCGACGTCGCCGCGCACTTCGGCGTCACGCCCGAGCGGGTACGCGACGCGGTCACCCTGATCGCCGTCTCCGGGGTACCCGGCGACACGAGCCAGTACCTGCCCGGGGATCTCTTCGACATCGAGTGGGGCCAGTTCGAGGCCGACGACACGATCGTGCTGACCCATCTCGTGGCGATCGAGGATTCCCCCCGGTTCTCCGCACGCGAGGCGGCCGCGCTCATCGCCGGCCTGCAGTACCTCTCCTCGCTTCCCGAGAACGCAGACCGGGATGCGATCGCATCACTGATGGCCAAGCTCACCCGGAGCGCCACCGCCGCGCCGAGCCAGCTCGCCGTGTCCGCGAGCGCTTCGGGAACGGCGATCTCCGTCATCCAGTCCGCCCTGCAGACCGGCGTCCAGGTCCGGTTCGACTACCTGAACGCCCGCGGCGGTCAGGAAGAACGCTACGTCGACCCGCTCCGCGTCGAATCCGTCGACCGGGACTGGTACCTGCGCGGCTGGTGCCACCTGCGCGGAGCCGTCCGGACCTTCCGGCTCGACCGGATGAGCACGCTCACCGCCACCGATCGCCCCGTGACGAGCCGCACCGAGGACCTGATTCTGCCGGACACCCTCTTCCAGGGCTCCGAATCCGATCTCGACGTGGTCGTCGAGCTCGTGGCCGGCGCGCTGCCGCTCCTGGGCGACTACCTGTCCGGCCGCCCGGTCCAGCAACTCGCCGGTGACCGGGTCAGGGCGACGCTGCGTGTCTCGCACTATCACGCGCTCAAACGCCTCGTCGCGGGTCTCGCCGGGGTCGTCACCGTCGTCGAGCCCGCTGCCGCTCGCGAGATCGTGCGCGCGTGGGCGGATGCCGGTGCGGCGCGCTATCCGGAGCCTGCGGCATCCGCCGCAGCGGCAGGGCCGGGGGAGTAGCCGATGCCGTGGTGGAGCTGGGTGCTGATCTGGACCGGGCTGGTGCTTGTCCTGCTCGGAATGCTGGCCTGGTTCGCCGTGCTGCTGTTCCGGAAGCTCATGGTGCTCGCGGATGCCGTCGGTGCGCTCGGTGACCTCGTGGGAGCGCTCGACGCTGACCCGGAGGAGGAGACGGAGCCGCCGCGGCGTCCCGCAATCTTCGCGGACTGGAACGAGCTCGCCAGGACCGTCGACCTGCAACGCACCGCTCGGGAACGTCGAAGGCAGGAACGGCGGGATCGTCGGATTGCCAGAGGTAAGCTATTGCAACACGGTCCGATCGTCAGACCTGACCCACCGATGAAGAGGACACACCCTCATGCTTAACAACCTGACCGGATGGCACTTCCTGATCATCCTTGTCATCGTTCTGTTGCTCTTCGGTGCGCCCAAGCTTCCCGCGCTCGCGCGCAGTCTTGGCCAGTCGATGAAGATCTTCAAGAGCGAGATCCGCAGCGACGAGCCCGCTGAGACGAAGAGCGCACCCGGGACGGACTCCGCCCCGGGAGCCGACGCGCCCGATCCGACGACAAAGCCGTAACCTCCGTGCCTGGGCGCACTCCTCGGCGCACGACTCGGCGCACGGCCCCTGACGGGAAGATGTCCCTCGGACAGCACCTTCTCGAGCTGCGGAAACGCCTGTTCCTTGCCGCCGCCGGAATCCTCGTCGGCGCCGTGATCGGCTATTTCCTGTCCGATTTCGTCTGGAACGCCCTCAGGGAGCCGATCTACACGATCGCGTCCGCACAGGGGCGTAGCGCACAGCTTAACTACCCGGACATCACGAGCGCCTTCGACCTCAAGCTCAAGATCTCCGTCTACGTGGGAATCGTCATCTCGAGCCCGATGTGGCTGTACCAGGTCTTCGCCTTCCTGATGCCGGGGCTGACCCGAACCGAGAAGCGCTACACCTTCGGCTTCTTCTTCACGGCAGTGCCGCTGTTCCTGGCGGGCTGCGCCGCCGGCTTCTACGTGCTTCCGCACGTCGTCGAGCTCATGACGGGCTTCGCACCGTCACAGGATGCCGCGCTCATCACCGCCCAGAGCTACTTCGACTTCGTGCTCAAGCTCGTCGTCGCGATCGGGATCGCGTTCGTCCTGCCCGTCTTCATCGTGCTGCTGAACTTCGCGGGGGTGATCAGCGCGACGTCGATCATCAAGTCCTGGCGGGTCGCCATCCTCGTCATCATCCTCTTCACCGCGATCGCGACCCCCGCAGCCGACGTCGTGTCGATGTTCCTCCTCGCCATTCCGATGGTGGTGCTGTACTTCGCCGCGTACGGGGTCGCCCTCCTGCATGACCGGCGTGCCGCCCGGCGCGCCCTCGCCTTCGAACAGGAGCTGGCGCTCTAGGCGTCTCCCATGACCTCTCTCCAGACCCCGGCCGAGCCGACGCCCGCCGAACGCTTCGCAGCGGCACGTGACCGGGCGAGCCGCCCGCGGCTCTCCGCTTTCCGCGCCGGCCTCCGGTTCGACCTCGACCCCTTCCAAATCGCCGCCTGCGCCTCGCTCGAGGACGGCAACAGCGTCCTCGTCGCGGCCCCGACCGGCGCGGGCAAGACCCTGATCGCGGAGTTCGCGATCTACCTCGCGATGAAGCAGTCGACCAAGAAGGTCTTCTACACCGCGCCGATGAAGGCGCTCAGCAACCAGAAGTTCCAGGAACTCGTCGCCGAGTACGGGGCAGACGAAGTCGGACTCCTCACCGGCGACACCAACGTGAACCCGCAGGCCCGCATCGTCGTCATGACGACAGAGGTACTGCGCAACATGCTCTACGCGGACTCGGACCTCCTCACCAACCTCGCCTTCGTGGTCCTCGACGAAGTGCACTTCCTCGCCGACCGGTTCCGCGGCGCCGTCTGGGAAGAAGTCATCATCCACCTGCCCCAGAACGTGCGGATGGTGTCGCTGAGCGCGACCGTGTCCAACGCGGAGGAGTTCGGCGACTGGCTGCAGGCCGTCCGCGGCGAGACCGACGTCATCGTTTCCGAGGAACGCCCGGTGCCCCTCGAACAGCACGTACTCGTCAAGAGCAAGATGCTCGACCTGTTCGACTCCACGGGAGCCGCTGGAACCCACCGGGTGAACCCGGAACTGGTCCGCCTGGCCCAGGGCGCCGGTCGTGGCGTCACTGACCGCCAGGGAGACCGGCGCGGGGGCAACCGCGGTCGGTCGCAACGCCCACGGTCGACCTTCGAGCCGGGCAGGATGGACCGCGCCGAGATCGTCCGCCTCCTCGGCGGCAAGCACCTCCTCCCGGCGATCTTCTTCATCTTCAGCCGGGTCGGCTGCGACCAGGCGGTCAACCAGGTCCTGCGGGCGGGTGTCCGCCTGACCGATGCCGCGGAACGCGCCGAGATCCGCGCGATCGTGGACGAACGCTGCCGCACCCTGCTCGACGAGGACCTCGGCGTGCTCGGCTACTTCGAGTGGCTCGATGGCCTCGAACGCGGCGTCGCCGCCCACCACGCCGGCATGCTGCCCGCCTTCAAGGAGGTCGTCGAGGAGCTCTTCCAGAAGAAGCTCGTCAAGGCGGTCTTCGCGACGGAGACGCTCGCCCTCGGCATCAACATGCCCGCGCGAACCGTCGTCCTCGACAAGCTCGAAAAGTTCAACGGCGAGGCCCGCGTGCCGATCACGCCGGGGGAGTACACCCAGCTCACCGGACGCGCCGGCCGGCGCGGCATCGACGTCGAAGGCCACTCGGTGATCCAGTGGGCCTCCGGGCTCGACCCTCAGACCGTCGCCTCACTCGCGTCCCGCCGCACGTACCCGCTCAACTCGAGCTTCAAGCCGACGTACAACATGGCCGTGAACCTGATCGACCAGTTCGGCCGTGACCGCACCCGCACGGTCCTGGAATCCTCGTTCGCCCAGTTCCAGGCCGACCGCGCCGTCGTCGACATGGCCAGGGCCGTGCGCCAGCAGGAGGAATCCCTCACGGGCTTCGCCGCCTCGATGGTCTGCCACCTCGGCGACTTCACCGAGTACTCGGCGATCCGTCGCCGGCTCACCGAGGTCGAGCGCGAGACGCTCACGGGGGAGACCGGCGCCCGCGCTGCGAAGGAACGTCGCCAACGCGAACTCGCGAGCCTTCGCAAACGGCTCCGCGCGCATCCGTGCCACAACTGTCCCGAACGCGAGTCGCACGCCCGCTGGGCGCAGCGCTGGTGGAAACTGCGTCGAGAGACGGATGCGCTCACGAAACAGATCACGACCCGCACCGGTGCCGTCGCGCGCGTCTTCGACCGTGTCACCGAGGTCCTGCTCGGTTACGGCTACCTGCTCGAAGACCAGGCCGGCGCGGTGACGCTGAGCGAGAGCGGCCTCATCCTTCGGCGGATCTACGCCGACAGGGACCTGCTCGTCGCCGAGTCCCTCCGCCGCGGGCTGTGGAACGACCTCGACCCGGCCGGACTCGCCGCGATGGCCTGCGCCCTCGTCTTCGAGCCGCGGCGCGAGGAAGGGCTCATCGACGAGCGGTACCTGCCCCGGGGACAGTTCCGGGCCGCCCTGCACGACACCCAGGAGCTCTGGAGCCGCCTCGACGACCTCGAACGCGACCACCAGCTGCCGGGCAGCAACCCGCTCGCGGTCGGGCTCTCCCTCGCCATGTGGAAGTGGGCCAGGGACGGTTCGCTCATCGACGTCCTCGACGAGGCCGAGATGGCCGCGGGGGACTTCGTGCGCTGGACCAAGCAGACCATCGATCTCCTCGACCAGCTGTCCGTCGTCGCCGATGCTCCGGTCGGCACGACCGCCCGGATCGCGCTCGACGCCATTCGGCGCGGCATCGTCGCCTACTCCTCGTTCGCCTAGGCCGTGCGAGTGACTGGTGTGCCGATGAACAACGTCGAGACGGCTAGGGATCGAGAGGAATTCCGGTTGCCCCTCCCGGCGGCCGTTGTGCTCGCCGCCGCCGCGGGAGCGATCCTCGACGGCGGTTTCCCCGACCGTTCCTGGTGGGTCCTGGCGCCTATTGGGGTCGTGCTGATGTTCCTCGCCCTGCTCGGTCGCCGCCCGGCGCCTGCCCTTCTCGTCGGTATGGTCGCCGGACTGTCGTTCTGGCTGATCCACATCAGCTGGATCACCCTCTACCTGGGCCCGGTGCCCTGGCTCGCACTCGGAGGACTCGAGGCGATCTTCTTCGGCGTCGGCCTCTGGCTCGTCGCCGTCGTTCTGAACCGCGGCCCGCGGGCGTGGCCCACGCGCTGGGGACGCCTGGGCATGGTCCCGTTGGTCGTTGCCGGCCTCTGGACGGCGCGTGAGGCGATTTCCGCCGTCTGGCCGTACGGCGGCTTCGCCTGGGGGCGCGTGGCTATCTCGCAGTCGGAGAGCCCGTTCGCGGGCCTCGTGGCCTGGGTCGGGATGTCCGGACTCAGCTTCCTGATGGTCTGGCTCAGTGCGCTCGCGCTGCAGTTGCTGCGGGAGGTCGGCTGGGGAGTGCTCGCCCGGTTGACGGTGCTCACGGCATCCGTCGCCCTGCTGCTCGTCGTGCCCGCCGTCTCCATCGCCCAGTCGGGGGAGACCAGGATCGCCGCCGTCCAGGGCGCTTCCGATGCCGGGCTGTTCGCGCAGTACTCGCCGGGGCAGATCCTCTCCGACCACACCTCGGCGACCCTGCCGCTGGTCGGGGATCCGGTCGACTTCGTCGTGTGGCCGGAGAACGGCAGTGACATCGACCCGACCCGGTCGCAGGACGCCGCACACGTCCTCGACTACGTGAGCCGCGCGATGATGGCCCCGCTCATCACGGGCACGATCACCTACCGGGATGGCAAGTACTACAACACGAGCCTGCTCTGGAAGGCGGGGGAGGGCGTCACGGCCCTCTATGACAAAGTGCACCCGGTTCCCTTCGCGGAATACATGCCTGATCGGGCTTTCTGGCGTCCTTTCGCCCCGGAGCTGATCGACCTGATCTCTCGGGACTACCAGCTCGGCACCCAACCGAACGTCTTCGACGTCAACGGGATCCTGGCCGGCATCGCGATCTGCTTCGACATCGCCGACGACCAGCTCGTGCACCAGATGATCGACTCCGGGGCGACGGTCATCCTCGCCCAGACCAACAACGCCGACTTCGGGCACACGGACGAGAGCGTCCAGCAGCTGGCGATCGCCCGGCTGCGCGCGATCGAGGCCGGGCGCACCGTCGTCAATATCTCGACGGTCGGCTCGAGCGCCATCATCGCGCCGGACGGCCACACGATCGACAGCCTGCCGACCTGGGTCCCCGGCTCCATGGTGCAGACCGTTCCACTCAGCACGACGGTGACCCCGGCGATGGCGGCCGGCCGGGGAATCGAGTGGCTCGTCTCCGGACTCGGCCTCGCGGGGCTCGTCTTCTGCCTGGTCTTCGCGCCGTCCGCACGACGGGACGCGCGCCGGCGTGCGACCGCGGTGCCGGTTCGACCGGTTCACCCGGTTAACGCAGAACGCACCCGACAGAATCGGGTGCGTGCGTAGTGTCTGCTCGGCCTTAGGCGCCGATCTTCTGCTGTCCGCGACGTGCGCGCAGGAACGCCAGGCGCTCCTCGAGCAGTTCCTCGAGCTCGGGACGGGTGCGACGTTCCAGGAGCATGTCCCAGTGCGTGCGCGGTACCTTCTCGGCCGAGTGATCGACGATGACGGGCTTGGAATCGACGAGCCGGGTGGCCGTCTGGGAACAGAACCTGCATTCCCACTCGTCGGGGGCTTCCGCCTCCGCCGAAAAGATCATCACCGTCTCTCGTGAGCACGTCGCACACAGATATGTGTGACTAACTCGTGGTGAAAAGGTTACGCCCTCTTCGCTTTGAAGGCTTTGTGCGCCCAACCTCATGCCACGCAAACTGCGATCCGCCATTGTGTGGTCTCCTCTCGCGATGCAACTCTCAGTTATAAACCGTCAAGCTGGGCGTTATCTTTCCGTTATGCCCGTACTCGGTGATAACTCTCAGTTTCGGAAGCGGGATTTATGGCAACCCGGGCGTGTCGCGCTCGGACCTGCGACCGATCAGCGCAGCGGCGAGGTCCGTCCGGTCGGTCACGAGGCCGTCGATGCCGGTGTCCAGCAGGCGTTCCATGGCCGCGGGGTCGTTGACTGTCCAGACATGCACCTCGACGCCGACCGAATGGACGGCTCGCACGAAGTGGGGGGTCACGACACGCAGCACGGACGCCGTCTCGGGTACCTGAACAGCGACGCATCCGCTGAGAACACGCCGGAGGAGTGCCGCATTCCCGAGCCGGGCGGCGACGACGACCTGCGCGACGATGGCCGCCGAGGCACTCGAGGCCACGCCGGGCAGGAGCCGGACCGTCCGTCTGCGGCGTTCCTCGGAGAAGGAGGTCACGAGGACCCGGTCGGTCGCGCCCGCCGCGAGCACGGCGGCGGCCGTCGCGGCGACGGCGTCCTCTGACTTCACGTCGAGGTTGAATCGCGCCTCCGGGAAGGCGTCGAACGCTTCCGTGAGAGTGGAGAAGGACTGGCCGAAGCCGAGATCGATCCGTTGCAGTTCGGTGACGCGCAGCTCTTCGAGATGGATGTCCAGCTCGGGCAGGGCAAGGCGGGCGTCATGGCTGAGCACCGCGACCCCGTCCCTGGACGAGTGCACGTCTGTCTCCAGATGGGTCGCACCGTTGTCCAGAGCGTGCCGGAACGCGAGGACCGTGTTCTCCGGTGCGTTCAGCGCGAACCCGCGGTGGGCGAAGATGCGCGGGGGCGGCCCGGCCAGGAACGAGGAGGGGCCGCCCGAGACCACGGGACTACCCCTCTGCGGCGTGCGAGGGTGCGGGCGTCGTGGGTGCAGCCATAGTCGATGCGGCTGACGGGGGAGTGGCGACCGGAGCGGTGGCCTCCGGGGGAACGGCGGACCCGGTGACGGGCCGATCGCCGAACGCGCGGCCGATGCCCTTCATCGCCTCGGTGAGTTCACTCGGCACGATCCAGAGCTTGTTCGCGCTGCCCTCTGCGAGCTTCGGGAGAGTCATCAGGTACTGGTACGCGAGGAGCTTCGGGTCGGGGTCGCCCTCGTGGATCGCCCGGAACACGGTCGTGATCGCCTCGGCTTCACCCTGTGCGCGGAGGACGGCCGCCTTCGCGTCGCCCTCTGCGGAGAGGATGGCCGCCTGGCGGGCGCCTTCCGCGGTGAGAATGGCGGACTGCTTGGTGCCCTCCGCGGTCAGGATCAGCGCACGACGGTCACGCTCGGCACGCATCTGCTTCTCCATCGAGTCCTGGATGGAGTGCGGCGGATCGATGGCCTTGAGCTCGACCCTGCCGACCCGGATGCCCCACTTGCCCGTGGCCTCGTCGAGCACGATACGGAGCTGGCCGTTGATGTTGTCGCGGCTCGTGAGCGCTTCCTCGAGGTTCAGCCCGCCGACGACGTTACGGAGGGTCGTCGTGGTGAGCAGTTCGACCGCGCCGAGGTAGTTGGCGATCTCGTAGGTCGCCGCCCGGGCATCCGTCACCTGGAAGTACACGACCGTGTCGATCGACACGACGAGGTTGTCCTCGGTGATCACCGGCTGGGGCGGAAAGGATACGACCTGCTCGCGCAGGTCGATGAGGGGACGCAGTCGATCGACGAACGGGATCAGGATGTTGAGGCCGGGCATGAGCGTCTTGTGGTACCGGCCCAGCCTCTCCACGACCCCGGCCCTGGCCTGGGGGATGATGCGGATGGACTTCGCGAGGGTGACGATCACGAAGATGACGAGCGCCGCGACGAAAGCGACGACGATCACCTGCACGACAGTCTGGGTCGGATCACTCATGAAATGTTCCTTTCTGCCGGGATGACCACTGCGGTCGCCCCGTCGATGGCGATGACGATGACACGTTCGCCCGGCGCGAAGACGGCCGGTTCGACCAGGGGGGAGAAGCGCGCGGTCCAGGTCTCGCCATTCGCGAGGCGAACCTGGGCCAGCGGCCCGGTCGAGCTCACGATATGGCCGTCCTGGCCGAGGAGCGCATCGACGTTGCTGAGGGTCGGGTCGCCGCCGCGTTTGAGCACCCGGAGCAGGGGTGGGCGGATGCCGAGCAGCAGCACCATGGACAGGAGCGCGGCGATCACGAGCTGGCCCCACCACGGCACGCCGAAGAGGCCGGAAACCAGGCCGCCGAGGCTGCCGAGCGAGATCATCAGGAACGTGAGGTCCAGAGTGACCATCTCGATGGTGATGAAGATCAGTATGAGCACCAGCCAGACAACCCACGCGTAATTTGCAGCGAATACGTCCATCGTGACCCTCCCCATTGTGTTCCCCTTCTCAAACTAGCAGGTGTGCCGACACGGGCGGGGAGCGGGGTTCTTGGTAAGGTCTTCTGCTAGACCCAGTTCGTTATTTGAGGAGTTCGTGTGACCAACCCACTTGCCGCAGGTTCACTGAACGGACAGCGTGTCCTTGTCACCGGTTCTTCCCGGGGCGTGGGAGCCGCAACCGTCGGAATCTTCGCGGAGGCCGGAGCGAGCGTCGTCATCAACTTCCGCAACAAGGAGGCGCGGGCGATCAAGGTCGCCGACGCCATCCGCGCGGCCGGCGGAACGGCCATCACCGCGGGCGCCGACCTCACCGATGAGGCCTCCGTTGCGGCCATGATCGAGACGATCCGTGCTGAATACGGCGGACTCGACATCCTCGTGATGAATGCCTCCGGTGGCATGGAAACCGGGATGGCGCCCGACTATGCGATGAAGCTCAACCGGGATGCCCAGCTCAACCTCCTCGCGGCCGTCCGCCCCCTGCTGGGCGCCGGAGCCAGGGTCGTGTTCGTCACGAGCCACCAGGCGCACTTCTTCGAGACCGCCCCGACGATGCCGGAGTACTTGCCGGTCGCACGGAGCAAGCGCGCCGGTGAAGACGCCCTGCGCGCGCTCATCCCCGAACTCGAGTCCGACGGCATCGGCTTCGTCGTTGTCTCCGGCGACATCATCGAGGGCACCGTCACCGCGACCCTCCTCGAGCGTTCGAGCCCCGGAACGATGAGCGCCCGCAAGGTCGCCGCCGGTCGTCTCTACAACGTGAGCGAATTCGCCGCGGAAGTCGCCCTGGCCGCCGTCGAGCCGGTTCCCGCGGGCAACACTCGGTACGTCGGCGACACGACGGACATGGTCACCGACTAGAAAGCGCTACTGGCGAGCGGCGACGCGCACGCGGGCCGGAACGTCAGTCGGTGACGGTGCTCTGCGCTCCACGGCCGAGGGTGAAGGACATCACCAGCTGCACGAGGCCGGAGACGATCAGGAAGACGCCGCCGACGACGACGAGCACCCCCAGTGAATCGACGGGGGAGAGCAGCACCACGATGCCCGCGACGATGCTGATCACCGCGAAGAGGATTCCGAACCATCGGCTGGAATCCGACGCAGTCTCGACGAGCGCCGCGACGCCTTCGATCAGCCACGAGATCCCGATGACCATGCCGAGCACGGCAAGGGATCCGATTGGATTCCGGATCGCGACGATGCCCGCGACCAGCAGCAGGACGCCCAGCAGGATGTTCAGCACGCGGACTCCGGCGCTTCCCCCGGCCATCGCGATGCCGCGAACGATGCGCGCGATCCCGCCGACCAGGAAGTAGAGCCCGAAGAGCACCGCAATGACGTTGAGGGTCGCGCCTGGCCAGACCAGGATCATCACTCCGAGGATCACGGCGACCAAACCGCCGATGGCCATGGCCGTTCGGATGGTGGTCACTTCCGACTTGCTCAGGGTCCGTGGATCGATCGTGAGATCGAATACGGCGACGGGGTTCGACATGGCTGCGCTCCTCGGACTTGGGAACCCCGCGAATGAGGGGTTCGGTCACCGAGACTGTAGCCACGAGGGCACCTCTTGCGCAATGGCCGAGTGGGGGAGTTCCGGGGTTTCTGCACGAGGCCTCCCAAGCGAGCGATGCTGCTTGAATGGAGCCATGACGAGCATCTCCCCGACACCGAACCTCCCGTTGCCGCGTGCGCACGCCGCAGACGTCCACGACCTGATCCGAGTGCAGGGTGCCAGGGAGAACAACCTCAAGAACGTCACCGTCGACATCCCCAAACGTCGACTGACGGTGTTCACCGGCGTCTCCGGTTCCGGTAAGAGCTCCCTCGTGTTCGGCACGATCGCCGCGGAGTCCCAGCGGATGATCAACGAGACGTACAGCGCTTTCCTGCAGGGCTTCATGCCGACCCTGGCCCGGCCGGACGTGGACGTGCTCGAGGGACTCACGACGGCGATCATCGTCGACCAGGAACGGATGGGCGCCAATTCCCGGTCGACCGTCGGAACCGCGACCGACGCGAACTCGCTGCTGCGCATCCTCTTCAGCAGGCTGGGACAGCCGCACATCGGCTCGCCTCAGGCCTATTCCTTCAACGTCGCCTCCATCAGCGGGGCGGGCGCCGTCACGATGGAACGGGCGGGGAAGACCGTGAAGGAACGGCGGAGCTTCACGGTCACGGGAGGCATGTGCCCGCGCTGCGAAGGCATGGGAACGATCAACGACATCGATCTGACGCAGCTCTACGATGCGGCCAAGTCGCTCAACCAGGGGGCGCTCACCATCCCCGGCTACACGCCGGACGGCTGGGGCGTGCGGATCTTCACCGGGTCCGGCTTCCTCGACGCCGACAAGCCGATCCGCGACTACAGCGCGCAGGAACTGGAGGACTTCCTCTACCGGGAACCGGTCAAGGTGAAGGTGGGGGACGTCAACATGACGTACGAGGGCCTCGTGCCCAAGGTGCAGAAGGCATTCCTCTCCAAGGACCGTGAGGCGATGCAGCCGCACATCCGCGTGTTCGTCGACCGCGCGGTCACGTTCACGACCTGCCCGGAGTGCCGGGGGACCCGCCTCAGCGCGGCCGCCCGGTCCTCAATGGTCTCGGGGATCAGTATCGCGGATGCCTGTTGCCTGCAGATCAGCGATCTGGCCAGCTGGGTGCGCGGCCTCGATGAACCGTCCGTTTCGCCGCTCCTGAGCGTGCTGCGCCAGCTCCTGGATTCCTTCGTGGAGATCGGACTGGGGTATCTGTCTCTCGATCGGCCCGCCGGAACGCTGTCCGGTGGTGAAGCGCAGCGCACCAAGATGATCCGGCACCTGGGCTCCTCGCTGACCGACGTCACCTACGTCTTCGACGAACCCACCATCGGCCTGCACCCCCACGACATCGAACGCATGAACACGCTCCTGCTGCAGCTGCGCGACAAGGGAAACACCGTCCTCGTGGTCGAACACAAACCGGAGACGATCGTGATCGCCGACCACGTCGTCGACCTCGGCCCTGGCGCGGGAACGGCAGGCGGAACCGTCTGCTTCGAGGGCACCGTCGAGGAGCTACGGACGAGTGGAACTCTCACGGGTCGCCATTTCGACGACCGCTCCGTCCTCAAAGACACCGTACGCACACCCACGGGGGCACTGGAGATCCGCGGTGCGACGAAGAACAACCTGCAGAACGTCGACGTCGACATCCCGCTCGGCGTGCTCGTCGTGCTGACCGGGGTCGCCGGGTCGGGAAAGAGTTCGCTCGTGCACGGGTCGATCCCGGCAGGGGCCGACGTCGTGTCGATCGACCAGGGCGGTATCCGGGGTTCCCGGCGCAGCAACCCGGCGACATACACCGGAATGCTCGAGCCGATCCGCAAGGCCTTCGCCAAGGCCAACGGCGTCAAGCCGGCCCTGTTCAGTTCCAATTCGGAGGGTGCCTGCGCCAATTGCAACGGGGCGGGCGTCATCTACACCGACCTCGGCGTTCTGGCCACCGTCGCGACGACCTGCGAGGTGTGCGAAGGGAAGCGGTTCGAGGCATCCGTGCTCGAGTACCACCTCGGCGGACGCGACATCAGCGAGGTCCTCGCAATGTCGGTCACCGAAGCCGAGAAATTCTTCGGCGCGGGGGAGTCACGAACGCCGGCCGCTCACGCCATCCTGGTCCGGCTGGCGGATGTCGGGCTCGGCTACCTGAGCCTCGGCCAGCCGCTGACGACCCTCTCGGGGGGTGAACGCCAGCGGCTCAAGCTCGCGAGCCAGATGGCCGAGAAGGGCGATGTCTACGTTCTCGACGAGCCGACCACCGGCCTGCACCTCGCCGATGTCGAGCAGCTCCTGGGCCTGCTGGATCGCTTGGTCGATTCGGGCAAGTCCGTGATCGTCGTCGAACACCACCAGGCGGTCATGGCACACGCCGACTGGATCATCGACCTCGGCCCTGGCGCCGGACACGACGGCGGACGCATCGTCTTCGAAGGAACGCCCGCCGAACTCGTCGCCGCGCGGTCGACCCTCACCGGTCAGTTCCTCGCGGCGTACGTCGGCGCCTGACCGGGCGGCCACACCTCCACGAAATCAGCCATCCGGTAATGACCGATAATGCACATTATGTCAGTTCGAGTTGCCCCAGGCCATGACAGCGGCCAGCCGCGAGTTCAGGTCGGTGGCTCCCACAGCTCGATCGGAAGACCCTCGGGATCGTGGATGCGCGCGAATCGGCCGTAGTCGGTCGTGTCCCACTCCGGTCGACGCTCGACAGGGACGCCCGCCGCCGTGAGCTCCGCGGCGAGTGCTTCGAGGTCCGTGACACGGAGGTTGAGCATGAACGATTGTTTCTCCGAGAAATAGTCACTTTCGGAGGGAAAGGGCGCGAACACAGTCGGGCCCGCCTGCTGCTGCCAGACACCGGCCTGGCCCGCTTCGATACCGAGGTGCTCCCGGTACCAGGCGGCCCGGGCCTCCGGATCAGTGCTGCGGAAGAAGAGTCCTCCGATTCCCGTCACGGTCACTGTTCGCTCCCCTAGTCCGTTCCTCGGATGAGACGGGTCAATAGGGTCGCGGCGACCTCGTTGCCCTCGTCGGCGAGACGACTCAGCTCGTCGACGTCCTCTCGCCGTGCGGCGAACTGGGCCAGCTTGTCGGCGGCGAGTTCGTTTCCCTCACCCAGCAGGCGTCGCAACTCATCGACATCGCCACGCTCCCCCGCGAGCGTGGCGAGTTCTTCCCCGGCGAGCTCGTTACCCGCATCCACCAGCTCACGCAACTCGGTGACGTCACCACGCTCCGCCGCGAGTTCGGCGAGCCGGTTCGCCGCCTCTTCGTTGCCCGCCGCGGCCAGGCGCCGGAGGGTGGCCAGGTCCAGTGCGCTCATGCTGCAACGGTAGCGCGCGAGTCCCCCGGTTTCCAGAGCCCCCTTCAGCCGTACAGGCCGTCGAGCCACGCTGTCCATTCGGCCGGAAGGCCCGCAGCATCGTCATCGCCGAACCGGTGCACGGTCAGCCCGACGACCGCGCCGAAGGCGTTTCGGCCGAAGAACCGGTAGAGGGCGTCGTCCGTGCGGAGCCCGATGAAGTGCTCGGCGTTCCAGTCGACGGTGGCCGCGCTGGCAGGCACCCCCGGCAGCGCGACCGTGACCGTCTCCCCCACGACAGAAGCGGGCGTCAACCCGAGGGCGCTCCGGAGCGTCTCGAATCCCTCGGGACCGCCAGAGGCCGCCGGACCCTGCACGTCGGTGAAGACGGCACTGCGGCCCGCGAAATGCTCGAGGTACTCGGACAGGGTGTGCAGGTAAAACACGGTGTGCCTGCTCGCAGCGTCGTACTGGTTGTCCCAGTCGTCCTGGATGACGCCGCTGTGCACCCAGCGGAGGAACGAACGGCCTCCGGGACGCGGTTCGATGACCTGTTCGAGCTGGTTGAACCATCCGTCGGTTCCCTCCATGCGGTTCACGTGGTGGGTCGGGCGCTCCGAGACCACGTCGACGCCGGGCATGCCGTCCGTCGGGAACAGCCACGCCGCCGTGTTGTGGGTGACGGCGTCCCACATCTGTTCAGGATCGCCGGGGTACTCCCCCTCGACGACGATCTCGAAGTCCGTGCTCATGTCAGTTCTCCCTGTCTGCTGGCGTGATGGTGTCTGCTGGCGTGGCGGTCTCCGCGGGCCGGGTGATGCTCGGGTGCAGAGCGAGGACGAGCCGGTGGGCGCGGCCACCCTTCGATTGCGGTGAGTCGTAACGGGCGACGAGGGTCGCGACCGCGAGGGCGAGTTCGGTACTGAATCCGGCGCGATCGGCCGCGGACGCGAAGCGCAGTTCGCTGTCGATCGTGAATGTCGCGAGCGGACGGTGGGCGCGTGCGGACCGGTCGAGCAGGGTGCCGACCTCCTGGACCAGGCGGGCGGCGACGGCGAGCATCCAGCGCGCCGAGAATTCGTTCACCCCGCGCCGCGGGTCCGGAGCCACTCCCCCGAGCGCGGATGGCGAGATCACGAATGACTGAGCCGTCGCCCGCATCACGCGCTCGGTCATGTTCCCCCTGCGGCGCTCGGTGACAAGCTCGATCAGGCCGTGACGTTCCAGTTCGCGCAGGTGGTAGTTGATCTTCTGCCGGGGCAGGCCGAGCCTGGCCGCGAGCGACGTGGCCGAACCGGGCGTGCCGAGCTCGGCGAGCAGTCGGCTGCGCGTGGGTTCGAGCGAGGCAGCCGCCGCGGCCGCGGTGTCGATGACGGCGACTTCAAGCATGTGCCCATGCTTTCACCGACAGTATTTTTTGTCAACAGATCGGATCGCCGGAAAGCGCGGGCGCGATCTCGGTCCCCCGAATTAGCAGATCCGACGCCGGGCAGTAAGTTTGCAGACGGAGGAAAGGAGTTTCGATGAGCAGAATCGTGGTTACCAACAGCGTGACCCTCGACGGTGTGATGCAGGCGCCCGGCCGGGCAAACGAGGATCGCAGGGATGGCTTCGACCTCGGTGGCTGGGCTCAGCCCTATGCCGACTCGGTGATGGGCAGCGTCATGGCCGCGGGAATCGGCGACGCAGGCGCCCTGCTCTTCGGACGCAAGACGTACGCGGACTTCGCATCGATCTGGCCGGCGATGACCGTCGAGAACCCGTACACCGAGGTGATCAACAACATCCCGAAGTACGTGACGTCGAAAACGCTTCCCGGCCCCCTGAGCTGGAACAACTCGATCCTGTTGAGCGGTGAAGCGACGACCACCGTCGCGGAACTCCGCGAGCAGCCCGGCAAGGACATCGTCATCCTGGGCAGTGGCGAGCTCGTGCGGGCGCTGATGCGCTGGGGCCTGATCGACCAGTACACGCTCCTGATCCACCCGTTGGTGCTCGGCACCGGTCGACGCCTCTTCCCGGACGGCGGCCCATCCGCTTCGCTCGATCTCGTCGACAGCCGGACGACGAGCACTGGCGTCATCATCGCGACCTATCGCCCCGCGGCCCCCGTCGCACCGGCACCGCCGGTGCCGCTTCCCGGACTCGCGTGACCGGACTCGTCTGACCGGACTCGTCTGACCTAGAGGTCGAGTTCCGATCGGCCGAATTTCTCGCGCAGGAAGCGGCTCTGGTCTTCGAGCGCTGCGAGATCCTTCGCGTAGAGCGCGGTGCGGATGCGATCGCTCTCGGTTTCGAGGATGTCGAGCTGTTCGATGAGTTCGTCCTGCGCCGTCTTCTTCCCTTCGACCCGGCTCGCGATCGCAAAGCTCCGTGGCAGGTTCAGGAACCGTTGGATCGACGTCGGCAGGTAGTCGAGGATCATCTGCTCGACGGTATGGGCCTGGTCCGCCGCTTCGGTCAGGTCCGTCCAGCGGGCGACGACCTGATCGAGGGCGTCCAGGATCCGGGCGATCCTGACGCTCGCTTCCTCGGGCAGGCGGCGGTTCTCCGCCGTCATCGAACGCCTCAGCGCGGCCAACTGGGCTGTGAGGTCTGCCGCTGACGCCACTCCCCCGTTTCCGTGCAGCGGCCCCGGCCGCAGGTCGACACGGTCGCGCGGCGCGACGAGCGCGCCGACCGCGTACATCGCGACGACGAGAACGGGCCACAGCGGGCCGAGACCGACCGCGACATGCGCGCCGAGTGTCGCGAGGCCCAGTGCCGAACCCGCGATGTTCTTGGTCGAGGCAAGCCATCGCGACACGCTACTGGTACCCACGAATGTCCTGGAATGCGCTCGACAGGTCGCCGTTCAGTGCATCGAACGCCTGGCCGCCGGTGAGCTTCGCCACGCTCGTGAGCTCGTCGACGTTGCCATTGCCGAAGAGCACGACGTAGGTCGCGATCGCCCGGGTATCCTCGCCCTGCGCCGCGTAGTACGCCGCGAAGTCCTTCGACGTTGGCCCGTCGGTGTTCTCTCCGTCGGTCATGAGCACGATCGAGACGAAGGTGTCAGGTCGCTCGGCCTTCTGCTGCCGGGCGAGTGCATACGCGCGCTCCAGCGAGGCGTAGATCGCCGTGCCGCCGTCCGCGGAGAGCCCGTCCGCGATATCGCGGATCCGTTGCAGGGCCTCGGTCTTGTCCACCTGCGGCACGTCGACGATCGTCGGGGCATCCGGGGCCGTACTGAACGGGATCAGGGTCACGCGCTCACGGTTGCGGAACGCGGCAAAACCGCCCGTCGTCGAGGAGTCCGCCCCGGCGAGGTTCTTGAGCGCCTGTTGGAGCGCGGTCAGCCGCTCCCCCGCCATCGACCCGGAGGTGTCAAGCACGAAGAGCGTCTGCGCGGGTGCCCTCACCGTGTCGAGGTACGTCCCGATCAGGGTGTTTGCGACCTCCAGGGTGTTCGGGAATGGCGTCTCGAAGAGGATGCCGGCCGGGAAGGCCGAGCCGGTGTCGATCCCGGGGACGCCGGGTCGCCGGTGGGTCTCCGACACGATTCTCTGCTGCACGGCGTCCGTGGTCAGCCAGGCCGTGAGGGTGTCGAAGAGCGGACGCTTGTCCGTGTCGGCCGAGGCCAGCAGGGTGAGCGGATAGTCGCTCGTGACGACTCCGTCGGTCGGCCGGACAATCGTGAGCGGCGCACCCTTGTCGGCGAGACCGAGGAGGACGGACTCGTAGTTGATGACGCCGTCGACGAGGGTGGGGTCTGCGACGAACTTGTCCGCGAGGAACCCCGAGGACCCGGCGGTGAGCTTCTGCCCGGAGAAGAACCGGGTCAGTTCCGGGCTGACCGCGGTCACGTCCGCATCGGTGAGAGCGGTTCCGGTGCCGGACAGCGCCGTTGCGACGGCGACGAGGGCACTGAACCCGGAGTTGGAGGCAGCGGGATTGGTCATGCCGTAGGTGAATTCGCCGCCGGCGGCTGCGGCGGCGAGGTCCGCCCAGGTCGGCGGGGTGGAATCCCAGCCCAGCCGGGTTGCAACCTCTGGCCGGAGACCGAGGACGACCGGCGAACTCATGATCTTGACGCTCGAGGAGACGGCCTTGGCGGCCCCGGGAAGCAGCGACAGGTATCGGTTGTTCGGGAACCACGTCGCGTCATAGCGGCCGGCGGCGCGGCCGGAGGCCACGAGTTCCGTGCCGGCCAGGGTTCCGGTGTAGTCGAAGACCACCCGGATTCCCTTGTCCGCTGCGGCGGACTCCAGGATCGGAGCCATGTCCTTGACCTCGCTGCCCGCCAGGACCCGCAGGGTGCTGGCGTCGTTGGGCAGGCCGTCCTGCTCGTTCGGCTGCGCAACCGTGCATCCGGCCAGCACGAGCGCCGTGACCGTGGCCAGGCCGAGGGCCTTCAGGAGGCGGCGCATGCTCAGTGCGCTTCCGGCCGGGCTCGCTCGAGGTATGCGGTCGCCTCCGCGAGGCGGGTCTGCAGGGTGTCGACAGTCTGGGCCATCGTCGCGACAGCCTTGAGCTTGTAGCTGTCCAGGGCGTCCATGGTCTCGTAGATGTTCTGGAAAGCCGTTTCCAACGATTCGAGACTGATGGTGGCGGATGCCGACTGCTCGCTGATGGCGACGGACTGGGTCTTGAGCATCTGCGAGGTCGACACGATCAGGTTCGAGGTCGTCGTGTTGAGGGCGGTGATCTGGTCGAGGACGAGCTTCTGGTTGGCGAGTGCCTGTGCGACGATCACGGCGGTGCGCAGGGCGGAGATCGTCGTCGTCGTCGCCCGTTCGACGCCCTTGATGAGTTCGACGTTGTTCTTCCGCACGACGTCGAGGGCGAGGTAGCCCTGGGCGCTCACGGCGAGCTGGGTGAGCAGGTCCTGGTGCTTCTGGCGGATCGTGAAGAGGAGGTCGCTCGTGAGCGCATCGGCCCTCGCCGGGTCGGTCGTCCTGACCGTGTCGATCTGTTCCACGAGCTGGGTGTCGAGTGCGCTCGTGAGGACGGCGTACTCCTGGAGCCGGCTCATCGTCTCCCAGAGCCGCACCTTCTCGCCTTCGACGGCTGCATTGTCCTTGAGCAGGGCGTCCTGCCCGTTCTGGAGCGAATGGATGATCTTGTTGAGCTGGCTTTGCGCGGAGGCGTACCGGGCGAAATAGCTGCGCAGCTTGTCCCGGAACGGGATCAGATTGAGGAGGAACTGTGCGACCCCGCCGTCGGCCCTCGACGGGTCGAGGTCCTCGATCGTTCCGCGGAGTTCGACGAGG
This sequence comes from Cryobacterium algoricola, assembly GCF_004402485.1. Taxonomy (GTDB): domain Bacteria; phylum Actinomycetota; class Actinomycetes; order Actinomycetales; family Microbacteriaceae; genus Cryobacterium; species Cryobacterium algoricola. The sequence continues at coordinate 126,910 of NZ_SOFG01000004.1, read as the reverse complement.
GTGCTGGCGACCCGCCGCTGCGCGTCGGCCTCGTCACCCTTCCCGCGCGCGGCGGCAAGGGCTGCGACGGGGCGCTGAAGCATCCGGTTGCTGACCTCGGATGCGGCTCGGATCTCGTCACGGCCCATCTGGGCGACGTCGGTGATCTTCTTCTGGAATTCCGGCGCGGACGGGTCACGGTCGATGAGGTCCGCGACGAAGGCGCGCGCGCGTCCTTCGAGTTCCTGAGCGCGGGAGTCGTTGATCGGCATCATCGCGCTGGCCTGGGTACCGCCGATGTCCGGGACCGCGTTCGGCGGCACGAGCACGAGGCCGGTGTCGACGCTCGGGGCCGTTGTCGCACCGGCGGCCGGCCTCTCGCCCGGTGTGGGAGTGCTCAGGTCGAGGGATGCGTCTGCCATGGTGCTCCTTGGTCTCCGGATGAACTTTCAGCGGGAATGGTTCGGGTCATTTGTCGACGTTTGCGTCCGGGGACGCCAGCGGGGTGTCGTACCGCCCGCTGATGGTCGTGATCATCGCCTCGAGCGTCTCGTAGCTGGGCGGGTCGATGACGTTGACCGGACTTGCGGGCACAGTGAGGCCGTTATCGGCGAGGGCTGCCGTGAACACGGCAGGGTCGGCCGGACGGAACCCGTACTGTGCGGCGAGACGGGCGAGGCGAGGATCGGACTGGAGCAGCTCGCCGACCTGGGATCCCTGCTCGGACAGCGGAACCACCGTGTGCTTCGAGAGCACGGTCGGGTCCGGATACATCAGGACCATGTCGGGGGTGATGGCGCTGCGTCCGGTGGCGCTCATCTGCCGGCCGAGGAACTGGGCCTCATAGATCATCACGAGGGGCTTCGATCCGATTCCCTGGGAGAGGTAGTCCTCGAAGGGCGCCTCCGACGAGGAGGCTGAAAAGCCCTGCTGGAGGAAGAGCGCAGCCATCGGATCGATCACGGCGGCCTCCGCGTCCGCTGAACTGATGACGCTCTCCCCGTTGGCGACGTAGGACGCGATCGCGAGGTACATGGCCGCGGAATTCGACTGGCGGATGTCCGTACTCGAGATCAGGATCGAGCGGGAGCTGTTGTAGCTCGCCGCGGCACCGGGGAGCTGATTCCAGCGGGTTCCTGCGGCGACGGCCTTGAGGTACTCCGCGACGTTCAGGTGCCAGGTGCCCGCGGCATCCTGGTTCGCGATTCCCGCGGATTGCAGGAGCGTCACGATCGGCAGGAAGGTCGCGATCGCGAGCGGCGAGTAGAACGGCGAGAACACGCTCCGCGCCCCGGCTTCACGCCGGATCTTCTCGGCGGCGGGCGCGGACGACGGGAACACGAAATCGACGCCGGTGAGATCGACGGAGGTGGCGATCTGGCGTGATCCCGCCGTGACGACCGCGACGTCGAGCCCCTTCTCGGCGAAGACCGCCCGGACGGCCGGATCGTCGAAGAACGGCTTCTTCTCCGAGCCGATGACCCCGTGTACGACGCGGAGGTCTGTGGCAGCCGGAGGGGTGCCGGTCGTTCCTCCGAACAGGCGTCCGCCGACCACGACGATGACGACGCCCACGATGAGCAGACCCGCGAGGACGAGCCCGATCACTCGCTTGGCTGTGGCGTTCATTCGATGGATACCGTCTGGATTCGGTGGTATGGCGTTGTGCAGGAGATCTGCACTGCAGACAATAGGGCATCCAGGGAAATTTCTGGTGAACTCACGCGCTGATCAGCGGTTGCTGGTACGGGGCTGGAGGTTTCAGAGATTTCAGCCGCGGTCGGGCGGGTCCTCCTCGGGGTGCTGGTGGGTGACCATGCCGAATTCGTTCACCGGTTCGAATGCGTCCCTGTCCCACGCGCCCGGATGGGGCACAGGACAGTTCAGGATCGTGTCGTGGGCGCCGTGCACGATCGTGTGTTCGCTCATGGGATGGCCGCACACGGGGCACGGCGCTGTGTTGACCTGGCTCATGCGGCCAGCATAGAACCATTCGGGTTGTGCGGGGCCGAATCTCTCAGAGGCGAAATCCGCCGGCGACACGCCCGCCCCGGAAAGGTCAGGCCTCGCCGAACCCCGATTCGATGAGCGTGGCGAGAGCGTCGACCGCCGCGGCCGCGCCGTCACCGGCCGCCGAGAGTTCGACCCGCGCGCCACGGGTCAGCCCGAGGCCCATGATGGCCAGGAGGCTCGCCGCATCGCGACCGTTGACCGTGACGGGAACGCCGAGGGTGGCGGCGAGGGTCACGAACTCCGCGGCGGGCCTGGCGTGCAGTCCGTCCGCGTTGATCAGGGTAACCGTCCGTGTCACTGTCGTGTCGACACCCGCATGACCGGGCACGGCATCGGCGGCAGGGACCGGCACCTCGCCAGCTGGGGCACCGGAGTGCGATGCCCTCGCCGACCGGGCCGCCGACTCCACGGCAGGCAGATCGCCGCCGATCTGTGCTGCGACGGCGGCTGCGACGGCGCCTTCGACGAGGGGTGCGTCGGCGATGACGACCCGGGATCGGGTTTCATCATCGAGGAAGTCCAATGCCGATTCCGCGGTCAGGATTGCGGAGCCGAGGTCGCAGAGCACGACCACTCCCTTCCCTGCGTCCGCTGCCTCGATACCGGCCGCCACCTTGGCGAAGCTCGTTCCGATCCGGTCGTCGTCGGTGCCGCCTGCCGGCAGCATGCGCACGCTCGGTGCCATCTGGCGGGCGAGATCGACGAGGCCCTTGGCGATCAGCGAGCTGTGGGACACGAAGACGAGGCCGACGAGGGCGACGCTGGCGACAGGCGCCGGATCACTCATCGGCAACCCGCTCGGCGGTCTCGGCTGCGGCACGCAGAAGCAGGGCGCTGGACTGGGCGCCCGGATCGCGGTGTCCGATGGCTCGTTCGCCGAGATAGCTCGCGCGTCCCTTCCGTGCGACGAGCGGCTCGGTTGCAACCGCGCCTGCTTCCGCCGCATCCGCGGCCTCGACGAGGATGGCGACCGGCGTCGCTCCGGCACGTTCGGCAGCCGCCGCGGCGTCCACCGCAGGAGTCCAGGCGTCGACCATGGTCTTGTCGCCGCTCTCCGCCTTGCCCCTGAGCACGATTCCGTCCCGTGCCGCCGTCAACAGTGCGACGACCGCGGCACCGTCCAGGTCAGGCTTCCCCGCCACGGCAACGGCCGCCTTCAGGAAAGCCGTTCCGTAGAGCGGCCCTGCCGCGCCGCCCACCGTGGAGATGAGTGTCGTCGCAACGAGTTTGAGGACGTCGCCGGGGACGGACTCGGCCGGGAGGGTGTCGAGTTTCCCCAGCACAGCCTGGAAGCCACGGTCCATGTTCTCGCCGTGGTCGCCGTCGCCGATGTCCCTGTCGAGGGTGATCAGCTCCACGCGATGGTCGGCGATAACGTCCACACACTGCCGGATCCAGGCTTCAGCCCAGGTGACACTCAGATTCATGGAATCTCCTTCTACCGTCCCCACCGTAGCGCCGCAGTCTGCACCGGCGCATCCCAGAGCGCCGTGAGCTCGTCATCGAGTTTGAGAACGGTGATGGACATGCCCTGCATTTCGAGGGACGTGGTGAAATTCCCGACCAGCGTGCGGGTCACCGTGATCCCCTTGGCGGCAAGGACTTCTGCGGCCCTCCGGAAGACGATGTAGAGCTCGATCTGTGGGGTTCCGCCCATCCCGTTGACGAGGAGGAGCACCGAATCCCCGCTCACGAACGGAATGTCCTCGAGAATCGGGCCGAGGAGACGGTCGACGATGGCGTCTGCGGGCTCGAGCTTGATCCGCTCCCTTCCCGGCTCGCCGTGGATGCCGATGCCGATCTCGATCTCGTCCTCTGCCAGGGTGAAGCTCGGCTCCCCCGCGTGCGGAACGACGCACGGTGTCAGCGCAACGCCCATCGTGCGCACCTGTCCGATGACCTTCTCCGCGACGGCGGCGACGGCCGCGAGGTCGTCACCGCGTTCGGCCGCCGCTCCGGCGATCTTCTCGACGAGGACCGTTCCTGCGACTCCGCGACGTCCGGCGGTGTACAGCGAGTCCTTCACGGCGACGTCGTCATTGACGATGACGGTGCGGACCTCGATGCCGTCCGCGAGGGCGAGGTCTGCAGCCGTCTCGAAATTGAGCACGTCACCGGTGTAGTTCTTGACGATGTGCAGAACTCCGGCACCGCCGTTGACCGCCTGCGTCGCGGCGAGGATGGGATCGGGGGTCGGCGAGGTGAAGACGGCACCGGGTACGGCGGCGTCGAGCATGCCGACGCCGACGAATCCGCCGTGCATCGGTTCATGGCCGCTTCCCCCTCCGCTGACCAGGCCGACTTTGCCGGTCACCGGGGCGTCGGCGCGGACGATGAAAGTGGGATCGCTGGACACGCGCACGATGTCTCCGTGCGCGGCGGCGAACCCGGCCACTGCCTCATCGACAACGTTCTTGGGATCATTGACGAGCTTCTTCATGACTCTTCCTTCGGTCGGACGGGGATGATCGGTCGGCGTCGCATCTTTCCAGTCGATACGGAGCTGTCCTTAACCTACGCGCAGGACGGCGAGGAGGTAAGGGACGAACCAGCCCTCCACCTGCCCATTTCGCTCGGGATATCAGCGCGCTATGGTGTTGCCAGTCGCTCACCGCGACCAGACTGTTCAGCGCTCGAGCCCTACCTAGGAAGGTCAACGTGGACAATATTGGAGTCGTTTTCTTGTCGGAGGTCGTGGGCACCGCGATGCTCGTCCTCCTCGGTACCGGTGTCGTAGCCAACGTCGCCCTGGCCAAGAACAAAGGCCTCGGTGGCGGCTTCCTGATGGTCACCATCGGGTGGGGTTTCGCCGTCTTCTCCGGCGTCATCGTGGCGTACAACTCCGGTGCACACCTCAACCCCGCCGTCACCCTCGGCCTCGTCGCTTCCGGTGCGACCGAGTTCGGCTCCGGGGTTCCGGTGAACTTCCTGTCGGTGCTCGTCTACATCGCGGCCCAGCTCCTCGGTGCCATTATCGGGGCCGTGTTCTGCTGGTTGGCGTACAAGCAGCACTTCGACCAGGAACCGAACCCGGCCAACAAGCTCGGCGTCTTCTCGACCGGTCCGGCCATCCGCTCCTACGGCTGGAACCTCGTCACTGAGATCATCGGCACCTTCGTGCTGGTCTTCGTCGTGATCGCCTTCGGCGGCGGCCGCCAGGGCACCTCAGGCGGCCTCGCCGCCCTGGGCGCCCTTCCGGTGGCCCTGCTCGTCATTGTGATCGGCACCTCGCTCGGTGGCCCGACCGGGTACGCGATCAACCCGGCCCGTGACCTCGGCCCGCGCATCGCGCACTTCATCCTGCCGATCAAGGGCAAGGGATCCTCCGACTGGGCGTACTCCTGGGTTCCGGTCGTCGGGCCGATCATCGGCGGCGTCCTCGCGGGATGGGCCTCGTACGCTCTCCTGCCCATCCTCACCTAGCGCGTTGGCCGACCGGCCGGTTCCCCAACGCGGGCCGGCCGGTCGGCTTCTGCATGTCCATCAGTAGCTTCTGAAAGTGAACCACCGGTCAGTCAGTATCAGCACCAGTCAGTATCAGCACGAGTCAGAACAATACAAGGAGGTATTCCATGGCCCAATACGTCATCGCCATCGACCAGGGCACCACGAGTTCCCGGGCGATCATCTTCGACAAGGCCGGTTCGATCGTCTCGACCGGCCAGCTCGAGCACGAGCAGATCTTCCCGCAGGCCGGCTGGGTCGAGCACGACCCGATGGAGATCTGGAACAACACCCGTGAGGTCATCGGGCAGGCGCTGTCCAAGGCGAACCTGACCCGGCACGACATCGTCGCGGTCGGCATCACCAACCAGCGCGAGACCGCCGTGGTCTGGGACCGCACCACCGGGCTCCCCGTCTACAACGCGATCGTCTGGCAGGACACCCGCACCCAGCCCATCGTCGACCGCCTCGCCGCCGACGGCGGTGTCGAGCGCTTCAAGAAGCAGGTCGGCCTGCCGCTCGCCACGTACTTCTCCGGCACGAAGATCGTCTGGATCCTCGAGAACGTCGAGGGCGCCCGGGCCAAGGCGGATGCCGGCGAGCTGATGTTCGGCACGACGGACTCCTGGGTGCTCTGGAACCTCACCGGCGGCCTCGAGGGCGGCGTGCACGCGACCGACGTCACCAACGCGAGCCGCACCCTGTTCATGGATCTCGAGACCCTGCAGTGGGACGACGACATCCTCGCCGCGTTCGACGTGCCTCGGTCGATGCTGCCCGAGATCCGCTCCTCCTCCGAGGTCTACGGCACGGTCAACGAGCACAGCCTGCTTCGCGAAGTCCCGATTTCGGGAATCCTCGGCGACCAGCAGGCGGCGACGTTCGGCCAGGCCGCGTTCGACCAGGGCGAGGCGAAGAACACCTACGGCACCGGTAACTTCCTGATCTTCAACACCGGTACCGAGATCGTGCACTCCAAGAACGGGCTCCTCACGACCCTGGGCTACAAGCTCGGCGACGCCGAACCGCACTACGCGCTCGAGGGATCGATCGCCGTCACCGGTGCGCTCGTGCAGTGGCTGCGCGACAACCTCGGCATGATCAGCTCGTCCGAAGAGGTCGAGACGCTCGCGAAGTCCGTCGACGACAACGGCGGCGCCTACTTCGTGCCGGCGTTCTCGGGGCTGTTCGCGCCGTACTGGCGTTCGGATGCCCGGGGCGCGCTGGTCGGGCTGACCCGCTTCGTGAACAAGGGCCACATCGCCAGGGCGGCGCTCGAGGCCACCGCGTTCCAGACCAGGGAGGTGATCGACGCGGTCAACGCCGACTCCGGGGTTCCGCTCACCGAGATCAAGGTCGACGGCGGCATGATCGCCAACAACACCCTCATGCAGTTCCAGGCCGACATCCTCGGCGTGCCGGTCGTCCGGCCCGTCGTCGCGGAGACGACGGCGCTCGGTGCGGCATACGCCGCCGGGCTCGCGGTCGGTTTCTGGAGCGGCCTCGACGAGCTCCGCGCCAACTGGCAGGAGGACAGTCGCTGGACGCCGCAGATGAGCGTGGCCGAGCGCGACCGGCAGCTGCGCAACTGGAAGAAGGCCGTCACGAAGACCTTCGGCTGGGTCGACGAGGACGTCCTCTAGCAACACCGCACTGATTCGACGGAGACTCTGGGTCTGCAACACCGGGGAGCGGGTCTTAAGCTCTTTCCACCAGAATCTCCGTCGAATCGGTTCGGGGTACGCTGCTCCGGCCTGGTGACTAGGCGCGGCTGGCCGCGACCCACTCTGCGAGTTTGGCCGCGGCGGCGCCGGAGTCGATGGACTCCGCTGCCACGGTGAGCTTGTCGCGGAATCGGTCGAGGATGCTCGACTGTGCTGACGCCGGATTCTTCGCGAGATCGAAGGCGACCAGACCGGCCGCTGCGTTGAGGAGCACGATGTCCCGCACGGCGCCCGTCTCTCCGGCGAGCGTCTGATGCACGACCGCGGCGTTGTGCGCCGGGTCGCCGCCGAGGAGTTCGCCCATCGTGGCGCGGCGGATGCCGAGATCGCGTGGGTCGATGTCGTGCTCGGTCACGAGCCCCCGGGACACCTCCCAGACGTGACTGTGGCCCGTCGTCGTGAGTTCGTCGAGTCCGTCGTCCCCGCGGAAGACCAGGGCTGCCGCTCCTCGGGTCTGGAAGACTCCGACGATGAGGGGAACGCGGTCGAGGCTCGCCACGCCCACGGCGGATGCCTCCGGACGTGCGGGGTTGCAGAGCGGCCCGAGGTAGTTGAAGACGGTCGGGATCCCCAGTTCGGCCCTGACCGCTCCGGCGTGCCGGAAGCCGGGGTGGAAGGCGGCGGCGTATGCGAAGGTGATTCCTGTCGCCTCGAGGATCGCCGCGACCTTCTCCGCGGAGAGAGTCAGGTCGATGCCGAGGGCGGACAGCACGTCGGAGGCCCCCGATGCCGAGCTCGCTGCCCGGTTCCCGTGCTTGATCACCGGAACGCCCGCGCCGGCACAGACGATCGAAGCCATTGTCGAGATGTTGACGGTGCCGAAGCGATCGCCACCCGTGCCGACGATATCGAGCGCCATCGGGTCGACCGGGAGGTGCACGGCATGTTCGAGGATGGCGTCGCGGAAACCGACGATTTCGTCGACCGTCTCGCCCTTTGCGCGCAGCGCAACGACGAATCCGGCGATCTGGGCCGGTGTCGCGTGACCCTGCATCACCTGCTCCATGCTCCACGCAGCGTCGGACACGCTCAGGTCCTCCCCATTGAGCAGGGCACTGAGGACATTGGGCCAGGACTGGATTTCGAGCATGGAACCGATCTTAAGCGCATCGGCTCCCGCGTTCCGAATCTGGCCCAACGGCGCTTTCGTTCCAATCTGGTCACCTTTTGGACAAATGCGGGACCCGGATCAGCATGGTGCGCACCCCCGCGATGAAATCGGCCATAATGGACGAGTGACGAGCCCTTCGATAACTTATTCAGCCACAGCGCCCGTGGTAAATCGGCCCAACAGCGTTGCTGTCGGCACCATTGTGTGGCTGGGCAGCGAAGTCATGTTCTTCGCAGGCCTGTTCGCCATCTATTTCACGCTGCGTTCGACGTCGCCGGAACTCTGGCAGTTCGAAGCTGAGAAGCACAATTTCCCCTACGCGCTCGTGAACACCCTGATCCTCGTGTCTTCGTCGATCACGTGCCAGTTCGGCGTGTTCGCCGCGGAGCGTCTCCAGGCCCGCTCAACAGGCTGGAAACCCAGCCAGTGGGGCATGGTCGAGTGGTTCTTCCTCACGTATGCCCTCGGCGCCGTCTTCGTGTCCGGGCAGATCTGGGAGTACGCCACCCTGGTCTCCGAGGGCGTTTCGCTCCAGAGCAACGCATACGGTTCGGCGTTCTACCTCACCACCGGCTTCCACGGCATTCACGTCACGGCCGGACTGATCGCCTTCCTCCTGGTCATCGGCCGCGGATTCGCGGTCAAGAACTTCGGTCACAAGGAGGCGACGAGCGCCATCGTCGTCTCGTACTACTGGCACTTCGTCGATGTCGTCTGGATCGGCCTCTTCCTCGTCATTTACGTCCTCAAATAGAGATCCGGAGCGGACACCTCAGAATGACCAAGACCAACACCCCCAAGCCGGCCCGCGCGCGCAAATCCGGCCGCCGCAGCCCACTTGCCAGTGTCGCGCTGATCGCCATCGGACTGCTCTTCACCGGCGGTGCGTATGCGCTGTTCAGTACGAGCACCGCGAGTGCCCAGACGGATGCATCGTCTCAGCAGACCATCGGAGAAGGCAAGAAGCTCTTCGCCAGCAACTGCGCAACCTGCCACGGACTGGCCGCCGCCGGCACCGGATCCGGACCCAGCCTCATCGGCGTCGGCGCGGCATCCGTGGACTTCCAGGTCGGCACCGGCCGGATGCCCATGCAGATGGACGGTCCGCAGGCCGAGAAGAAGGCCGTCGTGTTCACCGAGGAACAGATTGCCTCCCTCGCCGCCTACGTCGCCTCCCTCGCCCCCGGTCCCGCCGTCCCCGACGCCCGGTACCTCGACGCGCAGGGCGACTCGGCAAACGGCGCCGAGCTGTTCCGCATCAACTGCGCGATGTGCCATAACGTCGCCGGCGCCGGCGGAGCCCTCACACAGGGTAAGTTCGCACCCGCTCTCGACGGTGTCTCGGCCCAGCACATCTACGAGGCCATGATCACTGGACCGCAGAGCATGCCGGTCTTCAACGACATGAACATCTCCCCGGAGAGCAAGCGCGACATCATCACGTACCTCAAGTACCTGGAGAACAACCCCTCCCCGGGCGGCTACGCACTCGGCTCACTCGGACCGGTTTCCGAGGGCCTCTTCCTCTGGATCTTCGGCCTCGGCGCGATCGTCGGGCTCACGGTGTGGATCACCGCAAAATCGAACTGACCCGCATCCGAAGAGGGCGCGGAATCAGAAGAATGCAGCAGACACAACTGCATATGACACAACTGCACGACACACAGCAGACGAAGGAGCACAATGGCCACGGACGATAACAGCGGGAAGGACCTCACCGCTGCTGACTCCGGCACCGGGCACGACCCCGCGAACGCCGGCACAGCCGTCGTGGTGCGGGACGCCGTGGGCAACCCCGGATTCCCGCCGCACCGCCCCCGCGTCACGGACCTGAACCCGAGCGCCGAACGTCGTGCCGAGCGCACGGTCTACACGCTCTTCTACCTGTCGATCGTCGGCAGCGTCTTCGCGATCGCCGCGTACATGGCGTTCCCGATCGTGGAGACCGACCCGGGTTCCGTCCGGCTGAACAACCTCTTCATCGGCCTCGGCCTGGCACTCGCGCTCCTGGCGATCGGCATCGGCGCCGTGCACTGGGGCAAGGCACTGATGAGCGACCACGAAGGCATCGACATCCGCCACCCCGTTCGCGGGTCGGATGAGACCAGGGCCAGGGCCGTCGAGATCTTCGCCGAAGCCAACGAGGAGTCCGGGATCGGACGCCGCAGCCTCATCCGCAACAGCCTCATCGGCGCGCTCATCGCCTTCCCCCTTCCCGCGGTCGTTCTCTTCCGAGGCCTGGGTCCGATGAACGAGAACCCGTCCGCGCTGCTCGAGCACACGATGTGGACGAAGGGGACCCGGCTGGCGATCGACCCGACCGGCACCCCGATCAAGGCCTCCGACGTCACTCTCGGCTCCGCGTTCCACGTCATCCCGGAGGGTCTCCAGGACCTCCCGAGCGGTCGCCTGGAAGAAAAGGCCAAGGCGGCCGTGCTGCTGATGCGCCTCAAGCCCGAGGACCTCAACGAACTCCCCGAGCGTGCAGGCTGGTCGTACGACGGCATCGTCGCATATTCCAAGATCTGCACCCATGTCGGCTGCCCTGTCGCCCTCTACGAACAGCAGACCCACCATCTGCTCTGCCCGTGCCACCAGTCACAGTTCGACGTGTCGAACCACTGCGAGGTCATCTTCGGGCCGGCCAAGCGGCCGCTCCCCCAGCTGCCCATCGCCGTAGACTCCGAGGGCTACCTCATTGCGCAGAGCGATTTCACTGAACCCGTCGGACCGAGTTTCTGGGAGCGGCATTGAGTATCACGAAAACGACCACAGGCGTGGTCGAGACGACGAAGACCAGCGGCGGCTTCACGGGCGCAGCGGCGAACTATATCGACGAGCGCACGAGCATCTCCACCGCGGTGAAGGAACTCGGCCGGAAGATCTTCCCCGATCACTGGTCCTTCCTCCTCGGTGAGGTTGCCCTGTACAGCTTTGTCATCATCCTGCTGTCCGGAACGTTCCTGACGTTCTTCTTCAGCGCCTCGATGGCACCCGTCCACTACGAGGGCTCCTACGTGCCGCTCAAGGGCGTCGAGATGTCGGCGGCGATGTCCTCGTCGCTCAACATCTCCTTTGACATCCGTGGCGGACTCCTGATGCGCCAGGTACACCACTGGGCGGCCCTGCTGTTCGTGGCGTCCATCGGCCTGCACATGCTGCGGATCTACTTCACGGGTGCATTCCGCAAGCCCCGCGAACTGAACTGGGTCATCGGCTTCATCCTCTTCATCCTCGCGATGGCCGAGGGCTTCACCGGGTACTCGCTCCCCGATGACCTGCTGTCCGGCAACGGCCTGCGCATCATCGATGGAATGGTCAAGGGCATCCCGCTGATCGGCACCTGGATCTCTTTCCTGCTCTTCGGCGGCGAGTTCCCCGGTGAGGCGATCGTGGGGCGGCTGTACTCGCTCCACATCCTGTTGCTGCCCGCGATCATCATCGCCCTGATCGCGATGCACCTGCTCTTCGTCGTCGTGCACAAGCACACCCAGTACCCCGGCGCCGGGCGCACGAACAAGAACGTCGTCGGCTACCCGGTCCTCCCGGTGTACGCCGCCAAGGCCGGCGGATTCTTCTTCATCGTCTTCGGTGTCGTGATGCTGATGGCGTCGTTGTTCACGATCAACCCGATCTGGAACTACGGCCCGTACGATCCTTCTCCGGTGTCTGCCGGTACCCAGCCGGACTGGTACATCGGTTTTGCCGACGGGGCGCTGCGCCTGATTCCGCCGGGGCTCGAGTTCGTTTGGCTCGACCGCACCTGGTCGTTCAACATCCTGATTCCTCTGGTCAGCCTCGGACTCTTCATCCTCGTCGTGCTGATCTATCCCTTCATCGAGGCCTGGGTGACCGGCGATAAGCGCGAGCACCACATCCTCGACCGCCCGCGCAACGCCCCGACGCGCACGGCAATCGGCGCCGCCGGCGTGACGTTCTACGCCGCGCTGTGGTCGACCGCTTCCTCGGACATCATCGCCACGCACTTCCACGTGACGATGGAGGGTGTCATCCACGCCTGCCAGTTCGCCACGATCGTCGGACCGTTCATCGCGTTCTTCGTCGCCAAGCGGGTCTGCCTCGCGCTCCAGAAGAAGGATCGCGAGATCGTCCTGCACGGCTACGAATCCGGCCGGATCGTGCGTCTGCCCGGTGGTGAGTACATCGAGGTGCACCAGCCCGTCGACGAGTACGAGCGCTGGAAGCTCGTGAGCTACTCGGACTACAAGCCGCTGATGATCCGCCCGAACGACCAGGGCAAGATCACGACGGGACAGCGCCTGCGCGGCGGACTCTCCCGCTGGTTCTTCGAGGACCGGATCGTACCGGTCACGACGACGGAGCTCGAGCAGAGCCACGGGGACCACCACTAACCAGCGGTCGTTCCACCCCCACCACAACACAACATGAACAGATCGGGCATCGATGTCCCTCCAGACCCTGTCGGAGTGGCTTCGGTGCCCGAACTGTTTCTCCCCGCTCACGCCGGCAGGCGGCCTCGTGCTGCGCTGCACTGCGGGGCACTCGTTCGACGCCAACCGGCGCGGCTACGTGTCGCTCCTAGGCGGGCGCAGCCATGTGGTCGGTGACAACGCCGCGATGCTCGACGCGCGCACGGCCTTCCTCGAAGCAGGCTGGTACGACGACCTCCGCACGGCCCTCACCACGCTCGTCGCGGCGGAGGACCCGACCCGGGTCCTCGATATCGGTTGCGGCACGGGCTACTACCTCCGCGGCGTGACCGACGCGTGCCCCGAGGCCGCGGCTCTGGGCATGGATCTCTCCCCCGTCGCCGTCGCCCGCACCGTGGCCGGCTCGCGACAGGGACACGCTGCCGTCGCAGACGTCAGCCTCCCCGAGCCGGCACAGGCGGTGCAGGTCGCGCAGGTGGCGCAGGTGGACGGGCTCGTCGCCGACGTCTGGGCCGACCTTCCGGTCCGGACCGGCGTCGCCGATGTTCTCCTGAACGTCTTCGCTCCCCGAAATCCCGCGGAGTTCCATCGCGTGCTCCGCGACGACGGTCTCCTCGCGGTCGTCGTGCCCCACGACGACCATCTGCGTGAGCTGCGGGATGCGGGACTGACCCTCGACATCCCACCGAACAAGGCCGAAGACCTGCGCGTGGCCCTGGAGCCCTGGTTCGCCCTCGAGACCCTGATCGGGGTCTCCGGCCGTCACCGGCTCGGAGCGGGCGACGTGGCCGCTGTGATCGGCATGGGCCCGTCGGCACACCACACGGGCACGGAGACGATCGCGGACCGCTGGCCGGAGACCCGTCCCGTCACGTTCTCCTTCGACGTCCTCGGCTTCCGCCGCCGCCCAGTCCCCCTTCTCCCCCGTTAACGCGAAAGCGCGTGAATCGTCGTTCTCAGGAACTGAGACCGACGATTCACCCGCTTTCGCGAACCAGGATGACTAGCGCGCGAAGTTACCGCGGTAGTACTCGTATACCCAGCCGATGAGGCAGATCACACCGACACCGACAGCGATGATCGAGATCCAGAAACCGACCGCGAGGCCGAGGAACAGCAACGCCGCACTCGCAGCGAGGAGGATGGGCCACCAGCTCCACGGGCTGAAGAAGCCGACCTCCGGGTCGCCGTCGTCGACGTTGGCGTCGAGGCGGTCTTCCGGCAGCTCCCCGCCCTGGGCGCCGTGCACCCGGGAGAGGTAGAACGCGACGAAGCTCACGAACACCGAGCTCAGCGCCAGGGCGAAGGTGCCCGCCCATTCGATGCTGTGCTGGTGCGGGTCGACGAGGCCCCAGATGATGTACGCGACCGTCACAAGGGCGAAGAAGCCCGCGAGCAGCCAGAGCAGGTTGGTGTTTGCCCTCATTTATTTGACCTCGTTCGTTCCGGCGTCGTAGACGGGTGCATCGGGCGCATCCTTGCCCGGTCCGATTCCGACCGGCATCGCGACCTCGGGGTGGTTGAGGTCGAATGCAGGGCGCTCCGAGCGGATGCGCGGAATCGACGTGAAGTTGTGCCTGGGCGGCGGGCACGACGTGGCCCACTCGAGCGATGCGCCGAAGCCCCACGGGTCGTTGACGGTCACCCTCGGCGCCTTGCGGGCCGTGATGTAGACGTTCAGGAAGAACGGGATCATCGAGACGGCGAGGATCATCGAGCCGATCGTCGACAGCTGGTTCATCCAGGTGAAGCCGTCCTCCGGAGAGTACGAGGCGTAGCGGCGCGGCATACCGACGACACCGAGCCAGTGCTGCACGAGGAAGGTCGTGTGGAAGCCGATGAACAGGATCCAGAAGTGCCACTTGCCGAGGCTCTCGTTGAGCATCTTGCCCGTCCACTTCGGCCACCAGAAGTAGAAGCCGCTGAACATGGCGAACACGACGGTGCCGAAGATGACGTAGTGGAAGTGCGCCACGACGAAGTAGGTGTCCGAGACGTGGAAGTCGAGCGGCGGCGAGGCCAGGATGACTCCGGTGAGCCCGCCGAAGGTGAACGTCACGAGGAAGCCGAGCGCCCACAGCATCGGTGTTTCGAAGGTCAGCGACCCTCGCCACATCGTGCCGATCCAGTTGAAGATCTTCACACCCGTCGGAACGGCGATGAGCATCGTCATGAGCGAGAAGAACGGCAGCAGCACCGAACCGGTCACATACATGTGGTGTGCCCAGACAGCGACCGACAGGGCGGCGATCGAGATGGTCGCGTAGATGAGCGTCTTGTAGCCGAAGATCGGCTTACGACTGAAGACCGGGAACACCTCGGAGACGATGCCGAAGAACGGCAGCGCGATGATGTACACCTCGGGGTGGCCGAAGAACCAGAACAGGTGCTGCCAGAGGATGGCACCGCCGTTGGCCGGGTCGTAGATATGCGAGAGGAAGATGCGGTCGGAGGCCGCTGCGAGCAGTGCTGCGGCGAGCACGGGGAACGCCATCAGGACCAGCAGCGACGTGACGAGCGTGTTCCAGGTGAAGATCGGCATCCGGAACATGGTCATGCCCGGGGCGCGCATGGTGATGATCGTCGTGATGAAGTTGACCGCGCCGAGGATGGTGCCGAACCCGGACAGTCCCAGGCCGACCATCCACAGGTTTCCGCCGACGCCGGGCGAGAACGTCGTGCTCGCGAGCGGTTGGTAGGCGAACCAGCCGAAGGATGCTGCTCCCTGCGGGGTCAGGAACCCGCCGACGGCGATGAGGCTGCCGAAGAAGAATGCCCAGAACGAGAAGGCGTTGAGGCGGGGGAAGGCAACGTCGGGGGCACCGATCTGAAGCGGCATCAGCGAGTTCGCGAAGCCGAAGAACAGCGGCGTCGCGAACATCAGCAGCATGATCGTGCCGTGCATCGTGAAGAGCTGGTTGTACTGCTCCTTGGTCTGCACGACTTCGAGTCCGGGCTCGAAGAGCTGTGCGCGGATGACGAGCGCCATCACGCCGGCGAGGCAGAAGTAGACGAACGACGTGATGAGGTACATGTACCCGATCACCTTGTGGTCGGTGGAGGTGATCCAGCGAACAAGGACGTTGCCCTTGCGCTCGACGCCCGTGGGACGACGGTTAGCGGTCGGGGCGGCCGGCGTCGCAGCTGCTGCGGGTGCGGTTGTGGTCATGGCCTACTTGCCTTCCTCTACCGCCGGGGCGGATGTGCCCGGAAGATTCTGGTTGCGGTTGTACCCGTTGTCGAGCTGGCCGGTGTTCCCGGCAGCCTTGAGCGAGGCCGTGTACGCCTCGTAGTCGGCCTCGGACACGACCTTGACGTTGAAGAGCATGAGCGAGTGGTATTCACCGCACAGCTCGGCGCACTTGCCGGAATACGTGCCGATCCGCTCGGGGATGACCGACATGTAGTTGGTCTTGCCCGGGATCATGTCCTTCTTGTAGAGGAAGTCGATGACCCAGAAGGAGTGGATGACGTCGCGGGACTCGAGCGCGAGTTCGACCTTCTTGCCCACCGGGAGGACGAGCGTGGGCAGCTCGGATTCGACGAGGGAGCCCTTGGGGCCGTCGAGGTTCGGCTGGCCCTGGATCCCGGCGGAGTAGACGTCTTCGTTGACGTAGTTGAAGTCCCAGGCCCACTGCTTGCCGATGACCTCGATCTTGACGTCCGGCGAGTCGAAGCGAGCCTCGATGGCCGCCTGGTCCCGCGCGGTGAACGCGAAGAAGCCGATGACGAGGATGAGCGGAACGATCGTGTAGAAGATCTCGATCGGCATGTTGTACCGCAGCTGGACCGGGAGTCCGGTCTGGCCCTTGCGGCGCCGGTAGACGACCACGGCCCAGATCGTGAGGCCCCAGGTGATCAGCCCGACGATCAGGAGCACGATCCAGGATGTCGTCCAGAGTCCGGCGACACGGTCGGTCTGGTTCGTCACCGCCGGTTCGCCCTCGACGAAGCCGGGCAGGAAGCCGTGGAGCTGGGCTTGGGTGCACCCCGCTAGAACAATGACCAACGACGCTGCGATCGGAATTGCAGCCCATCGGAGACGGTGGTTTTTGCGCACCAGTAACCTTTCGGGGAGTCTCGACATCACTTCATCGGAAGTGCCTCTGTGTGAATGACAGCCTACTGCTCGGGATGGGCTCCGGGGTGCAGCGCAGGCGCTGATCCGGTAACGAATACACCCCGAGGTGCCAGGCGGCTCGCCCGGCACCGTCCGTGATTCCCTAGCTGAACGAATCCCCGCAGGCGCAACTGCCGCCGGCATTGGGGTTGTCGATGGTGAAGCCCTGCTTCTGGATGGTGTCCTCGAAGTCGATGGAGGCCCCGTCCAGGTACGGAACGCTCATCTTGTCGACGACGACCTCGACCCCGTCGAAATCGACGAGAGCGTCACCGTCGAGCACGCGCTCGTCGAAGTAGAGCTGGTAGATGAGGCCGGAGCAGCCGCCGGGCTGGACGGCGACGCGGAGGCGCAGGTCCTCGCGGCCTTCCTGGGCGAGCAGGCTTCGTACCTTCAGTGCTGCGGCCTCGCTCAGGCCCACTCCGTGGGCGGCGGTGCTGGTTGTGATGGTGTCGGTCATGACGCTCCTTGCGCTGTGCTCGAATTCTGACAGATTCTACCTGCAGCAACGGTGAGTCCGCCGCAGTAATTCCCGCCTCGCGGATGCTGACCCAGGCGGGTGCTGACCCAGGCGGATGCTCTCACCGCGCGGGAGCGGCCGGAGTGCCGGTGCGGCGGTTGAGCCGGTCGAGCAGGAAGGCCTCGGCGAGGACCGCCCGTTTGAACACGCCCAGGTGCAGGGACTCGTTGGGGCTGTGCGCGCGGGAGTCCGGATCTTCGACCCCGGTGACGAGGATCTGGGCCTCCGGGAACACCCGGACGAGATCCGAGATGAACGGGATGGAGCCGCCGATGCCGACGTTGACCGGGGGCTTGCCCCAGGCATCCGTCATCGCCCCGAGCGCGAGCGGTACCGCCCAGCCGCTGTCGTCGACGAGGAACGCCTCTCCGGTGTCGACGTCGTCGATCTCGATGCTCGCCCCGTAGGGGACGTGGGCGCGCAGGTGCGCCTCGAGGGCCTGGAACGCCTCCGCGGCGGGCTGGCCGGGAGCGATCCGGGTACTCAACCGCACGCTCACGACCGGCGACAGCGTGTTCGAGGCGTTCGCAACGCTCGGGGCGTCGATGCCCGTGATGGTGATGGCGGGCTGGGACCAGAGCCGGCTGAGCAGCGGACCGTGGCCGATGGGCGTCGCACCGTCGAGGAGACCGGTCTCCAGGCGCAGCTGTTCCTCGGTGTATTCGGGAGCAGGGACGTCCCTGCTCGTGAGACCGTCGACCGCAACGGAGCCGTCTTCGGCGTAGAGGCTCGCGAGGAGCCGCACGGTCGCCATCATGGCGTCCGGCACCGCTCCCCCGTACATGCCGGAGTGGGACGCGTGGTCGAGGGTGCGCACGGTCAGGCGGAACGTCACGTTGCCGCGCAGGGCGACCGTGAGGGCGGGGGTGTCCACATCCCAGTTGTTCGAGTCGGCGACGACGATGACGTCGGCACGAAGCGACTCGCGGTTGTCTTCGAGGAAGGCTGCGAACGAACGACTGCCGAATTCCTCTTCGCCCTCGATGAACACGGCGATTCCGAGGTCGAAGTCGGGACCGGCCGTCTCGGCCAGTGCCCGGATCGATGCGACGTGTGCCATCACGCCGGCCTTGTCGTCCGCCGCGCCTCTGCCGTAGAGGCGGTCTCCGCGAACGGTCGGCTCGAACGGGGTGGATTCCCAGTCGATGTCCTGGCCGGGGGGCTGCACGTCGTGGTGCGCATACAGCAGCACGGTCGGGCGGCCGTTGCGGGCCGGCCGGTGCGCGAGGACGGCAGGCTGGCCCAGTTCCGCGGTGCCGGGGATTCCCGAGCGGGTCACGACGACCTCGTCGAAGACGTCGAGACCCCGCACGAGGGCGGCGACGGCCTCAGCGCTTTCCGCCACCCTGGCCGGATCGAACGCGTCCCAGGACACGGACGGGATGCGCACGAGGGCGCACAGGTCTGCGATGGTCGCGGGGAGGGCGGCCTCGACTGCGGCGCGCACAGGGGCGTCCGCGTTCGCGGCTTCGGGTGCAGTATCTCGAGTAACGGTCATCAGGTAATCTTAAGCCAACTAATTGCAAGGAACTGATGTGGCCAAGCCAGTGAACCCAGACGCACAACCGCCGATTGAATCGATCGACGAGACGAGGGCGCGCCTCGCCGCCGCCCACCCCGCCGGCCACCCGGAAGGGAAGGGCCAGCCGACGCCGAGTCGTAAGGAGCAGGAGGCCGCCAACCGGCGCCCCCTCGTGCCGGACGACCGCAAGCTCGCCGCGCGTCAGGCGCGTGCGAAGTCCGCGGAGACCCGCGACAGGGCCAGGATCGGAATGGCCGCCGGTGAGGACAAGTTCCTCCCCGTTCGCGAACGCGGTCCGCAGAAGCGCTACGTGCGCGACTACGTGGACGCCCGCGTCAACATCGGCGAGTTCATGATCCCGGTGATGTTCCTCGTCATCCTGCTCACCTTCTTCCCCGACCGGAATGTGCAGACCTACGGGATCCTCGCTCTCTGGGCCTTCTTCCTGATCGCCGTCGTGGACTGCACGATTCTCGGTTTCACCCTCACCCGTAAGGTGAAGGCGAAGTTCGGCGATGCCAAGGCGGAGCGCGTGCGCTGGTACGCGGCCATGCGCGCCCTCCAGCTGCGGGCGATGCGCCTTCCGAAGCCTCAGGTCAAGCGCGGGCAGTACCCCGCCTGAGCCTCGATCGGCTGGTCTCAGGCCCGTTCCCCTCTGGGGTGCGGGCCTGAAGTTTTTTCCCCGCGGATGCCGCGGTCAGGCGCCGAAGGCGCCGTCGCGGATCACGGGGACGCGCAGTTCCTCGTCCGTGAGCGAACCGTGCTGGCCGATCATCGACCGGGCAGACTGGTTCGGCTCGCGGGAGTCGTAGTAGGCGACGGCCTTCCGTGCGGCGACGATCACGTCACCGATCCTGGGCAGCACCTCGTCGTCGACGGTCCCGAACAGTCCGGCCGTGACGGCCTCCGCCCGCGTGAAGATCCAGGCGCGGTCGCCCTCGACCTCGCGCCAGGTCTCGGCCAGCGCGGTCGCGGCCTCTGCCCCGGAGCCCCCGGGGGTCTCGTCGAGGTACAGGTAGACGCAGCGCGGGTCTCCCCCGATGTGCCGCACCGGCGCGACGAGTTCCGGAACACTGTCGAAGAGCACGTGTTTCGTGGCGGGCACGTCGAGGACGCCGTGGTCTGCGGTGACGATGAGCCCCTCGTCCCGGCGCAACCCGGAAGCGAAGCGCCCGGCGGCGGAGTCGAGGGCCTCGAGGGCTGCGAGCCACTTCGCGGATTCCCAGCCGTGCGCGTGTGCGGCGACGTCGAGTTCCGGCACGTACAGGTAGACGAGGGCGCGCGGCTCGGTGTCGAGCAGGGCGCGGGCCGCCGCGAACCGATCGGAGATGCTCTCCGCCGGCACGTAGAGCGCACCGCGGAGGGACGCGAGGGTGAATCCGGAGTGGGCGTAGCGCTTGGGGCCGATGGTGAAACTCGGCACACCGTCGGCGGCGGCGCGCTCGAAGACGGTACGCGACCTCTGCCAGGTCTCCGGCGGCATCCCGTCGTCCCAGCCGCCCAGCTGGTTGACGACCCTGTCGTTGGCGGTGTCGAGCGCCCGGTAGCCGACGAGCCCGTGCCGACCCGGTTCGACCCCGGTGGTCAGGGTCGTGATCGCGGCAGCGGTCGTCGCAGGGAAGACGGTGTCGACGACGCCGGCCCTCGTCAGTTTCGACGTGAGGTAGCGGGCATGGCCGGCCCGTGCCCGCAGTGAGCTGACGCCGAGGCCGTCGACGAGCACGACGACGGCCTTGGCGACGACCGCGAGGCCGAGTGCATTCTCCCGGCCGAGGACCGCAGCGTGGCAACTTGACAGGACGTCGGCAAGGCGCAGCGCACTGAATTGGCGGGCCGGTAGCATGGGGGGCATTGGGTCAAGTCTGTCACGGACCGGACCCTGCACTGGCGCGCAGCCTGCGTGCCCACCCGAACGTGCCGCTGGTCCTGCCACCGGAGCACCCCGAGCAGAATTCACGAATGAGCCGCACACCCGTTACCCCGCCCGCAGCCTTCACCGAACGCATCGAGGACGTCGATGTCTCCACGGAGATGCAGGGATCGTTCCTGGAGTACGCGTACTCGGTGATCTATTCCCGCGCCCTCCCCGATGCGAGGGACGGTCTCAAGCCCGTGCAGCGGCGGATTCTGTACCAGATGGCCGAAATGGGCCTGCGGCCGGACAAGGGCCACGTGAAGTCCGCACGCGTCGTCGGCGAGGTGATGGGGAAGCTGCACCCGCACGGCGACACCGCCATCTACGACGCGCTCGTGCGGATGGCCCAAGCCTTCACCCTCAGGGTGCCCCTCATCGACGGCCACGGCAACTTCGGGTCGCTCGACGACGGCCCCGCCGCACCGCGGTACACCGAGGCACGCCTCGCCGCCCCCGCCCTCGCGATGACGGAGAACCTCGACGAGGACGTCGTCGACTTCGTCCCGAACTACGACAACCAGCTGACCCAGCCGGACGTGCTCCCCGCCGCGTACCCGAACCTGCTCGTCAACGGGGCGGCGGGCATCGCCGTCGGCATGGCGACGAACATGGCGCCGCACAACCTCATCGAGGTCGTCGGCGCGGCCAGGCATCTGCTCGCCCACCCCGACGCGACGCTCGACGAGCTGATGGAGTACGTGCCGGGTCCCGACCTGCCGACCGGCGGCACGATCGTCGGCCTCGCCGGGATCAAGGACGCCTACCTCACCGGCCGTGGCAGTTTCAAGACCCGCGCCAAGGTCAGCGTCGAGGCCATCACGGCCCGGAAATCGGGCCTCGTCGTCACCGAGCTTCCGTATCTCGTCGGCCCGGAGCGGGTCATCGAAAAGATCAAGGACGGCGTCACCTCCAAGAAGCTCAGCGGCATCTCCGACGTCACGGACCTCACGGACCGCACCCACGGCCTGCGGCTCGTGATCGGCATCAAGACCGGCTTCAGTCCCCTCGCAGTCCTCGAGCAGCTCTACCGGTACACCCCCCTCGAGGATTCCTTCAACATCAACGCGGTCGCCCTCGTCGACGGCGGACCGCAGACCCTGGGCCTGCGCGAACTCCTGTCGGTCTATGTCGGCCACCGGATCGAGGTCGTCACCCGGCGCAGCGCCTACCGTCTGGCCAGGCGCACGGAGCGCCTGCACCTCGTGGAGGGCCTCCTCGTCGCCATCGTCGACATCGACGAAGTCATCCAGGTGATCCGCACGAGCGACGACACCGAGCAGGCCCGCACCCGCCTGATCGACGTCTTCGAGCTGAGCCAGATCCAGGCCGAGTACATCCTCGAACTCCGGCTGCGCCGCCTCACCCGCTTCTCCCAGATCGAACTCGAGGCAGAGCGCGACCAGCTCCTCGCCGAGATCGCCGCCCTCGAAAAACTCCTCGGGAGCAAGCAGGCCATCCGCACCCTCGTCTCCGACGAGCTCGCCGCCGTCGCGGAGAAGTTCGGCACCCCGCGCCGCACCCTCCTCACCGAGGCCAAGCCGAGCATCGCCGGCGCCGTCGCCAAGCGCAACGCCCCGGCGCTCGAACTCACCGACACACCCACCCGGGTCTACCTGAGTGCGACCGGCCGCATCGCCAGGGTCGACCTCGCTGCCATCGAGCCCGCCGGTGACACCCCCTTCGATCTCGATCCCCTCCCGGCGGACGACGCCGTGACCGAAACCGGGGATGCGGCATCCGCGCCCCGGACCAGGACCGTGCCCGCCCAGCGCCGCAGCAAGCACGACGCCGTGCTCTCCACCCTGGACACGACGAGCCGTGCCGAGGTCGGCGCCGTCACGAGCCACGGCAGGCTGATCCGGTTCACGCCGGTCGACCTGCCCGTGATGCCTCCCACGTCGATCCAGCTCGGGGCCGGCGTGCGCGTGGCCGACTATCTGGGCCTGACCGACAGGTCCGAAACCGTGCTCGCACTCGTGTCCCTCGAGTCGGACCGCTCCATCGCGCTCGGAACGAAGTTCGGCACGGTCAAGCGCGTCGTCGCGGGCGACTGGGCCAACCGGCCGGACTTCGAGATCATCCAGCTCAAGCCGAAGGACGCCGTCGTCGGTGCCGTGCAGGGTGCGGAAGACGACGAACTCATCTTCGTCACGTCCGACGCCCAGCTCCTGCGCTTCCCGGCATCGTCGGTGCGGCCGCAGGGCCGGCTGGCCGGCGGCATGGCCGGCATCAAGCTCGCAGCGGATGCCCGGGCCCTGTTCTTCACGAGCCTCGCGCCCGTTGATGCGGAGGCCGCCGTCGTCGTCACCGTCGCGGCATCCAGCCACACCCTCGCCGGAACGGACCCCGGCAGTGCCAAGGTCTCCGAATTCACCGAATTCCCCGCCAAGGGCCGGGCGACGTCCGGGGTGCGCGCCCATCGGTTCCTCAAGGGGGAAGACGCCATCGCCGTCGCCTGGGTGGGTCCAACGCCCGCCCGCGCGGTCGGTCCGGACGGAGCCCCGCGCACCCTCCCGGAGACCGGGGCCAGACGTGACGCCTCAGGCACGATGCTCGAGGCCCTGGTCGGCACGATCGGCTCCCGGATCGCCTGAACGGCCCGCACACCCCGCTACAGTGTCGGAATGACTACACTTCCCGGCTCGGTCATTCTGGTCGTCGGCGCAACCGGTGGCATCGGTCGCGAAATCGCCCGGCAGCTCTCCGCGGCCGGCGCGACACTCGTCCTGGCCGGACGTGACGCGGCCAGGCTCGAAGCCCTCGGGATCCCTGGCAGCATCGTCACGGGCGACCTCACCGACGCCGCGGCGGTCGACGCGCTGGTCGCGCGCGCGGTCCAGTCCTCCGGAGGACTCGACGGGGTCGTCAACGCGGCCGGTGTCGTCGCCTTCGGACCGGCTCGTACGCTCCCGGACGACGCCCTCGAGAAGCTCTTCGCCGTGAACGCCCTCGCGCCGATCCGGCTGCTCCGCGCCGCGACGGACAGCCTCACGGCATCCGCCGCTGCAGGCCGGGAGCCGTTCTTCCTGACGATCAGCGGCGTCGTGAGCGAGAGCCCGACCGCAGGCCTCGCGGCGTACTCGGCGTCCAAGGCCGCCCTCGCCGCATTCGGCCAGGCCGCGGGGCGCGAACTCCGGCGCAGCGGCATCCGCCTGATCGACGCCCGCCCCGGGCATACCGAAACGGGCCTCGCCGACCGTCCGATCTCCGGCGTCGCGCCGAGCTTCCCTGCCGGTCTGCAGCCAGGGGACGTCGCCGCGCGGATCGTTGCCGCCCTCGCCGCCCGGGAGCGCGACCTGCCCAGTTCCGCCTTCGCCCCACCGGCCTGATCCCGACAGCGCGGAGCTCTCTAGATCGTCGACCAGCCGCCGTCGGACATCAGGACGGCGCCGTTGACGTTGGGCGAGTCCTCGCTCAGCAGCCAGCAAATCGAGGCGGCGAGATCCTCCGGCTCCGCGGGCGCCGGAATGGTCGTCTGCATGATGGGTCCTAGGCGCTCCGCCGCCCACGCCGAGAGGAACGGAGCCTCGATGTTGGTCTTGACCGCGCCGGGGGCGACCGCGTTGCAGCGCACTCCCTTCGGCCCGTAGAACAGGGCGGTGCTCTTGGTCAGCCCGATCACGGCATGCTTGGACGCGCTGTACGTCGTGCCGGACGCCCCGGCTCGGATCCCCGCCTCGCTCGCAATGTTCACGATCCGGCCGAAACCGGCCGAGACCATGCCGGGCAGCACGGCGCGCATCAGCCGCATCTGCGAGGTCACGTTGACCCGGAAGACCCGTTCCCAGACCTCGTCCGTGATCTCCGCGGTCGGCAGGAACGCATCCATGATCCCGGCATTGTTGACCAGCCCGTCGACAGTCGGCCCAGCGGCGAGGACGAGTGCATCGACATCGGCCTGCAGGCTCACGTCCCCGGCAACCCCGACGAGCCGCTCGCTGCCGCTCTCGAGCTGCAGCGCCGCGAGCCGCTCGGCGGAGATGTCCGCGGCGATGACGCGGGCCCCCTCGCCGAGGAGCCGGAGCGCCGTCGCCTTCCCGATGCCGCTGCCCGCCCCGGTCACGATGATGGTCCGGCCGGTGAATCGTGCCTGCTGGAACGGTGCCTGTTCCGCCTGAGTGCTCATCTCGACTGCCCTCCGCCTGTGCCGGCGCCAGTGCCGGCAGTGTGCGGTGACCATATCACCGTGAACAGGCTCTACACGTCGATGCGGTCCCTGCTGAGCTTGTCGGAGCTGTCGATGATGAATTCCTTGCGCGGGGCGACATCGTTGCCCATCAGGAGTTCGAAGACCTTCCCGGCCTGCTCGGCGTCGGCGACCCGCACCCGGCGCAACATCCGGTGCGATCGCTCCATCGTCGTCGTCGCCAGCTGGTCCGCGTCCATCTCGCCGAGCCCCTTGTACCGCTGGATCGGATCCTGGTAACGCTTGCCGCTCTTCTTCAGGCCGGCGAGCACGTTGTGCAGCTCGGGCTCCGAGTAGGTGTAGATGGTCTCGTTGGGCTTCGACCCCGGATTCATCACGACCACTCTGTGCAGCGGTGGCACGGCGGCGAACACCCGCCCCTCGGTGATCATCGGGCGCATGTACCGGAAGAACAGCGTCAGCAGCAGGGTGCGGATGTGCGCGCCGTCGACGTCGGCATCGCTCATGATGATGACCTTGCCGTAGCGTGCCGCGGAGAGATCGAAGCTCCGGCCGGAGCCGGCGCCGATCACCTGGATGATCGAGGCGCACTCGAGGTTGGAGAGCATGTCGGCGACGGATGCCTTCTGCACGTTCAGGATCTTGCCCCGGATGGGCAGAAGGGCCTGGTGCTCGCTGTCCCGCGCGAGCTTGGCGGTGCCGAGCGCCGAATCGCCCTCGACGATGAACAGCTCGCTGTTGAGCACGTCGTTGCTGCGGCAGTCGACGAGCTTGGCGGGCAGCGAGGAGCTTTCCAGGGCGTTCTTCCGCCGCTGCGTCTCCTTGTGGGCGCGCGCGGAAATGCGCGACTTCATCTCGGCGACGATCTTGTCGAGCAGTACGGCCGCCTGGGCCTTGTCGTCGCGCCGGGTGGACACGAAGCGTTCGTTCATCGCCTGGGCGACGACGTTCGCGACGATCGCGCGTACGGCGGGGGTCCCGAGAACTTCCTTGGTCTGTCCTTCGAACTGCGGCTCGGGCAGGCGCACGGTGAGGACGGCGGTGAGCCCCGCCATCACGTCGTCCTTCTCGAGCTTGTCCGAGCCCATCTTGAGCCTGCGTGCGTTGAGCTCGACCTGGGCCCTGAGGAACTTGATCAGGCCGGCGTCGAATCCGGCCTGGTGGGTGCCGCCCTTGGGCGTCGCGATGATGTTGACGAAGCTGCGCACGATCGTGTCGTAGCCGGTCCCCCAGCGGAGAGCGATATCGACGGCGCAGTCCCTGACCAGCTCGGTCGGAACCATGGCGCCCGTGGGCATCAGCACCGGAACGGTCTCGGTGAAAGTACCCTGGCCGGTGAGGCGCCAGGTGTCCGTGATGGCGGCATCCGTGGAGAGGTGCTCGACGAACTCGGAGATGCCGCCCTCGAACCGGAAGACCTCGACAACGGGCTCATCGCCACGGCGGTCGTCGATCGACAGGGCGAGCCCCGGCACGAGGAACGCCGTCTGCCTGGCCCGCTCGAGCAGTTCCTCGGTCTGGAAGGTCGCGCCCTTGGTGAAGATCTGACGGTCGGCCCAATAGCGGATGCGGGTTCCCGTGACACCGCGACGGACCTTGCCGACCACACGGAGTTCGCTCTGGTGCTCGAAGGGCGTGAAGGGGGCGTCGGGGCTCTTCTCCCCCGTGTCGGCGAACATCCCGGGTTCACCGCGGTGGAACGACATCGCCCAGGTCTTGCCGTCCCTGTCGACCTCGACGTCGAGGCGCTCGGACAGTGCGTTGACGACGGATGCGCCGACTCCGTGCAGTCCGCCGGACGCCGCGTATGAACCGCCGCCGAACTTGCCGCCGGCGTGCAGCTTGGTGAAGACGACCTCGACGCCGGTCAGCCCCGTTTTCGGTTCGATGTCGACGGGGATGCCGCGGGCGGTGTCGCTCACCTCGACGCTCGCGTCCGGGTGCAGCACGATGTCGATCCCGGCACCGAATCCGCCGAGCGCCTCGTCGACGGAGTTGTCGATGATCTCCCAGAGGCAGTGCATCAACCCCCGGGAGTCTGTCGAGCCGATGTACATGCCAGGGCGCTTGCGCACGGCCTCGAGGCCTTCGAGGACCGAGAGGTGGCGGGCGGAATAGTCAGAAGAACTCACCATCCCAAGAATACTGGGCCCGGACCGGGGACTACGCTCATGTGCATGAACACGGTCATCGCGTCGTCCCCGAACACCCGCTGAGGCCCACCGGTGCAGGATATCGAAACCGTCACGCTGGTCCTGATCGCGGTGCACGTCGTCGTCGGCTTCACGGCGACCGTGCTGGTGTCGGCGAACCGGTCCCCGTCGAGCGCGATCGCCTGGGTGCTCACGATCGTCTTCATCCCGTACCTCGGAGCGATTGCCTTCCTGCTCGTGGGATTCGGGCGGCTCCCCGCGCGCAGGAGGGAGAAACAACGCGAGGTCAACGAGCTGATCCTGTCCCGAACGGAGGGCTTCCACCAGGTCAGCCACCGCGACCAGTGGCCGCCGTGGCTGCCGTCCGCGGTGCGGCTGAACCTCAACCTGGGTGCGCTCCCCATGGTCGGCGGCAACCGGGCCGAACTGCTGCCGGACTACGACGGATCCCTTGCGGCCATGACGGCGGCCGTCGACACCGCGACGGAGTACGTGCACGTCCAGTTCTACATCCTCGTGCTCGACAGTGTCACGGAGCCGTTCTTCGACGCGCTGCGCCGCGCCATCGCCCGCGGGGTCGCCGTCCGGGTGCTCTCCGACCATCTGTCGGGGTTCCTCCTGCCGCGGCGGGCGGAGACGCTCGCCGCCCTGACGGAGATGGGCGCAGAATGGCACGCAATGCTCCCGCTCCGGCCGTTGCGCGGGCAGTGGCAGCGTCCCGACCTGCGCAACCACCGCAAGCTCGTCGTCGTCGACGGCCGGATCGGGTTCACCGGTTCGCAGAACCTGATCGACCCGACCTACCTGAAGAAGAAGAACGTCGCACGAGGCCTGCGCTGGCACGAGCTGATGGTGCGACTCGACGGGCCGGTCGTGCGAGAGCTCGACGCGGTGTTCGTTACCGACTGGTACAGCGAGACGGATGCCCTGCTTCCGCTCGACACGACGCCGGTCGTCGTTGACTCCCGGGTGGAGAACGTGGACGCGCAGGTCGTTCCTAGCGGGCCGAGCTTCGAGAACAACAACAACCTCAAGCTGTATGCCCTGCTGATCCACAAGGCCGAAAGCCGGGTGAGCATCACGAGCCCGTACTTCGTGCCGGAGGAGTCCACACTCCTCGCGATCCTGACCGCGGCGTCCCGCGGCGTCGACGTCGAACTGTTCGTCTCGGCCATCGGAGACCAGGCCCTCGTCTACCACGCCCAGCGGTCGTACTACGAGGCACTGCTGCGGGCCGGCGTCGCCATCTACCTGTATCGCGCACCGACGGTGCTGCACGCCAAGCACTTCACGATCGACGATGACATCGCCGTGATCGGGTCGAGCAACATGGACATCCGCTCGTTCTCCCTCAACATGGAGATTTCCGTGCTCGTCCACGGACGGGACTTCACCGACCGGATGCGGCTCGTCGAGGACGACTACCGGGCGAACAGCGTCAGGCTCGACCTGGCCGACTGGCTCGCCCGGCCGGTCATTCAGAAAATCGGGGACAGCCTGGCGAGGCTCACCTCGTCCCTGCAGTGAACAATCCGCTACGCGGTAAGCGAAATGTAACCGAATCGACTCCTTATCGGGCGTCGGCCGTGTTTGTATAGGACCAAGTTCAATTGGTATCGCTTGGTATCAGTCTGGAGGAGGAAAATAATGTCCCAGATCGCAGCACATGGTGCCATCGACAACCAGAGCGCCACTCACCAGCTCACGGCCGCCGACAGGTGTGACGCGTGTGGCGCGCAGGCGTACATCCGCGTCAGCGTCAACAACAGCGAACTGATGTTCTGCGCCCACCACGGTCGCAAGCACCAGGAGAAGCTCTCCGCCATCGCGGACAGCTGGCACGACGAGTCCAGCCGGCTCCTCGAAGACCAGCGTTCGTAGCACGGAGAAGTACGACCCGGAAACGGCGTCGACGCGACTGAGGTCGCGGCGGCGCCGTTTTTCTGGTCCGCGCGCCGGTCAGGCGTCTGCGGCGAGGCTGAGGGACGAGACGACGACGGCGGTCGCGGCTTCCGCGATCGCGTCGACGGCTGCCGCGCGCTCCGAACGCACGTACACGCCACCCGCCCTCGTGACGGCCGCCGACAGGATGTGGTCGGCAAGACCGGGGTTCCTGGCGAGAACCGGACCGTGCAGGTGCGTGCCGAGGAAACTCCCCATTCGGAGTCCCTCCGTCTTGGCCCCGTTGCCCACTCCGGTGAGCACCCGGCCGAGAGTGGATGCCTCCGCGCCGACGTAGCCGCGGGCGTGGTTCTCGAAGCCCACGAGTCTGCCGAACCCGGATTCGACGACGAGGTCGTCCGTCGCGCGCTCGGCCAGCGGGACGGCACGACCCGCGACGAGGCCCAGACCGTCGACGACACTGCCGTCAGCGAGCTCGACACCCCAGCTCAGCAGTTCCCAGCCGGTTCCGACCGCGAGCACGGGGACACCGGCCGTCGTCCAGCCGCGCAACGCATTGACGAGGGGCGCGAGGAGATCACGGGCGGCGACGAGGTCGGAGTCGTTTCCGGAACCGATCACGATCGCGTCGACCCGGCTCGGGAGATCGTCGAGGGAGCTGACCGGCACGATGGTCGCCTCGAAGCCGGCCCAGCGGGCGCGCTGTGCGAGCACGCGGGCGTTGGCCGCGTCCCCGTTGGTGTCGAGGAGTTCGGGAAGGACGGACAGGATCGTGAGTGCGCGCATGGCTCAACCCTCCCGGTTCGAGGCGAGGCCGAGGTGAGCGCGGGTACGCCTCATCGAGTCCGCCGAGAAGATGATTGTCTTGATACCGTGCTCCGGATCGGGCAGCGCCAGGAAGTCGTCGAGCGCGCGGCCGAGGTCCGGTTCGATCCGGTCGACCACCACCCCGTCGTACGCGAGCTGCAACGCGATGTCGTGAGCCTTCGAACCGGACGCGATGAGGACCCGGCCGAGGCCGGACGTGTCCACCGGCCAGAAATACGAGGGATCGCGGACGTCGGACCCGATCGCGACCAGGACCTGGTCGAGGCCGGGCTCGAGGCTGTCGACGTTGAGCTGGAAGCTCGCCGGGTTCTGCACGAGCACGAACTCGACGCGGTGGCCGCGGACGGTGACGATCTCCCCCCTGCCGAATACGGGCGGAATCGTGGAGACCGCGGCGCACGCCGTCGCCGCGTCGAAGCGGTCGCCGAGGGCCGCACGCGCCGCCGCGATGGCCGTGAGGGCGTCCACGGCGTAGTGCACGCCGCGCGCAGGCAGGTCGAGGTCGAAGCTCGCGCCGCCGATGAGCACCGAGGCCGAGCGCCCGGAGACGGTCGTGAGCAGGATGCCGTCGGCCGGCGGCATCCGCTCGGACGCCGTCACGCTGTAGCCGAGGCCGCGCGGGTTCTGCGCGAGAATCTCGGCGGTCACGCCGTAACGGGCGACGGCGGCCGGGCCGTCGAGGTGGTCGGCGAGCCCGGTGAGAGACGCGTCGTCCGCGTTGATCACGACGGTTCCGCTCGCTCGGTTCGCGATCCTGGCCAGCATCGCCACGACCATGTCCGAGTCGTGGAAACGGTCGATCTGGTCGACCATGACGTTCGTCAGGGCGACGACGCGCGGATTCAGCGTCGCCGAAATGAGGGCGCCGTGGCCTTCATCCATCTCGAGAACGGCCATGTCGCCGCGGATCCTGCCGGACAGGCTGACCTCTTCGAGCAGGGCGGAGGTCAGGCCCTGGCTGATGTTCGCGGTCGACTGGTTCGTGAACACCGCGACGCCGTGTGCGCGGAGCGCCGCGACGAGCATCTTGGTGGTCGTGGACTTGCCGCTCGACCCGGACACGATCACGAGTCCGTCGGGAAAGCCGTTCAGGACGCTGGACAGGAACCCGGGGGCCAACCTGTTGACGACGAGCCCGGGAACGGCGGATCCCCCGCCCGGCTTTCGCCAGCGCGCGAGGACCCGCACGATTCGTCCGACCAGGATCACCGGTGCATAGCGCACGGGATTCTATTCGAGGTAGTCGCGTAGTGACTGCGACCGCGACGGGTGACGCAGCTTGGCCATCGTCTTGGATTCGATCTGGCGGATGCGCTCGCGCGTCACTCCGAAGGTGTCGCCGATCTGGTCCAGGGTCTTCGGCATGCCGTCGCCCAGGCCGAAGCGCATTCGGATCACGCCGGCCTCGCGCTCGGAGAGCGAGTCGAGCAGGCTCTCGAGCTGCTTCTGCAGCATCGTGAATCCCACGGCGTCGGCGGGGACGACGGCCTCGGTGTCCTCGATGAGGTCACCGAATTCGCTGTCGCCGTCTTCGCCGAGCGGGGTGTGCAGGGAGATCGGTTCGCGGCCGTACTTCTGCACCTCGACGACCTTTTCCGGCGTCATGTCGAGTTCGCGGCTGAGCTCTTCCGGCGTGGGTTCGCGGCCGAGGTCCTGGAGCATCTGGCGCTGCACGCGGGCGAGCTTGTTGATGACCTCGACCATGTGCACGGGAATGCGGATGGTGCGGGCCTGGTCGGCCATGGCGCGCGTGATCGCCTGGCGGATCCACCAGGTGGCGTAGGTGGAGAACTTGAAGCCCTTGGTGTAGTCGAACTTCTCCACGGCGCGGATGAGGCCGAGGTTGCCTTCCTGGATCAGGTCGAGGAACTGCATTCCACGACCCGTGTAGCGCTTGGCGAGCGAGACGACGAGGCGCAGGTTCGCACCGAGCAGGTGGCTTTTGGCCCGCGCGCCGTCCTTGGCGACCCAGAGAAGTTCGCGCCCGAGCGCACTCTTCTTCTCGGCGTCGGTCATCTGGGACATCTTGTCCTCTGCGAACAACCCGGCCTCGATGCGCATCGCGAGCTCGACCTCTTCGGCCGCGTTCAGCAGGGCGACCTTACCGATCTGCTTCAGGTAGTCCTTGACCGGGTCGGCGGTGGCGCCGGTGATGGCGCTCGAGTAGACGGGGACCTCGTCCTCGTCGTCGACGAGGGACAGGACGAGTGCGCCGCTCGGGAGCGGCTCGGTCGGCGTCTTCTTACCGTGGTCGTCATCGTTGTGGTCGTCTTCGACCTCGTCGTGACCGTTCAGGTCGTCGTGGTCGTCGGCGCCGGCCTTGGACTTCGCACCTGCCCGCTTGCGCGGCGAACGGTGCTCGTCTTCGTCATCGTCGTCGTCATGGCCTGAGCCGGCAGCGGCTACGGCTGCGGCGTCGGATGCCGCAGCGGCAGCTGCCGCCTTCGCGACGGCAGCCTTGGTGGGGGCACGCTTGATGGCGGGGGCCTTGGCCGCTGCCTTGCGGGCCGGTGCCTTGGCGGGAGTCTTCGTCGCGGCATCCGTCTCGGCAACGGTGGTCTCTTCGGTTGGCTCGGTCTTTGTGCGGGTTGCCATTCGAACACCTCTCATGCCGTCGGGTGTGCACCGGCGGCGCCGCCCGCCGGTGCGGCGAACCGGGGGAAACGGTTCGTGCGCCAAGCCGGGCAGATATGGATTTTGGGCAGTACTAGGACCCATGTCAAGTCCCGGGCCGCGCACCATCAACTGGTAACGGTGCACCCAGGACCAGAACGGGCCCTATTGACAATTATTGCATGCTTTGTGTATATACCGAGCCAGTGCACGGCCC
This sequence comes from Cryobacterium algoricola, assembly GCF_004402485.1. GTDB lineage: Bacteria > Actinomycetota > Actinomycetes > Actinomycetales > Microbacteriaceae > Cryobacterium > Cryobacterium algoricola. The sequence continues at coordinate 94,290 of NZ_SOFG01000004.1, read as the reverse complement.
ATTACACACGCTCAGCGCGAACGCGGGCGCCGCAGCGCCCGTGCGGCCGCGATCCAGAGCGGAGCCACTTCGACACCCTCGTCGCGGGACAACAGGAAGCGGGTGCGACGCCGGGCCCGGAGAAGGAACACGACACCGATCCCGACGACCACGAACTGCACGAGGAAGGCGACCCGGAAGGATTCCAGCGAGTACAGGTTGCTCGGCGCTCCCCCGGCCATCCGCCACCCGTTCTGGAGGTCGAGCAGGACCCCGATCAGGTACACCATCACGAAGCTCGCGGTGAAGCCGCCGACGTTCACGACGCCGTTGGCCGAGCCGTGGCTGCGCTTCGGATTGAAGCTCCGGGCGAAGTCGAACCCGATCAGGGAGCCGGGCCCGCCGATGCCGAGGGTGACGAGGAGCACCACGATGAGCCAGAACGGCGGGGTTCCCGGCCAGGCGAGGACGACGGTCCATGCCGCTGCCATCAGGATCACGACGGCGAGCACGATGTTGCTGCGGCGTTGCGGGAACCGGGCGGTGAGGATGCCCAGGATCGGGCCGAACACCATCCCGGCGGCGACGAGCACCATGAGCATCGAAGCGGCAAGAGCGGGGTCGTAGCCGAGGCCGTAGACCATGAAGGGGAAACCCCAGAGCATGCTGAAGACGGTTCCCGGCGACTGCGTCACGTAGTGCGACCAGAAACCGAGCTGCGTCCCCGGCCTGCGGAAGCTCTTCTTGAGCAGCACGAGCGCCTCCCGCAGGCTCGTCGGCCGCGCTTCGTCCGTCGATCCCACCGGCCGGTCCTCGATGACGACGACCACGACGACGAGCGCAACGACGGCGACGGATGCCGCGGACAGGAAGGCGGGCGTCCAGCCGAAGGTGTGCAGCACCCAGGCGAGCGGAACCGCGGAGAGGACCTGGCCGAGCTGACCGATGTTGCCGAGCCACTGCGACAGCTGCGGTACCAGCGGGCCGTCGAACCAGGATCCGATCAGGCGGATCATCGAGATGAAGATGGCGGCGTCTCCCGCACCGACGAGCATCCGGCCGGCGACGGCGGCGGCGATGTCGGTCGAGAACGCGAGGGTGACCTGGCCGCCGATCATGAGCGTGGTCCCGACGATCACGAGGATTCGGGGTCCGAACCGGTCGATGAGCACCCCGACGGGGACCTGGGCCGCGGCGTAGACCACGAGTTGCACGACGGCGAGGCTCGAGAGCAGGGCGGCGGTGCCGCCGAAGCGCTCAGACGCCGCGACACCGGCCACGCCCAGCGACGTGCGCTGCAGGACGGCCGAAAGGTACGCGAACGACCCGATGGAGAAGATGAGCCAGGAGCGACGGGAGTTCATTGCTCCCAATCTATCCGGTCGGGGCCGTCGGCAGGCCCAGGCTCCCCGGCCGCGCACGGTCGGGTGACAGCGATCCGGAGCTTAGAGGGCGGTGCCGTCGTCGCGGCTGCGGCGGGTTGCGAGGAAATTCTCCAGCTCGGCCGCGATCTCGTCGGCGCTCGGAAGTTCACCGTCCTCATCGGTCAGCGGCGACCGCACGCTGCTGCCCTCCATATACGTGTCGTAGCGTTCCTCGAGGGTTCCGACGAGTTTCGCGAGTTCCGGGTTCTCCCGCACCTGCTCGTCGATCCGGTTGATGAACTCGCGATTCTGCTCGCGCAGCTGGTCGGTCGGGAAGATCAGGCCCGTTGCGGCGCTCGTGCTCTCGAGGGCGGACAGCGCCGCTGCCGGGAACTCCGTGTCCGCGAGGTAGTGCGGAACCAGGAGGACGAAGCCGGCGACTGCCGCGCCGCTCTCGTGCAGGCGCAACTCCACGAGGTGCAGGACATTGGAGGGGACCTGGGTGTGCGGACGCCAGACGGACATGCTCTCGATCAGGTCGGAGCGGGTGCCGCTCACGGTGACGCCGATCGGGCGGGTGTGCGGAACCGGCATCGGGATCGCGTGCACCCACGTCGTCGCTGCGACGCGGAAACGCTTGCCGATCTCGAGAACGGCGGCGGTGAACTGCTCCCAGCGGAAGTCCGGTTCGAAACCGGACAGCAGCAGGAACGGCTGGCCGATCTCGTCGTGCGCGAGGTAGAGACTCAGCACCGGCGGCTGGTAGCCGGTCAGATGGTCGCGATCGAAGTAGATGATCGGACGCCGGGCCCGGTAGTCGAGAAGGACATCCGCATCGAAGGACGCGATCATCGTGTGGGTCAGGTTTCCGAGCAGGTATTCGGTGAATTGCGCGACCGCTCCCCCGGCATCGGCGAACCCGGTCAGGCCCGCGACGAGGTTCAGGCCCTCGGGCACGGATGCCGCGTCGGCCGTCAGCTCGTAGATGTCACCAGGATCGCGCATGCCGTTAACTCTAGGCTGCGTCATCGCGGGCGGGTGGGAATCCGTGGCACCCCGAGTGGTGCCGTAAGCGAACAGGGGTCACAGCCTGGACGGCCCGCACGGGCTGCACAGGGGCGGCCAGTACCATCGAAGGATGACCGCACCCGTTCTCTCCGTGTCCGCACAACCCGCTATCGAATCAACCGCCGACGTCCTGATCGTGGGCGCGCTCCAGTCCGCGGACTCCGCGGTGCTCTTCGCCGACCCGGCGTTCTCCGCCCTGTCGGCCGTCCTCGCCGACCTCGGCGTCACGGGCGCACGGGACCAGGTGGTCCGCATTCCGGCATCCGTCGGCGGGGCGCGCACGATCGCGATCGTCGGGCTCGGCAAGGACGCCGGTGTCGACGCCCTGCGCGCCGCCGCCGGTTCCGCCGTGCGCCAGCTCACCGGCGTCGAGAGCGTTGCCTTCGCGTTCCCGCTCGAGGGCGCCGCGGAACTCACCGCCGTCGTCGAAGGCGCCGCGCTCGGCGGCTATTCGTACACGGAATACCGCCAGGCCTCCCTCGCCGGCACCCGGTTGCCCGCCGGACACGTGACCGTGCACAGCACGCTCGACGGCGCGGACGCCGTCGCCCACGCCGTCGTCGTCTCGGAGGCCGTCGCCCTGGTCAAAGACCTCGTGAACATGCCGGCGTCCGATCTCTACCCGGAGGCCCTCGCCGACCGCGCGGTCGCCGCCGCCGCCGATCTGCCCGTCTCGGTCAGGGTCTGGGACGAGGCGGAACTCGCCGCGGACGGTTTCGGCGGCATCGCCGGCGTCGGCCAGGGTTCGACGCGCCCGCCGCGCCTGGTCAAGGTCAGCTACGCCCCTGGGACGGCAACCCGTCACATCGCGCTTGTCGGCAAGGGCATCACCTTCGACACCGGCGGACTCTCCCTCAAGCCGGCCGGCTCCATGGTCGGCATGAAGTACGACATGACCGGCGCCGCAACGGTGCTCGCCGTCGTGCTCGCCGCTGCCCGGCTGTCGCTCGACGTGCGCATCACGGCGTGGCTCTGCATCGCGGAGAACATGCCGTCCGGGAACGCGATCCGACCGAACGACGTCCTGCGCATCCGCGGCGGCCGCACGGTCGAAGTGCTGAACACGGATGCCGAGGGTCGACTCGTCCTCGCCGACGGGCTTGTCGCAGCGGGTGAGGAAGAACCCGACGCCATCATCGACGTCGCCACCCTCACGGGGGCGGCCATCGTCGCCCTCGGAAGCCGCTACTACGGCGTCATGGGTGAAGACGCCCTCGTCGCCCGCGTGCTCGCCGCCGGTTCCGGTGTCGGCGAACAGCTCTGGGCGATGCCGCTCCCCGACGAGCTCCGCGCCACGCTCAACTCCGACGTCGCAGACATCGCGAACGCCAAGATGGGCTCGAGCGCCGGCGGCATGCTCCTCGCCGCCGTCTTCCTGCGCGAGTTCATCGGAACCCGCGGCACGGGGGACGACGCCGTGACCATCCCCTGGGCGCACCTGGACATCGCCGGACCCGCGCACAACACCGGAGGCGCCTGGGGCTTCACCAACGCGGGTCCCACCGGCGTTTCGGTGCGCGCTTTGCTGCGTCTGGCCGAGGACTTTTCGCGCCCGTAGTACAGTCGAGGTGGCATGGGGAAGAAAGCGCCCGGCTCATGGGCGTCATCGATTCCCGTCCCGCAGACTTTTTGTGCATTTCCGCTTGTGATTACGCGCTTGTGACCAGCGCCCGTATGTGAATAAAAGGGAGTCCCTGAGTGTCGGAACAGAATTTTGACCTTGTCGTTCTCGGTGGAGGAAGCGGTGGCTACGCAGCAGCACTGCGGGCCGTCCAGCTCGGCATGACCGTCGGCCTGATCGAGAAGGGCAAACTCGGCGGCACCTGCCTGCACGTCGGGTGCATCCCGACGAAGGCCCTGCTGCATTCGGCCGAGGTGGCCGATGTGAGCCGCGAGGCCTCCAAGTACGGCGTGAAGACCCAGTTCGAGGGCATCGACATGGCGGCCGTCACGGCCTTCCGTGAGGGAATCGTCGCGTCGAAGTACAAGGGCCTCCAAGGCCTGATCAAGGCACGCGGCATCACCGTCATCGAGGGCGAAGGCCGCCTCGTGGCGCCGAACACCGTCCAGGTCGGCGACGACCGCATCGTCGGCAAGAACGTCGTTCTCGCCACGGGCTCGTACTCGCGATCCCTCCCGGGCCTCGAGATCGGCGGCCGCGTCATCACGAGCGAGCAGGCCCTCGATCTGAACTTCGTGCCGAACAAGGTCGCCATCCTCGGCGGCGGCGTCATCGGAGTCGAGTTCGCGAGCGTCTGGAAGTCCTTCGGCGCCGACGTCACCATCATCGAGGCGCTGCCGCACCTCGTCCCGAACGAAGAAGAGTCGGTCTCCAAGCAGCTCGAGCGCGCGTTCCGCAAGCGCGGGATCGAGTACTCGCTCGGCATCCGCTTCCAGAGCGTGACCCAGCACGAGAACGGCGTGGTCATCACCCTCGAGAACGGTGCGACCGTCGAGGCCGAGATCCTGCTCGTCGCCGTCGGACGCGGCCCCGTCACGGCCGGTCTCGGCTTCGACGAGGTCGGCGTGGCCATGGATCGCGGTTTCGTCCTCACCGACGAACGCCTCGCGACGAACATCCCCGGTGTCTACGCCGTCGGAGACATCGTTCCCGGCCTCCAGCTCGCGCACCGTGGCTTCCAGCAGGGCATCTTCGTCGCCGAGGAGATCGCGGGCCTCAACCCGATCATCGTCGAGGACCTGAACATCCCGAAGGTCACATACTCCGACCCCGAGATCGCGTCCGTCGGGTACTCCGAGGCGAAGGCATCCGAGAAGTTCGGCGCCGACCAGGTCTCGTCCTACGAGTACAACCTCGGCGGCAACGGCAAGAGCTCGATCCTCGGCACGAGCGGCTCGATCAAGGTCGTCCGGGTCAAGGACGGACCCATCGTCGGCATCCACATGATCGGCGCGCGCGTCGGCGAGCTCATCGGCGAAGGCCAGCTCGTTGTGAACTGGGAGGCGTACCCGGAGGACATCGCCCCGTTCCTGCACGCGCACCCGACCCAGAACGAAGCCCTCGGCGAGGCATTCCTGGCCATTGCCGGGAAGCCCCTCCACGCGATGTAGCCGATTCCCGGCTACTGACCGTCTATAAGCTAAGAACAGAGCACACAATGGTTTCAAAGGAGACAAACGCATGAGCGAATCCGTTAGCCTTCCGGCACTCGGTGAGAGTGTCACAGAGGGTACGGTTACCCGCTGGCTGAAGAACGTGGGCGACCGCGTCGAGGTCGACGAACCCCTCTTGGAAGTATCGACCGACAAGGTGGACACGGAGATCCCGTCCCCCGTTGCCGGCATCATCGAAGCGATCCTGGTCCAGGAGGACGAAACCGTCGAGGTGGGTACCGCCTTGGTGCTGATCGGTGACGGTTCCGCCGCCGCCGCGCCGGCTCCGGCCGCTGCTCCCGTCGTCGAGGCCCCTGCTGTCGTCGAGGCCCCTGCTGTCGTCGAGGCCCCTGCTGTCGTCGAGGCCCCTGCTGTCGTCGAGGCCCCGGCCGCCCCTGCGCCCGTCGCCGCCCCGGTCTACGCACCCGCACCGGTTGCGGCGCCCGTCGCAGCTCCGGTCTACGCACCCGCCCCCGTCGCAGCACCGGCCCCGGTCTTCGCACCGGTTCCCGTTGCGGCACCGGCACCGGTCGCAGCACCGGCCCCCGTCGCAGCCCCCGTCGCAGCAGAGCCCGCCGTCTCCCGTGGCTCCCACGCGGGTACCTCCGGCTACGTCACGCCGATCGTCCGCAAGCTCGCGAACGAGGCCGGCGTCGACCTGTCCAGCGTCACCGGAACCGGTGTCGGCGGACGGATCCGCAAGCAGGACATCACGGCAGCCATCCCGGCCGCCGGAGCCGCGGCATCCGCCCCGGCGTTCGAGGTCTCGCCGCTGCGCGGCACCTCGAAGCCGATGTCCCGCCTCCGCAAGGTCGTCGCCGAGCGCGCCGTCATCTCGATGCAGTCGTCGGCCCAGCTGACGACCGTCGTCGAGGTCGATGTCACCCGCGTCGCGATCTTCCGCGACAAGGTCAAGGCGTCGTTCTTCGAGAAGACCGGCAACAAGCTGTCCTTCCTGCCGTTCTTCGCCCTCGCTGCCGCCGAAGCACTCCAGGCGAACCCGATCATCAACGCCACGATCGACGGCGACACGATCGTGTACCCGGCACAGGAGAACATCAGCATCGCTGTCGACACCGAGCGCGGTCTGTTGACCCCGGTCGTGCGCAACGCCGGAGAACTCGACCTCGCCGGATTCGCAGCGGAGATCGCCGACCTCGCCCAGCGCACGAGGGACAACAAGCTCAAGCCCGACGAGCTGTCCGGTGGCACCTTCACGCTGACCAACACGGGTTCGCGTGGGGCGCTGTTCGACACCCCCGTCGTGTTCCTGCCGCAGAGTGCGATCCTCGGAACGGGCGTCGTCTACAAGAAGCCGCTCGTCGTGTCCAGCGGTGGCCTCGACGCCATCGCGATCCGCTCGTCGGTCTACCTGGCGCTGTCCTACGACCACCGCATCATCGATGGCGCGGATGCCTCGCGCTTCCTCGTCACGATGAAGCAGCGTCTCGAGGCCGGCGACTTCGAAGCCAACCTCGGGATCTGAGCCGGCGGCCGGCTCGTCCGGCCAGGCGGCTCGTTCCGCTAACCAGCACGTGCCGCTAACCAGCACTGAAGAACTCGCGTAACCGCCAACCGGCCTCGCCCTTGACCACAAGGACCGAGGCCGGTTTGTCGTTTCCGGGTGCGACTCCCCCGCCGCTCGCTGAGAGGGCGATGAGCGCCAGATTCCCGATCCGGTCGACGACCGTCGGTTCGGCGCCGTCGACCGTGACGCTTCCCGGCGCACGCCCCTGCCCGCCGTCCGGCGCTTGTCCGATCAGTGTGCCATCCCCGGCAAGGACCGGAGAGCCCGGTTGCGCGAGGTCCGCAAGGCAGTCCCGATCGTCGGCGGCGAGGCAGAGGGCCCTCAGGCGCAGCAACACCACGGTGGCGGCAGCGGGGTCCTCGCCCTGCAGGGCGTCCTGGTCGGCTGTGGTCGTCGGCGCGGCCGCGACCGGGTCCGGTGCGGACACCTCACCGCTCCCGCCGGTTGGCCGGGGAGAAGCCGAGCCGTGCGACGACGGCTCCGGGGCCGGACCGGCTGCCGGCGGGGCGAGCGCCGTCCAGGCTCCGACGAGCAGGACGACGACGAGGAACGTGCCGGACAGGACCAGGCCGCGGCGCCGCCAGCGTGCAGTGTCGTCCGCGGCTCTCCACGTTCCCCGCCGCGTCGAGGCCCCTGCCGTCCGCTCACGACCCGGCTTCGGTCGAGGGGGAAGTGCGTGCGCCGCCCGGCCGCGCTTCGCCCGGCCAGCCGGCCCCTCGCGCCGGCGTGCCGTCAGCCGTGCTCCGATGGTTCCGGCGACACGAACGGCCCACCCCCGCAGCAGCGGTCCGGCGCGCGTGTCCAGCGCCGCCCCGAGGCGGGTCAGCGCGTCGGGGCCGGGAGGAAGCCTTCTGGGCGCCGTCGGCTCCGCGTCACCGGGACCGACCTCGTGCTCGCCGAGCCGGACCGGCGCGGCGGGAGACCACTCGAACAGCGCCCGCTCGAGCCCGGCAAGTGCTTCCCGGTAGGAGCCGGACCGCCAGGCGGCGAACAGCGCCGTTGACGCCGGCTGTCCGCGGTCCGCGACCCGGTCGAGAACGGCCTGCACCAGGTCACCGCAGGCGCACCGGGCCTCCTCGAGCAGTTCTTCCCGGGCCCGGCCCGGCGGCGGCAGATCCCGCAAGCCGCCCAGACCTCCGACGACGGGTCGCCCCGCGCCGTCGAAACGAATCCGACCGGCACCGATTCCCGGATGCACCCAGCCCCGGTCGTACAGGCGCGCCACCGCCGCGAGCACGGGAGCCAGGATCGTGACCACCTCCCCCGGGTCCAGCAATCGCTCGCCTGCCAGGATCTGCCCGAGGGATCCACCGCGGTCCTCGGCCAGGACGAGGCAGATCCGCCCGTCCGGCAGCGTCGCAACGTCCAGCAACCGGCCCACCCCGCCGTCCGGGATAGCCTCGAGAGCGCGCACCTCCCTGTCGATGGCCGCGTCGTCGATGGCAGCGTCGTCTGTGCTGCGGCTCCCAGTGCCGTCACCGGTGCCATCACCGGTTCCGACGCCGGGTGCGGAGCGGAACACCTTGAGAACGACGACGTCCCGGTGACCGTCCGTCCCGGCCGCGGCCGACGCCCCGAGGTAGACGTCGCACCGGGCCCCAGCGGCGATGCGCCTCAGGACCCGGAAGCCGGCGACGCTTCCGCCGGCATCCGCTGCCTGCGCCTCCGTGGCTGTCGCCCCGGCACCGGACTCCCTGCCAGACGACCTGCGCTTCCGACCTTCCGCACGTCTCATCACGCGCCGATGATCGTCCCGTGGGAGGCGCGGACGGCCCGCTCCGGGCCGGCTGTGCACAGTCCGGCGGATCCGGTCGCTGGTGAGGACGGGCTGACCTAGACTGGCCCCATGCTCGACTTTCTCGTCGCGGGGCTAAGCGCCAACTCCGTGCCGTATCTCGTGGGCCTTGAGCTCCAACGCACCGTCCATCGTGCCGTTGTTTCCGGGGAACGCCCGGACACCGTCATCTTCCTCGAACATCCCGCCGTGTACACCGCGGGCAGACGCACGTCGGCCGAGGAACGGCCGACGGACGGAACCCCGGTCATCGACACCGACAGGGGCGGCAAGATCACCTGGCACGGCCCCGGCCAGCTCGTCGGGTATCCGATCCTCCGCCTCGCCGAACCCATCGACGTCGTCGGCTATGTGCGACGCCTCGAAGGCATCCTCATCGACGTCCTCGCCGGGCTCGGGGTCGACGGCCGCCGCGTCGCCGGACGGTCCGGGGTGTGGGTCGGCCAGCCGGGCTTCGAGGACAAAATCGCCGCCATCGGAATCCGAGTTGCCGAAGGGGTGACCATGCACGGCTTCGCGCTCAATTGCACCAACTCCCTCGAACCGTACGAGCACATCATCGCCTGCGGGATCCGCGACGCCGGAGTCACCACGATCTCCCGCGTCCTCGGCAGGGAGGTGACGCCGGAACAGCTGGTGGAACCGATCCGGGCCCGTTTCGCCGCGGAACTGGTGGCCGCCTCATGAGCGCCGTGCCCGAGGGCCGCAAGATGCTTCGGCTCGAGATCCGCAACATGGAATCGCCCATCGAACGCAAACCGGCCTGGATCAAGACGGTCGCCAAGATGGGACCGGAGTACCGCAAGCTCCAGGACCTCGTCAAGGGCGAGAACCTGCACACCGTGTGCCAGGAGGCCGGCTGCCCGAACATCTTCGAGTGCTGGGAGGACCGCGAGGCCACCTTCCTCATCGGTGGTTCCCAGTGCACCCGGCGCTGCGACTTCTGCCAGATCGACACGGGCAAGCCCGCTGACTACGACACCGACGAACCGAGAAGGGTCGCGGAGTCCGTCGTCGCGATGAACCTGCGGTACGCGACCGTGACGGGCGTCGCCCGCGACGACCTTCCCGACGAAGGTGCCTGGCTGTACGCCGAGACCATCCGGCAGATCCACGCCCAGAGCCCCGGTACCGGGGTCGAAATCCTCGTCCCCGACTTCTCGGGCAACCCCGACCTCCTGGGCGAGGTGTTCTCCGCGAAGCCGGAGGTCTTCGCGCACAATGTCGAGACGGTTCCGCGCATCTTCAAGCGCATCCGCCCGGCCTTCCGCTACGACCGTTCCCTCGACGTCATCACGCAGGGCCGAAACGCCGGCCTCATCACCAAGTCGAACCTGATCCTCGGCATGGGCGAGGAACGCGCCGAGGTCAGCCAGGCGCTCCAGGACCTCCACGACGCCGGCACCGACATCATCACGATCACCCAGTACCTGCGGCCGAGCGCCCGGCATCTGCCCGTCGCACGCTGGGTCAGGCCGGAGGAATTCGTCGAGCTCAATGAGGAGGCGGAGGCCATCGGATTCCTCGGCGTGCTCTCCGGACCGCTCGTGCGGTCGTCCTACCGGGCAGGACGTCTCTGGGCTCAATCGATGCTCAAGACGAACCGTGAGGTGCCCGCCGAACTCCGTCACCTGGCGGATGCCTCGCTCGGGTTCGCCCAGGCCGTCGCCCGCCCCGGCGGTATCGTCGCTGACTCGACCGAAAATCGGTCATCGGAGATTCTGGCGACTCGGTAAACTCGACACCATGGCACGCAGCAAGGACAAGACTCCCAAACCCCACAAGGAACCCGGCCGCATCAAGCAGATGTGGCAGGTGTTCCAGATGACCCGGCGGTACGATTCCAAAATCGTTCCGCTCCTCCTCGTGGGCTTCTTCGTGCCGCTCGTGGCCTCGATCGTCGTCGCGATCCTTGCGACGGACGGCAACGTCCTCACGCTCGTGCTCTGGATCATCGCCGGGCTCCTCGCCGGGGTGCTCGCCGTGCTGATCATTCTCGGCCGCCGCGCGGAGAAAGCCGCCTACTCCCAGATCGAAGGCCAGCCCGGCGCCGTCGGCGCCGTGCTGCGCAGTTCCCTCAAGGGCGGCTGGGTCGGCAGCGAGATGCCGATCGCCGTCAACGGCAAGACCCAGGACGCGGTCTACCGCGCCGTCGGTCGCGGCGGCGTCGTCCTGATCAGCGAGGGCCCGCGCACGCGGACCGCGCGCATGCTCGACGAGGAACGCCGCACGGTCACCCGCCTCGGCGGCCATGTTCCCGTCACGGTGATTTCGGTCGGCCCCGATTCCGACGCCGTGCCGTTGCACAAGCTTGCGAGTCGCCTGCGCAAGATCAAGCCGAGCCTGACCAAGGCAGAGGTGCTCGCCGTCAACAACCGGCTGAGCTCGATCACGAAGAAGCTTCCGATCCCGAAGGGCGTCGATCCGACCAAGGCCCGCCCGCAGCGCGGCAACTAGGCTCGTTCACCCGTCCATTCCGCACGTCCGCAACCCCTCGTCGTCACGACGAGGGGTTCTTGCGTTAAGCGGAGCCCGCTCCGCCGAGCGCGCGGCTCAGCCCCGGACGAGGACGGTTCCGGCCACCTTGTCGTGGAAGCCGCGCTGGTCCGAGTCCCAGACCAGCGCCGGGAAGGCCAGGCCGAGCAGCACGGAACGCACGATGGGCCGCCACGGCCCGACCCAGCCGCCCGCGAGGGGGATGACGCGAAGTCCGACGAGGCGGTGGCCGATGCTGCCGCCGATCGTCGGGATGAACAGGACCTGGAGCAGGACATAGGTCCCCGTCACGACGAAGCCGTTGTAGTCGAGGAAGGTGTAGCGGAACACCGCGAAGGCCAGCGCCATCGCGAGGGCGTAGTCGATCAGGAGTCCCAGCATCCGGCGCCCGACACGGCCGACCGACAGCGGGCCCTCGTCGGGAAGCCCGAGCCGCTCCCCCGGCCATCTGCTCGGCGGGAGCTGTCCGAAGGTGGTCGGCGGGGAGGCAGAGGGAGGCACGGGACGATCCTAGCCAAGGGCACCGCCTGTAACATGTGAGAAACAAAGTCGTCACAGTTGAGTAATGCCGCCGTAATACTCTCTGGGTAGCCGCCGTGCGCGACTTTCTGTCATTAACGCCCTCGTCGTTTGGAGTAAAACCGCATGTTCCGCGATTCGTCAGAAGTACTCAAGTTCATCAAGGACACTGACGTCAAGTTTCTTGACATTCGCTTCACCGATCTTCCCGGTGTGCAGCAGCACTTCAACATCCCCGCGTCGACCGTCGATGAGGAATTCTTCACGGTCGGGCAGATGTTCGACGGTTCATCGATCCGCGGCTTCGCGTCCATCCACGAGTCGGACATGCAGCTCATCCCGGACGTGACGACGGCATACGTCGACGCTTTCCGCGCCGAGCGCACGCTGATTATGCTCTTCGACATCTACAACCCGCGCAACGGCGAGATCTACTCCAAGGATCCCCGCCAGGTCGCGAAGAAGGCCGAGAAGTACCTCGAGTCGACCGGCATCGCCGACACCGCGTTCTTCGCCCCCGAAGCCGAGTTCTACATCTTCGACGACGTGCGCTACGAAGTGAACCAGTACTCGAGCTTCTACGCCGTGGACTCCAGCGAAGGCGCCTGGAACTCCGGCAAGAAGGAAGAGGGCGGCAACCTCGCCAACAAGACCCCGTACAAGGGCGGCTACTTCCCCGTCAGCCCCGTCGACCAGCACGTCGACATGCGTGACGACATCTGCCTCAAGCTCATCGACGCAGGCCTGATCCTCGAGCGCAGCCACCACGAGGTCGGCACCGGCGGACAGGGCGAGATCAACTACCGCTTCGACACGATGGTCCACGCGGCGGACGACCTGCTCAAGTTCAAGTACATCGTGAAGAACACGGCGCACGAATGGGGCAAGACGGCGACGTTCATGCCCAAGCCGCTCTTCGGCGACAACGGCTCCGGCATGCACACCCACCAGTCCCTCTGGGCCGGCGGCAAGCCGCTCTTCTACGACGAGGCCGGCTACGGCGGGCTCTCCGACATCGCCCGGTGGTACATCGGCGGCCTGCTCAAGCACGCCCCGGCCGTCCTCGCGTTCACCAACCCCTCGGTGAACTCCTACCACCGTCTCGTCCCCGGCTTCGAAGCCCCGGTCAACCTGGTCTACTCCGCCGGTAACCGCTCGGCCTCGATCCGCATCCCGATCACGGGCACCAACCCGAAGGCCAAGCGCATCGAATTCCGTGCGCCCGACGCCTCCGGCAACCCGTACCTCGCCTTCGCCGCCCAGCTGATGGCCGGCCTCGACGGGATCAAGAACCGGATCGAACCGCACGAGCCCGTCGACAAGGACCTCTACGAGCTCCCGCCCGAAGAAGCCAAGAACATCCCCCAGGTTCCCGCTTCCCTCGAGGAGGCGCTGCTGGCCCTCGAAGCCGACCACGACTTCCTCCTCGCCGGCAACGTGTTCACGCCGGAACTGATCGAAACCTGGGTCAGCTTCAAGCGCGAGCAGGAGATCAAGCCGCTCGCCCAGCGTCCGCACCCGTTCGAGTACGAACTGTACTACGGGGTCTAAACCGCACCGCGCCTGACCATGACGGGTCGTACCTTCCGGGGTACGACCCGTTCGTCGTTGCAGCGGTCAGCCGGCGAAAGGCCCCGCGTGCTCGACAGGACCGTAGAATCGACGCTCGAAGACGGCGCGGGCACGCCGGGTGACGGCGAGGTAGTCGTCCTCAAGCCGGTTGGCGGAGCCCGGCGGGTATTCGAGGATCCGGGCGATTCCCTCGAGCTGGATGCGGTCGGTCGGGAGGGTGTCCGCGGTCCGGTTCATCCACAGGGTCATCGCGGAACGACAGCGGGATGCGAAAACCCACGCCGCCCGGAGGGTCTCGGCGTCCGCGTCGCTCACGAGCCCGGCGCGCGCGGCCGCGTGCAGGGCGCCGAGGGTCGAGTGCGTGCGCAGCTCCGGGATCGCGGCGGCGTGCTGCAACTGCAGCAGCTGCACGAACCACTCCACGTCGCTGAGCGAGCCGCGGCCGAGCTTGAGGTGCCGGTTCGGGTCCGCGCCCTGCGGCAACCGTTCCTTCTCGACGCGCGCCTTCATCCGCTTGATCTCGCGGACCGCCTGGTCATCGATCGCCAGCGGGAAACGCACGGAGTCGGCGAGGGTCTCGAAGTCGGCGAGCAGCCGGGCATCGCCGGCGACGCCCCTGCCCCTGAGCAGCGCCTGCGCCTCCCAGGTCAGCGACCAGCGCCGGTAGTACGCCTCGTACGAGTCGAGGGACCGGGCGACGGCTCCGTTCTTGCCCTCCGGGCGCAGCCCGAGGTCGAGGTCGAGCGGAAGTCGGCTGTCCTCGGTGAGACGTTTGAGCTCCCGGGCGATGAACATCGCGCGGGCGTGAGCGGCCTCGCCCGTGACGGCTCCCGCCCGGAACACGTACATCACGTCGGCGTCTGAGCCGAAGCCGAGCTCCGCCCCCCCGAACCGGCCCATGCCGATCACCGCGAACTCGATGCCGTCGGCGTCCCCGTCCGGCTCGCCCCGGAGGCCGGTGCCGCGGATCGCCGCGGTGACACCCTCGATCACGGTCGCGGTGACGTCGGTCAGGCCCGTCGCGAGCTGATCGATGCTGATCCGGCCGAGGATGGACGAGAACGCCAGGCGCAGGATCTCGCGGCGCCGGGCCGTACGGAGGACGGATGCCGCGGCATCCGGCGTCTGGTGACGCGCCAGGACCGCCCGGGTCTCTTCGCGCAGCACGGCAAGGGGCCGCGGGCGCAGGTCGTTCTCGTTCTCGAGCCACGCGACCGACTCCGGAATCGTCTCGAGCAGTTCGCCGACGAACCGGGACGAGGACAGCACCCGGGTGAGTCGTTCGGCGGCGCCGGAGGAGTCGCGGAGCATCCGCAGGAACCAGTATGTCGAGCCGAGGCTGTCGCTGAGGCGCCGGAAGGCCAGCAGCCCGTAGTCGGGGTCCGCACCTTCCGAGAACCACTTCAGGAGCACGGGAAGGAGGTGGCGCTGGATCGCCGCCCGCCGGGACACGCCCCCGGTGAGCGCCGCGATATGGGCGAATGCGCCCTTGGTGTCACGGAACCCGATTGCCGCAAGCCTGGCCTCCGCCTGCGCGCTCGTGAGGACCAGTTCCCCGTCGGGGAGAGCGGCAACGGCGGAGAGCAACGGCCGGTAGAAGAGCCGCTCGTGCAGCCCGCGCACCCGGCGTTTCGTGTCCGCCCAGCGCGTGCTGAGCTGGGCGGCACCCGAGGCGAGCCCGGTAGCACGGGCGAGGATGCGCAGGCTCGCCTCGTCGCGCGGCACAAGGTGGGTGCGGCGCAGCCGGTACAGCTGCAGGCGGTGTTCCATCAACCGGAGGACCCGGTAGTCCTGGGAGAATTCCGCCGCTTCCGCACGCCCGACATAGCCGGACTCGGCGAGTGCGGCGAGTGCGGGGAGCGTCCCGGCCTGTCGCACCCCCACGTCGGCCTGCCCGTGAACGAGCTGGAGAAGCTGGACGGTGAATTCGATGTCGCGCAGCCCGCCAGGGCCGAGCTTCAGCTGAATGTCGACCTCGTCATCGGGGATGTTGTCGGTCACCCGCTCACGCATCCGCTGCACCGACTCGACGAAGTTCTCCCGGCTGGCGCTCGTCCACACCTTCGGTCCGACCGCGGCGAGGTACCGTTCGCCGAGCCCGGCATGGCCGGCGAGCGGCCTCGCCTTGAGCAGGGCCTGGAACTCCCAGCTCTTCGCCCACCGCTCGTAGTACGCGATGTGAGAGTCCAGCGACCGCACGAGCGCCCCCGACTTTCCCTCCGGCCGCAGGTTCGGGTCGACCTCCCAGAGCTCCGGCTCGAGCGTCGGCTGGTTGAGGCCGCGCATCAGCAGGATCGCAAGCCGGGTCGCGATGTCGACGGCACGGCCGGATTCGAGCCCCGTGTCGGGGTCGGCCTCCGCGACGAAGATGACGTCGACGTCGCTGACGTAGTTGAGCTCCCTGGCGCCAGCCTTGCCCATGCCGATCACGGCAAGCCGGGTGGAGCGTACCTGCTCGACGGGGAAGACACCGGGGGCGGCAACGGGTGCGGACACCATCGTGCGCGCAACGGCGAGGGACCCCTCCAGCGCGGCGGCGGCGAGATCGGACAGCGCCCTGGCGACGCCGTCGAGGCCGGCGACCGGGTCGGCCTGTTCGAGATCGAACGCCGCCACCTCCGCGAGCCTTCGCCGATACCGCACCCGCAGCGCAACCCAGCCGGCATCGTCGACGAGAGACGCGAAGCCGTCGACGGCCCCGACCGCGGCGAGCAGGTCGCTCGTGAGTTCCTCGGGTCCGGGAAGGGCCGGTGACCGGACGGCCAGGACCCCGAGCTCCTCCGGGTGGCGCAGGAAGAATTCGGTCAGGCCACGGGACGCGCCGAGCACGAGGAGGAGGCGCACCGGCGCACCCGGGCAGGCCAGGAGCTCCAGGACCTCCGCCGGCGCCTGCCGGAGCAGATTGATCAGGCCGGAGAGCGCTGCGTCCGGGCTCGCCGTGCGAGCGAGCAACGGCAAAAGTTCCGCCGAATCCGGCCCACCACGGCTCGCGACCTCATCGAGGCACGCCCGGACCTCACCGAGTTCAGCGAAGCCGACCCTCGCGAGTTCGCTGAGGGTCAGCGCCTCTCGCGCCACCGTGCCCTACAACATCTCGAGGTTCTTTTGCAGCTCGAACGGAGTCACCTGGGAGCGGTATTCCTTCCACTCCTGCCGTTTGTTGAGCAGCACATAGTTGAAGACGTGCTCGCCCAGGGTCTCGGCGACGAGTTCGGACTCCTCCATGAACTGGATGGCGTGGTCGAGGCTCGCCGGCAACTGGCGGTACCCGAGGGCGCGGCGCTCGGTGTCGCTGAGACCCCAGACGTTGTCCTCGGCCTCCGGCGGCAGCTCGTAACCCTCTTCGATGCCCTTGAGACCGGCGGCGAGCATCAGCGAGTACGCCAGGTACGGGTTCGCGGCGGAGTCGATGGCACGGTACTCGATGCGGGAGCTGTTGCCCTTGTTCGGCTTGTACAGCGGCACGCGGATGAGGGCGGACCGGTTGTTGTGGCCCCAGCAGACGAAGCTCGGTGCCTCGTCGCCGCCCCAGAGCCGCTTGTACGAGTTCACGAACTGGTTCGTGACGGCGGTGATCTCCGGTGCGTGCTTGAGCAGGCCCGCGATGAACTGGCGCCCGGTGCGGGACAGCTGGTACTGCGCGCCCGCCTCGTAGAAGGCGTTCGTCTCGCCCTCGAACAGGGACAGGTGGGTGTGCATGCCCGAACCCGGCTGGTCGGACATCGGCTTCGGCATGAACGTCGCGTAGACGCCCTGCTCGATGGCAACCTCCTTGATGACCGTGCGGAACGTCATGATGTTGTCCGCCGTGGAGAGGGCGTCCGCGTACCGCAGGTCGATCTCGTTCTGGCCGGGGCCGGCCTCGTGGTGGCTGAACTCCACCGAGATGCCGAGTTCCTCGAGCATCCGCACGGAGCGGCGCCGGAAGTCGTGCGCGGTTCCGCCGGGAACGTTGTCGAAGTATCCGGCCGAGTCGACGGGCACGGGCCCGTCCTTGCCGAACTTCGACGACTTCAGCAGGTAGAACTCGATCTCCGGATGCGTGTAGAACGTGAAGCCGCGATCCGCCGCTTTCGCAAGTGTGCGCTTGAGCACGTTGCGCGGGTCGGCGACCGCAGGCTGCCCGTCGGGGGTCGTGATATCGCAGAACATGCGCGCGGTCGGGTCGACTTCGCCCCGCCACGGCAGAATCTGGAACGTTGTGGGATCCGGATGCGCGAGGACATCCGCTTCGAAGGACCGGGTCAGGCCCTCGATGGCGGAGCCGTCAAAGCCGAGACCCTCCGCGAATGCGCCCTCGACCTCGGCCGGTGCGATCGCAACCGATTTCAGGGTGCCGACGACGTCCGTGAACCAGAGACGAATGAACTTGATGCCCCGTTCCTCGATGGTACGAAGAACGAAGTCGCGCTGCTTGTCCATCCACGCCCTTTCTTGTTGATCACTAGGTTACTGGCTGTCGTGACCTCGCGTGCGAAAAGGGCCCCGGTGAGGGGAATCGGTCGCTGGCTACACTGGAGACATGCCAGAGTCGACCGCGTCAGACGCTCCCCGTTCCGTCAATGATCTGAACCCCTTCGTTCCCGCCCCCTCCGGACCCAAGCGGGTGCGCACCAGGCACTTCTCGAACGCGAAACAGCATGGAATCCCGATTACGGGACTCACCAGCTACGACATGCTCACGGCGCAGATCTTCGACCAGGCAGGGATCGATTTCCTTCTGGTCGGCGACTCGGCGGGCAACAACGTCTTCGGCTACGAGACCACCCTTCCCGTCACGGTCGACGAACTGATTCCGCTCACCCGCGCGGTCGCCCGCGCCGTCACCCGCGCCCTCGTCGTCGCGGACATGCCCTTCGGCTCCTACGAGACCGGCCAGACGGAAGCGCTGCACACCGCGGTGCGCTTCATGAAGGAAGCGCAGGCCCACGCGGTCAAGCTCGAGGGCGGGGTGCGCAGCCACAAGCAGATCAAGAGGATCGTGACGAGCGGAATCCCCGTGATGGCGCACATCGGTTTCACGCCGCAGAGCGAACACGGCCTCGGCGGCCACATCATCCAGGGCCGCGGCGACGCAGCGGCGCAGCTTCTCGAAGACGCCCTCGCCGTGCAGGACGCCGGTGCGTTCGCCGTCGTCCTCGAAATGGTGCCGGCCACCGTGGCCGCCGAGGTCACCAGCAAGCTCGAGATTCCCACGATCGGCGTAGGGGCCGGACCGGACGTCGACGGCCAGCTGCTGGTCTGGACGGACTTCGCCGGCATGACAGAGGGCCGGGTGCCGCGTTTCGTGCGGCAATACGCCAACGTGCGCAGCGTCCTCACGGATGCCGTGCACCAGTTCAAGTCGGACGTTGAGTCCGGCGTGTACCCGGGTCCTGAACACAGCTACGAATAGCGGTCAGCGGTCCTCCGCCGCGTCCTCTGCCGCCCATTTCGCGCTGTTCGCGCGGAGCTTCTCGAGGGCATGGGCTGCCTCCTCGCGGGTTGCGAACGGTCCGACACGATCGACGGCGAGAGAGACCATTCCCTCTTCGACGGCGCCCGTGCGCAGGTTGTACCAGAAGCGGTGCTCAGTATCTTCGGCCATAAGCTAGATCCTATGCCTAAGGATTCCGCCGGTCACCTGCTGCCAGGCCCGGTCTCCCCCACTCGTCCCGTCCCTGCGCGGATCCCCCGTCCGGAATACGTCGGCCGCCCCGCTCCCGCGCGGTTCACCGGCTCCGACATCTACCCCGCCGCCAAGATCGAACTGATCCGTGAGGCCGGCCGGATCGCCGCGGAGGCGATCGAAGCCGTCGGCCGCGGCATCCGCCCTGGCGTCACCACCGAAGAACTCGACCGGATCGGCCACCAGTTCCTGATCGAGAATGACGCGTACCCGTCCACGCTCGGCTACCGGGGCTATCCCAAGTCGCTGTGCAGCTCGGTCAACGAGGTCATCTGCCACGGCATCCCCGACACGACGGTCCTCGAAAACGGCGACATCGTCAACATCGACATCACCGCCTTCAAGAACGGCGTCCACGGCGACACGAACGTCACGTTCATCGTCGGCGAGGCCAGCGAAGCCGTGACGCTCCTCGTCGAACGCACGAAGGAAGCGCTCGCCCGCGGCATCAAGGCCGTCGCCCCCGGACGCCAGGTCAACGTGATCGGCCGGACCATCGAGTCATACGCCAAACGGTTCGGCTACGGCGTCGTGCGCGACTTCACCGGCCACGGCGTCGGCGAGGCGTTCCACTCCGGCCTCATCGTCCCCCACTACGACTCCGCTCCGCAGTACGACACCGTGATGGAGGTCGGCATGGTCTTCACGATCGAGCCGATGCTCACCCTCGGCAGCACCGACTGGGACATGTGGGCAGATGACTGGACCGTGACGACCAGGGACAAGAGCATCACGGCCCAGTTCGAGCACACCCTCGTCGTGACCGAACGCGGCGCAGAGGTCCTGACCCTCCCCTAGACGGTAGGTTTTCTACTATGAGTTCTCAGACGGCCATCGGCATTGACATCGGCGGGACCGGAATCAAGGGGGCCCTCGTCGATCTTGCGACGGGAACCTTACTGACCGATCGGGTCAAACTCCCCACGCCCAAGGGCGGCCGGCCTGCCGACATCGTCGAGACGACCCGCGTCATCCTCGAAAGGGTCGGCGCCGCCGCCGGCGTGACGGATGTCCCCGTCGGCATCTGCTTCCCCGCCATCGTCAGGCATGGGCGCACGATGTCGGCCGCCAACGTCTCCAAGAAGTGGATCGGCCTCGAGGCGGCCGCCCTGTTCGCGAGAAGCCTCGGCGCTCCCATCACCTTTGTGAACGACGCGGATGCCGCCGGATACGCCGAATCCCAGTTCGGGGCCGCGCAGGGTGTTGAAGGTGTCGTGATCCTGACCACCCTGGGCACCGGGATCGGCACCGCACTCCTCAACGACGGGGTTCTCGTGCCCAACACGGAGCTCGGCCACCTGCAGATCGACGGCGTCGACTACGAGACCCGCGCCTCGTACTCCGCGCGGGAACGGGAGAACCTCTCCTGGTCGGCCTGGGCGGCACGCCTGCAGAAGTACTACTCGACGCTCGAGGCGCTCTTCTCCCCCGACCTGTTCGTGGTCGGCGGTGGCGTCTCCAAGCACCACGAGGACTTCCTGCCGCTCCTCGCCCTGCACACGCCGATCGTGCCTGCCGTGCACAAGAACAACGCCGGTATCCTCGGCGCGGCAGCCCTCGCAGTGAAGGACCTCGGCTGAGCTGAGCCCGCTCCGAACCGTCGGCTCCGGGCTCCCCGGAGGGAGACGGGAGAATGGGCCGGCTGGTACGCCGGGTTCTGTCCCGGTTCTCACCGGGGACGGCCATCTATCTCGGGACTACGTTGCCGCAGCCCTCTAGCGGTCTACCCGGAAACTCGGCGAGCCGCCTTAGCGTTTCCTGTGTGACCTTGCTCCGGACGAGGTTTACCGAGCCGACCAGGTCACCCTGGCCTCTGGTGGTCTCTTACACCACCGTTTCACCCTTACCACCGAACAAACGGTGGCGGTCTACTTTCTGTGGCACTGTCTCGCGGGTTACCCCGGGTGGGTGTTACCCACCGCCCTGCTCTGTGGAGCCCGGACGTTCCTCGGCACCCGATTCCCCGAAGGGAACCGGCTGACGCGGCCGTCTTGCCGACCCATTCTTCTTCTCAGACTACAGGATCAGATTCCGGACTCCTCCGTGCGCACCAGGATCGCGCCGCAATCCGGGCAGAACAGCACCTCGTCGGCCGCAGAGGACCGGACGGACTCGAGGTCGCTGCCGGTGAGGGTGATGGTGCAGCCGCTGCAGGTGCGCTGGCGGAGCAGGGCAGCGGCGTTGCCGTGGCCGCTCACGAAGAGCTTCTCGTAGAGGCTCGCCAGATCCGGCGCGATCGTGCCCGCGATCACGGCCCGGTCGCGGCGGAGCTCCTCGAGCTGGCGGTGCAGGGTGGCGAGGTCGGCGTCGCGAGAGATCTCGGTCTCCTCGACCCGGGCGGCGAGAGCGTCTCGTTCGGCCTCGACGACCGCGACGGCCGCTTCCCGTTCCTCGAGGCGTTCCATCACGGCGATCTCGATCTCTTCGAGAGCCAGCAGCCGTTTGCGCAGGGCGGCCAGTTCGGTGTCGAGCGCCTGGACGTCCTTGACCGAACTCGTCGTCTGCAGACGCTCATCGTCCCGCTTGATGCGCTTCTCGACGACCTCGACGTCGGATTCGATCCGGTTCAACTCGAGGCGGACATCCTCGACCTCTCCGTGCAGGGTTGTGAGGCTCATCCGGGTCTTGTCCGCGGTCCCGGCGAGTGCGGTGAGTTCAGCGTGCTGGGCGAGCGCCCTGGTCTGGTGGTCGACCTGCTGGAGCCTGATGTCGAGAGCCTGGAGCCGGAGAAGTTCCTTCTGCTCGATGGGGGATGCCTTCACTTGTGTCCTGACCTTCACGGGTATTGAGTTTGACCGGCCCGATGGCCGGATACTGTCGGTGGGGTTGTGCAGGCTACTGCACGATGACGAAGTCCCACGGGTCCGTGCGCAGATCGCTCACGTCCACCCGCAGTCCCGGAAAAGCGTTCCGCAGGGCGTCGGCGGCGGTGTCAAGCCACAACCACTCGCTCGCCCAGTGTGACACGTCGATCAGCGCCGGTGTGTTTCCGTCCAGCAGTGCCTGTTCCCGGGTTTCCGAGGCTGGGTGGTGCCGGAGGTCGGCGGTGATGTAGACATCCGCTGCCAGAACGGCCGGATCCTTGAGCAGCGAGTCGCCGGCTCCCCCGCACAGCGCAACCGAGCGCACCGGGGCGTTGTACTCCCCCGAGACACGGATCCCGGACGCCGTCGCAGGCAGGATCGCCGCGAGGCGCCTCGCGAGCTGGCCGAGGGTGGTGGGA
The DNA here is from genome assembly GCF_004402485.1 of Cryobacterium algoricola. Lineage (GTDB taxonomy): Bacteria > Actinomycetota > Actinomycetes > Actinomycetales > Microbacteriaceae > Cryobacterium > Cryobacterium algoricola. Next base: position 71,964 of record NZ_SOFG01000004.1, on the reverse strand, counting down.
GTCGCAAGCAGGCCGACCCGGCCGATACCGGTCCCTGGCACGGTCCCCGCGGTGATCGGCCGCGCGTCGACGAGTCCGAGCCGCGTCGCGAGCACGTCGGAGACGCCGTCGACGACGACGTCCGCGTTCGTGTGCGCGGCGATCAGTGCGCAGTCGGACCGGATCAGCCGAGCCAGAAGGGCACCCTTGTACCGGTCTTCCGCGACGGAGGTGACTCCGCGAAGAAGGAGCGGGTGGTGCGCGAGCAGCAGTCCGGCACCGGACTCGATCGCCTCATCGACGGTCGCGGAGACGGCGTCGACGGCAAGGAGCACGGAATCAACCCGGCTCGACGGGTCACCGCTCAGCAGTCCGGGTGCATCCCACGTCTCTGCACCGGACAACGGCCACAGCTCGTGGACGGTCCGGGTTATCTCGGAGAGCGGATAGGACACCCAGCCAGCCTACCCGTGCGCTCATCTCGCGGACGCCGGGGTCAGGAGTCTCTCCTGCCGACGGATCGCCGGGATGCCCGCGAGCAGGGGCGTCGCAAGACCCAAAGCGAACGCGACCAGCACGCCGGGATTCGTCGCCGCGAATTCCCCGCCCGGGTCGATGCCGAGCGGAACAAAGAGGTAGCCCTGCCACGCCGACCAGCCGGCACCGGGGACGAGGAGCCCCCAGCCGATCGCGCTGAAGACGACGAAGGCGGCCAGATTGACCCAGCGCACATCCGCGTACGCTCCCCCGCGCTTCAGGAGGCTGTGGGTGTCGAAGCGACTGGCCCGCACCAGGGTCTCGGCGGAGAACAGCCCCGACCATGCCGCGACGGGAATCGCAAGCGTCAACGGAACGGTGAGGAACGCCGCCCGCACCCCGAGTCCGCCGAACGGAAGGAGGAGCACGGCCGCACCGACCGCAGTGAGTACGACCCCGGCGGCCCGTGGCAGCCCTGCCGACAGCGCGGCGGCCGCGAGCCCGCCCGAATAGAGGGTGAGGATCAATGCGGAGAGCACGGTGACCGTTCCGAGCAGAAGCAACGGCCATTCCAGACCCTCCGGCAGGAGCGCCGCCAGCGCGCCGACCGGGTCGACGGAGAGGTCGGCACCCCGCTGCCGCTGGGACGAGACGAGCACCGCCCCCCAGACGGCGAGGACGAGCGCAGGCACTCCGACCCCCGCGAGGAGCCAGAGCAGCGAGGCCGATCCCTTACCGGACCTGCCCTGGTACCGCGCAAGGTCGGCGCCGCTCGAGGCCCATGCCAATCCGAGATAGGCGAAGACGAGAGTGACACCGCCGAATACGGTGAACCCACTGCCGTCGGGCGCCGCGAGTGCCGAATCGAGGTCCACGAGCCCGGCCGAGAGCACCATCATCGCGATCACGAGAGTGGCACCAGCGACGGCGAGCACGGCCTGGACCGACCGGATGAGCGCATAGCCGAAGAGTGCGATCACGGTCGCCACCGCGAGGACACCGAGTGCGGCGAGCGGAACCGACCCGTCGCGCGCGCCTGCTGCGCCCGGCGCCGTCGGGCCCGTTGCCGCGGTCACCGCGCGCCCCAGGATCGCGAGCAGCAGCGCACCCCAGGCCATCCGCACCAGCAGGGCGAACACGGCGGGGACGAGGTTTCCGATCACGCCGAAGGTCGCCCGCGACAGCATCACCGTCGACTGCCCGTTGCGCCGCCCGGCGAGCGTGCCGAGGCCGAGTGGAACAAGGGAGAGCACGATGCCGAGCACGGTGACGAGCACGACCTGGCGGAGACTGAGCCCGAGAGAGGCGAGCCGGGCACCGACCGCGACACTGACAACGGATGCCGTCACCGCGAACCACAGGCCGAAGACCCGGCTCGCCCGCCCGACTCGGTTCACCACCGGGGTCGGCGCCTGCGCATAGCGCTCGATCGCGAGCCGCGGCTCGTCGGCGAGGGCGGCATCGACGAGGACAATCTCGTCGTCGGCGACCCGGCGACTCGCAACGGGAGCGGCTACCCCCGTCGGCACGTCGTCGGCATCGTCCGGCAGGTCGTCGTCGATTCCGAAGCCGATGATCTCGGTCGCGGCCGTTCTCGGGGCGCTTCCGTCCAGTGGGCTGATGCCGAGTTCGATCACGGCAGGAGACTCCGCAGTGAGCGCGTCGTCGCCACCGGGGGCGGGTTCGGGTGGGACGGGGCCGCCCTGCCCCCTCATGTTCCTGTCGGACATGCCCCGAGTGTAGCCAGATGCCCGAAATCCCGGCAGGCCTACCAGCCGAGGGTGCCCGGCTCGCCTTTGAACGGCCCGACCACCCGCGAGGTGATCCACCCACCGTAGAAAGATCCGGCCTGCGGGAGGACCTCCTCGCCGTCGACAGTGCATCGATCCATGCGCCCCGGGTAGAGTGCGATCCGGCCGGCGAGTGCTTCGAACCCGGGCTCGGGATCAGGGTAGGACCAGGCGGCGCCGACGGACCGGGCAGAACCGGACACGACGGTCAGGTACACGGCGGTCCCCTTGTATTCGCACACGGATACGCCGGGTGCCGGCACGAGGGACCCCGGGAGGAAGGCCTCTGGCGGAAGATAGTACGCGGGCGGATGGCTCGTCTCGAGCACCCGGACTGCGCGTGCGGTGCGCGCGATCTCGCGCCCACCGAACCGGATCACCACTTCCTCGGAGACGGGCTCGACTCTGGGCGGGCGCGGGTAGTCCCACACCGATTCCTGGCCGGGACCAGGAACGATCCTGCCGATGCGTGACGATGTCATCGGGCCATGATAGCCGGGCCGTCCGGCGGCGGGCCCCAGAAGCCCCGAGAGTACACTGCGGGGCATGACGGAGAACGTGATCGTTGCCATTGACGGCGGACCGGCCAGTGCAGCGGCCCTCGATTGGGCGATAACCCGGGGGGTCGAGCGATCGTCCGGCGATTCAACCGCGGAACCGGTCGAACTCGAGCTCACGACCGTTGTCGAACTGGGGTGGTCGCCCCGCGACGTCGCGGTGACCTTTCAGCCGGTCTACGAACGCGCGCTCGCGGCAGCCACCCATGAGGTGGAGCGCCGGGCGCCGGGGTGCCGCAGGACGAGCTATATCCGGCACGGTGTCCCCGTCGAGGAGCTGGTCAGGGCATCCGCTGCTGCGGACCTGTTGGTGATCGGCTCGAACAAGACCGGACTCCTGGCCGGCGCCGTCTACGGGACACTCCCCCTGCGCCTCGCGGCGCACGCGCACTGCCCGGTCGTCGTGGTTCCGGCGACGTGGCGGCCTCGGACCGGCCCAGTCGTCGTGGGATTCGACAATGACCTCGCCGGCACCGAAGCGCTCGACTGGGCGGCCGGCGAAGCGGTCAGGCTGGGGCGCGGCCTCCGGATCGTGCACTCCTGGTCGATCCCGATGACGATTGCGATCGACCTCGGCGCGGTGGTGCCTGTAGACGCGCTGCGTGAAGCCAATGCCGAAGTTCTCGCAACCGCGGCCCAACGGGTCCGGGACGGGCATCCGGGACTCGACGTCGTTGAGGTCCTCGACACCGGGCCGGCCGCCCTCGTGCTCGTCGATGCGTCCCGCGAGGCGGAGCTGCTCGTTGTCGGCACTCATGGACGCGGCTCCGTCGGAAGCCTCATCCTGGGCTCAGTGAGCCACGATGTTCTGCTGAACCTGCCCTGCCCGATCGCGGTCATTCCGCGCCGAACCGGCGGGGACCAGCCCGCGGGGACGGAGCATCCGGGACGGGTTCAGTAGTCGAATTCGTCGAACTGGGGCGAATCGAGCCCGTCGCCGGTCCAACCGCTCTGTGGCACCGCCATCGGGGCGAGTGCTTTCCTGCGCAGGCCCGCGGTGATGTCGAGGTCGACGAGTTCGCGGAAACCGGCCGGAGACGTGACGCTCGTCAGCTGGCTCGCCGCACCGATCAGGAACTGGGCGCGCCCCACCTGACCGCTGTCGCCGAGGACGGGAATGTCCACCACCTCGACCTGGCCGCGGGTACTGAGTCTTTCGGCATACTGCATGACCGCATCGGCAAGGTCACTCCCGGTTACGACGGATCCCCCGGCGTGGAATATGCGCTTCATCGTCTTCCCTCACTGGCTCAGTGAAATGTCCGTGTGCAGCCAGGGTCCGGGGCGCAATCCCAGTATATGCAGATCGGGTTCAGAGGCGAAGGGTTCGATCGACCACGGCCGCGGCCACTTCTACGAGCGGCCGGCTGTGGTTCCTGGCGTGCCCTCGAAGCATCGTGAACGCCTCGTTCATGTCGACGTTGTGCATGAACGCGATGACGCCTTTGGCCTGTTCGATCACGATGCGGCTGTTGAGCGCGTGCTGCAGTTGCGCTCGCGCGATGTCGCTCTCGCGAATCGCGCGTTCCTGCAGGATTCCGATCGTCGCCGTGTCCGCGAGGGCCTGGACCGTGCGCAGGTCTTCGGCGCCGAGGCCGCCGAGGCGGTCCCAGAAGAGATTGAGTGATCCGATGGTCGTCGCCCGCAGGTGCAGGGGAACGGCGTGCATCGAGAGGAATCCCTGTTCGAGTGCGCCCGCCCGGAAGCTCGGCCATTTCGGGGCCACGACGTCGAGGTCGGGAATGGCGACAGCGGCCCCGGTCATCACGCATTCGACGCAGGGACCGGCGCCCGCTCGCAGCTGGAGGATTTCGACCAGTCGCGTGCGCTCGTTGGTGGAGGCGACGACCTCGAAGTCGCCGTCTCCGGCCGAGAGGATGATACCCACGGCCGATGCCCCGAACAGGAGCGCACAACGCTCGACGAGGGTCTGCAGGAGGTCGACGACGTCATAGCCGACGACGAGCGTGTCGGCCAGCGTGACGAAGGTCTCGACGAGCTGACCCTCCCGGGATTGTGTGACCATAATGTAATCCTAAGGTGAGAGAACAGTCGAGAAATCTAATTTCCGGGCGACCACATCGTGCGCGACAGACCGCACCGATCGTCCGTTCGAGAAAGCGTAACCGCGGAGCAGCAGCAGCGCATCCGCAGCGGACAGATCGAGCTGGGCGAGGATCATGCCCGTCGCCTGGTGGATCACGCGGCGCGAGAAACCCTCCGCCTCCTCCTCCGTCGGGACGGCCGGATTCGGTCCCGCGATGCCCGTCCCGTATGGATCGTGCTCGGCGGAGACGTTGTCTCGGAGCGCCCTGCGCAACACCACCCGTGCCACGATATCCGCGAGTTGAATCGCATCGTCGACGGCCTCTGGCGGCAACGGGCCGGCGGTGGACGAGTAGAGGTCGACGGCGCCGATCTCGAGCGTCCCGATGGCGAGGGGGAAGGCGAACAGTCCCCCGACATCCGTCTCGTCGAGCGCCGCGCGGAACATCGGCCAAGCCGGATTCGGCTCGATCCGGATATTCGGAGAGAGGACCGGGAGCCGGGTCGCCAGCGCCCTCCAGCACGGCCCCTCGCCGAGATCGAACTGGAGCTCGTCGATTCGCGCGGCGAACGCGTCGCTCGCGCTGATCGTCTCAGTGCCGAACGGGGCACCCAGGGTGGAGATCGAGGCACCGTCGATGGGGAGAACCCTGAGGAAAGGGGCGCAGAGCTCGGTGCCAGAGTCGTCCCAGGCCTCGAGCTCCCGGGCGGCCGTGTCGAATACCTCGCGACTAACGGGAAACACGGGACAGGTCCTTCGCACCCGGAATCGGTTCGTACGGGGTGGCCAGCGTGTGCCGGTGCAGATCACTCCACAAGAAGAACACGGGTACACACGACCTTTCGGCTCTGGAAGGAGCGACCGGTTCACACGGGAGTACCGGCATGACCGGCCAAATTACTCCCAGCGTAGCCCGTGCAGCCAAATGCTGTCCCCACCGGGATTTCGCTCTCACGCCCACCCACGAGCTGATGAGTGCACCTCGTCGTACTTGCTGGTGGGCCCTACCGGGCTCGAACCGATGACATCCACGGTGTAAACGTGGCGCTCTACCAACTGAGCTAAAGGCCCCTGGGAATCGACTCCCGCCGGGGTGGAACCGACACCACTATACCGGTGGCATCGCCGATCTGGTCACGCAGGCTGCAGTTCACCGATCGCGGCGCGGTAGGCCTCGAGCGAACGAGCCTCGCCGGGGGCCGTGATGAAGCTCGCCCGGATGATGCCGTTCGGGTCGATCAGGAAGGTGGCGCGGTTGGAGAACCCCTTCTCCTCGAGGAAGACGCCGTATTCCTTGGCGACGGCCCCGTGCGGCCAGAAGTCGGCGAGGAGGTTGAAGCCGTAGTTCTCCTGCTCACCCCACGCGCGCAGGGCATGGCGAGAGTCCACCGAGATACCGAGGAGTTCGACACCGCTGTTCTCGAACAGGCTCAGGTTGTCGCGAAGGGTGCACAACTCCCCGCTGCAGATTCCCGAGAACGCGAGAGGGAAGAAGACCAGTGCCACCGATTTGTCACCGCGGTACTGGCTGAGCTGGATGTGCTCGCCGTACTGGTTGACCAGTTCGAAGTCGGGTGCCTGGGTGTCGTTCTCCAGAGCCATAGTGCGTCCTTTCCTGCGTCAACCACCAGTGGCAAGCGCCGGAACAGCCTAGCCCCGGAGAGGGGGGAAACCTAGACAAATCTTTCGCTGACAGCGTTGGCCCAGAAGCTGCCGAGCGTGCGCGGCGCACAGCTGGAATCTGTAGGCTGGCGTGGTGCCAGCGGTCCACAGGGACCGCTTTGCGGCACGCCTAACCAGGCACAGTCGCGTATCACACGACCGTGCCCGATAGAGAGAGGTCGACTGTGACTGTCAACGACCAGGACCCATACTCGGTGAACAGCACGGATGCGGATCCGGAAGAGACGAAAGAGTGGTCCGAATCTCTGGACGCCCTCGTGGCCGCCCAGGGACACGAGCGCGGCCGCGAGATCATGCTGAGCCTGCTCAAACGATCCAAGGAACTGCACCTGGGCGTCCCCATGGTGCCCACCACGGACTACATCAACACGATCGCGGCCGGAAACGAGCCGGACTTCCCCGGCGATGAAGACATCGAGCGCCGCTACCGCGCCTGGATCCGTTGGAACGCAGCCGTGCTCGTGCACCGCGCTCAGCGCCCCGGGATCTCCGTCGGCGGACACATCTCGACCTACGCGTCATCCGCTGCCCTGTACGAGGTCGGCTTCAACCACTTCTTCCGCGGCCAGGACCACCCGGGCGGCGGCGACCAGATCTTCATCCAGGGCCACGCCTCCCCCGGCACCTACGCGCGTGCCTTCCTCGAGGGCCGGCTGAGCGCGAACCAGCTCGACGGCTTCCGCCAGGAGAAGTCGCACGCGCCGCAGGGGCTGTCCTCCTACCCGCACCCGCGCCTGATGCCGGAGTTCTGGCAGTTCCCGACGGTGTCGATGGGCCTCGGCCCGATCAACGCCATCTACCAGGCGCAGACCAACCGGTACCTCACCAACCGGGGGATCAAGGACGCCAGCGACCAGCAGGTCTGGGCGTTCCTCGGCGACGGCGAGATGGACGAGGTCGAAAGCCGCGGCCAGCTCCAGGTCGCCGCGAACGAGGGCCTCGACAACCTCAACTTCATCATCAACTGCAACCTGCAGCGCCTCGACGGACCGGTCCGCGGAAATGGAAAGATCATCCAGGAGCTCGAGAGCTTCTTCCGCGGCGCAGGCTGGAACGTCATCAAGGTCGTCTGGGGCCGCGAGTGGGACGACCTGCTCTCCCGCGACGTCGACGGCGCCCTGCTCAACCTGATGAACGTCACCCCCGACGGCGACTACCAGACCTACAAGGCCGAGAGCGGCGCATACGTGCGCGAGCACTTCTTCGGCCGCGACCCGCGCGCCCTGAAGCTCGTCGAAGGCTACACCGACGACGAGATCTGGAACCTCAAGCGTGGCGGCCACGACTACCGCAAGGTGTACGCCGCGTTCAAGGCCGCATCGGAGCACAAGGGCCAGCCGACCGTCATCCTCGCGAAGACCGTCAAGGGTTACGCCCTCGGCCCGAGCTTCGAGGGCCGCAACGCGACCCACCAGATGAAGAAGTTCACCCTCGAGAACCTGAAGACCTTCCGTGACAGCACCCACATGCCGATCACGGATGCCCAGCTCGAGGAGAACCCCTACCTCCCGCCGTACTACCGTCCGGACGAGAACGACGAGGCGATCCAGTACCTGCACGAACGTCGCCGCGCCCTCGGCGGCTACGTTCCGGAACGCCGGAGCAAGTACACCCAGGTGAACCTGCCGCAGGACTCGACATACGCGCCGACCCTGAAGGGCTCCGGAACGCAGGAGATCGCCACGACGATGGCGTTCGTCCGCCTGCTCAAGGAGTTGCTGCGCGCCAAGGACTTCGGAAACCGCATCGTCCCGATCATCCCCGACGAGGCCCGCACCTTCGGAATCGACGCGTTCTTCCCGAACGCGAAGATCTACAACCCGAACGGCCAGCAGTACACGTCCGTCGACCACGCCCAGCTGCTCGCGTACAAGGAGAGCCCGCAGGGCCAGATCCTGCACGTCGGCATCAACGAGGCCGGCGCGATGGCCGCGTTCACGAACGTCGGAACGTCCTACGCCACGCAGGGTGAGCCGCTCATCCCGATCTACGTGTTCTACTCGATGTTCGGATTCCAGCGCACCGGAGACGCTATGTGGGCCGCCGGGGACCAGATGGCCCGCGGCTTCATGATCGGAGCGACCGCCGGTCGCACGACCCTGACCGGTGAGGGACTGCAGCACGCCGACGGCCACTCGCCCCTCCTCGCATCCACCAACCCCGCCGTCGTGTCCTACGACCCTGCGTACGGGTACGAGATCGCGCACATCGTGCGTTCCGGTCTCGAGCGGATGTACGGCGGACTTCACGACGACCCGAACGTCATGTACTACATCACCGTGTACAACGAGCCGGCCGTGCAGCCGGCCGAGCCCGAAGAGGTCGACGTCGACGGCATCGTGCACGGCATCCACCGGATCAACCACTCGCAGGTCACCGGACCGAAGGCGCAGCTCCTGGCGTCCGGCGTCGCGGTGCCGTGGGCGCTCGAGGCGCAGGCCCTGCTCGCGTCCGACTGGGGAGTCTCGGCCGATGTCTGGTCCGTCACGTCCTGGGCCGAACTGCGCAGGGACGGCATGCGGGCTGAGGAGCACAACTTCCTCAACCCCGATCAGGGCCCCCTCGTGCCGTACGTCACGAAGAAGCTCGCAGGAGCCGCCGGCCCGTTCATCGCGGTCAGTGACTTCATGCACGCCGTGCCCGACCAGATCCGTCAGTTCATCCCCGGCGATTTCGCCACCCTCGGAGCGGACGGCTTCGGCTTCTCGGACACCCGTCCTGCCGCCCGTCGGTTCTTCAAGATCGACGGACCGTCCATGGTGGTCCGCACCCTCGAGATGCTCGCCCGCCGTGGCGAGATCGACAGGGCGGTCGTCGGCCAGGCCATCGAGAAGTACCAGCTGCACGACGTGACCGCGGGCACAACGGGCTCCGCCGGGGGCGAGAGCTAACCCGACCGTGGCCCCGGCACCTAAGACGAAGGAACAGACGCTCGCCTGGTTGCGCACCATCTCTGGGGAGCTGTCCACAGCGACCCTGAAACGACTCGAGGACACGCTGCCCTGGTATGGCGACATGCCGCCAGGGCGGCGATCCTCGGTCGGGCTGGTCGCCCAGGCGGGCATCACGTCCTTCATCGCGTGGTTCGACGACCCGAAATCCACTCCGTGGATCGCGGCCGACGTCTTCGGTGCCGCCCCGAGGGAGCTGTTGCGCTCGGTGAGCCTGCAGCAGACCCTCCAGCTCATCCGGGTGTCGGTCGAGGTCGTCGAGGAACGCGTCAAGGACGGCGGCGAGATCCTCCGCGAGGCGATCCTGCTCTACTCCCGCGAGATCGCCTTCGGGGCGGCGGATGTCTACGCGCGCGCCGCCGAGGCCCGCGGCCTCTGGGACGTTCGCCTCGAGGCCCTCGTCGTGGATTCGATTCTCAGCGGCGAATACGACGACGAACTGCCGAGCCGGATCGCGGCACTCGGCTGGCACGGCCACGGCGAGGTCTGCGTGCTCGTCGGCACCACCCCGAAGATGCTCGACGTCGACCAGTTGCGCCGCTCCGCGCGGCACATGGCCGCCGACGTGCTGATCGGTGTGCAGGGAAACCGGCTCGTTCTCGTGATCGGTCGCGCGCACCCCGCCTCGGCGGACGCCGAGGACACCGTCGGGACGGCATCCGCCCTGACGTTCATGGAGATCGCGGTGCAACTGGAGCCGAGCTTCGGCGCCGGGCACCTCGTGCTCGGACACGAAGTTCCCAACCTCGTCGATGCCTCCAAGAGCGCGAAGGCGGCCCTGGCCGGCTTCGCGGTCGCCCGGTCGTGGCGCAACGCCCCGCGTCCGGTCCAGGCGGACGACCTGCTCCCCGAACGCGCCCTCGCGGGCGACCCCCTCGCCCGCGCCACCCTGATCCACCGCATCTACCGGCCGCTCCAGGCTCACTCGACCGAACTGCTCACGACGCTGTGGTGCTACCTCGACAACGGCCGCTCTCTCGAGGCGACGGCACGGGAGCTCTTCGTGCACCCGAACACCGTGCGCTATCGCCTGAAGCGCGTCTCAGAGGTCATCGGCTACGACGCGACGGGCGCGCGTGAGGCGCTGATCCTGCAATCCGCACTCATCCTCGGCTCGATCAGCGACCACGACGGCTCCACCCGGCGACGCTGACGCCCCTCGTTTGCCCTCTTTCTGCGTTAAGGCACAAACGTTTTCCGGATACTTGGTCGATCATCGACACCGCGCGCGGAAATGAGCTTGGGAGACTAGGGGAATGATTGTTGTCGTCTGTCCCGGTCAGGGCTCCCAAACCCCCGGTTTCCTCGTCCCCTGGCTTGAAGACCCCGCGTTCGCGGCCGGACTCGACGCGATGTCCGCCGCGAGCGGCCTCGACCTCGTGAAATACGGGACGGTCAGCGACGCAGACACCATTCGCGACACGGCCGTCGCTCAGCCGCTGATCGTCGCTGCCGGCATCCTCACCCTCAGCGCTCTCTTCGCCGACGGCCGCCGTGACCGCGTCGCGGGAATCGCGGGCCACTCCGTCGGCGAGATCACCGCGGCGGCCGGGGCAGGCATCCTGAACGATGCCGATGCACTCGGGTTCGTCCGCGAACGCGGCGCGGCGATGGCCGAGGCCGCAGCCCTCGAACCGTCCGGGATGAGTGCCGTGCTCGGCGGCGACGAAGCCGAACTGCTCACGCTCCTGGCCGAACTCGGCCTCGAACCGGCCAACTTCAACGGTGGCGGCCAGGTCGTCGTCGCCGGAGCGATCGACGCGCTCGCCCGGCTCGCCGCCGCTCCCCCCGCCCGCTCCCGCGTCATCCCGTTGCAGGTCGCCGGCGCCTTCCACACCCGGTACATGCAGCCCGCCGTCGCCTCGCTGTCCGCGGTCGCCGCGCGCCTCACCCCGTCGGATCCGACCCTGCCGATCTGGACGAACCGGGACGGCAGCCAGGTCGCCGACGGCGCGCGGTTCGTCGGATATCTCGTCGACCAGGTCTCCTCGCCGGTACGGTGGGACATGTGCATGCAGTCTTTCGAGGCCGCTGGCGTGACCGGAATCATCGAGGTCGCGCCAGCGGGCGCCCTCGTCGGCCTTGCGAAGCGTGCACTCAAAGGCGTACCCAGCGTCGCGATCAAGACCCCGGACGATCTGCCCGCCGCGTTTGCACTGATCGACCAGCAGTAAGCCCGACGGAAAGAGACCATGACCAAGCCCACACTCAAGCAGTCGCACGGCCCCGCGTTCACGCGCATCCTGTCGGTCGGAGCCGCCCGCGGTGACCTGACCGTTCCCAACGAGGACCTGGTCGGTCCGATCGATTCCTCCGACGAGTGGATCCAGCAGCGCACCGGCATCATCAGCCGCACCCGCGCGAGCCGGGACGTGAACGCCATCGACCTCGCCGTCGTCGCGGCCACCGAGGCCATCGAGAAGTCCGGCATCGACCCGAAGCTGATCGACGCCGTCATCGTCGCCACCATCAGCAACGGCCGCCAGACCCCGTCCATGGCCGCCGTCCTCGCGGACAAGGTCGGCGCCAACCCGGCAGCCGCCTACGACATCAACGCCGCCTGCGCGGGTTACGCGTACGCGGTCGCCCAGGCCGACTCCCTCATCCGCACCGGCGTCGCGCACTACGCGCTCGTCGTCGGTGCCGAGAAGCTCTCGGACCTCGTGGACCCGACCGACCGCAGTATCTCTTTCCTGCTCGGTGACGGCGCAGGAGCCGTCGTGATCGGCCCGAGCGACTACCCCGGAATCTCGAGCACCGTCTGGGGGTCCGACGGCTCCAAGGCCGGTGCGATCCAGATGAACCACACCCTGCAGGAATATCACCGCGGCGAATCCGAGTGGCCCACCCTCCGCCAGGAGGGCCAGACGGTCTTCCGCTGGGCGGTCTGGGACATGGCCAAGGTCGCCAAGCAGGCCCTCGAGGCCGCCGGCGTGACGAGTGAGGACCTCGCGGCCTTCATCCCGCACCAGGCCAACATGCGCATCATCGACGAGTTCGCCAAGCTTCTGAAGCTTCCCGAATCCGTCGTCATCGCGCGCGATATCGCAACGACGGGAAACACCTCGTCGGCGTCCATCCCGCTCGCCACGCACACCCTGCTTGCCGAACACCCTGAGCTCAGTGGCGGCCTCGCCCTGCAAATCGGCTTCGGCGCCGGACTGGTGTTCGGCGCGCAGGTCGTCGTGCTCCCGTAGTTTTCCCGTACCGCCTCTAAACTGAATCTCGGTCATACGAGACACCCCAAGGAGAAAAAAATGGCATTGTCCACCGAAGAAGTACTGTCCGGCCTCGCTGAGCTCATCAATGATGAGACCGGCATTGCTGCTGACACGGTTGAGATGGGTAAGTCGTTTACGGACGACCTCGACATCGATTCCATCTCGATGATGACCATTGTCGTCAACGCAGAAGAGAAGTTCGACGTGAAGATCCCCGACGAAGAGGTCAAGAACCTTAAGACCGTCGGCGACGCCGTCGACTTCATCGTCAAGGCCCAGGACTAAAACCACCGAGAACGGGCCGGCCGGCATTGCCGACCGGCCTGGTCTGTGGGCTTCGCCCGCCGTTTTGATGTACCACGGAGAGTTGCATATGACCAAGAAGATCGTTATCACCGGAATCGGTGCGACCTCCCCTCTCGGAGGCACCGCCGCTGAGACCTGGGCTGCGCTGTTGAACGGCGAGTCCGGCGCCACCACCCTCGAGCAGGAGTGGGTCGCCCGCACGTCGCTGCCGATCACCTTCGCCGCACAGGCGAAGGTTCCCGCAAGCGAGGTCCTCGCCCGGCACGAGATCAAGCGTCTCGACCCCTCAAGCCAGTTCGCGCTGATCGCCGGCCGTGAGGCCTGGGCGGATGCCGGGTCCCCCGGAGTCGAACCCGACCGGCTCGCCGTCGACTGGGCCACCGGCATCGGCGGCGTGTGGACGCTCCTCGACGCCTGGGACACGCTGCGCGAACGCGGTCCCCGCCGCGTGTTGCCGATGACCGTCCCGATGCTCATGCCGAACGGCCCCGCCGCTGCGATCGGCATGGACCTCCACGCCCGCGCCGGCATCACGACCGTCGTGTCCGCCTGCGCCTCGAGCACGGAATCCCTCGTCAACGCCTACGACCGGCTTCAGGCCGGCCGCGCGGACGTCGTGATCGCCGGTGGCTCGGAAGCCGCGATCCACCCGCTGCCGATCGCATCCTTCGCGGCCATGCAGGCGCTGTCCAAGCGCAACGACGACCCGGCCCATGCCTCACGCCCGTACGACGTGTCGCGCGACGGCTTCGTGCTCGGCGAGGGCGCAGCAGCCCTCGTCGTCGAAACCGAAGAGCATGCCAAGGCCCGCGGTGCGCACATCTACGCCGAGCTGCTCGGCGGCGCCGTCACCAGTGACGCGTACCACATCACGGCTCCCGACCCGGAGGGCTCAGCGGCCGCCCGGGCCATGATCACCGCCATCCGGAACGCCGGAGCCGACCTCAGCGACGTCGCTCACATCAACGCACACGCGACAAGCACTCCGGTGGGCGACATCGCGGAGTTCAATGCGCTCCGTCGGGTGTTCGGCGACCTGCTCGAGGGCATCCCCGTTTCGGCGACGAAGGCATCCACTGGGCATCTGCTCGGTGGCGCCGGAGCGATCGAGGCGTTCTTCACGGTGATGGCGCTCTCGACGCGGACCGCCCCGCCGACGATCAACCTCGTCGAACAGGACCCGGCCATCCCGCTCGACGTCGTGACCTCGCCGCGCACCCTGCCCGGCGGCAACCTGCTCGCGATCAGCAACTCGTTCGGGTTCGGCGGCCACAACGCCGTCGTCGCGTTCCGCTCGGTCTAGTCGACACTCTCGATCCGACCGGACGTTCGTCCCGGAATCAGGCTCGGCCCCTCGGGGTCGGGCCTGTTCTCGTTTCCGCCCCGGTCTCGTATCAACCCGGTCTCGCATCAACCCGGACCCGTGTCAGCCCTGCCTCGTGTCAATCCGGACCGGTGTCCATCCGGACCGGTCAGCCGACCTTGTGCAACCAGACCACGGAATTGAAGTCGCTGGCGTGGCGGAATGGCTCGAGTTCGTCGTCCCAGGCCTGGCCGAGGGCCAGTCGCAGTTCCCGGTGGAGTTCGAGGGCGTTCGCGCCCGCGGCTTCCATGGCGTAGCGAATCCTGTCCTCCGGGATCACGATGTTCCCGACGGTGTCGGTCTGGGCGAAGAAGATGCCGAGCTCCGGCGTGTGCAGCCAGCGCCCCCCGTCGACGCCGAACCCGGCGTCCTCGGTCACTTCGAAACGCAGGTGCTCCCAACCGAGCAGGGCGGATGCGAGGCGCGCTCCGGTTCCCGGGTCACCCTCCCAGTAGTACTCGGCGCGCTGGGAGCCGGTGAGCACCGGCTGATCCGACCAGTCGAAGTTCACGGCCTCGCCCAGGGCGCGACCGACCGCCCACTCCACGTGCGGGCTGAGTGCCCGTGGCGACGAATGCACCAGGAGCACCCCTCGCGCAGTTGGTGGCTGGCGCGCAGGTATTGCTGTCATCGATTGTCTCCGTTCTGTGAGGTGCGTCTTCCCCAACGACCTCAGAACTGCGGACTCAATACGATGCAAGCGAGTGTGAACTTGTCGATGCGACGGAATTGCTGCCGTCCCTTGGATTATGCCTCAGCCGCCTGTGGGTATTCAAGGTAGATCGGGATATTTGATCACGCGATTCGTCCCCGTTCCCCTGGGCCTTCCGAGGAAGACGTTCGCTATACTCGGTATAGTTATCTTTCGCTTCGGAGGCCCGGTGTCGGTACGCAGTTGTCTGCTCGTGATCCTGTCGATCGGTCCGGCATACGGGTTCCAGCTCCACGCCGAGCTCAGCTCCCGCACGGCCGGACGCCGAGTCGTGAACGCCGGGCAGGTGTATGGCACCCTCGAGCGGCTCGTGAAACAGGGTGCGGTGGAATCGGCCGGAACCACTGACGACGGACTCCCCCTGTACCGGGCGACAGCGACCGGACTGAGCGAAGCATCCGCCTGGCTGACGGCGACCGACAGTGTCGTCGGCGAGGAATGGAACGAACTCGTCGATCGGGTGCTACTCGCGTCTTCACACCCCAACGCGGACGTTCTCGGCATCATTGCCCGCTATCGACAGCGCTGGCAAGCGGACTTCGCGGGCGCGGGTCCCTCCTCAGGGCACGACCCCGCGCTCGCCGGCGCGAACGGCGGCGGGCCCGGGCCTGGCGCCGGACAGGACCTGCTCGGCGCTGCTGCTCGGCGGGCCCTCGCGACCGCGGCACTGGCCTGGCTCGACAGCACTGAGCGCGCTCTGGTCGCCGCCGGCCCTGGGCAATTCGGGCACGGCCTCAATCTTCAGAAGCCACGGCGCGGCCGGCGGCCGGCCGTAGCGGCGTAGCTCGACCGGCGTGACGATTCCCGAAAAAGTTGTCCACAGAAACGCTCTTTGATCGGGTTTTCCACAGGTGATTTGTGGGCGTGCGGATGCCGGTGGAATGTCGGTGGTGCTCCGTAGAGTGACCGGCATGACAGCTGAAGAACCCTCAGAATCTCATCTGGACAGCACGGCGGAACCACCGCCAGGGACCCCTCCCAGGGCCACTGCCAACATCCCTCCCGACATCCCTCCCGTCATCCCTCCTGACGTCCCTCCAGATAGCTACCTCAACGCCAGCCACCTTGGCCTGGTGGAGCCATCCTTGGCCGAGGTCTATGACGCGATCAAGGAGGCGGACCGGGAAATGAACCGGGCCGCGGCGAAGCGGGCGACGGCGATCTATACCGCGCAGCGGGTGCTGGCCGACGTCGGGCGGGCCCGGGCGGAGGCCGCGGTGCGGGCCGGTGGGCGGCGCATACCGTGGTCGCCGGAGGAGGCCACGAAGGAAGAGTTCGCCTGCGAGGTCGGCGCCCTGCTCCGGCTGCCGCGGCGCACGACGGAGACCCTGATCGAGGCCAGCCGCACCCTGGCCGAGGAACTCCCCGCAACCCGGGAAGCATTGTCCTCCGGGGCGATCAGCTACCGGCACGCCCAAGTGATCATGGATCAGGCCTGGAGCATCCGTATGGGAGATGACCCCGCTTCGGCCGCCCGGGCCCGCGCCGTGTTCGAAGACGTCCTCGTGCCCGATGCGGAGTTCCTGACCGTGGCGAAGCTCGCCGACCGGGCCCGGAGGGTCCGGGAACGCACCCACCCGGAGACCATCACCGCCCGGCACCAGAAAAGCGTCGAAGACCGCCACATAGTGTTCCAGGCCCTCAACGACAGCATGGCCTCCCTCTACGTGACCGGCGACGCGGAGAAGATCCAGGCCGCATACCACCGCACCCTCGACACCGCCCTCACCCTGCAACGCCCGGACGAGACCCGCACGCTGACCCAGCTCGCCGCGGACGTACTCACCGACGTGTTGATCGGTGGGGTCACCCCGGACGGGACCGGTGCCGGGGTCGCCGCGCAGGTCAATGTCACCGTCCCCGTCCTGACTCTCCTCGGGAAGAGCGAGGAACCCGGGTACCTGGCCGGATACGGGCCGATCGACCCGGACACCGCCCGGCGGCTCGCGGCGGGGGCGCCGAGTTTCACCCGGCTACTCACTCACCCCGAGACCGGGGTCGTGCTCTCCATGGGCCGCGACACCTACAAAGTCCCGGCGGCGCTCAAGAAGTGGCTCGAGGTGCGGGACGAAACCTGCACCTTCCCCGGCTGCCGCCGCTCCGCGAAACGCTCCGACGTGGACCACAGCGTCGAATGGCAACACGGCGGGCAGACCGACGCGATGAACCTCGCCCACCTGTGCCCGTATCACCACTCGGTGAAGAGCTACACGAGATGGACACCCCGGCACCTCGGCGACGGTCGCATCGAATGGACCTCCCCGGCCGGGTACCGCTACATCGTCGAACCCTCCGCCGACATGCGACCACCCCAGAAACCCAAACCCGCACCGAAACCGCCGGTCCCGGTCGTGGATGTCTGGAACGTCAACCCCGAACCCGAAGACCCCGACAACCCGACACCGTTCTGACCGGAGAGGACAGGCACTGTTCGTCGGACCTCGACACGGGCGCCCCGACAGTCGGGCGGTGGACCCCTCCGCCGACACGCGACCACCCCGGAATCCCCAACCCGCACCGAAACCGCCGGTCCCGGTCGTGGATGTCTGGAACGTCAACCCCGAACCCGAAGACCCCGACAACCCGACACCGTTCTGACCGGAGAGGACAGGAACTGTTCGTCGGACCTCGACGCGGGCGCCCCGACAGCCAGTCGGTGGACCCCTCCACCGACATTCGACCACCCCGGAAGGCCAACCCGGAATCCAGACCAGCGGTCCCGGTCGTCGATGTCTGGAACCTCGACCCCACACCCGACAACCCCGATAACACGTCACCGTTCTGAACAGCGAAAGGACGGGAACTCCTCATCGAACATCGACGCGGTCGGCCCCGAACAGGTAGCCCGTTGGGAGACGCGGCCTGTAACCCACGCAGCCCGTGGACGACGCAGCCAGTAGTCGACGCAGCCCGTGCCTGACGCCGCCCGTTGGAAAACGCGACCCGTGGACGACCTCGCCGAAAGTCGAGGCGATCGGGTCAGTCGTGCAGCGGCGTACCGTCTGCGGCCAGGACCATACGCTCGCCGGCCTCGATCAGGATGGCGAGACGGTTCTGGGCCGGTGCGATGGGGCAGTTGAAGCTATAACTGAAGGCGCACGGCGGCAGGTAGGCCCGGTTGAAGTCGAGGCGAATCGTGCCGTCGCCCTCCGGTGAAACGCGCAGGAACCGGCCGACACTGTAGGTGCTGACCCCGTTGGTCGCATCGGCGAAGACGAGCAGCAGGCTCGGCCCGTCCTCGAAAGCCGCGAGGCTGTAGTCGACACCGTCCCTGGTGAAGGTGATTTCGCCGGGCAAGGCACGCTGGCGGGTGCGCCCCTCGTCCTGCAGATGCGCGATGCTGACCTCTCCCCGTCCCGGGATCGGCGTGAACGTCGCCTCGACCACCCAGTCCGGATCAAAGGGAAACGCATCGATGCGGCCGAAGTCGCGGATTCCTTCGGAAGCGGCGTCCCAGACCCGGAGGGCATAACCGCCGTCTTCCCCGGCGATCACCGTTCCCGTCAACGTCTCGCTGAAGCGGATGCTCGACGGCTGCATCGCATCGAGTCCGGCGACCAGGACCGAACCATCGACCACGTCACCGTCGACGATGATTCCCTCGCTCGCCGTGGCGGTGAGGGAGAGACCGGACACGCCGACCGGGAGCGGGGCCCACACTCCGGGGACGCCCCAGACCGGCTGCCCGACCGCGGGGTCCCCGGTGATCCACTGGGTGTTCACGAGAGCGAGATTGCCGCGCGGCCCGACGACGGCTCGGGCACGACCGGCCCGGAACTCGCCGAGGTGTGCGCGTGCGGTGTCGATGTCGCCGTGGGCAGCACTGCGATCGGCTACGCCGCCCCGCTCAACCTGCCCGGCCGGCTCGGCCGGCCCGA
The DNA here is from genome assembly GCF_004402485.1 of Cryobacterium algoricola. GTDB lineage: Bacteria > Actinomycetota > Actinomycetes > Actinomycetales > Microbacteriaceae > Cryobacterium > Cryobacterium algoricola. Next base: position 53,000 of record NZ_SOFG01000004.1, on the reverse strand, counting down.
CCGCCTCGAACTTCTCCGCCTGCCCAACGTTATTGGCCTGCTTTGCGTGCTCTCTCATGCCTCCGCCGTCCCGTCGTGTCGGTGTCTTCGGTACAACCGTCACCGGCCGGGGTTTATTGCCTCAGCGGGCTGCTATTTCGCGTCGCCGTAGTTGTCGACGGTGGCAACGGTCAACAGGAAATCGACAGGGAAGCTGCCGAACAGGTGCCTCCCCGCCGTGGCCGCGGCCTCTTCGATGATGGTCGCAACCCGGGTCGCGAGGTACTCGGGCGTGTGCACGATCACTTCGTCATGGAGGAAGAAGACCAGGTGCGGCACGTCGGCGAACACGGAACCGCCGTCCCCGCTAGGAGAGCCCGACGCAAATGCGGAACCGGCCACAGCCCCAGCACCAACACCAACACCAACATCGGCCCCGGCCCCCGCCTCGACCTCGGCCGTCAGCTTCCGGAGTTCCCTCCGGATCTCCGCCATCCAGCACAACGCCCACTCTGCTGCGCTGCCCTGCACCACGAAGTTGCGCGTGAACCGACCCCAGTCCCTGGCCTGGGTGCGCGCCCTGCGCTCATCGGCGTCGCCGGCTCCCTCCGAGGAAGCCAGGGACTGGGCGGCGTACCACGCCTCGCCGGGAGGCGGCGAGGATCGGCCCAGCCTGGTCGTGACCTGGTCACCGCGCTCCCCCGCGCGCGCGGCGGTCTCGGTCAGGGCGAGTGCCCGCGGATACGCTCGCGCGAGCCGCGGCAGCAGCCGGCCACTCTCCCCTGTCGTCGCGCCGTACATCGCGCCGAGCATGGCGACCTTGGCATGGGCCCGGGTTTCGACGACGCCGCTGGCGACGATGCCGGCGTAGAGGTCTGTGCCGCGCCCGGCGTCCGCCATGGCCGTATCGCTCGAGAGCGCCGCGAGGATGCGCGGTTCCAGTTGGGCGGCATCCGCGACCACGAGCTTCCAGCCGGAGTCCGCGACAACCGCGCCGCGCACCTGCTTCGGCAGTTGCAGAGCTCCCCCGCCGCGGGTCGCCCACCGGCCGGTCACGACCCCACCCGGCAGGTACTCCGGGTGAAAGCGGCCGTCCACGATCCAGGTGTCCATCCAGTACCATCCGTTGGCGCTCAGCAACCGGGCGAGCTTCTTGTACTCGAGCAGGGGCTCGATCACGGGATGGTCGAGTTCCTTTAGCTCCCAGGCCCGCGTCGAGGTCACGGCGAGACCGGCCCGCCGGAGGGCCCGGGTGAGTTCGGGCGGCGAGTCCGGGTTGACGAGGGGGTCGTCGAGTTCGAGGCGGATGCGTCCGACGAGCTTTTCGAGGAGCACCGGGCGGACCCCGGGGCCGACCCTCGGCCCGAGCACCCTGGTCAGCAGCTCGTCGTGCACGTCGGTGCGCCAGGGCAGCCCGGCGAAGCGCATCTCGGCGGCGATGAGCGCACCGGCGGATTCCGCCGCGAGCAAGAGGCGGAGCCGCCCCGGCTCTTCGGTCTCCGCGACGGCCGCGAGCTGGCTCCGGAACTCGGCAGCGAGGTCCGCGAACCCCGCGTCCCCGTGCCCGTCGCCGTCCCCGTCGGCATCGATATCGTCTCCGAGCAGCTCGAAGAGGGTCGCGCCGGGATCGCGGCTCTCCGCCACGAAGGCGAGGGCGGCGTCCCACCGGCTCGGCTCGGACCTCGCGAGCTCGCTCGCGGCGGTGAGGACGGAGTGGCGCAGGATCGCGTGGCAGAGCCGCAGGTCGTGGGCACGCTCGACACGCACGCCGGCCTCGAGAAGGACGGGGTAGATGCTCGCGGTGTCCTCCCAGACCCAGCGCGGCGACCCGAGTTCCTCGTGGCGCACCAGACTGGGGAAGTCGTGCGCCGACACCGGGCGTGCGGGACCCAGCGTCACGCCCGAGTCGTTGAGGACCTCGACGAGGATTTCCCCGTTGCCCCGTCTACCGACCAGTATGTACACGCTTTCCATTCTGCCAGCGCGCACCGACGGCCTTCGCTGCGATCAGCGACGGCAGGCACCAAGGTGGAGCTCACCGCGCGCAGAGAAACCGTTAGGGTCCGTCGGCGCGCCGTATGGATACCGTGAGGACCCCGTTTTCCGGCCCGAATCGGGCGTAATCCTGTGGAGTACCCCGGTTCCGACCCCGGGGAATCCGCGCCTGCACCGGCGCGGTCACCGTGTGGATGGAGTTCTCCTGTGCCCGACCTCGTGCTTGACATCGTCTACGTTCTCGGCATCATCGCCGTGTTCGCCCTGATCGGCCTCGTGGCCAAGGGAGTCGAGAAACTGTGATCGTCTTCGACCTGCTCGGCGCCCTGCTCGCCGTCGCGGCCCTCGCTTACCTCGTGCTCGCCCTCGTGAAGCCGGAAAGGTTCTGATGGACCTCTGGTTCGCCGTTCTCCAGGCGCTCACCCTCGCGCTCGTTCTCGCCCTCATCTATCGCCCCCTGGGTGACTACATGGCGGCGTTCTACCAATCGTCGCGTGACCTCCGAATCGAGCGCGGCTTCTATCGCCTCATCGGAGTCAACCCCCGGTCGCAGCAGACCTGGCAGTCCTACCTGCGCAGTGTGCTCGCCTTCTCCCTCCTCGGCGTGCTCTTCGTCTACGCCATCCAGCGCGCCCAGGCGGTGTTGCCCTATTCCCTGGGCTTTCCGGCCATCCCCTCGGGCCTGTCGTTCAACACGGCCGTCTCGTTCGTGACCAACACGAACTGGCAGTCATACTCCCCCGACGTGACCATGGGCTACTCGGTACAGATGCTCGGCCTCGCCGTGCAGAACTTCGTCTCCGCCGCGGTCGGCATCGCCGTGGCAATCGCCCTGGTCCGCGGTTTCGCCCAGCGTCGGACCGGCACGATCGGAAATTTCTGGGTCGACCTGACCCGCGGGGTGCTGCGACTGCTGCTCCCGGGTGCTGTCCTTGCCGCGGTCGTCCTCCTGGCCGGCGGCGTCATCCAGAACCTCACCGGGTTCACGGACGTCACCACCATCACGGGCGCCACCCAGTCCATACCGGGCGGGCCGGTGGCCTCGCAGGAGGCGATCAAGATGCTCGGCACGAACGGCGGCGGATTCTTCAACGCCAACTCGGCGCATCCGTTCGAGAACCCAACCGCGTGGACGAGCATGTTCCAGATCATTCTGATGCTCGCGATCCCGTTCAGCCTGCCCCGCACCTTCGGCACGATCGTCGGCGACAAACGACAGGGATACGCCATTCTCGGAGCGATGGCCGCGATCTTCGTGGTCTCCCTCACCGCGCTCACGCTCTTCGAACTCGGCGGCGCCGGCACGGCCCCGCTCGCGGCGGGCGGCGCCATGGAGGGCAAGGAACAACGCTTCGGAATTATCGGGTCCGCCCTCTTCGGAACGACCTCGACCCTCACCTCGACCGGCGCCGTGAACTCCATGCACGATTCCTTCACGTCGCTCGGCGGCATGATGCCGATGCTGAACATGATGCTCGGAGAGGTCGCCCCCGGCGGCACGGGGTCCGGGCTGTACGGCATGCTGATTCTCGCGGTGATCACGGTGTTCATCGCCGGCCTGCTGGTCGGCCGCACACCGGAGTACCTCGGCAAGAAAATCGGCCCCCGCGAGATCAAGATCGCGAGCCTCTATATTCTCGTCACCCCGACCCTGGTCCTCGCCGGCACCGCGCTGAGCTTCGCGATTCCCGCCGTGCGAGCGGATGTCGAGAGCACCTCGATCTGGAATCCCGGCCTGCACGGTCTCTCCGAAGTGCTCTACGCATTCACCTCTGCGGCCAACAACAACGGTTCCGCCTTCGCCGGATTGACCGCCAACACGCCGTGGTTCAACACGGCGCTGGGCGTTGCCATGCTCCTCGGCCGCTTCCTGCCGATCGTCCTCGTGCTCGCCCTCGCCGGTGCGCTCTCCGCCCAGGACACCGTTCCGGCGACACGCGGCACCCTGCCGACCCACCGCACGCAGTTCGTCGGTCTGCTCGTCGGCGTGACGGTCATCATCACCGCGCTCACGTACTTCCCGGTGCTCGCTCTGGGTCCGCTCGCGGAAGGACTGCAGTAGCCATGACCGCAGCAACCCTGGCCGCGGCCTCGGCCACGCCGGCTCCCCCGTTCGTCTCCTCGTCACCACTCACGCCGGACTCCCCGACGGAAGGGCAGCAGTAATCATGTCAACAGTCACCGAAGCATCCACGTCGCCACGGGGCGAGGGGCCGGCGCCCACCCCGGTACGTCAGCCGAAACGCGCGTCGAGCGCGATCAACCTCGCGCAGCTCGTCGCGGCGCTCCCGATGGCCGTGCGCAAGCTCGACCCCCGGCTGATGTGGCGAAACCCCGTCATGTTCATCGTCGAGGTCGGCGCCGCGCTCACCACGCTGCTCGCGATCGTCGAGCCCTTCCTCGGCGGACCCGCCCGTTCGGGCGGCGGCGACGTGCCGGCAAGCTTCACCGTCGGCATCGCCTTCTGGCTCTGGCTCACCGTGATCTTCGCCAACCTGGCCGAGGCCGTCGCCGAGGGTCGCGGCAAGGCTCAGGCCGACAGCCTCCGCCAGACCCGGACCAGCACGAACGCCAACCTCGTGGCCGGCTACGACGAGGCAGCGGATGCCGCGGCCGAACGGGCCAGCGTCTCCGCGGTCTCCTCCGCCGACCTGACCCTGGGCGACACCGTGGTCGTGACCGCCGGGGAGCTCGTCCCCGGAGACGGCGACATCATCTGGGGCATCGCGTCGATCGACGAATCCGCGATCACCGGAGAGTCGGCGCCCGTCGTGCGTGAGTCCGGCGGCGACCGGAGCGCCGTCACGGGCGGCACCCGGGTGCTCTCCGACCGGATCGTCGTGCGCATCACGAGCAAGCCGGGCGAGACCTTCGTCGACCGGATGATCGCCCTCGTCGAGGGGGCCTCCCGGCAGAAGACGCCGAACGAGCTCGCGCTCAACATCCTGCTCGCGAGCCTGTCGATCGTGTTCCTCGTCGTGACCCTCACGCTCAACCCCATCGCCGGATACTCCGCCGCCGCCGTGAGCCTGCCCGTCCTCGTCGCCCTGCTCGTCTGCCTGATCCCCACCACGATCGGCGCACTGCTCTCCGCGATCGGCATCGCCGGGATGGACCGGCTCGTGCAGCGCAACGTGCTCGCCATGTCGGGACGCGCGGTCGAGGCCGCCGGCGACGTCACGATCCTCCTCCTCGACAAGACCGGCACGATCACGTATGGCAACCGGCAGGCACGGGAGTTCACCCCTCTCGCCGGAGTCGACAACGACGAACTCATCGACGCAGCCGCGCTCTCGTCCCTGAGCGACCCGACCCCGGAGGGCAAGTCGATCGTCGACCTCGCGATCGAAACCGGATTCCGGAATCCGGGTACCCTCGACGCCGTCGTCGTGCCCTTCACGGCACAGACCCGGATGAGCGGGATCGACCTGCCCGACGGTTCCTTCGTTCGCAAGGGCGCAGGCTCCGCGGTGCTCGCCTGGGTTCGCGAGACCACACCCGTCGACCCGGCAGTCCTCGACGACCTGAATGCGACCGTGGAACGGATCTCCGAGCTCGGCGGCACCCCGCTCGTCGTCGCCGCAGGCAGCGCAGCGGGCGCGCGACGGATCCTGGGTGTCGTGTACCTCAAGGACATCGTCAAGGAGGGAATCGCCGAACGATTCGCCGAACTGCGCAGCATGGGCATCCGCACGATCATGGTGACCGGTGACAACCCGCTCACCGCGAAGACGATCGCGGCGGAAGCCGGCGTCGACGACTTCCTCGCCGAGGCCACCCCCGAGGACAAGCTCGCCCTCATCCGGCGCGAACAGGAGGGCGGCAATCTCGTCGCCATGACGGGCGACGGCACGAACGACGCACCGGCGCTCGCCCAGGCCGACGTCGGGGTCGCGATGAACACGGGCACGAGCGCCGCGAAGGAGGCCGGCAACATGGTCGACCTCGACTCCGACCCGACGAAGCTCATCGATATCGTCCGGATCGGCAAACAGCTCCTGATCACCCGCGGCGCCCTGACCACCTTCTCGATCGCCAACGACATCGCCAAGTACTTCGCGATCATCCCGGCCATGTTCGCCGGGGTGTTCCCCGGCCTCGCCGTGCTGAACGTGATGCAGCTGCACTCGCCCGCCTCCGCGATCCTGTCCGCCATCATCTTCAACGCGATCATCATCGTCGTCCTGATCCCGCTCGCGCTCCGCGGAGTCACCTACCGCCCGGCCGCCGCGGCGAGCGTCCTCAGCCGCAACCTGCTGATCTACGGCCTTGGCGGCGTGATCGCGCCGTTCCTCGGAATCAAGCTCGTCGACCTGGTCGTCGCACTGCTCCCCGGTTTCTGACCCCGCCGCACCCCTCTCCACGCTCACTTTCTACGGAACGGACACTTTCATCATGAGTTCCCCTCGCAACTCGGCCCGCCAGTACGGCGTCGCCCTGCGCGCCATGCTCGTCTTCACCGTCATCCTCGGTGTTGCATACCCCCTCGCGATCACGGCCTTCGGGCAACTCGCCCTGCCGAACCAGGCCAACGGTTCACTCATCCACGGCAGTTCCGGAGTGGTCGGCTCCTCGCTGATCGGACAGTCCTTCACGGATGCCGACGGAGCCGCTCGTCCGGAGTGGTTCCAGTCCCGGCCATCCGCAGCGGGCAACGGCTACGATGCGACGGCCTCCAGTGGCAGCAACCTCGGTCCGGAGAACGCCGACCTGATCGCCGCGATCGCCGACCGGAAGTCCGCGATTGAGGAATCCGACGGCGTGACCGCCGCCCAGATCCCCGCCGACGCGCTCACGGCATCCGCTTCGGGTCTTGATCCCCAGATCAGCGCGGAGTACGCCCGAATCCAGGTGAACAGGGTCTCAGCGGCCCGCGGCCTGCCCGTCGCAACGGTCAGCGCGCTGGTCGAGTCTAGGATTCAGGGACGGGACCTTGGTTTCCTGGGCGAACCCACCGTGAACGTTCTCCAACTCAACCTCGCCCTCGAGTCGCTTCCTGACCAGGGCTGAAAGGCGTGACATGAAACGCGGCCGACTGCGAGTGCTGCTCGGTGCCGCACCGGGCGTCGGCAAGACCTACGCCATGCTCGAAGAGGGCAGACGCCTGCACGCAGAGGGCAAGGACGTCGTCGTCGCGGTCGTGGAAACCCACGACCGCGCTGCGACGGCCGCGATGCTCGAGGGGCTCGAGGTCGTGCCGCGCCTCGTCCGGCGGCACCGCGGGATCGAACTCACCGACCTCGACCTGGACGCCGTCCTCGAGCGCGCGCCCGCGATCGCACTCGTCGACGAACTCGCCCACACCAACGCCCCCGGCCTCGCCCACGACAAACGGTGGCAGGACGTCCAGTCCCTCCTCGACGCGGGCATCGACGTCATTTCGACGGTCAACATCCAGCACATCGAGTCGCTCAACGACGTGGTGCAGCAGATCACGGGCGTCCCCCAGCGCGAAACCCTGCCGGACAGCGTGCTGCGGGCCGCGGATCAGGTCGAGGTGATCGACCTCGCCCCGCAGTCCCTGCGTGACCGGCTCGCCGAGGGCCATGTCTATCCCGCCGCCCGGATCGACGCCGCCCTGTCGAACTACTTCCGACTCGGCAACCTCACCGCCCTGCGCGAGCTCGCGCTGCTCTGGCTCGCCGACGAGGTCGACACTGCACTCAAGACCTACCGGGCCGAACACGGCATCGACAGCAAATGGGAAGCCCGCGAACGTGTCGTGGTCGCGCTTACCGGCGGGCCGGAGGGTGAGACGCTGCTGCGCCGCGGGGCACGCATCGCCGGGCGCGCGGCCGGGGGCGAACTCCTCGCCGTGCACGTGATCAGCCAGGACGGACTTCGCTCCGCACACCCCGGCGCACTCGCCGCCCAACGGGCCCTCGTCGAGAAGCTCGGCGGCAGCTACCACCAACTCGTCGGAGACGACGTCCCGACCGCCCTCGTCGAATTCGCCAGGGCCTCGAATGCGACCCAGCTCGTGATCGGTGTGAGCAGGCGCACCCGCCTCAAGGCGGCCTTCAGCGGGCCGGGCATCGGCACGACGGTCGTCCGGGAGTCCGGGGATATCGACGTGCACGTCGTCACACACTCCGCCGCGGGCGAGCGGATGCACCTCCCCCGGATCGCCGGTGCGCTCAGCCTCCGCAGGCGCCTGGCCGGCCTCGGCCTCGCCGTCGTCGGCGGACCGCTACTCACAGCGCTCCTCGTGGCGACCCACAGTGCGGAATCGATCACGAGCGAGGTGCTCAGCTACCAACTCCTCGTCATCGTCGTCGCCCTCGTCGGCGGACTCTGGCCGGCCCTGTTCGCCGCGCTGCTCTCCGGACTCACCCTCGACTATTTCTTCGTGAACCCGCTCTACACCGTCACGATCGCCGAACCCGCGCACGCCCTCGCGCTCGTCCTGTACCTGGCCAACGCGGGCGTCGTGAGCTATGTCGTCGACCTCGCCGCCCGGCGGAGCCGCAGTGCCCAGCGCGCCGCCGGCGAATCGGAACTCCTCGCCACCGTTGCCGGCAGCGTGCTCCGCGGCGAGGACGCCGTTCCTGCGCTCGTCGCCAGGACCCGCGAGGCGTTCAACCTCACCGGGGTGCGCCTGTTCGCGGACGGGAGGCTGTTGTACTCGGACGGCTCGCCCGCCGAGGCCGGTCCGGACACCCCCCTCGCAACGGTCCCGGTCGGAACCCGGGGCACCCTCGAGCTCTCCGGACGCGACCTCGCCGCGTCCGAGCGACGACTTCTCGGCGTGATCGCGACCCAGCTCGACGCCGCGCTCGAACACAGCGACCTCGCGGAGACGGCCAGTGCGATCGGTCCGCTCGCCGAGGCTGACCGGATGCGCAGCGCTCTTCTCGCCGCGGTCGGACACGACCTGCGCAGGCCACTCTCCGCAGCGACCGCTGCCGTCAGCGGGCTGCGGTCGACAGAGGTTACACTGTCCCCCGCCGATCGAGAGGAGCTCTTCGCGACCGCCGAGGAGAGCCTTGAGTCCCTGGCCGCGCTCATCACCAACCTTCTCGATGTGAGCCGGGTGCAGGCGGGCGCCCTCGCGGTCTCCCTCGGTCCCGTCGACGCCGCAGAGGTCGTGCTGCCCGCCCTCGACGAACTCGGGGACGGCCCCGACACCGTCGAACTCGATTTCCCGGCCGGGCTGCCGCCGATGCTCGCCGACGCCGGGCTTCTGCAGCGGGTCGTGGTGAACGTGCTCGCCAACGGCATCCGCTTCTCGCCGCCGGGCGAGCGGGTGCTCGTCACGGCGAGCGAATTCGGCGGCGTCGTCGAACTGCGGATCATGGACCGTGGCCCCGGCATTCCCGCCGACCGGCGCGACGAGGTCTTCCTTCCCTTCCAGCGCCTCGGCGACACAGACAACCTGACCGGCCTCGGCCTCGGCCTCGCGCTCGCGAAGGGTTTCACCGAAGGCATGGGCGGTCGGCTCGAGGCCGAGGACACCCCCGGCGGCGGCCTCACGATGGTCATCGCCCTGCCGGCATTCGACCCCGCAACGGGCGAGACGGTCGCCGCTGGCACCGCCGCGGGCACTGACGAGGAGACCTGAGTGAAGATCCTGATCGCAGACGACGATCCGCAGATCCTGCGTGCACTGCGGGTCACCCTCGGCGCGCGCGGCTACGACGTCGTGACCGCCAGGGACGGCGCAGAGGCCCTGGCCGCCGCCGCGCACGAGCATCCCGACCTCGTGATGCTCGACCTCGGGATGCCGCACCTCGACGGAATCGAGGTCATCACGGGGCTGCGGGGCTGGACCCAGGTGCCGATCCTCGTCGTCTCCGGTCGCAGCGGGGCCGCCGACAAGGTCGACGCCCTCGACGCGGGAGCGGATGACTATGTCACGAAGCCCTTCTCCATCGACGAGTTGCTCGCCAGGATCCGCGCGCTCACCCGCCGCCTCGGCCCCGTCGATGCCGGCGCCGAACCGGTGATCATGCTCGGCGCGATCGCCGTCGATCTTTCGGCCCGCAGCGTCGTCCGCACGGGCACCGGTTCCGGTTCCGGCGACGAGGCCGGAAAGCCGGAGTCGATCCGGCTCACCCCCACCGAGTGGCGCATCCTCGAGTTCCTGCTGCGCAACCCGGGGAAGCTCGTCTCCCGGCAGTCCCTGCTGACCGACATCTGGGGCCCGCACCACACGACGGACTCCGGCTACCTGCGCCTCTACCTCGCCCAGCTGCGCAAGAAGCTCGAACCCGACCCGGCGCATCCACGCTACCTGCTCACGGAGGCCGGGATGGGGTATCGCTTCACCCCCGATCCCTGATAGTTCCCAGGACGAGGGTGGGCACCACGAGCGTCAGTCTGTCGTGTCGTCGAGGGAGTCGCTCGCGGCGTGCCCACCCGTCAGCGGAATGCGCACGAGCTTCCCGACCGGTGTCGGCGCGCCGTTCGCGTCCGGAGTGATCGCATTCGTCGTGAGGTAGAGCGCACCGTGGCGCAGCTCGATCGCTGCCGGCTGTGACACCGCCACGAGCGCACTCGGCGTGTCCGAACCGGAGTCGAGCACCGACACCTGGCCGGTGCCGCCCGAACCGCCGAAGAGCTCTGCGACGTAGATCGTGCCGTCGTCCTGCGAGACCGCGAGTCCCGTCGCGCCGACGAAGCCGGTCGCGACGAGTTCGACGTCACCAGAGTCCGGATCGACGCGGTAGACCGAGCCGCGCGCACCGAGGCTGGCGTCCTCCGGCCCTCCGGGGAGCGACGTGACGTAGAGCCAGCCGTCCGGGCCGAGCTCGACATCCGTCGGAACCGGTTCGAAGCGGTACTCGTGACCGGCGGCGCAGGCCGGGAACCCGATGTCGGCGATCATCGCCGCGTCGATCGTGACCGGGTCGCTCGGCGGCAGCACCGCGGTCGTGGACACCGTGCCGTCCCAGTCGACGTGCAGGATCGCGTTGCCGCCGGCATCCGCGACGTAGACCCCGTTCCAGAGGGCGAGCGAGGCGTACGGGTGCGTGTCGACGACTCCCGTGTACGTCGCCGGGATGAACGGCGGCTGGGTGGGATCGAACTGGGCAGCACACGTGGGGTCGAGGTCGACGAAACCGTAGCTGTTGTCCTGGTCCGGGTTCGCCGACTTCTCGTAGGCAGCGATGTCGGCGAGCTCGGCGTCGGTGCCGTCCGGCGCGATGGACCTGAGGGTGGCCGCAGTGTGGTCCTGGGCGACCCTGGCGTAGTACACAGTGCCCTTGCGCGCGGTGACCGCGGAGATCTCCTCTCCCGGAGCGCTCGCAAGGGTCGATGTTGTCCCGTCCCTCGCGACCTTGGTGAGTTCACCCGCGAAATTCTGCGTGACGTAGACGGTGTTGTGCCGGCCGACCTCGAGGCTGAGTGGGCCGAGCAGGCCCTCCGCGAGGGTCACCGGTGTGCCCGTTCCACTCCCGTCCCCGGCGCCGTCGTCGTCTCCGGATTTCTGTCCTGCCGTGGCCGGGGTCGCGCCGAACAGCGCCACTGCGAGGGAGGCACACGCGATACCCGCGACGAGCCCCCTGCGCAGTCCTGTGGAGTGCAGTCCTGTTCCGTGCGATCCGGTTCCGGGCTGTCGTGTTCCGTGCAGTCCTGTTCCTTGCCTTGTCCTGGTCATGATCTCTGTTCTCTTCACGATCGGCTCTCGCTACGACCGAAGAGACAGAGGCGCCGGTGGACAAGCGCCGGCAGCTGCGCCGAGAGCAGATGACGGATACGTGTTGTCAAGCACCGCGGAGAGAACGTGTGGTGGACAGCGTCTCCCGGGGAGGCCGGCACACACGAGTGCCGACGGTGGCAGATTAATCCGAAGCCTGTGCGTTGTCTAGGTCTTTGCCATGAATCGACAGGAAATGCCCGATGGGCGGCTCATTGACTTCATCGGGGCCCGGGGCCACTATGTGTGCAACCAATGCCCCCCATTCCGCCGGGCATGTCTCAATGGGGAGGGTCCGTGCAAATTCCGGCACCGTTCGAATACGCCCGCGCCGACACTGTCGACGACGCCATCGCCCTGTTGTCCCGTCATGGGCCGGAGGCCCGGATCATCGCGGGCGGTCACAGCCTGCTGCCGATGATGAAGCTCCGGTTGGCGAGGCCGGAATGGCTCATCGATATCAACGACCTGTACGAGCTCGACTTCGTGCTCCGCGACGGCGACCGGTTGCGGATCGGCGCCCTCACCCGGCACACCACCCTGCTCGAGTCCGCCGAAATCGCCGCGCTCTTCCCGATCGTCGGCGACGCCGAGCGGGTGATCGCAGATCCGATCGTCCGCAATCGCGGCACGATCGGAGGTTCGCTGTGCCAGGCCGATCCGGCGGAGGACCTCGCGACCGTCTGCGATGTGCTCGGCGCCGAAGCGATCGTCCGCGGTCCTTCCGGCGAGCGGATGCTGACCATGACCGAGTTCCATCGTGGAGCCTATGAGACGGCGGTCGCCCCGGATGAGCTGCTCTGCGAGGTGCGTATCCCGATCCGGCCGCGCTCGGGAAGCGCATACGAGAAGGTCGAGCGCCGGGTCGGCGACTGGGCCGTCGCCGCGGCCGGTGCCGCGCTCTCGTTCGCGGAGGACGGCACGATCGCGGTGGCATCCGTCGGACTGACCGCCGTGGGGCTCGACGGCACGGTCGGCGCCGTCACGGAACTGCTCCGCGGTGAACGCCCCGGCGAACCCCTCTTCATCGAGGCGGGCCGCCTCGCAGCGCTCGCCGCGGACCCCGTCGCCGACCAGCGCGGACCGATCGACTACAAACGACACCTCGCCGACGAGCTCACCCGGCGCGTCCTGCGCCGCGCGTCGGACCGGGCCGCGCAGTCCGCCGGCGCGACCGGGCACCCCACCACACCGCAGGAAGGCTGAGTCCATGCAGATCACCATGACGGTCAACGGGACCGACGTCACGAACGAGATCGAACCGCGCGTCCTGCTCGTGCACTACATCCGTGACGTGCTCCGGCTGACCGGCACGCATTGGGGCTGCGACACCTCCAACTGCGGCACCTGCGTCGTGCTCATGGACGGGCAACCGGTGAAGTCGTGCACCGTGCTCGCGGCGATGGCCGACGGGCACGCGATCACGACCGTCGAGGGCCTCGCCACCGGTGGAACCCTCGACCCCGTGCAGCAGGGCTTCATGGAGGAACACGGCCTGCAGTGCGGTTTCTGCACGCCGGGCATGATGCTCACCGCCCGTGCTCTCCTCGACGTGAACCCGCACCCGAGCGACACCGAGATCCGCCGGGCGATCTCCGGGCAGATCTGCCGCTGCACCGGTTACGCGACCATCGTGCGGTCGGTGCACTGGGCGGCGGACCACCCGGCGGGCCTGACCGAAGCGGATGCCGCCGGCGGAGACCCCTCCGCCCTCGACGATTCCGCAGGCACAACCACGGAGCCGGGCGCCGCCGCGGCGGAGGCAGCGCAGGCGATCCCGGCCGCGGAGACGGAACCGGAAGAGGTGACCGCATGACCATCCTGCAGGAACACGCGCCGAACCCGGCGGCGGACGACGCCGGCCGGCCGATCGGCTACGGCCGGCTGCAACGCAAGGAAGACCCCCGGTTCGTGCGGGGCCGTGGCCACTACGTCGACGACATCACCCTGCCCGGCATGCTGCACGGAGCGATCCTTCGCTCCCCGGTCGCGCACGCCCGGCTCGTCTCGATCGACACGAGCGCCGCGCTCGCCCACCCGGGCGTCGTCGCCGTCATCACGGGCGCGGACCTGCTCGGCCTCGGCCTCGCGTGGGCGCCGACCCTGTCCGCCGACGTACAGGCGGTGCTCGTGACCGACAAAGTGCGATTCCAGGGCCAGGAGGTCGCCTTCGTCGTCGCGGAGGACCGCTACGCCGCCCGCGACGCTCTCGAACTCATCGAGGTGGACTACGACGTGTTGCCACCCCTCGTCGACGCCAGGAAAGCGCTCGACCCCGACGCGCCTGTCGTGCGCGACGAGATGGAAGGGCGCACCGACAACCACATCTTCGACTGGGAGGCCGGCAACAAGGCCGAGACGGATGCCGTCTTCGCCGCCGCCGACGTCGTCGTCAGCCAGGAGATCGTCTACCCGCGTTCGCACCCGGCTCCGATGGAGACCTGCGGCGCCGTCGCCGACTTCGACGCGGTGACCGGCAAGCTCACCCTCTACGAGACGAGCCAGGCCCCGCACGCCCACCGCACCCTCTTCGCGATGGTCGCGGGCATCCCGGAGCACAAGATCCGGATCGTCTCCCCCGACATCGGCGGCGGCTTCGGCAACAAGGTCGGCATCTACCCGGGCTATATCCTCGCGGTCGTCGGCTCGATCGTGACCGGCAAGCCGGTGAAATGGATGGAGGACCGCTCGGAGAACCTGATGTCGACCTCCTTCGCCCGCGACTACATCATGCAGGGCGAGATCGCGGCGACGAAGGACGGCAAGATCCTCGCCGTGCGCACGAGCGTCCTCGCCGACCACGGCGCCTTCAACGCCACGGCGCAGCCCACGAAATACCCGGCCGGCTTCTTCCACATCTTCACCGGAAGCTACGACCTCCAGGCGGCCCATTGCTCGGTGACCGGGGTGTACACGAACAAGGCGCCCGGGGGTGTTGCATACGCGTGCTCGTTCCGGGTCACCGAGGCGGTGTACCTCATCGAACGGCTCGTCGATATCCTCGCCGCCAAGCTCGAGGTGGACCCGGCGGAACTGCGGCTGAAGAACCTGATCAAGCCGGAGCAGTTCCCCTATCCGAACAAGACGGGCTGGGAGTACGACTCCGGCAACTACGAGCGGGCGTTGCGACTCTCGATGTCGATGGCCGGGTACGACGACCTGCGCCGCGAGCAGCGGGCCAAGCGTGACCGCGGGGAACTGATGGGCATCGGGATCTCGTTCTTCACCGAAACCGTCGGGGCCGGTCCCCGCAAGCACATGGACATCGTCGGCCTCGGCATGAACGACGGCGCAGAGCTGCGCGTGCACCCGACCGGCAAGGCGGTGGTTCGCATCTCGGTGCAGAGCCAGGGCCAGGGCCACGAGACGACCTTCGCCCAGATCGTCGCCGAGGAGATCGGGATCCCGCCCGAGGACATCGACGTCGTGCACGGCGACACCGACCAGACGCCGTTCGGCCTCGGCACCTACGGCAGCCGGTCGACCCCTGTCAGCGGGGCAGCCGTGGCCCTCGTGGCCCGCAAGGTGCGCGAGAAGGCCCGGTTCATCGCCGCCGCCATGCTCGAGACCCGCCCGGAGGACCTCGAATGGGAGAAGGGGCGCTGGTTCGTGAAGGGCGACCCGAGTGTCGGCAAGACCATCGCCGAGATCGCGATGGGCGCATACGGCACCGTCGCCCTGCCGGAGGGCATCGACGGCAACCTCGACGCCGAGGTGACCTATGACCCGCCGAACCTGACCTTCCCCTTCGGCGCGTACATCTGCGTCGTGGACGTGGACCCCGGCACCGGGCACGTCGCCGTGCGCCGGTTCGTCGCCGTCGACGACTGCGGCACCCGGATCAACCCGATGATCATCGAAGGCCAGGTGCACGGCGGCCTGACCGACGGCGTCGGCATGGCGCTCATGCAGTTCATCGAATTCGACGAGTCGGGCAACAACCTCGGCGGCTCCTTCATGGACTACCTAATCCCGACGGCGATGGAGGTCCCGGACTGGGAAACCGGGTACACCGTGACCCCCTCGCCGCACCACCCGATCGGCGCCAAGGGCATCGGGGAGTCCGCGACGGTCGGCTCGCCCCCCGCGATCGTGAACGCGGTCGTCGATGCGCTCTCCCCCTTCGGAATCACGCACATGGACATGCCGTGCACGCCGGCCCGGGTGTGGGCGGCCATCCAGGGCCGTCCGCGGCCGCCGATCTGAGTGCCGCACCGATGCCACCGATTCCGGACGCCCTCGCCCGCAGGGCGCACGAGCTGACCGAACGCCGCGAGCCGTTCGTCCGAGCCACCGTCGTGCGTGCGCAGCGTCCGACGAGCGCGCACGCCGGTGACACCGCAGTGGTGGATGCCGCGGGCCGGATCGACGGGTTCGTCGGCGGTGCCTGCGTGGAGGCATCCGTGCGCTACTTCGGGCTCAGGCAGCTCGCCGCACGTGAACCCCTCCTGCTGCGGGTCGTGCCGGGGGAACCGTCCGGCGTGGCCGAGGAGGGCGCTGTCGAGGTGCGGAACCCGTGCCTCAGCGGGGGCGCCGTCGAGATCTTCCTCGAACCGTGGCATCCATCGCCCCGGGTCGTCGTGGTCGGTGCGACACCGGTCGCGCGGGCCCTCGCCGCGATCGGCGTCGACCTCGGCTTCGACGTGGACCTCACCGAGACGATCGACCCGGCGACGGGCACCCCGGCCGGTGGAACCGCACTCACGCTGCGCGCGGACGATGCCGCTCTGATCGTCGCCTCCCACGGCAGGGAGGAGGAACCCGCCCTCGAAGCCGCCCTCCGCGCGGGGGTGCCCTACGTTGCGCTCGTCGCGAGTCCCACTCGCGGCGCCGCGGTGCTCGCTTCCCTCAACGTCGACGCAGAGCAACGCGCCCGGGTGTTCAACCCGGCGGGACTCGACCTCGGCGGCAGGACCCCCGGCGAGATCGCGGTGTCGGTCTTTGCGCAACTCGTCGCCGAACGGGCCAGGCTGCGAGGCGCGGGGCTCGCCGGAGCAGACCGGCCCGTGCCGCGGGCGGAGATGCCACGGCAGGACGGCACGACTCCGGAGCCGCCGAGCGCCATCGACCCGGTCTGCGGAATGACCGTCGCCGCCGTGCCCACGAGCCTGCACTACGAGTACGCCGAGACAACGAGCTACTTCTGCTCCCCCGGGTGTCGCGCCGCATTTGTCGCTGAGCCAGAACGCTTCGCCCTTGCCCAGACCCACCCCCACGCCTCCACCGTGGAGCACTGAGCATGGCGCCCGGTGGGGTGGGCCTGCCGTCGAGCCCGGCCAGGGGCGGAGCGACGGCCGAAGTCCGTGCGCTGGTCCCCGACGTGGCTGCGCTGCAGGCGGCGCTCGCCGCGGAGGACTACCTTGCCGACGAAGGCCTTGCGACGGCCCTCTTCCTCGCGGTGCGCCTGCCGCAGCCGATCCTGCTCGAAGGCGAACCGGGCGTCGGCAAGACCGAGGCCGCCAAGGCCCTCGCCAGGGCGCTCGACACTCCCCTGTTCCGTCTCCAGTGCTACGAGGGCATCGATGCGGGCGAGGCCCTGTACGAGTGGAACTACCCGCGCCAGCTCCTCGCGATCCGGCTCGCGGAGGCCAGCGGATCGGGAATCGACGAGGATGCGCTGTTCGGGCCGGAGTACCTGCTGCGGCGCCCGCTCCTGCAGGCGATCGAACACCCCGGTCCCCGGCCGGCCGTGTTGCTGCTCGACGAGATCGATCGTGCGGACGCCGAGTTCGAAGCCTTCACCCTCGAACTCCTCGCCGAGGCCGCCGTCACGATTCCCGAGCTGGGCACGATCCGGGCCGCGGTGCCGCCGATCGTGATCCTGACCTCGAACCGCACCCGCGACCTGCACGACGCCCTCACCCGGCGGTGCCTCTACCATTGGATCGAATACCCGAGCCCCGAGCGGATCGCCGGGATCGTGCGCCGCCGGGTGCCGGGCAGCAGCGAGCGGCTCGCCGTCGACACCGCGACGGCGATCATCCGGTTGCGCTCCCTCGACCTCGTCAAACCACCCGGCATCGCCGAGGCCATCGACTGGGCGGCCGCGCTCGCCGTTCTCGGCGCCGACCGCCTCGATCCACACCACGTCGTCCAGACCTGGGGGTCCCTGCTCAAGAACCGGGATGACCTCGATCTCGCACTCGCCCGCGGCGCCGACTGGGTGGCCGGGAGTTGACATGGCGGAGCTGACCGAGCGCCCACCGGCGGATGCTGCACCGGCGGATGCTGCCCCGCGGGTCGAACCGGCCGCGTTCGCCGCGGGGTTCGTCGCCTCGCTCCGCCGTGCGGGCCTCCCGGTCTCGGTCGATGGGGCCGCGCGGCTCGCCGAGTCGCTCCAGGTGTTGCCCCCTTCCCAGCGGTCGGTGCTCTACTGGACCTGCCGGATCGTGCTGCTCTCGTCGAGGAACCAGTTGCCGGTGTTCGACGCGGTCTTCTCCGCCGTCTTCGACGGGCTGCTCGACCCGGCGGACCAGCGCGGTGACCCGAACGCACCGCCGGCGATCGGCTCGGAGGCGAGCACGCGTCCGGCACCGCGCGACGACCTCGCCGGAAGACGGCAGGAACCGCAGGGCGAATCCGGCGCCCGGGCGCCGGCGCCGGCTCCCGCGGCGGGGCCCGCAGACCCCGGCGCCGTCGAACGCGAGACGATCCTGATGTTCGCGTCGCTGGAACGACGACTGCACACCACCTCGTTTGCGCTCCTGAGCGCCGAGGAGACCGAGCAGGTGCGGCACCTCGTGCGCCGGATCTCACTCTCGACCCCGCTTCGGCGCAGCAGGCGGGTACGGCCGACCCACGCGGACGGCGCCCGGCTCGACCTCAGGCGCACCGTCCGGGCTGCGCATCGCACCGGCGAGGAGCCGATCCTGCTGGTCTCCTCCCGCCGCAGGGAACGACCGCGCAGGCTCGTCCTGCTCTGTGACGTGTCGGCGTCGATGGAGCCGTACACGCGGGTGTTCCTCACCCTGCTGCAGGGCGCCGTGGCGGGTGCGAACGCCGAGGCCTTCGTCTTCTCGGCCGGACTGACCCGGCTGACCCGGCAGCTCGCCATCAGGGATGCGGACGCGGCGCTCGCGAGCGCTGCGGCGAGCACGGCGGACTGGGCGGGCGGCACCCGGCTCGGCGACAGCATCCGCCGGTTCATCGACGACCACGGTCGGCGCGGACTGGCCAGGGGTGCCGTGATCGTGGTGCTCTCCGACGGCTGGGCCCTCGACGATCCCGCTGTCGTCGCCGCCCAGATGGCGCGGCTGCGCCGGCTCGCGCACCGGATCGTCTGGGTCAACCCGCGCACCGTCGCACCCGGATTCCAGCCGCTCGTCGGGGGGATGAATGCCGCCCTGCCCTATCTCGACGCCATCGTGAGCGGCCACAGTTATGCGGCCCTCGGCGAACTCGCCGACCTGATCCGCGCCGAACGGCTCGACCTCCGCAGCCGACCCGGCACCACAACCAGCACCGTACCCGAACCCGAACCGCCGACCAAAGGACATGACCATGCAGCTTGACAGCACCTTTTCCGTCACCGCTCCGATCGACGAGGTCTGGGCGACCCTGATGGACTTCGAACGTGTCGCCGGGTGCGTACCGGGAGCGCAGATCCTGAACCGGCTCTCCGACGACGCGTACCAGGTGGGCATGAAGGTGAAGCTCGGACCGGTGGCCATGCAGTACAAAGGAATGATGAACGTGATCGAGCGGGATGCGGGCGCCCACCGGGCGGTCTTCGAGGGGCGCGCCCAGGAGGCGCGCGGCCAGGGCACCGCGCAGGGCACCGCGACGCTCGTCCTGACCGAGGCGGACGGCACGACCCACGGCACCGTGAACGCCGACGTCGACCTCTCCGGGAAGGTCGCCGTGATGGGCAAGAGCATCATCGGCAGTGTCACCGACCAGATGATGGCCCTCTTCGCCGAGAACCTGCAGGCGATGCTGAGCGAGACCGCAGCGCCCGCCGACACCGGAGCCGCCGCCGCAGGTGCCGCGGATGCCCCGGATCCCGCCGATGTCGAGCCGGTCGAGACTGCGCCGGTCGACGTCGTCCGGGCGCCAAGTGCCGTGACCCGGACGGTTCCCCGGACCCCGCCGCCTCCGGCCGCCGCCGAATCGAGCCTCGACGCCCTCACCTTCGCCAGGACGATGATCATGGAGCGGCTCAGTAACCCGGCCGCGCTCCTCGGGCTGCTCACCGTCGTCGGCTTCGTGGGCTACCGGCTCGGCAGGCGCGGCGGACACCGCCGGGACGTCGACCCCCGTCAGGGGCGACGACTGTGAAGGCCCGTCGTGCGTGACGTCATCGCTGAACTGATTCCCGGCTGGGCCGCCGGCCAGACGGCTGCCCTCGCGACGGTCGTTCGCACGTTCCATTCCGCACCCCGGCCGGCGGGTGCGTCGATGCTCGTCACGAGCGACGGTGCCGTCGTCGGCTCCGTGTCGGGCGGATGCGTCGAGGGCGCCGTCTACGAACTCGCGCAGCAGGTGATCCGGGATGGCCGTCCGGCCCTCATCCGCTACGGCATCAGCGACGACGACGCTTTCGCGGTCGGCCTCACCTGCGGCGGGATCCTCGACGTGTTCGTCGAACCGGTGTCCCAGGAGACCTTTGCGGACCTCGACTCGGTCAGGACCGACCTCGACGCCTCCGTTCCGATCGGCATCGTGACCGTCATCGAGCACCCGGATGCGCGTCTTCTCGGCCGGCACCTCGTCATCCGCGCCGACGGAATCACCGGAGACCTGGGGTCCGAGCGGCTCACCCACGTCGTGGGCGACGACGCCCGCGGCCTCCTCGCCGTCGGCCGCACGACCACGATCGGCTACGGGCCGGACGGCGAACGCGACGGCGAGGGCCTGCGTGTCTTCGTCGCGAGCTTCGCCCCGCGGCCACGGATGCTCGTGTTCGGCGCCGTCGACTTCGCGGCGGCCCTGACCAGGCTGGCCGACTTCCTCGGCTACCGGGTCACCGTATGCGACGCCCGCGCCGTGTTCGCGACCCCGGCCAGGTTCCCCGGCGCCGACGAGGTCGTCGTGGCGTGGCCGCACCGCTACTTCGCCGAGCAGAGCGCTGCCGGCCTCCTCGACGCGCGCACCGTCGTCTGCGTGCTCACCCACGACCCGAAGTTCGATGTCCCGCTCCTCGAGCTGGCCCTCGCCGACGGGACCCTCGCCTACGTCGGCGCGATGGGTTCGCTGCGGACCCACGACGACCGGATGGACCGGCTGCGCGCGGCCGCCGTGCCGGAAGCCGCCCTGGCGCGGCTGCACAGCCCGATCGGGCTGGACCTCGGCGCCCGCACGCCGGAGGAGACCGCGGTCTCGATCATGGCCGAGGTGATCGCCGGGATGTGGGGCGGCACCGGTGAATCGCTCGGCGATCGCCGCACCCCGATCCACCACAGCGTCGACGTCCGCGACGACGTCGACTCCGGGGAGCTCGTCTGACCACGGACCAGACACCGGGCCGTGGCGTTCGTCCCGAGATCCCCGCAAGGGTTCCGAGTCCGATCCGGAAGACGGCGACATACGGGCCGCTGGGCCGGTGGCTCCTGGCCAACCGGGTGCAACCGGTGGGCCTGGAAAGCGCGGAGGGGACGACATCCACTCACCCCTGGTGGCAGGTGATGTGCCTCACCGGCGTCGACTACTTCTCGACGCTCTCCTACCTGCCCGGCATCGCGGCGCTCGCCGCCGGCGCGCTCTCACCCGTGGCCACCCTGCTCATCGTCGCGCTCACCCTCCTCGGCATGCTGCCGATGTATCGCCGCGTCGCGAAGGAGAGCCCGCACGGTCAGGGCTCCGTCGCGATGCTCGAGCGACTGCTGCCGTTCTGGCGCGGAAAGGTGTTCGTGCTCATCCTGCTCGGCTTCGTGGCGACGAGCTGGATCATCACCATCACGCTGTCTTCGGCGGATGCGACGGTGCACATCCTCGAGAACCCGTTCGTGCCGGGATTCCTCGCGGGCCAGGCCGTGCCGATCACGGTCGTGCTGCTGCTCATCCTCGGCGGGGTCTTCCTGCTCGGTTTCAGCGAGGCCGTCTCGGTCGCCATTCCCCTCGTCGCGGTGTACCTGCTGCTCAACGGAGTCGTGATCGGCGTCGGCCTCTACGACGCGTTCACCGAACCCGGGGTGATCGCGAACTGGACGGACGCCCTCACCGCGCGCGGCAGTGGCTTCGGCGACATCCTGGGCCCGGCCGTGATCGCCTTCCCTCTCCTGGTCCTCGGACTCTCGGGGTTCGAGACCGGGGTCAGCATGATGCCGCTCGTCGCCGCAGACGGCAGGAGCACGGAGGAGCGACTCGCCTCCCGGATCCGGAACACCCGCAGGCTCCTCACCACCGCCGCCCTGATCATGAGTGTCTACCTCCTCTCCAGCAGCTTCGTCACGACCGTCCTCATTCCGCCCGCCGAGTTCCAGGACGGCGGCGCCGCAAGCGGACGCGCGCTCGCGTTCCTCGCCCATGAGCGGGTCGGGGAGGTCTTCGGCACCGCCTACGACATCAGCAGCATCCTGATCCTCTGGTTCGCGGGTGCGTCCGCGATGGCCGGACTGATCAACATCGTGCCCCGGTACCTGCCGTCCTACGGGATGGCGCCGGACTGGAGCCGCGCCATCCGCCCGGTCGTTCTCGTGTACACCGGGGTGAGTGTGTCGATCACGATCGGTTTCCGGGCGGACGTGAACGCCCAGGCCGGGGCGTACGCGACGGGGATCCTCGCCATGATGGTGTCCGGCGCCGTCGCCGTGACCATCTCGGCCGTCCGCCGCAGGCAGCGCCTCGCAAGCCTCGGCTTCAGTGTCCTGTCGCTCGCGCTCCTCTATGCCCTCGGCGCGAACATCATCGAGAAGCCGGACGGGATCACCATTTCGGTGTTCTTCATCGCGGCCATCATCGCCGTGTCCCTGATCTCCCGTGTGTCACGGACGACCGAGCTCCGGGTGGACAGCGTTGAGTTCGATGAGACGTCCCGGACGTTCATTTCCGATTCCCTCGTCTATGACGGTGCCCTGAACATCATCGCGAACAAGCCCCAGACCGGCGCCCGTGCCGAGTACGCGGCGAAGGAGGCGGACCAGCGCGGGATGAACCCGGTTCCCGGCACCGCGGACGTGCTCTTCCTCGAGGTCGAGGTCATCGATCCCTCCGGCTTCAGCAAGATCGTGCACGTCCAGGGCGTCGAGATCGCGGGCTACCGGGTGCTGCGCGCGCAGAGCCCGGCCGCGCCGAACGCCATCGCGGCGGTCCTGCTCGCCCTTCGCGATGCCTCAGGGGTGCGCCCGCACGTCTACTTCGAATGGTCAGAGGGCAATCCGCTCTTCCACCTGATGCGCTACCTGCTGCTCGGCCAGGGCGATACCGCCCCCGTCGTTCGGGAGATCATGCGCGAGGTCGAGCCGGACCCGACGCGCCGCCCGGGCACCCACGTCGGCGGTGGTTGAGGGAGCTGAGGGATCCGACGATTCCGGAGCCGCCTACGTCGCCGCGAGGATGTCGATCAAGCTGATGTCGGGGTCCCTCACGAGCAGAGCCGGCCCGTGTTCGGCGAGGGCTGCCGGGATTGCCCCGGTGAGGTGCGCCTGACGGTCCTCCTCGGTGTCGAAGGTGTCGAAAATGCCGAACACCTCGTCGTTGACCCGGAAGGCGTACCAGGTTCGAGTTCCGGGCTCGGCGGCGGCGAGATCCTGAGCGCCGGCAAGGAAGTCCGCGACGGCCTGTTCCTGCCCGGCCTTGGCTTCGACAAGGGCCAGCACACCGTATTTGAGTGTCATCGCAGTCTCCTTTGTACGTCGGCTCGCCGGACGGCGACCCTGTCGTGAGCATAGAAAGGGCAGACCGAACCGGCAAGGGGCATCCGCCGGGAGTCAGTGGGTGAACCCCGGATGCTGTCCTTCGACGGGCATGGGCCCTTCCAGCCTGTCGAGGTACTCCGTCTCCTGCTCAATCACCGTGAGCAGGCGCGCGGCGAGGTCCAGGCTCAGCCCATTGCGGACCACGATCCGCTGGACCGTCATATCGGACAGGTCGTCGGGCATCGAGTACGCCGGAACGAGCCAGCCGTGGGCACGCAGCCGGTCCGACAGATGGAAGAGGTTCCAGTTCCGGGTATGGCCGGGGGTGAGTCGCCATGCGAAGACCGGGATGTCCGAACCGTCGTTCCACAGGGTGAAGGCGCCGATCTTCTCGATTCCGCGCGCGAGGTACCGCGCCACGTCCTGGGACGACTGCTGCACAGCACGGTAGCCTTCGAAGCCGAGGCGGAGGAAGAGATAGTACTGCAGCAGCACCTGCGCGCCGGGACGGGAGAAGTTGAGGGCGAACGTCGGCATGCTTCCGCCGAGGTAGCTGACCTGGAAGACCAGATCCTCCGGCAGCAGGTCCTTCGCGCGCCAGACGATCCAGCCCAGTCCGGGGTACACCAGACCGTACTTGTGCGCGGACGTGTTGATCGAATGCACCCGTTCCAACCGGAAGTCCCACTCCAGCTCGGGCTGCAGGAAGGGAGCGATCATGCCCCCGGAAGCCGCGTCCACGTGGATCGGAACGGACACTCCGGTGCGCTCCTGGATCTCGTCGAGGGCAGCGCTGATCGCGGCGACCGGCTCGTAGGCTCCTGTGTATGTCACGCCCATGATCGCCACCACACCGATGGTGTTCTCGTCGACATAGTTCGCGAGGTCGTGCCCGTCCAGGCTGCGGTGCTCCTCACTGATGGGCACGAAGCGCGCCTCGACGTCCCAGTAGTTGCAGAATTTCTCCCAGCACACCTGCACAGCCGAACTCATCACGAGGTTGGGCTGCGCGGTCGACTTTCCGGCCGCGCGCCTGGCCTGCTGCCAGCGCCGTTTCAACGCGAGTCCGCCGAGCATGCAGGCCTCAGAGGACCCGATCGTCGATGTGCCGATGGTCTCCATCGGCTCGGGCGCGTGCCACAGGCCGGCGATCATCCGCCAGCAGTACTCCTCGATCGCGGCGGTCTGCGGATACTCGTCCTTGTCGACGATGTTCTTATCGAAGGCCTCTGAGTAGAGACGCCCGGCGTGGTCGTCCATCCAGGTGCCCACGAAGGTCGCGAGATTGAGCCGGGCGTTTCCGTCGAGCATGATCTCGTCGTGGATGACCTGGTACGCCGTTTCCGGCTCCATCGGGTCCGCGCCGAGGACGTACCGCGGCGCGGCGGTCGCCTCCCCTGGGCGCGCGAAAAGCGGGTTGATGTCGAAGAACTCCGGATCGAACTGTCGGTTGGCCTGCATGGGGTCCATGCTGCCGCATGAACCCGGGATTCGACGGCAATCCCGCCAGCGCAACCCGCTGGTGCTGCTCTAGGCACCACCAAACGAACCCAGGCCCGCCTGAGCATCCCCTGATAGTCGTTGCAACGGACTATTCAGCGATATATCTTTAAGCCATCGCCGAGCCTCTTGACCGGCGACCACACACTTTCTCGATTGGATTTCACCATGCACAACGATTTTCGCGAACCCCACACCCACGACTCCGGTGACCGGCACGAGCGCCGCGGCTTCGGCCGGGGCGCCGGACCCGGTTTCGGTGCCGGCTTCGGACCCGGCTTCGGACCCGGCTTCGGCGGCTTCGGCCCGCGCGGCTTCATGCCGCCCGGGGCCCAACGCAAGCTCAAGGGCGACGTCCGCCTCGCCATCCTCTCGCTGCTCTCCGAGGCTCCCTTCAACGGCTACGGCCTGATCAAGGAGATCACCGAGCGCTCGGGCGGCATCTGGCGCCCGAGTCCCGGTTCGGTGTACCCGACCCTGCAGCAACTCGTCGACGAGGGCCTCATCGCGCCGACCGGCGACGGCACCGGTACCGAATTCCAGCTCAGCGAGCCCGGCCGCGCCTACGTCGCCGAGAACGCGGACGCCCTCGCCCGAGTCTGGGACAGCTCGACCGCCCGGGTGGAAGCCGAAGCGAACCTGCATGAGAGCGTCGCCAAGCTCATGGGCGTCATCCACCAGCTGCGCTTCGCCGCGACCCCCGAGCAGCGGGCCAAGGCGGTCACCCAGATCGACGACCTCCGCCGTTCGCTCTACGGGATCCTCGCCGACTGACGACAGTATGCACTGACGGAAGCAGCCACTGACGACAGCGTTAAGTGGCGACAGTGTTCGGTGACGACAGTGTTCGGTGACGACAGCGTTCAGTCGAGGTGCTCCGCGGCCGCGGCCCGGATCGCCTCGTAGATCGTCGCGAGCACCGGCGTGTGCAGCGTCCACTGCTGCCAGTAGAGCACCACATCGATGTGCCGACCCGGCGCGAGATCGACGAGCAGCCCGTCGGTCTCGCCGCTGAGGATCTGCTGGTTCGGCACCATGCCCCAGCCCAGCCCGAGCCGCACGGCCTCCGCGAAGTCCGCGGAGCCCGGGATCGAATGCCGGGGTGGGGAAAGCGGCCGACGACTCCGACCCCGGAGGAACCGGTCCTGCAGATCGTCTTTTGCGTCGAAGACCACCATGGGCGCGCGTGCGAGCGCGTCCGCCGTGGGTCCGTCGGTGAACCACCGTGCGGCGAAGCGCGGGTTGGCCATCGGCCGGTAGCGCATGCTGCCGAGCCGGGTCACGGAGCAGCCGTGCACCGGACGCGCATCGGTCGTGATCGCCGCCATCACCGTTCCCGCGCGCAGCAATTCGGCCGAGTGATCCTGATCCTCCCGGCGCACGTCGAAGGTGATCGAGTCGGGCAGGCCGGCGAGGGCCGGCAGCACCCAGGTCGCGAGCGAGTCGCTGTTGACGGCAAGGGGCACGCCCGCACGCGCCCCTGACTCCGATCCGGAGACGACGTCCTGCACGAGCGCGTCGATCTGCCGGGCCAGCCTCAGGTACGGCAGGCCGGCATCCGTGATCTCGGTCGGTTTCGTCCGCCGCACGAGCACCCGGCCCGCGGAGGTCTCGAGGGCCTTGATCCGCTGGCTGACCGCGGACGGCGTGATGTGCAGCTGCGCAGCGGCGAGGTCGAAGGAGCCGCGATCGATCGTCGCCGCGAGCGCCCTCAGCTGGGCATTGTCAATCGTCATGATTAGCCAGACTAATGCCTGCTAAGAAAGTTTCGTTGTACTCATCCCACACCGTCGAGGTACGGTCGGAGGATGCTCCTCACCACCCTTGCCGGTCTCGGCTTCGGCCTGTCCCTCATCGTTGCGATCGGCGCCCAGAACGCGTACGTGCTCCGGCAGGGCCTGCGCAGGGAACACGTGCTCGCCGTCGTGATCATCTGCGCGGCCTCCGACGCCGTTCTGATCCTGGTCGGGGTCGCCGGGTTCGGGGCGCTGATCCGCACCGTGCCGTGGCTGCTCATCGTGGTCCGGATCGTCGGTGCCGCATTCCTGCTCGGCTACGCAGCACTCGCTGCTCGCCGGGCGGTGCTGCCGCGGCCGCTCGACACCTCGGTCGTCGGCACGGCCGCGAGCCTCTCGCAGGTACTCGCGACGACCGCGGCGCTCACCTGGCTCAACCCGCACGTCTACCTCGACACCGTGGTGTTCCTCGGCTCGGTTGCCGCCGCCCACGGCGACGAACGCTGGTACTTCGGCCTCGGGGCCGTGCTCGGCAGCATCCTCTGGTTCATGGCCCTCGGCTTCGGCGCCCGGCTGCTGCGCCCGGTCTTCAGCCGGCCCGTCTCGTGGCGGATCCTCGACATCGGGATCGCGATGATCATGACCGTGATCGCGGTGAGCCTGCTGTTCGGGATCGGAAGCTGACGCCCCGAGCAGAAGGCTCTCACGCTCATCCGCTTCACATCGGGTCCCAAGGCAACGGACAGGAACCAGACTTACGGTCGGTTCAGGTCGACGAAAGGACCCATCATGATCGCAGGCACGCTCCAGTCCCGTTCGCCCGGCGACGTCCAGGTGCGCGCGCTGTCGAGAAGGGAATGGCGGGTCAGCGACTCCCGAATCGCGAAGGACAATGCGCTGAGCGTGATCGGCTTCATCGCCAGAAACCGCGACGGCTACGAGGTCATTGAATTCGGCACCCCTGTCGCGCGGATGATCCGGCCGGATCTTGCGAGTGCGATTTCCTGCTTTGTCAGTGAGGCCCCGCCCGCCTAGACCGGCGCCCTCCAGGGGTGTCACGGCCGTCCGGTGACCGCAGCCGCGAAAGCGGGACAGGATAGGGAGATGACTTCTTCCCGCGCGCACCCGGCAACGCTCGTGGAATACGAGCGAACCAGTGCTGGCGGCCGGTCAGAGGTCGAGTCCGGTGCGCTGATCGCCGCCGCGGTGGCCGCACTCGCTGGCCTCCTCGGCGCAGTGGTCATCTTCGGCGGCAACGCCGTCGGGCTCGCCGGCACCGTGTCCGTCGGCGGACTGTCGGCCCAGATCGCCGGCCTGATCGGGTTCCCGGTCTTCGGCTGGTCCTATGTCCGTTTCACCCGGCACTCCGCGAGCTGGAGGAGCCGCGCCCGAGTCCGGCGCATTCTCGACACCCTCGGCCTGTCCCTGACCGGCGCCGCAATGGCCGGCCTCCTGATCAGCTCGGTCTACGCGGTGTTCCAGCTTGCGTTCCGCGAGCTATTGCTCGACCCGTTCGCTGCAACCCTCTTTGTCACGCTCACGGTCGCCGCGAGCACCTTCGCCTTGTTCCTTCTCGCCGCGGAGATCACGACGACCCGGCTCGCCTCCCTGCTGGGGCTGTTCCTCGCCGCCGGCGTCTTCTCGAGCATGCTCACGGCGGCCGACCCACGCTGGTGGCAGGCGAACTTCAGCGCGCTCGGGATGGGCGGAGCCTCCTCCGCGTATGCATTCAACCTGACCATCCTGCTCGCCGGACTCGTGATGACGACGCTTGCGGACTACCTCACCCTGGACCTGCGCTCGCGGCAGAGCGCCGCCGGCAGCGACCTCCGCGGCGTGCCGCTCGTGCGGATCATCATCATCGTCGTCGGCGTGGCGCTCATCGGCGTCGGCCTGGTGCCCGTCGACGTCAGCTTCGTCGTGCACAACACCTTTGCCACCTCCGCCGTCGTAGGCTTCGTCGCACTCATCGTGCTGGTCCCGCTGGTGCTGAAGGACCTCCCCCGCAGCTTCATCGTCACGACGACGGTCTTCGTGCTCGCGATCGGCGGTGCGGTGCTGCTCTGGTACCCGATCGGGTACTACAACCTGACTGCCCTCGAGCTCGTCGCCGTGCTGATCGTGTTCGCGTGGTTCGTGCTCTTCGTGCGGAACGCATCCGTCGTCGCCCCGGCACCGGATGCCGCGGCGCCGGTGTCGCAGGCGGCTCCGGTGGCCGCGCTGTCGACGGCGGCCTCGGCGGCGCATCCGTTGCCCGGCATGGGACGCGGAGGACGCGCAGCAGGCTGGGTCGCCGTCGGCGGACTCATCGGTTTCGTCGGGTTCGCCATCGGCCGACTCGGCCGCCGCTGAGGCAGCGCGGTCAGATGACTGGTGCACGACGAGGAACCTCGCGGGCGCCCCTCGTGCCCCTCGTGGCGATATCAGGCCAGTGTCTGCGGAAAGTCTCCGACCGTGGGTGACGGCGCTGCGGGTGACGGCGCTGCGGGTGGCATCGCTACCGTCACGGCCCGGGTACGCCACGGACGCTGACCGTAGATGGCCAGAAGCTGTGCGCCGAGACCGAAGAGCACCATGGCGACCCACACAACGATGTTGAGCCATGGAATGTTCAGGGCGACGTTGAGGATCAGGCCACCAACGAGTGCCGTGACGACGGGATGCTGGTTGCCGCGGAAGAGGAGCCGCCCGATGTAGTACGCACCGTACACGAACGTCGCGAGCGTCAGCACGATCCACACCAACAGGACTGCCAGCGCCAGAGGCGCGCCGATGACGGAGATCAGGAGAGCCACAATGGCACCGGGTGCGGCGATGGATGCCACGAACCCCACGAGCAAGGCCTTCCACGGTGACGGCACGAGGTAGTCGGTCACCCGGTGGAGCACGCGCGGAACGAGCAGGGCCGCGGCGATGGTGATGAGACTCAAAGCGACCAGCGCGTAGAGCAACCCGAGGAGCCAGCCGATGAACACTGCCCCGGGTGAGGGCTTCACCTCGGGTGTTTGCTGCCGTTGCACGTGCTCGACGGTGCCGCTGACCGCCCCCGGTGCAATCCGGGCGGCCTTGTCGCTTTCGTAGGTGACGTCGCCCCCGACCGTTCCGTCAATGCTGAGCTGACCGGTGCTGAGGAGCAGGTCCCGGCCGACGTCCCCCGCGATCGCGACGTCTCCCCCGGCACTGACCAGGTCCTTGCCGATCGATCCGGTGTCGGTGACGTTGACCGTGCCCGCGAAGACTGTTCCGCTGCGCAGGACGTCACCGCTGATGATGATCGTGCCCCCAGCGAGTCGCACATTACCGTCAACTTTCCCGGTGATGGTGACGGTCTGGGCCGCGGCGATCACGTCACCGGTGACGGTTCCGCTGATGGTGACACTCTGGCCTGCGGCATACACGTCACCGTCGACCTGGCCCGAAACATCGATGGCGAGACCGCTGTAGAACTGCGGTCCCCGAGTGTCCTGTGCTGCCGGAGCCGGCGTCGACGCGGCAGGCACGTTCGACGAAGCGGTCACTGCGGCCGTTCCTGCCGGGAGAATCAGTAGCCCCGCAGCGATGACAGCTGCGGCGAACCGCCAGGTGTGCGCCAGAACTCTCATGGGAATTCCTCTCTCCAGCCTCGCGTGCGTCCCGGTGACGACGCTCGTCGGTTGTCGTCGTCGGAAGCCCTCGTAGCGGGTCGATTCCTGGATTTGGACCTGGCGGGCCTCGGTCAGCGAGCACGATACACCCGATGCCGACGGTGCCGCGCGACGACGCCGCCCTGTGAGCGGACTCCGCCGACCTGTTCCCGACTCACTTCCACATCAATGGTGGCTCAGGTGGTCGTTGTCCTTCCAGATGCCGTCGCCGGGCATGTCGAGCCGGTCGGTGAGCGGCACGCGCCAGAGGGGTGTGTCGGTGGGTTCGCCCCAGTAGTCGGTGACGCGCACGGCCTCCCCGTTCTCGAGTTCGCCGATGGTCACGTTGCGATAGAGGCGTCCGTCGCCGTAGTTGCAGGTCCACTCGACGACCAGGACATCTCCGAGGCGCAGGCGTCTGCCGAATTCAAGGGTCAGTTCCGCGAAGTTGCCCTCGATACTGCCGATGAGTGTGCGGGTGCGCACGATTTCTCCCATTTGCGGCCATTGGCGCACGACGTTCGCGGCCAGGGGGACACCAAGAATATAGGCCAGGCGGGTCTCGCCATTGGCCTCCTGATTCGCATTCATTCAGGCACTTTCCTTCCGTGGTTCAGTTCAGTCGGCGCCTCTCACCGCGCCACTTTCCGGTTGTCCGATTAAAGCTCGACCGGGACTGTGAGGGAACGCCACAACAGCGCTGCAGCATATGTGCGGAATGGCCGCCAGTGGCGGCCCGTCTCGTGTGCCGCCGCCACAGCCGGGATCTCTGCGCTCCCGTAGAGACGCTTCAGGGCTTTTCGCAGTCCCACGTCACCGGCAGGAAAGATGTCCGCGCGATGCAGTTGGTGGATCAGGAACAATTCCGCAGACCAGACTCCAATGCCGGTGACCGCCACCAGGGCCTGTATCGCGTCGTCGTCCGAGAGACCACCCATGTTCTCGATGTCCAGGACACCCGAAGCGACGTGGTCGGCGAGATTGATCAGATAGCCCGCCTTCGATCGAGAGGTACCGAGCGCCTTGATCGAGTCCTGACCGAGAGTGAGCACATCTTTCGCCGTCGGGGTATCCCCGATCGCATCCCTCAGGCGGTCATAGAGAAGGAAGGCCACGGTGGTGGAGATCTGCTGTCCGAGGATGTGCAGGCTCATGGCGGCGAAGTTGCTGCCGGACGTGCGACCCCCGTCGTGGAACTCGAACGGGTCGGGTGTGCCGTACCGGTCGACGAGGCGACCGAGATCGCGGTCCATCCGGGCAAGGGCGGCGTATGCCTGCTGCCGGGATTCGGTCACCGGAACCGTCCTTGTCGATCGGTCAGCGCGGGGTTGCGTGGAGAGGGTGTGTGAGTGATTTCCCGGGCCGGAAGAATTCGGCCGGCCACAAGTCGTTGCAGTGCGAAGTGAGCAATTCGACCCGTGCGTCCGTCATCTCCAGGCCGACCGGGTTCGCCCCACTCGATCTGGACCGTGCCGGATAGCTGTAGCGACCGACCAGTCGCGAATTCAATGAACAACCGGGAGGCTTCGGGGTTGACGGCGATGTTGCCGAAACTGTTGAAGAGATTATTGCCCGTGAAGTCGGGCCACCACAGCCCGCGCTCGTCTATGCGGACGAACCCGGAGGGACCGCCACGATGGGACGCGTCAGACCCCCGCTCGGGGTTCGCGGTGCCGAGGAAGAACGTGTCTGCGGCACGGACTAGCTCACGGTCATCCGTCGAGAGCGTGCTGCCTTGTCTGACGTAGTCGCCGCCCGCCCCATCGATTTCGCGGGGTACGAGGACACGTGGCTGGATGTACTGCGGGCAGTTGCCGTAGGCCTGCTCGACCTCCACGACGAGGAGATCGCCGTCGCTCACGGTCAGGATGCCGTTGATGCGCACCCGGCGCCGGGTGGCGAATTCGACCGTGACCATCCCGATCTTCTGACTGGCCTTCAGCCCGCGGAGGGGGTCGCCCGCGGGGAGCGCGGCATGAACCGCAACGGAGGTGTCCGATAGCACCTCCAAAAACCCGGGACGACCGACCAACGGAGACGTCCAGAGACGTCCGGAAGGATCCCTCCCGGAGATGACGAGGAACGTGCGATCCCTGAGGAACCCGGCCATCCCGGCGGTCAGAGCAACGGGCCCGAGCATCCCCGACAATCGGGCTGCGTCCTGCGTCACACCCGCCCTGCGCTGCACGGCCAACTCGCCGGCGTGAAAGCCCACATCAGCGAGCCAGGGTGTTCCAATCATCGTTGTGTCCCCTCGGGTGCTAATGCATGAACTCGAGTTCATCCGTGATAATTACTAGCACGTTCTTCTAACGCATTCAAGTGAATTCATCCGTGATAGTTTGTGCACATGGAAAACAAGAGCTCAGACCGCAGCTGGGTGCTCGCCGACGAGCCGAGGTCGGTCCGCCTGATGGCCACTATCTGGGCAGACACAGATGGGCTGCACGACGACTTCGCGACACCGGTCGCTGTAGACGCCTGGCTGGATGCCGTCGGCATCGATCGGGCAAGCGCCGCAACGACTCGGGACGGGTGCCTGGCAGCGCGGAATCTGCGAGACGCCGTTCGGCGGCTGGCAGCCCACCTCACGGACGATGATCGCCGGAGTGCCGACTCGCCCGTGGCGAGCGTTGAGGAGGCGCTGCTCACTGTCAACGCCGCCGCCAGCCAGCGTTCGATCCCGCACCTGCGACTGAGCGGAGCGACTCTCAGGCTCTCCCCCGCATCCGCTGTGTCTCCGGTGGTTGCCGGCCTGGCCGACGTCGCCTATGAAGCACAGCACCTTCTGGGTGAAAACGGTTCAGCGCTGCGGGCGTGCCATGCCCCCGGATGCGTGCTCTACTTCGTGAAGACACACCCCAGGCGGGAATGGTGCTCCGTCGCCTGCGGCAACCGCGCTCGAGCCGCGCGACATTACCAATCAGTACGCTCTGCGCGCACGGCACGTGAAATCACGGCTCGCTGAGGCGTCTGAGCCGAAGACGGCCTTCGACGTGACGAACCTTCCAACTCCCTCCCATCCTGTGTCCTGAATGGGAAATGCGAACATGAGACTCCTCCTCATTTCGGGCAGCACCCGGCGATCTTCAACCAACGGCGCGGCACTGACCACGGTGCGCGACCTGGCTCCCACAGGTTCCAGTGCACTCGTGTACGGGGGTTTGTCATCATTGCCCGCCTTCAATCCGGACGATGATCGCGACCCCATTCCGGGCCCGGTCGCGGAGTTGCGGCAACAGATCAGCACCGCAGACGCGGTGGTGTTCAGCACGCCGGAATATGCCGGGACGCTTCCCGGCAGCTTCAAGAACCTTCTGGATTGGACTATCGGCAGCAGCGTTCTGGCCCAGAAGCCGGTCGCGTGGATCAACGTGGCGGCCCCGGGGCGCGGCCACGGTGCACTCGCCACGCTGAGATCCGTACTCGGCTATGTCGATGCACGCATTCTCGACGAGGCGTGCATGGACCTCCCGATCGGCCGGGACCTGGTTTCATCTGGTGCTGTTGCGACACAGCCCGAACGCGAGGCCCTGGCCCGCTGGTGGGCAACAGTGCATGAGCTGTGGCTCGCGAAGGAACCCGACGAGACTCGGTAAGGTTCGGTCCGGCTTGCGCGCTCGACTCCCGCTAGTACGCTGACGAGTGCTCATCGATTCGGCTGGAGCGGGACGGGAACAATGGTGTCAACTTTTCGGCAACTCCACTACCGTGAGTCTCCCCTCGTGCTGCCGAACGCCTGGGACGTTGGCTCTGCCCTCGCGTTCGCGGATGCCGGATTCCCGGCCGTCGGCACGACCAGCTTCGGCATCGCGGCCAGCGCCGGAATGCCGGATGGCGGTGGGTCGAGCAAGGCGGCAACCATCGCACTTGCGGAGCGACTGCGCCACCTTTCGGTCCACCTCACAGCGGACGTCGAAGACGGCTACTCCGACGACCCAGCGGAGATCGCGGAGTTTGTGGCAGAACTGCGGGCGCTCGGGGTCGCTGGCATCAACCTTGAGGACAGCCGGGACGGCCACCTCGTGGCCACATCGACGGCTTCCGGCAAGATCACCGCAGTCAAACGTCTGAGTCCGGACATCTTCGTCAATGCGCGGGTAGACAATTTCTGGTTCGCCGAGCAGGCCACAGTCGAGGAAGTACTGCTCCGTGCACGCGCATATGCCGACGCCGGGGCCGACGGAATCTTTGTGCCCGGCCTTGTGAATCCTGAGGACATCCGGAGGATCGCGGCGGATGTCGCGCTGCCGGTCAACGTGCTCGCACACCCTTCCCTGACTGTGGCCGAACTCGGCGATCTGGGGGTGAGGCGCGTAAGTTCGGGCTCCCTTCCCTACCGAGCAGCCATAGACAGGGCCGTGGACACTGTCACGGCCCTCCGCGACAACCGTCAGACACCGACCGCGACGTCCTACTGGGACCTGCAGGCGCGACTCGTGACTTTCAGTCGGCTGTAGCAGGAACTGATCGGGAATTCAGGTCTTGCTGGCCGTGGCAGGTGCACGAAGCACCTTTTCTAACGGCTTTCCCCGTGCAAGCTCATCGACAAGCTTGTCGAGATAGCGAATCTTCTGCATGAGCGGGTCCTCGATGGCCTCCACACGGATGCCGCACACCACACCGGTGATCAGCGACGCGCTGGGATTCATGGGCGCCTCGGCGAAGAACTCCTCGAACGTTGTTCCACCCTGGGCATGACGGCGTAGCGTCGTGTCGTCGAATCCGGTCAGCCACATGATCACCTGATCGAGCTCCGTCGTCGTCCTGCCTTTGCGCTCCACTTTCGCAACGTAGAGCGGATACACCGCTGCGAACTCGGTACCGAAGATCCTGGTCACGTTGTCAGCGTACGCGCGCGGCCGGTCAGTGCCAATCGCGCACATATTCGTCACCGGGCACTGCCTCAGCGTCGCGGCGTCGGACGTGCACGGACTACAGTCTGTTTTCCGGCTTCTGGAAGGAAGTCAGCGATGACGACGCAGACTAGTGCCACGGTCGAGACCGTCGACCGGTTCGTCGAGGATGAGGGTGGCCGGGTCGCCGAGGAGTGCGACGGCGAGCCCGAGTCGCTGGCCCATGCCGAGTGAGAAGCCACCCACGCGCTTACGCGCCACGGATTCGAGACCGGGGATTCCGATGACTTCGTCGACCAGCCTGGTACCGATGCGATGGGTCGCCGCGCTGGAGAGCAGGTGGTTGCGGTCGCTTCGGCCGGCGTGCACGGCTGTGGCGTCGAGCAGTGCCCCCACCTGGTGCCGGGGCGCGCGGTGCTGGGCGTACGGTTTGCCGTTCACCGTGACCGTGCCGTCGGTGGGGCGGTCAAGCCCCACGATCATCCGCATCGTCGTTGATTTGCCGGCGCCGTTGGACCCGAGGAAACCGGTGACCAAACCTGGACGCGCGGTGAAATCGATGGCGTCGACGGCGGTCTTTGCGCCGTACGTCACCCCTGGGGCAGGGTCAAGCGCACGGCCGACATCGCCACTATCGGTCAGTCCACAGAGGGGATGATCCCGAATCGTGGGACCCCGTGAACGAACAAACGACCTTGAGGAGACAGATGCGGGGCTCGATATCGTTGATGCATGCAGACAACGCGCGGCCTTGACCGGCTTATTTTCTTCACGGATGCGATCGCGGCCATCGCGATCACGTTGCTGATCCTTCCGCTCGCAGAGCTCGTCCCCGTGACGCCAACGAACGTATTGCCAGGGGACTTCCTTCTCGACCACCTGTCCGAACTCCTCGCATTCTTGCTGAGCTTCGCCGTGATTGCGCGGCTCTGGATTTCGCATCATGCGCTGTTCGAACACGTCTCCACGTACTCACCCGCGCTGCGCAACTTGAGCCTCCTGTGGGCTTTCACGATCGTGGTACTGCCGCTGCCTACGGCCATGGTCGCACACTGGTCTACTGATTCGATCGTGGTCGGTTTTTACATCGGGACGATGTTCGTGTCCAGCCTGCTCCTGACGTCCATGACGATACTCACGCACCGCTCCGCGGCCCTCCAAGAGCCGGCTAACCCACTGCCGTCGCGCGCCGTCATCGCGAGCACGCTGTCAACTGCCGAGTTCCTCCTGGCGCTCATCCTGGGCACGGTCTTTCAGGAGATCAACTATTGGGCACTCTTCGCTCTGTTCCTCTCGGCGCCGGTCTTTCTGATTCTGCGTCGGCACGACCGTCAAATTTTGATGCGAATAGTTCCTCGGTAAGTGCCCTTGTCATCGTCGCCGGGCAAGGGGTCGGCGCGGGCAAGATCGTCTGGCGGTCCATCTCTACCTGCGCTTCGTAACGTGTCGGATTGAATACCTCATCGGCGATTGTCATTGACCCGCCTCGACGCTTCTGCTTCTGCTTCCAGGAGAAGTCCACCCACCCCGTACGCTGCCCGACTATGGCTGCAACCGTGATCACGGTGGCGACACCTGCAACAATCATCCAGTTCACCCGTCAAATCTAGTTCGAGAGCATTCCGTCGTCCAGGTGCGATCGGCCAACGTGCACCTGCGTGGCACTCAGCGCTGCGAACAAGCCGCTACCAGGCCGCCAATGCAGTCGTCACATCCAACGGACCCCGGCCAGCCAGCCAGGCCATAAACCGGTGGGCGTTCGACGATCGGACACCGTGAGTTCTGCACGGTTGTGAACGTCGCCGTGGGATGCTGATTCTGTGGAGTTGAACACGAGTGTCGATGGGTCGGTCGTTGTCATTCGGCCCTATGGTCACGGAGATGCCGCGGACACGTTGGCGATCTTTCTTGCCGCAGTGGCCGAAACCGCCGCAGCCGACTACTCGCCGGAGCAGATTCAGGCGTGGGCTCGGCCAGAATCACGCGAGCTGTCCGCTTGGCATACGGCGATGCAGGCACGGAACAGTTACGTGGCAACCGTAG
This sequence comes from Cryobacterium algoricola, assembly GCF_004402485.1. Taxonomy (GTDB): domain Bacteria; phylum Actinomycetota; class Actinomycetes; order Actinomycetales; family Microbacteriaceae; genus Cryobacterium; species Cryobacterium algoricola. The sequence continues at coordinate 15,833 of NZ_SOFG01000004.1, read as the reverse complement.
ATGGTGTGCCGGCGGGTTTCTCCGACGTGGACTCTGAGGGTCATATCGACATGATGTTCGTCGCCCCTCGCTACCTACGACGCGGCGTGGCACGTCAACTGATCGGCCATGTGGAAGCCCGCGCGCGCCGGGAGCAGCTGAGGGAGCTGACCGCCAATGTCAGCATCACAGCCCGCCCCTTCTTTGAGCGCTCCGGATTCACCGTCGTGGCTGAACAACATCCGCTGACGGCCGGCGTACAGCTGACCAATTTCAGGATGAAGAAGAAGCTAGTCGGCGGCGAGGAATCCGTGAGAGTCCCGGCAGGCACCCTTCTGCCTGACGCGTGACCATCGGTCCGCGTTTGATGCGGCATCGGAGACGCATGCCTCCGGCCTGGGTCGGATTTATTAGTTCTGTCGTGGGTCCGCATCAACACGCGACGTCGGTTTTGTGGGTGGGCGGAACACGATAGCGACGATCAAAATGGTAATTAGAGGCAGCAAGGCAGCAGAGGAAATGATGATTCCAGACGGTTGACCCCTGACACAATCGCTTTCAAGACCGGCCTCACTAGGCGGATACGCGCCCACGACCACGAATGGCAGCAGACAGACCACGAGTGCCGGCACGGTGAAGTAGGTGGCGATCGATATTCCATGAGCAGCGGCCTGGCCACGAGCGACGATCCTGGCAGCAATCCAGAGCAGGCATCCCCCAATCCCCAGCACGACAGCGACGAACACTGAAGTCGGAGCATCCTCGAGCTGTACCCAGCACTTCGCTGCCCGCGAAACAGGCGAAAGCAATAACCAGCACGCGAAATAGGAAGATACGAACGCGACACCAACGAGGATTCCGGCGACGACATTGAGTCGCGAGCGAGCGCCCACCTTTGAGTCCATTAGTGTGCGCTGTCAGGTGTCGAAGCTCGAACTGACGCCGAGAGGTTCATGGTGGTCCCCGGCGTGCCCGGCGTGAGTAGCGTGAGTGCGATGACCCATGCGTGCATTGGTTGGACTCCTCCCAGGGTTTCGATCCGGACTCTAGTGTGTTGGTTCCATGCAGTGACCAGGGCGGCTCAGGCGCGCCGGGAGCCGTTGCAAACAGCCTGCACTAGGCGGCGGCCAGAGCGGGAAACACGAAGTCAATCAGCAACGGCGCAAGTGGAAACTCCGGTTCGGACGTGACGGTGGGATCTGCCCATCGCAGTTCCACAATTTCCGCTGACGCTACCGGCGCGATGACAACAGTGCTGAGATAGACGGTCGCGTCGACGAGTGTGTCCAGCTCGTTTGCGGCGGTTCCCGTCCAGCTACCCAGCAGGGCAAGGTCTTCCGACTTGACCGTCACGCCCAGCTCTTCATGGACTTCTCGGAGAGCGGCTGCTTCAGGACCTTCCCCGGGCTCGGATTTGCCGCCCGGCAGCATGAAATAGCTGGTGCCGCGCTTTCGGACGGTGAGTATCCTGTCGGCGTCGTCGCGAAAGCAGACCGCAGCGACAATGAGCGTTTGAGTAGCCATCCGGCCACGCTACCAACCCTCCATCACCCTGGACGCGTCCCGCAGAGGGTTCCCCGTGACTTCGGAACTCCAGCGGATGGGCGCCGGATGTGCGTCCGGGAACCGGCCCTGCGTGCTGAACGTCACCCTCACCTCACCGAACCGCCTTCCGGTCGGGGAAATAGACGGGGTGGCCGCGGCGCGTCGCCGCTAAGATCCCTCACAGGGGGTGCGCTATGGGCAGAATCGCAACGGTGTGCGGCGCGGCGGGGGTGCTGGTGCTCCTGGCCGGCTGCACGGCAGGGGTCGACGGCGCCGGGCCTCCCGCTCCGACGCCGGATTCGTCGCACGTTGACACCGCAACGGACCGTTCGACACCCACGGCACCGATCGGCACCATCGGCAGCGGAACGTTCACCTCCGACGACGGCGTGACGGGCACGGTGCGCTTCGACTCCGACGGTCAGCTCCTCACGCTGTCACTACACGATCTGGTTCTGCCCAGGCAGACCCAGGTGGAGGCGATGGCGGCGGTTCAGCCGGTCCCGGCCGGGCAGACCTGCTTTGACAGCGGCCCGCGCATGAACTTCGGCCCCGCCGGGGCCGGCACCAGCGCCCAGGATGGGCAAGAGCTGCGCTTCGTCGGGGGCGACCCCACCGCCATTGATCAGGTCATTCTCACGACACCGTACGGCTTGGCCGTCGATGGGGATTGCCTGGCCACCATCGTTGCCAGTGCCGACATCGAGTGGACGTTCGCGCCGCTCCGTCCTAACCTCCGCGCCACCGATTCCGGCGAAACCGGCGGTGCTCGCGGCATCGTCGAGACGCGCGACGGTGCATCCGTTGCCTACGTCGTCGCTCCGGGCGATCTCATCGAGGAAGTCGCCGCCCGGTTGGGCATCACGGTCGACGACATCGGCTACCTCAACACGGTTCGGCTGCCCGAACCCCAACAAGCCGTCCTGCACGACGGCGAACGGCTCAACCTCCTCGTCGCCGACCGCTGAGCCGCAACTCGTCCGCCCGCGTGTCGGACGAGGTAGAGACGACCCGCGCATCGACTTTGACGGCGCAACCGGCGCAGGTCCACCTGCCGCTCTTCTGGTCCGCGATACCCGCACCCGACTCGCCCGCAGTAATGCTGGTCTTAAGGTGAAGCCATGGCTCGCATCCAAAGCACCGCATTCGCTCTCTCAACGATCTCGCTTTTCTTATCGGGCGTTACCGGCTGCGCTTCCCAGTCCACCGATGCCCATGCGTCAGCGGCCGCTGCGTCCGGCGGAACGCTCACCGCGTGGTCGAGCATCAGCGACACGATCTCGGGCTCCGTCCAGCCCACCTTCGCTGCGTTCGAAGGAACGTGGGACGTGCAGCGCGCCGCGCCACCGGAGTCCGCCTGCTGGACCGAGTCCGAGGACTTGAGTGGTACCCCGCACTGGGAGAAAAGGTCAGACGGCTACGAAGTCGCCTTTTCCGCAAAGAACTCCTGGTTCGACAGGGACGAGGACCCGTGGACTACCGCTGAACGCTATGCGCGGGTCTGGACGTCGACCTTCCCCGCCACCAGCTTCGACCCGGATCACGACTCGTTCGCCTATGGGGCCCAGCTCGCTGGTCTGGTTGACAGCGACCAGCTGCGAGTGACGGGTGGGTTCGACGGCGACAACTGGATCTACCTCGTGGAGGTGTCCTGCGACACCCCCGGGTTCCGGGCTCCAGCGCCGGGGGTATCGATCGAGCCCTTCGCACACCCGTAGGCAGCTGCGTCAGGTCGAAGCGTGGATGGCAATGGGAAGAACCGAGATGCCAGCCATGCGCCGCGACCACAGAGTCCCCGCAGTTGTCCGGCCGGCCGAGGCAATACCGAGAGCGACCAGCAGAATCACGACGTACACACCGAACTTTCGGCGTCACCTACCCAAAGCGATGCGGGTGTGCCCCGTGCTCGGGTCTGATATCCGGCGGCGCGTGGAACGCATCGGGCCGGCCGCGATGGGGACCGGTGAGCGTTCCGCGATGCGTGTTGCGGTGCCGAGCACTACCTCGATAATGTCCCGCACCTGCCCGCCGGATCGTGGCCCCATCGCGCCCTCCCCCGGGCACCATTCGCGGGCCGCGATTGGGATCGCGGCGGTCTAATCCGTCGTGAGCGCCTTGGGTGTGTGAGGGGGTTTCTTCCCAGACGGGCTCGCTACCCACGCGACATACACGGGCGTCTCACACCTCGTCTGAGCCGCAAAATGTTTAGTCGATCCCGAGGAACCGTCGTCGCCCGAGAAGGTATTCCGCGACAACAGCACCCGCAACAGCAAGCGTCATCGGGATCAGGATCGCCGGTCCCTGCCCGGTGAATTCGAGTACCAGGACCAGTGCGGTCAGGGGCGCGCGCATGGAAGCGCCGAGGAATGCCGCCGCGCCGACCAGAGCAAAGGCCGCGACCGGTGTACCGGGCCAGAGCAGGTCCCAGAGTCCGCCCGTAACGACGCCGAACGCGGCCCCAATCGCGAGCGAGGGAGTCAGAGTACCTCCGGCAGCACCGCTGCCGATCGTACCGATCGTGGCCGCCACCTTGGCTACGAGGAGCACCGCCACGAGTCCGATCGGCAGCATCGCGTTGAACGCGGTCTGGCCGAGGGAGCGTCCATTGCCGAGGATTTCCGGGAACAGCAGTGCGAGCAGTCCGATGGCGGTGAAGGCGAGCGGCATCACGACGAGGATGCGCCAGCCCTGTGGCCGCCGTTTCTCGGCCGTGTCGGCCAGGCGCACGAAGCCGGCTGCGGCAAATCCGATTACTGGTCCGGCAACAAGGGACCAGACTATGAGCGATGGGGTCTGAGTGAACTGCGGCACGGAGTACAGCGGGGTCGTGGGTACGACGATTTGCGCAACCAGTGTCGCGATCGCGGACGTGGCCAGGGCCGGGAGCACGGTGGCCAGACTGACCTCGGCGAGCAGGATCTCGACGGTGAAGAGCGCGCCCCCGAGCGGGACGTTGTAGACGGCAGCGAGTCCTGCGCCTGCGCCGCATGCGACGAGGACACGACGTTCGCGGGCATTGACGCCTGCTTTCTCACTGAGCCAACCCGCACACAGTGCGCCCAGCTCGCGAGGGGCCATTTCGCGGCCGATGGATGCGCCGAGACCGACGATCACGATCTGCAAGCCCGAGTTCACCAGGGTCGCGAGCACGGGCATCCGCTCCCCGGCAACGCTTCGATCCACCGCGACGATGGGTCTCCCCCATCGGCGGAGCGCCCACCAGCCCACTGCACCGATCACGCCCGCAGCGCATAAGGCGATCACCCGCGTTTGCGGCGACGAGTGCGCCAGGCCGTCGAGGTAGGTGCCTTCCGAATAGCCGTAGGCGAGGTGCTGGATCGTTCGAAGGAGCACGCTCACCGCGAGCCCGCCGATTCCTGCCCCGATGCCGACGAGCGCCATGACCACGACGATTCGGGCGACCCACGACGGAGTAACCGAATTCGACACGGGTCTCACATTTCGATCGTAGCGTTCGAGATTGCTCCGCTGGGTGCGCCGGCCGTCCAGCGGTCGCAACTTCATGAGAACCCTCCCAGCATCCGCTCTCGAGTGCTGCGCTGGTGCGGTGATTCAAGCGGGCCAGCATAAGCTTTTGGCGGTTCGAGACATCGGACTTCTCCGGGACCTCTGGGAGACCCACGTCTGCCCGCTGCGCACATGCGCACGATCGAAAGGTGAACGCGGTGGTTCACACCAGCATTCCGAGCCCATCCATCAGCTATTTCGATCTGGGGCCCCTGCGAGTTCACTTCTATGCGCTGTGCATCCTGACCGGAATCGTCATCGCCGTCTGGCTATCCTCGGCGCGGTTGACCACTCGCGGCGGCAAGCCGGGCATGGTGATGGACATCGCCATGTGGACGGTCCCGATCGGAATCGTCGGCGGCCGCCTTTACCACGTCGTCACGCATCCGACCGACTACTTCTTCCCCGGTGCGGACCTGTGGAAGGTGTTGTTCGTCTGGGAGGGCGGACTCGCGATCTTCGGCTCGATACTGTTCGGCAGCATCGGGGCCTACATCGGCTGCCGCCGGGCCGGCATCCGGTTCTTCTCCTTCGCCGATGCCCTCGCTCCCGGTCTGCTCCTGGCGCAGGCGTTCGGCCGCTTCGGCAACTACTTCAACCACGAGCTCTACGGCGGTCCGACGACCCTCCCCTGGGGTCTCGAGATCGAATCGACGAACGTCGCCTTCCCCGCCGGGTTGCCGGCCGGGACGCTCTTCCAGCCGCTCTTCCTCTACGAGATGATCTGGAACACGATCGGTGTCGTCCTGATCATCGTCGTGCTCGAACGCCGGTTCACCCTCCGCTGGGGCAAGGCCCTCGGCTTCTACCTGCTCTGGTACGGCGCCGGACGGGCGTTCCTCGAGTCGCTCCGCCTGGACCCGACCGAGTATTTCCTCTTCGGCCTCAAGATCAACGTGGACATCGCGCTCCTCGCCGCCATCGCCGGGATCGTCCTCATCATCGTCCAGACCCGACGCCACCCCGGACCGGAACTGTCGATCTATCGAAATCCGGAGGAGCCCGCGATCGACGACCTGCCCACGACGGATGCCTCGTCCGGCTCACACGCGGATGTACGCCCAGCCCTTGAACTGCCGAACGGTCAGATGAGCGACAGCCGCAGGGACGACTGACACACTCGGAAGCAGATCAGCAGCATCCAGCCCGACAGACCGCATGCTGTTCTGGCAGGACAGCACCCGCACGGGCGTTGCAGCGAGCTCGGTCAGGGCTGGTTCCAGGACCGATCCCGCGCGCAAAAACAACACCACCGGGCCCTGGACCACGATCTCGATCGCGAGCGTCGGGAGTTGGGCGCGGGCGTTGAGCGCGGATCGGATGCCGCCCTGGATCAGGGTCGCATCGGCGCCGCTGACGTGCAGGACGAGCCCAGCACTGGTCACTGCTTGACCGTGGCCGCCACCGTTAGGCTCCATGTCGTCGGCTGTCCCCGCCTCCGTCACGGACGGCCGCCGGCTCTCGGGAACAACGGGCGGCATGTCGTGCATACTTCGCCATCTTCGGTGCCGTCGATGTCGCCTGGCGCACCTGACCGGCGCTGGCTACGTGTTGCCTTGTGTTCGCTGTGCAGCCGTGCCAGCAAAGCCCAGACCAACAACGCGATCGCCGCGACGCTGACGACAGGACGAATGCCCGGCTCGAGCAAAGGCACGGCGGTGCGCAGATCGGTCGACAGATAAAGCGAGATCAGGCCGAGCGCCGGCCAGCGCAGGTCGCACAGGGTGGCATCCGCACCGATGGGCGCATCGACGTAGCTGGCCACGACCAGACCGATCAGTCCGGCACCCAGGACCGTGACCGCATCCACCCACCAAGGACCGGGGAACACCAGGGACCCGTCGACGAAAGCCACGGTTCCCGCTGCGAGCGCCAGTCCGACCAGCACCATCCCGGCGACGGCGGCGACGATCAGTCGACGACGGGCCGGCCAGCGGCGGAGGGACCCGCCCGCAATCAGGACGGAATCGACCAGCCGTCTCGCTGTCCCCCGCTTCGGGTCTGCGCCGACCGTTCGTCTGTTCTGCATAGCTGGCCTCATCACAGGTAGGAAGGGAGATCCGAGAGAACTGCACTAATACCCTATGGGGTATTTCTATTCGGTACTGGGTATTCTTGTGAGGGGTATCTTTTTGCAAGGGCGGGCTCCTCCGGAGGCACGCGCGTGGAGCGCTTGACTCCCTTGAGTGCAATACCCTATGGGGTATATTCTTGTTGCATGGCTACCACTGACATCACCGAAAAGACTTTCGACGAGATCATCACCGACAACAGCATCGTGTTCGTGGATTTCTGGGCCGGCTGGTGCGGCCCGTGTCGCATGTTCGCGCCGACCTTTACCGCAGCTTCGGACAAGCACCCCGAGATCGTCTTCGGGAAGGTCGATACTGAAGCAGAACAGGGCCTGGCCGCTGCTGCCGGCATTCGCTCCATTCCCACCCTGATGGCGTTCCGGGACAAGGTCCTTGTGTTCTCCCAGCCCGGAGCGCTCAACGCCTCATCCCTGGACGAGGTGATCGCCGGCGTTCAGGCTCTGGACATGGAGGCCGTTCGCGCCAGCATTGCCGCCCGGCAAACCTCGGCGTGAGCTGACGAACGGAGCACTGTTCGACCGCGCCGGCCCTAGCCTGGGGTAGCACCCGTGGCGGGCAGCCGGATGGTGATGGTGGTCCCCTCGCCGGGCTCGGATGTCGCGTGGATGGTCCCGCCGTGGCTGCTGACGATTTCGCGCACCACAGCCAGGCCGATGCCGGAGCCGGTGACCTGCTCCGCCGCACGGCCCCGCCAGAGACGGTCGAAGATGTGCGGGAGTTCGTCCGGCGGGATGCCCGGGCCGGTGTCAGCAACCTGGAGCACCGCGTGACCGTTTTCGACCGCGCTCGTGACGGTCACGGTGTCGCCCGGCCGGCAATATCGGGCGGCGTTGGCCAGGAGATTTCCGACAGCTTGGTGCAGTCGGTCGGCATCCGCTCGCACGAATGCTGGCTCGCCCGACTTGACGGTCACGTTCAGTTCCGCTGCCCGCAGTTGCGGTTCCCGGAGGGCGCATTCGTCGCGGGCGATCTGCGCCAGGTCGATGGAGGCGAGGCGCAGGGAGAGTCCAGCGGTTTCCACCGCCGAGAGTTCGGCCAGATCGGCCACCACCCGGCCCAGGCGCAGCGACTGGTCGTGCAGTCCGGCGAGGCCTTCCGGAGTTGGCTGCACCAGTCCGTCGCGCAGTTCCTCCAGCCCGGCCTGCAAGGCCGCCAACGGGGTCCGCAGTTCGTGAGCCACGTCGGCCGTCAGGTTGCGCCGATCCAGATCGGACCGCACGACAGCATCCGCCATGCCGTTGAATGCAACGGCGAGCTCACCGAGCTCCCCCGGGCCGGGACCCGTGGCACGCGATTTCCGGTCGCCCGCCGTGAAAGATCGTGCCGCTTCGGTGATCGCCTGGATGGGCCGGACGAGGAGGCGCGTGACGAGGAAGCTCGCGCCGAGTGCCATGACAAGGGCAACGATGGCGGCCACGGCGATCCAGGACCAGGCCACGTCGATGACCTGCGTTGCGGCCATGGCGCCGAAGTTCATCCGGACGGTGCCGACCTGGCTGCCGTCACTGATGATCGGCGTCGATACGACCGTCTGACCCATTCCGGACCCCTGACCCATTCCCTGGCCCATTCCCTGGCCCATTCCCTGGCCCATCCCCGGGCTGTTGGAATTCCCGCTGCCGTCAGCGCTGGACTGTACCGTGGTTCCGTTCGCGTCGAGAATGGCCAGCCGGGCCGATGCCGCTTCGCCGATGGCGAAGGCACGGCCCAGATCGGCCTGTCCCCATCCGGCTGCCTGCCAGTAGGCGTCGGCGGCCGCAGCGGCCGCGGCCGCAACTACCCGTTCACGGTCGGCCTGCTGGGAAACCTGCACTCCGCGATCGACACCAACCAGGGCGGCGCCGGTGAGCACGGCCACCGATGACACCGCGACCAGGATGAAGGCGACCAGAAAGCGACGCCCGAGCGGGCCGAGGCCGAAACCGCGGGTCGTCATGACGCATCGTCCCGACGGAGCCCGAGGCGGTAGCCGACGCCGAGGACCGTCTCCAGGACGTCCGCCCCCGATGCACCGAGCTTGCGCCGGAGGTTCTTGATGTGGGAGTCGATGGTGCGTTCGTACCCTGCGTACTCGTAGCCGCGCACCCGGTTGACCAGTTCGTATCGCGAGTACGCCCGTCCCGGTGCGGCAGCGACGGCGGCCAGGAGTGCCCATTCGGTCGGGGTCAGATCGAGCAGGCTTCCGTCCAGCCAGGCTTTGTGGGAGCCCTCGTCGATGCGGAGCCGCCGGTTGCCGTAGGTGACCGGGCCGGGCTCTCCGGGGAGTCCGGTGTAACGGTGCAGGACGGCCTGAACCCGAAGGACCACCTCGGCAGGGCTGAAGGGTTTGGTCACGTAATCGTCCGCTCCCAGCTCGAGCCCGTGGATTCGATCCTCGGTGGCGCTTCGGGCAGTGAGGACGATCACGGGAAGATTCTGCATTCCGTGGACCTCCCGGAGAATGTCGGTGCCGTCGATGTCGGGAAGGCCCAGGTCAAGGAGTACGAGGTCGGCCGAGTGGAGCAAACTGAGCGCCTCCGCTCCCGACCCGGTCGTGAGCACAGACAATCCGGCTCGTTCCAGATACCGACGGAGCACGTCCCTGATATCACGTTCGTCCTCGACGACCAGCACTGTTGACATGACTTCACACTATGCGTCAGGACGGCTCCGGAAGCCGTGGCCAAGACTTCTCCACGGGATCTCCACACCCCCGGCAGACCCCCTGCACACCCGGGCGAGAGCGTGTAGGTAGCAACGATCCACAATTCGAAGGAGCACATCATGCGCAGGAGAAGCATTATCACCACGGCGATCGCCAGCGGAGTGGTCATCACCGCACTGATCGCCACACCGAGCATCGCCGCCATGAACCGCGGCGGCGACGCGCAGGGCACCGGGCCCACCGCATCCAGCAGCCAGCCCTCCACCCACACCGGGAACATGAACCGGATGGGCAGCGGAACGGGAACCGTCACCGGAATGGGCGACGGAATGGGCGACGGAATGGGCGACGGAATGGGCGCAGGAATGGGCGCAGGCAGCGGTACCGGTATGCAGGGCGGCGGCGGTACCGGTCTGGGCATGGGCATGGGCGTGGGCATGGGCAGCGGACTCGCCGACGTGGCCAGCGGCACGATCACCGATGACCAGAAAGCCAGCCTCACCGCCATGGCGGCGGAGGAGAAGCTGGCCCATGACCTGTACGTCGCCTTCGCCGAGAAGTACGACGCGACGGTCTTCAGCCGCATCGCCCGGTCGGAGACGATGCACCTGGAAGCGGTTCGTACGCTCCTGGAGCGCTACAGCATCACAGACCCCACCGTCGGCCTCGAGGTCGGAAAGTTCCCGACCGATGCCAGCCAGAAGCTCTACGACACCCTGCTCGCACAAGGCTCGGCGAGCCTGGACGCTGCCAGGGAAGCGGCCCGCACGGTCGAGACGGCCGACATCGCCGACCTGACGACGGCCAAGGCCGGCGTGACCGCTCCCGACGTGCTCGCGGTCTACGAGCACCTGCTCACTGCCTCGCAGCACCACTTGACCGCCTTCGGTCGCTGACACAGACAGACGGTGGAGGGGCGCCCACGAACCGTGGGCGCCCCTCTCTCCTGCCCGCGATAGGCCGACAGCGACACTACGGGGTCGTCACGATCGCGAGGCCCGTCGATGCTGCCGCTGCCGCCGCCGACAGGGCACCTTATACCCCCTTCGGTATCTTCTTCATGTCGGATGCAATACCCCCTGAGGTATAGGAGTATGGTTCGGATTATCAGCATGGATGCTGGGATTGAGGGGTCTGACATGGCACGAGTCGTCATTCTGGGAGCCGGGGTTTCCGGACACACCGCAGCACTATTCCTGAAGCGGCGTCTAGGCAGAAACCACGAGGTCGTGATGGTGTCTCCGAACTCGAACTGGAACTGGATCCCCTCGAATATCTGGGTCGGTGTCGGCAAAATGAGCCCCGACAAGGTGGTCTTCCCGCTCGCCCCGATCTACCGGCGGAAGAAGATCGTCTTCCGCCAGGCCAACGCCGTCGCACTGCGGCCGAACGGGGATGCCGACAGCCCCCGCGGAGCCGTGGATGTAGTGTACACGGACCCGAAGCGGGCCGGCAAGACCGAGCGCATCCGCTATGACTACCTTATTAACGCGACGGGCCCCCGGCTGAACTTCGAGGCGACCCCGGGGCTCGGCCCGGATGCCGGTCACACCGTGTCGGTCTGCACGCCCAGCCACGCGGTCGACGCGGCGAAGCACCTGGCCACCGTCATCGAGACGCTGAAGACCGGCCGCCGGCAAACCCTGGTGATCGGAGTGGGCCACGGCACCTGTACCTGCGAGGGAGCGGCGTTCGAGTATGCCTTCAATGTTGAACATGAACTGCGAGCGGCAGGGGTCCGGGAACGGGCCGAGGTCATCTACCTGACCAACGAGCATGAGCTGGGCGATTTCGGCGTCGGCGGAATGACCTTCAGCCAGGGCGACCACAGGATCACGAGCGAGGCGTGGATGGAGTCGCTCTTCCGCGAACGGAAGATGAAGGCGATCACCCAGGCCGCGGTCACCAAGATCGAACCCGGCCTCATCCACTACCGGCAGATCGACGGCACGGACAACGCCCAGCCCTTCGATTTCGCCATGCTTCTCCCACCGTTCCGCGGCGTGAACCTTGAGGCCTTCGACCGGGACGGAACAGACATCACGGATTCGATCTTCGCCCCCAGCGGGTTCATGCGGGTCGACGCGAACTACGAAGCAAAACCCTTCGACCAGTGGACGGCGCAGGACTGGCCCAGGACCTACCAGACCCCGCTGCACCACAACGTGTTCGGAATCGGGATCGCGTTTGCCCCACCCCACGCGATTTCCCGGCCCTATGCGACCCCCGACGGCGTACTGGTTGCCCCGGCCCCGCCCCGCACCGGCATGCCCTCAGGCTCGATGGGCAAGGCAGTGGCAATGACCATTTCCGACATGATCCTGCACGGCTCCCCCGAACCGACCCACACGGCCTCGATGGGCGAGATGGCCGCGGCGTGCATCGCCTCGACGGGCACGGGCATGCTCTCTGGCACTGCGGCGGCCATGTCGATGTCGCCCATCGTGCCGGACCACTCCCGGCACCCGGACACGGCAGGCCGGGATCCCCAGGAGACGACCGGCGACATCGGACTCGCAGCGCACTGGGTGAAACGGATGCTGCACACCCTGTTCATCTACAAGGCCAAGGCCTACCCGCTCTGGTACCTCATCCCCGAATAGCCCGCCTCAACGACACGATCAACGGAGACCAGCATGGATAACGCCCAGGCTCGAATCGATATGGCACCGCTTCCGGGAATGCGCGAGCTGCGACGCCGGAGCAACCTCGTCCAGCAGTTCGTTCGCTTCCTGAGCCTGAACTGGACGATGTACCGACTCGCCAAACATCACGGTTAACGAGCCCTGACCCCGGCGGCCCGCGTCGGCGGGGCAACCCTGCCTTCCGCGCGACCGCTCGGGACATTCGGCGAGCAGGCGCTCGACCGCGTCGACCCCGCTGGCAAAGGCGCAGCGGTGTAGCGGCCACGAGAACGAAGGCCCGACCAAGGTGGGCTTTTTCGCCCGGTTGTTCTCCGCCCGCTGATTTCGTCGGATTCTGTCTCGAGGCTCTCGGACACAAAGCCCACTCAACGATTGGGGGCGGCGTTCCCCTCTGGCTGCATTCCCAGCGAGACAGGAGCCGGGTCGCCGCCGCCCGCGACGTGGTCCGAAGCAGTTGTCGAACCGCGCTCAGAGTCGCTCATCTGTACCGAGTTCCGCCCCGCATCCTTTGCGGCGTACATTGCGTCGTCGGCTTCGGCCAGGAGTGCGGCGAGGTTGGCCTCGGTGCTGCCGTCTCCGATACTGCAGCCCACGCTTACCGTAACTGCCATGCCGCGCTGCGTCTTCTCGACGATGGTCCTGACGTGCTCAGCGAGGGCTGCTAGCTGCTGCCGGTCGGGAACGACGGCGAACAGGGCGAATTCTTCTCCGCCCAGCCGAACGAGCAAGTCGCTTGTGCGCGTGCCCCGCTGGATGGCGCTCACGACGTCCATCAGAACCTGGTCGCCGCGTTGGTGCCCGTAAGTGTCGTTCACGGTCTTGAAATGGTCCAGATCGAAAACGAGACAACCGAATTCCTGGCCGGTTCGCTGTGCGAGTTCACTGAGCGAGGGCACCCGATCGGCCATCCCGCGGCGATTGACCGCTCCGGTGAGAGGGTCGGTCAGTGCGAGGTCGATAGCGCTGTCACGCTCGGCCTTCAGGAAACGTCGGAGCATCATCACGACGAGCGTGGCGGCAGCAGTCATACCCAAGAAAGTCACGGCAACCATGACGGCCTCTGACGACCTCAGGAAGATGATCACGATACCCAGTGTCGTCGCCACCGCGCTGTGGATGCACGCAGGAAGTACATCTACCACCGCCGCAACTGCGACGGACAGGATCAGGAATGTGAATCCGCTCACTGTGGCCAGCGCCACGGATTTCACTGCGAGCCCGGAGATCAAGGAACCCGCCAGCGACAATACGAGCACGGCCGCGATGCTTGGACGGCTCAGAGTGCGCTGTCGAAAGGACAAAAACAGGAGGACGAGAAGTGCGCCAGCGATGATCATCAAGAGCAGCGTGGCGGGCTGAGAGTGTCCGACGAAGAGCCCGGCAATGATCACCGCGCGCACGGCCACTATCACCATCAGCGTGCGCAACACCGTGGCGCGGAATCTCTGGAATGAGGGAGTCTGCTGCATCGGATTGCCTGTCTTCCCTCGCCTCACTGACAAGGTCGTGGTTCAGCTTAGCGATCCACCTCGGAGCGCGGCTCGAGGGCCGCGGCCTAGCCTTCCTCGAGGTCACGCTTCTTGATCGCGTAAAAGGTCTTCCGCGAGATCCCGTGCTCAGCACAGAACGTACTGACCGCGCCTCGCGGAGCACCAGGCGGCCTCTGAGTTCTGGCGAGACTAACACGGGGATCAACGGGTTCGACACGAGTCATCCCTCAAGTGTGGACGAGGAAGAAGTGTCACCATCAAACACGGCCGAATGGTCACCGATCTATTTGTGGAGTTGATCGCTTCATGGCGGCGTTCTTAAAACGCCTAGTGGCCGCACAGCTGCCTCACGAGTGACCGCCCGCCGGTACAACTGAGGGTTCCAATTGCGGATCCTCGGCGCGCTGACATATGTGCCCGAGGTGTGTGACTCGACCGCGCCCGGTCTAAAGTGATTTGAATGCTCATTCGTTGCGTTGCCTAACCAGCATCCACTCTCGCCGCAGTAGTCCGCTACGCCGTCCAGGGATGGAGATTTTGTGCGCCTTCGAGCGGGAACCCCCCTTCGGGTTCCCGCTCGATTCGACCCACACAAAATCTCTCAACTGGAGTATTTAATGACTGTTTTTCTTGTAACTGGAGTAACCGGCAACCTCGGCAGCGCTGCACTGCGCAGCCTGCTCCAACGCGTTCCCGCGTCACAAGTGCGAGTCCTCGTGCGCACTGACCGAGCCGCGGCTCAATTCGTGGCCCAAGGCCTCACCGCTTGCGTCGCGGACTATTCGGATTCAGCTTCCTTGGACGCCGCCTTCACCGGAGTGGACCGTTCGATCTTCGTTTCGAGGGCCGATCAACCTCGGAACCGCGGCGAGCTATGGGGTTCTCGGCGCGAGCACGGTCACGAATACCGGACCAACAATCGTCAACGGTGATCTCGGCCTCGCGCCCGGGTCCTCGATCACGGGTTTCGGAGGAGCTCCGGACGGCATTGTCACGGGGACGGTTCACATGACCGATGCAGCAGCAGCACTTGCCCAGGACGACGTCACGACCGCGTACAACGTCGCTGCTTCCCTGACCCCCACGACGACCGGCATCGGGGAGCTCAGCGGACTCTCGCTGACGCCCGGTGTCTACACCGGTGGCGCACTGGCGCTGTCCGACAACGGGGCGCTCACCCTCGCCGGCAGCGCGAACTCCGTCTGGGTATTCCAGGCGGCGTCGACTCTGACGATCGGGTCGGCAACCCACATCACGATCACTGGAGGTGCCAGCGCCTGCAACGTCTTCTGGCAGGTCGGCAGTTCCGCGACGATCGGCACGGCCGCTCAGTTCCAGGGCACCGTCCTTGCGCAGGAGTCGGTCACGGCGACAACGAGTGCCGTCATCGTCGGCCGGCTGATCGCCCGGGTCGCCGCGGTCACGCTCGACACCAATACCATCACCGCCCCGACGGGATGCCCGACCCCGGGGACTGTCTCCCAGACGGTCGCCCCGACCATCACGTCCGCGTCCCCCACCGACGCGAAAGTCGGCACCCCGTACACATTCACCGTCACCACGGCGGGTTCGCCGGCGCCGACATACACGGTGAGCTCCGGCGCACTCCCCGCCGGGCTGACCCTAAATGGAACGACCGGGACGATCTCCGGCACTCCGACGGCCCCGGGCTCCAGCACATTCACCATCACCGCGAGCAACGGGACAACACCGACCGCCACGGCAACGTATGCCCTGACTACGACCCCAGCCTCCCCCATAGCCGCCGAGGACACGACGACGCCGGCGCCGACGGCAAACCTCATCGCTCCGGTCAAATCCGAGGCGACCCAGGAACTGGCCGCAACCGGCGTGCACGCCGAGCTCCCCCTCGCGGCAGGCTCCATTCTCGTTCTCAGCGGCCTCGGCT
>NZ_SOFG01000008.1 GCF_004402485.1 Cryobacterium algoricola | reverse complement strand
AGCCGAGGCCGCTGAGAACGAGAATGGAGCCTGCCGCGAGGGGGAGCTCGGCGTGCACGCCGGTTGCGGCCAGTTCCTGGGTCGCCTCGGATTTGACCGAAGCGATGAGGTTTGCCGTNCGAAGCGATGAGGTTTGCCGTCGGCGTCGTCGTGTCCTCGGCGGCTATGGGGGAGGCTGGGGTCGTAGTCAGGGCATACGTTGCCGTGGCGGTCGGTGTTGTCCCGTTGCTCGCGGTGATGGTGAATGTGCTGGAGCCCGGGGCCGTCGGAGTGCCGGAGATCGTCCCGGTCGTTCCATTTAGGGTCAGCCCGGCGGGGAGTGCGCCGGAGCTCACCGTGTATGTCGGCGCCGGCGAACCCGACGTGGTGACCGTGAATGTGTACGGGGTGCCGACTCGTGCGTCGGTGGGGGACGCGGACGTGATGGTCGGGGCGACCGTCTGGGAGACAGTCCCCGGGGTCGGGCATCCCGTCGGGGCGGTGATGGTATTGGTGTCGAGGGTGACCGCGGCGACCCGGGCGATCAGCCGGCCGACGATGACGGCACTCGTTGTCGCCGTGACCGACTCCTGCGCAACGACGGTGCCCTGGAACTGAGCGGCCGTGCCGATCGTCGCGGAACTGCCGACCTGCCAGAAGACGTTGCAGGCGCTGGCACCTCCGGTGATCGTGATGTGGGTTGCCGACCCGATCGTCAGAGTCGACGCCGCCTGGAATACCCAGACGGAGTTCGCGCTGCCGGCGAGGGTGAGCGCCCCGTTGTCGGACAGCGCCAGTGCGCCACCGGTGTAGACACCGGGGGTGAGAGAGAGTCCGCTGAGCTCGCCGATGCCGGTCGTCGTGGGGGTGAGGGAGGCTGCGACGTTGTACGCGGTCGTGACGTCGTCCTGGGCAAGTGCTGCTGCTGCATCGGTCTGGTGAACCGTCCCCGTGACAATGCCGTCCGGAGCTCCTCCGAAACCCGTGATCGAGGACCCGGGCGCGAGGCCGAGATCACCGTTGACGATTGTTGGTCCGGTATTCGTGACCGTGCTCGCGCCGAGAACCCCATAGCTCGCAGCGGTTCCGAGGTTGATCGGCCCGTCGATGACGGTATCAGCGGATGCGGGGGACACTGTTCCAACGGCGAGGGTTACGGCAAGGCCGATGCCGGTCAGCATCGTGATGAGGAAACGAGGGGAGGGCGACTGAGCCATTCGTGGGCCTGCCTGCGACGGAGAGACACTGGCGAGTGCTCCGTCGATGACGCCTCGTGATTCCCGGTTCCTAATGTTGCATACCATCGGTACTCCCCGGGTATCTAGCATGTCTATAATTGAGCGATCCTCAGAGCCTAGGTCGCAACTCCTGGGGGCGCAAGCACTAAAAAGATGCGCGCAACCAGACGAATTTCGATTAACTGGGCGCGCCTCGTATTCAGCGCAAATTGTGTGCAACCCGAAGGGCCTCGATTAACTCAACGCTGTGACGAGACTTGCGACCGTGCGGAGCGGGATGACGGGCTCTGTGACGCGGTGCTCAATATTGACGAAAGACCGGCAAGCGCAACGGTAATCACGATCAAGCCAATGATGACGGCTGAATACCCAATCGTGGGACTTACCGCCCTGGGGGTGGAATTACACCGGACTCCTCACGCGCAGCGTAATCCCGGGGAAGCACGCGATCGGCAGATTCCGCGAGTTCGATTCAAGGGGTTGGAAACTCACCTTGCACCCCGAGTGGGGGTCACGTCCCGCTGAGTGGTGGAGTTTCTCAACACCGTGCGGGTCAGTTGTTCTAGCTTAGGCGGCGGCGAGTTCTGGGAGGATCACCGCCTCGTCGATGAAGTCGATGGGGTTGTTCATGGTGGTCAGTTCGATCATGGATGCTTCGAAGAAGTAGCGGCGTTCGCCGGGTTCCCACTCATCGTGCTGCTCGATCAGAACAGACCCGGCCAGGAGCAGCAGTGCCGCCGAAATCGGGAAGACACCGACGACGTCGGTGCGGCGTTTGATCTCCTTATCTACCCATTCGAGCGGGTTTGTGGAGCAGATCTGTCGCCAGTGCCGCCTGGGGAACGCGGCGAAGGCGAGCAGGTCGGGTTGCGCGTCGACGAGCATCGCGGCGACCTTCGGGTGCGACCGGGCGAGCATCCTGGTGACCTCGCGGAATTGCTTCTCGATGTGCTCGCGGTCGGGCTGGGCGAAGATGGTGCTGATAATCGAGGCGATCATGTCCTGGGATCCTTTCGGGATCGAGGGCTTGGGCTGTGCGGAGGTTTATGTCGTCGAGACGCCGGCAAATGCACTTGGTCAGCTGAGCACCCGAAACGCAGGCCCCGGCCTCACGGCTATCGGCGCAAAGCAGGCAGCCGCTGTACCGGGTGCGCTGCAGGGCGAGCAGGTCTTCGCGTCGACACTGACCCGCACCCAGCTCACCGCAACGGCACGATCGTGACCGCGACGTTGATCCTCGTGCCCGCAAGCACTCTCCTGTCTATTCCCGAAGAATCGCCCTGGCCCGAACCCGACGCCGCGGAGACAGTCACGCACCTCTCGAATCTCGAAAAGGTGACTTCCTCACCAATCCAGAACGGGTACCGGGAGACCATTGCAGTCCCGGACTGCGAATGGAGTGACCCTGACCTGAACGATCTCTGAGGACGCTGTGCAGTGTGCGTTAGACAACAAATGGCATGTCTCCTTGGGGTGGCCGACGGAGGTCGGGATGGTGACCATGCGAATCTGTTCAGACGTAGGCATGCTATTCCGGAGTCAGTGGAGTACGTTGCGGATATGCAGCGGATGCGGGTGGACCCAGCAGGTGGCAGGAATCGCGGGTGCGATGTCAATGCCTGACCGATTAGCCGCAGCAGCGGACTCGTTGAACGCCCTGGCCGGCCACGAATCGCGCCTACATGAGCCACTCTTGGCGCTGCTGCCCGTCGACGGGTTGTCGATCTCCACGTTCGGCCACGTTCTCGCCGCTGAAACGATTTCTGCGAGCGACGCCCAATCCTTCCGGCTCGACGAGCTGCAATTCGATCTGGGTGAGGGCCCGTGTTGGGACGCGCTGGAGACTGCCGCGCCCGTCCTAGAGCCGGACATCCGTGAACGGCCCAACCATGTGTGGCCAGCGTTTTCGGAGGCGCTCATCGCCGAAGACTTCGGTGCGGTCTTTGCTTTTCCACTGATGTTGGGTCCGCTGCGCATCGGGGCGATCGACCTGTACACGAACCGCCCCTATCGACTCGGCGAGCAGCACATCCGGCACATCGAGATCCTCTCAACCGTGGTGAGTCGGATGGTTCTCTCTCGAGCTCTCCGGCTGTCCGAAAGTGACCTTGTCGGTGAGGTCGACACGGCCACCCGGCGGGCATTCTCTCGTCGGGAGATCCATCAGGCCACCGGCATGGTCCTGGCGCAGCTGAGCATTCCAGCCGCGGACGCCTTCCTCGTGATCCAAGGCCAGGCATTTGCCACCGGACGATCCACGCTTGACATCGCTGGCGAGATCATCGACGGTCGATTGAGCTTCGCCGTGAACGAAAAGCAGATCGAAGGGACCCATGACTGACAGCAACCGGGAAGATCGCTTGATCGACACGTTCGCGACCCTCGCCGACACTCTGATCGACGACTACGACGTCGTAGATCTCCTGCAAACTCTCGTCGAAAGCTGCTCGGATCTCTTTGATGTCGCGGCGGCGGGTCTTCTCCTGGCCGCCGCTGACGGCGAGTTGGAAATGATCGCTGCGACCAGTGAGGCCAGCCGGCTGGTCGAAATCATGCAGCTGAGCGCCCGCGCGGGCCCGTGCGTGGAGTCTTTCAGGACCGGAACTGTTGTATCGCTGACAGACGTGGAGAAGAGCCCACCCGAGTGGAGCCGGTTTCGGGACAGTGCGCGCGAGCAGGGGTTCGCCGCGGTCTTTGCGATTCCTTTGCGCCTGCGAGAAACGACGATCGGTACCCTCAATCTGTTGGCAGGCGTTCCCGGTGCGCTTCCACACCGAGATATGCGCGCCGCCCAGGCACTAGCCGACGTCGCCACGATCGGTATCTTGCAGGAACGGATGCTCCGAGAAAGCAGGTCCGTACGGGAACAGCTCACAAATGCGTTGCAGTCCCGAGTTCTCATCGAACAGGCCAAAGGCGTGCTTGCACACTCTCGTGGCATCTCCATGGAAGAAGCGTTCACGCTGCTCAGGACATACGCCCGAACCAATCGCCTGCTGCTGTCGAAATTGGCGCAAGGTCTCGTTGAACAGACCCTCGTGATCTGACTCCCCGGCCCGGAGGCTGGCAGCTGGCGCACAGTTCATGCACGTCAGGGTGCGGACTCGTAGTCGAGATCGACTACCGAGCCTTGGCATGCGTCCTGGTTTACAGCCTTGTTGATGAGCCCGATAACGGCGCCACCAAATTCGGGACTAGACGATTTTTGGTGTAACTCCTAACAATGGAGGTGTCTGATGGCTGGTGTGATTCTTGACGTGGTGGAGGACGAGGCCGTGGCGAGGGTGAAGCATGAGGACGTGGTGGATGGCCGGCTCGTGGACCAGTTGGTCGGGCGGGCCCGGGAGTAGGGTCTCGCGCTGACGGGCGAGACAGGGTTGCTGGGCCAGCTGACGAAGATGGTCTTGGGATCCGCGCTCGAGGGCGAGATCACCGATCACCTCGGCCATGAGAAGCACGGGAGGTCCGGGTCG
>NZ_SOFG01000009.1 GCF_004402485.1 Cryobacterium algoricola | reverse complement strand
TGATGCTGCCCGTGTCAATGGCGCTCGTCGGATGAAGATACCATGACGACCTCCAGGGGTACCGTCGTCACCTTGGGTACTCTGCCGCTCATCCAGAGGTCGCCGAGACTGACTGACCGAGACCGACCATCGATGCAGCATGGGTAGCATCTCTCCGCGCTCTGTGTGGTGTCTAACTCCGCTTGAGCTGTGCGGCAGGGGGATTCGAAGCCGCAGCCGTTTCCTTAGTGATTCGAGGATGCGTTGTCAGCGGGATCGTTCACAGACAGGCTGCGTCTCCTGTGCTGTGCCTGAATCAGCGCGACCGCCCCGAAGACAATGGTCGCCGCCGCGAACACCAAGCTGGACGCAGTCGATACCGCCAGATCCGGCACCCCGGCCCACCACACGCGATTGAAAAGGGACTGGTTTGTCCTTTCCGGTACGGCAACGAATGCGACGAACACAGTGACCACTGTTACGAGCGCGGCGACGACCCGCAGTATCACTCGGGCGATCCGGCCCAGGCGCCGGCGCACGAACGAGACAGTCAGAAGGATCAGAGCGGCCAGCTGGAGAAGGGGCA
Organism: Cryobacterium algoricola; assembly: GCF_004402485.1. Lineage (GTDB taxonomy): Bacteria > Actinomycetota > Actinomycetes > Actinomycetales > Microbacteriaceae > Cryobacterium > Cryobacterium algoricola. The sequence goes on along the minus strand of NZ_SOFG01000009.1, from coordinate 288,873 downwards.
ACACAATCATGATGACGGGCGCCGCGGCGATGACCGGATCAACCAGATGAGGCGCAGCCGTTGTGCCGACGATGGTGTGGAGGAGCCGGTACGTGAATTCGCTGAATCGAGCCGTGTCGGTGCCGAGCCCGGTGTTGCTCAGCACAATAACCCCCAAACCAAGGTCGGGAGAAAACGCCAGGTATGAGGTTTCCCGGGTGGTGTCGCCATCGTGCTCATAGATCAGCGGGAGGGCCGGGTCGTCGAAGTTTTCGTCATCATCGTGCAATTCCCAGAACGAGCGCATGTACCAGCCGCTGGCATACCTGCTGTATTTATCGACGGCGGCCAACGGTGCGTGATCGGCCCCGAACACGGCGGAGTCGATGCCGGATGGCCGACCCAACTCGGCCTTGAGCAGGCGAGTGAGATCAGCCGCGGTCGAGCTCGTATAGGCAGATGGTGCGCCCATCGGCCAGCGCGGGCCGGGCGTTGTCGAGTCGATCACCCCGAACCACGTGTAATGGCCCGACGCTAGCCCGTTCGCCTGGGCAGCTGTGAGGTCGCTCGTGGTCGCGTCGAGCCCGAGGGGCCGACCCACGAGTATCTGTAGGGCGGTCTCAAATGTCTGCCCCGTGATCTCCTCGATGATCGATCCGAGCAGAGTGTAGTTGCCGTTCGAGTATTCGAAGCTCGTGCCCGCCATCGACGACGGCGCGGTCATCAACAGATGGCGCGTCTCGGTTCCGAGTGAGGCGAACGCAGGCGTTGGATCGAACACATCTGCCGTACCTGCGCCGGTGCTGATCCCGGATGTGTGACTGAGGAGTTCTGCGACCGTCACGTCAGCGAAGGGGCTGCTTTCGCTGCCGAGATGGCGCAACAGCGTACCGACCGTGTCGTGGAGTGACAGCTTGCCCTGTGCAATGAGTTGTTGGATCGCGAGTCCCGTCAATTGTTTCGACGTCGACCCGAGCACGAACGGTGTGTTGAGCGTGACGGTGGGCCCGCCCGGTGCCGCGTCGCCGAACGCCCCCTCGAATAGGACCGATCCCCCCGAGAGCACGACCACGGCGAGGCCCGACAGCTTCAGATCGGCGCGCTCTTTTTCCAGAAGCGCAGTGATCTCGGATGCCGTTGCCCACCCGTGCGACGATGGTACAGCGGCGCCAGCGGACACTGTTGTGCCCGCTGCGAGCGACGTGATCAGGGCGACCGCGATCATCAAGCCGCCCCGCAAGGGAACTGATCGGCGCCGCTCGCGAGTCGTTCGCATGCGCGTGATTGTAGCCCGGTGTCGTGACGGCATTCAGCGAGAAACTCGCCCCGCTGGTGCATCAGAACATCAGTGACATTGAGATGGTTCGGTCGCCGTCCTCCCGGATTGCCGGAGCTGACGTAAACGGTTCCGGGCTTGAGCCAGCGATGTTCAATGATCTCGGTGCTACGTGTGGCCACCCCACGGGGATGATATTCAACGCGATCATGTTGGTTGCCGCTTGGATGGGGAGTCGGTCGCTCGTGATCATCCAGCTCGTCCCCAATCGGGTTCGCCGCCTTCTGAGCTTGCTACGAAGCGAGGTACACGTGATTGCGTCCCGCGGACTTGGCCTGATGAATGGCGGTGTCTGCCAGTCGTAGCAATACGTCAACCGTTTCCGAGTCGACGACCTCGCCACAGCTGCCACCGATAGACGATCGCCTCACTCTTCCGTGGCCGTGGGCGTGTCGATAGAATTCGGCATGCCCAGTCCGCATCCGCTCGGCGATTATTTGCGAGCCCGCCGCGAACTGCTGCGACCTGCCGACGTCGCGCTCCCCGAAGGCGCAGGTATTCGCCGAGTGCCCGGGCTCCGACGCTCTGAGGTGGCGGCCATCGCGGGGATCAGCACCGAGTACTACGTCAAGCTCGAACAGGGCCAGGAGGCCCACCCCACCGACCAGGTACTCGATTCGCTGTCGCGTGCTCTGAGGCTGGACGCTACGGCGAATTCCTACCTGCACGCACTGGCGCGCATCACCTCGAAGCCGACCTCGCCGATCTCCCCGCCGGCCGTCGAGCGTGCCCGTTGGCTCATCAGCTCCTGGCCGACTACGGCCGCGATGATCCTCGATCGCCGCTTCGACATCGTGGCGACCAACCCGCTCATGTCCACCTTGATCGGCGGCTATCAGACCGGCCGCAACTCCGTCGCCGTGCTGCTGCTCGATGCCGACGTGCGCGCCCTTCACGTGGACTGGAACGGTCTGAGCGCGCGCTCGATTGCCCTCTTGCGCTCCCGGGCAGGCCTGTATCCCGACGACGCGCGAACCCAGGAGCTCATCACCCATCTCATGCGCGACAGCGACCGGTTCCGGGAGCTCTGGCACCGGTACGACATCGAGGGCATGACCGAGGGTACCCACTCGATGATTCACCCCGTGGTGGGCGCCCTTTCACTGCACTACGCCCACCTCCCTCTGGTCGGCGCCGACGACCACTCGATTTTCCTCTACTTCGCCGAGCCGGGCACACCCACCGAGAGCGCCCTCGCGGCGTTGGTGCCAGGGAGGTAGCGGCGCTACTAGGCACAGCCGGGTCACGCTCCCTGCGGTCGATGACCGTATCGTCAGCTCCATGGATCTGAGACTCTCAGGGAAGAACGCCGTCGTCACGGGCGCAAGCAAGGGCATCGGTCTCGCGGTCACCCAAGCACTGGTCGCCGAAGGAGTGCGAGTCGTCGCCGGTGCGCGGTCGTCGACACCCGAGCTTGACGAGCTGGTCGCCACCGGTGCGGTGCTGTTCGAGAGCGTCGATCTCTCCAGCCCGGATGCGCCTTCCAGGCTCGTCGCACGATCAGCCGAGCTGGGCGGGCTCGACATCCTGGTGAACAACGTCGGCGCAGTCACCTTCCGCTTCGAAGGCTTCCTGGCCATCACCGACGAGCAGTGGCTCGACACCCTAAACCTCAGCTTCTTGGCGGCCGTGCGCACGACCCGTGCCGCAATACCCCTGCTCCTCGAGCGCGGCGGCGGCAACGTCGTGACAATCGGATCGGTCAACGCGTTCCTGCCTGATCCACCGGTGATTGATTACTCCGCCGCGAAAGCCGCGGTCTGGAACCTTTCGAAGTCCCTCTCCAAGGAATTCGGCATGCAGAACATCCGCTTCAACACCATCAGCCCCGGGCCCGTCGCGACCCAGCTCTGGCTCGGCGAGAACGGCGTCGCGGCAACGGCCGCCCGAACGATGGGTGTCGACTTCGACACCGCGCGCGACCGCGTCGTCGCCAGCCAAGGCGGCTTCTCGACGGGACGATTCACCCAGCCGTCCGAGGTCGCGGATCTCGCTCTCATCCTCGCGAGCAGCCGCGCCGGAAACGTCACGGGCGCCGATTTCCTCATCGACGGCGGCCTCATAAAGACACTCTGATCCATCCCGGACACGACAAAGGAGCACGCATGGTCAAGCACGTCGTCTTCATCCACGGACTCTGGATCCACTCCGCCGCCTGGAGGGCATGGCAGGACCTATTCGAAGAGCGGGGCTACGCGACGTCGGCGCCCGGCTGGCCCGGGGATCTCGACTCGGTCGAGGCAACCCGAGCGACCCCTGACGGGCTCAACAATCAGGGCATCGCCGAGATCTGCCACCACTACGCCGACCTCATCGCGCAGTTAGAGGAGAAGCCGATCGTGGTCGGCCACTCCTTCGGAGGCCTCATCGCCCAGGAGTTGCTCGCGAACGACCTGGTGGCGGCCGCTGTTGCGATCGATCCCGCTCCGATCAAGGGCGTGAAAGTGCTGCCGTTCGCCCAACTGAAGTCGGGCTTCCCCGTGCTCGGCAACCCGGCGAACAAGTCCCGCACGGTCGCCCTGAACGAGAAGCAGTTCAAGTACGCGTTCGGCAACGTGCTCACTGACGAGGAGTCCGACGCGCTGCACGCGGACTGGACGATCCCCGGCCCCGGCCGTCCCCTGTTCGAGGACGCAACCGCGAACTTTGTGCGCAACTCGCCCGCCACGGTCGATACGCACACCGCCGTGCGCGGCCCGCTTCTCCTCACGTCCGGCACGGAGGACCACACGGTGCCCAAGGCCGTCACCGTGGCCGTCGCGAAGCTGTATGCCGACAACACGTCGTCGGTGACGGAATACCACGAGTATGAAGGCAAAGGCCATTCCCTCACCCTCGATGGTGGATGGAGGGATGTCGCGGACGACGTGCTGGCCTGGCTGGCCGCTCAGGGACAGACCCCCACGGCCCCGGACAAGACGGAGAACGCGACACTGTAGGTGACCAATGCCCCTCGTCGTCGCGATCCTCGCGTCATTCATCGCGTTTCTTGACGGCTCCATCGTGAACGTCGCGCTGGCCTCAATCGAAGACGAGTTCGGCGGCGGCCTAGCTGGTCAACAATGGATCGTGGACGCCTATTTACTCGCCCTGGGCGCACTCATCCTGCTCGCCGGCGCGATCTCTGACCGTGTCGGCCGGGTGCGTTCGTTGCGCATCGGGCTCGTCGTATTCGGATTCGCCTCGCTGATCTGCGCGGTCGCGCCAGGTGTCGGGTGGTTGATCGCTGCGCGCTTTCTACAAGGCGCCGGCGGTGCGCTTCTCGTGCCCAGTTCTCTCGCCCTCATCAACTCCACGTATGTCGGCCCGGTCCGGTCCAAAGCCATCGGCTCCTGGACCGGCTGGACCAGCGTCGCCTTTGTCCTCGGTCCTCTCGTCGGCGGAGTGCTCGTCGACTACATCGGGTGGCGATGGGTGTTCGCCGTCAACCTCCTACCCGTCGTCGTGACGCTGACCCTGATGCGTGCGCTGCGTGACCCGGCCCCTTCCGTTCCGGGTCGCCTCGACATCATCGGAGCGGCGCTGGTTGCTCTGGGACTAGGGGGCATCGTCTTCGCTCTCATCGAGCAACCACGACTGGGCTGGGCGAGCCCACTCTTGTGGTCGACTCTCATCGTGGGCGCCGCGCTCATAGTCGCATTCCTCGTCAGACAAGGCCGAGTCCCGAACCCTCTGCTCCCTCTGAGTCTGCTCCGTGCTCGAAACTTCGCCGCGGGGAACGCCACAACAGCTGCCGTCTACGCCGCCGTGGGCCTCGGAATATGGATTATCACCCTCTTCCTTCTCGAAGTTATTCAGCTGCCCGCCACCATCGCGGGCCTTGCAACACTCCCCGTGGCAGTCGCGTCCATTTTGTTCGCGCGACTTTTCGGAGCGTTGTCAGGCCGCTATGGTCCGCGCTTTTTCATGGCTATCGGCCCCATCATTGCCGCGTCCGGCTTCGCATGTATGCTCACCGCATCGGTCCAATTCAACTTCTGGACGCAACTCCTGCCAGGCATCGTCCTGTACGGATTCGGGCTGACCATCACGGTCGCGCCGCTGACCGCTGCCGTCCTCGGGGCTGTGCCCTCAGCGCAAAGCGGCATCGGGTCCGCCGTAAATAACGCGATCGCGCGCGTTGCGGGCCTGATTGCCGTAGCAATCGCCGGCCCAATCATTGGCAATCAGCTCGATATCGATGGCTTTCACCGACTCGTACTGACAACAGCGGGACTCCTCGCTGTCGGCGGAATTGTCGCGGCCGTCGGTATCCGTAACACCTCACACCGCGCCGTTGAAGCATCACAAGCGGCACAGTGCAGCGACCGCCCGGTTCCCGGAGCTGCGCTCGTAGCCACCGGGGATACCAATCCCTGATCGGTCACCGATGCAATCAGTCACAGCAAGCCACCGTCGTTTCCATGGACCTCAAGTAACGGATAGGTCAGCCTCTTATTTAGTGCTGCGGACAAGCACACTGGCACCTGTGCAGCGGCTATTCAGCAGGACTGTTCATATCTTGGAGCGAACTGCACTTCCCGCTGTGCCCATCAGGCCTAGGAAGCCAATTCCCGTGCTGTTGAGGGCGGCGAGGACGATGATCACGGTGATGCCGGCGAACCGTACCGCCGTGCCCGAAGTCCCGGTCGCGAGTCCAATCGACTGCCGCATCCGTATCCAGGCGCGAAGTTTCTGCCGATGGCGGTAACGGATGAAGAGCGAGTAGTCGATATCGACGGTGAGCCCGAGCATCAGACCGAGGATCGGCGTGGTCTCTGTCTGTTCCACGACGCCGGAGAATGACAAAACTACGAGGGCCCCGACCCCGGCAATGGCCGCGATAAGTGGCAAGCCAGCGGCGATCATCGAACCGAGCCTGATGAACAACATCATGGCAGCTACGACGACGCCGATAACCTCCGAGGCGTTGGAGAAGCGTTGCCATGGGAGTGTCCCGTCCTCTTTCCGAGCTGGAATAACGAGTGCGGACGCGACCGCGGATGTTCGAGGGCCGCGCCGATGCGCCGACCAATCGCCGACCGGTAGCCAACGGATAATCGGGCAGCAGCCCATGGAGATGTTTGCGGAACGTCACCGCTCGAGGCGAGGGGTCGGGATTTTCAGCTGGCGCGCTTCGCTCAGCGTGTCCTCGAGAACAGCAAGTGCCTCTGTGGCCTGCGGATCCGTGTGCGCCGCGAGGCTCCGTCGAGCGATCGGAATCAGCACGGTCGCCCATCCGGACAACGCAGCGACCAGGCCGGGCAGCCGGTACGGCAGCACGGCGTTGCGATGCCGACCGAGGTCGACACCCCGAGCTTCGAGAACGGGCAGCAGTTCGCGAGTGGTCAAGAACGCGGCGTGGAACGCTCGACGGTCTCCGACCATGTCCGCCAGCGACCCGCTCCGTAGGGCCTGGGCGAACATGCCGGCATCGGCGATGAAGTGGAGCCACAGCCAGCCTCGCATGTCCTTCTCCTGACGAACAGCGAGTCCAGCCTGCTGGAAGGCCGTGACCACGTCCTGCTCCCGCGCCGTCGGCATGGGGTCCGTCGTGCCGATGATGACGGACGGCAACATCGCGCCGAGCAGCACTCCGTCTTTCCCGAAACCTCCTCCCGCTTGCGGGAAACCGAAAACGACTCGATCAGCTGGGAGTGGCGCGACCGCGGCGAGCGGTTCCTTCCAGAGATTGCCGAACACCAGCACCGTCGCTGTACCCAGGCGGGGAGCGAGAAACGCGGCTGCCTCGGCGAGACGATGGTGCCCGACGCTGAGCACGATCAGATCGAAACCGTCGCTTGGATCGATCGATTCTCGCAGGCGAGTTCGGAATGATTCGAGCGCCCGACGGCCGAACGGCTTGCGGCGGCCGTCGATCCAGTCCAGGTGCACCTCGTTCCCCTGCTGGGCAGCGCGACCCGGGCGCACGTAGAACTCGACGTCGTGGCCGGCGGCGTGAAACACGCGACCATAAAGTGTCGCAATCACTCCGCGACCAAACATCAGAATGCGCATGACGGGCTCCTTCGATAAGATGGAGCTTGTCTCCACTTACCAATATATGGAGGCAATCTCCACTTGTCAATGAGAGGTCGCATTGTGGCTGAGGTACGAGCGCTCCGATCGGATGCGCGCCGCAACCGGGATGCAATTGTGACAGCCGCCCGTGAGGTGTTCGACCAGAACGAACAGGTACGCTTCGATGACTTCGCGGCGCGTGCCGGCGTGGGAGTCGGGACCCTCTATCGACACTTCCCCACCCGAGAAGCCCTGGCTGCAGCCGTGTACGTGGGTGAGGTGACCGCGCTCTGCGACCGGGCCCGCGACACGACTCGGTCCGCCGGCGAGAACCTCGACGCCTTCCTGCGCGGGTTCGTCGAGTACGTACTTGCCCACACGGGCCTTGCCCGCGCCCTTGCAGCAGTCGCCGACCCCGCAGCGCTAGCCGACGGTGGAATCGAACTCGAGGCCACCGTCGCGGACCTGCTAACTCAGGCCGCCGCCGACGGTGCCATCCGCAGCGACGTGACCGTCGGTGCGGTGATGATCGTGCTGCACGGCATCACGTCAGCAACCGGCCGGCCGCTCTGGGCGTCGGAAGCCCGTGCAGCTGTAGAGCTATTGCTCGCCGGACTACGAACACCCTGACTACTCTCTTCGCGTTTACGCGGGTGCTATCGATCGCGAGCGAGCTTCGCTCGTCCACGTTTTGGTCGTCTCGATAGCCGATTTGAACCGGATACGGTCAGCGCCAAAGCCTACGGGCGCCACTTCCACGAGGCATGGAAGTGGCTACCAGGAGCGTCGATGAAAGCTAAAGGATGCTGAGACGCCCAAGCTGAGACTCATGGGCAACGGGGAATTTTAGCTTCATTGTGCTCGCGATTGAAGCGCCACTAATTTCCACGAGTCCGGTTGGCTGCTGGTCAAGGAGGAACATTGCGGACGTAGCTCCGTCATGTTCGTCCACAGGGAGTATCCTCGCAGCCCTTTTCCACTGTTGACGCATCTGACAGTTGCGGCTGGTCAATGGCACCGGTTGCTGCGTTCAGCCGTGACATTCTGCTATGAACCGAGCCGAACGATATTGCGTCCGGCGGACTTGGCTGCACATAACGCCATGTCTGCAATTCGCAACAGGGCATCAATAGTTTCCGATTCCACGACCGCGCCACAGCTGCCTCCGATACTGGCTGTGACTGGCGGTATCGTGCCTTGATTTTCAATGGCCGCCCGGATGCGTTCGGCGATGATGGCGAGTTGGGCTGGTCCATCGACGATTGCAAAGACCGCGAATTCTTCCCCTCCGATGCGCGCGCACACGTCGCTGGGGCGCAAACAAGTTTTTATGACGGCCGCACATTCTTTCAATATGCCGTCTCCGATGGCATGGCCGTGGACGTCGTTGATCAGTTTGAATCGGTCCAGGTCGATCATCAGGCATCCGAGTTGCTGACCTGTCCTCACTGCCATGGCAGTCACAACAGAAAAGCGGATTTCGAGCCCGCGGCGATTGGAAACACCTGTGAGCGAATCAGTCAGCGACAGAGCGATGGCTTCGTCCCGAGACACCCGAAGGGAGTGACGCAGAAACAAGACGGAAGACGACGCCAACACCACCAACGACACAAAAATGAACACCGCCGCGAAGGGGATCGAGGACCGCGCAACGATGATGACCGAACCGACAATCGCACAAATACTGCTTTCTATCGAAGCCCGGATAGGGTCCTCGAATGTGCACAAAGCAATTGCTATTCCGAGGAGGCCGAAAGACATAATCACGCCCATCGGTGCGGGCTGAATGGTGATGGCGACGATGATGGTGAGACCGATCGCCATCGCAGTCGCAGCTACGCCGCCGATTACCGTCACGCGTTGTGCGTATCGCGCCCGCAATGCGACAATCACCCCCGTGGCCGCGCCAGCGAAAAGGAACCACCGGACAGACGGAGGGTCAAAGGTCGAGATTGACGTCAACACCGCCAAGAGGGCCGACAACATGAGGGCCGTCCACTGGAAGCCCACGAATCTCAGTTCCTCCGGCGGACTCAGGAATGCTCCGCTGATTGGAGGGGCCATTTTGCTCTTAGCGACGGTCATCATCGCCCATCATTGCCACCGGTGCGCTCGGCAATACGCACTCGACACTCGGCATCCAGACTGTCATCCAACGGAGACTCGCCGAAGTGGACGACCGATCTGCATCGGCTGGAGCATCTCGCAAATGCGGCTTCGATACCAGGCTCACGCGAAACACTTGAATTATGTCGACTTCCAGTTGCCCAAGTTCCCTGTAGCGGTCTTTGATGTGCGTGAGTGTTCCCATCTGGTGTTCCGCCTTCATGAAACACAGAATTCTGAGTGCCTCGCTCTTTTAGAATACGGGATTGCCAACGCGCTGACAGCCGAGTTACCTCCGGCCCAGATGCTGGCATCGGCCAATCAGAGAGTCCAGGTTCAGGTCCCGGGCGTCAGACACTCTTCACGGCAGAGCGTTGCGCCCGAGCGGCCCGTGTGAGCTGTCGGTTGGTCGGAAGGCATCGGCTGGCATGATTCGCCCACTGCTTCAGCCGACTTGATGTGTGCCTGTTCGCGACCCGCTCCTACGGCGGATCGCCCCTTGAATTAGAGCTCAACGCCCCTTAGATTGTCGAGCGAACCGGGACGATCGGCAAGCGGAGGGCGAGATGAAAGCTGCGCAGGAACATCCCGGCCAGTTGCCACCCGGTGCTGTGGTCGGACGGCATTTGCGTACTAGCACCCCTCGCTCTCGACATGGAGAATGGCGGGCTCTCGCTACACGGACCGACCCGATGGAGATCCTCCGCGCACAGGAGCACACGCGGGTTGCCGAACTCATCCCCATCCGCCACGAGCGAATGTCCGCATCCGCGTTCGCGTTCTTCCGAGGCGCGGCAGCCATCATGGCCACGGATCTGCTGAACTCACCCTCGACGGGACTGAAAGTGCAACTGTGCGGGGATGCGCACATCGCGAATTTCGGCGCCTTCGCATCGCCCGAGCGAAGGCTGGTCTTTGATCTCAACGACTTCGACGAGACGCTCGCCGGTCCCTGGGAGTGGGACGTCAAAAGGTTCGTGACGAGCGTTGAGGTCGCCGCGCGCGATCGGGGCTTCTCCCCCGAGGAACGGAGAACCGCAGTCCTCGAAGCAGCCAGTGCGTACCGGCAGGCCATGACATCCTTCGCCGACATGACCCCCCTTCAAATCTGGTCCGCATCCTATGACGTCGCGTCGCTGCTCCCGGAAATCCAACGGGAGCTGGGCGACGCGGCCCTGAAGGAAACAGAACGCGTCATCGAGCACGCGGAGGGCAAGGACAGCGCGAGGGCCGCCCGGAAATTGACACACATCGTTGACGGGCGGGTGCGGATACTCAATGATCCGCCCCTGATCGTCCCACTCGACCAGTTACTCCCGGACGTTGAAGCGCACCAGTTGGAGGACGGGATTCGCGAGGCACTCGCGAACTACCGGCTCACGCTCTCGCCCGACCGGCAGATTCTTTTCGACCGCTACGAGTTCGAAGACATCGCCCGCAAGGTTGTGGGCGTCGGCAGCGTTGGGACTCTGAGTTGGATCGTCTTGTTTCTGGGCAAGGAGCACGGTGACCCGCTCGTGCTGCAGCTCAAGCAGGCCGAGAAATCGGTGTTGGAGCCCGTCCTTGAACCGAGCCCTTACGAAAACCACGGCGAACGTGTCGTTGAGGGCCAACGGTTGATCCAGGCGACCAGTGACGTGCTGCTCGGCTGGCTGCGCACGAAGGGGCTCGACGGCGTGGAGCGGGACTTCTACGTTCGTCAACTCTGGGATTGGAAGACCTCTTCCGACCTGGCGTCGTTCGCTGCGCCGGGTCTCACCACCCATGGCCGCCTGTGCGCCTGGACGCTCGCCCGCGCACATGCACGCACGGGCAACCCCGTGGCGATTGCGTCCTACATGGGATCCGGAAGATCCTTCGACAAAGCCCTTGCCGCTTTCGCCGAAGCGTATGCGGACCAGAACGAAAAGGATTTCGACGCATTCACTGCCGCAACCGTCCGCTCCGGAGAACAGCCGACCGACCACCGTCCAAGCTCCCCCTGACCCAGGTATCAGTGAAATGCCCGGGTTGCGTTGTCTGACCGTGGGGAACGTCGATGTCTCGGAAGTCTCGTGAGATCGTTCTCCGACTGGATGATGTATCAGGACATAGGTGACATCAGCAGGACCGTTCCGCGGTTCTCTACCCTCAATCCAGGCGGCCGTGATCAAGTCCGAACCGGCTGGCCGAGGACACGAAGGAAGAGGCGAATCGCAGAGACTCCGAGCACCCTATCCATTTCCGCATCGGGCAATGTGAATACGGGAGAAGCATCACCACCAAACACGGCCGAATGGTCACCCACTTATTGGTGCAGAACTGTCACCGATGTCCTGAGACATAAAACCTCTACGGCGCCTCTCATCTGTCGGGAAACCGTTGACACTTATATATGCATCCGCTCGTTCAGAGCCCACCGACTTCGCGGATTTCAATCCGCCCGCAGTCACGGAGAAACGTTGCCCTCGAATGAGAGGTCACTCTCGTCCCCAAGCAAAGAAACTGATCCGGTGTCACGCGGTCCGCGACCGGCGTCGGATGGCGGGGTATGAGCCGCCCACCGATACACTCCGATCCATGGTCCTGTCACTCATCGGCGCCGGTCTGCTCCTGCTCGGCATCGTCGCCGTGGCGACCGGCGGGTTCCAGTTCCGGGTATCGCCGGGCGTGAGACGCCAGGCGAAGACCGGGATATCCGACCCGTCATTCCACAGGGTGAAGGCGCCGATCTTCTCGATACTGCGCGCAATGTAGGCGAATAAGGGGTGGATAAAAGTGAGCGGCATCTAGTGCCACAGGCCAGAGCTCTAGAAACGTACAGATCAGAGCGCATTTTCGAGGCCACACCTCACTTGAACCCATGACCGTTCGCAGTACCGGGCTCGTCCCCTCCAACCGAGACACATTAAGTGGTGGTCAGACGGTTGTTCTCCTTCCCCTGCGAGACGCCGAGTCGAGTCCTCTTCACTATTTACTCAAGTCTCGTGAGAAACGACCAAACTAAAAATCTTGGTCAAAAGACACTCTTCAGTAGGGCGGCCGGGACTTGAACCCGGGACCGACGGATCCGGTCGGAGTGATACTCGCGTTCGCGATCGACTGGAGCAATATAGATTGTTGTCGTTTCGATCAGGGTTTCTTGTTCTTGCTGGGTTTCATTTATCGCCAGGTCTCGATTGGTCTGGGCCGATCTGGAGTCAATAAACGGTGAATAGACGTGAGCGCATCAAGTCGTCAACAACGCTTTCACCGTAGGTCGGGGGCCTCGGATCCCCCAGCGTCAAGATCGTCGCAGTCGGCCAGTTCGCTGGCGTAGACCACTCGGCGGCGCGACAATATGCAGCCGTCTGAATGCCCACCGAGGGGCGTGGCCTGATTTTGTTTAGCTCTCCCTACTATTGCCGTCGTCAACTCCGCCCGACGGAATGCCGAGCACCTTCAGTTGTGCGCGATATTGTTCTGCGGTCACGTGGCCGGCGGCGAAGCGCTCGTCCAGAATCTGACGAGCCTTGCTCGGCTGCACCACTCCTGCGGGGGATAATGGTGCCACCTGCTGATCGTTGCCCTGTGCCGAGGCGCCAGCAGATCGGACTGCCCAAATGATCAGTAGCACTATGCCAGCGATGACCAGGATTCCAAACGGCCAACCCCACACCATGTTCATTCCGTTGCCCCACATCATTTTGTCTCCTTCGTTTGGTTGGTTTCGATTGCTTGGGAAGTGCTGGGGATCCTGCTGGACCCGTCGCTGTCAGGTCACGGTCAGTTCCCGATACATTCCGGCGGCGTAGTGACCCGGGAGGTTGCAGACGACTTCGTAGCGTCCAGGTGCGAGGTCGAGGGTCACCCAGCCGGCGCTGCCCGCGGCGATACCGGTACCTTCACCGGCGTTGCACGTGGCGGAGGCCTCGCCGAGGCTGGCGGTTTCGTCGACTTTGCTCCCACCGGAGACCGACCGGCTTCCCGCGACCTGCGAAGCCGCGAGCGGAAGGATGACGAGCTCGTGGCTGATGCTGCCGTCGTTGGTGGCGAGGAAGGAGACGGCTCCTGAACTGACGCTCGACCGGTCCAGGCTGAGGCTCATGGCCCCGCGGGGCATCATTCCGTACCCGGTGATGCCGCCCATCATCCCGTTGTCGCCCCCCATCATGGAACCGCCCATGTTCCGCAGCGACACGTTCACGACGGTGCCGCCAAGCTGTGGTGTTGTGCACGACGGTCCGGTCGCCGAACCGAAATCTGGAACGCTGCCGTTCATGGCACTCACGGCACCGACGGACAGCCCGGTGAGACCGATAATCGTCGCGACCGCGCCGGCGATCCCAGTGACGATGAGTGTGCTCCTGCGCATGGTGTTTCTCCTCCATCGAGTCAGCGAGTGGGCTGATGTTCCCCACTCTGCGTGTCCGGTGTGCAGATGGGCTGGCGTGCGTGTGGAGATGGTGTGGAGGTTTGCGGGGACAGAGTCTTGCCTGAAACACGGGCGTTAGGGTGAGGTATGCCCACCGTGCTGGTCGTCGAGGACGAGCGTGACATCCGCGACATCCTCCGCCGTTACCTCGAACGAGCCGGATTCGCGGTGCTCACGGCCATGTCCGGTGCGGAGGCACTGCGCCTCCTGTCCGCGTGCGAGCTGGTGCTCCTCGATCTGGGCCTTCCCGATATCGACGGAACCGACATCCTCCGGGAAATCCACACTCTCGGCACCCTTCCGGTGATCGTTCTCACGGCGCGCAGCACAACGGAGGACCGCATCCAGGGGCTGGACCTCGGCGCCGACGACTATGTGACGAAGCCGTTCAGCCCCCACGAGGTCGTGCTGCGCGTGCAGGCCGTGTTACATCGGTACGGCGGTTCGACGACCACGACGGGACCGACGAGCTTCGGCGGCCGGCGATTGCGAATCGATGACAGTGCCCACCAGGCGTGGCTCGACGGCACCGCGCTCGACCTGACTCCCACCGAATGGGGACTCCTCGCGGCGGTCTCGACCGCTCCTGGGCGGGTGTACTCGCGGTATGAGCTGGTGAACGGGGTGCGCGGCTACGAATACGCCGGGTATGAGCGAACCATTGACTCGCACATCAAGAACCTCCGCCACAAGCTCGGGCCGGGCGGCGCCGATATCATCGAGACGGTCCTCGGCGTCGGCTATCGTCTTGCGCTCCGTCAGGATGAGCCGTCATGAGGGTCCTGGGCCTCGGCTCGCTGGGACGCCGGCTCCTGCTCGCGTTCGCGCTCGTGGCCGTGTCGTCGGTGCTCGTACTCAGCGTCGCCGCCCTGGTCGGCGTGGATCGGGGCGTGCACGTCACGCAGCAGGCCGACCGCCAGCAGATCGCGGACTCCGCGGCCGCAGCAGCCGCCGATGCTTATCTATCGGCCGGAGACTGGGCGACAGCGGACCTGGGCCGCACCCGCGCAATCGGTGATGCCGCATCCGCCGGTCTTACGGTGGTGGACATGACGGGTACGCCGATCCAGTCGAGCGGTGGAATGATGGGCGGCAGCGCCGACGGGCAGGGCCTGGGGATGGGGTCGGCGATGGGCCAGACCGTGGCCTCGGCACCGGTCATGGTCGACGGCGCCCAGGTCGGCACGGTTCGGATGACGTTCTTCATGATGGCCGGGACTACCGTGTTCGACGTCACCTGGTCATGGATCGCCGTCGCCGCCGTCGTCGCCCTCGTGATCGCGCTCGGCGCGAGCTGGTTTGCCACTCGGCTGCTCGTGCGCCCGATCCGGGCCATGACGGATGCCGCCCGGTCGTTCACGACCGGTGACCGGCAGGCTCGGGCCACCGGGCCGGCTCCGGGTGAGCTCGGCGAGCTGGCCTCCGCGTTCAATGGCATGGCCGACGCGGTCGTCCGCTCCGATCGTGATCGGCGCACTCTCACCGCGGATGTGGCCCATGAGTTGCGCACTCCGCTCGCGGCCCTGCAGGCCGGGCTCGAAGAACTGCGCGACGGCCTCGTGGAGCCGACACCCGAAAGCCTCGCGGGGCTGCATGACCAGTCGCTTCGGCTGGGACGCATCGTCGCGGACCTGGCCGAACTGTCGGCCGTCGAGACGGCAGGACTCTCACTGCACCTGGCCACCGTCGACCTCGCCCAAGTCGCCCGCGACGCTCTGGCCGAATGGGAGCCGCGGCTGCGGGCTGCCGGCCTCACTGTCACCCCGGAGCCGTCCGGTTCGGCCTGGGTGCGTGCAGACGCCGACCGGTTGCACCAGGCCGTCGGCAACCTTCTTGCCAACACCGCCCGGTACTGCCGGCCGGGCGATTGCGTGACCGTAGCCGTGGCGATCGACGACGGCCGGGCGGTACTGGCTGTCGGCGATACCGGCCCCGGCATCGCCGCCGACGAGCTCCCGCGCATCTTCGACCGGCTCTGGCGCGGTCGGGACTCGGCACACGTGTCCGGGTCGGGTATCGGCCTCGCCCTGGTCCGCGAACTCGTCACCGGACACGGTGGCACCGTCGATGCGACATCCGTGCCGGGAACGGGGACGACGATCACCATTCGGCTGCCAGGAACGGCCCGACCGCTCTGACTCCGGTCAGTCGCGTGTGACCTCGATGTCTCGTGGCAGGCGAAGGCGCTTCAGCATCAGCGCGTTGACGGCGACGATCACACTGGAGCCGGACATCGAGAGCGCCGCGATCTCGGGGCTGAGCCGGATTCCGAAGGCGGGGAAGAAAACGCCAGCCGCGATCGGCAGGGCGATGGCGTTGTACCCGATCGCCCAGCCGAGGTTCTGCCGCATCTTCCGAACGGTTCCCTTTCCGATGCGCAGCGCGACCGGGACGTCCAACGGATCTGACCGCATCAGCACGACGTCCGCCGTCTCGATGGCGACGTCGGTGCCTGCCCCGATGGCGATCCCCAGATCGGCCCGTGCCAGCGCCGGGGCGTCATTGACACCGTCGCCGACCATGGCCACCCTCTTGCCTGCAACCTGGAGCTCCGTGATCTTCGCGGACTTATCTTCGGGTAGGACCTCCGCGATCACGGTATCGATCCCGAGCTGGGAGGCAATGCGTGCGGCGGTGGCTTCGTTGTCTCCGGTAAGCATGACGACCTGGATTCCCGCGTCATGCATGGCCGCGACGGCTGCCGCCGCAGTCGGGCGCACAGCATCTGCCAAAGCCACGACTCCGGCCACCTTACCGTCCACGGCCAGCAGGACCGCGGTGCGCCCGGTCGACGCCAGGGCCTCACGCTGCGCGGTCGCCGGTTGGATATCGACGCCTTGGGCGAGCATTAATTTGCGGTTGCCGACCAGCACGCGGTGCCCGCTCACGGTGGCGCCGGCCCCGTGCCCGGGTACGTTGTCGAAGTCGACGGCGTCGCCTACGGTCACACCCCGACCAGCGGCGAAGCTGACCACCGCAGCGGCAAGCGGATGTTCCGACTCGCGCTCCACAGCGGCAACGAGTCCGAGCAGCTCGTCTTCGTCCATGCCGATTGCGACGAAGTCAGTGACTTCCGGCTTGCCCTGGGTGAGGGTGCCGGTCTTGTCCATCACGACGGTGTCGATCCGTGCGGCCGTTTCGAGCGCCGTCGCGGTCTTGAACAAGACGCCGCGCTTGGCGCCCAGTCCCGTCCCGACCATGATCGCCGTCGGGGTCGCCAGCCCGAGCGCATCCGGGCACGTGATGACGACAACGGTGATCGCGAACAGCATCGCCGCCGGCACGGTTGCGCCCGCCAGCAGCCACACTGCCAGGGTCACGATTCCGCCGATCAGCGCCACCAGTACCAGCCAGAACGCCGCCCGGTCGGCCAATCGCTGCCCGGGAGCCTTGGAATTCTGCGCCTCCTGCACAAGCGCGACGATCTGGGCCAGTGCGGTGTCCGCGCCCACCTTTGTCGCCCGGACCCGGAGGGTGCCCGTGGTGTTCACGGTCGCGCCGATCACCGTGGAACCGGCCGTCTTGGCCACGGGAAGACTCTCCCCCGTGACCATGGACTCATCGATATCCGAATCACCGGACTCGACCGTGCCGTCGCTGGGGACCTTGGATCCCGGGCGCACGAGCATCAGGTCGCCTGGAACAACGTCTGCCGTGGGAATTTCCACGGGTTCGCCGTCCCGGATCACGAAGGCCTGAGAAGGGGCAAGCTCGAGCAGGGTACGGACGGCGTCATTCGTGCCGCCCCGCGCGCGCATCTCGACCCAGTGCCCGAGCAACACAAAACTGGCCAGCACGGTGGCAGCCTCATAGAAGACGTCGCCCCCTCCGGTCAGGGTGACGACGACGCTATAGAGCCAGCCCGCTCCGACGCCGACGGCCACAAGCACCATCATGTCGAGCGTTCTCGCCCGCAGCGCCCGGTAGGCGCCGTCGAAGAAGATCCATGCGGAGTAGAAGATCACCGGCAGTGACAGGATCAGGGCCGCTATGTCGTCACGGAGCCCAAAGGGTGCCGGAAGCGTGAACCCAATAACTTCGCGGCCGATCGGCGATATAAGAGTGATTGGAACGGACAGGATCGCGGCCACCAGGAACCGGTTGCGCATATCCCGGATCATGGTCCCCATTGTCATGGCGCCATGGCCGCCGCCGCCGTGCCCCATGGCGTCTTGCCTCGTCGTGGTCGTGGCTGCCGCATGCTCATGCATGATCCTGGTCTCAGTCGATGGGCTCATATGAACGATCCTCTCGAGGAAATTGCTGGTGCTCGACACTGTGTTTCTCGATGCCTACATCATCAGCTTATACCCCCCCTAGGTATAAGAGGATGGCGACCTCCGGCTGTTCGTCGTCGAACAAGGTCGGCCCTCTCAGACCGCGCGGAGCATCCGTTGACTACAGTGTGAGCATTGCCGCCTGCGGACGGCAGGGGAAGAAAGGGAACGCCGTGGTGGAAGCTCAGCCGTGCAGTCGCGCGTTCACAGCCGCCGCGCAACTGCGTCGTTCGCTCGTCGGAATCCTCTCTCTTGCAGCCATCGTTTTCGGATTGGTAGCGATGCATGCAGGGACGGCGGCAGAATCCGAAGCCTCGCCGCATTCCCACGCCAGGTCTCACGCGCAGTCGAACATTTCAGTCCTCAGTGCAGGGGGGTCGGAATTCGAACTGCCGTTCGCCTCGATTTCCAGTGCATCTGCGTCAGGAACGTCTCACCTGCCGTCGACTTGTCTCGGCATGTGTGCCGTCGATTGCCTCATGGCAGGGTCCGCGTGTGCTGCCGGACTCATCGCGCACTCCCCGAATCCTGTCGCCCAGCACGCGATTACCCTCGTTCTCCAGCGCACCGCCGTGCGCGCAGCACCCCCTCTCTCGCTGCGCCTCCCTCCACAACGACCGCCCTCGCTGACGGCCCTGTCGATTAGCCGCGTCTGATCAACAACCGGCTGTGAGCCTCCCCGTGGTGCGGCGGACTCTCGCCGTTCCAGCGATTTCCGTGTCTCGCTTCACCCGCGAGCACGCTCGCCGTCTCCGGATCTTCTTCCGCAGACGACAATCACAACCCCTTGTTTGACAGATTGGACTCCCCTTGATTTCCCTTCGCATTCCCCTTCTCACCGCCACCGCACTAGCCGCAGCCATTGCCTTGTCCGCCTGCTCGGCCGGCGCCACCACGGCCGGCGGCGCCAGCGCATCCGCATCCTCCGCCCCCGCCGCATCGACAGCAGTGTTCAACGATGCCGACGTCTCGTTCGCCATGCCGATGGTCGACCACCACCAGCAGGCGATCACGATGGCCCAAACCATGCTCGACAAGACCGGGGTCGATCCACGCGTTACCGCTCTTGCCGAGCAGATCAAGGCGGCCCAAGGGCCGGAGATCACGATGATGAGTTCCTGGGTCACAGCGTGGGGTGCGACCTCCACGAACATGCCCGGAATGGACATGAGCTCCGGTTCCATGACCGATGGGGACATGGCCGCGCTGGACGCTGCGACCGGCCCGGCCGCCGACAAGCTCTTCCTCCAGCAGATGATCCAGCACCACCAGGGCGCCATCGACATGGCCCACGTCGAACTCAAGGACGGGCAGAACCCGGACGCACAGGCCCTCGCGACGAAGATCATCGCCGACCAAACGGCGCAGATCAAGCAGATGCAGGACATCCTCGCCACCCTGTAACCGGCCCGTTGACAGGCCGCGGAGCGTCATCGGCGCTCCGCGGCCCCACTGCGCCTAATTCCCTTAGGTGACTAGGGTTGAGGTGAACTCCCTTTTCCGGTCAGTTCGCGAGGCACGACAATTGTGAAGGGGCTCGACCATGGCTAAGTTCGGTGATCTGGAAAACGCGATCATGAACGAGGTCTGGCAGGCCGAGAATCCGTTGTTGGTGCGGGAGATCCTGGACAGGCTTAATCGTGGGCTTGCCTACAACACCGTGCAGACGGTCACCGAGATCCTCAATCGCAAGGGCTGGCTCAGCAAGGAAAGAGACGGCCGCGCATTCCGCTATGGTCCCGCGGCCACCCGGGACGATTATGTGTCCGGACTCATCCGCGAGGCGCTGTCCTTCGCCGACGACCGGGCGGCAGCACTCGTGGGCTTCGTAGACGAAATGCCCGACGACGAAGCAGCCGAACTCCGCCGTTTACTTTCCGCCGCGCAGGACAACGAGCCGAAGTCATGATTGTCGCAATCACCCTGACCGTGTACGCGATAGCGCTCTCCGCCGCCGTCCCCCGGCTCCTGTTGCGCGCGAACTGGGTCGATCGTGCGCCCCGGCTCGCTATCGCGTCCTGGCAGGCACTGACAGTCGCGGTCGTGGGCTCGCTGGCCCTCGCCGGCCTGTCCTTCGCGATTCCCGTCGCCGGCCTGGGCGGAAAGGGCATCATCGACGTCCTCCAGGCTTGTGCAATGGCGCTGCAACAGCATTATTCGACTCCGACCGGTGCCGCCGTCGGTATTGGTGGGGCGCTACTGGCCTGCTCCGTCATCACTCGCTGCTTCTGGGGCCTGGCCTCAACGGGCGCCCGAATGTCACGGGAGCGCAATGCACATCGTCGAGTTCTGGACATGGTTGGTCGCCCGGACATCGATCGCGACATCGTCATCCTCGATTCCACGGAAGCTGCGGTCTACTGCATGCCCGGAATCCACCGGCGCACTGTCGTGACCACGGCCGCACTTCACGCCCTGACGGACGAAGAGCTCATCGCGGTTTTGGCCCATGAGCGCGCGCACCTCACTGAGCGGCACGACCTCGCCCTGGCATTCTCCGTGGCACTGTCGCAGGCCTTTCACGGGCTCCCGCCTTTCCAGCTGGCTGCGCGGGAGACGGCTCGCCTGGTCGAACTTCGAGCCGACGATGTCGCGGCTGCACGAACTCACCGGCTCACGGTCGCGGCGGCGCTCCTGGCCGTCGCAGCCGTGCCGCCGCGTGCGGTGCCGGCCGTCGCTCTCGGAGCCGCTGGAACCGGGGCCGCGGCCCGCGTCCGCCGGCTCCTCCCTCCACGCCAATCTGTGGGCCGCCTCCCCACGTGCGCTGCAGCGGTCGCGATCGTGCTGCTGCTGATCGCGCCCGGACTCGCCCTCGGCTGGCCGGCCGTGACGAGCGCGGATCATGTGCTGTGCCCCCTCGCGCCGGCAACCAGCCTGTCGTCGTCCCTTTCTCCGACGTCCGGAAGCGCGCCTGCGCCTGCGCCTGCATCTGCATCTGCTGCGCATGCCCCGTGTTCCGTCGACAGCATGGACGACTTTCGCTTCTCCAGCTGACTTTCAGCTTCGGCACGCCAGTTAGACAATCGCATCACGATCACCTAATCTCCTTAGGAGGATAGGTGAATGTCCGCGCACGATGCGGCCCGGGTGAAGGCGAAGAATATATGGAAAATCTACTGTTCGGCGGCACTCTGCTCACCGCCTTTCTGGGCGGTCTGGTTGCCCTGCTCGCGCCCTGTTGCGTGTCGGTGATGTTGCCCGCCTACTTGGCGTCGGGCATGCGGCGGCGTTCCGGCATCGTGGGAGCGACCCTGGTCTTCGCCGCCGGGGTCGCCACGATCATCGTGCCGATCGGGTTGGGAGCAACGGCCTTGATCGGGCTGATCTCCGGCCAACACGCGATCGTCTTCGCGATCGCAGCCACGGCGATGCTGATCGGCGGCATTGCGATGCTGTTCGGTTGGAAGCTGCAGCTTCCGATGCTCGCGCGCCGAGTTCCCGCCGGCCACGGCCTCGCCTCGGTCTACGGACTCGGAGTGTTCTCCGGAGCGGCCAGCTCGTGCTGCGCTCCGGTACTCATCGGCGTAGCGGTCCTCTCCGGCGCAACCGCTTCGTTCCCCGCGGCCCTGGCCGTTGGCCTCACCTATGTGGCCGGAATGGTCGCCCCCCTCGCCATACTGGCGCTGGTCTGGGACCGTAAGGATTGGGGCTCAAGCAAGTGGCTTCAGGGACGCCAGATCACCCTGCGCCTCGGCCGGTTCAGCGGTAGCCTCGCCGTCGGCAGCTTCGCCTCCGCCGTCCTACTCATCGTGATGGCCATCCTCACCTATATCCAGGCCGCCGTCGGACCCGGCATGACCTCCGGCGGCTGGCTGGCCCAGTTCGGTGCTGACCTGCAACACAGTGTCTCCGTGGCGACCAAGGCGCTCGCTTGGCTTCCCGGCTGGGCCGTCGCGATCGTGCTGGTTGCCGGAATCGGCTACTTCGTCTGGCGTGCCACCCACCACACCGAACCGGAACCCCAGGAACCAAGCCCGGCGTCGACCGGCGAGCCGGTTGAACCAACGGAATCTGACTCCAGTTGCTGCAGCAATGCAGCCCTTGAAACCTCCGCACGCACAGGACAGGACACCACCAAATGAGTTCCGCCCCCAAAAACAGGCAACAGTCCCCCAGCATCCGGTCCCGCCGCCCCGGCTGGTTCGGCTGGATCACCGGGCTGCTGATCGCCGGCATCGTCCTCGCCGGGCTATACGGCGTCTTCGCCAGCGCCAACGCCCCCACGACTGCAGCCGCCGGTACGACGATGCAGTCGTCGTACGACGTCGGAACCCCCGGCATCGGTCAGGTCGCACCAGGCTTCACGCTCGCCGACAACTCCGGCGGACAGGTGTCCCTGTCCGACTACTCCGGCAAGAATGTGCTGCTCTTCTTCCAGGAGGGCCTGGCCTGCGAACCCTGCTGGACGCAGATCACCAGCCTGGAAACGGACGCCGCGAAGCTCCAGGCAGCGGGAATCGACGCCGTCGTGTCCATCACAACCGACCCGGCCCAGCAAATCGCTCGGAAAACCACCGACATGGGCCTGAAAACCCCGGTCCTGTCCGACCCCGACCTGGTCACTTCGAAGAAGTACCGGGCCAACGAATTCGGCATGATGGGCACCAGCACCGATGGCCACAGCTTCATCCTCGTGGGTCCCGACGGCACCATCACATGGCGCGCCGACTACGGCGGGGCTCCGAAATACACCATGTTCGTACCCGTCGACCAGCTCCTCCTCGACTTGAAGACCGATACGACGTCATGATCGCCCTGACCCTACTCACTCAAAGCGCCTGCCCCTCCTGTATCGCGGGAAAACGAGTGCTGGCCGAACTGTCCGCCGAATTCCCCCTCCAGATCGACGAGGTCGACGTGAACAGCGATGCCGGCCGTGCGATCGCCCGCGAGCAGCGCCTGGCCTTCACCCCCGGACTCGTCGCCAACGGCCTGCTGATCGCGCACGGGCGTCTGTCCACCCGCGCCCTCCGGCGGAAATTCACCACCATGCTCCAAACCCCCGACTCAACCCAATCCACCCGACCAGAAGGATCCTGACCATGCAGCAATTCCTCTACATCCTCCCCGCCCTGATCTGCCCCGTCGGCATAGGCCTGATGATGTGGTTCATGATGCGCGGACGCGGCCACGGAAAGACCGTCGACGGTCCCGAAGAACAAGAACTCGCCCGCCTGCGCGCCGAAGTGGCCGCCCTCCGCCCACAGGCCGCGGCATTCGACGAACGCCACCCCGGGACCGGACCGACCGCGTGATCCCCATTCTGATCTCCCTGGTCGCGACCGTCGTTGCCGCGGCTCTGACTTGGCGGTTCTGCATGCGCCCTATGCTGCGCATCCGAACCGCCCCGGGTGACGCCGCGTGCTGCGTTAAGCCGGCGACGGACGTCCAAGGGGACATTCAGGCCGCCCGAGCCGAACTCAAGTCGTTACAGGACACCATCGGGTACATTTCACCTGAACCGAAGGACCGCTGACATGGCTCGTGAAACACCCCCACACTCGGACGACCACTCAGCTGGCGGAGGTCACGGAGCCCCGCCGGCCCCCGTTAAGCAGCAACGAGCCGTGCGTCGGGCAGAAAAAGTCGCCTCCTTGAAGCGGGAACAATCCAAAGCGAAACGGAACCGGAAGATCGGAATCGCCGCAGCCTGGTCCGCCGCGGGGATCGTCGTGCTCGTCGTCGTCCTCGTCGTCACAACCACCGGCGCCCCCAAGAACGCGGCAGCACCGACATCCGTTGACGGCGTACAAACCTTCCCGAACCAGACCTCCCAGCACGTCACCGGCACCGTGAAATACAACCCGCTGCCGCCGGTGGGCGGCGACCATTCCGTCACACTCCTGAACTGTGGCGTGTATTCCGACAACGTCCCCAACGAAAACGCAGTGCACTCGCTCGAGCACGGCGCCGTGTGGGTCACCTATGACGCTTCAAAAGTGACGGGTGATCAGCTCGCGGCTCTGCGCAAGGAGATCCCTTCGACATACGCGATCCTGTCTCCGTTCGCCGGTCTCCCATCATCGATCGTCGCATCGGCCTGGGGCACGCAGCTCGACATCAGCGACCCGGCCGATCCCCGACTCGCGGCATTCATCGCCAAGTACCGCGGGGCCGCAACTGCTCCAGAACCCGGCTCCCCCTGCACCGGAGGCCTGGACGGACCCGGCAAGGTGTCCTGACCTGCAGCTCCGACAGAGAACACCAATTCCACGAATGAACGACAAGAGAATGTGAGCACACCATGATGGGGTGCGGCGGGATGGGCTGGACAGGTCCATGGATGATCTTCGCGTGGATATTCGCCATCGGGGGCATCGTTGCCCTGGCGTTTGTCTTCTACCGGCTCTTCCACGGAGATCGCCCTCAGCAGGACAATAGCGCCGCACCCGGCTCGGCCAGAACGATCCTCGACGAACGTTTCGCACGCGGTGAAATCGATGAGAACGAGTATCGGCAGCGCCGCGAAATCCTCAACGGCAGGTAGCGAAGGTCCGAACGTGGGCACACTGCTCGGGTACGCCCGAGTTTCACCGCAGGCCCTGGACGCCGACCACCAAGTACGGGACCTCGCCGATGCGGGCGTCCGGCCAGACGACATCTATGTCGACCAAGGCGTCAGTGGCAGTCGCACCGATCCCTCTCTCCTGGAGCGCGCCATCGGCACACTTCGGGAGGGCGACACTCTCGTCATCACCACGCTGGCCAGCTTGGGACGCTCCACCTCCGACCTCTTAGCGCTGACTGGGACGCTCCGCGCAAACGGGGCAGCACCCCGAGTCCTCGACATCAGCGAGTCCACAGACAACTCCGGCGCCTCGGGACGGAACACAGTCCTCACGGTTCTGGCTGCCGTCGCCGGCATGGAATTAGAGGTGGCCCGGGACCGCATCCGCGAAAGCGTCTTCAAACGACGTTCCTCGAGCACACACCGCGGCGGTCGACGGAAGACCTTCACCGAGCACCAGATCCGCAACGCTCTCCAACTCATCGAATCCGGCGAACAACCCTCACAGGTGGCCCGTCATCTTGGCATGTCCCGCACCACGCTCTACCGCCGCATCAACGACATCCAACCGTGACACGGATTGTGCCTTAGTCCGTCCGGTGACTTCCGCTTCCAGAGTCGCTGGCTAGCAGCAGTGGTCGTCCTCGATGACGCGTTCCCCGGTAAGTGCGCTGATCGGGACCGCGCAACTCTCACCCTTCCACGCTTCGAGGCCTTCACGAATAGCGAAGGCCGCAATCACGAGAGCGGCTACGGAGTCGGCCCACGCCCAACCCAGCAGCGAATTGAGCACCAGGCCCATCAAGAGAGCGGCGGAGAGGTAGCTGCAGATAAGGGTCTGTTTCGAATCGGCGATCGCCGACGCGGACCCCAGTTCGCGGCCGGTTCGACGTTCGAACCAACTCAGGAAGGGCATGACGGCGAGACTGACAGCGGCGAGGACGATGCCCACCGGGCTTTGCGCGGCTTCCCGAAGCCCGAAGATGGACAAGCCGGCCTCGATGATGACATAAGCCGCCAGGGCAAAGAATGCGTACGCGATCACGCGCAGAGCGACCTTTTCCCGTTTCTCAGGATCCGGAGCGGCGAACTGCCAGGCGATCGCCACCGCGGACAGCACTTCCACAATCGAGTCGAGCCCGAAGCCGATGAGTGCGGCAGAGGACGCCACGTTCCCTGCAGCGATAGCGATGACCGCCTCTAGGACGTTGTAGGTGATCGTTATGCCGACGATGATTCGAATGCGACGCTGGAGGACCAGTTTCCGCACAGAATCTAGGACGGCGCCTGAACCATTCGTCGGGGCGGTCACACGGGCGTCCCACAGCAGAGCGGCTGGTCACAGTTCTCGTCTACGCAGGCCGTGCCATCATCGACCGCGAGGACAACGTCGAACAGAGACTGAAGCGCCCGGGTCAGGTGCCTGTCGGCGATCTCATACCGGGTCTGTCGCCCTTCGGGCACGGCGACAACAAGGCCGCAGCCGCGAAGACAACTGAGATGGTTCGAAACGTTCGAGCGGGTGAGTTCCAATTCTCGGGCGAGCTTCGCCGGGTAACCAGGTTCCTCGAGCAGGCTCAACAGGATTTTGGATCGGGTCGGATCGGCCATCGCGCGCCCGATCCGGTTCATCACGCCCAGACGCGAGGAAATCGTCAGCATGTAGTGACTATACAGTCCAGGATGACCATTGTTGATTGTGCCCACAAAGCAACGGCGGAGACAACTATGACAGAGCACGACCACGCCCCTCAGAATCAGTGGAACCACCTGGCTGCGAGGCTCATGACCACGTCACCTGGCCTCCCGTCTACGCTTGTTGAAAATTTGGCCGTGCGAAACTGTCGGCGCTACTGGCCTACTTTTCGAAGAGCGCTGGCAAGACCCACGCCACCCGACACGCACCGACTCAACAACTACGGCAAATCTCCTCATCGGACAGACGAATTTCACCAGCCGACGACGCGTTCCGAGCGAATAAGTGGTGAATAAAAGTGCGCGGCACCAAGTGCCACATGCCAGAGCTAAAGAAACGTGCAGATCAGCGCGCATTCTCGAGACCAGGCGTCGCTAGAACCCATGACCGTTCGCAGCAATCGCCTCGTCACCGACAAAACAGAAGAATATAAGTGCTGGTCAGGCTGTTGTTCTGTTCCACCCGCGCGACGCTGACCCGAATCCTCTTGACTATTCACTCAAATCTCATGAGAAATGACCAAACTAAAATTCCTGATCAGAAGAGATTTTTCGGTAGGGCGGCCGGGACTTGAACCCGGGACCGACGGATTGCGACGGGCCCTTCCTGGCCAAGCGACTCTTCTTCCGAGACCTAGACGCATCTGGACTGATCTCGATCTGATCCACAGTTCCTTGCGATGTTTCGAAAAATGATATCGCAACCCCTCGGCCCGCCTCGGCCCGTCTCGAGGCAATAAACGTTGAATAAACGTGCACGCATCAATACCCAAGTTCTCTCAGGCTGTCGCTGAAAATCGTGCGGCTGCCCGATCGTGCACGGGGCAGAGATTTTTACCTGACTAGTTGAAGACCATTCCACCGTCGACCAGAATCGACTGTCCGGTGATGTAGTTGGAGTCGGGTCCGGCCAGGAAAGAGACGACGCCTGCGACGTCGGCGACCTCGGCAAGTCGGTTCAGGGCGATGCCCTTGGTGAACTGCTCCCATCCCCACGCTTCCGGCTTGTCGTTGTCGGCGGCCAACTTTTTCGCCAAGTTCTCCATCAGGGGTGTCCGCACGATGCCTGGGGCGAAGGTGTTGACCGTGATACCCAGTGGGGCCAGGTCGCGAGCGGCGGTCTGGGACAGACCGCGAATCGCGAACTTCGTCGACGAGTACAACGCCAGGCCGGGATTGCCGATGTGACCGGCCTGCGATGCGGCACTGATGATCTTCCCACCGTGACCGAGCTCCTTGAACGCCTTCGTGGCGGCCTGAATACCCCAGATCACGCTGTTGTAGTTGATGGAGAAGATCTTGGCAATGCTCTCCTCGGTGATCTCCGCGAGAGGAGAGGTAGGGGCGATGCCGGCGTTATTGACGATCACATCGAAGCCGCCGAAATCGGTCACGGTCTGTGCAACGGCGGCGAACACGCTCCCTCTGTCGGCAACATTCATGTGCATCGCGAGTGCACCGCCGTCCAGTCCGCCCAGCGACTCGGCAACGGCGCCCGCGGTCTCGAGGTTGAGGTCGGCGATTGCCACCCTAAAGCCGTCAGCGTGGAGTCGCTCGGCGACTCCTTGCCCGATTCCCTGTCCCCCACCGGTGATGAGTGCGACTTTTCCGTTTTCTGTGCGTGCCATTGTGGTGCGTCCTATCTTCTACGTTCGTGAGTGTGGGTCGAGCGAGGCTGGTGGAGCGGGGGCACCCGCTTCAGGCCAGGATGGTCCACGGATTCTCAATGAGGCGGGTGAGTGTCTGCAGGAACTGAGCGGCCAAAGCCCCGTCAATGATCCGATGATCCGCGGAGAGGGTGTACGTCATACGGTGGCGGGGCAGGATCTCCTCCCCCACGACAACAGCCTCGAGGGACATGCCGCCGACGGCGAGGATCGCCCCTTCGGGCGGGTTGATGATGGCGGTGAACTGGTCGACGCCGAACATGCCGAGGTTGCTGATCGTGAAGGTTCCACCAGACATCTGCGCCGCCGTGAGTTTCTTGGTATTGGCTAGTGCCACCAAGGCCTTGGCCTCGGTGCCGAGTTGGCTGACCGTCTTCTGGTCCGCATCCTCGATCACCGGAACCACCAGTCCCACGGCCCCGGCGACGGCGACACCCACGTTGATGCGGTGATGCACGAGCATCTCGCCGCTCGCATCGTCGATGTACGAGGCGTTCACCAGCGGATGTTCTCGCAGCGCCAGCGCACTCGCGCGAATGAGCAAGTCGTTGACACTGACCTTTGGGCGATCGGCCGCCACCAGCTGAACGTTGAGGTCGGTGCGCAGCAGCACAAGGTTTTCGGCATCCGCTGTTGCTGTCACGTAGAAGTGCGGGATGGTGCGGGCGCTCTCGCCGAGGCGGCGCGCGATGATGCGCCGCATGCTGCTCAGCGCCACTGCCTCCGAACCACGCTTGTCCTCTGTAGCTGCGACGGCGCCGGTCGCTGCGGCCGCGGGCACCGGAGCCGCGACCGCACGGCTGGCCGGGGCGACGACGGTGACCGGCTCTTGTTCAAGCAGGCCCACGGTGTCAGCACGGATGATCCGACCGCCGGGGCCGGTCCCGTGGACCTGGCTCAGGTCGAGGTGGTTCTCCCTGGCAAGCTTCCGCACGAGCGGGGAGGCAAATAGGCGGGCACCTTCTTCGGTGACGGGCGAGGCCGGCGCCGGGGCGCCTTTCGCCGGAGCAAGGTCAGCTGCGGGCGCAGCGGCAATTGGCACCGCGCCAAGAGAAGCCACGGCCGGCTCGGGCACGAGGGTCGCCCTACCGTCGTCCAGCAGGGCGATGGGGGCGCCGATCAGAACCTGCTCCCCCTCTGACACCAGCTGCTTCGAGAGGGTGCCGGCGTCATAGGCCTCGTAATCCATCGTGGCCTTGTCAGTCTCGATTTCCACGAGAATGTCGCCCACCTCGACCCGATCGCCGGGCTGCTTGTGCCACACCGCGATCGCACCTTCGGTCATGGTGTCAGACAGGCGCGGCATTGTGATTTCGATCATGACTTGTTCTCCATCGGGTTGCGGCTGCGGCCGACCGCGTCGAGTGTCTGCCGGATGGCGCCGATGACGTCGTCCGCCGATGGCAACGCGGCAGTCTCCAGTGGTTTTGAGTACGGCATCGGCACCTCGGCCATGGCAACGCGACGAACCGGTGCGTCCAGGTAGTCGAAGGCACCGTCGGAGATCGTCGCGGCGATTTCGGCGCCGATCCCATAGGTGAGCCAGTCGTCCTCGAGAATGACGGCGGCGTGTGTTTTCTTCACGGACTCCACCACGGTCCCGCGGTCGAGGGGGCGCAGGCTCCGCAGATCGATAACCTCGATGTCGAGGCCGTCGGACTCGGCGAGCTGCTCGGCTACCTGGGCCGCCACGTACGCCATCCGCGAGTAGCCGATCAGGGTGATGTCGCTGCCGCTACGGGTGATGGCGGCCTTGCCGATCTCGGCTGGGACATCGTCGTCGGGAACCTCGCCCTTGGTGTTGTACAGCGAGAGGTTCTCGAGGAAGAGAACCGGATCGTCGTCGCGGATGGCCGCGAGCATCATGGCCTTAGCGTCGGCGGGGGTGCTGGGGGCCAGGACCTTCATGCCTGGCACGAAAGCGTAGAACAGTTCGATGTTCTGCGAGTGCGTGGCGCCGAGTTGTTGGCCGCCGCCGCCCGGGGTGCGGATGACGAGAGGCACGCGGGCCTGCCCGCCGAACATGCCGTAGATCTTGGCGGCGTGGTTCACGATCTGGTCGAGAGCGAGGAGGCTGAAATTGATCGTCATGATCTCCACGACCGGGCGAAGCCCCAGCATCGCGGCACCGATGGCAGCTCCGGTGAAGCCTTCTTCGGCGATCGCGGTGTCGCGCACCCGCTTCTCGCCGAATTCGTCGAGCATGCCCTCGGTGATCTTGTATGCGCCGTCGAAGAGGCCGATTTCCTCGCCCATCAAGAAGACGTCGGGATCGCGGTGCATCTCGGAGCGCAGAGTGTCGTGCAGTGCCTGCCGATAGGTCATGATGCTCATCGGGCGGCCTCGTGCTCGGGGTACGGAGCCGGCTCGAAGAGGGGTTGCCCGGGCAACCTGTGCGAGTCGTTTGCCACGGGTGTGGCGTAGGTGTAGTCGAACAGGGTCGACACGTCGGGGAACGGGCTCGCCTCGGCGAAGACCGCGGCGGCCGTGGCTTGCGCGATGGCAGCATCGTTGATGGCTGCGATCTCCTGCTCCGTGAGCAGACCCGTCTCGACGAGGTGGGCGGCGAAGGTGACCAGAGGGTCACGCTCCTTGGTGAGTGCGATCTCCTCGGCACTCCGGTACTTGCCGGGGTCGACCACGGAGTGCCCGCGCATCCGTTCGGTCATCACCTCGAGCAGGAACGGCTTTCCGCCGCGCGCGACTGCCGCGGCCCGCTGGGCTGCCTCGAACACGGCGACGGGATCAAGCCCGTCGACCCGTTCTGACGCCATCCGGTAAGAGGAAGCCCGCTTGTACAGTTCGGGCTCTGCCGAGGACTTGTCCACTGTTGTTGCCATTCCGAGCCGGTTGTTGATGACGACATAGACGATGGGCAAGTTCCAGAGCGCCGCGATATTGAGCGACTCGTGAAATGCGCCTATGTTCGTCGTTCCGTCACCCATGGTGCACATGACGATCTCATCCACACCGCGGTAGTCGATGGCGAGGGCCGCACCGGTAGCCAATGGGATCTGGCCGCCAACGATTCCGTAACCGCCCAGCATCCGTTTTTCGAGGTCGAACATGTGCATCGAGCCGCCCCAACCCTTGGAGACTCCGTCTGAGCGGCCGAAGAGCTCGGCCATCACCCGGTTGGGGTCAATGCCCCGGGTCAGCGCGTAGCCATGTTCGCGGTAGTTGGTGAAGAGGTAGTCAGTGGGCCGCAGTGCCGCCATGAGGCCGACGACGGCGGCTTCTTCGCCGAGGTTGAGGTGGCAATAGCCGCCGATCAACGCCTGGGTGTACGCCCGAGCGGCCCGTTCTTCGAACCGGCGAATGAAGACCATCTGTCGATAGAAGTCGGTCGAACGTTTCGCGCCGGCGGTGTCACTCGGGGCCGTCTGATGCATCACAGCAGTGGGATTGGCGTTCTGGTGCGTGCCGGGCTTCGGCGGTGCCACCGCAGTTCGCTGTCGAGTAGACATGTCTGAACTCCTTTTCGGCCTTCGTGAGGTCGCGGTTGAGGAGTCGAATCGAATTAATGATACGACGTCGTATCATTCTACAACGACGAGTACCGTGGATGTACAGCGTTACCCACAATCCGAAGGGCACCCCGTGCAACCCGCGAACCTAGATCCGCTCGAACGAAAGCGTGGCCGCCCCACCGAGGCCGGTCGCATCGAGCGGCAGGAGCAGATTCTCGACGCCGCCCTGGCGAACTTTCTCGAATACGGCTTCGGGAACGCCACGGTGGACCGCATCGCCGCCGACGCCCGGGTAACCAAGCGCACCATATACAGCTATTTCGGCAACAAAGACGGCGTTTTCACCGAGATGCAGGGCCGCCTCGCCGAGACCGTCAGTGGCGACAGCCAGAACCGCGACACCCTGGAATCCCTGGCCACCCGGATCGTCTTCCGCCTGCACTCCGCCCAGATGATCGGGCTGCACAGGCTCGTGATCGCCGAGTCATTGCGCTTTCCCGATCTGGCCCGCACGCTGCACGACAACGGCGACATGCGCCACGTCGCCCGACTCGCCGAGCACATCGACGCCGAACGAGGACAGGTTGCCACCGACCGTGCCGAGGTGCTCTACGCGCTGCTGCTGGGCGAAGATTACCGCCGACGGCTGCTTGGGCTGCTCGAGCCGATCACGGCTGAGGCTGCCGCAGACTACGCCCATGCCGCCTTGGTCCACCTCGGACTCACCGACGCGCCGGAAAGGTAGGCCGTGAACATCCGGATCAAGCGCATCTACGATGACGTGGCCGACGGCGACGGATGCCGGGTGCTGGTCGACCGGCTCTGGCCGCGGGGCGTCTCCAAGGAGCGGGCCCGTCTCGATGCCTGGCTCAAGCAGGTGGCCCCTTCTCCGGAACTGCGCACCTGGTGGAATCACGATCCGGAGCGACTGGACGACTTCGCCATCCGCTATCGCGCCGAACTCGACGGCGACCCGGTGACAATGCGGGCCGTGACCGAACTGCGCGAGCTCGTAGCACAGGCCGCCGGACCAACAACCCTGCTCTATGGCGCGAGAGACCCCGCGGTCAATCACGCGCTAATTTTGGCCGCGTACTTGGACGCCAATTAAATAACCTTTTTCATTTTAATTTGCGATTCCCGGGCGTGGGAGCGGATCCCGGCCGTAGGGTGGCGTCATGACGTACAGCGTGCCGCAACACCGCAACCTCCTCACCGCCCTGCCCGGACCTCGGTCCCTCGCCCTGCAGAAACGCCGAACCCAGAGCGTGTCCGCCGGCGCCGGCACCCTGGCCGCCATCTACATGGACCACGGATCAGGCGCGATCCTGGTGGACGTGGACGGCAACCAGCTCGTCGACCTGGGCTCAGGTATCGGCGTCACCTCCTTCGGCCACGCATTGCCCGAGGTGGCCGCGGCCGCCGCCGCGCAGGCCGCCAAGCTCACGCACACCCTCTTCACTGTCACACCGTACGAGAACTACGTTCGGGTGGCCGAGAAGCTCAATGCGATCACCCCGGGCGACTTCGAGAAGCGCTCCATCCTGGTGAACACCGGTGCCGAAGCGGTGGAGAACGCAGTGAAGATCGCACGCAAGTTCACCGGTCGCCGCGCGATCGTGGTGCTCGACCATGCCTTCCACGGCCGGACCAACCTCACCATGGCGATGACTTACCGACCGTGGCCGGAGCGTGCCGGAATGGGGCCGTTCCCCGGAGAGATTTACAGCGCCCCCGTGAGCTTCCCATACCGTGACGGCCTGTCCGGACCCGAGGCCGCTGAACGCACCATCGACTACATCGTCACGCACATCGGCGCGAGCGAGGTGGCCGCCTTCGTCGTCGAGCCAATCCAGGGTGACGGCGGCATCAATATCCCCGCCCCCGGCTACTTTCAGCGAATGAGCGAGTTCTGCACAGAACACGGCATCGTCTTCATCGCCGATGAGATCCAGGCCGGCCTCGGCCGCACCGGCACCTGGTTCTCGATCGAGCATCACGGTGTGGTACCAGATCTGGTCACCACGGCCAAGGCCATCGCCGGCGGCTTTCCGCTCGCGGCGGTCACCGGCCGCGCCGAGATCATGGATTCGGTGCAGCCCGGTGGGATCGGCGGAACCTTCGGCGGCAACCCGGTGTCCACCGCGGCGGCCTTGGCAGTGTTCGACCTGATCGAACGTGACGACCTGATCGCACGCGCCCGGGAGGTCGAACGGATGTTGTGGGCCCGCATCGCCCACTGGCCCAGCACCTACGACGTGGTCGGCGACGTGCGCGGCCAGGGTGCCATGTTCGGCGTCGAGCTCGTTGTTCCCGGCACGACCACCCCAAACCCGGCGGCGCTGCGGACGATAATCGACCACGCCACCAGCCACGGTGTCATCGTGCTGGACGCCGGCTCGTGGGATTCGGTGCTCCGCTTACTACCCTCGGTGGTGATCAGCGCCGAACTCATCGACGACGCGGCCACCGTGATCGAGGAGACCCTTGCCCTCCTGTCGACGGCGGTACCCAAATGACCTACGTGATCGGCTCCCCCTGCATCGACGTGAAGGACCGGGCGTGCGTGGACGAGTGCCCCGTGGACTGCATCTATGAGGGCAAACGCACCCTCTACATCCAGCCGGATGAGTGCATCGACTGCGGTGCCTGCGAACCGGTCTGTCCGGTCGAGGCCATCTACTACGAAGCCGACCTGCCCGACGAGGAACAACCGTACCTCGCCGACAACGAGAGGTTCTTCGCCAACATTCTCGAGGGTCGGGACGCCCCGGTGGGATCACCGGGTGGCGCTTCGAAGATCCCCGTCATCGGCATGGACACCAGGTTCGTCAAGGCCCACCCTGCGGCCTAACCCGCCCAAGGCGGGCGGGTGCGCCTCGCTGTGCCGTTCATGCCGACGCAAGAGGCGCATGGCGTTGACAATCACGATCAGCACAGACGCTTCGTGCACGAGCATTCCGATCGTCATCGTCACTCCGCCCAGGAGCACGCCGAGCAGGAGCACGGTCACGGTGATGAGCGCGATGGTGATGTTCTGTCGCATGGTGTTCACCGTGCGGCGGGCGAGCGATATGGCCTCGGGGAGCTTGAGCAGATTGTCGCCCATCAGCGCGATGTCTGCAGTTTCGACCGCGACGGCCGACCCGGCGGCTCCCATCGCCACCCCGATATTCGCCGCGGCGAGGGCGGGAGCGTCGTTGACACCGTCACCGACCATGGCCACGACGTAGCCCTCGGCCTGCAGGCAGGTCACGACAGCGAGCTTGTCCTCCGGGAGGAGCGATGCACGCACCTCGTCCACACCGGTGACGGACGCGACGGCATGCGCGACCACCGGAGTGTCGCCGGTCAGCATAATGACGAGCTTCACTCCGGCGGCGTGCAGCTCAGCCACCATCCGGGCGGCGTCGGCACGCACCTCATCCGCGACCCCGACGACACCGGCGACGGTCCCGTCGAGCACGACGATCATGGGCGTGCGGCCGGCCTGGGCCAGCTCGGTGGCCGCCTGAGTCGCGGCATCCGTGTCGAGGATCGAGTACTGCGCCAGCAGTGCCGGGTTGCCGATCAGCACGCGGCGGCCTTGTGTGGAGACCACGATGCCCTTACCCGGAACCGGCTCGGTTGACTCCGGTAGGCCCGCGACGTCCACGCCCTCGCTCCTGGCGGCATCCAGAATCGCACGGGACAGCGGATGCTCGGAGCCGGTTTCGGCGCGCCCAGCCCAGCCCAGCACGTCGGCGCGAGTCAGAGCGGGATTCAGCACGACAACTTCAGTGACGCGCGGGCGACCGATCGTGAGTGTGCCGGTCTTGTCGACGGCAACCGCGGTGATCTTCGCAGAGGTCTCCAGGAATTCCCCACCCTTGATCAGGATGCCGTCCTTCGCAGCCCGGCCGATGCCGGCGACGATGGACACCGGGATCGAGATGACGAGCGCTCCCGGACAGCCGATGACCAGCAGCGTGAGCGCCAGCACGATGTCCTGGGTGACCAGCCCGACGACGATTGCGAGAACCAGGATTACAGGGGTGTACCAGGCGGAGAACTGGTCCATGAACACCTGGGTTTTGGCTTTGGCGTCCTGCGCCTCCTCGACCCGGTGGATGATCCTGGCCAGGGTGGTGTCGGCGCCGACGCCGGTGGCGCGCACCTGCAGGAACCCGCTCCGTGCGACGGTACCGGCGAACACGCGGTCCCCCGCCATCTTCTCCGCAGGCATGGACTCACCGGTGATCGACGCTTCGTCGAGGGCACCGGCACCGCCGATGACCTCGCCGTCGACGGGAACCTTGGCGCCGTTCTTGATCAGCACCGTCTCGCCGAGGATCACGGCGGTGGCGGGCACTTCCACCTGCTCACCGTCGCGAAGGGTGATGGCGATATCGGGGGCGACCGCAACGAGTTCGGCCAGCGCAGATCGGGTCTTGTTCAGCGTCGCGGTCTCGAGGGCGTGACCGATGGCGAAGAGGAACGTCACCGCGGCCGCTTCCCAGTACTGCCCGATGATGACCGCGCCGATGGCGGCGACGGCGACCAACAGGTCGATTCCGATGACCCTCGCCCACAGCGCCCGCGCGGCGGTGATCACGATGTGGGTGCCGGCGACGATGGCCGCAGCCACCATCAGGATGTTTCCGACGATGTCGGTGCGGGCGATCTGAAGGATCACCAGCGCGGCGACGATCAGCGCGCCGGAGACGGCAGGGACCGCCCACCGGTTCGTCATCCAGGTCCGGATGGTTTCCATGGCATGTACCTTTC
Source organism: Cryobacterium algoricola (assembly GCF_004402485.1). Lineage (GTDB taxonomy): Bacteria > Actinomycetota > Actinomycetes > Actinomycetales > Microbacteriaceae > Cryobacterium > Cryobacterium algoricola. The sequence goes on along the minus strand of NZ_SOFG01000009.1, from coordinate 252,675 downwards.
TGAGCTTCGGTGTGCGTGGGCTCGGTGCTCCGGCCGACTCGCCGGCAGGAGCACCCGCCGAGGTCAGAAGGCGGCCAGGCGCGCGCTGTAGCCGGCCTTGGCGACGACCGCGATCAACTCCTCGACGCTCACAATGGATGCGTCGTGCTCGATTTCGATGCGGGCCGAGGCGAACTTCACCGTGACGGCGGTGACCCCGGGTACGCGGCCGACCTGCTTCTCGATCTTGGCCACGCAGGACGGGCAGGAGAACCCCTCAGCGCGCAGGCTGGTGTGGGTGATGGTTGGCGCGATGGCGCTCATGGTGTGGCCTTTCGATGGGAACAGCCCCGGAATTCCGGGGTGATTACGACGCTACGTCGCCCTCTGTGAGGGGACCATGACGGCGGTCACTTGTCCGCAGGTAACCGCCGAGAGGCTGCTGCGGATGCGGGTGAGCCGGAGGGTCATTTCGCCGCGAGCAGGCCATCCCCGTCGAGGACCGCGGTCCAGCGGCGTCCGGTGTCGATCAGGCCATTACGGCGGAGCCGACTCATCGCGCGGGACGCCGATTCCGCGCTGGTACCGGCCATGGCGGCCAGGTCAGCCCGGCTCAGCGGTAGCTGGATCAAGGTCGTTCCGGGTGCGTCGCCCGGTACCCCGAAGGTGTCGGCGAGGCGCAGCAGGCCGGTTGCCACCCGTTTTGTGACTGTGGCTGAGGCTTGTTCCTGTTCGGCGGAGCGGGCGCGGGCGAGGCGACCGGACACGACATCAAGTACGCCGAGCGCCACCGACGGATGCGCGAACATCACTTCGCGGAAGGCTCCGGCGTCGATCTGCAGGGCACAGGTCGTGACCAGGGCGAGGGCCGTCTCGGTGTAGCCGCTGCCGCCCGCCCAGGTGAGGCCGCCGAGCACGTCGCCAGGGCCGAAGAAGTCCAAACTGGTGCGCTGCCCGGTTGCGGTAGTGCGGAAGGCCTTCACCTGGCCGGCTGCGAGCAGGTAGACGTGCTCGGCGGGCTCGCCCGCGCTAAACAGGGCCTCGCCCGCGGACCAGGCCAGCGACTCCATCCGCGCGCCGATCGGCGCGAGCTCATCGCCGGACAGGCCCTGGAACAGGCCGATCTGCTCGAGGATGCGCCGTTGCATGGCCGGAGGGCACGGGTGCGGTCGCCCACAGGTGCTGCGGAGCGGCACCGCGCGCAAAGGCAGCGCACGCAGGTGCGGCTTGGGTAGGTGCGGGGCGTGCCGCGTCACCGCGGCCTGCGTCACGGTGTTCGGCTTCTCACTCATGGCAGCACGTCGAGGATACAGTGGGGTCAGTTGGCGCGGGTGAGGCGGATCATCCAGGTTTCGGGCCCGTTCTCGAGGTAGGAGATCAGGAATTGGCCGGGGCGGCTGCTTTCGAGCTGACCGAGCAGCGGCAGCGGGTTGTGTGAGGCGATCAGGTCCAGGGCGAAGCCCGGTTGGATGGCGCCGAGAGCTCCGAAGATCGTGGCGTGCCGGATGGCGTGCGGGATGGTGCGCGAGTCCAGGACGATCCTCTCGGTGTCTTCATGCCCACAGGCGCAGGCGTGCGCTTCGGGCCGTGCTTCATGGTCGGCCGGTTCGGCGCCGAGGCGGCTCGATGACAGGATGATCGGTTCGGCGGTCATGGTTTTCTCCTTCAGGCCGGGTCGAATGACCTAGAGTTCCATTATAGAGGACGAGTATCCTTTTAATCGGGATGTTCGTCCCGACAACAGCGCTGGAATGTGATTGAACCGGCAGAATTGAGGAGCAGGTGGCCACCAGGGTGTGCGCAGAATCGGAACTTGAGCTCGGTGAAGCGATTAAAGTGATCGTCGACGGCGTCGCAGTAGCCCTGGTGAAGGACAGCGCCGGCAACTGCTTCGCGCTCGGCGACATGTGCTCGCATGCCGACATCTCGCTCTCCGAGGGCTTCGTCGAGGGCGACGACCTGGAGTGCTGGGCCCACGGCGGCCGCTTCGAACTGTCGACCGGACGGGCACGCACGCTGCCTGCCTCTGAACCGGTTCCGGTCTACCCCCTCACCATCGTCGACGGCGACGTCTACGTGGATGTCACAACCTTGGTCGACGTCGCCGCCTACGTCGCCTGACACGTGTGAATGGCGAGGGAAGCGCCAGCCCGTATCCCGTGTCCTCTTAGGCCGAAGGGGTGGTGGCGGGCAGGTGCACCATGCAGAGGGTGGGCTGTACGAAAGGCTCCAGTCGAATGCTCGCTGCGTCATGACCGAAGGTGCGCACGAGACCCTGCATGAGGCCGAGGTGTACCGAACAGACCACATCGGGGTTGGCCCGCGCCTCGGCACGGAACGGACAGGCGGTCAGGGCGATCGCTGCCTCGGTGTCGCGCAGTTCGGGCTCGAAGCCAATCTCGGTGAACACTCGCAGCAGCGAGGGTACGACGTCGGCGGTGGGAACGCCGGCCGCCGGACCGTCGGATTCCACTGCATCCGCCCCTGCCGCGTACTGCGCTGACCAGCGCTCTCCGGCGCGAACCGCGCGGGCGCGGCCACCGTCGTCGTCTTCGCCGATCACAGCGGCGAGGCTCTGGGCGAGCTGCTGCAGGGCCGAATCCACCGGCAGCGGGGCCGCTACCGCACTGAATAGCACACGGGGTCTGCCGCGCTGGCCGACGCGGGCCACCTGGTGCTCGATGAGTCCGGCGGCTTCGAGCTGGTCCAAGTGAAAACGCGCGGTGGTGATGTGCAGGCCGAGAGCGTCGGCGACGGGGCCCACACCCAGCGGTACGGCGGATTCACTGATCAGGGCCAGCGCGCGACGTCGCGGCTCGCTGGCCAGAGCGGCATGCCGAGCGTCGTTCTGAGTGGTGGCGACCATGCATTCAGAGTATCAGGATGCGGTTAAACCGTCGCGGACACGGGTCATCCGCCGATGTAGGACATCTCGATCCTCTTGCCACCTGGTGAGCGGACCGCACCGGTCTGGGCGCTGCGTAGCTGGGAGGCGCGGTCGGTTCGCTGACGCCAGACGGCGCCCATCGCAGCGGAGATCTCCTCGTCGCTACTGCCGTTGCGCAGCAGCTCGCGCAGGTCGTGGCCCTCGCTGGCGAAGAGGCAGGTGAAGAGCTTGCCGTCAGTGGAGACCCGGGCCCGGGAACATGTGTTGCAGAACGACTGGGTGACGCTGGATATCAGGCCGATCTCACCCCCGCCATCCTGGTAGCGCCAGCGCCGGCTGGTCTCGCCGGTGTAGTTGGGGGCCATTTCTTCCAGCGGCAGTTCGGCGTGAATGCGATCGCGCACCTCGCTGGACGGCAGCACGGCACCCATGTCCCAGCCGTTGCTTGTGCCCACGTCCATGAACTCGATGAAGCGCAGAATGTAGGGTGTGCCTTTGAAATGCCGGGCCATGTTGACGATGTCCTGGTCGTTCTGGCCGCGCTTCACCACCATATTGATCTTGATCGGGCCTAAGCCCACCGCGTGCGCGGCCTCGAGGCCCGCCAGGATGCGGGCGACCGGGAAATTGACATCGTTCATGGCACGGAATGTGGCGTCGTCGAGGGAGTCGAGGGATACCGTCACCCGCTTGAGGCCGGCGTCCTTGAGCGCCTGGGCCTTCAATGACAGACCGGAGCCGTTGGTGGTGAGAGCGATGTCGACGGGCCGGCCGGCGGGAGTGCGGAGTGCCGCGAGCATCTCAATGAGTTCCTCGAGGCCCTTGCGCAGCAGCGGTTCGCCGCCGGTGAGCCGAATCTTTTCCACCCCGTGCGCCACCGAAATTCGAGCCAGCCGGGTCATCTCTTCAAAACTGAGCATCTCGTCTCGCGGCATGAACGCGAAGTCCTTGCCGAAGACCTCCTTGGGCATGCAGTACACGCAGCGGAAGTTGCACCGGTCAGTGACAGACAGCCGGAGGTCATGCAGCGGACGATCGAAGGTGTCCACAAGGCGGGTCTCCGGCGTCGGGGCAGGTGCGACCTGCACTGCACCGGCCAAGGGCTCGATGGGGTGCACGGGGATCAGTGCGCCGGACATACACCGACCCTAACCCCGCACAGCTGGGATCCACCGCACCGATGCCGCCCGCCGATGCCTGGCCAACGCCGCATCCGTAGTCGTCGACCCTGTCGGGCGTGCCGCGAGCGCTCCACGAGCGCCCCTTCCTGTGGCAAATACGGCGGCGCGATGCGAACTGCAGGACGTTCCGTTGCAGCACAGTGACGACAAAAACGTCCGGACCACGAAAGGCCGGCGGATCGGGCAGGAACTCCGTGTGGAGGTGACCTGGACCGCCGGGACCCATCACCGCCGACTCTGCTCACGCGGACCCGGACGCCTCACTGGGCAGAGGGAGCGACAAGGGCGGGTGGCAAGATATCGGGTGGAGCACTGTGCTCCGGGACACCGCGCACCATCCTGCCGAGGAGCGAAAAACAATGACCAACTCCACCCCTTTACCGCCCGAAGCCCTGAACGAATGGCTTGCCGCCCTTGCCGCCGGACTCGACCTCGACCCGGCGGACGTACCGGTCGGCGCCATCCTCGACATTGCCAAGGACGTGGCCCATGGCGTGGCACGCCCAGCGGCGCCCCTGAGCACTTTCCTCGTCGGACTCTCCGCGGCCAAGGCCGGGGGCACTGCAGCCGACATCGAGAAGGCATGCGCGACCGCCACCAGGCTCGCCCTGGAATGGGCGCACGCGAACCCGGCCGAGAAGCGCTGATGGCCGTTGTCCGCTTCTTCGCTGGGGCGGCAGAAGCTGCCGGAACCGCGACGGCGACCCTCGACGCGGCTTGTATTGGTGACCTGCGTTCACTCCTCGGCGAGCGGCACGGCGCAGGTTTCTCTCTGATCCTGTCTCGGTGTTCCCTGCTGGTGAACGGCATCAGGGCGGCGGACGATGAGGTGCCGCTCTCTGCCCTGGATACCATCGACGTGCTGCCGCCATTCGCCGGCGGCTGAACCGATCCCCGCGATTCGATCTGAACACGGTGGATTCATTTTTCACGGCGTTCCGCGATTGTCGCCGTCGGTCGCCGAGGTCAGGGTGGTAATTACGCGGGCGCTTCCGCCCGAAACCACCTAGTCCGAGGAAGCACATGTCAGGCTCTTCCACACTCCTTTCGTCGAAACTCAAACCCGATCTCTCCAACTGGGATCCGGAGAAGGAAGAAACCTGGGATTCCAAGCTCGCCTGGCGCACTCTGTGGATCACGACGTACACGCTCACCCTGAGCTTCGCCGCCTGGTATCTCGTCAGCGCCATCGCACCGCGGCTCAATGACATCGGTTACACCCTGACTCCAGGTCAGCTGTATTGGCTCGTTGCCGTGCCCGGGCTTGCCGGCGGACTCCTACGCCTCGTCTTCATGTTTCTGCCCCCGATTATGGGCACCCGCGCGCTCGTCGCGATGTCCTCTGCCCTGCTCGTGCTCCCGATGCTCGGCTGGACGCTCGCGGCCCGCGACACGTCCACCCCGTATTGGGTACTCCTCGCCCTCGCTTTCGCAGCAGGGATCGGCGGTGGAACCTTCTCCGGTTTCATGGCCTCCACGAGCTATTTCTTCCCCAAGCGTCTCGCCGGCACCGCGCTCGGCCTGCAGGCGGGGATCGGAAACTTCGGCATCGGGCTGATCCAGCTTCTGCTGCCCTGGGTTGTCGGCTTCGGCCTGCTCGGTACTGCAGCACTGACCCCGCAGAGTAGCGCGAAGGGCCAGCTGGTCTGGCTGCACAACGGTGGACTCGTCCTGATCCCGTGGGCGCTTCTTGGAGTCGTGATGGCGATTGTCTTCCTGCGCCGGGTGCCCGTGACGGCCAACTTCCGCCAGCAGATGGACATCTTCCGTATCAAGCACACCTGGCTCATGACGGCGATCTACCTCATGAGCTTCGGGCTGTACAGTGGCCTCGCTGCGCAGATGGGCCTGATCATCCTGAACGTCTATGGCCACTTCCCGCACGCGCCGAACCCGCTTGCCTTCGCCTTTATCGGTCCGCTCGTCGGCGCCGCTGTCCGCGCGGCGTGCGGCCCTCTCTGTGACAAATGGGGTGGCGCGATCTTCACTCTCATTGGCGCCGTCGGCATGGTCGCCGGCACTGTGTTCACGTCATTCTTCCTGGCACCCACAAGCGTTGACCAGTTCTGGGGCTTTCTCAGCGGGATGATCGCGATCTTCTTCTTTGCTGGCTTCGCCAATGCGGGCACCTTCAAGCAGATGCCGATGATCTTCCCGAAGCGTCAAGCCGGCGGCGCCATCGCCTGGACGTCCGCGATCGCAGCTTTCGGTCCATTCATCGTGGGTATCGCCCTGACCCTGGTCAGCCCGACCTCGTTCTTCGTCGGCTGTGCGGTCTTCTGCGTCTTCTGCACCTGGCTGACGTGGCATTTCTACGCACGACCGGGCGCTCCCTTCCCCGGTTGACCTGAGCAGTCTGATCCGAGCGAACTAAACCTCGGAGAGCAGGCCCGCCGTTCTGGCCCATCGGGCCGCGCGGCGGGCCTGCTAACGTCAAAGCATGGCGCTCACGCAATTCACCGCAGGCGCCACTGGCACCTGGCAGATCGATCGCATTCTCGCTGTCACGGGTTCCACGCTTGCCCTGGCCGAACGCCTTGAGGTATCGGCGCTGCCGCGGACCGCACGCCCAGATGCCGTGTGGATACTGAGCGGCGCCACGAGCTACAAGCGCTATACCGAGCGCGCCGAGCAGGCAGCTCTCGATGCAGTCCAGCCTGCACTCGGCCGATCAGACGCCCGGTGCGCCTCGCTCATCCCAATCACGAAGACTGCCCGTTGGTGGGATCTCCCCCAGGATGAACGGAGGGCGGTATTCGAGGAGACGAGCCACCACATCGCGATCGGGCTCGAATACCTGCCTGCGATTGCTCGGCAGCTCTACCACAGCCGTGATCTGGGTGAACCCTTCGACTTCCTAACCTGGTTCGAGTATGCGCCCCGTGACGCACCGGCGTTCGAGGAGCTCCTGGCACGGCTGCGCACGAGTCGTGAATGGGACTACGTCGAACGTGAGGTCGACATTCGCCTCAGGCGTTAGATCCGCCGATTCAGCGGCGGGCGGCATCCTTGTCCCGGGCGGATGTCGGCAGCACGCTCTTCTCCCACCCGCGTCGGGCCTTACGCGCCCCGGATCCCCGATGGGTGTCCCGCGAGCGATAGACGATGTACGGTCGCACAAAATAGCCGATCGGCGCCGAGAAGACGTGCACAAGTCTGGTGAAGGGCCACAGCAGGAACAGCAGTGTCGCGCTGAGCACGTGCAGCTGGAAGAAGAATGGCACGTTGGACATCAGTGCAGGGTCGGGCTGGGCTGAGAGCAGGCCGCGCACCCATGGCGAAATCGTGCCCCGGTAGTCATATCCGGCACCGAGTACCTGGAAGAGAACCGTCGCTGTCGTCCCAAACAGCAGCGTCGCCCCCAGGAGGGCGTACATAACCTTGTCCATCACCGTGGTCGCGAGCAGCACCCGGGTGTTGAGCCTGCGCCGATAGATCAGGATGGCGAGCCCTGCGAGCGTGAGCACGGCCGCGATACTGCCGAGCCAGGTGGCGCCTATGTGGTAGATCTCATTGGAGACGCCGACGAACTCGAGCCATTCCTTGGGCACGAGCAGGCCGACCACGTGGCCGCCCAGCACCATGAGGATGCCGTAGTGGAACATCGGTGATCCCCAGCGCAGTAGCCGGTTTTCGTAGACCTGGCTCGAACGGGAGGTCCAGCCGAACTGGTCGTGCCGATAGCGGAAAATGTGGCCGACCACGAAAACGGCCATGGCCGCGTAGGGGAACGCCACCCACAATAGAAAGTCGATCGGGTTCATACCCTGAGTTCCTCACTCGCAATGCCGGACGGCGAAAATGGTTTGAGGTTGCCGAGGAAGGTCATACCGACCGTTTCGGTCGGCGGGCCCTCGTTGACGAGGTTGAGATATCGCTGCCGAGTTTCCTCATCGATGGCAGGAAGCGAAAGCGACACGGCCTCGACGACGTGCGCGTAGGGGCTCTCGATGGTTTCGAGTGCGCTGCGGAGCACTTCGATGCCGTCCCGATGAGCCGCGAGCAACTCCTGCGCGATGGGCGAATCGCTCAGCGCCGAGAATTCGAGGACCATGGGCAGGTAGTCGGGTAGTTCGTCCGCCGCAACCTCCCAGCCGGCAGCATGGTACGCCTCGATAAAACGCACGAGGGCCATGCCGCGACGGCGCGTATCGCCGGCCGCGTAGTACGAGAGATACGGGCAGCATTTGCGTTTGAGGTCGAAGGTCGCCGTGAAATGCACCTCAAGCTCCTGCTGGCCCATCTCCCCCGCGGCGGTCAAGAACTCCTCGAAGGCGGTCCGAAGCGGATGCGGAAGAAGTGTGACAGACTCCGCGACCGCGCCGAAGCGCGCACGACGCGTAGTGGTCGGATAGTCAAGCAGGATCGACGCGGCCATGTGTGCAATGGCCCCGTCCTCGGCACTGAGCGGGATTGCCGTGACTTTACGGGGCGGAAGCTTCGGGAGCCTCATGCGGGGCTCCCGGCGTCCGCTACGGGCGGGAACAAGCCGTCCGGTCGCCCACCGCCGTTCCAGTTCAGGAGGTTAATCCGGCCAGGCGTTGTCGGTTTGGTTTTCTCTCCGCCTTTGCCAATCATCTCGTTGTAGTTGTCGACGGTGGCGTTGAACGGCATCCCCGGAGTCTTGCCGTACGGTCCCGCGGTCGAGGTCGGACCGCCCATGCCTGGTCCCCCGTCCGTGTCAAGCGAACATGCCAGCTCTTCGAGCTCGCGGGCGGTCTCCACGTGCGCCTTGGGAATGACGTAACGATCCTCGTACTTGGCGATCGCGAGGAGCCGGTACATCGCTTCGATCTCGGTGCCGGTCATGCCGACCGCCGCGGGAATCGACTCGTCGCGGTCCTTGCCGAGGTTGATGTCGCGCATGTACGAACGCATCGCGGCGAGCTTACGCAGCGAGGACTCGACCGGGACGACATCGCCGGCTGAAAACAATCCGGCGAGGTATTCGACGGGAATTCGCAGCTTGTCGATGGCCGCGAACAGAGTACGGGCGTCCTCGCCGTCGTTGTTCGTCGTCGAGATGACGTCGACGACCGGGGACAGCGGCGGGATGTACCAGACCATCGGCATCGTGCGGTACTCGGGGTGCAGCGGCAGCGCCACCTTGTACTCGGAGATGAGCTTGTAGATCGGGCTGTTCTGGGCCGCGAGGATCCAGTCGTCCTCCATGCCTTCCGCCTTCGCCGCGGCGATGACCTCGGGGTCGAAGGGGTCGAGGAATACCCCGCGCTGGGCCTCGAGCAGGTCCTGGTCGTTCTCGATCGCGGCGGCGGCGAGCACGGCGTCGGCGTCGTAGAGCATCAGGCCGAGGTAACGCAGCCTGCCGACGCAGGTCTCCGAGCAGATGGTCGGCTTGCCCTGTTCGATCAGCGGATAGCAGAGCGTGCACTTCTCCGCCTTACCGGTCTTGTGGTTGAAGTAGACCTTCTTGTACGGGCAGGCCGAGACGCACATCCGCCAGCCGCGGCAGGCATCCTCGTCGACGAGGACGATACCGTCCTCCTCGCGCTTGTACATCGCACCGGATGGGCACGCCGCGACGCAGGCCGGATTCAGGCAGTGCTCGCAGATTCTCGGGAGGTAGAACATGAAGGTGTTTTCGAATTCCATCTTCACGTGCTCGCTCATCGTCGCGAGGATGGGGTCGTCAGCTGCGGTCTCCTGGGAGCCGCCGAGGTTGTCGTCCCAGTTGCCGGACCATTTGATGTCCATGTTCTCACCGGTGAGGAGGGACTTGGGCCGGGCAACGGGGCTCTCCGTGCTGAGCGGCGCCTTCGTGAGCATGTCGTAGTCGTAGGTCCACGGCTCGTAGTAGTCGTCGATGACGGGCAGGTCGGGGTTGTTGAAGATCGTGGCGAGTCGCTTGAGACGGCCGCCGGAGCGCAGTTTCAGGCGTCCGCGCTTGTTGCGCACCCAGCCGCCGTTCCACTTCTCCTGATCCTCGTACCGTTTCGGGTAACCGAGGCCGGGCCGGGTCTCGACGTTGTTGAACCAGACGTATTCAACGCCGGTGCGGTTGGTCCAGACCTGCTTGCAGGTGACGGAGCAGGTGTGGCAGCCGATGCACTTGTCGAGATTCATGATCATCGACATTTGGGCCATTACGCGCATTTAGTACTCAACCTCCTGGCTGCGTCGACGGATCACGGTGACCTCATCGCGTTGGTTCCCGGTCGGGCCGAGGTAGTTGAAGGCGAACGACAGCTGGGCATAGCCGCCGATCAGGTGACTGGGCTTGAGCAGGATTCGGGTCAGCGAGTTGTTTGTCCCGCCGCGCATGCCGCTCGTTTCAGCGATCGGCACGTTGATCGTGCGGTCCTTCGCGTGATACATGTACACGGTGCCTTCCGGCATCCGGTGCGACACAATCGCCCGCGCGACGACAACTCCGTTGCGGTTGTACGACTCGATCCACTCGTTGTCGCGCACGCCGATCTTGTCGGCGTCCTGCGGGGACATCCAGATGGTCGGGCCTCCACGGGACAACGAAAGCATCATCAGATTGTCCTGGTATTCGGAGTGGATCGACCATTTCGAGTGCGGCGTCAGGTAGCGCACGGCTACCTCCGCCCGACCCTTCGACCCGGTAGAACCGGTCGCCGCCGTCGAGCCGACGATCGAGTCGTCAAAGAGACGGTGCATGTCGAGAGGCGGCCGGAAAATCGGCAACTGCTCCCCAAGCTCGATCATCCAGTCGTGGTCCAGGTAGAAGTGTTGCCGCCCGGTGAGTGTGTGCCACGGCTTCAGCCGCTCGACGTTGATCGTGAAGGCACTGTAGCGACGGCCGCCGTGCTCACTCCCCGACCACTCCGGGGACGTGAGAACGGGGACCGGTGCACCCTGGACATCCGAGTAGGTGAACCGGCGGCCCTCATTGTCGCTCGCGAGGTCGGCGAGCTTCATACCCGTGCGCTCCTCCAACTGACGGAAACCCTGAGTACCCAGGCGCCCGTTGGTCGTGCCGGAGAGCGCAAGCACCATCTCGCAGGCATGGCTCGCGGTCGTCAGGCGCGGGCGACCGGCGGCCGGGCCACTCTCGACCAAGCCGTTCTTCTTGCCGAGATAGTCGACCTCGACATCGGGGTTGAACTTGACGCCCTTGGTCACCATGCCAAGCTTCGCCGTGAGCGGTCCGAGAGCACCCAGCATGTCGGCGAATGCCGGATAGTCGCGCTCGACGACGACGAGCTTGGGCATCGTGATCCCGGGCACCAGTGGCTGGCCGTATTGCACGGTTCCGTGCGGGGTCGCCATCGCGTCAGGGGTGTCGTGACTCAGGGGAACTGCTACGAGGTCTTTACGCACACCGAGATGTTCGACCGAGAATTCGGAAATCTTCTTCGCCAAGATGTGGAAGATGTCGAAGTCGGTCTTCGCCTGCCACGGCGGGGCGATCGCGGGGTTGAACGAGTGAATGAACGGATGCATGTCCGTCGTTGACAGGTCATTCTTCTCGTACCAGGTGGCCGGCGGCAGCACCACGTCGCTGAAGATAGTCGTCGAGGTCATCCGGAAGTCGCTTGTGACGAGCAGGTCCAGCTTGCCCTCTGGCGCGGATTCGTGCCATTTCATCGTCTTCGGGCGCTTTTCGGACGGGGACTCCGGCGCGCGCACGGCACTCGTGGTGCCGAGCAGGTGCTTCAGAAAGTATTCATTGCCCTTGCCGGAAGAGCCGAGTACGTTCGCCCGCCAGACCACCATCACGCGCGGGAAGTTCTCCGGGGCGTCCGGGTCCTCGACGGAGTAGGCGAGGCTGCCGTCCTCCAGCGACTCGACGACGTACTGGGCCGGGTCAACCCCGGCCGCGACTGCGTCGTCGACAAGGTCAAGCGAGTTGCGGTTGAACGTCGGGTAGCTGGGCATCCAGCCGCGCTTTGCCGACTCCACGAGGCAGTCCGCCGTCGTACGGTCCGCGAACGTGCCGACCCCGAGCGGGCTCGAGAGCGTGTCGGCGGAGAGGCCGTCGTAACGCCATTGGTCGGTGGCGAGGTAGAAGAACCCTGTGCCAATCATCTGGCGGGGAGGACGCACCCAGTCCAGTCCGAACGCATACTGGCCGTAGCCCGTGAGGGGGCGGACCTTCTCCTGCCCGACGTAGTGAGCCCAGCCGCCGCCGTTGACGCCCTGGCAGCCGGTCATAGTCGTGAGCGCGAGGAAGGCGCGGTAGATGGTGTCGGAGTGGAACCAGTGGTTCGTGCCTGCCCCCATCAGGATCATTGAGCGGCCGCCCGATTCCTCGGCGTTCTGCGCGAACTCACGCCCGATGCGTTCTGCAGCCTGCATCGGTACGGAGGTGATGCCTTCCTGCCAGGCGGGGGTGCCTGGGGACGTTTCATCGTCGTAGCCGGTCGGCCAGACACCGGGGAGCCCGTCCCTGCCGACGCCGTACTGGGCGAGGAGAAGGTCGAAGACGGTTGTCACGAGCTCTCCGGCGACGCTCCGCACGGGCACACCGCGGCGGATGATGCCTGCGCCACCGGCCTGCTGTTCGCCGGCCTCGTCTGTCATGGGCGAAATGTCGAAGCGGGGCATGTCGACGGCAGCGGATGCACCGTCGTAGTCGGGCGCGTCCATGATCGAGAGCAGCGGGTCGACGCCCTCGAGATCGAGGTTCCATTTGCCGACGTCTGTTTCGGAGAAGCGGTGCCCGATGGATCCGTTCGGGATGACGGTGCGGCCGTCCTGGTCGAGCAGGATCGGCTTGAACGCCGCGCTCGCGACCGTCGGCTCGGTGTCGGGGAGGGCATCCGCCGTCATGAACTTGCCGGGCACCCAGGCGTCGCCGCGTTTCGTGAGCGTGATCAGGTAGGCGGAATCGCTGTAGCGCTTCATGTAGTCGACGAAACGCGGGGTGCGCCGGTCGACGAGGAACTCCTTGAGAATGACGTGGCCCATCGCGATCGCGAGGGCGCCATCGGTGCCGGGGTGCACGGCGAGCCATTCATCGGCGAACTTGGAGTTGTCGGCGTAGTCGGGCGAGACCGTGATGACCTTTTGGCCGCGGTACCGGGCCTCGACCATGAAGTGCGCGTCAGGGGTGCGGGTGACCGGCACGTTCGAACCCCACATGATCAGGTACGACGAATTCCACCAGTCGGCGGATTCCGGGACGTCCGTCTGGTCGCCGAAAACCTGCGGGCTGGCGACGGGGAGGTCGGCGTACCAGTCGTAGAAGGACAGCATCGTGCCGCCGAGCATGGAGATGAAGCGGTTACCGACGCCCTGCGAGACGATCGACATCGCCGGGATCGGCGAGAAACCGGCGATCCGGTCCGGCCCGTAGGTCTTGATGGTGTGCACGTGTGCGGCGGCGACGATCTCCGCGGCCTCGTCCCAGCTGGCGCGCACGAGGCCGCCCTTGCCGCGAGCGCTCTTGTACGCCTTGGCAGACTCGGGGTTACCGGTGACGTCTGCCCACGCGCGTACGGGGTCGCCGAGGCGTGCCTTCGCCTCACGGTAGAGGTTGAGCAGCACGCCGCGAACGTAGGGGTACCGCACCCGGGTCGGCGAGTAGGTGTACCAGCTGAATGCTGCGCCGCGCGGGCAGCCGCGGGGTTCGTACTCCGGCGAGTCCGGGCCGACGGAGGGGTAGTCGGTCTGCTGGGTCTCCCAGGTGATGATGCCGTCCTTGACGTACACCTTCCACGAGCAGGAGCCGGTGCAGTTCACGCCGTGGGTGGACCGCACCTCCTTGTCGTGGGTCCAGCGGTCGCGATAGAAGCTGTCGGCATCTCGGCCGCCCTCGAGGAACAGAGACCGCAGATCCGGCGAGGTCTCCCCTCGGCGCAGGAACCGACCGAGGTTGAGGATACTGTCCGCAATCGGACTGTCGATACCCGGCTTCGTGCCCGGCTTGCCCGCACTCCGCTTGGAAAAGCTCGAGTCCTTGAGAGTTTTCACGACGTACCCCTTGCACTCCCGGGCATCACCGCAATCAGCAACAGCCTCGCTACTGAGTCTCACGGCCACCCGAACGGGCTACAAGCGGAAAACACCGTGAAAAATAACCGCCTGTGAGCCGGAGGGCACATCATCGATACCGACCGCAACGTCGACGCTCTGCCGCGCCGCGTCGTCTCCCTCGATTTCCTCACACTCTGCGCCCTGATGTGACCAGTTCAGGTCCAGCGTGCAGGTGTTCGGTTCGGTAAGCGGATGCAACGCATCGGCCGTGAGCGGACCGCCGGCCTGTTGCAGGATCCCTTGGACCAGACCGAGGTGAACCCGGCATACCTCAGGGTGGTCCTTGACCATCTCGCTGTACGGACACTCGTGCAGAGTGAGGTGACGTCCATCCGCATCAATCCTTGCCTCGAAACCGGTCTGGTCGAGGTGGTCGTCGAGGGCATCCAACTGACGCTGGAGAGGTGAGTCGATCGCGGCCGTGAGTGGCAGCATCCGCCTCACCTGGTCGCCCCGGCGTTCGGCGGCCTCGACCTTCGCGACCCGGATGGAACCTTCCCGGTGATCGATACCTGCGGCCGCGCTGTAGAGCATCTTCGGGCGTCCCTTGACGTCCCGTTCCTCGGGTTCGCTCGTAACGAAACCATCGCTGATCAGTCGTTGCAAATGTTCCCGCGTGGTGTTGTGGTGCAACCCGGTCGCGTCTGAGAGGTCGCCGACCGTCATCGTTCCGCGCTGCTGGAGGAAGTACAGCAGCTTGATCCTGCTGAACGACGCAAGCGTCCGGTAGCTCGACGGCGGGCGGGAAGACATGGGTCTACTCTCCACTCTTTATTCGGAAACCGATATCCCTACCCGCGTTTGGTGGGTAAACCACATGTGCGACGCAGACGCCCGGCCGCACGAACGGTTCGAGGCGGATGCCGATGGCCGGTGCGTGCATCCGGTCCAGGGCTCCCTGCATCAGGCCCCGATGCACCGAGCACACGATGGCGCTGTTCTCTTTCGCGACATCCAGGAACGGACACCGATGCAATTCGATCGCGGTGCGATCCTCCGAGACAGCGGGGGCGAATCCGACGACGTCGAGGATCTCGACCACCCGATCGATCGCTCCAGCCGGATCGATCGGACCGGGAGCGCGCTCGTCGCTGGGCACGAACTCTTCCGACCAGCGCCGTCCGGCGTCGCCGGCCCGTTCGCTGCCCGCGCGCGCGTCGGGGGCGCCTGCGGCGAGGCTGTCCGCAAGAAGGCCAGCGAGGAGCCTATAGGAGCCCTCGGAGGCAGCGGATTCTGTCGTCGGAGCGGCCCCAGGCCCGGCAGGGTCGCTCTCGGGCGGAATCGAGGCATAGAGCAGGCGGGGACGGCCGGGCCGTGTCCGCGCCTCGACGGCCTCGGTCACGAGGCCGACCTCGAGGAGCCGGTCGAGGTGCGAGCGAACGGTGTTCGGGTGCAGGCCGACCGCCGCCGCGAGCGCGGGAATGTCCAGGGGCATCCGGTGGGTGCGCAGCACCTCGAGGACAGCTACGCGGCTCACGCCGGAGAGGGCGCGGTGGGTACGGGCGTCGAGGTCGGGGGCAGGCACACCCCTAGTTTTCACTATAAGTGTGGTAAAAACAACTGAGGTGCGCATTAGAGCGGGACCGGACCAGGATTTCATGACTGACACCGCAACGCGCGCCGTTCGGCACCTGCACCACGATGCCGGCGAGCGTCCCTTCATCGTGATCTGGGAGGTGACGCGGGCCTGCCAGCTCGTCTGCACGCATTGCCGTGCGGACGCAATTCGCACCCGCAATCCCTTCGAGCTGTCGACCGACCAGGGCAAAAAGCTCCTGGACGATCTCGCGTCGTTCGGCACGCCGCGCCCGCTCGTCGTCCTCACCGGCGGCGACCCCTTCGAACGCCCCGACCTCCCCGAACTCGTGGCCCATGGCACGAGCATCGGCCTCAGCATGGCCCTCTCGCCCTCCGTAACCCCACGCCTCACCCGGGAAGTTCTCGTCGAGTTGCACGACGCCGGAGCGAAGGCAGTGTCGCTCTCCCTTGACGGGGCATCCGCCGCGACCCACGATGCCTTCCGCGGTGTCAACGGGGTCTTCGACGACACGATGGTCGCCGCACGGATGGTGCGCGACGTCGGCTACCGCCTGCAGATCAACACGACCGTGACCCGCGACACCGTGCACGAGCTCCCTGCGATCCTGAAGACGGTCCTCGATCTCGGCACGACGCTCTGGAGCGTGTTCTTCCTCGTCCCGACCGGGCGCGGCAAGCTTCTCAACGCGCTGACCGCCGCCGACGCCGAGGAAGTGCTGCACTGGCTGCACGATGTCTCCGAACTCGTCGCGATCAAGACCACGGAGGCGCCGCACTACCGCCGGATCGCGATGCAGCGCGCCGGTATCGCCGATCTCGATGCGGCGTTCCCCGTCGGCCCGCTGCGTGCCCGGTTGCGGCGCGACACCGCGGAACTGCTGACCGGGGACGAGCCCAGGCGCCGCGCGCCGCGCGCCCCGATCGATGTCAACTCCGGCCGCGGCTTCGCCTTCGTCGACCACGTCGGCGCGGTCTACCCGAGCGGGTTCCTGCCCGTGTCCGTCGGTTCGGTGCGTGAGCAGTCGTTCCCCAAGATCTACCGGGAGGCGCGGCTACTCCAGGAGTTGCGCACCCCGGATTCCTTCGGCGGTCGATGCGGCGCCTGCGAGTTCCGCACGGTCTGCGGTGGCTCCCGTTCGCACGCGTACGCGGTCACCGGCGATCCTCTCGCCGAGGATCCGAGCTGCGCATACCAGCCTGTCACCCCCGTCCCGGTCCCCTAACCCATTCGACGGACTCTTGGGTAACCCATTCGACGGACTCTTGGGGTTTCAGCACCTGGGCGGGTGGTGATCCGAATGGCACGAACGCCGTCAAATTGGTTCGGGACGCTATTCGAGGTGGTGGTTGCCGCGGACCCAGCGCAGGGCACCGATGATGCCGACCGCGACGCCGGCCCCTCCGACGAGCATGCCGACGAAGAGCCAGACGAACAGCGGTTCGAGGCCGGCGACGGTGTGGTCGGCGCTAACGATCGTGCCCGCGAGGAAGCCGCCGATGGGACCGAACAGCCCGACGAGCACCCCGATCAGCATCAGGCGGATGCTGACGCCCTTGTCTTGCGCCGAGCCGACCTTCGGCAGGCGCGTGCCTTGCTCCGTGTGCGGTGTTGTCTCAGCCATGGTCTGTCACATCCGTCTTCTGTTCGTCTCCGTGAGCCTGGCTTGGACGGCCGGACTCGGTTGGGTCGAGCCACTGCGGCACTTTTTTCAGGAACGGGCCGATGATGTCCATCGGGAGCGGGAACACCACGGTCGAGTTGTGGTCCGCACCGAGCTCGAGCAGGGTCTGCAGGTAGCGCAGTTGGAGTGAGGCCGGATTGCGGCTGAGGATCTCCGCGGCCTGGCCCAACTCTTCTGAAGCCTGCAGTTCGCCGTGGGCGTTGATGATCTTCGCCCTCCTGTCCCGCTCGGCCTCCGCCTCGCGGGCCATGGCGCGCTGCATCGCCTGGGGGATCTCGACGTCCTTGATCTCGACGACCTTGACCTGGACTCCCCAGGGTTCAGTCTGGGCGTTGATACTCCTGGCGAGATCCTCGTTGAGGTCGGCGCGGTGCGCGAGAAGGGTGTCGAGGTCGGCGCGGCCGACGACCGAGCGCAGGGTCGTCTGCGCCATCTGCGAGGTCGCGAGGGCGTGATTCTCGACCGCCATCACGGATCGGACCGGGTCGGTGACCTGGAAGAGCACGACCGCATTGACCCTGGCGGGCACGTTGTCCTTGGTAATGACGTCCTGTGGCGGAATCGTGAGCGTGACGATACGCAGATCGACCCTCACCATCTTGTCGAGGCCCGGAAAAATCATCTGCACGCCCGGTTCCCGGAGCGGCCGCAGACGGCCGAACCGGAAGGCGACGCCTCGTTCGTACTCATGCAGGACCGTGAACGCGACGATCAGCCAGACCGCCACAAGGAGAAAGACGACCCCGATCGTCACGAGAATTCCCGTCATCGGGCGTCCTTTCCGGGGACCGCACGCGGTCCGGTCTTGCGGATGCTGCCGTAGCCGCTCCGCCTGGCGAGCTCGCTCGCCGAGATGGCGGCCCGCTGGTCCTCGTTGTCCTCGAGGCCGAGGGCGGTGAGGTGATCGGGGAAACGTGCGGGAGCCCTTCGGAGGTGCGACCAGAGAGGCCAGCTCCCCGCGGCGATAATGGCGGACGATACACCCAGGATCGCCAGCTCGAGGCCGGTGCGACCCTGGAACATGACGGCGATGGGCCAGACGACTCCGAGGACCACGACCGCACAAGCGATCCCCCGGTGGAATCGTTCTGCCTCGGAGCTTGGCCAGGAATCGATGTTCCGCACGACCTCCCGGCCGGCGTGGGACGGAGTGCAGTTGTCCTTGACCGGGCACGGATTGCAGACCGTCGGCGACGCCCGGTACCGGGTCACCCTGTTCTCGGGGTCGAAGGAAATCGGCCAGAGCCACTGGTCCTCGGAGCAGGTCCACGCGTCGTGTCCCTCGTGGTACTCGAAGCCCCCCGATCGCGCGCTCGTCGTCGCCGCGGCCGTGCGCCGAGCGAGCACGTCCAGGACATGCGCCACAAGAAGCAGGAAACCGCCGTAGGCGAGCGCGAACCAGACGTCGAGACTGACCGGCTCCATCACGCGCCGCCGTCCGGCCGGTTCTCACCGTCCGGCCCCGTCGCCCGGCTGCGGTAGCCCGCGCCGTAGCGTGACTCCGGCAGGGCGCCGTCGGCCTCGGAACCGAATACGGACCCTGCGGCGCTCCCGGCCTCCACGTGCTGCGCCTCGACGAACAGGGCCTCCATCGGGACGTCCTGGGTGGTTCCCTTGATGCGATACCGCACACCCAGCCAGGCGATCCAGACGAAGGGCACGACTCCGCCGAAGATGAAGACAAGGTCGCCGGGCATCCGCAGCCATTCCAAGACCGTGTTTCCGGTTCCGGTGATGAAGTTCATGCTGCGGGCCTCGAAGTAGCCATCGCTGACGGAGTGCCACAACTGCAGCACGCCGAGCGGCAGGAGCGTTGCGAAGGTCATCCAGGCCAGGCCGATGTTGAGCGACCAGAACGAGATCTTGGCGAGCCGGTCCGGCCAGCGGTTGGCCGGGATGAGATAACGAAGGGCGAAGAGGGACAATCCGACGCCCATCATTCCGTACACACCCATCATCGACGCGTGGGCATGGTTCGCGGTGAGGGCCGTACCGATCTCGTAGTACGACACGATCGGCAGGTTGATCAGGAAGCCGAAGACGCCGGCGCCGAGGAAGTTCCAGAAGCCCACGGCCACGAGGAACATCACCGACCAGCGATGCGGGAAGGGGGCGGCGCTTCGGGATTGCTGGCGGGCCCCGAGTTGCAGGAAGCTCCACGCCTCGACCGTGAGGAAGGTCAGCGGGATCACCTCGAGCGCGGAGAAGAACGCACCCAGCGCCATGTGCTCGACGGGTGTTCCCGAGAAGTAGAGGTGGTGCATGGTCCCCAGGATTCCGCCCGCGGAATACAGGATCACGTCGAGCAGGATGATCTGCATCGCGATCCGGCGGTGCACGACGCCGAGCATCACGAAGATGTAGGCGACCATGACGGTCGTGAACAGCTCGAGGAAGTCCTCCACCCAGAGGTGCACGACCCAGAAGCGCCAGAATTCGGCCACGCTCAGCGTCACTTCGCTGCCCGCGAGCATGCCGACGGCGTAGAAGGCGGGGATGGAGAGACCCGAATAGAAGAACAGCCACGGCAGGTTGAAACGGTGTTCAGACTTCAGCCGGGCCCGGATACCGCGATAGATGATCGCGATCCAGATGAACATCCCGACGGTCAGCAGACCCTGCCAGAACTTCGGCAAGTCGATGTACTCCCACTGCATCCCCCAGAACGGCGAGTCCTTGGCCGCGGTCACGCCGAAGATGCTGAGGGCTTCTCCCGCGAGGGAGCCGGCAACGACGAGGGCGAGGGCGCCGAGGAGGATGTATGCGAGCCAGTGCTGCCGCTTCGGCTCGTGCCCGGAGATATACGGCGCGAGAAAGATTCCCGCCGCGAGGAACGAGGCTGCGGTCCAGAGCAGGGAGAGTTGCACGTGCCAGGTCCTGGCGAGGTTGATCGGCAGCAGCTGGGCGAGGTCGATCCCGAAGAAACTCGTCAGGTCGACCCGGTAGTGCTCGACGGCGGCGCCGAGGAATGCCTGCGCGAGGAACATCAGCGCGACCACGAAGAAGAACCAGGCGGTCGCAGACTGGGCGGGGGTGACCGCGACCTCGCCCGGTTGACGGAAGGACAGCGGCGGGGTCTCTTCTCCGTGCTGCCAGCCCATCCGCTTGCTCCAGCGCCCGTACAGGGCGAACAACGCACCGAGGGCGACCATGAGGGAAATGAGCGACAGGCCGCTCCACACGATGATGTCCGCCGTTGGCCCGTTGTCGACGAGCTTCTCTGCCGGCCAGTTGTTGGTGTACGAGTAGTTGTGCCCCGGCCGTTCGGCCGCGGCGCCCCACGACGTCCAGGCGAAGAACGCGGTGAGTTCGTGGATCTCGGCCGGATCGGTGATCACGCGCGGGATCAGCCCGTTCTGCGTCGTCGGCGTGCCGAAGAAGTCGGCGTAGTGCTTTTGGACGGACTCGAAGGCACTGATCTGCAGATCCGTGAAGACGAGGTTTCCCGTTGCGGGGTCGTACCGGTTGGTCCGCGCCATCGTGACGAGCGCTCCGTGTGGGTCCTGCACGCCGGAGGCCGTCAGGGCGTCGAGGACGAAGGTCGAGGACCGCCGGAGGTAATCCGCCGTGTAGTCGGGTCCAAGGTAGCCGCCGTGACCGACGATCGAGCCGTATTCCTGCAGGCCGCGCTGGACGAAGATCTTCTGGCCGGCGGTGATCTCGTCGCCCGTGAAGACGACGGCTCCTTGTTCGTCCACGACCTGTTTGGGTTGGGGCATCGAATCGGTGTAGGTCATCACGGCGAGGAATCCCATCACCGCGAAGCCGAAGATCATCACGAGGGCGACGCCCTGCAACCAGCCCTTGGATACCATCAGCTCGGAACGAAGTCTTCCGTCCCCGGATTTCAGTTGGACCATGTCGGCCCCTCTCGCTGTTGCCTGGTTCAAGGTCGTTGGGCGCGCCCGCAAACACGGCAGCCGCAGATCCTCCCCCGAATGGGTCACGCGAGGTGGGAAAAAACTACCACTCATTAAACCTTATCAATTTCATTTTAATTAGGATTCTCGCCGCCGGACGGAAGTCCGTGGGACATAAATTCCTGATCAAACGGCGATATCGCGGAATCTGACCGCCGCGAAACAACGCCGAAACAAATTCACAGCTGAGCTACGACACGCCGCATGGGGCATCTTCCCGGTGTTTTCAGATCAGGTTCACGGCGTGACGGCAAAGACCCCGCGGGCACCCTTCTCCGCGTCCGACATCACGTGACTGACGAACGAGTAGTGCCCGGCCTCGGGGAAGGTGAGTTCGACGAAGCCGCCCTGCGCCGCGGCGAGGTCGAGCACCTGCGCCCCGCCCGTCCCGGTGCTGCCGCCGTCGCGGAGCAGATAGTCACCCTCCTTGAAAACTGAGTCGAACTGCCCGCCCACCACGTGGAAGGAACTGCCGACGTTGGGTCCGGCGTCCAGAACCCAGATGCGCACCGTCTCCCCCGCGCGCGCGGTGAGGGGTCGGTCCGCATACTGGTTGGCGTACCCGTTGAAGGCCAGCAGGTCGGGGAGTTGGGTCGTCACCCGCGCCGCGTCGACCTCCCCGCCCTCCGGCCCGAGGTAGAACTCGGACTGGACCAGAACGTACTCCGCGGAAACGGGCTCGAGCCCAGGCGGATCGATGATCACCGCCCCGAACATGCCGTTCGCGATATGGGCGGACATCGGCATCGTCGAGCAGTGATAGAGCCAGATCCCCGACCGGGTCGCGGTGAAGCGGTAGGTCAGGCTCTCCCCCGGCATGATCGTGCGCATTGGCTTGTCGGGGGCGAGGGCGCCGGCATGAAAGTCGATCGAATGGTCGATGGTTCCGACATTAACGAAAGTGATCTCGAAGATATCACCGACGTGACCGTGCAGGGTCGGCCCCGGCGCGGTCCCGTTGTACGTCCACAGAGTCTGCCGGACTCCCGGCGACACCTCCGTCTCGACGTTCTGAACGGTGAGGGTGAGCTTGTGCACGGTGTCGGCGGATGCCGGTGCGAGCCGGGCATCACGGGCGGCAAAGTCCCCCGCGGGTTGCTTCATCAGGTCCACGTCCTCTGCGGCGGACGGCGCACCACTCGCACCGGCATCTGCGCCCGTTCCCATGTCCATCCCGCCCATGCCTGTCCCGCTCGAGCCTGTCCCACTCGAGCTTGTTCCGCCCGCGCCACCGGCGACCGTGACGGAGAAGACCATCCCGAGCTGCTTGTGGCCGGCGATCGAGCACCAGCCGGCGATCGCTGCGCCGACGACGCCTGCCTCAATGACGGTCGTCGTCCCCGGGTTGACCGAACCGGAGGTGATACCGGTGTCGAGGACCAGGTTATGCACCCGGTCGTCGGCATTGGTGAGGTTGATGACGAGAGTGTCTCCGGCGGGCACCGAGACGGAGTCGGGACTGAACCGCATCCCCGCCATGGTCACATCGACCGTCGTGGTGTGCCCGGTCGCGGGGACCGAAACGACAGAGAGGCCCCCGGTCACGCCGAGCGCCGCCGGGTCCATCGCAACGCCGACGGTCACAGCGAGCAGAAGGGCACCGGCCGCGACGACGACGGAGCCGGTGCGCCGCGGACGCGGCGCCGGCACGGCAGGCTGCGCTGCGGGCGGCACGGTGGGACGGGAGCCGGGAACCGGGGCGGCGGCATCCGCCGGTCTGCGCACCACGCGGTTGGTCTTCAGCGCCCGAGTCATCAGCACCAGGAAGGACGCCAAGGCGGCCACGACGAGGAGCGAAAGGGCGACCTTCACCAGGCTCGGGACAGGCAGGAGGTACAGTGCGAGGCCGCCGTTCACGACGATGACGCGGAAGAGTCCACCGCGCTCGAGTTCGCGGCTCGTGGCCTTGACGACCCGCTGGCCACCGCCGAGTACGACCGGCAGTAGATAGGTCAGCGCGCCGAGTAGAATCTGCGCGGCGAAGCCGACCAGGAAGGCCGGAACGAGTTGTTCGAGCCCGTCGGCAGCGGCGGTCCAGGTGGGGGCGACGGTGACGGAGGCGGCGAATCCGAGGGTGCAGAGGCCGAACCAGGCCAGGGCGCTGCCGATGCTCCACCCGGCGAAGGTTACGGCGGGCGCTGAGCGACCCTGGCGGATGACGTCGGCGAACACCAGGCACAGCCCGGCGAGATAGCCGAGCATGCCGAGACCGGCAATGACGCGTTCCCCGAGCAGGCAGCCGAGGCCGAGCACGGTCAGGCCCGCGAGGAAGAGGGGCAGGGTCCAGCGCGCTGCCGCGCGGGTGCCGTCGGTGACCCGCACGTGCAGGATGGTCGGCCAGAGCAGGGCGACTGTCCCGACCACGGTCAGGCCGATCCAGCCG
The DNA here is from genome assembly GCF_004402485.1 of Cryobacterium algoricola. Lineage (GTDB taxonomy): Bacteria > Actinomycetota > Actinomycetes > Actinomycetales > Microbacteriaceae > Cryobacterium > Cryobacterium algoricola. The sequence goes on along the minus strand of NZ_SOFG01000009.1, from coordinate 229,138 downwards.
AGCAGGTTGAGTCCGATGTGGGCGATGAAGAGGCGCGCGTACGTGTCTTCCGAGTCGTCCATGCGCGCCATCAGGATTCCGAGGGTGACCCCGATGGCCAGGGCGGCGCCGGCCGCGACGTAGTAGCGGACAAGCGGTGCGAACCGAGAGGGTAGCGCGCCGCGGGACTGCACGGCGAGGATAGTCGCGTGGGCGAGCGCGTTCGCGCCGACGAGGATGCCGCCGACGAGGACGACCAGCCACCAGCCACCGATTATGCCGGTGATCACGAGGATGGCTCCCACGGTGTGGGTCGCGAGGCGCCAGCCGAGAGAGACTCGACCGCCGGGCGCCGGGTGTCGGAGGAGGGTGTCGGCGAAGTGCTGGCTCCAGATCAGGACCGCGCTGCTGACCGCGCCGAGGAGCAGCAGGTGCACCATGAGCCAGGGTGCGACCGGAAGGAACCGATGCACGATGACCACGACGAGGGTGAGGAAAAGCCACGCCGGTACCAGGATTCCGGTGATGATGTGCCACAGCCGGCGGGTCATCGGCGCGTTTCCAGAGAGATCGTTGCGCGTCCGCGCGGAGAGGCCGTGCTCGACTCACGCCTGACGGGTTTCGGAGGCGCGCCCACACAGACGGAGACGACGGAAACACCCACGAAGAGCAGTACGGCGACAATATTCGCGAAACCGCCCCACTGCACCAGAACGTCTAACCCTCTGGCGTCTCCGCCGACGACACGCACAAGCAGTGAAGCGTGCATGAGGACAACCGGACCGTACATCAAGGGACGATAGGGCAGCGGCCGGCGCAGCACGGCAGGCAGGATTGTCGGCGCATGCGCCATGATCATGGAAATCACGAAGCCGAGGAAGACGGAGTGCACCACGGCGTCATAGGCCGGGCCGATGTATCCGGGTCCCCACAGGATCCAGACCAGGCCGACGACACCCAGCCAGCCGTAGCCTGCGAGCAGGCACAGGGCCATGTAACGCGGCAGTCCCTTCGACCTGACAAGCCGCGTCGCGACGTCGTATCGCACGAGCCACGAGACGAGACCGAGCAGCGCGAAGCCAAGCACCGGATATCCAAGGAGAGGCCACAGCAGTGCCAGCACGACGCCAGATGCCAGGACCAGGGCTACCGCGAGCAGCCACCGCTCGGCCCGCTCGTCAACGGTTGGTGAGATCCGGGCGAGTTCTAGACGTTCCCCTGCGATTGTCAGGACAAGGAAGAGTGTCATCGCCGGGATGAGTTGAGGCACCGGGACACCTCCCCACCAAAGAATTGTCGCGGCGAGGCCGAGCAACGCCCCGAGGGCCTGAACGGCACTGGAGGTCGAGGGCTGTCGCGCCCAGATAGCCCGATAGATCGCGAGCAGCACAATCGATCCGGCCACGAGGGCGAGCTGGCCGACAACGAGCGGAATCGGAGAGACAAGCGCAATTCCGCCGGCGCCGAGGAGACCGGGAGACAGGAACGCCCAATTCCGGCGGATGGCAACAGCGCGTTCAAGAACAACGACCGTTCCGACAAAGCCAAAGACCATGAGCGGGCCATGTACATCGGCGAGGCGGGCTGCGATCACCGGTGCCGGCAGGCCAAGCAGAATGAGTGCCCCATCGAGTCCCGCAAGCAAAGCGAAGCCACCGAGGAGGAGAAGTAACGTCCGGCCGCCGCTTCGCCGGCTTGGCCGCGTTGGCAGGTAGTGGGATTTGGGCGACATCGTGGCACTCCTCGAGCGTGGCCGCTCATCAATTAATCCGATTGGGTCGATCCCGCGCGGCGCAATACCGGGACCGCATCTGCCGTTCAGTAGTAAGGTCCTTCGACCAGGCACCTCGCTGCGGACGCTCCAACATTCCCGGAAACGGCATTGAGGCGTGAGAAGCAATCAGATCAAGGCAGAGTCCGGGCTGGATCACTCCGGAGGCGCCGAAGATGGTTGCGTGGCGGATGGCGTACGGGATGAGACGGCTATCAACACGATGCCCTCACTGTCGACGTGGTTGCAGTTACACGTGTGCGCTGGACCCTGCGCCTCGGCGGGATCGACGAGGGCGCCCTGGTCCCTGGGCGGTCAGGGTGATCGGTTCGACGGTCATATGGCTCTCCTGTGGACGGGACTCTGGTGATGATCCTATTTTAGGGCATTTCTGTCCGTTTTATTCGACGCCGATATGTATATGCAATTGTGCGCGTGAATCGTTCCGTGCGAGTCCGCTGAATATTGGCTTCGATGGGCACCACTTGTGGTGCGGGTGAGCCCCACTGTTCAGATACGTCATTCGTATCGTTCAGCCCCATTGCCGGCGTGGTTGAGCCCCACCTGAAAAGCTCCTCCCACCATGTGAGCGCCACGTGGTGGAAGGAGTACCGGTAATGGTACGGAAGATCAAAGCGAAGCAGCTCCTGAAACTGCGCAGTCAGGGTTCGTCACGAAGGGCGATCAACTCCGGCCAAGGGATGTCGAAGGTAACACCTTCCAAACCTGGGACCAGGGTCGGATTGAGGAATTGGCGGCACGGATCTGGAGGGCAACCATCTTGGTGACGGCCAAGATCATCGAGACCGTCTTCATCGACGAGGCCGGTTTCGACGCGGCGCTGGCAGTGTTCCGGCTGTCGAGCCAGTTTATCAATGGCCAATTGGAACTGGGCGTAGGCGGCCAGCAGATCTGCCCGATGGTGGCCACGAGACCTGCTCGGTGATTGCACAGGCGCGAGCACACAGCCCTCGCCACCGCGTAATCGTGACGGAGAGCGCCCGTGGTGCTGAGCCGCACCACCACTGGTGCTCTTGCGCACGATCGATGGGGCTTAAGCGCACGATCGAGTGGGGCTCAGGCGCTCGAATACTCAAGGTCGCCGATCTCCCCTCCTCAGACGCCCTTGCGGAAAGTCCTCGCCTATGACGACCGAGAAAAGAGCCGGCGACAAGAGGACGTAGTCGACCGCTTGACAGCGCAAGGCTTGCGATCATGACAGTACGGCTGACGCTCGGTTTGGCAATTCTTGCCCTCGGTTTCGGCCTAGCTGCCCTTGCCGGGATCCCTGCCATGATTGAGAACCGAAGCGTCGGTGACATTGCGGTTGTCAGCGGTCTGGCGTTGGCCGCCGCCGATTTCGTCGTTGGATTGACGGGCATTCCCGCAGAGATTCGAGCGTGGCGACGCCAGAGGGCTGACCGGGCCGCGGATATTGCGAATCTCAAAGTCAAACGTCGCCGAATTCAGCATACAAAGGCCGATGTACTCATCCGGCTCGAGGAGGCCCGCACGGACCTGGAAAAGTATCGGGCTGATCGGCACGCCCAGGCTCAAGCCCGTGAGCAGCAAAAGTACCTACGCGCCGTTGAGCTGGAGGACTTGATTATCGAGGCCAACCTCGACTTCAACTCCAACGATTTCATTCGACACGGCGTCGACATGGACGCATTCGACCGTGGGCGTGAGACCTAGAGCCAATATCGTGCAACCAGGACTGCTGTCGGACCCGGTGGGCAAAACGGGCAGCAATTAGTCCGTTGGCAACGGCGGTGGCTAGCGCTTCGCCAATGTTTGCGTGCGCTTTGCGGTGGACGGAATCGCCCTTGTTTTCCATCAGTGTCGTCGATCTATGCCAGTCTTCATCGATAGCTTGGGGTCCGGTCGACCTTGAGCCATTTGCTCTTGCGGGCAATCTCAGCGAGTGGCATCGACGACGACGGAGTTCTCTGGGCCGCTGCAGCTACCCCAGCTTCGGCGCTCTGTCTCGCGCGAAGCCGCACGAGGTCTTGGAAGATACCGGTCAGCCCGGTCGGGGCGGGTGAGAGTGGGGCGATCCAGCCCGATTCGGAGAGGCGCCGAGCCGCCGTCTCGAACGCACGCCTCGGGTTCGCAGGTAGGTGGTCGACGACCGTCCCGAGGTCGGCTGAGAGTTCATCAACCACAGGTCTGCTCGCCTTTGCCCATAGGGCCAGCGCCCATTCGGCCCGTGACAGATCGTCTTGGCAATCGGCGAGTCGATCCCGCCACCAGTCAACGTCGTTTGCTTTAGAACGCGTCTCCGTGATCAGGGTGGCAGGATGGCCCGCCGAGCCAAGGCCGGCGGTGCCCGGCGCTTTAGTCACGCCGAGGCCTAACGGCGAAGCGGCGCCAATCACAGCTATTTCCGACACTAGCCAGCATCTATTCTTTTGCTTGAGGAGTGCGGTGGCCGTATTTGCCCATGGGAATGTGCTCCCTTTCTCTCCTCTTCTAAATCGGCGAAGACGGGCGATGGCCGCGTATTCGGGACTCGACCTGCGGAGATGCTGCATTGCCAATGCGCGGCGATCATTCGACGCAGCATCCGGTTGATAGGTCGTAATCTCTGCACCGAACGCGTAGTACTCACTAGGGCTAAGCGCGACGGCAATTTGCGCGGGTCGCGAGCGAGTTGACGTCGTTTCTGAGCACTGGCCGTCGAGCACTGCGCGGATTAGCTGGGCCTCGAGCATCCCTCCGTCTTCGGGGATAAACCCGCAATTCAGGATGAGTTGGGCGCGGAGGCCGTCTTCCGCGGAGAGGCCTGGAATGTTCACTTTAGCGCCACCAAGGACTTCGCATTCTGCGCCGATCGCGAGCCAGGGCAGGTCTTTGCCGATTTCGATTGCTTCAGCAACACGTTCCAGCCACCAGTTCATGAATTCGCTGCGGAGGCCAAGAAGTTCCCGGATCACCCGGACCCTCCAGCAGTTGTGGGGGTCTGCTGGATTGGCGCGTATTTCGGACGTCAGTCGCGTCCATGCTTCCCTGGCATGGCTGCTTTCGGGGAGGGGGGAGATCGCCTTGCTGTCGAGTGCAGCAAGTAGCAGATGGCTTCCGTGTTCGTCTGTGAGCGCGTTGACGACCGACGCTGCTTCGTTCGGTCTGCTGTTGAAGACCCCGTCGGCCAGTAGACTCCAGGACGCGACCCTGACTTGCTTGGATTTGTTCGCTTGAAGTTCGTGTTCGATACCAGCTTTTAGGACGTAAAGATCCGACCCTTTTGCGTTCCCGCTGTAGAAGCGGGCGGTGTTGAGCCAGTAGGGCCGCCGAAGCAGTTCGCGGAAAACTTCGGTCCGGTCGAATGACTGGTTGCCTTCGCCCGCGTTGTAATAGAGAAACCTGGCCGCAAAATACTCGCGGAGGGACAAAACTTCGAACTCGAAGGTGCCCTCTTCCTTGCTTGTCAGCGCCCAAAGCCGATCTGATGCCGCGAGAAAAAGTTCATCAACAACTTCGGTCGGCTTTCCATACGTAGTTTGAAAGTGCTTCATGGCTGCATCGACTTCAGCAAATGCCATCCGCCCGCTGTGTCCCTGTTCTTCACCCCGCGACTGCAGGTACCAACCAAGGAACGGTACGATCTCGGTCAAGTCGTCTCGATATTTCCGGACCGACTCTGGCCGCTTGTTCGCCTCACGGGCGAGCAAGAGTGCCATGTAGGCGTCGTAGAGCTCAGTGCGCTGGTTCGGTGTTGCATCGCCGTGCTGTCGGAGCAAATACAGCAAGATGGTGAGCTGCATCGGGTTTCCAGCCAGCTCGCCAATGTATGGTTCCTTGACCTTCTCCGTGAAGTTGCGGCGCAGTACGCGGCTGTCGTTCCCCCGCACGTTGTGGACGACACACCACTTTTGTAGATATTCATCCCGAAGCGCAGCGTCAAGCGGGCTCAGAGAAATGACTTCGAAGAGCTCGCTACTCGGTTCGGGGAGCCCGGCGGAGTTCGGTCGAGTCGTGACGACAACCTTTGGCTGAACGGCGTATGACTTGCCACGGGCGCAGAACAAGTCGATCTCGCGCACCACGCTCGTGCGGTCGCTCAGGTTGCCGACCTCATCGAGGCCGTCTAGAAAAACAAGGCTTGGAACCCGATCGAAGATCTCCTGGACGTCCGCCGACGTCACCGAGCCTCGCCCGCTAGCATGGCCAATCAGCTCAGCCAAGAACGATTCCACCGATGCTTGAGCAGCTTTGCGCTTCGGCCCCTTGGTCAACCGCGCGTCATCGGATTTGTCGAATACGTCAAATCCCTGCATCCACGCCGCATAGTCCCCGAGGTCGAGCCGCAGGGGGAACCGTGGCTGAGTGATTTCGGGGAGACTCGTAGTGATTAACGACTGGCTCGGGACAAACGCCAGCCGATACGTCTGACAGACGTACTGGCTGAGAGTGGACTTTCCTTGACCGGGCGCACCGCGGATGAGCGTGAAAGGATATGGCGTCCTTGTCGCGACGTAGCTGGCCGCGCCGCCCACTGAGGTGGACTCGCGGCCTATTGTCGCGACACGTTTCGGGAGTCGAATGCGTTCTGCGGGCACGTCAACGAAAAGATCGGTGAGTCGCTCACGGTCAAGCTCCACTTGGCTGAACTTGATGCGCTCATCTTCGTCCCACTGCGCGGACGCGACCTTGCGCAGGATATCCCTAAGCTCGGAGTCCCTAGCAACCACGCCTTGCTCACTTACCAAATAGCGAATGAGGTCCCAGCCTGCGAGCATTTCGGCATACGCCCATTTGGTTTCGATAGGCGCCGAGTCGACGATTGAGTTGATTGCCTCCCGCCAAAGGCACGACATCTCGAGGCCGAACTCTGCCGAATACTGCCGGAGTTTCGCGTCAAGACGGTCAAAGGTGCCCTTGTTCGGCTTTCCTGTACTTTCGACATTAGTCACAAGGACGTATTTGCAAACTCCCTGAGCGGCGAACCTTTTGATTTTCTCGGCTTCACCTCTTACTTCAGCATCGAGCCAAGAAACCGGGTCTCGTTCGCGACCGCGCACAGACCATTTCGTCTGAAAGACGAGCCGGTCGGGGCCTACGACACCATCCCGTCCCCCATCGGATTGTCGAAGGGGTAAGGGTACATAGTCGGGGAACTGAAGGGCCAGCAGAGCCGACGCCAACTGTTGAAAGTCGTGGTCGCCCAACCTTTCGTACAGGTACTTATGTCGGCTCTCAGGCACATCAATCCTCTCGTCCTTGATCAGCGTGCCCGGTATTGCCAAACATGGACCCTCGACACACCCTCCGGCGCTCGAAGTCTCACGGAGATTGCAATCACAGGACTGCCAGGGCGGCGCGGCCACGCGTCCTGGCGTGGTAGCCGTCGATACACCAATCGGGCTCGGCGGAACTTGACATCAACAAGCCAAGGCGGGTCAGAGCTTCTAGCGCTGGCACCGTGCAGCTCTTGGGCCCCGATATGGTCAATAAATGCCAAGAAGCTTGAATGATCTCGACCGCTGGGTGACTGCTGCGACCTGGCCACGAACGACATGCCCGCAGTGCAAAACTGGCACAGTTGGATACGCGACTAGTCAATCGCAAATGGACTCTGTATCCAAAGCTTCGCTCACGGCCGCGCACCGCAACGAAGGGCCGTTCGAAGAGCTTTCTGGCACTTTTACCGGCACCCTGATCTGTGATGACACCAATTGCATGCGCGAACTTGCAATGGCCGGCGATTGGGGATACCACTACGATTTCGACGATTATGACGGTCGCGGTCAGCCACAGCTGGTCGATACCTACCGCTTACGATATGCGAATCCTGCATTGCCCCTCTTGGCGGTCCCGGAACGCACACCGCAGACCGTACAAGATGAGATCGTAGGCGCGTCCAACGTTCTTTTCGTGAGTCCCAGCGCAGCTGGCAATCGTCTCCGACGCGCCGCCGAGGAACTCATGAATGCGCAGCGCGTGAACAAGTCCAGGGTCGACAGAAAAACGGGGAAGCGTGTCCCTGCCACACTGCATGCCAGGATCGAAATGTTTGGTCTTAAACAACCCGACATCGCGCACACACTGCTTGCCGTGAAGTGGATCGGAAACGAGGCAAGTCACAGTCAGGAAATGACAGTGGCCGACGTCGTGCTGTGCGCTCGCGTCCTGAATGCTGCCCTGATAGCACTTTACGACCGGAGCGACGCCGAACTGAAACACCTGGTTAAGCTGATTAACCGGCGAAAAGGCCTCGGACGCCGCTGAAGTCCAGTCACGTCTCTCGGTCGGCTGCCAGTCGACCCCATCGGAGTTGCGGTACTCACGTCCGCTCCTCCGAGGTTTAGTACTCGTAACGCGGCGCCTCGAGCGCGCAAGTCATTTGCGAATGCATGCATGTTCTGCGTCGAGCGGCCCAGTCGGTCACGGGTCGTGATGACGAGGGTGTCGCCGGCATGGAGCGCATCGAGCACTTTGTCAGAGTTCGGTTTGGAGGCTCGAGCTCCCGAGACTTTCCTCCCTGCTCGGCGACACGTTCTGTCGTTTCAGCCATCGACAGGTAGGCATCGCGTACCTGGCCAGATGCTCGTTCCACGCCTCAAGGTGGGCCCGGTACTCGACCTCATCTTCCTCGTCTTCGGTCACGTCGAAAGCGTATCGTTCTTGAGGCGCAGACCGGGGCAGCGCGGCAATCCGGCCGAAATGAGGCTTCCAGATGAGAACCCCCTCGATCAGGCCGGATTCCATGACGCGCCCGACGGAGATTCTCTGCGGTGGCGTCGTCCTTGTCCGAGGAGCTGAACCCACAGCCTGTGACCGGGTTGTACGCGTTCGCCATAGGGCCCGGGCCGGCCTCAGCTTGCGGGTCGTTCCCGCCCTAACCCCGTTGGCGCGGATACTCTCTCATCATGACCACCACGTCCGAAGCGACCGAACAGGAACGGCCTCGCGGGCCTCGCCGCCGTGAGGAACAGATGTATGGTCTCGCGCTCAGTTTGGGCCGAGCGAATGGTGGCCAGTACCCATGGATTTGGGATTCGCCAGACGAGATCGCCGAGAACGTTTATGCCAGGACAAAACCGTCAATCCTTCAGATTGGTGGGGCCGTACCGACGCGTACCGTGTACCGAGTCGTCACTTGGGTTGCGTTTTTTCTACTCGTGGCTTCGATCGGCGGTTTGTGGATGTGGCTGTCCGGGATTCCCATGGACGCACGACCCGGTCATGTCGGCTGGCTGTTACTTCCGCTCGCTCTGGTGATCGTATGGGGTCTCACCTATTTCGTCGGACGAGGGATCTTGGATTCTGCGGTGCGCAACCGAGTCGCGCGGCTCGATTGGCTGGCGGACGTGGCCTGCCTAACTGCGTTCGAAGGCATCAAGGAACGACAGGCGACGGCATACGAGTACAAACCTGGGGCGTCCGGAGAGGCGTTTGAGCCCAAGGGACCGGCTCCGCTCCCCCAGCCATACGGTGCTTCAGACGCCGGAGCTGCAGAACTCGCCGCATCATGGATGCGATTCCTCGGAGCGGGTGACGCTCATAGCATTGACCCGAAGACAGGCACTAACGCTCAATCGACGCACTACGTGACGCGTGTCGACACCGCCGTTGACCTAACAGAGGTCCCCAGCGTTCGTGAGCTGGCGGGAGGGGCTGCAGTTGCGAAGCGCCGAGCCCTCTTCTTTTCTGCCGCCGGTTTCACCGACGAAGCACGGCAGTTCGCCGACCGGGCCGACATCGCCCTGTTTGTTTTTGATGCGACGGCCGGCAATCTGACCGGCGCCAATTTCCTCGGGGAGGCTGTGTTCCGGACGGGTCTGTGAGACCCACGAAGCTGGTGCCAGGCACGCGGAGTGCGCTGGAGTTTAGATGCGGTTCGTTACGGTGGGCCCTAATATCGGGCAGGTCCTTATCGGGTTTCGGATGACTGCACCTCCCTCGACCCGCTGCGGTGGCGCGCTGGTCGGTGGCGTCTGGGGCTGGCAGGCCAGCTGTTAACTAAACGTACGGCCGTCTTTGAATTCGATCCTCGGTGGCTCCCAGATTTGGTTCGAACACCATCTCCACTTGCAGCTTCGCGGCGCGGGCAGCGTTCCTAGCATCCTCGATCGTTAGCCTGTTCGTGGGCACGCGCTCCATGACCTCCTGCGTCGCGAGTCGCACGATAAGTGACTCGATGGGTACACGCGGCCTTCCCCGTTGAGCCCCTGCACGGTTCTCCATCTCCGCAGTAGAACTAAGGCGAGTACTGTTGCGGTGCACATGGGCCACGACCGTCTTCACCAGGCGGTCGAACTGCTGTTGCCGCTCTTCGCGTCGAACCACTGCCTTCGTGCTCCGCACGGCCGCCGCGACGTCGCGGCTGGTCAGGAGGTCGACGCGGCGCATCCGCTCGGTGACGAGTTCGACTGCCCGGGCGGAGACGATATTCTCGACCGGGACCGGCGGAAGCCCCATGCGCGCTCTGGTCTCCAGGTAGGCCTCCGAGAATTCCCGCATGCGGGCACCGTTCTTCAGCATGTGTTCCGTCAGCGATTCGGCGAAAACGGTGAACTGGCGCAGGTGCTCGGGCAACGCGTGATCGTTGAAGTAGGCATCCGCTTCGCGTGCATTGGTGCGGCGCTCGGCGGCGGTTACCGGGTGGATTTGTTTCGGCGGGAGGCCGGCCCGACTGAGCGTGCGTTTGAGACGTCTCGCCGCTGCATTGGCGGCGAGCTCGGCCTGGTAGGTCGCGGGGTCGGCGCGTCGGGTTCGCTGCGAGTCGGCGAGGCGTTCCTTGTTGCGCTCGGCCCACTGTTTGCGTGCCTGCTTGGTGCGCTCGGGGTCGGCATCCCGTCGGGCCGCGGCTCGGGCGTTCACCTCGTCGCGGTGCTTCGCGTAGTAGCGGCTGTAGTACTCCCTGACCTTGTCGCGGTTCTCCTCCACCCACCGGCGTTGGTACTCGTGCACCTGTTCGGGGTGCTGTTCCCGCCAGCGCTTCGCACGCTCTCGCCCGCGAGCACGGACCTCAGCCTCTCGCTTCTTGCGTGCCGCAGCTCGCCGCATCGAGTCGCGGTTGATCTCCCGGGCACGCTCGAGGTGCTCCGCCCGCCAGCGCCGATTCAGGTCGCGAACCCGGTCACGGTTGGCCTCCACCCACCTGCGCCTGTTTTCGGCCTGGCGATCAAGGTGGGTCTGTTGACTCGCCTCGGCCTTAGAGTCTGTGTTGGCACGCGGCTGGTTCGCCGACTTCTTCAGCGGCGAGGCGTTCTCAGCGGGGGGAACGTTCATGATCGCTGCTACTCGATCGGTGGCGGTGCCAACTCAATGACGAGGGCGAGGAGGTCGGAGCGATGCGCGGTCGGGTTCGTGATCACATGCCCGATGGCGGTACGGAGGCGTTCGGCGTCCTCATGCGAGATCGCGGAGACGGGCTCCATGCAATACGCGATGTCCTTCTGGAGGCTGTAGTCGTCGTCATCGACCACGATCTCGGGGTAGTAGAAGAGCGCGGCCAGCGCGGCGCGACTGAGCAGATCGTCGAGCTGTTCCTGCGGAATCATCACAGTGAAGCCTCCTACGGCAGACATGTTTGAGACCATCCTGCCGCGAATAAGAGGTGCGCCGGCGGTGACTGGCCGGACGGTCGTGTCCACGGCCGCCACTCGTGCTGTCGAACAGAGCGGACTCAGCCGCGCCTCGACGACAGCGCCGGTTCCTCGAGTCTCTCGAGCTCAATCCTGGGCTCGACGCTTTCGTCGACTCCGGCCAACATCGCGTGTCGCTGCGCCCGGGCTTCACCGCTGCGAACTCGAAGCAGCCCGATCAGCGTCACCGGTCCGGCGAAAAGGAACTTGAGCGCGTTCCACACGAAGAGCAGCGCGAGCACATTGAGCCAACCCGAGCCGCCGCCTTCGACCACCCCTGCGCAGAACATCGCAGCGAGCGCGTACGGGACCGCGAGCAGCATCGCCGGCACGCCCCACTTGAGACCGTGGCGAGAGTGGATCGCGTCGAGCACGATGTTGGTTGGCATGAAGCGTCGCAGCGCGTAGTGCATGCGGGCGGTGACTGCCCAGATGAGTCCGAACATGCTGCATCCTTTCAGGTGTTCGGCAACAAGAACCTGAGAGGACTGCCCGATAGACGGGAGTCATGCCATCGCGACGAGCGATGACGCGTTATAGGGATCGCCTAGAAAAAGTCTAGAACCGGATGCCGGCGGGCGGAAGCCCCGCAGCGACAGTAGATCTGGAGCCATCGTAGGCGTGGCGTTCTTCTGCGAGACGTTGGGTTTCGTCGAGTGCGGCACGAGCACGGGCGAAGTCGAGTCTCTGTGCCGTCGCTTCGGGTGCCAGACCGAGTGGCCTCCCGCCGACGATGCCGTAGCGGTCCCGATAGGCCGCAACGGTGCATCCGTGCAGTCGCCACGCGGCGGCCTCCGAGCCCCGTGGCGCAACGCCGAGGGCCCGGGTCCAGCTCTCCCCCGCGAGTAGCGCTTCGTCGAGTGCGGCGCTCGCTCGCGCTTCCATCAGGTCGCTGCGCTCGTCGAGGGCGCGGCGCGAAGCAGCATCCATCGGGCCGATCGCCTTGGGAATGAGCCCGGCGGCGAGGTACGGCATCCGGCGCGAGCGACCCGCCCCGGAATCTCGCGCGGTCGCCGATGCGACTCTGGTTCGAAGAACGGCGGCGATGTCCTGTGCGTCCTCGAATCCACGGGCCGCAACCGCACGTGCCAACACGTTCGCGACGTCGAAGTGGTGGGCCTCGGCTCGCCGGAGCTCCGCGGTCAACGGCCCGAACGCATCCGACTCGATGACCTCGTCAACGTGGCCAGGTGAGAGGCCGCTTGCGCGCACCAGCGACACCCACCGATCGTGCTGCGCGGCCGCCGCAAGGGTCTCGTACTCCGCCGCGAGTTGCGCGATCGATCCCCATGCATTCTGCTCTGCCGTGATCGTCTCGTGTGCGGACAGCTCGGCACCGACATGCTGCAAAACGCCGTAGAGGATGCTGCGCGCGCTCGTATCGTCATTGTCACCGGGGCGCGGCCCGACGTGGGCGACATCGGGTCGATCGACGGCGACGTAGGCGGAATTGGCCTCGCGACCTCGCGTCATAGCAACGTAGAGGTTCTCCCGCGTCATGCCGGGCGCGACAACGACGTGCGCCGTGTCGGTCGTGATGCCCTGCGCGCGGTGAGAGGTGATCGCGTAGCCCAATTCGACGTGGCGCGTGACGTACTCGGCTGGAAGCAGAACCGTACTCCCCCACCGTCGGCCGTGCCGTCGCACCTCGATAGAGCCGTTCCGGTCGACTCCGATCACGGCCCACCGGTCGCCGTTGCGTACCCAGGTGCGGCCCGCGCGAAGCGCGCGATCGTTACGGCGGGTGATGACCGTGTCCCCGACAGCCGCGCAGGTTCCGTCATGGAGGGCTACTTCGCGGAGCGCATCGACACGACCCTCGAGGATCAGTTCGGTGCGGGCGCGCACGTTGAGCGCCGCAACCGCCTCGGTCGAGTCGCTGATCAGAACCGTCGCTCGGCCGGCTCGGGCGTCTACGCGCCAGGCCTCATACGCCGCATCCGCCATCGTCTCGGTGTCGCCCTCGCGCACCCGGTCGTGCGCGAGGTACAGGTCGATCGACTCGGGGTTGCCCTGGCGAAGCCCTAGCGATGCCGTCTTCTCCCAGTCGTGGACGAAGCGGTGCACGTCGACGAGCTCGGGCGCATCCTCCCGATCATGAACGAGCAGCGACAACGCGCCGCCCGCGTCGACGGACTGGAGCTGGGCGTAGTCGCCGACCAGAAGAACCTTCGCGCCGGCATCCGCGGCGAGAGCACTGATACGGTCCAAGGACAAGGTGCCTGCCAAGGATGCCTCGTCGATGATCACGAGCTGACCGGCGCCGAACGTTGCTCCGTTGACGAGGTGGTTGTGCCACCACTTCGCCAGATTCTCAGTGGTGATGCCGAGGTCCTCGGACAACACCTGAGCGGCGGCGGCCGAGGGAGCGAGCCCGACGACGGAGCCCGAACCCTGCGCTGTCTCCCACGCCCGACGAAGCGCATTCATCGCGGTCGTCTTGCCAGTGCCGGCCGGACCAACCAGCACATCGAGCACTCGGCCTGAGCCGGTGATCGCGGACAGAGTCGCAAGCTGGTTCTCAGCAATCACTCCCCCACCCGGCAACCGCGTGCGCGCAGCCGATCGCAGCGTTGCCGCCGCGACACGAGGCCCGGTCAGATCGCCGGCGCGCTCGAGCAACCGAGACTCAGCGTCGAGCAGCTCGGTCGAGGTGAACACAGTGGAGTGCTTCGGCCGGAAGACCGACGTGCCGTCATCCCGTTGGAATACGACTGGGCTCGATGCAAGCTCGGATGGCGTGATCCGCAACGACGCGCGCTCGGCGACATCGACGACAAGCCCGATGACAGCCTCGCGATCGGAGGCCGACGCAAAACGGTGTTGCATCGTCTGGCGCGCGGCCTCGGCCGTCAGATTCCAGTGCCGCCAAGTTGCGCGCTTCTCGCTGACCGTCCTCATCACGCTCAGCCCGAGCGCGCCGATCGCCTCGAGCGGCACGTCCTCAGCGCACAGCACCGACACTGATCGGTTCGCGGATGCCGCGCTCACTAGAGTCGTGACGTTTCTCCCGAGGACCCGCGCGGCGCGCTCTCGCCACGATGCGGTGAGTTCTGCAAGCGAGCGCACGTGCTTCGCGGGCCGCGTGGAGAGCGTGGCCTGCGCGCGAAGCTTCACGATCATCACTGGATTCGGACGACGACCGTGCCGGCTTACGTAGGCCTCAATCAACCGGTCGGTCTCGACATCGATGTGCCTCGATCTCGACGAAAATTCCGCGACGAGCGCCTCGGGAACAATGCTGATCGCCCAGGCCGGGTGACGATCTCGCCCCCGCTCCCGCCTCTCCCACTGCACGCCGAGCGATCGCGTGAGCGCGTCGGCGAACAGGGTCTCGTGCAGTTCGGAGAGCGCCACCACGGCCTCGTGCATCGGCCTGCCGTCGAGTGAACGCCACTTTCCGTCAAGCACGGTCTGCACCTTGTTGCTGATCACCACATGCGTGTGGAGATGAGGGTCGCCGGCCCTGCTGTCGAAGTGATCGAACGCCGTCGCGATCAGGCCCGTCACATCCACCTGCGCGACGGCGCCGCCCTGCGCCGTTGACCCGGTCCTCGTCGCCGCAACCTCCCGCTCCATGTAGGCCAGCACCTCGGCAACCGCCGCATGGTGTGCCTCCGCGATGAGCGCTTGCGTGGGTGCGTCTGCAATGCCCCAGAGGATGCTCGCCGACTTCGGAATCGAGAACGTGAAGTCGTAGCCAGCGACGGCACGCCGCTGCCCCGCTCCCGACTGGTCGCCAGCGGACGCCGCCGCGACCGACGCTCGCACGGTGGGGCCGGCCTGGCGACCACTCCCACCTCGAGCGGCCGAAGGTCCGTCTGCGGCAGTCCCATAGACCGGGTAGGCGCGCCCAAGGGCCTCGCCGGTAACCGGGTCGCGGCCCAACCCGATCAGGAGCTGCAGCTGCGTCTCCGTGACAACGTCGCCCTCGACAATGAAACCCGCGCCGAGCCCCCGGAGGCCACCGCCCATCCACCGGCCGGGCGGCGTTCCCTCCGCGGTGTAGTAGCGAGTCAGCGGTGTCGACAGCGAGCGTTTCCCGTCACCAGCGGCGACCGTGCGCAGCAGGTACTTGTACCCATCCCCCGCACTCATCACCCGCATCGACACCGTCACCGCGCCCACCTCCGCCCTCGCAACGAAGGTGCGCCGCCTCGATCTGCAAGAGGCGTGGCAATTCCCAAGTTTGGAATTCGAGGCGGTCACTCGGGCGCGTTTTTTGGTGGAGCTGGCGCCGCCGGTGTGTCTGACTGCTGGCCGAGATCCGGAGAGGTCAAGGATTGATCGAGCCTCGGCCCGTGCCGTTGGGCATCCGCTTGCAGGGGGCAC
Organism: Cryobacterium algoricola; assembly: GCF_004402485.1. Taxonomy (GTDB): domain Bacteria; phylum Actinomycetota; class Actinomycetes; order Actinomycetales; family Microbacteriaceae; genus Cryobacterium; species Cryobacterium algoricola. The sequence continues at coordinate 213,466 of NZ_SOFG01000009.1, read as the reverse complement.
CCACTGAGGATTGCCTTCAAGGCGATTTCTTCAGCGCCTGGCAGCGCCCGCCAAACGTAGGCGTCCTGTTCCCAAGGACGTGGCGCGAGGATTTGGTCAACCTCGAGTTTCGGCAATGACGCCACTTCCCTCCGGGGTGGAATCTGTCCAATCCACGAAGCCCCGGACTTCGCTGTGCCCCTGTAGGGATTCGAACCCTAGTCACAGCCCAGTCTGGGCCTCGCACAGGGCCAACTGCCGCGTAGTTTCAACGTTTTGCGGTCACCCCGTCACCACTGAAGTCAGGGTGACTTCTAGCAAGTGTGGGCAAAATGTGGGCACGGAAGCTCGCAAGTGGACTTTGTGATGTATCAGGACATCGCTGACGTTTTTGCATCAGGACATGGCTGACACTCACAAAGTCCTGGGTGGGCGTCCCCTGCTTTTGCCGCTGCCGACGTACTTGGTGCCTGGCGCGGGCCATGGGCGCTCAATGAGCATCGTGCCCTCGTGATCGAAGACCAACATCGCGGCGTCTTCCTCGAGAGATAGTCGGTCATCTCGCCACTCGAATATGGACACTATTCGCCGCGTAGGTCGGAAATCAGTTGTGCCATGAATCCGCTCAGTTTGGCAGGCACGTCACGGTGGTCGACGAGGTCGAAGACGTCGGAGAGCTTCAGAGGATCACAGTAGCCGGCGTATGTCGTGCCGTTGGCGTCCCAGAGCAGCATTTGAAGCGGCAGATCGAATCCGGCTCTCGGGTCGTCCTGCATCATCCCAGTTCCTACGGCCGGGTTTCCGAAGAACACGACCACTTCATCGGCCAGTTCCAAACCGGCCGCCCGAGCCCCTTCGGCGTGGTCGACGCTCGCGAGCACAGTCACGCAGCGCCGCCTCAACAGCTCTCGGAGTCTGGCTGTCGCCTCAGCGACGCTGCTGGCACCGGGAGCGTTCCCAGTTCGTCGTCCATCGTCGCATTCTCCTCGGATTCCGTGTTGTGGGCACCACTGTCCCGCCGTCGAAGCGACAGCGGGACACTGGGCTGCAAGCTCGCTAGGAAGCGCAGCAGGTTTACATTGACCTCGGCGGCGTGGCTCCAGCCGAAGCCGTGTGGCCCGCCTTCGATCTCGACGTATTCGCTCTCAGGGAACGCGTTGTGGAAGGTGTGCCCGGTCGCGTCAATCGGCAGGATGCGGTCGAGAACGCCTTGCATGATCAGGCTGGGGATTTTGGTCGCGCGGATCTTCTCAATATCGGCGCGGCCTTCACGACCTCGGGGCTCACGGGAGTGCCGAGGTTCTCGTCGAGGTTGTAGAAGTCCGTGTAGAACGCCTACGGGTCGGCTTGTGCGCCCGCAGCGCCGGGACCGCCGTCAGTCATTCCCACGGTCGCCTCCCCGGAATGCTTGCTCATCTGCTAGCCCAGGACGCCCGAATGGACGGTTGTTCCCGCGGCCGCGCCGGTCGCGCCACAATCTGCATGCTGCTCAGCGCGAGTCCGCCAAACCACGCCTCGATTACCCGTGCATCATCGTACTCATCCTCGACGTGAGGAGTCCGGTGTTCTTCCACCACGTAAGGAAACTCTCCCCCTGATCGTGCGTTAGTCACCGGCGCTCGCCTTGGGACGCCTGCACCTGAACGACGGACTCCGGATCACTCGTGTCCGCCGACCAACCAGGCGCTACCGCGTAGTTCCTGCTCCTCCCTCGGCTAGGAAAGCCAGGCGGCGCAGCGTTTCCACATTGCGTATGCTGATCGCCGAGTCGCGCAGGAAGAGAGGGATGAACCGCGCGGGTCCGGCGGTGGCGTCCTCGGTGATGCGAACAACGCATCCGTCGCCTCTGGCCCGGGCGTCCAGGGCCACATTTGCCTCGCCGACCGGCCAGCCTCGGGCCTTGAGCAGCGCATGATGCGGCGGGTGCCACTCGAGAACAGACGTGGAGTCATCGATCAGCGCCGGCCAGACACCCACCGAGTGATGGAGGGCGCTTCCCGCCGTCGGCCACGACGCGTCGACACCGCGCATCCGGGAAGCTCCGACGACCCAGCTCGGGTACAGCCATCCATTGGCCAGGACGGCGAAGACGTTTTCGGGTGGGCAGCTCATGGTGCGGTAGTTCACGGCCACAGTGTCTCCTGTTCCTGGTTCGGTTCGTGCCGGGTGCGCTCATGTCGGTCGGTCCGCTCCTGGTCGGTCTGTCTCGGGGCGACCGGAGAGAGACCGGGGGCCGTGTGCACCCCGAGGTCATGTCGCAGAGCGCTCAGCGCCGCGTGCCAACCGGCCAGGCCGTGCACTCCCGGGCCAGGCGGCGTCGACGACGAGCACAGGTAGACGCCAGCAACGGGGGTGCGCCACGGGTCAGGGGAAAGCACTGGCCGACGCAGTAGTTGGCTCATGCTCACCTCGCCGGCCGAGATGTCCCCGCTGACATAGTTGGGATTGTGCTGTTCCAGCTCCGTCGCCGTGCGACTGGCTTTTGCCAGGATGGTGTCGCGGAAGCCCGGGGCGAAGCGCTCGATCTGACGCACGATCGCTTCGGTCTGGTCGATGTTCGAGCCACACGGTACATGGGTGTATGCCCAGAGCGTGTGCCGGCCGGCCGGGGCGCGGCTGGGGTCGATGCCGCTGGGCTGGGACACAAGAACATACGGTTCTTCGGCGTGCTGGCCGCGCGCGACAGTGTTTTCGGCTCGCCGGATCTGCGCGCGGGTGCCGCCGACGTGCACGGTGCCAGCGGCCCGCAACCCAGCGGCCCGCCAAGGCACCGGATCCGACAGCGCGAAGTCGACCTTGGCGACGCCGTTGCCGTACCGGAAGGCACGCAGCCGTCTCGCATATGCGGCCGGCAGCTCACCTTCGGCGAGCCGAAGCAGGGCCCGCGGCGTCAGGTCGAGCATCACCACTCTGGCGGTCGGCAGGTCGCTCAGGCGTCGAACCTCGGTCGACGTGACGATCTCACCACCGTGGGCCAGCAGGTCATCGACCAGCGCGGTCACGATCGCCCCACTGCCGCCGACCGGGATCGGCCAGCCGCCCGCATGCGCGTACGTGGCGAGGGTGAGGCCGGCCCCGGCGGTGGCGATGCTCGGCAGGGCCCGGATCGTGTGTGCACTGACGCCGGTGAGCAGGGCCGGCGCGGTCTCGCCAGAGAAGCGCAGGTTCCAGAGCGGGCTGCCTTGCTCGAGAGAACGCAGTCCGAACCGCAGTGCCGTTGCCGGATGCCGGGGAAGCCGCAGCAACTGGGCGCCCGTGAATTCCGCCACTCGATCGGCATGAGCGACGAGGGGTGCGAACAGGCGGTTCCAGGCCGGGCCGTCCTTGCCCAGTTCGGCGGCGGTGCGCGTCAGGCTGCGGTACGCGAGACCGGCGGTGCCGCCCGGCAGCGGATGTCCGTAGGACACCTCCGGGACCACCAGGTCGATTCGGTCGGCGAGCCCGAAGCGTTGGAAGAACTCCGACGCCAGCGCCAGCGGATGCACGGCGGAGCAGACATCGTGGTGGAATCCCGGCAACGTCAGTTCTGCGGTGGCGGCACCGCCACCGACACTGGCATTTTTCTCGTAGACGCGCACCGACAGTCCCGCCCTGGCGAGGGTGACCGCTGCGGCCAGGCCGTTGGGGCCCGAACCGACCACAATCGCGTCGACCTCAGGCGCTCCCCGCTGCGCACTCACCACGTCACTCTCCACCCGTCATGGGACCAGTCTGCCCTTCGGCGCTGACATGGTTCACACACACCGGGATGTCGACACATCTCGTGCCGGTGACCCGTCAATCCGCCTCTTCGACGTCGGTATACTCTCCCTCGTCGCCTCCGGGATTCGCGGGACCGTTGCTGTCAGACGCACTGTCCTCGTCGCTGTGACCGCGTGCCGGATCCGACGCAAACGCCGATTCCGCTTCCTCGTCCAAATCGGTGTATTCACCCTTTTCGTCCGGTTCCGACACCGCCTTGATCGTGACTCGTGGCTTTTCGGGCGGGAAATCAGCTGCAGAATTCATCGTGCTCCTCAGTGATACGGAGCCCGACGTCTCCGATAACGAAGCGACTCCGTTCGGCATCATTGTCGCCGGTCCAGCACGCCGCGACAAGCCCCGGCATTGACGAGATATCTGGCATTCCCTGAGCAGGCAAATTATGCTGTCGACCGGCTCGTCGCAGCACGCACCGCTAGGCACCCACCGAAATCACCATCGAGAGGATAATCCGTGGCCATGAATGTCAGCGAGTTCATCATCAAGCGCATGAAGGAGTGGGGCGTCAGTCGGGTTTTCGGGTTCCCCGGCGATGGTATCGGCGAAATGGACGGCATGCTCGGCAAGGCCGACCATGAGGGAACCGGCCTGGAGTACATTCGCCCCACACACGAGGAGATCTGCTCGTTGATGGCGACCGCGCACGCGAAGTTCACGGGCGAGGTCGGCGTCTGCATCGCCACGTCCAGCCCCGGAGCATTCCATATGCTGAACGGGCTGTATGACGCGCAGATGGACAACCAGCCGGTCGTCGCGATTGTCGGGCAGCAGGGACTGGCCGCGTTGGGCACGTTCGTTCAGCAGGAGAACAACGTCGAGCGGGTCTTCGCCGATGTCGCGTGCTACGTGCAGACAATCGTCTCCCCCGACCAGGCGCAAGCAGTCATCGACACCACGTTCCGCACCGCACGGCTGCGGCTGATGCCCGCCGTCGTGATCGTGCCCCACGACGTACAGGCGATGAAATGGAGCGAACCCGCACCCGAGAACTGGGTCTCGCGTTCCAGCGCCGTCGCCGCGTCGACCGCGATCTCACCGCCTCGGTCGGAGATCGTCAAGATGGCCGAGATCATCAACGCTGGATCGAAGGTCAGCTTCCTCGTCGGTCACGGCGCCAACGGTGCCACGGACGAGGTCCTCATGGCAGCAGACCTCGCCGGCGCGGGAATCATCACCTCCCTTCGCGCCAAGCAAGTCGTTCCCTCCGACGTCCCGTGGCATACCCAGCAGCTGGGACTGCTGGGGTCCAAGCCGAGCCTCAATCAGATGAAGGGCTGCGACACTCTCGTTCTCCTCGGCACCAACTATCCGTACAGCCAGTTCCTGCCCGCAACCGGGCAGGCCGGCGCTGTCCAGGTCGACCTCAAGCCCGAACAGCTCGGGATCCGGGGAGGCGTCTCATGCCGGAAATCTTGGGATACTGTTCGCTCCTGTGATACCGGGAGGTGTCTCCGAACGAATCATGGAAAGGAAAGAGTGAGGAATGTTGGAACGTGACAAGCCAGACTCGTCCCACCAGCGTCCAAGCGGGGTATCCGACAAGACGATTGAGGCCCTGGGGAAGTTGTCAGAGGCTTTAGAGGTCGTGGAGCACGCTAGAGGTTTGCTGTATGGCTTTCATCGACTGACCGGTGAGGCTGACTTTGCTTTGGGTGACGCCATCGCCCAATTGAGGGAGGCCGGGCATCCGGCATTGGCGGCGACGCTGCAGGAATCATTCCTCGGGCGAAACGTGATCGATGGGCGTTGGACGTTCCAAATCGTTGAAGAGTACGACGACAATTATTACGCCCCGCTCCGTGACGCCGAGCGAGAGGCGCGGCGCACTCTGGTCGAGGGCAAACGGCATATCTTCGAGGCGGAAATGAAGGAATCGCGACGCACGCGGGGTGCACCCCATCACGAAGCGCGCCCCCCGCGAAGTTGGACAGATGAACCGTCTGAGACAGCGCAAGGAACATAGAGAAAACGACCTGTCGAGTTGCCGTGCCGTCCGAACGGCTAGCTGACGCGATGCATCTGTAAGTAACACTTTTCCCGTCTGGGCGCCCTCGTCTCGCCGTGGTCTGCACCTGACAAACAATCGTTGCTAGTCGTGATCTTGGAAAATTGGGGCGCTTACGGCCCCGGGTTTCGGTCGGCGCGTCACCCGGTTGGGTGTGCGGCACCGCGGCAGTACGTGAGGACGTCGCCGAGTTTTCGGCCTGAGTGCGGAGGTAGTCTGCGAAGGCGTTCGGGGGGGCGCGGCGAGACGACCTGAGGTGAGGACAGGTATTCGTGCAGTCCGCATTTCGGTTACGTTCACCTCACGGAGCGCGCTGACGAGGTGTACGTCTTCGTGTTGACTGCTGGAATTCTCCGGCTGCGAGGTAGCGATCCGCTCGTACGCGCAGGTTTGCCCCGTGAATGTGCGGCTGTCCGACAACGAGTTGGTGGTGGTTATGTCAGTGATCGTGGGTTGGGGGGCTGAGAACGTCGTCGGGGTGAACCGTTCCCAAGACCAGATCGAAGTAGTTGTGGGCGAAGGTGAGGTGGGCGGTGATCCAATTCCGGGGCACAACGGAATCGGCATCCGTCGTGGCGATACACGTTGACGGAGTGACCTGATCGTCCGTGAGGAGCAGGTGTCGTACTCCGGTGCGGCGGGCTGCTCCAACATTGGCGTGCGTCGTGTGAATACGTGAGAACTGATGCCAGCTTTGGGCGACCGTGTCCGTTTTGTCGGTGTACTCGTCGAGCACGACGACGCCCGATCCTCAAGAATGCGCACGAGCGCGGATACCGGATTGTGATCCACTGGTGTAAATTATTTCGAGTTTCGGGGAGTTTGGCCGTGAATAGTAGCGCTCCACTCCTCGTCCCGAGCGCATCGTTGTGAGCGCGTCACTTCCTGCTGAAAGAGGCCCATGAACTCCATCGCAACCCGTTCGCTGCCCTACCCCTTGGGTGCCACCCTGGTTTCCGGGGGCATCAACATGGCGGTGTATTCCGAATCGGCCGACCTAGTCGAATTCTGCTCCTTCGATGACACGGGCGCGGAAACCCGCACCCCGCTTGCCGAGCGCACCGGCCACGTATTCCACGGTCTGATTCCCGGGGCGGGGATCGGTACGCGCTACGGCCTCCGCGTGCACGGACCCTGGGAACCGGCCAACGGGCTACGTCACAACGCCCACAAGCTACTGCTCGACCCCCACGCCCGCGCATTAGAGGGCGCTTACGCGTGGGGACAGGAAGTGTTCGGACACGACCAGGACAACCCCGAAGCCATGGACGAGAGCGACTCGGCCGGGTTCACGCCGCGCTGCGTGGTCACAGACCCGGATTTCGACTGGGCCGACGACAGCGCACCGCTGACACCGCTCAGCAACACCGTGATCTATGAGGTCCACGTGAAAGGCTTCACCCAGACCCACCCTGATGTCCCTGAAAATATTCGCGGCACGTACGCGGGCCTGGCAAGCCCCGCCGCCCTCGCACACTTCACCGAGCTAGGCGCGACGGCCGTGGAACTAATGCCGGTGCAGCAATTCGTGCAGGACAGCCACCTGGTCGAGAAAGGACTTCGCAACTACTGGGGCTACAACACCATCGGTTTCTTCGCCCCACACGGCGAGTACGCCGCCATCGGCGACGGAGGAGGCCAGGTGGCAGAGTTCAAGAAGATGGTCAAGGCACTGCACGCCGCCGGACTGGAGGTGATCCTTGACGTGGTCTACAACCACACCGCTGAAGGCAACCACCTGGGCCCGACATTCTCGTTCAAAGGCATCGACAACGAGGCCTACTACCGGCTCGTGGACGGCGACCGCGGCAACTACTTCGACACCACGGGGACGGGCAATAGTGTGAACGTGAGCCACCCGGCCGCCCTCGGATTGATAATGGACTCGCTGCGGTACTGGGTCACCGAGATGCACGTGGACGGCTTCCGCTTCGACCTGGCCACCACCCTCACCCGGCAAGGCGGCGATGCGGAACTGCACAGCGCGTTCCTCACCCTCATCCAGCAGGACCCCGTCCTCGCCCCGGTGAAGATGATCGCGGAGCCATGGGACACAGCTGGTTACCAAGTCGGCGGATTCCCGGCGGACTGGTCCGAATGGAACGGTAAGTTCCGAGACGATGTGCGCGGTTTCTGGCACGGAAACGAATCCTTGCTCAGCACTCTCTCCCAGCGCGTGCTGGGCAGCCCCGACGTGTACGAAGCAGACCGGCGCTCTCCTTTGTCCAGTGTGAACTTCGTGACCGCCCACGACGGGTTCACCCTGGACGACCTCACCTCCTTCGACGAGAAACACAACGACGCCAACGGCGAGGACAATGCCGATGGAGAAAGCGACAACCAATCCACGAACAACGGTGTGGAAGGACCTACCGACGACCCGGCAGTCAACGAACGTCGCACCCGGATGCGCCACAACCTGATGGCGACCGTGCTGCTCTCAGCGGGCGTGCCGATGATCCTCGGCGGCGATGAACTCGGGCGCAGCCAGCGCGGCAACAACAACGCTTATTGCCAGGACAACGAGATCTCTTGGTTCGACTGGGCGAACACCGACACCAGCATGCTCGGGTTCACTCGCACCCTGCTCCAGCTACGCCGAGACAACCCCGCCCTGCGCCCCACCTGGTTCCGCCAGGCACCCGAAACCGGCCACAGCGACACCGTGCGTGTTCTGCGAGCGGATGCGAAAGAGTTCACCGACGAAGACTGGGACGACGAGGACGCCCACGCGATCACGTTCATCCTCGAGCACGCCGGCGCGGACGCCTTCGCGCTCCTGCTGAACGCCGCCAGCAATGGGGTCGAATTTAGTCTCCCCTCCGCCCCGAACCAGGAATGGGAGCTCGCCGCGGGCAGCGACCCGGACCAGCACGTCTCTGCCCCAGTCACCACACTGATCGTGCGTGATGGGTCGTTCACCTTGCTGCGCTCCCGGATCTGACTACCCCCATAAAGTTCGCGGGAATGAACCCTTGGGTGATCAGGACGCCCGACCTTGATAAAAGTCTGGAACCGGTAATCTCAACAGCGCGAGACTCGTGCCGAATCCTGCAAACCAGCCATCGCCGTTTGCGACTTCGTCGTTTGTGAGGTCATGTTCACAGCACTTTCCGTGTCATGGCAGCCCCTCTGCCGCGCCTGGTCAATTTAGACAGGGCGTCTAGAAACCGGCCGATCGCCGCTGCCGTATCGGGAGGTCGTCGAGAAAATCCGGCGGATGCCGTACAAACTCCAGTGCTTCGTCGAGGGTGACGTTATTCGGGAAATTGTAGCGAGCGAATTTCCCCAAAGGGTCATGAATGGACACTGGTATCGCTATTTTTGAGAATCGGATCATCTCTTCCGCGAGCACAGCGACCTCGGGATCGAGCGTGCACCGTCGCGCATCCCGGATGAGAACGAGGGCGCGCAGACCGGTGTCAGTTTTCAGAAGCAGATTCAGCACGCGGCGTGTCTTCGAAACGCTCACGAGCAGCTGCGCAGACGTGATATTTGAGTACTGCGCGCTCCGCCGTCGGGCGCGGATCGTCGAACTCGCGGGGTTCAGAAATGAATACGGATAGACAAGCCAAATAATCGCCAACGGAAGAACAGAGACACCAACAGCGGCGCAGATCATGATCGCGATGGACCAGACCAGAGGAAGGCCGAGCCGGGGAGCAAGAGCAATCAAATTCAGCCCGTAGACCACCATGAGCGCCCGGAGGAACGGACTCATGACCACAAATGGCACCCACCTGTTTGGACCACGCAGACTCACCCATCGGTCGTCGGAATTGCGTGTCATGGCAAGATTTTGCCACCCGGAGGGCCGCACGAATATGCTGGTGAGCAGAAAAGATCATCCCCGACTTCCGCGCATGTTGAATGCGGCCGGGGAGGACCGGTTTGTGGCCGCAAATGCAGAGCACGGCGAGGACGATGAGCACGCCGCGGGATTTTTTGCTTGGGCGTTGCGGTGTGAAGAACGGCCCAGCGTAGAAGTCTTCGGTTACTGCGGGCCCCAGGTTTCCCTGAGCCCGCCCGGCCCTTCACTCCTCCGCGTCTCACAATTTCTTCACAGTCTGAGCGCCCGGGCTCAGAACAACCGCTCCGTGAAAGCGCGCAGGGGGCGGGCACCGGGTTGTGACCGACCCGGAAGCGTGGCGGCGGCCGACATCGATTCGGTCCCACGTACGTTCGCCACTGCAGACGTTCAGGGGCCTGTCGTCGTGGCGGACCCGATTGACGGCGCCTCGACACGCAGGCGCATGGATGTGTCCCGGCATATCCGGATCAGAATGTCGATACCTGACCTCATAGCGAGCGTGACCAAACCGTCGCACGACCAACGGGATAGGGAAAGCGAGGTGAGGAGGTTCCGTCGCAAGGAGACTGCACTCGTGGCCGTTCATTCAGCTGCGTGTCGCAAACGAAACAAGCGCCGCTGCACTCTGGCGTGTGCCTTACCCTGACGGATTTTCGACTGGGGCACCATGTTCGTTGGTACCGTCTTCCGGATCGATGTCATCGGGCTTCGTAGGAGGAGTCGATTGAGTCGCGGTTTCTTTGGGACCGTGCACGGTCTCCACTTCGGGCTGCGGCATGTCGTAACTCATGATGCTCCGTTCGCTCGTATCAGACGGGTGTCTGCATTGAGTATTGCGACCGCGGACGACCGATATCACTAGGCCGGCAATCGATCGGTGCCAGCGGGCGGGCTCGAATCCGGGGCGCAACCCGTCGGCACAGCTGAACAGAACGGCCGGTCCAGCCTCAACAGTGACGGCGTTGCTTGGTCAGGCCGCTGGCTGTTTTCCCGGAAGGTTACGACTGCATGATCGAGCATTGCAGCTCAATGATGGTGGTGCTACTTCTTGAGCGAAAGCGCCTGGCGCTCGCGTGGGCGCATGCCAGAATGACGAGAATTGGGGGAACCGTGATGCCGCTATCCAGCGCGGAAGACAATTCGCTAAGGGAATGGAACAATCACCTTGTCAAGGCCCTGCAGCTACTGGACCTGGACCTGGACGTGGACGTGGAAAGGATCGTCGAGTTGGCGAGGAAATCGGCGGAGTCTGTTTCCCCACATGCTGGCGCGGTGAGCGCATTCATTGTCGGGTATGCCGCAGGCACTGCATCTACGAACAGCCGAAAAGAGGTTGAGGACGCGATCGAAGCGGCCATCGATACGGCACGACGAGTGATAGACCGGGTGAAGCCGGGCGGTCCAGAATGTCCGGGCTGGCACAAGACAGCGCAGTAGCCGTTCGCCTACCGCTACTGGGAGGTCGTCTCAGCGGCGGCGACTGGAATTCTCGCGGTGTGACCAGGGCTAGGTTCGAGCCGCACGATGACGGCCTTCGAGATCGGGGTGTTACTCCCCTCGGCCACGTGATTCATCGGCACGAGCACATTAGCTTCTGGGTAGTACGCGGCCGCACACCCTCGTGACGTCGGGTAAGAGACCACCCGCAGACCCCGGAGCACCCGTTCCGTTTCGTCGTGGTAGTCGCTGCGGATATCGACGAGTTGGCCGTCGGTGAGATCTAGGTCCGCGATGTCCTCTGGATTCACGAATACAACGAGGCGTCCATTCTGTTGTGCGTCTCCCGGAGTGACGACGTGGGCGTCGGGCCCGGTGACGATGGGTTTTAGCGCGCCTGGATTTGGCGCCTGGTGGTCGGCGGCATCAGGCTGACGATGTCCGGATAGACGAATGGCCCGGCGTGCAATCTTGAAGGATCACGCCGGGCCGTTCTAACGCGTAAGGCCGCGCTGATGCTCACGGTAAGTCATGATCATGTTTCTGTCGAGTCGAACCTGTTGGTCGGGCGGGTGGCGTGCCCCGATTGCGGTGGCCGGTTGCGCCCGTGGGGCTGGGCCAGGCCCCGGGTGATTCGGGAGGGACTCGGCACGGATTGGACGTGGCGCGAGCTTCGCCCTCGCCGGTCGCGGTGCGTGGTCTGCCTGGGCACGCATGTGCTGCTGGAGGTGCGGTTGGCCGTCCGCCGGGCCGATGCGGCCGAGGTGATCGAGGCGAAGACGGTGCTGGGCTGGGGCCACCGGAAGATCGCGGCGGGCTGCGGGAGACCGGTCTCGACGGTTCGCGGTTGGCTCCGCGCCTTCGCGACCTCGGCCGTGGAAATCGGCGAGTGGTTCACGAGCTTGTTGGTGCGGGACGCTCCCGACGCCGTGGTGCTCTGGCCGAGACCTGCCGGCACGACCGGTGGTGAGGCGTTGTCGGTGTTGATGGCGTATGCCGAGGGGTTGGCTCGTCGGTTTGCCGCGACCGTCAGGGTGACGTGGATCCAGGCTGGCATTGCCACGACGAACGGGCGCTTGTTTTGCTTGAGCTGGTGGGCCGCGGGTCCCAACACCAACCGGCCCTTACGCGGGGCCCTGGTCGGCGGGAAGGGTGGCAGGAGCGCCTGCCATATCCCTGTGATCGGCGTGTTCACTGTTTGAGAGGACCTTTCATGCCCGCAACCCCGCCAACCCTCCTACCGCCCGGTGAGCCGGTGGCGCCCCGGGCGTCCCCGGTGAGCCCGGCGCTGTCGCTCCTGGTGCCGGCCGGGTCTTCGGCGGATTCGGCAGTGCGCCGCGCCCGGACGGAGAAGATCGCCCTGTTCAGGTATCAGCTGATTCGCGCCGCGGCGGACAGCGCGGTCACCACGCGGCAGCGCGGCCCGATGGTCAGGGACCTCGCTGCGATGATTCATCCGGGGCCGTTCGGCGGCACGGTGACGGTTTCCAAAGACACCATCGACCGGTGGATTCGGGCTTGGCGGGCCGGCGGGTTCGACGCGTTGAAGCCCCGCGGCCGCGCTCAGGGTGCCGTGACGCCGGCGCAGATCCTGGCGTTGGCCGCGACGCTGAAACGGGAGCGTCCCGCCCGGACCTCAGCGCAGGTGCGCCGGATCATGATGGACACCCTCGGCGACGCACCGAGCGAGTCGACGTTGCTGCGGCACTTCCGCACGCTGGAACTCCCGACCGGGGTGCGGGAGGTCTTCGGCCGGTTCGAAGCGGATTACCCCAACGAGATGTGGGTCGGTGACGGCCTCCACGGGCCGCGGATCAATGGGCGGAAAACGTATCTGTTCGCGTTCCTCGACGACCACACCCGCCTCGTCACGGCGGCCCGCTGGGCCTACGCCGAAGACTCCGTCCGGTTGACCGCGGCACTGCGCCCGGCGTTGGAAGCCCGCGGAATCCCGGGCACGATCTACGTCGATAACGGCAGCGCGTTCGTGGACGAATCGCTCTCTCGGACCTGCGCGCGCCTCGGAATCCGGTTGACGCACTCGAAACCGTATCGGCCGCAGGGACGCGGGAAGATCGAGCGGTTCTTCAACACCGTCAACTCCCAATTCCTGACCGAGATCACCACCGTCGACACGAAAACGGGCGTCGTTGATGTGGGGGTGGGCAGCATGGTGACGTCGTTGGATGAGTTGAATGCGTTGTTCACGTCGTGGGTGGAGATGGTTTACCACCAGGCCGTGCACTCCACGACCGGGCAGACCCCGCTGCAGCGCTGGGATGCCAGCTGGGTGGGCCGGAGGCCGGTCCGGAAAACGCGCGACGAGATCGCCGAGGCGTTCCGGTGGTCGGCGATCCGCACGGTGACGAAGTCCGCGACCGTCTCGTTGCAGTCCAACACCTATCAAGTCGATCAGCTCCTCGTCGGCAAACGCGTGGAGCTGGTCTATGACCCCTTCGACCTCGCTGGGCTGATCACCGTGACGGCCGGCCACGGCGTCCCGGCGGGCATCGCCGTGCTCAGCGAGATCCGGCGCCACGTCCACAAGAAGGCCGCCACGGCCGCAGCCGACACCGCCGAGAACGGCGCGAAAAACGCGGTCTCCGGCATTGACTACCTGCGCCTGGTCGAGACCCGTCACAAGGGCACCATGGCGGGCGAGCCGATCAGCTTCGTCAAAGCGTCCACCTCGAAACGACCCACGGTCGTCTTCGTGCCCAGCATCCAGGAGGCCGCCCGATGAGTATCGACACGCTGCAATCGCACTATGGCTTCACCCGCATGCCCTTCGCCCGCGATATCCCGCCGCAAGCGTTGCACCCGCACCCCTCGCATCGGGAAGCGATCGCGCGGATTGATTGGTGCGTCAGCCAACGCCAGCTCGGCGTGATCAGCGGCGAGGTCGGCGCCGGCAAAACCGTTGCCGTTCGCGCTGCTCTCGCCGGCCTCGAACCCTCCCGGCACCAGATCATCTATATCCCCGACCCGACGATCACGATGCGCGGAATCCATACCCGCATCGTCACCGCGCTCGGCGGCACCCCGGCGTTCTTCTCCGGCGTGCTCGCCTCGCAGACCGCGACGCTCCTCGCCGGGGAACTCGACGAACGCGCCCGCCTGCCCGTCGTCGTGATCGATGAAGCCCACCTGCTCACCAACACCGATCTCGAAGCGCTCCGCATGCTCACGAACAGTGACATGGACACCGGGTCGCACTTCGCGATGCTCCTCATCGGCCAGCCCACCCTGCGGCGCCGCCTCAAGCTCGCGGTGCTCTCAGCGCTGGATCAACGCATCTCGACGCGTTACACAATCACCGGGATGAATGCAGGCGACACGACCGATTACATCCGGCAACACCTCAAGTTCGCTGGTCGGTCTGATCCGCTGTTCTCCGACGACGCGATCCATGCCATCCACCTCGCCTCCCGTGGTTATCCGCGAGCGGTGAACAACCTCGCCGTCGCGAGCCTGATCGCGACTTACGCCGCCGACAAAGCGATCGTCGACCTGGCCGCGGCGCAATCGGCGATCACGGAGAACAGCGAATGACCCCGCGTCACCAGTGACGACCACCACGTCACCATCCTGACGAAAGCCCCGCCGGAATGCTCCGGCGGGGCTTTTTCATGACCGGGCATCGTCACCGACGATGACGCCGCCATCGTCAAATAACGCGACGGGCGACAATAGGCCAGCACGGGAACCCGGACGCGTCCTATATCGGTTCGGTCCTGAACACGTTCACCCTCACCCACGAGGGCCGCGCCCCCATTGTCGTCCTTGCGGACCAGCTCGGCGATCCGAGCGTTGATTCACTTTGCCTGGACACTTCCGCTCACGGGAATGTGAAGACCTACATTGAGCAGGACGTCGTCAACTGGGCACGCGCGAACCTTTACATTGAAACCGACCGCGTCGCTTGGACAATCGCCGGGTTCTCCAATGGGGGCCAATGCGCCATTTCCCTGGCTACCTAATTCCCGGATATCTGGGGAAACGTGATCAGCGAGTCCGGGACGACTTTCGCAAGCACGGAATCTGAGCCCACGGTTCTAGCCGATGTCTTCGCCGGAGACCAGGCCGCGTACGACGCGACGAAACCCGCGATCGTAATGTCGTCCGCGCACTATCCCGACACGGAGGCAGTGTTCACCGTCGGGACCGATGACTACGTCATCGGTCCACCCCAGAAGGCGTTGAGTGCCGTGGCCCTAAATGCTGGCATGCTGACCAGCTACTACGAAGTTCCCGGCGAAGGGCATACCGTCGGAGCGCTCCTCGGAGGACTCACGAAGGCCTTCAACGTATTGGCCCCACGCCTCGGATTTGGGCAAGCATCGCCACAGCCATAGACCGGAAGACCGCTATCCGGCAAGCCCTTGTCGGTGCACTCGAGAGAGCTTGATTCCATAGCACCGGCCCGATTCAGCGTCTTGAGCTCTGAAAGCGTCCCCACAATAACTCTCATACGGCGACACCAGCGGTGCCCAAAATAAAGGACTGATGGTCCAAAGATACCTATCGCTTCTGTCTCCCGATGAGGAGCCGGTTGGACGCCCATCCGACTGTCGTGATGAGGAGCACCGCGCCCACCATGGACAGTAGCTGAACGGGTGTGTGCAGAATACCCAATGCCACAATTAAGGTTGATGCGCCGGCCGGTGGGTGGGGCAGCCTCAGAAGACTCAACACGGCGGTGGTGATTCCCACGGCTACCGCCCCGGCCCATACGTAGGACACCGTGAGGCCGCCCGTAGGTGCCGAAGAGAGCCCGGATAGGCCGAATACCGTGTAGCACGTGAACCCTGCGGCGATCCCCACAACATGTCCGACGATCGTATTCAGGGGCCGGGAAGATTGTTCTCTCGGTGATTCGAAGAACAGCATCACCGTCGGACCGAGGCTCGGGAACAACCACGGCTGCCTGAGGAGGAGACCAACCACGCCGGTCATGGCCAAGGTCAAGATCGCCAAGACGGCGGCGTAGGCGGCACCGCCCCCGCGCTGCTGCTGAGCCGCATGAAGGGGACCGTATCCGGACGCGCGCTCGCTCATCACGCGATAATCAAGGCCTGAGGCGCCGCCTGCTTCATACGTGTCGTCAGCCAGCCCAGCTGCACCTTGATCTGCGCTTCGCACTCCCCCACGACTGCGATGAGCTGATCATCACGAAGTCCGAGGGCTGCCTGCTTGACCATCATCCATGTGACGTCTACCAAACTCGCCAAGAGGTAGAGGTCCTGGAGGTCACGGATCAGTCCCACCGGTCCCGTCCGAGTGGTGGAGATCCCCACGGCATGAAGCCGTTCGGGTTCGTCGTCCGGTCGTTCACCATACCGCTCGATAACGGGCGCCAATGCTCGTTCGTGATCGTCGCACTGCTTCGCGAGAGTCTGGCACAAGTGGTACACGTCGGGCTCAGCGCCGTGTCCGTCCGCGACCTGCCGATACGACGACGCCAGCACCTGCTCCGAGGTCCGCAGGAGCCCCAGATACACGGGGAGCATCATGATGTGGCCTCCGCCCGGTCGGCCGTCCAGGCGTCCCGGTCGATGACGCCGGATGCTTCCGCGTCCCGTCCTCCGACGGTCGGGGGGACCGCTCCCGGATCGGCGGGCCTGGAGGCGGTCGTGGTAGGCGCGTCGGATGGGCCGACAGCATCGGCGACTTTCTCAACGCGAACGGCTGCGTTCTTGAACAGAGGCTGCTTGGACACCGGATCCCACTCGGTGACGGTAAGCTCATTCGCCGCGGAAGTATGACCGTTCGCGACCTCCGCTGATGCGTCGAAGTACCCGTAGTGGAAGGGCGCGAACACTGTTCCCACAGAGACGTCCCCTACCCGGACAGGAACAACGATTTCGCCCCTCGCTGAGGTCACCCGCGCAATGTCGCCCTCCGACAGTCCCAAAGCTTCCGCGTCCGACCGTGATATCTCCACCCACGGGGTCGGTGCTGCCCGATTCAGCTGAGGCGACCTCGCCGTTTTCGTTCGAGTGTGGAAGTGGTAGGCGGTCCGTCCGGTCGTGTAGCGAAGCGGATACTCATCGTCAGGTTCCTCGTGCGACGGCGCGTACTGGGCGGACTTGATCACCGCCTTGCCATGTGTTTCCAACGCGCGAAACGCTTGCTCCCCCACGGTTGCCCCGGTCAGGAGGTCGTGCCCGAAACTCTCGCAGTAGTCGGGATCGGTCGGGAAGACCCCGTCGGCGTACAGCCTCGCCACCCCGTCAGGATTCTCCTCGTTGCACGGCCAGGGGACCCCTGATCCGCCGCGAAGCTTGTCGTAGCTGATGCCGGTGTAGTCGCACGGGCGCCCGCGGGTGCATTCCTGCCACGCCCGGTAGGCGTCCTCCGGGCCCTCCCAGTCGAGAAGGGGCGATCCGTCGTTCCGTGCGAAGCCCATCCTGGCGGCGTAGTCGAGGAAGATATCCAGGTCCGGGCGCGCTTCACCCGGCGGCTCTACCGCCTTATCCGACAAGTGCACCGTCCGGTTCACGTTCGTGAAGGTCCCCGTCTTTTCCCCCCATCCCGCCGCCGGCAACAGCACGTCGGCATATTGGGCGGTCTCGGTGAGGAACAAGTCCTGGACAACGAGGAACACGCTCTCCCTGTCCAGAATCCCGCGAATGCGTTCCAGTTGCGGCATCGACACCGCAGGGTTCGTCGCGGACACCCACAGGAACTCGATGCTGCCCTGTTCGACGTAGCGGAAGATTTGCATCGCATGTGTTGGGGGCGCCCAGTGCGGGATCACGTCGACGTCCACATCCCACAACGTGGCTAGTTGCTGCACGTGTTCCGGGTTGTCCCAGTTCCGGAACGCCGGCAGGTCGCCGTCCGCTCCGCATTCCCGATTGTTCTGCGCTGTGGGCTGTCCATTCATCTGGAGGATCCCGGCGCCGGTTCGGCCGATCATGCCTCGCAGCAGGTGCATGTTGTTGACCTGGCACGAGGCCGCTGTCGCTTGAGCGGACTGGTAAAACCCTTGCAGCACCGTCGAGAGAACCCGCTCCGATTCCCCGAAAATCCGGGCCGCTCGGCGGACGTCATCCGCATCGACACCGCACGTCTCGGCCACCTTCTCCGGCGTCCACGGGTCTACGACAGAACGGAGTGCGTCGACCCCCACCGTGTGCGCCTGCACCCACACGTCATCCACCCAGCCGTGCACGAACACTTCCCGGATGAGTCCGTTCATGAGTGCCTGATTCGTGCCCGGGCGCACCGGCAGGTGGACGTCCGCAACTCTTGCGACCTCGGTCTCTCGCGGGTCGACGCACACGATGAAGGGCCGATCCGGGCCGGCGATCCGGTCGAGTATCCGCGACCACAGCACAGTTTGCGTTTCGGCCATATTATGGCCGTAGAGGAAGACAGCATCGCAGTTGTCGATGTCGAGGTAGCTGCCGGGTTGGCCATCAGCCCCGAAGCTTTCCTTCATGGCCGTCGCCGCCGTCGCCGTACAGAGGCGAGTATTGCCGTCCATGTGCGGCGTCCCAATCCCCGCCTTCCCGATCATCGCCAACGCGTAGTATTCCTCGAGGAAAAGCTGCCCACTGGTATAAAACCCGTGACTGAGCGGTCCCTTCTCCGCGAGAAGCGCCTTGCTGCGCTCCACGATCCGGGACATTGCGGTGTCCCCGTCCGTCTCCACCAACGCTCCATCAACACGAATCATGGGACGAGTGAGTCGATCCCGGCTGCTGACCCCGGGAATACTCCCGAAAAGCCCCTTCGGGCCCAACCGCCCATGGTTGACCCGGTCGACGGCCCGTCCCCGGATCCCGACCATCCGTCCCCCCGTGACCGCAATGTCGCACGCGCAACCATTGCTGCACAAAACACATGCGGACTGAACCCAACGGTCGACATCCGTCTCGAGTACCCCCTCGGCGAGTTTCTGATCCACCCGGACGGGCCAATGCTCGCCTCGCGCGAACGGGCTCCGTTCACCCCAAATGTCGACAATTCTGTCCGTCATCAGACCACCCTGTCCGTGCGTTGAGCCAATGCACAAGACAGTACCCCCGGGCACCGCAAGAGTCACGCACTTGTGACCTCAAACCTTCGCTCCTTGCCGCTCAGCCCCGCACGGCGATCCATGGGTTGCGAAAAGATCAAGCTTGGTCGAATCCCGTCGCTCAGACTTCCGAGCCTCCATCAGGAGCCAGACAGCAACGGACGTCCAACCACATCATGCGCGGATTGCTCAGTTGCCCGTCGTCTAAAGTGGCCTAGTTCACAAGCGTCGCCGACGCGTCGGCCGGCCGGACGCTACGAAGCTAAGTGATGCTCGTTTTTTGAGGTCGCGGTAGCTAAGTTGAGTGGAAGCAATTGAAAGGGCGAACAGTGTTGTTTGCAGACGATCGAGAAATTCAGATCGCACAGCTGGCGGGGCGGATTGGACAACTCGCGCTTGCGAACCGAGTACGAGTAGCCGTAGCAGAGTCGCTCACGGCCGGTCGGATCGCCCAAGCGCTGGGCGCGGCGCAGGAGTCAGCGACGTGGTTTGCGGGCGGGGTGGTTGCGTATCAGCGGGAGACCCAGTACCGACTGCTGGGGGTCAGTCGAGGTCCGGTTATTTCCGCCGAGTGCTCAGAGCAAATGGCCCGGGGAGTGCTGGACACGGTTGGCGCGGACGTAAGCGTGTCGGTAACCGGCGTCGGAGGCCCAGGGCCGGAGGAGGGCGAGCGGTCGGGAACGGTCTTTATCAGCGTCAGTTCACACTGTGGGGTGCGCACCGTGCGAAACCAATTCCCAGGGTCGCAGTCCGAGGTGCTGGGCCTCACCACTGTGCACGCCCTCAGGCACCTTAAGAATTTGCTTCTTGAATCCTAAATGCGCCGGCCCTTGCCGCTGAGCGCCTATTCCTGAGAAGTGCAGGCTGGAAACCCGGTGCCGCCCTCTACGAAATAACTTCGCAGCTTCCCGTGCCGCAAGTAAAATTGAACGCGCTGATCGCGGAGACCGTGATCCGTGGCATCCTCGACCTAGGGGCGTCGGCGAGGAACTCACGAACAAGGTTACCGATCGATACTCCCGCGACATCGACGCCTTTTACCTCGTGGTGGCGCGGCCCACGCCACCCCCGTGGGCCTTGAAACTGTGGGATCCATCGGCGGCGCCCCAGCTGTCGAGTTCGAGCGCCGTCCGATACCCGCGCGCCAGCACCCGGCGCACTCTTGCTGATACGCAGCGTTTCTTCGGAGAGTCGCTAGCGGGCACCCGGGCTCTTCGCGTTGTGCGCTTTCACGGCCGAACAGTGGTCATGACGGTGACCAAGATCCCCATCAGCGTTAGCGCGAGCGCGAGGACGAATAGGACAGGTGGCCGTTTCAACGGGGCCTCCGCACGGTTTGCGACTTGTTCAGTCTCGG
Organism: Cryobacterium algoricola; assembly: GCF_004402485.1. Taxonomy (GTDB): domain Bacteria; phylum Actinomycetota; class Actinomycetes; order Actinomycetales; family Microbacteriaceae; genus Cryobacterium; species Cryobacterium algoricola. Next base: position 193,089 of record NZ_SOFG01000009.1, on the reverse strand, counting down.
AGGTGGCGTTTGGTGGGGTTGGAGTTGGGTCAGCGCGCGTTTCAAAGACTCGGCAACGGAGCTTGGCCTGGATATCAGGGCGTCCCGGTCGGCGCGGTGCTGCGGCTTCTCCCCAGCGTGACACCGAGGACGATCATGCCGATTCCCAGGACCAGGTGCAGCCAGTTGTCCGCGTTGTTGAGAGGCACGAAGTTCGCGGAGGAGCTGGGGTCGACGAAGAGGCCATAGAGCCAGAGAAGAAGGTAGATGACACCGCCGCCGATGAGGTAGTTTCGGGCCCCTCGGGCACTGCGCGCAAAGGCGAGGCCCGCGATGCCGAACAGGAGATGCACTATGTTGTGCAGGATCGAAACCTGGAATACACCCAGCAGGAGCGCACCGGATTCGTGGCCGGCACCAGTCAACAATGCGATGTTGCTCGTGACCCCGGGAATGAAACCGAGGACCCCAACCAGAAGAAAGACAGCGCCCACCAGCATCGCGGCGCGACGCACAGGCGCGACGTGAGCGTCGTGCGCAGCGGCACCCGGAATAGATGACATGATCTGCCTCTCTCAAGCGGCGGGGCGGAGCTTCCCTCAGCGGTGAGCATACTCCAGAAGCACTCGAAAGGCAGACCCTGCTCCGCCGCTGAGGTTCGCCTCAAAAATCGCGATCTATCGGCCAGCCGAGATCACCACTCACGGCCCGACCGATCGGCGGGAATGCCGATCGGCTCCCCTGCGCACCGTGGCCGTGGCCGTGCACAATCCTGAAGTTGCGGTTCACCCCCGAAAACTGAAGGAACTCACGGTGGTGCACACGGCCCAAGCTCACCAAGCCTCTGTCCGGCGCCAAATTTTGTTTTGTCCGATTTCAGGGCCGACTTTCTTCCCTATAGGCCGTTTCACCATTCTGTAGGCCTCGTCGTTCTCGTCCTGAGAGCGGAAGTCCCGCACCAAGTCAGTGAGGACGCCGCGCTTTTGATCATTCTCGCCGGTGACCGCGCCGTCATCGTCGCGTCAAGTCCGGGCGCTCGCCCATTTGTCTGGTCGAACTCACCAATCGGCTCGTTCTCGCCCACATTACCCATCGTGTCTCACCTGTTACCTCAAGGTGTCTTACACCCGATCGCGATGAACGAGGACGCTGAAATTACTCTTCTGTTCGGAGGATGTCCACAGGTCGGACTCGGTTGTGCCCGCGGCGGCGCGCTACCGGTCAAGGATCCAGTTCGCGGCGGTGGCGCTGCGTCTCAGAGCGTTCAAGATGATTCGGTCCTGCGACTCTTTCCCAGCGCGACCCGAGAACGATCCTGCTGATTCCCAGGACAGGATGGAGCCTATTGTCCGCATTCTTGACTGGCATGAAGTTGGCGGAAGAACTTTGGCCCTCCCAGCGGTGACCGATGCTGAAGCCAGGAATCCCGGCACTAAAGCCTGTCCTCGTCCCCGGATATGCACAAGCGCACGGGAAAAATGTCTCCGGCCCTGTGAATACCCGCAAGCGATTTATCTTCTCCCGGGATGTCCCGGCACCCGGCCCCGGCCCCGGCCAGGATCAGTGAGCGGCGCGATCAAATCTGGTAGCGGCCATCTCGCTGGCATCAGGCCGCCTACCTGAATGCGTCTGGGCGTGACATTCCGCCGTCCGTTCACGTCCTAGAGGTAACCATTGGTGAAGGCGAAGCTCGGGCTCAACGGGGTGCCGCGGCCACGAACGCCCCGACAGTGGATCCTAAAAGGAGGACTTGTCATGCTTCTAATCTTCGGCAATCGCATAATCGAGAACATTGTGAATGTGGTCTCCTTCGTCTGCGGGTACTGCAATGTGCAGGCATCGCAAGACGTCGTCCGGCGTTCCAACCGTTTCACATTGTTCTTCATCCCATTGTTCGCGTTCTCGACAAAGTACGTGAACCGGTGCACCAACTGCGGAGCAGAAACGGTCCTTAGTGCGGGGCAGGCCCAGCATTCCATTGCTTGGGCCGAGAAGCAGCACTAAGAGCAACTGCCCGTTGCGTGGCACCAGTTGAAACATCATCTGAGGTTTTTTCAGAATGGTTGCTTTCGGCGCTCGAATCGAGTGAAAATATTGTTCATCTGGCAATGACGCTGGTTCGTGGGCGTCTCGTACCAGCGTCCGCACCGTGAAGGAGAACCATGTCCAGTACAGACCCAGTGGTGCCACCTGGTGGCTATGACCTCGGCTCTGGTGAGGTGCCGAGCGGGGGGCAGGCCGTGAAGGAGCAGGCCTCACATGTTGCCGAGGAGGGCGTCGCGGCAGGTCAGCATGTTGCTGCTGTGACGAAGGACGAGGTGGTGAAGGTCGCGGCGACCACGAAGAAGCAGGCCAAAGAGCTCCTCGAAGAGACCCGGGCGGAGTTGGCGGAGCAGGCGGGCAAGCAGCAGCAGCGCGTCGCGACCGGGTTGCATTCGCTCGGCGACGAGTTGCGTTCCATGGCCGAGTCTTCCGACGATGGCGGAGTGGCCGCCGACCTTGTTCAGCAGGCCGCGTCGCGCGCTGAAGGCATCGCGACCTGGTTGGAGGAGCGCGACCCCGGCTCGCTGCTGGTGGAGCTGCGTAACTATGCACGGCGACAGCCGGGCACTTTCATCGGACTCGCCGCCGCCGCCGGTGTCCTCGCGGGGCGGCTGACACGCTCCGTCGTTTCCGGGTCAGGTTCGGGGGCGGATTCCCCGGCCGCCGGCGCGCGTTTGGCGACCCCGGTTCCCCCGCCGGTGGTCGTCGATACCCCCGTGAACCCGTACACCCCGGCGCCGGTCGTCGGTGATCGTTTCGGTGTCGGCGGCGAGATCGGAGCGCCCGCGGGTGTGGTGCTGCCGCCCCCGCCTGTCGCTTCCCCCGTCGGGGACGGCTGGGAGAACGTCGGGGGTCAGCGGCCATGAGCGACGTCCCGACACCGTCCGAACGCAAAGCTGCCGATACCTCGCTGGGTGATCTGCTCGGAGAGGTGACCCGAGATATTTCCACGCTGATGCAGCAGGAAGTGGAGCTGGCCAAGGCGGAAATCCGCCAGTCCGCCAAACGGGCCGGTAAGGGCGCCGGCCTGCTGGGCGGCGCCGCATACACCGGCCACCTGACCGTGTTGTTCCTGTCCATCGCTGTGTGGTGGGGGTTGGGTCATGTCATCGACCTGGCCTGGGCGTCCCTGATCGTCGCTGTCGTGTGGGGCATTGTCGCAGCCGTGCTGTACGTGAACGGGAAGAAAGAAATGGCAACCATAAGCGGTGCACCCCGGACCGTGGATTCACTGAAGAAGATCCCGGACGCTTTGAAACGAAATGAGGAAAACCGATGAGTAACGACTCGACACCCAGGATGAGCGACGATCCGGACCAGCTTCGGGCGGACATCGAGCGCACCCGCCGCGAACTCGGCGGCAACGTGGACGCTCTGGCCGACAAGGTCAACCCGGACAAGATCGTGCAACGCCAAACCGACAAAGTGAAGAACATGTTCGGCACGGTCAAGGACTCTGTGATGGGCGCCGCTTCCGACGTCGGCGATTCGGTTTCCGAGGCCGCCGGTGAGGTATCCGGGTTGCCCCATGCGGCGGCGGCCAAGGCCAAGGGCAACCCGCTCGCCGTGGGCCTCATCGCTTTCGGCGTCGGCTGGCTGGCGGCCTCCCTGCTTCCGGCCAGTACCAAGGAAAAGGAGATCGCAGCAAAAATCAAGGATGCCGCTGAACCACTCATGCAGGAAGCGGGCGACGTCGCCCGGGAGGTCGCCGATGACCTGCGCGAACCAGCAGCCGACGCCGCATCCGCCGTCAGGGACTCCGCCTCCGAAGCGGTTGACACCGTCAAATCCGAAGCCACCATTGCCACGGAGGATGTGCGCCAGGAGGCGGAACAGGCCAAACACACCATTCAGGAAAGCCAAACCTAGCGTGTGCTCGCGGAGGGCCAGCGCTGGGGCTCTCCGCGGCACCGAAAGACATTCGAAGCCCTTTGCGGTACTTCCACACCACCTGAACACGCTTCCATGACACCCGAGACACAAGGCGCAGCACCCCACCGGCCAGAAGGACCAAGCAGAGCACAGGACATGTATTGCAAAATAGCTGACGCTTTTCGGTTGACCGGGGCAGGACAGTGATGTTGACCTATTTTGCCGATGAGGAGCTTCGCGGAGTCGTCATTGTTGACCCCGGCGACAACGTGATCCGTACGGTCGGCCGGTTTTTGGTCGACCGAGAGGGGGCGTTGCTTTGGGTGACAGTTTGCACAAGGATCGCTGGAAAAACTGAACCCTTTGTGCCCGATGACGGCGCGCACTGCTCGAGCGCGAATCCGCACGTGACGGTCAGCAAGTTTCTCGCCGTAGAAGCGCGCCCCGTGAATGCCACGAGCGAAGCCCCGCCAACGCTGGAAGAGGAAGCACAACTTCACGACTACTTCGACATTCCCGCTACGTCCCCTCAGACTTGGCGCCCAGACCCTATAACTTCCAGGGCTACACCCGGCTCTGTCTCACGCACTTCCACCACGACGAAGCAACTCCCGGGGATGTCTAAATTGGGTCCCGCGCCGACCATACGTGCCGTGCACGCGGCGAGGATCCAAGTTCCCCCAGTGGCGGATGGTCGAAGGTGCGGTGGGGAAAATCCGGCGGACTCGATTCTTCAAAGGCCGAGTTTGCGGTGAGCGCACCGATTTCCACTTCCGACGGAGCCTCAAAACGGAGCATCGGGTCAAAACCCGGCGCTGAGACTCCGGCGCGGCCGTGCGCTAGTGGGGCATCCGCGGATGCATTCGGCGACTACCTACACCGCATCGGGCGGGTACGGCTGCTCACCGCCGCCGACCAAGTCGATCTCGCCCGCAGGATCGAGGTTGGTTTATTGGCCGGCGAGGCCCTGACGGCCGGCGTGTCGGACCCGGAGCTCGCAGCTGACCTGGCTTGGCTGGCCCATGACGGCGCCCGGGCGAAGAAGATGTTCATCGAGTCCAACCTGCGTCTCGTGGTGAGTATCGCCAAGCGTTACGTCGGCCGCGGCACCCCGATCATGGACCTAGTTCAGGACGGTAACATCGGGCTCGTCCGGGCGGTGGAGAAGTTCGACTTCACGACTGGCTTCAAATTCTCGACTTACGCCACGTGGTGGATACGTCAAGTCATCTATCGGGGAATGGCCGACAAATCTCGTCTGATCCGGGTACCCGTCCACACCGCAGAGCGGCTCAACAAGGTCACGCGCGTCCGTCAAGACCTCACAAGCACTCTCGACCGTGAACCCACCCTGAACGAACTAGCCCAGAAAGTGGAGCTTCCCGCCGGTGAAGTCCAACGCCTGCTCAGCTACGACAGTGAGCCCCTATCCCTGTCAGTGCCCATCGGCGATGGCGCCACAGGTTTGGCAGAACTCATCGTCGACACCGATCATCCTCAACCAGAGGAATACGCGGTACTCACACTGCGCGCAGCGAACCTCGCGTACTTCTGCGCCGCGCTACCAGAGCGCGAATGCTTCATCATTGAAGCCCGATTCGGCCTCAACGGCAAAGACCCACAAACCCTCGACCAGATCGCCACCCGTGAGGGAGTCTCCCGGGAAAGGATTCGCCAGCTCGAAAAACGAGCGCTCGCACGGTTGCGCATACCTGCACTGGAGGGCTACCTCAACGATTAGGACATCGTCTCGACATCACCCTGACCCGCACCGGGGAATATTGAACGATTCGGCTGGTGGCCATGTCGCCGGCCGGATAGCCAGGCTCGGCGGGTTATTTCAGGGGCTCGCCGTCGGGCTCTGGGCTCTCGTCATCGTTGGGGCCCTGCTGGGGCTCGTGCCGGGCGCCAATACCCGCATCTCCGAGAACCTGGACAGCTTTCCCCGCATTCCGCTCACCGCGGGCGGGTTCACCCTGGTGAGCATCGTCACGGCGACCGTGGTGGTGGCGGTGGTCGGCCTTGCCGGTGCGCTGCTCGGGGGATCCGCCGGCATGTGCTAGCACCGCAGGATCGACCGCGCCGGACTCGGCGACCGACTTCACGCGCCGGGCGACAACGACAGGCCCTGGCGTGGCCGGGTCACGGTGGCGAGCCGTGAGGTAGAGCCGGTGCGCCGTGATGATCAAGGCAAGCCAGGCTGCTCCGATGAGCCAGCCGGCGAGGACATCCGTAAACCAGTGGTGGCCGAGGTAGACCCGGCTGAGCCCGATGGTCAGGGCGAATACTGCGGCACTGCTGCCCGTGATCGCCCTTGTCCGGAATGAGCGTTGGCGCAAGATCAGCAGGTACGCGATGACGCCAGCCACGACAACGGCGTTGAGGGTGTGCCCACTGGGAAAGGATGGTGAGAATTCGTAGGGTGCGACCGCATCCACCAGGGGCGGCCGGTGACGGCCGAGGAGGTCTTTGCCGGCAATCGTCAACAGCAGGGAGCCGACACCCGCCGCCGCGATCACGATGACGGGAGTCCACGATCGACGCGTGAGGGCCAGGATCAGCAGCGCAAGGACGGCCAGGATGGGCATGCCGATCGGGCCGGCGATATCGGTGTACCCCGTCACGAGACTGTTGAGCCCCGGGGAGCGAAGCGTGATCGCAAACGACAGCAACGGGGCGTCGAGGCCGGCAACACCATCGGATTCCGTGACCGAGTCGTAGATGAGAGCCGTGGTCACGCTCAGGGCCACGGCGATGATGAGTCCGACTCCCAGGGTGATGACCAGAGTCGCGTGCGGGCCGAGCCGGGCGCTCAGGGTTCGAGCCAGGCGGGCTGACACCTTTCCCAGCGGTGTATACCAATGAGTGAGGTCACGTCCACCGACAAACCGATCTTCGTTGAGTTCGCCGGCCACTCCGATGTGGTCCGGGTCGGCGATGGTCCCGGACGAAGGGGTTCCCGCGGTGGATCCGGGTCGAATCTGTCGGTATTCGCGGTAGACCAGGACGATGATCAGCGCGTCGAGCAGGGTCACAAAACCGACACCGATTGTCGGATGCGTGACGAACGCGTATCCCTGAACGATGAGAAATCCCGTCAGCACCGCCAGGGCGTAGGGATACACGCGGTGGAACCGCTTTAAGAGGCAATAGACCAGGACGAGCTTCACCACCCCATGAACGATCAGGAAGGCAATCAGGAAGGTCACGGAGCTGCCCACCAGCTGATCGTTCCAGCGCGCCACGGCATTGGCCACGAACCGAGAGGCCACGCCCGATCCTTCCCCGGCCTCCACACCGATGGACCGCAGAATGCCGTCGACGACCTGGGGAGCCCACCACAGCAGGAGGCCAGCCACGAGCTCGACGGCGCCGTCGATCCCCTTGACGACCACTCCGGCCACATAGAGCCGGTCAATCACCGTCGTCGCGCGTGACGGATTTTGATTTCGGGCTACGGTCACAACGTTGTCCTCGCTTGTTGATTGGTGAGACACCAGCTGACTTCGAATGCTGTCACTCATAGGACGCGAACGAAAGACGAAATATCACGCCGCAACCCAAACCCTCGAGTCCATCAGCCAGTCGGGCGCCGGTGCCCATACGTCCACACCTGACGCCTGCTCTGGTTTCGCGACGATTGGCTGCTTATAATGTTGTCATGAGTCAGAAAGAGACGGCAAGCCAGAAGCAGCCGGACGGGGCCCCGGACGGGTCCACCGAGAGCAGTGCTGAAGACAAAGCACGTGCGGATTCACTCCCGGACGGCTCGCAGAGTGACGGTTCAGCCGAGACCGCTGAAGATACCGCTTCCGGCGGCCCTGCGGAATAGTCCGGACCGGCAGGCGTGCCGTTTGCGCGTGCTCAGCGTTCTTCCGTTCCGATCCGCCCTAGTGCCCGCTAGAAGCCGCGACCGCCCGTTGCGGGTATCACGGCGCCGGACACAGACGAGGCCTCGAGGGAGGCCAGAACGTGCATGCGGGAGTGAACTCGACCGGCTGGCCCGCGCGACCAGCGATGTCTCCTGGCCGGGCAGCTTGCCGGCGACGACGTCGCAGGGATAACGGCGTCCAGATGGCACCGGATGCAATCACATTCCCACGCACCCCGCTTGAGCCCAGCTGCTGAGGGAGGCCGAGTGAACGCCACCAACGCGGCCTTGGTCCTCGCATAGTCGATGAGTTCTGGGAGGGACGGGACGTGTGGATCGACAATATCGAGATGATTGACGATCCGGTGCCAGGTGCGGTATGGCGGTTCGCGCGATCCGCAGGTTGGCGTAGAGATTGGTTCTGAGGACCCGATCGAACTCCTTTGTCGACAGGTTCTGCAGTCCGTCACGACCGATCCCTGAGTCACGGCCGGTGACGACGGCCCGTCTGTCGGTGAGCTTGTCGCTGACAGCCTGCACCTTTCCCTCCCGTGACCACTACCGGTGACATAAGCTCATGTTAGTCGGGGAGAGAACGGCTTCCCGATCCTCCCGGCCGGCACGTGATCGAAGGAGACTCCATGGCCGCTTCAGCAGAACACAGTGGCACGCCAGACACCCCGGGCCAGGACGAGCAACTGGGTCCGGCTTCGTCGCGCTCGGGTACACACCCGAGGAAGGACCCACCGGTAGACCGTCCGGACCCCGAGGATCCTCCCGTCGGACCGGCCGAAAAACTCGACCACGACTTCGATCCGGCCGCGGGACCGTCGAATCCCGATCTGGTCGGTTCGGATACCGACGAGTCGACCTAAAATCACTCTTACTCGGAGGACTCCGGGGTCGGCGCGGGGGCTCGCATCAGGAGGGCCCCGGGCTCGATCCAGGCCTTGAGGGCGGATGCTTTCCCGAAGCCGTCGCCGTCCAATTCGATCTCCTCCGGCTTGGAGAATCGGGCGGTGAACACGGCGGCCGTCTCGTAATGAAGATTCGCGTCGTTCTTGTGCTCGCCGATGAGGGCTCGTCCCGACTTCGTCCGACGCACGACCCCGTTGGTCCACGCGACCGTCAGCCAGAGTCGCAGCCAGCCGACGACACCCCGGGGACGCGTCATCATCAGGTCCAGCAGGCCGTCTTCGAGTTTCGCCTCGGGCATCAGGACAATGTTCGCCTGCAGGGAACCACAATTGCCGATAATGAGCGTGTGGACCGTGGCTCGCCTCGGCGCACCCTCGTCGAGGCGGAACCTGATGTGCAATTCACCCGGGTCTCGAAGGGACGTGATGATGGCCTTCACGTAGGCAACCCAACCTGCTTTGGCCTTCAGGTCCTCGTCGGTGTTGGCGATCATCTTCGCATCCAACCCGAGCCCCGCCATCACGACGAAGGCGTGCTCATCTCGACTTCCGTCCTCCCGCTCAATCCGGATGACCCCCACGTCAATTCTCCGCTCGTGGCCTGTGAACGCAGTTCGGATGCTTCCGGGCGTATCGGTGAGATCGATCTGCAGGTTTCGGGCGAACAGGTTCCCTGTTCCCGACGGCAGTAGCGCGACAGGAACGTCTCGGCCTCGCACCGCCTCGATAACCGCTCGTACCGTTCCATCCCCGCCGGCGACGATGACGAGGTCCACGTTCTGCTCGAGCGCGTGCGCTGTGACCCCCTGCCCGACGTCTTCGACCGAGGTTTCGAACCATTTCGTCTCGTCCCAGCCGGAAGCGGACGCTTCCGCGGTCACGGTGTCACGGAGTTTCGGCAGGTCGACCTTTGTGGGGTTATAGATGACTGCGGCGGTGGGGCGGGTGGCGTCGCTCATTGAGTCAGTGTAGGGCTAGAGGTGTCGCCGCCATCCTGGCGGTGGCAAGCTGTGACCGGACAAGAACCGGTCCGGCCGCGGGGTCATGTGGTTGGGGCAGGGCGGTGAGGCTGAACCCTTCGATCGCTCCCGGACGGAAGACTAGGCATTCTGTTGAGCCGCCGAATTGGAAGTAGCCGAGTTCTTCGCCCTTGTCGACGTGGTGACCCGCTGTCAGCTTCGGGTCGATGACGCACGAGGACACTTCCACCATCCCAACCGGAACGACGGCCATCAGCCCGATGACGGGATCGTCCGCTTGGATGAGAATGATCGCTCGCGCCGCCACGTGTGCCAGGTAGGCCTGGGAGTTCTTCGGCTCCACGGCGTCGGCGCCCTCCGAATCGGCCTCCGAGAAATACGTTCCGGGCTGGACGAAGGCTCGAACGATGGTTCCGGCAACGGGGCTGTGCCAGCGGTGGTAGTTGAGCGCACTGAGAAAAGCCTGGTATACGGTCCCGCCAACGAACTTTTCAACGGATTCGTCGTTGGCGAGCATGTCTTCGAGCGAATAGGGCTGACTCTTGATCCAGAAGCGGCTTCGCCTCTGCACGTTGGTGCTGATCCCGTATGGGGTGGACTCGCACGCTGAGACGATGACCTTGTCATCGTCGGGCGACGCGACGGGTCTCTGACCAGCCTTGAAACGTCGGGTGAAGAAATCGTTCCAGGACGCGAAACCCCAGAATTCTTCCTCGGGACGGTGTTCGTACTGGTTCATTCCCACGACCTCCTGAGCCCTCTCCGATTTCCATCCCGCTGGTGAATCGTTCAATACGTAGAGCGAGTCAGGGCCGCTGAGGAATTCACCCCACGCAGTGAGGATCTTCCCGAGCATCGCGTTGATCCGTGGGTCCCGATACGCGGCGAAGCCCGCAGGTGTCCCCATGGTCCAGTCCAGGATTCCCGCCAACGGCGTTGTCACCATGGAACCTTCACTGAATTCCGGCGCCATTGTCAGGACCTCATTGATGAGTCGCAACAACTGCTCGACGCTTTCCAGATGACGCTTCGTGTACGGTTTGGAGACGGGCACCTGAGCGATCATCTCGTTCATGTACATGCGCACCACAGGGTCAGAGTCAATCAGGATCTGAAACTCGATGATGACCGGATGCAGCGCGACATTGCCGCCCCGTGCCTCCACTCGGTCCCGGTGACCTGCCAGCCAGGACTCCAAATCGTCTTGCTCTTGCGGTAGCCACCCCGCTCGCCGGTTCACGTCGCCGCCACCCAAATAATCAGCCATCATGCACGACAACCTATCTCCACGCCTCCCGGTTTCTCAAGGTCTGCAGGGTGAATACCGCGCTTCGACGGCCCACCGTGCACAGAGCTCGCACGGGCTCGGAGTGTTTCATCGCTCGCCAACGGCGGCGAACTTTGGGCAAGGGTGGATGGGTTGGGCGTACCTCTTCGCCGTCCGTCGGATCCGTGAGTCTCCAGGTCGTCATCGATTCGCCCAGTACCTATCTGGACGGAAACACTGCCAGGGTCGCGACCGAATGCTACGGGTGCGTAAGTCCAAAACTGCTCGACGGAAGCGCCGGTGGACGCCCTCCGTCGCTAGTGTATGGCTCCGTCGCGGCACCGAGGACCTCTAATGCGCGTCGGCGTTCACTCTCGAAATCACCCTCTAAACCCGTGAACGCGTCAGCGCTCGTGTCCCGCGCGAATAGTGCCCAGAACCCCCGAACGCCCCGATGGGGGCGAGAATGCTTACCGCTCATGCGAGCAACATACCCCGCGGAGGCCTTTCGTCAATGGGCGCCCGCAACCCTCCGATGCCAGTGAGGGCCCGCGGCAGTCGGCCCGCGCCGCGCCCGGTCGCGCCTGAGTATTATCGTGCTGCTTGCTTTGACGCGTCGGCTCTGGCCACGGCGGTGCGGGATCTATGCTGATGTCATCCTGTCGAACTGGAGAGGAAGTGAGTCGCCATGAAACTGGTAATGGGAATTTTCCTCTACGTTGTCGGCATCCTGGCCGTATGGGTATTCCCCGCGGTTGGTGACGTCGACCTGCACATGATTGGTTACGTCACCATGAGCCTCGGCGCACTCGTCATCGTATTTGCACTGATCAAGCTCGTCGGCGGTCGTCGCTCCGCACGACGCCGTCTGGAGTCCGGCGACTCGGACATTCAAGCTGGTCGAGTCAACGACGCTTGATGTCGAGGTAAGACTTCACGCCCAGCGGCCGGGCAAATTGTTGTAGGTTGTCGTCGCGACCACGAATCACATCAGTTGCGTTGCCCCGCGTGATCGTGCTGGCTCAGCGAGACCGGTCGCGAAGGGACGCGCGCGGCTGTCAAGTGGGGCGCCCAATTGGCGCGAACGAACCAAGTGCCTTAGCCGCGCGTTGAGGCCACAGAATAGGCCGATGGGTCATCCTCGCCAATCCGACGGTGCGCAGGAGGTCGTCCCTCGGCCACAACGGCCTCCGTGCCCGGTACAGGCGGTGAGCGCCGCCTGCACCGGGTAACCGCCACAGGGCTCGAGACTCGCCTACTTCAAAGCGTCTTTCACATTCTCGCCAGCTTGCTTGACACTGCCCTTGGCGTGATCGGCCTTGCCTTCAGCCTCGAGCTTCGGGTTGTCTGTCGCCTTCCCCACGGCCTCCTTGCCCTTGCCGACCGCCTTCTCGGCGGCGTTCTTGATCTTGTCAGCACCACTCATCGTCGTTCCTTCCCACTTGGTCAGATCAGTTTGGCGACATACTAAACCCGTCCGAAACCGGCGTCACGGCCCATCCGACCCAAAAAAGACAGACAGACGCAGCCGCGTATACCGCATTGCGTGGGCAGACAAGCGGGAATAACATTCCTTCAATCGATCATCGAATCGATCACCGACGAAAGGGACGACACCATGAATCTCCTGCTTATCGTCATCGCCATCATCGCCGTCGTCATGCTCATCACTGGCGGACTCATCCAGTCCCTGCAGTTCCTGCTCTGGGTGGGCATCGTCCTAGCCATCATCGCCGTGATCCTTTTCCTGGTCCGCTCCATCTCCGGGCGCAAGAGCGTCTGAACCTTCACGCACCGGGCTTTCGACGAACTGGGCCAGAGTATTCCATCGGCAGGGTGCCTCGCCTTCCTTGACGACCGTGCCAAGGATGAGGAGCGCAACCAATGCAACGGTCGGCCGCCATGGCCATGCTGTGATCGAACCCTCACTTCGGCGCTTCGATGTACTTGGTTCCGATGCACTGCTCGAAGTCAGGCAACCTCGTTCGGCTTGATGAAGTCTCCGGCCGCTCGGTGCCGGCCCGTCTCCGCAACAATCATCTGGTGCAGTGCGAGGACAATCTCCTTGATCGACGGGCGATCCGACGCATCCTGTGCGGTCATCGCCGCAAGGAGTCCGCTCCACTCCGGGTCGAGACGGTGGGGAATCGACGGGTCGCTCTGCAGCCTGGCCAATGCGGACGCCACCGGCTGGCCAGGGAATGCCGTCACGCCGGTGAAACACTCCAGCAGAACAAGTCCCAGGGAGTAGATATCACTGGCCGAGTCGAGTTCCTGTCCCCTGACCTGCTCCGGACTCAGGTACGCAGCAGTGCCAGTCGTGAAATTCTCCGTGTCGGCGCGGTCGTTGCCACGGACGAGCGCGATCCCGAAATCAGTGAGCTTGGCGCGCTCCCTAATGCCGTCGATGCTGTAATCGGCAAGCAGGATATTGGCAGGCTTGATATCCCGGTGCACGACTCCCTTGTGGTGCAGGTACTCGACACCTTCGGCTACGTCGTAGCCGATTTGCGCAACATGCCGCGGCGACAGGGGACCGTGCTCGATCTTCTGCTTCAGATCGGCGCCCGCGGCGAGTTCCATGACGAAATAGACTCGAGGACGCTCGGTTTCCGCGCGATCCACGCCGGCGTCAAGCAGCGTGACCAGGCTGTGGTGATTGAGGCTGGCCAGCAGGTTCACCTCGTCTTGTTGACGTCGAATGTCTTTCTCACTCGTCGCCGACTCGTCAAATATTTTGACCGCGACATCCCGACCCAACGATTCGTCCCGCGCCCGGTAGACCGACGCAGCGCCGCCTCGGCCGAGCAGCTCCAGCATGCGGTATCGCCCGCTTCCGCTGCCAATTCGGGCGGGGCGGTCACCAGTCACGAGGCATCCGATACCGTGAGCTGCGCGGTTGGGTCGACGTCCCGTCATCAACGAATGTCATAGTCCTACCCGGGTCGACGTGAATGTGGCCATGCCAGGGTCCGGGGCAGCAATGTCAGACTATGCCAGCGGTCTACACTTGTCCACAACGCTCAGGCGCCAGCCCGTTGGCCCCCTGTTGGGCCCCTGTTGGGCCCTGCCAAGGTAACGCCCTTACATCTTTACTGGAACACGGCCGTCATCGATCCGATTTGTTCGACCTTATGTGCCGCCCGCATGGGTACTCAGTACGGCTGACATCTTTCACTGCGCCATTGCGCTCAGGCGGGCACACGATGCTTGCCCTGACGATGACTGATTACCCCCTCAGCTCGTTCCCAGCGATGACAGCAGTTCGGTCGCCGCCGCGTCGACCGGTTGCCTGCCCGATCAAAGTTCCCAAGACGATGCGCTCTCTGCGACGTGGCTTTCGTCTCGCAACCCTAGGGATATGAGACGTCTCACGCCCTCGCTCCGACGCATCGCAAGATCGGCAGAATCCCGCCACGCGACGAGTCTCAAAACAACGACGCATAACCTCTTTCCTCTGATGCCGGTGCTCACCGTTGGTTATGAGACACCCCACATGAGCAACGTGACGATGCTGATCGGCTACGCGTGCAAATCGACGCGCGAGTAGACACCGACCGGGAACAGGTCGACATCCTGCCTCTGCTCCCCTCCACCATTCAGTTGAGTCGCGCCGGATGTCGGGGCTAGGACCGCGCGTCCGGGCGCACCGGAGTAAGTGCGAGATGCAACGCCGCAACGATCGTGAGGGCAGCCTGATGCCCGCCCACCACGTCTACGAAACCGTGAGCAAGTTCATTGCGAAAGTTCGAGCCGAACTGACTCACGAGAAAAGTCCTTAGGAAGCGTGACCAGGACTCATCGAGGTGGGGCTGCAATGCTCGCAGCATGCTTCCGAGCTGCGGATATTGTCCGCGGTCGTGTCCTTGCTGAACCCTAAATTGCAGCTCGCCTAGCTCGACCAGTCGAGCCCGTGCCAAGGTCTCGATCCGCGGCATTGTCAACGTGACGGCCTCTTCATAGTTCGAAGCGTGAAAAGCCATAAGTGCCTTGGCGATAGTTGTGGCCGTCGCGACCGCTACGTGGTCGGCAGACCCGATAACCTCGATCAGTTCGTCCTCGGTAGGCGTGAAGTTCGACATCAACGAGTCCAAGATCCGGGCGAAACCATCCATCGCCAGCGTCATGTGCACCATCTCGGCACGGGCGAGCTTTTCGTCGACCCTTTCCTCGTTGGTCGTTGCTGTGTACCGAGATAACGCGTCGGCACCGATGTGCTTGACAGTGAACATGTCGATGAGCGGTGCTGACTTCGACGCATGCGCTGCCACCGCCCTGGTCGTCTCAATATCACCTGTCGGGGGCGCATCCCCTATGAGGAGGCTGAGGGCGTCACCTAAGGTGCTTTGCTGGGTGTAGCGCCGAACCTGTGCCTCGAGGACACCGGCGGTGAACGTCACTGTGTAACTCGTTTCCTTCAGACCAAGTTCCTCAAATGACATTGCCTGCATTCCAACCGTAGCCGTCTTCAACAGATCGGCCAGTCCGTAGGTCGTGGCAAGTTGAGCTGCATCCTCCAGATTCACCATGCGCATCAAACCTGTGAGTTGATCCGCTTGGGCGAGGTAGGTCAGAACATGTTCTCGATTCAATTTGGTGAGCCGCGAGTCTTCACCTCTCACGAGACTTCGCTGGATCCGAATGGTTTCGCCGGTCAAGCGAGCATCTGGATAGGCCACTCGAGCCCGGTCGAGAAGATCCGCAAGTTGCGGGTGTCGTGGGACGTCGCTGGCCAGCACCTCAATTGAATGAAGGGCAACGCCGGGTTCCGGGCTATCTACCTGCGCAAGGCTGTCCGATGCCAGAGCAACAAGCGGCGAGTGAACGAGTTCTGCGCCAGGGTTATCCTTGATACGGCGACTGAGATCGAGTGACCAATGCAGGCAATTGACACGCTGAATTCGCTCCCCCGTACCGGTGCCGATGGCTAGGTACGCGGCTGCAGCAGCTCGTGCGTGATGACCACGGTTGCCTTGTCGCAGTTCAAACAGCAGATGGTGCAGACGCGCCTGTGAAGCGTCTCCGGTGGAGCGCTCAGCGACGTCGCTCCACAACGCCACGACTTCCGCTGGCACTTGTCCAAGCGGCAGCGGGTATGCGAACTGGTCCGTCACAAAATTTGCGCCGAAAGGCGGAGCGTTCTTGGCGTAATCGCCGACACGCCTGGCAAGGGAATAGTCGAACGCCGTCATGAGCCATCCCGCCTGCAAGTCGTTCGCATCACTGGCACGCTGACGCAGCTTCTCGCCAATGACAAGCCATTCGGTCTCGTTGGCCTCGATTTCCGCAAGCTCGGCGATGAGTTCGTCAGAGGAATTGGGTTCGGGAAGCTCCATATCGACAGCCTATTTGCAGACCACCAATTTGAGAGTGCAAGCCTTGCTAGTCCTCAACCAGGTTCGGGGGAGCGCGTTCGGGCCTCGGAGCGGAGGTATGCGTAGACCGTTTCGCGGCTAATACCAAAGTCCCGCGCGAGAGCAGCTTTCGGCACGCCGGAGGCAGCCTTCTCGCGCAGCTCTGCGGCGCGAGCTGCATCGAGCGATGGGGTACGACCGCGGTACGCGCCACGCTTCTTGGCCAAGGCAATGCCCTCGCGTTGGCGTTCCCGGATCAGGGATCGTTCGAACTCAGCAAAGGCTCCCATGACGTTGAGAAGCAAGTTCGCGATCGCATTGTCGTCGCCAGTAAAGGAGAGTCGTTCTTTCACGAACTCGACCCGGACCTTCTTGACCGTGAGCCGGCGCACGATGGAGCGGAGATCATCCAGGTTGCGGGCAAGGCGATCCATCGAGTGCACAAGAACGGTGTCGCCATCTCTGACGAACTTGATCATCTCCTCGAGCTCGGGCCGATTCATGTCCCTCCCCGATGCCTTGTCCTCGAAGACGCGGTCGACGTCGACTCCATCAAGCTGACGAAAGGTGTTCTGATCGAGAGTGCTGACTCGCACGTAACCAACTCGTTGACCCGCCACTCGGCTCTCCTGCCTGTTATGTCGGGTTGAACTCTAAGACCCAGCATCGAGGACTGCCAACCAAAGCTAAAATAACCCTATTCGGACGGTGTTGAGACACTGTATCTGACGCCTAGTTAGGGTGTACTCCAAATTGGCGAGTCGATCAGCCAGTCGAAGATTCTGCAATCGAGATCGAGGCCAGCCAAGTGGTGACGACCGCACGCCAGCGGTGGCTATCCGAGTTCCATGTCATCGTGTGGTCCGCTTCGAATGCCTCGAGATCGACGAGGTCGGGACGCAGCGCCCTAAGGCGGGTTGAGAGCTCGAACGGCGCCGACGTGTCCTGGGTGCCGTGAAGGATGAGCGTCGGTACAGTCAACTCGTCGGCTCGCGCGATCCAGTCGAAGCGACGGAGGCCAATGGAGCTGGCTAGCCCAGTCATTCGAGTCAACGGCCGGCAGTCGAGCCAGGGTACGGCGAGCGCGCCGGTCCAGGCGGGCAGGCCCGACCGTGCGCAGTTCGCCTTGATCGTGGAGAACCAGTCGAGCACGGGCGACTCAAGCACGAGCCCGTTGACGACACCGCGAAACTCGGGCTCGGCGGCAAGCTGAAGAGCAATGGCCGCGCCCATCGACCACCCGAGGAGAATAACGCTCCGTGAACCGTTCTCGCGGGCGAAGCGCATGGCCTCGCGCACGTCGTCGACCTCGGCGGCGCCGAGCTCGGATCTCCCGGTGCCTACCGTGGGACCTTCACCGTCGTTCCGATAGGTCACGACGAGCGAGGTCAATCCGGCTTCTGAGGCGACTTGCACGCCGCGAAGCGTTCCGGCGCGCGTGCTTCCGAGTCCGTGAATATGAATGGCCCATGTGGTCGACGGGGAGTCTCCAGGGGTGATGAGCCAAGCAGGCGCACTGCCGACATCCGTCTGCACGCCGACCTCCGTGGCCTCAAGACCGGCATCCGCTGGGTTCGCGAATAGGATGCCGCTCCAGGACGCTCGTGCGCCGACCACCAAGCCTTGGGTGGGCTCCTGCAGCAACTCGCGGCCGACCAGACCAAGCCCACGGTCCTCTATTTCGTGTGACAGTCGAACCAAGCCGCCGTTTTCGAGAATGAGACAGTAAAGTCCGGGTGCAGCGGTGGCTGGCGTCCTATCGAGGACAACGACGGGCCGCTCCCCCGACTCATCCAGGTCTCGAATTGTGAGGTCGTACCTTCTCTCGCGAACCGGAGCCGTCAGGCGTCTAGCGATCACCAGTCCGAGTCCCCCATGGGCCACACCGGCGGCGGTCACCGTTCCAAGCACCGCCCACCCGGCTCTCATCGTTCGTGCTCTCATTCTGCGGCCGACGCCGACGGAGCCGTCGATGCCGAATCGGTCGACCTGGCTCCGAGCAAGTGACGTTCGGCTCGCTCGATCCTTTTTCGGTCCTGATCGCCCACGTCAAACGACACTCGTGTGTCGATCATCGCGTCGCGGATCTCGACAATCTGACGATGTAGCAGTGATTCAGGCTCGTGGGCGAGGAAGGGCGAGCGCTCGTCTTGGCTGATTCCCGGACGGAGCTTTGTCGCTTCGGCCCAGATCGGCGCGAGGTCATTGACGAGCATCCGGGTTTTCCGATCACGAGCGCGCGCCTGCAACATGCGGGCTGCGGGCTCGCCGGCGAATCCGAGGCAGAGGAAGGAGATGGTCAAGAGAAACACCGGTCCGTACGCAACGCCGACGGTTGCCATGACGCGCAGATTACCGATCACATGTGCGATGTCCATGATGAAGACGGTGACGCTCAGCACGACCCCGAAGCTGCTTCCAATGATCAGAAAGACCGGTGGTAGGCGCTGGGCACCTTTGCTGCTTCGAAGCTGCCGCACAGCGAGCGAGGCCATCGCGGTGAGGACGACTCCGTAGTAGAGAAATTGGACCATGGAGTAAGCGGCCGCGGCGGGTTGCGCACCGAGGTCCAGCATGAAGTTGGTGGTGGTGGTCCCACGCTCGATGAGGACGAAGGCGACGACCACGCCGACGAGTGCGGCCATGAGCGCGAACCGGCCGAGCGCGATCCGCTCTGCCCACGGTTGTTGCTCCGAAGCCTTCATCACTCCGCGACCGAGGAAGAACACACCGACCATCAACGCGACATCTGCCATGAGAGTCACGACGTTGCTGCCGCCAGCGTGTCCGTCGAGCGCCCGGTAGACCGGGTCGACGTTCAGCGTCATCGCGATCGCGATCGTCAGCGCGGCGTAGCTGATGTTGCGCTCGGCTCGACCTCGCCGCAGGATGAGCAGGCTCGCGACGAGCAGCCACATGAGGGCGGATACGAGGATGGCAGTCACCCGAAGATCTCCAGGTACCGGGAGCGGAGCATCGCCGATCCCCTGATTGCTGCGGCGAGATGATCGGCGAGCGTTTCTGCAACGACCTCTTCCACAGTGTCGAGATCTTGGCGTCTAAGCAGCCGTCTCCGGGTGTTCCTCGGGATGTCGGGCAGCAGGAAGTCGGGTGCTTCAGGATCATCGTCGAAATTGTGGCCGAGGATCATGTGCGCTAGTTCGTGCAGCACGAACTGCTGCCGATGCAGAGCCGAATCGCTGTGCGCGTGGAGTACGAGATCCTCGCCGTCCGTCATGAGCCAAACGGCACACAGGCCGTCGTGATCACCGAGGTCCACGAGCTCGACGATTCGAAGTCGACGACGCCGTCGTCGTTGCACGGCGCTGACGAGTTCGTCGAAGGTGAACGTCTCCCCAAGGTCAAGTGCGGCAACAGCCGCCGAAGCGCTTACGTCATTGTTCACGGCCTCGTCACTTCCCCTCCTACGTGTCAGTGGCTCCAACGTCCGCGATGTGGTCGCGCGCCCCGGGAGACGTCGGCGACATCTCCGCATCCAGGAATCTGCTGATTGCCTGGAGCGCGTTGGGAGAGATGTCTCCGAGGGTGCGAGCGGCATACGTCTTGACTCGCGCATTGCGCATTGCGCGCACGAGATCGAGTTGGGCGCTCACTTTTGCCGGGGTCTCCGCGCCGGCGTCGCCAGCCAGGAACCCGGGGTCAACGTCGAAGAACGCGGCGAGGCCCTCGAAGAGTGGCCGGTCTTGCACGTATCGGTGGCCGTTCACCATGTAGGTCCACCGCGACCTCGAGAGGTTCATGCCCCGCCCCTCAAGGAATCGAGCGATCTGGGTGAAGGTCGGCTCGGTGCCGGTCTCGGCGTCGACGACGTCGAGCAGCAGCCGGAGACGCTTCGCGAGGTCTTCCGCGGCGGTGTTGCTCTCGTCTTCGGTCATCTGCAAAACCTTTCGCCCCGAGCCGGGCAAGACGTACTCAAGAAGCGCATGCTCGGCCCGTTGAGAGTGCCCAATCTACTCGTTGAGCATGACCAACGCAAGGGTTGCGCATGCTCAAATCGGGTGGTAAACCGAATCGCGAATCACAAATTTGAGCATGCTCAATGCTCCCGCTTCCTCGCCGTGCGGCCTGGCACGACGAGCGCACCTCTGTGTCAGCCATCGCGATTGCGTGGCAGTCAGGCGGAAAGGTGATCGACGTGTCAACGAAGCCGCATTTGATGGGTATCGCTGGGGTGCTCCTGGCCACGAGCCGACTCCCGGCCCGGGACGCCGCGCTCGCCTTCGCCGAAGCGGGCATCCCGATCTTTCCGTGTGCACGGAACGGCAAGCGCCCGCTCACCGCGGCGGGCTTCCACGACTCGAGCTGTGATTTCGGCCAGGTGCGTGCGTGGTGGGAACGGTGGCCGGGCGCGAACCTCGGAATGCCGACGGGCAGCAGATCGGGCATCGACGTCGTCGACATCGACGTGACGAGCACGGATTCGGGATTCGCTGCGTTCGAGCGGGCCAGCGTCGCCGGGCTGGTTGACGGGGAGCTCGCTCGGGTGCGCACTCCGTCCGGGGGAATGCACGTCTACTTCCCGGCGAGCGAGACCCGGCCGCAACGCTGCTGGCAGGCCGCGGCCGCTCACATCGACTTCCGCGGGACCGGCGGCTACGTCGTCGTGCCTCCCTCGACCCTGTCGACCAACAACGAACGAACCAGCTATCGCCTGTTCTCGCTGTCTGCCGCCGATGCCAAGGCTGTTGACGCCGTCGCACTGCGCACCCTCATCGACCCTCGGGCGACGCGAACAGCGCGACCGGCCCCGGCCACTACGTCTGAGCCGAGTCGGCTCGCGCGCTGGGTGGGCAAGCTGCAGGAAGGCGAGCGGAACCGCGGGCTGTTCTGGGCGGCGTGCCGACTGACCGAGGCCGGCTTCGCGACGGCGGCCGTCGAAGCAGCACTCGCCCCGGCCGCGCAGACCGCCGGCCTCCCGGAATGGGAGATCACCGCGACCATCAGCTCCGCGAGCCGGAAGGTCGCCGCAGGCCACCCCAGCGGTCCAGGAGCGCCCGAATGCGGCCGAACAGCCTCAGGAAGCAGGCGAGGCGACGCGCCATGCCTGCCATAAATGAACATCCAGGGGTCGCGTGCCGTGAGTCCAGGAATGCGTTGTCGCTCCTGCTATTCACACGACCAAGGTGAAGGAGAGTGCACGCGATGGACGAAGAAGATTCCCACGAGTCACACCGGGCAGAGACCGTCGAAGCCGACGTCGAGAGGCGCTCACCGCATCCGCTGCTCATCGAGAAGGCGCCAATTTCGGCGCTGCCGCCGGACCGTGCCACGGATGCGCGGACGGGGGTCAGGATGCCGGGACAGCTTGTCTCCAGCCCCGGCATTGTCTGGGTTCGCGCCTCTGATCTGCTCAACAGCGGCAGCGGGCGCATTGCTGGGCGCGGCATCGATTTCGAGGCCGAGCTCTCGCGGCGGATGCGTCGGACACCTGCCACCACCCGTCGGGCGATCCGTGAACGCGCTGACCGGCTGCCTCCCCTCTCCGAATTCGGGTCGGTGGGCGACCATCCCCAGTTCTCGCGGTACGGACTCGGACGGAGCTGACCCATGAGCATCCTGTTGGACACGGCAACACACAGCTATTCGACGGGAGGTGCCGTGATGGAGACTACGCAGCGGGATACGGATTCGAGGACGTTCCACGATTCCGAGGGCCTACGGATGGTGCTTAACCGACTTCAAGCGGATGACGGGGTCCGGTGGCGAACGGACCCCGAGGCATGCGAACTAATGCAGTACACCGCCAGACGCTACGCGGCGCTGGCGCGCAAACATCGGTTGGATCCCTGGGAGGCCGCGGCGGCCGCGTTCGACGCGATGCGAGCTCCGTCGACGCTGCGTGCCAACGACCCCTGGGCGATCGTCACCCGAGCAGTGCAGGTGACCTGCATCGCGGAGGAACGTGCGCAGGGGCTGCTCTGCTCGGTGCACCAAGCGCGACGGCCCCGGGTCTCGAGCTACCATGACGCCGAACGCTTCAGTGATCGCGAACACGCGCTCCCCGACTACCACCCCGCGTTCAGCATCGCTCCCCTCGACGCGCAGACCGACGCGCGGCCGCAGGTCGAGGTGAAGTCGGCGGTCGAGGACGCGATCTCGTTGTTCACCCTGCTGGGTTGGCCGACAGACCGTGCTCGAGATGGCGTCGAGTACGTCTGCGGCCGGCTCGCGGATGCGCCGTCGCGGCCCTCGGCCTACGAGTCCCTGCGGCGCGACTATGCCGCCCGGGCGATGCTCGACGTTCCACAGCGTGCCTGGATGACGATGCTCCGGACGCTGTTGGGCTGCGGCAACCCGCTGCAGGCGCACACAGCCGCCGGTCGCGGCATCCTGCTTCGTCTGCTCGTCGGCGAGACGCTTCGCACTCTTCTCCGTGACGACGACCTGGTCGCCGACATCGTCGTCAACGCTCCGGGAGTGCGACCATGACGAGCACCCCAGGGCACATCGAACTGGAGCGGTCCATCGACTCCATCCGGATCGGTTCGCGGCATCGCACAGACCTGGGCGACATCGAAGCGCTCGCAGCCTCGATCGAGCGACAAGGGCTGCTTCAGCCGATCACGGTGACGCCCGACGGCACACTAGTTTGCGGTGCCCGTCGCCTGGCCGCACTTCGGCAGCTCGGGGTGCGCAAGCTCAACGTCTGGGTTCGATCCGGCATCTCAGAACGACTGACCCAGTTGCTCGCGGAGCAGGACGACAACGCGCTCCACAAGGCGCTGAGTCCGGTCGAAGCGGCCGCCTTGTATCGCGAAGTGAAGATGCTTCTGGCAGAGGACGCCCGGCGGCGTCAGGAAGCAACACGGTTCGGCTCGGAGCAAGGAAAGTCCAGGTCAGACGGTGCTGCCACGGTGGCAGCACCGTTGACATCGCTCGATGGCTATGCCCGTGCGCAAGCAGCACTCCTCGTGACCGGAAAACGCTCGTATACGACGCTCGAGCGAATCGGACACCTCCAGCGGATCGCGGCAGACGAAAGTCTCGACGAAACGCTGCGCAAGAGCGCGACGGCCGAGCTTGAGGCGATCCAGAGCGGAGGCTCGGTTGCGTCCGCGCACCGCCGCATGAACACTCAGCTCGCATTCTCCCAACTCGAGGCGCCGGCACCAGATGCCTCGTCAAACGACATCTCTTGGGCGCACGCCGCTGGAGGTACGACGAAGGAGGCCGAGCTCGAGCAACTGGCCCGAGCAGCGCTCGCCCGCGCGAAGACAGCGACTCGAGCCAAGAAGGCCAGACCAGCAGGCTCCCCTGACTCGAAGTTGCCTGTTCGGTCGTTCGTGTTCCTCTGGAATGACCTCGGCGAGTGGTGGCTCCGCTACGACTCCGCCGAGATCGCTGCCGAACTCAGCGACGCGCAATGGGATCAGTTTGAAGCGACCCTCGCGGGCACGATCGCCTTTGCCGAGCGGCTGCGATCGCTGCGCAACGACTCACTCGGCGCGGCTCCGGTGTCGGCAACCAGTTGAACTTCCGGATGACGAGCCTCATATCTGGACTTGAGGAGACCACGATGCGATTCGCACACCGGCGCCGCCTTGTCGTCGCGATCGTCGGCAGCGGCGTCGCCCTGATCCTGGTCGCAATCATCGGCGTATACGGACTGCTCAGGGGACCGGCTCAAGTAAGCCAGTCCGAGCGGCCGGTGCCCGCAGCATCCGTCTTGCCGACGCCGATGACTCGGTCCCAAGCCGGCCAGCCGCAACAGGTGCTCGTGACGTCAACCCCGGAGCTCTTTGCCCGCAGCGTCGCGCGTTCTCTGTTCACGTGGGACACGCGCGACCCCGGTGGCCTCTCCTCCTGGGTGCAGAAGTTGGTCGACGTCGCCGATGCGGACGAAGCGGCTGCTGTGGCAGCGGATGTTCGGGGCTACCTCCCTGGAGGCGAGTCGTGGAAGCAACTCAGCGCATATGGCACCCGGCAGTGGCTCGAACTCGAATCGGTATCCGTGCCCGCTGTCTGGTCGACCGCGCAAGCGCAGGCGACAGCAGGGCAGATTCCGCCCGGCGCGTCCGCATTCACAGTGGTCGGTACTCGTCATCGAGTAGGCACGTGGGACACCGAAGTCGTTCGCACAGAACGGAGAGTCACGTTCACGATCTTCATCGCGTGCCCAGACCAGAAGCCGTGCAGTCTCCTTCGTATCTCGCAGCTAGACCGGCCCCTCGAGTAAAGACACGCGATGAAAAGGCTCATCGCCCTGTTCTTGGCGCTTGTGCTCGCCGGCCCGCTGGCCGGCGTGGTAGGCGTGGCCGCTCTCATGATTCCTGGTGCGAACTCGTGCGGATCGGGATCGCTTGTTGTCGGCAGCATTCCCGACTCCTTCACGGCCCAAACTCGAGACGGCCGAACGATAGCCCTGGACAGGCAGCAGCTGACCCATGCTGGAACAATCATCGCGGTTGGCGCGCGGACGGTCGGCGTCGGTCGCGACGGAGTGCTCATCGCACTGATGGCCGCGCTCACCGAATCAACGCTGCGGATGCTCGCCAACCCGGGTGCGTATCCGGAGTCAACGGGCTACCCGAACGATGGGGTCGGTTCAGATCACGACTCCCTGGGGCTTTTCCAGATGCGTCCGGTCTCCGGATGGGGCACGGTCGCCGAGCTGATGGACCCGCAGTTCCAAGCGCGGGCGTTCTTCGGTGGGACCTCCGGCCCGAACGCAGGATCGCCCCGCGGGCTGCTCGATATCGCTGGTTGGCAGCTGCTAGACCCGGGCGCTGCGGCACAGGCCGTCGAAGTCAGTGCCTTCCCGGACCGGTACCAGAACTACCAGCCCGTCGCTGACTCGATTCTTGCAGCGCTGACAAGGGCGCAGCCGGCGAGCGCGGCCGGTACCGAACCGACCGTTCCCGAGACATCGCGCGTCGTGTTCCCGCTTCCTACAGGCACGTACACGAACACCGACAGCTTCGGATGGCGGACCGACCCCTACACGGGCGCTCGAGCGTTCCATGCGGGCAGCGACCTCGCCGCGCCAGCGGACACACCCATCCTCGCGATCGCCGACGGTGTCGTCAGCTTCGCCGCGCAACGGGGCACCTACGGCGGCCTGATCACCATCGAGCACACGGTCGGCGGCGAGCGAGTCACGTCGTACTACGCGCACATGTACGACAGTGGAATTCACGTCGCTGCGGGTGACAGCGTGGCCGCCGGCCAGCACATCGGTGACGTCGGCTCCGCAGGCAAGTCGACCGGACCACACCTCCACATCGAGATCCATCCGGGTGGGGCGGGCAATCCCGCCGTCAATGCAGTGGACTGGCTCACCGCGCACGGCGCCACCGACCTGACCCAAGCCGAGGCCGCCTCGGCCGAATGCTGACCTGAAAGGGCGGAATGAGATGAGCATCTTTCCCGACTTCGGCGCCGTCGGAGGCGCTGAGCAGTTGCAAAGCATCGTCGGCGCGCTGCTGACGTTCGTGCTCATCATCGCGGTGCTCATGATGATCATCAGCGGAGTCACCTGGGCGCTCGCCTCCGCCAACGGCAACTTTCAGACCGCCACGCGAGCCCGGCACGGGCTCTGGGCCGCCTGCGGCGCGGCGGCCCTCGCGGGCTCCGGCGTCGCCTGGGTCAATTTCCTGCTCGACGTGGGCTCCACGCTCTGACGAGCGAACTCCACGCGTACCTGCGAGGAGCCGAGAATCTTCGCCATTCCGTCATCCTGATGTGGAGTGTCTCAAAACTATTGGAGAGTACCGCCAATCAAGGAATGAGATTCGAGAAGCAGTTATGAGAATCGCCGCGCCGCGAGATTTCGGCTCTCTGGAAAACCGCAGGATGCTGGGCGCCGGACCTCCCGTATCTCTACGCTTTCGAGACACCAGGATCATCATGATCGTCGATCGGCAGTCCGGTCCGGTAGTCAGTTTGTGGTTCGCCCCGGTCGGCGCGCTTGATGTTATCCGACATGTGCGCGACCAGTTCCTCCCAGTCGTGACCGTCGGTCACCCCTCCGGACAGTAGGAGGTTTCGTTCTCTGGTGAGTTCGTCGCAGTCATCCAGAATCTTCGCATTGGCTCTGACAAGCGTAGGAAATATCCATCCGATGTGTTCGACCATCGCCGCGAGGTACGGAGCGATTAGGGGGGACAACTGAATGCTTTCGCCACTGCCTGCGATGAAGTGTTTCGCATCACGGGACCACGCTTTGTTGTCCTCAAGTAGCGACGCACAGTCGAGCGCCACCCGTGCAGTCGATGCCTCGCCGAAAGTACCGCTGAAGCTCCAGGGTGCTGCGACATTGTGGAGCACATAATTTCGGAGTTTCGCGAGAAAGGGGCCGCCGGGGTGCCCCTTCATGATCACGGAGGCACGCTGGACGTACTCGTCCTGGATCGCCTTGCTCTGCGCCTGTACGACTGCCCTGCTCTGGTCGATGACAGCACCAAGTCCCGCGGTATAGGCGATTGTGGCCTGATCAAGTGACAAAATGATCAATTGTCGCTTCGTGCGGTCGCCGACGTTCCTTATCAGCTCCGGCATGAACTCGTCGTCTTTCTCACACTTCTCCAGTAGCTCGCTGAAGGAGATGGAGAAGCCGGCCCACGCCTCGAACACCCGCTTGAGTTGTTCCAGGCGATTCCCCAAACGCCTCCCCGGGTGCTGGCTGATCCTCTTTTCAAGCTCGTCCATTTGACCGGCTGCCGGATTAGTCCAGTTCAGCGACCCTGGGTCAAGGTCTTCGTCGTCCGTGTGCACGGGGTAAGCATCTCAGTTCCGCGCTAGAGGCACCTGAGTGCGAAACTCTATCGGGCGGGTCATACGGACACCCCTTGCCCGCGCACGTCGTGAATGCCTCTGTTCGCGGGGCAGTGGCCGTCGGAGGTCCGGCTTGCGGCAGTTGGTTGGGTGCAGAGACCAACCGGGGCGTCGCAGTTGTTGCGCAATTGGTCGCGAGCGAGCCTTGGCACGCGAGCACCATCGCGCTTCGGCTGGGAAATTGATTCCGGCGATCCTCGCGGCTTGATTTCGAGCGTCCAGGTGCGTGGGGTGGCGACGGGTGCTCGAACATCAACTCAAATGTGAGCACCGGGACCGCTTGTACTCGCAAGTTGCTACAACTTGTGTTAGACATGTGGCACAACAAACGAAAGGGGTCACCATGTCGTGGGGCATCATCTCTTCTATCAGCCCGGCCGAGCTCGCGGCCGCTGCCTTCACACAGCCGTTGTTCTCTCTGGTCCTCGCTTCGCTCATCTTCGCGGGCACTCTCCTCGTACGCCGGCTGCGCAGCCGGCGCGGTCGTTCTATACCGCGCACCCCTGCTGTGAGGCCTTCGACCGCGATGCGATACGTGCTCGAGCGCCGCGCGCTCGGCGTCGGCGCAATTGCGATGATCGTCGTGTTCGCAATCGAGAACGTGGTGCGCGGATATCTGCTGAACCTTGTCGACGTCGTCGAGTGGTGGCAATACGCCACCCCGGTGTTCGCCGCGTTCCTCTGTCTCGCTTTCGTTCTGGGCCTCATCGTGTTGAGGGGCACCATTCAGCCCGAGCAGCCGGTAGCGCCGACCGCAAGGCGCACCTGGACAAGCTTCAGCCCGCGCGCTGGCCTCATCGGAGCGGGCGCCGCACTGGTCGCCCTCCTTGCGACGACCATTGCGGCCGGGATGGCATCGTCGGCCGATGATCGCGGTCGGTACATCTATCTCGAACTCCCCGTGCCCAATGTGCCGATGGACGCACTCCGCCCGTGGTTCTACGGCTGGGCGTACGGAGTGCCGGTGATCGTCTGCCTCGCAGGACTCATCGCCGTGACCTGGGCGACACTGCGAAGGAACGCGGCGCGCCCCTTCCTTCGGCCGGAGACCGTTGGCTCGGAGCAGAGTGCGCGCGTCGAGATCGCGTCCGGGGCTGTGCATATCGCGACCGCTGGGATGCTCCTCGCACTCGGCGGCGCCTTTCGATTCATCGGCCGATATGGCTCGATATCAAACGTGACGGCCGAGGTCGACGGTCGGCGCGAATCGTACGAAATGACCTGGCGGTACGCGGAGTTCGCGGCCGCGGCAGGCTGGCTGGCTCCCGTCCTCGAGATCACCGCGTTCGTGCTATTGCTGGTCGTTGCGAGCCGTTTGTTTCGCGTTCGGACACTCAGGCAGCCAAACGGGCGCATCGAGCGCAGCCCGGAACCGGAGACCGTGCGATGAGCACACAGCCGATCCTGTCGCCGACGGATGAGGCGAGTCCAGCGCTCGATATCTACCGCCAGTTCCGGGGCCTCATCGTCTCAGGCCAGCTCGGTGCCGGCGAACGATTGCCCACCGTGCGACAAACCGCGAGCGACCTCAATGTGGCTCCCGGCACTGCGGCGAAGGCCTACCGACTGCTCGAGCGAGACGGACTGGTCGTCACCCGCACTGCCGCTGGCACTCGCGTCGCCGATTCGGCGGCCGTGCTCCCTCGATCCGTCGTGCGACGCATTCGTGACCTCGTTGCCGAGGCCGAGGCGGTCGGTGCCAACTCCGACGACGTTATCGACGTGCTGCGCGTCGTCTGGCAGTCGGGATCAACTACATCCACCCAGCCGGAAGGTGAGCCCCCTCTCCCAGACTGAATCTGCGAGATCACATGTGAACCGCGCGCGAATTGCAACCATCGCGGCCCCTGAGTCGATACAGCGAGCATTTGACTGCGGGCCGCGATGACCACGGCAGGCACACGATCCAACCCGCGAATTCCGACACGAATGGAACGCTCCATGAACGCACAACCAATCGACCCGGCCGCGATCACACTGCCGCCTACCCAATCGATCGACATCACCGCGTATCTAGTCAACCTGGACGACAAACCCGCCGTATAACTCCGAAAAGGAACCGGTGTCTGGAACCAATGAGTGAGCTCTCGGTATGCCTGGCTACAAGCCGTGGTGGCTCACATGCGAGCATTGGCGGACTGTCGACTGGGAGCCGCGCTGAGCCGACCGATCGACTGACCGCCGCGCATCGTTGAGGCATTCCGCCGCCCCGAGTGAAGGTCACTGGAGTCCAAAATACTGTTGAGTATGCCCGCAAGCCGTTCGATTAACGGGTCGCCCACACAAGATAAATAGCTGGGTCCTTTGCTGGCGATGCCGTTTCCGTGCGCAGGACCTTCGCCCTAGGCTGACGATATGGGCGACACTATGAATCCAATCCTTCCCGCCGGGTATGACATCGTGTGGGCCACGGTCTCGTTTCTGCTCCTTGCTTTGGTCGTCGTGGCGCTTGTCTCGTTAGCTCGAGCTGCTTTATGCCTCACGTCAACGCAAGCCCTGATCTGGGCGCTCACGGCGATTTTCGTGCCGGTGGTCGGGCCTCTCGCATGGCTTCTGATTGGCCGTCGATCAGGTTTCGCCCATGTGCAGTCAGCAAAGACTCATAGCGGTTCCTAAGTAGCACGGCATCGGCGCGCACGTGCGCCGGGTGATTTGGTCCCAGAACTGTCGCAGTGGCTGTTCCCAAGTGAGACCCCAGCGATATTTCTGAAAGCGGATGACCCAGCGGCTAAATCCGTGTCCGTCAGGGTCCCTCTATCGGGCAGAGTCCATCGGGGCTGTGGCAACCAGTCTTGAAGTCACCAGTGCAAGTTCCATGCAACCACCAGCGAATTATGAAGTGTGTACTCCCGGAGGAATGAGAACCCGCCACCTGCCGTTCTCCGGTAGATGAAGTTGACATGGCGGGTCCCGTTGACGGTGGTGTTCACGCCCAACGCTCCGATTGTGTACAGCTGCTTAAGCAGCGCTCGGAGTTCGGTCTGATCGAGCATTCCCGCCAATTCCTCATTCAGATCCGTGGCTTGGAAATAGCGCGATTGGAGGGTTGTGAGGGATTCGATGAATGCCGCGACCTTGGTCGCACTGGCCCCTGGCAATACCCGTGCTAGGCCATTGCCCACCTCACGTATGAAGTATGTTTCGCTGTATCGGCGGACCGACTCCCGGGCATTTGCCTCGGTAAGTTGGCTGCTTCCCCCGTGAACGCCCTTGACTTCCGTCATGAGGGCAACAAGATCACGCGGAAGCAGTCTCGTGTGAGAAAGAAAATACGCGGGGATCGAGGAGTGCGGCCCGATGCCTATCGGACTTTCGAAGTAGGCAGTGCGTACATCTTTCAGCGGGCGGCCTTCGAACGAGGGATGCACCGATGCCTGCGCTTTAGCGTTCACAAGACTCCACAGCTCGTTGCCGTGACCGGTGCCCCCTCTCGACCAGTCAAGCTCCACCATGTGGTCACCGAGCTTGGCCGAGTCAGTGCTCGGTAATTGAGAGAACATGTCCGACCGAATTGCGAGAAGCACCGAACTTCGAGTCTTAGTTCCCTCCAGGAATGCATTGACGCCAGCAGCTGCTTCTACGAGAGCCGCCAAGGCGTCTAACTGTTGGTTTGATTGCGCGAAGAAGCCGTCCAACCCATCAATGGCGAGAACATGGCGGGAATCGGTCGCCATCGACGAAATTGCTACGCGCAGTATCTCGACTATCTGAATAGCCGTAGCGCCCGAGTCCTTACCTGAATCGACCCCTACGAATCCCACATTGAATTTGACTGTTGTTTGCGACCAGTCGAAGAATTTGGTTCGAAGATCTGGGCCTTGTATCAGGCCCGCGGCCGCAAGATCTTTGGTCAGCTGAACCACGTTTCCCTGGAAAGTGATTCCCATATCGCCAACCAAAGACTCGAATATTCGAAGAAGAATCAGAAATTCCCAGGCCGCTCGGGTGCTGGAGGGGCCAGGCTGCGTGCCAATTTGTAGCCCAGTAACGTCTGCCACTGGGAAGGAAGCCAAGTCCCACTTTTCGAGAAATTTCATCTCATCGGTGCGCCACATGAGGTCTAGATGCTCTATCGAGGCAGTTTTTCCCGCACCTTTCGGACCCACGACGACCCATGCGGTCCCACGAGCGATTCTGTATGCGGCCTGCTGAAAATCGTGGTACCCCGAAAGTAAGAGGTCGGGCGAAACTCGGGCCTCTTCTGAAGCGCTGAGCCGCCCGAAATCGAGATTCCTCAGCTGTGGGTATTTAAGTGTCGCCATAGGCGAAGACTACAGTTCACCCGCGCGGGGCCCGCGGCGTCGCCCACCGCGCCTGACTTAAACCTAGGGACCGGTTAGGCGACTCATCCAGCGTGAGTGCGTCGAGGGCCGCAGTCCACGGATACTGGCAAACCCTCCGATTTGCTTGCCAAGAGCACCGCGCTCATGCCGGTCGCTGGTTCGGTGAGAGAGTCTAGGTCCACGTGGTGGCCATCGGTCGTGCCGAAAACACCGCGCTAAACGGCCCGGTGGGCCTGGCCAGGTTGGTTACGAAATCGGCCCTGATGAGAGCCAATTCAGCGTTGACAAGGTGCACGAGAGGTTCGACTACCGGGCTTTCTCCGGAGGTCATGGGAGAGTGAGTTGCATGATTGTTGAGCGCATTTATGTGCCGGACGCGTTGGCCAGTGAGTTGACAACGTGGCCGTGGTCGATTCCGGCGGTGAGGGACTTAGTAGGTGACGGGGTGGCCCTGAGCGCGCCAGTGACATTCCTCGTCGGAGAGAACGGTACTGGCGAATCAACCATTGTCGAAGCCGTGGCGGAGGCCTGGGGAGTGGATGTGCGAGGCGGCCAGAGCGGTCGCAAATACTCGTCCGAGTTGCGGAAATCGGTGCTTGGCGAAGCCATGAGATTCGACCGTGGACTCGGAGGGTCGACAATGGTGAAGACCCAAGCCAAAGGATTCTTTCTCCGGTCGGAGACCGCGCTGGATGTGTTCCAACGCCTCGGGTATGGCGATAGCTACACGGCCGTTAGCCATGGCGAGAGTTACTTGCAGGTATTCGAGGATTGGTTCTCGGCCAAGGGGCTGTATCTCCTCGACGAGCCCGAAGCAGCGCTCTCTTTCACCGCGTGCCTGAGTCTGATTGCTTCGATGAACAGCGATGTCAGGGCTGGTGGCCAGGTTATCTGCGCCACCCACTCACCGCTGCTGGCGTCCATGCCTGGCGCCGACATTCTCGAACTCACCGAGGACGGCCTTGTTCGAACTGAGTGGGCCGATCTGGAGCTCGTGCAACATTGGAAACGTTATCTGGATGACCCGGGACGCTACCTCAGGCACGTCCTTGACTAAAGAGCATTTAGCTAGCGGTCAGTATCACCCACCGTGATCACTCACCGTCACGACCCTCATCCCCCTTGAGACAGCGAATAGCTCGCTCAGCTGCTGGGTCCGGCTCGGACAGCCTCGCAAAGCCTTCCGTCAGTCCCGTTCAACGTTCGCCTTTCGGACACGACTGAGGCTCTGTGGAGGATGTCGCCTTGACGCGGCGCTCGTCCGGCGTAATCGTGTCGTCGAGGCTGGAGCGGAGTTGTTCGCGGGCGCGCTGGTAGCGCCCTCTAGCCGTAGAAGCAGGGATGCCGAGAACTTCACTCGCCTCCGCGAGCGTGAGGCGCTCCCAGTGAACGAGCTGGACAATTTCAGCCAAATCGGCGTCGAGGCGTTCAACGGCATCTCTTACCTCATCGCCCGCATCAGCGGACGGGTATTCCGCGAGCCGCAACTCCCCACGAAGGCGGTCCGCTAAAGCCCATCGTCTCCGTTCTCCCCTGGCATGGTTTTGCAGGACACCGCGAGCGATCCCGAACAACCACATTCGTGCGCGCTCGGGTTGCTGTGGAAATTCACGCGCGCGTCTCCATGCAACGACCATTGTTTCCCCTAGTAGGTCGGCGGCGTCATCCGCTCCGACCCTCCGGGCGAGATATCTAAGGAGTGCCGGCGCGTTTGAGGTGAGTTCTGCCGCAATTGAGTCGGGGCGGGTCACTGGGATGGCTCGCACTGCATCTGGAGATTTGTGGACCAGTCGCTGGAAGCTCCGATCTTGACCGCCTCTTGTTGGAGCAGGCGGAGTAGAGCAGTGTCGATCGCGTTTGCGTAGAGATCATCGGAGGTTGGCCCTGGCACGGTTTTTGGGACGACCTCGAGCCCACCTGCCTCGCGCAGCACGATCATGATGGCGTTAGGCCCCGCCGGGTCCGGCTGGATCGCACCCGACTTCTTCAAGGCGATGGACAGTCCGTCGGCGGGGTCGAGGGCGGCTACCTCCGCCCGCACGTCTATGAGCGAGTCGAAATCGGCCGAATCTGCCCAGTCCTTCAGCGCCGCTCCCCCGGCGGAGGGAGTCCGGAGGCCGTCCCCGGCTGTGGTGTTGTCGTTCACGAGAATTCGTTCTTCACACTGCCGACCGCTTGGCAGCGTGAAGGAATAGGTGATGTCAGGATGGCTCGCCCAGCCACTCCAGGAGAACAGGCCTGCCGCCGCGGCCGCTGTTACGCCGCCCGCGAGGACCACCGTTAGCCCCGCACTTATGGCGAAGTGGGACCGCCGTCTTGGCCTTCGAACCTGCGCCCGCGCATCCTGCGCCATCGCCTGATAGACAGCCGTCACGGATTCCGACACAGCCTCTGGCGCGTACGGTGCGGAACGGTCCAGCAGCTCGTCGAGCGGATCTCTTGTCATGGCTCCTCCTCAGAAGGGTCTCACTAATGACCTGTCCGGCTATCGCCGTTTCGTCCGCCAGTAGGACAGGTTTCCCCGATGGGCCCGACTTACGGGCATGAGCGCACGCTTCTAAGCGCCTTTGTGTGGCTTCGGGGACCATTGAAACGCGCAACAGTCGTGGCCGCAGATGCCTTCCGTCTGCAGTCAAATCGAGTGAAATGGCTCATAACCTAAGTGTGTCGAAACACATGGGATGCGAGACGAAGGGCCGTTTGAAAGCGTGTCGCGGACTCGGCTCGATGCGCTACCAACAATCCCCTCCGAAGAGGGACAAGAATCACAGATTGAGGCCTTCCACGAATCGGCGCACCGCCCTCTGCGACCGCCCACAATGAGTCGCAATCCGCGAACCGCTGGCCGCCTCGCCGCTCAACGAGCTAAGGAAAAGCAGCACGAACTCGGCCACCTCCGTGTCCGAACGCAGATAGTTCCGCCGATATCTTCATGCTGACGGAGATGTTTCCCGTCGACTTGGAACGCTCGGTATCCATCTGTGTGATCTGGGAATGCCGTGCGCTCCTCCATGTCGTACGCATCAACCGACAGAGGGAGCTGATTGTGGTCGACATCAATCCAAACGCGACGGGCCTTCCGGGCATCGAGCAGCTGCGTGTCATCGTGGGCGCGGTGATGACGGTGGGGCTCATCCTGAGCGTGCTGGCCTTGATCATCTCGGCGATCGTATGGGGGTTTGGGGCTA
Organism: Cryobacterium algoricola; assembly: GCF_004402485.1. Lineage (GTDB taxonomy): Bacteria > Actinomycetota > Actinomycetes > Actinomycetales > Microbacteriaceae > Cryobacterium > Cryobacterium algoricola. Next base: position 158,541 of record NZ_SOFG01000009.1, on the reverse strand, counting down.
ACTCGTCCAACCCGAACCTGGCCTCGCGGGGCAAACTCGGTGTGCTCGCGTCGTGCGGTGCCGCGATCGTGTGCGGCGCATCCGTCACGCTCGTCAACTTCTTCTGGAACGTTGGCCAGGCCGTCTGACCCCGATCCCGACGCGAGCGGGGACAACAGATGAGCGTATGCGATGTGCCAGTGATCGCCGAAGTCTGTCAAACGGTCGGCGAGGGCGCCTCGTCGTTGGTCGCGGCGCCGTTCGACTGGCTTGCCAAGTCGATGGGGTCAGCCGCAGCGTGGCTCTTTGAATCCGTGTGGTCGGCCTTTGATTCGACCACGCTCGTCGACCTCACCGATCCGGCCTATGTCCACGTGTACAACGTGCTCTTCGGCGTTGCCGTGTTCGTGACCCTGGTGTTCTTCTGCCTACAACTCATCTCCGGGCTCGTGCATCGCGACCCTACGGCGCTATCCCGAGCCGCGATCGGCGTAGCCAAGTCGGTGCTCGGATCGTTCGTGATCATCACCATCACCGGCCTACTCCTGGAGATCACCGATCAGTTGGCGATCGGAGTCGTGACCGCGAGCGGCAACACGATGAAAGGGATGGGCGACCGCATCGCGCTACTCCCCGCCGGCCTGACCGCGATCAACGTCGGCTCCCCCGGAGTCGGTGCGATCGTGACGATCTTCCTATCCGCGCTCGCGATCAGCGCAGCGGCGATCGTCTGGTTCTCCCTGCTCATTCGCAAGGCACTACTGCTGGTGGCTATCGTGTTCGGCCCGATCGCGCTCGCCGGCGCGACCTGGGAAGCCGCCAAGGGATGGTTTTCGAAATGGGTCGCGTTCGTGATCGCCCTGATCTTGTCGAAGCTGGTGCTCGTCGTGATCTTCCTGGTCGCTGTCGCGCAGGTGTCGGCTCCGATCGATGCGGATCTGGCGTCCGTGAGTGATCCGATCGCCGGGATCGTGTTGATGTTCATCGCCGCCTTCGCGCCATACATCACGTATAAGTTCCTCAACTTCGTAGGGGTGGACATGTACCACGCGATGTCGAGTGAGCAGGAGGCGAAGTCCGCGCTGAATCGGCCCGTGCCGGTGCCCAGTTCACCGATGACCGAAGGCGCCAAGAAGATTCTGGGCCCGAGCGGCGACGGCGGGAACGGGAAGTCGGCGCGTGGCGGCTCGGCGCAGGCGGCCGTGTCGGGCGGCGGTGGAGCGGGCCCCGTTTCGTCGGGCGGTGCGAGCGCTGCTCCGGGCGCTGGTGTGGGCGGGTCTGCCCCGGCCGGCGCGGCCGCGGGTGCCGGGGCGGGAGTGGCCACAGCGGGTGTCGCCGTGGGCGCGGCGGTCGTCGGCGCCACCGCGCAGGCTGGCCCGAAGGCCGGCCGCGGGGTGGGTCAGACAGCGGATGAGCACTCGCAATCCGCTGGCGACACCGCCATACCCAGTACACCTCGGTCGACCTATCGGCCAGCGCGAGCATCCGCTTCACCAGGCGGACCGGCGTTGCCCGCAGGCGAACGAATTGGGAAGGGCGCGTAGTGATGGACACGGATAAGCACCCCGCGGAGTACCAGCTTGCGCCGGGGCAGTTCTCGCGACTGACCAAAAGAGGCATCTTGCTTGGGCTCTCGGTGCCACAACTGATCGCTCTGTCTGTCGGTACGTTCACCCTTGTCGCCGCGCTTTACACGGCGGGCACCTCCGGCATCGTGTGGACGAGCCCGGTGTGGGGCTCCGCGGCGTTGGTCGCCGGCATCCCGATCGGCGGCCGAAAGGTCGTCGAGTGGGCGCCGATCGGGTGCCGTTGGATGTGGCGTGCCGCCCACGATCAGCTCACGTACCGGCGCCGCATCGTCCGGCCGCGCCCAGTTGGTACCTTGTCGCTTCCGGGCGACGCGGCCGCGCTCCGAGAGTGGAACGATCCAGAGTCCGGGGCGGTCATGATCCACGACCCGCACGCGCGAACCTTGACCGCAGTCGTCGCGGTGTCGCACCCAGCGTTCGCCCTGCTTGACCCGGCAGAGCAATATCGGCGAGTGGTGGGGTGGGGGCGAGTACTGGCCGGGGCGTGCCGGTCGGGGCGAATCTCGCGGGTGCAGGTGTCGGAACGAACGCTGCCCGATTCCGGCACTGGACTGGCCGACTGGTGGGAGCGGCAGGGCATCAAGGACGAAGGTTGGGCCGCAACCACCTATCGCGATCTCATTGAGCGCGCAGGGCCCGCCGGTGAACGCCACGCGACGACGATCGCTCTCTCCCTGGATCTCACTGCGGCATCCCGTCAAGTGCGCACACAGGGCGGTGGCATGCGCGGCGCGGCCACTGTTCTCCGCCAGGAAATGACAGCGCTGACCGGGGCGCTGCGCTCAGCGGACCTCACTATCGGCGGCTGGCTCACCGCCGACGAGCTTGCGATGATATTGCGCACTGCCTACGACCCCGCCGTGGGCGTCGACCTGGAGCGGCATCCAGACATCGGGCGCTCGCTGGCCACCGCCGGGCCGGTTGCCGTGGCGGAGAGCTGGGATGGGCTCCGTACGGACAGTGCCTTCCATGCCGTGTTGTGGATCAGCGAATGGCCCAGGTCACAGGTGTTCCCCGGCTTCCTCTCCCCTCTGGTGTTCACTAATGGCATCCTCCGCACGGTATCCCTGCACTACCTGCCCGTGCGCGCGGATCAGGCAGCACGCGATCTGCGCAAGAAGAAGACCGAGCTAATCAGCGACGCCCACCAGCGCCGACGCATCGGCCAGATCGAGGATGCTGGTGCGACCGCAGAATACGACGACCTGCTCAACCAGGAGGCAGACCTGACCGCCGGCCACGGGGTGCTGCACACGACTGGTCTCGTCTGCGTGACCGCTCCCACGGTCGACGAGCTCGACGCCGCGGTGTCGTCGATCGAGCAGGCCGCCATCCAGGCATCCTGCGAAACACGCCGGCTCGTCGGCCAACAAGCACAAGCCTTCACCGCCGCGGCGCTCCCGCTGTGCCGCAGCGTGTGAGCTGTGCGCACCTATCCTGCGCAACTACCGGATTGGAGACGACATGTTCGACGAACCCATAACAACACCCGCATCCCGTTGGATCAGCGTGACCTTCCTGCAGGGAAAGCAAGCCACGGAGGCGCTCGGCCTCATCGACCGCAGCGGAGCCACCACCGCCTTCGAGTATTTGCAGCAATGGGACCACGGCGATGAAACGACGGATGCCGCACTCACGAACGGGTATGTCTACGACCGCATCCCGGCCGGATCGACCGACACGATCGTCGAGGACGACGGCTCGCCGTACGCGCTGACGTACAGCACTCGGTTCCGGTACGTCTCTCTCCTGCGGCGGCATCCGCTTGAATCTGAACTGGAGACCGTCCCGGCGGCACCCGGAGGCACAGCCAGGGAGGCTGTTCGAGCGCGCACGGACGTTTCCGACCCGTGGGTCGTCCGGCCGGGCCGATCAGCGAATTTGGCTGGACAGACGGTCTCGCTGTGAAAAGCGCAGGTGCGAACGAACGGCTGCACACGGCCACGCTGGTCGAACCGCACGGCGAGCTCCGCCGCGACCGTCGCGCCCGCAAGCTAGCAGCAGCGAAGATCGAAGCGGATGCCCGGAAAACTAAGCAGGTCGAGGCGCGCGCCCGTTGGCATGCTGAACGCGACGAGGCGCGCTCGGCGGCCTACCTTCCGGCCGCAGGCGAGTCGGGTCCCGCACAGCTACGGGTGCCTGGGCGACTCCGGCTCCCGAAGCACCAGGACACCTCGGCGACCCTCTCTGGCCACTACCCGTTTCTGGCCGAGGCCGGCCTCGGCTCGGCCGGCGTCTTCGTCGGACAGGACCTCTACTCCGGTGGCGCCTTCGTCTACGACCCCTGGGTGCTCTACCAACAGGGGATGCTCACCGCTCCGAACGTTGTCCTCGCCGGCATTGTCGGCTCCGGCAAGTCTTCGCTGGCGAAGTCGCTCTACACCCGCTCGCTCCCCTTCGGCCGGCGCGTCTACGTGCCCGGCGACCCGAAGGGCGAGCACACCGCCGTAGCCGAGGCCGTCGGCGGCAAAGCCATCATCCTCGGCCACGGACTCCGCAACAGGCTGAATCCGCTCGACGAGGGCCACCGGGCGGCATCCGCGTCGAACGCCGAGTGGGCGGCGCTGCTGGCCGCGAGGCGTCGCGACCTGATTGGAGCGCTCGCCGAGACCGTGCTCGATCGCCCCCTGAGCCCGCTTGAGCACACGGCCATCGACCTCGCCCTGACGGATGCGGTTCGCAGCGCCGAGGTGCCAATCCTGCCCATGGTGGTGGATCGCATCCTCGCTCCCAACCCCCACGACGACGAGGGTCGACTCGCGCAAGATGGGCGTCTCGTCGGCCATGCGCTGCGACGCCTGGTGGCCGGCGACCTCGCTGGGCTCTTCGACGGCCCATCCACCGTGCGCTTCGACCCGTCGCTACCGATGGTCTCGCTTGACCTGTCGCGGGTGGCCGAGAACTCGACCCTGATCTCGGTGCTGATGACGTGCTCCTCGGCGTGGATGGAGGCCGCGCTCGCCGATCCGGCCGGTGGCCAGCGGTGGGTGATCTACGACGAGGCCTGGCGGCTGATGGCGTATCCGGCCCTGCTGCGCCGGATGGATGCCCAGTGGCGCCTGGCCCGGCACTTCGGGATCGCGAACATGCTCATCTTCCACAAGCTTTCCGACCTCGACAATGTCGGCGACTCGGGGTCTGCGATGCGTGCGCTCGCCTCGTCACTGCTCGCGAACGCGGAGACTCGCATCGTCTATCGCCAGGAACCGGACCAGCTTGGATCGACCGCAACTGCCCTCGGGCTCAGCCGAACCGAGCAGAAGCTGCTCCCGGTTCTCGGCGTCGGCCAGGGCCTCTGGCGGGTGAAGGATCGCAGCTTCGTCGTGCAGCACCAACTGCACCCCGACGAACTTGCCCTCTTCGACACCACCGCCCGGATGACCTCAGGCCAGATGGCCTGAGAACAGTAACCGGGGTGCGGGACCCGCGGCGCACCTTCCACTCAGAACGAGGAGGCTTTGCCATGGCTGAAAGCCTGAACGAACAAGAAGCGAGGATGATGCTCGCCGCGCTGTCCGAGCCCGGGGACATCGTCACGGGAACACTCGTCGCCCGGCTCGGTGCCACGGAGACAGTGGAGCTGATCACCTCGGGCGTTCGACTGCCCAACGGCGTCGACCCCGCCGAGGGCGAGCTCTGGCGAAGACGGATGGCCCCCCGAATCAACCCGGGACAGATCGACCGGATCCGGGCGGACATGGATCGCCACGAACTACAGCTGCTGACCCCTGAGGACATCGACTGGCCCGGAGAGCTACAACAACTCGGTGCGAGCGCACCGATCGCGCTCTGGCTCAAGGGCGACCCCGGCCGGATCTCGACTCCGCTCCCCGGTCGAGTCACCATCGTCGGTGCCCGTGCCGCGACCGCGTATGGCAGCCAGGTGGCGACCGAGCTTGCCTCAGAACTCGCCTCCCAGGGCCGCGTCATCCTCTCCGGGGGCGCCTACGGCATCGACGGCGCAGCGCACCGGGCGGCCACCGTGGCCTATCCCGGCTCGACGGTCGCCGTGCTCGCCAGCGGGCTCGACCGGCTCTACCCGACCGGCCACGAGCAGCTCTTCGAACGCATCGAGCACAGCGGCGGCCTACTCGTCAGCGAGCTCCCGCCCGGTTCCGCGCCGACGCGGTGGCGTTTCCTCCAACGCAACCGCATCCTCGCCGCCCTCTCCGGCGCGACGGTCGTCGTCGAAGCGGGACATCGCTCCGGCTCCCTCAACGTCGCAGGACAGGCTCACTCTCTCGGTCGCCCGGTCGGCGCCGTTCCCGGCTCGGTCACGAGCGCGGCAAGTGCCGGATGCCATCGGCTGATCCAGGAAGGCATCGCAAGCCTGGTCGTCGACGCACAGGACGTGACGGACCTGCTGGACTCCACCGCCGGCTTCTCCGGCGACCGTACCTTCGCCTACTCCCCCACCAGACGATTTAGCCGGACCGGACCGGACCTGCGGTTCTAACGGACCTCCACCGAACGGAAGCAGCATTCATGAGCACACCGCGACCGCAAGGCACGCTCGGCGATGAACTCGCCAACGTCGGCATTGGACTCCTGATCGGCACGGCGTTGTTTGCTCTCCTGCTTCGAGTTGCGGGTGCCGTCGCTGCGTGGGCGACGGGCAGTGTGCAACCCGCGGGCGGGCCAGAAGCCGGGCTCGCCGTTCTGCTCGAGCCTGGGCATCCGTCGGCGGCCCTGCAGGCACCGGGCCTCAGCCCCGTCGCGTATTGGCTCACGGCGATCCTGCTGATCTGTCTGGCTGCGGCAGCAGCGCTCTGGTTGTGGCGGATGCTCAGCACCACGGCCCGCACCGCCAAGGCCGACCCGCACCGCATCCCCGGCCTCGCAACCCGCTCCGAGGTGGCACGCGCCGCCTCGCGGTCGGCACTGATGAAGCGCGCGCTGCACCTGCGGCCCTCCCTGACGCACGCCGGCCCCCGTGACGTCGGCTATCGGATCGGCCGATCCCGCGGCACCACGGTCTGGGCGAGCGTCGAGGACTCGATCCTGGTGATCGGCCCGCCCCGCTCCGGTAAGGGAGCCCACATCGTGATCAACGCCATCCTCGACGCCCCCGGCCCCGTCGTGACCACCTCCACCCGCCCCGACAACCTCACCACCACACTCCGCGCACGACAGCGGATCGGCCCCGTCGCGGTCTTCGATCCCCAACAACTGGCGCCGGGCATCCCAGTAGGACTGCGCTGGTCACCGATCCGCGGCTGCGAAGACCCTCTCACCGCGATGATCCGCGCGGCCGGGCTTGCAGCCGGAACCGGGCTGGCCGCCGGCGGTGTCGACGGCGGCGGATTCTGGGAGGCAAAAACCCGCACCGCCCTCCAATCGCTGCTCCACGCAGCAGCACTCGACCAGTGCCCACCCGCCGAACTGTTCCGCTGGACCCTCGACCCGGCCGCCGCCCACGACGCGGTCTCCATCCTGCTTAGCACTCCGGGCGCGGCCATAGGTTGGGGCGACTCCCTGCAAGCAATGCTCGAGGCCGACCCCCGCACCCGCGACTCCATCTGGCAGGGCGTCTCCCTCTCGCTGGGTGCACTGGCGGATCCACGAGTGCTGGATGCCGTCTCGCCGGGCGAGGGCGAAGGGTTCGACCCTGAAGCGTTCTTGCGAGGCAACGGCACCCTGTACCTCCTCGCCACCGGCGCAGGCTCCAACAATTCTGCCGCCCTGGTCTCCGCGCTCGTGGAAGACCTCGTCGAGACTGCCCGCCGCATCGCAGCACGCAGCGCGGGCGCACGCCTTGACCCGCCCCTGCTCCTGGCGCTCGACGAGATCGGAAACCTCGCCCCGCTTCCCTCGCTCCCTAATCTCATGGCCGAAGGCGGCGGCACCGGCATCACAACCATGCCCGTGCTGCAATCCCTCGCGCAGGCCCGCACGAAATGGAGCGACAACGCGGCCGGCACCATCTGGGACTCCTCGATCGTGAAGATCGTGCTCGGCGGAGGATCCAACTCCCGGGACCTCCAGGACCTCTCGACTCTCATTGGCGATCGCGACGAACCGACCGACTCTACGACGATCGGTGACCGCGGCTCACGCTCGTCTCAGCGCTCGATCCGGCGCGTCGCGATCATGCCGCCCGACACCATTCGCACCCTCCCTTTCGGCACCGGTCTGATCATGCTCCGCGCAGCTCCGCCGGTCGTCGCAAGCCTCCGAATGTGGACCGGACGCCCCGACGCCAAGGAGCTGCGCGCGAACCGGGAGGAGATCGAACAGTGGATGCGAGCGCCGATTCACGACGAGCTGACGCGGCCGACCGAGCAAGCGGAGACCGCGGAGCATCCGAGTTAGTGAGACGGCGTGGCCTTGCCGGCCCACAACCCGCGCTCCAACTCGTCATCGCGAACCGGTGAATGCGAGGCCGAAGCACTCGCCTCAGCACGTGCACCGTGGATCGCTCGGCGCACCTCGTAGTGAGCGCGGATCACGACGATCCGCCCGATCACAGGAGGTCAAGTCCCATGGCACTTCACACCCAACAGTCGCTGTCCGGCTTCATCGCCTCGGAACCGCAGCGTTCGGTCACCGAGAACGGCGACACCCGCCTCTACGTGCGCATCGGCCAGCCGCACTTCCGCCGCGAGGGCAACGGCGACTTCACCGTGCTCGAGCCGAGCTTCCACGACCTCGTCGCATACCGCGCCACCGCCGACCGCGCGCTCACCCGATTCGCGAAAGGCGACAGTTTCGTCGCCGAGGGCTACGTCCGCACCTTTCAAGTTGAGCGCGACGGAGAACTGATCGACCGCGAGGAGTTCGTTGCGAAGAAGATCGGCCACGACCTAGCGCGCACCGACTATCGCGTCGACCGAACCCACCGCTCAGTCGCGGGCGCCGAGCGAGATACACCAGGCGCGCAAAGAGTCACGGCTCAATTGGCCGGGCCCGCCCGCAGCGGTGCGGCCGTAATGGGAAGATGAAGCCGCGATGGCCGAGCCCCTAACCGGGTGGGAACCCGACGATCTCGACGCCCCCATCCACGAGAACGTATTCGATGAGAACTCATTCGACGATCTCGATCCACTCACACCTGAGCCGCCGCATCCAATCAACTGGAACCTGCTCACCGCTGAGGAAGCCGAGGTCGAATGGATCGAACTCAACAAGTGGGTGCACTGGCTCCGACGGACCTACGGACTTCCGGCATCCGTCGTGCCACCCTTCTGGCACCGCCACCCCGAACTCGTCTGGGAACTCTCCGCGTTACACCTGCACTGGCTCTGTGCCTACGACCCCGACCAACACGGTTCCGCCCCATTCGGCTGGCACCGCGACTTCGCCGACGCCCGCCAACGCCTCCACGACTGGGTGGCCACATCGGGCACACGGCTCGAGCGCGACCGACCGACCCGCCAAACCGCCTGGCCAGGCGAAACGCCCACGGACGCCGTCGAGGACATCGTCATCAGCGATCGTGAAGAGGACTTCGTGCAATTCGTCGTGGACGATGTCGCCAGGCGCCGCGAGGCCGAGGACGACTTCTACGCTCGAGCCGACTCGCCATGATCTGCGGTGGGAAGGGTCAGCGCTTGCCCACTACCAGGCTGGACCGGGTGAATGCATGCGTCGGCGGCTGGCAGTGTTGCATTTGACCCCCGGTCATCGGGCATAATCTCGGGCAGGGTAAACGCGACACCGAGGGCCTTTGACGGCGACGAACGCCGCAACAGCGCCGGAGTGCTCGTTCGGGGTCCGCCTACCGCACACCGACAGACCGGGGGTGACCCCCACGGTGCGACGGGCCGGCGCACTGACGATTTCTGCGGGCAAGGACGGGATGCACTCAGGCACGGCCACGATGCAGGCCTTGTCCATGAGCGGGCGCGGTGGTTGCCCTCGGTGCCCGGCTTGGCCGCTTCATAGCTGACCGAGCTGACGCTCGGCGTCTGAGCGTCCCTCGAACGAATCCCCCCGGCCTGGCGGCGGCTGACATGCAAGAGAAGGCAGTCAATCTGTTCAGTGCAGCGAGTGGTTGGCGGCCGGGTCGAGCCCGTACAGCCTCCTGATGATCTCGAGGGTTGGGCCGTATCGTGCCGAGTCTGACGGGTCCTCTTCCGGCCTCTGTTGCCGTTGTTCATGTTCGCCAGGCCAATCAATTACCGCGGCCAAATGTTGAACGATAGCGACGCAGTGTTCGATGAGGTCTTCGGTGAGCGGAACCGGGCGAAGCATCAAGCTCAGCTCTGGCAGGTCGTGTGCGATCCACGAGTCCTCACGTCCGAGTATCGCCGCCACTTCTCGCACCTTCTCCGCCGTGTCTTTGTCGACGGAGACGAGCTGCGCGGTGGTACGTCCGCGAGAGTCGCCTTCCCCTCCCCCGCCAAGGTCGAGGTGGTGGATGGTGTTCCGAATGCCGGCGACGAGGTCGATCAGCTTCAGATTCCTGGGGTCGAGCAGGATCGCGCGGGCCGCCAGAGGGATTCGTCGCGTGAATCGCTTGTTGCCGAGTGAGCAGTGGTTTGGTGCGGCACCCAGTTGTAGCGCAGTGTTCAGCGCGCGGGCCAGCGCGTCGAGCATCCCGCTGAGGTTCAACGCGATTTGTTCGACGAGGACCTCGGGTTCTCCGAAGAGATTCGACTTGGACGGGTGGATGCTTCCGAAGAGCAGTCGGTCCCTGAGGTCGAGGACGCGTTTGAGGCGGTCGCCGCATGCACGCACGAGATCTAGAAACTCGGGGCCCTCTTGATACGTCCTGTCGAACAGATCACGCAGGGCCGACATCATCGACCATGCTTGCGCGTGTTCCGCTTGTGATGTCTGAAGAACCCCGTCAAGGAAGGCATCACTCACGACCACTTGGCCCTGCAGCCGTTGGTGGAGTCCGATGACTGCCAGGGACTCAGCCGGCGTGGCGGCGAAGGGCGATCGGCGGTTTGGTTTGACCAGCTCATAGGCGTTGTCTGTGATCAGTACGTCCGCGCTGAGGGCGATGGCGACCTCGAGGAAGATCTGTCGCGCGCGCGCTTCCTCGGGGTTAAGCCCAAAGTGTGCGGCCCAGTTGTAGGCGGATTCGACGTTGTTCTCGAGCGAGAACAGCCCATGCATGCCGGTTCCGTGTTCCTGTCGGAGGACGACCACGCCGTCGCCGTTGTGGCGGTCCTCAGGGACGTGAAAGGTCTGGAACTCAGCGCTGTCGGGGGTTCCCTCTTGAAAGATGCGAACCCCGGTTGGGCGGCCCCTCAACGTTTGCATGTAGCGAGCGGTGACCTGATCCAGTTGAGTCGCCGGGTCAACGACAACACGAAGGTCAGGCCACTTGATCTGGGGATGGAAGGCGTGTCCCTCGCGACGGAGGTCACCGCTGACAACAAAGTTCGGCCACATCCTCCGATTGTCCATGTTCCCGCAGTCTTGAGTGCGACGGCCCGCAGCCGATGGAATTTTCGGTAGTGCGTCGCCGTGCGACGCGTTGCACGGAAGCTCAGGCAACCCCGGCGGCTTCTCGAGGCACCAGCGCTGTAACGGCGACTGCTTTGCGACACAGTGACGGAAGGTCGCCAGTTCTACGTCCCGCTAAGGGTTTCTAAGCGCCACTCTCCGGAGAGTTCGGAACTTCGGCGGGTTGGCGCCGAATCTGCGTCCATGGACGTGCGCCTTACGGGCACGTGGGTCCGCAATGCCTAGACTCGGTCGCATGGTCACCGAGGTCAGCACCGCCGCGTACTCGTGCCGGGCTAGGGAGTACACCGAGGTCTTGGGCTCAATGGCTGCCGTGCACCCATCCGATCTCCACCTCGTTTCCAAGTGGGCCGGCGATGTCGACGGGGAAATCGTCGATGCGGGCTGTGGTCCGGGCCATTGGACGAACTTCCTCGCTGAGCAAGGCCATGCTGCTCGCGGGGTCGATGTGGTGCCCGAGTTCGTCACGTACGCCACGAACACCTTTCCCGGTGTGAGCTACACACTCGGCAGTCTCGAATCGCTCGACGCCGACACAGGCTCAATTGGCGGGATCCTCTCCTGGTACTCCCTCATTCACTACGAGCCCGAGACGATACGGATTCCTCTCCAAGAGTTGAGCCGCGCGCTCAAATTCGGCGGTACGCTGCTTGTCGGATTCTTCGAAGGCCATGCGGTCGAGGAATTCGCCCACGCCGTCACGCCGGCATACCGATGGCCCGTGGATGTCCTCAGCGCCGAGTTGAATGCGACCGGTTTCGACGTCGTCGAATCGCACGTCCGGAAGACCGCCGGCCAGCGCCCGGTTGCAGCTATCGTCGCCCGACGCCGCGATTCCCGCTGAGGGATCCACGGCTCACGTCGGGCGCCCGGTCAAGGTTCCCGATGAGGTGGCTCCTATGCGCGACGGTGCCGCCGCCGTTCGTCCTTGTCGAATGTATGGGACGCAGCGGTCGCCCCACCTACACGACCTCGTCGTGAAGATGTCCCGGTCGCAGTCGAGAGGCGGCCTGCTCCTGGGGATCAGGCCGGGGCTCTTCCGACAGGACGCAACACGATCCAGTCGTCGTCGGCTTGATGTTGGTACGCCACGCGACTCGTCCCTAGCTCAACGTCATTGAGTTGAGCCACATAGCCGGCGAGCGTCCATGTCGTCTGCCCGTCGGTTGCACGGAGCGACTTTGTCGGGTCTGGTGACGGCAGGTCGCCGAGAGTCATCGCGACAGAAAATTCCTGTCCTTCGGGCAAGACGGCGCCTGGCCTTGCGAGGGTTCGGAGCGGGCCGAAACCCGCGACGCGAAAAGTCAGGCTATGTTCCCTAACTTCGTAGCCCTCGACGGCCGAGTAAGCGCCCGGATACGGCCAACCCACTGCTACCGGTGAATTGAGGCGCTGTTGATAGGACTCGGCGAGACTCGCCGCCAGGCGGCGACTAACTTCCTCGGATTCCTGCTCGACGAACTCTGCAACGCACGTTATACCGTCGAGAGTCATGATGCGTGACGAGTCAACGCCGAGAGCCTCCAGCCGCCGAGCGACTTCTGATGCTTCGGGGTTCACTATGAGGACTTCAGATTTGGATTCTGACAGAGTCCTCGCAAGCAAGCTCGCGAGATTCGTATCTGTCAGGGGAAGTGAGTAGCCAATCAGGACAACTCGATCGGCTTGTTCGAGTTCGCGGCGGGCTTCCCGCCAGATGAAGCGCGTCTTCGGATTGTCGAAGTAGCGGCTCTTCGAAGATGTAGGCGGCACAATGAATGGGGAGCGTCCGCCAATCACCGGAACGAGGTCCTCCATCGCTCGTCCGGGACCCACCTCGATACGATCCAGCGTCGCGCCGCTAGTGTCGCCGGGGAAGTAGTGCCAGTCGGTAGAGCCATGCAACTTGTAAACGCGAAGCGTTGGATGGCGGACAAAACCCTGCGGGACGGCCATGAACATGCCCCTCCCATTGGGAAATCCGACGACGGCATCCATGGGTTGGAGGAATTCGCGCTCGTCGCGATAGCCGCGCTGGTACAAACCTTGCTCGACTAACGTGTCGTAGTTGAGCGTGATAATGGGCGTTTGAGCATGGTGCGCGAGGTCAATGAATGCGTCAAACCAGGCCGCCAGATCGGTCGACGCAGAAGTCTCGCGTCGTCGCAGGACCTCCGCGATCGCGGCCTGGGTTGCGGTGAAGACTGCCAGCTGCGCGTATGCCTCCGGCTCGTCTTCATAGGGCTGGCGCTCGGCAAGCCATGTGAGCCAAGCTTCAAAGGTTAGGCCGGCAGCCGAAAACTGTGGTGCAGCGAAGCTTAGGTTCGGCCTTTGTCTCCGCAATTCTTCCAACGCCTCTCTGCCGAGTTCATCCGTAAGAGGCATGGCTGATGACGCTGCTCTCGAGAATCCAGCGCCCAGCAGCCACGCGTCCCGCTTCGGGCTCAGCGGAAACTCAGTGTTTCGTCCGCTCATGCCTGGCACAGTCCGTCCGTGGACGCTTTGGCAGTGTTCAGCGCCCCGCGGACCCTCTGTCCCAAAAGAGTCGGGTTAATTGCACGGTCCGCGGCGAGAACGATCCAGTCGAGTGCGAGCGATTCCCCGCGCGCGACTACGGTGTAGATGCCGGTCGGGAGGCCGACGCTGTATAAGTCCATGAGCCAAACGTACCGAGTGCGAGCTAGCGCGTCTGCCCAAGCTGCAAGCTGCAAGCGAAACCCTGGAATCGTTAGACGGCCACGACAACGAATAGGCAGCAGCCGCATCGCGAGCAGCGGATTGCGCGACCGGGATTGGGACCGCAAAGCGCCCGCAGGATGACGGTAGACGCGCCTCTGAAAACCTGGGGCCGAGGGTGTGGCGAGACGATTCGGAGCGGTATCCAGGCCGCTACTAACGCCGGGCGGCGAGCCAACCCGGATTTTTCATTCTATTCATGCCCTGACGCTGTCGACCGCGGGGAGTTCAATTCGTCCCGCAGAGGGTTCCCTTGTGACACAGCGTCAGCACTCGACGCCATTGGGTGGAATGGCCGCGGATCTGTCGCGCTGGTCGTCCGGCTTGCGGGCGCCCAGACACGACCCACCTACTTGAGTTTCAGCGGCGGTTTGAACTTAGGTTCTCGGTCTCGGACAGGCATCCTCGCCAAGCGAACAGCGGAATTCAGATATAGGAACGCCAGCGCGGCCTCAAGGACGATGTCGAATATCGTCTCGGGGATTGTCAGGCCGGCCAGTGTCTTCGCCGAACGATCAGCTCCGAGAGCGGCAGTTATGAAGAGGAGCAAGGTTGACGCCACAGCCAGCACAAAAATGATGCCGAGCACGCGACTGAGCAGCGGCCTGGCAGTCATCTTCCACCAAGGCCGGCGTGGCGCGACCGGTTCGCCTCGGCCACGGAACAACCTCGCCCCGACGAGGACGCTTGCGAACGTAATTGCCGCATTTAGCAAGCTGCCAACCAGCACGGGTGCGTTCACTGCGCTGAGGAGGGCTTGGACTGGGACTAGCCATACTCCGACGACATACAGGAGCTTGAAGTACCACTTGGTGATGCGGACATCAAAAATCCTCTGCATTGCATCCCCCGCTACCCGAGTGTCGTCGGCCAAGGCTACTGGACGCGAGGGGTCGGCGAAGCCGACTGCGTTACTTGAAAGGCAACACATCTCCGGGGCCCGGCAGACCGATCGATGGCAAGGTTTGACGTGGGCCTACTTGGCGTCGAGCCCTCGCTTCAAGGTTCAGGTGTCGGTCTTCGACTACTGGAAGAGGCGTCGACCCGCTTCCGCAATCTGGCTCTGACGTGCCGTCGTGCCGTTCTACGAGTCGCGCGGGTGGAAGGTGCTTCCCCACCAGGTGACTCGCATGAAATCAACAACGATCTGCAGCCCGAAAACTACACCGGCCCCGGTATGGCGCTTCCCGTGCTGGCATCGCTCTCAGGTTGGCCGTTGGGCCACACGGTCGTCCGCGATGTTCTCGAAGTGTGGGCGTCCCGTATGAGGTTCCCCTACTGCGACAAACCAAGGTCGGCGGTGCAGGTAGGGAAAGAGCATTGTGTGGCCGAGTCCGGTTTTCGCCGTATCAGTCCTGTCGGTCAGGGAGCCTACGTTTGGCACCTGCCCTGCCCGAAGCCGGGCCTACCACCGGGCCACCGGCCTCCGAGTTGGGCGTCTCTGAGAGAGTGGGGTCCCCCGACGGCGGCGGCGCCAGCCGTTGCAGTACCGTTGCGGCCTCCGATTTCACCGTCCGGTCGGGCTCGGCATAATGAGCCTTCGTCGTCGATGTCGACGTGTGTCCGAGCACGTCGGCCGCCGCCTGGATACCGAGTTCGTTGGCGAGCAGCGTCGCGCCGGTACGACGAAAGGAGTGTGGGCTGATTTCCATGTCCTCGAGGCCAGCGTTCCGGAGTATCCCCCGGAACGTGCGTCTGACGTTGTACGGCGTGAGCGGCGTGCCATTCCGTGAGTAGAAAAGTAAGTGTTCCGCGTCGTCCGGATCGATCAGCGCCAGGCGTTGGCGGATCACGTCGACCGCGAATTGCGGTACGGCAATGACGCGGTTCGACTCGTGCGTCTTGGGATGCGCCTGACGGAGCACACCGACGCCGTTGTGCACGACGAGCGTGCCACTGACGGTCACTCGCGGCGGATCGGCATCCAGATCCACGTCGCATTGCCGAAGCGCGAGCGCCTCCCCGATGCGTGTTGCTGTGCCGAGCATCACCTCGATGATGTCCCGCACCTGTCCGTCGGATCGTGGCCCCTTCGTGCCCTCCCCCGTACGCCATTCGCGGGCGGCGAGTCGGATTGCGGCGATCTGCTCCGTCGTGAGCGCCTTGGGGGTGTGAGGGGGCTTCTTCATCCGCGAGGTTTCCTTCACCGGATTGCGTGTGATGATCTCCCGGCGCACCGCGAAAGCCATGATCATGCTGAGGATCGTGCGAGAGTGTTTCGCTCGCGTGTAGGACTTCTCACGCTGCTTCTTCAGGAAGAGCTCGATGCGCCCGACGGTCACTTCGCGAATGGTGAAGTGCTCGAAGAAGGGCATGACGAGCACGCGCAGCTCCCGCTTGTAGGTGTCTTTGGTCCCTTGGGCACGGTCCACGTCGAGCATTACGTCCTCAAGCCAGGCGTCGGCCAGCATCGGGAACGGCGAGCCCGCGTTCAGCGCGTCACCGACCCCACCAGCACGCATGCGCCCGGCCAGTTCGACTTTCAACGCTGACTGCGCCGCGTTACGACTCGAACGGGTCACGCCCACTTGCCGCGACTGCCCGTCCCAGTCGCGGAATACAGTCGTTGCCCGGTACCGGTCTGGACCGATCTTGGTCGTCTTGATGGCACCGAACGTACTAATCGGAAGTCGTGGTCGTCCCGCCATCAGTGCTCGCCACCTCGACTACTCAAGGATGATTCGGGCTCGTGGAGGCCGTCCAGCCATCGGCGAACGTCGGAGACTCGATAGCGGATCTCCCGTCCAACTCGAATGCCAGAAGGACCGCGGCCGTCGGTGCGCAGGTCATAGATGGCCTGCACCTGCACGCCGAGATACTCGGCGAGTTCGCTTGTCGTCAGTACAGGCTCTAGACCGAGCCCGAAGAGTCGTTCAGTATCCATGACCAGTAGGTATTCGAGGTCACTCCAGCCCGATCGAACCGGGTCGTGCACCTTCATAGTGAGCGCCGGTGGCAGGCGATCACTTTCGAATAAACCATGGATAAACCATGTCTGCATCAAGTCTTGCCCCTTCTGTGAGGACAAGAAACCCTGATCAAACCATACTTCGAGTAGGGCGGCCGGGACTTGAACCCGGGACCGACGGATTATGAGTCCGCTGCTCTAACCAGCTGAGCTACCGCCCCCAACCGCGATCACTCCGTGGAGTGGGCGGCGGCCTCTGAGGTGATCGCATCGACCACCGGTTCCCCACGATACAGGCTCTCGAAAGTGTCGAGGGTGCGATTGATGTCGTGCGCGCCGATCAGCCTGAGCGACTCGTGCTTGAGAGCGTCGAGTGCCTCGGGCCCGGCCGTGAGCACGAGGGTCAGCTTGTCGGCAAGATCCTGGGCGCTTCCCGGTTCGAAGAGGTACCCGTTCTGCTCGTCGTGGACGAGGTGTGGCAACGCCATGGCGTTGGCGGCAACGATCGGCAGGCCTGAGGCCATCGCCTCCATGGTCGCGATGCTTTGCAGCTCTGCGATGGACGGCATCGCGAACAGGGTGGCGCGGGTGTACGCGTCCCGCAGTTCCTCATCGGTGACATAACCGCGGAAGACGACCCGCTTGCTGATTCCGAGGCTCTGGGCGAGGTGCTCGAGGTTGCGCTTCTGGTCGCCGCCGCCCACGATCTCGACCTGGGCATCCAGTTCGGGCGCGAGCAGCGTCACAGCGTGCAAGAGCACGTCGATCTGCTTCTCACTCGTCACACGGCCGACGAAGAGGATCCGGTTCTCGGTGCGCGGCTCGAAGGACGGCGAATAGTTGTGGGCGTCGATGCCGCATGAGATCGCGAGCACACCCTCGAGTCCGGTGTACTTCTCCAGGAACTCGGCGGCGCGCACGGTCGGGGTCGTGACGGCTTCCGCCCGGCCGAAGGTGCGGCGAGCGGCCTTCCAGGCCATTTTGATCAGTCGCTCGTGCATGCTCTTGGGAATGAGCGTGAATTCGAGCATGTTCTCGGGCATGAAGTGGTTCGTGCCGATGATGCGGATGCCGCGCTTCGCGGCCTCGATCGTGACGCCGCGCCCGATGTTGATGTGGGACTGGAAGTGCACGACGTCCGGCTTGAAGGTGTCGAGGATTCGGCGGCTCTCCGCATGGATCAGCGTCGGCACCGCGTAGCGGAGCCAGTCGTGCGGGTACCAGCGCCAGCTCTTGATCCGGTGCACGAGGAACGTCTGGCCCTCGTGCTCTTCCATCCAGGTACCGTGCTTGGCCGAGGCGGCCGGCGCGAAGACCTGCACCTCGTGGCCACGGGAGGTCAGGCCGGCGGCGAGACGCTCAGCGAACTTCGCCGCGCCGTTGACATCGGGGGCGAACGTGTCGCAGGCGATGAGGACCTTGATCGGCTTTTTCGAACCCGGAGCCACAGGGGTCGAACCTAGTGGCGAAGCGGTCGAGTCTGACAAAGTGGTGGTGTCCCAACGTGTGTGGGCCGGAGGTCGTCATCCGGCGGAAATTCGGGCATGGACGGCCAGAATGTGGCCGACTTCTCCTAGCACCCTATTCTAAATCCGCGTGTTCTCGCCCATCCTCGGCGACGGCGCGCCCTATTCCGATACGGTAACGGATGCCTGCGGGTGGTGCCGGGACAGCAGGATGACTCCGCAGATTGCGATCGCACCCGCGAGAGCGAAGGCGAACCCCGCCCAAAGAGGGGCCTGGGCGATCTCGCCGAGGACGACGATGCCGATTCCGACCGCGACCAGCGGATCTATCACGGTCAGGCCCGCGATGACGAGATCGGGCGGACCGGAAGAATAGGCATTCTGCACGAAGTAGGCGCCGAGCGACGCCGCGAGAAGGAGACCTGCGACGCAGCAGAGCGTAAGCCACTCGAAGTTGCCGTTCTGGGTGCGGTTGATGATCACCTTGGCGAGGGTCGCGACAAAACCGTAGAGCACGCCGGCTCCGGTGATATAGAAGATCGCCTTGAACTTGGTGTGCAGGAGCGCGAACGCGAGGATGAAGGCGAGGAGCACCACTCCGAGCACGATCAGGATGGTAACGAGGTTCTTGTCCGTGACCGGTTTGTCGACGGCGAAGAACGCGGCGACGGTCACGAAGAGTCCGATGCCGCCGACGCAGAACGCGATCGCGATCTTCGACGCCCGGTTGACCGGGGTTTTGGTCACCCGTGCGTTCACGACGGCGGTGATCACCAGGGCGACGGCGCCGAGGGGCTGCACGACAATAATCGGGGCGAAGGCCAGGCTGGAGAGCTGGAAGACGATGGCGAGAACGAGCATGAGCGTGCCGATCACCCAGGACGGCCGGCGCAGCAGGAGCAGCAACTGATGCGGGTCGAGCCCTCCCGTGACCGCGACGGTGTTGGCTTCGACCTTGTTGACACCTCGGTGCTGGAACTGGGCTCCGAGCGACAGGAAGACTCCGCCGATCAGGGCGAGCGGTATGCCGATCGCCTGGCGAGGGTCGACGGGGAGGTCGACGGTGAAGTCAATCAGGTCGAGGTGCACTCAATGACCCTACGACGGAACAGCCCGATATCCTTGCTGAATGGCCGTTCGCTCAATTGTTATTTTCGGGGACCCCGTCCTCCACACCCCCGCCAAGCCCGTCGAGACCTTCGACCAGGAGCTGCGCGATCTCGTTCAGGACATGTTCGAGACGATGGACGCGGCCCCCGGGGTCGGCCTCGCCGGCCCGCAAGTCGGCATCCCGCTGCGCCTGTTCACCTACGGCTATCTCGACGACGACAACCGGCAGTGGCGCGGAGTCGCGATCAACCCCGAGCTCTGGATCACGCCGGTCCCTGCCGGAGAGGCCGACGAGGACGAGGACGTCGAGGGATGCCTGTCGTACCCGGGCGAGCGCTTCCCGCTGCTCCGTTCCCCCCGGGCGATCCTCCGGGCCGTGGACCTCGACCAGAACCCGTTCGAAATCCATGCGGACGGCTGGCTCGCGCGGATCTTCCAGCATGAATACGACCACCTCGACGGCACGGTGTACGTCGATCGGCTCGAGCACTTCTACGCGAAGATCGCCACGAAGGTCACCCGCAAGCGCGGCTGGGGCGGTCCCGGCCTCGACTGGATGCCGGGCGTCGACAACCTCGACGAGTAGTACCGCTTCGCGGATCTTTCCGGTCGAGAGTGACCGGCGCAACGGCAACTCTCGACCGGAACGGTATCGGTCGATTCAGGTGAGGGCTCGAAGGCCTGCTGCGACGAGCGCGGCGGCGATCACGACGACGATGAAGGGCGCCCGGAGCGCGAACAGGACGACCGCGACGAGAACCGCGGGAACCCGGGCGTCCAGGGTGATCCCGTGTCCCGAGCCGAGCGTCTGCACCGCGATCAGTGCCGCGAGCAGGGCGACGGTGACGAGTTCGCTGATTCTCGCCGGAGCGGGCTTCGTGAGCACCGCAGCCGGGACGAGGTAGCCGGCGAGCTTGAGCACCACACAGGCGATGGATGCCACGATCACGATCTGCCAGAGCGTCACGTGCCACTCCCCCGCGTCGGAGTGCCGGGCAGCGTGCCGGGCTGCGTGCCGCGCTGTGCGCCGGCGCGAGGTCCTGCCCAGTCGAACCAGCCGACGACGACGGCGACGAGCGCCGCCGCAAGCACGGGCAGCCCCGGCGCGAGAACGGGCGTCAGGGCCGTGGCCACCACGAAGGCCGCCACGGCGACGACGAGGGCCTGCCGTCGCTTCAGGCGTGGCCAGAGCAGTCCGACGAAGGCGGCGGCCGCAGCGGCATCGAGACCGTACGCCCGGGTATCGCCGAGGGTGTTGCCGATCAGCCCGCCGACGAAGGTCGTCAGGTTCCAGCCGGCGAACACGATGAGGCCGGTCACCCAGAATCCGCGCCGACTCGACCGCGGTGTCGGCTGCGCGAGCGCGACCGCCGTCGACTCGTCGATCGTGATCCAGGCCGCCGCGATCCGGCGCAGCCAGCCCCGGCCGACGATGGGCGCCGTGCGGATCCCGTAGAGCCCGTTCCTGGTGCCGAGCAGCGCTGCGCCGGCGATCGCCGACGGGCCCGAAGCGACCCCGCCGGCCGCGAGCACGCCGATCAGGGCGAACTGGGATCCACCGGAGAACATCACGAGGCTGAGGAACGCCGTCTGCCAGAGCGTGAGGCCGGAGGCGACGGAGAGCGCCCCGAAGGAGAGCCCGTATGCGGCCGTCGCGACGCCGACGGCGATTCCCTCGCGAGTCGCGACCCGGTCGAGCGCCCGGGCGGCGGCTTCCTGAGCCGCGGCGTCCTGAGCCGCGGTGTCCTCGGCGTCGCCGCCGTCGCCGCCGTCAGGGGCAGGGACCTGGGCGGTCATCCGCTATCGGGAGAGGTTCACGCCGTGCACACCGTTGTGGTAGCGCAAGGACGGGAAGACGGCGGACACGGAGAAACCGACACCGGGAACGGTGCCCGCCGTGAAGGTGCCGCCGAAGAGCTGTGCGCGCTCGCGCATCTGGGTGATGCCCGCACCGGACACGCTCTCGCTGAGCGCGTGCAGGTCGTCGTCGATCGTGTACCGGGTGGCCGCGGCGATCTCGTCGGGGTCTGAACTCACCCGGCGGGCGGCCGCACGGATGCCGTCATCGTCGACGAGGAGCTGCAGGCCGTCCCTGGTCCAGGCGAAGGAGACGCTCGCGGACGTGCCGCGGCCGCCGTGCGTGAGGGCATTGGCGAGTGCACCCTGCAGGATCCGGAAGATCGCGAGTTCGGCACCCGGCTTGAGCGGGAAACGGTCCCCGGATTCGGCGAAACTCACCTCGAGGCCGGCGTCGCGCATCACCCGAAACAGGTTCCGCGCGGACTGCAGCCCCGGCTGGGGCGTGTCGACGGCCTCGCCCTCGCGCACGATCGTGAGCACCCTGCGCATGTCGGCGAGGGCGACCCTGCCGTCCTCGACGAGGGCCGTCGCGACCCGGACCGCGCTCGCAGGGTCGTTCTCCGCCGTGTACCGGGCGCCCTCTGCCTGGGTGATCAACCGGGAGACGTTCAGCACCGCGCCGTCCTGAAGCTCCCGGATGATGCCGAGGCGGCCGTTCTGTTCCGCGAGGGACAGTTCGAGGTCGATGCGCATCCGCTCGGCCGCCGTACGGTCGAAGGTGATGCGGCGTAGGCGTACCGCCGTGACGACCCAGAGGGTGAGCACGATCGCGGAGACGACGGCGAGCACGCCGGCTGCGAGAGGCCAGAACTCCACGGTGTCGCCCTTCCAGAACTTCCAGACGAAAAGAGAAAAGAAAAATAGAAAAGGCCACCCGGGGTGGAGCCCTGAGTGGCCTTTCGCTCCCCGACTTGGACTCGAACCAAGAACCGTCGCATTAACAGTGCGATGCTCTGCCAATTGAGCTATCGAGGAAAAGCTGGAACAGCGTTTCCGCTTGAACAGCGTTATTACTTTACCAAGAATCGGCCGTTCGCCAAATCGAGGCCGGGAAGCGGTCGCCTCCCGGCGTTCCGGCTACCGGCTCAGTACCCGCGCTGCGGGTCCACGACGCCAACGAAACGCCCGTCGCCGAGGAACGCGAGCACGTTGAGCCGGATCCGCTCGGCGAGGAGCGGCGCGGTCATCTCGGGCGTGTCCGCGGAGTGCGGCGTGATCAGGCAGCGCGGCTCCGTCCAGAGCGGATGCCCGTCCGGCAGTGGCTCTGGGTCCGTCACGTCGAGTGCCGCGCCGGCAATGCTCCCGGCGGCGAGGGCCGCGACGAGGGCATCGGTGTCGATGAGCGGGCCACGCCCGACGTTGACGAGGTTGGCGTTGCGGTTCATCAGGGCGAACTCCGGTGCCCCGATCAGATGCCGGGTGTCCGCGGTGAGCGCGGCGGCGACCACAACGACGTCGGCATCGGGAAGGACCTCGTGCAGGGCGCTCGTCTGCACGGTGCGCGCCGCCCCGGCCACCGGCTCGGCGGAGCGGCGCACGACCGTAACCGTGGTACCGAAGGGTTCGAGCAGCCGGATGAGTTCGAGGGCGATGCCTCCCGCGCCGATAATCACGACGTGGCGCCCGTAGAGGGACCGGCCTTCCGGCAGGGTGCTCCAGCTCACGGCCCGCGCCCGCTTGGGCAGCACACGCAGCAGCGCGAACGTAAGCGTGAAGGCGTGCTCGGCGACGGGCTGGGCGTATGCGCCCTTCGCGCTGGTCCAGAGCAGGCCGGGCCGGTCCTGCTCGGCGAGGAGGTCGCTGAACGCGTCGACGCCGGCCCAGGGCAACTGGACCCAGCCGATGCCGGGGTTGTCGTCGAGGGCGGCGCGCAGCTCCTCCGCCCGGCCGTAGGAGAGCCAGATGAGACCGCGGGTCGCCTCCGAGAGCGGTGCCAGGACTCCCCCGGCCGCCTGCACCGCCCAGGTCGCGGTGTCCGCGGGGTGCGGAAGGATGGCGATCGGCCCGCTCGGCGGCCGCTGTGCGACCGGAACGGGCGTGACCGTGCCGGCCAGGACGGCCTCGTGTTGGGCCGGCTCAGGAATCGCTGTCATGCTGTCCGTCCTTGGTGAGTGCCGCCGCAAGGTCTGCGACGTAGGGATGCCACGGGTCGGCGAAGACCTCATCGATCGTGCCGAGGCCTACGAGAACGCCCTGGTGCAGCACGGCGATCCGGTCGGCCACCCGCCGGAGAACGGCGAGGTCCGAGCTGATCACGACGGCCGCGAAGGCGCGTTCGCGCTGCAGCTCGCCGATCAGGTCGACAACGGCGTCCCGAACGGTGACGTCGACGCCGGCGAGCGGCTCGTCCGCGATCAGGAGGGCCGGGCCGAGCACGAGCGAGCGGGCGAGTGCGACGCGTTGCCGCTGCCCGCTGCTGAGCTCGTACGGGTATTTCGTGAGCAGGGTGAGCGGCAGGCGCACGGCATCCACCATGGTCGCCACGAGCGTACTGAGGGCCCCGGGCTGGTACCGGGCGTCGCGTTCGAGCACGGGCTCAGCGACGAGTTCGCCGACGGTGAGCGTCGCAGGAAGCGTCTGGCCGGCGTCCTGGGCCAGCATCCCGACCTCGAGGGTCAGCCGGGCGAGCTTGCGGCGGCTGATGCCCCGCAGCCGCAGCCCGAGCACGGTCGCCTCGCCGCCGGTGATCTGCGGCCGCACGTCGGTGCTGCCGGCCGACCCCCCGGTCCCGGAGAGCACCCTGGCGAGGGTGCTCTTGCCGGAACCGCTCTCGCCGAGCACCCCGAGCACCTCGCCCGGGTTGACCCGGAGGGTGATCCCGCGCAGGGCGGAGTAGGAGTCGCTCGCGCCATGGGCCGGATAGGAGACGGACAGGTCATCCATCGCGATGGGAAAGGTCCATGCCGCGCCGCGAGTCATACTTCCTATCCTGCCGTACGCAGCTCCCGCAGCTTCTCACGGCGTTCGGCCTGTTCCACCGGGTCAGGGACGGGCAGGGAGGCGAGCAGGCGCTGGGTGTACGGATCCTTCGGATCGCCGAGCACCTCCGCGCTCGTTCCTTCCTCGACGAGCTTGCCGTGGTAAAGCACCGCGATGCGGTCGGCGAGGATGTCCACGACGGCGAGGTCATGGCTGATGAAGAGCGCCGCGAAACCGAATTCCCGCTGGAGTTCTGCGAAGAGCTCCAGGACCCGGGCCTGTACGGAGACATCGAGCGCCGAGGTGGGCTCGTCGGCGATCAGCAGGCTGGGTTCGAGCGCGAGTGCCCGCGCGAGGCTCGCGCGCTGGCGCTGGCCGCCGCTCAACTCGTGCGGGTACCGGTCGCCGTAGCTGCGCGGCAGCTGCACGGCCTCGAGCAGCTCGTCGACCCTCGCCCGCGCCGCGGCCGGGTTCTTCGCCCGGCCGTGAACGATCAGGGGCTCAGCGACGCAGTCGGCGATGGTCAGCAGCGGGTTGAAGCTCGATGCCGGGTCCTGGAAGACGAAGCCGATGTCGCTGCGGAGCTTCTTGAAGGCGCGCTCCTTGAAGCCGTTCATCTGGTGACCGTGCACGGTCAGGGAACCGTCTGTCACCCGGGTGAGGCCGGCGATGGCGCGGCCGATCGTGGTCTTGCCGCTTCCGCTCTCGCCGACGAGGCCGAGGACTTCGCCAGGGCGGATGCTGAAACTCACGCCGTCGACGGCGGTGAAGCCGCCTCGGCCGAGTCGTCCGGGATATTCGATCCGCAGGTCCTCGGCGACGACGACGGGCGTCCCCGCTGCCCAGTCCGGCTTCCGTGCGGCCGCGCGGTCGGCGGCGTGCACGACACCCTGGCCGAGGTGTGGCACGGCGGCGAGGAGTTTCTTCGTGTAGTCGTTCTGGGGGGACGCGAAGAGGGTGCGCGCATCCGCTTCTTCGACGACCTTGCCCTGGTACATCACCGCGACCCGGTCTGCGAGGTCGGCGACGACACCCATGTTGTGGGTGATCAGCACGATGGCCGTGCCGAAGTCGTCGCGGCAGCGGCGGAGCAGGTCGAGGATCTCGGCCTGCACGGTGACGTCGAGCGCGGTGGTCGGCTCGTCGGCGACGATCAGGCCGGGGTCGAGGACGAGGGCCATGGCGATCACGACGCGCTGCTTCTGGCCCCCGGAGAACTGGTGCGGGAAGTAGTTGACCCGGATTTCGGGGTCGGGGATGCCGACCCTCCCGAGGATCTCGATGGCCTTCTTCTTCGCCTCGGCGCGGCCGACCTGGCCGTGGGCCCTGATGCCCTCCATAATCTGCCAGCCGACGGTGTAGACGGGGTTGAGCGCAGTCGACGGCTCCTGGAAGACCATGGAGACGTCGGTGCCGCGGAGCTGGCGGAGCTTCTGCTTGCCGACGGAGATCACGTTGTTCGTGCTCGAGCCGTCCTTGCTGCTCAGGAACACGGCCCCCGACGATGTCGCGGTCTCGGGAAGCAGGCCGAGGATGGTCTTGGCGGTGACGGTCTTGCCGCTGCCGCTCTCACCGACGATCGCGAGCACCTCGCCGGGAGCGACCCGGAGGCTGACGCCGGCGACGGCGCGCACCGCGCCGGCATCGGTCGCGAAGGTCACGCTGAGGTCGGTGATGCTGAGCACGTCGGAGCTGCGCGCGGTGCCGGACACCCGGCCGGCCGGCTCGGGGGCGGTCGTGAATGCCTCGGTCATGACCGGTCCTCGAATCCTTCGTCTGTGAAGCTGTCTATGTCAGCGTCGATCCCGTCGGCGCCGCCCTCGAGGCCGTCGAGGCCGCCAGGGCCGCCCGTCAGCGTGCCGCCCGGTACGACGGAGGTCGCGGCGACGACGGAGACGACCTTGCCGACCGAGCGGCGACCGCGGAGGCGCGGGTCGGCGAGGTCGTTGAGGCTCTCGCCGACGAGAGTGATGCCGAGCACGACGAGCACGATTGCGAGCCCGGGGAACAGCGAGGTCCACCAGATGCCGCTCGTGACGTCCGAGAGGGCCTTGTTCAGGTCGTAGCCCCACTCGGCCGCTGCGCTCGGTTCGATCCCGAAACCGAGGAAGCCGAGTCCGGCGAGGGTGAGGATCGCCTCGGAGGAATTCAGGGTGAAGATGAGCGGGAGGGTACGCGTGGCGTTCCGGAGCACGTGCCGGAACATGATCCGCCCGTTGCTCGCGCCGAGGACCCGGGCGGACTCGACGTAGGCCTCCGCCTTGATCCGAACGGTCTCCGCGCGGATCACCCGGAAGTATTGCGGGATGAACACGACGGTGATCGAGATGGCTGCCGCGAAGACGCCGCCGACCAGGTCGGACTTGCCGCCGGAGATCACGATCGACATCACGATCGCGAGCAGCAGCGAGGGAAATGCGTAGACGGCGTCACAGATGACGACGAGGATCCGGTCGAGCCAGCCGCCGAAGTAGCCGGAGACGAGGCCGAGGAACACTCCGGCGAAGATGGAGAGCAGGACCGCGACGACGATGACGAACAACGCGGTCTGGGCGCCCCAGAGTACGCGGGACAGCACGTCGTAGCCGCCGACGGTGGTTCCGAGGAGGTGGGCGCCGCCCGGGGGCACCTGCGCGCCGAACGGACCGTTCGCGTCTCGCAGCTGGCTGAAGCCGTACGGCGAGATCAGCGGGGCGAAAATGGCGGTGAGCACGAACAGGCCGGTGATGACGAGGCCGGTGACGAGCATCCCGCGCTGCAGGCCCATGCTCTGCTTCACCTGGTGCACGACGGGGAGCCGGTTCCAGAGTGCCGAGAGGCCGCCGCGACGGACGGGGGCGATGGTGGTGTCTGGTGCGTGGCTCATGGTCAGTACCTCACCCTCGGGTCGATGATCGCGGCGATGATGTCCACGATGAAGTTCGACAACGCCACGATCACGGCGAGCAGGGCGACGATGCCCTGCACGGCGACGAAGTCACGCGCCTTGAGGAATTCGGAGAGCATGAAGCCGAGGCCCTTCCATTCGAAGGTCGTCTCGGTCAGCACGGCGCCGCCGAGGAGGAGGGCGATCTGGAGGCCGATCACGGTGATGATCGGGATCAGGGCCGGACGGTATGCGTGCTTGGAGACGAGCCGGAACTCGCTCACCCCCCGCGACCGGGCGGCATCCACGTAGTCGGTGCCGAGGGTGCCGATGACGTTGGTGCGCACGAGCCGGAGGAAGACGCCGGCGGTGAGCAGGCCGAGGGCGATCGCCGGGAGCACGGCGTGGGCGAGCACGTCCATCAGCACGGCGGGGTTGCCCGTCATGATCGCGTCGATCGTGTAGATGCCGGTCTTGTTCGGCAGGAACTGCATCTGCAGCTCGGATCCGGTGGTCGCCCGACCTGCGACCGGCAGGACCTTGAACCAGACCGAGAAGACCAGTTTCAGCAGCAGGCCGGAGAAGAAGACCGGAGTGGCGTAGCAGAGGATCGCGAAGATGCGGAGGGAGGCGTCCTGGCCCTTGTCACGGAAGTACGCCGCGACCATCCCGAGTGGAATGCCCACGATGAAGGCGACCACGAGTGCGTAGAACGCGAGCTCGGCCGTGGCGACTCCATAAGTGAGGAGCACGTCGACGACCGGCTTGTTCGTGCTGATCGTGGTGCCGAAGTTGCCGGTGAAGATCTGACCGAGGTACTCGAAGTACTGGATCAGGATCGGCCGGTCGTAGCCGGCCGCGTGGATGCGTTCAGCGAGCTGGTCGGCGGTGAGGCGGCCGCCGAGGGCGGCCGTGATCGGGTCGCCGGTCGCGCGCATCAGCCAGAAGACCATGGAGACGAGGATGAAGATCGTCGGGAAGATGAGCAGGAAGCGGACCGCGATATAGCGACCGATCCCCCCGCCTGGGGAGGTCCGTTTGCGCCGGGTGACCTGGGGGGCCGTCGGGCGCGCTGCCACTGTTGTCATCACTGCCTATCGATCGAGAATGGGAAAGGGGCACCCAGCTTCACGGCTGAATGCCCCCGGTTACACCTGGTGAAACAAGCCGAACTTAGCCCTTCTTCAGCGCCGCGTAGCGGAACTTGAAGGATGCGTCGAGCGTATCTTTGGTGCCGGTGACGGTGCTACCGGTCACGGCGACCTGGGCGCCCTGGAGGAGGGGCAGGGTCGACAGCTGGGCGGCCACCTTGTCCTGGATCTCCTCAATGAGCTTGGTGCGGGCGGCCTTGTCCGTCGTGACGGCCTGGGTCTTGATCAGGTCGTTCACTGCGGCGTCGCTGTAGTGGTTTCCGACGAAGTTGCCATCGGCGAAGAACGGCGTCAGGTAGTTGTCGGCGTCCGAGTAGTCCGGGTACCAGCCGAGCTGGTAAGCGGGGTAGGCGTCCTTCACGCGCTCCTTGGAGTACGTGACGTACTCCGTCGAAGCCAGGTTGACCGTGAAGAGGCCGGATGCGTCCAGCTGGTCCTTGACGAGCGCGTATTCATCGCTCGAGCCGGGTCCGTAGTGGTCGGTGTTGTACTGCAGGTTGAGGGCGACGGGGCTCGTGATGCCTGCGGCCTCGAGGGTTGCCTTGGCCTTGGCCTTGTCTGGTCCTCCGTTGCCGTCGCCGTAGAGGCCCTTGAGGGACTCGGTGGCACCGGTCATGCCGGCCGGAACGTAGGAGTAGAGCGGCGTGTACGTGCCCTTGTAGACCTGCTTGGCGATCTCGGCACGGTCGACGAGGTCGGCGACGGCCTGGCGGACGGCGAGCGACTTGGCCGGGTCGGCCTCGGGCGTCTTGGCGCCGAACGGCTGGGTGTCGAAGTTGAAGACGATGTAGCGGATCTCTCCACCGGGTCCGTCGACGACCTTGACCTTGTCGTTGCCGCGCAGGTCATCGATGTCCGTCGAGGACAGGCTGCGGAAGGCGACGTCGATATTGCCTTCCTGCACGTCGAGCTTGAGGTTCGACGCGTCGGCGTAGTACTTGACATTGACGACATCCGTCTTCGCCGGGCCGAGGTTGCCCTTGTAGTCCTTGTTGGCCTTGTAGCCGATGAGGTTGTTGAAGTCGTAGCTCGTGATGACGTACTGGCCGGCGAAGGCGTTCGCCTTCACGATGTCGGCGTCGGGCGTGATCGCGGTCGCGGAGAAGGACTCCTCGTCGACGATGACACCGGCGGGGCTCGACAGGATCTGCGGGAAGACCTGGTCGTTCGCGGCCTTGAGGGTGAAGACAACGGTGGTGTCGTCGACGGCCTTGACGCTGTCGAGGTTGTAGAGCAGGGTCGACGGGCCGTTGGCGTCCTTGATTTTCAGCTGGCGGTCGAAGCTGAACTTCACGTCGGAGGACGTGAGCTTGTGGCCGTTCGCGAAGACGAGGTCGGGCTTGAGCGTGACCGTGTATTCGGTCGGGCTCGTGAACTCGGCCTTGCTCGCGATGTCCGGCGTCACGTCGGCGGTGCCGTATGCGCTGTTCATCAGGAACGGGAAGACCTGGTTCATCACGGCGAAGGAGCCGTTGTCGTACGAGCCGGCCGGGTCAAGGGTCGTGACCTTGTCGGTCGTGCCGATCAGGAGGGTGCCCCCGGCGGTCGCGGTGGTGCCGCCTGCCGAGCAGCCGGCGAGGACGAGCGCGGAAGCGGCGACGAGCGCCAGTCCCCCGATCAGCCTGGTGCGCCTGGTGGGTGAATATGCCATGTGCGTGAGCCTCTTTCTCTCGAAATGCGGCAGAGGCGGCATGCGAGGGAGCCGCACCTCTGCATTGCTGTATCGAAAGGAATATCACGAAAAACGCAGTTTGCCCGAATTCTCGCCAGAATATTTACCTACCTGCAACACGCGAGGTCTCCTCAGTTACTCGTCCCGCAGGTTGCGCCGCTCGAGTTCGACGCGCATGAGTTCGCGTTGCAGTGCCGTGTACGGCACCCGGTCGGTGGGGTCCGCGCGTTGCAGGCGGCCGAGCAACTCGGCCTTCTGGCGGAGGAAGTCCCGATCGATGAGGGCGATGGTGATGTCGCGCACGTATCGTTCGACCTCGCGTTCGGTGCGCTCGGGGAGCGGCGCCATCGCCAGGTCGGTGACCAGGTTCTGCAGGGGAAGCGGCACGTCCGCGACCACGCGCTCGATCCAGTCGGGTGCCGAGAGGGTGTCCAGGTTCGCGGCGATGGCGTCGCGAACGACGGCGAGGGACTGATGGGCGAAAGCGGTCTGCACGGCCCGTTGCAGCAGTTCGACGCCGACGAGGGCCGGACGCTGGAGCATGGCCATCAGCCCGTCGCGTTCCAGTCGGGTGATCGGGTCCGTGGGCAGTTCGACCATCGAGAAGGGGCGTTCGCGCACGGGCTCGTCGCTCTCGCCGCCTCGGCCGGTGGCGGATGTCCCCGGTGCGGTGCGTGAGCGGGTGAGCGCGGCCGAGACGGCCCGGCCGACCTCGCCGAGCTCCATGCCGAGCATGCGGGCTAGCTCGTGGGTATACCCGGGCCGGAGGGCGGGGTCGCGAATGTCGCTCACGAGCGGGGCTGCCGCCCGCAGGGCGGAGACACGTCCTTCGACGGTCTCGAGGTTGTACTGGGACAGGAGCTGCCGGATCATGAACTCGAACATCGGCTTCTTCGATTCGATCAGCCGTTGCACGGCCCCGTCGCCCTTGTGCAGGCGGAGGTCGCAGGGGTCGAAACCGTCTGGGGCGACGGCGACGAAGGTCTGCGCGGAGAAGCGCTGCTCCTCGCTGAACGCGCGGACGGCGGCCTTCTGGCCCGCGGCATCCGGGTCGAAGGTGAAGACGACCTCGCCCACGCCGCTGTCGTCGCCGAGGACCCGGCGGAGCACCTTGATGTGGTCGACGCCGAACGACGTGCCGCAGGTCGCGACCGCGGTCGTCACCCCGGCCAGATGGCACGCCATCACGTCGGTGTAGCCCTCGACGACGACGACCTGGTGGCTGCGGGAGATATCGCGCTTGGCGAGGTCGAGGCCGTAGAGCACCTGGGCCTTGTGGTAGATCGGGGTTTCCGGCGTGTTGAGGTACTTCGGGCCCTTGTCGTCGTCGAGGAGCTTGCGCGCCCCGAAGCCGATGGTCTGCCCGGTGATGTCGCGGATGGGCCAGACCAGCCGGCCGCGGAAGCGGTCGTAGATGCCGCTGGAACCTTCCCGGCTGGAGACCAGTCCGGCGAGGGTCAGCTCCTCGTCGGAGTAGCCGCGGCCACGCAGGTGTCTGGTGAGTTCGTCCCAGCTCTTCGGTGCGAAGCCGATCCCGAACCGGGTCGCGGCGTGCGCGTCGAAGCCGCGTTCGCCGAGGAACGTACGACCGACGGCGGCACCGGCACTGCCGAGTTGCTCGACGAAGAACTCGGCTGCGGCCTGGTTGGCCGCGTAGAGGCGGGCCCGGTTGGTGTGGTCCGGCGCATCGGCCCCGCCGCCCTCGTAGTGCAGTTCGAGGCCCACCCGGCCCGCGAGCCGTTCGACGGCCTCGCTGAAGGTGACGTGGTCCATCTTCTGCAGGAAGGAGTAGACGTCGCCGCTCTCGCCGCAGCCGAAGCAGTGGTAGAAGCCGACCTGCGGGCGCACGTGGAAGCTCGGGGTGCGTTCGTCGTGGAAGGGGCACAACCCCTTCAGGGAGCCGACGCCTGCCGACTTGAGGCTGACGTAGTCGCCGACGATATCGGCGATATTGGTTCGGGCCTTGACCTCTTCAATGTCGCTTTGTCGAATCAGGCCTGCCATAGCTGAATGTTATCCCGCCGCACGTCCGACTTCGGCACGGGCCGGGTTCTGCACAGGCTCAGTTCTGGATGAGGCGCTCGTACCAGGCGAGCGCGGACTGGTCGGTGAGGCTCGCGACCTGGTCGACGACGACCCGCTTGCGGGCGGCATCGTCCGCGGCGGCGTGGAAGTCTTCCTTCGAGCCGGCGTCGAGGTGTTCGTCTCCGGTGGCGAGCAGCCGGTCGGCGAGCAGGGTCAGCACCTGGCGCTGCTGCTGGTAGATCGGCTGCCGGGTGTTCTTCGACATGACGAAGGCCGCGACGACGCCCTTGAGCACGGCGATCTCGGCTGCGACATTCGGCGGCACCACGACGTGGGCGCCGAACCGCGCGATGCGGTCGGCCGGGTAGGCCTGGCGGGTGGCGTACACGGCCGCTCCGGAGAACCGGCCGATGAGCTGGCTCGTCAGGTTCTTCAGCCTGCCCTGGTCGCGGCGGCCTGCCGTCCAGCCGCGCAGCCACGAGTCGAGGGCGCCGAGGCGATCGTATGCCGCAGCGAGGTCAGCGTGGGAGACGGCTCCGCCGATCCAGGCGTGCATCGACGAGACGAGTTCGGTGCTCGCGCGGCCGTTCAGGGCGGCGAGGTCGAGGTAGCCGTTGACGACGGCGTCCTCGAAATCGTGCACGGAGTATGCGATGTCGTCGGAGAGGTCCATGACCTCGGCTTCGATGCACAGCATCCGGTCTGGCGCACCGGTGCGCATCCATTCGAAGGCGGGCAGGTCGTCCGGGTAGTAGCCGAACTTGGCGCGTCCGCTCGGGTCGGACACGGATTCCCCGGCGGGCCACGGGTACTTGCAGCTCGCGTCGAGGCTCGCCCGGGTGAGGTTGAGTCCGTAGCTGTGGCCATCCGGTCCGAAGACCTTCGGCTCGAGGCGGGTGAGCAGGCGCAACGTCTGGGCGTTGCCTTCGAACCCGCCGATGTCGAGGGACCAGGCGTTGAGTGCCTTCTCGCCGTTGTGACCGAAGGGAGGATGCCCGATGTCGTGGGCGAGGCAGGCCGTGTCGACGACGTCGGGGTCGAGGCCGAGACGCTGGGCGAGTTCACGACCGATCTGGGCGACCTCGAGGGAATGGGTGAGCCGGTTCCTGGCGAAGTCGAGCCCCGCGGTCGGACTCAGCACCTGGGTCTTGGCCGCCAGGCGGCGGAGGGCGCTCGAGTGCAGCAGCCGGGCGCGGTCGCGCGCGAAGTCGCTGCGCCGTGAGCTGTGTTCCTCCGGGAAGTAGCGTTCCTCGTCGAAGCTCGTGTACCCCGATTGGTTAGCCACCGCTGGTGTCCCCTTCGCCCTCGGTGAGCCTGGCGCGTTCGGAGCCGACGAGTTCCTGCGACTCGAGCCAATGCTCGGGCAGGCTGGTCTTCTTCGGGCTGCCTGCCCGGCCGCGCGGACCCTCCGCACCGATGCCCGGGTATTCCTGGGTCGGGTCGAGGGTGCCGAGCAGGTCGTCGAGCTGGGCGAGGGAGACGACGGAGGCGAGGCTCGCCCTCAGTTCGCCGCCGACCGAGTAGCCCTTGAAGTACCAGGCGACGTGCTTGCGCACGTCGCGGCACGCGCGTTCTTCGCTGTCGAAGAACTCGGTGAGCAGCTCCGTGTGCCGACGGAAGGTGTCGGCCACGACTCCGAGGTTCGGCTGGATGAGCGCGGCGCCGGTGCCCTCCGCGGGACCGAAGGCCGCGGCGAGGTCGCCGAACAGCCACGGTCGGCCGAGGCAGCCGCGGCCGACGACGACGCCGTCGCAGCCGGTCTCGGCGACCATCCGAACCGCGTCCTGCGCGGACCAGATGTCGCCGTTGCCGAGCACGGGGATGCTGGTGATCGCCTGCTTGAGGGTGGCGATGGCCGACCAGTCGGCCTGGCCGGAGTAGTAGTCGGAGGCCGTGCGCGCGTGCAGGGCGATGGCCGAGACGCCCGCGCCTTCCGCGGCCCTGGCCGCCTCGAGGTAGGTGAGGTGGTCGGAGTCGATGCCCTTGCGCATCTTGATCGTGACCGGAACGGCCCCTGCCGCGTTCACGGCGGCTTCGACGATGCTCCGGAACAGACCGAGCTTCCACGGCAGCGCCGCACCGCCGCCCTTGCGGGTCACCTTGGGGACCGGGCAGCCGAAGTTGAGGTCGATGTGGTCTGCACGATCCTCGGAGACGAGCATGGTGACGGCCTCGCCGATAGTTTTCGGGTCGACGCCGTACAGCTGGATGGAGCGGGTCGTCTCGCTCTCGTGGTGGTCGATCAGTCGCATCGAACCGGGAGTGCGCTCGACGAGGGCGCGTGAGGTGATCATCTCGCTGACATAGAGGCCGGCCCCGAATTCCCGGCAGAGCCTGCGGAACGCGGTGTTGGTGATGCCGGCCATCGGTGCGAGGACGACGGGCACGTCGAGTGTGAGCGGGCCGATCCGCAGCGCGGGGACCGCCGCAGGGTCCGTGCGCGAAGCCGTGAGTGCAGGAGTCATTGGGTCAATTCTCCCAGATGCGGGGGGCGGTGCTGACCCGTGCCAGCGTCCTGTGCCGATCGAGGCCTAGATTCCGCAGGAATCGCCCTCGCAGCTCCCGGCGCCCGTCTGGCCGAGGAGCTGAATGAAGGGGGTGACGCCGGGTGCCGGAACGGCTGTGGAAACGGAAGCAGCGGGGACGACGATGGGATCGGCCATCAGCGGTTCTCTGCCGATGCCGGGGTAGCCGCTCCGGCCTCGTCCTGGTCGGCCTGGGCCTGGCGGAGGGCACCGGCGAAGGCCTCGGGTTCCTGCGCCCCCGAGATGCCGTATTTTCCGTCGATCACGAAGAACGGGACGCCCTGGATGCCGTAGGCGTTCGCCTGGGCGACGTCGGCCTTCACGTCTGCGAGGTAGTCGTGCGCGGTCAACGCGCGGACGACATCCGCCCGGTCGAGCCCGATCTCGGCAGCGAGGTCCGCGAGGTCCTCGATGCGACCGACGTGCCTTCCATCGACGAAGTAGGCCTTGAGCAGGCGTTCCTTCATGTCGAGCTGGCGGCCGTGCGCCTTAGCGTAGTGCAGCAGCTCGTGGGAGATGACGGTGTTGGTCTGGTGCACGGAGTCGTAGTCGTAGTGCAGGCCGACGCTCTCGGCGATGCCGGTGACCCGGGCGAGCATCTCGGTGACCTGGGCGACGGGGAGACCCTTGCGCTCACTCAGGTAGTCGACCGGGCTGCCGGCGAAGTCAACCGGGGTATCGGGGGCCAGTTCGAAGCTGTGGTACTCGACCTCGACGTCCCCGTCGAAGAGGGCAGCCCCCGCCTCGAACTTGCGCTTGCCGATGTAGCACCAGGGGCACTGCACGTCTGACCAGATGTCGACCTTGATAGTTTCGCTCACACCCGATCCAAGCCGCGGCTCCCCCGGTCTATTCCCGCAGGTCCCGTGAGGTGGCGCATATCGACGATAAACGAACGTCGATTCGCGACACCTCAGGGAGGTGTCAGGCGCTCGGGGTGTCGACGGCCCCGCCGTAGCGGCGATTGCGGGCGGCGTAGAGCTCGATGGCGTGCCACAGTTCCGCCCTGCCGAAGTCCGGCCAGAGGGTATCGAGGAAGACCATCTCGGCGTACGCGCTCTGCCAGAGCAGGAAGTTGCTCGTGCGCTGCTCCCCCGAGCTCCGCACGAAGAGGTCGACGTCCGGGAGGTCTGCCGTGTAGAGCTGGCGCTGGATCGCCTTTTCGGTGATGCCGGAGGGCTTCAACCGGCCCGCGGCGACATCCTCGGCCAGCGCGCGGACGGCATCCGTGATCTCGGTGCGGCCGCCGTAGTTGACACACATCGTCAGGGTGAGCCCGGTGTTTCCCGCGGTGAGACGCTCGGCGTATTGCAGTTCGTTGATGACGGATGCCCACAGTCGCGGCTTGCGGCCCGCCCAGTGCACGCGCACGCCCCAGTCGTTGAGCTGGTCGCGGCGCCGGTGCAGCACGTCGCGGTTGAAGCCCATCAGGAAGCGGACCTCGTCAGGGGAACGTTTCCAGTTCTCGGTCGAGAAGGCGTACACGCTCAGGTGCTTGACGCCGATCTGGATGGCGCCGGCGACCACGTCGAGGAGCGCGGCCTCGCCGGCCTTGTGGCCTTCGACGCGCGGGAGCCCCCGGGCGTTCGCCCAGCGGCCGTTGCCGTCCATGACGATCGCGACGTGCTCGGGCACGACCTTCGCAGGGAGTGCCGGCGGGTACTGGCCGGTCCAGTCGAGCGGCCGGAACGGCACCGCGTCCTTGTGCGTGAACGGCTTCGGGGCGAACGGGTTCAGCGAGCTGGGCTTCGGGGTCATCGGCTGACGTGCTCCAAGGATCGGAGGCCCCGGCCGAGGTGCCACTGCGTATACGCGGCGACGACTCCGTTGGCCTGGTTCCTGGTCTGCTCTGGCATGGATTCGGCCTGGTCCCAGTCCCC
Organism: Cryobacterium algoricola; assembly: GCF_004402485.1. GTDB lineage: Bacteria > Actinomycetota > Actinomycetes > Actinomycetales > Microbacteriaceae > Cryobacterium > Cryobacterium algoricola. The sequence goes on along the minus strand of NZ_SOFG01000009.1, from coordinate 122,456 downwards.
GGCGAGCAGGGAGCCGAGGAGCAGGATGGTCGCCTTGTCGAGCCGGGGCGAACCGGGGGCGGCGCAGTCGTCGCAGACGATTCCGCCGACCTGGACGACGAGGGCGGAGTGCTCGCCGATCGCGCCGCAGCGCGCGCAGCCCTGGAAACTCGGCGCCCAGCCGGCCATCGACAGGGCACGCAGCAGGTAGGAGTCGAGCGTCAGGCTCGCGCCGTGTTCCTTCCGGGACAGCGAGCGCAGCGCCCCGACCAGGAGCAGGTACTGCTGTAGGGACCCTTCGGCCTCCGTGAGCTTGTCCGCGGTCTCGACCATGGCACTCGCCGCCGTATAGCTGGCGTAGTCACCGGAGATCAGGGCGCCGTACGAGCCGATCGACTCCGCCTGGGTGACGATGTCGAGACTGCGGCCCTCGTAGAGCTGCACGTCCGCGACCATGAACGGCTCGAGCCGGGCCCCGAACTTGGAGGCCGTGCGGCGGACGCCCTTGGCGACGGCACGCACCTTGCCGTGCTGGCGGGTGAGCATGGTGACGATCCGGTCGGCTTCACCCAGTTTGTGGGTGCGCAGCACGACGGCTTCATCACGGTAAACAGGCACGTCCTATTCTCCCACCCGAGCGGGCGTTGCGGGTCCGGTTCCGTCCGACTCGCCGGTCGTACCGTTTCCCGCCCGCACACGTCCGCACACGACGAGTCGACGGTCAGGAAACCCTGCGGCGGGTGGTTTCATTGGAGGGTGCCTCCCACCCTGTTCACGATCCCGCTCTGGATCGACCTGACTGCCGTTGCGATCGGCGCGATCCAGGGGGCGATGTTCGCCGGACGGTTCAAGGATCGCCGATTCGACCTGCTCGGCATCGCCATCATCGGCGTCACTGTCGGCCTCGGCGGAGGACTCCTGCGCGACATCCTGCTCGGCGGAGTGCCCGCTGCCCTGCAGAGCAACTGGTACCTTCCGATCGCGGGCGGATCCGCCCTTCTGGGCATGCTGCTGCAGAGCCTCTTCAACCGCCTCGGCCCGTTCATCGTCGGACTGGACGCCGTGACGATCGGCCTCTTCGCCGCCCTCGGGACGAGCAAGGCGCTCGCGCAAGGCCTCCCGGAGATTCCGTCCCTGTTCGTGGGGGTCATCACGGCGGTCGGCGGCTCGGCACTCCGCGACATGATGCTCAATGTCCCGATCGCGGTCATGCACGTCGGTTCGTTCTACGCCATGGCCGCCGGATTCGGCAGCGCCCTTCTCGTCGTGCTTTTCGAGCTGCACGTGGACATCACGATCGCCGCGATCACCTGTGTGATCGTGACCACGGTCATGCGGATCCTCGCGGCACGATACGGCTGGAGCCTGCCGGAACAGCGTGCGATCGGCAGCTGGCCGCGCTGGCGGCGTCGCGTGCGCCCCGCAACGCTCCGCCGCCGTCGCACCCACGACTGACACTCCCGCCCCTCCCGCCTCCCCTCGGCCTCCCCTCGGAGGGGCTGAAATCGGCGGGGATTCCCTCTCGCATTTGTGGGCGCGCGGGGCGACACTAGTGAGAAGAACTCACCTGTCTGGAGGATCCATGAATATGCTGAAGGGCAACTCGCCCGATCCGATGCCGGTACCCAGCCTGATGCCGGTCCTGTCCCGCGGCAAACACCGCACGCCGCGCTCCGGAGCCTGCTTCATGGAGTTCGCGTCCTACCTCGCAGGCGAGGCCTGGAGTGACCATCCGGCGTGCACGCACCCACTGGTCGCCTCGCTCGCCCGCATGGTCAACGACTGCACTTCGGACAGTTCACGTACCCGTCTGGTCCCCCTGATCCCGTCCGTCATCGGCCTCACGGGCGACAACCCCCGGGTTCGGCTGCTGATCGCGGTCAGGGCCGCGACCGCGGCGCTTCCGGTGAGCAGTGCGGATCACCAGCGCGCACTCGCGGTCGGGATCCTCAATTGTGAACGCCAGCTGGAAGGGCTCGACGGCGAGTTGCCCGACGGCCTCGCGGCACGCATCCGCACGGCGTTCGACACGGCGCCGGAGACGGAACGGTGGGCCCGCGAGTTCATCGCCTCGATGGGAGCGTGGTCGCGCACCAAGTTCACCGATCGCACCGCGGAGACGATCATCCGGGTATCGGTCCAAGGCATTGCGGAAGCATGCACCCCGAATCCCGATGACCGGCTGTTCGAGTTGCTCTCCGGGGTGATCGAGGACGCCACTCGAGTGCTCGCTCCGGTCGAGCCGGTCGAGACTCCGTCCGAGTCGGTCGTGCTCGCGGACGACGCGCGAGGAGCTGACGCCCGTCCCGCCCGGATGCGCGTGCGCGGTTGACCGCACGCCGTTCGCGGCTCGTGGCCTCTGCGAGCCGGCGCGGTCGGCACACCGGCGAGAGCCGCGCCTGACCGAAGCCCACGCATATTCGAGATCCACATCGGGGCGATCCGCCGTGCGGCGGATCGCCCCGATGTGTATCCCCGCGGATCGGCATCCTCAGGAAGGCGGTCGTCTTCCCCTGGTCGAGCCGGTTCCTAGGCCGGAACACCTGCCAGGGCGAGGTCGCCCGCCGCCGCACGGATGCCGCGGTTGACCGCAGAGACGACGGCCTTCAGCGAGGCCGTCGAGATGTCGGCATCAATGCCGACGCCCCAATAGCGTCGCCCGTTGACGTCGAGTTCGACGTAGGACGCGGCCAGGGCGTCGCCGCCGGCGGACATGGCGTGTTCGACGTAGTCGTAGAGGGTGATCGCGATGCCGCGCTCGGCCATGATGCCGAGGAACGCCGCGATCGGACCGTTGCCTGCGCCCTCGACGCGCGCGACCCCGTCGTCGTCCCGAAGGTCGACGGTGAGGTCGACGCGGCCGCCCAGGTCGCTCGAGGTCCGCGTGGAGAACAGTTCGAACCGGCCCCACTTGTCGTCGGGGTGCCCGCTGGAGCTCGGCAGGTACTCGTCGTTGAAGATGTCCCAGATCTGTTCGCTCGTGACCTCGCCGCCCTCGGCGTCCGTCTTGGACTGGACGACCCCGGAGAACTCGATCTGGAGTTTGCGGGGCAGGTCGAGGGAGTGGTCGGTCTTGAGCAGGTAGGCCACGCCGCCCTTGCCGGACTGCGAGTTGACCCGGATCACGGCTTCATAGCTGCGGCCGAGGTCCTTCGGGTCGACGGGCAGGTAGGGAACCGCCCACTGGAGTTCGTCGACGGACCGGCCCTGCTCTGCGGCATCGGCCGCCATGGCTTCGAAGCCCTTCTTGATGGCGTCCTGGTGCGAGCCGCTGAAGGCGGTGAAGACGAGGTCGCCTGCCCAGGGGCTGCGTTCGGGAACGGGCAACTGGTTGCAGTATTCGGCGGTGCGCTTGACCTCGTCGATGTTGCCGAAGTCGATCTGCGGGTCGATGCCCTGGGTGAACAGGTTGATGCCCAGGGCGACGAGGTCGACGTTGCCGGTCCGTTCGCCGTTGCCGAAGAGGCAGCCTTCGATCCGGTCTGCGCCGGCGAGGTAGCCGAGCTCCGCCGCCGCGATCGCGGTGCCGCGGTCGTTGTGCGGGTGCAGAGAGATCAGGAGGTTCTCACGCTGGTCGAGGTGCCGGGACATCCACTCGATCGAGTCCGCGTAGACGTTGGGGGTGGCCATTTCGACGGTCGCGGGAAGGTTGATGATGACCTTCCGCTCCGGGGTCGGCTCGAGGACAGCGATGACCTGGTTGCAGACATCCACGGCGAACTCGAGCTCGGTGCCGGTGTAGCTCTCCGGGGAGTACTCGTAGTAGATCGTCGTGCCGGGAACGGTCGCTTCGAGCGCGCGGCAGGTGCGTGCGCCGAAGAGGGCGATGTCGATGATGCCCTGCTTGTCCTCGCGGAACACCACCTCGCGCTGCAGCACGCTCGTCGAGTTGTAGAGGTGCACGATGGCCTGCTTGGCGCCGGAGATCGATTCGTAGGTGCGCCGGATCAGGTGTTCCCTGGCCTGGGTGAGCACCTGGATCGTGACGTCGTCCGGGATGGCGTCCTCGTCGATGAGGCTCCGCACGAAGTCGAAGTCGGTCTGGCTCGCCGAGGGGAAGCCGACCTCGATCTCCTTGTAGCCCATGCGCACGAGCATGTCGAACATGATGCGCTTGCGCTCCGGGCTCATCGGGTCGATCAGCGCCTGGTTGCCGTCGCGCAGGTCGACGGCGCACCAGCGCGGCGCGACCTCGATGTGCTTCGAGGGCCAGGTGCGATCGGGCAGGTCGACCGCGAACTGCTCGTGGTACGGACGGTACTTGTGGATCGGCATCGTCGATGCGGACTGGTTGTTTCTCATGGTCGTGAACTCCTCGCTGGGGTTGGGATAGCCAACAACAAACGCCGCGACGAGGGAGGCCTCAGATTAGGACTCGTCGCGGCAGCGAAGGAGGAGCTGACCGAACAACACAAGGGAATGCTAACACCGATTCCGGCCGGCATCCTGAAAGAAGCCTCAACCGACAGACGACGGATGCCGCACGCGCGACGCGCGCGCGACATCCGTCTCTGCAGCACCGGCCTCAAGCGGCGGCGAGGGCCGCGACCGGCGGTATGGACACCGCCCGACGGGTGGGGAGGATCGTCGCGCCGACGGCGAGAACGGCGGTGCCGGCCACGCACAGGGCGACAAGCACCCAGGGAATCGACGGCGCCACCAGGCCCGCATGCGTGACGGAGCCGAACAGCGATTGCGCCGCCGCCCAGCCGTATGCGACTCCGAGCACGAGGCCGAGCGCGACGGCCGCGACGGTCATCTGCACGCTCTCGGCGAGGATCATCCCGCGCACCTGTCTTCCGGTGAAGCCGAGGGCCCGGAGCAAGCCGATCTCGCGGGAGCGCTGCAGCACGCTCAGCGCCAGGTTATTGACCATGCCGATCGCGGCGATCAGGGCGCTGAAGCCGACGAGCACCGAGATCACGGCAAGGCTGGTCGACAGGGTCTCCGAGATGGCCGCGCGGTAAGCCGGGTCGTCCATCATCGGCTGCATCATCGTTTCGAAGGTCGAGCCTGCGACTGCGAACATGGTGATGAGCGTCACCCCGATGACAAGTCCGATGGTGGTGCGGGCGGAACGCTCCGGGTGCTGCCTGGCATTGGCGACGGCCAGTCTGGCCGACGCGCTGCCGCCCAGGATCGCACCGACCAGGCTCAGCATCGGGGGCATGATCAGGTGCGACCCGAGCACAAGGCCGGTGAACGAGAGCAGCCCGCCGACGAGTCCGAGCAGGACACCGTATTCGGTGACCTGCCCGACCCACACTCCCCCGGCGAGGAACAAAACGCCTGTGGCCATCAGCACGATCGCGAACACGTTGCGGACCGGGCGCCTGGTGGACTCCTCGAGCGAGCGCTCCTGTGCCGCGCCGACGGCCTGCATCGGGCTGACGGCGAGCACCCGGCGGGATCCGACCCACGCCGCACACCAGGTGGACAGCACGACGATCACGACGGGCAACGCGAGCAAGGGCTCGATGAGGCGGTAGCCGAGATCGGGGAGGAGCCCGGCGGCGAAGGCAAGCCGCACCCCGGCGAAGCTCAGCAGGATGCCGGCGGCGGCACCCGTGACGGCCCCGATGGACCCCACCCTGAGCCCGTCGAGGGCCACGGCGCGGCGCTGGTCGCCAGCACTCGACCCGATCAGACGCATGAGCGCGATCGTGCGGGTTCGACCGGCGATGACGGTCGCCACCGTGTTCGTGGTCACGATCGCACTCACGTAGACGGCGATCGTGATGAACAGGAATGCGACGATCGACAGTGCGGCCCGGACCGCGGACAGCCGGGACAGATCATTTCCGGTGATGACCGTGGCGAGCACGCTCGTCGCTTCCAGGAGCACGACCCCGAATGCCGAGGCGAGCGCAGCCACGAGCAGGCTTGCCCCACGGCCGGCGTGGCCGGTGGCGCTGGCGGTTTCGCTGCCGCTCATGCGTGCTGCTCCATGCCGAGCATGATGCCGGAGATCTCTTCCGCGGTGGACCGTTCCCGGTCCTCGACGACCTTGCCGTCCGCGAGAAACAGGATGCGGTCGGCGAAGCTGGCCGCGATGGGATCGTGGGTGACCATGGCGATGCTCTGGCCATAGCCGGTGCTCGCCGCCTTGAGCAGGGTGAGCACTTCGCGCCCACTCCGCGAGTCGAGGTTCCCCGTGGGTTCGTCGGCGAAGACCAGCTCAGGCCGGGTGGCCAGGGCGCGCGCGATGGCCACCCGCTGTTGCTGGCCACCGGATAATTCGTGCGGACGGTGCCGGAGCCGGTCGCCCAGACCGAGGGAGTCGGTGAGCTGGTCGATCCAGTCCTTCTCCGCCGTATCCGGCCGCCGTCCGTCGAGGGCGAACGGCAGAGTGATGTTGCCCCGCACGTCCAGGGTCGGGACGAGGTTGAACGACTGGAAGATGAAGCCGATCCGCCGGCAGCGCAGCACCGTCAGGTCAGAATCATTCAGGCCGGTGATCTCGGTGTCACCGAGCCATGCGCGTCCGGTGCTGGCCTCGTCCAGCCCGGCCATGATGTGCATCAGGGTGGACTTGCCGGAGCCGCTCGGCCCCATGATCGCCGTGAACTGGCCGCGACGGATGCCGATGGACACGTCGTCGAGCGCCGTCACCGAGGTGGTGGCCGACCCGTAGGTCTTGCTGAGGTGGGTGACTCTGGCCGCGAGGCCGAGTTCGGTCGATGTGATTTCCATGTCTCAACGGTAGGAATCGCGCTCCCCCCTCCGCGTCGGGCGGCAGGGGCATCCGGGACGCCCAGGGGATGATTACCGGCCGGACCGGGTCATCCTTCCGGCTACTCCGTGAGGCCGTGCTGGAAGGCGTACACGACGAGCTGCACCCGGTCGCGAAGGATGAGCTTCGACAGGATCCGGCTGATGTGCGTCTTGACGGTGGCCTCGCTGAGGAATTCCCGCGCCGCGATCTCGGCGTTGCTGAGGCCCAGCGCGGCGAGGGCGAAGATGTCGCGCTCGCGGCTGGTCAGGGCTCCGAAGGCTTCCGGCTCCACGGGGAGCGCGGGGGCGGGCGTGTCGAAGTGGGCGAAGAGTTCCCGGGTCGCCGACGCGGCGATGACGGCGTTGCCGGCGTGCACCGTCCGGATCGCGGCCAGCAGGAACTCCGGATCCGCATCCTTGAGCAGGAAACCGCTCGCCCCGCCGCGGATCGCCCGGCTCGCGCTCTCGTCGAGTTCGAAGGTCGTGAGGACGATGATGCGGGGAGGCGGTGACCCTGCCGACTCTGCCGCGGCGACGATGGCGATCGTGGCGTCGATGCCGTCCATTCCCGGCATCCGGATGTCCATCAGGATCACGTCCGGCCCGACCGCCGAGGCCATGGCGACGCCGGCGGAGCCGCTGCCCGCTTCTCCGACGAATTCGAGGTCCGGCTGCGAGGACACCAGCATCCGGATCCCGGCACGGAACAGCGCCTGGTCGTCGACGAGGGCGACGCGGATGCGCGGGGCATCCGCCGCCGCGACCTCGCTCATGCGCGCACGCCCGGTGCCCGTGCGGGGAGCACGGCCGCGTTGACCGTGATGGCCGGCAGGTGCGCCGCGACCCGGAAGTATCCGCCCAGGGGCTCGGCGGTCAGCGCACCGCCGGCGAGGAGCGCACGTTCCCGCATGCCGGGCAGGCCGTGGCCGGTTCCCGCCGCCGTGGCGGGCGTCACCGGGAACCTGAGGGCATTGTCGATCGTCACCGCGACCCAGTCAGCGGTCCAGTCCAGGCGGAGGGTCACCCCACGACCGGTGTCCCCGTGCCGGAGGGCGTTCGTGAGGGCCTCCTGCACGATCCGGTAGACCGCGAGCTGGGCGCCCGAGCCGAGGATCGCCGGCGCGCCGGTCGTCGTCCACTCGATGTCGAGTCCCGTGCCGCGCATCTGTTCCACGAGCCGGTCGAGGTCGGCGAGCACGGGTTGTGGTCCGGTGACCACGTCCTGGCGCAGCCGGGCGAGCAGGATCCGGACGTCTCCGAGGGCCTCGCGCGCCGTGGTGGAGATCGTGGTGAGGGCCTCGTCGACGGCTTCGGGGTTCTGTGCGCGCGCGTAGCGGGCTCCGTCGGCCTGGGCGATCACGACGGCGAGCGAGTGCGCGACGACGTCGTGCATGTCCCTGGCGATGCGGTTGCGCTCTTGCTCGACGACCACCTCGCGCTGGGCGGCGCGTTGTTCTTCAACGGCCCGGTATTGGGTGAACCTGCTGTCCCTGGCATTCCGCCGGCTGCGGGTCAGCAGGCCCAGGGTCCAGGACAGGCCGAGCACGGCGAGGCTGACGATGGACAGCATCGCCGTCGACCAGACGAGGGCGCCGATGTCCCCCTGGGCGATCGCCGTGCCGAGGTGGCCGACACCGCGTTGGCCGACTGCGAGGTAGACCCCCGCGACCAGGGCGCCGACGCCGACCGAGATCAGGCCGGCCCTGCGCGTGGCGGGTCCGGCATAGGCCGCCGTGACGTAGAGCACGGCCAGGATCGCAACGTCGCCGCCGAGCACGGGCTCGCCGGCCAGCATCTGCACGCTCGCGGCCAGCCACGCGAGGGTCAGGGCCAGGGCCGGCGAGAACCGGCGCACCGCGAGCGCCGCGGTGAGCACGACCAGGACGAGGACGGTCGCGGGGCTGCCCGCATCGACCAGCAGCAGCATGAGGAAGAAGAGGCCGGCGATGACGATGTCGAGGGCAAGCGACCGACGGGGGATGTCGCGGACCCAGCGGTACCGTGGGGAACGCGTGGACACTCCCGGCTCGACCATCCTCCCAGCGTACGGCCCCGCGGGCGTCGGGTCAGGGTCTCCCCGAGAACGTCATCCCGGAGAACACCCGAAATCCTCCGTGCGATGTACTCGCGCAGGATCGGATCGGATCTATTCCGATCGGGTCAGGCGAGTCCCCTGGCGAAGGCGAGGGCTTCCCGCACGGAGAGTGCCGGCAGATAGGCCCGTGCGAGTGCGAGTCCGATCGCGGGGAGGGCGACCGGGTCCGGGTAGGCCATGAAGAGCGGATGGAATTCCGGCTGGAACTTCCGTTTGAAGGCGAGGAGCGAGCGGAACCCGTAGACGGGCTCGAGGCTGCGCCCGAGGAAGTCGATGAACCGGGACGCAAGGCTCGACGCCCGGTTCTCTCCGTCGCCGGAACCGGTCTGGGCCAGCGGGGCTGCTGAGAGGCTCAGGAATTCGATCTCCGGCTCCTCGCTCATCCGCTGGGCGGTCTGCGCGATCAGGAACTCCATCACACCGTTCATGCTGTCCGGGCGCCGCCGCATGAAATCGAGCGTCCAGCCGATCACCCGTCCGTCCCGGTAGCTCGGGAGCCAGCTGGTCACGGCGTGAACGACACCGCTCCCGTCAATGGCCAGCATGAGCCGGACCGCCGGGTCGCGGAGCTCGTCGAGGCCGCCGAGGGTGAAGCCCAGCTCGGGGAGTTCCTTCTCCTGCACCCAGAGCTCGGAAATCTCGGAGATCTGCACGCTCTCGAGCACCGGAAGCGCCCGGTAGCTGGTCCATTCCGCGCGCACGCCCGCGCGTTCCGCCCGGTTGATCGACGAGCGGATGTCCTGCCACTTCTTCCCCGTCGTGTCCCAGGTCCGGGGCCTCAGGATGGTCTCTTCGCCGATGCCCATGGTCTGCCAGCCCATCCGGGCGAAGGTCGCCTGCCAGCTGCCGTGCAGGCTGTAGAAGACCGGGATCCAGCCATGGTCGTCGCACATGATCGCGAAGTCGGCGATCGCCCGGGCGGCATCCTCGACGGGGCCGATCGGCTCCGTCGTGGTGATGGCCACGCCGGTCTCCACGCGGTACGCGATCGCGGTGGAGCCCGATGCGTTGAACCAGAGCGAGTTCCCCTCCCACGTGGTCATGTACGCGAGGGAACCGCCGCCTCCCGTGCTGAGGAGAGCCCGCAGCCGCGCAGCATCGTCGCTCCGGCCGCCGGCGACGGTGCTGCGCATGCACTGGATCGCACCGATGATGACGATCACCCAGAACACCGGTCCGACCCACTGGTAAAGCATCGTCGATGCCCAGTCGGTCGGCAGGAACGACAGCCGTTCGAGGCGCAGGAATCCGACGGGAATGAACCGCTCCGGGACATCGCTGACGAGGTCGACCAGGGTCACGGCGGGGGTGAACCGGTCGCTGAGGGCGAGTCCGCCGATGACGTACGCGCTCGCGAGGGCCAGGAACGAGAACACGGTCGTCAGGAAGAAGCGGCGGAGCCTGCCCGGTCTGCTGCGCACGGGAAAGCGCCGCAGGTTGACGGCGATGAGCACTGCGGTCGCGAGCGGTACCAGCACGGACACGACGAGCACGACGGCAACCTCGAAGTACTGGAAGGACCGCCAGTGCCAGACGTACGGCTGGCCGGAGATCGGCAGGAGGCCGTAGTACCAGGCGCCCAGAACGGCCATGCCGGTGTTCACGACGATCGCGAGCCAGGCCGCGAAGCGTCTCCCCCGCAGGATCCCGAACGCGGCCACGAGCAGGGTGAGCAGCGGCAGCAGCGAGACGAGCACCGGGCCGACGCCGGCGACACGCTCCAGGGTCAGCGCGTGCACGCACTGCCGGGTGATGTTGCCGAGGAGACACCGGTCGACGACGTCGGTGACGGAGGGCACGTCCTGGGTGAGCAGGAGCCCGAGCGGCGCGAGCAGGCCGAACCGGGTTCCGGAAAAGATCGTGATCACCGGGCCGACGGCGAGGATCCCGAGTACGGAGGCAAGCAGTGTCCGCGTCTCACGATGTGAACTCCGGCGCCAGGTCAGGTCGATCCGCCGGGGATGGAAGACGGCCCCGAGCGCGAGACCCGCGAGGGCCCCGAGAAGGCGGTAGAAGTCGGAGGGCTGGCCGGAGTAGAGCACGAGCACGAGGGCGACCACGAGGGTGAACACCCGGATGCGTCTGCGCCAGAGCGGACCGGCGAAGCTGCTCGCCGCCATGATCGTGCCGAAGATCGGCGTGAACGGGTCGAGAGCCCAGAGCTCGCTGACGCCCCGTGACCACATCTCGCCGCTCGCGACTCCCGCGTCCTGGAGCAGGAGACCGACCCCGGTGCCGAGGATCGCCGTGGCCAGGAAGGCGATGACCGTGCGGACACTGCCGAGGAGGTGCTCCGCATAGCCGAGGACCACGAGGGTCGTGAGGAGCGCGAGCAGAAGCTCCGCGAGGTTGTCCACGAGGAACACACTCGTGACCGGAGACCACCAGTGCCCGCCGTCGATGACCGACTCGTACCCGGTGCCGAACCAGAGCCTGACCCACCGGGGCGGACCCTGGAGGATGCCCGTCGTGAGTGCGAGGACGAGCAGGATGAGTGCGTAGCCCAGGGATACCGGCTGCTTCTTCAGCCGCCGCCAGACGAGCAGGGCGGTCGCGGCGAAACCGGCTCCGGCGCGGGCGAGCCACCCGGTCCGGACCGATCCGTCCGAGGCACGGGAGCCGTCGGTGGATGTCGGCATCGCGTTCACGGGGTCACCGCGAGTCCGGTTCGGGCGGCGAGGAGGGGCAGGGCGGTCGTCCAGGCGAATTGCACGGTGTGCCAGTCGTGTGCCGTCCCTGGCGAGACGATCAGTTGGGTGTCCGCGCCGGCAGCGGTGGCCGCAGCGTCGAGGGTGTTCGCCCAGGCCAGGAAACGCGCGTCGCCTGCCCCGACCGCGAAGATGATCTTCAGGTTCGAGTACGGTGCGTGTGCGGCGAGGATCGCGGCCGGTGCGGCGGCGGCGTACGCAGCCGCGTTTCCGGCGAATCCGGTCTGGATCGTGTGGGCCGCATCGCCGTTCCGCGGCACGAGCTCCCCGGAGATGTCGAGAATGGTGCCGAAGAGCTCCGGATGCGCGGCGCCGAGCTGGATCGAGCAGGTGCCGCCCTGGGAGAAGCCGGCGATGGCCCATCCGGCCGGGCTCTCGGCGACCGAGAATGTGGACCGGATCCAGGCGGGGACGTCGACCGTGAGGTACGTGGCGCTGTTGCCGAGTGCAGAATCGACGCACATCGGGTTGCGGTCGGCGGCTCCGAGCTGGTCGGGGACGACGACGATGGGTGTCTGGCCGGAGTGAGTGGCGGCGTACGCGTCGAGGATCGCGTCGAGTTTTCCCGCGGTGAAGACGTCGGCCGGTGTTCCCGGCTGGCCGGAGAGCATCACGACGACGGGGAGCACGGGAGGATGCGCGATGCGGGCTGCGGCGGGCAGGTACACGATGGCGGGGCGCGCGTCGAATCCGGACACGGTGGCGGGAATCGTGACGGTGCCGATGCTGCCCGCGGTCTCGCCCACGACGCTCGTCGGCACCGCAGTCCCGTCGAGTGCGCCGTAGAGCGGAAGGCCGAGTGCCGCCCGCACCGTGGTGTACTGCCCGAAGTCGGCGTTGATGCCTGCGGCTGCGGCGAGGAGGCAGAGCGGGATCGCGGCGATCGCGACACCGCGCCGCCAGCCGTTGCCAGTGCCGGTGCCGGTGCCGATCACGGTGTTGATCGCGAGGCCGATTCCGGCGAAGACGACCACGACCCACCCTCGGGTCACCATCGATAACGACACTCCGAACAGGTCCCAGACATCGCTCGTCAGCCAGGCGATGACCCAGCCGAGAAGTGCCCCTGCTGCGAGGCTCGCGGCCGCGCGGAACAAGGCGGTTCCGCTGTACCGGCGGGCGAGCACGAGGACGAGGGCCAGGCCGGCGAGTACGTACAGCACCACCACGACGGGTCCAGCGACGATGCTGGTGTCAAGCAGTGCAGCCATCTCGGTTTCCTCCCTCCCTACCCTCACACTCCGTGGTGCCGCCCGCCCGCCAAAGCACCGCCTTCTGAGCAATGGCTCAGGGAAGGCGGCCGGCAGGCCTGCCCGTCCCAGCAAAGAGTCAGGGCCGGACACCCAGGCAGGGCCGGCACGGCGTCACGGCGGCCGAAGCCTAGAAGCCCAGGCGGCCGAGCTGCTTCGGGTCGCGCTGCCATTCCTTGGCGACCTTGACCCGTAGCGAGAGGAAGACCCTCTTGCCGACCAGGGGTTCGATCTGCTTGCGCGCCCGTACCCCGACGTCCTTGAGCCGGCTGCCCGACTTGCCGATGATGATGCCCTTCTGGCTGTCCCGTTCGACGAAGAGGTTGGCGTAGACCTCGACGAGTTCCTGGTCGTCCCGCTCGATGATGTCGTCGATCGTGACGGCGATCGAGTGCGGGAGTTCGTCGGTGACGCCCTCGAGCGCCGCCTCACGGATGTACTCGGAAATGCGCGATTCGAGACTCTCGTCCGTGACGGCATCCGCCGGATAGAGCGGGGCGTCGGAGAGCGGCAGGAGGCGCAGGAGTTCTGCGGCGAGGATGTCGAGCTGGATGCGGCTCGTGGACGAGATCGGCACGATCGCTTCCCAGTCCCGGAGCGCGGACACCGCGAGGAGCTGGTTCGCGACGCTCGTCTTCGAGGAGAGGTCGATCTTCGTCACGATCGCGACCTTGCGGGCGCGGGGGAAGTTGTCGAGCTGCTCGTTGATGAAGCGGTCCCCCGGGCCGATCGGCTCGTTGGCCGGGATGCACAGGCCGACGACGTCGACGCCGGCGAGGGTGGACTGGACGAGGCTGTTGAGCCGCTCGCCGAGCAGGGTCCGCGGCTTGTGGATGCCGGGGGTGTCGACGAGGATCAGCTGGCCGTCCTTCTGGTGCACGATCCCGCGGATGGCCCGCCGGGTGGTCTGCGGCTTGGAGGAGGTGATGGCGACCTTCTCACCGACGAGCGCATTCGTGAGGGTCGACTTGCCGACGTTGGGCCGACCGACGAACGATACGAACCCCGCCCGGAAATCATTTTCTGTGGTCATGACCGTTTACTCCCTCATCGTCCGTCACTCCGAGGAATGCGGCCTGCGCCTCGATCAGCGCTTCGTCTCGTTGGACCAGCACAGTGCTGATCCGTTTGCGGCGGCCCTCCGTGCGTTCCGCGGTGAGGACCAACCCGCTCGTGCGTGCGACCGACCCGGCAACGGGCAGTCGCCCGAGGGCCTTCGCCAGCAGTCCGCCGACCGAATCGACCTCGTCATCGTCGAGTTCGAGGTCGAACAGTTCGCCGAGTTCGTCGACCGGGAGCCGGGCGCTGACCCGGAACCGGCCGTGGCCGAGGTCTTCGACCTCGACGACGTCACGGTCGTACTCGTCGGAAATGTCTCCGACGAGTTCTTCGATCAGGTCTTCAAGCGTGACCAGGCCCGCTATGCCACCATACTCGTCGACGACCATGGCGAGGTGGTTCGACTCGAGCTGCATCTGCCGGAGCAGCTCGTCGACCTTCTTGGATTCGGGGACGAACACCGCGGGCCGCGCGAGGTCGCCGACGGTGAGACTCTCGATATTCGGCGGTCGTTCGTACACGACGCGGGCGACGTCGCGCAGGTAGACGATGCCCGTGACGTCGTCGACTTCGCCGTCGATCACGGGGACCCGGGAGAAGCCCTTGCTCAGGAACAGCCCCATGGCTTCGCCGAGCGGCGCGCCGGCCTCGATCGTCACCATGTCCGTGCGCGGGATCATCACCTCGCGCACGACGGTGTCGTTGAACTCGAAGATCGAGTGGATGAGTTCCCGGTCGTCCTCTTCGAGCACGTCGAGCTCGGTTGCCTCGTCGACCATGCTGAGCAGCTGGTCCTCAGAGGTGAAGGTGGCGAGCCGGGTGCGCCCGGGGGTGACCCGGTTGCCGAGTGCGACGAGCGCGTTCGCGATCGGGCCGAGCAGCACGCGCAGGAAGTGCACGAGCGGCGCCGTTCCGGTGAGCAACCCGACGGGATGCGCCCGCCCGACGCTGCGCGGGCTGGCGCCGACGAGGACGAAGGAGACCGCCGTCATCAGGGCCGCCGAGAGCACGAGAGCGAGCCAGAGTTGTTCGATGGTCGTCGCGAAGACGAGGGTCACGAGCACCGCGGAGGTCGTCTCGGCGATGATTCGCATGAAGCTGATCGCATTGAGGTGGGCGCCGGTGTCCGCGGAGATCGCGCGGAGAGACCGTTTCGCCCGGTGGGTCTCGGCGAGTTCGTTGATGTCGACGCGGGAGAGGGCGAGGACGGCGGAATCGACGGCGGCCATCAGGCCGCCGAAGGCGACCAGGACGATGGCCGCCACGAGGAACCACCCGATACTCATCGGGTTCGGCGGCGTTCCTGCATGGCGAAGCCGATCAGGATGTCGCGCTGGATGCCGAACATCTCCTTCTCCTCGTCGGGTTCGGCGTGGTCGAAGCCGAGGAGGTGCAGGATCCCGTGCGCGGTCAGAAGGAGGAGCTCGTCGAGCGTCGAATGGCCGGCCGTCTCGGCCTGGCCCTGGGCGACCTGCGGGCAGAGCACGATATCGCCGAGGAGGCCCGCCGGTGTTTCCGCGTCTTCGGTACCGGGGCGGAGTTCGTCCATCGGGAAGCTCAGGACGTCCGTCGGCCCCGGCTCGTCCATCCACTGCACGTGCAGCTGCTCCATCGCGCCCTCATCGACGAGGAGGATCGCGAGGTCGGCGTCCGCGTGCACGTGCATGGTGTCGAGGGCGAAGGCAGCGAGGCGCTGAAGCGCAACCTCGTCGACCGGGATGTTGGATTCGTTGTTGATTTCAATGCTCATGAGGGTCTCCGTTTCGGAAAGCGGTCGCGGATGCCGCCGGGGCGTTCTGGGCCGCGCTTGACGAATTCGTGGGCCTGTTCGCTTTCGATGCGCTGCGCCTGCCGGAGCGCGTCGTATTCGGTCCAAGCGTCGACGATCCTGCCGACGAGGGAATGGCGCACGACATCCGCGCTCGTGAGGCGCACGAAGCGGATGTCGTCGACCGTGTCGAGCACGCGGGTCACGAGTCGCAGGCCGCTCGAACCCGCCGGCAGGTCGATCTGGGTGACGTCACCGGTGACGACCATCTTCGATCCGAAGCCGAGCCGGGTGAGGAACATCTTCATCTGTTCCGGCGTGGTGTTCTGCGCCTCGTCGAGGACGACGAAGGAGTTGTTCAGGGTGCGGCCGCGCATGTACGCGAGCGGGGCGACCTCGATCGTGCCCGCCGCGAGCAGTTTGGGCAGGAGCTCCGGCTCCATCATCTCGCCGAGCGCGTCGTAGAGCGGGCGGAGGTAGGGGTCGATCTTGTCGGTCAGGGTGCCGGGCAGGAAGCCGAGCCGCTCCCCCGCTTCGACGGCCGGGCGGGTGAGGATGATCCGCTCGACCTCCTTGCGCTGCAGCGCCTGCACGGCCTTCGCCATGGCGAGGTAGGTCTTTCCGGTTCCGGCCGGGCCGATCCCGAACACGATCGTGTCGGTGTCGATGGCGTCGACGTATTCCTTCTGGCCGACCGTCTTCGCACGGATGCTCTTGCCTCGTGAGGTCAGGATCGGCGGGCCGAGCCGAACGGAGGGGCTCGAGGTGCTGTCCTCACCGAGCATCCGGGCGCTCGACACGACCTCGGCCGGCGCGAGGTCACGGCCCTCGCGGATCATCACGAGCAGTTCTTCGATCAGGCGGCGCGCGGCGGCGACCTGCGTCGTCTCACCGGAGAGCGTCATCTCGTTGCCGCGGACGTGCACGCTGACCAAGGGGTGTTCCTTCTCGATCGCGCCGAGCAGCCGGTCCTGGGCGCCGAGGAGGCGCACCATGGCGACCCCGTCGATGAGGATCCGGGTCTCGACCGTCGCCTCAGCCGGGAGCGCGCCGGAGGGCAGGGACGGTACGGACTCCTCTGACGGCACGGACTTCCCTGACAGCTCAGACGGAACCAAGTGTTCCCTCCCCGAGCGACCCGGCCGCTGCGTCCCCCGAAGGTTTCAGGGCGAGCACGTGCGCGTGGACGTGGAACACGGTCTGGCCGGCCGCGGCGCCGGTGTTGAAGACCAGCCGGAACTGGCCGTCGGAGAGCTCGGTGGCGACCCGTCCAGCAACCGCGACGAGTTCGGCGAGGAGCCCGGGGTCGCCGGCCGCGAGTTCGACGACGTTGCGGTACTCCTCCGTCTTCGTCGTGACGACGATGTGGACGGGGGCCTGCGGGTTGATGTCCGCGAATGCGATGATGCGGTCGGTCTCCGCGACGATGGTCGCGGGGATTTCGCGCGCGACGATGCGGCTGAAGACGGAGGGTTCTGCGCCGGATGCTGACATGGTTCTATCTTAAGCGGCAGGTCGCCCGGCCGGGGGTCACCACCGGCCGGTCACCACCGGTCGAGGGCGGCGTTGAGCACGGCGAGGGCGGCGGGCCCTGCCGTCGAGGTGCGCAGCACGGTGTCGCCGAGGCGCACCCGGACGGCGCCTGCGGCTTCGAGCAGCTCGAGTTCCGAGGCGGCGATGCCGCCCTCCGGACCGACGACGAGCACGATGTCCCGCGCAGCACCGGCGAGGTCGCCCAACCGGGTCAGCCGGATTTCGGCGGTGGGCTCGAGGAGCAGCATCCGGGTGTCCCGCGCCAGCACGGCGAGTTGTTTCGTGCTCGTGAGTTCGCCGACCTCGGGCAGCCAGGGCCGGATCGACTGCTTGGACGCCTCGCGCACGATGGCGCGCCAGCGATCCCGGCCCTTGGCCACCTTGGGGCCCTCCCAGCGCGTCACCGATCGAGAGGCGGCCCACGGAACGACACCGTCGACACCGAGTTCGGTCGCGGCCTGAACGGCCATCTCGTCGCGGTCGCCCTTGGCGAGTGCCTGCACGAGGCGGATGCGCGGGCTCGGCCTCTCCGCGGTGCGCACGCCGTCGATCCGCAGGGCCAGCCGGCCGGGTTCCGCCTCCTCGACGGTCGCCTCCAGGAGCAGGCCCGACCCGTTCCCGGCGAGCAGGTGCTCCCCCGGCCGGACCCGGCTCACCGTGACCGCATGCCGTGCCTCCGCGCCGGTGATGGTCGCGAGGCCCCCGACGGCGCAGTCCTCCGCGCGGAGGGTCTCGTCGATGAAGAAGTGCGCCATCCGGTTAGACGCGGAACCGGTCGCGGAGCTTGGCGAAGAGTCCCTGCTGCACCGCACTGAGCGCGGGAGCAGGGGACTTGTGCCGCGCGGCGAACTGTTCGATCAGTTCCCGCTCCTTGTGGTCGAGCTTGGTCGGCGTCACGACGTGGATCCCGACCTTGAGATCGCCGCGTCCGTTGCCGCGGAGGCGCGAGACACCGCGGTCCTTGACCGTGATGACCTCTGCACCCTGCACACCGGCACGGATCTCGACGGTGATGTCCCCGTCGAGGGCCTTGACGGTCGTGGTCGTGCCGAGGATCGCATCCGTCATCGGCACGTCGAGCGTGCAGAGCAGGTCGTCACCGTCTCGGCTGAAGACGTCGTGGTGCCGCACCTTCATCTCGAGGTAGAGGTCGCCGTTGGGGCCGCCCGCCGGTCCGGCCTCTCCGCTGCCGGGCATCTGCAGGCGCAGGCCGGTGTCGACGCCGGCGGGGATGTCCACCGGAACGGTGCGCCGGGCGCGAACGCGGCCCTGACCCTGGCAGGTCACGCACGGGGTCGCGATGATCGTGCCGAAACCGCGGCAGGTGCCGCACGGGCTCGAGGTCATGACGTTGCCGAGCAGGGAACGCACGGCCCGCTGGATGTTGCCGGTGCCGTGGCAGATGTCGCAGGTCACAGGCGCGGTCCCCGGCTGGCAGCAGGTTCCGCTGCACGTCGCGCAGACGATGGCCGTGTCGACCTCGAGGTCGCGGTGGGTTCCGAAGATGATCTCGTCGAGGTCGAGTTCGACCCGGATCAGGGCGTCCTGCCCCCGTTCCCGGCGGGATCTCGGTCCGCGGCTGCCGCCACCGCCGCCGCCTCCGAAGAAGGTCTCGAAGATGTCGCCGAAGTTGCCGAAGTTGCCGTCGAAGCCGGCGTTTCCCCCCGTGCGGCCATTGCCGCCGTGGTCGTAGTTATCGCGCTGCTTCGGGTCGCTCAGCACGTCGTAGGCGTGCGTGACGTGCTTGAACCGCTCCGACGCGTCTGCGCCGGGGTTCACGTCGGGGTGGAGCTGCCGAGCCAGACGGCGGTACGCCTTCTTGATCTCATCGGTGGTGGCATCGCGGGCGACGCCGAGTACTTCGTAATGGTCAGCCAAAGCTGGCTCTCCTCGGTCTGTTTTCGTGTGTCTGCGGCGTGGGGCTGGTCGAAGAATCTCGACTATTCGAGCAGGCGGGACAGGTAGCGGGCGACGGCACGGACGGCCGCCATGTTGTTCGAGTAGTCCATCCGGGTCGGGCCGAGCACGCCGAGGCGGGCAAGGTCTCCACCCTGCGAGCTGTAGCCGCTGGTCAGGACGCTCGTCTCGGAGAGGCCGAACGGCGCGTTCTCCCGGCCGATGCTGACGGACACACCGTGCTGGTCTGTGGCCATCTCGCCGAAGAGGCGCAGCAGGACGACCTGCTCCTCGATGGCCTCGAGCACCGGGTAGATGCTCCCGGTGAAGTCTTCCTCCGTGCGGACGAGATTCGCGGCGCCGGCCATCACGAGCCGCTCCTGCCGGTTCGCACCGACCTGGTCGCGCAGGGTCAGCGTGACCAGGGAGACGAGGTCAGGTTGTTCGCCGGCCAGGTCAGCGGCATCCGTGAGCGCGGTCGCGGCTGCGCTCATGGTGAGGCCCACCACGGCGGCGTTGAGGCGGGCGCGGAGGCGCACGAGCAGCTGTTCCTCGAGCGGCCGGGGCAGCTCGATCACGCGCTGCTCGACCCGTCCGGCATCCGTGATCAGAACGGACAGGAGCCGGGTCTCGGAGAGCGGCACGAGCTCGATGTGGCGCACCTTCGCGCGGGACAGCGAGGGGTACTGCACGAGGGCGACCTGGTGGGTGAGCTGGGAGAGGAGCCGGACACTCCGCGCGAGGACCTCGTCGAGGTCGGCGGACTGCCCGAGGAAGGTCTCGATTGCCTGGCGCTGCGCCGCGGACAGCGGCCGCAGGTCGGCGAGGTGATCGACGAAGAGCCGGTACCCCTTGTCGGTCGGGATGCGCCCCGAGGAGGTGTGCGGGGCGACGATGAGCTCCTCCTCCTCGAGAAGGGCCATGTCGTTGCGGATGGTTGCCGCAGACACCCCGAAGGAATGCCGGTCAACGATGGTTTTTGAGCCGACGGGCTCGCGCGAGGCGACGTAGTCTTGAACTATGACCCGCAGAACTTCGAGGCTGCGATCCGAAACCATGACTGAATCGCCTCCTTTCCGGATGACTGGGTGCCGGCGACTTTGGCACTCACAGCGTTTGACTGCCAATCATATCGCGACACACGGGGACACCCCATTGCTAGCGGATGATTGAGCGCAGTACCGTGAGTCTTGTAATGGACCCCCATCCGCATGGAAAGGCACGATGATGAGCAATTCAACCGGTAACAATAGCGAAGATCCGAACCTGGGCCAGCGCCCGCCGCAGCAACCGTACCAGCCCGCTACGCCCGTACCCGCGGCCGCCGCTCCCCTCACCGAGGCCGAGGATCGCCAGTGGGCCTCCTTCGCGCACCTCGGCGGCGTCATCGGCTTCCTGCCGTCGCTGATCATCTGGCTCGTCTTCAAGGACCGCGGCCGTTTCGCGGAGCAGGAAGCGAAGGAGGCCCTGAACTTCCAGATCACGATCACGATCATCTACGTCATCGGCTGGATCCTCACCGCCATCCTGATCGGCGGGCTGATCAACCTCGCAGCCTGGGTGATCGCGATCATCTTCTCCGTCCAGGGCTTCCTGAAGACGAAGGACGGCCAGGCCTACCGCTACCCCTTCGCCCTGCGGCTCATCAAGTAGCACCGGACGACGGCACCAGAACCACCCGGAGTATCTCGCGGGACCCGCACAACCCGACAACGCGCACAAGGAGCTCGAATGTCCACGACACCACCCCCCGCCAATTCCTACCAGCCCGTTACGCCGATGAACCCGTCGGACGAACGCATGTGGGCCACCCTGATCCACGTGGGCGGAATCCTCTTCGAGTTCCTGCCCGCGCTCATCGGCTACCTCGTGCTCAAGGATCGGGGCCCGTTCATCCGCGCGCACGCGGCGACGGCGCTCAATTTCCAGATCACACTGGTCATCGCCTATGTGATCAGCGGAGTGCTGACGCTCGCGCTTGTCGGATTCCTGCTTCTGCCCGCCGTCTGGGTCCTGAGCGTCGTGTTCAGCATCATCGCGGCGCTCGCGGCCAACAAGGGCGAGTATTACACCTACCCGCTCAGCATCAAGTTCGTCAGCTAGTCCGCAGAACCTTAGTCCGCGAGCAGCCGCCGCACGACGGCGTCCGCGAGAAGCCGTCCTCTCCTGGTCAGTTCGACCGTCCCGGAGAGGGCGGCTTTTGCGTTGACGAGCTCGTCCGCGATGAGACCGGCGACTTCGCGGCGACCGAGCAGGGAGAGCGAGTCGATCCGGATGCCCTCCCGGATCCTGGTGAGCAGCAGCACCCGCTCGACCTCGCGGGTGGCCTCGTCGAGGGTCTCGCGCCCGGCGGCGGGTGAGTCGCCGGCGAGGATCCGGTCGGCGTATGCGGACGGGTGCTTGACGTTCCACCAGCGGATGCCGCCGACGTGGCTGTGCGCACCGGGTCCGACCCCCCACCAGTCCTGGCTGCGCCAGTACGCGAGATTGTGCCTGGACCGGTGCGCGGCATCCGTCGCCCAGTTGCTGACCTCGTACCAGCCGTAGCCTGCCGCCTCGAGGAGCTCATCGGCGAGTTCGTAGTATTCGGCCTGGGTGTCCTCGTCGACGGGGGCGAGTTCGCCGCGGCGGATCTGCCGCGCGAGCTTCGTGCCGTCCTCGACGATGAGCGAGTATGCGCTGATGTGGTTCGGGGCGAGCCCGATGGCCTGTTCGAGGCTCGCGCGCCAGTCGGCGCGGGTCTCCCCCGGGGTGCCGTAGATCAGGTCGAGGCTGACATCGAGGCCGGCGTCGCGGGCCCAGGCGGTGACGAGCGGGATCCGCTCCGGGTCGTGGGTGCGCTCGAGCGTCGCGAGCACCCGGGGCACGGCGGACTGCATGCCGAAGGAGACCCGGGTGAAGCCTGCGGCGGCCAGGGCCACGAGGTAGGCGGCGTCGACCGAGTCCGGGTTGGCTTCCGTGGTCACCTCGGCGCCGGCCGCGAGGCCCCAGGTGTCGCGGACGGAGTCGAGCATCCGCACCAGGTCGGCCGCGGGCAGGAGTGTGGGGGTGCCGCCGCCGAAGAACACTGTCGACGCTTCCCGGTCCGCGACCCCGGAGTCGCGGAGGATGCGCCCCGCGGACTCGACCTCGGCGACGGCCTGACCGGCGTAGTCGTGCTGCGAGGCTCCGCGCAGCTCGGTCGCCGTGTAGGTGTTGAAGTCGCAATAGCCGCAGCGCACCCGGCAGAAGGGCACGTGCAGGTACACGCCGAAGTCGCGCTCGAGGGCGCCGACGGCGGCGGATGCCGGGAGCAGGCCGTCGCGCGGGGCCGGGTCGCCGAGAGGGAGGGCGCTGCCCACGATCAGACCGCGCCGACGGGGTGCAGGGCGCGCAGGTACCGGGCGGTGAACTTGGCCTGCTGCAGCCGGACGATCGGCCAGGCGAGGCGGTAGTACCAGGTGCTCGGGCGGGAGAACGCCCGGATCGTCAGCCAGACCGAGTCGTCGGCCTTCCGGTCGACGATGAACGCCTCCTCGCCGCTCGCGGGGTGGCCGGCGAGGGTGCCGTAGCCGAAGCCGATCCGGTCGGACTCGTCGATGACGTAGACGACGCGCACGGGCGAGTCCACGGTAAACGGGCCGACCGCGACCGAGAGCCGGGCGGACATGCCGTTGACGATGTACGGGGTGCCGTCGTCGGCGAAGGTCGCCTCGTCGACGGGGTGCTCCTGGTTCGTCGACGGGGTGCCGTCTGCGTCGAACACGATTCCGGTGTACTGCACGCCGGTGCCCTGCTGCAACTCGGTGACGGTCATGCCGCTGCCGAGCTGAACGCCCCAGGTCATCAGCAGCGCCGCGGCGGTGCGGAAGCGCTCCTCGCCGCTGCCCAGGCGCACGGTGCGCTCGAGCGGCCGGTAGCCGCGCGGCGGGTAGCGAAGCAGGTCAGGGGCGAGGGTGCCGCCGATCGCCGTATAGGTGACGGCGGCGTCGGTGAAGGTGGAACGCCGCATCCGTCTACTTCTTCTCTTTCTTGGCCGGCTCATCCCCCGAGAGCGCGGCGATGAAGGCCTCCTGCGGGACCTCGACACGGCCGACCATCTTCATGCGCTTCTTGCCCTCTTTCTGCTTCTCGAGCAGCTTGCGCTTGCGGGAGATGTCGCCGCCGTAGCACTTGGCGAGGACGTCCTTGCGGATCGCGCTGATCGATTCGCGGGCGATGATGCGGGCGCCGATCGCGGCCTGGATCGGCACGTCGAACTGCTGCCGTGGGATGAGCTTCCGCAGCCGACCGGTCATCAGCACGCCGTAGTCGTAGGCCTTGTCGCGGTGCACGATGGCGCTGAACGCGTCGACCTGCTCGCCCTGGAGCAGGATGTCGACCTTGACGAGGTCGGCCTCCTGCGAGCCGATGGGTTCGTAGTCGAGCGAGGCGTAGCCGGCGGTCTTGCTCTTGAGCTGGTCGAAGAAGTCGAACACGATCTCGCCGAGGGGCATCGTGTAGCGGATCTCGACCCGGTCTTCGCCGAGGTATTCCATGCCGAGCAGGGTGCCGCGGCGGCCCTGGCAGAGTTCCATGATGACGCCGACGTAGTCCTTGGGCGCGAGGATCGCGGCCTTCACGATGGGTTCCTCGACCTTGGCGATCTTGCCGTCCGGGAACTCGCTCGGGTTCGTCACGGTGACGGTCTTCTTGTCGTCCGTCGAGACCTCGTAGATCACGCTCGGGGCCGTCGTGATCAGGTCGAGGTTGAACTCGCGGTCGAGGCGCTCCGTGATGATCTCGAGGTGCAGCAGTCCGAGGAAGCCGCAGCGGAAACCGAAGCCGAGGGCGACGGATGTCTCCGGCTCGTAGACGAGGGAGGCATCGGAGAGCTTGAGCTTGTCCAGGGCTTCGCGGAGGGCCGGGTAGTCGCTGCCGTCGATCGGGTACAGGCCGGAGAACACCATCGGCTTGGGCTCGGTGTAACCGGGCAGGGCCACGGTCGCGGGGCGGAGCGCGGTCGTGACGGTGTCGCCGACCTTGGACTGGCGCACGTCCTTCACGCCGGTGATCAGGTAGCCGACCTCGCCGACGCCGAGGCCCTTGCTCGGGGTCGGTTCGGGGCTCGTGACGCCGATCTCGAGGATCTCGTGCGTCGCCCTGGTCGACATCATCTGGATCTTCTCGCGGGGGCTGAGCTTGCCGTCGATCATGCGCACGTAGGTGACGACGCCGCGGTAGCTGTCGTAGACCGAGTCGAAGATCATCGCGCGGGCGGGGGCGTCCGGGTCGCCGACGGGGGCGGGGATCAGCCGGGTGGCTCGGTCGAGCAATTCGGCGACGCCGACACCGGTCTTGCCGGAGACGCGCAGCACGTCCTCCGGCTTGCCGCCGATCAGGCTCGCGAGTTCCTTCGCGTATTTGTCCGGGTCTGCGGCGGGGAGGTCGATCTTGTTGAGCACCGGGATGATGGTGAGGTCGTTCTCGAGGGCGAGGTACAGGTTCGCGAGGGTCTGGGCTTCGATGCCCTGGGCCGCGTCGACGAGCAGGATGGCGCCCTCGCACGCGGCGAGGCTGCGGGAGACCTCGTAGGTGAAGTCGACGTGACCCGGAGTGTCGATCATGTTGAGCGCGTAGGCCTGGCCGTCCAGCTCCCAGGGCATCCGCACGGCCTGGCTCTTGATGGTGATGCCGCGTTCGCGCTCGATGTCCATGCGGTCGAGGTACTGGGCCCGCATCAGGCGGTCGTCGACGACGCCGGTGATCTGCAGCATCCGGTCGGCGAGGGTGGACTTGCCGTGGTCGATGTGCGCGATGATGCAGAAGTTACGGATGAATGCCGGCGGTGTTGCGGCCGGCAGGAACGCCGTGAGGGGTCTGGGTGACATGATCCGGTAATTCTCCCATAGCTCGGGCCCGCCGCGGATTTCGCCCGCGGAGAGCGCGGGGGGCGCGGGTAGGATCTGCGGTGACCGGCCGGGTCGCTCCGGCACGTCTGGAGGACCGATGACGGGAACCACCCCGGTTCTGTTCGTGCACGGAATCCGGTCCTCGCGCAGCATGTGGCGCCAGCAGGAGGCACTCCTCAGCGAATCCGGCCACCCGTCCCTCGCCGTCGACCTGCCCGGCCACGGTTCGCGCAGCGACGAAAAGTTCACGGTCGCGGCGGCACTCGAGGCGATCGACGAGGGCGCGACCGCGCTGGGCGGCCGGGTGCTGCTCGTCGGACTGTCCCTGGGCGGGTACTACTCGATCGCGTACGCCGCCGCCCATCCCGAGCGGGTGATCGGTCTCGTGGCGGCAGGGTGCAGCTTCATTCCGGCCGGGCCGGGGCTTGCTGCCTATCGGTGGCTGGCCAGGCTGATCCGTCGCCTTCCCGACCAGGGCCTGTGGCTGCACACGACGCTCGTGCGCGTCCTGCTGCCCCGGGAGGGCGCGCTCGCCGCCCTCGCCGGCGGAGTGCCGCTCGGCGTCATGGATGCCGGGCTCCGCGCGACCGCGACCCTCCGGCCCGTGCGGAGCCTGGCCGAATACCCCGGGCCGGTCTGGCTGGTCAACGGCGCCTTCGACCAGTTCCGCCTGCACGAGAAACGGTTCCTCGCCGCGTGCCCGAACGGGCACCTCATCGTCGTCCCCCGGGCCTCGCATCTGGTCAGCCTCGCCCAGCCGAACCGCTTCGCGGCGATCCTCGACCGGATCCTGGCCAGGCTCCCCTGACGTTCGCGGCATCGATCTGACGTTCGCGGCATCGATGTCGGCCCCGATTGTCGGCCGAGGCGATTAACTGGTATCGTTGCCTGTTGGCTTGCGTGTTGGGTCCCACCCCACCACGATTTTGCCGTACGGCGCCCTCTACCGCCACGCGGCCCATCCGAACAAGAACCTAACGAAAGCGTATAAACGTGGCAAATATCAA
This sequence comes from Cryobacterium algoricola, assembly GCF_004402485.1. Lineage (GTDB taxonomy): Bacteria > Actinomycetota > Actinomycetes > Actinomycetales > Microbacteriaceae > Cryobacterium > Cryobacterium algoricola. The sequence goes on along the minus strand of NZ_SOFG01000009.1, from coordinate 96,577 downwards.
GTCGCAGATCAAGCGTATTGGCACCAACAAGAAGGCCCAGGAGCGCAACAAGGCGGTCAAGAGCGAGTTCAAGACCGCCGTCCGCGCGGCGCGCCTCGCTGTCACCTCCGGCGACAAGGACAAGGCTGTCGCCAGCCTCGCCGTTGCGTCGAAGAAGCTCGACAAGGCCGTCAGCAAGGGTGTCATTCACCGCAACCAGGCTGCAAACAAGAAGTCCGCGCTCGCCAAGTCCGTCGGCGCGCTCGTCTAGTCTTCGCATCATCCAGCCGGGTTTCCGGCTGTCGAAAAGCCCCCGCCTCTTCGGCGGGGGCTTTTTCGTCGTCAGCGGTCAGCGCACGGACTTGCGCTCGTAGAGCGCCAGCGACCAGACGTAGCCGGCGAGTGCCAGCACGGCGGCCCATCCGATCGCGAGCACCGGGTTCCAGCCGAGCGGGGTGCCGAGGAGCAGCCCGCGCAGGCTCTCGATGAACGGCGTGAACGGCTGGTACTGCGCGAACCACTGCAACCACTCCGGCATCGAGGCCGTCGGCACGAAGCCGCTGCCGAGGAGCGGCAGGAGGGTCAGGAGCAGGGGCAGGTTGCTGGCCGTCTCGACGGTCTTCGACTGCATTCCCATCGCGACGCCGAGCCAGCTCACCGCGAACGAAATGAGTACGATCAGGCCGGTTGCGGCGAGCCATTCGGCGGGGCCCGCCGTCGGCCGGAATCCGATCAGGATGCCGACGCCGAGCACAAGCGCAACGGCGATGACGGCTTGGATGGTGTTCCCGACCACGTGTCCGGCGAGGACCGCCGCCCGCGAGATCGACATCGTGCGGAACCGGGCCGTGATTCCTTCGGTCATGTCCATGGCGACGGTGATCGAGGCGCCGCCCGTGCTGCCGGCGATCGTGATGAGGAGGATTCCGGGCATCACATAGGCCAGGTAGGCGTCGCGGCCGCCGGAGGGGTCGACTCCCGGCAGGCCCGCGCCGAGAGTTCCACCGAAGACGAACACGAGGAGCAGCAGCGCCACGACGGGTCCAAGGATGGTGAACAGGGAGAGGCCGGGATAGCGCACCATGTGCAGCAGGTTGCGCTGCAGCATCGTGACGGTGTCGGCGATCACATGGGAACTCCGGCCAGGGGCCGTCGCGTGCGCAGTGAGGGTGGTCATGACTCTGTTCCCTTCGTTCGTGCCGTCCCGGCCGCACCGGCAGGGCCGGCCGGGCCGGGCCGGGTCGTGGTGGTCGTGGTGAGGGCGAAGAAGACGTCGTCGAGATCGGGCGTGTGGATGCTCAGGTCCTCCATCTCGACGCCCGCGTTGTCGAGGCGGTCCAGGATGCCGCGCAGCGCGCCGACCGTGCCGTCGCCCGGCACGGTGAGTGCGAGCCCCGCCTCATCGCGAGCGGAGTCGCCGAGCAGTCGGGCGGCGGCGTCGAGCGCCGCGGCATCCGTGAATCGCAGCCGGATGTGCCCGCCGGGGACGAGGCGCTTGAGCTCGTCCGGAGTGCCGTTCGCTACGATCCGGCCGCCGTCGAGCACGGCGATGCGGTCGGCGAGTTCATCGGCCTCGTCGAGGTGCTGGGTCGTGAGCAGCACCGTCGTGCCGTCCGTCACAAGGTCGCGCACGATGTCCCACATCGTGTGGCGGCTGCGCGGGTCCAGGCCGGAGGTCGGTTCGTCGAGGAAGAGCACGCTCGGCGCCGCGACGAGCGTCATGGCGAGGTCGAGGCGGCGACGCATCCCTCCGGAGTATGTGGCGAGCGGCTTCCGGGCGGATTCGACGAGGTCGAACCGTTCGAGGAGTTCCGCCACCCGCTGAGCCCCGCGCTTCGGTCCGAGGTGCCGCAGCCTCGCCATCAGGCGGAGGTTCTCCTCGCCGGTGAGCAGGCCGTCGACGGCCGAGAACTGGCCGGTGAGGCCGATTGAGGCGCGGACGCCGTCGTGGTCGCGCACCACGTCGCATCCGTTGACGACGGCGGTCCCGCCGTCGGGTCGCACGAGCGTGGACAGGATGTGCACGGTCGTGGTCTTGCCCGCGCCGTTCGGGCCGAGCAGCGCCGTCACGGTGCCCGCCTCGACGCTGAGGTCGACCCGGTCGAGCACGGTCTTTCCGCCATAGGCCTTGCGGAGCCCCTGGACGTCGATCGCCGGTCTGGTCATGTCTGTCGTTCCCTTCTACTGGTTGGTTGCTCTGCTGTTTCGGTTGCCGTGCTGTTTTGGCTGCCCTGCTGTTTCGGTTGCTCTGCTGTTTCGGTTGTTCAGTGACTGCGCTTCACCCGGTCAGTGGGCGCGTTCGACGGCGATGTCGCCGAAACGGGTGCGTGCACGGACCGAGACGGTGTGCTCCGCTGAGTCGGGAGCCCGGTCGCCGGCCAGGTCATTGCGCACTCGCCCTTCCTTCGTGGCGAGGTCGAGCCAGGCGGGGATGCCCGGCCGGACGCCGACGGTCACCTGGCCGAAGCCGCTCTCGAGCTGGACGGAACCGCTCGACACCTCGTGCAGGTGGATGCTGCCGTATGCGGTCTTCGCCGAGACCGAGGCGAGGGCCGTGGTGATGTCGAGGTCGCCGTAGGAGAGCTTGGCTTCGAGGTCGCCGCCGGCTTCACCGATCAGGATGCTGCCGTGCGACGCCTTGAGGACGGCGTCACCGGTGACGGTGCCGATCCGGATCTGACCGTGGTCCGCCGTGATGTCGATTCCGCCGTCTGCACTGGTCACTGCCGCATTGCCGTGGGAGGCGCGGAGCCACAGGTCGCCCGTCGCATCGAGGTTCACGGCGCCGGTCGACGCCTTGATGCGGGTCGCGCCGAGCCGGCCGACGGTGCGCACCCCGCCGACGCTGATCTCGACGGTCAGCCGTGACCCGGTGGGCAGCTCGACCTTCACGTCGACGGACTCGGTCGGGCCGATCAGGTTGAATCGCGGCTTCGGCCCGGTCAGGGTCAGCCGGTTGCCGTCGAACTCGACCCGGGTCTCCTCCGCTCCCCTGCGGTCGACGGCCTTCGCAGGGTTGGTGGGCGACACCGTCACGATCGTGTCGGTGCGGTCGCCGGCGAGCACCTCGACGATGCCGACGGGCAGGTTGATGGCGAGGTCGATGGGACCGGGGGTACTGTAAGCGGGCATGCTGGCGCGTCCCTTTCTGTGGGCTGGAGTGTGACCGGTGTGCGTGTCTGGTGCGTGTGCCTGTGCCTGTGTCTCGCGCGTGTCTGGCGTGGCGGGGTAGTACTGGTGGATGCCGGGGGCCGGGTCGGTCAGCGCGCCCAGCCCGCGAAGTTGTCCCCGGTGCGGAGCGTGCGTTGCGCGGAGCGGCGCTGCCGGGGCTGGAGGGCGGCCGCGATCGCGCGGACCAGCCAGGTGTTGACGGAGAGCCCGTCGGCCGCCGCCGCCTCGTCCACCCGGGTCTTGAGGGCGTCTGGGAGGCGGAGGGTCGTGCGGGACGTGCTCGTGTCGTCGAGGTCGACGGCGGCGGGCTGCCGGTCCTCGGCGTCGGACTCGGGGTTCGGCTGGGTGACCACGAACTCGATCTCGCGGCCACGGAGTCGCAGGTCGACCGAACCGGGTGCGAGGTCGCGGGTGATCTCGCCGACCGCGGCCGAAAGCACGTCGAGCAGCACGAGCCTCGTCGCGGCGTCGAGTCCGGCGGCGAGCCGTTCGGCGACGGCACGGGTGTCCTCCGCGCCGTTCGCCGCGGTCTCCGCCAACTGGCGCTGCAGGTCGGTGACGTACTGTCCGAGTTCCATATCACCAGAGTGACACCACTGTGGTGTCATGTCAAGCGATTTTGGTGTCACCCTGCGGATGGGACCGTGACGGGAGGGCAGGGGCAGGGGCAGGGGCAGGTCAGCAGGTCAGTCCTCGCCGCGGCGGGCGATGACCCCGATCAGGCGTTCGAGGGCGAAAACGGGATCCCGTTCGGCGCCCTTGACCGCGGCATCCGCTTCGGCGAGGGCGACGATGCAGCGTCCGAGGCCCTCGTCCGTCCAGCCGCGGAGGTCGCGCTGGGCGCGTTCGACCTGCCAGGGCGCCAGGCCGAGCTGGCCGGCGAGCTGGCCGGACCCGCCACGGGCGCCGTAGACCTTGGCCATCGTGCGGATCTTCATGGCGAATGCGGCGACTACGGGTACCGGGTCTGCGCCCGACGTGAGCGCGTGCCGCAGGATGACGAGGGCGTCGCCGTACTTGCCCGCGATCGCGGCGTCGGCGACCTTGAAGGCATTCGCCTCGACGCGACCGCCGTAGTAGCGGTCGACCGTGGCCTCCGTGACCTCGGCGGTCGAGTCCGCGATGAGCTGCTGGCAGGCTGCGGAGAGTTCGGCGAGATCCCCGGAGAAGGCTGCGACGAGGGCGCGCAGGGCGCTGCCGCTGACCCGTTTGCCCGCCGTGCGGAACTCGGCGGCCGCGAAGTCGTGCCGGTCGGTGTCCTTCTTGAGTTCGGCGCAGACGATCTCGATGCCGCCGCCGAGGCCGGACCGGATGGTGTCGAGGAGCTTCTTGCCGCGCACGCCGCCGGCGTGGCGGAGCACGACGTAGGTGTCCTCCGCGGGGTTCTCGAGATAGTCGAGGGCTTCGGCGAGGAAGGTGTCGCTGCACTTCTCCACGTTGGCGACCCGGATCAGACGCGGTTCGCCGAACAGCGACGGGCTCGCCATCGTGAGGAGTTCACCGGGCGCGTAGCTGTCTGCGAGCACATCGCTGATCTCGAGGCTCGGGTCCTCGAGCTTGAGGAAGTCACGCAGCTGCCGGATGGCCCGTTCGGCGAGGAAGGTCTCGGTTCCTGAGACCAGCACGATCGGGGCGGGCCGGACCTCGTGCCAGGCGAGTTGCGGGATCGCGACGGCCTTGCCGGCGCGCGCGGTCTTGGCGGGTGCTGCGCTGCGGACGGCCACGCGAGTCCTCTCCCCGGGCCTGCTCAGGGGCGGGCTCAGGGTTTCCAGCCTAACCGGCACCGGGGACAGTTCTCCCGTCGGCCGGCAGCCGGCCCTTCACACCGCCCGGCGGAGCACGCCCCCCATGATGCGCGCGGCTTCAGGGAAAGCACCTGGATTCACACCGGAGTAGTTGAGTCGGATGAAGTGGCCGGCGGATTCCGCGGGGAACCATTCGGTGCCGGGGGCGACGAGCACACCGCGCTCCTCGCATTCACGAACGAATGCGGACAGGTCGCTGGCGTCGGGCAGCCGGTACCAGAGATTCAACCCGCCGGAGGGAACGCCGGTGAGGTAGGCGGTCGGGGCGTGCTCGGTCATGCTGTCGATCAGGAGGTCTCGGCGGGCGCGGAGCTGCTGGCGCAGGCCGCGCAGGTGGGTGTGCCAGCCAGGTTGGGTGACGACGTCCAGCGCGGCGGCCTGCAGCACACCGCTGACGTACATCGACGCGGCTCCGCGATCCGCGATGATGCGTTCCCGAGCCGGGCCGCGTGCGATCACGGCGGCTATCCGGATGGCCGGGGACACGCTCTTGGTCAAGGTGCGGAGATAGACCACGTGTCCGGCGTCGTCCAGACCGGCCACCGGGAGAGGATCGGTGATGATGCCGAAGTCGTGGGCCCAGTCGTCCTCGATGAGGAACGCACCGTTGGCCCTGACCACGTCGAGGATGCGTCGCGCTCGTTCGCGACTCCACTGTGCGCCGGTTGGGTTGGCATAGTTCGGTTGGGCGTAGAACGCGCGCGCGCCGGTCTCCTGGAAGGCGCGAGCGAGGTCATCGGGATCCGGCCCCGTCGGGCCGGAGGGGACCGGGACGACGCGCACGCCGGCCTGGGCGGCGGCGAGGAACGCGCCCCAGTAGCTCGGCGACTCGACCAGGAGTGCGTGATCGGAGCCGACGAGGGCGCGAAACACGGAACTCAGCCCGCTCTGGCTGCCGGGCAGCACGATCACGTCGTTGGCCGTCGGTGGAGTAATTCCGACCGGGACCGCGGTGGTGATCTCGGCAGCGAACCACGCTTGCAGGTCCGGGAGCCCGGCGACGGGGGCGCGGGAGATCGCGGTGCTGCCGCGTGCGGCGCGCGTCAGTGCTGCGCGGACGAGCCGTTCCGGCAGCAGCTCCCCGTCCGGGTAGCCCGCGTGCAGGGCGATCGCGTCCGGGGGCGCCGGGCGCATCGCTGCGGGACCTGTCGGGATGCGCGTGTGCGGTACTCGCAGGGCCGCGGTCTGCCAGTCGAAGTCCAGGGGTCGCGCCGTCCGCACTGCGCGCACGAACGTTCCCACCCCCGGCCTGCTGTCGATGAGCCCCTGGGCAGTGAGGGTGCGCAAGGCCGCCTGGACGGTCACCGGGCTGGCCGCATGCCGGGCGACGAGCTCCCTGGTCGACGGCAGCCGGGCGCCGGGCAGCGCGCCCGCGATCCACCGACGAAGTTCCTCGACAATTCGATTGCTGCTATCGTTGCCCATGAAAAGCAAGAGTAGCGCTATCGTCTTTCGTCGGCCAGCGATATCCCCTTCCCCGTCCGGGTTGATGTGGGGCCTGATCGGCGTGCTGGCATTCTCGTTCACGGTTCCCTTCACCCGGGTGGCTGTCGGCGGGCTCTCCCCGCTCTTCATCGGCTCCGGACGCGCCGTCATCGCCGCTCTGCTCGCCGCCGCGGCGCTGGCGCTGACCAGGCAACGGCTCCCCCGCGGAATGCACTGGGTTCGCCTGGCCGTTGTGGCCGGCGGGGTCGTCGTGGGCTTCCCGCTCCTCACGTCATATGCGCTGACGACCGCTCCCGCGAGTCACGGTGCCGTGGTGATCGCGGTGCTTCCGGCCGCGACCGCTGTCATGGCCGTGATCCGCGGCCACGAGCGTCCCCCGCTGACGTTTTGGGCCATGGCAATCGTCGGCGCGGTCGCAGCGATCGTATTCGCCTCAGTGCAGGGTGGCGGATTCGGACACCTCACTCTCGCGGACGTGCTCTTGTTCGGGGCCGTGATCGCCGCCGCGATCGGATACGCCGAAGGCGGTCTGCTGGCCCGCGAAATCGGATCCTGGCAAACAGTCTCCTGGGCGCTCGTCGTCGCCGCGCCGCTGATGATCGCGCTGACCGCAGTTGCGTGGGTGCAGCAGCCCCTGTCCGGAACACCGGTCGAGTGGGCTGCGTTCGGCTACCTTGCGCTGGTGAGCATGTTCTTCGGCTTTTTCGCCTGGTATCGCGGACTCGCAATCGGACCGATGGCGCAGGTCAGCCAGGTGCAACTGGTGCAACCCGTGCTCAGCATCCTGTGGGCCGCACTCATTCTGCACGAGGAGCTGGCCTGGTCGACGATCCTCGGCGGCCTCGCCGTGATCCTCTGCGCCGGTATCGCCGTGCGCACCCGCCTGAATCGCATCGCCCCGGCCTGATCCATCTCCACGAAAGGACCTCATGTCCCCGACCCTGTTCTCCGGTCTGAGCGCGTTCCCGTTGACCCCGCTCACTGACGAGATGCTGGACGAAGCGTCATACTCGGCGCTGGTCGCCTCCCTTGCTTCTGCCGGCGTCGACTCCATCGGGGCGCTCGGATCGACGGGAAGCTACGCCTATCTGTCCCGCCCCGAACGCGCCCGCATCGCCGAGCTGGCCGTGGACAGCGCGCAGGCCGTGCCGGTCATCATCGGTGTGGGCGCGCTGCGCACTCGCGACGTCCTCGCTAACGTTGAGGATGCACAGAACGCCGGTGCGTCAGGGGTGCTGCTGGCCCCGCTGGCCTATCAACCACTCTCCGATGATGAGGTCTACCGCCTCTATGCCGAGGTCGCCGCGAGCCTATCCGTCCCGTTGGTGGTGTACGACAATCCCGTGACCACACACTTCGCGTTCTCCGATGAGTTGCATGGCCGCATCGCCCAGCTTCCAGCGGTCGCCTCCATCAAGATCCCGGGTGTTTCCGCGGACCTCGCCACAGCGACTGCCCGCGTCGACCGACTGCGTGCGCTCATTCCTGAGCGGGTCACCATCGGCATCAGCGGCGACGGTTCGGGGGTGACCGGAATGCTGGCCGGCTGCGACGCGTGGTACAGCGTTCTGGCCGGGGTGTTCCCCCACGAGTTCGTCGAAATCGCCCACGCCGCGCACCGGGGAGACGCCGAACTCGCGCGCGCCCGTGCTGACCGATTTGCCCCGCTCTGGGCGCTGTTCGCCAGCCACGGCAGCTACCGGGTGACCGCAGCGGTGGCCGAAGACCTCGGCATCGTCGGACCCGGGATTCTGCCCAGACCAGTCCGTGGTCTCGACCCTGACGGCCGCGCGGCCGTCGCGGCAGCTCTCGATGCCGCGGGACTTCGCCGATGACCGACCCGGTCGGCCACGATTCGGCTCAAAGGTTGTCGAACACACCAGTCCAAGTTGAAATCGCGTCAGCGCCGGGATGCGGAGTATGAATCGGATTGCTGACGCGCGAATCACTGGAAGACCAATTCTTCAGCCGTCGGCCAGCGTGAAGGAGGTTCTGCGGTGAACCACGTTTGTTCGATCCCCACCAACCGGCCGTATTTCACCCACACGAGCAGTTCGCCGACCAGCTCGCCGTTCTGCCGAATCACCGCCGCACGAGGTGGCAAGGGGCCGTCGGAGCAGTCGCACTGCTGGGCGCCGGTAGTGGTCTCGAGATCGATCATCCGTCCACCGACTTCCCGAACCACCACTGCCTGCCGGGCCTGCTGCTCCAACGCCTGGGCGGTGTTTCCACTGAATTCGCGGAGCACGCGCAGGAGTGCAGCGAATGCTGCAGGGTCTGCTTCGACGAGTCTCTTCCCGCCCATGGTGTGAATGCCTTCCCGTGCCCCGAATCTGAGTCGACGACCGCCCTCGACTTGGTCAGGGTCCATGTGGTCGATGTCCCCCATTGTGCGGTCGGCGAAGGTCGATTCAAGCGACGCTTCGTCGGGAACAATATGAACCGTACTCTGCTACCCCTCGGCAAAGTGTTCACGACTTCGTCCATCGACCGCGATGCATCTGTCTCGGCCGCGCCCGTTGTTGCTGGTCCTCGTTGGGCGATGACAGCCTTGGGCGGTGAACGCCCGCTAGAGCACCTCGCCGACGAGTACCAGTGCGCGGTCGTTCCTGCCAGGGTGAAGCGGCCCCGGGACAAGGCGTCAGCTGATCCGATCCGCCGCGCACGGGCCAGAGCACGTCCAGCGCAGGCCGCTTCCGGTCCGACCGGTTCGGGTCTGGGCAGACTCCTGACGCTCGCCAGGCCCTGAACGCTCCGGTCTCGGCCCGGCCTGGGCTGCCTCAGCCGCCCTTCTCTGTCCAGACCGCGAGGGCACCTCCCCCGGTGGAGGCCGGTGCGACGACCGAAAGCCCCTGCCTGTCGGTGCGCACGGCGAGGGTGCCTACCGAGCGGAGCAGGTCGAGCAGGGACGCGGTCGGGTGACCGTATCGATTGCCGGCGCCGACGGAGATGAGCCCCACCGTTGCGTGCAGCTCGGCATAGAACGGCGGGCTCTGGTCCCGGCTGCCGTGGTGGGCGACCTTGACGACGTCGACCCTGCCCGGTGCGGACACCCGGTCGAGCGCGTCCTGGGCGTCCTCGCCGAGGTCGCCCAGAAACACCGAACGGATGCCTCGACCGTCGAATTCGATCGTGACGCTGCCCGGGTTGCCGGTCTGCATCTCCGATCCGCCGCGCACCGGCCAGAGAACGTCCCAGCGGAGACCGCCGAGCGTGCCCGCGTCGCCCTTCGCGGCCTGGCGCACCTCGGCACCGCCCTCCGCCAGCCGGGCGTGCAGCCGTTCATCCTGCGCGTTCTCCGGGATCCCGACGAGCGCGGTGCCGACCCGGCCGATCACGGCCGCGATTCCGCCGATGTGGTCCATGTCGTAGTGGGTCAGCACCAGCAGGTCGATGCGGTCGATCCCGAGCGAGCGCAGGCAGCGCTGCAACGGCTTCGGGTCCGGCCCGACGTCGACGAGGGCGAAACGGTCCCGGTCGGCGCCGTGGTCCCTGACGACGACGGCATCCCCCTGGCCGATGTCGCACGCGGCGATCTGCCAGTCGGCGGGGAAGGTCAGAGCGCGGCCGACGGCCTGTCCGATCAGGGTGCCCGCATACCCACCGACGAACAGCACGAGCACCACGAGCGCGACGGCCGACCAGCCGTCGAGAGTCGATCGGGTCCGGCCCCGGCCACGTGCACGAGGCCGGCGGCGTAGCCAGAGGATGCGCCGGAGCATGCGCTGGGGACCGCGCCGGAGCCCGCTCCCGTCGCCCCGCCGCGATCGAGACGTGCCGTCGCGGCCACGGCCGGGACCGGGGCCGGGGCCCTGCTCCCCTGGTCCGGACCGTTTCCGGGTCCCCGTGCCGTGACGCAGGAACAGCACGAGCACGGCGGCGGTGAGGACCGCGGTCACGGCCACCCCGAACGGCCCGCCGGGCCAGGGCAGGCTGCTGCCCGGCAGCCCGGCCGTGGTCCGGGCGACGGCCGCGATCCAGGCGGACGGAACCCACGCCGTCCAGAGCACGACGCTCGCCAGGCCGGGAAGCCAGCCGAGGAGCAGGCAGGCCGCGAGGCCGAGGACCGTCCCGAGCGGCGCCGCCGGTTCGGCGAGCAGGTTGGCCGGAACTCCGTAGAGCGGAAAGGTGGGGCTCAGCAGCACGAGCACGGGCTGGCAGGCGAGCTGGGCGGCGAGCGGAATCGCGATCAGGGCTGCGAGCCCGGTCGGAAGCCACCGGGCCAGGGACCGGGTGAGCGGGCCGGCGAGCACGAGAAGCCCGCCGGTGGCGAGCACGGAGAGCGCGAACCCGTAGCTGCGGGAGAGCCAGGGGTCCGTCGCGAGCAGCACGATGACGGACAGCGCGAGGAGGGGCACGCCCCGACCGGGCCTTCCAACGCCCACTCCGATGAGGAGCACCGCCGCCATCACTGCGGCGCGCAGCACGCTCGGCTCCGGGGTGACGAGCACGACGAACCCCAGCAGCACCGCGAGCGACAGGGTGATGCGCGCACCACGCCCGAGCCGGAGCCTGCCGAGCCGGAACCGGCCGCCGAGCAGCATGATGATCGCGATCAGGACCGCGCAATTCGCGCCGCTGACCGCGGTCAGGTGGCTGAGCGCGCTGGACTTCATCGCCGCGTCGAGGTCGTCGCCCACGGCGCTCGTGTCCCCGATCGCGAGCCCGGGCAACAACGCTCCGCCGTCACCCGGCAGGGTTGCGGCCGCGGCGGCGAAGCGGGAGCGCAACGCATCCGCCCAGTCGAGCCACCACGGCGCCTCGGAGACGGGCACCGGTCGCCCGAGGGCGAAGACCAGAAGCGCCGCGGCGTCCCCCGGTTCCGTGGCCACGAGTGTCGCGTCCACCCTCACGGTCGCGCCGATCCTCAGGGAATCGCCCGGAGACCCGGAGGCGAACACGAGGACGGGCACCGACCGCCCCTCTCGCGCCGCACCGGTCGCCGCAGCTGCCGCTGCCGCGGTCCTGCCGGTCACCGCGTCTACGGCCACCAGGGTGCCGCTGAACCGGATGCGCCCACTCCCGGTGTCTGCACCGGCGCCGGTATCGGCACCGGTACCGCCGAATCCCGACAGCGCGGGGGCGCCCACCGGAACCGAACGGACCACAATCCGTGCCGTGACCGACGAATGGGTGGCCGCGACAGCCGCGATCTCGGCCGGGAGTCGGGCAGCCGCCGCGACCGCGACGAGCGACGCTAGGAGAGCGGCGGCCGTGACGCAGACCAGGACGGTTCCGGCCAGCGTCGCCCGGGTCACGCGCCACCAGGGTGCGCGTTGCCAGGGTCCGCGTTGCCACGCGGGCAGGTCGGACCCCCGGAAGGGCGACCGGTGAGAAGGAGAGCGGAACGCCGGCCGTGAGTGCTTCCTGCGCGCCGCGGAGGCCGCGAACGCGGCGACGGCGAGGGCGACCACCATCACGACCGCCCAGAGGAGCGCGGCGGCCGGACCGGCGAACGCCGGGGCACCCGTGAGCCACCAGGCCGTCGCCCAGGCCAGTGCCGCAGGCACGATCAGCCGCGCGTCCGTTCCCGCCGGACCTGCCGGGCCCGCCGAACCTGTCCGGCCTGCCGGGCGTACCGGGCCTGACGGAGCTCCCGGGCGTGCCGGGTCTGCCGGGGATCTCATACCGTCACGCCCTCATACCGTCACGAGGTCTTTCAGGGCGTCGAAGGTCTTGTCCCCGATTCCGGTCACGTTCCGCAGGTCGTCGATGGTGGCGAACGGGCCGTTCGCGGACCGGTAGTCGACGATGCGCTGCGCCATGGCCGGGCCGATCCGCGGCAGCGCATCCAGCTCGGCCGCCGTCGCCCGGTTGAGGTTGACCTTCACCGCGGGAAGCCCGGCAGCAGGGCCCGAACCCACCCCGCTTCCGCCGACGCTTCCTCCTCCCGCACCGCCCGGCACGGTCTCGCCGACGGCAGGCAGGTAGACCTGCTCGCCGTCCGCGAGCGGCCTGGCGAGATTGGCCCCTGCCGGATCGGCCGCCGCGGTGAATCCCCCTGCCGCGGACACCGCGTCGACCACGCGGGCGCCGACCGGAAGTTCGAACAGCCCGGGCCGGGCAACGGCGCCGAGGACGTGCACGAGGATCACGGCGGCAGGCGTGGCGCCCGGCGAGGATCGCGCCGTTCCGGAGCCGGATGCTCCGGTGCCCGAGCCGGATCTCCCGGAGCCGGATCCCGTGCCCGATGTAGCCGATGGAGAGGCTTTCTGCGGTCCGTCGGCCGAGGCTCCGCTCCGAGCAGGGACAAGGACCTGCTGCCCTGACTGAGGTCCGAGGGCCGTGACGATCACCGCGATCAGGAGAGCGGCCAGCACGAGCACGACCGCCGCGCCCAGTCCGATCCTCAGCCGCGCCCGGCTCGGCCGACGGGCGGCAGGGACGAGGGTGTCGAGCGGCGGCAACCGGCCAGGGAACGGGTCACGTAACGGATCAGGGAACGAGTCAGGGAACGGGTCGGCCTCGCCGGCGGCACCCCGCTCGAGGCCTCCCGCCTGGCCGGTACGGTGTTCCGGCCCCGTCCCTGCCTCTGGCTCCCGTTCCGGCCAGGCCGAGGGTCCTGCAGTCTCCATCCGGGCAGGCTAAACGCGGCGCTCCCCAGGGCGCCGGTCCTCGGCCGGACCGGTGGACAACCGGACCGACCCCCAACCTGTCGAGGGCCAGCAAGGGCCGGCGAGGCGCCCGGCAGTCCCCGGAGTCCCTCAGGACCCCGGGCCGCCAGAATCTGACGCCGTCAGGACCCGACGGCGCCACTGCCTCAGACGGGCTTGGTGACGATGCTCACGAGCTTCGGCGCCCGGACGATCACGTGGACAATCTCCCGGTCCCCGATCGAGCGGATCACCGAAGCGGATGCCCGGGCGAGGCCCTCGAGGTCGTCAGCGGCGATCTTCGGCGAGACCTCCAGACGGTCACGTACCTTGTTGTCGACCTGCACGATGGCCGTGACGGATTCCTCGACGAGGAGCCGCGGGTCGGCCTTGCGCCACTGAGCGAGCGCGACGCACGGCTCATAGCCAAGGCGCTGCCACATGTCCTCCGCCGTGTACGGCGCGAAAAGGTTGAGCGCCATGGCGGTCGCCTCGGCGGCCTCGCGCACCGCGGCATCCGCCGGGCCTGCGCCCGTGTCGATGACCTTGCGGGTCGCGTTCACGAGCTCCATCAACCGGGCGACGACGACGTTGAACTTGAACGACTCGACGAGGCCGGGCGCGTCGGCGAGGAAGCGGTGGGTGACCCGGCGCAGGGCGGGGTCCCCGGTCTTCCAGAGCACGTCCGGTGCGCTCGTGACGTCCTTGGCCATACGCCAGGCACGGGCGAGGAACTTGGCCGAACCGACCGGGGACACGTCGGCCCAGTCGATGTCGTCCTCGGGCGGGCCGGCGAACGCCATGGTGAGGCGCACGGCGTCGACGCCGAACTGGTCGATCTCCTCGGTGAAGTAGACGAGGTTGCCCTTGCTCTTGGACATCTTGGTGCCGTCGAGGATGACCATGCCCTGGTTGAGCAGGGCGGTGAACGGCTCGGTGAAGGTCACGTAGCCGAGGTCGAAGAGCACCTTGGTGATGAACCGCGCGTAGAGCAGGTGCAGAATGGCGTGCTCGACGCCGCCGACGTACTGGTCGACGGGAGCCCACTTCTCGGCTTCCTTCGGGTCGAACGCCTGGGTGTCGTCGTTCGGGTTCAGGAACCGGAGGAAGTACCACGAGCTGTCGACGAAGGTGTCCATCGTGTCGGCGTCGCGGCGAGCCGGGGTGCCGTCGATCGGATTGGGCACGTTGACCCAGTCCGTTGCGCCGCCGAGCGGCGAGGTGCCCTTCGGCTTGAGGTCGAGACCCTCCGTTGAGGGGAGCAGCACCGGCAGCTGGTCTTCGGGAACCGGGATTTCCGCGCCGTCCTGGCCGTGGATGATCGGGATCGGGGTACCCCAGTAGCGCTGGCGGGAGATCAGCCAGTCGCGCAGCCGGTAGTTCTTGGCGGAACGCCCGGTGCCGTCGGCGGTGAGCTGCTCGACGATGCGCTTGATCGCGTTGTTCTTGCTGAGGCCGGTGAGGGCGCCGGAGTTGATCAGGCGGCCTTCCCCGGCCAGCGCGAGCCCGGTTTCCGTCGGGTCGAGCGGCGCGGGGTCGAGCGGCAGTTCTTCCGTGCCGTCGATCATGCCGGGCGTGATCACGGGCAGGGTGCCGGTCAGGGGAGCCGTCGTGTCGACGACGACCCGGACGGGCAGGCCGAACTTCAGGGCGAAGTCGAGGTCGCGCTGGTCGTGCGCGGGGACGGCCATCACGGCGCCGTGGCCGTAGTCCGCGAAGACGTAGTCCGCTGCCCAGATCGGCAGGCGTTCGCCGTTGACCGGGTTGATCGCGTAACGCTCGAGGAAGACACCGGTCTTGGGCCGGTCGGTGGCCTGGCGCTCGATGTCGGTGCTCTTCTGCATCTGAACGAGGTAGTCCTGGAAGCGCTCGCGCACCTCGGGAGTGGAGTCGGCGACGAGTTCGGCCGCGAGGTCGGAGTCGGGGGCGACGACCATGAAGGTCGCGCCGAAGAGCGTGTCCGGGCGGGTCGTGAAGACGCTGACGACGGCCTCGCGGCCCTCGATGGCGAAGTCGACGTCGGCGCCGATGGAGCGGCCGATCCAGTTGCGCTGCATGTTGAGCACCTTGGCCGGCCAGGTGCCCTCGAGCTGGTTGAGGTCGTCGAGCAGGCGATCCGCGTAGTCGGTGATCTTGAAGTACCACTGGGTGAGCTTCTTCTTGATCACGATCGCGCCGCTGCGGTCGCTCGTGCCGTCCGGCAGGACCTGCTCGTTCGCGAGCACGGTCTGGTCGATCGGGTCCCAGTTGACCCAGCTGTCCTTGCGGTAGGCGAGGCCCTTCTTGTAAAGCTGCAGGAACAGCCACTGGTTCCACTTGTAATACTCGGGGTCGCTCGTGTGCAGTTCGCGGGACCAGTCGAAGGAGGCCGCGTAGAGCTTCATGCTCTTCTTCTGCTGGGCGATGTTGTCGTAGGTCCAGCCGCGCGGGTCGATGCCGCGCTTGATGGCGGCGTTCTCCGCGGGGAGTCCGAAGGAGTCCCAGCCGATCGGGTGCAGCACGTTGAAGCCCTGTTGGCGCCAGTACCGGGCGACGATGTCGCCGAGCGCGTAGACCTCGGCGTGGCCCATGTGCAGGTCGCCGGAGGGATACGGGAACATGTCGAGCACGTACTTGCGCGGACGGGTGTCGTCGGGGTCGCTCGTGCGGAACGGTTCGAGCTCGTCCCAGATGGGTTGCCACTTCGCCTGGATCGCGGCGAAGTCATAGACGTCCTCGTCGATCTCTACGCCGTATGGGGTGCGGTCGTGCTCGTGTGCCACGGGACTCTCATTCTGGTGATTCGGGCGTGAACGCTTCACGGTCCAAGCTTCTAGGTTACTCAACCCTTAGCCGAATCGAGGTCAGAGACGGAATCGAGCGCGGCCAGGAGTGCTGCGGCCTTGATCCGGGTCTCCTCGATCTCCTCCGCAGCGACCGAGAGGGCGGTGATTCCGCCGCCGGTCCCGATCGAGGCGCCTGCCCGGTCGAGCACGATGCTGCGGATCACCATGGCGAGGTCGACGGCGCCGTCGCGGCCGAAATAGCCGAATGCACCGGAGTAGATGCCGCGGGGGCCGTCCTCGAGGCCGCTGAGCAGGCTGACGGCGCTGAGCTTGGGCACCCCGGTCATCGAACC
The DNA here is from genome assembly GCF_004402485.1 of Cryobacterium algoricola. Taxonomy (GTDB): domain Bacteria; phylum Actinomycetota; class Actinomycetes; order Actinomycetales; family Microbacteriaceae; genus Cryobacterium; species Cryobacterium algoricola. The sequence goes on along the minus strand of NZ_SOFG01000009.1, from coordinate 80,465 downwards.
GGCCGGGAAACACGATTCGACGGCATCCGTGCCGGTCAGCCCCGCGGCGAGGCGCGCCTCGACGGTGCTCACGAGCTGGTGGACGTGCGCGTAGCTCTCGATGTCGAGGAGGCGCGTGACGGCGACGGTGCCGAGTTCGGCGACCCGGCCGATGTCGTTGCGCATCAGGTCGACGATCATCAGGTTCTCGGCGCGTTCCTTGTCGCTCGCGGCGAGTTCGGCGCGGAGGCCGGCGTCGGTCGCGGGATCCGCGGACCGCGGCCTGGTGCCCTTGATCGGCTTGCTCGACACGCCGCCGTCCGGGCCGACGGTGAGGAATTGCTCGGGCGAGGCGCTCAGCAGGGCGGTGTGCCCGAAGCGCAGCAGGCCGCCGTGGTGGCTCGGGCTGTCGGCCCGCAGCCGGTGGTACGCCGCGACTGGGTTCGGTCGCGCGTCGACGGTGATCTCGTTGGTGAGGCAGAGCTGGTAGGCGTCTCCCGCGGCGATGGAGGCCTGGCAGCGCCCGATCAGTGCGGCGTAGTGGGTTGCGTCGTGCCGCCACCGGGCGCGGGGCGGCGATGCAGGGTGCTCGAGGGCGGCATCCGCTGCGGCGGTCGGTACAGTCGGTGCGGCAGTCGCTGCAGTCGCTGCGGCAGTCGCTGCAGTCGCTGCGGCGTCTTCCGTCAGCGCATGCCGCATCGCACGAGCACTGTCCCGGCGCGCCCGCACAGCGCTGGCCCAGTCCTCCGCGAGCTGGGGCGACTCCCCCGGCTGCCTGCGGGCGAGCAGGGTGACGGTGCGGTTCGTGTGGTCGAAGACGAGCATCCGGTCGACCTCGAGCAGGGCAGCGTCGGGGTAACGCGACGGAGGAAGTGGCACGCCGAGGGTCTGCGCGCCGAGCTCGTACCCGAGCCAGCCGACCCAGCCGAGGTGGAAGCCGCCGGTTTGCCGGACCCCCGGCTCCGAATCGGCCAGCGCGTCTGGATCGTGAGGCTCGTCAGGATCGCCCAGCGCGTCCGGCGCGTCCGGATCGCGCGGCTCGTCCGGATCGTACGGCTCGTCCGGATCGTACGGCTCGTGCGGTTCGTCCGAAGGGTGCGGCCCGGACGCGTTGATGGGCGCCGCGAGGTCGTCCCGGAGGAAGTCGAAGATCGTGCCGCGGCTCGTGACGGGTGCGGAGAGCGGGTCTCCGGGCACCGTGACCGTCACCGTTCCGTCTGGAACGGAGGCGTTCACGAACCGGGAGCGCTCGGTCGGCCCGGCGAGGTAGCTGAAGCCGGTGTGGGCGCCAGGGCCGGCGTCGAGCCAGATGGCGTGTCTGCTCTCGCGGTAGAGGGCATCGAAGGCGTCTGCCGGGTCCCACCAGCCGTCCAGCTCCCAACGTTGGTGGTCGCCCCGGCCGGGACTGCGGCGAGGGCGGGAGGATGCGGACACGCCCCTAGCCTAGGAGCCTGCTGAATCTTTGCGGCACTACGGGCGTCCCAGACCGCTGTCAGAGGTATTCCGATCGGGTTATCCACAGGTCACCTGTGGGGGCGTGCGGATGCCGGTGGAATGTCGGTGGTGGTCCGTAGAGTGCCCCCATGACAGTTGAAGAACCCTCAGAATCTCACCTGGACAGCCCCGTGGACAACAGTGTGGACAGTCCCGTGGACAGCAATGTCGACAGCACTGCGGAGCCCCCACCCGGGACCCCTCCTGACGTCTCTCCTGACGTCCCTCCCGATACCTACCTCAACGCGCAGCACTTCAACCTGGTGGAGCCGTCCCTGGCCGAGGTGTATGACGCGATCAAGGAGGCGGACCGGGAGCTGAACCGGGCCGCCGCTCGCCGGGCTGATGCGATCTACACCGCGCAGCGGGTACTGGCCGACGTCGGCCGGGCCCGGGACGAGGCCGCCGTGCAGGCCGGCGGGCGACGCCCGCCGTGGTCGCCGGAGGAGGCCACGAAGGAAGAGTTCACCTGCGAGGTCGGCGCCCTGCTCCGACTGCCCCGGCGCACGACGGAAACCCTGATCGAGGCCAGCCGCACTCTCGCCGAGGAACTCCCCGCAACCCGCGAAGCCCTTGCAACCGGGGCGATCAGTTACCGGCACGCGCAAGTGATCATGGATCAGGCGTGGGGCATCACCGTCGACGGTGACCCGGACGCGGCCGCCCGGGCCCGGGCCGTGTTCGAAGACGTCCTCGTGCCCGACGCGGAAGTGCTGACCGTGGCGAAGCTCGCCGACCGGGCCCGCNGAAGTGCTGACCGTGGCGAAGCTCGCCGACCGGGCCCGCAGGGTCCGGGAACGCACCCACCCGGAGACCATCACCGCCCGGCACCAGAAAAGCGTCGAGGACCGACACCTGGTGTTCCAGGCCCTCAACGACAGCATGGCGTCCCTGTATGTGACCGGCGATGCCGAGAAGATCCAGGCCGCGTACCACCGCACCCTCGATACCGCCCTGACCTTGCAACGCCCGGACGAGGAACGCACGCTCACCCAGCTCGCCGCAGACGTACTCACCGATGTCCTGATCGGCGGGGTTACCCCGGACGGGACCGGCACAGGGGTCGCCGCTCAAGTGAATGTGACCGTCCCCGTGCTGACCCTCCTCGGGAAAAGCGAGGAACCCGGGTACCTGGCCGGGTACGGGCCGATCGACCCGGACACCGCGCGGCGCCTCGCGGCGGGGGCGCCGAGTTTCACCCGGCTGCTGACCCACCCCGAGACCGGGGTCGTGCTCTCCATGGGCCGCGACACCTACAAGGTCCCGGCGGCCTTGAAGAAGTGGCTCGAGGTGCGGGATGAAACCTGCACCTTCCCCGGCTGCCGCCGCTCCGCGAAACGCTCCGACGTGGACCACAGCGTCGAATGGCAGCACGGCGGTCAGACGGACGCGATGAATCTCGCCCACCTGTGCCCGTATCACCACTCGGTGAAGAGCTGCACCCGGTGGACACCCCGGCACCTCGGCGACGGTCGCATCGAGTGGACGTCCCCGGCCGGGTACCGCTACATCGTCGAACCCTCCGCCGACATGCGACCACCCAAACATCCCAAACCCGCACCGAAACCACCGGCCCCGGCCGTGGACGTCTGGAACCTCGACCCCGAACCCAACGACCCCGAGGAACCGACACCCTTCTGAACGACGTCTTGGGGGCGTTGTCCGGGACGATCAGGCTGAGCCGGAGGGGGCCGCACCGACAGAGTCAGGCGGGCAGGTTTAGGTGCAGGGTGCACAGCAGGGCGCACCGAGTCAGGCCGGCCGGTTCAAGTGGGCAGGGTCTGGCGGGCAGAGCCACGTGCGCCGGGTCAGGCGGGCAGGGTCACCCGGGCGGTGATGAGCTCGTCGGGCACCGGGGTGTGCGAGATGAGCAGCACGGCCCTGCCGTCCTCCGCCGCCGTCCCGAGGATGTCCCTGACGAGACGGTCGCCCTGCGCTTCATCGACGTTCGCGGTGGGTTCGTCGACGATGAGCACGGGGAAGTCCGCGAGGAGCCCCCTGGCGAGGGCGATCCGCTGGGCCTGACCGCCGGAGACGAGGGCACCGCGTTCGCCGACCCTCGCATCGAGTCCGCCGCGCTGCGCGGTCCAGTCGCCGAGGCCGACCCGGTCGAGAACGGCCAGCAGGTCGTCGTCGCTCGCGGTTTCCCGGGCGAAGAGCAGATTCTGGCGGATACTGTCGTCGAAGAGCCAGGGGTGCTGTTCGCACAGCCCGACGAAGCGGCGCACGGCGGAGGGCTCGAGCGTGTTCGCCTCGACGCCGTCGAGCGTGTACGAACCGGTGTAGTCGAGGAAGCGGACGAGTACCTGCGCGAGAGTGGTCTTGCCCGCCCCACTCGGACCGGCGAGGTGAACACGCTCACCGGGGCCGAGGCGCAGGGTCACGCCGGAAACGCCGGGCTCCGTCGCACCGGGCCAGGAAGCGCCGACCCCGCTCAGTCGCAGCACCGGCTGCGCGGAGACGGCCACGGCAACGCCGTTCCCGTCCACGCCGGCGACTGCCCCGGTGTCGGCTGCCGGCCGGCTGTCGGCGTCGCTCTCGACCGGGATCTCCCGTGGGACCGTGGTCGGCACCGCATCCGCGACACGTTCCGCGCTCGAGCGCACCTGGCGCCAGGCGCCGAGGGCTGCGGGCACGACGGCGAAGATCTCGAAGACGGCCATCGGAACGAGGACGATCACGGCGAAATCCGGACCGGGCAGGCCCCCTCCCGAGAGCCCCCCGAACCCGGCGAGCAACGCGGCGACGGTCGCAGCGCCGGCGAACAGGGAGAGCACGGCACCCTGGATGCCGACTCCCACTGACCGGCGCAGGGTCGCCCGGCGCAACCGGTCGTCGGCGGCAGCCAGACCCTCGAGACGGGATTTGAGAACGCCGAAGGCGGTGAGCACGTCGATGTTCTCGACCAGTTCGAGCACCCGGTCGGCAAGATCCCCGCGGAGCGGAGCGAGCTCGCGCTCGGAGCCAGCGGCGACGATCCCCGACGCGGCCGTGCCGAGCACTCCGGCGAGGACGAGACAGACCGCGAGACCGAGAGCCGCGAGCGGCGAGAGCAGCCACACACCCACGACGCTGAGAATGGCGAGCACCCCGGCCGTCGCCAGCGGTTGCACGACCCGCAACGGGAAGTCCTGCAGGTCGTCGACGTCGCGGACGAGGCGGGTGAGCAGATCACCACGCCGGGTGTTCGCGAGCCCAGCGGGCGCGAGAGGCAGGATGCGTTCGAAGACACCGACGCGGAGCGCGGCGAGCTGGCGGAACGCGGCATCGTGGCTGGAGAGCCGGTCGAGGTAGCGGAACGCGGAGCGGCCGAGCGCGAAGGCGCGCACGCCCACGATCGCCACAGACAGGTAGAGGATCGGCGGCTGCTCGGCGGCGCGGGTGATCAGCCAGGCGCTCGTCGCGAGCAGGGCAACGGCGGACAGGGCGCTCGCGACGCCGGCGGCCAGCCCGGGTACGAAGCGGCGCGCGGACGGCTGGGCGAGCCGCAGGATCGCGCGGACCCGGGTGGGGGGCAGGAACTCAGACATGGGCGTCCTCCCCCAGTGACACGACGGATCCCGGGGCCCCGGCCACCGGGACCACGGACAGCACGAGGTCGGCGGCATCGACCACGGCCGGGCGGTGGCTCACCACGATCACGATCGTTCCTCCCGCCGAGAGCTCGCGGAGGCCCGCGATCAGCCGGCCCTCTGCGTCCTCGTCGAGGGCGGAGCTCGGTTCGTCGAGGACGAGCACCGGGCATCCGTCGGACAGTGTGCGGTAGATGGCCCTCGCCGCGGCAACGCGCTGCGCCTGGCCGCCGGAGAGCCCATCGCCGTTCACCCCGAGGACGATCCCGGGCTCCAGGTCGCCGCCGCCGGCGAGGTCGAGTGCGCGGACCACGAGGGCCTCGTCGATGCCGCGGGCGCCGAGCGCCACGTTGTCGGCGATCGTGCCGGAGAGCAGTCCTGGCCGTTGGCCGGCCCACGCGAGCCACGGTCGCGGCCCGCCGGGATCGAGAGTCGTGTCGCCGAGAGTGATTGAGCCGGTGTACGGCACGAAACCCTGGAGAGCCGCGACGAGCGTGGACTTGCCCGCGCCACTCGGCCCGGCGATGACCGCGAACCGGCCGGGGTCGATCGTCGCGCTGAATGCGGGGAGTGTCACGTCCGTGCCGCGACGCACGGTGACCTGGGCGAAGCGGAGCGAGCCGCCCGGCCCCGCGACGGGTGCTTGCGACGCCGTCGCGCCGGGTGCCTGCGCGGCCGTCGCGGCCGGTGCCTGCCCGGCCGTCGCGGCGGCATCCGTCGTGTCGGTCGCCGTTCCGCCTGCCGGCCCGCCCTCGATGATCAGGAAGACCTCCTCCGCCGCGGCGAGCCCGTCAGCGGCGGCGTGGAACTGAACGCCGATCTGACGCACCGGGAGGAACGCCTCGGGTGCGAGCAGCAGCACGAAGAGGCCAATGCCGAGACCGAGCGACCCGTCGACGAGCCGCAGGCCGATCGACACCGCCACGAGCGCGACCGAGAGGCTCGCGCCGAGCTCAAGCACGAAGCCGCTCAGGAACGACACCCGCAGCACCTTCATGGTGCGCACGCGGTAGTCCTCGGTGATCGCGCGCACCCGATCGGTCTGACGCCGTTCCCTGCCGAAGATCTTGAGGGTGCCGAGGCCGCCGACGAGGTCGAGGAAGCCGACGCCGAGCCGCTGCAGCGATTCCCACTGCTGCTTCTGCACGGCCTGGGTGGCCTGGCCGATCAGGATCATGAACAGCGGAATGAGCGGGAGAACGATGATCACCGTGATGCCGCTCGGGAGGTCCTGCCACAGCATCACGAGCACGAGGATCGGCGTGGCGATCCCGGCGAGGAGGAGCTGCGGGAGGTACCTGGCGAAGTAGTTGTCCAGGGCGTCGAGCCCCTGGGTAGCGACGGTCGACACGCGAGCGCCCTGCTGGCCGGCGAGCCAGTCCGGGCCGTTCTCCGCGACCCGGCGCAGCACGCGGGTGCGCAACTGGCTCTTGACGGATGCCGCGCCACGGCTCGCCGCGACCTCGAGCAGCCAGACCAGCGCGGCACGCAGGACCACGACGGCGGCGAGGCCGCCCACATACGGCGCGAGTTCCGCCTGACCATGGCCGGCCACCGCGAGCGTGATGACCTGGCTGAGCAGCCAGGAGAATGCGATCACGACGAGGGTCTGCGCGAAGCCGAGCACCGCCCCGATGGCCAGGAACCACCGCGCGGCAGAAGCGTAGCGGAGGAGCCGGGGGTCGAGGGGACGCATGTGCTCGTTCTGTTTGGGGGCGGTGCCGGACCGCGGGCGCGCCGGCCGGTAAGACAGGCCGTGCCGCGGGGCGTGCAAATGGATCGGGGCCCGCCGTTTCCGACGGGCCCCGGACGCTCCTAGAGCGCTGCGGCTTCGATGTTACTGCGACTGACCCGCTTGCGCAGGACCCAGTACGTCCAGCCCTGGTAGAGGAAGATCACCGGAGCGGCGATCACCGCGGTCCAGGTCATCACCTGGAGCGTGTACGGCGTCGAGGAGGCGTTGTCGATCGTGAGGCTGTTCGCCGCGTCATTGCTCGCCGGCATCACATCCGGGAACAGCGACGCGAACAGGGTGAGCACGGCGAGGCCGATCGTCGCGGCCATCAGCGTGAACGCCCAGCCCTCGGATCCGCGCAGGTTGAGCAGGAACGACCCGATCAGGGCGACGGCCGCTGCCGCGGCGAAGACCGCGGTGAAGAGACTGCCGAAGGCGAGCACGGTCCAGAGCAGGAACGACGCGGCGACGACGATCGTCACGAGTCCCGCCTGGGTGGCGAGCTTGCGGGCACGCACGCGGATGTCCCCGTCGGTCTTCAGGGAGACGAACACGACCCCGTGGGTGAAGAACAGGAGCAACGTCGTCACCCCGCCAAGCAGCGCGTAGGGGTTCAGCAGGTCGAAGAAGGTTCCCGTGTAGTTGTGTCCGGCGTCGAGCTGGACACCCTGGACGACGTTCGCGAACGCGACGCCCCAGAGCAGGGCCGGGATGGCGCTTCCGACGACGATCATGCCGTCGAACCACTTCTTCCACTCGGATTCCGGACGCTGGTGCCGGTATTCGAACGAGACGCCGCGCACGATGAGGGCGAGGAGGATGACCAGCAGGGCGAGGTAGAAGCCGCTGAACATCGTCGCGTACCACTCCGGGAACGCGGCGAAGAGCGAGGCGCCTGCGACGATCACCCAGGTCTCGTTGAGGTCCCAGACCGGGCCGATCGAGTTGATCAGCACCCGGCGGTCGGTGTCGTCCTTACCGAGGAACGGCAGGGACATGCCGACTCCGAAGTCGAAGCCGTCGAGGATGAAGTAGCCGATGAACATCACGGCGATGATCCAGAACCAGAGAATGTTGAGTTCCATCAGTTGCTCCTAGTAGACCGTGACGCGCTGGGGGGTGACGCCGGTCTCCGGGTCCGGCACCGGGGCATCCTCTGGGCCCTTGCGCACGGCTCGGGTGATCAACCGGAATTCGACGACCGCGAGCACGCCGTAGACGAGGGTGAAGGCGATCAGGGAGATCAGGATGGTCAGGCCGGTGACGTTCGGCGAGACGCCGTCCTGCGTTTTCAGGAGCCCGAACACGAGCCAGGGCTGCCTGCCCATCTCGGTGAAGATCCAGCCGACGCTCATCGCGGCTAGGGAGAACGGGAAGGACCAGATGGCGACCTTCCAGATCCAGGTCGCCTTCGGGCTGCGGCCCTTGCGGGTGAGCCAGAGGCCGACGACGGCGACCAGGATGTGCGCGATGCCGAGGCCGATCATCCAGCGGAAGGCCCAGTAGGTGACCCAGATCATCGGGGTGTAGTCCCCCGGCCCGTAGAGCGTCGTGTACTGGTCCTGCAGGTTGTTGATGCCCTCGACGGTGCCGTCGAGGGTGTGCGTGGAGAGGAACGAGAGCAGGTACGGGATGCGGACCGAGAACAGTTCGCTCACGCCGTCCGGGGTGCCGAGCGTGAAGAGCGAGAAGGACGCGTTGGCGCCCGACGCCGTGTGGTACATCGCCTCGGCAGCCGCCATCTTCATCGGCTGGGCCTTGACCATCGCGAGGCTCAGGGAGTCGCCGAAGAGGGTCGTCAGGGCGCCGGAGATGACCATCATCCACAGGCCGAACTTGAGCGCGGGGCGCATCGTGTCGACGTGCTGCTTGCGGTAGAGGTGGAAGGCGGCGACCGAGATGATCAGGCCGGCGGAGACCATGAAGCACGCGAAGATCGTGTGCGGGAACGAGGCGAGCGAGATCGGGTTGGTCAGCAGGGTGCCGATGTCGGTCAGCTCGGCGCGGCCGCGTTCCTCGTTGATCCGGAAGGCGATCGGGTTCTGCATGAAGGCGTTCGCGGCGAGGATGAAGTACGCGGAGGCGATGGACCCGACCACGGTCAGCCAGATCGTCGCGAGGTGCAGCCCCTTGGGCAGCTTGTCCCAGCCGAAGATCCACAGGCCGATGAAGGTCGCCTCGAGGAAGAACGCGGTGATGCCCTCGAAGGCGAGCGGTGCGCCGAAGACGTCACCGACGAAACGGGAGTACGTCGACCAGTTCATGCCGAACTGGAACTCCTGCACGATGCCCGTCACGACGCCCATGGCGAAGTTGATCAGGAACAGCTTGCCGAAGAAGTGCGTGAGCTGGAGCCACTTGGCCTTGTCGGTGCGCACCCAGGCCGTCTGGAAGATCGCCACGGTCAGCGCGAGGCCGATCGTGAGCGGGACGAACAGGAAATGATACACCGTTGTGAGTCCGAACTGCCATCTCGATAGCAGTAACGGGTCCAGCCACTCGTTCATGCGCCCTCCCGGCGATCGTCATTTCTACGGTACGTAGAAAACATACACTTCTACGGGCCGTAGAAGAAGACGAGGCGGCATACTAAACTCCCTCACTATGGGAAGTCTCGGTGCACTGGAGAGATTGTTGATGGATGTCCTCTGGGACTCCGGGGAATCGTTGCCCGCCAACGAATTGCGTGACCGCCTGCTCACACCGACGACCAGCGCCGCCAAGTCCAAGCCGCTCGCCACCACAACCGTGCTCACGGTTCTGTCCCGACTCGAGACCAAGGGCTTCGTCGCCCGCGACCGGGGCAACCGCCCGCATCGCTACCACGCCGTGACGACGAGGGCGGAACACACCGCCGGCCTGATGCACGAGGTCCTGGGCTCCGCGCCCGACCGTCAGGACGCACTCGCGCGCTTCATCGGAAGCGTCAGTCCCCAGGAAGCGGAGACCCTGCGCCGACTCCTCGAACCGATCACCGTTCACCCGAAGTGACGGGGCCCGGAACGGCACCGCGTTCGCCGTGCTGACCACCGCGCTCTGCCTCGGGCTTCTCGCGATCGTGCTGGCCTGGCCGGTTCCGGTGCTGCTCGCGCGCGCCGCCTGGCCGGCCGGCTCCCCCGGCGTCGCCCTCGTGCTCTGGCAGTCGATCGCACTCGCGGGCGGGCTCGCGATGATCGGGGCGCTCTTCGTCTACGGGCTGATCCCGTTCGGAGCCAACCCGGTCGCCGGCATCCGCTCGCTCGCAGACCACCTCGTGACGGGCTCGATCCCCGCCGGCACCTCCCTCGACCACGTGCTCGCCCTCTGCGGCGCCCTCCTGCTCGGCGGCCACCTCGTACTCAACCTCGCCGTCACGATCGTGCACGCCGAACGGCAGCAACGCAGGCACCTGAACCTCGTGCGGCTGTTGAGCGAACCACTCGAGGGGCGGCCGAGCACGCGGGTCATCGACCACGCCGCTCCCGTCGCATACTGCCTGCCGAGCGTGACGCACTCGGCGACGGTGCTCTCCCGCGGCCTGCTGAGGCTGCTCGACGCGGGTCAGGTGCTCGCCGTCGTCGCCCACGAGGAGGCCCACCTCGCGCAGCGGCACCACCTCGTGCTCGTGGCGTTCAAGTCCTGGCACAACGCCCTGCCCTGGTTCCCGATCGCGAACCGCGCGGAGAACGCCGTCGCCCTGCTCGTCGAGATGCTCGCGGACGACCAGGCCAGGCGGGCCGTCGGCGACCACACCCTGGCGGCGGCGATCGCGCTCGTCGGTTCGGCCGGGCTCGACCGGGCACAGCTCGACCGGGCCCAGATCGACCGAGTGCAGGGCCCCCACTCCCCCACCGAGGCAGCGGATGCCGCAGCCTTCGTTGCCAGGGACCGTCCGGTCGATCTCGTCACGCCCCGGGTGCGCCGCCTGCTGACCCCGCCGCCCCGGCTCTCCGCGGCGGCTTCCGTCGCCGTGATCGGCTCTGCCGCGGCGCTGCTCGTACTGCCGGCCCTGCTCCTCGCCCAGGCCTGAGGGACCCCGAAACGCACATGACCGCCCGGCTGCGAGGGCAGCCGGGCGGTCATGGGTCACTCCTGTGGTGGGAGGGTCAGGCTAGAACAGCTTCGCCTGGGCGAGCCACGCGGAGGCGATCTTGTCCGCCGACTCCTTGTCGTTGACACTCTGGGCGTTGAGGCTCACGAGGTCCGCGGCCGTCATCGCCGCGCTGATCTTGTTCAGGACGCCCGCGGCCTTCTCGTCGACCTTGCTCGAGACGATAGGCACGACGTTGTCCGGGAAGAACAGTCCGTCGGGGTCTGCGAGGGCGACGAGATTGTTCGACTTGATGTTCGGGTCGGCCGTGTAGATGTTGGCGAGCTGGATCTTGTTGTCGACCAGCGCCTTGACGGTGAGCGGGCCAGCGCTGTCCTCCACGGGAACGAAGCCGGCGATCGTGATGCCGTACTTGTCCTTGAGCGCCGTCGGCCCATAGGGACGCGTCTCCAGTTCGGAGTTGCCGCCGACGGTGATGGGCTCGGTAACGTTCTTCAGCGAGGCGAGATCGGTCAGCTTGTACTTGTCAACGAACGCCTGGGTCGCGGTCCACGAGTTCTGGTCGCTCGCGTCGGACCTGTCGAGGGCGGTCAGACCGCTGGGAAGGGCCTTGACGAGCTGATCGTGGACCGCATCGCTCGTCCCGCCGGCAGCGGTCTTGTCGAGCGCCTGCAGCAGGCTGCCGGTGTACTCGGGGAAAACGTCGATCGACCCGGACTTCAGTTCGGGCAGGTAGACCTCGCGCTGTCCGATCCGGAACTGGCGGTCGACGGTGAAGCCGTTGGACTCGAGCGCCTGGGCGTAGATCTCGGCGATGATCTCATTCGAGTAGTAGTCGGCGGAGCCGACGACGAGTGTCGTCGGGGCGCTAGACGCGTTACTTCCGGTGCCCAGTGGGTTACTGGACGCACACCCTGCAAGGGCTACGACGGCCCCAACCGCGACCGCGGCGACCGCCGCGAGCCGGCCTTTTTTCGCTGTGAACATTGTCAGATTCCTTTCGTGATGGCGGATTCCATCCCCGGGCGACGTCGGGTCGACGCCTTCCGGTCGACTGGGGGGCGTCCGACCGCGACGCCGCGGGGCACGACGAGTTTCTGGAGGCCGGCGAAGAGGCCCTCGAGGACGAGGGCGAGCAGGATCACCAGGATCGATCCGCCGAGCATCTGGGCGTAATCGTTGGTCTTGAGCCCGGCGAAGAGGAACCGGCCGAGCCCGAAGTCGGCGATGTACGCGGCGAGTGTGGCCGTTGCGACCACCTGCAGGGTCGCCGACCGAATCCCGCCGATGAGCAGGGGCAGTCCGAGGGGTATCTCCACATGGCGCACGATCTGCCACTCGGTCATGCCGACGGCCCGCGCCGCGTCGATCGTCGCACGGTTGACCGCCTCGAACCCCGTGTAGGCGCCGGCGAGGATGGGCGGGATTGCGAGCACGGTCAGGGCGACGTACGGGGCGCCGAGGCCGATGCCGATCCACAGGGCCACGAGAGTGAGCAGGCCGAGCGTGGGGATGGCGCGCAGCCCGCCGGAGGTCGCAACGGCGATCCCCCGGTCGCGCCCGGTGTGCCCGATCAGGAATCCGATCGGGATGGCGATGACCGAGGCCAACAGGAGGGTCACCGCCGTGAAGAGGAGCTGCTCGCCGATCCGGGTCGGGATCCCGGTCGGGCCGGGGTAGTGCGCCGGGTCAAGCAGCCACGCGACGGCATCCGTGAAGTAGTTCATGCTGTACCCCGGACGGCCGTCATCCGACTGAGTGTCGCGATGCTTTCCGGGCGGATGCGCCGGGTCCGGCGGGTCCACGGCATCAGCACCCGGCCGAGAAACACGACGGCCCCGTCGAGCACGAGGGCGAGCAGGACGGTCGCCACGATTCCGGTGATGATCTCGACCTGGATGCCGCGCTGGAAACCATCGGTGAACAGGCTGCCGAGGCTCTTCGCTCCGATCACGGCGCCGACGGTCGCGAGGCTCACCGTGCTCACAGTGACCACGCGTACCCCGGCGAGGAGCACGGGCCCGGCGAGCGGGAGCTCGACGAGCCAGAACCGGCTCCACGCCGAGAAGCCGACGGCGGTCGCGGACTGGCGCACGTCGGGGTCGACGGATGCGAGACCGTCGGCGACGACCCGCACCATGAGGGCGAGGCCGTAGAGGGTGAGGGCGGCGATCAGGTTCGCGGGCGAACGGAGGCTCGTTCCGATGATCACCGGCAGCATGAGCAGGAGCGGCAGGGACGGGATGGCGTAGAACAGCCCCGCGATCGAGAGGATCGCCCCGCGGGCCGGCCGGTACCGGTTGGCCAGCCATCCGAGCGGGAGCGCCATCACGAAGCTCAGCACGATCGGCGGCAGGCTCAGCACGATGTGGTCGAGGGTGCGGAGCCAGACCAGGTCGAGGTTCGACCAGAGCCAGGTCACAGCGGCAGGCCTTCCGCCGTCACGTCGAGCGCCGCGTCGGACCGTGCCCTGCTGGACAGGTCGGACGAGCCGGACGGGTCGGAGGGGCCGGTGCCGGAGCGCCGGCCGACGAGGACGCCGGCGGGCCTGCCGTCCGCGTCGACGAGCACGTCCGAGCCGTCCTGGCTCTCGACGTGCAGGGCGCGCTTGCCCCGGTCGGCGCCGATGAAGCTCGCAACGAAGTCGTCGGCCGGGTGAGCGAGGATCTCTGCCGGTGTGCCGAGCTGGGCGATCCTGCCGCCCTCCCGCAGGATGGCGATCTGGTCGCCGAGCAGGAAGGCCTCGTCGATGTCGTGGGTCACGAAGACGACGGTCTTACCGAGTTCGTGCTGCAGCCGGATCAGCTCCTGCTGCAACTCCGCGCGCACGATCGGATCGACCGCGCCGAAGGGCTCGTCCATCAGGAGGATGTTGGGATCGACGGCGAGGCCGCGTGCTACGCCGACGCGCTGCTGCTGGCCGCCGGAGAGCTGGCTCGGGTAGCGATCGGCGATGGCGCGGTCGAGGCCGACGGTGTCGAGCAGGTCGAGGGCATCCGCCCTGGCCTTCTTGCGGCGCACGCCGCGCAGGAGAGGCACGGTCGCGACGTTGTCGACCACCGTGCGGTGCGGGAGCAGCCCGGAGTTCTGCATCACGTAGCCGATGCTGCGCCGCAGCTTCACGGGTTCGAGCGACGCGACGGAGACGCCGTCGATCTCGATCGTTCCCCCGGTCGGATCGACCATGCGGTTGATCATCCGCAGCAGGGTGGTCTTGCCGGAGCCGGAGGAACCGACGAGCACGGTGGTGCGATGCGAGGGAATCGTGAGGCTGAAATCGTCGACCGCCAGAGTGCCGTCCGGGAATTCTTTCGTCACCGATCGGAACTCAATCATGGAAATGGCCCATTCCTCGCCTGAAATCGAATCGACACGTGCCAGCGATCTCCTACCCAATCAGGAAAGGCGCCGGATGCCAAGCTCTACTCAGCAGATTCCAAGACTGGGGCGGCCGTGCCGTGCTGCTCGAGTTCCTCGCCATAGTAGCCCGCGAGGTACACCGAGAGGACCCGTCTCGCCTCTGCGATGTACCGTTCGTCCCCCATCACGTCGGACTGGAAGCCTCTCGACAGGACCGCTGCGGCCATCTCGACCATGACCTCGAGCCGGAACAAGAGCTCAGGCCCGTATGAGAGGCCGAACCGCTCGGAGAGAACGACCGCGAGCTGGCCGGCCAGGAAGCCGACCTCGATCCCGTCTGCCGGGCTGACCGCGCTGATCGGGAGCCGCTCCCGGTCGGCGAAGTGCATGATGCGGAAGCCGGGTTCCGTCCGGTACATGTCGACGAATGCCGTGATGGCGCAGTCGATGGTCTCCCACGGCGTCTTCGGGTCTGCCAGCTTGATGTCCCTGGCCACGCGCAGTCGATACCGCTGGATGACCCGCTCCCGCAGGGCATGCAGCACTGCCACCCGGTCAGGGTAATAGCGGTATACCGTTCCGATCGATGCCCCCGCGCGTTCCGCGACCATCGCGGTCGTGATCCGGTCGAAACCGACCTCGTCGACGACGATCGCCGTGGCATCGAGCAGCCCGGACAGGCGTGCCGTACTGCGTTGCTGGATGGGTTCGATCCGGACCTGGGCGCCGGCCTCAACGATGTCCCCCTCGAAAAGGTCACTGAGTGACAATTGTCCTCCTTGAAGTAGGTCCCAATCCTACGGGTGTTGTCCCGTCAGCGGTGCCAGATCGACGCCGGGTGTCGCCCGGTCCACCCGAAAGGGGCTGCACATGACAAACTAGGAGGTGTGCCGAAGCCTTCCAGAACGACGAATGCGGGCCGACCTGCGAAAATGATGCATCGCGCAGCCCGGATCGAAGACTGGATGCACGAACGTCGCGAGCGCAGCGCCCGCAGGCGCGGTTATCTGCCCACGGTCATCCCCTACGCCGGGTACGGCAGCACCGAATGGGTCCGCATCCTCTGCCGGGTGCTGCTGGCGAAGCCGGCCAAGCCCAAGAAGGCCGTGACCCGGAGACGCTGGCGCGCAGAGCGGCGTGAGGCAGGCATCCGCGGCTGGCGCAGTTTCACCGCTGTGCCCGTGCACGACGTCACCGTCACGATCGAGATCAACGGTTTCACCCATCGAGTGAGTGCGGACCGCGGCGGCGTGGTGGACACGGTCATCCGCCTCCCGCTCACCCCTGGCTGGCAGGTCGCCAGGCTCAGCACCGACGCCTCGGCCCCCGTCGATGCGCCGTTGTTCATCGTCGGCCCGCAGGTCGATCGCGGCATCATCTCCGACGTCGACGACACCGTGATGGTCACGACCCTCCCCCGGCCGCTGCTCGCCGCCTGGAACACGTTCGTGCTCGACGAGCACGCGCGGGTACCCACCCCCGGCATGGCCGTGCTCCTCGACCGGCTCACCGTGACCGCTCCGGGGTCCCCGGTGATCTACCTGTCGACGGGCGCCTGGAATGTCGCTCCGACGCTGACCCGGTTCCTCTCCCGCAACCTCTACCCCGCCGGCGCCCTGCTGCTCACGGACTGGGGCCCCACCCACGATCGCTGGTTCCGCAGCGGTATCGACCACAAGCGCGCCAACCTGCGCCGCCTGGCCGAGGAGTTCCCCGGGATCCGTTGGATCCTGGTCGGCGACGACGGCCAGCACGACGAGGACATCTACAGCGAGTTCCAGCGGGAGTTCCCCGGCAGCGTCGAGGCCGTCGCCATTCGGGAGCTCTCACCGAGCGAGGCCGTGCTCGCCGGCCGTCGTGCGAAGGATGCCGCGCTCGAGTCGACGGATCCGCGCTGGGTCTACGGGCCGGACGGCGCGAGCCTCGCCAGGCAGCTCGTGACGCTCGGAATCCTCTCCCCGGGCGCGCCGATTTCCTGAGCCGGGCGGATCCAGCGCGCCCGACCGGTCAGCGGCTCTGCGGCTCAGCAGCTCAGAGACTCAGAAACTCAGCCGCCGACATCCGGAAGGGGCGGTTGGAACGCGGCCGTCGCGAACTCGACGACGAGAACGCCGACCGCGATACTCGCGAGCGGAGCGACCCACGCCCAGCGACGCGTCGCCGGGGACGCGAGCAGGGTCAGGGTGACGATGAAGCCCAGGATCCCGACTCCGGCGATCGACGCGATGCCGAAGGCGGGGCTCGAGCCGAGTTTGACCAGCTCGTCCTTGCTGCTCACCTCCCCGCCTCCCGGAATCGACGCGGCGAAGGCGTAGGCATTGCCCACGAGCTCGAAGACCAGGGCCACGCTGGCCAGGAAGTGGACGAGCACGGCGCCGGCCGCTGCCAGGACCCACTTCACCGTGCTGCGTGGTGCCTGCTGTCGCGTGCCGGTCATGCTCTCGACCCTAGGGGGTCGGCTCACCGGAATGCGAGTGATCCGGCGACATCGCCCGGCGCAGGAGCAGGGTGCAGTGTGCAGGAGCAAGGGTGCCGAAGCAGGGGCGCCGGCAGGGAACCCTCTGCGCCGCGTCACGGGGCAGTGCGCCCGAGCCAGGTGCCGACCGGGACCGACTACGCGCGGAGCCGGTCGAGGCCGCGGTTGACCTGCCGCGCCCACAGCGGTCCGCGGTAGAGGAACGCCGTGTAGCCCTGGACCAGGGTCGCCCCCGCGTCGAGCCGCTCGGCGACGTCGGCGGCGGTCTCGACACCGCCGACGGAGATCACGCAAAGGCCGGCGGGCACGCTCGCCCGGATCAGGCGCAGCACCGCGAGCGAGCGGGCCCGGAGCGGGGCTCCGGAGAGGCCGCCCGCTCCGAGGGCCTCGACCCGCGCGGCATCCGTCGTGAGACCCTCGCGGGAAATGGTCGTGTTGGTCGCGATGATGCCGTCGAGGCCGAGCCGCACCACGAGTTCGGCGATGCGGGTGACTTCCTCGTCGCGGAGGTCCGGTGCGATCTTGACGAGCAGGGGCGTGCTCCCGGATGCCGCGCGGACGGCGGTGAGGAGCGGGGCGAGCTGGTCGAGTTCCTGCAGGCCGCGCAGGCCGGGGGTGTTCGGTGAACTCACGTTGACGACGAGGTAGTCGGCGAGCGGCGCGAGGGCCGTGGCGCTCACGAGGTAGTCTGCCGTGGCGTCTTCCACCGCGGTTGCGCGGCTCTTACCGATGTTGATGCCGAGCACCGGCCGGCCGACGACGGCGCGCACCCGGGCGAGGCGTACGGCAGCGGATGCCGCACCCTGGTTGTTGAAGCCCATCCGGTTGATCACGGCGCGGTCCGGGATCAGCCGGAACAGCCGCGGCTTCGGGTTTCCCGGCTGCGGCAGTGCCGTGATCGTGCCGACCTCGACGTGGCCGAAGCCGAGCCGGCCGAGGCCGATCACGGCGAGGCCGTCCTTGTCGAAGCCGGCGGCGACGCCGAACGGGGAATCGAAGCGCAGGCCGAGGGCGTGCACGGCCTGGTCGGTGCGCGGACGGGTGAAACCGTGGACGAGCCGCCCGATGCCCCGGCTCGGGATGAGCCGGATCACCGTGAAGGCCAGGTGGTGGGCGCGTTCGGGGTCGAGCCGCGCGAGCACGTGCCGGAAGAGGAAGGGGTACACCGGCTACAGTTCGGGTTCGTCGTCGCTGGCGTCGCTCGCGTCGCTCGCGTCGCTCGCGTCGCTGCGCAGGCTCTCCCGGTGTTCGCTGCGGAGCTGGTCGATGGCGCTCTCGAAGTCCTCGAGGGAGTCGAAGGCCCGGTAGACGCTCGCGAAGCGCAGGTAGGCGACCTCGTCGAGTTCCCGCAGCGGCGGGAGGATCGCGAGGCCGACATCGTTCGCGGCGACCTGGGACGCGCCGGTCTGGCGGATGGTCTCCTCGACGCGCTGGGCGAGGAGTGCGAGGTCGGAGTCGGTCACCGGCCGGCCTTGGCAGGCCTTGCGGACGCCGGTGACGACCTTGTCTCTGCTGAACGGTTCGACGACGCCGCTGCGCTTGACGATGTTGAGGCTTGCGGTCTCCGTCGTGCTGAAACGGCGCCCGCACTCGGGGCACTGGCGACGGCGACGGATGGAAAGTCCGTCGTCGCTCGTGCGCGAGTCGATGACTCGGGAGTCCGGGTGGCGGCAGAACGGGCAAAACATTGTGCTGCCAGCCTAGTGCCCCTTTACGGGGGATTCACCGTCGGCCCGGGCGCGTCGCTCCATGCGCGCGCACCGGCTCCCCGACGGGTCAGACGAAGCGGGCGGTCACGGCCGCACCGTGTGCGGGGAGGTCTTCCGCGTCCGAGAGCGCCGCGATGTTGGCGGCGACCCCGCGGAGGGCATCCCTGCTGTACTCGACGACCTGCTGCGGACGGAGGAAGGTGTACGCGCCGAGACCGGACGAGAACCGGGCCTGGCCGCCCGTCGGCAGCACGTGGTTGGAGCCCGCGGAGTAGTCACCGAGGCTCACCGGCGAGTTCGGGCCGAGGAAGATCGCACCCGCGTTCTCGATGAGCGCGAGTTCGACGTGCGGGTCCCTGGTCTGGATCTCGAGGTGCTCCGGACCGAAGGCATTGCTGAACGCCGCTGCGGCGGCGAGGTCGTCGACGAGCACGATCGCGGACTGGGTACCGGACAGCGCGGCGGTCACCCGCTCACCGTGCGGAGTCGTGACCGCGAGCACGGCGAGTCTCGCCGTGACGGCATCCGCGAGCTCCGCCGAATCGGTGACGAGCACGGCCGCCGCGAGTTCGTCGTGTTCGGCCTGGCTGACCAGGTCGGCCGCGACGAGCAGGGGGTCTGCACCGGAGTCCGCGATCACGAGGATGTCGGTGGGGCCGGCTTCCGAGTCGATCCCGGTCACGCCGCGGACGAGGCGCTTGGCGGCGGCGACGTAGACGTTGCCGGGGCCGGTGACGAGCTGGACGGGATCGAGGCCGAGGCTCGGCACCCCGTATGCGAAGGCGCCGACCGCGCCGGCGCCACCCATCGCGTAGATCTCGGTGACGCCGAGGAGCCCGGCGACGGCGAGGATGGTCGGGTGCACCCGCCCATCGAACGCCTGCTGCGGCGGGGAAGCGAGCGCGATCGAGGTGACCCCGGCGACCTGCGCGGGCACGACGTTCATCACGACGCTCGACGGGTAGACGGCCTTGCCGCCCGGCACGTAGAGCCCGACGCGACGGATCGGCTGCCACCGCTGGGTGATCACCGCTCCTTCAGCGATCGTCGTGGTCACGTGCGGCGGCACCTGGGCCTCGCTTGCGAGCCTGACCCGGCGGATGGTCTCCTCGATGGCGGTGCGCACCTCCGGCGGCAGCCCCGCGAGAGCGTCGGCGATGTCGCTCTCGGGCACCCGGAGCGCGTCAGGACGTACCCGGTCGAGCCGTTCGGCCTGGTCGTAGAGCGCCGCCTCGCCGCGCGCGCGGACGTCAGCGATGAGCTCGGCCGCCACGGCACTCGCGGCGGTCACGTCGGTGACGGCGCGCGGAATGGTGGCGAGCAATTCGGCCGGCGTCGGCCGGGTGCCTCGTAGGTCAAGTCTCTGGATCATGTCTGACCAGCCTAGCCACCAACATCCCCCAGACGGGAATAGGGTGGCCTTCAGAGACCTTGAGGCAAGTGACATGAGCGACATGAACGACATCCGAGACGCACCGACCGTTCCCCGGCTCGAAGGAGATCCGAACGCCCCGCTTGATCTTGCGGCGTTCAAGCAGGCATTCCGGCGTCACGCGGCCGGTGTCGCGTGCGTGACGGCCCGCCAGGCCGACGGCACCCCGGTCGGCTTCACGGCGACCTCGCTCGCCTCGCTGTCGTCCGTTCCCCCGCTCGCGACCTTCAATATGGCCCGCACGGCGAGTTCCTGGTCGGCGATCGCCGAAACCGAACGTGTCATCATCCACACCCTCGGCGCGCGCAATCGCTCCCTTGCCGAACGGATGAGCGGACCGAACGCCCTCCGCTTCATCGGCGAGCACTGGCATGAGGGGCCGCACGGCCTTCCGGTCCTGAACGACGTGACGAGCTGGATGGTCGGCCACATCGTCGAGCGGGTCACCGTGCACAACGGTGCCGTGATCGTCGTTCAGATCGAGGAGGGCGGCCTCGGCTACGAGGACGAGGCGTTGCTGTACCACGAGCGGATGTACCGGGTACCGGGGCCGGAAGCGGCGCTCTGAACGGGGCGACCGGCCCGTCGTCCGGGTCAGGCGTCGTCGCGCCGTGACGTCTCGCGCGTCGTCGCGTCGCTCGTCGTCGTCGTCTTGCGCGTCGTCGTCTTGCGCGTCGTCGTCTTGCGCGTCGTCGTCTTGCGCGTCGTCGTTTCCCGGTTCGCCGCTTCACGCTTGAGGGCGCGGAGCCGCTGGCGCTCGGCCTCGACGACCGCCGCCTGCTCGGGAGTCGGCGCCGTACCGCCGAGGTGGCGCGGCTGCCACCATTGCCCGGAGCCGTCGACGGGATACCCGGCCTGGAGTTCGTCGACCATGGCCTGGAGCGTGCCGTGCAGTTGCGCGGTGAGTTCGACGGCGTCCCTCGCCGGGTCGAGCACGACCGAAGTGCCGAACGCGAAGCGGATCGGCACCCGGTAGGCCTCCCTCAGGCTGGGCTTGTGGTTCTTGGTCAGCAGCCGGTGGCCGCCCCAGACCGCGACCGGGATCACCGGGACACCGGCTTCCTTCGCCATCCGGACCGCGCCGGACTTGAGTTCGCGCACGGTGAACGAGGCGTTGACCCCGCCCTCTGGGAAGACCCCGAGGAGTTCACCGGCCCGGAGGGCGGCGACGGCCTCGCCGTATGCCGCGGCGCCGGCCTGCATGTCGACACTGATGTGGTGCATGCCGCGGAGCAGCCAGCCGACGACGGGCTTGTCGAACGCGCCCTTCTTGGCCAGGAAGCGGATGTGGCGACGGTTGTGCAGCCAGGCCTGCCACTCGACGAGCGCGAAGTCGGCATAGCCGAAGTGCGTGATCGCGAGGACGGCTCCCCCGGAATCCGGGAGGTTGTCGAGACCGGTCGCCGCTGCCTTCAGCCGGAAGGCCCCGAAGATGGCCCGGCCGGCCACGATCGCCGGGGTGTAGAACGGTTCGCTCGTACGGCGTGTCATACTCCAAGGCTATGCCCGGGTGCATAACCGACCGGCTATGCGCCGGCTCAGCTGAGGCAGAACGGCCCGAGCAGGCTCTTGAGCTCGCCGAACAGGTCCGCGCTGATCGTCACCTGGTACGGCAGCTCGAACACGCGGGCCGAGTCGTTCTTGATCAGCTTGAGCCGCACCTCGGAGGAGCCGCGGTGCCGGATCAGCACGTCGCCGAGCGCCGTCACGGTGTCCGTCGTCGCACGCGCCTCGCTGAGGGTGATCGCGAGGGTGCCCGAGTCGCCGGTCTGGCCGAGATCGGGCGCGAAGAGGCTGTAGGCGTGGATGTTCATGCCGTCGTCCCGCAGGCTCACCCGGCCGCGCACCACGACGATCGAGTCGCTGATCAGCGCGGGGGCGAACTCCTGGTACGCCTTGCCCATGAACATCACGTCGATGTCGCCGCCGAAGTCCTCGACCTGGATGATGCCGTACTGGTTGCCGCTCTTCTTGGCGATCCGGTGCTGGACGCTCGTGATCAGGCCGGCGATCGTGACGGTGTCGGCATCCTGGGTCTGCTCGGACGCGAGGAGATCGGCGATCGAGGTCGACGCATGCTTCGCGAGCGGGATCTCGAGCCCCGCGAGCGGGTGGTCGGACACATAGAGGCCGAGCATGTCGCGTTCGAAGGCGAGTTTCTCCTTCTTGCTCCATTCCGGCCGGTCGGGCACCTGCTCGGTCTCCTGCGGGTCGTCGAAGAGGCTGTCGAAGTCGAAGCCGACCATGCCGTGTTCCTCGTCGCGCTTGATCTTCACGGCGGATTCGACGGCGCCCTCGTGGATCTCGACCATGGCCCTGCGGGTCGCTCCGAGGGAGTCGAAAGCACCGGCCTTGACGAGGGACTCGACCGTGCGCTTGTTGGCGACCTGGATCGGGACCTTGCGGAGGAAGTCGTGGAAGGACTCGAAGCGCCCCTTCTCGTCGCGGGAGGCGCGGATCGCGTCGACGACGTTGAAGCCGACGTTGCGCACGGCGCCGAGCCCGAAGCGGATGTCGGGGCCGACGGCAGCGAAGTAGCCGATCGACTCGTTGACGTCCGGCGGGAGCACCTGGATGCCCATCCGGCGGCACTCGTTGAGGTAGAGGGCGAGCTTGTCGCGGGAGTCGCCGACGCTCGTGAGCAGGGCCGCCATGTACTCAGCCGGGTAGTGCGCCTTGAGGTAGGCGGTCCAGTAGCTGACCACGCCGTACGCCGCGGAGTGCGCCTTGTTGAACGCGTAGTCGGAGAACGGCAGCAGGATGTCCCAGACGGTCTTCACCGCCTCCATGGAGTAGCCGTTGGTCTTCATCCCGGCGGAGAACCCGGCGAACTGCTTGTCGAGCTCCGACTTCTTCTTCTTGCCCATGGCGCGGCGCAGCAGGTCGGCCTGGCCGAGCGAGAAGCCGGCGAGCTTCTGCGC
This sequence comes from Cryobacterium algoricola, assembly GCF_004402485.1. Lineage (GTDB taxonomy): Bacteria > Actinomycetota > Actinomycetes > Actinomycetales > Microbacteriaceae > Cryobacterium > Cryobacterium algoricola. The sequence goes on along the minus strand of NZ_SOFG01000009.1, from coordinate 57,757 downwards.
GATCGACATGACCTGCTCCTGGTAGACGATCAGGCCGTAGGTGGTGCCGATGACGTCCTTGAGGGCTTCCTCGAGTTCGGGGTGGATCGGTACGATCTCCTGCTGGCCGGTCTTCCGCAACGCGTAGTTGGTGTGCGAGTTCGCGCCCATGGGGCCCGGCCGGTAGAGGGCGATGACGGCGGAGATGTCCTCGAAGTTGTCAGGCTTCATCAGGCGGAGCAGCGCACGCATCGGGCCGCCGTCAAGCTGGAAGACGCCGAGGGTGTCCCCGCGGGCGAGCAGTTCGTATGCGATGGGGTCGTCGAGGCCGAGGTCCTCGAGCACGGGCCTGTGGCCGCGGTTGACGGCGATGTTGTCGAGGGCGTCGTCGATGATGGTGAGGTTGCGGAGCCCGAGGAAGTCCATCTTGATCAGGCCGAGCGACTCGCAGGCGGGGTAGTCGAACTGGGTGACGATCTGGCCGTCCGCCTCGCGCTTCATCACGGGCACGATGTCGATCAGCGGGTCGGACGACATGATCACGCCGGCCGCGTGCACGCCCCACTGGCGCTTCAGGTTCTCGAGACCGAGCGCGGTGTCGAAGACCGTGCGGGCCTCGGCATCCGTCTCGATGATCGCGCGGAAGTCGACGGCCTCGCGGTAGCGCGGGTGGTCCTTGTCGAACATGCCGGTGAGCGGCATGTCCTTGCCCATGATCGGCTGCGGCATCGCCTTGGTGAGCTTGTCGCCCATTCCGAACGGGAAGCCGAGCACCCGGCTGGAGTCTTTCAGGGCCTGCTTGGCCTTGATGGTGCCGTAGGTGACGATCTGGGCGACCCGCTCGGAGCCGTACTTCTCGGTGACGTAGTGGATGACCTCGCCGCGGCGACGATCGTCGAAGTCGACGTCGAAGTCAGGCATGGAGACACGGTCTGGGTTGAGGAACCGCTCGAAGATCAGGCCGTGCACGAGCGGGTCGAGGTCGGTGATGCCCATCGCGTACGCGACCATCGACCCGGCGCCCGAGCCACGACCGGGGCCGACGCGGATGCCGTTCGTCTTGGACCACATGATGAAGTCGGCGACGACGAGGAAGTAACCGGGGAAGCCCATCTGGGCGATGATGCCGACCTCGTAGTCGGCCCGGGTGCGCACCTCGGCGGGGATGCCCTTCGGATACCGGCGGGCCAGGCCGAGCTCGGTCTCCTTGATGAACCAACTTTCCTCGTTCTCGCCCTCCGGGGTCGGGAAGCGCGGCATGTAGTTGGCCTGGGTGTCGAACTTCACCTCGCAGCGCTCGGCGATCAGGAGCGTGTTGTCGCACGCCTCCGGGTTGTCCCTGAAGAGGTGCCGCATCTGGGCCGCGGTCTTGAGATAGAACTCGTCGGAGTCGAACTTGAAGCGGTTGGGGTCGTCGAGGGTTGACGCGGACTGCACGCAGAGCAGGGCGGCGTGCGCCGTCGCGTCGTGGGCGTGCGTGTAGTGCAGGTCGTTCGTGGCGACGAGCGGGAGGTTCAGCTCCTTGGCGAGGCGGAGCAGCTCGCTCATGGTGCGGCGCTCGATGTCGATGCCGTGGTCCATGATCTCGCAGAAGTAGTTCTCCGGACCGAAGATGTCCCGCAGCTCCCCCGCCGCCTTCTTCGCTTCGTCGTACTGTCCGAGACGGAGGCGGGTCTGCACCTCGCCGCCGACGCAGCCGGTCGTGCCGATCAGGCCGTTCGAGAACTCGCTCAGCAGTTCCCGGTCCATTCGGGGCTTGAAGTAGTAGCCCTCGAGCGACGCCTTCGTCGAGAGGCGGAACAGGTTGTGCATGCCGGCCGTGTTCTCGGCGAGCAGCGTCATGTGCGTGTATGCGCCGCTGCCGCCGACGTCGTCGCGGTTCTGGCCGCTCGTGCCCCACCTGACCCTGGTCTTGTCGCGCCGGTCGGTGCCGGGGGTGATGTACGCCTCGGTGCCGATGATGGGCTTGATCCCGGCGTCCGTCGCGGACTTCCAGAAGTCGAACGCCCCGAACATGTTGCCGTGGTCGGTGATGGCGACCGCGGGCATTCCCTGTTCGACGGCCTCTTTGATCAGCGGTTTGACGCGCGCGGCTCCGTCGAGCATGGAGTATTCGCTGTGCACGTGCAGGTGCACGAAGGAATCGTTCGATCCGTTCGCGCTAGTGGTATTCGACACGGATGCTCCGGTAGATGGTGTGTGGTGTTCCTAGCCTAGACATCCCTGAGCACGGTCAGGGCGTGCTCGAGGTCCGCGGGGTATTCGGCGGAGAAGGTGACCCATTCCCGGGATTCCGGGTGGAAGAAGGCAAGCTGCTTGGCGATCAGCCACTGCCGGGTGAGTCCCAGCCTGGCCGTGATCGACGGGTCTGCGCCGTACATGGCGTCGCCGACGCACGGATGCCGCTGGGCGGCCATGTGGACCCGGATCTGGTGGGTGCGTCCCGTTTCCAGATGCACTTCGAGCAGGGAGGCAGAGGGGAAGGCCTCGAGGGTCTCGTAGTGCGTCACCGAATCCTTGCCGCCGGCGATGACCGCGAACTTCCAGTCGGAGCGCGGGTGCCTGCCGATGGGCGCGTCGATCGTGCCCGCGCTCGGGTCGGGGTGGCCCTGGACGACGGCGTGGTAGATCTTTTCGACCTCGCGGTCGTGGAAGGCCTTCTTGAGGGCGACGTACGCCGTCTCGGACTTCGCGACGACCATGAGTCCACTCGTGCCCACGTCGAGCCGGTGCACGATACCCGCGCGCTCGGAGGCGCCGGAGGTCGCGATCCGGTAGCCGCCGGCGGAGAGTGCACCGAGGACCGTCGGACCCGTCCAGCCGACGCTCGGGTGCGCCGCGACGCCGGAGGGCTTGTTCACGACGACGATGCTCTCGTCGTCGTAGACGATCGTGAGGTCGGGGACCTCGATCGGAACGATTTCGAGGGCGTCCTTCGGCTGCCAGTTCACCTCGAGCCAGCTGCCCCCGCGCAGTCGGTCGGACTTGCCGACCACGACGCCGTCGATGGCCACACCGCCGGCTTCGGCGACCTCGGCAGCGAAGCTGCGGGAGAAGCCGAGGAGCTTGGCGATGCCGGCGTCGACGCGGACGCCGGCAAGGCCGTCCGGAAGGGGAAGGGAGCGGGTTTCCATGGGGGAATCAGGGTGCTAACTGGGTGGGTGTTGCGGGGGTGCCGTCTGCGGTCTGGGACGGGGCGGGGGTCGGGTCGGACTCGGCCGGATCGGTACCGGCGGCGGCGACACCGGCCGGGACGGCCGGCTCGCGCACGGCCCTGCGGCCGTCGAGGCCGACGCCGCGGATGGTCAGGATCATGAAGATGACCATGCTCGTGACGATCGACGCGTCAGCGACGTTGTAGATGGCGGGGATCAGCCACGGGGTCGTGATGAAGTCGACGACGTGGCCCAGCCCGAAGGACGGCTCCCGGAAGAGGCGGTCGGTGAGGTTACCGAGCACGCCCCCGAGGAGCAGCCCGAAGACGAGTGCCCACGCGAGCGAGCGGATGCGCCCGGCGAAGATCACGATGAACACGACGACCGCCGCGGCGATGATCGTGAAGATCCACGTCATGCCGGTGGCGAGGCTGAACGCCGCGCCCGGGTTCCGGACGTAGTGCCATTGCAGCACATCCCCCAGAACCCGGACGGTACTTCCTTCGGTCAGGTAGCTGACGACGAGGAACTTGGCCGTCTGGTCGAGCGCATAGATGCCCAGCGCGGCGAGGCCCAGAACGATGAGCGCGCTGGATCGCCCTTTCGTTCGGACCTTAGGAGCCAAAGCCCTGGTAGCTCGGCTTCTGCGCGCTCTCGGCGCCGACCGGTGAGGTCGCGTCGAGGTCGTGCAGCTGGCCCTCGATGTAGCTCTTCAGCTTCTGGCGGTATTCGCGCTCGAAGGTGCGGAGCTCGTCGATCTTGTTCTCGAGGACGGAGCGTTCCTTGTCCAGGATCGTGTTCTGTGCGCGCTGCTTGGCTTCGGCCTCTGCAACGAGGCGGGCCGCGGTTGCGTGGCCCTCCGCGATGAGGGCGTCGCGCTTCTCGGCGCCTTCCTTGACGTGCTCCTCGTGCAGGCGGCGTGCCAGCTGCAGCAGGTTCGTGGTACCGGCGGTCTCGTCGATCGGTTCTGCGACGGGTGCCGCCGCGGCGACCACTGCGGGAACGACGACGGGTGCGGGGACGACCTCTGCGGCCTTGACGGCCTCGACGGGGGCGGCGGCGGGCGCGCTGCCGGCCTCGGTGCTGACGCCGGCGCGGAGCTCCTCGTTTTCGGCGGTCAGGCGGCGAAGCTCGACAACGACCTCGTCGAGGAAGTCATCCACCTCGTCCTGATCGTATCCTTCGCGGAACTTGGTCGACTGGAACCGCTTGTTGACTACATCTTCCGGAGTTAGCGCCATGGCTGTCCACCCTTAAAACTCATTGAAAACTTTTTGTCGAACGAATAATTGACGCTACCGGACTGTGCGTGTTCCACGCGTGAACCCGGAAGGCCTCGATCAAGAATACATGCCGCACTCGGGAACGGACGCTCTCAGTAGCGGAGCGCGCCGACGATGCCCATGCCGATGATCGTGCAGAGCATGGTCAGGCTCCAGCCGAAGTCGAACGCGATCGGACCGATCCGCAGGGGCGGCAGGATGCGCCGGAAGAACTTGACCGGCGGATCGGTGACCACGTAGATGAATTCGACGAGAACGAGCGTGACTCCCTGAGGGCGCCACGAACGGTTGACGCTGCGGATGAGGTCGACGATGAAGCGACCCCACATCACGAAGAAATACAGCAGCAGGGCGTAGTAGACGATCCAGGCCAGCGGTTGGACGACGGACACGGCCGAGACTACGACTGCGCGAAGAAGGACGACTCCGTGTCGGACTCCTCGGCGGCGTTGTCGCCGGAGACGACGATGTGGGACGGCGACAGCAGGAACACCTTGGCGGTGACCCGTTCGATCTTGCCGTAGAGGCCCTGGGAGAGGCCGCTCGCGAAGTCGATGAGCCTGCGCGCGTCGGCGTCGCTCATCTGGGAGAGGTTGATGATGACCGGGATGCCCTCACGGAAGGATTCGGCGATCAGCTGGGCGTCGCGGTACTGGCGCGGGTGGACGGTGAGGATTTCATTCATTTCGGAGGCAGCCACATTCTTGGGAGTGGAGGTCTTGCGCAGCGGGGTCACCGGGGCGCGGCCATTGGATCCGTGAGAGCCCTCGACGCGCGTCGCGGACGGACCGGCCTGGTGCGGTGCGGCGGTCTTCGGCACGGCGGAACTCGAGACGGCATTCTGATCGGCCGCGGGTGGGGCGACGGGCGCCTCGTACTCCAGCTCTTCGTCTGCCAGCCCCAGGTAAACCATGGTTTTCTTGAGCGGGTTGGACATCTCGACCTCCGTGTTGGTGATTCTTCGTACTCAGATTAACCGAGAGTCTGGCGATTCCCGGTGATTGCGGTGCCAATTCGAAGGTGTGTCGCCCCTTCGCGGATGGCTTCCGCGTAGTCCTGCGACATGCCCATCGACAGGAACCGCGCCTCGGGCGCGAGCCTGCGGATGCCCTCGCCGAGTGACCGCACCCTCGCGAATTCCGCAGCGGGTTCCGCCCCGAGCGGGGCGACCGCCATGAGGCCGAGCAGGCGCAATCCCGGCGTGCCGAGCACGTGCTCGACGAGGGAATCGAGCCCGGAGGGGGCGACACCCCCGCGGGCGGGGTCGTCCGTGAGGTTCACCTGGATGAAACAGTCGATGGACGACTCGGCGGAGCCGAGGGCCGTCGCGAGGGACTCCCGGTCGACGGAATGCACGACCTGGGCATACGCGCGCACCTGCCGGGCCTTCTTACCCTGGACCTGTCCGACGAAATGCCAGGTGAGGTCGTTCCCGGCCAGCACACTCGCCTTGCCCTGGGCCTCCTGGTGGCGATTCTCGCCGAAGTCGCGCACGCCGAGCGTGAGGAGTTCCTCGATCATCGCGACGGGATGGAACTTGGTCACGACGATCGTCGTCACGTCCGCGGGGTCTCTGCCCGCGTCCCTGGCCGCCGAGGCGACCCGCTCCCGCACGACCTCGAGCCGCCCGGCAAGGCCGGACGGCTCTGGACGCAACTCGGTCACGATGGGTTACTTGAGGAAGTCGGGGATGTCCAGGTCATCGGGGTCTTCTTCGAAGGCAGGGTCGGCGACGGCCGTCCCTGCTTCTCCGGCAGACCAGGACGCGACGCTCGGCTCGTCCGTTCCGAAGACGCTCGCGGAGCCTCCGACCGCATCCGTCGTGGCGGAAACGGCACCGGCGGCGACGCCGGCGGCCACGAGGTCCGCGTGGCGCACCTCGACGGCCTTGACGCCGGGTTCGCCGCCGTCGAAGCCTGCTGCGATGACCGTGACCCGGACCTCGTCACCGAGGGTGTCGTCGATGACGGCACCGAAGATGATGTTGGCTTCGGGGTGCACGGCTTCCTGGACAAGGCGGGCCGCGTCGTTGATCTCGAAGATACCGAGGTTGGAGCCGCCCTGGATCGAAAGGAGCACTCCGTGCGCGCCGTCGATGGACGCCTCGAGCAGGGGCGAGGCGACGGCCAGTTCGGCAGCCTTGATGGCGCGGTCGGCGCCGCGTGAGGAGCCGATGCCCATGAGCGCGGAACCCGCGCCCTGCATGACCGACTTCACGTCGGCGAAGTCGAGGTTGATCAGGCCGGGGGTCGTGATCAGGTCGGTGATGCCCTGCACGCCGGCGAGGAGGACCTGGTCCGCCGTCGCGAAGGCCTCGAGCATACTGATGCCGCGGTCGCTGATTTCCAGCAGGCGGTCGTTCGGCACGACGATGAGCGTGTCGACCTCGTTCTTGAGGGAGGCGACGCCCGCCTCGGCCTGGGCCTGGCGGCGCTTGCCCTCGAAGCCGAACGGCTTCGTGACGACGCCGATGGTGAGGGCGCCGATGGACTTCGCGATGCGGGCGACGACGGGTGCGCCGCCGGTGCCGGTGCCGCCGCCTTCGCCTGCGGTCACGAAGACCATGTCGGCTCCCGCGAGGGCTTCTTCGATTTCTTCGGCGTGGTCCTCGGCGGCGCGACGGCCGACCTCGGGATCCGCGCCGGCGCCGAGGCCACGGGTGAGGTCGCGACCGACGTCAAGCTTGACGTCGGCGTCGCTCATCAGCAGCGCCTGGGCATCGGTGTTGATGGCGATGAACTCGACGCCACGGAGGCCGAGCTCGATCATGCGGTTGACAGCGTTGACGCCGCCGCCACCGATTCCAACAACCTTGATGACAGCGAGGTAGTTCTGGTTTGTTGTTGACACGTCCGGCCTCCGGTGGAACTCTAAACCTCTGGTCGAAGTTTAAAGTTATGCTGAGTATGCAATTCCTGATTTCGAAGGTAAGCGCCACGCATCCCCGTCCGGGGAGGCGCGCCCGCGTGTCGCGAACAACCCGGGTAAATTCCGCCCGAGGTGATGGCTCAGCGCAGGACGGCGCTGTCCGGAGACGAGACGTCGTATTCCTTGACGGTGCCGACGGGGTGGCTGACGATCAGCGCGGCGAGCACGACGGCCTTGTATTCCGATCGCTCTGCGCTCCCCCAGACCACCCGGGCCCCACCGGCCAGGACCAGGGTCACGTCGTCGGTCGTGGCCGCGGTGACCGTGTCGAGCTGCTGGCGGACGGCCTCAGGGACGGCGGCGATGACGGCCGTCGCGGCCTGGAACCCGGCACTGCCGACACCGGCCCGAGCGTCGATCACGGGATAGCCGGGCACGCGCGTCGCGCCGTTCTGGATCACGACTCCTGCGGCATCCACGAGATTGAACCCGCCGGGCACGACGACCGTTCCGACGGGCGTCCGTTCGACGATCCGCACCACGAGGGTGTCCGGCGGCCGGCTCTCCGTCACGTAGCTCTGGATCAGCGGGAAGGTGCCGAGGTCTGCGCGAATCCGCGCGAAGTCGACGAGGGGCAGCGGGGTGCCGAGCTGGTCGCCGAGCGCGGCCTTCACCTGGTCTGCGGAGATCCGGCTGGTGCCGACGACCTCCACCGTGCGCAGCGCCATCAGCGGAGAGAATGCGCCGACGAGCACGAACCCGACGAGGGCGAGAACGGTGCCGAGCGCGACGAGCCAGGCGGTGCGGCGACGGCGTGCGCGCCAGGTGAATCGGCGGACCTCCTCGCGTTCGTAGCGTTTGCGCGCACGGCGGGCGGCGCGGAACTTGCGCCTCGCGGTTGTGGGAGTCAGGGCGGGCTCGGCGCGTTGACCGGCCGGACCGTCGACATGCGGTTCCGCGTCGGATCCGCGCTCGTGTGAGGCGCCTGACGCCGGCGCCGGCGCCGACACCGACACGGTCAGGGTCGTGATCGGCTCGGTGACGGGTGCCGCCTGCCGGGCCCCTGGCGCACGCAGAGGCGAGACAGGGGCGAGGCGCGGCTGCTCGGCCGGGAGTTTCGGGATCGTGATGGGTTCGGTGCGGGTCGCGTCGGTTTTTTCCCGGCTCCGCGAGCGGCCGGAGGGTGCAGCGGTGTCAGCGGTGTCAGCGGAGCGGCGCGACGGGCGCTTCGTGCCGCGGCCGGCGGGTGTGGCTGCGGGACCCGGCGCGGCGCTGTCCGTGCCCGGCGGCTGCTCCGGCCGGTCGAAGCCCTCTGGTCGCCTCATTCCCCGGTGCTATCCCTGGGCCTGGACGCGGTGGCCGAGCGATTCGAGCAGCTGCGGAACGATCCGGTAGACGTCACCGCAGCCGAGGGTCACGACGAAGTCGCCCGGTCGGGCGATGCTCGCAACGTAGTCTGCGGCTTCCTGCCAGTCGGGGACGTACGCGACCTTGGCTGCGTCGTGGAACTTCCCGGATACGAGGGCACCGGTCACGCCGGGTTCGGGATCCTCGCGGGCGCCGTACACGCCGAGCACGACCGTCTGGTCTGCGGTGCGCTCGAGGGTGTCGGCGAACTCCTGCGCGAACAGACGGGTGCGGCTGTACAGGTGCGGCTGGTGCACGGCGATGATGCGCCCGGTCCCGACGACGGTCCGGGCGGCGGTGAGTGCCGCGGCGACCTCGGTCGGGTGATGGGCGTAGTCGTCGTAGACGCTGACGCCGTCGACGGTGCCGTGCAGCTCGAAGCGGCGCTGGGTGCCGCCGAAGCCGGCGATGGCCGCGAGCGAGGCGGCGGGGTCGCAGCCGAGCCCGACGAGCACGGCGAAGGCGCCTGCCGCGTTGATCGCGTTGTGCCTGCCGGGAATCCGCAGGGTCGCGGAGTAGTCCTGACCCGCGTACGAGACTGAGAAGCTCACGGGGCCGTCCGTCACGACGGAGTGCACGCGGACGGTCGCGTCGGCGGCCTCCCCGAAGGTGACGACCTTCTGGCCGGTGAGGCTCCTCGTGACGCGCACCGCGCCGGGGTCGTCGGAGGAGATCACGACGAGCTCGGTCGCGGCGTGGGAGAACTGCACGAAGGCGGCTTCGAAGGCTTCGAGGGATCCGTAGTGGTCGAGGTGGTCAGGATCGACGTTCGTCACGAGCGCGATGGCCGTGTTGTACAGCAGGAACGACCCGTCGGATTCGTCGGCCTCGACGACGAACAGGTCGTCCGTGCCCGCGCCGGCCGAGACGCCGAGCGACTCGATCACACCGCCGTTGACGAAACTCGGGTGCTTGCCGATGCCGAGCAGTCCCGTGACGATCATTCCGGTCGAGGTGGTCTTGCCGTGTGCTCCGGCGACGGAGACGAGGCGGTGCTTCTGGATGAGCCACGCGAGGGCCTGGGCCCGGTGCAGCACCGGGAGGCCGCGCTCGAGGGCGAGGACGTATTCGGGGTTGTCCTGCCAGAGCGCCCCCGTGACGACGAGGCTGTCGGCGTCCCCGACGTTCTCGGCGGCGTGGCCGATGGCGATTCGGGCGCCGAGCTCGCGCAGGGCGAGCACGTTGGCGGACTCGCGCACGTCGGAGCCGGTCACGGTGTGGCCTGCCGCGAGGAAGAGCCGGGCGATGCCGCTCATCCCGGAGCCGCCGATGCCGACGAAATGCACCGTTCCCAGGTCCGCGGGAATGACGAGGTTCAGGTCGGGCTTGATCACGTGGTGCCGCTCTTCTCAGTGTCGAATCTCAGTGTCGAATCCCGGTGTCGAAATCGGGGGTGCTGCGGCCTCTACGTTACGCGTCGGCACCGGGGATTGCCGGATTGACGCCCCCGCGTGCGCGGCCGAGGGCCTCGCCGACGAGGTCCGCCATCCGCTCCGCGCCGTCCCTGCCGCCGACGGATGCCGCGAGCTCGCCCATCGCGCGCACCCGCGGGCGGTCGCGGAGAAGCGGCACGAGCTCGTCAGCGACCCAGGCCGGAAGGAAGGCCGCGTCGTCGATGAGGATGCCGCCCCCTGCGGACACGACGGAGGCCGCGTTGAAGCGTTGTTCCCCGTTTCCGACCGGGTACGGGACGTAGACGGCGGGGATGCCGAGGGCACTGAGCTCACACACGGTTCCTGCCCCGGCCCGGGAGACGGCGAAGTCCGCGCCCGCGAGGGCGAGGTCCATCCGGTCGCAGTATTCGATCATCCGGTAGTGGTCGATGCCCGGGTCGGATACCTCAGACTTCTGCCCCGTGATGTGCAGCACCTGCCAGCCCGCGGCGACGAGGGCGGAGGCGGACTCCACCGCCGTTCCGTTGAGGCGGCGCGCCCCGAGCGAGCCTCCCGTGACGAGGAGGGTCGGCCGGTCGGGGTCGAGGTCGAAGAAGCGCAGCGCCTCCGCCCGGACTCCGGCGCGGTCAAGGTTCTGGATCTCAGGACGCAGCGGCATTCCCACCACCCGGCCGTGGCGGATCCGGGTTCCGGGGAAGACGACGCCGACCCGCGTCGTCAGCCACGCGCCGAGGCGGTTCGCGAGTCCGGCGCGGAAGTTCGCCTCGTGGATGGCGATCGGGATGCCCGCCCGGCGGGCGGCGAGGTACGCGGGTGTCGACACATAGCCGCCGAAGCCCACGACGACGTCGACCTTCCTGGCGCGGAGCACAGCGGCGAGGTCGCTCACGGCACGGTTGAACCGGGGCAGGAAGAGGATGGCGGCGCGGTTCGGGCGACGTGGGAACGGCAGCCGCGGCACGAAGATCAGCTCGTACCCGCGCTCGGGCACGAGGCGTGCCTCGAGGCCTTCCCTCGTGCCGAGGACGATCATGACGGCGTCGGGTTCGCGCGCGCGAATCGCGTCGGCGACCGCGAGCAGGGGGTTGACGTGGCCTGCGGTTCCGCCGCCGGCCAGGAGGTATGTGGTCACTCTGACACCTGTCTCGGTCCGGGCCGTGCCGCCCGCTGCGTGATCACATCGGGGTCGGGCCCGACCGGATCCTGGTGCGCCCTGGCGAAGGACAGCACGATGCCGATCGCGATCAGGGTCGAGAGCAGAGCGGTACCTCCGGCGGAGACGAGGGGAAGCGGGACGCCAAGCACGGGGAAGACGCCGAGGACGACACCGATGTTGACGAGCGCCTGGCCGATGACCCAGACCATCACGGCGGCCGTCGAGACGCGCGCCTGAACGCTCGTGCTCGAGCGCATGATCCGCAGGAAGGCGAACGCGAGCAGGATGAACATGCAGAGCACCACGATGGCGCCGATCAGACCCAGTTCTTCTCCGATGATCGCGAAGATGTAGTCGTTGTCCGCAGCCGGCAGCCACGACCATTTCGCTTTGGAATTGCCGAGCCCGACGCCGAAGATCCCGCCGTTGGCAAGTGCCCAGGTGCCGTGCAGCGGCTGCCAGCACGCCGCGGAGATCGTTCCGGTGTGGTCGTCACAGCCGGTGTTGAGGAAGGAGAGGATCCGGGTCATCCGGTTGGAGCTCGAGATGGCGACGAGGAGCCCGAGCACGGTCCCGATCAGGAGCGGAAGCGCGAGCATCCGCAGCCGGACGCCCGCGAAGAAGAGCGCGCCAAAGAGGATTCCGGCCATGATGATGACGGTTCCGAGGTCGCCGCCGATCAGCACGAGCATGATCGATCCGCCGCCAACGCCGAACACCGGAATGTAGACGTGGCGCCAGTCGTCAAGGAGATCCTGCTTCTGGGAGAGGATCATGCCGAGCCAGATCACGAGCGCGAGCTTGATCGCTTCGGACGGCTGGAACTGGACGCCGCCGAGGGACAGCCAGTTCGTGTTGCCCGCGACCTCGATGCCGAGCGGGGTGAAGACGACGAGGCACTGCAACAGGCACGCGACGATCAGGGCGGGCCAGGCCACCCGCTGCCAGAATTTCATCGGAAACCTGCTGACGAACAGCATCAGCGGCACGCCGACGGCCGCGAAGCCGCCCTGCCGGAGCACGGCGCCGAAGAAGCCCGCGTTCTCGAGGTAGGAGTCGACCGACGACGAGGACAGCACCATCACGAGACCGAAGGCGACGAGGAACAGGGTCGTGCCGAGCAGCAGGAAGTAACTCGTCGATTCCGCCTTGAACACGCGTCCGAGGTGGATGCGGGTGGCGGGGCCGTGCTCCTCTGGCGCAGGCTGGTGGGGGGCTGCGGTCCTAGGCTTTCGCCCCTGGGGCAGTCTCGCCATCCGCCTCACCTCCCAGATAATCGTGAACGGCCTCCGCGAAGAGGCGGCCGCGTGCTGCGTAGTCGGAGAACTGGTCCATCGATGCCGCCGCGGGCGCGAGCAGCACGACGTCACCGGATTGTGCGAGGCCTGCCGCGGCAGCGACGGCGTTCGGCATCACCTGTCCAGTGTCAGCGGCATCGATCTCGAACACGGGCAACCCGGGGGCGTGTCGCAGGAATGCCGCCCGCAGCGCCTGCCGGTCGGCTCCGATGATGACGGCGCCGCGGAGCCGGGGCACGTGGGTCTTGACGAGGTGATCGATGTCGACGCCCTTGAGCAGGCCGCCGACGAGCCAGACCACGGACTCGAATGCGGCGAGTGAGGCATCCGCGGCGTGCGGGTTGGTGGCCTTCGAGTCGTCGATCCAGCGGATGCCCGCGGCATCGGCCACGATCTCGATCCGGTGTTCGTCGAGCTGGAAGGTCTCGAGCACGTCGTGGACGATGAGCGGGTCGACGTCGAAGGAGCGTGCGAGGGCGCTCGCGGCGAGGATATCTGCGACGAGGTGGGCGGCTCCGAGGCCGCGGGCCCGGAGTTCCGGCACGGTGGTCAGTTCGATCGCCGTGTCGAGACGGTCCTCGAGGAAGGCTCGGTCGCACAGGATGCCGTCGACGACGCCGAGGTCGCTCGGGCCGGGGACGCTGAGTCCGAAGCCGATGGCGCGGGCGCCCTCGCTGACCTCGGCGTCCTCGACCATGGTGCGGGTGGCCGCGTCGTCCTTGTTGTAGACACAGGCGATCTTGGTGTTGGCGTAGACGGTCGCCTTGGCCTCGCGATAGGCGGCAGCGGAGCCGTGCCAGTCGAGGTGGTCGTCCGCGATGTTCAGGCAGACGCTCGCCCACGGCACGAGGGCGCCTGGCCCGGTGCGCGGCAGGTGGTGCAGCTGGTAGCTCGAGAGTTCGACGACGAGCACGTCCCAGCCGACCGGGTCACGGACGGCGTCGAGGACGGGCACGCCGATGTTGCCGCAGGGAGCGACCCGGTGGCCGGCGGCCGCGAGGATCGTCGCGGTGAGCTGCACGGTCGTGGTCTTGCCGTTCGTGCCGGTGACGAGGATCCACTCGGCCGGGGCTCCGACCTTGTCGCGCAGGCGCCAGGCCAGTTCGATGTCGCCCCAGACCGGGATGCCTGACGCGGCGGCCCAGAGCAGGAGCGGGTGGTCGGGGTGGAAGCCCGGACTCACGACGAGCAGTTCCGGACGGTGCGCGGCGAGCTCTGCGGGAACCTCGCTGAGGTCGGCCTGGACGAGTCCTGCGCCGATCACGCCGAGGAGCCTGGCCCGGTCGTCCGGGGCGCTGCCCGCGACAACGAGGACGTCGGCGCCGAGTTCGGCGAGGGTGTCCGCCGCCGCGAAGCCCGTGACGCCGAGGCCGAGCACCGCGACCCGGAGCCCGGTCCAGTCGGCGTGCCAGCTGACCAGCCCGTCGAGGCGGCGATGGCCCGAGTGGGTGTCGTATGCGTCGTTGCTCATCATGAGGTCAGCCATTCGAGGTAGAACGAGCCGACGCCCGCAGCGACGAGGAGTCCGCCGACGATCCAGAACCTCACGACGACGGTCACCTCGGCCCAGCCCTTGAGCTCGAAGTGATGGTGGATGGGGCTCATCAGGAAGATCCGTTTGCCCCGGGTGACCTTGAAGTACGCCCTCTGGACGATCACGGAGCCTGCCTCGATCACGAAGAGCCCGCCGAGGAGCACGAGCAGGAGCTCGGTGCGGCTGAGGATCGCGAGTGCAGCCAACGCCCCGCCGATGGCGAGGGACCCGGTGTCGCCGAGGAAGATCTTGGCGGGTGAGGTGTTCCACCACAGGAAGCCGATGAGACCGCCGACGATCGCCGCGGCGACGATGGCGAGGTCGAGCGGGTCGCGCACGTTGTACGAACGGTAGATGTCCCCGATGTCCGCTCCCCCGTACCTGGCCTGGTTGGACTGCCAGAAGCCGATCACGATGTACGCCCCGATGGCGAGGATCGACGAGCCCGTCGCGAGGCCGTCGAGGCCGTCCGTGACGTTCACGCCGTTGGAGGTCGCCGCCACCAGGAAGCAGATCCAGAGGATGAACAGGGCGATCCCGACGATGGTCCCGAGCTTCATGAAGTCGAGGGGCAGGTCGCGCAGCAGCGAGATCTTCGTGGATGCCGGAGTGAGGCCGTTCTTGTTCGGGAACTGCAGCGCGAGTACGGCGAAGATCCCGGCGACCAGCACCTGTCCGCTGATCTTCTGCCAGCCGCCGAGGCCGAGGCTGCGCTGGTTGCGCGTCTTGATGAAGTCGTCCAGGAATCCGACGAGCCCGAGGCCGACCATCATGAACAGCACGAGCAACGGCGACGCCGGGATCGGGGTTCCGGTGAGCCACATCGCGAGGAAGTAGCTGACCAGGGTGCCCAGGATGATGACGATGCCGCCCATGGTCGCGGTACCGCGCTTGGCGTGGTGGCTCTTCGGGCCGTCGTCCCGGATGAACTGGCCCCAGCCGAGCTTGTGGAACAGCCGGATGAACAGCGGGGTCAGGGACAGGGTGAAGACGAGCGACATCGCGCCGGCCATGAGCAGGGCCCTCATGAGAAGTACTCCCCGAGGCGGTCGCCGAGGAACCGGAGGCCCGCCGAGTTCGAGGACTTCACCAGCACGGTGTCACCGGGGCGGATGGTCGCGGTGAGGAGGGCGAAGGCGTCGTCCTGATCGTCGACGAAAAGGGACTCCCCGTCCCAGGACCCCTCGTTGATCGTGCTGATGTGCATCCGTCTGGCGGCGCGTCCCACGACGATGAGCTGGGAGATGTTCAGCCGCACGGCGAGGAGCCCGATGCGGTCGTGCTCGTCCCCGGAGAATTCGCCGAGTTCGCTCATCTCGCCGAGGACGGCGACGGTGCGCTGTCCCGGCTCCCGGATCTGGGCGAGCGTCTTGAGGGCCGCCGTCATCGAATCGGGGCTCGCGTTGTACGCGTCGTTGATGATCGTGACCCCGTCGCGCCCGCCGAGCACCTGCATCCGCCAGCGTTCCGCCGTGACCACGGACTCGAGTGCTGCGACGATGTCGTCGATGCCGACCCCGAGCACCTCCGCGGTGGCGGCTGCTGCGAGGGCGTTCATCACGTGGTGCTCTCCGAGCACCTGGAAGGACACCGGGCGGGTGTCGCCACCCGCGAGGTGCAGGGTGAACGTGGTTCCGCTGCTCGAGACCCCGATGCCGGTCGCGTGCACGCCGGAGAAGTCCGTTCCGTCCGGTGCGCGCGAGGTTCCGGTGGCGTCCTGGCCGAACCAGACCACCCGGGCGCGGGTGTGTGCCCGCATTCCGGCGACCCGGGGGTCGTCGGCGTTCAGCACCGCGACATCCGTTGCGAGGAGGTCGGTGACCATCTCGGTCTTGGCGGCGAGGGTTGCTTCGATGCCGCCGAATTCGCCGGCGTGCGCGAGGCCGACCTTGAGGACGACTCCCACGTCAGGGCGGACCATGCGGATCAGCCGGGCGATCTCGCCGATGCCGCTCGCGCCCATTTCGGCGACGAGGAACCGGGTGTCCATATCGACGGCGAGCATGGTGATCGGCGCGCCCACCTCGTTGTTGAAGGAGGCGCGGGCGGCGACGGTCGGGCCGACCCGTTCGAGGATCGCGCGGAGCAGGTTCTTGGTGGTGGTCTTGCCGTTGGAGCCGGTCACACCGATGACCTTGAGCCGGCCTTCCGCGCGAACGCGGGCGACAACCAGGGTGGCGAGGTCGCCGAGGGCGACGACGGCGTCCGGGACGAGGATCTGGGCGACGGGAAGGTCGAGCGCCCGCTCGACGATGAGAAGCGCGGCGCCGTTGGCGATCGCGGCGGGAGCGAAGAGGTGACCGTCGGTCGTCTCCCCCGGCTTGGCGACGAAGATGCCGCCGGGGCCGATCTCGCGGGAGTCCGTGTCCACGGCCCCCGAAACGATGGTTGCCGGCGTGATGGGCGAACCGTCGGCGTCCACGACGCCATCGAGGCGCAGCACGCCGTTGACGGCGCCGGCGATCTCGGAGAGGGAGAGGGCGATCATCTACTGCCACCCCGCTTCGCGCAGTGCGAGCCGGGAATCCTCGCGGGCGGAATAGGGAATCTTGACGCCGTTCACTTCGTGGTAGTTCTCATGTCCTGGGCCGGCGTAGAGGATGGAGTCGCCCTCGACGGCGAGGCCGAGCGCGGTGCGGAATGCGGCGTGCGGGTCCGCGACCTCGTAGAGCTCGACGTCGGGTACCGCTTCGCGGGCACCGGCGATGAGGGCGGCCCTGATCGAGGCCGGGTCCTCGTAGCGGGGGTGGAAGTCGGTGATGACGACGATGTCGGCGCCCCTGGCCGCGATGGCGCCCATGGCAGCACGCTTGGTGGTGTCGCGGTCCCCGTCTGCGCCGAAGACCATGAAGAGCCGGCCGGGCGTGAAGGCGCGGATCGCCGCGAGGGTGTTGAGGAAGGCGTCTGGACTGTGGCCGTAGTCGATGTAGACGAGCGGTCCGCTGTCGCCGGAGATGCGTTCGGTGCGTCCGGGGATGTAGACGTCGATGCCGCCGTCACGGTCGAGGGTGTGATTGATGGCCTCGAGGTCGTAGCCGGACTCGACGAGCATCAGGATGGCCAGTGCCGCGTTCGCGGCCATGAACCAGCCGATCAGTGGAACGCGGGTCTGCAGTCGGCGGCCCTCCGGCCCCTCGAGCAGGAACTCGGTGTACAGGGCGTCCTCTGAGACGATCGAGAGGTGCCAGTCGGCGTCGACCTCCGGGTGGATGCTGAGGGTCGTGACCGGGATGCGGCACTCTGCGACGATGCGCTGGCCCCACTCGGAGTCCACGGTGATGACGCCGCGGCGCGACCGGTCCGGCTGGAAGAGTTCGAGCTTGGCCTGGAAGTACTCGTCGAGACTGGAATAGTCGTCGAGGTGGTCGTGGCTGAGGTTCGTGAAGCCGGCGACGTCGAAGACGAGCCCGTCGACGCGGTGCCTGCTGAGCGCCTGCGCGGAGACCTCGATCGCGACGGCGCGCACCTCGGCTTCGCGCATCCTGGCGAGCAGGGCGTGCAGTTCGGTGGCCTCCGGAGTGGTGAGCGAGCTCACGACGGCGAGGTCGCCGATGCGGCGCTCGGCCGTCGACGTGAGGCCCGTGACGACGCCGAGCTGGTTGAGGATGGCGACCAGAAGGTAGACGACGCTGGTCTTGCCGTTCGTTCCGGTCACGGCGAAGAGTGTTGCCGGGTTTTCGTCGGTGCGGTAGATCCAGGCGGCGACCGCTCCGAGTGCGGCGCGGGCGTCGGGGGTGACCAGGATCGGCAGGCCGCTTCCGGCCGCAAGGAGCGCGCCGGCCTCATCGGTCAGGATGGCGACGGCTCCGGCCTCCCTGGCGCCTTCGGCGAAGCTCGCGCCGTGGAACGCACGCCCGGGCACGCCGACGTAGAGGTCGCCCGGCTGCACCGTGCGGGAGGAAATGCTCACGCCGGAGACTTCGAGACCCTCGATGTCGCCGCGCAGGAAAAGTTCGAATTCATCAACCATGCCCGACAACGACCGCGGAACCGGGTGCTGAGGACGGAGAGCCGATGGTGCCAATTCGGTCACGGGGCTCGCTTTCTTACCAGGTACCGGGAAGGGCAGGCGCTGGAGCGCCCGATGGAACTGCCCGGTACTTCTTCAGCACCTGGCTCATGACCTCCTGGAAGATCGGAGCGGGCGCTGCAGACGTGTTCAGTTTAACAGGATCGGCGAGACTGACCGAAACGACGTACTCGGGGTCGTCCGCCGGCGCGAAGCCGGAGACCGACACGAGATACCCATGGGTGTACCCGCCGTGGCCGTCGGGCATCTGTGCCGTTCCGGTCTTCGTGGCGACGCGGTAGCCGGGGATGTTCCAGACCTTGGAGAGCCAGGCCTTCTGGTACACCATCTCGAGCATGTCCGAGGTGTCGTGCGCTGCGGAGGCCGAAACCACCTGGGTTCCCGCGGCTGCCGGGACATTCGTCATGGTCCCGTCGGCCTGGCGGCAGCCGGCCACGAGCTGGACGGGCATCCGGACGCCCTTGTTGGCGATGGTCTGGTAGATGCTCGAGACCTGTAGCGCCGTCGTGGTCAGGCCCTGCCCGAACATCGTGGCGTACTTGGTCTGCGGGTCCCATTCGTCGTAGGGGTGCAGGATTCCGGTGTCCTCGGCCGGGAAGCCCGCCTCTGTCTCGGTGCCGAGGCCGAACTTGGTCATGTAGTCGTAGCGCTGCTTGTCGGTCAGCAGCTCGCCGAACTTGGACATGCCGGTGTTCGAGGACTCGATCAGAACGCCCGTGAGGGTGAGGTGCAGGTCGGCGTGCCCCGAGCTGTCGTTGATGTTCGCGCCATTGCCCGGCAGGTACCGGTATGGCGCGACGACCTGGGTGCCGACGGTCGCCTTGCCTGCGTCGAGCACGGATGCCGCGGTGAGAGCCTTGAAGGTCGACCCCGGTTCGAAGGAGGCCGTGAACGCGCGCGAACCGCGGTCGTCCGGGTTGGCGGTTCCGTTGACGTTGTTCGGGTCGACACTGGGATAGTCGGCGACCGCGACGAGCTTCCCGGTCTTGACCTCCTGCACCACGACCGTTCCCCACGCCGCGCCGGTGGCCTGGGCCTGCTTGGCCAGTGCCTGCTGAACGAACCACTCCAGGTCGGAGTCGATCGTCGTCACGACGTCTCCCCCGTCGACCGCCGCCTTCTCGGTGACGGTACTCTGCGGCAGCCGGACGCCGTCTGCGCCCTTTTCGTAGGTTTCCGTGCCGTTGGTGCTCGCGAGGCAGGAATCCTGGCCAAGTTCGAGGCCGGCCTGGGCCTCCCCCTCCGACGACGTGAATCCGACGAGGTTGCCGGCGACCGCACCGTCCGGGTACACCCGGCCCGGTTTCTTCTCGAAGTAGATCCATGGAATCTCGAGCGCGTCGACGGCCCGGAACACCGAGACATCCACCGCCTTGGTCACAATGGCATAGTCGGAGGCCGGATCGGCGGCGAGCGACGAGGAGATGATCGCGAGGATCGCGTCTCCGGTCTGACCGGTGATGGCTCCGACCTCCGCAGCGGCCTGGGCGACGGTGACCGTCTGGTCCCCCGCTGCCGTCTTGCGGGTGAACTCGACGGCATTGCGGGGCGACAGTGTGATGTTGTAGCGCATGACCGTTCCGGCGAGCACGACGCCGTTGGCGTCGACGATGTCCCCGCGGGAGCCGTAGATGGGTTGCTCGACCGATCGGTTGCCAAGCGAGTCGGCGCTGAGGGTGTCGGCGCGAACAACCTGGATGTCGACGAGCCGGACCACGAAGAGTGCGACGATCGCGAAGAGGAGAACGACCGTGATCGCGATGCGGCGCTTACCGCTGCGCGTCGACCTGGCACTGACACCCACAGTTCACGTTCCTTACTGCGGACGGGGCCGCGGTTGTGGCACCCCGGCGCTGGCGGGAATGCGAGTTAGCGAGTCGTGGGCGTCGGGAGTCCGGCGCCGGGGGCTGGTACTGGGGCGGTCGGCGTCGTCGGCGTCGTCGGCGCCGTCTCGGTGGCTGAAGTCGTCGCGGCGCCGGCGACGCTCGCGCCCTGCCCGGTGGACTGGGCCGGCTGTGTCACCAAAGGTACGCCGGTGAGCAGTGCGTTCGGCACGAGACTCGCCGCACCGGCCTGACTGCCAGTTGCGGAACTCGGGGCGCCGAGCACGGCGGAATCGGAGAGGCGAAGGTAGACCGGGTTGGAGTTGCTGATCATGCCGATGGCCTCTGCGTTGGCCGCGAGACTCTGCGGGGACGAGACCCGGACGAGGTCTTCCGTCACGCTCTCGGCCGTGCGGGAGAGTTCCGTCTGGCTGGCCTGCAAGCGGGACACCTCGTATGCGCCCTGGGAGATTCCGACGCTCAGCAGGAGCTGCGCGACGATGATCACCGCGAGGCCGGCGACAGCGGACAGGGCGAAGGCGATCTTGGGACGCGCGCGGCGCTGGCTGCGCGTCGCGACGATCTCGATGTGGCGGAGCCGCGAGCCCGGCTGAGCCGGAGCGTCCAGGGGTTTCTGGTCGGGGGTGTCGTGCCGGGGGGCACTCTCCCAGTTCGGTCGCAGCACGCGTGCGAGATTGTCGCTCATCCGGCTCTCCTCAGTCGCTCAGCGGCGCGAAGTCTGACCGACGTCGCACGGGGGTTTCTCGCCTTTTCTTCTTCCGAGGCGAGTTCGGCGCCCCGGATCAACTGTGTGAACAGTGGCTTGTGTTCCGGCAGCTCGATCGGGAGGCCGGCGGGGGCGCTCGAGGTGGATACCCTCGCGAGCGCCTTCTTGACGATCCGGTCCTCGAGCGACTGGTAGGCCTCGACGACGATCCGGCCGTGGACGGCGACGGCGTCGAGCGCGGCGGGGATCGCGCGTTCCAGCACGGAGAGTTCCTGGTTGACCTCGATGCGCAGGGCCTGGAAGACCCGCTTGGCCGGGTGGCCGGTGCGCTGCACGACGACGGGCGTGACCTTGGTGAGGATTGCGACGAGTTCGGCGGAACGAAGGAGCGGTGCGGTGGCTCTCGCCTCGACGATCGCCTTGGCGTAGCGCGCCGCGAGCTTCTCTTCGCCGTACTCGTGGAAGATGCGGCGCAGCTCGGACTCGCTGTACGTGGCCAGGATGTGCTCCGCGGTCAGGTCGCTCGTGTTGTCCATCCGCATGTCGAGCGGAGCGTCCTTGGAGTACGAGAACCCGCGTTCGACCCGGTCGAGCTGGAGCGAGGAGACACCGAGGTCGAAGAACACGCCCTGCACCTCGTCGATGCCGAGCGAGTCGAGAGCCTCCCGGATGCCGTCGTAGACGGTGTGCACGAGGTGGATCCGGTCGCGGAACGGCTTGAGGCGTTCCTCGGCGATCGAGAGCGCCTCGAGGTCGCGGTCGAGGCCGACGAGGGTGAGCCCGGGGAAGCGGGTCAGGAAGGCCTCCGAGTGGCCGGCCATGCCGAGGGTCGCGTCGACGAGCACGGCGCCGGGCTGGTTCAGAGCCGGCGCGAGGAGCTCGACGCAGCGTTCGAGCAGTACAGGGGTATGGATTTCGTCGATGTTCATGGTCCCGGGGAGTAGTTCCTGGATCCTGATCCCCATCCGGCAGTCCTGCCACCGGGGAAGTGTGTCAGGGCGTACGGCTGGGAGTCAGGCGCCAGGTTCTAGAAGAGTCCCGGAATCACCTCCTCCGTGGTGTTGGCGAACGAGGTCTCTTGTTCGGCGAGGTAGAGGTCCCAGGCCTCGGTGTCCCAGATCTCGACACGGTCGCCCGCGCCGATCACGGTGAGCTCACGGTCGAGGCCGGCATAGCTGCGGAGGTTGGCGGGGATGGTGACGCGGTTCTGGCTGTCGGGAGTCTCCGCACTGGCTCCGGAGGTGAACACCCGGAGGAAGTCGCGGCCCTGCTTGCTCGTAATCGGTGCCTGCTTGATCTTTTCGTGCAGTTCCTCGAACGCCCGGGTCGTGAAGACGTAGAGGCAGTGTTCCTGGCCGCGGGTCATCACGATGCCGGTGGACAGCTGCTCGCGGAACTTCGCAGGAAGGATGACGCGTCCCTTGTCGTCGAGCTTGGGGGCATAGGTCCCGAGGAACATTCATCACCCCTTCTCTTCCGGCCAAGTTCAGGTGTTACTCCACTTTACTCCACTTTGAACCACGAATACCGAAAATTACACGATCAACGTGCTATTTCTTAGAAAAATACCAGATGAACAGGCCAACTCTCGGGTGGAGGAAAATTGGCTGTATATCGCGATTCGCGGGCGATTTTGGGCACAAAAAAAGGGCCGATCAGTGATCGGCCCTGCTTTTGTTGAATTCAGGTCGTGCGGTGGAGGGTGTGGGTCAGTTGCCGTCCTGGCGTCGGTCCCAGCGGTCATTGAGGCGGTCCATGAACCCGCGCCCGGACTTGCCGGACCCCGAGGTGCGCGACCGGTTGGTTCCGGATGACGACTTGCCCGTGGACGAGAATCCGGAGGAGGACAATCTGCGTGCGGCCTTGCCCGGTGATGTCGCGAGCAGGACTCCGGCGAACATGACCACGAAGCCGAGGATTCCGATCCAGAGCTGCTGCACCGCAACCCCGGCGATCAGTCCCCCGATACCGGCGACCACCGCGAGCACCCCGAGGGCGATCGAGCGGTAGTTCGGGCGGAGCGATGAACCGCCAACGGTCGCGACGAAGTCGGAGTCGTTGTGGTAGAGCCCGCGCTCCATTTCTTCAAGGAGTCGCTGCTCTTGTTCCGAAAGCGGCATCTTATTCCTCCTCTGTAGGATCACCGGTGAATCCCAATTCTAGCCCCGCCGCGATAGCTAGGCTAGGCGGGTGGCTGAAAGCAATCAACTGGTCGATCTGGTTCAAACTCGCATCGACGAATTCCTGAAAACCCGTCAACTCATTGTGACTACTGTCAGCCCGGATCTTAGCGCGCTGGTGAACTTCTCACGGCAGTTTCTCAGCGGTGGTAAGCGCTTCCGGGCGCAGTTCTGTCAGCGAGGCTGGCAGAGCGTCCCCGGCTCGGCCGCGCTGGATTCATCGCCGGTCATCGCGGCGGCTGCTGCCCTCGAAATATTCCATGCCGCAGCCCTCGTCCACGACGACATCATCGACAATTCGGACACCCGCAGGGGCTCGGCATCCGCGCACAAACTCTTCGAATCCCTGCATGCCGCAGGAGGCTGGGCCGGCGCTCCCGTCGAGTTCGGCAGGGCGTCCGCAATCCTGCTCGGGGACTTGCTCCTCGGGTGGAGCGACGAGCTCCTCGACGAGGGCCTCCAGGCCTCGGCCGATCCCGTCGCGGCCAGGCTCGGGCGCCACGAATTCAATCAGATGCGCACGGAGGTGACCGCCGGTCAGTACCTCGACATCCTCGAGGAACGAGCCTGGCTCGTGCAGCCCGAAGAAGAGCTGCTCGAACGTGCCATGCGGGTCATCGTCTTCAAGTCCGCGAAGTACAGCGTCCAGGCTCCACTCGTCATCGGCGCAGCCCTCGCGGGCGCCGACACGGCCCATCTCGACGCGCTGCGCGCCTTCGGGCTTCCCCTCGGCATCGCGTACCAGCTGAGGGACGACCTGCTCGGAGTGTTCGGCGACGCGTCTGTCACCGGGAAGCCGAGCGGTGACGACCTGCGGGAGGGCAAGCGCACCGTGCTCATCGCGCTCACCAGAACCGCGCTCGAACCGGCCGCGCGGGACTACCTCGACGGACTCCTGGGAGACCCGGGACTCGATGCGGCCCAGATCCTGTCCCTGCAGGAACTCATCCGGGCCAGCGGAGCCGTCGAGAGTGTCGAGACCCTGATCACGGACCAGGTGGCGGATGCGCGCATTGCGCTGCACGCCTCTCCGATCGCCCCCGAGGTGCGGCAGCAGCTCGAGACGCTCGCCGAAACGGTGACGCGCCGATCGTTCTGAGCGTCAGGACGCGGAAAGCTACGCGAGTGCCTGCGCGACGCGGCGGACCTCGGCCTTGCGACCGGCGAGGAGCGCCTGGATCGGCGGGACGCCGAGGCTGTCATCGACCTCGAGCAGCCACTGCATGGCCTGCTCGTCGGTGAAGCCGTCGTCGGCCAGCACGATCAGGGTGCCGCGAAGTTCGGGCAGTGGGGTGCCGTCCTTGATGAATGCGGCCGGAACCGCGATCACGCCGTTGCGGCGGATCGCGAGGAGCTGCTTGTCATCGATGAGTTGGCGCACCCGGCTTTGACTGGTCCCGAGCAGGGTAACGAGGTCGGGAATGGTCAGCCAGGGTTGATCTGAAAACGAATCGGTCACGCTCCAAGCCTCCCATGATTCCCGGGCGACGACAAACACCGAATGCCCCGACGCAGGTTCGATGAGGCCCGGATGGGGGTCATTCCGATTGACTCCGGCGGTCATGTATGCCAGCGTTGAAGGTCGTGGACAAGTTAACGCTCGTGGACACGTTGAAGGTTGTAGCCAGTCTCAAGCTCGAACGGCAGTTTTCGGCTCGACAGCATCTGAGTGTCAGATCAATCTGAATGGAGCGTCATGACAGCACAGTCCAGCAGAATCGTCCGACCACCGACCGGGAGTGAGCCCGCCCCCGCCCGGCGCCACAAGTCCACCGGTGTCCGATCCCGCGCACTCGGCCTCTTCGCGGCCCTGCCGCTCGCCGTGGTCTGCTCGGTCGCCATCAGCCTCAACCTCGCCTCTCCCGCCCAGGCCGCAACCCTGAGCCGGAAGCCGCTCAAGGTCCCCGCCCAGCTGCCGGCATCCGCTCCCACCGGCGTCCCTGCGCAACGCGTTCAGTCCGAGGCGGCCCCGAGCCAGTACACGGTCGTCTCCGGTGACACCGTGAGCGGGATCGCAAGCCGGTTCGGCCTCTCGACCGCTGCCGTGCTCGCACGCAACGGCCTGAGCTGGTCGACGAAGATCTTCCCCGGCCAGCAGCTCACCCTCGCTGACGGCGCCGCCCCCGCGGCGGCCCCCGCGCCCACCCCGGTTGCCAGCGAGCTCACGCGCTACTCGATCGTGACGGGAGACACCATCAGCGGCATCGCCGCCGCACACGGCATCTCGGTCGCGGCCGTGCTGAGCGCCAACGGCCTCGACAGGGCCAGCATCATCTTCCCCGGTCAGTCCCTCGTGATTCCCTCCGGTTCCGCCCCTGCGGCGGCGGCCCCTGCGGTTGCGCTCGCCAGTGCGACGACGGCGGCCCCCGGCGCCCGGCACACGATCGCAACGGGAGAAACCGTGTCCATGATCGCAGCGGCCACCGGAGTCTCCATTCGTGCGATCCTGCAGGCGAACAACCTCGGCTGGTCGAGCATCATCTACCCCGGCCAGGAGCTCTCGATCCCGGCGGCCGTCGCGGAATCGGTCGCGGTCGCATCTGTCACCCCACTGCCCGCGCCGACACCGGCACCGACCGCCGCTCTCGGCCAGGTGACCCCTCTCTCCGACGAGATGCGAGCCAACGCCCGGATCATCGTGGCGACCGGGCGTGCGGCCGGCGTGAGCGACCAGGGCCTCGTCGTCGCCCTCGTCGCCGCCGCCCAGGAATCGGGGCTGCGGAACGTCAACTACGGGGACAGGGATTCGCTCGGTCTCTTCCAGCAGCGACCGGGCAAGGGCTGGGGGTCGCCGGACCAGGTGATGGACCCCGTCCGCGCGAGCCTGGCGTTCTTCGGCGGCGCAGGGAACCCGAACCCCGGGGTCACCCGCGGACTCCTTGACATCGTCGGCTGGGAGGGGTTGACCGTCACCCAGGCGGCGCAGGCCGTTCAGCTCTCCGCCTTCCCCGACTATTACGCGAAGTGGGAGACCTCTGCCCGATCCTGGCTGGCAGAGCTCGGCTGATCAGCCGTGCTTTGCGAGTGTCCGGCAGCAGATCCGCCCGCTTCTCCCTAGACTCGACTGGTGAGCGATAGTCCTGCCGATCCGATGATCGGCCGTCTGATAGACGGCCGATATCAGGTGCGCTCGCGAATCGCGCGCGGCGGAATGGCGACCGTTTACCTCGCTACCGACCTGCGCCTCGAACGCCGGGTGGCACTCAAGGTGATGCACGGTCACCTCGCAGACGACAACGCCTTCAAGGCGCGATTCGTCCAGGAGGCCCGCTCGGCCGCACGCCTGGCGCACCCGAACGTCGTCAACGTCTACGACCAGGGCCAGGACGCCGACATGGCGTACCTCGTCATGGAGTACCTGCCCGGCATCACCCTGCGCGACCTGCTCAAGGACTACGGGCGCCTCACGAGCGAACAGACCATCGACATTCTCGAGGCGGTGCTGTCCGGCCTCGCCGCAGCCCACAAGGCCGGCATCGTGCACCGCGACCTCAAGCCGGAGAACGTTCTGCTCGCGGACGACGGACGGATCAAGATCGGCGACTTCGGGCTCGCCCGTGCCGCCAACAACAACACCGCGACCGGGCAGGCACTGCTCGGCACGATCGCCTACCTCTCCCCCGAACTCGTCACGCGCGGCATCGCCGATGCCCGCAGCGACATATACGCCCTCGGCATCATGACCTACGAGATGCTCACCGGCGAACAGCCCTACGTCGGCGAGGCGCCGATGCAGATCGCGTACCAGCACGCCAATGACACGGTGCCGATGCCGAGCCTGCGCGTCACGAACGTTCCGCACGAGCTCGACGAGCTCGTCAGCTGGGCGACCGCCCGTGACCCCGAACAGCGTCCGCGGGACGCGAAGGTCATGCTCGACCAGCTTCTCGACGTCGAGAAGCAGATGCGCCCATTCGAAGGTGAAACCGGCGTGCAGCAGACCCTGCTGATGCCGAGCGCTGCGGCCGGGGCCCTCGCCGACGCGGACACCATGATCTTCGGCACCGCGGCGCCCGTAGCCGGCGCGACGGCACTGCTCCCCGCACCCGTCGTGAAGCCGCCGGCCGACGCCGAGCTGCTCAGCACAAAGACACGCCGCCGCAAGGTCCGCGGGTACTGGCTGTTCACGCTGGTACTCCTGCTCGCCGGCCTCGCCGGCGGCACCGGCTGGTACTTCGGCAGCGGGCCGGGGTCGCAGGTCGAGGTGCCCGCCCTGATCTCGGTCGCCCCGGACGCGGCCGCCGCGCAGCTCGCCGAGCTCGGCCTCCAGTCCGCTCTCGCCCAGCAATACAGCGGCACGGTTGCGGCAGGACTCGTCGCGAGTACCGACCCCGGAGAGGGCGGCCACGTCAAGAAGGGCAACGCGGTCACGCTCTACGTCTCGCAAGGGCCGCAGCCGATCACGGTTCCCCCGCTCGCCGGCCTCAGCACGGATGCCGCGAGTTCCACGATCACCGGGCTCAATGCCCTGGTCGGCACGGTCGACCAGGTCTTCTCCGGCGACGTCGCCTCCGGCATCGTGATCTCGGCGTTCCGGGAGAGCGACGGCTCGGAGGTCTCCCAAGGCGGCCCGTACTTCGAGGGTATGAAGGTCAACCTCGTCGCCTCGCTCGGTCCGGTTCCGGATGTCTCGGGCAAGTCGGTCAACACCGCGACCTCGCTCCTGAAAGACAAGGGGCTCGTCGCCACGACCGGCGACTCCGTCTACAGCGACACGATCGACGAGGGCAATGTTGTCAGCGCCGCCCCCCAGAAGGATGGCCCGGTCCGCGCGGGCGACACCTACGTGCTCACGACGTCGAAGGGTCCCGCGCCGATTCCGATCCCCAACGTCGTGGGCAAGCCGTGGAACGAGGGCAAGAAGA
Source organism: Cryobacterium algoricola (assembly GCF_004402485.1). Lineage (GTDB taxonomy): Bacteria > Actinomycetota > Actinomycetes > Actinomycetales > Microbacteriaceae > Cryobacterium > Cryobacterium algoricola. The sequence goes on along the minus strand of NZ_SOFG01000009.1, from coordinate 30,058 downwards.
TCCTCACCGATCTCGGTTTCAAGCTCAGCTACAACCTCGGTGCCGATGCTATCGCGCCGCTGCTCAACATCCTCTCCACGGACCCTGCAGCGGGAGCGGCGGCTCCCAAGGGCAGCACGATCGCCCTCAAGCCGACGAACCCGTTCGGCTAGGGTCCCCCGCCGCCGCCGCCACTCGGCGCTGCGCGCCAGAACCGCCGCTCCGCGCCAGGCATGCCTGGCGCGGAGCGGCGAAACTGGCGCGCCCGGGTGTGACGCAACCGGCAGCACCCGCTCACGGGGCGAGTGTCGCCGCTCACGCCGGGTGTCGCAGCTCCGCCTGGTAGTTTCGGCGTGAACGGCGACACCCGGCGAGTAGCCGTGCACGCCCGACGGCCCAGGCCGAGCGCGGGCGCGCGGCCAGCACAGGTGCGCGCGAGCGTCCGTGTGGCATGCCCGCAGCATCCGCTCGCGCGGCGAGAGTCGCCGGATACTCCGAGTGTCGCCGCTCTGCCGGGTACTCTCGGCGACAACAGCGACACTGAACGAGTGGCCGCGCACGCCCCACGGCCCAGACCGACCTCAGGCGCACACGAGCGTCCGGGTGCCTAGCCCGCAGCATCCGCCCGTGTGACGAGTGTCGCCGGCGGTACACCGACAATCGGCAACAACGGCGACACTCGGCGACCAGCCGCGCACGCCGGACGGCGCTGGCCGAGCGCGGGCGCACGGCCAGCGCAGGCGCGGGCGAGCGTCGGTGTGTTTCGCGCACCCCGCATCCGCTCGCCTCGGGAGAATCGCCGGATACGCCGAGTGCCGCCGTTCTGCCGGGTACTTTCGGCGGGAACGGCGGCACTCGGGGAGACCGCTGCGGGTCAGCGGGCGGCGAGCTCCTCGGCGACGAGGAAGGCGAGCTCGAGGGACTGCATGTGGTTGAGCCGCGGGTCGCAGAGCGACTCGTAGCGGGTGGCGAGGTCGGCTTCGTCGATGTGCTCCGAGCCGCCGAGGCACTCGGTGACGTCGTCGCCGGTGAGCTCGACGTGCACGCCGCCCGGGTGGGTTCCGACGGCGCGGTGGGCCTCGAAGAAGCCGCGCACCTCGTCGACGACGTCGTCGAAACGACGCGTCTTGTACCCGGTCGGCGTGGTGACGCCATTGCCGTGCATCGGGTCCGTGATCCAGAGCGGAACGGCCTCGCTCGCCTTGATCGCCTCGAGGAGCGGCGGGAGCGCGTCGCGCACCTTGCCTGCTCCCATCCGGGTGATGAAGGTGAGGCGGCCGGGTTCGCGGTTCGGGTCGAGCTTGTCGACGAGACGCAGCATGTCGTCCGCCGAGGTGCTCGGGCCGAGCTTGACGCCGATCGGGTTGCGTACCCGGGAGAGGAAGTCCACGTGGGCGCCGTCGAGGTCACGGGTGCGCTCGCCGATCCAGATGAAGTGCGCCGAGGTGTTGTACGGGGTGCCGGTGCGGGAGTCGATCCGGGTCATCGGGCGCTCGTAGTCCATCAGCAGGCCCTCGTGGCTCGTGTAGAACTCGGTGCGACGCATCGCCTCGAAGTCCGCACCGCACGCGATCATGAACTTGATGGCCCGGTCGATCTCCTTGGCCACCTTCTCGTAGCGCTGGTTGGCCGGGTTCGCGGCGAAGCCCTGGTTCCAGCTGTGCACCTGGCGCAGGTCGGCGAAACCGCCCTGGGTGAACGCGCGGATCAGGTTGAGCGTCGACGCGGCCGTGTGGTACCCCTTGACCAGCCGGGCCGGGTCGGCCTCGCGGGACTCCGGGGTGAAGTCGTAGCCGTTGACGATGTCGCCGCGGTAGGCGGGCAGGGTGACGTCGCCGCGAGTCTCGAAGTCGCTCGAGCGCGGCTTGGCGAACTGGCCGGCCATCCGGCCCATCTTGATCACGGGCATCGAGGCGCCGTAGGTGAGCACGACGGCCATCTGCAGCACGGTCTTGACCCGGTTGCGGATCTGCTCCGCGGTCGCGCCGCTGAAGGTCTCCGCACAGTCGCCGCCCTGGAGCAGGAAGGCGTGGCCGGCAGCGGCCTGCGCGAGCCGGTCGCGCAGGATGTCGACCTCGCCGGCGAAGACGAGGGGCGGCTGCGTCGACAGTTCTGCGGATGCCGCAGCGACGGCTTCGGAGTCCGGCCAGGTCGGCTGCTGCTTGATGGGAAGCGTGCGCCAATAGTCCAGACCGGCGATCACAGCTTCATCGGCCACAATGACGGGTTCGGTAGTGTCGACCACAGGACTATCTCTGTTTTCTCTTTGTTGGCGCGCGGAGTGCGCACCAGGGGACTGGGCTGGTTCGAGCCGGGGTGGGATACGCGATCTTATCGCGAAAGACTGGCGCGCTTTTCCTTGACGCTCGTGGCGTACACGTCGACGTACTCCTGCTTGCTGAGCGCCTGGAGCTCGTACATCAGCTCGTCGGTCACGCTGCGGAGCACGAACCGGTCCCCCTCCAGCCCCTCGAAGCGGCTGAAATCGAGCGGCTTGCCGATGACGATCCCGATCCGACGGATCTTCGGGATCCTCGTACCGGTCGGCATCGCCTTCTCGGTGTCGATCATCGCGACGGGGACGACGGGCACCCCGGCCTCGAGGAGCATCCGGGCGACGCCGGTGCGGCCGCGGTACATCTTCGCGTCCGGGCTGCGGGTGCCCTCGGGGTAGATGCCGAGCACCCCGCCGCCGGAGAGGACCCGCAGGCCCGTGTTGAGCGAGTCCTCCGAGGCCTTGCCGCCGGAGCGGTCGATCGGAAGCTGGCCGGTGGCCTTGAAGAACTGCTTCGTCGCCCAGCCCTTGAGCCCGGTTCCGGTGAAATATTCGCTCTTGGCGAGGAAGATCACCCGGCGCGGCACCACGAGCGGCAGGAACACGGAGTCGATGAACGACAGGTGATTGCTCGCGAGGATGACTCCCCCGGTCTTGGGGATATTCTCGAGGCCGACCACCCACGGCCGGAAGAGCCCCAGAAGGAGGGGTCCGACGACAATGTTTTTCATGATCCAGTAGAACATCGGTCGCTCTTTTCTTGCGTCGGCACAGCCTAGACCGGGAAGACGTGCTTCCGCGCGAGGTCTGCGGCACCGACAACTCCGGCATCGTTGACGAGTTGGGCAATCGCGAATTCCGCCTCGGGGTGGTAGCCCCGCGCGGGAAGGTTTTCGAGGTACGCGGTACGGATCGGTTCGAGGAGCAGCTCGCCGGCGTCGGCGACTCCCCCGCCGAAGACGAAGATCTGCGGGTCGAGCACGGCCGCGAGGGAGGCGCAGGCCTGGCCGAGCGCGTCGCCGAGCTGGCGGAGGGCCGCGAGGGCCCCCGGGTCGCCGTCCTGGATCAGGCGGCCGACGTCCTTGCCGCTGAGCTTGCCCTTGCGGGCACGGGCGGATGCGAGGCCGAGGCCGATGCCACCGGCATCCGCCAGGGAGTTGGCGATGCGGAGCAGGGCCCTGCCGGAGCCGTACTGCTCGATGCAGCCCTGGGCGCCGCAGCCGCACGGGAGGCCGTCCGGGACGATGCGCACGTGGCCGAGCTCGGCGCCGCAGCCGAAGCCGCCGCGGAACAGGCGATCGTTGGAGACGATGGCGCCGCCGACGCCGGTGCCGATCGTGAGGGTGACCATGTCGCTGTAGACCTGGCCGGCGCCGAAGCAGAATTCGGCCCAGCCGGCCGCGTTCGCGTCGTTCTCGATCAGGATCGGGAGGTTGAGCCGCTCTTCGAGGGTCGCCCGGAGCGGTTCGTTGCGCCAGTTGATGTTGGGGGCGTAGTAGACCGTGGACTGCGCGGAGTCGATGAAGCCGGCCGCCGCGACGCCTGCCGCGATGACGTCCTCCCCGACGGCGAGCTTCTGGATCATCTCGACGACGGCGTCTTCGATGGCCCGCGGGTCCCCTGCGGTTGTGGGCGTGCGCTCGGAACGGAGGATGGTGCCGAACTCGTCGACGAGGGCTCCCGCAATCTTCGTGCCGCCGATGTCGATTCCAATGGCGTGCACAGCCGGCCTCTTTCGTCCATAGTCTCGGGCATCCGCCCAGCTCAGCACACAATTATGCTGAGGCGTCCCTCTAGAGTGTACTGAGCCGCGGCGCTGCGAGTCGAAACGACTGCTCCGCATGTCGCCCGGCTAGAGTGTGCACATCCGCCCGGTACCAGAGGAGTTGCCGTGAAACAGTTCGATATGCCCGCAGTCGTCCCAGCCGACCCAGGGGCGAACATCACCGATCTCCTCGTGGATCGCCTCGCCGCCACCCCGGATTCCGTGCTGTTCTCGGTTCCCCGCGGTGCCGGTTGGGCCCCCGTGACGACCTCCGAATTCCACCGTCAGGTCGTGAGCCTCGCCAAGGGGCTCGTCGCAGCAGGCATCGAGCCCGGCGACAAGATCGGCCTGATGTGCAAGACCCGCTACGAGTGGACCCTCATCGACTTCGCGACCTGGTTCGCCGGCGCCGTCCTGGTCCCGGTCTACGAGACCAGCTCTCCGACCCAGATGCAGTGGATCCTCGGCGATTCCGGCGCCTCCGCCGTGATCCTCGAGACCGCGGACCACTTCGCCAAGTTCGACGAGGTGCACCCCGACCTCCCGGACATCGGAACCGTCTGGCAGATCGACCTCGGCGACCTCGCGAAGATCGTCGCGGGAGGCGTGGACGTTCCGGATGCCGAGATCGAGCGCCGTCGTCGCCTCGCGACCGGCGCCGACATCGCGACCCTGATCTACACGGCGGGGACCACCGGCCGGCCCAAGGGTTGCGTGCTCACGCACTCGAACTTCGTCGAGACCTCGCGAAACGCGGGGATCGCCCTCTCGGGCGTCCTCAACCACGAGGACGGCGCATCCACCCTGCTGTTCATCACGACCGCGCACGTCTTCGCCCGGTTCATCGCGGTGCTGTGCGTGCACGGGAACGTGCGGGTCGGGCACCAGCCGGACACCCGGCAGCTGCTGCCCGCGCTCGCGTCGTTCAAGCCCACGTTCCTGCTCGCGGTGCCGCGGGTGTTCGAGAAGGTCTACAACTCAGCGGAGCAGAAGGCGGAGGCCGCCGGTCGCGGCAAGATCTTCGAGGCCGCCGCGCACCTCGCGGTCAAGCACTCGAAGGCCCTCGCAGAGGGAACCCCGGTGAGCCTCTCGATGAAGATCCGGTTCGCGATCTTCGACCGGCTCGTCTACAGCAAGCTCCGCACGGCCATGGGCGGCAAGGTGCGCTACGCCGTCTCCGGCTCCGCCCCGCTCGGCGAGTTCCTCGGCCACTTCTACCACAGCCTCGGCATCAAGATCCTCGAGGGCTACGGCCTCACCGAGACCACGGCACCCGCCACGGTCGGCCGCACCGACCAGTTCAAGGTCGGCACCGTCGGCCCGCCCCTTCCCGGTGTTTCGATCCGCATCATGGACGACGGCGAGATCGAGGTCAAGGGCGTCAACGTCTTCAAGGAGTACTGGCACAACCCCGAGGCGACCCAGGCCGCCTTCGACGACGGCTGGTTCCGCACCGGCGACATCGGCGACTTCGACGCCGACGGTTTCGTCACGATCACGGCCCGCAAGAAGGAGATCATCGTGACCGCGGGCGGCAAGAACGTCGCGCCGGCCGCGCTCGAGGACCCGATCCGCTCCAACCCCCTCGTCGGCCAGGTCATCGTCGTCGGCGACCGCAAGCCGTTCATCGCGGCGCTCGTCACGCTCGACCCCGACATGCTCGCGGTCTGGCTGCACAACAACGGCGAGGATGCCTCGATGTCGATCGCCGAGGCGGCGCTCAACCCGGCGGTGCTCGCCGAGGTGCAGCGCGCCATCGACCACGCCAACTCGCACGTGTCGCGGGCGGAGTCCATCCGCAAATTCGTGATCCTCACCGTCGAGCTCACCGAGGACAACGGCTATCTCACGCCCAAACTCAGCATCAAGCGCGACGTGATCCTGCGGGACTTCGCCGCGACGATCGAGGGCATGTACCAGGGCGTGCCCGTCGTCACCGAGCAGAACCCGGTGGTGCGCTGACGGTCGGTCAGAACCAGTCGGACTCGCGGATCTCCTTCATGGCCGCCCGGCGGTTCTCCTTGTCGAGTTTGTCGATGTAGAGGAAACCGTCGAGGTGGTCGGTCTCGTGCTGCAGGGCCTGGGCCATCAGCCCGTCTCCGGCGAGCTCGACGGGTTCACCGGCGAGGTCTATCCCGGTGACCCGGGCGAACGGGTAGCGCTTGGTCGGGTACCACAGGCCGGGGACGGACAGGCAGCCCTCCTCGACGAGGGCGGGTTCCCCGGAGACCTCGACGACGACGGGGTTCAGGATGTACCCGATCACGCCGTCGACGTTGTAGCTGAACGCGCGCAGGTTCACGCCGATCTGGGCTGCGGCGACCCCGGCGCGGCCCGGCAGGCGCACGCTGTCGAGAAGGTCGACGACGAGCCGGGTGACCCGGTCGTCGATGGTCTCGATCGGCGCGGACACGGTCTTCAGCACGGGATCTCCGAAGAGACGGATCTGGCGCTCAGGCACAGGAAAACTCCAAGTCAGTTGGTGCGGGCAAGTCGGTTGGTCTATGGTGTGTCACGCGCCGCGGTGCGCGGGAAGGCCCTCGACCACGAGAGCGGCGAGGGTGCGCGCGGCGAGCCGGGTGATCGGCTTGAGGTCCGCCCACGAGATGACGCTCCCCGCCGCGAGCTGCGGGTCGTAGGGGATGCGCACGATCTCGCGGACCCTCGACCGGAAGTGCGACTCGATCTCCTCGAGCTTCACGAGGTTGGTGCCCTGGGTGGCGGTGTTGAGCGCGACGATCGAGTTGCGGACGAGGTCGCCGTAGCCGTTGGCGTCGAGCCAAGTCAGGGTCTCGGACGCGAGGCGGGCTTCGTCGACGCTGCCGCCGGAGACCACCACGATCGAGTCTGCACGCTGCAGCGTCGCCCGCATCACGGAGTGCACGATCCCGGTGCCGCAATCGGTGAGCATGATCGAGTAGTACCGGGCCGCGAGGTCGGCGACGACGTTGTAGTCGTCCTCGTCGAAGGCTTCGGACAGCAGCGGGTCGGTGTCGGAGGCGAGGATGTCGAGCCGGGTCGCGTCACGGGACACGAGCGAGGAGAAGTCGGTGAAGCCGCCGATGGACGCGGCCTTCGTGACGACGTCCCGCACGGTCGACCTGGTCTGCTTGCTGACCCGTTCGGAGAGGGTGCCGCGGTCGGGGTTGGCGTCGACGGCGATGATGCGGTCTTCGCGCGCGTCGGCGAGGGCCATCCCGAGCAGGGCGGTGACCGTGGTCTTGCCGACCCCGCCCTTGCGGGTGAGGATCGGCACGAACCGGGTGCCGCCGTCGAACTCCTTGCGGATCAGGGCGTCCATGTCCTTGTGCGCGCGGATCTTCGCCGAGTCGCCGAGGTTGACGAGGTGCAGGGTCACGGCGTAGACGAAGGCGTTCCAGCCGCCGTGGGGCGGCGGCTGGGTGCGGCGATTGACCGCGAGCAGGCGTTCGGACGTGAGCATGGACGCCGATTCGGGGAGGACGGCGCCATCCGGGCGCAGGCGTTCCCTGCGGGACTGCGCCGCGGCATCCGCCGGAGCGGCCTGGGCGGGGCCGGAGAGCGACTGCACGGCCCCGGCCGCGGCGGCGCCGAGGCGCTCGCCCCTGTCGGCGCGGTCGTTCCGGGTGGCACGGTCTCCCGCCGCCACGCGGATGCCCGGCCCGGTGTTGATCTCGACGGTGTGGGTCGCGGGGCGGGCGGCGTCGCTCCCGCCTGCGGGGCTGCCGCTCCCGATCGCCGTCGTCGCGAGGGGTGCCGCAGCGAGCCCCGCGGGGAGCGCGGCGGCCAGGTTGTCGATCGTGTGCGGCGGCAGCTCGCTGTTGTACTCGTCACCGGGCTGCGCGTCTCCGCCGCCCGTCGAAGAGATCCCGGTGTCCGTGCGCTTTTCCGGCACCACAGTCCGTCCCTTCGTCGTGAAAAAATCGGCCCGGCCTGGGCCCCCGACCGGGCGGCGCCACTGTGGGTGCCGACCGATCGACCTTCAGCCTAGCGCGGGCGCACAACCACGAGCAGGTCGCCCGCGTCCACCTGCTGCGTCTTGGGGATCGCCACGCGCTCGACGACACCGGCGATCGGAGAGGTGATGGCCGCCTCCATCTTCATCGCCTCGATGGATGCGACGGTCTGGCCGGCCTCGACGGTCGCGCCCTCCTCGACCTGCAGAGTGACCACCCCGGAGAAGGGAGCCGCCACCTGGCCCGGCCGGTTCGCATCCGCTTTCTCTGCGGCCTTCGTGCTCACGGTGATGCCGCGGTCGCGTACGAACACGGGGCGCAGCTGGCCGTTGAGCGTGGTCATGACGGTGCGCATGCCCTTGTCGTCTGCCTCGCCGATGGCCTCGAGGCCGACGTAGAGGCGAACGCCCTTGTCGATCTCGACCGAGTGTTCGATGCCCTGCTGCAGCCCGTTGAGGTAGTCGACGGTGTCAACGACGGAGAGGTCGCCGAACAGCTCGCGAATCTGCTCGAACTGGCGGGTCGGGCCGGGGAAGAGCAACTGGTTGAGCATCGAGCGCCGGGTCAGGCTGTCACCGTCGAGCGCTTCGCGTTCCGGCGCGGTCAGCTCGGTGACGCCGATGTGGATGCTGCGCCCGGCGAGCACCTTGCTGCGGAAGGGCTCCGGCCAGCCGCCGGGCAGGTCGCCCAGTTCGCCGGCCATGAAGCCGATCACGGAGTCCGGCACGTCGTAGTTTCCGGGGTTCGCCGCGAAGTCGGCCGGGTCGGCCCGGACGGCGGCGAGGTAGAGGGCGAGGTCGCCGACGACCTTGGACGAGGGTGTGACCTTGGGAACGCGGCCCAGGATCTGGTTCGCGGCGGCGTACATGTCCTCGATGAGCTCGAAGTCGTCGGCGAGGCCGAGGGCGACGGCCTGGGTGCGGAGGTTGGAGAGCTGGCCTCCGGGGATCTCGTGGCTGTAGACCCGGCCGGTCGGGGCGCGGAGTCCCGATTCGAAGGGGTGGTAGACGCGGCGCACGTCTTCCCAGTACGGTTCGAGGTCGCAGACGGCCTTGAGCGAGATGCCGGTGTCGCGCTCGGTGTGGGCCAGCGCCGCGACGAGCGAGGACGCCGACGGCTGGCTCGTGGTGCCGGCCATCGGTGCGCTCGCGACGTCGACGGCGTCGGCTCCGGCGCGCGCGGCGGCGAGCAGGGTCGCGAGCTGGCCGCCGGGAGTGTCGTGGGTGTGGACGTGCACGGGGAGGGGGAAACGTTCGCGGAGCGCGCCGACGAGCTTCTCGGCGGCGGCGGGGCGGAGCAGCCCCGCCATGTCCTTGATCGCGATGATGTGCGCGCCGCTGTCGACGATCTGCTCCGCGAGGCGCAGGTAGTAGTCGAGCGTGTAGAGGTCTTCCGCGGGGTCGAGCAGGTCGCCGGTGTAGCAGAGTGCCACCTCGGCGATGCTCGTGCCGGTGCCGAGGACGGCGTCGATCGCCGGGCGCATCTGGGTGACGTCGTTGAGGGCGTCGAAGATCCGGAAGATGTCGACGCCCGTGTCGGACGCCTCACGCACGAAGGCGTCGGTGACCTCGGTCGGGTACGGCGTGTAGCCGACCGTGTTCCGGCCGCGAAGCAGCATCTGCACGTTGATGTTGGGGAGCGCGGCACGCAGGGCCGCGAGCCGCTCCCACGGGTCCTCGCCGAGGAAGCGCAGCGCGACGTCGTAGGTCGCGCCGCCCCAGGCCTCGATCGAGAGGAGCTCCGGCGTCATCCGGGCGACGTACGGCGCGACGGCGACGAGGTCCCGCGTGCGCACCCGGGTCGCCAGGAGCGACTGGTGGGCGTCGCGGAACGTGGTGTCCGTCACGGCGAGTGCGGTCTGGGCGCGGAGTTCCGCGGCGAAACCGGCCGGGCCGAGCAGCTGCAGCCGCTGGCGGGAGCCGGCGGGGGCCGGGATCGCGAGGTCGAGCTTCGGAAGCTTCTCCGCCGGGTTCAGCAGCGTGATCGGGACCCCATTGGGCTTGTTGACGGTGACGTCGGCGAGCCAGTTCAGGATCTTCGTTCCGCGGTCCTTGGAGACGCGGGCGCGGAGCAGTTCCGGGCGCTCGTCGATGAAGGAGGTGCTGAGGTCGCCGGCAGCGAAGCCCGGGTCTTCCAGCACGGCCTGGAGGAAGGCGACGTTCGTGGAGACGCCGCGGATGCGGAACTCGGCCAGTGCCCGCTTCGAGCGCGTGACGGCCGCGGTGAAGTCGCGACCGCGGCAGGTGAGCTTCGCGAGCATCGAGTCGAAGTGCGGGCTGATCTGCGCGCCGGGGTTGATCGTTCCGCCGTCGAGGCGGATGCCTGCCCCACCGGGTGAGCGATAGGTCGTGATCTTCCCGGTGTCCGGCCGGAATCCCATGGTCGGGTCTTCCGTGGTGATGCGGCACTGGAGCGCCGCGCCGCGCAGGTGGATCTGGTCCTGGAGCAGTCCGAGTTCCGCGAGGGTCTCCCCCGCGGCAATACGGATCTGGGCGACGACGAGGTCGACGTCTGTGACCTCTTCCGTCACGGTGTGCTCGACCTGGATCCGCGGGTTCATCTCGATGAAGACGTGCTGGCCCGCGCGCTCCCCGACGGTGTCGAGCAGGAACTCGACGGTGCCCGCGTTGACGTAACCGATGGAGCGGGCGAATGCGACGGCATCCGCGTAAAGACGGGTCCGGATCTTGTCGCTGAGGTTCGGCGCTGGCGCGATCTCGATGACCTTCTGGTGGCGGCGCTGCACGGAGCAGTCCCGCTCGAAGAGGTGCACGGTCTCGCCGGTCGAGTCGGCGAGGATCTGGACCTCGATGTGCCGGGGACGGAGCACGGCCTGCTCGAGGAACATGGTCGAGTCGCCGAAGGCACTGTTGGCCTCGCGCATGGCCTCCTCGAGGGAGCCGCGCAGGTCGTCCATGCTTGCGACGCGGCGCATGCCGCGCCCGCCTCCGCCGGCGACGGCCTTCGCGAAGATCGGGAAGCCGATGTCCGCAGCGGCGGCCATGAGTTCGTCGAGGTCCTTCGAGGGGGCGCTCGACTTGAGCACGGGGACGCCGGCGGCGATCGCGTGTTCCTTGGCGGTGACCTTGTTGCCGGCCATTTCGAGCACGTGCTCGCCGGGGCCGATGAAGGTGATACCGGCCTCACGGGCGGCGAGTGCGAGCTCCGGGTTCTCGGAAAGGAAGCCGTAGCCGGGGTAAATGGCGTCGGCGCCGCTCTCGACGGCGACCCGGATGATCTCGCTCACGGTCAGGTAGGCGCGGACCGGGTGCCCGGGTTCGCCGATCTGGTACGCCTCGTCTGCCTTCAGGCGGTGCAGGGAATTCCGGTCTTCGAACGGATAGACGGCGACGGTCTTCGCGCCGAGCTCATACGCTGCACGAAACGCGCGAATCGCGATTTCTCCGCGGTTGGCAACAAGAATTTTCGTGAACATGCAGACCTTTCAGGAGGCGACGGGCACACAGCTGGCGGTTAGGTTCTCTAAGACTAGTGAAGGTAACGTATCTACTTGTGCACGTACTAAGCGTTAGCTCCCTCAAGGGAGGAGTAGGCAAGACCACAGTGACCCTGGGTCTGGCTTCTGCTGCCTTCGCCCGCGGCGTACGGACCCTGGTCGTCGATATCGACCCGCAATCGGACGTGTCGACCGGCATGGACATCGAGGTCGCCGGCCACCTGAACATCGCCGACGTCCTCGCCTCCCCCAAGGAGAAGATAGTCCGCGCCGCCATCGTTCCGAGCGGTTGGACCCGCGGCCAGCAGGGCACGATCGACGTCATGATCGGCAGCCCGTCCGCCATCAACTTCGACGGGCCGCACCCGAGCATCCGGGACATCTGGAAGCTCGAAGAGGCCCTCTCCACGGTCGAGAAGGACTACGACCTGGTCCTCATCGACTGCGCTCCCTCCCTCAACGCCCTGACCAGGACCGCGTGGGCGGCGAGCGACCGCGTCGCCGTCGTCACCGAGCCCGGTCTGTTCTCCGTCGCCGCCGCCGACCGCGCCCTGCGCGCGATCGAGGAGATCCGCCGCGGCCTCAGCCCGCGCCTGCAGCCGCTCGGCATCATCGTGAACCGGGCCAGGATCGCCTCCCTCGAGCACCAGTTCCGGATCAAGGAACTGCGGGACATGTTCGGCCCGCTCGTGCTGAGCCCCCAGCTGCCGGAGCGCACGTCGCTGCAGCAGGCGCAGGGCGCCGCGAAGCCGCTGCACACCTGGCCGGGCGACAGCGCGCAGGAAATGGCCCGCTACTTCGACCAGCTGCTCGAACGCATCCTCCGCACCGCGCGCATCGGCGAGTACGCGGAGCAGCGCTAGCCTCCTCAGGCCCTCTCGGCTCCCCCAGTCCGGGGCGTTGTCCGACGCTCGAGGGCGGACGAAACACCGTCCCAGGCAACACGAAGGCGCTTCTTCCGCGCCTCAACGCGAACGAGCGGATGCTCCGGCTCGGGAGCTAGGAGACCTTGCGGGACAGCCGACGCACGGCCAGCTCGTCCGAGGGATCGGAGGGCTGCGAGTCGAGCTCGACGAGGGTCGTCTCCACCTCGCGCAGGACCTTGCCGACGGCGATTCCGAAGACGCCCTGGCCACGGCTGACAAGATCGATGACTTCGTCGTTGGAGGTGCAGAGATAGACGCTCGCGCCGTCGCTCATCAGCGTGGTCTGGGCGAGGTCGCTGACCCCGGACTCGCGCAGCTGGTTGACGGCCGTACGGATCTGCTGGAGGGAGATGCCGGTGTCGAGAAGGCGTTTGACGAGCTTGAGCACGAGGATGTCGCGGAAGCCGTAGAGCCGCTGGGTGCCGGAGCCGGTCGCGCCGCGCACCGTCGGTTCGACGAGTTCGGTACGGGCCCAGTAGTCCAGCTGGCGGTAGGTGATGCCGGCGGCTCTGGCAGCAACGGCGCCCCGGTACCCGGAATTCTCATCGAGGTCGGGCATGCCGTCGGTGAACAGGAGTCCGTCACCGTAGCGGGAGGCGTCGTCACGCTTGCTGAGCTCGCTCATACGATCGCCTCTCGGAATGGGGTGCGGTACGAACCGCAGGTGCAACGCTACCGAGCCAAGTGGGCCTCGGTGCGGACATCCGCTCGAACACGTCGGCGTGTCGTCAGGGACGATATCGGTGAGGCGCGATCGGATCAGATTCGGTCCGGCGGCACCTCCAGCAGTCTACGGCTTAACTGGTGAGGCGGCCGAGCGCCGAACGGATCAGGCTGCCCCGGATCACCTCGAAATTGCCGGCGATTTCGACGGCCATTTCCGCGGCCTTCGCCCGGCTCGACGCGTCCCTGCGTCGGGACAGCGGCACCAGGGCGCTCTCGATCAGCCCCAGTTCCCGTTCTGCCGCGCCGCGGAAGCCGCGCAGGTGCCTCGGTTCGATCCCGCTGTGCTGAAGCTCGACAAGGGCACGCAGCACTCCGAGCGCCTCGTCACCGTAGACATCCGCGGGAAGAATGATCGAGGCGGACACGGCGTCGTGCAACAGGGCGGCGGATGCCCCGGCCTCGCGGATGAGTTCGTCGCGGCTGAGGCGCCGTTCGGTCGACAGCATCGACGGACCCGGGGTGACTCCCCCGGGCAGCGTCGGCGAGTTGCCGGCGTCGAGGTCGTCGAGGTAGCCGCGGATGACCTTGAGCGGAAGGTACAGGTCGCGCTGCATCGAGAGGATGAGGCGGAGCCGGTCGAGGTCGCTCGCGCAGAACTTGCGGTAGCCGGATTCGGTGCGCGCGGGAGAGACGAGCCGCTGCTCCTCGAGGAAGCGCAGCTTCGACGGGGTGAGGTCGGGGAAATCCGGGGTCAGGCGAGCGAGCACCTGTCCGATGCTCAACAGCGACGTCGCACCCGGCTGCCTGGCCTGGGCGGAGGACGCTGCCACTACTCGCTCGCCTGTGGCGCCAGATCGAGTCGCGAGGCGTAGAACGTGAGCCGGAACTTGCCGACCTGAACTTCATCCCTGTCGTGGAGCGCGGCGGTTTCGATGCGCACTCCCTCGAAATAGGTGCCGTTCAGGGAGACGAGGTCCTTGACCTCGAACGAGGTTCCGTGGCGGAGGAACTCGGCGTGCCTGCGGGACACGGTCACGTCGTCGAGGAAGATGTCCGCGTGCGGGTGCCGGCCGACGGTCGTCACGTCGGCGTCGAGCAGGAACCGGGCGCCCGAATTCGGACCACGGCGGACAACGAGCAGAGCGGACCCGGAGGGCAGGGCAGAGATCGCTTCCAGCTCCTCTGCCGTCACGTCGTTGTCGACCGCCGCCAGCTGGGCCGCGAAGCCCTGACTGAACGTCATCGTCGTGTCGGTACCGGAGTATTCTTCGGGCGCGGTCTTACGCTGGCTCTCATCTGGCTTTTTGGAATCAATCACCGGTGCACCTCCTACCCGTCAATCGTATCCGATCGAATGGGCGCAATAACCCGCGGAAGCCGAATCACCCGGGCAGTCTCGAAAGCGTAGATGATTCCGGCCCACCAATAGAGGAACGCACCCCAGATTCCGAAGGCCCAGCCGATCGGAAGAGACCACCAGCCGAGCATGGGGAACGCCTGGCCGAGCATGATCAACGGCAGGGCGTAGAAGAGACAGAACGTCGCGGCCTTGCCGAGCAGGTTGACCGGGAGCGGCCCGTAGCCGTGGTTCGCGAGGACGATGCCGAGGCCGAGGAGAAAGACGTCCCTGCCGATCACGATGAGCACGATCCACCACGGCACGAGGTCACGCCAGGCCAGGCCGAGGAGGGCCGCGAAGATGTAGAGCCGGTCGGCAGCGGGATCGAGCAGCTGGCCGAGCCGGGTGATCTGATTGAAGCGCCGCGCGATCACGCCGTCGAGGTAGTCAGTGAGACTCGCCACGAGGAGCACCAGCAGGGCCCAGGCGTCCGCACCGCGGACGAGCAGGACGAGGAAGACCGGAACGAGGGCGAGCCGGAGGGCGCTCAAGACGTTCGGCAGGGTCAGAACCCTGGAACTGACGATCGGTACTTCGGCCGCTGCCATTGTGCGAGTCTATCGAGGTGCCCGGCCGCTAAGGAATGCGGCGTTTCGCCGGCCGCGCCGTGTCCTCGCCGTCTGCCGCGGTCTCGCCCTTCCCCCCGGCCCGGCTGCGCTCGACACTGCGTTTCAGTGCCTCCATCAGGTCGAGGACCTCCCCGCCTGCGGACTCCTCCTCCGCGGACTCCCCCGCCTCCCCGGCCTCGGCCGCCTCGACGGTCTCGCCGGCGGCCAGTTTGGCCTCGATCAGGTCCCTGAGCTGGTCCTGGTAGTCGTCTCGGTAGTCCTGCGGGGTGAAATCGGAGGCAAAGGACTCGACGAGCGCCGCCGAGAGTTCGAGCTCCTGCCGCGAGATCTTCGTCGTCTCGGCCAGGGCGGGAAAGTCGACCTCTCGCACCTCGTCGCTCCAGAGCAGCGCCTGCAGGAGCAGCACGTCACCGTGCACCCGGAGCGCGCCGAGGCGGGTCTTCTGGCGGAGGGCGAACCGCACGATCGCGGTGCGGTCGCTCGCCTCGAGCGCCCGCCGCAGCAGGACGTACGCCTTGGGCGATGCACCGTCCGGCTCGAGGTAGTAGCTCTTCTCGAACAGCATCGGGTCGAGCTGCTCGCTCGGCACGAACTCGACGACGTCGATCTCCCTGCTCTTCTCCGCCGGCAGTCTGCGGAGCTCCTCCTCGGTGAGGACGACCGTGTTCTCCCCGTCGTCGTACGCCTTGTCGATGTGGGCGTAGTCGACGATCCGGCCGCACCGGGAGCACCGCCGCTGGTAGCGGATGCGCCCGCCGTCTGCGTCGTGGACCTGGTGCAGCGGAGTGTCATGGTCCTCTGTCGCGCTGTAGACCTTGACGGGCACGTTGACGAGGCCGAAGGTGATGGAGCCCTTCCAGATCGATCTCATGCGAAACAGTAGACACCGCATCCGCCGCCCGTACTAGCCGGACGGGGACTGGACGGGCATGCTGGAAGAACGGCAGCGGGAGGACCTGGCGCGAATCGATCGGAACGGAGACCGGATGAACGAGGCGACGAGCCAGATCGTGTCCGTCGACGGGCACCGGATCACGCTCACGCACCTCGACAAGGTGCTCTACCCCGAGACCGGCACCACCAAGGCGGATGTCCTCGGCTATTACGCCGCGATCGCCGAGGTGCTCGTTCCGCACGCCGCGAACCGTGCGGCGACGCGGAAACGCTGGGTGCACGGGGTCGGCACGCCGGAGAAGCCGGAGAAGCCGGAGAAGATGTTCTTCCAGAAGAACCTCGAGGACTCGGCGCCGAGCTGGGTGCAGCGCCACTCGATCGAGCACACCGACCACACGAACGTGTACCCGCTCGTGAACGACGTGGCGACCCTGACCTGGCTCGGGCAGATGTCGGCGCTCGAGCTCCACGTTCCGCAGTGGCAGTTCGGACGGGACGGCAGCCGGCGCAATCCCGACCGGCTCGTGCTCGACCTCGACCCCGGCGAGGGCGTCACGCTTCCGGACTGCGCCGAGGTGGCCCGGCTCGCCCGCGCCATCCTGCGCGACATGGGACTCGACCCGTTCCCGGTCACGAGCGGGAGCAAGGGCATCCACCTCTATGCGGCCCTCGACCTGACCCACACCTCCGACGAGATCTCCCAGGTCGCGCACGAACTCGCGCGGGCGCTCGAAGCCGACCACCCCGACCTCGTCGTGAGCGACATGAAGAAGTCGATCAGGGGCGGCAAGGTCCTGGTGGACTGGAGCCAGAACAACGCCGCGAAGACCACGATCACGCCGTATTCCCTGCGCGGCACGTTCCGGCCGATGGTCGCGATGCCCCGCACCTGGCGTGAGCTCGCCGAACCTGGTCTCGCCCACCTCGACTACAGGCAGGCGTTGAGCCGGGTCGAGCACAGCGGCGATCCGCTCGCCCCGCTGCTCGGGGCGCACGGTGCGGAGGCACACGGTTCGGGGGCACACGGGACGACGCACGCCGGCGCGGGCGACGCGGACGCGGGCGCCGCCTACCCTGACCCCGGCGACCGGCTGGCCGTCTATCGCAGCAAACGCAGCGCGGCACGCACCCCGGAGCCGGTGCCGGACGCCGGCGCCGCACCCGCGACTGCGCAGACGGACCGGCAGAGCTTCGTGATCCAGGAACACCACGCCAGGAACCTGCACTATGACTTCCGTCTCGAGCACGAGGGCGTGCTCGCATCCTGGGCGCTCCCGCGCGGGGTGCCCACGGACGTGGCGAAGAACCACCTCGCCGTGCGCACCGAGGACCATCCCCTCGAGTACGGCGGGTTCGAAGGCGAGATTCCGGCCGGGGAATACGGTGCGGGCACGGTGTCGATCTGGGATCGTGGCCACTACGACCTAGAGAAGTGGCGGGAGGACGAAGTCATCGCGACACTGCACGGGGAACCGGGCGGGGGCCTCGATGGCTCGCGGCGGTTCGCGCTCATCCGCACGAATGCCCAGGGCCAGGGCTCTCACGACCGCTCGGCCCAGAACTGGCTCATCCACCTGATGAAACCGAAGGCGGGGGCAGGGGCTCGCCGGCGGACCGAGTCCGCCGCGGCGGCCGTGACGGGCGCTCCGACCGCACCGGCGGACGACGGGGCGGCTGCACGTTCTGGTGCGGATTCCGGGCCGGGTGCCGGGGCGGGTGCCGGTACCGGCGGTGCGCCGACAGACCGGCCGGATGCGAGCCCGCGCGGGCGGTACGCACCCATGCTCGCGACGCTCGGGTCTGCCGCCGACCTGGTCGCGGACATCCGCTGGGCGTTCGAACCGAAGTGGGACGGCATCCGTGCACTCGCCTACCTGGCGACGACGGGCACCGAGCGGCCGGTGCACCTCTTCACCCGGGCGGGCAACGAGGTGACGGATGCCTACCCCGAGTTGCTCACGGCCATTCCGGCCGCCGTCCATGCGGCCAGCGCGGTGCTGGACGGGGAGATCGTCGCGCTCGACCGCTCGGGCAGGCCGAACTTCGGCCTGCTGCAGAGCCGGATGCACCTGACCCGTCGCACGGTGGCCGCAGCGGCAGCCGCGACCCCCGTGCAATACCTCGTGTTCGACGTGCTCGAACGCGAGGGGGTCGACCTCAGCCGCACGCCGTACTCGGAACGGCGGGCGATCCTCGAGTCGATCGTTGCGGGCGACGGGGCGGTGCAGCTCTCGCCGGACCTGCCCGGCGACGCGCAGGCGGCCGTGCGGGTGAGCCGCGAGCTCGGTCTCGAGGGCATCGTCGCGAAGGACGCCGACGGTGGATACGAGGGCGGGCGCCGGTCCCGGTCGTGGATCAAGATCAAGCACCACCGGTCGCAGGAGGTGGTGATCGGCGGCTGGCGCACCGGAAACGGCAACCGGTCGCGGTCGCTCGGTTCGCTGCTGCTCGGAATCCCGTCGGCGACGGGCCTCGAGTATGTCGGCAGGGTCGGCACCGGTTTCCGCGACCGGGACCTCGTGGCGTTGCGCGGCCGGCTCGACCGGCTCGCCCAGGCGAAGAACCCGTTCACCGCGGTGCCCGCGGCCGATGTGCGCGATGCGCACTGGGTGCGGCCGGTCCTGGTCGGAGAGGTCGACTACCTCGAGTGGACCGCGGACGGCCGGTTGCGGCATCCGTCGTGGCGGGGCCGGCGCCCGGACAAGACGGCGGCCGAGGTCGTGCGGGAGGCATGACCCGGAGGCGGCGGGCAGCGCCAGAGCGCAGCGCGACCGCCGGGCGGGGTCCGGCTGCCCCGGACTAGAGCGACGTGGTGGGGCGCGGCGGCTTCGGTGCGCGCTGCAGCTTCGGCGTGCGGTGCGGCTTCGGGAATGCCTCGCGCATGTGGTCGGACGAGAGGTAGTCGCCGACGCCGATCATGATGAGGCTGAACAGGATCTGCTCGCTGACCATCCACAAGGGATACAGGCCAGGGATCGCGGCGAGGACGAGCGTGATCACCGGGAAGATCTTGCTGAACAGCCGCAGCCGCAGGTAGGCCCAGTAGAAGCCCTTCTGCGCGCGCCAGGCGAAGTAGAGCAGCGTGAGCGTCATCGCGAGCACGACGAAGGTGCGCATCCAGACCGAGGACGGAATCGCGGTGCCGCCGAGGAACAACACGACCGCGATCACGACCGCGGCAGCGCCGAGGACCAGTTCCGCGGCGAGGAGCCACAGGATCGCGACGAACGCACGGCGCGTCTTGGGGTGCCGGCGCATCTCGGGCGCGATGGTGTATTCGACCGAGCGACCACCGGCGACCCGGTCGAGCCTCAGGAACAACGGCTCCAGTTTCATGATTCCTCCGGGTGTCAACGGTAGCGGGTCGCACGGTCCTGGTCGCACGGGCCGGGCGGCCGCACCGGGCGTACGCTTCGGACATGGACCCGTTCGTCGTCTGCCTCTGGATCATGCTCACCTCCTGCGCCACGGCCTGGATTCTCTCGCTGCTCACCGGCGAATACTCCTGGGTGGACCGGTCCTGGTCTCTGGTGCCGCCGGTCTACGCGTGGGTCTTCGCAGCGGGGTCCGGTTTCGACGACGCGCGCCTCGTGACGATCGCCGTTCTCGTGACCCTGTGGGGTGCGCGGCTGACGTTCAACTTCGCCCGCAAGGGCGGTTACGCCCCCGGCGGGGAGGACTATCGGTGGGCCGTTCTGCGCGGGCGGATGTCGCCGGCCGGGTTCGGACTCTTCAACCTGTTCTTCATCACGATCTACCAGAACGCGATCCTGCTCCTGATCGTGCTGCCCGCCGCGACCGCAGCACTGCACGCCGCGAACCCCTTCGGCCCCGCCGATCTGGGCCTGACCCTCGCCTTCCTGCTGCTGCTCGTCGGCGAAGGGGTCGCCGACCAGCAGCAGTGGGACTTCCACCGGGCGCGGGGACCGCGCGGGGCCGACACGGGCGGTTCTCCGGCAGAGAGTGGGGCCGCGAGACCGGACGTGCTCCGCACCGGGCTGTTCCGCTACTCGCGGCACCCGAACTATTTCTGCGAGCTCGGCCAGTGGTGGGTCGTGTTCCTGTTCGGCGCGGTCGCCGCCGGGAGTCTCCTCCAGTGGTCCGTGCTCGGCGCGGTACTCCTCACCGGGCTGTTCATCGGGTCGACGGTGTTCACCGAGCGGATCTCGGTGTCCCGGCACCCCGGGTACCCGGCCTACCAGCGCGTGACGAGCGCGATCGTGCCGTGGTTCCCGCGCGCGGTCCCCCGGCCGGAGTCCGTCCCCGTGCGGAGGGCGCTGTGATGGGCGCGCAGGCCGACCGGCTTCGCGCGATGTACGCCGGCAGGCGCGGGAACGCCACGGCGAAGCGCTATGCGCGGCTGTGGAACCGGGCGCTGCGCCTCGGGGTGCTGCCGCGGCGCTGGGTCTCCCTCGAGGTCGTCGGCCGCCGCAGCGGGCAGATCACCCGGTTCCCGATCGGGATGGCCGATGTCGCCGGCCGGTGGTACCTCGTCTCGATGCTCGGCGAGTGCAACTGGGTGCGGAACGTGCGCGCGGCGGGCGGCCGTGCGACCCTCCGCCGGAGGACGGCGCGCCCGGTCTGGCTCGTCGAGGTGCCTGCGGAGGAACGCGCGCCGATCCTGAAGCGCTTCGTGAAGAAGGCCCCCGGCGGCCGCCCGCACCTGTCCGTGGACAGGCACGAACCCGTTGCCGCGTTCGAGGCGATCGCCGCGGACCACCCGGTCTTCCGGGTGCTGCCCGCCGTCTGACGCCAGCGGGTCAGGCGCGCGACTGGGGCGAGCGGATGTCCGTGGCCGGGTCGCCGGCATCCGCCCCGTCGAGGCGGGCGCGCAGGGCGGGCCAGCTTTGCGCGAAGCCGGGGTGCAGCGGCAGCTCGTCGACGAGCTCGGTGGGCACCCAGCGGAGCGCGATGCTCTCCCGGTCGCTGATCACGGGCTCGAAGCGTTCGAGGGCGAGCACGACGACCGTGGTGTACGACCAGAAGCCGAGGTCGAGCACCGAGCTGAACTGCACGCTGACGAGCTCGGCGGGCACGCCGGCCTCCTCGTTCGCCTCGCGGAGGGCGGCCTCGAGGGCGGTCTCGTGTTCGTGGCGGGCACCGCCGGGAAGCCCCCAGGTGTCGCCGTTGTGGCTCCACGCGGCGCGGTGCTGCATGAGCACGCCGAGCTCCTCGTGGTGTACGAGCAGCCCCGCGGCGCCGAACCGTCCCCAGAACCTGCGGCCGTCTGGCGCGAAGACCCACTCGTCGCCGTTTCCCGTCATGCTCCAAGCATGCTGCATCGGGTCGCGGATCGCCTCACGGCGTCCAGATTTCGCACCGTGCGGGGCGGAGCGGCGGATGCCGGCGGTCGCGGAGAGTGGTGCGTCCGGCATCCGCTGCCGCCGCTGCGGTTTCGGCAGGGCGCGCCCGCCGTTTCGGGAGCGGCCTGCCGAAACAGGCGCGGCGACGGTCCTAGAGGGCGACGATGGTGTGCAGCGGGGTGGTGCCGAGGCGGTCGCGGCCGAGGAGCTCGGTGAGCTCGAGCACGACGCCGACGCCGGTCAGCCGATAGCCGGCTCGCCGGACGAGCCGGGACGTCGCCGCGATCGTTCCGCCGGTCGCGAGCACGTCGTCGAGGACGAGCACGCGGGATCCCTCGGGCAGCTGGCCGATCTCGAGTTCGAGGCACGCCGAACCGTATTCGAGGTCGTAGTTCTCCGAGAGAACGGAGCCGGGCAGCTTGCCGCCCTTGCGCACGGCGAGCACGGATGCCCCCGCCGCGTACCCGACCGCCGCTGCGAGCAGGAAACCCCGCGCTTCGATTCCCGCGACCGCGTCGAACTGACCGTGGAATCGCTCGGCGAGTTCGTCGATGATCGTACGGAAGGCCACGGCGTCGGCGAACACGGGATTGAGGTCACGGAAGAGAATGCCCGTCTCCGGGAAGTCCTGATAGGACGCGAGGAGGGCGGTCACATGGTCGGCTGCTGGTGTTGGCACCGGTCAAGCCTAGGCGGTCCCGTGCCGCCGAGCCGCTTCCGCCCCCCGGTCCGGGGCGGCATCGTTCGCGAGCTCCGGATTCGATGCCGGGACCGATGCCGGGAACCGCTCGACAACGGACATCGCGTCTGCGACGTTGACGAGGAAGCGGATCACGGCGCGGCGCTCGGCGGGATCGAGTTCTTCCGCTGCCGCGAACATGCGCCCGTGCACCGCGCCGAGCGCCCTGCGCACCTCGCTGCGGGCGGACGGAGTGGCATAGATGAGTTGCACGCGCCCGTCGACGGCGTGCGCCTCGCGCCGGATGTGCCCGGTCCGGGACAGGCGCGCGAGCAGTTTCGCCGTCGCTGCGGTCGAGATGCCCAGATAGGCGCTGAGGTCCTTCGGGCTCACGGGGGTATGCCGGGCCTCCCCCTGGATCAGGTGCCGGATGGCGAGGAGGTCTGTCTCGTTGACGGCGAGCTGCGCCTGGGCGCGCTGGCGCATCGCGGCATCCGCCGCGCGGAACTCCCGGAGCGCGGCGAGAACGTCGCGCGGACTGGTCTCGCCCGGTGCGCTCGACGCACCGCGTGACGCGGGCACCGGCCAGAAGGTCGGCTCCGGCGACGGCGACAGCGACGGAGAAGTGGCTCGTTCGGGCATTGCTCCATGCTAGCCTCACATTTAGCTAACTTGGTTAGCGACTTTTACGGGTAAGGTGACGGGAAGATCAGGAGGCGGCGATGCAGGATGTGGACCAGAGGGTCGAACTCGTCGTGCTGGTCGACGAAGCGGGGCGCTCGATCGGAACGGCGCCCAAGCTCACGATGCACGACGCGGATACCGCGCTGCACCTCGCCTTCTCCGTGTATGTCTTCAACGCGCGCGGCGAGGTGCTCATCACCCGGCGTGCCCTGAGCAAGCGCACCTGGCCGGGCGTCTGGACGAACTCGTTCTGTGGGCACCCGCTTCCCGGTGAGTCGCAGCGGGACGCCATCGACCGGCGCGGCCGGTTCGAGCTCGGCCTCGACCTCGATGACCTCTTCGTGACCCTGCCGCTGTTCCGCTACCGGGCGACGGATGCGAGTGGCGTCGTCGAAAACGAAATCTGCCCGGTCTACCGGGCGACAGCACACACCGACCCCAGCCCCAACCCGGACGAGGTCGCCGAATACGTCTGGACCGACCCCGCAACCCTGCGCGCGAGCGCACTCTCCAGTCCCTGGGCGTTCAGCCCGTGGATGGTGCTCCAACTGAAGGAGTTGAGATTCGATGCCTGAGATCGCACACGTCGAGGTAGAGACCGAACTGCAGCGCTTCTTCGCCGCGGCCCGACTGCGGGCGAGCGACTACGGACATCACTACGTGGCCCTCTGGGACGCTCTCGAGCATGCGAGCAGCGGCGGCAAGCGGGTGCGACCCGCGCTCGTGCTTGCCGCGTACTCCGGTCTCGGCGGGAAAGACATGTCCCTCGCGGTCCCCCTCGCCGTGAGCTTCGAGCTGCTGCACACCGCCTTCGTGATCCACGACGACGTCATCGACCGCGACCTGCACCGACGCGGCGTCGCGAATGTCGCCGGACGCTTCACCGAACGCGCTCTCGCACACGGAGCAGACGACACCCAGACCGGCGCCTGGGCGACCACCGCCGCCATCCTCGCCGGCGATCTCGCATTGAGCGAGGCCCACCGCGCACTCGCCCTGCTGCCGCTCGATCGCGAGCAGCGCGGTCGGCTGCTCGACCTGCTCGACCGGGCGGTCTTCGTGTCGGCCGCGGGCGAACTGGCGGATGTGACCAATACCGTCTCGAAGCATCCGTTGTCGGTCGAGGACGTGACGTCGACCCTCGAACAGAAGACCGCCGTCTACTCGTTCGAGGCTCCCCTGATGGCCGGCGCCGTGCTCGCGGAGGCGAGCGCAGAGGCGATCGACGTGCTCGGACGCTTCGGCCGGCTCGTCGGCGTCGCCTTCCAGCTGACCGATGACATCCTCGGCGTGTTCGGCGACCCGGGCCGCACCGGGAAGAGCGTGCTCACCGACCTGCGTGAGGGCAAGCAGACCGCACTGATCTCATACGCAGGCGCCACGAGCCTCTGGCCCGCGATCGCCCCCTTCGTCGGCAAGAACGACCTCACCGAGGACGAGGCCGGGGAGGCACGCGCGCTCCTCCGTGAGTGCGGCGCGCTGCAGTCCACGGACGAACTCGCTATCGACCATGCCCGCCGGGCCGTCGAGGCCCTCGACACTCCCGCGATCCCGGACGTCCTCCGGAACACCCTGACCCAGCTCGCCGACACGTCTGTGAACCGCACCCGATGACCGACACCCGGCGCGCAGCGCCCACATCGCCCAAATCGCCCACACCGCCCGCACGTCCGGACGCGTCCCGCACACAGGCCACGTCCGGTACCACTGGCGCAGCCGGCAGCGCCGACGCCGCCAGCAGCGCCAGCGCCAGCAGCGCCGGCGCGTCCGGCCGTCCGACCGCGGCGACCGGTGCCCAGCTCGAGAAGTACACCGCGGCGGCCCTCGCGAGTGCCGCGCAGGTCATCGGCGTCTACTCGACGTCGTTCGGCCTCGCCTGCCGCCTGCTCGGGCCCAGGGAACGCAGCCAGGTCACCTCGATCTACGCGCTCGTGCGCGTCGCGGACGAGATCGTCGACGGCGCCGCCAGCCAGGCGGGACTCCCGACGGCCGCCCAGCGCACGGCACTCGACGAGCTCGAGGCGGAGACCCTGCGGGCCATCGACACCGGATTCAGCACCAACCTCATCGTGCACGCCTTCGCAGACACCGCTCGAGCGACCGGCATCGACGCCCGGCTCACGGCGCCGTTCTTCGCCTCGATGCGGCGCGACCTCGACTCGGCCCCCTTCGACGCCGCCGGCATCGCCGAGTACATCTACGGTTCTGCCGAGGTCGTCGGGCTGATGTGCCTACGCTCGTTCCTGCAGCAAACCGAACGTTCCGACGCCGAACTGCGGATGCTGTCGGCCGGCTCCCGCAGCCTCGGCGCGGCCTTCCAGAAGGTCAACTTCCTCCGCGACATCGCGGCGGACCGGGACGACCTCGGACGCAACTACTTCCCGGGGGTCAACCTGCTCACCATGACCGATGCTGAAAAGAACCTCCTCCTCGACGACATGGACGCTGACCTCGACGCCGCAGCGCGGGCGCTGCCGCTGCTCCCGCTCGGGAGCCGGCGCGCCGTCGCGACTGCGCACGGCCTGTTCGCGAGCCTCGCGGTCAAACTCCGTGAGACCCCCGCGCGTGCGCTCCTGTCCACCCGGGTGCGGGTGTCGAATCCGGAGAAAGTCATGATCGCCCTCGGTGCGGCACTCGGACCAGGAGCGTGGAAGAAATGACCCCGCACTCCGCAGGACAGGCCCCCGGCCACACCGGTGGCCACACGATCGTGATCGGGGGCGGCATCGCCGGCCTCGCAAGCGCAGCGCTCCTCGCCCGCGACGGCCACCGGGTCACCCTGCTCGAGGCCGGCGACACGCTCGGCGGGCGGGCGGGCACGTGGACGGAACAGGGCTTCCGGTTCGAGACCGGGCCGTCCTGGTACCTGATGCCGGGCGTCTTCGACCATTTCTTCCGACTGTTCGGCACGAGCTCGGCCGAGCAGTTCGGGCTTCGCCGCCTTGACCCCGGCTACCGGGTCTACTTCGAGGACACTCCGGACCCGATCGACATCCGTGCGGAACGCGCAGACAACATCGCCCTCTTCGAGAGCATCGAACCCGGGGCGGGGGCCGCTCTCGACCGGTATCTGGACTCCGCGGAGGACACCTACCGGATGGCCGTGAGCCGCTTCCTCTACACGAGCTTCCAGTCCTTCCGGCCGCTGCTCGTGCGCGACGTGCTCACCCGGCTCGGCAGGCTGGCCCGGTTGCTCCTGCAACCGCTCGACCGGTTCGTCGCCGGCTACGTGAAAGACCCCCGGCTGCGGCAGGTGCTCGGCTACCCCGCCGTGTTCCTCGGCTCCTCACCGGACCAGACACCGTCGATGTACCACTTGATGAGCCACCTCGACCTCGCCGACGGCGTGCTCTATCCCCAGGGCGGCTTCACCCGATTGATCGAGAGCATCGCGGACCTGGCCAGGGCCGAGGGCGTCGAGGTCATCACGGGTGCGCGGGTCACGTCCATCACGACCACGCCGGGGACCGGGCCGGGCGCGGCCCGGCGACTGCGGGCATCCGTCGCCGGCGTCAGCTACGTCGACCGGGCCGGAACCACCGTTCGGCTCGCCGCCGACCGGGTGGTCTCGGCCGCAGACCTGCACCACACCGAGACCGAGCTTCTTCCCGAGACGCTGCAGAGCTACCCGGAGTCCTGGTGGCAGCGCCGGGTGTCCGGGCCGGGCGCCGTGCTCGTTCTGCTCGGCGTGCGCGGCGAACTGCCGAAACTGGAGCACCACACCCTCCTGTTCACCCGGGACTGGGGCGAGAACTTCGGCCGCATCTTCGGGAAGAACCCGAGCGTCGCCTCGCCGGCGTCCTTCTACGTCTGCATGCCGAGCGCGACCGACCCCGGCGTCGCTCCGGAGGGCTCCTCGAACCTGTTCCTGCTCGTCCCGATCCCGGCAGACCCCGGCCTCGGCCACGGCGGCGTCGACGGCGCGGGCTCCCCCGCCATCGAGGCGATCGCCGACGACGCGATCGGCCAACTCGCGGACTGGGCGGGCATCCCCGACCTCGCCGACCGGATCGTCGTCCGACGCACGATCGGGCCCGGCGACTTCGCCGACGACCTCAATTCCTGGCGCGGCGGGGCACTCGGCCCCGCGCACACCCTCAAGCAGAGCGCGTTCTTCCGCGGCTCGAACGCCTCCTCGAAGGTCGACGGCCTCTACTACGCCGGCGGAACAACGATTCCCGGGATCGGGCTGCCGATGTGCCTGATCAGCGCCGAGATCCTCCTGAAGAGGATGCGCTCGGACACGAGCACCGGACCGCTCGCGGAGCCCCTGCCCCGGCGCGGGACGGTGCCGGTTCCGGTGCGGGTGACGGTGCCGTTGCACCCGGCGAACGAACGGGGCGCCGGGACCGCCGGGACATCCGGTGCCGCCGGGACCGGCGCGCCGAGCGAGCCATGAGCCTCGCGTACCTCCTGATCCTGATCGTCTCGCTCGGCGCCATGGTTCTGCTCGACCGGCGGTTCCGGCTGTTCTTCTGGCTCGATGCCCGCAGGGCCACGGCCGTTCTCGCGATCGGCGTGGTCTTCCTGCTGCTCTGGGACCTGAGCGGAATCGGCCTGGGCATCTTCTACCGGGGCGAGACCGAGCTGATGACCGGCGTGCAACTCGCGCCGGAGCTGCCGCTCGAGGAACTCCTCTTCCTCACCTTCCTCTGCTACCTCACGATGAACGCGGTGCACGGCACCGAGCGGATGCTGCACCGTGGGCGGCGCACATGAGTTACGTCCTGCTCGACCTGATGTTCCTCGGCTGCGCCCTCCTCGTCACGTTCGCGGCCGTGCTGCTGCGGCGGCAGCAGCTGTCGCGCCAGAACGTCTGGGCGGTCGCCGTCGCCCTGCTCTGCGTCCTGATCCTCACCGCGGTCTTCGACAACGTCATGATCGGGGTCGGCCTCGTCGCCTATGACCCCGGACGCATCACGGGATTCCGGGTCGGCCTCGCGCCGATCGAGGACTTCGCCTATCCCATCGCCGTCGCGCTGCTCCTCCCGGCGCTCTGGACGCTCCTCCCCGCCCGGAGGGCCCCCGGCTGGAACCCCGACGGGCACCCGCAGCACACCGGCAGCGCCTCGGGCGTCGGCTCCGGAGAGAATGGCTCCGCAGAGAATATGGACGTCGACACAGGCACGAGCCCGGGCAGCGGCCCTAACCTGAATACGACCACGACCACGAGCCCAGGCTCGCACCCGCGCTCGGCGACGTCCGGAGGGAACCGATGAGCAGCATCCGCACGACGACGCTCTGGAAGACCAGGCAGGTGCTGCTGTCGTCGCGGCCGCTCAGCTGGATCAACACCGCGTACCCGTTCGCCGCTGCCTACATCGTGACGACCGGGCGGGTGGACGCGCTGCTCGTCGTCGGCACGCTGTTCTTCCTGATCCCGTACAACCTGCTGATGTACGGCATCAACGACGTGTTCGACTACGAGTCCGACCTGCGCAACCCGCGGAAGGGCGGCGTCGAGGGCGCGATGCTCGACCCGGCCCTGCACCGCACGGTGCTGCTGTCCGGGATCGTGACGGCGGTGCCCGTGCTCGGCGCGATGCTCGTGCTCGCCGGAACCGGGCATCCGCTGTCGTGGCTGGTGCTCGCGGTGAGCCTCTTCGCCGTTGCCGCATACTCCGTGCCGGTACTCCGGTTCAAGGAACGCCCGGTCGTCGACTCCGTGACCTCGAGCACGCACTTCGTGAGCCCGGCGGTCTACGGGCTCGTCGTGGCCGGCGCGGTTTGGACGCCGGGCCTGGTCGCGGTGCTCGCCGCCTTCTTCCTCTGGGGCATGGCCAGCCACGCCTTCGGCGCCGTGCAGGACGTCGTGCCGGACCGGGAGGGCGGGATCTCCTCGATCGCGACCGCACTCGGCGCAGCCAGGACGGTGCGCCTCGCGATCGGCTGCTGGGCCGCGGCCGGGCTGCTGATGCTCGCGACCGGCTGGCCCGGACTGCTCGGAGCCGTGCTCGCTGTGCCGTACGTCGCGGCCGCGTGGCCGTTCCGGTCGGTGAGCGACGCACGCGCCGAAACCGCCAACGCCGGCTGGAAGCGCTTCCTCTGGCTGAACTTCTTCTCGGGCTTCTGCGTCACGATGCTGCTGATCGCCTGGGTCCTGATCTGAGGCAGGCGCGGCACCGGCATCCGCTCGCCCGCGCGTGGTCGTAGAGTCTAGGGATGGACCCCCTGACGACGGCGCGCGTGGACAGCTGGGCGTGGGCCGTGCGGATGTTCAAGACCCGGTCGCTCGCGACGGCCGCGTGCCGGGCCGGACACGTCAGGGTGAACGGCGAACGGGCGAAGTCGGCGCAGCCGGTGCACATCGGCGACGAGGTGCGCGTGCGGTCGAGCGGGTTCGACCGGGTGCTCGTGGTCTCGAAGATCGTGAACAAGCGGGTCGGCGCGCTCGTCGCCGCCGAATGCTACGTGGATAAGACCCCGCCGCCCCCGCCGCGGGAGGAGGTCGCGCTCGTCCCGATGCGGGACCGCGGCGCCGGACGCCCGACCAAGCGGGAACGCCGCGACATCGACAAGCTGCGTGCGACCGAACGGCTCGACCCCGCGGACTGGCCGGAGAACGACTGAGCCTCCCCCGTGTCGGAAGCCCAAGAACTCCGTCGAATTCGTCAGGGGGCGAGGTCGGGGAGCTCGCGGATTCCGAAGTGCTCGCGCAGGGCGAGGGTGGCGGCGAACCACCCGTTCATGCCGTGCACGGCGGGGCCGGGCGGCGTCGACGCCGAGCAGAGGTAGAGCCCGGGCACGGGCGTGCGCCACGGCCGGGTCGACACCACCGGCCGCCTGACGAGCTGGCCCAGGGTGACCGCGCCGCCGAGGATGTCGCCGCCGATCAGGTTCGGATTTCCCGCGGCGAGCTCGGCGGGCGAGTGGCTCGCGGTGGCGAGGATCGTGTCGCGGAATCCCGGCGCGAAGCGTTCGATCTCGCGCACGATCGCGAGGACCGGGTCGGCGCCCCAACCGGCCGGAACGTGGGTGTACGCCCACAGCACGGCCTTCCCGGCCGGTGCCCGGCTGGCGTCGAGCACGCTCGGCTGGGCGAGCAGCAGAAACGGATGCCGTGGCGGGCGTCCCCGGGACACCAGCCGTTCGGCGCGTTCGACCTCGACCCTGCTGCCGCCGAGGTGCACGGTCGGCGCGAGGTGGAGGCTCGGGTTCGTCCAGGGCACCGGGCCGGAGAGCGCGAAGTCGACCTTGGCGATGCCGGT
This sequence comes from Cryobacterium algoricola, assembly GCF_004402485.1. Lineage (GTDB taxonomy): Bacteria > Actinomycetota > Actinomycetes > Actinomycetales > Microbacteriaceae > Cryobacterium > Cryobacterium algoricola. The sequence goes on along the minus strand of NZ_SOFG01000009.1, from coordinate 319 downwards.
GCCGTAGCGGTAGCGGCGGAGCGCACGGCGGTACCCGTCCGGTAGCGCGGGACCGGCGAAACGGTCGAGGAAGACGGTCGAGGTGTCGAGCAGGGTGACCCTGGCCGGGTCGAGGTCGCCGGGCCCGCGCACCTCGGCGTTCAGGCGCAGCGTGCCGCCGTGGGCGAGCAGGTCGGCGACGAGCGCGTCGGCGATCGCCTGTGCGCCTCCGACCGGGTAGCCCCAGCCGGCGGCGTGTGCCTCCGCCGCGAGGAGCAGCCCGGCGCCCGCCTGCGCGAGTGCGGGCTGGCGGCCGGGAGCGTGCGCCGCCACCCCGGAG
>NZ_SOFG01000021.1 GCF_004402485.1 Cryobacterium algoricola | reverse complement strand
GGCCCAGAGTGCGGCTGCGGCCAAGGCTGCCGCAGACCAGGCCGCGTCGGCCGCGCGCGCGGCAGCCGCGTCTGCCGCGGCGGCGGCTCAAGCTCCGGCTCCGGCCGCGGGCGGCAGCAACTCGGGCTCGGGTAACTCCGGGTCCGGCAACTCAGGCTCCGGCAGCTCGGGTTCCGGCTCGTCCTCGGGCGGCGGGGCGGCGACCGCGCCGGCTCCGAACGCAAGCGCCGTGCAGACCGCGATCGCCTTCGCCAAGCAGCAACTCGGCGACCGCTACCTCCTCGGAGGTTCGGGACCCGATGCGTGGGACTGCTCCGGGCTGACCAAGGCCGCCTACGCCGCGGCCGGGGTGTACATCGGCACCCATTCCGCCACGAACCAGTACAACACCATGGCCAGCCAGGGCCGGCTCGTCTCCTTCAGCAACGTACAGGTCGGCGACCTCGTCTTCTGGGGCAGCGGCGGCGACTACTACCACGTGGCCATCTACGTCGGCGGCGGCCAGATCATCGAGGCCCCCGACGTCGGTAAGCCCGTGCGCATCCACTCCATCTGGTCGCCCGGCGACGTCGCCTCCTACGTCGGCCGCCCCACCGGCTGATCCGCTCCGCAGGCGAAACGGCGTAACACCCGCGCAGCGGCGCAACTGGCGCGCTCGGTCAAGGTCGCGCGCCGCGCGCCCTTTCCGCCGCTTCGCGCCAAGCGTGCCTGGCGCGAAGCGGCGCACGTGGCGCGCGAGAGCGGATGCGGGTGGTCCGGTACGCAGAAAGGCCCCCCGGAGCGATCCGGGAGGCCTTCGTGGTGCGCGAGCGCTGAGGGTCAGTGACCTTCGGCGGCGAGCTTCTTGATGCCGTCTTCGACGATCTGGTTGGCCTCGGCGGCGTCGCCCCAGCCCTCCGTCTTGACCCACTTGTTCGGCTCGAGGTCCTTGTAGTGCTCGAAGAAGTGCTCGATTTCCTTGCGGGTGTACTCCGGGATATCGAGGACGTCCTGGATGTGGTCCCAGCGGGGGTCGCCCGCGGGAACGGCGATGACCTTGGCGTCCGAGCCGCCGTCATCCGTCATGTTGAAGACACCGACCGGACGCACCGAGACGCCGACGCCGGGGAACAGCGGGAAGTCGAGCAGCACGAGAACGTCGACGGGGTCGCCGTCCAGGCCGAGGGTGTTCTCGAAGAACCCGTAGTCCGTCGGGTACACGAAGCTCGTGTAGAGCACACGGTCGAGGTAGACCCGTCCGGTTTCGTGGTCGACCTCGTACTTGTTGCGGCTTCCCCGGGGAATTTCGATTACTGCGTCATATGCGGCCATGGCCTGGTCTCTCCCTTGTTCACAGTCTCCGGATAACGTTACTGGATGGAGTCCACGCGCCGCCCGAGACTGACACCGGAGATCGCCGACATCCGCCGGGCGATCCGCACCGTGCTGGCGGATGCCGGGCTCGGCGCCTCCGCGACGCCCCCGGCCCCCGGCTACGGCCCCTCCGCCCCCGACAGCTCCGGTCCGGCCCCCGACACCCGCGGCCTCGTCCTCGTCGGCCTCAGCGGCGGCGCCGATTCCCTCGCGCTCGCGGCGGGGACCGCCTTCGAGGCACCCCGGGCGGGACTCCGCGCCGGGGCCGTGATCGTCGACCACGGCCTGCAGGCCGGTTCCGCCGACGTCGCCGCCGAGGCCGCCCGGCAGGCCACGGCCCTCGGCCTCGACCCCGTACTCATCGTTCGCATCACCGTCGACCACGGCGAGAACCACCGGGGGAGTGCCGCAGACCTCACCGCCGACACGACCGCCACCGCCGACTCCGCCGAGAGCTACAGCGGCCCGGAGGCCGCCGCCCGCACCGGCCGCTACGCCGCCTTCGTCCGCGCACTCGCCGACACCGGCGCGACCCACGTCCTGCTCGGGCACACCCTCGACGACCAGGCCGAGACCGTGCTGCTCGGCCTCGCCCGCGGATCCGGCCCGGTCAGCCTGCACGGCATGCTGCGGGTCAGCGGTCCCTACCTCCGCCCGCTGCTCGACATCCGCCGCGCCCAGACCCAGGCGGCCTGCGCGGATGCCGGCCTCACCCCCTGGACGGACCCGCACAACGCGGAACACCGGTTCGCCCGCGTCAGGGTGCGCGAGACCGTCCTGCCGGTGCTCGAGCGCGAGCTCGGTCCCGGCGTCGCCGAAGCGCTCGCCCGCACCGCCGACCTGCTGCGGGAGGACGACGCAGCCCTCCGGGAACGCACGCTGGAGCTCGCCGAAGGGTGCTTCGAGGCCGTGGCCGACGGCATCCGTGTGCCCGTTTCGATGCTCGCAGCGCAGCCGGCGGCGCTGCAGAACCGGCTGATCCGCCTCGCCGCGGCTCGCGCCGTCCTGCGGCCCACGGCGCCAGCGCCCCTGCCTGATGCCGCGATGCCGCCCGCCGAGCCGCCCGCCGCGGCGCCCGCCGCACGGCACATACCGGGCGGCGTCGTGCTGGCCCTGCCCCGCGGGGCGACCCTGGCCGTCGGCCGGCTCGTGACCGATTGGCACGGCCAGGGCCCGCTCGACCTGCCAGGCGTTAGAGTTGTACGGCACGACGGCTGGCTCGTCTTCACCGGACCCGGCCTCGGACGGCACGCTCGGCCAACTGAATACGCACAAAGCAAAGGACCCTCCCTCCCCCATGGAACCCCGCGACATTGATGGCGACCTCACCGAAATCCTGATCGAAGAAGAGCAGATCCACGGCCGCCTCGCCGAACTCTGCCGCCGGATCGAAGCCGACTACGCGGGCAAGGACCTCCTGCTCGTCGGCGTTCTCAAGGGTGCCGTCATGGTGATGGCGGACCTGGCCCGCGAACTCAAGCATCCGATCGCGATGGACTGGATGGCGGTGAGCTCCTACGGCTCCGGAACCCAGTCCAGCGGCGTCGTCCGGATCCTCAAGGACCTCGACACCGACCTGCACGGGCGCAACGTGCTCATCGTCGAAGACATCATCGACTCCGGCCTCACCCTCTCCTGGCTGATCGCGAACCTCAAGTCCCGCCAGCCGGAATCCGTCGAGATCTGCGCGCTGCTCCGCAAGCCCGACGCCGCCCGCGTCGAGATCGACGTCAAGTACCTCGGCTTCGACATCCCGAACCAGTTCGTCGTCGGCTACGGCCTCGACTACGCCGAGAAGTACCGCAACCTGCGTTCCGTCGCGGTGCTCGCTCCTCACATCTACTCCTGAGCAACGGATGCCTGCCTCGGCCTTGCATCGCGCTCAGGGCGAACACACGGTCACCGTCCAGTGCGGGCACGGTAGCCTGACAACACGATGAACGTCAAGAAGCTACTCCGCGGGCCACTCCTCTACATCATTCTGGCGATTATCGCCGTCTGGATAGGGTCGAGTCTGATCACCATGTCCGGGTTCCGAGAGATTCCGACCGCACAGGGACTCCAGTTCCTCAAGGACGGAAAGGTCTCGGAGGCCAAGATCGTCGACGGCGAACAGCGCGTCGACCTCACGCTGTCCAGTGCAGACGACAAGCTCGGCACCAAGGTGCAGTTCTACTACGTCGCCCCGCGTGGTTCAGAGGTCGTCAAGGCCGTCACCGACGCCGACCTCTCCGGCGGCTTCACCGACGAGGTGCCGCAGACCAACTGGCTCGTGACCCTGCTCGGGTACCTGCTGCCCGTGATCCTGATCGGCGGTTTCGCCTGGCTGATGCTCTCGGGCATGCAGGGCGGCGGCAACAAGGTCATGCAGTTCGGCAAGTCGAAAGCGAAGCTCGTCTCGAAGGAGAGCCCGCAGGTCACCTTCGCGGACGTCGCCGGCGCCGACGAGGCGATCGAAGAGCTCGAAGAAATCAAGGACTTCCTCAAGGAGCCCGCCAAGTTCCAGGCCGTCGGAGCGCGCATCCCCAAGGGCGTGCTGCTCTACGGCCCTCCCGGAACCGGTAAGACCCTGCTGGCCCGCGCCGTCGCCGGCGAGGCCGGCGTGCCGTTCTACTCGATCTCCGGCTCCGACTTCGTCGAGATGTTCGTCGGCGTCGGCGCGAGCCGCGTCCGCGACCTGTTCCAGCAGGCCAAGGAGAACGCCCCCGCGATCATCTTCATCGACGAGATCGACGCCGTCGGCCGCCACCGCGGCGCCGGCATGGGCGGCGGGCACGACGAACGCGAGCAGACTCTCAACCAGCTGCTCGTCGAGATGGACGGCTTCGACGTCAAGGCGAACGTCATCCTGATCGCCGCGACCAACCGTCCGGACATCCTCGACCCGGCCCTGCTCCGCCCCGGCCGTTTCGACCGCCAGATCGGCGTCGACGCCCCCGACATGCTCGGCCGCAAGAAGATCCTCGAGGTGCACGCCAAGGGCAAGCCGATGGCTCAGGGAGTCGACCTCGAGGTCCTCGCCCGCAAGACCCCCGGCTTCACCGGCGCCGACCTCGCCAACGTGCTCAACGAGGCCGCGCTCCTGACCGCCCGCTCGAACGCGCAGCTGATCGACAACCGCGCCCTCGACGAGGCCGTCGACCGGGTGATGGCCGGACCGCAGCGCCGCACCCGCATCATGCGCGACAAGGAAAAGCTGATCACCGCGTACCACGAGGGTGGCCACGCCCTCGTCGCGAGCGCGATGAACAACACCGACCCGGTCACGAAGATCACCATCCTTCCCCGTGGGCGCGCCCTCGGCTACACGATGGTCATGCCGCTCGAAGACCGCTACTCGGTCTCCCGCAACGAACTCCTCGACCAGCTCGCCTACGCGATGGGCGGCCGTGTCGCCGAAGAGATGATCTTCCACGACCCGACCACCGGTGCCAGCAACGACATCGAGAAGGCCACCGCGACGGCCCGCAAGATGGTCACCGAGTTCGGCATGAGCGCCGCCGTCGGCCCGCTCAAGCTGGGCCAGGCATCCGGTGAGATGTTCCTGGGCCGCGACATGGGCCACCAGCGCGACTACTCGGAGCGTCTCGCCGAGAGCGTCGACACCGAGGTGCGCCTGCTGCTCGAGGCCGCCCACGACGAGGCGTACGAGGTGCTCGGCAAGAACCGCGCCATCCTCGACAAACTCGCCGCTGAACTGCTCGAGCACGAAACCCTCGGCCAGACCGAACTCGCGCCGATCTTCGCCGGCATCGAGAAGCTGCCGCCGCGCCCGCAGTGGCTGTCCAGCGACAAGCGCCCGGTCTCCGACGTGCCCCCCATCGAGATGCCCCTGCCCAAGGCGCCCATCGAAGAGGGCGTCGTCGACGGCGGAGTCTCCAGTGGAGACGCCGCGGAGACCAAGCCCAAGCGCGCGCCCGCCCGCACCCCGCGGCCCGCCACCGCCTAGGCCCCGGGTGGCAGTCGACAGGGCCCGCATCCAGGGTCTCGTCTCGGAGCTCCTCGCGGCGATCGGCGACGATCCGAACCGGCCGGGACTCGCCGACACGCCGCGCCGCGTCGCCGAGTCCTTCGGGGAGTTCTTCGCCGGACTCGGCACGGACCCGCTCGACCTGCTGCGCGACACGATCCCGGTCGGCCCGACGACGGGCGAGCTCGTGCTCGTGCGCGACCTCGACTTCCGGTCGGTGTGCGAGCACCACCTGCTGCCGTTTCTCGGCCGCGCCCACATCGCCTACCTGCCCGGAGAGAAGGTCGTCGGCCTGGGCCGGCTGCCCGCCCTCGTCGACTGCCTCGCCGCCCGCCCCCAGGTGCAGGAGCGCCTGACCGAGGAGATCGCCGAGGCGCTCCAGACCGGTCTCGAGCCCCGCGGCATCCTCGTCGTGCTCGACGCCGTGCACGGGTGCGTCACGATGCGCGGCCCGCGCCAGGTCAACAGCTCGACGGTCACACTCGCCGTGCGCGGCGAACTCGCCGAACCGGCCCGCCGCGCCGAAGTGATGGCCCTGATCGGCGCAGGCTCATGACCCGCATCATGGGCGTGCTCAATGTCACGCCCGATTCCTTCAGCGACGGCGGCAAGTGGGCGTCGACGGATGCCGCGATCCGGCACGGTCTCCTGCTGCAGTCCGAGGGCGCTGACGTCATCGATGTCGGCGGCGAATCGACCAGGCCAGGCGCCGGCCGAGTCGCCCCCGCCGTCGAACAGGCCCGGGTGATCCCGGTGATCACCGAACTCGCCCGGCAGGGCCTCGTGCTGAGCGTCGACACCCTCAACGCCTCGACCGCCCGCGCGGCCGCGACCGCGGGGGCGAGCATCATCAACGACGTCTCCGGCGGCCTCGCCGACCCGCAGATGGCCGGTGTCGCCGCCGAGACCGGCCTGACCTTCATCGCGATGCACTGGCGCGGTCACGCCCGCACCATGGACGACCTCGCGGTCTACGGAGACGTCGTCGCCGACGTGCGCGCCGAACTCGCCTGGCGCGTCGAGGCACTCGTCGCCGCCGGGGTGCAGCGGGACCGGATCGTGCTCGACCCCGGCCTCGGCTTCTCCAAGCTCCCCGCCCACAACTGGACCCTGCTCGCCAACCTTGCCGCCTTCGACCTGCTCGGCCTTCCCGTCATGATCGGCGCCTCCCGCAAACGCTTCCTCGCGACCGCGCTCCCGGACGACGCCCCGATCCCCGCCCGCGACCTGCCGAGCGCCGTCGTCAGCGTGCTCGCCGCCCAGGCCGGCGCCTGGGCCGTGCGCGTGCACGACGTCGCCGCAACCCGGGCGGCCCTGAAGGTGCTCTCGCTCGTGGAGTCGGCCAGAATAGAGCCATGATCCGCGATTGCATCACTCTCACCGGGCTGCGGGTCACCGCTCACCACGGCGTCTACGACTTCGAGCGTGAGAACGGCCAGGACTTCGTGATCGACGTCACCGTCTGGCTCGACCTGCACGCCGCGGCGTCGAGCGACGACGTCAGCCGCACCATCCACTACGGCGAACTCGCGATCGAGGTGACCGAGGCCGCAGCGGTCAACCCGGTCGACCTCATCGAGACCGTCGCCGAGCGCATCGCGGGCGTCGTGCTCGCCCACCCGACCGCCGAGACCGTGCAGGTGACCGTGCACAAGCCGCAGGCGCCGATCAGCGTCCCCTTCACCGACGTCTCCGTGCAGATCACGAGGTCCCGCCCGTGACCCCCGCCCCCGTGACGCCGAACCCCGCCCTCGTGACCCCCACCCCCGCTGAGGTGTCGCAAATCGAGGTTCGCGAGGCTCGCGAAGGTCGATCTGCGACACCTCACGAGGCTACGGAGGCGGTGTTGTCGCTCGGGAGCAACCTGGGGGAGCGGGAGGCGACCCTCGCGGCGGCCGTCCGCGACCTCGCGACCGTGCCCGGGCTCGTCGTGACCGGGGTGTCACCGCTGTACGAGTCCGCTGCCGTGAAGCCGGACGGGGTCGACGAGGACGCGCCCCGCTACCTGAACCTGGCCGTCGGCATCCGCTTCGCCGGCTCTGCCCTCGGCCTGCTCGAGGCGGTTAACGCGATTGAACACGACCACGGCCGGGTGCGTGCCGAGCGCTGGGGCGACCGCACCCTCGACATCGACATCGTCGTGTTCGGGGCGCTCGAACAGGCGGATGCCCGGCTCGCCCTCCCGCACCCGCGCGCGGCCGAGCGCGACTTCGTGCTCGCCCCCTGGCTCGACCTCGACCCGGGCGCGGTCCTGCCGGGCCGCGGACCGGTGTCGACCCTCCTCGCCGCGATCGATTCGACCGTGCACCGCTATCCCGTCGAGGAGGCGAGCCGATGAAGCGCACCCGAGCCTCCGTGATCGTCGCCTGGGTACTCGGCGCCCTCGTTATCGGGCTGCTGCTCGAGCTCGCACTCGCGGCTGCCGGCCGTTCGATCGTGCTGCCGCCGTCCAGCCTCGCCCTCGCCCTCGTTCTCTGCGCGATCGTGGTCTTTGCGCTGGCCTGGCCGATCCGGAAGTCCACGCGCGGCGCCCTCGACGGCAAACCGCGCAAGCCCGTGAACCCGTTCATGGCGGTTCGCGTCGCTGCGCTCGCCAAGGCATCCGCGTACAGCGGGGCCCTCTTGCTCGGGGCGGCCGGCGGTCTCGGCCTCTATCTGCTGACCCGTTCGGTGGTTCCGGCGGTAGCATCGGTATGGCTCACCATCGGGATGGCGTTCGGCGCAGCGATCCTCCTGGCGAGTGGTTTGGTTGCCGAGCATTTCTGTACTCTCCCTCCGGACGACGACGAGGACAGCAAACGAGGAGAAGTGCGTGCCTGACACCACTGAGGGATTCGCCGCCCCGGCACCGGATGCCGCGTCGGCGCCCGACCCGGTCCTCGAAGCGGACGGTCGTCTCGAGCTCCCGGTCGACGGCGAGTGGAAACGGGTCTCGCCGCGCTACGTCGTCGTCGAGATCGTCGGCACCGTGATCTTCGGACTCGTCCTCTGCGCCGGTGCGACCGCCCTCTGGCTCCTCGCCGAGGTGTCCTGGGCGCCCATCGTGCTCGCCCTGATCGTCGTCGTGATCCTGATCGTCGTCTTGTTCGAACCGCGCCGGGTGCGTTCGATCGGCTACCAGCTCCGGCAGGACGACCTGCTCTTCCGCCGCGGAATCATGTTCCAGCGCTTCGTCTCGGTGCCGTACGGCCGGATGCAGCTCATCGACGTCACCCGTGGGCCGGTCGCCCGCTGGCTCGGCCTCGCCGACCTCAAATTCGTCACCGCGGCCGCCTCCTCCGGCGTGCTCGTTCCCGGCCTCGCCTTCGACGATGCCGAAGCGCTCCGCGACCGGCTCGTCGAACTCGCCGAGAGCCGCCGGGCGGGACTGTGACCACCCTCGCCGACGGGGAGTGGCACCGGCTGCACCCGGCGAGCCCGCTGCTGCGCGGCGGGCTCTTCATCGTGGCCATCCTCGGTTTCATCATCAGCAATCTCCGGGAGCGCCTGCTCGACTTCTTCTTCCACGTGCCCACCTACGGCGACGACCCGATCGACGAGCTCTTCCGTCGTGGGGCGGTCGGCTGGGCGCTGCTCGGGGTCGTCGTGATCCTCGTCGTGATCCTGGTCGCCTTCTACCTGTCCTGGCGGATGCACACCTTCCGGGTCAGCGGCGAGGTCGTCGAGGTGCGCAGCGGGCTCGTCTTCCGCAGCAACCGCCGCGCCCGCCTCGACCGCATCCAGGGCGTCAACATCGTGCGCCCGTTCATCCCCCGGCTGTTCGGCGCGGCGAAACTCGAGGTCAGCGTCGCAGGCCAGGACGCGAACGTGCACCTCGCCTATCTCGGCTCCGCCGCAGCGGATGCCCTCCGCCGCGACATCCTGCACCTCGCCTCCGGTGCCCGTGCGGCCGCGGCACTTCCCGCCCCGGCGTCGACCGACGCCGCCGCCGAGGGCGAGGACTGGGTCGAACACGCCGGCACCCGCGCGGCCGGCAGCGCTCTCGGCCCGTCCCTCGGCAGCTACCTCGGTACCGCGGCGGGCGGCATTGCCGGCGGCATCGGCGGCTTCGCGACCGACCGCGCCCACGAGTTCTTCGCCCCCGAGCTCGACCCGGACGCGGCACCGCCGGAGTCCGTGGTGCGGATCCCGCCCGGCCGGCTGATCGGCTCCGTCGTCTTCAGCGGCTTCACCGTCTTCGTCCTGATCGCCATCGCGGTGCTGGTCTGGAGCGTCTCCGCCGGCGGCAGCGGCTGGCTGCTCATCGCGATCTTCCCCGGCCTGATCGCGAGCCTCAGCTTCTACTTCAACCGGTTCACGAAGTCGCTCCGCTACAGCATCGCGGGAACTCCCGACGGTGTGCGGGTCGGCTTCGGCCTGCTCTCGGTGAGCAACGAGACGCTCCCGCCCGGCCGCATCCACGCCGTCCGGGTCTCGCAGCCGCTGATCTGGCGCCCGTTCGGCTGGTGGCAGGTGCGCATCAACACCGCGGGCCATTCCACGAACAAGGGCGCGGCCGGCGAGGCGCACACCACGACGCTCCCGGTCGGCACCCTGACCGACGTCGCCCGGGTGCTCGAACTGATCCTGCCCGGTTTCGACAGCGACTCCGGTTCCGAGAACGGCCGGGAGACGCTGCTGGTCGACCACGGTGTGCGCTCGCCCGGCGGCGACGACGGGTACACGAACGCGCCGCGCCGCGCGGCCTGGCTCCGCCCGTTCTCCTGGCGACGCACGGGCTTCACCATCGCAGCCGACACGGTGCTGCTGCGCCGAGGTTTCGTGAGCCGCGAGCTCGTCCTCGTTCCGCTCGCGCGGCTGCAGAGCATCTCGATCCAGCAGGGTCCGATCCGGCGGATGCTGCGCCTCGCGCATCTCCGCGTGCACACCGTCGCCGGCCCGGTCATCGCCGCGCTCCCGGTCATCGACGTCCGTGAGGGGGAGCGCCTGTTCGAGCGCCTCTCCGCGGGAGCGATCTCCTCCGCCCGCGCCGACACCAGTCATCACTGGGCCGACCCGCGGCATCCGCTGAACCGGGCGCCGCTCGCCCCGCTTGCGCAGCCCCTCGCGCCCGTCACGCCGACCGCGGAGGCGGCGCTGTGAGCGCGCGCCCCGGTCGTCTCGGCATCGGGATCGTCGGTGCAGGACGGGTGGGCCCGATTCTCGGCGCGGCCCTCGCCGGAGCCGGTCACGCGATCGTCGGCATCTCGGCGATCTCGCAGTCCAGCCGCGACCGGGCCGAGGCGATCCTGCCGTTCGTGCCGATCCTGACCGTTCCCGAGATCGTCGAACGCAGCGAACTCGTGATCCTCGCCGTGCCGGACGCCCAGCTCGCGAGCCTCGTCGCGGGCCTCGCCGCGACGAACACCTGGCAGGCCGGGCAGCTCGTGCTGCACACCTCGGCGAAGTTCGGCATCGGGGTGCTCGCCCCGGCCCTCGCCCAGGGTGCCATCCCGCTCGCCATCCACCCGGCGATGAGCTTCACCGGCACGAGCATCGACCTCGCCCGCCTCGCCGACAGCTACTTCGCGGTCACCGCGCCGACGCCCGTGCTGCCCATCGGGCAGGCGCTCGTCGTCGAGATGGGCGGAGAGCCCGTCGTCGTCGCCGAGGGGGACAGGGCCCGCTACGCCGAGGCGGTCGAGATCGCCACGGCGTTCTCGACGTCGATCGTCGACCAGGCCGCGGCCCTGCTCAGCTCGATCGGCATCGATCGGCCGGGCGGGGTGATCGGCCCGCTGATGCGCTCGGCGATGGAAAACGCCCTCGCCCGCACCGCGCCGGACCGCCTCGACCTGTCTGCGCTCGACGACGACCCCGACGACGACCCCACCAGCCAGAACGACCGCACCGACCGCACCACAACGGAGGACGAGTGAACGTGCTCATCAAACCAGAAGTCATCAGCACCATCGACGGGCTGCGCGAGCGCATCGCCGCCGCGAAGAACCGCGCGGAGCCCGGCCCCGCAGCGCGGGTCGTCCTCGTCCCCACCATGGGCGCCCTGCACGCCGGGCACCTGTCGCTCGTGCGCCGCGCCCACGCCCGCGGGGGCATCGTCGTGGTCTCGATCTTCGTCAACCCGCTCCAGTTCGGGCCCACCGAGGACCTCGCGTCCTACCCGCGCACCCTCGACGCCGACGTCGCGGCGCTCGCCGCGGAGGGTGTCGCATTCGTCTTCGCCCCCGAGGTGTCCACGATGTACCCGGACGGCGCCGCGGACACCCGCGTCACCGCCGGCCCGGTCGCGGCGCTCCTCGAGGGTGCCGTGCGCCCCGGCCACTTCGACGGCATGCTCACGGTCGTGACCAAGCTGATCAACATCGTCGGCCCCGATGTCGTCGTCTTCGGGCAGAAGGACGCCCAGCAGGTCTTCCTCGTGCAGCAGGCCTTCGCCGACCTCAACATGCGCACCGAGATCGAGGTCGTCCCGATCGTGCGCGAACCGAGCGGCCTGGCCCTTTCGAGCCGTAACCGCCGGCTCGAACCCACGGAAATAGAGGCGGCCCTGGCCCTCTCCGCTGCGCTCGCTGCCGCGGTCGCGGCCGCCCCCGACGGGCTGCAGGCTGCCCAGGTCGCCGCGCACACGATCCTCGCCGCCCAGCCGCTGGTTAAGCTGGACTATCTCGTGGTCGTGAGCCCGCATGACTTCCAACCGGTCGCGGCGGGCTTCACCGGTCCGGCGCGGATGCTCGTCGCCGCCCACGTCGGCAGCATCCGGCTGATCGACAACGAGGCCATCGACCTCGGCAGCGCACCCGCCTGAAGCGCCCGCCCGCAGCATCCGTTCGACCGGCACGACCCGCACGACCGCACGAGCACGACCCGCACGAGCACGACCTCGCACCTGCACGAACCTGAACCGCCAACGGAGATCCGCATGAGCCAGCACACCGAACCGACCGAGCAGACCGAGCCCACCGCCGAACAGGTCGAGCAGGAGAACAGCGAGCAGAAGCTCGTGCGCCTCGCCAAGCGCGAGCGGCTCATCCAGGCGGCGACCACGCCCGGCGGCGGCGCCTACCCCGTCGGCGTGCCCGTCACGGACACGATCCCCGCCGTCCGTGCCCGCTTCGGCGACCTCGAAGCGGATGCCGTCACGGGAGTCACCGTCGGCGTTGCCGGCCGTGTCGTGTTCCTCCGCAACACCGGCAAGCTCTGCTTCGCGAGCCTCCAGGCCGGCGACGGCAGCCGGATCCAGGCCATGGTCTCCCTCGCCGCCGTCGGCGTCGACTCCCTCGCGGCCTGGAAGGACCTCGTCGACCTCGGCGACCACCTCTTCGTCGCCGGAGAGGTCATCTCCTCCCGCCGCGGCGAGCTCTCCATCATGGTCACCGAATGGCAGGTCGCCGCGAAAGCTCTCCTCCCGCTGCCGAACCTGCACTCCGAGCTGAGCGAGGAGACCCGGGTGCGGAGCCGCTACCTCGACCTGATCAGTCGCGAGCAGGCCCGCCGCAGCGTCATCCAGCGCTCACAGACCGTCGCGAGCCTGCGGAAGACCTTCACGGACCGGAACTTCCTGGAGATCGAGACGCCCATGCTCCAGGTGATGCACGGCGGCGCATCCGCTCGCCCGTTCTCGACCCACAGCAACGCCTTCGACACCGAACTCTTCCTGCGGATCGCCCCGGAACTCTTCCTCAAGCGCGCGGTCGTCGGTGGCATCGACCGGGTCTACGAGATCAACCGCAACTTCCGCAACGAGGGCGCCGACTCCACGCACTCTCCCGAGTTCGCGATGCTCGAGGCCTACGAGGCTTACGGCGACTACAACTCGATCGCCGACCTCACCCAGACGCTGATCCAGAACGCGGCGACGGCGATCGCAGGCTCGCACGTCGTGACCTGGGCCGATGGCACCGAGTTCGACCTCGGCGGCGACTGGGACCGGATCGGCATGTACGACAGCCTCTCCGCCGCCGTCGGCCACACCATCTCCCCGGAGACCCCCCTCGCCGAACTGCAGGAGCTCGCGGCCCGGGAGGGCGTCGCGGTCGAGCACCCGATCCACGGCAAGTACGTCGAGGAACTCTGGGAGCACTTCGTCAAGGGCGGCCTGACCCGGCCGACCTTCGTGATGGACTTCCCCGTCGACACGAGCCCGCTCGTGCGCGGGCACCGCTCGGTGGCCGGCGTTGTCGAGAAATGGGATCTCTACGTGCGCGGCTTCGAACTCGCGACCGGATATTCCGAGCTCGTCGACCCCGTCATCCAGCGGGAGCGTTTCATCGAACAGGCCAGCCTCGCCGCCGGCGGCGACCCGGAGGCGATGCGCCTCGACGAGGAATTCCTCCGCGCCCTCGAGTACGGCATGCCGCCCACCGGCGGCATGGGCATGGGCATCGACCGGCTGCTGATGGCCCTCTCCGGCCTCGGCATCCGCGAGACCATCCTGTTCCCGTTGGTAAAGTGAAGGCCATGAGCACCCAGCCGCAGGACGACAACACCCCGGTAGAGCCAACCCCGGCGACGGATGCCGTCGACAAGGCTGCCACGGACGCGACGCTGGAGGACAAGGCCCCCAAGGAGCGCCAGCCGATCACGACCAACCGGATCGTGCTCTGGGTGATCGTCGCCGCGATCGGGCTCTACTTCGTCGTCTCCGGTGTGTACGGCATCCTCGTCAAGTAGTCTGAAGGAACTATGGACTTCTTCTGGGGTGCGTTCTTCTCGATCCTGCCGACGGTCGCGCTCGGATTGATCTTTTGGGTCATCATGCGCTCGATCATCAGGGCCGACCGTACCGAGCGGAAGGTCTACGCCGAGATCGAGGCCGAAGAGCGCGCCAGACTTGGCCTTGAGAAGCCGACCACCTAAGTTCGCATGTTCGGCATCGACATCTCGACCTTCATCCTCGTCGTGGCCCTGGTCGTCGATTTCACGATCCGTGTCGTTGCGATCATTGTCGTTCCCCGCAACCGCCGCCCGACCTCGGGCATGGCGTGGCTGCTCGCCATCTTCTTCATCCCGTACATCGGCGCATTGCTCTTCCTGCTGATCGGCTACCGCACCCTGCCGAAAAAGCGGATTGAGATGCAGGCCGAGATCAACCAGTTCATCCTCGAAAGCACCGACGGGATCGAACAGGTGCGCCGCGACCACCCCTGGCCGGGGTGGCTCGAGTCCGTGGTCGAGCTCAACCGCAACCTCGGGGCGATGCCGCTCGTCGGAGGCAACACCGCGCGCCTGCTCGGTGACTACAACGCGACCTTCGCCGAGATGATCGTCGACATCGACAAGGCCAAGCGCTGGGTGCACGTGGAGTTCTACATCCTCTCCCTCGACACGACCACCGCGCCGTTCTTCGACGCGATGGAACGCGCGGTGCAGCGCGGCGTGACCGTGCGGGTGCTGATGGACCACATCCAGTCGATGCGGAAGCCCGGCTACCGCAAGACCCTGAAGCGGCTCACCGAATCCGGGGTCAAGTGGGAGCTCATGCTCCCCTTACAGCCCCTCAAGGGCAAGTGGCAGCGACCGGACCTGCGCAACCACCGCAAGCTCGTGACGGTCGACGGTGTCGTCGGCTACATGGGCTCGCAGAACATCATCGACCGCACGTACAACATGAAGTCGAACCTCCGGCGCGGACTCAAGTGGAAAGACCTGATGACGCGGCTCGAGGGCCCGATCGTCGCCGGGCTCAACGCGATCTTCATCACCGACTGGTACGGCGAGACGAACGAACTCCTCACCCGCGACATCCAGCCGGTGCAGCCCACACAAGCGCCGCACACGCTCGACTGCCAGGTCGTGCCGAGCGGACCGGGGTTCGAGGGCGAGAACAACCTGCGACTGTTCCTCGCGCTGCTCTATTACGCCCAGGAACGCATCGTGATCACGAGCCCGTACTTCGTGCCCGACGAGTCGATCATGTACGCGATCACGACCGCGACCCAGCGCGGACTGCACGTCGAGCTCTTCGTCTCCGAGATCGGCGACCAGGCCCTCGTCTACCACGCCCAACGGTCGTACTACGAGGAACTACTGCGGGCCGGCGTGATCATCTACATGTACAAGGCGCCGTACGTGCTGCACGCGAAGCACTTCACGATCGACGACGAGGTCGCGGTGATCGGGTCGAGCAACATGGACATGCGCTCGTTCAGCCTCAACTTCGAGGTGTCCCTGATGGTGCGCGGCCGCAGCTTCGTGCGCGACCTGCGCGCGGTCGAGGACGGCTACCGGGCAGACAGCACCCTGCTCACCCTCGAGGACTGGATGAAGCAGCCGCTGCGCTCCACCATCCTCGACAACCTCGCCCGCCTCACCTCTGCCGTCCAGTAGCCCCGCCCCGCCGCGTACCTTTCCGGTCGAGAGTTACCGTTGCGCGGGTCACTCTCGACCGGAAAGGTACGTCTCGTGCGGGTGCGGGTGCGGGTGCCGGGTCAGGTGCGGGGCTTGAGGCGCACGGTCGGGAGCTCGGGGGCGGGTAGCGCGGGACCCGGGTAGCCGGCGACCGTGCCGAAGCGGCCCGCGGCATCCGCCCCTTCGATCACCTCGGACTGCCACTGGGCCCGCCACGCGGCGACCTCCTCGTGGCTGCGGCCGATGAAGTTCCACCACATCACGAGCTGCTCCGGGAACGGTTCGCCGCCGAGCAGCAGCACCCGCGCCGGGTGCCTGGAGTGGTTCTCCAGGCGGATGCTGCCGTGCCCCGCGCCGAGGTATCCCAACTCGCTGCGCGCGAGCGTCACGCCCTCGACGAGCACCGGGCCGCGGTCGACGAGCACCCCGTGCTCGAACGTGGGGTCGAGGTCCAGGTCGAGCACGGCACCGGACGGGAGGTCGATCTGGGCGCCGAGGACCGGGCTGTACACCTGTGCCGCGGAGACGACCGCGTCGCCGTCGCTGCCGGCAAGGGCGCTGTCATTCCTTCCGGCACCGAGCGTGCCGATGAACACCCGTGCGGTCGCCCCGCCGCCGAGCGGCACCTGCGGAACCTCGTGGTGCTCGAAGTGCGGCGCCTGGTGCCGGTGCTCGTCGGGGAGCGCCAGCCAGAGCTGCACCCCGTGCAGCACCCGGGCGTCCGGCGTGGACACCTCCGAGTGGCTGATGCCGCGCCCCGCGGTCATCAGGTTGAGCTCGCCGGGGCGCACCGCGGCGTGGCTCCCGGTACTGTCGCGATGCTCGATCTCGCCTTCGAAGAGCCAGCTGACGGTCTGCAAACCGGTGTGCGGATGCGGCGGAACGACCATGCCGCGCCGGGCGCCGTCCGCGACGCCTCCCGGACCCTCCTCGCGAGCGCCGGCCACGCTCCCCGGGAAGATTCCGGATGCCGTCCCGGAGCCGATCTCGGGCGCGTTCGGCGCCACGATCTCGTCTGGTCCGTAGTGGTCGATGAAACACCAGGCGCCGATCGTGGATCGGCCCCGCTGCGGCAGGGTGCGGCGCACGTTCATGGCGCGGGGGCCGCCGAGCGGCACGTCCCGCGGGAGCAGCAGGAGCACCGGGCCACCGGCATCCGCTGCACCGGTGCCGGCACCGCCCGGGCCCGTGGTCGCTGCGCTCGTCGCGGTCGCCACGGCGCCCGTGCCGCCGGCGATCACGAGCTCTGAGGGGTCACGTTCGAGGTTGCTCACGCTGGCAGCCTAGGCGCAACTCCCCGGTCAGCGCTGGAGGCTCTGGTGGAGGGCGCCCGGAGCGGGCACTATGGACCTGCCGAGTACTCGTCGCGTCTTCGAACCCCCTCGGCCCAGGAGCCGTCATGTCCGATCAGACCCCCGCGGGGTCCCCGCCGGTCCCCGGTCCCGCTGCCGACGAGGCCGCTGCTGCCGGGGCGCAGACCGCCGCCATCGCAACCCTGCTCCCCGGGCTCCACGCGCTCTACGAGGACCTGCACCGGAATCCCGAGCTCTCCTTCGCCGAGCACCGCACCGCGGCCCTGCTCGCCGGGCGGCTGCGCGCCCTCGGCTACGAGGTGACCGAGGGCGTCGGTCGCACCGGCGTCGTCGGCCTCCTGCGCAACGGTTCGGGACCGACCGTGCTGCTGCGCGCCGATATCGACGCGCTGCCCGTCGCAGAGGCTACGGGGCTGGCCTATGCGAGCACGGTCACGCAGGTCGGCGTCGACGGCGTGGAGTCGCCGGTCATGCACGCCTGCGGCCACGACATGCACGCGACCTGGCTCGTCGGCGCCGCCGCCGTGCTCGCGGGGCAGCGCGCCGACTGGTCGGGCACCCTCCAGCTCGTGTTCCAGCCGGCCGAGGAACTCGGCGCCGGCGCCGCAGCGATGATCGAGGACGGCTTCTTCGACCGCTTCGGCACGCCCGACATCACCCTCGGCCAGCACGTCACGCCGTGGCCGGCCGGCGAGCTGCTCTATCGGGCAGGGAGCGTCATGACCGCGGCCGATTCGATCCGCATCGTGCTGCACGGCACGGGGTCACACGGGTCCACCCCCGAGCAGTCCGTCGATCCCGTCGTGCTCGCGGCATCCGTCGTGCTGCGCCTGCAGACGATCGTGTCGCGGGAGATCGCCGCCGCCGACTTCGGCGTGCTCACCATCGGCACCCTGCACGCCGGCACCAAGCAGAACATCATCCCCGACTCGGCCGAACTCGGCATCAGCATGCGCACCTACGAACCGCTCGTGCGTGAGCGGATGCTCGCCGCCATCACCCGGATCGTCACCGGCGAGTGCGCTGCGGCCGGCTCTCCCCGCCCGCCGGAGATCGAGGTCACCTTCTCGGTACCCGCGCTGGTCAACGAGCCGGCCCTGACGGCGGAGTTCGCGGGGGTGTTCACCGACCGCTTCGGCGCCGGGCGGGTCGGAGTCGGCCCGCAGGCGGCGCCGAGCGAGGACTTCGGCCTCTGGGGCAGCCGCGCCGGCTGCCCGTCGTTCTTCTGGTTCACCGGCGGCGGCGACCCGGCCGCGTTCCGTGCCGCGATCGCCGCCGGCCGGATGCAGGACGTGCACTTCAACCACTCGCCGTTCTACGCTCCCGTGCAGGACCCCACGATCCAGACCGGCATCGAGGCCCTGGTCGCCGCCGCCCGCCACGCCCTCACCCGCTGACCCCGCCTGCAGCATCCGGTCAGTGGGCGCGGTCCTGCCGCGGCACGACGACGGTCTTGATGATCAGCAGGATCGAGGCCGTGACCGGGATCGCGATGAGCGCCCCGAGCATGCCGAGCAGCGCCCCGCCGGCGATCGCCCCGATCACCACGAGCGAGCCCGGTACGGCGATCGCCTTGTTCATCACCCGCGGGGTGAGCACATACGCCTCGATCTGCAGGTAGACGAGGTAGTACAGGCCGATCCAGAGCGCGGTCGCGGGGGAGGCGAGCAACGCGACCGCGACCACGATCACGGCGGCGAACACGGAGCCGATCAGCGGCACGAGCGCGAGCGCGAAGACCACGACCGCGAGCACCCCCGCAAACGGCACGCCGATGATGAGCATCGCCACGAGGCCGAGCCCGGAGTTGAGGCACGAGAGCAGCAGCATCCCGTTCACGTAGCCACCGATCGACCCGGTGATCTGCTCGGAGAGGTCGATGAACCCCGGCCGGCGTGGACGCGGCACGAGCGAGTAGAGGGCCTTCTTCATCGCATCGAGCGACGCGAGGAAGTACAGGCTCAGGATGAGCACGATCATCCCGCCGGTGACCCCGTTGATGAGCCCCACGCCGACCTTGACCAGGCCGGAGCCCACGAACAACCAGCTCGCCGGGTCGGTCGCGAGGGCGATCAGCCCCTCGAACAGGGCCGGGAGGTCGATGATCCCGAGCTGGTCGGACAAGAAGATGAACCAATCCTGTTGTTCCAGGCCGACCAGGTAGGCCGGCGCCAGCTGGGCGAACGTCACGATCTGCCGCACGATCACGGGAACGACGAGGAGCACGAGCAGCACGGCGACCACGGTGAGCGCCACGAACACGAGCCCGATCGCGAGCGGCCGACGCAGGCCCCTGCTGACGAGCAGCCGCACCACGGGATCGAGTCCGAGCGCGATGAACAGGGCTGCGCCGACGGAGATCAGGATCGTCGACAGCGACGCGAGGGCGGCGCCGAGCGCGACGGCCGTCAGCACACCGAGCGCCCCCACGAAGCCCGCGACGAAAGGCGAGCGCAGGGTCGCGGCCACCGAAAGCGGTGCGGCCAGGCGAGCGGATGCCGCCCCGCGGCCCCAGTGCACGCCCGGCGTCACCCGTGGCCGGGACGCGCGGCGCCGGGCATCCGTCCGCTGTGGCCGGATCGGGGCGAGCCCGCCGCCCGCTGCCGAACCCGTAGCCGGGGCCGCTGTCCGCGCATTGTCAACGCCGTCCATCTCCGCTGCCTCTCGCCGTCGTCGACCGCGTCGTTGTCGACCACGTCGTCCCTGCCGTCCCTGCCGTCCCTGCCCGCTGCCGAGGGTATTACCACCCCGAGCGGCACCGCAAGGAGGGTCAGACCGCGACCCGGGGCAGACATCCGTCACGCCTGCGGCGAACAGAGGCGCGCTTTGGTGGCTTCCCTCGTTACTCTCGATGTATCGGCGCCACACCTGCCCCTGGTGCCAAGGGAGTGATCACATGTTTGAGAGATTTACCGACCGAGCTCGTCGTGTCGTCGTTTTGGCCCAGGAAGAGGCCAAGATGCTCAACCACAACTACATCGGCACCGAGCACATCCTGCTCGGGCTGATCCACGAGGGTGAAGGCGTCGCCGCCAAGGCCCTCGAGAGCCTGGGCATTTCGCTCGACGCCGTGCGCGAGCAGGTCCAGGACATCATCGGCCAGGGCCAGCAGCAGCCGACCGGGCACATCCCGTTCACGCCGCGCGCCAAGAAGGTGCTCGAGCTGAGCCTCCGCGAGGCCCTGCAGCTCGGCCACAACTACATCGGCACCGAGCACATCCTGCTCGGCCTCATCCGCGAGGGTGAAGGCGTGGCCGCCCAGGTGCTCGTCAAGCTCGGCGCAGACCTCAACCGGGTGCGCCAGCAGGTCATCCAGCTCCTCTCCGGCTACCAGGGCAAGGAGCAGGTCCAGGTCGGCGCCAACGAGACGGCGAGCGGACCGGCGGGCAGCCAGATTCTCGACCAGTTCGGCCGCAACCTCACCCAGGCCGCGCGCGAGAACAAGCTCGACCCCGTGATCGGTCGTGAGAAAGAGATCGAACGGGTCATGCAGATCCTGTCCCGGCGATCGAAGAACAACCCGGTCCTGATCGGTGAGCCCGGCGTCGGCAAGACCGCCGTCGTCGAGGGCCTTGCCCAGGCCATCGTCAAGGGCGATGTGCCCGAGACGCTCAAGGACAAGCAGCTCTACTCGCTCGACCTCGGCTCGCTCATCGCCGGAAGCCGCTACCGCGGTGACTTCGAGGAGCGCCTGAAGAAGGTCACCAAGGAGATCCGCACCCGCGGCGACATCATCATCTTCATCGACGAGATCCACACCCTCGTCGGTGCCGGTGCCGCTGAGGGCGCCATCGACGCGGCCTCGATCCTCAAGCCGCTCCTCGCCCGCGGCGAACTTCAGACGATCGGTGCCACCACGATCGACGAGTACCGCAAGCACTTCGAGAAGGATGCCGCGCTCGAGCGCCGCTTCCAGCCGATCCAGGTCGCGGAGCCGTCCCTGCCCCACACCATCAACATCCTCAAGGGACTCCGCGACCGGTACGAGGCGCACCACAAGGTGTCCATCACCGACGGCGCCCTCGTGGCCGCGGCGAACCTCGCCGACCGCTACGTGTCCGACCGGTTCCTCCCGGACAAGGCCATCGACCTGATCGACGAGGCCGGCGCACGCCTCCGCCTCTCGATCCTGTCGAGCCCGCCCGAGCTGCGCGAATTCGACGAGAAGATCGCCGTCGTCCGCGCCGCGAAGGAAACCGCGATCGAGGACCAGGACTTCGAGAAGGCCGCCGGCCTGCGCGACGAGGAGAAGAACCTCCTCGGCGAGCGTCTGCGCCTCGAGAAGAAGTGGAAGTCCGGCGACGTCAAGACGACCGCCGTCGTCGACGAGGGCCTGATCGCCGAGGTTCTCGCCCAGGCGACCGGCATCCCGGTGTTCAAGCTCACCGAGGAGGAGTCCTCGCGGCTCGTCTTCATGGAGAAGGCCCTGCACCAGCGCGTCATCGGTCAGGAAGAGGCCATCTCGGCGCTCGCCAAGACCATCCGCCGCACCCGTGCCGGACTCAAGGACCCGAAGCGCCCGAGCGGTTCGTTCATCTTCGCCGGCCCCACCGGCGTCGGTAAGACCGAGCTCGCCAAGGCGCTCGCCGAGTTCCTCTTCGACGACGAGGCCGCCATGATCTCCCTCGACATGAGCGAGTACGGCGAGAAGCACACCGTGTCGCGCCTGTTCGGTGCGCCTCCCGGGTTCGTCGGCTTCGAAGAGGGCGGCCAGCTCACCGAGAAGGTGCGCCGCAAGCCGTTCTCCGTCGTGCTGTTCGACGAGATCGAGAAGGCCCACCCGGACATCTTCAACTCCCTGCTCCAGATTCTGGAAGAGGGCCGGTTGACGGATGGCCAGGGTCGCGTGATCGACTTCAAGAACACCGTGATCATCATGACCACGAACCTCGGCACCAAGGACATCAGCAGCTCGCCCGTCGGCTTCCAGCTCGAGGGCGACACGACGACCGGCTACGAGCGGATGAGCGGCAAGGTGAAGGAAGAACTCAAGAAGCACTTCAAGCCCGAGTTCCTCAACCGCGTCGACGAGGTCATCGTGTTCCCGCAGCTGACCAAGCCGGAACTGCTCCAGATCGTGGACCTGTTCATCAAGCGCCTGAGCGACCGTCTGCTCGACCGCGACATGACCGTCGAACTGACGGTCCCCGCGAAGGAGCACCTGATCGAGGTCGGCTTCGACCCCGCACTCGGCGCCCGGCCGCTGCGCCGCGCGATCCAGCGCGAGGTGGAGGACCGTCTCTCCGAGAAAATCCTGCAGGGCGAGCTCAACGCGGGTGACCACGTGCACGTCGACTTTATCGCCGGCGAATACGTCTTCACCACGACGGCTCGCGCCACGGCCGTGTCCGTCGGCGTGAACGCCTCCGCGGCGCTCGGCACCGGCTCGGGCACGCCCGACCTCGCGGTCGCCACGGACTAAGCGGCGACGCACGACAACCTGGAGGGGCCAGGCGGAGACATCCGCCTGGCCCCTTCTGTGCGCCCACCGCCGCCGGTCCTGCCGCGCCCGCGCGGGGGCTAACTCAGGAAGAACGACCCGGCGATTGCGTCGGGTCGCGGAAACACGGGCCAGTCTTCCGTAGACTGGAACGGTTTTCCTGAGTTAGCCACACGAGAGGCCGGGCACGCAGCAGATGCAGGAGTATTCGGTTCGCCGGGCGCGCACGAGCGACGTCCCCCGCATCCAGACCCTGGTGGCGCCGCTCGTGCAGGAGCGCATCCTGCTCGGCAAGGAAAGCGTCGTCTTCTACGAGGCCGTCCAGGAGTTCCGTGTCGTCGAAGACACCGCGGGCGAACTCATCGGCGTCGGCGCCCTGCACGTCATGTGGGAGGACCTCGGCGAGGTCCGCACCCTCGCCGTGACCGCAGACTGGCTCGGCCGCGGCGTCGGCCACGCGCTGCTCGCCCGGCTCGAAGCGGATGCCCGAGAGCTCGGCCTCTCCCGCCTGTTCTGCCTCACATTCGAGGTCCCCTTCTTCACCCGGCACGGATTCACCGACATGGGCTCGGAGACCGTCGACCCGCTCGTCTACGCCGAACTCGTCCGCTCCCACGACGAGGGTGTCGCCGAGTTCCTCGATCTGGCCAGGGTGAAGCCGAACACCCTCGGCAACACCCGAATGGTGAAGCGACTCGGCTGACCCCGCGCGCCCGGCCCGCACGGCGCGCGCTGGGCATCCGCTGCGGAAGCGGGGGAATCCGCGCCGACACGCACCGGCCTTCCCGCAGCTGCCGGACAAAGCTCGTTAGCCTTGGGGCATGTCGACGATCAAACATCCGGTCGGCCCCCAGTCGAGCAAGGTCTACTGGCGCCGACGCCTCATCGTGGGTCTCGGCCTGCTCTTCGTGATAGTCATCATCGTGCTGATCGTGGTGCGCCCGGGATCTGGCGGCAGCCAGCCGGCCCCGACGCCCTCGGCGACGACCGGTACCGACGCCCCGGCCGCCGCCCCGGCAGCAGACGCCGCCCCTGCCGCGTGTGACCCTGCCGCCGTGACGGTGGAGGCGCTGACCGATGCCGTCACCTACCAGCCCGGCCAGAAGCCCGAACTGTCCCTCAGCATCACGAACACGGGAACCGTCCCCTGCGTGATCAACGCGGGCACCTCGAAGCAGATCTTCACGATCTCAAGCGGCCAGGACATTTACTGGACGTCGACGGACTGCCAGAGCGCCGCGGCCGACGCCGAGGTGACGCTGCAACCGGGCGTTCCGGTGAGCTCGACGACACCGATCGCCTGGGACAGGGTCCGTTCCAACGCCGCCACCTGCGACGAGTCCACCCGCGCCGCCGCGCCGGCCGGGGGAGCCTCGTATCACCTTGCCGTCTCCGTCGACGGAATCGCGTCGGCGACACCCAAGCAGTTCATCCTCGACTGAACGTCGGCCCGCACTCGACATCGGCCAGGGCCGGACACCAGCACGGACCGGACACCAGCCCAGAGCGGAATAGCCCGCTCCGGTGCCCGGCAGGTGCAGGCGGAATGATTGAATGGATGGCGTGACTGACGCGACCGACCCGACCCCGCCGATTCCGGTAACTCCGCCGACCCGCTCCGTGGCCCTTGCCGCCGCGCTCGCGGCCCAGGATGTGGCGGCCGTCGCATACGCCCTCCGCAACGACGTCGTGATCGTGCCGCAGCTCGTCGTCAACGGGCAGGGCGAGCAGGTGCGCGTCTTCGGCCGTGAAGGCACAGACAAGCGGATGCTGCTGCTCTTCTCCTCCGCCGAGAATTACGTCCGCATGGTGCCGGACGAAGTCGACCCGCAGGTCATGGTCGGTGACGCCCAGTGGCTGCGCGATTTCCTCACGGTGCACCGGAACGTGCTCGAGATGGTCTTCTTCGACATCGCCGGGCCGCACGTGATGCAGGCGGCCCCGGATGACCTGATGGCGGCGCTCGGAACCCTCCCGGAAGCCGGGACCGGCACCGAAGCCGAGGCCGGTTCCACAGGCGACGTGTGACCCGGCACCCCCCGTCGGTGGGCATCCTGCGCGGTCCAGTCGACGGTATCTGGGCTGGGCGCTAGGCTGAGCCTCGACAGTGTTTCACCCTCTCTCGGAGAGGGTTCCCGGTGGGGAGACTGCAGGCCGGGAACACACGCCTGTCGGGGAGCAGGCCACGATGAACGTACCGTCGAATGAGTCGATAGATGCGAGACTCGCGCGCGTCGAACGCCTGTTCTGGATCGACCGCGATGAGGCCACCCAGGCAGCCAGAGACTGGCTGATCGAGTTGGGCGTCGTCGACGTGGACGGCGTGAACGGCGAGCCCGTCGACTACAGCAGCGTGGAGATCGGCCTCGGACGGGGAGCCGTGGCCCGGCGCCTCCGGGTGCTCCTCGCCAACATCAGCCGCACCCGCGGCGACCCGAGCCGCAGCGCCGCCGAGGTCCAGCAGATCCTCGCCTGGGCCGAGCGTCACGGTGAGGTCGCCCTGCAGTCCCGCTGCCACGACGTGCTCGGCTCGGTGTTCGAGATGGTCGGCGATCCCGCGCTCGCCCTCGAGCACGCCGTTCGCGTCAACGACCTGATCGACGAGAGCGAGGTTCCGCTGATGCGCGCCGCCGCACGGCTCTGCCTGGCCGATGCCCTCGGCTCCGCCGGATCCTTCGACGAGTCGCGACGTCGCTACAACGAGGCCCTGCGTCTCGTCATCGACGACACCGACACCAACATCCGCTACATGATTCTGAACAACCTCGGCTACACCGAGTACCTCGCCGGAAACCACGAGGCAGCGCTCGAGACCGTCGAGCACCTGATTGCCCTGTCCGAGGCGAACTCCCGCCCGATCGGCATGTACGCGCGCGACACGATCGCCAGGGTTTACCTCACCGCAGGGCGGCTCGACGAAGCCGAGCGGATGCTGCTCCCGGCCATCGAAACCGCGAACGACGATCCCAACCCCGATGCCGTCTCGGCAGCACTGGTCACCCTCGCCGAGGTCTACCGGACCCAGGGGCGGCTCGACGCTGCGCAGCGCGTGATCGACCAGTGCGCCACGCTCGCCGCCGGCCACGGCCTCGTCCGCTGGTTGACCGAGGTCGCGCGCGAGCAGGCCGAGTCCTACGCCGCGAACCTTGACTACCGGCGGGCCTTCGAGGCATACCGGAGCTACCACGCCCAGTCGGTCGCGCTCGGCGCGAGCGAGAACGAGGCCCGCGGGCGCATCCTCGAGGCAATGTTCCAGACCGCGGAATCACGCCGCGAGAGTGAACGCTACCGTGAGCTCGCCGAGCGCGACCCGCTCACGAGCCTGCACAACCGGCGTTTCGTCGACGAACACCTGAGCATCGCCGCGATCCGGTCCGGCGAGGGCGGCCCGTGCTTCGCCATCGCGATGATCGACATCGACCACTTCAAGCGCATCAACGACGCCCTGTCCCACGCGGTCGGCGACGAGGTGTTGCGCAAGCTCGGCGAGATCCTGAAGCTCGCCGCCAACCGGGTCGCCGGCGGGATCGCCGCGCGTCTCGGCGGGGAGGAATTCCTGCTGATCCTGCCCGGCGCCGACGCGGCGGAGGCCCGCGAACGCTTCGAAGAAGCCCGAAGCGACATCGCAGACTACGACTGGACCCCGATCACCGCCGGGCTGCCCGTGACCGCGAGCATCGGGGTCGCCCTCGCGCCCGAGGACGGCGTCCAGACCTCCGACCTTCTGCGGGCCGCGGACGTGCGCCTGTACGTCGCCAAACGCGACGGCCGCAACCGGGTCGTGCACACCGCGACCATCCAGGCCTCGGCCGCGCGCTGATAGCGCCTGGCGACTGCGGCGCACCCTGCGGTTGCGCGCGCATGCCGTCTTCCCGCCTGCGCTGAGGCTGCCTGAGCGTCGCGCACCAACTTCGCCGCTTCGCGCCAGGCATGCCTGGCGCGAAGTGGCGCAAGTGGCGCGTGGCAGGCGCGAAGTGGCGCAAGTGGCGCGCGCGGAATGCCGTGCTTGTCCGGCCGGCACGGTCCCGCTACCGGAACGCCGCGTCGAGCTCCGCGTCGCGTGCCGAGACCGGCTCTCGCAGCGCGAGGAGGATCGCCGAGTCGAGCCGTCCGGCGCCCGAGTCGATCCGGGTCACGAACCCGAGCCGAGCCGCCTCACTCGCACGCTGCTTCGCCGACGACACCGGCCGCACCTCGCCGGCGAGACTGATCTCGCCGAACGCCACGACGTCGTGCCCGATCGGCTTGTTCCGCGCCGCCGAGGCGATCGCGAGCGCGATGGCGAGATCGGCGCCGGGTTCGGTCAGACGGATGCCGCCTACGGTCGACACGTAGACATCCGACGCCCCGAGGCCCTTCACTTCAGCTCTCTGCTCGAGCACGGCGATGATCATGGCGACCCGCGACGAGTCCACGCCGTTGGTCACCCGGCGCGGGTTCGGCGCCGTGCTCGGCATGACGAGCGCCTGCACCTCGACCGGCATCGCCCGGCGCCCCTCGAGGGCAACGGTGACGCAGGTGCCGGGCACCAGCACGCCGCCGCGGGTGAGGAACAGGCCGCTCGGGTCGGGTACCTCGGAGATGCCCTCCCCGGTCATCTCGAAGCAGCCGACCTCGTCGGTCGGCCCGAAGCGGTTCTTGAGCGCGCGCACGAAGCGCAGGGCCGTCTGCCGGTCGCCTTCGAACTGGCAGACGACGTCCACGAGGTGCTCGAGCAGCCGGGGGCCGGCGATCGACCCGTCCTTGGTGACGTGCCCGACGAGGAGGATCGGCAGGTTGCGGTCCTTGGCAACCCGAATGAGCGTGGATGCGACCTCGCGCACCTGGCTCGGCTGGCCGGGGAGCCCGTCGGAGAGCCCGCTCGCGACGGTCTGCACGGAGTCGATGATGACGAGGCTCGGCTGCACAGCGTCGATCTGGCCGAGGATGGTCGCGAGGTCGGTCTCGGCCGCGATGAACAGCTCCGGCTGCAGCGCCCCTGTGCGTTCAGCGCGGAGGCGCACCTGGCTCACCGATTCCTCGGCGCTCACGTAGAGCACCCGGGACTTGGCTGCCGCGGCCTTCGAGGCGACCTCGAGCAGCAGCGTCGACTTGCCGACGCCGGGCTCCCCACTCAGTAGGATCACCGAACCGGGAACGATGCCGCCGCCGAGCACCCGGTCGAATTCGCCGATGCCGGTCGGCCAGTGCGAGACCGCGGTGGTGTCCACGTGGGTGATCGGGCGCGCAACGCCGGAACCGATCACCGCGACGGGCTTCACGGCGCGGGAGAGACTCGCCTTCTCCGTCATGTCGACCACGGTGCCCCACTGCTGGCACTCACCACAGCGCCCGGCCCACTTCAGGGTGGTCCAGCCACACTCGGTACAGCGGAAGGAGGAAACGGGTCTGGCCATGCCTGCGAGCCTAGCTTCGGCCACCGACACCCGGGCAATCGGCCGTGTGCCCGCGCAGCTCACGGCCCGCGCGTGCCGGTGCCGCTCGCAGCGCGCGCGTGCCGAACCGGCGATCCGCGCGCCCACCCCGCTCGGGCGCGGCTACCCTTCGCGCAGGTCGGCGAACTCCTCGGAGTCCTCCGGCACCAGCAGCGCGATGTCCGCGCTCAGTGCCGGCAGGAACGCCTCGGCCCACACCCGGTAGCCACGGTCGTTCGGGTGGAACAGGTCGTTCGCCACGTGGGTGGCGACGCTGCGCAGCCCCGGCCGCTTCGTCGTCGCGTGCAGCGGCACCACGGTCAGGCCGTATTCCGCGGCGACGGACCGCAGAATGCGGTTCCCGACGGCTACGATCCGCTCATTGTGAGGCAGGTGGAAGCACGGCAGGTCGGCAACGAGCGCATGTGGTGGCAATGCGGCGAAGATCGTGCGGATCCCGGCTTCGAACACCGCGGCATCCCACACCGCCACGTTGTTCGCACCGATCGCGACCGTGACGATGTCGGGGGAGAGCTCCGCGAGGAGCGGCAGCTGGTCGCGCACAGCGAGTTGGACGGTCGCACCCGAGACGCTCAGATTGGCGACGCGCACCGTGCGACCGGTGGCCAGGCGGATGTGATCGGCCAGCAACCCGACGTAGCTGCGCCCTGGTTCGCTGGCCCCGATCCCCTGCGCGGCGCTGTCGCCGATCGCCACGTAGAGCAGCTCGCCCGGCTCGCGGCCGTGCTCCCGCCACCACTGCGCGTGGGCGGGGAGGGTCTCGTTGAGCACCCGGGCATTGCCCTGGCGCCATTCCCGGAATCCGCGTGCCCGGATGACGGCGGCAGCGGTCATTCCGGTGGCGGTGGTGACGGCGCCGAGGGTGACCAGGAGCGCGCGAAGGTTCGGATTGACGTTAGACACGGGGGGAGCGTACTGCCGGTTTCTGGGTGCCAGCTTTCCGCTTCCTGTGCCCGCGTGTCGGGGTTTCGGCTGCAGCGGATGCCGTCCGCACGTTCTCGAAATCCGCCGGATTCGCGCAGACCCCGGTTTCTCACGTACAATCTCCCTCGGTACCGTGTCCGAGCGGCCGAAGGTGCAACTCTCGAAAAGTTGTGTGGGGGAGACTCCACCGTGGGTTCAAATCCCACCGGTACCGCCACGAATCACCCCCTGCATCCCTTGTAAACACTGGGATGTGGGGGTTTTCTTTTCCCGCAAATCCCCAAATGGCAACATTTTGGCAACAACCGTCAGCGGCGCAGGGTGGCTCTGAAAGCCTCTAGAGACCCGAAGTCCTCGCGGACCCGGAAGATCGCCAGGAAGGTCAGTGCGAATGATGACGACATCTGAATCATCAAACATGCTGAAGGGCTGGCCAGCCTATTGGTGGAAAAGCCCGGTATCGCTTCTACGACTTCAAGAGCAAGTGCGCATCTGACTACGTGTCGAGCGCTAAGGGTCGACGCGAGCACGATACTCTGCGCGGATGTACATCGAAGACCAAGGCGAACCGAGTCTGCCGGCACTCCACGGGATATCGGATCGTGAATCTGGGATTGAGAAGGCTGCCGCAGCAAGAGTAAGACTCATTAGATTTGCTGCGGACGCATTTCCGACACCAATTGATTTCGATGTCCCCATGATGACCCTGATGTCTTTGCTGACGCGCGCACAATCGTTTCACGATGGAGCTTTGGACGCAGTCCGGGCGGGGAATCCATTCGCCGCATTCACCCTCATCAGAAGCTATGCAGAGAACGCGGCCGTACTTGTGAGGCTCAAGGATCGACCGGACGATCTGGCTCGCTTGTACCCGGAGGCGCCTCGCGCTACAAGGCTACGAATCGGCCAGATCACGAACGGTGCAAGTGCGCGGTTCGGTGAGTTCAAGGGGGTCTATGACCAGCTGAGTGAGTTCGCGCACCCGAGCCCGGCCACAGCGCTTTCGGGGTGGCACGCATCGGAGCTGGACGATGGCAAGGTCGAGTGGCGATCTTCCCCCGCGTTCAAGTCCACGGACGACCTCATGATGGCCTGTGTCTGGCTAGTCGAATTAGCCGAAGCGAACTCGGAACTATGGCGCGAGTGCTTCGAGATGTATTTTGGCGAAAGACGCACATGTACCCCGCCGGAATGGAACTCGGGCCCGTAGATGGCTTAGATTCGCCTCTTCGGAAACAACCACGTTCTGTTCGTGCCGCTGAGCAATCGACGTGTCCCAAGTGGTTATGAGGTTGATCTGGCGCTACTCAGTCGATGCTGAGGGTGCGAGCGTCATCGAGGGCGTCGGCCACGAGGTCGAGGTCGTCATCGAAGAGGTCTGCGTAGGTGTCGAGGGTCATCGCTGCCGAGGCGTGGCCGAGCATCCGCTGGATGGCTTTGACGTTGGCGCCGGCCGAGATGGCCAGGCTCGCTGCTGTGTGGCGTAGGTCGTGCAGCGTGAGGCTCGGGAATGCCGCGTCGGCTGCCTGCGACTTGCGCACCGCCGACACGAACCAGCCGCGCCGGGTGTCCGGGCTGCGCATGTGGTCGCGCCCGTTGCCGAACAGGAGTTCATCCCGGCCGCGTGCAGTCCCGGTCGAGGACTGCATCAGCTCGGCGAACAGCGGATTCAGAAAGCCGGGGTACGGGACGGCGCGGGCCTGATGGGTCTTGGGTGTGCCCACGTGAATCGTGCCGCCGACGTTCACAGCGTTTTCGTGCACGCGGATGCGCCGCCGCACCGTGTCCACGTCGCGGATGCGTAGGGCGGTTACTTCGCCCCAGCGCAGACCGGTGTACGCCAGCACGAGGATAAGCGTTGACTGCTGACGCGAGTTCTGGGCAAGCAGAGCGACCTGACGATGCGACAGGTACGCGTGCTGGCCCTTTGTTTTTCGGGGGAGCGTGACGCCTCGCGCGGGATTCGAGGGGATGCGTCGATCCTTGACCGCGACGTCGAGGATCGCGGCGAGAACGCCGTAGATCCTCAAGACCGTCGTGGCGCTCCGGCCAACGACAAGTCGAGAGATCCAGATCTGCACGTCGCTGTGGCGAATCTCACCGACCTGGCGCAGCCCCCAGGTCGGCAGGACGTAGCGGCGCCATGCGATCTCAACAGGGTGCAGCGACGACGGCTTGAGGTGGGTCTGTGAGGCGAGCCAGTCCGCCCCCAGCGTGGCGATGGTGGCTTTGGACGCAGTTGCGTCGATGTACTCGCCCGTGGCCTTCTTGATCTCGACCGCCGACAGGTACAGCTCAGCATCCTTCTTCGTCCGGAAGCCACGCTTCTGCGTCTGGCGGTGGTCGGGCCGACGGTAGAGAACTCGGTAACGCTTGCCGCTCGCAGTGACGTACGACTCGATGCTTCCCATCGTCAGACACCTGCCTTGACGACTCCGCGCATCCCGATGGCGACGGAATCGCAACCGTCCTGGAAACGTGTCATTGAAGTCCTTTCGCGATTCGACTGCGGAGTTCTTCGGCTCCCATGGTGCTCTGGCACGTTGACCTCAGCCAGGGAAAGCCGCGCGTGAGCTCAAAATGGTGCGTTCAGCGGGATTTGCGATCTATCGATGCCGAGAGTACTCAGTTGCTCCGACACAGTGCGCGACAGGGGGCTCGAGCCCTTCGAGACCGAACAGTCGAGGTGTGGGACTGTATGCACGGTTGCCGCCGAAAGCGACCTGCCGGAGACCGACGCTGTGACGCCGGCACGCAAAGCGATCGTCATTGCGACGTCTTGAACATGCTCACGTTCGCTATCTGGTGAATGGATGTGCTCGTCAAAGGGGACGACGTGCACGACTTGGGAGAGATCATCGGCAGGGAGTTGCGGGTTCAAAAGACGATGTCAGCACTCGGCCGGAAAGCCCTGTCCGGAGGCACCGCCTATTCGTTTGCCTATTCGTTTGGCTATTCGTTGAGAGCGAATACCCAAACGACTAGGTAAGGGCCCTCCTTCCCTGTCCCACAGCCACCCCCTCGCTGCGCTCGCTTCCCAACCCCCCACACTCAACGGCATTGTGTGGGGGGTTGGGAAGTAAAGGGGAGGCTGTGGGACAGGGAAGGAGAAAGAGATGGAAGAGAGAAAAATAGAGATGAAAAAATTGAAGAGAAGAGAAGAAGAGAGCGAGGTTGTTGGAGCAGTTGGAGTGAGAGCGACGATGGTTTGGTAGGGGCGCATTCGGTCGTGAGAACAGAAAAGAATGGCCGCCGCGGAAGAATGTCAGCTCGGCAAACTGGATGCAATCGGAACAGTTTTGGGCTCACCCCTTTCGGCATCGCTGGGGGATTGACCACGGTGAAAGTTCGTTTCACGACACTCGATTGGTTGGACAGCGAATTCGAAGTTGACGGCCCGACCCGACTGCTTGACGCCGACAGGGGCATATGCCAGCCTGAACTGGCACAGAGCCTCGATTCCTGATTTCGGTACCTCAGCGAGCGGTCTGGTTGCCTGGCCGAGTGGGGGTGCCAATTGACGAGCGACGGCAAGCCAGAGACCGGTGTCTGAGTCGACTAAGCCGCCTCGACTGGGGAGTCGAGGGCTGGGCGGGATTTTGGGAATGGTCGTCCTCGCCGTCGGCTACTCGGCGATGACCTACCGCAGCACATTGAAAACGACTGGGAGTCCCGCAGCAGCCTGGAACTCGGTGCTTGAGATCGGAGTCTGGGCGGTCGCAGCATCCGTTGTCGTGTTTGCTTGGGTGCTTACGATGAGGCACCTTGCAGAGCTTCGAGAACGACGGCTTCGGATCAACTTCCCCGACGCCATCGTGCTCCGCTCCAGGGCGCTTCTGCAACTGAGGAAGGCGCTCAGGCGGGTTGTCGACTCCGAAGGACATTCCATAGTCGGCCTGGGATTCGGGTATCTCACTTTGGTGGGGTCCGCGGATGGGATTGCGATCTGGGACGGATGGGGACGGCCGTACGAAATATGCAGATGGGCGTGGACCGACATCGCCGACATTGTGCCGGCTATGTTCGTCGTGCGGAGTCAGCGACTTGGCGGCTTGGAGGTCGTGGTTCGGCAACACGACCTTTCCAGCGCGCTTCCGTTCATGATCGTGGGTACCGGCTTCAAGGGATTGCTCCCGCCTAGTCCAGAGGAGATTGCCAAGTTGGGAAACAGCATGGCGAAACTTCGACGCTAGGCCGTGAGGCAGGTAGTCGGTCGAATGCGACGGACGTTGTTCTCAGCCGCGTGGCAACATTTTGGCAACATCTGACGGAATTCAGGTTGGGTTCGGGCACGTCACAGTGATCGAAAACCGTTGAAATTACGCGGAAGTTGACCTCGATCCAGGCGGCTATTGGGCGCGAGTTTGAGTTCAAATCCCACCGGTACCGCCACGGGGTTGTTCCTGGAATTGCTTGATTCTGTTCCAAGAACTAGTCCCAAAACGAATGGCCTCCGAGGTTTTGGAGGCCATGCGTCGTTTCCGAGTGGGTTGGGCGCCGATTCGTGCTCGTTTTCACGGGGTTCTCCCGCCCGTGAACCGATACGCAAACATAGGTACGCTCGATGAGGTGCGTTTGCAGAACTAGTCGACGTGCCGCTCGGCGGGCAGTGTCCCCGTCGCGCTCTGCTCGAACGTGAAGGAAACACCGTGTCTGATCACGCAAGAATCAAGGGCCACACCGTGACCCGCACCGTGCACATCGAGGCCTCCCGCGCGAAAGTCTGGAAGGCGCTGACCGACCCCGAGGTGATGGTCAAGTGGTTTGGAGACGGTGTGGAGTTCGGCGCGCTCGAGCCCGGTGCTACCGGCAGCATCGACTGGGATGACTACGGCAGCTTCCCGATCGAAATCACCGAGGTGGTGCCCGACGGCTCGTTCGGTTTCCGTTGGTCGGGCATCCCCGCCGAAGAGCTTGACGAGTACTCGACGCACGTGCGCTTCACCATCGCCGATGCTGGTACGGGGACGGATGTCACGGTGATCGAGTCGGGCTTCGAAACACTCCCCGGCGGCACCCTCTACCGTCGCGAACGTCTTGAGCAGAACCGAGAGGGCTGGGACGTCGAACTCGACGAGCTCGTAAACCTACTCGAGGGTGTCACCCAGTAGTTCAGGTTTGCGGGGGGCGCTGTCAGCGGTCACGCAGTGGAAACAGCAGTGTCGTGTGCGACCCGCCCAGGTGGGCGAATACGACTGGCCGGTTTCGGTCCAGGCGCGCCTAGCCCGAGCGCATTGCCGTTGGGCAACGAGGCTGACTATTCTCTGCCCATAAACGACGTGCGCGTGCACGCGGTCTGGCAGACTTCCGGTCCCGTGAAGACGCGCTGCGCATCAGAGGGGAGCCTGAGATGAGACCACTTCGATACTCGATCAACGTAACACTCGACGGCTGCTGCCATCACGAGGCGGGGCTCCCGCCAGACGAGGAGTCCATGCGCTACTGGACCGCGGAGATGGAGCGAGCCGATGCCCTGCTGTTCGGCCGGGTGGCCTACGAAATGATGGAGTCCGCGTGGCGGAAGCCTGCCACGGGCGCCTGGCCCGACTGGGTGAATGAGTGGCAGCTTCCGTTCGCCGAGGCGATTGACCGGGCGAAGAAGTACGTTGTGTCCGCCACGCTGGGCGGCGTCGAGTGGAATGCCGAGCTGGTACAGGGCGGATTGGCGCTGGCGGTCCAGCGGCTCAAAGAGGAGCCCGGCGAGGGCCTGTGGGTCGGTGGAGTGACACTCCCCGTGGCGTTGGCGGACCTGGGACTCATCGACGAGTACGAGTTCGTCGTGCACCCGGTCCTGGCCGGACACGGGCCGACGTTGCTCGCCGGTCTGCGCGAGCGCATCCAGCTCGAACTCGTCGACCGCCACGAGTTCCGGTCGGGAGCGGTCGCCGTGCGATACCGGCCCACGCGAGAAGCGGCTTAGCCACAGAAAAGGCGATTCTCCTGGGGACGTCCGTCTCGTCGAATGACGGATGCGAACCGCGCTCCGGGCTCCGCGGCGCGCCCACAATACACAACTGGGAATGTATTCGGCGGACGAGTGGTTACAGTCATCGTTACGCAGAACATACATAACCAGTCATGCAGTCAAGCCGCTCGGCTCCCCGGGCAGAGGAAAGGAACCGACGATGCAGTTCGGCATCTTCGCGGTCAGCGATATCACCCAGGATCCCACCACCGGATACACACCCAGTGAGGCCGAGCGCATCGATGCATCGGTGAAGATCGCCGTCAAGGCGGAGGAAGTCGGCCTCGACGTCTTCGCGATGGGCGAGCACCACAACGCCCCGTTCTTCTCCTCGTCGCCCGTGACCTTGCTCGCCCACATCGCGGCGCTCACCCACCGGATCATCCTGTCGACGTCGACGACCCTGATCACGACCAATGACCCGGTGCGTATCGCCGAGGAATACGCGATGGCCCAGCATCTCGCCAAGGGCCGCCTGGACATCACCCTCGGCCGCGGCAACACCGTCCCGGTCTACCCGTGGTTCGGTAAGGACATCCGTCAGGGGCTGCCGCTCGCCCTCGAGAACTACAACCTGCTGCACCGCCTGTGGTCCGAGGACGTCGTCGATTGGGAGGGAACGTTCCGCACCCCGCTCCAGGGATTCACCTCGACTCCGCGCCCTCTCGACGACGTGGCCCCGTTCGTCTGGCACGGCTCGATTCGCACCCCCGAGATCGCGGAGCAGGCGGCGTACTACGGCAACGGCTTCTTCGCGAACAACCTGTTCGCGCCCAACGGGCATTTCAAGCCCCTCGTCGACTTCTACCGCAAGCGCTTCGCCCACTATGGCCACGGCACGGAGGAACAGGCCATCGTCGGGCTCGGCGGTCAGGCCTTCATCGCCCACCGCTCCCAGGACGCCTTCGACGCCTACCGTCCCTACTTCAACAGCGCTCCCGTCTACGATCACAGCATCTCCCTCGAGCAGTGGGCCGAGGCTTCACCGCTCAGTGTCGGCAGCCCGCAGCAGATCATCGACAAGACGCTCGAGTTCCGCGACGTCTTCGGCGACTACCAGCGCCAGTTGTGGCTGATGGACCACGCCGGGCTCCCGCTCGGAATGGTGCTCGACCAGCTCGAACTCCTGGGCTCCGAAGTCGTCCCCGTGCTTCGCAAGGAAATGGCCGCACGCCGGTCTCCCGGCGCCGCAGATGCGCCCACCCACGAGAGCCTGGTCCGGGCGAAGTACGGCGATGCCGAACCCCGCCAGCCCCGCCCGAACGCCAACCGCGGCGACAACGTGACCGGCACGTCGCCGTACCAGGACAGCGACCCCGAGCGTCCCGCCAACTACCCTGTGCTGCTGTGAGCGGCGAGACCCGGTTGGCCAACGAAGCCTGGGAAGCGATGTTCCGGGCCCAGGTGGCGCTCCTCCGGACCTTCGGCGCAGACGACGTCTGGCTCGAGGTCTCCCAGAACGAATACGACGTGCTCTATACCCTGTCCAAGTCGGCCAACGGGATGAGCATGGTCGAGATCAACCGCGGCATCCTGATGACCCAGGCCGGCATCTCACGCCTCATCGCCCGACTCGAGACGCGCGGACTTCTCGAACGCTGCGTGGACGATCACGATCGCCGGGCCGTCCGGATGGTCCTCACGCCCGACGGCGCACGCATCCAGAAGGTCGTCGGCCGCCGCCATGCGTCGGCCGTCGCATCCACCATGACCCGAGCGCTCAGTCACGAGCAGCTCGAGCAGCTGCGCGACATCTCGCGCACGATCACCTCCGCGATCCACCCCACGCACACCGACCAGGAAAGCCCGCGAATCCGCGCATGAGCACCACAACCCAGAACCTCACCGACACCCCTGATGAGCCTCGGCGCATCGTCATCGTCAACGCAGGCACGAGCGACCCATCCTCGTCACGGATGCTCGCCGATCGGATCGCGCAGAAGACCATCGATCAACTTCGCGCCCAGGGCATCCCAGCCTCGGTCCGCCTGATCGACCTCGGCCCACTCGCAGGGGAGATCGCGCACGCTATCGTGTCCGGGTTCCCCCAGGGCGCGCTCCTCGACGCCGTCCACCAGCTCGCCGCTGCCGACGGAGTGATCGTGGCCACACCCGTCTACAAGGCCGGGATGAGCGGACTGCTCAAGTCGTTCGTCGACGTCCTCGACAACGACCTCCTGATCGCCAAGCCCCTCGTGCTCTCCGCAACAGCGGGCACGGCGCGCCACGCCCTCGTCATCGACGACCAGCTGCGCTCCCTCTTCGCCTTCATGCGATCGCTCACGACACCGACCTCGGTCTTCGCGGCACCGGAAGACTGGGCAGACCCCGCCCTCCTCGGCAGGATCGAACGGGCGGCGAACGAACTGTCCGCCATGATCGCAACCGGCATCAGTGCCGCCATCACCGGCAAGGTCTGGGACAAGTATCAGCACTCCTTCGGCAGCAATGCCCGCCCCGACGGCGCTGCTGCCGAGTTCAATTTCGACACCGACCTGATGCGCCTCGCGACCGGCGGCAGTTCGGTCGCGGCTCACAGCTGACGAACTGCGCCCGTGACGCGCGCCGAGAGCGCTACGCGGCACCGGCGCACGGACCGGGTCACGGCGAGGAATCACTCTCCTTGGTCAACGAGCCTCTCGGTGGCCCGCGTTGGGGTCGGATGCGGCCGGCCCCTGCGTTGCATTGCTCGGGCCCGCAGGGAGCTCTGCCTGCAGTTGCGGCGTCGCCGGGCGGACGCCCTGACGCAGCCACTCGTCGAAGAAGGTGGTGAGCGATCGGCCTGAGGTCTTTTCCATCACGGCTTCGAAGTCTGCCGTGGTCGCCGTGGAGTTTTTGTATCGGTTCAGCCACAAGCGGGCGCCGGCGAAGAACGCCTTGTCGCCGACCTCCGTACGCAACGCGTGCAGGGCGGCCGCTCCCCGCAGGTAGACGGGAGCCGCGAAGAGTTCGTCGCGACCGGGGTCAGCGATGTTGAGCGTCCAGCCGTCGTTCGCGTCCAGGTACGAGACCGCGTCGGCAAACTGCGCAGGAATCGTTGCGGTGCCTTGATGTTCAGCCCAGAGCCATTCGATGTAGGTGGCCCAGCCTTCGTTGAGCCAGATGTCCTTCCAGTCGGAGGGCGTCACCGAATCGCCGAACCATTGGTGCCCGAGTTCGTGGACCACTGTCGCTTCGTCTGCGACCTGGGAGTAAACGGGCCGGGTTTGAGTCTCCAGGGCGTAGTCGACGGAATCGTCGTCGACAATCGCGCCGAACGACTCGAACGGGTAGCGCCCGAACGTGCCCTCTAGGAAGGCAATCATCTGGGGCTGAAGCGCGAGTGACGCCTTCGTCTCCGCGAGAGCCGGGCCCGTCACGCCCGCGTCGATGGCATTGACGATCGGGAGTCCGTGCGGGCCCTTATCGTTGGCCAGGGTGAAGTCACCGACCGTCGCCGTCGCCAGGTAGCTGGACATCGGGTCCGTGGCCTCCCACGACCAGGTGGTCCACCCGGCTTTGGTCCGTGGCCGGCCGTCGGCAAGACCGTTCGCAACCGCCGTCTTTCCCTCCGGCACGGTGATGTGGAACGAATAGGTGGCCTTGTCTTGCGGATCGTCGTTCACGGGATACCAGGTCGAGGCTCCGTCGGGCTCGTTGACCACCATCGCGCCATCCGCAGTCGTGACCCACCCATAGAGGGCTCCCGTTGTGTCCAGCGGACGCCCGGTGTTTCCGCCGTATTCGATGATGATCGTTGTGGACTTTCCCTCCCTGAGCTTCGGCAGCAGACCGACGGTGAGCTCCCAGAACCGGTTGGCGTCGTCCTGCTTCTGCGACCATTCGGCGCTGCCGTTGCCCGGCGATTTCCCGTGAGCCGCCGCCTTGCCGTCCACCCGCACCGACGTGACGTCGAGACCGCGCAAATCGAAGTTGAGCGATTGCAGGTTCTGCTTCGCTCGCAGTGTGATGGTCGCGATGCCGCTGAGCTTTCCCACGAGTGCCGCGGGGTCCGTCGGCGGCGCGTAGCGCAGGGCGAGATCGTAGTGCAGCACGTCGTAACCGCCGTTGCCGTCGTAAGGAAAGTACGGGTCGCCGCTCCCGGGAGCCCCGACCGTGTAGGCGGCACTGGCGGCACTGTTTGCACGTGCTGTGCTCGCGTGCGTGCCGAGGGCGGCAGCGCTTCCCGTCCCGAAGGCAGTGAGTGCCAGCACGGACAGCCCCGCGACGGCGGCGGTGTGGAATCTTGTGAATGACTGCACGGAACATCTCCTTTGGTGGGCGAACCAGGGGCGCATTCCCGTCAACCTACTTCGGTCACGCACGAGCGGCTAGCTCGATTCACCGGAGCGCAGCGGAGCGGCCGCCCTCGCCTCCTCCCGTCCCGGAGCTCCGCCATTGACCGGGTGATCATTGACCGTGCGATCAATGTAGAGTCGGAGCATCGCTTCTCCCCGCGAATCTCCCGACGAAAGCCGCACCATGAACCTCCTCGCACCGCAGAAGAAGCGCACGACCGTGCTTCGCACCATATTCAGGATGGTGCTGGGAGCCTTCCTCCTGCTCGCCGGCATCAGCCATCTCACCGTGAACCGTGAGGCGTTCCTCGCCCAGGTACCCACCTGGCTTCCGATCGCGGGAGACTTCGTCGTCCTGGCCTCCGGCGTCGTCGAGATCGTCCTCGGTGCCTCCCTGCTCGCGCTGGGCCGGTACCGCGTACAGGTCGGCTGGATCGTCGCGGCCTTCTTCATCGCCATCTTCCCCGGCAATATCTCCCAGCTGGTCACGCACACCGATTCCTTCGGGCTCAACACCGACCTCGATCGCGCAGTTCGGCTGCTCTTCCAGCCCGTCCTGGTGCTGTGGGCGCTCTGGTCCTCGGGCGCGTGGCTGGCCTGGCGCCGGTATCGCGCCGAACGGCGCACCGAGGAAGACGCCTGATCGATGGGTGGCCCCAAGAAGCCCGAACAGGAGCGCTGCGCTGCGATCCTCGCCGCTGCGTACGAGATCGCCCTCGCCGAGGGTCTCGATGCCGTCACTGCACGCCGGGTGGCCACCGCGGCCGGCATCTCCACGGGCCTCGTGTTCTTCCACTTCCAGTCGAAAGACGGTCTGCTCGAGGCGTTGCTCGGCGTGCTGCTCGATGGCACGCTCGACGCCCTGTCCGACTCCGGCCTGGAACGGCTGGAGCCGTGGGACCGCCTCGAGCGGATGATCCGGGTCGAGCTGGAGCGCCTGGTGGAGTACCACGGTGCGGTCGAACTGATCTTCGCGTTCTACTTCTCCCGACGCGACGACCTGTTCCGCACCCGCATCGAATCGAATTTCGGTCGCTACCTGCAGGCGTTCTCGCCGGTCTGTCGTGAGGTCGCCGTCGGGACCCGCATCCAGGGTGACGAGCTCGCGGCAACGGTGGTCGCCCTGGTCCAGGGTGCCTCGATCCAGGCGATCCGCAACCCGGAGATCTTCGACCCGGAGGCGATCCTGGCGACGCTTCGAGCGGTGCGCCCGGCCTGATCGGAATGGCCGGAGCGAGTGACCAGGTCCGGTGGGCTGCGCCGGACTTATGACCGGATCGCCTGGCCGAAAGCGGCCAGGCGTCGTTCACGGAACGTTGAGAGGTCGCGGTCAGCAGCCGGGAAGGCGACGTCACGCCCGGGCGCGTCCATCCGGACTAACTGCGTGGGGGAGCGGCTGGTGCGAGGGCAAAGCGCCCTGCAGCAGCTGGTTCACGAGGTGTTCGCAGTAACGGGCGGCGGCTTCCGCTTCCCGAGGTGGCGGAACGAAGCCCATGAGAGTCCCCACCAACACCGATCCGGTGATTGCCTGGATGAGGATATCCGGGTCACATTCCGTCGAAAGTTCGTCGCGCGTGATTGCGGCGACGATGAGTGCACGGTTCTGGAAATGGATGACGTTTCG
Source organism: Cryobacterium algoricola (assembly GCF_004402485.1). GTDB lineage: Bacteria > Actinomycetota > Actinomycetes > Actinomycetales > Microbacteriaceae > Cryobacterium > Cryobacterium algoricola. The sequence continues at coordinate 67,912 of NZ_SOFG01000021.1, read as the reverse complement.
GAGTCTCTCAAAATACTGTCGATAAAGCCCCGGCTGCAGCCCTCGCTCAGAACTCAACCGCAGGATGAACGCACCTTGCTCAGAATGAGCGAGTCTCAGTGTGGCCATCGCGATTTCCTGGAGTTCCCCCCGGAGGTCTCCTTGAAGAACGTTCTCCGGGACCAGGGTGTGGGAGCGAAGGACATCGTCCATCAGATCGTCGACGGATGCCCATCTGCGGTAGATCGCTGGCTTTCCGACAGCAGCTTCTCGCGCGATTGCCTCGAATGTGAAGCCTGCTCGGCCGCCCTGCACATAGACGCGTTGCGCAGCGAGGAGGACCTTGTTGTGGATTTCTGGATCTCGAGGGCGCCCCGGCCGGCGTTGTTTCTGCTCGTTCACCCTGCTCCCTCCACATGCCCGTTGTCCACCAGCCTACGCATCGAGCGCCGGCTGGCGTGGGCGCAGAAACACTTGTGATCGGGAGTGGTCACTACCTATGATCAGTTACGTACGGTCATCGTACGTAAATGACGAAGGAGTCCACGTGAATATTGATGGCATCGCACCCGAACGCACGCCCAAGATCCCCGTGATTACAGAAGAGCTCATGCTCGGTGATGCCGGTCGATGGCGTCGCTTCGGCGATGTTGTACCTGCAGGCGGGTCGCTGAACGATGATGGATCGGCGGACTACGGCCTTTTCGGGCCTGGGTCGATCGTTTGGGAGGTGCTGCTCCATCCCGCCTCGATCGTTTTCGAGACGGCCGCGCAAGGGGCGGTGCAGTTCCTCTACAAGCCGATCACGGCGGGCATCCGCGACTTGGATCCGATCTCTCGCAAGGCTCGAGCGGGCAGATTCACCATGTTCGACTTCTTCGAACGGTTTCAGCGCAATTCGGGAATGCACGCGCCGATGTGGCTTGGCGATACGGCCACGGCGACGAGCATGGCCACGCATCTTCATCGCATCCACAGTCACGTGAACGGCGATGTCATCGACCCGAAAGACCCGTCGCTGGGCGGCTACGCTGCGGCTGAGCCGCGGGACGCGATGTGGGCGGCGATCACCGAGATGCACGCGATGCTCTGCGCATACGAGAAGCTCGCGTGGCACGGCGATGAGCCCCCTCGACCGCTCACTGCCGCCCAGCGGGACCAGTTCGTCATGGAGATGGGCTCGTATTTGCGCCTTGTCGGTGCTGAGGAGTCCGAGATTCCGCAGAGCATGGCTGACCTGGACGCTCTCTACGAGAAGTATTGGCCCTACTTCGGACACCGCGAGAGCGTCTTCCGCGACAGGGAGACCGGGGTGGACATGATCGCCCAGTACAAGCAAGTCGGTCAGCAGAACTGGGACCCCAGTCACAAGCTCGCGACCGACGCGTTGGCCGAAGTCTATGAGCAGTGGCACGACGTGATGCACGCGGTGCTTCCGGAGAAGTTGCAAGTTGCGGCGGGCGTGCCTCGGGACCGGATCGATGCCTCGGATGACGTCATCCGCCGTCGCGAAGCTGACATTCGTCAGATTCAGAACCCTGCAAACGAGGCGCGCATCATGCGGCTGTTGTGGGGGCCGGACGGAGTGGACCTGATTCACAATGCGCGTCGACTCCAGCAGGAGGCACTCGCTCAGACGGCATAAGAGCACAGGTCCTGCAGGACGAAGTCTCGAGGGTGCCAGTGTGTTCGAGTGATTCGACTAGATCGAGCGTCCAACATCAACAGGTGTGACGCCGATTGGGATCACTGACACGATGCGACCTGGGCTGCGCCGCCCTTAACGAACGGATCGCCCGGCCGAAAGCGGCCAGGCGATCCGTTCTGAGGTTCCTGGACTTAGAGGCCCTGGGCCAGCCGGTAGTACGCCGCGTTCCAGCGGATTCCCTGTTCGAAGCTCCGCAGTTCGGTCGTCTCGTCGATGACGAGAAGCTCCGTCTTCGCGATGTCGGCGAAGTCGGTGAACGCCTCGAGGCCGAGCGCGGTCGACATCACGGTGTGGTGCGCCGCACCAGCGGTAAGCCAGGCGGCCGCCGAGACGGCGAAGGACGGTGCGGGCTTCCAGACGGCGCGGCCGACCGGCAGCTTCGGCAGGGGCTCGGTGGGCTCGACAACTTCGATGACGTTGGCGACGAGGCGGAACCGGTCGCGCATGTCGCTCATCGCGACGACCACGGCGGGTCCAGGATCGGCCGTGAACACGAGGCGCACGGGGTCTTCGCGGCCGCCGATACCGAGCGGGTGGATCTCGAGGGTCGGCTTCGCGGTCGTCAGGGCGGGGTTGACCTCGAGCATGTGGGCACCCAGAATGACTTCCGCCCCGGGGGTCAGGTCGTAGGTGTAGTCCTCCATCAGGGAGGCGCCGCCGGGGAGCCCGGAACCCATGACGTTGGCGGCGTGCACGAGGATGGCCGTCTTCCAGTCGCCTTCGGCGCCGAAGCCGTAGCCGTCGGCCATCAGGCGCTGCACGGCGAGGCCGGGGAGCTGGCGGAGGGCTCCGAGGTCTTCGAAGCTTGTGGTGAACGCGCCGAATCCGCCTGCTTCGAGGAATGACCGGAGGCCGATCTCGATCGCGGCGCCGTAGCGCAGTGACTCGTGACGCTCGGCGCCCGCCCGCAGTTCCGGCGCGACGTCATAGAGTTCCTCGTACTCGGCGACGAGGGCGTCGATCTGGTCCTCCGTGGCCGCGTCGACGGCCTCGGCGAGGTCATTGACGCCCCAGGTGTTGACCTGAACGCCGAACCGCAGCTCTGCCTCGGTCTTGTCACCCTCGGTGACCGCGACGTAACGCATGTTGTCGCCGAACCGGGCGAGCTTGAGGCTCTTGGTCGCAGCCCAACCGGCGGCGGCACGGGTCCAGGTGCCGATCTGCGCGGTGACCGCGGAGCTCGAGGCGTGGCCGACGACCGTCTTCCGGGCGACGCCCAGGCGGGTCTGGATGTAGCCGAACTCCCGGTCGCCGTGCGCGGCCTGGTTGAGGTTCATGAAGTCCATGTCGATGTCCGCCCACGGCAGTTCGACGTTCGCCTGGGTGTGGAAGTGCAGCAGGGGCTTCTGGAGGGCGTCGAGCCCGGAAATCCACATCTTTGCGGGGGAGAAGGTGTGCATCCACGCGATCAGGCCGATCACGTTGTCGGCGGCGTTCGCCTCGAGGATCGCCCGCTTGATCGACTCCGAATCCTTCAGCACCGGCTTCCACACGATCGTGACCGGAATGTCGGATGCTGCCGCGAGCGTGTCCGAAATGGCGCGCGACTGTTCCGCCACCTGACGGAGGGTCTCCTCGCCGTACAGGTTCTGGCTGCCGGTGAGGAACCAGACCTCGTAGGAGCGTAGGTCGGGAGTGATGCGGTTGCTCATAGGGTGCTTTCCTTCAGTGAGAGTGTGTCAACTGCGGTACGTTCGACGGCGAGGCCGGCGGAATACCGCGCAAGGTAGGTCGTGAATCCAGCGACGTCCGTCGGATCGGGCTGGGTGGTGTCGAACGCGGTGTTCGCGAAGACGTGTTCGTCGAGGTAGTCGTCGAGGCTCTGGCCGTGCTCGGCGGCCCGAAGGTAGGACGCCAGCACTGCGATGCCCCAGGCCCCGCCTTCGGAGGCCGTTTCGGTCACGGTGACGGGGGTGCCGAGCGCCCCGGCGAGGAATCGCTGCGCGACCCCGGCGGTGCGGAACATGCCGCCGTGGGCGAACATCTCGTCGATCACGACACCCTCGTCCGCAAGGACGCGCATCCCGAGGCTGAGCGTGCCGAAGACCCCGTAGAGCTGGGCCCGCATGAAGTTCGCGAGCGTCAACCGGCTGTCCGGCGTGCGCACGACGAGGGGCCTGCCCTCGGTGAGGCCGGCGATCGGCTCGCCCGCCAGGTGGTTGTAGGCCAGCAGCCCGCCGGCGTCCGCCTCGCCCTCGAGTGCTTCGCTAAACAGCGCGTTGAAGACGGCGTCGCTGGCGAGCGGCTGGCCGGCGACCGTGGCGAACCGGGCGAAGAGGCCGACCCAGGTCGCGAGTTCGCTCGCACCGTTGTTGCAGTGGACCATCGCGACGGGGTCCCCAGCCGGAGTAGTGACCAGATCGAGCTCGTGATGCACATTGTCGAGCGGCCGTTCGAGCACGACCATGGCGAAGATGCTCGTGCCCGCACTGACATTGCCCGAGCGGGGGGCGACGGACCGGGTCGCGACCATTCCCGTTCCGGCATCACCCTCGGGCGGGCAGAGGGCCGCGCCGGGCTTGAGCGTACCCGTCGGGTCGAGAAGGCGGGCGCCCTGGACGGTCAAGTTCCCAGCGGGCTGACCCGCAACGAGCACCTCCGGCAGCAGGTCGACGAGGTGGGATCCGGCGGTTCCCGATGCGGAGAGCCCGTCGTAGCGCGCCAGGAGCTCGGTGTCGTAGGTCTTGGTCAGTGCGTCGATCGGGAACATGCCCGATGCGTCGCCGACGCCCAGGACTTTCCGACCCGTGAGCTGCCAGTGGACATAACCGGCGAGGGTGGTGAGAGAGGCGATCTCGGGAACGTGTGGTTCGTTGTCGAGGACCGCCTGGCGGAGGTGTGCGATGGACCAGCGCAGCGGGATGTTCACGCCGAACAGCTCGGTGAGTTCCGCCGCGGCTGGGCCGGTCGTCGTGTTCCGCCAGGTCCGGAACGGCGCGAGGAGGTCACCGGCCGCATCGAAGGCGAGGTATCCGTGCATCATGGCCGAGACGCCGATCGCCGCGAAGCTGTCGGGGCGCACGCCGTAGCGAGATTCGGCATTGTAGATGAGGTCGGCGTAGGCAGCCTGCAAGCCGGACCACACGTTCTCGAGCGAATAGGTCCACACCTGTCCGACGAACTCGTTGTCCCACTCGTGACTGCCGACCGCGATCACCTGCGACGGGTCTTCGCCGATCAGACAGGCCTTGATCCGGGTCGACCCCAGTTCTATCCCGAGGGAGAGACGCCCCGCGCGCAGGTCGTCTCGCGCGGAATCGCCGGGGGAAACGGTTTTCGATGTCGACACAAGACTCCTTTGACTTGCTCATGTGATCGATCACATGCGCGATGGTATGCAGTCTACGACATCGTCCTCCCGTCTGTCGACTGTCAGTGTGCGGGGCGCAGCCGCTCCGGCGGGGCGCCGGTGGACGCCCGTTCGATGAGCTCCGGGTCGACGACCGGGCGCACGTCCGCTTCGCCGAGGAGAAGCGCCACGGCGCGCCGCCCGGCTTCGGCCAGGTCCTGCCGCACGGTCGTCAACGCGGGCTGGTAGTAGGCGGCCTCGGGAACGTCATCGAAGCCGACGATGCTGAGGTCCCCCGGCACGGTCAGGCCCAGAGAGACTGCGGCGCTCAGAGCGCCGAGCGCCATCTGGTCGTTGCCGGAGAAGATGGCCGTCACGCCCTGTCCGATCAGCGCCCGGGCGGCACGATGTCCTGACGCGGCGCTCCAGTCGCCGATCTCCACGAATCGTGGATCCAGCTGTCGCGACCGGAGCTCCTCCTGGAAGCCGGTCAGGCGCTGTTGTGCGTCGAGCCATTCCGGCGGGCCGGCGATGTGGCCCACCCGCTGGTGGCCGAGGTCCAGCAGGTGCGAGGTGGCCAGCCGGGCCCCCCGGACCTGGTCCAGCATCCCGTCGTGTGGCGCGCTCCCCGCCGCCGTCTGCAGTGTCACGTACGGCACCGGGATCGTCAGGCCTTCGAGCGCGACGAGCACCTGGGTCTGTGGGGCGACCACGATCAGCCCCTCGGCCGAGAGATCGGCCAGGTGGCTGAGGGCGTCGTCCACCGATTTCCGGTCGAGTCCGTCCGCGTTCGCGATCGTCACGCTGTAGCCGCGACTGCGTGCCGCGGCCCCGATGGCCGCGACGATGGTCGCGGGGCCGTACTCTCCACTCGAGGTCGACAGGATTCCGATCAGGCGCGATCGGCTCGAGGACAACGCGCGGGCGGCGGCGTTCGGCCGGTAGTTCAACTCCCGCATGGCATCGAGCACCTTCTGGCGCGTGGCCGCGCGCAGGCTGGGGTGATCATTCAGAACACGGGAAACCGTCTGGTGGGATACTCCGGCGACCCTGGCCACATCGAACACACTGGCGGCACGAGGTCTGGCCTCCTCGTTGTCTCGATCTACGCCCATGGTCTGATTATCGCCGGGTGCGGGGGTCGTGCCGGTCACGGGGCGTCCCAACTCTGCCTGATGACGAGGTCAGGGCTCGCACGGGGACAGGAGTACAGTTCGGCGAGTTGGCCACCGCGGTGAAAGGTTGGGACATGACAATCAATTTCGGCGCTCGCGGGCACGATGTGACGTGGGCGTCGACTCCCGAGGAGCTGGCACGTGGCCTGGCGGGTTACGGGGTGCACACCGTGCAACTTGCGCTCGGCCGGTCTTTCCCCGAGCTGAGCGGCGCGGACGCCCTCAACCCGGGAATGGGCGCATACTTCCGCCGCACGCTGGCCGCCCAGGGCGTGGACATCGCCGTGCTGGGTTGCTACGACAACATCATCCATCCGGATGCCGGGCGCCGGGAGCCGATCCTGCGGAAGTTCGAGGCCTACCTTCGCAACGCCCGGCACTTCGGGGCACCGATGGTCGCGACCGAGACCGGGAGCGTCAACCGGGAGGGCTTTGCCTTCACCCGGGCGAACTTCACCGACGAGGCGTATCGGGAGACCGCCGCGGTCATCCGGCGGCTGGCCGAATTCGGCGAACGCGTGGGGACCATCGTCGCCATCGAGCCGGGCATCAACCACCCGATCCACAACCTCGATCGGGTCGAGCAACTCCTCGACGACATCGACTCGCCCTACCTCGGCATCGTGTTCGACGCCACGGCGTTGCTCGACCCGCACGAGCCCGTCGACCTTGCGGTGTTGGCGGGCGACGCCTTCGAGCGGTTCGGGGGACGCATCGTCGCGGCTCACCTCGACGACTACCGCCTCTCGGATGGCCGGGTCATCCGCTGCGACATCGACGACGGGGTGCTTCCGGTCGCCCAGATCCTGGCGACGATCAGCGCGCACTCTCCCCATCTCGCGGTGATCATGGAGGAAACCGTCAACGACGCGATCGCCAGGACGGTGGATCGCTACGCGGAATCGGGATTCTCGAAGTGAATGTCCTCGGGGTTTCGACTCCGGCGGATGAACTCCTTGGTCGTCATGCCGAACTCGTCCTTGAAGCAGCGAAGGAAGTGCGTGTACGACGAGAACCCGGCCTGCCGATAGGCGTCCAGGGCGTTTCCGTGTGTGCTCAGCAGATCCTTGCTGTGCAGCAGCCGTTTCTTCAGCGTGTACCGGTGGAAATTGAGTCCGGTGTTCGTCTTGAACTGCCGTGACAGGTAGTACTTACTGATGAAGAACCTGCCCGCGACGGCATCGAGCGACAGGTCCTCGTCGAGGTTGTCTGCGACGTAGCCCATGACCGCCGAGATCAGGGCGGACACGGGAAGGTCGTGGGGAACGACCGCGTTCTCGGAGTCGAAGACCGCCTTGTTGAGTTCGATCAGGAACTCGATCAGCCGGTTCTCGCGGACGAGGTCCGCGCCGAAGCCCCCCTGACCGGGATCGTCCAGGCGAGAGATCTGGTCGCGCAACCAGCCGGCATCCACTCGGATCACCTGGCTCGTCGGGGTGCCGTCCTTGGCGAACAGGAGGTTGAGGTTGGTGCTTTCCGACGAACGGCTCGTGAGGAACTCCTCGCGAATGTGGATGTAGGCACGTTCGTAGTACTCGCTGGACTGCCTGACGATGTTGTGCAGGTCGTTCCTCCGCACGAAGGTCACGGTTCCCGGTTCCGTGGAGTATTCGGTCCCGCCCAGCCGGAAGACACCCGTGCCGCTCAGTACGCAGTTGATCTCGTGGAAGTCGTGATAGTGCAGGTTCGCGTGCTCACGGACGGCATTGTCGACGTGGTACAGCTCGAAATGCCCGGAGATCATCGAGTTCACGATCACTGCGCGGCGAGGCTCCATCGTCCTCTCCTCTCCGTGAGCTCAGGCGACAGTCTGGCACGCAGCCTCCGCTGCAAGAAACGGCAGTTTTTGCGCAACGGTCGACATGACGGGGCCTGTATCCGCGGATTCGCGGGTTGTAACGTTTCAAATACCAAGGAATCAAAGAAGATTGTGAAGAGAAACCATGCATCTAGACACTGCCGTCAGCAGAGAGCAGATCGTCCACAAGATCGATGCCATGATCTCCAACCTGACCACAATCAGGGACGAGTCGGGTAAGTTTCTGCTCCATTTCAATGATGTCGTCGTCGACGACAAGAGCTGGAATGTGTGGAATTGGCCCCAGGGCGTCGGTCTCTACGGGATCTACAAGAACTACCGGATCACCGGAAATCCTCTCGCAGCGGATGTCGTGCACGAGTGGTTCGACACCGCGCTTGCCGCGGGCGCTCCGCCGAAGAACGTCAACACGATGGCGCCACTGCTCGCCATGGCCTGCCTGTACGAGGACACCAAGGACAGCAGGTACGTGCCGTACCTCAACCAGTGGGCGCAGTGGGCCATGCACGACATGCCGCGCACCCACGGCGGCGGCATGCAGCACATGACCTATGCCGGACCGAACTCCCAGCAGCTCTGGGACGACACCCTGATGATGACGGTGCTGCCGCTGGCGAAGATCGGTCGCCTGCTGGACCGGCCGGAATACATCGAGGAAGCCAAGTATCAGTTCCTCATCCACGCCCAGTACCTCATGGACAAGAAGACGGGCCTCTGGTTCCACGGCTGGTCGTTCGACCGCAGGGACAACTACGCCAACGCGCTCTGGGCGCGGGGCAACTGCTGGATCACCATCGCCATTCCGGAACTCATCGGAACCCTGGGGCTGAAGCCCGGCGACCCGGTCAGGGAGTGGTTACTCGAAATTCTGAACAGCCAGGTCTCCGCGCTCGCGGAACTGCAGGACGAGTCCGGCATGTGGCACACGCTGCTCGACGACCCGACCTCCTACCTGGAGTCGTCCGCGACGGCCGGCATCGCATACGGGCTGCTCAAAGCGGTGCACGAACGCTACATCGACACGAGCTACGCGGCCGTGGCCGAGAAGGCCGTCGCCGCGCTCTTCGACCGGATCACCGACGATGGCGAAGTCCAGAACGTCTCGGTCGGAACCGGAATGGGCGATGACCTGGACTTCTACAAGAACATCGACCAGACGGCGATGCCGTACGGCCAATCGCTCACGGTGCTGTGCTTCGCCGAGTACCTCGTCTCATTCTGCTGAGAATCCCGCGCCTTTCACGAAAAGAGTAAGAACATGACCGAAAAATTCGACATGGGGAGCTTCTCCCTGAACGGCAAAGTCGCCCTGATCACCGGAGCCAGCTACGGCATCGGGCTCGCCATCGCCTCGGCGTACGCCGCCGCCGGCGCCCGGATCGCCTTCAACGATCGCGACCAGGCCGCGGTGGACCGGGGACTCGCGGCATACCAGGAGGCCGGGATCGAGGCCCACGGGTATGTGGCCGACGTCACGGACGAAGACGCGATCGTCGCGATGGTGAAACAGATCGAGCAGGAGGTCGGTTCCATCGACATCCTCGTCAACAACGCCGGCATCATCAAGCGTGTCCCGATGCTCGAGATGAGCGTCGCCGACTTCCGCCAGGTGATCGACGTGGACCTGAACGGTCCGTTCATCGTCGCCAAGGCCGTGCTGCCGGGAATGATCAAGAAGGGTCACGGCAAGATCATCAACATGTGCTCGATGATGTCGGAGCTCGGGCGCGAAACGGTGTCGGCATATGCCGCAGCCAAGGGCGGCCTGAAGATGCTCACGCGCAACATCTGCTCGGAATTCGCCGAGGCCAACATCCAGTGCAACGCCATCGGCCCGGGCTACATCGCGACGCCGCAGACGGCCCCGCTCCGTGAGCTTCAGGACGACGGCTCCCGGCATCCGTTCGATCAGTTCATCATCGCGAGGACCCCGGCCGCGCGCTGGGGCACACCGAACGACCTCTGCGGCCCCGCAGTGTTCCTGGCCTCCGACGCGAGCAATTTCGTCAACGGACTGGTCCTCTACGTCGACGGCGGCATCCTCGCCTACATCGGCAAGACCCCTCAGTAACGCGGGACCGCCCGCACCAGCTCGTGAACTCCATCAATGAAGAAGGTCGAAGAACCAATGAAGATTGCTTTGATAAACGAGAACTCCCAGGCCTCCAAGAACGCCGTCATCTACAAGGCGCTCGCGGACGTGGCCGACGAGAAAGGCTACGAGTCCTTTAACTACGGAATGACCGGTGTGGCGGGCGAGAGCCAGCTGACCTACGTGCAGAACGGTCTCCTCGCCTCGATCCTGCTGGGCACGAAGGCCGTGGACTTCGTCGTCACCGGGTGCGGCACCGGAGTGGGGGCGATGCTGGCTTGCAACAGCTTCCCCGGCGTGGTCTGCGGCCTCGCGATCGAACCTACGGATGCCTATCTCTTCTCCCAGATCAACGGTGGCAACGCGCTCTCCATCCCCTATGCGAAGGGCTTCGGCTGGGGAGCAGAGCTCAACCTCACGCTCATCTTCGAGCGCCTGTTCGCCGAGCCGATGGGCGGCGGGTACCCCAAGGACCGAGTGGTCCCCGAGCAGCGCAATGCCCGCATCCTCACTGAGATGAAGGCCGTCGTGTACAAGCCCCTCATCCAGGTCCTCCAGGAAATCGATCAGGACTTCCTGAAGGAGACCATCGCCACCGAGAACTTCACGGAGTACTTCACCGCGAACGCCGAACCGGGGGAGGTGCGCGACTACATCCTCGCGTCACTCGCCTGACCGGCGAGCGCACTGCTGTACCAACTTCACAATTCGAACTAGACGTCTATCCAAGGAAAGTACCGAGACGTAAGTCTCTCGCGCCCGAATTCCGACGCGGTCACCACAAAGTTGTGCGTGGGCCCGCGCCCGAATAGGGGTTTCAGCCCGGCGAGCGCACGATGACAGTACTTCTTTCGAAAGCGATCAAAGCAGATCCACTTAGTTTAGGAAGATCAGGGTTAGTCATGACCGGAAGCACGGCAACGTCACTCAAGACGCCGTCCAACGACAAACAGGTTTCATCTCGCAATCTCAAGCGCGCCGCCTTCAGCGGGTGGATCGGGAGCGCACTGGAGTACTACGACTTCACGCTGTACTCCCAGGCCGCCGCGCTGGTGTTCCCCACGGTGTTCTTCCCCACCTCGAGCCCGGCCGTCGCCATCGTCGCCTCTCTGGCCACGTACGGTGTCGGTTATGTGGCGCGGCCGATCGGCGCCATCGTCCTGGGCAACCTGGCCGACCGCCACGGCAGGAAGCACGTGCTCGTCATCGCGATGATGATGATGGGCCTGGCCACGCTCCTCGTCGGCGTCCTGCCGACCTACTCCCAGGTCGGCATCCTCGCGCCGATCCTGCTGGTGGTGCTCCGGCTCGTCCAGGGCTTCGCCGTCGCCGGGGAGCTGGGTGCCTCGAACGCCCTCATCGTCGAACACTCGCCCGACTCGAAGCGCGGCTTCTTCGCAAGCTTCAGCCTCCAGGGGTCCCAGATCGGCAGCATCCTCGCCCTCGCGTTCATGCTCCCGCTCGCATCCGCGCTTCCCGCCGAGGCCTTCCAGACCTGGGGCTGGAGGATTCCGTTCCTGCTGAGCGCGGTCGTCATCCTCGCCGGCTACCTGATCCGCCGCAATATCGAAGAGCCGCCCGCCTACCTGAAGCAGTCCCAGGTCAAGGAGTTCAAGACCCCGGCGATCGAACTGTTCCGTCGCTACCCGCGCATGCTCCTCATCTGCGTGATCAGCACCCTGGCCAACGTGATCGGCACGGCGACCCTGGTTTTCGGTGTCACCTACGGCAAGCAGGAGAGTTACGGAGTCGGCTTCACGACGAGTGAGTTCCTCTGGATCATCCTCATCATCAACTCTGCCTCTGCCCTGACGATCCCGCTGTTCGGGAAGCTGTCGGACGTCTTCGGCAGGAAGGCGCTCATGATCACCGGCGCCCTCGGCGGCGGTCTCACCTCGATCCCGTTCCTCTTCGCGGTGCAGGAGAAGAACTTCGCCCTGGTGCTGATCCTCGGCGTGCTCGCCATGTCGATCTTCTTCCAGATGTGGAATGCCACGTTCGCCACGGCCTACCAGGAACAGTTCCCCACCCGGCTGCGCGTCACCGGCTTCGCCGTCTCGCAGAACGTCGGCCTGATGCTTGCCGCGTTCGCGCCGGCGATCTTCACGCTGATGGCCCCTCCCGGAACCAGCAACATCCCGATCGTGATCGGCATCACCACCCTGGTGGTCACCGTCATCGCGGCAGGTGCCACCCTGTTCCTCCGCAACGGATCCGGTGAAAGCCTGGCCGAGTAACGGGAACGACCGAAGCCTCCTCCATCCCACGCGTGACCGGGATGAAGGGGGCTTTGTCGTGAGCCGCCCCGGCACCCGCCCGTCCGGCCGAGAGTCGATCGAACGGATGATTGCGGTTGCGAGAGCAGGGCGCAAGCGGGATGAACGCATGTTGCGCACATGACCGTTCGTGTCGATATCCGCTCGTCCACGGGCACATCGAAACTAGCCTCAGGGGCATGACGACAGACACGATTTCCCCGACCATCGATCCCGCAGGCTTCGTTTCGGACTGGGAGGACTGGCATGCCACGCACGAGACCCAGCGCGCGGCGGCGGACGGTTTCCTGGCCGTCACGGGCCTGCACTTCCTGACGACCGAGCCGGCGCGCTTCGAGGACGCGCCCGGCGCCTGGTCCGTCGACGAGGTCGGCCCGGTCGTTGAACTCTCCGCGGATGAACAGCTGAGCGTCGACGGCGTCGCGCTGTCGGGCCGGCACTCGTTCGGCGCGATCGCCGAACGCGACGGCGTGAACGCGCGGGCCGGTGACGCGGTCATCGAGATCGCCCGGCGCGGCGGCGAGCTGATCGTGCGCCCGCGGCACCCGGACACCGCGTTCCGTGCTGCATACTCCGGCACTCCGACGTACCTGCCGAACCCGGGCTGGCGCGTCGAGGCGCGCTTCCTGCCCTTCGATCCGCCGCGAGACGTCACGGTCGGTGCCGCGGTCGAAGGACTGCAGCATGTCTACTCCGCGCCCGGTCAACTCGAATTCGCCCGCGATGGCAAGCCCTACCGCCTGACCGCGTTCAACGGCCACACCCCGGGCTCCTTCCTGGTGCTCTTCACGGATGCGACGAGCGGCGTCACGACCTACGCCGCGAACCGGGCGCTGACGGTCGCCGCTCCTGACGCTGAGGGGCTCACAACCCTTGACTTCACCCGCGCCGTCAACCTGCCGTGCGCGTATACCGACTACGCGACCTGCCCGCTTCCGCCCGCGGAGAACCGGCTTCCCTTCGCCGTCGAGGCGGGCGAGAAGATTCCCGTGGCCCGTGTGGCCGTCACCCTCTGACCTCGCCGGCCCCGGCCCGCCGCCGGCAGTTGGCTCACGTGTTGTGCACAAAGGCTTTGTGTGCCAAGGTTATGAGATGACCAGTCCGCTGAGCGAGATGCCGTGCTTCGCCCTGTACGCGGCCTCCCGCGCCGTGACCCAGGCGTACCGTGCCGTGCTGGCCGACGAGGACCTCACCTACCCCCAGTTCCTGGTGCTCGTCGTGCTGGCGTCCGAGGGCGAGTCCTCGGTGAGTGCGCTCGCGAGCGCCATGTTCCTCGACTCGGGCACCCTGTCCCCGCTCCTGCAGCGGCTCGAGGCGCGCCAGATCCTGACCCGGGAACGCCGGAAGGGTGACGAGCGCACGGTGATCGTGGCGCTGGCCCCCGAGGGCCGGCTCCTGCACGACCGGGTCACCTCGGTCGTACGCTGCCTGGATCCTGCCTACGGGATCACGACGGTCGAGGAACTGCGCGACCTGCTGGGGAGTCTGCACGGCATCACCTCGGGTATGTCCGACCTCACCGATGCCCTGCGCTCGTCGTCGCGAAGCGAGCTCACGCGCTAGCTGCGTTTGTCAGCGGGCGGTCGTGCCACCTCTGGCCGGGCGTCCACCATCCGGGATCCACCGTTCCGTCATCCACTGTCCCGCCACACGTCACCCACTGTCCCAGCACCCAGCATCCGAGCACGACCCAACCGGAGGAATCACATGCCACTCGAAATCGGCTCCACCCTGAACTTGCAGCTTCGGGAGGTCGGCGGGGGAGACCTGGACCTCACCGACTACCGCGGAACCTCGAACGTCTTCGTCTACTTCATGCGCGCACTGTCCTGCGCTCAGTGCAACTCCGCGGTTCGTACCCTCACCACGCAGCAGGATGAGCTGGCGGCCGCGGGAGTTCAGGTCATCGTGGCTGTGCCGGAAGACGAGGCCTCGGCGACCGCGTGGAAGACGAAGCGCGGTGTGCCGTTTCCCGTCGTGATCGGCAGGGGTGGAACGGCCCACGCCGAAGCGGGATTGCTCCGCAAAGTCTTCGGCGCTATCCAGCAGTCCGGCGGCGTTCTGCTCGACAAAGAGGGCACGGTCCGCTACTCCCACATTTCGACCAATCCCGGCGCCAGCTACAACAAGGCCGACCTGGCTGCGGCCATCGATGCGTTGTCGGCGGGCGCGGCCGCCTAGCATTTCTCCGTCTCTTGGGGGTCGTGGCCATCTGGCCGCGGCCCCCTTTTTTCTGGTCTCGACGTGTTCAAATTTCAGAACGGCATTCCGTATGGCGGAATGTCCCCGTTTCGGTGTGCCCGGTCGAAGACAGACGGTGCTTGTGATTGTTTGAAACGTTCCACTAGTATGGTAGCGACTGATGGAAGCATGTTCCGCCACGCGGACACTCCCCACAAATCAGCAATGACGCTCAGAGTGGAAAGAGGAAAGCGACCATGACTATCCAAGAGAACGCGGAAGTTGTCTCCGATGCGGAGCCCACCCCGGCCATCTTCGGTTCCGAGGCCCGGCTCAATGCCAAGGAGAAAGTCGCCTATGGCTTCGGCGACCTGGGCAACGGGTTCATGTTCGACCTGGGCCAGGCGTACCTGACCAAGTTCTGGATCGACACCGCGGGCATCGGCCCGGCGGTCGTCGCCTTGATCTTCGTGCTTGTGAAACTCTTCGACGCCGTCATGGACCCGCTCGCAGCGATCTTCATCGACAGCCGGAAGATCGGGAAGCGGGGCAAGTTCCGCCCGGTGATGATGGTCAGCGCGTTCCTCCTCGCGATCATGACCGTCGTCACCTTCACCATGCCCGATGTGGAAATGGGTTGGAAGATCGCCTTCGCCGCGGGCTCGTACGCGATCTGGGGCGGCGTCTACTCGTTCGTCAACGGCCCGTACGGATCGCTCGCCTCCGTGATGACCCGCAACATCAAGGAGCGCGCTCAGCTGGCCACCTCTCGCCAGGCCGGTTCGCTCGGTGCTCAGTGGATCTGCGGATTCGCCTTCATCCCGATCATGATGATGCTCGGTGGGATGACCGCGGAGAATTACATGTGGGCTTCCCTCGCGATGGCACTCCTCGGCATGGTTTCCTTCGTGCTCTGCTACCGCGGCACCAAAGAGAACGTCGTCATCAACCGCGCGGCCAGCTCGAGCAAGAACGGCATCAAGGACTACGCACGCGCCGTGCTCACCAACCGCCCGCTGCTCGGGCTTGTGCTGATGTCGCTCTTCACGATCTCCTCGATGAACGTCAACAACATGATGATGATCTTCTTCGCCCAGTACAACCTCGGCAACATCGCCCTCCAGGCCGTCCTGAACCTCGTCATGATCGGCGCCTCGATCGTGGGCATCATGTTCATCCCGAAGCTCGTCATGCGCTTCGGTAAGAAGCGCACGGTGATGGGCAGCTTTATCATCGCGATCGTCGCCAACGGCCTCAACTTCATCATCCCGACCAACCTGTGGACGTTCATGATCCTCGTCACCATCGGTTACGCCGCCCTGGCCATCCCGAACGGCATCACCTGGGCCTTCGTCTCCGACACGATCGACTACGGCGAATGGCACACCGGGGTGCGCAAGGAAGGCATGACCTACGCAGCCTTCAGCTTCTCGCGCAAGCTCGCCCAGTCCCTCGCCGCTGTCGTCGGCGCCGGCATGCTTGCCGTCACGGGGTATGTGGCCAAGGCCACCAGCCAGTCGGGCGAGACGCTCGAAGGTATCAAGGCGGTCATGACGCTGTATCCGGCCCTCGCGCTGGCCATCGCCGCCATCATCATCTACTTCATCTACAACGTGTCCGACGACAAGTACCGCAGGATCGCCAACGACCTCGACGAGGGCCGCTGGGAACACGGCATCATCGGTGAGAGCACGAGCGCAACCCCGACCAAGTAGCGCAGTATCAACTAGGTAGCGCAGTACCAAGTAGGGATCGTCAAGCAGCGCAGTACAAGCAGCGCAGTGCCAAGCATCGCAGTACCAAGTCGGGCTGCACCCAGCATCACCGCACCCAGGGGCGTCCGCAGGCATCAGCCAGCTGGCGCCTCTCCGGCTGCGCTGCTGACTAAAACGGGCTTGGGCCGTCGGGGTTGTCGGGGTCTTCGGGTTCGGGGTCGAGGTTCCAGACGTCGACGACCGGGGTCGGGGGTCTGGGCTGCGGTCGGGGTTTCCGGGGTGGTCGCATGTCGGCGGAGGGTTCGACGATGTAGCGGTATCCGGCCGGGGAAGTCCATTCGATGCGACCGTCACCGAGGTGTCGTGGTGTCCAGCGGGTGTAGCTCTTCACCGCGTGGTGATACGGGCAGAGGTGGGCGAGATTCATCGCGTCGGTTTGGCCGCCGTGTTGCCATTCGACGCTGTGGTCCACGTCGGAGCGTTTGGCGGAGCGGCGGCAGCCGGGGAAGGTGCAGGTTTCATCCCGCACCTCCAGCCACTTCTTGAGCGCGGCCGGGACTTTGTAGGTGTCGCGGCCCATGGAGAGCACGACCCCGGTTTCCGGGTGGGTGAGTAGCCGCGTGAAACTCGGCGCCCCGGCCGCGAGCCGCCTCGCGGTGTCGGGGTCGATCGGCCCGTACCCGGCCAGATACCCGGGTTCCTCACTCTTGCCCAGCAAAGTGAGAACCGGGACGGTGACGTTCACCTGCGCGGCGACCCCGGCACCGGTCCCGTCCGGGGTGACCCCACCGATCAACACGTCGGTGAGCACGTCCGCGGCGAGCTGGGTCAGCGTGCGGGTTTCGTCCGGGCCTTGCAGGGTGAGGGCGGTGTCGAGGGTGCGGTGGTATNTGAGGGCGGTGTCGAGGGTGCGGTGGTATGCGGCCTGGATCTTCTCCGCGTCGCCGGTCACATACAGGGACGCCATGCTGTCGTTGAGGGCCTGGAACACCAGGTGTCGGTCCTCGACGCTTTTCTGGTGCCGGGCGGTGATGGTCTCCGGGTGCGTGCGTTCCCGGACCCTCCGCGCCCGGTCGGCGAGCTTAGCCACGGTCAGAAACTCCGCGACCGGCACGAGGACGTCCTCGAACACGGCCCGGGCCCGGGCGGCCGCAACCGGGTCGCCGTCGACGGTGATGCCCCACGCCTGATCCATGATCACCTGCGCGTGCCGGTAACTGATCGCCCCGGTTGCAAGGGCTTCCCGGGTTGCAGGGAGTTCCTCGGCCAGGGTGCGGCTAGCTTCGATCAGGGTCTCCGTCGTGCGCCGCGGCAGCCGGAGCAGGGCGCCGACCTCGCAGGTGAACTCTTCCTTCGTGGCCTCCTCCGGCGACCACGGCGGGCGCCGCCCACCGGCCTGCACCGCGGCCTCCGCCCGGGCCCGGCCGACGTCGGCCAGTACCCGCTGCGCGGTATAGATCGCATCAGCCCGTTTCGCGGCGGCCCGGTTCATCTCCCGGTCCGCCTCCTTGATCGCGTCATACACTTCGGCGAGGGACGGCTCCACCAGGCCGAGGTGGCGGGCGTTGAGGTAGCTGTCGGGAGGGACGTCAGGAGGCACGTCGGGAGGGATGTCGGGAGGGACGTCGGGCGGGACGTCGGGCGGGATGTCCGGAGGGGTGTCGGCAGGGGTCCTGGGAGGGGTCCCTGGCGGTGGTTCCGCCGTGCTGTCCAGGTGAGTTTCTGAGGGTTTTTCAACTGTCATGGGGGCACTCTATGGACCACCACCGACATTTCACCGGCATCCGCCACCCCACACATGCCCTGTGGAAAACCCGGTCAGAGAAACTTTGTTGAGGACGGGCCGCTGCCGGGGTCGGTCGTGGCGAGCACGCTGTGTTCCCCGGCCCCTGGACTAGATCAGCTGCCGCTTCTCGATCTGTTCGAAGGTGCTCGTCGCGTCCCGGAGTCCGCCCCACAGGACCGCCTGTCCGGCGGCCAGGGAAGCGGGGACATCGAGGATCCGCTGGTTGCTACTGCCCCGGAACTGCAGTTTCAGGTCGCGTTGCGCGAGCTCGAACCGGCCGTCGACCAGGACGTCGATTCCGCGGAGCATGGCCAGCTTGTCCGGGCTCTCGAGCAGCAGCTCCTCGAAGGTGTACCCGGTCCAGGACCACACGTCCTTCGACGAGCCGAACTCCCGGCGGACCCGATCGATCAACCCGAGGCACACCCCGGTGTTGAGGAAGGGTTCGCCGCCGAGCAGGGTCAGACCCTGGACGTACTCCTGACCGAGGTCCGCGAGGATCTGGTCTTCGAGCGCCTGGCTGTATTCCTGGCCGTAGCGGAAGCTCCAGGTGGCTTCATTGAAACAGCCCTCGCAGGCGAAGAGGCACCCGGACAGGTACAGGCTGCACCGCACGCCTTCGCCGTCGACGAAGACGAAGGGCTTGTAATCCCCGACGTACCGCTGGCTCAGTTTCTCCGACAGCCACTCGCCGGGCTGCGGGTTACGCATCCTCGGAGACCGATGCCGTGGCATCCGCCCCGCTGACGCCCGTGGTGCCCGCCATGTGCTTGACCCGGGACGTGATCTCCATGTGCCGGCCGTGCACCATCGGACGAGCCTGCGGGTTGCCGAGGTAGCCGCACGTGCGCTTGACGACGTCGCAGGTCATCGGGTCGGCATTGCCGCACTCGGGGCACTCGAAGCCGCGTTCCGTCGCGTCGAAGTCGCCGGAGAAACCGCAGGCGTAACAACGGTCGATCGGGGTGTTGGTGCCGAGGTAGCCGATCCGGTCGTAGGAGTAGTCCCAGACCGCCTCGAGGGCCTTGGGGTTCTGCTGCAGGATCGGGTATTCGCAGTAGTGGATGAACCCGCCCGACGCGAACTGAGGGTAGTCCTTCTCGAAGTCGAGCTTCTCGAACGGCGTCGGGCTCTTGCGCACGTCGTAGTGGAAGCTGTTGGTGTAGTAGTCCTTGTCGGTGATGTCGGCCACCGTGCCGAACTTCGCGGTGTCGAGCCGGCAGAACCGGTCGGTCAGGCTCTCGCTCGGGGTCGAGTACACGCTGAACTGGTAGCCGTACTCGTCGCTCCATTCCTGGGTGCGGTCGTGGAGCGTGCGCAGGATGTCGACGGTGAAGTCCTTCGCTTCAGGGTTGGACTCCCAGGCTCCGCCATAGAACGCCGCAGCCACTTCGTAGAGGCCGATGTAGCCGAGCGACACCGTGGCGCGCTTGTCCTTGAACAGGGTGTCGACCGACTGGCCGGCTTCCAGGTGCTGACCGAATGCGCCGTAGACGTAGAGGATCGGTGCGTTCTCCGGGGTCGCTTCCTTGCAGCGCTCGATCCGGAAGAGCAGGGCATCGCGGGCGATGCTCACGCGCTCGGCGAGGATACTCCAGAACTTGTCCTTGCTTCCGGCAGCCTCGAGGGCGATCCGCGGCAGGTTGAGCGTCACGACTCCGAGGTTCATCCTGCCCTCTGAGACGTCGTTGCCGTCTTCGTCTGTCCAGCCCTGGAGGAAGGACCGGCAGCCCATCGGCACCTTGAAGCTACCGGTGAGCTCGACGATCTTGTCGTAGTTCAGGATGTCCGGATACATGCGCTTGGTCGAACACTCGAGCGCGAGCTGCTTGATGTCGTAGTTCGGGTCGGTCGGGTCGAGGTTGAGGCCGCGCTTGACCGTGAAGATCAGCTTCGGGAAGATCGCTGTGCGCTTCTCCCGGCCGAGTCCCTCAATACGGATCTGCAGGATCGCCTTCTGGATCTCGCGCTCGAACCAGCTGGTGCCGAGGCCGAAGCCGAGCGAGGTGAACGGGGTCTGCCCGTTCGACGTGAACAGGGTGTTGATCTCGTATTCGAGGCTCTGCATCGCGTCGTAGGTGTCCTTGAGGGTCTTCTCCTCCGCGAACTGCTGGTGCTGGGACTCGTCGGCGATCCACGTCCGGGCGTCGGCCAGATGCTTCTGGAGGTTCTTCTCCGCGTAGGGGGCGAGCACCTCGTCGATGCGGTTGCCCGAGCATCCGCCGTACTGGCTGGACGACACGTTCGCGATGATCTGCGAGATCTGAGCGGTGGCCGTCTGGATCGAGCGGGGCGGGTCGACGTCGGCGTTGCCGATCCGGAAGCCGGTGCTGAGCATCGTCTTGAAGTCGATGAGGCAGCAGTTCGTCATCGGGGCATAGGGGTGGTAGTCGAGGTCGTGGTAGTGCAGGTCGCCCTTCTGGTGGGCGTTGGCCACGTGCGGCGGCAGCATCTTCAGCCCGATCGCCTTGCCCACCGCTCCGGCGGTCAGGTCGCGCTGGGTGTTGAAGACGTCGCTGTCCTTGTTGGCGTTCTCGTTGACGACCGTTTCGTCTTTACTGATCAGCTTGATAATCGAGTGGTTGATGTCGGTTGACTTGCTGCGCGCGAAGTCGCGCTGGATCCGGTAATTGATGTACGCCTCGGCGGCGTCGTATTCCTTGCTGTCCAGCAGGGCGTGTTCCACGATGTTCTGGACCTCGTAGATCTTGATGTCCACGGCGAAGCGGGACGCTATCTCGCGGTCGACGCGGGCGACCAGGTCGCGGATAATCCGGTGCGTGAGCGGGGTCAGTTCACCGTTCACTTCCGTGAAGCTCTTGGCTAGCGCGGCGTAGATTCGTGCGTCATCGAATGCGAGCCGGCGACCGTCGCGTTTCGCCACCATGAGTGTGCTGAGACTGCTGCCAGCCGTAAGTGTCCCGGTGCCGGGGGTTTCCATCTTCAACACGCGCTGCCGTCTCCTTGACTAATACTCCCCACGACAATCGAGCGGGACAGTAAGTCGGGCGAAAGACCATATCTAGTGGTTGGGGCGTGAGATCGATACTACCTGTTGTGGTCAGACCACAGCGGCATATTCTGCATCGCGTCGCAGGAATCGAGACGGCGGCATCAATCGTTGCGGACCGCACTCGGGCCCGGTCGAAGGCCTGCAGGGTGGGGCTGCGCGGCGAGTCGGCAGCGCGGCGCGTGACTTGTGTGGCGCGCGGGCGGCCTGGCGAGGGGCTGCGTGGTGACGCCTGGCGAGGGGCAGCCTGGCGAGGGGCTGCGTGGTGCGGAGGCCTGTGGGCAACTCCGCACCACGCGCACGGCGATGCCCCGCTATCGCGCATGAACTCGCGTCGTGCCTGGTCCGGACATGCCGGTTACGGCGTTCCCCCCGGAACTGTAACCTAGACATGTCCAACCGAGGGCAAGCATAGCAGGCGTTAGACATGTCCAATGTGCGGTTTCGGAGCCGACCTTGATGTGGCATGGATAGGGGAATCACCATGGATCACGACGAACGTCGACAGCGGGCCAGCGAACTGGTCGCGGCGCTCGATCTGCCACGGCCGCTGACCGCGGAGCTGCTCCACCGGCACATGGAAGGGCTGCGGCACAAGCGGATCGTCATCCGCGCGGCGAGTGCCCGGATGATGGAATCCGGGGTGTGCGGACTCTGGCTTGAGGTCGAGGGTGAGGGCTTCGAACGGATCCACTACGCCCCGACGTCTTCCGAGGTGCACCGGCAGCAGTTCATTAACCACGAGTACGGACACATGATCCTCAGCGAGAACAAAGAACTGCTGACTGCTGAGCGCGTCGCGCTGCTGGCGCCGTTGATCCCGTACGACGCCATCGTGCGCGCCCTCGCGCGCAGCAATTTCACGGATGAGCAGGAAGCACTCGCCGAGGCGATCGGCGACCGGCTGGCGCTGACCATGCTCGAGGACCGTGCCGAGGTCCGGCATGGCGCTCGAACCGGGTTCGGACGGGTGCTCTGATGGCCTCCATGATCGCCGGTGCCGTCAGTGCGCTGTTGTGGCTCGGCGCCATCTTCTGCCTGCCGTCGGCGTTCCGCGGGCGTCGACGCCTGCTCTTCTGGTCGCTTGCGGTCTTCGCGCTCACGATGACCCTGCAGACCGATATCGTCTTCGACACCCTCGACGCGGCCCTCGGCGGAGTGAATGTCACGTACTTCGCCTTCCACGTCACCGCGATCATCGCAGTGACGCTGCTCAACGAACTCGTGCTGACCGCGACATCGGTCCGTCCCAGTGAGCGGCGGATCAAGCCGACGGCCGCGCTCTTCCCCGCCACGGTGATCGTCCTCCAGGCCGTCTTGTTCTTCGGCAGCGATTGGCGGCTGTTGCCGGACATCGTCTTTCTCGATCGTTGGGATTACACCTTGTACGCGGCGACGACCTGGGTCGCCCTCGCCTACTTCTCCGTCACGGTGGCCGCGGCGTGTCTTGCGGACCGGCGCAGGCAAAGCCGGCGACTGACCCGGCTTTCGCTCGGCTTCGTCATCCTCGGCTGCGGCGGAGTCCTGCTCTACGCGGCCGTCAGCCTCGCGAATGCGGTGATGGCCAACCTCAACCACAATTCAGACTTCGCGACCTGGTCACGCGGCATCTACTTCGCGTCCTTGCTGATCGCGCCCGTGAGTCTGGCCATCGGCCTGGGCCTGACTGCCGTCGTCGACGGTCTCGCCTCGGCTCAGCGAACCCTCAGAGTCCGCGTGCTTCTCTGGCGGCTGGCCCCGCTCTGGGAACGTCTGCTCGCGGAATCGCCTGAGCTCAGTCTCGACCGCCACGGCTCAAGGATCGGCCTCGTGCTGGCGCGCGGCGCGGAAGCCCGGCTCTATCGTCGGTACGTCGAGGTTCGGGATTGCCTGCTGCTGTATCCTCAGGGCATATCTCAGTCGGATCAGGCTGTCCTCGATGCCGCGGAGCGCCACACTGCGCCCAGCCGACCGGAACGACACCTCCCGGCTGACCCGCTTGCCGAGGCGTTGCCCGTGACGCGAAGCGAACCGCAACGACTGACGAACCGATGACGAGGGAGATGGACGACGTGACCGGCACGACGCGATCGACCGCCCAGCCGTCGAGCCCACAGCTTGAGCTCGCTCGCAAGCTCAATCTGCTCCTCGATGTCGTGGTCGCAGAGGGGAACACCCCGCACACCTACCGTGAAATCGCCGAAGGCCTTCGGGAGAAGTCCCTGTCGCTCTCCCGCGCCCGGTGGGCGTACATGATCGCGGGGTCCGGTCCGCTCGTCACGGACGTGGAACTCCTGACCGGAATCGCCGAGTTCTTCCGGATTCCGCCCGCGTACCTCCTGGGGTCTGACGACGACCTCCCTGAACGAGTGGATGCCCAACTCGCCTTCGTGAAGAAGATCCGCGCCCAGCGCGTGGTCACCTTCGCCGCGCGGACCCTGGGTGACGTTTCTCCGGAGACCCTGCGCACCATCACCCAGCTGCTGGAAGACGACGGCCTCGAGTAGCTCGGCCCGATCCCGCTCGGCCGAGCGAACTCAGGCGGCGATCGTCAGGACGAGTGCGAGGGCGGCGGGGAAGAACTGGAGCGAGGCCGCACGTCGGTAGGAGCGGCCCGTCGAAGCGAGGACGATCCCGGCGATCGACATGCAGGCCGTGCCGAAGATGACGGCCGTCTTGCCCGCAGTGAACGCGGATCCGGACTGCGCGAGCAGCACGACACCGACGAGTACCCCGCCGGCGAGCGCGAGGTTGTAGAAGCCCTGGTTGTATGCCATCGACCGGATCGTTGCCGCTTCCTCGTGTGAGGCGATCCCGAATCGTCCGTAGACGGACGGCCGCATCCACAGCACGCTCTCGAACACGAAGAAGACGACGTGCAGCAGGGCGGCGACGGTGGCGACGATTTGGGCGGCGATGAGCATGAATTCCTCCGGAAGATTGTGGACCAATCGGTACGGAATCTATTCTGCCGTATCCGCGTCCCGAGCGCGACCACAGGAAACGACGGCCACCGGGGTGCTGAACAGACGGCAAACAGTGGCGGTTTCGAGGTTCGCGGGCCGTCGACACGGCCATGATCAATCATGCGATCACTTCTCGACCCCTGGATCGGCCCCCATACGGGTGATCGTGTGGTCTGCCTCACCGATCTGGCCACGGATGCGCAACTCATCTCCGCGAGTACCCCGGTTTCCGAAATTGACAGGATCTTCCGGTCCGAGCGCCAGCTCCGCTCCGTCGTCGTCCAGGAGGGTGAGATCTATTCGCTGCTCTCCCGCGATCAGGTTGAATACACCCTGACCGGACGACTCGGCTACGGCCGCGGACTGCACAGCCGGTCGACCGCGGCCCAGCTCGTCCCCGAACGGTCGCTGGCGCTCGACGGGAGCATGAACCTCGCCCAGGCGGCCCAGCGCATCCTCGTCCTGCCCGAAGACGTCCGGTACCGCGACGTGCTCGTGCTCACCGAGGAGGGCCCCCGGGTCGTGTCGGTGTCCCAGATCTTCCAGCAACTCTCCGCTGACTTCCGTTACGCGGCCCTGCACGATTCCCTGACCGGGCTGCCCAATCGTCGCCAGCTCGAGGAACGCGCGGCCGCGATCCTCGAGGCCGGCAGAGACTTCGCCGGTATGGCCGCGCTGTACATCGACCTGGACGGGTTCAAAGCCGTCAACGACAGTCACGGTCACCGGGTGGGCGACCAGGTGCTCGTCGCCTTCGCCGATCGCCTGCGGGAGCACTCTCGGCCGGCAGATATCCTCGGCCGCCTGGGCGGGGACGAATTCGTCGTGCTCCTCGACAGCGTCACGAAGGCCCAGGCCGCATCCTTCGCCGAGCGCATCCACGCGAGTGCGGCCAGTCCCTTCGCCTGCGAGGGGCGGCACCTGCACGTCTCCGCGACGATCGGAATCGCGATGGCCGAAGACACGGGGGAGTCCGGCGACCTGCCTCGGCTCGAGGTGCTCCTCAGGAACGCCGACGACGCCATGCGAGCCCAGAAACAGGCGGGAAGCCGGTCGGCGAAGCCGGCCATGCTCGCCGCAGCGTCCTCGGCTCAGGGATTCTGACCGCGCCGTCCGCGCGTGCCCTCGGGGTCGTCAGCCGATGCGGGCGACCGTGACCGCGATCTCGGCGATGACCGGGTCTCCGGCGCGACTGAAGTGCTCCGCGATGGCGTCGTGAACGCGGCGGCAGACATCCGGTGCAGCATGGTCGGGGCCGACGCCGATATTCGCGGCGATGGAGAGTCCGCCGGAGCGCTCGACGACGACGACCGGATTGGGAGCGTCCACGCTCGGGATCAGCGCGGCGACGACCGAGGTGACGACCGTGGCCAGGAGGGGGCCGGCCGGGTAGAGCGCGTCGACGCCGGGGACGGCGAGGATGTCGTCGTCGAGTCGATCGGGTGCGACGGCGGGCTCACTCATCGGCGTCTCCTTCGGGGGTCGACGGGGTCGTCCTGAGGTACAGGTCGGTGACCGTGATGTCGACGGCGGCGATCGAGAGTTCGGTCTGCTGCACGAGCACCGCGTAGACCGCCGCGCGCAGGCGGGCCGTGAGTACCGGGACGCTCTCGCCGGCATCCATCCCGTCGGTACCCACCGAGACCTCGAGGCGCACCGTGATCGGCGCCCCCGGCTCGGTGACGTCGCCGTCGAGGCGGCAGCGACTGATCAGGATGCCGTCGATTCCGTCCCCCGCGGTGCGCAGGACACCGATCACCGCGCCTTCGGTCAGCGCCAGCCGGGCGACCGGTGAGTCGGACGCGAGCGGGATCCGTCGGCCGGCCCGGGTTTCAAGCCGGATGCTGTCGATGATGGTCGCGACCCAGCCGTCGTTCCGCGCTGCTTCCCGGTCCACGGCGGCCGAATCGACCCGGCGCAGCGCTGAGCGGAGCCGCTCGAGCCGGGTGAGTGCCGTCGTGCATGCCGGGGAGTCGTCGATGCTCGAATCGCTCGGGGTGCGGCCGCGGTCGAGGTAGTCGTTGAGGTCCTCGATAGTGTGCCCGGACAGGCGGGCCTGTTCCTCGGCCTGTTCCTCGGGATCGAACGCCACAAAGGGGGTGTCTGGGGTGTTCATCGCCAGTCCTCCAATTCCCGCAGCAGGGTTTTTCGGGCGCGTGCCAACAAGCCTCGCACGGTCGACACGGGCAGGTCGAGTTCTTCGGCGATATCGGTGTAGCTGTATTCGCCGAGTTCCCGCAGCGTCCAGCAACGCCGCTGGTCGTCGGGCAGTTCCGCGAGGCAGCGTGCGAGGGCCTCGGCCTGTTCCTGCGTCTCGGCGACGTGGTGCGGCGTGAGGGCGGCCGGGGCCGCGGCATCCGTCTCGGTGATGTCGGCGTGGTCGCGGCGGGCGCGCACCCGGTCGATGCTCTTGCGCCCGCAGATGCGCATCAGCCAGCTCTTCACGGCCGCGCCGTTCTCGAGGGTCGGCAGTTGCCGCCAGGCCGTGATGAACGACTCCTGCACCACATCGTCCGTTTCGTCGTTCGAACCCAGGATCCGGGTCGCGTGCACCCGCATCAGCGGGCCGTGGCGGCGCACGAGGACCTCGAAGGCGCGCACATCGCCGTCGGCCGCACGGTCGGCGAGGAGGGCATCGGAGGCGGTGTCCAGAGCGGATGCGACGGCGAGCCTGGTAACTGTTGTCATCACGTCCTTCCCGAATCACCCGGTGGTGGGTTGAATCAATTTTCGATCTCCGCGTGACGAAACGGTTGCGGACTCCGTCATACCAGTGACGATCACCACGATCACCACGATCATCGCCCATCGACAACGAAAGAATACCTATCATGGCGCTTTCCCGTGCTCTTCGCGGTATTTCCGATCGCGACTCGTCTGGCGGTGCGTCCGGTGGCGATTCGCCCGGCGGGCAGACCGTCATCAGCGACAGTGTCGTCGCCAAGGTCGCGGGGGTCGCCGCCCGTGGCGTGACCGGGGTGCACTCCCTCGGCAGCGCGCCCGTCCGTGCCTTCGGCGCCATCCGGGAGGCCCTGAGCGGAACGGACCTGAGCCAGGGCGTCAGCGTGACGGTCGGCGACACGGACGTCGTCGTCGACATCGTCATTGTGGCGGAGTACCCCGTTCCCGTGCATGAGGTCGCGGCCGAGGTGCGGGCGAGCATCACCCGGGCGATCGAGGACTTCGTCGGCCTCGCGGTGTCGGCGGTGAACGTCACGGTCAACGACGTGCACCACCCCTCAGAAGACGACCAGACTTCCCGCGCAACCGCGTCGGGCATTCCCAGAGAAACACCGAGAGAAAGTGACAACACGATGAGCGCATCGGACAAGATCAAGAACGCGGCCGAAGACCTCAAGGGCAAGGCCAACGAGGCCATCGGCAAGGCCACCAACGACGACTCCAAGGTCGCAAAGGGGCGCGCGGAGCAGGCAGCCGCGAGCGCCAAGAAGGCCGGCGAGAACATCAAGGACGTCTTCAAGGACTAGTCCTGTTTCGGCGCGGCGGGCCCCGGCCTGCCGCGCCGATGTCGTGTCACCGCACGACTGCTTCACCGCAGGACCGTTTCACCGCACGACCGATTCACGGCACCACCGTTTCACCACATCATTCGCAACCACGCGTGACCAATATAGAAAAGAGCACCCCATGGGCTTCTTCGGTTTCCTTCTCCTCGGCCTGATCGCCGGGGCCATCGCCAAACTCATCCTCCCCGGCCAGCAGGGCGGCGGCTGGTTTGTGACCCTGCTCCTCGGTGTCGTGGGAGCGCTCCTCGGCGGGTTCCTCGGCGGCATCCTGTTCAACGCCCCGCTGCAGGACTTCTTCTCGCTGCAGACCTGGCTCCTCGCCATCGGCGGCTCCATCGTCGTCCTCCTGATCTACGGCCTCGCGACGGGTCGTCGCCGCGCGGCCTAAGCATCCGTTTGCCCCCCATTCTGGTGGGGCGCCGCGCATTGACAGGGCTGAAAGGTCACCCGTTAATGGTTCCTCCGGCGCCCCAACCCGACTGTCTTCCGTGCCGCCCCGGCGCGGAAGACAGGGGCCCAGAATGGAGCTCAGCGAAATGGACGTTCAGCCAGGCATTCCTGCGGCCGGTAGTCACCGGCCGACCGGCGGATTCAGGAGAAGCCGCCCCCGCTGGATCGCCTGGGTCTCGACCTTCGTGCTCGCACTCGTCTCCGTCGGAGTCGCCGACGGATTCGCCGCCCTTCCCGCAAGCGCCGCCGTTCCCGCCGTCATCACGCTCACGTTCGACGACGCGAACGCGGACCAGATGACCGCCGCCTCGATCCTCAAGGCGAACGGGCTGCACGGCACCTTCTACACACCGTCCGGCTACGTCAATCAGCCGGGCTATCTGACGGTCGCGCAAATGCAGAGCCTCGTCGCCGACGGCAACGAGATCGGCGGACACACCGTGACGCACCCCGACCTCGCGACCCTGCCGACGGACGAGGCCACCCGCCAGGTCTGCAATGACCGGGTCAACCTCACCAACTGGGGATTCCGGGTGACGAGCTTCGCCTACCCCTTCGCCTCGCTGCTCACGCCCGCGACCGAGACCATCGTCAAGAACTGCGGGTACAACAGCGCCCGCGGCCTCGGCGACATCCAGACCCGGTTCGGCTGCACCGGCTGCGCGCTCGCCGAGACCATCCCGCCGGCGGACCCGTACCTGACCCAGGCCCCCGACGAGGTCGACAACACCTGGAGCCTGACGGATCTCAAGAACACCGTCACCCAGGCCGAGACCGCAGGCGGCTGGCAGCAGCTGACCTTCCACCACATCGCGACCGGGCTCACCGACCCGCTCACGATCAGCCCGACGCTGTTCACCCAGTTCGTGCAGTGGCTGAAGACCCGCCCGGCCACGACGACGATCAAGACGGTCGACCAGGTCATCGGCGGCACGGTGAAGGCCGTCGTCTCCGGCCCGGCCGTCACGCCCAAGCCGGCCGGCAGCAACCTCGTGTCCAACCCCGGCTTCGAAACCCTCACGGCCGGGGTTCCGCAGTGCTGGCAGGGTGCCTCATTCGGCACGAACACCCCTGCCTTCACCACGGTCACTCCGGGCCGCAGCGGCAACCGGGCCGGCCGCCTGACCGTGACGGGCTACTCCAACGGTGACGCGAAATGGCTGCCGACCCCCGACCTCGGCGGATGCGCCCCGGCAGCCACCCCGGGCACGGCCTACGCGCTCGCGGCCTGGTACAAGTCCACGGCGGCGACGCAGATCGAGGTCTACTACCGCACCGGACTCGGGTCCTGGACCTACTGGACCGCGAGCCCGCTCTTCGCGGCGTCCGCGACCTACCAGAAGGCGAGCTGGACGACCCCGGCCCTGCCGGCGGGCGCGAGCGCGATCACGTTCGGGCTCAACCTCCTGAGCAACGGCACCCTGACCACGGATGACTACTCGGCCTTCGACGCCGCAACCCTGCCCGTACCGCCGCCGCCGGCCCCCGGAACCAACCTGGTTCAGAACTCGAGCCTGGAGACCGCCGGCGTCGCCGCCCTCCCGCAGTGCTACCAGATCGGCGGCTACGGCTCCAACACCGCCACGTTCACGACCGTCGCGACGGCGCACACCGGAACCAAGGCGGAAAAGCTCGTCGTGACGAACTACGCCAACGGCGACGCGAAGCTGCTGCCGAGCCTGGACAGCGGGGCCTGCGCCCCGCCCGCGATCGCCGGGCACACCTACTCGCTCCGGGCCTGGTACACGTCGACGACGTCCACCCAGTTCGCCGTCTACTACCGCGATGCGAGCGGGACCTGGCAGTACTGGACGTCGAGCCCGTGGCTCGCGACGGCATCCGCTTTCACCCAGGCGAGCTTCACCACCCCGGTGCTCCCGGCCGGCGCCACCGCGATCAGTTTCGGGCTGAACCTGTTCAGCAACGGAACCCTCGTGACCGACGACTACGCGATCTTCGACACGGTCGGGGCCCCCGCGCTGTAGCGGTGGCGGATGCCGGGCGCGACCCCCTGGGGCCGCGCCCGGCATCCGCTGGTCGTTGCCCGGTCGTACCTGTCTCAGATCCAGTCGTTGCGCTTGAAGAGCAGGTAGAGGAGCGTGGAGAGGCCCACGATGAGCGCGATTGAGCTGTAGAAACCGCCCAGTTCGCTGAAGCCGGGGTACGGGACATTCTGGCCGTAGAAACCGGTGATCGCCGTGGGCACTGCGATGATCGCCGCGTACCCGGTGACCTTCTTCGTGATCACGTTGAGCCGGTTGCCCTGGATCGCGAGGTTGGCCTCGAGCACGCTCGTGGCGAGGTCCCTGAGGCTCTCGGTCCACTCCATCGCGCGCAGCACGTGGTCGTAGACGTCCTGGAAGTACGGCGCCATGTCGTTCGGCAGCAGGTGCACGTCCCGGCGCAGCAGGGTGTTGACGACCTCACGCATCGGCAGGATCACCCGGCGCATCAACACGAGGCTCTTCCGGAGATCGAAGGAGCGGCGCTGCACGGCCTCCTGGTCGCTCCTCGGTTCGAAGAGCTGGCTCTCGAGCTCCTCGACCTGGTCGTCGAGGGCCTCGACGGCCTCGAAATAACCGTCGACGAGGAAGTCGAGGAGGCCGTGCAGGAGGAACGCGACACCGTTCGAGGCGAGGTCGGGGGAGGAATCCCAACGTGCGACGACGGCGTCGATGTTGAAATCGGGGTCCTTGTGCACGGTGACGAACGCGCGGTCGGTGATGAAGGCGGCGATCTCCGACGTTTCCACGGCGGCCGTCTCCGGCGAGAAGGTGATCGCATACGCGGACAGGAACAGGTGGTCGGAATACCGGTCGAGTTTGGGACGCTGGTGCAGCTTCATGGCGTCCTCGACGGCGAGGGCGTGCAGGCCGAGTTCCTCTGCGAGCAGGTCGAGGTCGGCTTCTTCGGGCGAGCAGAGGTCCACCCAGACCACGCAGCCCTCGTCGGCGAGGTGTTCGGAGACGTCGGCGAGCGGGAAGCCCTCGTCGACGAGGTCTCCGTTCCGGTAACAGCGGGTTTTCGGTGTGCGCACACCTCAGTCAATCAGCATCCGTGCGGCTGCGGGGCCAACGCCCCTGCCGAGTCTCAGCGCCGCCCGGGCCGAGTCCCAGGCCGCCGCGCCGGGCTCGTCGAGGTTGTGTGACGTTGCTTTACGTTTCGTGACCGGGCGTGACCGGCGGGAATGTCGCCCGGGGCATTCGATGAATAACGTCGTCTCGAGGCCACCCAGGTCTCGTGACCAGTCCGGGTGCCTCGGGGCACGCCGTCCACCGAATGGAAGTGAAGCCCATGTCCACCAAGACCCCCACCACTGCTCGTCGCGCGGGGATGCGCCTCGCCCTCGGCGCGGCATCCGTCGCCCTGCTCGCCAGCACCCTGAGCGGATGCGCCGCCTCGGCCGATGCTGCATCGGCCAGCGCCTCGGCAGGCCCCGCCGCAGAGCTTCGGCTCGGCTACTTCGACAACGTCACCCACGCCCCCGCGCTCGTCGGACTCGAGAACGGCCTGCTGCAGGAATCCCTCGGCAGTACCAAGCTCAGCACCCAGATCTTCAACGCCGGCCCCGCGACGATCGAGGCGCTCAGCGCCGGGGCGATCGACGCGGCATACATCGGCCCGAGCCCGGCCGTGAACAGCTATATCAAGAGCAAGGGCGAGTCGATCAAGATCGTCGCAGGCGCGACGAGCGGGGGAGCGGCCCTCGTCGTGCGCGACGGCATTAACTCCGCAGCGGACCTGAAGGGCAAGATCCTCGCCTCCCCGCAGCTCGGCAACACCCAGGATGTCGCATTGCGCTCCTGGCTCAGCAGCCAGGGCTTCACGACGGACACGTCCGGCGGTGGTGACGTGAAGATCACGCCGACCGACAACGCCCAGACGCTCACCCTGTTCCAGAGCGGCGCCATCGACGGCGCCTGGCTCCCGGAGCCCTGGGTCTCCCGCCTCGTCGTCGACGCGGGCGCGAAGGTGCTCGTCGACGAGTCCTCGCTCTGGCCGGACGGCTCATTCCCGACGACGGTGCTGCTCGTCCGCAAGGCCTTCCTGACCGAGCACCCGGACACCGTGCAGGCGCTCGTGGCCGGCAACGCGGCATCCGTCGACTGGCTGACGAAGAACCCGGCGGATGCCGCGACCGTGATCAACAAGAAGCTCACCGCCGACAGCGGCAAGGCACTCTCCGACACCGTGATCACCCGCGCACTGACCAAGGTGACGTTCTCGACCGATCCGCTCGCGTCGACGTTCGCGGTGAGCCTCAAGAACGGCGTCACGGCCGGTACCACCAAGACCGGCGACCTGACGAGCCTCTTCGATCTCACGGCGCTCAACAAGGTGCGCACGGCGGCCGGCGAGCCCCCGGTCTCCGCGGCCGGCCTCGGCGCCGAGTAGCGCCGAGCCGCCGCGTCTCCGCCGCGAAAGCGGGTGAATCGTCGGTTTCAGTGCGTCAAACCGACGATTCGCCCGCTTTCGCGTGAGGGGGAGGCGAGGCGGGCGACGAGAGCGAGGATCGCCAGAGCGAGGACGAGGCTCACCGGGCCCGTGCCGAGGTCGAGGCCGCCCCGCGCGGGTGAGACGGCGGCCCAGTCGGCGAAGGATGCCCCGAGCGGCCGCGTCAGGACATACGCGAACCAGAATGCGAACGTCGCATTCATGCCGAAGCGGAGATACGCCACTGCGGGGATCGCGATGAGCACAGCGAAGACGATCCCGGACGCGAGGTAGCCGAGCCCGAAGGTCATCGCGGTCAGGTCGCCGGCCGCCGTGCCGAGCGCGAAGGTCGTGAGCACCGTCGCCCAGTAGAAGCACTCGCGGGGGCGGGTCACGATGCTGTGGATGGAGAGTGACTTCTCGGTCGTCCGCCAGGCCAGGAAGAGGGCGGCGAGTGCGAGGACGAAGGCGACCGTGGACACGAGGTAGGGGATTCCGAGGCCGACGTGCACGGCATCCGCTGCCATGGTGCCGAAGATGCTCACCAGGACGACGGCGAGCCAGTAGGCCCACGCGACGTACCTGCGGAGGGCGAACTGCAGGAGCAGAATGGCCAGCAGGCCGAGGCCCGCGAGGCCGACGGCGAGGGGCGGGTCGATCTGGTGCACGAGGTAGTCGGCTGTCGTCTCGCCCATCCCGGTCGTGAGCACCTTGGCGACCCAGAACGCGGCGGTCACCTGGGGGACCTTGCTCAGCATCGGCCGGGTGCTCTGCTCGATCTCTGCCACGTACGCTCCGCTCGTCAGCCCTCCACGCTACGGAGCGGCGGGCGCGGAACGGTGGCGAATGGGGTCCGCGGTCAGGTTGCGGTCAGGCGCACCACCACGGAGTAGCCGTGCATCAGCGGCCGGAGCACCGATCGTCAGTGGCGATCGCGTCGATCGAGGACCGGTGCGGCCGTCCGGGGAGGATCGCGCGCACGGCCCCGCTCCCGTGTTCGCCGAGGGCGTGAGCCGGGGAGGGCCAACGCAGGCAGAGCCCGAGTACATTGGCCGGCATCCGCAGTGACTGCGGGCAAGGGAAAGGGGAAGACGGGCGATGACCGAGGCAGGGGACGAGACCACCGAGGGCCCGCTCGACGCGTACTCCCGGGTCGTGACCGAGGTCGCCGCGACCGTGACCCGCCAGGTCGCGGCGATCGAGATGTCGGTCACCACGCCGCGCGGCCGGGTGCGCCGCGGCGCCGGTTCGGCCGTGCTCTACTCCGCAGAGGGCTACCTGCTCACGAATGCCCACGTCGTGCTCGGGGCGGATGCCGGCCTCGCCCTCTTCTCCGACGGCACGAGCAGCGCACTCGAGATCGTCGGCTCCGATCCGCTCTCCGACCTCGCCGTGCTCCGTTCCCCTGCCCTGACCCTGCCGGAACCCGCCCGGCTCGGCAACGCCGACACTCTCCGCGTCGGCCAGCTCGTCGTCGCGGTCGGCAACCCGATGGGCCTCGCCGGCTCGGTGACCGCCGGCGTCGTCAGCGCGCTCGGGCGCTCGCTGCCGACCAGGTCCGGTTCGGCGGCCCGGGTCATCGAAGACGTCATCCAGACGGATGCCGCACTCAACCCCGGCAATTCCGGCGGGGCGCTCGCCGACTCGCGGGGCATCGTCGTGGGCATCAACACGGCCGTCGCCGGCGTCGGCCTCGGCCTCGCCGTGCCGATCAATCCCACGTCCCGACGCATCATCGACGCTTTGCAGCGGGATGGCCGGGTGCGCCGGGCATACCTCGGCCTCGTCAGTACACCGATACCGCTGCCGCCCGACGTTGCCGCCCGCGTGCACCAGGACGTGGCCCTGCGGGTCGTAGACGTGATCGCGCGTTCGCCCGCCGATCGGGCCGGCCTCAAGCCCAACGACCTGATCCTCGCAGCGGGGCGCGAACCGGTCAGGGACGCGCAGGGACTCCAGCGTCTCCTGTTCGGCGACGCCATCGGCCGGCCGCTTCCGGTCACCGTGCTCCGGGGAACGGCAATGGTCGACGTGATCGCCGAGCCGGAGGAGCTCGCCGCCGTGCGCTGAGCCGCTGAGCCCGCACTGCTCCAGACGACCAGGTGCGCGGGAGTGGGCGCGATTCCGTGCTAATTTCTCGACTGATGTCCGTTCCCGCAGCAGAAGTCCCCGCCCGGCCCCGTCCGGCGCGCTCCCGCTCCCGCGTCGAGGTGGCCGACATCGCCGTGCGCCTGTTCCGCACCAACGGCTACGAGGCCACGACCGCGAGCGACATCGCCCGCGCGGCCGGCGTCTCGCGCAGCACCTTCTTCCGCCAGTTCCGATCCAAGGAAGACGTGATCTTCGCAGACCACGACGAACTCGCCGTGCAGATCGCCGCGTACTTCGCCGTGCGCCACGACGACCCCTGGCTCGCGGTCCGTGACGCCGCGACGATGGTCTTCGAGCGGTTCCGCGAACGGCTCGACAGCGTCCGCGTGCGCGACCTCGTCGTCCGTGACACCCCGACCCTTCGCGACCGCGAGACGATCATGGCCATCCGATACGAGCAGATGTTCGCCGCCTACCTCCGCTCCGCCCGCCCGGAGGTGCCCCCGCTCACCGCCATTCGCTACGCCGCGGCAGTCACCGCGACGCACAACTACGAACTTCGCCGCCTGATCCGAGGTGCCGCCCCCACTTCGTCTCGGGCGGATGCCGCGTCGGGCGCCGAGCCGGATCCTGCGGCCGCTGCCGCGACAGTCTCCGCGGCCGAGTCCGAGGCGAGTGCCGAGCCGGGCGCCGAGAGGGGCTCGACGATCGGTGTCGAGCCGGATGCCGCGACAGACGCCGAGCATGCCGCGCATCTGGCGGCGGAGCTCGCCGCGGAACTCCGCGAAGTGGGGCGCCTGTTCCACCCGGACGCAGCATCCGCCCCGGCCCGGCAGCCGGCGGACGGGAAGCAGCCGGCGGGGGAGGCCCCGGCCGAGCTCGTGGTCGCGGTGTTCCCGGGAACGATCTCCCCGGACGAGCTCTCCCGAGAGGTCGCCCGCGCCCTCGGCGGTCGCCGCGCCGCGCACACATCGGGACCCGCAACTTGACACTCAGTGTCATTTGACCCGACACTGAGTGTCACACCAGCCGAACCCAACGAAGGGGAACCGTGCCCGACTACGACGTATCCGTGCCGCTTGACACCGACTACTACGAACTCTTCCGGGACGTGCCCGCGGCCGACCGCGCATTCTGGGACCGGGCCCGCGCCTTTGCGATCGAAACCCTCGATGAGGTCACCGAAGCCTGGGACAAGGCCGAGTATCCGCTGCACCTCGTCCGCCGGCTCGGCGAGCTCGACCTGCTCACCGACGGCGTCGCCGGCCCCGGCCTCACCGCGATGTCCCCCCTCGCCGCCGGACTCGTCAACATGGAGATCTCCCGCGGTGACGGCTCGATGGGCACGGTCGTGGCCGTGCAGGGCGGGCTCGCGCTTCGCAGCATCGCCCTGTATGGCAGCGAGGCGCAGAAGGCGGAGTGGCTCGTGCCCCTGGCCCGCGCCGAGAAGCTCGGCGCCTTCGCTCTCACCGAGCCCGACCACGGCTCCGACTCCGTCGCGCTCGAGACCACCGCGACCCGCGAGGGTGACGCGTGGGTGATCACCGGCGAGAAGAAGTGGATCGGCAACGGCTCCGTGGGCGACGTGACCGTGGTCTGGGCCCGCGACGACGACGGCAATGTGCGCGGGTTCCTCGTGCCGCAGGACACCCCCGGGTACCAGGCCCAGACGATCACCGGAAAGGGCTCCCTGCGCGGCATCCACCAGGCCCGCATCGTGCTCGACAACGTGCGCGTGCCCCTCGACGCCCTGCTGCCGGGCACCCGCACCTTCAAGGACACCGCGACCGTGCTCTTCGCCACCCGCCTCGGCGTTGCCTGGTCGGCGCTCGGCCACGCCACCGCGGTCTTCGAGGCGGCTCTCAGCTACTCGAACCAGCGCATCCAGTTCGGCAAGCCCCTCGCCGGGTTCCAGCTCGTGCAGGAACGACTCACGCGGATGCTGTCCCAGCTGACCGCGATGCAGCTCTACTGCCTGCGCCTCGCCGAACTCGACGCCGCCGGAACCATGCGACCGATCCAGGCGTCCCTCGCCAAGTACCACAACACCCGGGCCGCCCGCGAGATCGCGGCAACCGCGCGCGACGTGCTCGGCGGCAACGGAATCCTGCTCGAGAATCACGTGATCCGGCACCTCGCCGACATCGAATCCCTGCACACCTACGAGGGCACCGAGAGCGTGCAGTCCCTCCTGATCGGCCGCGACCTGACGGGCGTGAGCGCCTTCCGCTGACCCGCTCGCGCTTCCGCTCACCCCCGCCGCGAGAGCGCACTTGTGGCCCCTAAAACCGCGGTTTAAGGGCCACAAGTGCGCTCTCGCGAGGCGGAGGGCTCCCGACCGATACACTCCGATTCATGGTTTTGTCCCTCATCGGTGCCGGTCTACTCCTGCTCGGCACCGTCGCCGTGGCGACCGGCCTGCTCCCGCTAGACGAACTGCTCGTGCTCGTCGACCGGGTGGCGCCGATCCTGGCGTTCGTCGTGGCCATGACCGTCGTCACGGAGCTCTGCAGCGAGGCGGGGGTGTTCCGCTGGATCGCCCGCCGGCTGCGGCACTGGGGCGGCGGCCGGGCCTGGCTGCTCTGGCTGTGGGTCGCCGGGATCGCGATCGTCACGACCGTGTTCCTCTCGCTCGACACGACCGCCGTGCTCCTGACGCCGGTCGTCGTCGTGGTCGCGCGGCAGGCGGGCCTGCCGCCGCTGCCGTTCGCCCTGACGACGGTGTGGCTCGCCAACACCGGGAGCCTGCTGCTCCCGATCAGCAACCTGACCAACCTGCTCGCCCAGAACCGCCTCGGCGGCATCTCCCCGATCGCCTTCGCCGGTCTGACCGCGGCCCCCGCCCTCGTCGCCGTGATCGTGCCGATGGCCATGGTCGCGCTCATCTTCCGCAAAGACCTCAGCAAGCGGTATGCGAGCGTGCCCGTGCAGCGGATGCGCGTGGCGGGCACGTCGGGAGCGGCGGCATCCGTCGACCGGGTGCTGCTCGGGACGAGCGCGTTCGTGCTCGCGGCCCTGCTGCCCGCTCTCGTCGTCGGCCTCCCGGTGTGGCTGCCGTCGAGCATTGCCGCGCTCGTGCTGGCCGTCGTGTTCGCCGTGCGGCGCCGGAGCGTGCTCCGCATCACCCTGATTCCGTGGTCGCTGCTGTTGTTCAGCGCCGGCCTGTTCCTTGCGATGGAGGCGCTGCAGAACCTCGGGCTGCCGGTGCTGCTCACCGCGCTCGCCGGGGCGGGGAACGCTCCGGGCGACCTGTTCCGCCTGGCCGGCACGAGCCTGGTCGGCTCGAACCTGGTCAACAACCTGCCCGCCTACCTCGCGCTCGAGCCGGTCGCCGACTCGACCCCGCGGCTGCTGGCCGTGCTGATCGGCGCGAACGTCGGCCCGCTGATCACCCCGTGGGCCTCCCTCGCGACCTTGCTCTGGCACAGCAGGCTCGAGAAGATGAACGTGCTGATCACGTGGCGCGGGTATGCACTCTTCGGCCTCGTGCTCGCCCCGGTCACGGTCGGGTTGAGCGTGCTCACGATGATCCTCGTCACCGCGTGACACCCGCCCGGCCGCCCGGTGCGGTGCGAGAATACAGGAACCCAGCCGTGCCTCGAGCGCGTGCCTCCAGGGAAGGAATGACCGAATGATCACCCTCGAAGGGATCGACGACATCGTCGTCAACGGCGGTGTCGTCGTGACGAGCGACGGGGTGAAGCTCGGCTCGGTCGAACAGGTCTTCCTGAGCGAGGACTCCGGCCAGCCGGCCTTCGTCACGGTGCGCACCGGCCTGTTCGGCATGCTCGAGTCGTTCGTTCCGCTCTACGGTGCGACCATCGACGGCCCGCGCGTGGTCGTGGCCTTCGACCGCGACCGCATCCGCAACGGCCCCCGCATCGAGAGCGACCGGGGATCGATCACCGCCGACGAGGAGAACGAACTCTACGGCTACTACGGCACGGCCGCGCCGGAGTCGGCTGGTGCGGCTGCGGCAGAGGAGGTGACCGAGCCTGCCGAGTCGGTTGTTCCCGGCGAGCCAGGCGAGGCCGGCGTCCCGGTCGAGTCCGGCGCGATCACAACGGATGCCGCCGTCCGTCCCGAGACGCGGCTGCCGTCCCCGGGCACGCCGCCAACCCCTGGGCAACCGCACCCTCACCCGTACGACGGCCCGCACCCGCCTCCTCGCCCGTACGACGGCCCGCATCCCCACCCGCACCCTCCGCACGACGGCCCGCATCCGCACGGACCGCACGATGGGCCGCCCCCGGTCCCGCCGCACCTGCGCAAGCACGAGGTCGACGGCCGCCCGCACCCCCACGACAGCCCGCACCCGCCGCCTCCGCACGATGACCCGCCGCCACCGCGCCCCCGTCCCTGACGAATTCGACGGAGATTCTGCGGTTTCGGCACGTGGGAACGCCCCTGAATCGGTTCAGAAACGAAAATCTCCGTCGAATCGGTTCGGTGACGCGCCCGTAACACAGTGACGTTTATGTGACGATTCATCAGTTTCGCTGCGCGTTCGGTGTAGCGCCGCCCTACTCTGGTCAGCAACATAACTGCCTCGCACGAGACGTCGATCCCTCGACGGCTCCCCCGCGAAAGTGACGACCGGCTCGATGCCCGCAGTGGGCGTCGCTCACCGCCGTCCGATTCAGTTGAACCACCAGGCACCGTTGCCGGCGCACGACGCAAGCCGGCGGTGTCGTGAACCAGAAACAGTGCTGTGAACCAGAAACACGCAACCATGACCGATGATGAACTCCTGCTCGAGACGGACTACACGAGTTACGCCAACTCCTGCCGCGACCCGCACATCACGGCGACCCAGGAACTCGTGGAGTGCCGCCGCCAGAACGGCCATGACGACACCCACGCCACGCGCGCGGGGATCCGCGCCATCCGCTGGCACCCCGGGACCGAGAACCTGCCGCTCGCGGGCTGAGCCAGCGAACCGAGTTCGCCGATAGCGGAACGGAAGCCCGGCTCGGCATCCGCACAGGGTTGTGGCCGTCTATGCGAGCGCGCGATAATCACCCAGAGTCGCCGTCTTCGCCGAGTGGCCCCGATGAGTAGGCGACGCTGGGCGCGAAGTGGGATCCTCGCGGAGCGCGGTGCGCGCCCGGGCGGCGTCACGCATCCGTGAATCTCGCCGAGAGTCGCCGTTTCCGCCGAGTGACCCCGGTGTACGGCGACAGTGGACGCGGACGGCGATTCCCGGGGAATCCGGGGCGTCAGTGCGCGTCCGCCGAGGGTGCAACTGAGGAAGAATCACGCCTAAACGAGGGGTAATCACTTCCGCCCGTTAGGCTGGTCCGTGGCGCGGTCCAGTTATTCCGGAGCGCACCAAAGCACGAAGAGCTGAGCTCGACGGAAAAAAGGCTGACCATGAAACACGAAGTATCCGTACCTCCTCGCATCCAGGCAACGATTCGTAGCAACGGAACCGGCGAACTGATCATCGACGGGGTGGGTCAGCAGGTGACGGCCGGCGACGAAGCCGGTGTTCGGGAAGAGATCATCAACCGCGTGACGGATGCCGCCCGTGAACTCGGCCGCCCGGTGCGGCTGACCGCCGACGACGAGCAGGGCCAATGGCCCCTCGTCGTGCACCCGGACGGCGAAGTCGAGGCCGCAGGCGACTTCATCCCCGCCGCCGCGCTCTCAAGCGCAGCACTCGAAGCCGAGGAATCCGCAGCGCAGGGCAAGATCGCCAAGCGCGCCATGGCCCACACCGGAGACCGCAGCGCCGCGGCATCCCTGGCCGAACCGATGGAACCGATCGACGCCCTCGAGGAACTGGCCGAGCTGGCAGCCCTCGGCGATCCCCTCGACGCCGCGGCGCAGTTCTCGGCCGACGAGGCCGAGGCCGAGTCCGCGACGGAACGCGAAGCCGAATCCCACTCCCACTCCCACGCTGACGCCGACGCTGACGCTGACGCCGACGCTGACGCTGACGCTGACGCGGACGCCGATGCTGCCGTCCCCACGGCTGCCGCGCCCGAGGCCGCACCCGGGCACGATGCCTCGCAGCCCGCCGAGTCCCTGACCGCCGAGTCACTGACCCCTGAGTCGCTGCCCGCCGAGTCCCTGCCGGCCGGCCCCCGCCGCACGCCGGGGCCGCCGCCCGGACTCTTCGAGGACATCATCTTCGAACACGGCGATCTCGACGCCGACGACGACGATGTGGAAATCGCGTCCGGTTCGGTCGCCGCCTTCCGCTCCACGCCGGTCTCCGCGTCCTCCGCCCTGCTCGTCCCAGCACCGCACACGACCCTGGTCGCCGCGGAAGACGGGCCGAACCTCGCCGACTTCATGAGCTCCCGTCCCGCGATCGTCGCTGGACCCGCCCTGCTCGGCTGGCAGGGCACCGTGCGCCGGGTCACCGGCGGCCTCGTGAACCCGTCGCCCGGCCGGAGCGAACTCGCCCGCCGCGCCGCGATCGCTGCGGTGCAGCGCAGCCTCAGCGGTCCGCGCACGATCGTGGTGCTCAACCCCAAGGGTGGCGCGCACAAGACCACCGCGACCCTGCTGATCGCCGCGACCTTCGGCATCCACCGTGGCGGGTACACCCTCGCCTGGGACAACAACGAGACGATGGGCACCCTCGGCGTGCGGGCGCAGGGCGCCCAGCACACGAACACGGCCGTCGACCTGCTGCGCGACCTCGAGGACTTCGCGTACTCGACGTCGGCCAGGGTCGGCGACCTCGACAAGTACGTGCGCAACCAGGGCGACGCCCGCTTCGACGCGCTCGCCTCCGACCTCGACCCCGCCGGTGCCGCGAGCATCGACGATGTCGCGTTCGGCAAGCTCCACGCCGCGCTCAGCCGCTTCTACCGGATCCTGATCATCGACACCGGCAACAACATGCGCGCCTCGAACTGGGAGGCCGCCGTCGAAACCGCCGACCAGCTCGTGGTCGTCTCGACGATCCGCGAGGACACCGCCTACGGCGCGGCCTCGCTCCTCGACGGGCTGCGGCTCAAGGGGCACGGGGACAAGGTCGCCCAGGCCGTGACCGTGCTCGCGTCCCCGGCCAAGACCGCCGACCGGGCCCTGTCCGCCCGGTTGCACGACCACTTCAGCCAGCTCACCCGCACCGTCGTCGACGTGCCGTACGACCCGGCGCTCGTCGCCGGCGGCCCGCTCAACATCGACGCCCTTGCCCCGCGCACCCGCGAGGCATGGCTCTACGCGACCGCGGCGATCGCCGAAGGCCTGTAAACCGCGACTACCGGGCGGCGGTGAAGCGGTCGCAACCCCCGGCCGGGCACAGGCTGCAGTCCGTTCCGGGACGGTAATGCTCGTGCGCCGCCCGGACGTGCCCGCACGTGCAGAGCGCTTCGCCAGCCTCGATTGCAGATTTCATGGGGCCTCATCCGTGAATTTCTCCAAGGATAGTCCCGGGGCGCCCGGGCTCGTGCTCCGGTCCGGTCACTCTGTCCACGCGCGTGATACACGCGGTTCGCGGATGCTGCAATCCCCCCGAACTGGTCCCTCCCCCGAACGGCCGTGACCCGTACAGTGGTGCCAACTTACCCAAGTTGACGTTGCACCAAGGACGCTGCGGCTGACAATCCCTTCCTGTTCCACGCGACCCCGATAGTCGACAGGACGAAATTATGAGCCAGCACAGCGGCGCGCCTGCGCCTGGAATTCCGCGGATCTCGATCGTGATCCCGGCCCGCAACGAAGCCAGGAACCTCGAGGTGGTGCTGCCCACCCTGCCCGCGGTCCATCAGGTCATCCTCGTCGACGGTCATTCCGTGGACGGGACCGTCGAGACCGCCCTCCGGGTGCTTCCCGGCATCGAGGTGATCCAGCAGACCCGTCGCGGCAAGGGCAACGCCCTCGCCTGCGGGTTCGCCGCGGTGACGGGGGACATCGTCGTCATGTTCGACGCGGACGGCTCGGCGGACAGCGGGGAGATCCCCGCGTTCGTCGAGGCCCTCCTCGGCGGGGCGCACCTGGCCAAGGGCAGCCGCTTCCTGCCCGGCGGCGGCAGCGCCGACCTCACCGTGATCCGGCGGATCGGCAACCTCGGCCTCAACCTCGTGACGAACGTGCTGCTGGGCACGCGGTACACCGACCTCTGCTACGGCTACAACGCATTCTGGACCGAGGCGCTGCCGCACCTCGACCTACCGGATCCCGGGCTGCCCGAACGTGAGGACGGCCGGATGCACTGGGGCGACGGTTTCGAGATCGAGACGATCCTCAACTGCCGCATCGCCGTCGCCGGGCTCGTCATCGCCGAGGTCCCGAGCGTCGAGAAACTCCGCATCCACGGGGTCAGCAACCTCAGCGCCGTCCGCGACGGCTTCCGCGTGCTCAAGACCATCCTCGACGAGCGCCGCCGCCCCGAATCCGGACGTTCGCGCCCGGCGATCCAGCGGATGCAGGCACTCCAGCGTCTGCAGCTCCTCGCCGCGCTCCGCCGCCCGAGCCTGCGCGGCCTCGAGCAGGAGCCGACGGAGGAGGCGGCGTGAGCGGGCTCGTCCCGGTCAGCGTCGTGATCTGCGCATACACGCAGCGCCGCTGGGAGGAACTCACCCTCGCCGTCGCCTCGGCCGCCGCCCAGCCGGAGACCGCCGAGGTGATCGTCGTCATCGACCACGAACCCGAGCTGCTCCGCCGCGCGTACCTGGCCTGGCCCGAACTCACCGTGCTCCCCAACGAGGAGAGGCAGGGCCTGTCCGGCGCCCGCAACACCGGCATTCGCGCGGCCGGCTGCGGCATCGTCGCCTTCCTCGACGACGACGCCGCAGCGGCCGCCGACTGGCTGCACTGGCTCGTCGACCCCTTCGCGGATCCGAACGTGGCCGCCGTCGGCGGGCGGGCCGACCCGGTCTGGCCGGCCGAGGCATCCGCTCGCCTGCTGGCCCCCGAGCTGCTCTGGATCGTCGGCTGCAGCTACCGCGGCCTGCCGGTCGAACGCGCCGACGTGCGGAACGTGATGGGCTGCTCGATGGCCTTCCGCCGTGACGTCCTGCTCTCCAGCGGCGGCTTCAACCTCGACACGGGCAGGGTCGGCCGGCTGCCGCTCGGGTGCGAGGAGACCGAGCTGTGCATCCGGGTGCGCCAGGCGGATGCGACCGCGCGCGTCGTCTACGAACCGCGCGCGACCGTGCACCACCGGGTGAGCCCCGACCGCACGGGCTGGTCGTACCTGTTCAGCCGCAGCTACTTCGAGGGCGTGTCCAAGGCGGCGCTGAGCCGCACTCTCGGCCGCCGCGACGCCCTCGCCGCCGAGTCCTCGTATGTGCGCACGGTGCTCCCGCGCGCCGTGGTCCGCGAGTTGCGCGGCACCGGTTCCGGCGGCGCCACCCGCGCGGCGGCGATCGTGCTGAGTCTCGGTGCCGTCGGCTCCGGCTACCTGCGCGGCAGCGTGCGCCGACCGGCCCGGGTCGCCCGCGCGCTGCGTTCGGTCTCCGCGGTCTCCGCGACGTCCGCGGCACCGGGGACAGGGGTGTCCTCGTGACGGGACAGGGGGCGACGGCCGGTCCCGCGCGCGCGTCCACGACCGTGCCGGCGACCCCGGCAGCCGACCCGGCCGTCGACCGCGCCGTGGACCGCGCGGCAGGCCCGTCGCTCAACCGGCGCGTGACCGTCGATTCACTCTGGATACTCGCCGGGTACGCCGTCACCAGCGGTGCCGGGTTCGTCTTCTGGATCGTCGCCGCCCGGCTGGTCCCGCCCGCCGAGCTCGGACTCAACACCGCGATCTACTCGATCGTCACGGCCGCCGCCGCCGTGGCCGCGAGCGGGGTCGGCAACGCGCTGCTCGTGATGCTTCCGGTGAGCGGCGGCGCCCGCGCCCGGCTGCTGCGGCTCGGCGCGGGCACCGGAATGTGCATCGCGACCGTCACCGGTCTCATCGCCGGCGTGCTGGTCGCCCTGTTCGTCGCTCCGCAGGGACCTCCGGTCGTCACGGTCCTCGGCGTCGCCCTGGTCACCGTCGTCTGGTCGCTCTTCGTGGTCAAGGACCCCGTGCTCACCGCCCTCGGGCACGCCCGCTACACGCTCGCCGTGAACGGGCCCGTGAACGTGGCCAAGCTGGGACTGCTGCCGCTCCTCGTCGTCGTGGCCGGCACATCCGCCCTGCCCGTCGTCGTGGCAAGCGTCGCCCCGGCCGTGCTCGCCTGCCTGCTCGTCTTCGGGTTCAGCCTGCCGCGGTTGCTGCGCCGCACGCCCGACGGGGCCGCCCGGCCTGCCGACAGAGCGGATCAGAGCCGAGACGAGGCCGCCACGGCTTCAGGTGATGGGATCTCCCCGGTTTCGGTTTCGGAACCGGAGACCGTCACGGAGACCGTCCCGGAGGCCGTCCCGGAAACCCCGAGCGGCTGGCTGGAACGCAACCGGCG
This sequence comes from Cryobacterium algoricola, assembly GCF_004402485.1. GTDB lineage: Bacteria > Actinomycetota > Actinomycetes > Actinomycetales > Microbacteriaceae > Cryobacterium > Cryobacterium algoricola. Next base: position 23,083 of record NZ_SOFG01000021.1, on the reverse strand, counting down.
CGCGTTCGCCCTGTTCGTGCTGCGGGACGGCACCGCCAACGGGCTCTACCTCGGCGTGATCCTCGCACTACCCTTTCTCGTGACCGCGCTCGCCGGGGCGGAGCAGGGCGCCGTGTTCGCGCTGTGCTTCCAGATCAGTCTCGTGCTCGACCTCGTCGTGATCGGGGTGGGAGCGGCCCTCGCGACCCACTCGGCCGGTGCGGAAGTCGGAGCGCCCGCCGCCGCGATGCGGGTCTGGCTCCAGGTACTCGCCGTCGTGACGTTCGGGGCGGTGGCGCTCATCGCGGTGGCCCCGTTCCTGCTCGGCGCCCTCGGCCGGTTCTACGAAGGCAGCGCCGGCATCACCGTGATCGTGCTCCTCGCCGCCGGTTCGGTGCTCCGCACGAGCTTCGAGATCTGGAGTGCGACCCTGCGTGCCCGGCAGCACACCACGATCGTCCTGATCTGCACCGCCCTGTTCGCCGCCGGCCTCGTGCCGCTCGTGCTCGTGCTGACCCCGCGCTTCGGGGCCGTTGGTGCGGCCGCGGCGCTGCTCGTCGTGACGGTCGGCCTGGGCGTCGCCGGTGTCGTCGGGTTGCTCCGTCCCCTGCTCGCGGGCCGCCGGTCGGCGCCCGCCGTGCCTGCATCCGTTGTGCCCGTGCCCGCGGTTCCCATGCCCGCGGAGACCATGCCTGCGGAGACCGGGGTCCGCGCATGACCCGCCTGCGGCTCGAACCGGCCATGCACAACCCGATCGCCCCCGACTGGCCAGGGGCCAGCTGGGTCGGCACCATCGACGAGTTCACACTCGCGCGCGCCGTCGCATCCCCTGCATCCCCCGCGTCGGCCGCATCCACCGCGGCGGCAGGGGCAGGAAGGTCAGTCGACACCCTCGCCGAGTGCGTCGACGCGACCGGCTACGCCCGGGCGCGCCTCCTGGTGCGACGCGGGGCGGACATCCGTGGGTTCGTCGACGTCGCCCTGACCGACGGATGCCTCGACCTCGCCGATCTGCACGCGCGCGTCGCCCTGCTCCCGCCGCCGGACGCACGCATCGGGCCCGTCCCCGCGCCGGACACGCTGCCCGCGTTCACCGTCGTGGTCTGCACCCGTGACCGGACCGCCCTGCTCCGCAGCGCACTCCTGTCTGTGCTCGCCATCGACTACCCGCACTTCGAGGTGCTCGTGGTCGACAACGCCCCGGCGACGCACGAGACTCGCGACCTGCTCGCGAGCGAGTTCGCCGGTCGGGTGCGCCGGATCGAGGAACCCGTCCCCGGCCTGTCCCAGGCCCGTAACACCGGCCTCCGGAACGCCCTCGGCGAGCTTGTCGCCTTCACCGACGACGACGTCACGGTCGACCCATTCTGGCTGCACGCGCTCGCCACGGGCTTCGCGCGCGGCGAGGATGTCGAGTGCGTCGCCGGCCTCGTGCCGAGCGGCGAACTCCGCACCGCCGTTCAGGCCTTCTTCGACGGCCGGGTGAGCTGGTCGCGCAACCTGCGCCCGCGGCACTTCCGTCTCGCCGACCCGCCGGAGGGACTGCCGATGTTCCCGTTCTCGGTGGGGGAGTTCGGAACCGGCGCGAACTTCGCGCTGCGCCGCAGCTACGCGCTCGGGATCGGCGGCTTCGACACGGCCTTCGGCGTCGGCACCCGCACCGGGGGAGGAGAAGACCTCGACATGTTCACCCGGGTGATCCTCGCCGGGCGCGGCCTCGTCGTCGAGCCGTCCGCGCTCGTCTGGCACCGGCACCGCGACGACCTCGCCGCGCTCCGCCACCAGGCCCGCGGCTACGGCACCGGCCTCGGGGCGTGGCTGACCAAGATCGCGCTCAACCCGCGGACCGCCCGCATCGCCCTGCGCCGCAGCCCGACCGCGCTCGTGCACCTGGTCAGGAAGGGCGGCGGTGCGCTGCCCGATTCCGGGGAGCGGATGCCGGCGGCCGGCTCGGCGACGGACGCCGCGCTCCGCCGCGAGATCAATCGCGTCGGCTGGTACGAACTCGCCTGCGTTGCGCGCGGGCCCTGGGCCTACCTCCGCCAGCGCCGGGCCGGTGCACAACTGCATAACTCCTGCAGATCCGAACCGCCCGGCCAAACTCCCCCGGAATTCCGGGGGACTCCCCTCGGCCGTGCGGAATCTGGAGGAGTTATGCCATTCCGTGAGCGGGACCGGGGAACGGAGGCGGCCTCGTGAACGGGCGCCGGCCCACCCCGTGGGGGATCGTCGCGATCGCGGCCGGGGCCGCGGGGCTCGTGGCCGCCACCGGACTGCTCCCGACGCCCGTGCAGGCAGTGCTCGTCGCGGCCCTCGTGCTTGCGGGGCCGGGGTCCGTCCTGCGGATCTGGGTTCCGATGCCCGCCTCGACCGCCGCCGTCCTCGTCCCGGCCATCGGGCTGACGACGCTCATCCTCCTGACGACGGCGATGGAGACCCTCGGCCACTGGCAGCCGGCCGCCTCCCTCCTCACGCTGTCGGGAGTCGCGATCGTCGGCGGCCTGAGCCGCTGGCGGGCCGCACGCGGTGCACCCGACGCGCCCGTCCCTGCGGGCCCGGCCGGGCTGGCCGGGCTTGCAGGGCTTGCAGGGCCGGAAGGGCCGGTTGGCCCGGCCGGGATCGCCCCGACCCGGACGGAGGAGGCGCCATGACCGCGCTTCAGTCCGGGGCGGTCGCGCCCCCGACACCGGATCCGGCCCCCGCCGGTCGCGCCGGTCGCACCGGCCGCAGCGTGCGCCGTCTCATGACCGCGCCGCTCCTGCTGAGCCTTCTCGCGGCCCTCGTCTTCGCGGTTGCGCTTCCGGGCCTGGCCGACGCCGTCCCCACCCAGAACGGACTGCTCTTCTCGAGCGCACCGGGTCTGCCGGCCGGTGCGGTGTTCGTCGGCGCGGTGCTCCTCGCCGTGCTCGCGTTCTGCCTCGCGGTGCGCCGCCGGAACCCGCTCGAGGCATCCGTCGCCCTGCTCGTCTATATCGCGTGCTTCCGGCTTCCGGTCGCCCTCGCCGCTCCCGAACCGATTTATGGCTGGACCTACAAGCACCTGGGCGTCGTCGACTACATCGAACGCCACGGCACGCTCCTACAGGGGATCGACATCTACTCCGGCTGGCCCGGCGTGTTCGCCGCGATCGCCTGGTTCGGCACCGTGACCGGGGTTCCGGTCGTCGTGATCGCCCAGTGGTTCTCGCTCGGCATCCATCTCGCCCTCGCGGTGGCCGTCTTCGCCCTCTGCCGGGCCTTCGGCCTGGCCCCCCTCACGGCCCTCGTCGGGGCGTTCGTCGCAGAGACGGCGAACTGGATCGGCCAGGACTACCTCTCCCCACAGGCCCTGACCTACCTGCTCGCCGTCATCCTGCTCACGCTGCTCCTGCGCAGCCGCGAACGGCCCGTGTTCGGCTGGCTCTCCGTTCCCCTTTTCGCGGCGATCACGGTCAGCCACCAACTCACCCCTTACTGGCTGATCGGCATCACCCTCGCGCTCGGCCTCACCCGGCAGGTCCGCCCGCGCTACCTCGGTCTCGTCTTCGCGCTGATCGCCGGCGGCTACCTCGCCGCCAACTACGACGCCGTCGCGTCGTTCGGCCTGCTCTCGGGGTTCGACCCGGTCGCCAACGCCCACAGCGGGTTCGCGGGCTCCGGAAGCCTCGGGCAGACCCTGACCGCCCTCGCCGCCCGTGCCTCGGCGATCGCACTCTGGGGTGGTGCGGCGCTCGCCGCCGTCCTCGCCATCGTCCGAGCGAAGCGGATGCGCGCACCAACCTGGATCGCCCTCGTCCTGGCGTTCTCCTCCTTCGCCCTGCTCGCCGGACAGAACTACGGCGGTGAGGCGATCTACCGGGTTTTCCTCTACTCCATCCCCGGCTGCGCCCTCCTTGTCGCACCGCTCGTGGAGCGGGCGCTGTCCGCGGGACGGCCGGCCGGCCCGTTCGGCCCGGCCAACCCGGCCAACCCGGCCAACGCGGGCGACCCGGCCGTGCGTCGGCGTCCCCGGCACGGGGCGGTCGCGGCGACGCTCGTCGCACTCCTCCTCTCCGCCGCCTCCCTGCAGGCGTACTACGGCGCCTGGTTCTCGAACCTGATCCGCAGCGACTCGCTCGCCGTCGCCGAGAGCCTGCTCCGCACCGGGAAGGCCCCGGCGCTGATCCTGAGCATCGCCCCGGTCGGCCCGAGCCGGATGCTCGCCGAATACGCCGACTTCGCCGCGATCGACGGCCAGTACGACGCGAGCATGACCAGCTGGTCCGGCTGGCTCGGTCAGGGGTTCGAGACGACGGATGCCACCGACCGGCTCACGACCGACCTCGCCGACTCCGACAGGCCGATCTACGTCTTCGTCACGAGCCAGATGGCCGACTACAGCGACTACTACGGCCTCTACCCCGCGGGGGCCGTCGACCGGTTTACCGCCCAACTGGCCGCGAACCCCGGCTGGACGACCCTCGTCGATACCCCGACCGTGCACCTCTTCACGCTGAAGGACCGCCGATGAGCACACCCCGCGAAGACCTCGCCCGGCCGACCCCGGCCCGCCCCGACACGGCAGCCGTCGCCCCGGCACCCGCCGGCCCGGTCCTCCGTCTCCCGATGGCGATCGGCGACCGGATGGGCAGGGGCGGCATGATCGCGTGCGCCTTCGGCCCCCTCGACCTGCCGGACCGCACCGCGATCGTCGACGCCCTGGTGCGGATATCGACGGCGAGCCCGGAATCCCGCGCGGGACTCGCGTTCGCCGCGACCGGTTCCGGCTGGATCCACGACCCGGCCGGCCTCGCCGCGCACTGCGCCGGGGCCGTCTCGATCGCCGAGCCGCTCGACCCCGACGACCTCGCCGGCGACCTCTGCCGCCGGGCCCTCGACATCGACGCGGACCGGCCGCTGCACTACCAGCTCGCCGGTGACTACCTGCTCCAGTTCTTCGATCACAGCGTGGGGGACAGCGTCCTGCTGCTGAGCCTCCCGGCCGCGATCCTCGGGGTTGCCGCCGGGGGTCCGCTGCCGGAGTGGCTCGGGGAACGCACCGCGCGGCATCCGCTCGCCGACGCCGTGCGGCACACGTTCCTCCGGCATCCCGGCCAGTTCCTCGCCGCGGTCAACGCACGCCAGGATCCCCGGGCCGAGCTCGACGCGCGAGCGGAGGCCGTCGGCCTCCCCGATCCGGTGCGGCCGCGGCCGCGGGAGACCCGCCCCTGGCGACCCGAGCCCGCGTTCTCCGCGGTCACGATCACGAAGGACAGCGCCAAGCTGATCCGGAGCTGGTCCCGGAAGCACGCGGGCGGCGCCTCGTTCACGGCGGTCCTGACGATGATGCTCCGGCGCGCGCTCGAGCGGAGCGGCGTTCCGGTCGCCCCGGCGAGCACCCTCGTCTACGACCTCCGTCGCTACCTGCCGCCGGGCTCGACGGTGTTCGGCAACTTCATCACGGGCATTCCGCTGCGGGTGGCGAACCCCGACGACCCGGAACAGCTCGACGCCAGGATCCAGGAGACCGTCGCCTCCGCCCGCCCGCTCGCCGCGCTCCTCGCCGGGGCCGCCAAGCACCGCCTGCGGCAGGCACCGGTCCCCGTTCCGGACCGGGTGCCCGTCGATCCGGTCGCGACCCTGGTGCTGAGCAACGCCGGCGTGTCCCGGTCGCTGCAGCAGCTGCCGTGGACCCGCACCGAGGGCACCCCGCACCACGCCATCTTCGGCGTCCGCACCGTCGGCGCCGAACAGTTGAGCGTGCTGCTCACGATCCTCGACGGCGACGTGCACATCACCGCGACCTTCCACGGCAACGTCTTCGATCCCGCCGCCGTGGCGGGCGCACTGCGCCTGATGGCGGCGGAACCGGAGACGCTTCTGCTCGATCCTGCGGATGCCTGATGCCGGCCGGACCCACGGCTCCGGTGCCCCTGTGCACTCCGCGCCGCCGGCATCCCCGGTCCGCCGCCGCATCGTCGTGGCCGCAGCGGCCGGGACCGCGCTCGCGCTCCTCGCCGGGGTGTTCGGCGTCGTCGTCGCCTCGAGCGGAACGGCCGCGCTCGCCCACCCCGACCCGCTGACCGTCTGGTCCGACGAATTCGACGGCCCGGCCGGGTCGCTCCCGAACCCAGCGAACTGGACCTTCCAGCTCGGTGCGGGCGGGTGGGGCAACCACGAACTGCAGACCTACACCGATACCAACGCCCGGCTCGACGGCGACTCGCACCTCGTGATCACCGCGGCGATCGGCACGGATGCCGGCGGGCGCCCGAGCTACACCTCCTCGCGGCTGACCACGGCGGGGAAGGTCACGGTGCAGTACGGGACACTCGAGGCACGCATCCGCCTGCCGGACGGCCGGGGACTTCTGCCGGCGTTCTGGCTGCTCGGCGACACCGTCGACACCGTCGGCTGGCCTGCCGCGGGGGAGATCGACGTCGTCGAAACGCCGGGGAGCACGGCCAGGAGCGCGCATCACCTGCACGCGGCCGCGACGACGGACCGGAGCGCCGACCGGAGCCTGTCCGCGGATGTTGCGCACTCCCCGGCCCTGAGCGGGGACTTCCACCTCTACTCCGTCGAGCGTGAACCCGGCAGGGTCACCATCCGGGTCGACGGGCGGGCCGTGCTCTCGGCGACCCCGGAGACCGCGCCCGCGGACCTCGCCTGGGCCTTCGACGGGCCCTTCCAGGTGCTGCTCGACGTCGCCATCGGCGGCGACTGGCCCGGCGCCCTCGACGCGACGACCCCCGCGATCTCCCAGCTGATCGTCGACTGGGTTCGCCTCACCCCGGACCCCGGAGGCGCGAACCTTTCCGTTCGCCCGGATACGCCATAATGCACGGCGGGCACGCCAATCGGGGCCGCCCGCCGACAAGAAGGTCCACGCGTGCGCAGCTACCCCGCCCTCATCTCCCTCGGAGCCTCCGCAGGTCTCGTCGCGGTCTGCGTCGTGCTCGCCCTCACCGGGTGCAGCCCGGCCGCGACCCGGTCACCGGCCGCCCCTGCCGGCTGCGCCCAGCCCGGGGCGGCCTCCGATGCCGTGGCCGCGCCGGGGGCCGTCGGCACTGTGCCGGAGGTCAGCTTCACGACGCCACTGACCGCCGCGGACACCGAGCGCACCGTCCTGACCGCCGGCACCGGGGTCCCGGTGCAGACCGGCGACTACGTGGAAATCGGCGTGGCGTTCTACAACGGCAGGACCGGTGCGAAGATCGACGCCCGAGGCTTCGGGCCCGGCACCTCCGGCCTCGACACCGGAGCCCCCGTCGGGGTGAACCTCGCAGCACCGGCCGGCACCCTGCCCGCCATCCTCAAGGGCGTCACCTGCTCCACGGTGGGCTCCCGGGTCGCCGTCGTCGCGAACCCGGCGGATGCCTGGGGAGCGAAGGAGAACGTCGACCTCGACCTCCACGCGAACGACAACGTCGTCATCGTCGTCGACGTGCTCGCGGCAGCGGCGACCCCGCCCGTCGCGACCGATGTCCCCGCGACAGGCGCACCCGACACCAACGTCGGTTAGCGACGGCCGGCGGGCGGCCGATTCAGGCTACTCATAGATGCATGGTCCATACTGACCGAGGCCCATCATCGCAGAGACCACTCTCGAAAAAGAAAGATCAGCGTGCGCAAACTTCCAGCCCTCATCACCGTCGCAACCGTCGCGGTGCTCGCCCTCACCGGGTGCAGCGGATCCCCGTCGTCGACTCCGACGGCATCCGCCGCTGCCGCGCTGACCTGCACGGACCCCGGCACGAGCTCCAATGCCGTGACCGTCGCCGGTGACGCCGGTGTCGAGCCGACGGTCACCTTCACGGCGCCGCTCACCGCGACCGCGACCGAACGCACCGTGATCACCAAGGGCGACGGCGACGCCGTCAACACCGGTGACGCCGTCGAGATCGCGTACACCGCCTACAACGCCACCTCGGGCACCAAGCTCAACGCCGGCGGGTACGGCGCAGAAGCCGGCCTGACCGTCACGGTCGCCGAAACCGGCTCCGTCATCCCCGGCATCCTCAAGGGCATCGCGTGCTCCACCATCGGCTCGCGCGTCGCCGTCGTCGTGCCGCCGGTCGACGCGTTCGGCACCACGGGCAACACGGACCTCAACGTGTCCGCGACCGACAACATCATCTTCGTGATCGACGTCAAGGGCAAGGTGCCCACCCGCGCGAGCGGAGCAGACCAGGCACCGCAGGACGGTTTCCCCACCGTCGCGCTCGCCGACGACGGCGCCCCGACGATCACCATCCCGAAGGCCGACGCGCCGACCGAGCTCAAGACCGAGGTCCTCAAGAAGGGCGACGGCGCGACCGTCGCCGACGGCGCGACCGTGACCGTGCAGTACGCGGGCGTCGTCTGGGCCACCGGAAAGGTCTTCGACCAGAGCTGGGGCAAGGGCGGCCCGGCCACCTTCGCGACGGCCAATGTCGTCCCCGGCTTCGCCCAGGGCCTGATCGGCCAGACCGTCGGCTCGCAGGTCGTCATCGTCATCCCGCCGGCACTCGGCTACGGCAGCACCGGCAACGAGACCGCGGGCATCTCGGGAACGGACACGCTCGTGTTCGTCGTCGACATCCTCGCGACCGCGTAGTCGCCGAGCAGCGTCATCGCCTAACCAGACACCCGTACCAGGCGGCGGCCTTCGGGCCGCCGCCGGAAGGCCCAGTTCCACCATGCAGCGCACCATGTTCAAGTCCAAGATCCACCGCGCCACCGTGACGCAGTCCGACCTGCACTACGTCGGCTCGCTGACCGTCGACGAGGACCTGATGGAGGCCGGTGACCTGCTCGCCGGTGAACGCGTGAGCATCGTCGACGTCAACAACGGCAGCCGCTTCGAGACCTACCTCATCGCTGGCAAGCGCGGCAGCGGGGTCATCGGCCTGAACGGGGCCGCCGCCCGCCTCGGCATGCAGGGCGACCTGATCATCATCATCTCCTACGCGCAGATGAGCGACGAGGAAGCCCGCAGCTACGTCCCCGTCGTCGTGCACGTCGATGCCGACAACCGGATCGTTGCGGTCGACGCAGACCCCTCAGGTGTACATGTCGCCGGCCTGAGCCGTCCGCCGCTCACTGCCTGACGTCGAGCGCTCCTCGAACCGGCCGGTCTTCTCGGTCAGCCGGATCCGGTACAGAACCGGCGCCTGACCGGATGCCGCCACCCGGCCCGCCGAGGGCGGCATCGGCTCCGACGCGGTCGTCCGGATCCCGTGGAACGTTCCGTCGGGACCCGAGACCGGCTGCGCCGTCGTCGAGGTCACGTAGGGTGCGAGCCGGGCGAGCAGCTTGCGGAGGCCGTCGTCGGCATCCGCGCCGTGGAGTTCCTCGAACTCGCCCCACGCGACGACGGTGCGCCAGTTCGCGAGGTCGTCGAGCTGCTCGACCTCGAAGCAGACGGCGGGGTTGGCCCGCATCATCTCGACCTTCGTGCCCGCGGCGCTGTGCGCATAGACGGAGTCGCCGTCGAAGGCGTAGGTGATCGGCACGATATAGGTGCGGCCGTCGCTGTGGCAGCCGATCCGGCCGACGACGCTGGTGTGCAGTACTGCATCGATTTCACGAGTGTTCAATTCCCCGAGCATGACCCCAGCATGGACCCGCCCGGCGAGGCGCACCAGTGCCCGGGATCGGCTCATCCGGCGTGTCCCTGCGACCGGCGCGACGCGCTGGCGAGGGCGGTACCGCGAGGCGCCGGGCGCATGCCATCATCGTGGGATGGAACGTAACGCATCCGCTCGCCTCGCCCTCGACGTGCGGGCGCCCGCCCGCCTGATTCTCTCGATCGGCGTCGCCGAAGACCCGGCCGTCTCGGTCGTGGAGACCTTCACGGCGACGCAGGACGGCACGCCCCTGGCGGCGCGGATCGTGTTCGACCAGCACGGCACGCGGCTGCACGTCGTCGAGGCGGAGGCGGGCTCCATCGACATCGACTACCTCGTCACCGCGACCGGGCAGGCGAGCGACGCCGGCTTCTCGGAGATCGACCTCGTGCGCTACCTGCGCCCGAGCCGGTACTGCGAATCCGACCGGCTCTGGGGCACGGCGGCCGCCGAATTCGCCGGGCTCTCCGGCACCGTTCTCATGAACGCCGTTGCCGCGTGGGTCGGCGGGAAGCTGCGCTACGAGCCGGGGTCGAGCCTGCCGACCGACGGCGCCGTGCGTACCCTGATCGACCGGCAGGGCGTCTGCCGGGACTTCGCGCACCTCGTCGTCGCGCTGCTCCGCGCGCGGGACGTTCCGGCCAGGGTCGTCTCCGTCTACGCGCCCGGGCTCTCGCCGATGGACTTCCACGCGGTCGCCGAGGTCTTCGTCGACGACGCCTGGCATGTCGTGGACGCGACCGGGCTCGCCCCGCGGCAGACGCTCCTGCGCATCGCGACCGGCCGCGACGCCGCGGACACCGCCTTCCTCACCACGATCGGCGGGGCAGTGTTCCTCCGCGACCTGACCGTGACCGCGACCGTGGACACCCTGCCCCGCGACGACCGGTACTCGCTGGTGCGCCTGCACTGAGCGGATGCGCCCCCTCGCGCATCCGTCGCCGCGCCGGTTTCGGCAGCCCGCGCCCGTGCGCATCCGCCGCCGCGCACGTTTCGGCAGGCCGCGCCCGCCGTTTCGGGAGCGGGCTGCGGATTCGGTCGCGGAAGCGGGGCGCGGCGATCTCAGCCGCCCGGTCGCCTCACTTGCCGGCGCCCTGGTCTCGGGTGAGCTCGGCGACCCGGTCGACGATCCACGAAGCGAGCGTCGCCGTCACGACACCGACGAGGGCGATCCCGCCGAGCATGAGGGCGACGGCGATCAGCCGGCCCTCGATCGTCACGGGGGTGAAGTCGCCGTAGCCGACGGTCGCGATCGTGACGAAGGTCCACCAGAGCGCGTTGCCGAACGAGGTGATGTTCGCGCCGGGGGCGTGCCGCTCGGCGTCGAGCACCGCGAGCGAGGCGAGGAACACGAGCAGGACCGTCGCGGTCGTGACGTAGATGCCGACCCGGGATCGCACCGCCGTCCCCGGCGAGCGGGGAAAGACGGACAGGGCGGTCACGAGGCGGAGCAGGCGCAACGAACGCAGTACCGGCAGCACGACGACGAGCAGGTCGAAGAGGTGCGTTCGAAACCACAACCAGTGCTGGGGCGCGAGCACGAGGTTCATCAGGTAGTCGAGAAGGAACACCGACCAGGCCGCTTCGAGCACGAAGGTCAGGATGAGCCCGGGTTCGCCCTGGACATCGGCGAGAACCTTCCAGGCGTAGTCGACCAGGAAGATCGTGGCCGCCCCGAGGAGCGGCCACTGCACGAGCTGCTGCCAGCGTTCTTGAGTCATGCCCACACTCTAGGAGGACCGCCGCCCGCGCGGCAGGGCCGGTCGGCGGCATCCGCATGCCTGCTGCCGGGGCGGCGGATGCCGCGACGCGCGGGTCAGCCGCCGGCGCCGGGAACGAGCAGCCCGCTCTCGTAGGCGATCACGACGAGCTGCGCCCGGTCGTGCGCGTAGAGCTTGGCCATAGTGCGGTTGACGTGGGTCTTCGCGGTCAGCGGCGAGATGAACAGGCCGGCGGCGATCTCGTCGTTCGACCGCCCGCGCGCGACGAGCGTGAGGACCTCCCGTTCCCGCTCGGTCAGGTGCGCGAGGCTCGGCGGCACCGCGGCCGCGCGCCCGGGCTCCGCGGGGAGTACGTACCGGCGGATCAGGCTCTGCGTCGCCGTGGGGGAGAGCAGGGCGTCGCCCTGGTGGATCGTGCGGATTGCCCGCATCAGGTCGGCGGCCTCCGTGCCCTTGCCGATGAAACCGCCGGCACCGGCCCGCAGCGCCTGCACGACGTACTCGTCTTCCTCGAAGGTCGTCAGGATCAGGATGCGGACGGCCGCGAGCCCGGGATCCGCGCAGATCGCGCGGGTCGCCTCGATGCCGTCGAGCACGGGCATGCGGATGTCCATCAGGACTACATCGGGCAGCAGCAGCCGGGACTGGGCGAGCGCTTCGGCCCCGTCAGCGGCTTCGCCGACGACCTCGAGGTCGGGCTCGTGCCTGACCAGTTCGCGCACGGCCGTGCGGATGAGGGTCTGGTCGTCCGCGATCAGGACCCGGATCACGAAGTCGCCTCGCCGGCCGGGGTCGCGGTCCCGCATGTCGTCGTCGCACCGGACTGTGCCGCATTGTCGGGGGCCGTCGGGTGCAGGTCCGGGCCCGGCATCGGGCTCGCAACGGGCAGGCTCACGGCGAGCCGGAACGTGTCCGGGGGACGCACGCCGAACTCCACCGTGCCGCCGATGGTGCCCGCGCGCTCGGCGACGCCGGCGAGACCATGGCCGGTCGGGGCATCCGCTGCGGGATCGATCGCGTGGAAGGCGACCGGGTTCTCGACCTCGATGTCGACGCTGTCGCTGCCGTAGCTGATGCGGAGCTCTGCGGTGTGGCCGGCGCCGTGCTTGTGCGCGTTGGTGAGGGCCTCCTGCACGATCCGGTAGGCGATGGTGTCGATGGGGGCGGGCAGCCGGGTGCCCGCGCCGCGCACGCGCACGGTCACGGCGAGGCCGTCGCGGGCGAAGTCGGCCAGCAGCGCGTCGACCCGGCCGAGGCCGATTTCGGCGGCCGGGGGCCGGGGGCGGCCGGCCGAGTCGTCCCTGAGTACGGCGAGCATTGTGCCGATCTCGCGCAGCACCGCCTGGGCGGCCTGACGGATCGTGGTGAGCGATTCCTGTGCGTCGGCGGGCCGGTCGGGCAGGGCCTGGGTGGCGACCCCGGCGTGCAGGTTGATCACGGCCATCTGGTGGGCGACGGCGTCGTGCAGCTCGCGGGCGATGCGTAGCCGGTCTTCGGCGACCCGGCGCAGCGCCTCGGATTCGCGGGTCTCCTCCGCGTTCCTGGCGCGTTCGGTGATCGCGGTGATGTACGCGCGGCGCGACCGCACCGCGTCACCGGTCGCACCGGCGAACCCGATGATCGCCGCGAACTGCAGCACCCGGGGTTCGAGCAGGCTGCCCGGGGTGACGACCAGGCTGGTCACCACGAGGGCGAACGCGTTGAGCGAGGTGGCCACGATGGTCGTGCGCCGGTCGGTGCGCTCGGCGACGTTGAAGGCGGCGAACGCCGTGGGCGCGACGAAGGCGGTGAGGGGCACGCCGAGGCTGCCGGCGATCATGAACAGGGCGACGCAGACCGCGAGAACCTGCAGCGGCCAGCGCCGCCGCACCAGCAGCGCCGCGGCGGCGGTGACGGCGACGAGGGTGCCTGCGACGCTCGGCACCACCCGGAAGTTGCCGCCGGCGGGGAGGAACGCGCTCGCGAGCACCACGAGGGTGATCAGTGTGTCGGTGGCCCAGCGCGGCAGGTGCGCGTGGCTGTACATCGAGGTCATCTCCCAAGGATGCCCCCTGCGCCGGGCTGCGGCATCCTCCCGGGGGACGAGAGGCCGTACCGCGCCTGCGGTACGGCAGGTTGCTGCCGCAGGAGGATGCCCGGCGCGACGGATGCCGCGACGCTGGAACAGTGCCGGCTCGCGGCATCCGCCAGGCCCCACCCGGCGCACCCATGCAGCCCGGCACGCCGCCACCCACGCAGCCCACAGCGCTACATCACCCGGAGGAGAACTCGATGTCCCATCCCATACTCGCCGCCTACGACCTGAAGAAGTCGTACGGTCGCGGCCCGAACCGATTCGACGCGCTCAAGGGGGTCACCCTGGAGATCTTCGCCGGCGAGTCCGTCGCCATCGTCGGCAAGAGCGGCTCGGGCAAGTCCACCCTGATGCACCTGCTCGCCCTGCTCGACAAGCCGAGCACCGGCACCGTCGAGCTCGGCGGCAGCGACACCGCGACCCTGAAGGGGAAGCGGCTCAACGAGACGCGCAACAAGACCTTCGGGTTCGTCTTCCAGCAGTTCTTCCTCACGCCGGGGGCATCCGTGCTCGAGAACGTCGTGTTGCCGCTCAAGATCGCCGGCATCGGCTCGCGGAGCCGCAAGGTGCGGGGACACGCGGCACTCGACCGCCTCGAACTCGGCGACAAGGCGAAGAGCAAGGCCAACGCCCTGTCCGGCGGCCAGAAGCAGCGGGCCGTGATCGCCCGCGCCCTCGTCAACGATCCGCGGATCATCTTCGCCGACGAGCCCACCGGCAACCTCGACAGTGCCACCGGCGCGATCGTCGAGGACATCCTCTTCGGGCTCAACCGCGAGCAGGGCATCACCCTGATCATCGTGACCCACGACGAGGACCTCGCCGCCCGCTGCGACCGCCGGGTGTACATTCGCGACGGCCTCGTCGTCACCGAGGAAGCCCGGGTGGCAGCATGAGGGCCATCGACGTCGTCGGCTCGGCCATCGGCAACAGCTTCCGCAGCCGCCTGCGCACCACGCTCACCGTGCTCGCGATCTTCATCGGCGCGTTCACGCTCACCATTACCAACGGCCTCGGCACCGGGATCAACGCCTACATCACCGACACCGTCGCAGCCATCGGCGCGAATGACGTGCTCACCGTGACGAAGGTGTCGGCGGATGCGACGACGACCGGCCCGCAGGAGTACTCGCCCGACCAGATCACCAGTGGTGGGGGCGCGGCCGGGGGCGCCGCGGGGAGGACGACCGTCGCCGCGATCACCCCGGCGGACCTCACCACGATCGCCGCCATCGACGGGGTCACGTCCGTGCAGCCGAGCCTCTCGGTCACCCCGGACTATGTGACGACGGGCAGCAGCAAGAAGTACCGGCTCGGGCTCGGCAGCTTCGTCACCGGCACGACGCTGCAACTGTCCGCGGGCGCCCAGCTCGACCCGGACTCGTCAGAGCTGCAGATCGCGCTGCCGGTGTCGTTCGTCGAGCCGCTCGGGTTCGCGAGCGACGCGGATGCGATCGGCACCACCGTGCAGATCGGCATCACTTCGGCCTCGGGAACGCAGAGTGTCATCGACGCGACCGTCGTCGGGGTCTCGGAGGCCGGTCTCGGTGCGACCGGGAACGCGACCGCGAACACCGCGCTCACGACCGCGCTCTACGACGTGCAGAGCGTCGGACGCAGCGCGACCGCGAAGGACAGTTACGCCCAGGCCGTCGTGCACTTCGACCAGAACGCCTCGGCGAGCGAGGTCACCGCGCTCCAGGGTCGCTTCACCGCCGCGGGCTTCACCGCCAGGACGGTCGCCGACCAGATCGGCACCTTCAAGTCGGTGATCGACGCGATCGTGCTCGTGCTCAACGCGTTCGCCGTGATCGCGCTGCTCGCCGCGAGCTTCGGCATCGTCAACACGCTCCTGATGAGCGTGCAGGAGCGCACCCGCGAGATCGGTCTGATGAAGGCGATGGGCATGGGAGCCGGCCGGATCTTCGGCCTGTTCAGCATCGAGGCCGCGTTCATCGGCTTCCTCGGCAGCGCGATCGGCGCCGGCATCGCCATGATCGTGGGCACGGTCGTGAGCACCGCGCTCTCGGGTGCGCTGTTCGCGAACCTGCCCGGGCTCACCCTGATCGCGTTCACGCCGGGGTCGATCATCGCGATCATCCTGATCGTGATGGGCATCGCCTTCCTCGCCGGCACTCTGCCGGCCTGGCGTGCCGCACGGCAGGACCCGATCGAGTCGCTCCGCTACGAGTAGCGGGGTCGGTCGCCGCGCCGGTTTCGGCAGGCCGCGCCCGAAAGGGCGGTAGCGGCTTGCGGAAACCGGCGCGGGGGTGCCATGAAGGGGGCGCGGCTTGCGGAAACCGGCGCGGGGGTGCTCGCCGGGCGAGCGGATGCGCCGGGCGCGGGGTGCGTCGGCTACAGGCCCTGCTCGACCATCGTCACGACCCGGCCGATCAGCGCCTGGGCCGCCTGCGGCGGCAAAGCCCGGAGCGGGCCGTCCAAGAGCAGCGAGGCAAGGCCGTGCACCGCTGACCAGGCCAGGAACTCGGCGCCCGGCCGACGCTCGGCGGGGAGGGCTCCCGTGGTCACGAGATCGTCGAGCGCCTCGCTGAGCAGCTGGAACGGGGTCAGTCCGCGCGCGCCGGCCCGTGCGGCGCTCGTCGCGCTCTCGAGGTCGGACGAGGCCGTGAAAGCGGTGCGGAACAGCCCCGGTTCGGCCAGGGCGAAACGCAGGTAGCCGGTTCCGACGGCGCGAAATCGAAGCCGGGCCGTGGTCGCGTCCATCGTCGTCCCCGAGGCGGATGCGGCGGCATCCGCCACCGGAATCGCCGCCTGCTCGTCCTCGATCGCGCGGGCGACGCCGGACTGGCACTCCGAGCAGACCGCCTCGAGGAGAGCCTGCCGGTCTGCGAAGTGCCGGTATGCGGCGTTGGGGGAGACCCCGGCGCGGCGGGTCGCCTCGCGGAGCACGACCGCGGCCGGACCGCCCGAGCGGGCGAGCTCGAGACCGGCGTCGATCAGGGCACGCCTCAGGTCGCCGTGTCGGTAGGTCGTGCGACCATGGGATTCGGTGGCTGGATCGGTGTTCGTGGTTGTCAAAGTGAGGCCGCCTCGTTACGCTGGAGACCGAATGTGTACAACGTCCACAATAGCGCGGGGATAGACACGATGACGATCATCGAGGCCACGGGCCTGACCAAGACGTACCGCTCCAAGAGCGGGCCGGTGCATGCGCTTGCCGGGCTCGACCTCTCGGTGCCGCGGGGCAGCGTGAAGGCCCTGCTCGGTCCGAACGGTGCGGGCAAGACCACCGTCGTGAAGATGCTCACGACCCTGATCCGGCCCGATTCCGGTACGGCGTTCGTCGACGGCATCGACGTCGTCGCCGACCCGAAGGCCGTGCGCCGGATCATCGGGGTGTCCGGCCAGTACGCGGCCGTCGACGAGAACCTGACCGGCTTCGAGAACCTCGAAATGGTCGGCCGGCTCTACCACCTCGGCGGCCCGGCGGCCCGGCGTCGCGCCCAGGAACTCATCGACCTCTTCGAACTCACCGCGGCGGGCAACCGCCCGGTCAAGGGCTTCTCCGGAGGCATGCGCCGGAGAATCGACCTCGCGGGCGCGCTCGTGATCAACCCCAAGGTGCTCTTCCTCGACGAGCCGACCACCGGGCTCGACCCGCGCAGCCGCATCGCTCTCTGGAACGTGATCAAGCGACTCGTCGCCGACGGCACGACCGTGCTGCTCACGACACAGTACCTCGAAGAGGCCGACCAGCTCGCCGACGACATCGTCGTGGTCGACGACGGTCGGGTCATCGCGGAGGGCACCTCCGACCAGCTCAAGGCGCAGATCGGCGGGCACCGCCTCGAAGTCGCCCTCGTCGACGCCGGCGCCGGCGCGAGCGAGGCGGCCCGCGGCATCCTCGCCCGCTTCGGCGACGGCGAACCGATTGTCACGAGCGACGGCCGCGGCCTCGAGGTCGCGGTGACGGACGGCCCGCTCGCCCTGCAGCACGTGCTCGCCGCCCTCGGCGACGCGGGCATCGAGCTGCACGACGCCGGCATGCGCCGCCCGACCCTCGACGACGTCTTCCTCAAACTCACCGGGCACAAGGCTGACAAGGCGCAGGGCGCAGCGGATGACGACACTCTCGACAAGAAGGAAGCGGTGAAGACCCGATGAGCGCGATCTCCACAACCCTGCCGAGCTGGAACCCGTTCTCGCTGTGGTACTCCGACGGCTGGACCGTCACCAAGCGCAACCTGATCAAGATCAAGCGCTCCCCGGACATGCTCGTCTTCGCCGTGATCCAGCCGGTGATGTTCGTGCTGCTCTTCAGCCAGGTCTACGGCGGTGCGATCCAGGTGCAGGGCACCGATTACACCCAGTTCCTGATGGCGGGCATCTTCGCCCAGACCGTCGTCTTCGGGTCGACGTTTTCCGGGTCGGCGATGGCGCTCGATCTCAAGGAGGGCATCATCGACCGGTTCCGCAGCCTGCCGATGAGCTCGTCCGCTGTGCTGATCGGGCGGACGAACAGCGACCTCGTGCTCAACACCATTTCGATGGTCATCATGATGGCGACCGGCCTCGCCGTCGGCTGGCGGGTGAACTCCTCGCCGGCCGAGTTCCTGGCCGGGGTCGGGCTGTTGCTGCTGTTCAGCTACGCGTTCAGCTGGGTGATGGCGCTGCTCGGCATGAGCGTGAAGAGCCCCGAGGTGATCAACAACGCCTCGTTCCTGATCCTGTTCCCGCTGACCTTCGTCTCGAACGCCTTCGTGCCGAGCGACACCCTGCCCACCCCGCTGCGGATCTTCGCGGAGTGGAACCCGGTTTCCTCGCTCGTGCAGGCGGCGCGGCAGCTCTTCGGCAATGAGGGCACCGCGCCGGTGCCCGATATCTGGACCATGCAGCATCCGATCCAGACGGTGTTGATCGGCATCACCGTCATGCTCGTCGTGTTCGTGCCGCTCTGCATCCGCAAGTTCGCATCGATCAGTTCGCGGTAGCGTGACGACGGGCGATGTCGGTCGACGACCGCCTCGGTTTGGAGTCCGCAGCGGTTGACCTCCGCCGGTCGGGGCGACCTGTTCCATCCACTCACACAAGGGAGATCGACATGACTGAGTCAGAGACCGGAGCGGCGACGACCGACCGGGGGATCGGCATCCTCGAGGCATTCAGTGGTTTCGCGGTGCCCGACATCGAGGCGGCGCGCGCCTTCTACGGCGGCACGCTCGGACTCACCGTGACCGACGGCGGTATGGGCCTGCTGCGCATCGAGCTGCCCGGCGGGGCGCACGTGATCGCCTATCCGAAGGCCGATCACGTTCCGGCGACGTACACCATGCTCAACCTTGCGGTCGGGGACGTCGACGTCGCCGTCGACGCGCTCACGGCCCGGGGAGTGGTCTTCGAACGCTACGCGGGCTCGCCTCAGGACGAGAAGGGCATCATGCGCGGGTACGGACCGACGATCGCCTGGTTCACGGACCCGGCCGGCAACATCCTCTCGGTGCTCGAGGATTCGGCACAGCCCGATGAGTAACGAGGTGCCGTTCACGACCGACCGGCGCACCGGCCAATTGCGTGCGCCGCGGAACACCGCGCCGCGGTCGACGGGACCCTACGACGTGAAGCGGGAGGACAAGGCCCTGTATGCGCCGACGAACCGTGACTGGGAGCTGATCGAGGTTCCCGCGCAGCGGTTCATCGCGGTCGACGGGCGCGGCGACCCGAACGTCGCGCCCGCGTACACCGAGGCGGTCGAGGCCCTCTATGCCGTCGCGTATGCGATCAAGTTCGCGGCCAAGCGCGGCCTCGGGCGCGACCTCGTCGTCGCCCCGCTCGAAGGGCTCTGGTACGCCGCCGACCCGGCCGGCTATGCCGCGTTCGCCGCGGGCGACAAGGCGGCGTGGAGCTGGACGATGCTGATCAGCCAGCCAGACTGGGTGACGGATGCCTTCATCACTGACGCCGTCACGGCGACGGTGGCGAAGAAGAAGCTTCCCGCCCTCGGGAGCGTGCGCATCGAGTCCCTCGACGAGGGCCTCTGCGCGCAACTGCTGCACGTCGGACCCTACGACGACGAGGCGCCCGCGCTCGCGCGGCTGCACGGGGAGTTCCTGACCGAACACGGGCTGCGCCTGAACGGAATGCACCACGAGGTGTACCTCGGGGACCCGCGGCGAGCCGCCCCGGACAAACTCAAGACGGTCCTGCGGCAGCCGGTCGGCCCCGCCTGAGTCCGGCATCTGCCGCGGCGCTGCCGGCCTCCCGAGCCAGTTGCGCCGCTTCGCGCCAACTGTGTCGGCAGAATCCGGTCCGCGCGCCGGTTGCGCCGTTCCGCGCCAACTGTGTCGGCAGAATCCGGTCCGCGCGCCAGTTGCGCCGCTTCGCGCCACGCGTGCCTGGCGCGAAGCGGCGCTTGTGGCGCGCGAAGACCTGCGCGCGGCGGATGCGGTGGCCGAGCCCGGCATCCGCTGCCGGCAGCCGGCAGCCGGCAGCCGCGCGGCTCAGCGGCCGGTGCGCTTGCCGAGCTTGAGGTTCGCGGTGCTGCGGGTGCGGCCGGGCGCGGACTGGGTCTTCTTGGCCACGGCCGGCTTCGCCTTCGCGGCGGCGACGCGCAACGCCTTCGCGGCCGCCTTGGCCTTGTCGGTCTTCTTTTCCTTCTTGACCTTCTCGCCGCCGGCCGGCACCGAGTCGACCCGGGAACTGGCCTTCGTACGGCCGCGCACGATGCCGATGAACTCTTCGATGTCCTCGGTCGTCTCGGCGGCGAGCCACGCGAGGGAGACCTGGCTCTCGGCGACGTCCTCGACGGGGCGGGAGACGAGGTCCTTGCGGCTGTGCAGCCGGGCGATCGAATGCGGCACGATCACGATGCCGACGCCCGCGGCGACGAGCTCCATGGTCTCGTCCATGTCGCGCACAGCGGCGAGCGGGCGGCGGATGCCGTCGCGCACCTCGGTCGCCACGTCGCGCCACTCGGGAACGGCGTCGGGGTCCTGCAGCAGGTGCTCGTCGGCGAGGTCGGCGACGAGCAGGCTGTCGGCGTCGGCGATGAAATGGTCCTTCGCGGCGACGACGACCGGGATTTCCCGGTACAGCGCGATCAGGCTCAGGTCGTGCTCGTCGACCGGGAGCCGCACGATGCTGACCTGCGCGCGGCCGTCGTGGAGCACGGCGGACTGCTCGTCCGGCATGGTGCGGAAGACCTCGAGGGGCTGGTCGGGGCGCCGTTCTGCCCAGGCGCGGGTCCACTTGGTCGGCGTGACGCCGGCGGCGAAGGCGATGGAAAAGGTCACCGGCATCCTCTCTGTTTGTGGCGCGCGGGGCGGCTCACCGTTATGATCCGCCGAAGCGGTGGTGCTCTCAGGCTATACGCTGGACTGATGAGCGAGAAGAAGACCCAGACCATGAAGCCCGCAACGGCGGCCCAGAAGCTCGGGATTCTGCTCGAGGCAGCCCCCGAAGACTTCCAGAACACCCTGATTTCGCGCACCGAGCTCACCGAACTCGACACGAACCCGCCGGAGTGGCTCGTCGAACTGCGCGCCAACGGCCCGCACCCCAAGCAGGTCGTCGCCGCGAAGCTCGGCGTCTCGATCTCCGGGCTCACGCGCGGCAAGGTCACCGAGCCGCTCACGAGCGCCGAGATCCTCGCGCTGCTGCAGCAGCCGCCGGCGTGGCTGGTCACCGAGCGCGCCACCCAGTTCGAGGTGCGCGAGGAGCAGATCCGCGTCAAGGACCGCGACGCCGAGCGCGCCCGCAAGGCCGCGCACGCCGCCCGGTTCGCCGCCCAGAACGAGAAGGCCGCCGCGAAGAAGCGCTAGCCCGCGCGCTCGCTTTCCCACGCTGTGCCCGTACCAATTCGACGGACTCTTTGGTTCTTGGTACGCAAGAGCCCGGGTTAAGCGCTTTCCGGCAGAAACTTCATCGAATTGGTGGGGTCGAGCGGATGCCTGGACGCGCGCCGCCGGTGGCGGGGAACGCAATGTCGGAGTTTTTCGCGACTCGCGGCATCCGCTGCCGTCGCAGACGGCGTGTCGCGAAAAACTCCGACTTTGCGACGCGGGAGACCCCGCGGCAGTGCGGGGACGGCGCGTCGGCGTGCTGCGCGCGAAAAACTCCGACGTTGTTACGCGTCGGTGCCTGCTGGTGCGCCCGCGTACTGGGTGCGGAGGAATCCGACGATGTCGGAGAGTTCGCCCTGCGAGATCGAGTGGCCCATGCCCTCGTAGATGCGCTCGGTGAGCACTGAGTGGCCGGGCAGCCAGTCCTGGGTGCGGCCGACGGCATCCGCCTGGATCACCGGGTCTGCGGTGCCGCGCCCCCAGAACACCGGGACGGGCCGTTCGGCGAGGTCGGCGTCACCGGGCTGGGGCGCCGCGGCGACGAAGCCCGAGAGCTGCACCGCGAACGTGAACCGGTCGGGTGCCTGGCGCAGCAGCTGCAGCGCCATCGCGCCGCCCTGCGAGAAGCCGAGCAGCCCGACGGATGCCGGCGGCACGACGAGCGCGTCGAGCCAGGCGAGCACGCCGTCCGTTGCCGCCTCGATAGCGGACGCGCTCGGGGAGCTCGGGTTGACGTTCTCGCCGGGGACGCCGATCGGGAACCAGGCCCAGCCGTCGCCGACCGGCAGCGGTGCGCGCAGCGCCGCAAGGACCGGTGTGAGCGGGAGGTGCGGCGCGAGCGAGAAGAGGTCGCCCTCGTGGGAGCCATAGCCGTGCAGGATCAGCAGTAGCGGCCGCCCGACCCGGTCGGCGTCGGACGCCGACCAGAGCACCGCGCCGGGATCGATAGCGAGGGCGGCAGAGATGGATGCACCGTCATCGGTGCTCCCGGTGCTCCCGGTGTTCCCGGTGCCGCCGGTGTTCTCCAGATCGTGGTCGTCCATGTCGGTCCTCCTGCCGTGCGCCGAGGCCGGAACGCGTCGACCAGTCAATACTTCCACTGCCTCGACCCCGGATGCTGCGCCGACCCCGCATTCTGCGCCGCCCGCCCGAGGAGCGCGACTACTCCGCAGGCTTACAGGAGGAGCCTGCGGGCGAACGCGACTCGCCCCAAACGGAGCAGGGCGCATCCGTTCCCCGGTTAGGGGAGAATGAGTGCATGAGCGTGCGCACCCCTGACCCCGACCCGGACTGGACGCCTGGCCCCGAGAACATCCAGCCACCCAATCAGAATCAGGGCTGGCTGAGCGATGTCGAACTCGCGGACATCCGCCGGCGCCTGCCGATCCTCTACATCGAGGCCGTCCCCGTGCGGGTCGACGGGCTCGGCCAGGTCGTCGAACTCGGCGTGCTGCTGCGCGCGCGGCCGACCGGCGAGATGACGCGCACCCTGGTCTCCGGGCGCGTGCTCTACGGCGAGACCCTGCGCGACGCGCTGTTCCGGCACCTCGAGAAGGACCTCGGGCCGATGGCGTTCCCGCAGCTGCCCGCGAGCCCGGTGCCGTTCTCGGTCGCCGAGTACTTCCCGCTGCCCGGCATCACCGCCTTCACGGATGAGCGCCAGCACGCCGTCTCGCTGGCCTACGTCGTGCCCGTCACCGGCACCTGCGACCCCCGCCAGGACGCGCTCGAACTCACCTGGATGACGCCGCTCGAGGCGGCATCCGAGGCCGTGTCCGCCGAGATGGAGGGCGGCCGCGGCTCCCTGCTGCGGATGGCGCTCGCCTCGGTCGGTCAGCTGCGCTGACGCGCCCGGTGGGCGAGCCGCCTGCCGCAGCCGCAGCCGCGGCCGCAGCCGCCGCACCCGCCGCTACGAACCGGCCGTGGGAGCGGGGGCCGGCG
>NZ_SOFG01000019.1 GCF_004402485.1 Cryobacterium algoricola | reverse complement strand
CCTCCGCAGCTGAGCCGCGCCGCCCCACCGGCGTGAGCCGCCACACGAGCCGAGCTCCGCAGGCCGCGCGCCCGGTGCGCCGCTTCGCGCCAGGCACGCCCGGCGCGGAACGGCGGACTTGGCGCGCGAACATCGCCCGCCGGCTACGCCGCAGAAGCGCGAGCCGAGGGCCCGCCCGGGTTCAGGCGCGAGCGTAGAGGGCGAGCAGGTCGCGGGCGAGCTGGTGCGGCGTCGTCTCGCAGGGACTGTGGCCGGTGCGGTAGACGCACAGTCCGGCGCCGATGCGGGCGGCGAAGACCCGGTGCAGCCCGACCGGCCAGAGATCCCGTTCGCCGACCGCGACGAGCAGCGGAACCGGGCTCCGCGCGAGGTCGGGCCGCAGGTCGGGGGCGTCCTTCATCAGCCGCATGATCTCGTCGACGCTCCGGCGCAGCGTGTACTCGAAGCGCACCCGCACGAGCCGCAGCCGGCCGGGCGGCGCATGGTTGCGGTTGGTGACGAGGCCCCAGACCATCAGGCTCGCGATCGTGGGCGCGGGCAGCAGCCAGCTGAGCGGCCCGATCCAGCGCACACCCCGGAAGGTCTGGCCGGCCAGGGGCGGCGCGCCGAGCAGCGCGAGGCTCGCGAACAGCTCCGGACGCGCGCTGAGCGCGATCTCCGCAACGATCCCGGCGAAGGAGTAGCCGAGCACGTGCGCCGGTACAGCGCCGGCCTCGAGGACGGCCACGAGGTCGGCGACGAACAGCCGGTAGTCGAAGCTCTCCCCGGCACCGGGTCCCGCGCCGGCCGACTCGTACTGCCCCGCAAGGTCGTAGCTCTCCACGAGGTAGCCGGCGGCGGCGAGCAGCGGGGCGAGCAGCACGAAGTCTTCCTTCGAGCCCGTCGCTCCCGGCACGAGCACGACCCGCGGATGCCCAGGCTCACCCCAGGCGAGCGCCGCGAGGGAACCGCTCGGGGCATCGAACCGGAAGGCCCTGGCGCCCTGCGGCAGCCCGGTCCAGTCCCGGTCCTGGAGCGTCAGGTCGAGCGCCGCGGCCGGATCGGCGCTGACCTCGATCTCGAGGACGCCGGCCGGCCGGTGCACCCCGCGGCGTCTCTCCCGGATGGACACGCTGACACAGTAGCGCGGCCCGTTCGTCCCCGGTGGCTGCGCGCGGCATCCGCTGCCCAGCGGTGTCGCGGCCGGACCGCGCGAACGCCAGAGGGTGCCGTCAGCGGATGCCGTCAGTGGATGCCGTCAGTGGGTGTCGTCCCGGAAAACCTCGCTCTCCATGGCGTCGTAGCCCTCGACCTGCGGGTCTCCGTGGGTGCCGCCGGAGAGGGCGTATTCCTCCTCCGGAGAGAGCACGAGCTGCTTACGCCCGAACAGGGCGAAGCCGATGAGCATCACGACGTACACGATCGCGATCGCCACGATCGCCGGCCGGAACAGCTCGTTGAGCAGGAAGCCGAGGAAGATCGCGAGCGCGATCACCCCGGCGAGGATGGCGCCGGGCACTCCCATCGGGCTCAGGTACGGGCGGCTCACGTGGGCGAAGTTGCGGCGGAGCAGCACGAACGAGGTCATCTGCAGCAGGTAGGCGAGCACCGCGCCCCAGACGGCGATGTTGAGCACGATCGCGCCGCCGGTGCCCGCAGCGCCCCCGGTGAGGTCGACGATCACGAGGCCGAGGAACCCGATCACGGCGCCGACGAGGAGGGAGACCCACGGGGTCTGCCGCTTGCCGGTCAGCGAGAGGAACTTCGGGTAGTAGCCGGCCCGGCTGAGCGAGTACATGTTGCGGCCGTAGGCGAACATGATGCCCTGGAGCGAGGCGAGCAGCCCGATCAGGGCGAACGCGCTGAGCACCGCGGCGAGGCCGTCGGGCAGGATCGCCCGGAACCCGTCGAGGAGGGGCTCGCCGGAGGCGCCGAGTGAGTCGGAACCGGTCAGCCCTGGGTTCAGCACGAGGACGACGGCGCCGCACGCGACGAGGGTGATCATGCCCATGATGCCGCCGCGGGGGATGTCCTTCGCCGGGTCGTGCGCCTCCTCGGCGGCGAGCGGCAGTTCCTCGATGCCGAGGAAGAACCACATCGCGAACGGCAGCGCGAACAGGATCGGCAGCACCCCGTGCGGCAGGAACGCGGTCTGCCCGGCGTCAGGGACGATGTCGTAGAGCTTGTCGACGCTCCACTGGCCGGAGGCGAGCGCGAGCACGGCGAAGACGGCGAGGATCGCGATCGACAGGAACGCGACGACGAGCGCGAACCGGAAGGAGACCGCGGCCCCCGCCGTGTTGAGGGCGATGAAGACAAGGTAGAGGATGATCCACCAGACCCAGGCGGGGAGCGTGAAGCTGAAGAGCACATCGGTGATGCCGTTCGCGTACGAAGCGGAGAAGTAGACGATCACGGCCGTCGTCGCCACGTATTCGATCGTCTCGGCGAGGCCGGTGACGAACCCGCCCCACGGTCCCATCGCCGCCCGGGCGAAGGAGTACGCGCCGCCGGTGTGCGGCATCGCCGCGCTCATCTCGCCGATCGAGAACAGCATCGCGAAGTACATCACCACCACGATCACGAAGGCGATCGCCATGCCGCCGAAGCCGGCGGATGCGAGTCCGAAGTTCCAGCCGGAGAAGTCGCCGCTGATCACGGCGGCGATCCCCATCCCCCAGATCCCCCAGAACCCGGCGGTGCGCTTGAGGCTGCGTTTCTCGAAGTAGCCGGCCTCGGCCGGCGTGTAGGTGACGCCGGAAACGCTCGTCTTGTCTGGATCGGCCACGGGTCTCTCCTCTTCCTCGGGTGGCACGATTGTAGGGTGGGCAATGGCCCGCTGTACATACCTTTGGACGTCTTCTGCAGAGAATATTTCTGCCACTGGGCGGGGCATCCTGTGTTGTAATGGTCGAATCGACGCGCCATTGATCCCGTTCCCCCCTCGACTGCCCACGCGAATCCCCCGCCAAGAGGAGCACCCATGACCCCGATCGAGTCACCGAAGACCCGGACCGGAACCGGCTACCTGAGCCTCACGGACCTCACCGGTCTCGTGGCGGCCGGCTCGATCGACACCGTCATCGTGGCCTTCACCGACATGCAGGGCCGCCTCGTCGGCAAGCGGGTGTCTGCGCGACTCTTCCTCGAGGACGTCGCGAGCCACGGCGCGGAGTGCTGCAACTACCTGCTCGCCGTCGACGTCGAGATGAACACCGTCGACGGGTACGCGATGTCGAGCTGGGCGCGCGGCTACGGCGACATGGCGATGATCCCCGACCTCACCACGCTGCGCCTGGCCCCCTGGCTGCCGGGGACCGCGCTCGTCACGGCCGACCTGCACTGGCTCGACGAGGCACCCGTCGTCGCCTCGCCCCGGCAGATCCTCCAGGCGCAGCTCGCCCGCCTCGCCGAACGCGGCCTCGTGGCCTACGTGGGCACCGAGCTCGAGTTCATGGTCTTCGACGACGGCTACCGCGACGCGTGGAAGAAGGGCTACCTCGGCCTGACCCCGGCGAGCGACTACAACATCGACTACGCCCTCCTCGCCTCGAGCCGGATGGAGCCGCTGCTGCGGGACATCCGCCGAGCCATGGACGGCGCCGGAATGTACTGCGAGGGCGTCAAGGGCGAGTGCAACCTCGGCCAGCAGGAAATCGCCTTCCGCTACGCGACCGCGCTCGAGACCTGCGACAACCACTCGATCTACAAGAACGGGGCCAAGGAGATCGCCGATGCGCATGGCAAGAGCCTCACCTTCATGGCGAAGTACGACGAGCGCGAGGGCAACAGCTGCCACATCCACATCAGCCTGCGTGGCACGGACGGGAGCGCGGTGTTCGCCGACCAGACGGATGCCGGAGGCATGTCGACGCTGTTCCGCCGGTTCCTGGCCGGTCAGCTCGCGGTCATGCGCGAGCTGACCCTGTTCTCGGCGCCCAACATCAACTCGTACAAGCGGTATGTCGCGGGCAGCTTCGCACCGACGGCGATCAAGTGGGGCTTCGATAACCGCACCTGCGCCCTGCGGGTCGTGGGCCGCGGCCTGGGCATGCGGGTGGAGAACCGGGTGCCGGGCGGCGACGTGAACCAGTACCTCGCGGTGAGCGCGCTCATCGCGGCGGGGCTCTACGGCATCGAGAACGAGCTCGACCTCGAGGACGCCTTCACCGGCAACGCGTACGAGAGCGACGCCGCCCGGGTGCCCGGCTCGCTGCGGGAGGCGACGGCGTTGTTCGCCTCGTCGGAGGTGGCCAGGGCGGCCTTCGGTGACGACGTGGTCGACCACTACCTGAACAACGCCAGGGTCGAGCTCGCCGCCTACGACGCTGCGGTGACCGACTGGGAGCGGGTGCGCGGCTTTGAACGGCTCTGACCCGGACCGAGCACCGGTCACGGCACCGGTTTCCGCGCCGGCGTCCACTCCGACGTCCACTCCGCTGATCGGTCTGACCACCTACCTCGAACAGGCCACGACCGGGGTCTGGGACGTGTCCGCGGCGTTCCTGCCCGAGGTGTATTTCGACGCGGTGATCCGCGCCGGCGGCATCGCCGTGCTGCTTCCGCCGCAGCCCGCGAACCCGGAGACGGTCGGCCGGGTGCTCGACGCCCTCGACGGCCTGATCGTGACCGGGGGGAAGGACGTCGATCCCGCCCGGTACGGCCAGGCGGCGCATCCGCTCACCGACCAGCCGCGCCGGGACAGGGACGCCTGGGAGGACGAGCTGCTCCGCGCCGCGATCGAGCGGGACCTGCCCTTCCTCGGGATCTGCCGCGGCGCCCAGCTGCTCAACGTCAGTCTCGGCGGCACCCTGCACCAGCACCTTCCCGACCTGCTCGGCCACACCGGGCACCAGGCCGGGGGCGGGGTGTTCGGGGTCGTCGACGTCGTCGTCGCCCCGGACTCCCGGCTGCACGACCTGCTCGAGGCCCCGCAGTCGACCGTCACCGTGCCGGTCTACCACCACCAGTCGATCGACCGGCTCGGCGCCGGACTGTCCGTGACCGCCGTGACCGGCGAGGGCGTCGTGCAGGCCGTCGAGCTCGCCGGCGCCGGCTTCGGGGTCGCCGTGCAGTGGCACCCGGAGCAGGATCCCGACGACCTCCGCCTGTTCGCGGGCCTCGTCGACGCCGCGCGCGGCTACCGCGCCGCGCGCTCCACACCGAACCGAAGGATCTCCGAGTGAGCAGCTACACCGTGGTCAACCCGGCCGACGAGACCGTGGTCTCCGTCGTCGAGCACCGGGATCTCGAGGCGACGGATGCCGCGATCGAGCGGGCGCACGTCGCCCAGCGGTCCTGGGCGCGGGTCTCCCCCGCCGACAAGGCGGCCGCGCTCCGCCGCTTCGCCGCAGCGGTCGACGGCGACCGGGAGAACCTGGCACGGATCGAGGTCACGAACTCGGGGCATCCGCTCAGCCAGGCCCGCTGGGAGGCCGGGCACGTGCGCGACGTGCTCGAGTACTACTCCGCCGCGCCGGAGCGGATGTTCGGGCGCCAGATCCCCGTGGCCGGCGGCCTCGACGTCACCTTCCAGGAGCCGCTCGGCGTCGTCGGCATCATCACGCCGTGGAACTTCCCGATGACGATCGCCGCGTGGGGCTTCGCGCCCGCCCTCGCGGCCGGCAACGCGGTGCTGCTCAAGCCCGCCGAGTGGACGCCGCTGTCGAGCATCCGCCTCGGCGAGCTCGCACTCGAGTCCGGCCTGCCCGAGCACCTGTTCCAGGTGCTCCCCGGTCGTGGTTCGGTCGTCGGAGAGCGGTTCGTCACGCATCCCGCCGTGCGGAAGGTCGTCTTCACGGGTTCGACCGCGGTCGGCAAGCGGGTAATGGCCGGCTGCGCCGCGCAGGTGAAACGGGTCACCCTCGAACTCGGCGGCAAGAGCGCCAACATCGTCTTCGCCGATTCCGACCTCGAGAAGGCCGCGGCGGCCGCGCCGTCCGGGGTGTTCGAGAACGCCGGCCAGGACTGCTGCGCGCGCAGCCGCATCCTC
This sequence comes from Cryobacterium algoricola, assembly GCF_004402485.1. Taxonomy (GTDB): domain Bacteria; phylum Actinomycetota; class Actinomycetes; order Actinomycetales; family Microbacteriaceae; genus Cryobacterium; species Cryobacterium algoricola. The sequence goes on along the minus strand of NZ_SOFG01000019.1, from coordinate 129,597 downwards.
GTCGAACGCAGCGTCTACGACCGGTTCCTGGAACTGCTCGAACCCGCCGTCGCCGCGGTGCGCGTCGGCGACCCGCTCGACCCCGGCACGGAGATGGGCCCGCTCGTTTCGGCGGAGCACTTCGCAAGCGTCTCCGGGTACGTTCCGTCCGGCGCGCCCGTGCTCTTCCGCGGCAGCGCGCCCGACGGCCCCGGGTTCTGGTTCCCGCCGACGGTGCTGGCCCCCTCGCGCACCGACCGCACGGCCACGGAGGAGATCTTCGGCCCCGTCGTCACCGTCCTGCCCTTCGACGGCGAAGCGGATGCCGTCGGCCTCGCCAACGACACGGCGTACGGCCTGTCCGGCTCGATCTGGACCCGCGACGTCGGCCGGGCGATCCGGGTGGCGCGCGCCGTCGAATCCGGGAACCTCTCGGTGAATTCGCATTCCTCGGTGCGCTACTCGACCCCGTTCGGCGGGTTCAAGCAGTCCGGGCTCGGCCGCGAACTGGGCCCGGACGCCCCCCTGAGTTTCAGCGAGACGAAGAACGTCTTCATCGCCGTCGACGAGATCTCCACCCCCAACCACCAGGAGCAGCCATGAGCACCATCACCCCGATCGACCTGACCCAGCGACTCGCCGGGAAGGTCGCCGTGATCACGGGCGGAGCGAGCGGGATCGGCCTCGCGACCGCCCGCCGGTTCGCAGCGGAGGGCGCGACGGTCGTGATCGGCGACCTCGACGAGGCCGCGGGTCGCGTCGCCGCGGCCGAAGTCGGCGGCCTGTTCGTGAAGGTCGACGTGACGGACGAGGACGAGGTCAACGCCCTCTTCGACACGGCGAAGCACACCTACGGTTCCGTTGACGTGGCCTTCAACAACGCCGGCATCTCGCCACCGGACGACGACTCGATCGAGACGACGGAGCTGCCCGCCTGGCAGCGCGTGCAGGACGTCAACCTGAAGTCGGTCTACCTCTGCTGCCGAGCGGCCCTCCGCCACATGACACTGCAGGGCAGCGGATCGATCATCAACACGGCCTCCTTCGTCGCGGTGCTCGGCTCGGCGACGAGCCAGATCTCCTACACGGCGTCGAAGGGCGGGGTGCTCGCCCTCAGCCGGGAGCTCGGGGTGCAGTTCGCGCGGCAGGGCATCCGGGTCAACGCGCTCTGCCCCGGCCCGGTGAACACGCCGCTGCTCCAGGAACTCTTCGCGAAGGACCCGGAGCGGGCGGCCAGGCGGCTCGTGCACATCCCGGTCGGTCGCTTCGCCGAGCCCGCCGAACTCGCCGCCGCCGTCGCGTTCCTCGCGAGCGACGACTCCTCCTTCATCACCGGGTCGACGTTCCTCGTCGACGGCGGCATCAGCTCGGCGTACGTCACGCCCCTGTAGGCCCGCGAGCACGAGCACGGCCTGGAAACCGGAGGCCCGCGGAATCTGTGGTCAACTGGACACCGGTAAACGTAACGGACCCACCATGATCGATGAATCCCCCGGCCGCGACAGCGGCCTCCTGCTCCGGCCGGTGCACGGCGGCAACGCCTTCGAGGAGACCGTGCAGCGGCTGCTGCAGACGGTGCGTCTCGGCCTGATCGCCCCCGGCGAGCGGCTCCCCTCCGAACGCGAACTCGCGGCGATGCTCGCGGTGAGCCGCGACACCCTGAGGGATGCACTCAAGAGCCTCGCCGACGCCGGGTACCTGGTCGCCCGGCGCGGGCGATACGGCGGCACCTTCGTGACCGAGGTCCTGCCGGGAACCGGTAGCGCGACCGCCGAGGGGACCGGTGCCACCGGCAGCGCGACCCGACTCGCGGACCCGACCATGAGCGGCTCCGGGGCCACGGACGGGACCGACGGGGGTGCTGCGGTCTCCGGGGTTCCGGCGTCGGCGCATCCGCTCGCCCGGCGGGTGCCGCCAGCGCGCGAGATCGACGACGCGCTCACCCTGCGTGAGATTCTCGAGGTGGGCGCCGCCCGGCACGCCGCTGCCCGTGCGCTCGGGCAGGCCGCGCGGGAACAGCTCTGGGCGAGCCTGGCCGAGTCGCGGGCCGCGACGAGCGCGGACTACCGGCGGCTCGACTCGCGGCTGCACCTCATGATCGGGGAGCTGGCGGGTTCCCCCTCGCTCGTTCCGCTCCTCGCCGAGGTGCGGATGCGGGTCAACGAGCTCCTCGACGCCATCCCGCTCCTGGGCCCGAACATCGCGCATTCGGACCGGCAGCACGAGGAGATCGTCGCGGCGATCCTCGCCGGCCGGCCCGATGCGGCCGCGCAGGCGATGGCGGAGCACCTCGCCGGCACCGCCCTCCTGCTCCGCGGCTTCCTCGAATAGCGCGCGGCACTGCCCGCTTCCGGCCCGAGCGGATGCCGCGGCCGGGCCGCCACCTCGCCGTTCGTGCCGAGAATCGCCGGCAGAACGGCGACGGTCGGAGCTGACGGCGAGTGTCGGCGACGATGGCGGCTCAGAGGACGAAGGCGAATGGCAGGAACGGCAGGAAGGCGAGCCCGAAGACGAGGCCGAGCACCAGCAGCAGGAACACTCCCGCGAGCATGACGGCGTTGAGCACGATGCCCCAGAGGGCCATGGTGCGGGCGTACGGTTCCCGGCCGAGGGCGAGCACGCCGGTGACGATCCCGACGATCGGGGCCACGAAGGTCCAGCCGGCGAGGATCGAGACGAGGCCGAGCACGAGGCTCGTCAGCGCGAGCGGGCTGCTGGGCCGCACCGGCGCTACAGGCGGGTAGGCGTATGCCGGCGGGGCCTCGTACGCGGCTGGCGGTGTCGTCTGGTCGGGATGCAGGGTGGACATTCTGGGTTCTCCTTGGGATGTGGCCGCGGGTGGCGGCTCTCTTCCAGAGTATGCAGTCGGCCGGACGCGGACCATGGGGCTATCCCCCGCATCCGGCCTTACTGATTCGAGGGTCAGCCGCCGATCAGGGTCTCGATCGGGCCGCGCACGAAGAAGACCAGGAAGCCGGCCGCGACGATCCAGAGCAGCGGGCTGATCTCGCGGAACTTGCCGGAGAACGAGCGCACGACGACCCAGCTGATGAAGCCGGCGCCGATCCCGTTGGCGATCGAGTACGTCAGCGGCATCACGATGATCGTGAGGAACACCGGGAAGACGATCGAGAATTCGCTGAAGTCGATGAACCGGATCTGCGAGACCATCATCGCGCCGACGATGACGAGCGCGGCCGCGGCGACCTCGAGGGGGACGATCTGGGTGAGCGGGGTGAAGAACATCGCGGCGAGGAACAGGAGCCCCGTGATGATGTTCGCGAACCCCGTGCGGGCGCCCTCGCCGATGCCGGCACCGGATTCGACGAACACGGTGTTGGAGGAGCCCGACGTCGCACCGCCGAGCACCGCGCCGACGCCCTCGACGATCAGGGCCGACTTGAGCCGGGGGAAGTTGCCCTTCTTGTCCGCGAGGCCTGCCTCGGTCGCGAGGCCGGTCATGGTGCCCATCGCGTCGAAGAAGTTCGTGAAGACGAGCGTGAAGACGAGCATGAGTGCGGCGAGCACGCCGATCCGGTCGAAGGCGCCGAAGCTGATGTGGCCGAGCAGGCTCAGGTCGGGCAGGGACACCGCGGTCGTCGGGAGCACGGGTGCGTTGAGGTTCCAGCCGTACGGGTTGGTGCTGAACGAGGGCCCGACCTTGAAGATCGCCTCGAGGACGACGGCGATGACCGTCGTCGCGACGATTCCGATCAGGATGGCGGCCTTGACCTTGCGGGCGACGAGCACGCCGATCAGGAGCAGGCCGATCACGAACACGGTGGTCGGCAGGGTCACGATCGACCCGTTGTCGCCGAGCTGCACGGGCGGGCTCGCGAGCCCGCTCGAGCGCACGAAACCGGAGTCGACCAGGCCGATGAACGCGATGAACAGGCCGATGCCGACGGTGATGGCGATCTTGAGCTGGTGCGGAACGGCGTTGAAGATCATCTCGCGGAGCCCGGTCGAGGCCAGGAGCACGATGATGAGCCCGTTGATGAGCACGAGGCCCATCGCCTCCGGCCAGGTGACCTGCCCGACGACGCTCACGGCGAGGTAGGAGTTGATGCCGAGGCCGGCCGCGAAGCCGAACGGCAGCCGGGCGATCACGCCGAAGAGGATCGTCATGACGCCGGCGGTGAGCGCGGTGACCGCGGCGACCTGGGCGTTCGGGAGCCAGCCGCCGACGACGTCGACAGACGCCTGGTCTGCGCTGAAGCCGCCGAGGATGAGGGGGTTGAGGATGACGATGTACGCCATGGTCACGAAGGTGACGAGGCCGCCGCGGATTTCACGGCTCCAGCTGGAACCACGGGTCGTGATTTCGAAGTATCGGTCGAGACGCGCCTTCAGGCCGGTCGGGAGCGGGGTGGGCGTGTCGGTCTGTGTAACAGGAATGGGGTTCTCCAGGCTGCCGTCTCGGCTGATTCTCAGCTACCAGCTTACGCTTGTCGCTCTCGACCCCCGGCCTGGTCCGGATCAGACGTGCGGGACGAAGGCTCCCCACGCCAGCCGCCGCTCGGCGAGCGGATCGGACTCGACCCGGTCGGCCGCGTCGATGATGAGGGTCAGTCGGCGCGCCTCGTCGTAGAGCGGCCAGGCGGCATCCGGTTCGCCTGTCGTCGCGAAGCCGAGCCACCAGCGCTGCATGCGCGCGCCGATCGCCTTGAACTCGCGGCGGCCGCCGATGATCGTCATGCCGCGGCCGAACCAGCCGTCGAGCCGGTCGAAGAGCGGGAACAGTTCGAGGCCGTGGGTCGCGTCGAGGCCCATCCGCCGCACGAGTCGCGGAGCGAAGTCGAAGCGGTAGAAGTGCACGGGGGCGTAGCGGGAGTGACGCTCGCCGACCTTCACGCTCGGGTACCAGAAGGAGAAGTCGCCGCCGAAGTCCAGCGCCGGCCGCAGCGCCGGAATCCCCGGGTACTGCGCCGTGAGCGCCTTGCGCGCCTTCTTCTTGGTGTTGGCGAAGATCGCACGGATGCGCTTGGGCGTCGACGCGAGGATATCGATCCGACCGCTGAAGAGCGAGCCCTCGCGGGCGTTGGTGCCGATGATCAGCGGGATCCGTGCCGCGCGGCCGTCGCGGAACGCATCGAGCGGGCGTTCGGGCAGGAAGTCGCCGTCGATGACGGGCGACAGCGGAATCGTGCCGGGGTACTGGTCGGGCGCCCGCACGGTGAGTTCCATCGTCGCGGCGGCGAGCCGGGCCGGGGTCGCGCCGAGCAGCAGCGCCCGGGACTGCTCGAGCGCATCCGGGTTCGCGGTCGGGTTCGGGTTCGGCTCGGCCAGTGCATCCTGGTCACCGTCCGACGTCGCGCGCGGGATCCCGTCCGCTGCCGCGCGTGCGGCGAGGATGCTCACGAAATCGCGCGCCCACTCCGCCGTGAGCGCCGGCGGATAGACCGCGTTCGGCGGTGCGCTCTGTGCGATCGCGCGCTGGAAGAGCCCGTGGGCGCTCGGCACGGTCATCAGGGTCGTCACGGCATTGCCGCCGGCGGACTCGCCGAAGAGCGTCACGGCATCCGGGTCGCCGCCGAAGAAGCGGATGTTGTCCCGCACCCAGGCGAGGGCCGCGCCCTGGTCCCGCAGCCCGAGATTGCTCTCGAAGGGGCGCTCCGGCGTCGAGTAGCTGCTGAAGTCGAGGTAGCCGAGCGCGCCGAGACGGTAGTTCAGGCTCACGTAGACGATGCCGCCGCGCCGGACGAGCCCCTCGCCCTGGGTGGGCACCTCCCGGGATGACCCCACGCTGTACGCGCCGCCGTGGATGAACACCATCACCGGGCGGAGCGCGGCCGGGTCGACGGGTGCGTCCGGGGCGAGCACGTTGAGATTGAGGCAGTCCTCGTCCTGCGGGATGTCCGGGCGGGCCCCGTTGAACTGGCCCTTGTGGCTTTGCGGGGAGACGGGTCCCCAGTCGGCCGCGTCGCGCACCCCCGGCCACGCCTCCGGCGGCTGGGGAGCACGGAACCGCAGCGCTCCGACGGGCGCGGCGGCGTAGGGAATGCCCCGCCAGGCGCGCACCCCCCGCACCCGGATTCCGCGCACCAGGCCGGTCCCGATCCGGACGGTCAGTGCCGCGTCAAGCGAGTCGTCGTGGGCGGGCTGAACGGTTCGGGTCACGGTCCGATCCTAATTCTTCACTACGATCGGAATACGTCCCACTACGAAACGAGCGACAATGGCACTGCCCTGGACCCTGCACGGCGACGGAAAAACGGTCGGGGTCGGGGACGTGGTCGGTCCGGGTGAGCGACTGAACTGGCCGCTCACGATCGGGATCGGCGCCCAGCACGTCGTCGCGATGTTCGGTGCGACCTTCCTCGTTCCGCTGCTCACGGGGTTCCCGCCGAGCACCACCCTCTTCTTCTCCGGCATCGGCACCCTGCTCTTCCTGATCATCACGAAGAACAAACTGCCGAGCTACCTCGGCAGCTCGTTCGCCTTCATCGCCCCGATCACAGCGGCGGTCGCGACGGCGGGCATGGGCAGCGCCCTGTTCGGCATCCTCGCCGTCGGCGCTCTGCTCGCCATCATCGGCGTCGTCGTGCAGGTTACCGGAACCGGCTGGATCGACGCGCTGATGCCACCGGTCGTGTCCGGTGCGATCGTCGCCCTGATCGGTTTCAACCTGGCGCCGGTCGCGAAGGCGAACTTCGCCCACGCTCCCCTGACTGCCGTGATCACCCTGGCCGCGGTCATCCTCTCGACGGTGCTGTTCCGCGGCATCCTCGGCCGGCTCTCGATCGTGATCGGCGTCGCGGTCGGCTACCTCGCTGCCGTCCTCTCCGGCGAGGTCGACTTCTCCAAGGTCAACGACGCCGCGTGGATCGGCCTGCCGCCGTTCACGCTGCCGACGAACCCGTTCGAGAACGCCGCCGTGCTCGGGGTGCTTCCCGCGTTCCTGCCGGTCGTGCTCGTGCTCGTCGCCGAGAACGTCGGCCACATCCGCGGCGTCGCCCAGATGACGGATGCGAAGGTGAACCGGTTCACCGGTCGCGCCCTGATGGCCGACGGGCTCGCGACGATGCTCGCCGGGTTCAGCGGCGGCTCGGGCACGACGACCTACGGCGAGAACATCGGCGTGATGGCCGCGACCCGGATCTACTCGACCGCCGCGTACTGGGTCGCCGGCCTCGTCGCCGTGCTGCTCGGCCTCTCCCCCAAGATCGGCGCGGTCATCAACACCATCCCCGCCGGGGTGCTCGGCGGCGTCACGACCGCCCTCTACGGCCTGATCGGCATCATCGGCGTCAAGATCTGGCTCGACAACAAGGTCGACTTCAGCCGCCCGGTCAACCAGTTCACGGCCGCCACCGCGCTCATCATCGGCATCGCCGACTACACGTTCACCGCCGGCAGCCTCAGCTTCAACGGCATCGCGCTCGGCACGGTCGCCGCGATCGTGATCTACCACGTGATGACCCTGATCGGCCGCCTCCGCCGCACCGACCGCTGACCCGCTGACCCGCGACGCGCGACCCGTCGTCCGACGCAACGTCGGAGTTTTTCGCGACACGCCGCATCCCCGGGCAGCGGATGCCGCGAGTCGCGAAATTCTCCGACATAACGACGACCGAGACCGGGACGCGGCACGCGTGCCGGTCAGCGCGCCAGGTGCGCCGCTTCGCGCCATGCATGCCAGGAGCGTAGCGGCACAACAGGCGCGCGAGGCGACATCAGTCGCTGATGTGCGGTCAGCGGTGCAGCGCGGGCACGATCAGGTAGACGCCGTAGAGCACGGCCCCGACGCACAGCACGAAGCAGGCATACGCTCCGACGAGCGCGAGGCGCTTCTGGAAGACGGTCAGCGGGTTCGCCGTCGCCGACTTGCGCTGCCGCTTGGCCTCTTTCGCGGCCCGCTTGGGCGTGAGCACCGTGATCGCACCGGTGAAGGACGCCGGATCCACCACGAGGGCCCGGCCGGAACTCGTCAGCAGCCGGAGTCCGAGGGAGTAGAGGCTCACGACGACGGTCGACGCCAGGAGCGAGGCCCCTGCGACGACGAAGAATGCGCCCCAGTCGATCACAGGGATACCTTCTTCCGGTCGCGGCGCGCGATGCGCCGGGGCGTCTTCTTGATGTTGACGACGAGGGCGGCGTCGTCGATGTCGTGCAGGTTGTCATGGGTGATGCGGGTGCGCCGCGACTGGCGGAACAGCAGGGCGACGATGACCGAGCCGAGGACGAGGTCGATGACGAGCCCGATCGGCCCGAGCAGGGTGAAGCCGGCGGCAAACGCGCCCATCACCGCGGAAGCCGGCAGGGTCAGCAGCCAGCCGAGCGCGATCTGGCCGGCCATGCCCCAGCGCACGGTCGCGCCGCGGCGGCCGAGGCCGGAACCGATGACGGAGCCGGAGGCGACCTGGGTGGTCGACAGCGCGAATCCGAGGTGGCTGGAGGCGAGGATGGTCGCGGCCGTGCTCGTCTCCGCCGCGAAGCCCTGGGCCGGCTTGACGTCGGTGAGGCCCCTGCCCATCGTGAGGATGATCCGCCAGCCGCCGGTGTACGTGCCGATCGCGATCGCGAGCGCGCACGTGCAGATGACCCACCACTGCGGTCCGCTGCCCACGGCCTGGAATCCGCCGGCGATGAGGGTCAGGGTGATCACGCCCATCGTCTTCTGGGCGTCGTTGGTGCCGTGGGCGAGGGCGACGAGAGAGGACGAGAAGATCTGCGCGTAGCGGAAGCCGCCCCGGCCGTCCGCCTTGCCGGCGTCCCGGCGCGTGATGAAGTACGCGAGCCGGGTCGCGATGAGCGCGACGACGCCGACCGTGACCGGTGCGATCAGGGCGGGCAAGATCACCTTGGCGAAGACGACGCTGAAGTCGACGGACTGGACGCCGATCCCGATGATGGCCGCACCGATCAGGCCGCCGAAGAGGGCGTGGCTCGAGCTCGAGGGCAGGCCGCGGAGCCAGGTGATCAGGTTCCAGACGATCGCGCCGATGAGTCCGGCGAAGATGATCTGCGGCGTGATCTGGACCCCGCCGTTGCCCTCCCGGATGATGCCCCCCGACACGGTCTTCGCGACCTCGGTGGAGAGGAACGCGCCGACGAGGTTGAGCACCGCGGCAAGGCCGACGGCGACCTTGGGGCGCATCGCCCCGGTCGCGATGGGTGTCGCCATCGCGTTCGCGGTGTCGTGGAAGCCGTTGGTGAAGTCGAAGACGAGGGACAGCGCAATCACGAGCGCGACGATCAGGGTGAGATCCACCGGAGTCTTTCTTGTTCGGCTGCAACAGGGTGCAGCCCAATCCGCGCTGTTTCCCGGACGCCGGACGTGCAAGCGACCCTACGATCCTGACACTCCCGGGAGGTCAGGTCAATTCAGCGGGCGGTAACTACTGGTTCACCCGACGTTCACCCGCGGGAGACGACCGTCGCGAGGTCCGCGCCGAACGTGAAGGTCTCGCGCACGGGAACGCCCGCGAGCACGCCGGGCAGCCAGTGCCTGGCGTCGTCCCACATCTCGTCGAGGGGAAGCGCGGCGACGTCGAACCAGACCGGGTTGAGTTCGTTCGACTCCCGCGGGGTGCCGCTCCAGTCGCTGCACACGAAGACGGACGATTCCTGGCTCCACGCCTCCCGGTGCGGGAACAGGTAGGTCAGCACGCCGAGGGCGGTGAGAGCGGATGCCGCGACGGTGAGTCCGGACTCCTCCTCGATTTCGCGCACCGCGGCATCCACCGCGGTTTCGCCGGGTTCGAGCTTGCCGCCGAGGCCGACGATGTTGCCGAGACCGAGGCCCTTCTTCTTGCGGCCGAGGAGCACCTGGGTGCCGCCACCATTCGTTTCGCGGGTGAGGTAGCACACGCACACCTGGGGCAGGGTCATGGTCCCAGCTTAACGGCGGGGTTTGTTAGGCTGCGCCTATGAATTTCGTTCCCGAGTCGGGCACCATCACCATGTTCACGACCAACTGGTGCGGTTATTGCTCCCGGTTGAAGTCCCAGCTCGACAAGGCGGGCGTCGGCTACACCGAGGTCAACGTCGAAGAGGTCGACGGCACGAGCGAGCTCGTGATGAGCCTCAACGGCGGCAACCGCACCGTTCCGACCGTGCTGTTCCCCGACGGGTCGAGCGCGACCAACCCCTCGCTCGCGCAGGTTCAGGCCAAACTCGCCTGAGGCCCTGCCGGTTAGCTGGTCGTTAACGAAATCCGGCCGGCACCAGGACTGGTGCCGGCCGGACGGGTCACACAGGTTTAGCCGAAGAGGACAGCAGCCTCGTCGTACCGGGCCTGCGGGACGGTCTTGAGGCCGATCGTGGCGTCGGCGATGCTGACGATCTCGATGTCGGTGCCCTTGAGCGAGACCATGGAGCCCCACTGGCCGGCGTGGATCGCGTCGACGGCGGCCATGCCCAGGCGGGTGGCGAGCACGCGGTCGTACGCCGACGGGGAGCCGCCGCGCTGGGTGTGGCCGAGGACGGTCGCACGGGTCTCGATGCCGGTGCGCTCTTCGACCATCGGGGCGATCATTTCGCTGATGCCGCCGAGGCGGGGACGGTTGAACGCGTCGAGGCCCTTGGTGGAGAGTGCCTCCTCCATGCCGGCGAGCTTGAAGCCCTCCGACACGACGAGCACCGGTGCGCGGCCGCGGTCGCGGACGCTGAGGACCCACTCGCAGATCTGCTCGATGGTCTGGCTCTGCTCGGGGATCAGGATGGCGTGTGCTCCGCCGGCCATGCCGGAGTGCAGGGCGATCCAGCCCACGTGGCGGCCCATGACCTCGACGATCATGCAGCGGCCGTGCGACTCGGCGGTGGTGCGGAGGCGGTCGATGGCCTCCGTGGCGATCTCGACGGCGGTGTTGAAGCCGAACGAGTAGTCGGTGGCCTCGAGGTCGTTGTCGATGGTCTTCGGTACGCCGACGATGCGGATGCCTGCATCGGTGAGACGGCGGGCCGCGGTCAGCGTGCCCTCGCCACCGATGGCGATAATGGCGTCGATGCCCTCGGCATCCATCATCTTCTGAATGTTAACGGGCCCGCCGTTCTCGCCCTCGAACGGGTTGGTGCGCGAGCTCCCCAGGATGGTGCCGCCCTGACGGGATAATCCACGCACGCTGTGGCGATCGAGGGTCATGAACTCCCCCTGCACCAGCCCGCGCCAGCCATTGCGGATTCCGATGAATTCATCATCGAGAACGCGGACGCCTTTAAGAACGGAACCGCGAATAACCGCGTTCAGTCCGGGGCAGTCTCCACCGCTCGTGAGGATACCAATTTTCATCTGTGACTGCTCCTTCATGCCTAAGTCATCATGTCGGCGCCTGCACCAACCCCTAATGATGGTCCCGAATCGGGGCCAGACTCAAATCCGCGCCGGGGAGCCCGGGCTACAGCTCCCCGTCGAGCGCCTGCGTGAGCAGGTAGACGAGGGCGCTGGCCTGGATCGAGTCCTCGGACGAGACCTCACCCTCGACGCCGTCGAGTGCGCGGGCGGCGAGACCCTGCTTGCTGCCGATGAGTTCCGCGATGCGGGCGTCGATCGTGTGCGCCGCGATGATCCGCCAGGCCGTGACCGGCTCCGACTGGCCGATGCGGTGCACCCGGTCGATGGCCTGGGTCTGTTCAGCGGCCGTCCAGCTGAGCTCCGCGAGCACGACGTTCGAGGCCGCCTGCAGGTTGACCCCGACGCCCGCGGCGCTGAGCGAGCAGACGACGACGGCGACTCCCGGGTCGTTGTTGAAGGAGTCGATCGCCGCCTGACGGGCGAGCGCGGTCTGGTCGCCACGGAGGGAGACGGAGCGCATGCCACGCTTGGCGAAGATCTGCTCCGCAGTGTCCATGACGTCGATGTGCTTGGCGAAGAACACGACCTTGCCGACCGAGTGCGCGAGCTGCACGGCGTAGTCGGCGGCGAGCCCGGCCTTGGCCTGGCCGATCTTGCGCACCATGGTGAAGACGTTCTCGCCCGTGGTCTGGCCCTTGGACTCCTCGAGCTCAGCGTGGGCGACCGCGCGGATGAACGCGGCCCGCTCCGCGCCGTCGAGGGTCGGAGCCTTCCGGCCGGGATGGCGCGCGGACACGAGGCCGTGGTACCGGGTGACGAGGCGGGCGGCGAGTTCCCGTTCGGCCTGGCGGATGGACCGCCCGAGGTCGTCGTCGAGCTCGACGGGCAGGTCGGCGATGCGCTTGGCGGGCAGGTCCGCCGCGACGTCGACCTTGCGGCGGCGCACGATGCCCATGTCGATGACGGCGGCCCTGGCTTCGGAGTAGAAGCCGGCATCCGCCGGGGTGAGGCCGGTGGCCTCGAGCCGGGCCATCAGCTTCGCGGTCGGCTTGTCGCCGTCGATCCAGCCGAGGAACTGCCAGATGGCGCGGAAGTCGTCGACGTCGTTGATCAGCGGGGTGCCGGTCAGGGCCATCAGGAGCGGGTTGCCGCCGGGGGTGCGGCGGCGGATCTGCTCGGCGAGGGCGAGCACGTGGCGGGAGCGCTGCGACTGCAGGTTCTTGATGAAGTGCGCCTCGTCGACGACCATGCCCTTGAAGCCGAGGGTTCCGAGCCAGGCCCGGTGCCGGTCGAGCACGTCGTAGTTCACGATGACGACGTCGGCGAAGGCGTCGAGGGTGTCTCCGTCGCCGTGGATGACGGTCGCCCGGCGCTGCGGCGTCCACATCTCGACCTCGCGCACCCAGTTCATCTTGACGACGTTGGGCACGATGGCGAGCAGCGGGTATGCGCCGGCGACGGAGGCCGCGAGCAGGCTCTGCGCGGTCTTGCCGAGCCCCGGCTCGTCGGCGAGCAGGTAGCTGCGGTGGCCGAGCCGTGCGCTCTCGATGAAGCGGGCCTGGTGACGCATGAGTTCCATGCCGGGCGGGGAGAGCCGGTCGATGACGGGCGCCTCGGGCAGGTCCATGCTCGCGGCCTGGCCGCCGGAGCCGTATTCGAAGGATTTGAAGAGCGGGCCGATCAGTTCCCAGTTCGCGAGCCGGCGACCCGAGATGACGGGGGCGGCCTGGACGGCGCTGAAGTCGGGGGCGAGGAAGGGGTTGGCGAGCTGGCGCGCCCGCACGGACTGCGGGACGACCTGGTTCTCCGGCTCCTCGGGCTTGACCTCAGGTTCGCGGGTGATGATCAGTTCGTCCGGGCTCAGGTCCGCCCCGGATTCGAGGAGCCAGTCGCGGCGGAAGCGCTGCGCGACGGTCGAGACGCCGGCGTCGGGTTCGAGCAAGGTGATCAGGCTCGTGTCGCGGGCCGCGGTCTTCGCGAGGATCTGCGCAATGCCGTCGAGGCGTTTGAGCAGCTCTGCCCGGTTCGCGTCGGTCAGCTCGCGGTCGCCCTTGACCCTGGCGCGTTCCTCGCGCATCAGGAGCGCGATGACCTGGTACTTCGTGCGGTTCGTCGGTCCGAGCTTGGTGCCGGACTGGGCCTTCGCTTCGACCTCGCGCACCTTGCGCGCGAGGATCGGGATGATCGGGGCGTCGTCGTCCCTGGAGCGTGCGCGCTGCCTGGCGCGGCCTCCGGCCGGGGCATGGTTGTTCGAGCCTGGGGCCTGGTGGCGGGTGTATGCCATTCTTCTCCAACTTCACAGCGGCTGTGGCAGCGTGATCCACGCGCGACGTCGTGCGGCATCCGTGGACACCAGAGCGATCAATCGAAAGAACCGGGCCGAGCCAACGAAACGATTGTGCTGCAGACCGCTTCGGTACTACACCGGGGAGGTCGAGACGACGACCGGGTTTCGACGCACCTGTAGTCTACGCCCGCGCATCCGCCCGATGACACACCCCGTCGGCCGGTCAGTGCACGGGAACCTTGACCCGCACCCCGACGACGACGAACAGCAGTGCTGCGACGTACTGGGCGGCGACCCAGCCTTGCCCGTGCAGCTCGATCACGAAGATCGGGTTCCACAGCACGGCGATGGGGCCGAGGCCGATCAGCCACCACCACGCCGTCCCCTGCACGGCGAAGACGCAGAGGATGAGCGCGAGGATGCTGACGGCGTACCGGATGATGATGAAACTGTCGGCGTCGATCAGGGCGAGACCGGCGAGCAGGGCGATGGCGCCGAGCAGGCCTGGCGCGAGCGCCGACCGGGAGAAGGTGGGTGCGACCGGGGTGCCCATCAGACGCCCCCTCCGCCGCCGCCGCCGCCTCCGCCGCCGACGGACCCACCGCCACCGAACCCCGAACTCGAGGAGCTCGACGCGGTGCCCGACCACGCCGCGGTCGTCGAACTCGCGAAGCCACTCAGGCTCGCCGCGAAGAATCCGGCATTGAACGCGCCGGTGCCGTAGTACCAGTCCGGCTGGGACCTGCTCTGGGCGTAGTACTCACCGAGCACGGCCGACCAGTCCTTCTCCTGCCCGAACAGCACGGCGAACGGCAGCAGCCGCTCGTAGAGCTTGAGCACCTGCATCGGCTGACCGGGGTCGACCTCCGCCTCCTGGCTCCCGGGCTCCGGGCGGTACGGCGAGCGCAGCGCGCCCTGGGGGCTCTGCAGCACCCGCAACCGGTCGGTTTCGGCGACACCGATGTACAACCTGACTCCTTCGAGGTAGTCGCGCAGTTCCGCCCCTGCCGCGGTGAGCGGGCGGATGCTCGACACGAGTGACACGGTCGTGATCGCTCCGAGCAGCCCGAAGAGGAGGACCAGGAACGGCCACGCCCCGCCGATCTCGAGGGCGAGCCCGACGACGCCGCCGAGAACGGCGACGAGGCCGCCGACGACGGAGAGGCCGAGCAGCGCGGAACGCAGGGACCCGCCCTTCTTCTCGCGGAACCCGGCGGGAATGGCAGCCCGGCGGGTCGCCCGCAGCTCGCCCTGCAACGCGGTCGTGAGGCTCGTGCTCTTCTTCTTGAGGTCGCGCTGGGTTCCGGGCTTGAGCCCGGGGAAGAGATGGCCGAGCACGGAGAGCTCCGCCTTGTCGACGCCCCGGGTGTCCCGCAGTTCGAGCAGGAAGTGTTTGAGGCCGGACCCTTCGATCACCCGGACGTTGCCGCGCACGGCGAACTGGAGGAACTGGGCGGTCATGGCCTTGGTGCTCGTGCGGGTCACTTCGCCGGCCTGGAGCAGGTTGACGCCCTTCGGCGGCAGGTATTCTGCGATGATCGTCGGCCGGCCGGGGGCGTTGCGCCAGCGGGTCGCGCGCGCGACGATCGCGAGGGCGGCACAGACGAGCGCGAGGACGGCGCCGGCGAGGCCGACTGCGGGGAACGGGTTCGCGAAGAAGGAATTGTCCCTCGGCACGAAGGTGCCCGGCGTGAAGCCGACGACGAGGGTGAGCCCCTGATGGGCGGCGAGACTGCCGCTGCTCGCGGTGATCCGGGTTCCGGTCGTCGTTGCCGCGCTCGTGTCGGTGCTGATCTCGGAGCAGTCCGTCGAGGACGACGCCGAACCCTGGATGCACCGGGCCTGGCCGGTCAGCCGGTCCGTGAGCGCCGGGTCGACCGTGAGCGTGGCGGAGACGGAGCCGAAGGGCTGGACCCAGCCGGTGCCGTTGACCTCCCAGTAGAATTCCTCGTCCTGGGCGTCGGACGGCACCAGGGTCACGTCGCGCTGCGTGTAGGTGATCACGTAGGTCTGCACGCCGTGCACGTAGGCGTCTGCCGCGCTCGTCACGATGAAGAAGTCGCCGGCGTCGCTGTCGCCCGTTTCGCTCGGCCGCGGGGCGCCGTTCTCGTCGGTGACGCTCACGAGGTCGATCCCGGTCGGATGCCCGTCGTAGTGGGTCGGGATCGACCGGCGGATGCCGTGGTTCTGATCGAAGTCCGGGAACCGGGCCACGATGGTCTCCGTTGTCGTCAGCGCGGAATGCCCGTCCGCTGAGCGGCTGAGCACGAAGTCGGAGTGCATCGAATCGAAGCTGAAGTCGTCGACGCCGCTGGACACGGAGACGGCCGGTGGCGCGAGGTCCACCGCCGCGACGGCCGCGGCGGGAACCGACAGTGTGAAGAGGGCGAACGCGCCCAGGATCGTGACGAACAGGGATCGAGCCAATCGGCGCATGCCCCCACTCTAGCGAGCCGGCACGGACCCGCTCGTCGCTTCGGCCGTCGCCGTGATGCGGTTGGCCATTCCACTGAAGATGACGCCGTGGAACGGCAGGATCGAGAACCAGTAGAGCCGGCCGCCGAGTCCGCGCGGGAAGAACACGGCGCGCTGGCGGTAGACCGAACCGCCGTCCGCTGTCGGTTCGGCGGTCATCTCGAGCCAGGCCCGCCCGGGGACGCGCATCTCGGCGCGGAGGCGGAGGAAGCGCCCGCGTTCGAGGCTCTCCACCCGCCAGAAGTCGAGCACGTCTCCGGTGTGCAGGCGCTCGGCGTCGCGCCGGCCGCGGCGGAGCCCGACGCCGCCGACGAGCTTGTCCGCCCAGCCGCGCACGGCCCAGGCGAGCGGGAAGGAATACCAGCCGTTGTCGCCGCCGATGCCCTCGATGATGCGCCAGAGCTCGGCGGGCGCCGCGGGGGTGTGCTTCGTCCGAAGGTCGGTGTAGACGAGGTGCCCCGCCCACTCCGGGTCGCTCGGCAGCGGGTTGCTGCTGGCCCCCTCGATCGAGGCGTTCCGCCAGCTGGTCTCGACGTCGCCGTCGCGCATCCGCCCGAGCGCGAGGCGCACGGCCGTGCGATAGCTGGTCAGACCGCCGTCGGGTACGGGAATGTAGCCGTCGATGTCGTGCTCGCCCATCACGCAGTCGTTCTGCAGGGAGGCGATGATCGGTACGGCGAGGTTGCGCGGGATCGGTGTGACGAGGTTGACCCACTGCGACGCGAGCCACGGGGTCAGTACCGGCAGTGCGGCGATCGGGCGCTGGCGGAGGCCGGCCTCGAGGGCGTAGCCGTTCATCATCTGCCCGTAGCGGAGCACGTCGGGACCGCCGATGTCGAAGGTGCGGTTGACGGAGGCGGGCAGGTCCGCCGCCGCGACGAGGTAGTAGAGCACGTCGCGCACGGCGATCGGCTGGATCTTGTTCCGCACCCACTTCGGTGCGGGCATGTACGGGAGCACATCGGTCAGGTGCCGGATCATCTCGAAGGACGTCGAGCCGCTCCCGATCACGACGCCGGCCTGCAGGGCGGCGGTCGGCACGCCGGAGGCGAGCAGGATCCGCCCGACCTCCGCCCGGGACCGGAGGTGCCGGGAGAGGGTCTCGGTGTCCGGGTGCAGCCCGCCGAGGTAGACGATCCGGGAGACGCCGGCAGCGGCAGCCGCGGATGCCAGCGTCCGGGCGGCCCGTGCCTCTGCCTGTTCGAAATCGCCCGAACTGCCCATCGCGTGCACGAGGTAGTAGACGACGTCGATCCCGGCGCACGCGGCGTCCACGGCGTCGGCGTCCGAGAGGTCGCCGACCCGGATCTCCACCCGGTCCCGCCAGGGGACGTCGGTGAGCTTCTGCGGCGAGCGCACGAGCACGGTCACCTCGAATCCGGCGTCGAGGAGGAGCGGAACCAGCCGTCCGCCGATGTAGCCGGTCGCACCGGTCACCAATGCTCGTCTGGCAGTCATGGAGAAGAGCCTAGGGCGAACGCCGCCGCCGAGGCTGGGAGCCTGCCGGGCCTGTGGATGAATCGCGCGCGCCGTCGGCGAATCCGGCAGGATCGGCGCATGACTCTGCGACTCGACCCCCGGTATCCCCTCGTCTGGCGCTCACCGGACACCATCCAGCTCGGCGTGGACCACCCGGTGCTCCGGGTCCGGGTGCCCGGCCCCGGCCTCGAAGGCGTCATCGACGCGCTCCGCTCCGGGGTGCCCCGCGCCGGGGCCGTCATGCTCGGTAGCAGGGGCGGCGCGACGGCGGAGTCCGTGCACGCCCTGCTCGCCGAGCTCCGCCCGGTCCTGCTCGACGACCGCAGGCCGGCAGTCTCGCCGGCCCGGCCCCGGCGCTGGGTGTCGGTCGACGGTCGCGGCACCACGGCCGCGCGGCTGCGTGCCTTCCTCGACGATCTCGGGCTCGAGGCCCACGACCTCGACGACGACGGCGGCACCGGCGATGTCCTTCCCGGCGCAGAGGCGGATGCCGCGGCGCCGGCGACGACGCAGCTCGCGGTGATCATCGGCCGGTTCGCGATCGAGCCGGCGCGCTACCGGCGCTGGCTGAACCGGGACGTGCCGCACCTGCCCGTCGTGTTCGGAGACCGCGAGGTGCGGATCGGCCCGCTCGTGGAGCCGGGTCGGGGCCCGTGCCTGTTCTGCCTCGAGCAGGCGAGGGTCGATGCCGACCCGGCCTGGCCTGCGATGGCGAGCCAGCTGACCCATCGGCCTGCGCCGACGGAGTCACCGCGTCGCGGCCTCGAGGTCGCCGTCCGGGTCGCCGGAATCGTGCAGGACCGGGTGCTGTCGGGTCGTTCGGAGCTCGCGGGCGTCTCCCTGTCGATCGACGCCGCGAGCGGCAGGATCACGCGCCGCGCGCACCGGCCGCACGAGCGTTGCGCATGCCGAGCTCTGTCAGGAACCGCGATCGTTCCCGCGGGGCCCGTTGCTGGTGTCCGGACGCGGACCAGCTCAGTGCGAGTCGCCGGCGTGCCCGGGTGATGCCGACGTAGAGCAGCCGGCGCTCCTCGTCGATCTGCTCGAAGGTGCCCGCGTAGCTGATCGGGACGAGCCCCTCTGACAGCCCCACCACGAAGACGGCGTCCCATTCGAGCCCCTTGGCCGAGTGCAGCGTCGCCAGGGTCACGGCGGAGACGGTCGGTTCGTGCTGGCCGGCCTGCCGTTCCATCAGCTCGTCGGTGAACTGGCGGAACGTCGTGCCCGGCGGGGCCTGGTCGACGAGCCCCATCAGGGCGTTGAGCGATTCCCAGCGGTCCCGCACCGCACCGGCGGCCTCCGGAGCGGTCTGGCTCCAGCCGAGCGAGCGCAGCACGTCGCTCGCCGACTTGAACAGCGGCTCGCCCACGATCGAGACGGATGCCGCGCGCAGCTGCATCACGGCCTGCTTGACCTCGGTGAGGTCGAAGAACCGCTTCGATCCGCGGATCTGGTAGCTGATCGACAGGTCGCCGAGCGCGGTCTCGAGAGCGGCGGCCTGCACGTTGACGCGGTAGAGCACCGCGATGTTCTCCGGCCGGGTTCCGGACTCGATCAGTTCGAGGATCTGCTGGGCGACTCCGCGCGCCTCGGCGAGGTCGCTCGCGTACTCGTGCACGCTCGGATCGACCCCGGGCTCCGCCGAGTGCGCCCGGAGGGTGAGCGCACCCGTGCGTCCGCGCATCAGCTGGTTCGCGGTCGTGACGATCGCCGCGGTGGACCGGTAGTTCTGTTCGAGGCGCACGACCGTCGCGTCCTCCCACCGCTTGGGGAAGTCCAGCAGGTAGTCGCTGCGAGCGCCCGCGAACGAATAGATGGTCTGGCTGGCGTCGCCGACCACGCAGAGGTCCCTGCGCGGACCGACCCAGAGGGCGAGCAGGTCGTGCTGCAACGGCGAGACGTCCTGGTATTCGTCGACGACGAAGAACCGGTACTGCTCGCGCACCTGCAGGGCGACGGAAGGCTCTGACTCGATCATCCCGGCCATCGCGAGGAGGACATCCTCGAAGTCGATCTGCTTGCGCTCGTCCTTCAGTCGTTCGTAGCGTTCGTGCATCGCGACGACCTGGTCGGCGTCGAGCCGGCCGGGCAGGCTCCGCCGGGCGATGCCTGCGGCATAGTCCTCGATCGAGAGCCCGGTGGTCTTCCGCCACTCGACCTCGGCGGCGAGGTCGCGCAGGGTCGCGGTGTCGAGCCGGAGCTTGAGTTGTTCGGCCGCGTGGCCGAGAAGACGGCCCTTTCCGTCGAGGATGCGCGGCGCCTGGCCGCCGACGACGTGCGGCCAAAAGTAGTTGAGCTGGGAGAGCGCCGCGGCGTGGAAGGTGCGTGCCGCGACGCCGCCGGCGCCGAGCTGACGCAGCCGGCCGCGGAGTTCCGCGGCGGCCCGCGAGGTGAAGGTGAGCGCCATCACCCGGTTCGGGGCGTACGCGCCGGTCATCACCCCGTAGGCGATCCGGTGGGTGATCGCCCGGGTCTTGCCGGTTCCTGCGCCCGCGAGCATGCAGACCGGCCCGACGAGGGCCTCCGCGGCGATGCGCTGCTGGTCGTCGAGGCCGGCCAGGAGCGTCTCGGGGGTCAGCGCCATCCCGCGACCAGGTCGGGGCCGAAGTCGATCGGTCCGCCGTACCACTGCTCGATGATCGCCCGCGCGATCGAGGAGCGGCCGGGCAGGATGATGCTGTCGCCGGCCGCGGCGAGTTCGGTGCGGCTGAACCAGCGCAGGTCGAGGATCTCCTCACCGTCCGGCAGGACACCGGCCGGCTTCTGGCCGTCGGCCAGCCGGGCGGTGAAGCCGAACATGATCGAGGCGGGGAAAGGCCACGGCTGGGAGCCCAGGTAGACCGGATCGGTCACGCGCAGGCCGGACTCCTCGAACATCTCGCGGATGACGGCCGCCTCGAGCGACTCCCCCGGCTCGACGAAGCCCGCGAGGAGGGAGTAGCGGTTGTCCTCCCACATGGCGTTCGAGCCGAGCAGGATGCGATCGTCGTCGTCGGTGATCAGCACGATCACGGCGGGGTCCGTGCGGGGGAAGACCTGGCTGCCGTCGACGGGGCACCGGCGGCTCCAGCCGCCGCCCTCGACCTCGGTCGCGGCGCCGCAGCGCGGGCAGTGCGCGTGCGAGGCGTGCCAGTTCGCCAGGGCGAGTGCTTCGGTGAAGAGGCCGGCGTCACGGTCGGAGAGGGCGCTTGCGACGGTGCGGAGCGGCACCCAGAGGGACTCGTCCGGTTCGAGGGTCGCGGCCCCGTCGTCGTCGAGGATCGCGGCGACCAGGCGGGTGCCTGCGGGTTCCGCACCCTCGTCGGCGAGGGACTTGCCGAGGTAGAGCTCGATCGGGACCCGCGGGACGAGCGCGGGCGGGAACAGCCGCAGCCGGGGCCGGGGGCTTCCGTCACCGGAATCGTACGCCGCGAGCTCGTGGGTGCCTGCGGAACCGGCCCCCGGTTCCTCGGCGAGGAGCGTGGAACCGCGCCAGAGCGGAAGGACGCGCGTTGCGGCATCCGCCCGGAGTTCGTCGAAGAGCCCTGGCCGGGCCCGGGTGAGGTGGTCCCTGTCGACGGCGTGGCGGGACAACGGCAGTCGGGCGGTGAACGTGAACGGCATGAAGACCCCTTCGGACTCTGGCGTGACTGCCGAAGTTGTGTGGAGGCGTGGCGAACGACCACACCGAGGGGAAGTCGACCTAACCTAGTAGGTATGGCCAGATCCCATCTCACTCTAGCCGCGCTCGCCACTTCAGCCGTGCCCGGTCTCGACGTCGTCCAGGCCCGCAGCCATGGCTCAAGCGGGCGCTCGTCCGGCGCGCCAGGGGCGTACGATTCCGCCGTCCTCCTGGACCGCGACGGACGCTCCCTGATCATCCGGGTGCCGCTTTCGCAGGCCGCAGAGACCGAGCAGTCCGCGGACCTCGTCGCGCTCCGCGCCCTGACCGTCGGCAATCGCAGCCGGCTGCCGTTCGACGTGCCGCAGTTCGTCGGTCAGGCCCCGCTCGGCGGGACGCGCGCCGTCGTCTACGAATTCCTGCCGGGCGACACCTTCGACGCGGATGCCCTCACCGGGCACGCCGGGGTCTCCGGGTCGATCGGCCGGGCCATCGCGGCCGTCCACGGGCTGCCGACCGCGGTGGTGAGCGATGCCGGGCTCACGCAGCGCAGCGCCCAGGACTGCCGCACCGAGGTGATCGAGCTGATCGGACGCACCGAGGCGACCGGGTATCTGCCCGCCGCGCTGCTCCGCCGCTGGGAACTGGCGACGGACGACGATGCCCTCTGGCAGTTCCTGCCCTGTGTCATCCACGGTTCCCTGTCCGCGGAGTCCTTCCTGATCGGCGAGGATTCCGTGACGGCCGTCCTCGGCTGGGCGGCGCTGAGCGTCGGCGACCCGGCGAGGGACCTGAACTGGCTGCTCGCGTCCCGCGGGGCCGCCGGCGAAGCCGCGATCGCGTCCTACGGCGGCGTACGCCAGGGCAACGACCCGCGCATCACGCAGCGGGCGATGCTCTACGCCGAGCTCGAGCTCGCGCGCTGGCTGTTGCACGGCACGGACACCCGCAATCAAGGCATCGTCGATGACGCCGTCGCGATGCTCGACGGCCTGGTCGAGAACGTGCACCACGCCACCTCGCACCCGCTGTCCCCGAAGACCGGCCCGATCCTGAACGTGTCTGAGGTCGAGAGCCTGCTCGCCGCGACCCCGTACGCCGCGGTGAAGCGTGCGCCGGCCGCCGCGATGCATACGGATGCCTACCGGCTGTCCGACTTCGAGACCGGCGAATTCTCCGACGAGGCCGACACGACCGGTGCGATCGACATCGTCGGCGACGGCGGGGACACCGGCGCCGACTCCGGTTCGGGCACTGACGTGCGGGACACGACGGCGGACCACGCCGCCACGAGGTCCGCCTCGGAGTAGAGCCGCTCGGGGGCGACCACGGTGTCGTCGGCGACGAAGTAGAACACCGCGTCGACCGTCTCGGGGTCGATGCCCTTCCAGCTCGCGTATGCGAGCCGGTAAAGCGCGAGCTGGGTCTGCTTGAGTTCGAGGTCCGCGGCGTTCTTCGGCGCCCGGCCGGTCTTCCAGTCGACGACCTGGAAGCCGGACTCGGTGCGGTACACCGCGTCGAGCTTGCAAATGAAGACCTGCCCGGCGAGCACGTAGTGGATCTCGATCTCGACCTCCTCCGGCTTGAGGCCGGCCCAGGGCGACCGTTCGAAGGTGGCCTGGAGGCGTTCGAGCTGGGCCTGCTCGAGCGGCTGGTTCTGGTCGAGGTCGAGGTCGAACGCGTCGGCATCCGTGTCGTCGTCGGATTCGAAGAGCCCGGCGTCGATCCGGTCCCCGCCGAGGAGGCCGCCGGCCCTCCGCTCGACCCAGGAATGGAAGAGAGTGCCGAGCCGGGTGGCCCGGTACGGCCGTTCGGGCATCGGGCGGCGCACCTGCGCGGCGACCCGGTCGGGGTCGTCGACGTAGTCCTTGAACCGCGAGGCGGGGATGCGGGCGGGCAGCGGCGCGACCGTGCCCGCGCCCAGGCGGAGCGCGCGTTCCTCGAGCAACAGGGTCACCACGTGGGACCAGCGCGTTTCTCGGGCCGGGGCGTCCGGATCGTTCGCGGCGGCGCGCACCCCGGCGGCGGCCGCTTCGACGACGGCCCGGCGGGTGCCGAGCGGGTCGAAGGGCCAGGCCGGGGTGAGGCCGTCCTCCGGGGCGGGCTTCTCGTCGAAGGCGCTCGCCTCGGGCAGGGCATCGATGAGGCCGGCCTCGGCGAGCTCGACGAGGTACCGGCTCGGGGCGCGCACGGTCGAGCCGGATCCCCAGAACGAGCCGGTCAGCAGGAGTTCGTGCCTGGCCCGGGTCGTGGCGACGTAGATCAGCCGTCGTTCCTCATCGTCGTGCCGGTCGGCGAGCTCCGCCTTGTATGCCTGGAAGGCGAGGTCGTAGGACAGCTGGCTGTCGTGGCCGGTCCAGTCCAGCTGGGGCAGCTCGGCGTGGTCGCCGCGGAACGGGTACGGCAGCTCGCCGAAGCGGATCCAGCCGGTGACCTCGCGGGCGGGGGCCGGCAGGCTCTTGTCCGTGAGGTTCGGGATGGCGACGTAGTCCCACTCGAGACCCTTGGCACCGTGGATGGTGAGGAGTTGAACGGTGCCCTGTTCGGCCACTTCGGCGCGCGGCCCCATGTCGTCGGCGAGCTCCGCCCGGCCGAGCCAGCGCAGGAAGCTCGCCGCGGTGCCGAGCTCGTCGCTCGCGAGGAAGTCGGAGATCGTGTCGTGGAAGGCGTAGAGGTTCGCGAGGCCGAGGCTGTTGTTCTCGTTCGCGACGAGTTCGACGTCGAGGAGGAGTTCCTGTTCGACGAGGCGCACGAAGTCGAGCAGCGGAAGACCGGCCCGGGAGCGCAACCAGGCCAGGAGCCTGCCTGCCGCCCGGAGCCGTTCCCGGCCGACGTCGGTGAAGCCGGCGAGCTGGCCGTGGCCGGGCGGCGCCGCCGCGACGAAGTCGAGGGCGTCGACGAGGGACGCCCCTTCGTCGTCGGCGACGGACGCCCGGAGCTTCTCGGTGAGCTCCCGGCTGACGGCCTTCTGGGCCCAGTCGTGGGCGGCGAGCCAGCGCGAGACGGCGGCGAGGTGCTGCAGGTCGCGCGGTCCGACCCGGAACCGGGCACCGCTCAGCAACCGGACGAGCTCGCTTCCCGCCGAGGGATCGTGCACGACCCGGAGCACGCTGACGACGTCGGTGACCTCCGGGGTGGAGAGCAGCCCGCCGAGGCCGAGGACGTGGGCCCTGACGCCGTTCGCGCGGAGTACGCCGGCGAAAAAGTCCATGTCGCGCCGCGCACGGAAGAGGATGGCGCCGGACTTGTCGCTGCCGGACCCGAGCCGCCCGGCGAACCAGTGGGCGACGGTCTGGGCTTCGTCGGTGGCTGTTTCGGCGAGGTGCGCGGAGACGGCGCCGGGCCGGGTGCCGTCCGGAACCTTGAGCGTCTCGACCTGGATGCCGTCCGTCCGGCGGCGGAGGGCCTCGCTGAGCGGGGCGACGAGGGTGTTCGCGGCGTCGAGCACCGAGCGAGGGTTCCGCCAGGTGAAGGAGAGCGACATCGAGGGGGTGACCCGGTGCTCCGAACGGGCGTCCGGGTCGAAGTCGGCGGAGAAGGCGAGCAGGTTCGCGGAGCTCGCGCCGCGCCAGCCGTAGATGGACTGGTGCGGGTCGCCGACGGCCATCACCGGGTGCCTCGCGAAGAGGGTGTGCAGGAGTTCGGTCTGGAGCACGGAGGTGTCCTGGTATTCGTCGAGCAGCACGACCCGGTACTGGTCGCGGTACCCGGCGACCACCCGCGGAACCCGCTGGCTCACCTGCAGGGCGAGGGCGACCTGGTCGGAGAATTCGATCAGGCCGAGCCGGCGCTTCTCCCGGTCGTACCAGCCGGCGAGTTCGGCGAGCACGGGCAGCGGCGCGACCGCGGCGAGCGAGTCGACGACGGAGGCGTACGGGACCTTCTTGCGCGGGTTGCCGTACGGAAGGTCTTCGAGGTAGGCGAAGCCGGCGGCGAGGCCGGCCAGATCGTGCCCGGGGCGGTCGGGAGCGTCCGCGCCTGGCACGCCCGTCGCCAGACCGGTCGTGAGGTTCGGCGGGTTCTCGGCGAGCAGACGGCTGAACCGGAGCACGGCATCCGTCACGGCGTCGAGGCTCTTGCCCCAGGGCACCAGCCTGCGGTCACCGTGCTCGATCACGACGCGGCGGGCGAGGAGCCAGGCGCTCGTCTCGGTGAGCAGCACGGACTCGGGTTCGCGGCCGAGAAGGAGGGCGTTGTCGGTGAAGAGCCGGCTCGCGAACGAATTGTACGTCGACACGGTCGGGGTGTTGAACAGGCCTGAGTCGACGAGCTCGCCGGTGGCCTCCTCGCCAACGGCCGGGGTGGGCGCCGGCAACAGCCCCTGGGCGTCGAGCTGGGCGATGCGGTCGCCGATGCGCTCGGCGAGTTCGCCGGCCGCCTT
The DNA here is from genome assembly GCF_004402485.1 of Cryobacterium algoricola. Classification (GTDB taxonomy): domain Bacteria; phylum Actinomycetota; class Actinomycetes; order Actinomycetales; family Microbacteriaceae; genus Cryobacterium; species Cryobacterium algoricola. The sequence goes on along the minus strand of NZ_SOFG01000019.1, from coordinate 104,159 downwards.
GCGGGTGAAGGTGAGCCCGAGGATCTGGTCGGGGCGGGCGAGGCCGTTTGCGAGCAGCCAGAGCACCCGGTTGGCCATGGTCTCGGTCTTGCCGCTGCCGGCCCCTGCCACGACGAGGGTCGGCGCGAGCGGGGCCTCGATCACGGCCCGCTGTTCGGGGGTCGGTGGGAACATGCCGAGCGTTGCGGCGATCTCGAGGGCGCTGACCGGGTGGTGCGGACGGTTCGGATGCTGGTGCACGGGCGTTCCGTTCTGGCTCACGAGCTGACCTGCCCGATGATGTGGATGCGGCAGGCTCCGTGCGAGCGCGGGTCGAGGCAGTGCGTCGCGAGCTCGGCGACGAAGGTCGCCCCGCCCATGAGCGCCGCATCGGCGCCGACCCTGGTGCGGAAGGCGAGGAGCTGCTCCGCGGTGAAGGTGGCCTGGGTGGGGTTACGGTAGTTCTGTTTGACGGTGCCGGAGGAGACGATCACGAGGCGGGCGCCCGCGAGCGGGGTCCCCGCGGCGACGCCCTCGATCCGGTCCTCCTGGAAGGCGAGCTGGTAGGCGCCGAGCTGCGGGTGGTCTGCGACGCCCGCGTCGCTCACGGGGTCTCCCCGCCCGGTCTTGAGGTCCACGATGACGGCGCTGCCGTCAGCGAGGCGTTCGACCCGGTCGACGGTGCCGGTGAGCCAGGCGCCGTCGACGTCGAAGCCGAAGCTGCCCTCCGCGCTCAGGAGTTCACCGCCGGCGTGTTCGAAGTCGAACAGGTAGGAGGCGAGCCGGTCGGTGAGGTTTCGCGCGTCGGCGCGCTGCACCTCGGACTGCCACTCCGCGTCGAAGCGGAGCTCTCCCCAGCGTTCGTCGACCGCCTGCCACAGCGCTTCGGGGCGGCGGTCCGTCGACTCCTCCATCACGGCGTGGATGATCGTGCCGAGGTTCGCGGCCGTGTTGGAGCTGCCGCCGCCGAGCCGACCGATCGCCCAGTGCAGCGGGCAGGTCTCGACGGCGGCCATCTTCGACGGGGAGACCCGCACGGGTTCGTCGCCGGCGGCCGGGTCGTTGAGGGCCTGCACCGTGCTGGGCTCGGCGAGGCCGTACCACTGGCCGGGGTCCGCACCGGGCACGGATGCCGCGGCGAGCCGCGCGAGGGTCGCCGCGGCATCCGCTGCGCGTCCCGACCAGTCCGGGTGGTCGGACGGGGAACCCGTCGGTACGCCCCTGGTGAGGTCGCGACGCAACCGGCCGACGAGGCCGCGGAGCGACACCGGATAGCGTCCGGCGGGGTCGGTACCGTCAGCCCCCGCCGCCGGGGTCGGCCGTGGCAGCAGCTTGAGGAACACCGACGGTTCGTTCTCCTCGTTGTCGACCGCCGTGACGAGGAGTTCGGTGCGGGCCCGGCTCGCGGCCTGGGCGAACATCCGCAGCTCGTCGTGCAGGACCTCGGTGCGCGCGTCGCCGCCGCGGGGGTCGCGTCCGGAGGCGAGCGCGGCGAGGTCGCCCGCACCGAGCAGCGAGCCGCGGATGCGGAGGTCCGGCCAGACGTTCTGCTGCACGTTCGCGATCACGACGAGGTCGAACTCACGGCCGATCAGCCCGTTCGGGGTCGAGACGGTGACGGCGTCACCGAGGGCGCGAGGGGCGAGGGTGTCCTCGGGGACGTCGGTGTCGACGAGGTGTTCGAGGAAGAGCACCGGCGGGGCCGCCGGGGTGCGTTCGACGTAGCGCTGTGCCGCGGAGAACAGGGCCACGACGGCGTCGAGGTTGTGGTTGGCCTCGTCGGCGATGATGCCGATCCCTGCGGACTGCTCGAGCCATTCCCTGGCCAGGCCGCTGCGCTGCCAGAGGCCCCAGAGCAATTCCTCGATCGTGGCGCCCGCCTCATATTCGACGGCTGCCGTGAGCAGGCTCTCCGCGCAGCTCGCCGCGCGGCGGGCGGTGCGGTTGTCGATCGTGGACAACAGCGATGGCGTCGCGAAGACGGCGGCGAGGAGCTCGTCGGCAGTGCGGGTGCCGGCCGTGCTCGCGGGCGCGCCGGTTTCCGGTCGGGTGGACTCCGACCGGCCGGACGCGTGATCGCCGGGTTCCGGCTGGCCGGGTTCCGGCTGGCCGGGTTCCGGCTGGCCGGGTTCCAGTTGGTCGGGCTCCGGCTGGCTGAGTTCCTGTTGACGCAGGGCAGCACGCAGGCGGCGCAGGGTGATCGGGTCGAGGCCGCCGAGGGGGCCTCGCAGGAGTTCGGTCGCCGCTTCGGCGTCGAGCGGACGGCGGCCGAGGGTGACCTCGAGGGCGAGAATGAACGCCCGCACCGCCCACTCGTCGCGGAGCGCGGTCTGGGCGGAGGGCACCTGGGTGGGCACCTCGAGGGCGGCGAGGCCGCGGGCGAGTGCCGGAATGGCCGAACCGCTCCGCGCGATCACGGCCATGCGCCCCCAGGGCAGGCCGTCGAGCACGTGTCGTTCCCTCAGCCGACCGGCGATGAGTGCGAGCTGGTCTGCCGGGCTCGCGGCGAGGAGGGTCTCGACGGAAGCGGCGGCGGGCGCCCCGGCGTCGGATCCGGCGGCACCGGAAACGACGGCATCGTCGGCATCGGCAACGACGGAACCGGCAGCGTCTGCACCGGGCTCGTCGGCGCCTGTCGTGTGGGTGCCTGTCGTGTCGGTGCCTGTCGTGTGGGTGCCCGTCTCGACTGCACCGGTCCCGACGGCGCCCGTCGCGGCGCTACCGGTCTCAGCGGAGCCGCGCTCGTCGCCGCCTGTCCCGTCGCCGCCTGTCTCGTCGGCAGGGGCACCGACGGACGCGGCGCGGCGCTGGGTGCCCGCCGACGCCGTCCCGATCCGGTGGGTGATCTCCCGGACGACGCCGCGGATGCCGGGCCCATGCCGGTACACGGTGTCGAGGACGAAGGTCGTGACGAGCGGTGCGCCAGGGGCCAGGTAGGAGGAGAGCCGGCCGAGGGCATCCGCGTGGGCGCCGTTGAAGGAGCCCGTCGTGATGTCGGGGTCTCCTGCCGCCACGATCGCGACGCCGCGGGCGGCGAACTGGGCGAGCAGGGTGAGGGTGGCCCGGTTCAGTTCCTGGGCGTCGTCGACGGCGATGAGGCGGAGGCCGGCAAGGGTGCCGAGGGTCGCAGCGCCCGCGGCTCCTGGCGCTGCGGCGGCGACGACGGCCGCAGCGAAACCGGCGAGCTCGGTGGAGTCGTACTGGCCCGGCCGGCTCTGGTCTTTGACCTCGTCGTAGCCACGGATGAAGTTCGCCGCCGCGACCCACTCCGGGCGATCGGTCGTGGTGCCGAGCTCGGCGAGGCGAGCGGGGGTGATCCCGTATTCCACGGCCCGCATCATCAGGTTGCGCAGTTCGGTGCGGAACCCGCGCAACCGGCGCACGCCGGGATCGAGGGTCGGCGGCCAGGCCGGACCGGACGGAACCGCCCCGACCGCATCGAGGGGGCCGCCGTCGTCCAAGTCGCCCTGAAGCAGTTCGGCGATGATCTGGTCCTGCTCGCCGCCGGTGAGCAGCGTGGGCGCCTGGCCGCCGGCTGCTGCCTCGGCGCCGCGCACGAGTTCGAACGCGACGGAGTTCGCCGTGCGAGCGAGCGGGCCGTTGGTCGGGACGCCGAGGCGGAGGGCAAGCCGGTCACGCAGCACGGTGGCGCCCGCCCGGGTCGGCACGAGCAGGAGGACCTCCCCCGGGGCGTACCCGCGCTCGAGGACGCGTTCGGCGAGGAGCTCGATGAGGGTCGTGGTCTTCCCCGTGCCCGGTGCGCCGATGAGGGCGGCCGAGACCCCGTCCGCCAGGCCGAGCGCCACCCGCTGGGAGTCATCGAGGGGGAAGGGGAGCGCGGAAACAGCGCGGGAGAGGGTCGGGATTCCGGGGCTGGTCACGTTTTCAAAGCTAGCGGGTTGCGCCGACAGTGAACGCTGTCCGGCTGCCCCGCCGTTCTGTCGTACTCTGGGCGCTTAGGCAACGAAAGGCGCATCTGGTGGATATCCGCATTGGCATCTTCAACTCTCCCCGTGAGATCAGCTTCGAGACGTCGCAGGCCGCGACCGAGGTCGAGGAAGCGGTAGCCGCCGCCCTCTCCGGTTCGACCGGGTACCTCAAGCTCGCCGACAGCAAGGGCCGGGTCTTCATCGTCCCGACGATCGGCCTCGCCTACGTCGAGCTGGGCTCCGAGGAGTCCCGTCGCGTCGGTTTCGTCGCGTAGACCCGGAATGGAACTCCTCTTCGCCGCGCTCGGCGGGGCCGTCCTCGGCCTCGCGGCACGGTACGTGCTCCCCGGGCGCACGAACCACGGCGCCGTGCTGCTTCCCGCGATCGGCACGATCGTCGCCATGGTCGTCTGGGTGGCACTGACGTGGGCCGGCTGGACGTGGGACGGTGGCTGGATCTGGTGGGCCACCCTCATCATCGCCGGTGCGGCATCCGTCGTTTCGGGCACGACCCTCGCGCGCTCACGCGTCGCCGGCGACACCCGGATGCTGCACGAACTGATGCGCACGGGTCACCCCGCCCGCGCCTAGGCTTCACTGCCGAGCGCGGGTGTTCCGCCGCTGCGCGTGCGGTGCGCCACCCGCGCAGCGGCGCAACACCCGCGCTCAAGCTCGGCCGCGACGGCGGGCTCAGGCGGTGAGGCCGAGGCCGTCCATCCGCCGGGTGTGCGCGGCGATCAGTTCGGTGAAGACCGGCTCGATCCGTTCCTCGGCGGGACCGGCGACGGTGACGACTCCGGCCTGGTCCGTCGTGCCCGCGAACGCGAGGGCGGAGCGGGCGATCAGCAGGGTGTCCCCGACCAGCCGACGGCCCCAGAGGGCCAGGTGCGAGGCGAGCGGAGCATCCGTGGCGATCGCTGCGGCGAGCTGGGTCGCGAGGATCGCGGCCCCGGCGTCCTCGCCGAGGAGGTGCGCGATCCGCGGGCCGACCTCACCGGGAAGCCCGTCGGAGAGCCGGATGAAGAAATCGTCGAGCAGTCCACCGGCGAGGTAGCAGCTCAGCAGCAGCTCGGTCCAGTCCGCGCCCGTGATCTCGGCGCGGAACGCGTCGAGGGCAGGGACGAACGGTGCCATCACGTCTGCGGGTTCCGCTCCGCGGCGGCGGATCTCGGCGACGAGGCCCTGATGCTTGGAGAGCGCCCGCCCGGCTGCGGTGCTGAGCGCCTGCTTGGCGGCAAGGTCCGGCGCAATCAAGACGGCGCGGGCGAGGCTCTCGAAGACGCCGAGCTCGAAGTACGCGGACTGGCCCAGGAAGGGCAGCAGTTCGGGGGTGAGGTCCTTGATGTCCACTTTCGTGGTCGATGGACGTTCCCCCCGGGTGGTGAGCCGGGGGATTATCTCGACGCGCTTGGCGCGCCCATCAAACCAGGAGAACACCAGCCCAGCTTAGGTCAGAGCCGCGTCGTCCGCGCAGCCGGACACCCGCCTGCCCGCGTGGCTTCGGCTGCTTCCCAGACAGCTCCCGGTAAGGTGAGACAAGCCATCGGCGTGGATCGGTGGCTGGTGCCCGAGGCAGAAGACGGGCGCATTTCCGTTTCCAGCTAATGACAGGCAAACTTTCGTGACTTTCTCCGAACTCAATATCGACCAGGACCTGGTTGACGCTCTCGCCAGTAAAGGCATCCTCGAGCCGTTCCCGATCCAGCTCCAGACCATCCCGCTCGCGATGAGCGGCCAGGACATCATCGGCCAGGCCAAGACCGGCACCGGCAAGACCCTCGGCTTCGGTCTCCCCCTCATCCAGCGTCTCGGCCTCGACCCCGAGCCCGGCGTGCAGGCGCTCGTGGTCGTTCCGACCCGCGAACTGTGCGTGCAGGTCAGCGAAGACCTCGAGATGGCCTCGCAGAACCGCAACACCAAGATCGTGTCCATCTACGGCGGCAAGGCCTACGAGGGTCAGATCGAGCAGCTCAAGGCCGGCGCCCAGATCGTCGTCGGCACCCCGGGCCGCCTGCTCGACCTCGCGAGCCAGCACCTACTCAGCCTCGCCAACGTGCGCGAGATGGTCCTCGACGAGGCGGACAAGATGCTCGACCTCGGCTTCCTGTCCGACATCGAACGGCTCTTCGCCCAGACGCCGTCGACCAGGCACACCATGCTCTTCTCCGCGACGATGCCCGGCCCGATCGTGGCCCTCGCCCGCCGCTTCATGAACCGGCCCATCCACATCCGTGCGCAGGAGCCCGACGAGGGCCTCATGCAGGCCAACATCCAGCACATCGTCTACCGCGCCCACAGCATGGACAAGGACGAGGTCATCGGCCGCATCCTGATGGCGGAGGGCCGCGGCAAGACCGTCATCTTCACCCGCACCAAGCGCGCAGCAGCCAAGCTCGTCGAGGAGCTCGGCGACCGCGGCTTCAACGCGACCGCAGTGCACGGCGACCTCAACCAGGACCAGCGCGAACGCGCGATGGCCTCGTTCAAGGCCGGCAAGAAGGACATCCTGATCGCAACGGATGTCGCCGCTCGCGGAATCGACGTCGACGACGTCACCCACGTGATCAACCACACCATCCCCGAGGACGAGAAGGCGTACCTGCACCGCGTCGGACGCACCGGGCGCGCGGGCAAGACCGGCATCGCGGTCACGTTCGTCGACTGGGACGACATGCACAAGTGGACGCTGATCAACACCGCGCTCGACTTCGGCGTTCCGGTCCCCGTCGAGACGTACTCGTCCTCACCGCACCTGTACTCCGACCTCAACATCCCGGTCGGCTCGAAGGGCCGCCTGCGCATCTCCCCCGTGCGCGAGCACTCCGCGGGAACCGGTCACTCGGACTCCGGTCGTTCGGACGGACGCTCGGGTGGAGCCGGGCGCACCGGCGGCGCCGGCCGCTCCGGCGGATCGGGCCGCGGCGGCGACGGTGCACGCTCGGATTCGGGCCGCACCGCGGACGCCGGCCGCTCGGGCGCAGCACGCACCCGCACCCGCGTCAGCCAGACCACCAACCCCGATGCTCCCGCCGTGACCCCCGCAGCGGGCACCCACGACGGCGGCGGAGCCCAGCACCACGACGGCAACAGCGCCCCGCGCCGGCGCAGCCGTTCGCGCCGCTCCGCCCCCGCAGCCGGCGGAGCCAACTAGCCGCTCTGGCCTCCAGCCGCCGCTGCCGACAGATTCCGTCGCCAGAACAGGGCGCGTCCGCTTCGGCGGGCGCGCCCTTCTGCGTGCCGCAACCCGCAGCATCCGCAGCACGTATCTCGCTGAGGTGTCGCAGATCGAGGTTCCCGCAGCGCGCGAACCTCGATCTGCGACACCTCACGGGGGTCTAGGCGAAGACGGGCTCAGAGCCGGTCGCCTGCTTCAGGATGCGGTCGAGTACCTCGGGCGTCGTGGTGTTCTCCCCGAGACGGTTCGGTTTGCCCTCGCCGTGGTAGTCGCTCGACCCCGTGACGACGAGCCCGTACTTGGTCGCGAGCGAATAGAGCCGCGCCTTCGCGGCCGTCTTGTTCTCCCGGTGCTCGAGTTCGAGCCCGAACAGCCCGGCGTCCACGAGCCGGGCGAGCCGGGCCTCCGGGATCACGTCGCCCGCGCCGCGGGTCGCGGGGTGCGCGATGACCGGCACGCCCCCCGCCGCGACGACGAGGCCGACGGCGCGCACCAGGTCGGGGGCATAGTGCGGCTGGTAGTACCCGGACTCCCAGTGCAGGATGCCCGCGAAGGCCTCGCTCCGGGTGAGGGCGAAGCCTCGGGCGACGAGGGCATCCGCGATGTGCGGGCGCCCCACCGTGGCATCCGGTGTGGTCTGGGCGAGAACGTCGTCCCAGGTCAGCGCGTAGTCCACGCCGATCCGTTCGACCATCTCCTCGGCACGGACGAGGCGGGCCTGCCGCACCCGCGCCGTCTCGGCGACGATTCCGGCATCCGAAGGATCGAAGAGGTATGCCAGCAGGTGCACGCTCGCCGTCGACACCCGGGTGCTGAATTCCATTCCCGGAATGAGCGTGATTCCGGCGGTGCGGGCCGCCGCCGCCGCTTCGTGCCAGCCCGCCGTGGAGTCGTGGTCGGTCAGCGCGACGGTGCCGAGACCGGCCGCGGACGCGGCCCGCACCAGCTGGGAGGGGGTTTCCGTGCCGTCCGAGACGCTCGAGTGCGCGTGCAGGTCGATGGGACCCCTGAATTGCCGTTCGCCTGCCATGACCCCATGCTAGTTGCGGCGGGAGCGGCCACCGGTCGACCGCAGCCCGGCCGCGTCCCGGCGATACTCGCGGGACAGCCAGCGGGCAATGGGACAATGGGAGCATGGCCAATTCCACCGAAACCGTGCCCACCGTCACCGCCAAGCCCCGCCCGAACGAGAACCGTTCCACGACGCCGGGGTCGGACGGCTTCAAGTCCTATATCTCGAGCGGCTGGGCGGAGCGCGTCGACACGCTCCCTCCGGCCCGTGAGCAGGCGCCGTTCGCCGCGGCCCGGCGCGCTCGCGTCTCCGCGATGTACCCGGGGCAGCGCCTGATCGTTCCGGCCGGGCGCCTCAAGCAGCGCTCGAACGATACCGACTACGCCTTCCGCGCCCACTCCGCCTTCGCGCACCTCACCGGCTGGGGCAGCGACTCCGAGCCCGGAGCAGTCCTCGTGCTCGAGCCGACGGCGACCGGGCACGACGCGACACTGTACTTCCGTGAGCGCGCCGGACGCGACTCCGACGAGTTCTACGCCAACGCCGACATCGGCGAATTCTGGATCGGCCCGCGCCCCTCCATCGCCCAGGTGGCGAGCGACCTCGCCGTCACCGTGCGCGGCATCGCCGACCTCGACGCCGTGCTCACCCTCGTCGACACCACGACCCTCGTCATCCGCGAGGCCGACCCGGCCTTCACCGTGGCCGTCGACGAGGGCCGCCTCCGCTTCGCCGCGGACAAGGTGCTCGGCGACAACGCCACGAACTCCCCGTTCAGCCTCGAGGTCAACGGCGAGCACGAGGCGGACGACCGGTTCGCCCGCGACCTGTCCGAGCTGCGCCTCGTCAAGGACTCCTACGAGATCGCCCAGATGCGCCTCGCGATCGCGGCCACCGGGCGCGGCTTCGAGGACGTCATCCGCGACCTGCCCCGGTCGAGCGCCCACGAACGCGGCGAGCGTCTCGTCGAGGGCGTCTTCAACACCCGCGCGCGGGTTGACGGCAACACGGTCGGCTACGACACGATCGCGGCCTCCGGCCCGCACGCGTGCATCCTGCACTGGACCCGCAACGACGGCCCGCTCAACCCGGGCGACCTGATCCTGCTCGACGCGGGTATCGAGGTCGACAGCTACTACACCGCAGACGTCACCCGCACCCTCCCCGTCGACGGCACCTTCTCCCCCGTGCAGCGTCGCGTCTACGAGGCCGTACGGGAGGCAGCGGATGCCGGTTTCGCCGTCGCGAAGCCCGGCGCGATCTTCCGCGATGTCCACGCCGCGGCCATGGCGGTCATCGCCCGCCGCACCGCGGAGTGGGGCATGCTCCCGGTCACCGCCGAGGAGGCCCTGAAGCCCGAGAACGGCCAGCACCGCCGCTACATGGTGCACGGCACGAGCCACCACCTCGGCATCGACGTGCACGACTGCGCCCAGGCGCGGCGCGACATGTACCTCGACGGCGTGATCGAGCCCGGGATGATCTTCACGATCGAACCCGGCCTCTACTTCCAGCCCGACGACCTCACCGTTCCGTTCGAGTTCCGCGGTATCGGAGTCCGCATCGAGGACGACGTGCTGATCACGGCGACGGGCGCCGAGAACCTGTCCGTCGGCATCCCCCGCAGCGCGGACGACGTAGAAACCTGGATCGCCACTCTCACCGCCTAACCCCGCCGCGAAAGCGGGTGAATCGTCGTTCTCACGAGGTCAAACCGACGATTCACCCGCTTTCGCGAGCGTGCGTGGGCGCTAGTCAGTGGATGCGGTGGGCGCGGCCTCGGGGGTCGGGGTGGCGGCCGGCGGCGCAAACTGGCCGTACGGCGGTGCCGGCTGGTCGGGGCGGGCCGACGGGGCCGACGGCTCCGGCTGGGCCGGCTGGGCGGGCTCCGGATCGGCCTGGTGGACGACCACCGGCTCCGCGGTGCCGTGCAGGAGGTTGCGCGCCTTGTTCACAAGGGCGGCCTCCACGATGATCTGGTAGCTGCTCGCCATCACCTGCATGGTCGAGGTGAAGTCGCGGCGCCTGCGGTTGAGCGCGTAGCTCACCACTCCGAACAGCATCCCGAAGCCCGCACCCATCAGCACCGCGGCGAGCACGAACGGCAGGCCGGCCCCGGTCGGAGAAAAGATGAAGAACAGCAGGCCGAAGAAGATCCCGAGCCAGGCGCCGGAGGCCGCCCCGGCGAGGGCAACGCGACCCCAGGTCAGTTTCCCGGTGACCCGCTCGACGGTCTTGAGGTCGTTGCCGACGATCGAAAGCTGCTTCACCGGGAAATCGGCCTTCGCGAGGGTGTCGACGGCGGCCTGCGCCTCTGCGTAGGTTTCATAGGTCGCGAGCACCTCGCCCTTGGGCAAAACCGGGAACAGGGCGGGACCGCGATTGCCGAAAGGGTTCTGATTACTCATGGACCCATTCTCCCACAGCACGCCGAAGGGCTACAGGTGGCCTACATTTGTAACGTGACTGCCACCAGAGTCTTCGTTGCCCGATTGGCCGGGTGTTCCGTCTTCGACCCCGCGGGAGACCGCGTCGGCAAGGTCCGCGACGTTCTCGTCGTCTATCGAAAAGACGATCCGCCCCTCGCGGTCGGACTCATCGTGGAAATCCCGGGCAAACGCCGCGTCTTCGTGTCGATGAGCCGGGTCACGAGCATCGGCTCCGGCCAGATCATCACGACCGGCCTGATCAACGTGCGCCGCTTCGAACAGCGCGGCGGCGAGGTCCGCGTCATCGCGGAGCTCCTGGGCCGCGAGGTCGTCTTCAACAACGGTTCCGGCGAGGCGACCGTCGAGGACGTCTCGATCGAGGAGACCAAGCAGGGGGCCTGGGAGATCGCCCAGCTCTTCGTCCGCCGCCCCAAGGCGAGCGTGTCCCTCTTCGCGAAGGGCGCGACGACGTTCGCCACCTGGAGCGACGTCCGCGAGAAGACCACCGTCGGTCAGGCCCAGTCCGCCGAGCAGCTCATCGCGACATACTCCGACCTCAAGCCCGCCGACCTCGCCAACACGATGCTCGATCTTCCCCCCGAGCGGATGCACGAGGTCGCGAGCGAGCTCCCCGACGGCCGCCTCGCCGACGTGCTCGAGGAGATGCCCGAGAGCGAACAGGTCGCCATCCTCACCCGGCTCGGCGACGCCCGTGCCGCCGACGTACTCGACCACATGCAGCCGGACGACGCGGCCGACCTCATCGCGCAGCTGCCGGAGGAGCACGGCGAGCAGCTGCTCGACCTGATGGAGCCGGAAGAAGCCGACGACGTGCGGTTCCTGCTCACCTACGCGCCGGACACGGCCGGCGGCCTGATGACGACGGAGCCCATCATCGTCTCCGCCGACGCGACCGTCGCGGAGGGCCTCGCCCTGATCCGCCGCCACGACCTCGCCCCGGCTCTTGGTGCGGCGATCTGCGTCACCCTGCCGCCGTACGAGCCGCCGACCGGTCGTTTCCTGGGCATGGTGCACTTCCAGCGGATGCTGCGCTACCCGCCCCACGAGCGTCTCGGCACGCTGCTCGACCAGGGTCTCGACCCCGTCACCGCTGACACCTCCGCCGCGGAGGTCACCCGGATCCTCGCGAGCTATGACCTCGTCTCCGTCCCCGTTGTCGACGACAACCACCGACTCGTCGGGGTGGTGACAATTGACGATGTCCTCGACTACCTCTTGCCCGACGACTGGCGAAGTCACGACGGCAATGACGATGTACGCCGCAGGGCAGCCGCCCGCAGCGAGCTGAAGACGGGAAGCATCCCGCTCCCAAACGGACGGAGGACCGGCAATGGCCCGAATTGATCGCTCGGATCAGCGCCTCGACTCGCCCAAGGGCCTGCGCGTCGCTCCCCTGTCCCGCACCAGGAACCGCAACCGCAATCGCGACCGGCCGTCGAGCGACCGCTTCGGCCGGCTGACCGAGGCCATCGCCCGGGGCATGGGCACCCCGTGGTTCCTGCTCGGACTCACGCTCTTCGTCCTCTTCTGGATGGGCTGGAACACGCTCGCCCCCGTCGCGTGGCGCTTCGACTCCGTCGCCCTCGGCTTCATCGCGCTCACCCTCGTGCTCTCGATGCAGGCCTCGTACGCCGCCCCGATGATCCTGCTTGCCCAGAACCGCCAGGACGACCGCGACCGGGTGCAGTTCGAACAGGACCGGCAGCGCGCCGAACGCAACCTCGCCGACACCGAGTACCTCGCCCGCGAGGTCGTCGCCCTCCGCCTCGGGATGAAGGACCTCGCCTCCCGCGACTTCCTGCGCAGCGAGCTCCGCGCCCTCCTCGAGAACCTCGAACAGCGCGAGGACGAGGAGAAGCGCGGCCGCAAGCGCTCCCGCAAGGGCGACCGCGACCGGGAAATCGACCATGATCACGACCACGACCGTGCGGCAGATCAGGGCCGGGCGACCGCCACCGCGACGGCCCGAAGCGTCGAGCCTGCGCCGGCAGAGACACCCGCGGGACCCGGGGCACCGGCCGCATCCGCCAAGATCATCGAGGAGCGACCCCCGATTGGCCGCTGACTCGCCCACGGCGCCGGGCACGGCATCGAACGCGGCATCCGCTGATGCCTCCGGAATCGCCGCCAGGGTCATGACCGCGCTCACCCGGGTGATCGACCCGGAGATTCGCAAGCCGATCACCGACCTCGACATGGTGTCCGGGGTGCGCACCGAGAACGGCCACACCACCGTCGACCTGTTACTCACGATCGCCGGATGCCCCGCCGCCCGCCAGATCGAACGGGACGTGCTCGAGACGGCGGAGTCCGTCGCCGGGCCCGGCGCCATCACAGTGTCGGTCGGCGTGATGACCCGCGAGCAGCGCCGCGCGATGACCGAGAAGCTCCGCGGTGGGGCGGCCGCGCGCACGACGCAGTTCGGTGCGGGATCCCTCACCCGGGTCTACCTCGTCACGAGCGGCAAGGGCGGGGTCGGCAAGTCCACCATCACCGCGAACCTCGCCGTCGCGCTCGCCGCCCGCGGCCTCAAGGTCGGCGTCGTCGACGCGGATGTTTACGGCTTCTCCATCCCCGGACTGCTCGGCCTCGTCACGCCCGGCGTCGACGGCGCCAAGGGGACCGCCGTCAAACCGACCAGGGTCGGCGACATGATCCTGCCGCCGATCAACTACGACGTGAAGGTCATCTCGATCGGCATGTTCGTCGAGGACGGCGGCGTCGCGGTCGCCTGGCGCGGGCCGATGCTGCACCGCACGATCACCCAGTTCCTCACCGAGGTCTACTTCGGCGACCTCGACGTGCTGCTGCTCGACCTGCCGCCCGGCACCGGCGACGTCGCGATCTCGATCGGCCAGCTTCTCCCCCAGGCCGAGGTCATCGTCGTGACGACCCCGCAGCCCGCCGCTGCGGACATCGCCGAACGCAGCGGCGTCGTCGCCCGCCAGACCGGGCAGACGATCTTCGGCGTCATCGAGAACATGTCCGGCGCCCTCCAGCCGGACGGCAGCATGCTCGAACTCTTCGGCGCCGGCGGCGGCGCGGAGGTCGCGCGCCGCCTCTCGGCCGGCCAGGACACGCCGGTGCCGCTCCTGGCGAGCGTGCCGCTCAGCGTTCCCCTCCGCACCGGAGGCGACGACGGTCGCCCGGTCGTGCTGAGCGACCCGCTCGACCCGGCGGCCCAGGCGATCGACGCGGTCGCCGAGCGGCTCTTCTCCCGCGCCCGGGGCCTCTCCGGTCGCAGCCTCGGCGTCTCCCTCAAGTAGCCCCGCTCACCGCTTGCGCGCCCGGGCGTGAGGTGTCGCGGATCGACGTTCCCGCGGCCCGCGAACGTCGATGTGCGACACCTCAGGGTCGGGACGAGGCTAGGGTTCGAGGTCGGCGAACACCTCGGGCTGCGGGTCGGCGAACAGCTCTGGCTGCGCAGTCGGCGCGGCCGTACTCGTCGGCGGCTGCGGACGCCGCACGTGCACGGCCGCACCGGCGGCGAGATACACCTCGCGCGGCTTGCCTGCGTCCGAATGCTTGACGGAGGAGATCCAGATCGCCTCCGGGTGCACGTCGCGGCCGGCACGCACGTCCTCGGCGGTCCGGAGCTTCGCCACGCGATGCAACGCGCCGCCGAACCAGATCTTCGCGACGATGTCGGCGAGGGTGAGCATGACCTGCATGACCACGACCAGCGTCCCACCGGAGCCGACGAGCGGCATCGCGTACACGATGGGGTACACCGCCCAGGAGGACAGCAGCAGGATGGTCGCGGAGCGCAGCAGTGCGGCAGACTCGACCGTGAGCGCGGGCAGGGATCGCCGCACCACGATCGCGAGGAGGGCCGTAGTCGCCAGCCAGAACACTCCGGCGACGATTCCCCACCCCACGAGCGCGGCGGCATCCGTGCCCCCCGAGGCGACGATCGCGCCCAGGTACGCGAGGAACACCATCAGGAAACCACCGGTCATCGCGACCAGGCGGATGCGCCGGGCCACGCCGCCGAGGACGACGCACACGGCGAGGAGCTCGATGACGACGAGGGGAACCGCGACCGACCACTCGACGTAGCGCACGCCGAAGGTGAGGAGTGCCACGTCGTTCGGGACGAACTCCCCGGCGACACGGGTGTACCCGAAGAGCAGGCCGCCCAGCAGCACGACGTACGACACGAACATGGCGCTCATGATGCCCAGCCGGGCGACGACGGCGGTCCGGTAGCGGGCGCCGACCTCGCCACGCGTCACCCAGGCCCGGAGAAACCCGACGAAGAAGCACAGGGCGCCGATGCCCACGAAATAGCAGATGAGCTGGTACTGCGCCGGGGAGAGAGCGGCCTCCCACGGTGCGGCCAGGGAGCGGACGGACACGGATACCCTTCATCTGCGACGGTATGGTGCGAATCGTGAGGGACAGGAACGCGACTTCAGGACTGCGACTTCAGGAACGCGATTTCAGGACTGCGACTTCAGGACCGGGACTTGAGGACCGGGATGACCGGCGGCGGTTCGACGGAGAAGAACAGCCCGCCCGCGCTGTTCGCCGAAACCATCAACCGCTCGATCCAGTCCCGGTTGATGTTCGGCACCCGACTGACCGAATAGCGGTAGTAGAGGATGCTGCTGGCATCGAGCCAGATCGCGCTCCGCCCGCTCTCGGTCTCGTCATCTGTCGACTCCGTCCACGAAAAAATGAAGCCCTCCCTGCGCCTCAGTTTCGTCGTGATCACGATCTGCAGGTGCATCAGAGCGCGATCCTCAAAACTGACCACAATTCCTGGACTGCCGTACAACAAGGTACCCACGAGCTCCCCCTCCGGATGGCTCACTCTAACGGACGAATCCCCCGCCGCCTAGCATTCGCTATCCGGACGCGTCACCGGCCGCGCCGAGGGTCGAAGCATGGTCGGGGACCGTCCGGTTAAGCTCACGCGGAGGACGCTCGTAGTCGGTTCCCTGCGGCCGATGCGGGATCGAGACCCGCGGCGGTTCACGGTGGTCGTACGGCACGATCGAGAGAAGGTGGCTGATCATGTTCAGCCTGGCCGCGAGCTTGTCCTCGCTCTCGACGACCCACCAGGGCGCCTCGGCAATGTCGGTGTGGACGAACATCTCGTCCTTCGCCTTGGAGTAGTCCACCCATTTCGTGATCGAGAGCAGGTCGGTCTCCGAGAGTTTCCAGCGCCGCATCGGGTCCTTGAGCCGGGAGCGGAACCGGGCCTCCTGCTCGTGGTCGGAGACGGAGAACCAGTACTTGACGAGGAGGATCCCATCCTCGACGAGCATCCGCTCGAAGAGGGGCGCCTGGTGCAGGAACCGGCGGTACTCGTCGGGGGTGCAGTACCCCATCACGCGTTCCACCCCGGCCCGGTTGTACCAGGAACGATCCATCAGGACGATCTCGCCCGTCGACGGCAGGTGCTCGATGTACCGCTGGAAGTACCACTGGCCGCGCTCGCGGTCGGTGGGCACCGGAAGGGCCACGATCCGCGCGATGCGCGGGTTGAGGTATTCGGTGACGCGCTTGATGGCCGATCCCTTGCCCGCGGCGTCGCGTCCCTCGAAGATCACGACGATGCGCGCACCGGACTCGCGTACCCATTCCTGCATCGCGACCAGTTCGGTCTGCAACCGCCGCAGTTCGACGTTGTAGTCCGACTTCCTGACCCGACCCGGTGTGGACTTCTTCTTGGCCATCCCCGACCTTTCGTTCGCTTGGGTCACAGCCTAACGACGCCGAACGGTCGGGTTGCTCTATCCGGCTCGGCCGAGTCTGTCTATCCTGTTCCGAATAGTCGCCGACGACACGAGAGGAGCTTGATGACGCTCGAGCACCGCACCCTCATCTCCTCGGTCCAGCGCGCCCTCAAGGTCGTCGACATCGTCGCGGGCGCGCCACGTCCGATGCCGGTCAAGGCGGTCGCCCAGGCCTCCGGGCTCAGCCTCGGCACGGCGTACAACCTCACCAGGACCCTGGTGCACGAGGGGTATCTCGTCGCCGAACCCGATGGCCTCGTTCTGGGCCTGCGTTTCCCCAGTCTCCGCGGCGCCGACGCGGGGGTCTTCCTCGCCCGGGTGCGCCAGACCCTGCACCACGTCGCAGCGGAGAACGGCGCGACCGCTTACCTCGCCCGCTTCTCGGACGGAATGGTCAGCATCATCGACATCGTCGACGCGACGGGCGCCCCCCGGGTCGAGCAGTGGACCGGGCTCGGTGCGAGCCCGTATGCCTCCGCGCTCGGCCGCCAGATCCTCGCCCAGCTCAGCCGGGAACAGCGCGTCGACTTCCTCGGCACCGCGGACCGGCGTCCCGGAGCCCACGCCTCCCACGCGGACGCAGACGCCCGCGGACTCCCGGTCGGCCATGCGCTGCACGCCGCGAACGCGGGAGCGCAGGTCGGCGCGCAGGTGATGACGCGTCGCGCGCACCGGGCCGCCTCTCCCCGCCCTGCGGATGCCTTCGGCCGCGACCAGGGGACGACGCACGGCACCGCGTGCCTCGCCGTTCCGGTGCGGGCGCCCGGGGTCATCGCCGCGCTCGGCGTCGCGGTGACGGGAGAGCGCAGCCCCGCCGAACTCGGCGCGCTCACCGTGCGGCTCCGCGCCGCGGCCAACGCTCTCGCGACGCAACTCGGCGCCGAACGGCCCGTGCAGGCCCGTGCCTGAACGGGCGGGGGAACGCCCGGGTCGGAGCCGCAGCAGCGGATCCATCGTGCGGTGCCGCTACGTCGCCTCCGAGTCGAACGGCGCGGGTTCCGACGGCGCGAGGGCGTTCTCCCTCGCGCGCTTCCGGGACAGGTATGCGCCGTTCGGGTTCGGCGAGACCCGGGACACCACGGCGGACTGCTCCTTGACCGGCTCGTCCTCGACGAGCGCCTCACGGATGATCCGGCGCGGGTCGTACTGGCGGGGGTCGAGTTTCTTCCAGTCGACGTCGTCGAACTCGGGGCCCATCTCGTCGCGCATGCGTTCCTTGGCGCCGTTGGCCAGGTCCCGGAGCTGCCGGACGAGCCGGGCCAGCTGGGCCGCGTAGTGGGGCAGCTTCTCGGGCCCGAGCAGGAAGACGGCGACGATCCCGACCAGGAGGAGCTTCTCGAACGTCAAACCAAGCATAGGTTGAGGATAACGCGCGGCGGGGCCTCCGCCGACCCGAGGGGAGCGCCCTTAGGCTGGACCCATACAAAACTGGAGTTGCACCGTGTCAGACAAAGATTTGAACTGGAAATTTTCCGACGACTCGGTCGTGGAATCCGAGGCCGTCGTCCGGGCGCGCCAGCAGTCGCTCGAACTCGGGATCGACGCGATCTCCCCCGCGGTCGGTGCGCAGTCCGCCGTGATCGCCGCCGCGACCGGTGCCCGCAGCATCCTCGAGGTCGGCACGGGGGCCGGAGTCTCCGGCATCTGGCTCCTGACCGGGGCGCCGGGGGCGACGCTCACCTCGATCGACACCGAGGTGGACCACCAGCAGCACGCCCGCGCCCTGTTCACCGAGGCGAAGATCCCGGCGAACCGGGTGCGGCTGATCACGGGCAAGGCAGCGGATGTCCTCCCGAGGATGAACGAGAACTCGTACGACATCGTCTTCATCGACGCCGACCCGCAGTCGGTCATCGAATACGTCGAGCACGGGCTGCGCCTGGCCCGGCCGGGCGGAACCGTGCTCGTGGCCCACGCCCTCTGGCGCGGCCGCGTCGCCAACCCGGCGCAGCGCGACGAGGTCGCCACCGGGTTCCGCACGCTCCTGAGCGAGATCAGCGGCTCGACCGCCGTGATCAGCGCCCTGTCCCCCGTCGGCGACGGGCTGCTGCAGATCACCAAACTGCGCGCGTAGCGTTCCAGCGCCACCACGAGCGGCGACAAAAGGATCGGCCGCGCAGCAGGGCTGCACGGCCGATCCGTAATTCTCCTCGGTTACGAGGTGGAGACGTGATCTCCGACGCTAGACAACCGGGCGTACTACCCCGGCGAGTGCATCGTGAAGCTCCTTGGCTTCTGCGTCGTTCACAGAGACGACGAGTCGCCCTCCGCCTTCAAGCGGAACACGCACAATGATCAGGCGCCCCTCCTTTACAGCCTCCATTGGCCCGTCTCCGGTCCGTGGCTTCATGGCCGCCATGAACTCCCCTTCCACTCATTCGTCTGAACTTCTATTATCGACCATCCCGGCCCGAGACGAAAATTCGCGAGGTCCGGGCGGGTTACGCGGGCGGTCACACCGGTTACGGCGGTGTCCAGTCGGCGCCGTCGACGCCCCAGCAGATCAGCAGCCATCCCCACTGGCCGAGGATGCACAGCACCACGATCGCGATCCGGTAACTCAGCCGTTTCGGCTGCGCGATCGCGCCGAGCAGCGGGAACATCGGCATCAGCAGCCGGAAGGTGCTCGACTGCGGGAAGAACACCGCGAAGAGGTAGAGCCCGTATGCGGCGAGCCAGAACCGCAGGTCGACGCCGAGCCTGCGCACGGCAGGGGCGAACAGCGCGGCGGCGAAGCCGACGACGAGTACGAGCACGACGACGATGCCGAGCGGCTGCCCGAGCCACCAGACCCCGCCCTGGAACCAGGCGGTGAAGGGAACGAGTTCCTGGTAGCCGATGTACGAGGACCGCCAGGCGAGCTCCGTTTCGGTGTACGCGGTCGCCGAGCCGGTCGCGATCCACGCGATCAACGGCCAGGCGAAGCCGCTAAGGGCGCTGAAAGCGGTGACGGATGCCGCGAGGATCCGCTCGGGAACGGGGAACGGGTCGCTGCGGCGGGTCAGCCAGCGGTGCACGACGTGGAAGCCGAGTGCGAGAGCGAAGGCGAGGCCGCTCGGCCGGGTGAACGCCATCACGGCGATCACCGGGAACAGCAGCACATACCGGCGTTCGAGGAGGAGGAGGAGGGCGAGGGTGAGGAAGAACAGGTACATCGACTCGGCGTAGCCGAACTGCAGGATGGGGGCGAGCGGGGCGACGCAGAACAGCACGACCGCGAACAGGGCGGTGCCGCGGCCCTGGACCCGCAGCATCACCCGGTAGAAGAGCAGGGCGGCCCCGAGGCTGAAGGCGAGCGAGACGATGACGGCGGCCGGTGCCCACGGCGCCCCGCTGAGGAACATCACGACGCGCACGACCGCGGGGTAACCCGGCAGGAACGCCCAGGCGTTCTCGCCGACGTGTCCGGAGCTCGTGATCGGCAGCACGGCCGGGTAGCCGGATGTTGCGACGATGTTGTACCAGCGGGCGTCCCAGATGTTGGCGAAGTCGAAGTACCCCGGGCTGGCACCGGTCCACGGGTTCGCGCCCTGGACGCGCGCGAGGATGAGGACGAGGGTGGTCGTCACGAGCCGGGACAGCACCCAGATGCCCGCGACAGCGGCCCACCACGGGGCCAGCCGGGCGCGGGCCCGCCAGCGGGCCGGCAGCATCCGCCTCACGGCCGGAGGTCTGGCCGCCGGCACCGGCACGCGGCCCTGCTCGAGCGGCGGTCCCTGGCTGGGGCGGAGTGGGGCCCCTGTCGACACGGGCTAACGCTGCTTCCGGTTCGGGGCCGCGGTCAGCCAGGAGCGGAGGGCATCTTCGCAGTCGGTGATCTGGTGCACGGCGACGCGCTCGTCGTCGGCGTGGGCCTTGAGCGGATCTCCCGGACCGTAGTTGACGGCGGGGATGCCGAGCGCGGAAAACCGGGCGACGTCGGTCCAGCCGTACTTGGGGCGGGCCTCCGCTCCGACGAAGGCGAGGAATTCCTGTGCGAGCGGAGCGTCGAGCCCCGGGCGGGCGCCCTCCGCGCGGTCGACGACGGTGACGTCGTAACCGGCGAACAGCTCGCTCACGTGCTCGAGGGCCTCGGCGGAACTGCGACTCGGGGCGAACCGGTAGTTGATGTGCACCATGCACTCGTCGGGAATGACGTTCCCGGCGATGCCGCCGCTGATCCCGACCGCGTTCAGGCCCTCCCGGTAGACGAGCCCTTCGACCTCGACGGCGCGGGGTTCGTAGCCGGCGAGGATGGCGAGGATCGGTGCGGCCTTGTGGATGGCGTTCTCGCCGACCCAGCTGCGGGCGGAGTGGGCACGCAGACCGTGGGTGCGCACCTCGACCCGCAGGTTGCCGTTGCAGCCGCCCTCGACCTGCCCGTTGCTCGGCTCGCCGAGGATCGCGAAGTCGCCCTCGAAGAGATCGGGCCGGGCCAGGGCGAGCCGGCCGAGGCCGTTGAGGTCGTCAGAGACCTCCTCGTGGTCGTACCACATCCACGTCACGTCGAGGCCGGGCTCGGTGAGCTCGGCGGCGAGCTTCAGCTGCACGGCGACACCCGCCTTCATGTCCACGGTGCCTCGTCCCCAGAGGTAGTCGAGGTCGTCGACGGTCTCGAACCGGGTCGGCAGGTTGTCGTTGACCGGGACGGTGTCGAGGTGTCCGGCGATGATGACGCGCTGGGCGCGGCCGAGGCGGGTGCGGGCGACGATCGTGTCGCCGTCGCGGATGATCTCGAGGTGCGCGAGGCCGGCGAGCGCACGCTCGACGGCGTCGGCGAGGGGGGTTTCGTTGCCGGAGACGGACTCGATGTCGCAGATCGCCTGGGTGATCGCGACAGACGATGCGGCCAGGTCGAGCGGTCCGGCGCGGCGGGCGCCCGTGGCATCCGGTGCGGGGTTCACGTACGGGTTCACGGGCGGGGACGCGGGCTGGGGGGTCGAAGGCACCCTACTAATCTAGAGGAATGACCACGCGACAGTCCCCCCAGCCCGCCGTTCCGACCACAGCCTGGGGCTACGGCCTGGCCACCATCGCCCAGGACGGCACGGTCCTCGACACCTGGTTCCCCGCTCCCCTGCTCGGCTCCCTGCCCGCCGGTCGCGACCCGTGGATCGTGCCCGCCTCGGTCACCGAACTCGCCGGGCCGGACCCGCGGCGCGCGGTGCGCCTCGAGACCGTGACGATCGAGATCGACCTGACCGCTCCCCCGGCCGGCACGTCGGACGCCTACCTGCGCCTGCACCTGCTCTCGCACCTGCTCGTCCTGCCGAACAGCATCAACCTCGACGGCATCTTCGGCCACCTGCCCGTCGTGGTGTGGACGAACGCCGGCCCGATGCTGCCCGCCGACTTCGACCGGCTGCGACCGGCGCTGCAGCGCGCGGGCATCCAGGCCGGCGGCGTGGACAAGTTCCCGCCGCTGCTGAACTACGTCACCCCCGACCGGGTGCGGATCGCCGACGCCTCCCGGGTGCGTCTCGGCGCCTACCTCTCCCCCGGCACAACGGTCATGCACGAGGGCTTTGTCAACTTCAACGCGGGCACCCTCGGCGTCTCCATGGTCGAGGGGCGCATTTCGCAGGGTGTCGTCGTCGGCAACGGCGCGGACATCGGCGGTGGAGCCTCGATCATGGGCACCCTGTCCGGTGGCGGGACCGAGCGCGTGCGCATCGGCGAACGGGCCCTGCTCGGCGCCAACTCCGGCATCGGCATCTCGATCGGCGACGATTCCGTCGTCGAGGCCGGGCTCTACGTCACGGCGGGCACGAAGGTGTCCCTGCCCGACCAGCCGCGCACCGCGGACGGCCGCATGCAGACGATGAAGGCCGTCGAGCTGTCCGGGGTGCCGAACCTGCTCTTCCGCCGCAACTCGATGTCGGGCGCCGTCGAGGTGCTCGCCCGCAGCGGGAACGGAATCGTCCTCAACGAGCAACTGCACGCCTGACCCCGGCACGATACGACGGATGCCCGGCACGCGTTGGCGTGCCGGGCATCCGTCGTTCTGTGCGTACGGCTAGCGGCGGGGGAAGTCCCGCGCCGGAGAGCCCGTGTAGAGCTGCTGCGGGCGGCCGATCTTCGTGGTCGGGTCCGCGTTCATCTCGCGCCAGTGCGCGACCCAGCCCGGCAGGCGGCCCACCGCGAACAGCACGGTGAACATGCTCGTCGGGAAGCCCATCGCCTTGTAGATGACTCCGGTGTAGAAGTCGACGTTCGGGTAGAGCTTGCGCTCACGGAAATAGTCGTCATTGAGGGCGATGTGCTCGAGCTCCTTGGCGATGTCGAGGAGGTCGTCCTTGACGCCGAGGGCGGCGAGCACCTCGTCTGCGCTCTCCTTGACGAGGGTCGCGCGCGGGTCGTAGTTCTTGTAGACCCGGTGGCCGAAGCCCATCAGGCGAACGCCCTGCTCCTTGTTCTTGACCCGCTCGACGAACTTCTCGACGCTTTCGCCGGAGGCCCTGATCTCGCCGAGCATCTTGAGTACGGCCTCGTTCGCACCGCCGTGCAGCGGGCCGGAGAGCGCGCTGATTCCGGCGGACACCGAGGCGAACAGGTTGGCCTCCGTGGAGCCGACGAGGCGAACGGTCGACGTCGACGCGTTCTGCTCGTGGTCTTCGTGCAGCATCAGCAGGCGTTCGAGCGCCTTACTCACCACGGGATCGACTTCGTAGGGCTCAGCAAGGGTCCCGAAGATCAGCTTGAGGAAGTTGTCGACGTAGCCAAGGGAGTTGTCCGGGTAGAGGAATGCCTGTCCGACGCTCTTCTTGTGGGCGTATGCCGCCATCACCGGAAGCTTGGCGAGCAGGTGGATCGTGGCGGTCTCGACCTGCTCCGGGTCGTTCGGGTTGAGCGAGTCCTGGTAGTACGCGGCCATCGCGGAGACGCCGGAGGCGAGCACGGCCATCGGGTGCGCGTTGAACGGCAGCACGTCGAAGAAGCGGCGCATGTCCTCGTGCAGCAGGGTGTGCTTGCGGATGCGCTTGTCGAAGGCCTCGAGTTCGCCGGCGCTCGGCAGCTCGCCGTAGATGAGCAGCCACGCGGTCTCGAGGAAGTTGGAGTTCTGGGCGATCTGCTCGATCGGATAGCCGCGATACCGCAGGATGCCCTTGCCGCCGTCGATGTACGTGATCGCCGAACGGGTCGCCGCTGTGTTCACAAAGCCGGAGTCCAGCGTGACGAGCCCGGTCTGTTTGGTGAGCGTCGAGATGTCGATGCCGGAGGGGCCGTCGGTCCCATGGGCGATCGGGAACTCGGCGATGCCCCCTGGGAAGGCGAGCGTCGCCCCCAGCGGGTCGATGGACGGTGTTCGCTGTACGACGTCGCTCACGGCGCCTCCCTGAATATCACTGAGTGTCACTGAATCACTGCCTTACGGACTGGGGGTGGCCGCCATGGCACACCGGTGTGGCTGGAGACGTCCAAGCGGATACAGCCTAATCGGCCCCACCACCTACTGTTGCATCCGCCAAACTTTCGGCAGTTTCACCGGAGGAGATCTACAAGAATGGCGATGCCACCCGGTCCGGGTACACCGTGGGCAGTTGCTACTCTAGCGACCGGAGCCGGACGGCGGCTGCGTGGATGCGCTCATCCGTCGCCGTGAGCGAGAATCGGACGTGCTGCGGGTACCCGTCCCCATAGAAGGATCCCGGCCCGGCGAGGATACCGAGCCCGGCGAGTTCGGCGATCGACTGCCAGCAGTCGGCCCCCTTCGTTGCCCACAGGTACAGGCCGGCCTCACTCCGGTCGATCCGGTACCCGGCGGCCTCGATTGCCGGCACGAGCACGGCACGCCTGCCGCGGTACCGTTCACGCTGCGCCGCCACGTGGGCGTCGTCGCCGAGGGCGGCCACCATCGCGGCCTGGAGCGGCTGCGGGAGCATCAGGCCGGCGTGCTTGCGCACGGTGAGCACCCGGGCGAGCACGGTGGCGCAGCCGGCCGCGAAGGCGCCGCGGTAGCCGGCCATGTTCGACTGCTTGCTGAGGGAATAGATGGCGAGCACGTTGCGCCGGTCGGTGCCGATCACGCGCGGGTCGAGGATGCTGGGAATCGGCTCGGACGCCCAGGGCCCGGCCCAGCCGAGCTCGGCGTAGCATTCGTCGGACACGATCACGGCCCCGAGCTCCCGCGCGCGTTCGACGGCGGCACGCAGTTCGGACACCGACAGCACGCGGCCGTCGGGGTTTCCCGGGCTGTTCAGCCAGATGAGCTTCGTCGCGGACGGCCACGCGGCCGGGTCATCGGAGGCGAACGCGTCGCATCCGGCCATCGCGGCACCGATCGCATAGGTGGGGTAGGCCGCGAGGGGGTGCACGACGGTGTCGCCCTCGCCGAGGCCGAGCATGAAGGGCAGCAGGGCGACGAGCTCTTTGGAGCCGATCGTGGGAAGCACGTTCGCCGGGGTCAGCGTCACCCCGCGACGGCGTGCGTACCAGTCGACGATCGCGGCCTGCAGCTCAGGCGTGCCGACGGTCTGCGGGTACGCGTGGGCATCCGTCGCCTCGGCGAGGGCGTGGCGCACGACGTCGGGGGTCGGATCGACGGGCGAGCCGATCGACAGGTCGACGATGCCGTCGGCGTGCGCGCGGGCCTGGGCCGCGAACGGCGCCATCTGGTCCCACGGGTAGTCGGGGAGCGGCTTGAGCACGGTCGGTTAGACCTGCGGGGGCAGGACGGCGATGATCGGGTGGTCCTTGTGGATCACGCCGACCTTCGCGGCGCCGCCGGGAGACCCGATGTCATCGAAGAATTCGACGTTGGCCTTGTAGTACTCGGCCCACTGCTCGGGGACGTCGTCCTCGTAGTAGATGGCCTCGACGGGGCAGACCGGTTCGCAGGCACCGCAGTCGACGCATTCGTCCGGGTGGATGTAGAGGGAACGGTCACCCTCGTAGATGCAGTCGACCGGGCATTCGTCCACGCAGGCGCGGTCTTTCACGTCGACACACGGCAGGGCAATGACATAGGTCACGAGCGGGGAGCTCCCTTCACGAGCTGAACGTCCAGTCTAGGACAAGCGCCCTCGGTCGAGCGCCCGCCTCAGGCGCCCCGGCCCGGCCGGGTGCTCCGCTGCGGGAGCCGCGGCCAGGCCAGCACGAGTGAGGCGACAAGGGTCGGCAGCGCCGTCCACAGGGTGCCGGCCAACCCGGCGGGCACGAGCACGGAACCGCCCGTGCTCTTCAGTGAGAGCAGGAAGATCGATCCGACGAGGCCGATCGTGCACGCGAGCACGACGACCCGGTCGTCGAGCACGAGCCGGAGGCCGATGAGGAGGGCGCTCGCGGCGAGCGTCGCGAGCACGAGCCCGGCGGGCAGGGTCACGGAGCCGACCGACACGGTGGCCTGGTGCGCCACTGTGCCGAGCACCCCGAAGACCACGCCGGCGGCGAACGCGACGAGACTCGCGAGGGCGCGCAAGGCCCCGGTCGCGACGGGGCCGGCCGGCGCCGGGGAGACCAGCTTCGGGGCATCCTCCTGGTCCGCTGCGGGCTGCGGCGCCGGGGCGGCGGATGCCGCGGACCGGTCTGCGAACGCGGCCGGCGGCGGAGTGTCCCGCAGGTAGGTCTCTGTTCCCGTCACCGTCCCGGCCGGGGCGCCCGGCCGGACGGCCGACACGACGCGTCCGTCCACGGTCCACCGGTCGGAGTATTCGGAGAGGGCGGCGAGCTTCTGCCCGAGGTGATCGCTGACGTCGATCGCGACGATCCGCTGCCCGATGGCCTCGGTGACCCCGCGGCTCACGAAGACCGGCACGCGGGACACGCGTGCGGCATCCGCTGCGGCAGCCTGGAGCAGCTCGCTGCGGGCGCCGATCACGATCGCCGTCGCCCTGACCTCGTCGAGCACGGCGCGCACGGCCGCCGCCGGGTCGGCGGCGACGGGCAGGAAACGCCAGTCGCTGACTCCGAGTGCGGAGAGTGCTGCACGCACCTCGGAGCTCGCCCCCGCGGTGCTGTCGCCGTCGTCCCCCGGCGCCCGGGCGCCGAAGAGCACGACGACCTCTGCGTCATCGCCGCGCAGGCGGGCGATGGTGCCGCCGGTGAACCAGGCCTCGTCGCCGGGCCCGTCGTGCACGAAGACGACGCGTTCTGCACTGCCGGACATGACCATCGATGAGCTCCCCAGGGTCGGATTGGCGGACACCCACCTCAGAATAATAACTGGACAATTCCGGGCGACCGCCGGTAGAGTCGCTCAGGTAAGGATAGCCTTACCAACATCGACCGCTCCCGAAGACCAGGACACCGTGCTCGCAAATTATCTGATCGGCCTGCGTGAGGGCCTCGAAGCCGCTCTCATCGTGACGATCCTCGTCGCCTACGTCGTCAAGATCGGGCGGAAGGACGTGCTGCCGCGGATCTGGGCGGGCGTCGGCCTCGCCGTGCTCCTCGCGCTCGGCATCGGCGCGCTGCTCACCTACGGCACCTCCACGCTCTCGTTCGCCGCGCAGGAAACGATCGGCGGCCTGCTCTCGATCGCCGCGACCGGCCTCGTGACCTGGATGGTGTTCTGGATGCTGCGCACCGCGCGCACCCTCTCGAGCCACCTGCGCGGCAGCATCGACAAGTCCCTGCTCGGCACCGGCATCGGACTCGTCGTCGTCGCCTTCATCGCCGTCGGCCGGGAGGGCATCGAAACGGCGCTGTTCCTCTGGGCCGCCGTGCAAGCGACCGGCGAGACCACCCTGCCGCTGATCGGCGCCTTCCTCGGCATCGTCACGGCCGCGGGGCTCGGCTGGCTGATCTACTCGGGGATGCTGCGGATCAACCTCTCGAAGTTCTTCACCTGGACCGGCGGCATCCTCATCGTCGTCGCGGCCGGCGTGCTCTCCTATGGCGTGCACGACCTGCAGGAGGCCGGCGTCCTGCCCGGCCTGCACAGCATCGCCTTCGACGTGAGCGCGGCCATCCCGCCGGACAGCTGGTACGGCACCCTGCTCAAGGGAACGCTCAACTTCTCCCCCGCGACGACCTGGCTCGAACTCCTGGTCTGGGTCGCCTACGTCGGCACCACGCTCACCTTCTTCGCCCGCGCTGTCCGCCGCGGCCGCCCCAGCACCGCTGCGCCGGAGACTCTGCCTGAAGAGGTCCTGGCCGGCGCCTGACCGACCGGAAGCCCGAAAGACTCCGTCGGACTCGTCCGGCGAATTCGTTCGGGCGCCTGCTCCGTCGACCCGTCGACACCCCTCCCGCCGCCGACCATCCCTGCGCCGCAGCAACGGATGCCCGCACTCCCGGCATCCGCCCACCGGCCCGTTCCTCCCGCACCACCACCCCGCTCACCACCCCTAAGGACTCCATGCAGCCCCGACTCCTTCCCCTCGCCGCCCTCGCCGCGGCGACCGCGCTCGCCCTCACCGGCTGCGTCCCGAACGCCTCGGCGCCCGGAGCGACGCACGCCGCCCTGACCGTCGACAGCAGCGCGACGGCGTGCACGGTGTCGGCCTCCACGGCATCCGCAGGCAACGTCACGTTCACGGTCTCGAACTCCGGAGACCAGGTCACCGAGTTC
This sequence comes from Cryobacterium algoricola, assembly GCF_004402485.1. Classification (GTDB taxonomy): domain Bacteria; phylum Actinomycetota; class Actinomycetes; order Actinomycetales; family Microbacteriaceae; genus Cryobacterium; species Cryobacterium algoricola. Next base: position 76,379 of record NZ_SOFG01000019.1, on the reverse strand, counting down.
TACCTCCTCGGCGACGACCAGCTCCACATCGTGGGCGAGGCGGAGAACATCGGCCCCGGCCTCAGCCGCACCCTCGTCGTCGACCTGAACGCCGGCAGCTACTTCACCGCGTGCAAGCCCGGCATGACCGGTGCGGGTATCGGCCAGGCCCCGTTCACCGTGACCCCGTCGAGCGCAGCGGATGCGGCGACGAACGCCCCAGGTGACGCCGACCTCGCTGCCCGCGTCGAGACCGCGAACGCCAACTACGCCTCCTATGTGAAGGACCAGATCGGCCAGCTCGTCACCGGGACGGCAGCCTTCGCCGCCGCGTACACCGCAGGCGACGACGACACCGCGCGCACGCTCTACGCGGCCACCCGCGCGCACTGGGAGCGCGTCGAGACCGTCGCGGAATCGTTCGGCGACCTCGACCCGAAGCTCGACCTGCGCGAGGCCGACCTCGAAGAGGGCCAGGACTGGACCGGCTGGCACGCCATCGAGAAGGACCTCTGGCCCGCCGACGCCGAAGCCGGCTTCGCCGCGTACCCCGCCGCCGAGCGCGCCCGCCTGGCCGGACTGCTCGTCGCGGACACGGCGACCCTGAACGAGAAGGTGCAGCCGCTCAGCTTCACCCTCGCCCAGCAGACCAACGGCGCGATCGGCCTCCTCGACGAGGTCGCGACCGGCAAGGTCACCGGCGAGGAGGAGGTCTGGTCGCACACCGACCTCTGGGACTTCCAGGCCAACGTCGACGGCGCCCGGGTGCTCTACGCCGGGGTGCGAGACGTGCTCGTGCAGAAGGACGCCGACCTCGCGGCGACCCTCGACACCCGCTTCGCGGCCCTGCAGGCCCTCCTCGACGCCCAGCGCGTCGGCGACGGCTTCGTGCTCTACACCGACCTGTCCACCGGGACCGTCAAGGGCCTCGCCGACCAGGTCAACGCCCTCGCCGAGCCCCTCGGCCGGCTCACCGCGGCCCTCGTCCTCTGATGCAGGGCGGCGATTCGCGAGAGCGGAAAAGTGGCCCCTTCCCGGGCGCCGAAGGGGCCGAAACTCCGCTCTCGCGGGAAGACGGGGAGGAACGGAAGGACCGGGCGGATGCCGGCGCGAACGCGTCCGGGACGGCGTCCGTGGTCGGGGCAGCCGCGGAGGGCCCGCGCGGCACCTCCCGGCGCGGCATCTCCCGGCGCGGACTCTTCGGCCTCGCCGGGGCCGGCGTCGCGGGCCTCGGCATCGGGATCGCCGCGGACCGCGGGGTCCAGGCCGTCGCAGCGGCGGGCGCACCGGCCGCCGGCAGCACCGTCTACCCGTTCTACCAGGAGCACCAGGCCGGCATCGTGACGCCCGCCCAGGACCGGCTGCACTTCGCGGCGTTCGATCTGGCACCGGGGGCCACCCGCGCCGACCTGATCTCCCTGCTGCAGGACTGGACCGCCGCGGCAGCGGCCCTGACCGCCGGGCGCGACATCGGCAGCTACGGCGCCGTCGGCGGGCCGTACGACGCCCCGCCGGAGGACACCGGCGAGGCGTTCGGCCTGCCTCCGGCCGGCCTGACGATCACGGTCGGCTTCGGGCCGACGCTCTTCGAGACGAGTGCAGGTCTGGACAGGTTCGGCCTCGCATCCGCCCGCCCGGACGCGCTCGTCGATCTGCCGCACTTCCCCGGCGACCAGCTCGAGGCCGCGCGCGGCGGCGGCGACCTCTGCATCCAGGCCTGCGCGGACGACCCGCAGGTCGCGGTGCACGCGATCCGCAACCTGTCCAGGATCGCCTTCGGGCGCGCGGCGATCCGCTGGTCGCAGCTCGGCTTCGGCCGCACCTCCTCGACGAGCACGAGCCAGGCCACCCCGCGCAACCTCTTCGGCTTCAAGGACGGCACCGCCAACGTCAAGGCGGAACAGCCGGCCGTCGTGGACGAGCACGTCTGGGTCGGTGCGGGCGACGGTCCCGCGTGGCTCACCGGGGGCTCCTACCTCGTCGCCCGGCGGATCCGGATGACGATCGAGACCTGGGACCGCACCGCGCTCCGCGAACAGGAAACCGTGTTCGGCCGTACCAAGGGTGAGGGCGCTCCGCTCTCCGGGGGCACCGAGTTCACCGAGCCCGACTTCGCGAGCACCGGCAACACGGGCGCCCCGCTGATCGCCGCGACCTCGCACGTGCGCCTCGCGCATCCCGCCCAGAACAACGGGGTGCAGCTGCTGCGGCGCGGCTACAACTTCGTGGACGGCAACGACGACCTCGGCCGGCTCGAGGCCGGGCTGTTCTTCATCAGTTACCAGCGCCGGCCGTCGCAGTTCACGACGGTGCAGCTCGCGCTCGCCCGGCACGACGCCATGAACGAGTACGTCCGGCACGTCGGTTCGGCGCTCTTCGCGGTCCCGCCCGGTGCCGCCCGCGGCAGCTACCTCGGCGCCGCCCTCTTCGCCTGACCGGGCGGGAGGATCCTCGTGGATTCTCAGAATCTCAGGGGCGGATGGTAAGGGTAGGCTTACCAACTCCGTGGTACTCTCGGTGCGCATCACCCACCAGACCAGAACCGGAGTGCCGTGCTCGCCAACTACCTGATCGGACTCCGTGAGGGTCTCGAAGGTGCCCTCATCGTCACCATCCTCGTCGCCTACCTCGTGAAGGTCGCCCGCCGCGACCTGCTGGGCCGGCTCTGGACGGGCGTCGGCCTGGCCGTGCTCCTCGCCCTCACGATCGGCGCCGTGCTCACGTTCGGCACCGCGAGCCTTCCGGAATCCGCCGAACCGGCCATCGCCGGCTCGCTCTCCGTCGCCGCGACCGGCCTGGTCACCTGGATGGTCTTCTGGATGCTGCGCACGGCCCGCGACCTGAGCGGTCACCTCCGCGGCACCATCGACCGCTCCCTCGTGGGCACCGGCGTCGGCCTCGTCCTGGTCGCCTTCCTCGCCGTCGGGAGGGAAGGCATTGAAACGGCCCTGTTCATCTGGGCCGCCGTGCAGTCCACCGGGGAGACCACGCTGCCGCTCATCGGAGCCGCGCTCGGCATCCTCACCGCCGTCGCCCTCGGCGCACTCATCTACTTCGGCATGCTCAAGATCAACCTCGCGCGGTTCTTCACCTGGAGCGGGGCGATCCTGATCGTCGTCGCGGCCGGAGTGCTCTCCTACGGCGTGCACGACCTGCAGGAGTCCGGCATCCTGCCCGGTGAGCACGCCCTCGCCTTCGACGTGAGCAGCGCGATCCCGCCGGAGAGCTGGTACGGCACCCTGTTGAAGGGCACCCTGAACTTCTCGCCGGAAACCACCTGGCTCTCGCTCCTCGCCTGGCTCGCCTATACCGGCACCGTGCTCACGCTCTTCCTCGTGAAGAGCGCCCGGGGCCGGACCGTGCGCCCGCTCGCGGTCCCGCGCGCGGCTGGAACCAGCACGGCGGCAACCGCCACTGCGACGGTGCCCGCGCCCATCCACTGATCACCGCCGCCGATAGCCACCAACCCGAGGAGAGCCAGATGCCCGAATTCGTCCGGTCAGCCGATGGAACGCAGATCGCCTTCGAGAGAGCCGGTTCCGGGGACCCCGTCATCGTCATCGGCGGGGCCTTCAACACCCGGTCCTCCCCGTACCCTCTCGTCACGCTGCTCGCCGAGCATTTCACCGTGTTCACCTACGACCGGCGGGGCAAGGGCGACAGCCCCGAGACGCACCCCTACGCCGTCGAACGCGAGATCGAGGACCTCGCGGCCCTCGTCGCCGTTGCCGGGGGCGCGGCCGGAGTGTACGGCCACTCGTCCGGAGCGATCCTGGCGATCGAGGCCGCCGCGGCCGGCGTGCACGTCACCCGGCTCGCGGTCTACGAGCCTCCGTACACCGCCGACCCGGAGCACCCGGCACCGGCGGACGACCTCGGCCTCCAGGCCGCCCTCGACGCGGGAGACCCGGCCACCGCGGCGACGCTCTTCCTCCGCATCACCGGGATGGACGACGCGGCCGTTGGCTTCATCACGTCCGCCCCGTTCTGGCCGGGGCTCGTCCACCTCGCCCCCACCCTGCCGCACGAACTCGCCCTCACGGCCGACGGCGTGCCCCCGGTGGGTCGCCTGGCCGCGATCACGGCGCCGACGCTGGCACTCGCGGGCGGCCGGAGCCCCGCCTGGGCGGCCCGTGCAGCCGAGGCGGTGGCGTCCTCCGTCGCCGACGGCAGTGTGCTGACCGTTCCCGGCCAGGATCACGACGTCGACCAGACCGTACTGGCCCCGCTGCTCGCCGAGTTCTTCCTGGGCCGCTGACCGAGTTCCACCCATTCCGCGCAACTGCGGGAACCTTTTCCGTCGCCGGAACGTTGGACAGAGCATGAGAGCAATCGTCTACAGCGCAACCGGCACCCCCGACGTCCTCCGGCTCGTCGAACGCGACCTGCCGCAGCCCGGCCCCGGCGAGGTGCGCGTGCGCATCCTCGTCTCGGGCGTGAACCCCACCGACTGGAAGTCCCGCGCGGGCAGCAGGCCCGGCGAGGCGCTTGCGTTCCCGGAGGTCGTGCCGAACCAGGACGGCGCAGGCATCGTCGACGCAGTCGGCGCGGGCGTCGAGCGCCTGGACGTCGGCGACCGGGTCTGGACGGCCATCGCCGCGTACGGCCTCGCCTCGGGCGGCACCGCCCAGGACTACACCGTGCTCCCCGCCGAGCGGGTGTACCCGCTGCCGGACTCGGCGAGCTTCGACCTCGGTGCGACCCTCGGCGTTCCCGCGATGACCGCCCACCGCGCGCTCACCGTCGCGGAGGACGGTCCCCGTCGCCTCTCCCCCGGTGCTCTCGCCGGCCGGGTGGTCCTGGTGGCCGGCGGGGCGGGTGCGGTCGGCCACGCGGCCATCGAGCTCGCCCGCTGGGCGGGGGCGACCGTCATCACCACCGTCAGCGGCGCGGAGAAGGGTGCACTCGCATCCGCCGCCGGCGCGCACCACATCGTGAACTACCGAGACACGGATGCCGCCCGCGCCATCCGCGCACTGGCGCCCGACGGCGTCGACCTCGTCGTCGAGGTCGCTCCCGCGCAGAACGCGGCGCTCAACGCGGCCGTGATCCGCACCCGTGGCTCGATCGCGGTCTATGCGACGACGGGCGAGCCGCTCACGCTCGACATCCGCGCCCAGATGACCCTCAACGTGCGGTACCAGTTCCAGTTGCTCTACACGCTCGGCCAGGATCTGCTGGACGCCGCGGCGGCCGACATCGGCGCCGCCATCGATGACGGCGCTCTCCGCGTCGGCGTCGAGGCAGGCCTGCCCCTGCACCGCTTCCCGCTCGAGCGCACGGCCGACGCGCACGCCGCCGTCGAGGCCGGAGTGGTGGGCAAGGTCCTCATCGACGTCGCCCCCTGACGGGACGAGCGGTCAGGTCAGGAGACCGGGGTGACCGTGTACAGCAGGCCGTCGGGTCCTCCGGCGACGACCACGGCGTAGTGGTCGTTCTTCATCGAGACCAGACCGGCTGAGCCGACCGTCGCGGACACGTTGCCGCCGGCCACGAAACCGGCCGCGGTCAGGCTGCTGGTGGCCTCGGCGATGGGATCGGCGGCGCTCGCCTTCACGGTCACGGTCCAGCCCGGCTTGTCGCCCTTCTGGACCGCGGCGAACAGGATCTTGCCTTCGACGACCGGCACCTCGGCCGGCCAGCCGGACGGGAGTGCGCCGCCGAGGCTCACGTCGCCGTTGGTCGCGCCCTGCACGGCCCCGTTGACGGCGTTCTGAGCCGCGTCGGCGGTGCATCCGGTCAGCAGCGTGCCGCCGACCAGGGTGAGCGCGATCGTCGCCAGGACTCGGACGTGGAGCAGGGATGTCGTCATCTTCTTCATTTCCTCAGTGTCGGGGGACAAAAAGCGGCGCCGGCAGTGCCGCCCTGATGTATCAGAGCGTAACCGCCGGCGCCGCCGACAAGCTGGGACTAGTTGGCGTCCTGCTTCTTGATGCGCGAGACGTTGCGTGCGCGAGCGGATGCCGCGAGTTCGACCTTGCGGATCCGCACGATCGCGGGGGTCACCTCGACGCACTCGTCTTCACGGGCGAACTCGAGGCACTCCTCGAGCGTCAGCTGACGCGACGGCGTCATCGACTCGAACGTGTCGGAGGTGGACTGACGCATGTTGGTCAGTTTCTTTTCCTTGGTGATGTTGACGTCCATGTCGTCGGCGCGCGAGTTCTCGCCGATGACCATGCCTTCGTAGACCTCTTCGGTCGGGTTGACGAAGAAGGACATCCGCTCCTGCAGGGCGATGATCGCGAACGGCGTGACGACACCGTTACGGTCGGCGACGATCGAGCCGTTGTTACGGGTGACGATCGGGCCGGCCCAGGCCTCGTAGCCGTGGAAGATCGCGTTGGCGATACCGGTACCGCGGGTGTCGGTGAGGAACTGGGTGCGGAAGCCGATCAGGCCGCGCGACGGAACGATGAATTCCATCCGGACCCAGCCGGTGCCGTGGTTCGCCATGTTCTCCATGCGACCCTTGCGAGCGGCGAGGAGCTGCGTGATCGCGCCGAGGTACTCTTCGGGCGAGTCGATGGTGAGGTGTTCGTACGGCTCGTGGATCTTGCCGTCGACGCGGTGCACGACGACCTGTGGCTTGCCGACGGTGAGCTCGAAGCCTTCACGACGCATCTGCTCGACGAGGATGGCGAGGGCGAGTTCGCCACGACCCTGGACCTCCCAGGCGTCCGGGCGTCCGATGTCGACGACCTTGAGGGAGACGTTACCGACAAGTTCGCGGTCGAGACGGTCCTTGACCATGCGGGCGGTGAGCTTGTGGCCCTTGACCTTGCCCATGATGGGCGAGGTGTTGGTGCCGATCGTCATCGAGATGGCGGGCTCGTCGACCGTGATGGTCGGCAGCGCGCGGGGGTCGTCGGGGTCTGCGAGGGTCTCACCGATGGTGATGTCCTCGAAGCCGGCGACGGCGACGATGTCGCCGGGGCCGGCGCTCTCGGTCGGGTAGCGGTCGAGCGCCTTGGTGATCAGGAGCTCGGTGACGCGCACGTTGTGGACCGAACCGTCGTGCTTGATCCAGGCGACGGTCTGACCCTTGCGGATCGTGCCGTGGAAAACGCGCAGCAGCGCGAGGCGGCCGAGGAAAGGCGAGGCGTCGAGGTTGGTGACGTGGGCCTGCAGCGGGTGCTCGTCGTCGTAGACGGGGGCCGGGATGTGCTCGAGGATCGCTTCGAAGAGCGGCTCGAGGTCGGCGTTGTCGGGCAGCTGGCCGTTCTCGGGCTGGTTGCGGCTCGCGGCGCCGTTACGGCCGGACGCGTAGACGACGGGGACGTCGAGGATGGCGTCGAGGTCGAGGTCGGGGTGCGTGTCGGCCATGTCGCTCGCGAGACCGATGAGCAGGTCCTGGCTCTCCGCGACGACCTCTTCGATACGCGCGTCGGGACGGTCGGTCTTGTTGACCAGGAGGATCACGGGCAGGTGGGCCTCGAGCGCCTTGCGCAGCACGAAACGGGTCTGCGGCAGCGGGCCCTCGCTCGCGTCGACGAGGAGAACGACACCGTCGACCATGGACAGGCCGCGCTCGACCTCGCCACCGAAGTCGGCGTGGCCGGGGGTGTCGATCACGTTGATCGTGATGGGGCCGTCGGTGGCGTGGATGCCCTTGTACGAGATCGCCGTGTTCTTGGCGAGGATGGTGATGCCCTTTTCGCGCTCGAGCTCGTTCGAGTCCATCGCGCGCTCGTCCACGTGCGAGTGGTCGGAGAACGAGTTGGTCTGCTGGAGCATCGCGTCAACCAGCGTGGTCTTGCCGTGGTCGACGTGGGCGACGATTGCGACATTTCGGAGGTTATTGCGCGTGGCAATCGCCATGAAGTGAATCCTTACGAAGAATGATGCCGCGGACAAACGGATGCGGCGAAGAATGGATGTATGTGGTCAAGGTCCGACCCAACGGATAATCCTACCGCACTCTTCCTGCCGGGAGGCTGGGAGCCGTGTCGCGGCCGGTACCCGGTGATCCGGGCATCCGCTGGAACGCCGAAAAGGGGGCGGGGACCGAAGTCCCCGCCCCGCTGACTGACGATGAAGCCGGTGCTGTTTAGCGCCCGAACTCGAAGTTGCCGCCCGGGATCGCGGCGAGCAACTCCTGCGTGTACGACTGGCGGGGGTTGTCGAAGACCTCGTCCGTCGTCGCGGCCTCGACGATCCGGCCCTGCTGCATGACGCAGACGTTGTCCGCAACGAGGCGGACGACGGCGAGGTCGTGGGTGATGAACAGGTAGGTCAGGTCGAGTTCCGTCTGCAGCTCGGTCAGGAGGTTGAGCACCTGGCCCTGCACGAGCACGTCGAGGGCGGAGACCGCCTCGTCGAGCACGAGAACGTCCGGCTTGAGCGCGAGCGCCCGAGCGATCGCGATGCGCTGGCGCTGGCCGCCCGAGAGTTCACTCGGGTAGCGGTGCCGGGACGCCCACGGCAGCGAGACCTGGTCGAGGAGCTCCCGCACCCGGGCCTGACGTTCCTTGGCCGTTCCGACCTTGTGGGCGAGCAGCGGCTCGGCGATGGTGTTGCCGACGTTGTACTGCGGGTCGAGGGAGCCGTACGGGTCCTGGAAGACCGGCTGCACGCGGCGGCGGAACTTCAGCAGGTCCGCGCCCTTGAGCCCGGCGACGTCCTGGCCATCGAACTCGATCTGCCCGCTCGTGATGGACTCGAGCTGCAGGATGAGCTTGGCGACCGTGGACTTGCCGGAGCCGGACTCGCCGACGAGCGCGGTCGTCGTGCCCTTCTTGATGCCGAAGGACACGTCGTTGACCGCGAGCAGTTCGTTGTACTTGAAGCCCTTGGTGCGGATGCGGTACATCTTCGAGATGCCCTGGACCGAGATCAGGTCCTTGGCCGGTGCGGCCTGCTCCCGCTCGATCGCACGGTTCACCAGAACCTGGTCGTTCGCGCCCGCTGCGGAAACATCCGTGTCGACCGCGACGGAGTGCTTGGCCGACTGGATGCGCCGCGATGCGAGGCTCGGTGCAGCGGCGACAAGGCGCTGCGTGTACGGATGCTGCGGGTTGGCCAGGATCTCCTGCGAGGGACCGGACTCGACGACCTTGCCCTTGTACATCACGACGAGCTGTTCCGCGCGCTCGGCCGCGAGACCGAGGTCGTGCGTGATGAACAGCACCGAGGTGCCGTAGTCGCGCGTGAGCGTGGCGAGGTGGTCGAGGATCTGGCGCTGCACCGTGACGTCGAGCGCGGAGGTCGGCTCGTCGGCGATCAGCAGCTTCGGACGGGCCGAGAGGCCGATCCCGATCAGAACTCGCTGCCGCATGCCGCCGGAGAACTGGTGCGGGAACTGCTTGAGCCGGTCCTCAGCGTCGCTGAGGCCCGCCTCCTTGAGCACCTCGATGGTGCGCAGTTTCGCGGCCTTCCTGCTCATGGCGCCGCCGTTGGCCCGGATGGCCTCTTCGACCTGGAAGCCGATGTTCCAGACCGGGTTGAGGTTCGACATCGGGTCCTGCGGGACATAGCCGATCAGGCGCCCGCGGACATCCTGCATTTCCTTGGGCTTGAGGGTCGTGAGGTCGCGCCCCTCGAACAGGATCTGGCCGGCGGTGACCGTGCCGGTGTTGGCGAGCAGGTTGATGATCGCCTGCGCCGTCGTGGTCTTGCCCGACCCGGACTCGCCGACGATCGCGAGGGTCTGGCCGGGATACAGGGTGAGGTTGACGCCGCGCACGGCGGGAACGACACCGTGCTGGGTCTGGAAGCCGACCTCGAGATCGCGGATCTCGAGGAGCGGGGAATTCTCGTCCCGGACAGCGGTGCTCACGGGTTCGATCACGGTCTGGCTCATCGGCGTGCCCTCGATTCGGGGTCGAGTGCGTCGCGCACGGCGTCGCCGAGCATGAGGAAGGCGAGCACGGTCAGGGACAGGGCGATGGCGGGGTAGATCAGTACCTGGGGGTTCGTTCGGATCGACGACTGGGCCGAGTTGATGTCATTGCCCCAGGACATGATCTGCGGGGGCAGACCGATGCCGAGGAACGACAGCGTCGCCTCCGCGACGATGAACGTGCCGAGGGAGACCGTGGCGATCACGATCACGGGGGCGATCGCGTTGGGCACGACGTGGCGCACGAGGATGCGGAACTTCGAGACGCCGAGGGCGATCGACGCCGTGACGTAATCCGAGTTCCGGGCCGAGAGCACCGAACCGCGCATGATCCTGGCGATTTGCGGCCAGGCGAAGATCGAGAGCACCAGCGCGATCGTGACCGGCGTGCGCTCCGGGAGGACCGACATCAGCACGATTGCGCCGAGCACGGTCGGGACGGCGAAGAAGATGTCACCGATCCGGGAGACGATCGCGTCGAAGAAACCGCCGTAGTAGCCGGCGAGGGCTCCCACGACGAGGCCGAAGAGGGTGACGATCATGGTCGCGAGCAGGCCGACCGTGACGGATGCCTGGGTGCCGTGGATCATCCGCGAGTACACGTCACAGCCCTGCCGGGTGAAGCCGAGCAGGTGCCCTTCTTCCGGTCCCTTGTTGCTGTTGGCGAGCAGGCAATTCTGGTCCGGCGGCACCTGGGTGAAGATGCCGGGGAACAGGGCCACGATCACGATCAGCAGGATCAGCGCGGAGGCGATCCAGAAGCTGGGCTTGCCGCGCAGCGACTCCCAGGCATCCGCCCAGGTGCTGCGCGCCTTCTCGGTCTCGTCGAGGCGATCGATCGCGGCGATGGGGGTGTCTTCGAGCGCAGCGACGAAGTGCGGCTGCGTCTGACGATTACTTGGCATAACGAATCCTCGGGTCCAGGGCTGCGTACAGCAGGTCGACGAGCAGGTTCGCCAGCACGAAGATCACGACCATGACGGCGATGAACGACACCACGGTCGGTCCTTCGCCGAGTTTGATCGCCTTGTAGACGGTGCCACCCACACCGTTGATATTGAAGATGCCCTCTGTCACGATCGCGCCGACCATGAGCGAGCCGAGGTCGACGCCGAGGAATGTGACGACGGGGACGAGCGAGTTCCGCAACACGTGCACGGTGACGACCCGTCGGCGTGACAGGCCCTTCGCCGTGGCCGTGCGCACGAAGTCGGCGCCGAGGTTCTCAGAGACGCTCGCCCGGGTGAGCCGCACGATGTAGGCGAACGAGACGGATGCGAGCACGATGGCCGGCAGGATCAGTTCGGAGAGCGGGGCCTCACTGCTGACCGTCGTACGCGCCCAGCCGAGCTTGACCGCGAAGACGTACTGCAGGATGAACCCGATCACGAAGGTCGGCACGCTGATCAGCAGCAGGCTCACGACGAGGGCGCTCGCGTCGAAGAGCTTGCCCTTGCGGAGACCCGCGACGAGGCCGACGAGGATACCGGCGACGGACTCGAAGAACAGCGCGAGAAGCGCGAGCCGGGCGGTGATCGGGAAGGCGGCGGCCATCACGTCGGAAACGGCGCGACCGGAGTACGTGGTGCCGAGGTCCCCGTGGAAGAAGCCGCCGATGTAGATGAAGTACTGCACGATGAAGGGCTGGTCCAGGTGGTACTGGACACGGAGCTGTTCGATCACGCCTGGCGCGGGTTGCCGATCACCGAAGAGGGCAGCAATGGGATCTCCGGGGAGGGAGAAGACCATGAAGTAGATGAGGAAGGTAGCGCCGAAGAATACCGGGATCATCTGGAGCAGGCGTTTGCCGGTGTACCAGAGCATCAGGTTCCCGCACTGGAACGAACGGTCATGAGAATCGCAATCACTGGTCGAGTCTAGCGAGCGATGTCCGGGACTGAGTGCCCCGGACATCGCTTCGCATGAAACTGGGTTCTATTTTTTCGGGTTGAGCGGGGGAACTAGCCCTTGGTGATTTCGTTGTACAGCGGCACGGAATCCCAGCCGAAGACGACGTTCTGGACCTTGTCGGACCAGATACCGGTCACGTTGGAGTACCAGAGCGGGATGGACGGGAGGTCCTTGAGCAGGACCTCCTGTGCTGCCTGGTACTTCGCGGTGGCGTCGTCGACGGACTTGGCCGCTGCGCCTTCCTTGAGGAGGGTGTCGAACTCGGTGCTGGCGTACATCTCGTAGTTCGAGCCGGCACCGGTCTGGTACAACGGCGCGAGGAAGTTGTACATCGAGGGGTAGTCGCCCTGCCAGCCGGCACGGGTTCCGCCGGTCAGCGCCTTCGCCTTGCGGTCCGCCAGAGCGGCCTTGAAGGTCGCGTACGGCTTGCCGACTGCGTTGATGCCGAGGGTGTTCTTGATGCTGTTGGCAACGGCGTCTACCCAGCCGGCGTGTCCGCCGTCGGAGTTGTACGCGATGTCGAACGTGCCGGTGTACGGGGAGATCGCGTCAGCGGCCGCCCAGTCCTTGACGGCCTGTTCCTTGTTGAACTTGAGCACGTCGGCACCCTTGAGGGCGTCGGAGTAGCCCGCGATGACCGGGGAAGTGAAGTCGGTCGCCGGGGTACGGGTGCCCTGGAAGATGACGTCCGTGATTTCCTTGCGGTCGATGGCCATCGAGATGGCCGCGCGACGCAGCTTGCCCTCTTCGCCACTCCAGTGTTCGAGGTAGTACGGCATGTTGAATGCCTGGAAGATCGCGGCGGGCTGGTTCACGAAACGCTCGGGGAAGTCCGTCTGGTAGGTCGCGAACGCGGAGTCGGGGACGGCGTCGAGCACGTCGAGGTTTCCACCCTGGGCGTCGGCGTATGCCGAGTCGAGGGAGGAGTAGAAGACGATGCTCAGTCCGCCGTTGGCGGGGGTGCGCACGCCCTTGTAGTCGGGGTTCGTCTTGAGGTCGATCTTGACGTTGTGCTCCCACGCGCCGGTCTTGGCCAGCATGTACGGGCCGTTGCCGATCGGGTTCTCACCGAATGCTGCCATGTCGGTGAACGCGACGGACGGCAGCGGCATGAAGGCCGTGTAGCCGAGGCGCAGCGGCCAGTCGGCCTCCGGAGACGCGAGCGTCACGGTGAAGGTCGAATCGTCGACGACCTTGAGTCCGGTGAGCTCGGTGTCTGCGTCGTAGCTGAAGCCTTCGATGTCGTCGAAGAAGTACGACGCGCTCTGGGCGTTGCTGAACTTGGCGCCGTAGTTCCAGGCGTCGACGAACGACTTGGACGTGACGGCCTCGCCGTTGGTGAACTTCCAGCCGGTGTTGAGCGTGACGGTCCAGTGCTGTGCGTCGTCGGCGGAGATCGACTTGGCGACCTCGTTCTTGCCCTCGCCCTTGGCGTCGTAGGACACCAGTCCGGCGTAGATCGACGTCATGATCTTGCCGCCACCGGTTTCGGTGGTGTTCGTGGTGATCAACGGCTTCTGCGGTTCTGAACCGTTGGTCGAGATGATCGCAGCCGTATCACCCGTCTTCGCCGGTGTCGTCGAGCCGCTGGCGCAGCCGGAGAGCATGAGCGCTCCCGCTGTGGCCAGAGCGATGGGAATGCCCAGTCTCCTGATTTTCAATTTTCCTCCAGTGCGCAGGGAAACGCCGCGCGATTCGGGACCGCGAAGACGCCTCAGATACTTCTGACCCTAAGTATTCATTGAGCCAAAAGCACAATCGCGGATGGAATCGTTACCTCGACGAAACATCTTGCGCAAATTCGTTGCGCAAATAGGGAATCTTTCGCCGAAACTCGCGTGGCCGCGCGAAGAATGCGCGCAGCCACGCCGCCCTTTCATCGATGCGAGGATAGGGGTATGGATGCTGCTACCCGTGCGCGCGCGTCACTGCTGGTCTTCGACGGCGACTGTGCCTTCTGCACGACGGCCGTCGGGTGGATGAGTCGCCTGCTGCCTGTGATGCCGGACGCTTCGCCCTACCAGTGGACCGATCTCTCCGCCTACGGGCTCACCGAAACGGATGCCCACTCCCGGGTCTGGCTCGTCGACTCCGCTGGAACACGGTTCGGCGGTGCCGCCGCAGTGGCCGCCCTGCTCCGGCACCAGCCGGCTCCGGGCCTGCGGTTCCTCGGCTGGCTCGGCACCGTGCCACCGTGGTCGTGGGCCGCTGAGGCCGGCTACCGGGTGGTGGCCCGCAACCGGCACCGCCTGCCCGGCGGGACCCCGGCCTGCCGGATGAAGCCGGCCGAGTGACAGCGGGCGGCATGAACACCGGCGGCACGGGCGGGGCCATGAATTCTTCTGGCACGGATTCTACCGGCCTGGATTCTTCCGGCACGCTCCCCGAGGGAGCCGGGGCGTGAACCGGACGCGACTGGCCTGGGAAATCGTCATCGTCCTCGGTTTGTCGCTCGGGGCATCCGCCGTGTATTCGATCGTGTCGATCATCGCCCGCCTGACCGACACGACCCCGCTCGGTAACCAGTCGACGACCATCAACGGCTCGCAGTCGACCCGGGAATGGCTCGACTTCACCTACCAGTTCCTCGGCATCTTCTTCGAGCTCTTCGCCGTCGCCCTCGTGCTCTACCTGCTCTGGCGGCCCGGGTCGAGCAGTTTCCGCCGGCTCGGCTTCGACCTGACCCGGCCGGGGCGCGACGTCACGGCCGGTGTTGTGCTCGTCCTCGCCATCGGCATCCCCGGCCTCGGCCTCTATCTCGCCGGGCGGGCGCTCGGGATCACGGTCGCGGTCGTCGCCTCCCCCATCGACACGTTCTGGTGGACGATCCCGATCCTGCTGTTCTCCGCGGTTCGCGCCGCCTTGAGTGAGGAGCTCATCGTCGTCGGGTACCTCTTCATCCGGCTCAAGGAGCTCGGCTGGTCGACCTGGACGATCATCTCGGCATCCGCGCTGCTCCGCGGCAGCTACCACCTCTACCAGGGCATCGGACCGTTCATCGGCAACGCCGCCATGGGCGTCGTCTTCGGCTGGTGCTACACCCGCTGGGGCCGCACGGCGCCGCTCGTCGTGGCGCACACGATCCTCGACGTGGTCTCCTTCGTCGGCTACCCCCTAGCTGTCGCCTGGTGGCCAGCGCTCCTGGCCCCCGCCACCTGACCCGCGCGCTCCCCGCGCCCGCGCCCGTCCCGTCCCCGCGCCGGTCCCCGTCTCGCCTCGTCCGCAGAACCGCCGGTTTCCTTCCGCGAGAGTACACTTTTGGCCCTTAAACCGGGGGTTTAAGGGCCAAAAGTGCGCTCTCGCGGCCGGGCTGTGGCTGGGCTGCGGGCGCGTCAGGGCTCAGCGGATGCTGCTAGTCGGCGAAGGCCTCGGGGGGCGGGCAGGCGCAGACCAGGTTCCGGTCTCCAAAGGCGTTGTCGATGCGGCGGACCGGCGGCCAGTACTTGCCGCGGATCAGGCTGCGCAGCGGGTAGACGGCAGTGGCGCGGTCGTACGAGTGCTCCCACTCCCCCTCGATCACGGACTGCGCCGTGTGCGGCGCATTGTGCAGGGGGTTGTCGTCGGCCGGCCAGACTCCGGCCGCGACGGCATCCGCTTCGGCCTTGATCGCGATCATGGCCTCGATGAAGCGGTCGATCTCGCCGAGGTCCTCGCTCTCGGTCGGTTCGACCATGAGCGTGCCCGAGACCGGGAAGCTCATCGTCGGCGCGTGGAAGCCGTAGTCGACGAGTCGCTTGGCGACGTCGTCGACGGTCACGCCCGTCGCCGCGGTCAGCGGCCGCAGGTCGAGGATGCACTCGTGGGCGACGAGCCCGTTCTCCCCGGAGTAGAGCAGCGGGTAAGCGCCCTCGAGCCCCTTCGCGACGTAGTTCGCCGCGAGCACGGCGGCGCCGGTGGCCTGCTTGAGGCCGGCCGCACCCATCATGCGCACGTAGGCCCAGGAGATCGGCAGGATGCCCGGGCTCCCGTATGGTGCGGCCGAGACGGGGCCGCCGCCGTGCACGACGGTGCCGGCACTGCCGTCGGCGCCGCGCAGGTAGTGTTCCTCGTCCTGGGCGAGTGGATGCCCGGGCAGGAACGGTGCGAGGTGCGCCTTGGCCGCGACGGGGCCGACGCCGGGTCCGCCGCCGCCGTGCGGGATGCAGAACGTCTTGTGCAGGTTAAGGTGCGACACGTCGCCGCCGAAGTCGCCATACCGGGCGAAGCCGAGCAGGGCGTTGAGGTTGGCGCCGTCGACGTAGACCTGGCCGCCGGCCGCGTGCACGGCCTCGCAGATGGTGCCGACCTCGTGCTCGTAGACGCCGTGGGTCGAGGGGTACGTGATCATGAGCGCGGCGAGGGTGTCGGAGTGTTCGGCGATCTTCGCGCGCAGGTCGTCGAGGTCGACGTTGCCGAGCTCGTCGCAGGCCACGACGACGACCTTCATGCCGGCGAGCACGGCGGAGGCCGCGTTCGTGCCGTGCGCGCTCGACGGGATCAGGCAGACGGTGCGTTCGGCGTTTCCGTTGGCCAGGTGATAGCCGCGGATCGCGAGCAACCCGGACAGTTCGCCCTGGCTCCCGGCGTTCGGCTGGAGCGACACGGAGTCGTACCCCGTGACATCCGTCAGCCAGGTCTCGAGCTGCCGGATGAGTTCGAGGTACCCGTCGACGTCGTCGCGCGGCGCGAAGGGGTGGATGCCACTGAACTCGGGCCAGCTGACGGCCTCCATCTCGGTCGCCGCGTTGAGCTTCATGGTGCAGGATCCGAGCGGGATCATGCCGCGGTCGAGCGCGTAGTCGTAGTCCGCGAGGCGCTTGAGGTAGCGCATCATGCTCGTCTCGGAGCGGTGCGTATTGAAGACCGGGTGCTCGAGGTAGCTCGTCGTGCGGGCGAGCTCGTCGGGGAGCCCAGTGACGGATGTCTCGAGGTCGACGTGTCCGAACGCATCCGTGCCGCCGAACGCGCCGAGCACGGCGGTGAGGTCGCTCGGGGTGGTGGTCTCGTCGACACTGATGCCGATCGTGTCGCAGTCGACCTGGTAGAGATTGACGCCAGCGCCCGAGGCGCGGGCGACGATCTCGGCGGCCCGGGACGGCACCGAGACGCGCACGGTGTCGAAGAAGGTGGCATTCAGCACCGTCACGTCGGCGGCGCGGAGGGCGGCGACGAGCCTGCCCGCGTTCTCGTGCACCCCGCGGGCGATCTGGCGGAGCCCGTCCGGCCCGTGGTAGACGGCGTACATGCCCGCCATCACGGCGAGGAGCACCTGGGCGGTGCAGATGTTCGAGGTCGCCTTGTCCCGGCGGATGTGCTGCTCGCGCACCTGGAGCGACAGGCGGTAGGCGGGGTGGCCGGCGGCGTCGACGCTCACGCCGACGAGACGGCCGGGCATCTGGCGTTCGAGGCCCTTGCGCACGGCGAGGTAGCCGGCGTGCGGACCGCCGAAGCCCATCGGCACGCCGAAGCGCTGGCTCGTGCCGACGGCGACGTCGGCGCCGAGTTCACCGGGCGACATGATCAGGGTGAGCGCGAGCAGGTCGGCGGCGACGACGGCGAGGGCGCCCTGGGCGTGCGCGGCCTCGAT
The DNA here is from genome assembly GCF_004402485.1 of Cryobacterium algoricola. Classification (GTDB taxonomy): domain Bacteria; phylum Actinomycetota; class Actinomycetes; order Actinomycetales; family Microbacteriaceae; genus Cryobacterium; species Cryobacterium algoricola. The sequence goes on along the minus strand of NZ_SOFG01000019.1, from coordinate 59,082 downwards.
GACGGCGGTGGGATTCCAGACCCGGCCGGTCGCGCCGGGGTATTGCACGAAGACTCCGAAGTAGTCGCCGAGCCCGGTGGAGGCCTCGGCGTCGACCTCGGTGGGTTCGGAGGGTTCGGCGTCGGCGCCGAGCGTGCCGAAGTCGGTTTCCACGAGTTCGATTCCGAGCGCGGCGGCCCGGTTCGCGAGCAGCGCCTTGGTCTGCGGGAGGGCATCCGCATCGACGAGGAACCGGTGCGACGGCGATTTGGAGCCGCGGCGGGCGAGGAGCATGCCCTCGACGACGGCGGTCGACTCGTCGAGCATCGACGCGTTCGCGGTGTGCAGGCCGGTCAGGTCGGCGATCATCGTCTGGAAGTTGATCAGCGCCTCGAGCCGACCCTGGGAGATCTCGGGCTGGTACGGGGTGTACGCCGTGTACCAGCTCGGGTTCTCGAGTACGTTGCGCTTGATCACGGCGGGCGTGATCGTGTCGTAGTAGCCGAGTCCGATCATCGAGCGCTGCACGGTGTTGCGGCCGGCGAGGGCGCGCAGTTCGGCGAGCGCCTCGCGCTCGCTCGCGGCGGGCGGAAGCAGGGTGTCCGACTCCGACCGGAACGCGTCGACGTGGATCGAGGCGGGAACGGCAGCGGCCACGAGGGCGTCGACGGAGTCGTAGCCGAGGCGGGCGAGCATCGTCGCCTGCGCCGCGGCATCCGTGCCGATGTGCCGTTCGGTGAACGGCCGTTCGGCGGCCTGGGACGCGGCCTGGGGGGTCAGAGTGGGGCTGAGGTGCTTGGTCATCTGGCGCTGCCTGCTTCCGGTGGGTCTACTCGCCGGTGAGGGCGGAGTATTCGGCGTGGGTGAGGAGGGGCGGCAGCTCGAGGAAGGTGACCTTGATCAGCCAGCCCTCTCCGAATGGGTCGCTGTTGACGAGCTCGGGGCTGTCGACGACGCCGTCGTTGGTGGCCGTGACCGTGCCTGTGACCGGCGCGAAGAGCTCGCCGACCGACTTGGTGGATTCGATCTCTCCGACGATCGAGCCGGCGATGACGCCCGTGCCGACGGCGGGCAGTTCGACGAAGACGACGTCACCGAGCTTCTCGGCCGCGTATGCCGTGATGCCGACGGTCGCGGTGTCGCCCTCGAGGAGCACCCACTCGTGTTCAGCGGTGTACTTGAGGGTGGTCTGGTCGGTCATGGGGTGTCCTTTCGGCGGAACAACGGGCAGTGCGTCTGGTGTGGGATGCCGGCGTGATTCGCCGGCGGGAGCGAGCTGGGCGGATGCCCGCGGGGTCAGGGCCTCAGGGATCAGGGCTTGCGGGAGTAGAACGGGAGCGCGGTCACGGTCGCCGGGATCCGCGTGCCGCGCACGTCGACGAAGACCTCGGTGCCGAGCCGGGCGATCGACGGCGAGACGTACGCCATCATGACCGGATGCCCCAGGGTCGGGGAGAGGGCGCCGCTCGTGATCATGCCCTCCGGGGTGTGCGCGTCAGCGGTGCGGTAGACGTCGTAGGAGGCGCGGCCGGCACGCTTGCCCGCGGACACGAGGCCGACGAGCACGGCGGACCCCGCCTGCGGACCCTCTTCACTCGCGGCGCGGCCGATGAAGTCGGTCTCCTTGGCGAGGTTGACGACCCGGCCGAGTCCGGCCTGGGCCGGGTAGGTCGCGACGCTCAGCTCGTGGCCGTAGAGCGGCATCCCGGCCTCGAGGCGCAGGGTGTCGCGGCTCGCGAGGCCGGCGGGCACGAGGCCGTGGCCCGCGCCGGCAACGGTGAGGGCGTTCCAGAGTGCGAGCGCCTCGGCGACGGGCACGTACAGTTCGAAGCCGTCCTCCCCGGTGTACCCGGTGCGGGCGATCAGCACGGGGACCTCGCCGAAGGTGCCCGTCATCGCCCGGTAGTAGCGCAGGGCGGCGAGGTCGTCCGTGGCCGTGAGACCGACGGTCGCCTGCAGGATGGCGAGGGAGTTCGGGCCCTGCACGGCGATGAGGGCGGTGTCGTCGCTCTCGTCGGTGACGGTCACGTCGAAGCGGGCCGCGCGCTTGGTGAGGGCCTCGAGCGCCGGGTAGTGGTTGCCGGCGTTGGCGATCACCAGGAACTCGGTCTCTCCGGTGCGGTAGACGACCACGTCGTCGACGATGCCGCCGGCCGCGTTGAGGATCAGGCTGTACTTCGCCTGGAAGAGGGCGATCGCGGAGAGCTTTCCGGCGAGGGCGTAGTCGAGGTAGGCCGCGGCATCCGCCCCGCTCACCCGGATCTCGGCCATGTGGGAGAGGTCGAACAGACCGGCCGCGGTGCGCACCGCGTGGTGCTCGGCGAGATCGCTCGAGTAGCGCACCGGCATCTGCCAGCCGGCGAAGTCGGTGAAGCTGGCTCCGGCATCGACGTGCGCCTGGTGCAGCGGGGAATACCGTTCGGTCAGTTCCGGGGTCATGAGTTCTCCAGGCAGGTCGGCCGCGGCCGAGCGAGATTCTCGGGGTCGAAAGACCCCGTGGGAACTCCCCCTCTGTCGTCAGGCCTGAGAGCTTCGCCGCGTCCTGGTCGGGACGTGACTTTCACCATGGGCGAGCCGCACTGTGCTGCGACTACTTTTCAGAGTGGCCAGTCCGATGCGGTACGAGTACCTGAGAGATTGTCGGGGAGGATTGCTCCTTCGGTGTCCGGCCGCCGAGGCGCCGGACTCTCCCGCATCGGCCATGTCGGCCCGGTATTCAGTTGGACGGCACACCCGTCAGGGCACAACCGCTTCGCGAGCAGCTTAGCAGCCGGAGTCCCCCAGCGACCGGCTCCGGCCTGCCCGACCGGCCTCGGTTGCGGGCCGGTCAGGCGCCGAAGGAGTCTGTGGCCGCCTCGGTGACCTCGATCACTCGGGTGAGCAGGGCCTCCATCGACTCCGACCGCAGCAGCTCGACCTGGTCGAGCGGTCCGACCGGTGCGATCGCCGCGAGTTGCCAGGCCGCGACGGCCGGGTCTCCGGAGAGTTCGACGTCGGGAGCCCAGGGCTGTTCGGTGAATTCGCTCGCGAGCGCGAGGGCCCGGCGCACGACCCGTTCGGCCCGTTCCCGCAGCGGGAACAGTTCGTCGTCCCACTCGAGTTCGGCGAGCTCGCGGACGCTCGCCTGCGGGTGCGGGTCGTCGTCGAGCCACTCGAGCACCTCGATGCGCCGCTCGCCCTGCGCTACGACGCCGACGAACCCCTCGGGGGCCTCGAGCTGCGTGATCCTGGCCACCGTCCCGATCCCGAACCGGTGCTCGCCGCCGCCGACCTCCTGGCCGCGCTCGATCAGCACCACGCCGAAGACCGCGGCGTCGGCGTCGAGCACCCGCGCCATCATGATCAGGTAGCGCTGCTCGAAGACGCGCAGGTGCAGCGGCATGTGCGGGAAGAGCACAGATCCCAGCGGAAACATCGGCAGAGTGGTCACCCGCCCACCCAACCACGCTCGCGCCCCCTCACCAACCCCCGCCCGCGCATCCGCTCGCCCACCCACCCGCGAGAGCGCGAAAAGTGCCCTTAAGCACCGGGTTTAAGGGCCACAAGTGCGCTCTCGCTGGCGTGCGGCGACGTGCGGGCGGGGCGGGCGGATGCGGGGAGCGCGGGCGGTCAGGACTCCGTGACGTGGCCCGCGGTGACCGACCAGTGCCGGTCCGTGTGGACCGTGGCGAGCATCCGCCGGTCGTGGGTGACCAGGAGCAGCGTGCCCTCGTAGCCCTCGAGGGCCTGCTCGAGCTGTTCGATCGCGGCGAGGTCGAGGTGGTTGGTCGGCTCGTCCAGCACGAGCAGGTTGACGCCGCGGGCCTGGAGCAGGGCGAGGGCCGCACGGGTGCGCTCCCCCGGCGACAGCTCACCGGCCGGCCGGGTGACGTGGTCCGCCTTGAGCCCGAACTTGGCGAGCAGGGTGCGCACCTCCGCGGTCGACAGGTCGGGCACGAGCTCCTCGAAGCCCTCGGCGAGCGGCCGGGGCCCGAGCAGCAGCGACCTGGCCTGGTCGATCTCGCCGATCCGCACGCTCGACCCGAGGCTCGCGGTGCCGCTGTCCGGAACGAGGCGCCCGAGAAGGGCGCCGAGCAGGGTCGTCTTGCCCGCCCCGTTCGGCCCGGTGATGCCGATCCGTTCCCCCGCGTTGACCTGGAGCGACACCGGCCCGAGAGTGAACCCGCCCCGGCTGAACACCGCCTCGTTGAGGGTCGCGACGACAGCTCCCGACCGCGGCGCCTCGCCGATCGTGAAGTCGAGCTGCCATTCCTTGCGCGGTTCCTCGACCTCGTCGAGGCGCTTGATCCGGCTCTCCATCTGCCGCACCTTCTGCGCCTGCTTCTCGCTCGATTCAGCGGATGCCTTCCGCCGGATCTTGTCGTTGTCCGGGGACTTCTTCATCGCGTTGCGGACGCCCTGGCTCGACCACTCCCGCTGCACGCGGGCCCGGCCCACGAGGTCGGCCTTCTTCTCTGCGAACTCCTCGTAGTGTTCGCGCTTGTGCCGCCGGTCGGTCTCGCGCTCCTCGAGGTAGGAATCGTAGCCGCCGCCGAAGACCCGGTTGGCGCCCTGGGCGAGGTCGAGTTCGAGCACGCGGGTGACGCAGCGGGCCAGGAACTCCCGGTCGTGGCTGACGAGCACCACCCCGCCCCGCAGCCCGTGCACGAAGGCCTCGAGCCGTTCGAGGCCGTCGAGGTCGAGGTCGTTGGTGGGTTCGTCGAGCAGCACGACGTCGAAGCGGCTGAGCAGCAGGGCGGCGAGGCCCACCCGGGCGGCCTGCCCGCCCGAGAGGGACGTCATCGCCGCGTCGGCCGCGAGGCTGAGGCCGAGGTCGGCGAGCTGGGCGGGCATCCGTTCGTCGAGGTCGGCGGCACCGCTCGCGAGCCAGCGGTCGAGGGCAGCGGAGTAGACGTCGCCGGGGTCACGGTCGTCGCCCCCGGACGCCCCAGCGGGCGCCTCGCCGGCGAGCAGGGCGGCGGCGGCATCGAGGTCACGGCTCGCGTCGGCGCAACCGGTACGCCGGGCGATGTAGTCCGCGATCGATTCGCCCGGCCTGCGGTCCGGTTCCTGCGGCAGCCAGCCGACGAACGCATCCGCCGGGGAGAGACTGACGGTGCCTGCCTGCGGGGCGAGCCGGCCGGAGAGCAGCCGGAGCAGCGTCGACTTGCCCGAACCGTTGACCCCGACCACCCCGACAACGTCGCCGGGCGCGACGGTGAGGTCGAGCGAATCGAAAAGGGTACGGTGCGCGTACCCGCCGGAGAGGCCCTTGGCCACGAGCGTTGCGGTCATTGCTCCATGTTCTCATTGCGCCTGTTCTCCCGGCACCGCGTAGCCTGTTACTGCCCCGTGACCGGCACGGTGGCAGTTCGAAGGGCTTTCTTGTGGACACCACCCTGCTCCGGCGTTTCGTCACGACCGCCGAAGCCACCAACTGGGGTGCCGCGGCGAAGACCCTCAACATGACCCGCGCCACCCTGCTGATCTCCATCCGCAAGCTCGAGGAGGAGGTGGGCGGCGAACTGTTCGTCACCGTCGACGACGTGCCCACCCTGACGAGCGCCGGACTCGAGCTGCTCGAGGTCGCGCGCCCCGTGGTGCGGAAGCCCACTGCGGCAGCCGCCCCGCAGAAGCCGGCGAAAGCAGGCGGCAAGGCCAAGGCCTCCAAGGGCCAGGGCCGGGCGCCCGCGGTCAAGGGAGCGCCGAAGCCCAAGGGACGCCGCCAGTCCCGCTGATCGACGGGACCCGCCCGGCCGATAGGCTGGCTTCGTCCACACTCGGGAAGGGCACGATCATCAGAGAACCACGGCACATCGACTCAGCGTCTATCCAGCGGATGGCTACGGCATGAACTGGGTGATCGCCGGGCTTCCCCTGCACCCCCTTCTCGTGCACGCGAGCGTGATCCTGATCCCCCTCGCCGCCCTCTGCACGATCCTGACCCTGGTCTGGCCGACGGCCAGGCGCCGGCTCGGCATCGTGACGCCGCTGCTCGCGTTCGTCGCGCTCGGGGCGACCATCCTGACCGTGGAGGCCGGTGAGGCCCTCGCCGAGGTGATCACGCCGACCGCACTGAGCGGAGCGCACGTCGCCATCGGCGGAAGCGTGCGGTTCTGGATCTTCGGACTCTTCCTCGTCGCGGCGGCCCAGTGGGTGTGGTTCCGCTATTTCGGGCCGGGACAGAAGTACGCCGCGCGGATTGCCACCCCCGCCATCCGCACCGTCCTGACCGTTGTCCTCGCGGTCGCGGTCGCCGTCAGCGCCGTCGGCTCCGTCGTCTCTGTCGTCATCGTCGGCGACACCGGAGCCCAGGCCGTGTGGGCACCGGTCATCGGCAGCACGAAGTAGCCCGGCAGCATCCGCCCACCCGACGCCTGAGAATCACCATTTCGACCGAGAGTCCCCGTTCCACCGGCGGCTTTCGGCACGAACGGGACAGGTCGGCACCGAGCGACCGGCCACAGCTCAGGCCGCAGTGATCCCGAAGCTCTTGAGCTTGCGGTAGAGCGAGGAGCGGGCGATCCCGAGCATCGCCGCTGTGCGCGCACGGTTGCCCTCCGCGTCGTGCAGGGCCGTCACGATCAGGTCGCGCTCCCCCGCTTCGAGAGTCGACAGCTGCCGCTGAGCCCCGCTGTGGCAGTACCCGGGCAGGTCCTCCGGCTGGATCTCGCCGACCGGGCGCTTGAGCCTGGCGAAAGCGAGCGCCTCTTCGAGCTGACGGATGTTCCGCGGCCAGTCATAGCGGGACAGGACCCGCATCGCCGCGGTGCTCACTCCCGGGCCGCGTTGCCCCGGCGAGCCGCGCAGGAGGTGCGTGACGAGCAGGGCGATGTCTTCGGTGCGGTGGCGGAGCGGCGCGACAGTGACAGCCTTCTCGAAATGAGAGAGGACGGCACGGAACGGCAGGTCGGAGTCGAGGTCTGCGTCCGAAACCGTCGCGGCGACGGATACGGGCCGTCCGCTCCCGGCGAGCGCGGCGAGGAACGAGTCGAACACCGCGACACCCTCGGCGTCGAGCCGGTTGATGTTCGAGACGATATAAAGCGTCCGTTCGGTGACCGCGGCACGAGCGGCTTCTTCGGCGTGGAGGTCTCCGAGGTCTTCGGCGGCGAATTCCCTCGTCCGGCCCCCAGCAACGACCCGTTCGAAGAGATCGGCGACGAGCGACCGTTTCCCGCAGCCCGATTCCCCGATGACGAGGAGCGGCTCCGCGGCGACGAGCGCCTCGGAGATGCCCGCGCAGGCACGCTTCCAGAGCAGGGACCTGCCGTCGCCGAACCGCGTCGGCTGTTCGGCGACGACCGGGGCCGCCGCCCTCATCTCCGCGCCCGTTTCCGGTCCCATGGCCGTTCCCGCTCCGGCCTGGAGTGCGGGCGCGAGAACCGGTGCCTGCGACATCGGAACGGCTGAGCCGGCCTCGACGAGACTGACCACGACGACGATTCCGGCGACGTCGGCCCCCACGACGACCCGGGTCCCGCGGAGGTGCACATGTCGCCCGGACGGGAGCTCGATCCGGTCGGCAGGCCCTCCCCGGCTCGTCATCAGGTAGCGGGCGTGCTCGTGGATGGCCCACTGCTCGCCGGGTTCGAACAGGCCCTGGGCCGCCGCATTGCCCATCACCATCGTCCCGCCGATCGCCATCACGGCGGCGTGGGTGCGGGCATCCACCCGGACGAACGCCTCGAACAGCGCCTGCTGGCACTGGCTGCGGTCCACGAGGAGATTCTGCTCGATCTCGTGCGCCGCTGAACGAACGAGCGAATGCATCAGCGGGCTGGCATATTCGCTCAGGCAGGTGATGTCGAGGACGCCTTCGACACGATTGGTCAGGGGATCCCGGATCGGGCTCCCCGCGCACGCGAAGGGCTGCAGCTGCTCGTGGAAGTGCTCCGGGCCGACGATGTACAGCGGCCGGCCGGACTCGAGCACGGTACCGATCCCGTTCGTGCCGACGGAATCCTCCGCATAGTTGAACCCGGGGGCCAGGGAGACGCCGTCAAGGAGCCTGCCGATCCCGCGGTCCCGCTCCGAGCGCCACAGGATGCGGGCCTTGTGGTCGGTGAGCACGATGCTGAGCGGCATCTCGGCCATCTCGTCGCCGAGCCGGGCGATGGCGGTCTCCGAGCAGCGCACCAGCCTGCCCGTCACGTCGAGGTCATTGTGATAGATCGCCTGGGCAGTGGATGCGTCCACTCCCGCCGAAAAGGACCGCAGCCAGGACGCCGCGACGATGTCGGGCACCGCCCGGGTTTCGGTGCGCCCGGAGCGCAGGAACGTGTCGCGAGCAAGCTTGATGGCGGAACGCCTGTCGGCAGACTCCTGCATATTCACTCCTTCGTGGATCGTACAAGCATGCGGCACGCGGACCGGAAGCGATAGGACACCCGCTGTCCCAATCTGGGACACGCTGCCCGGCGAGGGGTGCGGCACGCTGATTCCCGTGGCCCCCGACAGGGCCCGATCATTCACGACAGCTACGCAAAGGAGCGCTCATGGAACGATTGATCAACATAGACAACGGCGGCACCCTCACCGACATCGTCGTCGGCAGCGGCGCCGATTTCACATTCACCAAGACCCTCACCACCCCCGTCGACCTGTCCCAGTGCCTCTTCGATGCAATGTCCAAGGCGTCCGAACAACTGTTCGGACACGCGGACCTTGCCGGGCTCCTGCACTCGACCCGGCACATCCGCTACTCGTCGACGCAGGGCACCAACGCGCTCGTCGAACGCAAGGGCCCGCTGATCGGGCTCATCACCGACGATCCCTCGCTCGCGGACACCCTGCGCGGCCTCGAGGACCGGGGCGGACTCTTCGACGACCTCGTTGGGGTCCGTGTCGCGGTCGTCTCCCCTGACGGGACCCCGGAGGACCTCGCGGGCGCCCTCGTCGCCGAGATCAACCGCTTGACGACTGCCGGCGCCGAACGGCTCGTCATCGCAGCGGGGAGCGCAGACCGCGAGCAGCTCTACAAGCGCGCCATGCTGCGGAATTTCCCGCGCCACCTGCTCGGTTCCGTGCCGATCCTGTTCTCCCGGGACTTCGCCGCCGACACCTCTCGGACCCGCCAGATCTGGTCCGGCATCCTCAACTCGTTCCTGCACCCGACGGTCGAACGCTTCCTGTACAGCGCCGAGCACCGGCTGCGGGAGTACAAGGTGCGGAACCCGCTGCTGATCTACCGCAACGACGGCGCCTCCTCCCGGGTCGCCAAGTCGGTGGCCCTCAAGACGTACTCGTCAGGCCCGCGCGGCGGGCTGGAGGGAACCCGGGCCCTCGCCGAGGCCTACGGCCTCCCGCACGTGCTGATGATCGATGTCGGCGGCACGACGACCGACGTCGGCGAGGTCACCGATTCGCTCATCACCGTCGACCGGCGCGGGTCCATCCAGGGCGTCGCGATCTCCTACGAGATGAGCAACGTGCATTCCTTCGGCGTCGGCGGCAGCTCGGTCATCGCCGTCCGCGACGGCGCGATCACCATCGGGCCCGAAAGCGTCGGCGCGGCCCCCGGCCCGGCGTGCTTCGGTTTCGGCGGTACCCAGGCGACGATCACCGACGTCAACCTGCTGCTCGGCGTGCTCGACCCGGACACCTACCTGAACGGCGAGCTGGCGCTCGACGCCGAACGGTCCCGGTCCGTGATCACGCGCACGATCGCCGAACCCCTCGGTATCTCCCTCGAGGAGGCCCTGGTGCGGATGGAAGGGACCTATTCCGCCCGGCTCGCCGAGGCCTTCGCCCCGCTCGTCAGCCCGGACGGCGACACCACCCTCGCGGCCTTCGGCGGCGGCGGCCCGATGAACGCGTGCACCGCGGCCAGGACCGCCGGAGTAGGCCAGGTCCTCGTGCCGCGCCTCGCCGCGGTCTTCTCGGCGTACGGCATCAGCTTCTCCGACATCGCGCAGTCCTACGAGACCCCGGTCACGGGCTGCACGGTCGAGGAAATCGACGTCGCGCGGCGCACCATGACGGCGAACGCCTCCCGCGACATGTTCCAGGAGGGGCACGACCTGGCCGAGTGCGATCTGGAATGGTCGACCATCCACGAGGACGGCACCGAGATCCTGACGCTCACGGCGATCTTCCGCCTCCCGCACCCGCACCTCGAGGGCGGGGTCCCCGGGGCGACGAGCGCCGCCGTCCCCGCGGGGACCCGCCGGGTGCGCTCGTCGGCCACGCAGGTCGACAGCGTCGCCGTCTACCGGCTCGACGACCAGCAGCCCGGGGCGACCGCGCCGGGACCGGCCATCGTCGAGGGGCCCTTCTTCACCGCACGGGTGCCGCTCGGCTGGAACCTGACGGTCTCCACCGCAGGGGACCTCGTGCTGACCGACACCCTCTGATCCCGTTCACCCCCTCCGTTCTCACCCCGCACGTTTCTCCTGGAAGGACACATCGAATGCGCGTTCCCATGACGGAATATCTCTTCATCGACCTCGACACCGAACGGTGGATCTGCCGAATCTGCGCCCACGACTTCGGCGACGCCCGCGGCAATTACAAGGAAGGCACCCTGGTCTACGACAGGGACCCGCGGGAAATCCACCCGCCCGTGATCGACCCGGAGAAGTACGAGTTCACCTTCTCCCCCGACCCGGCATTCTGCCGGATCCTGGAGTTCTACTGCCCGACCTGCGGCACACAGATCGAGGCCGAATACCTGCCGCCGGGGCATCCGCCGACGGTCGACATGCTCTGGGACATCGACTCCCTCCGCGAGAAGTGGGAGGCCCACGGCGGCAACCCGGAAGAAGTCGTCAACTACGGCCCCGGCGAGAACGCCGTCACCGATCTGAGCGCCCGCTTCGATTCGGTGAGCCACGCACAACCCGGCCACGCCGGCCACACCCACCGCGAGGGAGCACACTGACCATGAAACGAATCTCCGTCGACATCGGCGGCACCTTCAGCGACTGCTTCTTCGTCTGGGACGACGTCTACATCGAGTCCAAGGCGCTGACCACCCACCACAACCTCGCCCTCGGCTTCAACGAGGCCCTCGACCGGGCCTGCGAACGCGCCGGCGTCAGCCGGGAGACAGCGCTCAAGGAAGTCGACTCCGTGCGCTACGCCACGACACTCGGCACCAACGCCTTGATCGAGGGCAAGGGCCCGCGGGTCGCCGCGCTCGTCACGCACGGCTTCGAAGACACCATCCCGCTGTCCAGGGGCCGCGGCTACGGCGAAGGACTGGACGGCGTCAAGCAGGGCGACATGCCGGACGCCCAGCGTCCTGACCCGCTCGTGCCGCGCCGCCTCATCCGCTCGGTCAAGGAACGCATCGACTCGGTGGGCGAGGTACTCGTGCCGCTGGGCTACGACGACGTGCGCGCACAGGTGCGCGAACTCGTCGACAACGGCGCGGAGGCCATCGTCGTCGCGCTCACCAACGCGACGGAGAACTCGGCACACGAGGACCGGATCCTGGAGATCATCCTCGAGGAATACCCCACCCACGAGCTCGGATCCATCCCCGTGCTCCTCAGCAGCCAGGTCTCCGGCCGCAAGGGCGAATACGTTCGCGCCATGGCCACGATCGTGGACGCCTTCCTGCACGAGACCATGTTCCACGCGCTCAACCAGCTCTCGAACAACCTGCGCGACTCCGGCTACCAGAAGCCCATGCTCGTCATCCACAATTCGGGCGGCATGGCGCAGCCCAATTCGACGGATGCGCTGCAGACGATCCACTCCGGACCCATCGCGGGCGTCGGCGCGGCCCAGCACCTCTCGGAATCCACCGGGCTCGGCGATGTCGTCTCGATGGACATGGGCGGAACGTCCTTCGATATCGGCCTCGTGCCGGAAGGAGGGGTGCGGCACTACGATTTCCAGCCGACCATCGGCCGGTGGATGGTCTCCGCCCCGATGATCCACCTCAACACCCTCGGTGCCGGCGGCGGTTCCATCGCCGCGTACAACCGCATCCACCACGCGATCCAGATCGGACCGGAGTCTGCGGGATCGGACCCGGGGCCGGCCTGTTACGACCGCGGTGGACTCCGACCGACGGTCACCGACGCGGATCTCGTGCTCGGCTACCTCGACCCGGAGAACTACGCCAACGGGCACATCACCCTCAACCGGAAACGCTCTCTGTACGTCATCAACGAAAATCTCTCGGACGAGCTCGACCTCGATGCCGTCGAGGTCGCGAAGGTGATCAAGCGCACGGTCGACGAGCAGATGGCGATCGGCATCGAGAAGGAGCTGCGCTCCCGCGGCGGCCTGATCGAGGACTACACGATGCTCGCGTACGGCGGGAACGGCCCGCTGCACGCGTGCGGCATCGCGGCGAGCGCCGGCATCAGCCGGATCCTGTTCCCCCCGTTCGCCTCGGTGTTCTCTGCCCTCGGCGCCGGCAACATGCGGCCGCTGCACATCCACGAACGCAGCGCGTACGTCGTGCTGTACGAGCCTCTCAAACGGAGCCTCTACAACAAGTACGAGGCGATGAACGGGTACATCGAGGAACTCGAGGCCAAGGGCGCCGACGATCTCGTACGGCAGGGCTACGACCGTGCCGACGTGCGCTACCGCCTCGAAATGGACATGCGCTACGGCAACCAGCTCGTCACGACCGCCGTCGCATTCGACATCAACCGGGTCGACGGAGTCGCGGACGTGCTGCACCTGATCAAGACCTTCTCGGAGATCTTCGGCGAGCGCTACGGCGAGGGAACCCAGGCGCCGGAGGCGGGCATCCGCGTGCAGACGATCCGGGTGGCCTCGTATATCGAGGGCGAGGTGATCGAGTTCGAATCGATCCACACGGGCGGGGAAAAGGAGAAGCCGACCCCGGTCTCGCATCGGCCGGTGCACTTCACGAGCATCGACGGGGCCGTCGACACCCCCGTCTACGACGCCGACGCCCTCGCGCACCACTTCGTCATCCACGGGCCGGCCATCGTCACGACCGAGAACACCACCTACCTCGTCGAACCCGGGTGGCGACTCGAACCGACCAGGCAGGGCGCCGTCTGGCTGCTCAGCGACTGACCGAACCGTCCCCCAAGCACTCACGCACGCAAAGGAGCCTGCAATGACACTGACACACAACCAGTCCGCGCCCACCAGCGGCAACACCGACGACGCCCAGCTGCTCACCGACCAGGAACAGCAGTGGGTCGACGCGTTCATGGACGAGACCACGCTCTTCCTCGGGCCCGACCCGGCCATCATGCGCCACCACGAGATCATGCCCCGCTCGGCATACGAGGAGGAGTGCATCGCCCAGGGCATCGACCCGCTCGAGATCGACCGAATCCGCAAGCGCCTCGCCGGGGCGCTCGACGAGGCGTTCGAAATGTGCGAGAGCATGGGCGCTGCGCCGGGCGCCAAGTGGGCCGACCTCTCTTGCGCGGTCTACACCGCGGAAGGCGACGTCACCTACCTGTCCAACCGGGGCGTGATCGCCTTCTCCGCCGTGCTGCACCACCCGATCCGATACATCATGAAGAACTGGAAGGACGAGCCCACCGTCGGCATCAACGAGGGTGACGGGTTCTTCCACAACGATTCCCGCTTCGGCATGGTGCACAACACCGACCAGTCGATGCTCGTCCCCGTGATCCGGGGCGGGATCATCATCGCCTGGGTCGGCGCGACCATCCACGAGGGCGAGAACGGCGCCTGCGAACCGGGCGGCATGCCCTCCGGCTCCGAGACCCCCTTCGACGACGGCCTCCGGGCCTCCCCGATCAAGATCGTCGAGAAGGGACACCTGCGCCGCGACCTGCTGACCTTCCTGCAGCACTCCACGAGGGACCCGAAGCTCATGCTCGCCGACATCAAGGTCAAGATGGGCGCGGTACGCCGCATCATGGACACCGTCGACCGGCTGATCGACGAGGTGGGCCAGGAGACCTTCGTCGCCTCGCTGCGGGTCACCGTCGAGGACGTCGAGATCGAGGTGCGCCGCCGGATCGGCGAGCTCCCGGACGGGACCGTCACGTTCAACCAGTTCGTCGATTCGACGCTCAAGGAGAACATCCTGATCAAGTTCGCCTGCAAGATCACGATCAGGGGCGAGCGGATGATCGTCGACCTCACCGGGACCGGGCCGGAGATCCTGAACCGGGCGATCAACTCCCCGCTGGCGTCGACGAAGTCCTTCATGGCCCAGGCGATCCTGTCGTACTGGTGGCCTGACCTGCCGCGCAGTACCGGGGCGCTATCGCCGATCGAGGTCACCACCGAGGAGCACAGCTGGGCGGACGCGGGCTACGACGCCCCGGTCGGGCAGTCGCTGCAGGCCTCCTTCCGGGGCTTCTCCGCCCTGCAGACGGCGTTCGCGAAGATGCAGTTCTCTTCGCCACAGAAGTACTCGAATGTCGTCGCGCCCTGGTTCAACCAGATCAACGACTTCCTCTGGGGCGGCACCACGCAGAACGGTGAGCAGGTCGGCAACCTGTGCGCCGACCTCAACGGGATGGGTGGAGGGGCGAAGGCATTCCGCGACGGCGAGGACGCCGTGGCGCCGCTGTTCTGCGCAATGGCCGACATCGGCGAGCAGGAGGTCATGGAGGAGGAGGTCCCGTTCCTGCAGCTGGTCAGCAAGCGACTCGTCCGGGACAACCAGGGCTTCGGCAAGTTCCGCGGCGGCATGGGCTACGAGATGATCGTCGCCTCGCGCGGCACGCCGAGCTGGGGATTCATGACGGTGACGTCCGGGTCGAAGTTCTCCTCCGTGCCCGGGATGTTCGGCGGCTATGGCTGCCCGGTCTACCCGCTCGCGATCGTGAAGGGCATCAACATCTACGACATCATCCAGGACGACCCCTCGCAGTTCGACCTGTCGATGGAACGGGTGATGAACGAGCAGCCCTTCGCCGGCGGCGACTACCAGTCCGCGCACATGGGACTCCAGTTCGACGTCGCCAAGGAGGGCGAGCTGTACATGATCGCCCAGGGTGCGGGCGGCGGCTACGGCGACGTGCTCGAACGCGACCCCGAACTCGTCGTGACCGACCTCGAACTGGACAGGATCTCGGCCCAGGTCGCGACCGACGTGTACGGAGTCGTCTGGGAGCCGGGCACCTACGTCGTACACGCCGCGGAGACGGCGGCACTGCGTGCGGGGATGCGTCAGGCCCGGATTGAACGCGGCACACCGTACAAGGAGTTCGTGGCCGCCTTCGTGCAGGACGAACCGCCGAAGGACCTGCTCTACTTCGGTTCCTGGGGCCAGGACAACGACGAGGAACTCATCGCGACGCACTGGGGCGGCCTCGAGCCGGAACGGGTCTCCGGCAAGCTCGCCGAGCTGCCGCTCATCATGGTGCCTGACCGGCGCGTCCTGAAGATCGCCCGCCTCGAGGAGCGGGTCCGGGAGCTCGAGCAGAAGTACGGCGAGACCGTCGTGCACAAGTCCTGACCAGCCCGCCACCCCACCACCCGCACCGCCCCGGCACCGCGCGCCCGCCGCCGCGCCCTCGACTCCGGTCGACGGCCCGGCGGCGGGTGCGCGGCATCCGCCCGGGTATCGCGCCCCCTCACTCACCCCCAAGGAGACCCCGTGACCACGTCCCTGTCCACTCCCTTCGCCACCCTGATCGGCCGACCGCCGTCCGGACGGACCCGGGCCGTCCTCGTCGACAGCCTCGACTACGCCCGGTCGGTGTTCCTGCAGGGGAAGCCGGTGCCCTGGGACGAGCCGACGAAGTATGCCAATGTCGCCCGCCAGGCCCAGGCCGTGCTTCCCGCCGATGTCGCACTTCTCCCGCTCGACCGTCTTTACGCCCACCGCGTCGACGACGACACACAGCTGGCGGAGGCCATGCGGGCGAAGTCGCGCACCGGCTACGCGCTCCGCACCCTGCTCACCCACCCGGGGACGACACGTGCCGTGATCGAGTTCGCGACGGTCTTCGCCAGGACCCAGCGCGAACCTCTGGTCTTGCAGATTCCATCTCCCCTGCGATGGCTCGCCAGCACCCACCCTGCCTCGGCGACGACGGCGGCAGCGGACCTCGACGCCGACGACGCCGAGAACGCATCCATGTACGTTGCGGACTGGCTCCGGGGGTTCGCCGCCCTGCCGGTCGCCGCTGTCCTCCTCGATGACCGTGACCTCCCCGGCTCCCCGCCCCCGCAGCGGGTCGACCTCCCGGTCTACTCCCCGGTGGCGAACGTCACCGACCACTACGGCTGGAGCCTGGGCCTGCGGCGCGCGGCCGGCATCGAGGTCGGGACCGGCACCGCCACCATCACAGGAACCGTGGTCCCACCCGCCTTCTGGCTGTCGGGCGATGGCGCCCTGCCCGACGGCGATTTCCTGCTCGCCGAGATCCCGCAGGACGCCGTCCCGGAGGACGTCATAGCCCGCTTTCACGCCCTCGGGTGACGGCGGACCATGAGGCGCGGCTTCCCTTGACCGCGATCCATCGGGGGTGTATTACGGATGCCGTGAGGGCTCGGACGGGTTCCGGGCATGCCGTCCAAAGGAGGAATCATGGCACCCTTCACCCTTGACTCTTTACGCGAACAGATCCGCGGATCCGCGGTCGGCCCGGACGACCCCGGGTACGACGACGCGAGAGCGGTCTACAACGGGATGATCAACCGGCACCCGGCCGTCGTGGTCAGGCCGTCGCAGGTCGCCGACGTGATGACGAGCGTCGCCTTCGCCAGGGAGCACGAGCTCCCCGTCGCGATTCGCGGCGGTGGGCACAGCGCCCCGGGCTTCGGCACGGTCGACGGCGGTCTCGTCATCGATTTCACTGGCCAGACCGGGGTCCGGGTGGACCCGGCCACGGAAACAGCCCGCTCGGCGGCCGGGGCGACCTGGGCGGACTTCAACCACGCGACCCACGCCTTCGGCCTCGCGACGACCGGCGGGATCATCGGCTCGACGGGCGTGTCCGGGCTCACCCTCGGCGGCGGAATCGGGTACCTCTCGCGGCAGTACGGCCTGTCCTGCGACAACCTGCTCTCCGCCGATGTCGTGACCGCGGACGGGCGGTTCCTCGTGGCGAGTGAGACCGAGAACCCGGACCTGTTCTGGGCCCTGCGTGGCGGCGGCGGCAACTTCGGAGTCGTCACCTCGCTCGAATTCCGGCTGCATCCTGTCGACACGATCTACGGGGGCCTGGTGATCTACCCTGCCGCGGAGGCAGAGACCGTCGGCCGTTTCTACCGGGACTTCATCGCGAGTGCCCCCGAGGAATTCGGCGTGTTCCTCGGCTTCCACCAGGGGCCGCCGGTGCCGTTCCTGCCCGAGCAGTGGCACGGCACACCCGTCTGCGTCATCGTCGGCGCCTGGACCGGCCCCCTCGACGAGGGCGAGAAGCGCTGGCAGCCGATCCTCGACGCCGCGCCCGTCGCCGGTTCCTTTGTCGGACCGCTCCCGTACCCCGTACTGAACGGCCTGTTCGACCCGATGCTGCCGAAGGGCATGCAGGCGTACTGGAAGGCGGACTTCCTCGCCTCGCTGAGCGACGACGCGCTGCGGGTCGCCGTCGACTTCGGGAGCCGGGTCCCGAGTATGGAGTCCGCGAACCACTACTACCCGATCGACGGTGCCGTGCAGCGGGTCGCGCCGGGCGCGACGGCGTTCGCCTACCGGAACGTGGACTTCGCGCCGGTCATCGCCGGGATGTGGCACGACCCCGCGGACAATGCGGCGAACATCCGCTGGGTGCGGGAGTACTGGGAGGCGCTGCACCCCTTCGCCGAGCCCGGCGGCTACATCAACTTCATGGACGCCGACGATCAGGTCAGGATCCAGCAGAACTACGGCCCGAACTATGCGCGGCTCGCCGAGGTCAAAGCCGCATACGACCCGGACAACGTGTTCCACGTCAACCAGAACATCGGTCCCCGCGTCGATGCCCGGTCGGCCGGCACCCGGGCGCCGGGGGCGCAGCAGGGAGGCGTCACGAGCGTCGAGGACTGACTGTCGTCGTCGGGTCAGGCCTTCTTGACCACACTCGACTTCAGCTGCATCGCTCCGACGCCGTCGATCTTGCAGTCGATGTCGTGGTCGCCGACGCCGTCGACCAGGCGGATTCCCCGCACCTTCGTACCGACCTTCACCACGCCTGAGCTGCCCTTGACCTTGAGGTCCTTGATCACGGTCACGGTGTCGCCGTCCGCGAGAACGGTCCCGAAGGCATCCGTGATCACGCGCTCGGCGGATGCCTCGCCCGGGTCGCTCGTCGCGGTCGCGTCGGCCGCGGCCCACTCGTGCCCGCACAGCGGGCAGACGAGGAGTGCGCCCATCTCGTATGCGAGGTCGCTGGAGCATTCGGGGCACAGGGGCAGGGTATCGGTCACTTCCTCACAGTAGTCGAGCGTGGTCGCGGCCCCATCGTTCAGCGCCAGCTGCCGATGATCAGGCCCATGATCGTGAGGTTGAGCACGTCGCTCGACACCTCGATCAGCCAGACCCGGAACCCGACCCCGGCGAAGAGCCGGTGCGAGAGCGATGAGGCCGCGGCGAGCCCGATGCCGAGCAGGAAGCCGGTGAGTGCGCCCTGCAGCGGGCCGAAACCGGGAGTGGCCGGCGCGACGAAGGAGATCACGACGGCGACGCTCACGGCCTCGACAAACGCGGCGACGGCCGTCGAGCCGAAGACGACGGCCATGTTGCTGCCGGCCCCGGGCACCGCCGCCGGGTCCTTGCCCATCAGCTTCCACCAGACCGGGAAGAACGTCTTCGGGCCGAACCAGATGCCGCCCGCGATGAAGGCCGCGACGGTGGCGGCGAGAATGGCCAGCCAGTTGAGGTGGGTCAGGTCCACGATCGTTCCAATCGGTCGGCCGGTGCGAAGAATTCGACTGTATCGACAAGCGGATGTCCGCGGCTACCGGATGCTGAGCATCCGCTCGCCGTCGGCGAGCGACCCTCAACGCGGCTAGGACTTCTTCGCGGCCGCCTTGGCCGCCCGCTTGGTCTCGCGTACCCGCGCGAGCGATTCGGCGTCGACGATGTCGGCAACGGATGCGTGCGAGCCGTCCTGCCCGTATGGTGCCGAGGCGTCCTGCCAGCCCGGTGCTGCGAGAGCGAACCGTTTCCCGAGGATGGCCAGGAAGATCTTCGCTTTCTGCTCGCCGAAGCCGGGCAGCATCCTGAGCCGGCGGAGCACCTCGGTGCCGTTCGGGGCCCCGGATGTCCAGATCAAGGAGGCGTCGCCGTTCCAGTCCTGCGCGACGACCTCGGCGAGCGCCTGCACCCGTCCGGCCATCGAGCCGGGAAAGCGGTGCACGGCCGGCGTCGCCCGGAAGACTCCGACGAAGGAATCGGCGTCGAATGCCGCGATGGTCGCCGGGTCCAGGGTGCCGATCCGGTCCCGGATCTTGGCCGGCCCGGCGAACGCCGTCTCCATCGGCACCTGCTGGTCCAGGAGCATCCCGACCAGGAGGGCGAACGGGTCTTCGCTGAGCAGGGCGTCTGCGGCGTCGTCGCCGGTGAGGTGCAGCATCATGCGGCCATTGTGGCACCGGCAGGGCAGACCCGCGCGGACGGACCGCGTGAGTGCCTGCACCGGCGGCAGCAGCACCGCCGCCGCCGCGCCCGCTTCGGCAGGCCGCGCCCGAAACGGCAGGCGCGGGCTGCCGTTTCGGGCGCGGCGGCGACGGTACCCCGCCTTCGGGGCCGGCGGGGCGGTCCGACCGGAGCGGATGCCCCCTGGTTCACGCGCGCGTGTCATACTCCGCGGGTGACGCTCTTCGAATCCGACGCCGGCTGGGCCCCGCGCCCGGTGCGGCGACCGCCCCGGTGGCGGCTGCGGGGCACCGTCTTCGGAATCGTGCTCGGGACCGTCGCCGGTGTGACGTTGGCCGCCACCTACCTCCCGTCGAGCCCGCTCGCGGGTATCGCACCGTACTCGCTCCCGGCGGATCTCGCGCAGATCGCCGACCGGATCGGGTTCAGTGACGAAGGCAGGGACATCTTCCTGGCCACTCGTCCGCAGCTCCTCGACAGCGGTGATTTTCGCAAGGCCTGCGACGGGACCCCGGATGGGACCGTCCACGGCGACTTCGCGACCGTCGGGTGCTTCTACGGTCTCGGGGAGCACTTCGGACGGATAGCCGTCTTCCGCCCCAGCGACGCCCGGCTGGCCGACCAGATCGCGGTGACGGCCGCCCACGAGTTTCTGCACGCCGCGTATGCCCGGCTCACATCCGGTGAACAGGCGCGCCTCGACGCGCTCCTCGACGCGCGCTGGTCCACCATTGCGGCGGACGACTCGATTCAGGCGAGCGTCGATTCTTCGGTGGGGTCGGCGGCCGAGAACCGGTCCACCGAGGAATTCGCGTATTTCGGAACCGAGATCGCCGATGCGGTCGACCCGGCCCTCGAGGCGTACTACGCCCCCTATTTCCGCGACCGCGGTGCGCTCGTCGCGATCCACGACGCCGACCGCGCCCTCTGGGACGGACTCCAGGCCGACTACAGCGCGAAAGCGGATGCCCTCACCGCCCGGGAACAGGCGAACGCTGACGCGAGCGCGCAGTTGCAGGCCGACCGCGCGCAACTGGCCGCCGACCGCGCCTGGTACAACGGGCAGGCCGATGAGTACAACGCCCTCTCCCCGGAGGTCCGCGCCCGCACCTACGTCGTCGGCTCCGACGGCACAGCGGGCCGGGAGCCGTACGGCAGCTATCTCGCCGGCAGGCTGGCCGAATTCGCGACGACGGAGGTCGACCAAGCGCGGCGTCAGGGCGAACTCGACGCCGCCGAAGCCGCAGCCCCGGTCGAGCGTGCGGAAGTGGAACGGCTCTATGCGGACATCGAGGCGCTCACTGCCGCCGCCGTGCCCGCCGCGTGACGCGGGGCCGCTGTTGCCGAAAGCCCGCCGAGGTGCTCTGATGAGCGAATGAGCGAATCGTCCCTGCCCGTTCTGGCCACGAAGCTCTTCATCCCGTCGCCCCGCCCGAACGCCGTCTCCCGCCGTCGACTCCTCGAGCGTGTGTGGGAGGGGCTCCGTGCCGGTCACCGCGCGACTCTCCTGTCGGCGCCGGCCGGATTCGGCAAGACCACGCTGGCGAGCCAGTGGATCGCCGATGCCCGGGACGGTTCACCCGGCGCCCAGGTCGCCTGGCTCTCGCTCGACGCGAGCGACAACGACCCCTCCCGATTCCTCACCTATCTCGTCGCGGCCCTGCACCGCGCCGATCCCTCGGTCGCCGCGGATGCGCACGCACTCCCGCTCTCGTCGATCGAGGACACGATGGCCGCGCTCATCAACGACGTCGCCGCAGCGCAGCACCCGATGATCCTGGTCCTCGACGACGTCCACCTCATCGAGGACAGCACGATCCGCGAGGGGCTCGCCTTCCTGATCGATCACTCGCCACCGAACCTGCATCTGGCCATCATGAGTCGTTCCGACCCGCTCCTGCCGCTGGCCAAGCTGCGCGCGCGGGGCGAGCTGACCGAGCTGCGGGCCGCGGACCTGCGCTTCACTCCCGCTGAAGCCGCAGCGTTCCTCAACGAGGTCATGCACCTGGAGCTCTCCCCCGCCCACGTCGCCGCCCTCGAGGCCCGGACGGAGGGCTGGATCGCAGGCCTCCAACTGGCGGCACTGTCCATGCGGGACCGCTCGGATGTCGGCGGCTTCATCCAGGGTTTCACCGGCAGCCACCGGTTCGTGATCGACTACCTCGCCGAAGAAGTGCTGCAGCGCCAGCCCGATCACGTCCGCGGCTTCCTGTTCGATACCGCGATCCTCGGCCGGTTGAGCGCTCCCCTCTGCGACGCGGTCACCGGTCGCACCGACAGCGGCGAGATGCTCGCAGCCCTCGAGCGGGACAACCTCTTCGTCGTTCCCCTGGACGACCGTCGCGAGTGGTATCGCTATCACCACCTTTTCGCCGACGTGCTGACCGCCCGGGTGCTCGCTGACGGTCCTGAGCGGGTACCGGACCTGCACCGACGCGCAAGCGGATGGTTCGAACAGAATAGGCTGCCGGAAGATGCGGTCGCCCATGCCCTCGCCGCCGGCGATTTCGGGCGGGCCGCCCGGGTCATCGAGTCGACGGTCCCCGGCGTGCGCAAGAGCAGGCAGGATGCGACCCTGCTCGGCTGGCTCGCCGTGCTTCCGGGTGACATCATCGCCCGTCGGCCCGTTCTGGGTGTCTATCGCGCCTGGTCGTTGCTCGTGTCCGGTGAAGTGGATGCTGTCGAACCCCTGCTGGCGGACGCGGAGCGCGCGCTCGGCGCGACGACGGACGATGGCACGCCGGTCCACGACTCCGCGACCGGCGAGGAACTCCGGATCCTCCCCGTCACGATCGCCCTGTACCGGGCCGCCGTCGCGCAGGCGCGGGGCGATGTCGCTGACACCCAGACGCAGGCACGACGGGCGCTCGATCTCACCGGCCCCGACGACCACTTCGGGCGCGGTGCGGCGGCCGGTTTCCTCGGACTGGCGTCCTGGGCTGTCGGTGACCTCGGCGCCGCGGTCGACGCGTTCGGCGAGGTCGCCTCGAGCCTCCGTCGGTCCGGAAACTTGGCCGACATGCTCGGCACCACGATCGTGATGGCCGACCTCCTCATCCAGCAGGGACGGCTGCGGGACGCGCAGCGCGCCTGCGAGGATGCCCTGCGGCTCGCGGCGGACCAGGGAGAGCCGGTTCCCCAGTCGACGGCAGACCTGCACGTCGCCGTCAGTGAGCTCCTTCGTGAACGCTCCGACCTGCCCGCCGCCCGGGAGCAGCTGCTGGTGAGCCAGGCACTCGGCGAGCGGGCGTCCCTGCCCGAAAACCGGTATCGCTGGTTCGCGGCGATGTCCCGGATCGACGAGGCGGAGGGGCGACTCGAGGACGCCGTTGACGCGCTCGGCGCCGCGGAGCAGCTGTACCGGCCCGGGTTCTTCCCGGAGGTGCGCCCGCTGGCGGCGCTGAAGGCCCGGATCTGGATCAGGCAGGGACGCCTCGGTGACGCCCAGGGCTGGGCAGACAGCCAGGGGCTCGCGACGACGGATGCGCCGACGTACCTGCGCGAGTTCGACAACCTCACGCTCGCGCGGCTCTCGATCGCACAGTACGCGTCCGACCCACGACCCGGCTCTCTCGATGCCGCAGTGGGCCTGCTCGACCGGTTGCTCTCCGCCGCGGATGCCGGTGGTCGCGCCGGTCGGGTGAATGAAATCCTGGTCCTGCAGGCGATGGCGCACGCGGCGGCCGGCCACACCGCCCTGGCGCTCCGCCCGCTCGCTCGTGTGCTGGCCCAGGCCGAACCGGAGGGATACCTGCGGCTCTTCCTGGACGAGGGTGCGCCGATGGCCGCGCTGCTCCGCACGGCCGCTGCCGAGGGAATCGCCCCGGCCTACACCCGCCGCCTCGGCCAGGCATTCGTGCAGGAGGACGTTCCGCGGGCATCCGCCCGGCCGCTCGCCGATGCGCTGAGCGAACGGGAGCTGCACGTGCTCAGGCTGCTGGCGACCGAGTTGAGCGGGCCGGAAATCGCCCGCGAACTGTACGTCTCGGTGAACACCCTGCGCACTCACACCCGGCATATCTTCGGCAAACTCGAGGTCACCAGCCGGGCGGATGCGATCCGTCGCGCTGAAGGGCTCGGCCTCGTCTAATCGGTGCTGCGGTGCTGTTATCACCACACAGATCACCAACCAGGGTGATGCCCCGTCATCACATGTCTCCCTAGATTCAGGGTGTCTTCAGGCAACCGCCTGGGTCACACAGATCATCGGAGCGACTCATGAGCATCACGACATCCACCCTCACCCGCGCGGCCGCCGGAGCGGCCGCGCTCTCCGGGCTCATCTACATCGTCATCCAATTCATCCACCCCGCCGACGTCGTCGTCTCGCTCGCCACCCAGATGTGGATCACCGTGCACGTCCTCAGCTTCGGAATGGCCGTCCTCGGCATGATCGGCCTCACCGGAATCTACCTGCGGCAGTTGCAGAAGTTCGGGCTGCTCGGCCTGATCGCCTACCTGATGTTCGGATTCTTCTTCATCCTGCAGGCCTCCTTCAACTTCACCGAAGCCCTCATCGCGCCGCTCGTCGCGACGGCAGCCCCCCAGCTCGCCGTGGACATCGTCGGCCTGTTCGGCCGCTACCCGGCCGTGAACGACCTCGGCCCTCTCGCGGCGCTCCCCCAGGTCGGCGGTCTGCTCTACGTTGTCGGAGCGCTGCTGTTCGGCATTTCCATCCTCCGTGCCCGTGTCCTGTCTCGCGGTGCCGGCATCCTGTTGATCGTCGCAGCGGCCGTGACGCCCATCGCAGGCGCCCTTCTCCCGCATGCACTCGAGCGGATGGCCGCGATCCCGATGGGCCTGGCTCTGATCTGGCTCGGATACTCCCTCTGGACGAACCTGCGGACGACTGCGGCACCCGAGCTGGCCACCACCGCCGGCGCTCGCCTCGACACGACGCCGACGGTCTGACCCGGATTCGCCGGGGCGACCCAGGAGGAATGACATGAAGAACGAACACGTGACGCCACCCGGGTGCGGTGAATTCGACACGTACGAGATTCGACTCCAGGGGCAGCTGGATGCCGGTTGGACCGACTGGTTCGACGGCTTCCGGCTGACCGAGGGGAACGACGGGACAACGGCCCTCACCGGCAGGGTCGTGGACCAGGCCGCGTTGCACGGGTTGCTGAGACGGGTCGGTGATCTGGGGGCCACGTTGATCTCGGTCAACGTCCTGACGAGGGCCGACCGATGACCAGAGAAAGGATCACACGAGACGCGGCGACCCGAGACAGGCTGACAGACGCCACGGCGTCACCAGATATGTCGACACACGACGGAGAGACACGCGACAAAGAGTCCAACGACAGGGCGACGCGAGACGCGGCGACTCACAACGCGGCGACACCAGTCAAGCCTCATGCTGCGGTCCCCGGCGCTGCTCGTACCCGGACACGCGCGCGGGCCAACCGGCGGCAATGGGTCGCACCGGCCGGGCTGATCCTGCTCAGCCTCATTCCGATCCTCGCCGGGGCCGCGCGCCTCACCGAACTGACCGGGGGCGCCGCCGCCACAGAGGACAACGCCCGGTTCCTCGACTCCCCCGTGCCGGTCATCATGCACATCGTGAGCGTGACCGTCTTCTGCCTCCTCGGTGCCTTCCAGTTCGTTCCCGCCCTGCGGCGCAGGGCAGGAAGGTGGCACCGCGTGGCAGGTCGGGTCCTCATCCCCGCCGGCCTGCTCTCCGCGCTCTCCGGCCTGTGGATGGTGGTGTTCTACCCGCACCCGCCCGGTGACGGCATGGCCCTCGGCGTGATCCGGCTCGTCTTCGGGTCGGCGATGGCCGTATGCCTCGTGCTCGGTATTCGCGCGATCGTGCGCCGCGATTTCATCAGGCACGCCGAGTGGATGACGCGTGCCTACGCGATCGCCGTCGCCGCCGGCACCCAGGCCCTGCTCCTCATCCCGGGAGCGATCCTCTTCGGGGCGAAGGACGAGCCCTCCCGCGCCGTCCTGATGGGTGCTGCCTGGGTCCTGAACCTCGCGGTCGCCGAGTACCTCATCCACAGTCGGCGTCATCGCCGAGGATAGACAGCATCGCCTCAGATATGGGCCGGACAGAACGGTCCCGTCAGAACCGTGCTGGTCAGAACCGCTCAGATCAGGACCGTGCAGGTTAGAACGCTGCGTAGCTGGACAGTGCAGGTGAGATCCGTGCACATCTGGACAGTGCAGGTCAGAACCATCCAGGTCCGATCCATCCCGGTCAGAACCGTCCCGATCAGGTCAGAACCGTCCCGATCAGAACCGTCCCGATCAGGTCAGAACCAACCAGGTAACAACCGTCCCGCTGAGGTCAGAATCGTCCGGGCCACAACAGTCCCGATCAGAGGATTCACGGCTCTGGACAGTCTCGGTTCTGGACAGTTCTAGAACGGTGTGGTGTTGTCGGGGTCGTCGGGTTCGGGGTCGAGGTTCCAGACGCCGACGGCCGGGGCCGGCGGTTTAGGCTGCGGTTGGGGTGTCCGGGGTGGTCGCATGTCGGCGGAGGGTTCCACGATGTAGCGGTACCCGGCCGGGGACGTCCACTCGATACGACCGTCACCCAGGTGCCGGGGTGTCCATCTCGTGTAGCTCTTCACCGCGTGGTGATACGGACACAGGTGGGCGAGATTCATCGCGTCCGTCTGCCCGCCGTGTTGCCATTCCACGCTGTGGTCCACGTCGGAGCGTTTCGCGGACCGGCGGCAGCCGGGGAAGGTGCAGGTTTCATCCCGCACCTCCAGCCACCTCTTCAGCGCCGCCGGGACCTTGTAGGTGTCGCGTCCCATCGAGAGCACGACCCCGGTCTCGGGGTGGGTGAGTAGCCGGGTGAAACTCGGCGCCCCGGCCGCCAGGCGCCTCACGGTGTCGGGGTCGATCGGCCCGTACCCGGCCAGATACCCGGGTTCTTCACTCTTCCCGAGGAGGGTCAGGACGGGGACGGTGACATTCACCTGCGCGGCGACCCCGGCACCGGTCCCGTCCGGGGTGACCCCGCCGATCAACACGTCTGTGAGTACGTCCGCGGCGAGCTGGGTCAGCGTGCGGGTTTCGTCCGGGCGTTGCAGGGTGAGGGCGGTGTCGAGGGTGCGGTGGTACNGGTGAGGGCGGTGTCGAGGGTGCGGTGGTACGCGGCCTGGATCTTCTCCGCGTCGCCGGTCACATACAGGGACGCCATGCTGTCGTTGAGGGCCTGGAACACCAGGTGTCGGTCCTCGACGCTTTTCTGGTGCCGGGCGGTGATGGTCTCCGGGTGGGTGCGTTCCCGGACCCTCCGGGCCCGGTCGGCGAGCTTCGCCACGGTCAGGAACTCCGCATCGGGCACGAGCACGTCTTCGAACACGGCGCGGGCCCGGGCGGCCGAAACGGGGTCATCTCCCATACGGATGCCCCAGGCCTGATCCATGATCACCTGCGCGTGCCGGTAACTGATCGCCCCGGAGGACAATGCTTCCCGGGTTGCGGGGAGTTCCTCGGCCAGGGTGCGGCTGGCCTCGATCAGGGTCTCCGTCGTGCGCCGCGGGAGCCGGAGCAGGGCGCCGACCTCGCAGGTGAACTCTTCCTTCGTGGCCTCCTCCGGCGACCACGGCGGGCGCCGCCCGCCGGCCTGCACCGCGGCCTCGGCCCGGGCCCGGCCGACGTCGGCCAGTACCCGCTGCGCGGTATAGATCGCATCAGCCCGGCGAGCGGCGGCCCGGTTCATCTCCCGGTCCGCCTCCTTGATCGCGTCATACACTTCGGCCAGGGACGGCTCCACCAGGTTGAAGTGCTGCGCGTTGAGGTAAGTGTCGGGAGGGACGTCGGGAGGGATGTTGGCAGGGGCACTGGGAGGGGTCCCTGGCGGTGGTTCCGCCGTGCTGTCCAGGTGAGATTCTGAGGGTTCTTCAGCTGTCATGTCGGTCACTCTACGGACCACCACCGACATTCCACCGGCATCCGCACGCCCACAGTTGGCCTGTGGAAAAGCCGGTCAAAGACGTTTTGTTGAGGACAGGTGGGCGCGCAGAGTTTCTCGGCCTCAGCTTCGGGCAAGCCAGCATCTGATGGCTGAGCACGCGGTCCGGTGCGGGTCAGGCTGCGCAGCTCCCGCTCCCGCGCTCCGCAGCCGGTTGCGTCCCGGAACGAACGGTGGTTCCGTGATCCACTGGGGCCGGAAACCCCGTCTCCACGCTGCAACGACATTCACCAGTCGACCTTCGAAAAGAGGAACCCGAACATGGATCTCGATCTTGCCGGAAAGACCGCCGTCGTCACCGGTGCCAGCAAAGGCATCGGACTGGCCGTAACCGCTGCCCTTGTCGCCGAGGGTGTGCGAGTGATCGCAGGCTCCCGATCGTCGTCCTCCGAGCTCGACGCTCTCGGCGATGCGGTCAGATTCGTCGCCGTCGACCTGTCGACCGCGACCGGCCCAGATACGCTGATCGCCGAGGCCGCTGACGGCCTGGACATCCTCGTCAACAATGTCGGTGCGCTCACTCCGCGCACCTCGGGATTCCTCGACGTGACCGACGAGGACTGGCTCAGCACCCTGAACCTCGATCTGATGGCCGTCGTGCGCACAACGCGCGCGGCGATTCCCCTGTTGATCGAGCGAGGAGGCGGGACCGTTGTCACCATCGCCTCCGTGAACGCCTACCTTCCCGACCCCGGGGTCATTGACTACTCGGTCGCGAAAGCGGGCGTCTGGAACCTCTCGAAGTCGCTCTCCAAGGAATTCGGCGACCGGGGCATCCGCTTCAACACGGTCAGCCCCGGGCCGGTCTCGACGCCGCTGTGGCTGGGCGAAACCGGGGTGGCGGCGACGGTCGCCAAGGCCATGGGCATCTCGCCCGACGAGGCACGCAAGCGCGTCATCGAAGCCGGCGGCGGGTTCTCCACCGGCCGCTTCACCGAACCGGGGGAAGTCGCGGACCTCGTGCTCCTGCTGGCGAGCGGGCGGGCCGGCAATGTCACGGGCGCTGACTTCAGAATCGACGGCGGGCTAACGAAGGAACTCTAGAACGACGTCGCGAGACACCACTGCGGCCCGTCGCCAGCCGGCCGGATCGTCTTTGAGACAATAGACCAGGCCCCAGCGGCCGGTTCCGTCTTTCCCCGCCCCCACCCTTGGAGTCTCCATGCCGCACCTCTCGGCCACGGCACGTTCCGTCCCCGGGTCGGGGATTCGTCGTATTTTCGAGCTCGCAGCGGCCCTCGACGACGTGATCCAGCTCAGCGTCGGTGAACCGGAGATGCGTGTCGCACCGCATATCCTCGCGGCGGGTGCGCAGGCCTGGGCCAGCGATACGACCAACTACACCCCGAACAGCGGCCTGATGCTGCTGCGTTCCGCCCTCGTCGGCAAGCTCGCCGAGCACAACGGGGTCGTCGTTGACGAAGATCAGGTGCACATCACCGCAGGTGGCTCCCAAGCCCTGCACATGGCCATGTGCCTCACGCTCGACGCCGGCGACGAAATCCTGATTCCGAACCCCGGTTACGCCACGTTCTCGATGGCCTCGCGGCTCGTCGGCGCCGTACCGGTGCCGTATCTGCTCACGGCCGACCGCGGTTTCGCACCGAATCTCGCCGAACTCGAACAGTTGATCACCCCGCGCACCCGGGTGTTACTGATCAACAGCCCGTCCAACCCGCTCGGCGTCGTCTACGGACCGGACGTGCTCGGCGCCCTGCTCGACTTCGCCGCCCGGCACGACCTCTGGGTCATCAGTGACGAGGTGTACGAGTACTTCACCTTCACCGGCCCCTTCACCAGCGTGGCGAGCCTGGACACCACCGACCGGGTCTTCGGCGTGTATTCCCTCTCCAAGACCTACGGCCTCACCGGCGGTCGGATCGGCTACCTGGTCACACCGCCCGGGGTGTCCGCCACGTTCCGCGCCGCGCAGGAAGCGACCGTCAGCTGTGTGAACACGCCCGCGCAACTCGCCGCCGTCGCAGCCATCGAGGGCGATCAGTCGGCCATCACGGATGCCCGTGAGCACTACCGCAGCAACGCCGACGCCGCCTGCGCGGCGCTCTCAACCCGCGGGATCGAGTTCTCCCGCCCCGACGGCGCCTTCTACCTGTGGATCAACGTCTCCTACTGTTCGGGCGGGAATGTCGCCGAGTGGGCAGAGGCGTTCCTGCTCACGCAGCGGGTGGCCGTCGCGCCGGGTTCCGCCTTTGGATCCGCAGGCGAGGGCTGGATCCGGGTCTGCCTGGCCGGCCAGCAGGAACCACTCCTCACGGCACTCTCCCGCCTGCCCGAACGCTGAGCCTTTCCCCCCGACGGATGCCTATGGACTCAGGCAGGGACCGGCGGCTCCTGCGCTACTCCCGACCGTCTTCGAGCGGGATGAGCATGGTGCGGAACGGACCGGCAACGGCGTGGAGATCCCAGATGCGATCGGCGACGTCGTCGATGCCGTTGTCCAGCTGCAGCTGCGGAATGCCGCCCGGGATCACCAGTTGGTTGACCCGGATGCCCTCACCCGCAAGGGCATCGTGGAGCATCTCGCCGTAGGCGCTCTCGGCCGGGAACGCTACCGAGGTGCCCGCGAAGCCGGCGCGGGCCTTCACCGAGGTGCCGCCGTTGATCAGGATGATGCTGCCGTCACCTGACTCCCGCATCGCGGGGAGCACCGCACGCGCCGCGTGGATGAGCCCGAGGGCCGAGAACTGCAGTGCCTCCAGCGCCAGCTCCGGCGTCAGGTCGAGGACGGGCTTCAGGTAGTCGCGCGACGGGAGCGGGCTGTACTGCACGGCCGTGATCGGTCCGAGTTCTGATGCGGCACGCGCAAGCGCGGATTCGAGCGACGCGGGCGTCAGGACATCCGCTGCGTACGCACGCGCGGTGAAGCCGGCGACGGTGAGCTCGGCCGCCATGGCGTTCAGTTTCGACTGGTTCCTGGATATCAGGGCAATGGCGAAGCCTTCGCGCCCGAACCGTCGCGCAACGGCCGCGCCGAGCCCCGGTCCGGCCCCGATGATGGCGATGACAGGCACGATGGTCTCCTTCGATTGGTGCTGCTGCGACGATTCACGCGAGGAGCCGGAGCCTAGACGGTGAAGCGGAACTCCACCGAAACTACCGCACGGACGGCTCTGACAGCGGCGCAATCCCCAGGCGGCAGACCAGAGGCCACCTGCCCCGCGATCAGAACAACGGCGGACGGCCTCGCTCGAGTACGCCAGGCCGACCCACGGCTTCGTTGCGCTTCTTCAACAGTCCCCTGGTTTCGTATGGTTGCACGATGAGAATCCCTCCCGTTGCACCACTTTCATACGCCTCCACGAAGATTGCGTCCATCCGGCGCCCAGTGCGGTTACTGAAACCGTCACAGGCCACGACCGCTCGAGCCGGTTCCTGACTCTCGAAGACAAGCCAGCGAGTGGCGGCCAGCATCTCTTCGAGCCGATCGGCCACGGCTCGAATCAGCCGTGTGCCGGATGAGTCCTCCACGAGGGCGAAGGGCATCAGCGGACCCCGCGGCTGGATTGACCGAAATGCGTGATCCATGGCGACCGCCGCGAGGGCGTGGAGTTCATCCGGATCATCCGTGTGGTTGGACATGCCCAGAGCCTAACGACGTCCCGAATCCCAAACACGCCCGCCTTATCCCCAGCTCAGGGCCAAATCGCGTCCTCCTTCGACGCGACTACCAGATACTCCCGCGCTGACGGAATTCCGTTCCTGAAGAACGCCCGGCCATACCAGCGCTCAATCGGCAAGGCCGAGAAATACCATCACGAGCCGCTCAAGGTCGACGAGCTGCGTCGAGGAGAGCCGGCCAATTCGCTGAGTGACGCTGGTGCGGCGCACCGTTGTGATCTTGTCGACCGTCACGAAGCTCACGGCATCGAGCCCGGTGGTCCCGTCCGCAGGAAGTGGCATCCGCAACAGCGGCGCAGCGACGTCCGTCGACGTCAAAGGACAGACCGTCACCGAGTCGGTACCGTCGAAGAGGTCATCCTGGAGGATCACCGCCGGCCGAGGCTTCGAAGCGTAGACGCCTCCGGCGACAGACCAGATCTCGCCGCGGTTCACTCGTCCCACGGCGCAGAGGCGGCCTCGATGAAGGCCTGCTCATCTCCGCCGCGGTCAGCGGATGCCACGGCGACCGACTGCCGATGCGCTTCGGCCGCGAAATGCTCCGACCGCACATCCGGCACCCACACCTGAACCAGACGGAAGCCCTGCTCCCGCATGCGGTCCCGATGCTTGCCGACCCGATCTCTCACAGCCATGCAGCGATGTTACATGTAACAACCTCGGCGCACCAGAGGCCCTCACTGAGGGACTCAGTCGACGCCGGACTCAGCAGGATCCCGGTTGTGAATCAAGCCAAGAAGCTCCTGCATCGGGCCCACGCCTCGCCCCCTCAATTCAAACTCGGGCCGGTTCAGCGTTTCAGCTGTGACCACCAGTCTCTGGATCACGGCCATTTCGCCGTCGCGCCTCTTCAAACGGGCGACCCCATTCTCCGTGTAGCCGACTTTTCTCGACACGGCGAGTGACGGTGCATTGTCCAGAAACGCTGCCGAGGTGACTTCGGCCGCACCCAGATGGTCGAACATGAACGCACACAGCGCCTGGCGCATCAGCGTCCCGATCCCGCGACCGTGATGTTTCATTCCCAGCCAAGAGCCCGTCTCGCCGGTCCGGGTCACCAGATAGTCCGTCGTCGAGATACTTTGGCAGCCCACGATTTCGCCGTTGAAGCGAACCGTGGTCTCGAGCGTCCACGCCGCAGGACTCAGTGCAGCCCGCTTCGCCCAGTGATACTGCAGGAGCCTCAGCCTGACCTCGCCTGGTGATCCCGTGGTCCACGGGAACGAGAACGGCATGTCTGCGGGCGAATGAACGCCGTCGTGAACGAGAGCCGCCAAAGCGGGGAGGTCGTCGTCACGGACGGGCGACAGGGTCACCGGCCCCAGCGCAATCGTCAGCCCGAACGGAGGCCACAACTCGTCGAGGTTCTGGGGCATGTGCATAGCCTAGGTGCGCAGCCAACACTCACGCCAAACAGCAAAGAAACTGATCAAAACCGCTATTCGCGGGTTCGATCAGACATTGAACCTGAATTCAACGACGTCGCCGTCCTGCATGACGTATTCCTTGCCCTCGATGCGGGCCTTGCCCTTGGCGCGGGCCTCTGCGATGGAGCCGGCGGCGATCAGGTCGTCGAAGGAGAAGACTTCCGCCTTGATGAAGCCCTTCTGGAAGTCGGTGTGGATCACGCCGGCGGCCTGCGGGGCGGTCCAGCCCTTGTGGATCGTCCAGGCGCGGGTCTCCTTGGGGCCTGCGGTCAGGTAGGTCTGCAGGCCGAGGGTGTCGAAGCCGATCCGGGCGAGCTGGTCGAGACCGCTCTCGGCCTGACCGGTCGAGGCGAGCATCTCCGCGGCGTCGGCCGCATCGAGCTCGCTGAGCTCGGATTCGAGCTTGGCGTCGAGGAACACAGCATTTGCGGGCGCGACGAGGGCGGCGAGCACGGCAAGCTTCTCGGCGTCCTGCAGCACGGTCTCGTCGACGTTGAAAACGTAGATGAAGGGCTTCGCAGTGAGGAGGCCGAGTTCGCGGATCGGCTCGATGTCGAGCTTCGCGGACGACAGCGGCTGGCCGGCGTCGAGCACGGCCTGCGCCTTGAGCGCGGTCTCGAGCACGATCGGGGGCATCTTGCGGCCCTTGACCTCTTTCTCGAACCGGCTGATGGCCTTCTCGAGGGTCTGCAGGTCGGCGAGGATCAACTCGGTGTTGATGGTCTCCATGTCGCCGGCCGGGTTCACGGCGCCGTCGACGTGCACGACGTCTGGGTCGGCGAATCCGCGGATGACCTGGGCGATCGCATCCGCTTCACGGATGTTCGCGAGGAACTTGTTGCCGAGGCCCTCTCCTTCGCTCGCGCCACGCACGATGCCGGCGATGTCGACGAAGGACACCGGTGCCGGGAGAAGGCGTTCGCTGCCGAAGATCGTGGCGAGCGCGGCGAGCCGGGAATCCGGCAGGTTCACGATCCCCACGTTCGGCTCGATCGTGGCGAACGGGTAGTTCGCCGCGAGCACGTTGTTCTTGGTCAACGCGTTGAAGAGGGTGGACTTGCCGACATTGGGCAGTCCGACGATTGCAATAGTAAGAGCCACGAGAGTCCATCGTACCGGGCGGGCCCCGCCGGGCCTGTCGGTGGCGCGTGAGAGCATGAAGGGGTGCCCCTCAACTTCACCGCCATCGACTTCGAAACCGCCAACTCCTCAAGCGCGTCCGCGTGTTCGGTCGGGCTTGTGAAGGTGCGAGACGGGGTCGTGACGGACCGGGTCGGCTGGTTCATCCAGCCCGCACCCGGGCACGACGAGTTCCTGAAGTGGAACATCAAGATCCACGGCATCTACCCGGCGGATGTCTTCGGCGCCCCGACCTGGGCCCAGCAGCTCCCCGCGCTGGTCGCCTTCGCCGACGGTGACACCCTCGTCGCCCACAACGCCGGCTTCGACCTCGGAGTCATCAAGACCGCCTCAACGGTCGCCGGACTCCCGGTGCCCGACTTCAGCTACGTGTGCAGCCTGCAGGTCGCCCGCCGCACCTACCACCTGGATTCCTACCGGCTCCCGGTCGCAGCCATGGCCGCGGGCTTCGAGGACTTCGCCCACCACGACGCCCTCGCCGACGCCGAGGCCTGCGCCGCCATCATCATCCACGCGGCGAAGCGGCACGGCGCGGACACCGTCGAAGACCTGGCCCGGATCACCAAGGTCTCGGTCGGAGCCATCGGACCGGTCGCCGTCGCAGCGAAAGCCGCGGTCCACGGGCCGATGGCGCTGAACTAGCCGCGAATCGATACAGCCGCCGTCATGAACTCCGAAGAGCTGCCGCAGAGCCCCTGGCCCCAGGACATGCAGATCAACGTCGAGGAGTGCTGGTCGCCCCTGACCTTCCTGCTCTTCGTGCGCAGCGCCTGGCACCTCGACATCGACAGCGTCCCCCGCCTGGATTCCGAACCGGACCCGGGCACCTCCCGCCGCCCGGCCGACCTCGACCTCGACGCCGCCGTGCAGCGCTGGCTGGCCGAGTGGCGGCGGGCCTGGACCCACTTCGACGCGGCCGACCCCGCGATGCGCGTGCCAGACGAAGAGACCCGGCACCTCCTGGACACCCTTACCGACGAGCAACTCTGGGCGGCGACCTCGACGTCGACCTGGCCCTCGGACTTCTGGAACTCCGGCATCGACGACGAAGCCTATGGAATGTGGCGCACGACGATGCCGGCGCCGCTCGGCGCCCTGCCGGAGAACCGAGTGATCCCCGCGCTCGTCACCGCCTGGCAGGGTGGCCTCACGACGATCATCCAGCTGCCCTACCTCGGGTTCTTCGCCCAACGCATCAACCGGGAGCACCTCGTCGTGTCCCGGACCACCCGGAACGACCCGGAGATGCTCGCTCAGGCGCTCACGCTCGAAGCCTGACCCGCGACTCTCCAGGGGCCTGCACGCTGAGTGTCGGTGGCCGCTGGCAGAGTTGAAATATGGATCCCTGGCTCACACTTCTTCTCGGCATTGTCCTCGGTGGGCTACTCGGCGCCCTCTGCACGGTCATCGTGCTGCAACGCCGCGCCGCCCGGTCCGGCGCGGCCACCTCCGGTGCTGGTACATACGTCGTCGATCCCGCGGTTCTCGAAGCCCGACACCAGGTCGACCTCGCCGAGCTGCGGTCCGCCGACGCCGCGGTGGCCGCCATCCTGCGCGAAGAACTCGCGTCGGTGCAGGCCACGACGGATGCCCTCCGCGAGCAGCTCGCCGAGGCGCAGCGCCGGGCGCGCGAGTTCGACGAACGGCACCGCGAGGAGGCGGCCGCCCGCACCGAACGCGAACAGCGGGAGAGCAAGGTCCTCCAGGCCCTCGCCCCCGTGCGCGAAAGCCTGCACGACATGAAGCTCAAAGTCTCCGAACTCGAGGCCCAGCGCAGCCTGCAGCACGGGGAACTGAGCCAGCAGCTCCGCAGCGCCACCGAATCAGAGGAGCGCCTGCGCAGTACCGCCGAATCACTCGCCTCGGCCCTGCGCGCCAACAACACCCGCGGCGTCTGGGGAGAGACCCAGCTGCGCAGCGTGGTCGAGGCCGCCGGACTCATCGAGCGCGTCGATTTCGACGTGCAGTCGAGCATCAGCTCCGACGCGGGGGCCGGCCGGCCCGACATGGTCGTGCACCTGCCCGGGGGCAAGCACATCGCCGTAGACGCCAAGGTGCCGTTCACCGCATTCCTCGAGGCGAGCCAGATTCCGGCGACGGCCACCGGAGCCGAGGGCGCCCGGCGCACGGCGCTCCTGGGCGCCCACGTCAAAGCCGTGCGCGACCACATCACCGCCCTCGGCAGCAAGGCGTACTGGCAAGGCCTCGAGGCGTCCCCGGAGATCGTGATCGCGTTCATCCCGAGCGAGTCGCTCGTGTCGTCCGCGCTCGAAGCCGACCCCTCGATCATGGAGTTCGCCTTCTCGAAACGGGTCGCTCTCGCCTCCCCCGTGACGCTCTGGTCGGTACTCAAGACCGTCGCGTTCACCTGGCAACAAGACGTGCTCACCCACGACGCGAAACTGCTCTTCGACCTCAGCCGTGAGCTCTACGCCCGGCTGGCCGTCACCGCCACCCACATCGAGAAGCTCGGGCGCTCCATCGAGCGCACCGTCAAGGACTACAACGGTTTCGTCGGGTCGATGGAACGCCAGGTCCTGCCGACGGCGCGCAAGCTCAACGCCCTCGACGAATCCAAGGTACTCGCCCCGCTGACCGGCATCGAGGAGTCCCCGCGGGAACTCGTCGCCTGGGAGTTCGTGACCGAGCTGGAAGCCGCGGGACTCGCGGCGGACGAGCTCGAAGCATCCGCCCAGCGCGCCGACTGACTCGGCGCCCCACGGCAGTGTGCCGCACGACAATCGCCGTTCCGACCGAGTGTCTCCCGGGAAACGGGATGGCTGGGCAGGAACGGCGATTCTCGCGTGCGGAGACGCGGGGTGATGTCAGGGTGCGGTCAGTGCGCGCGGGCTACAGCCACTTGGCGGCGAGGTGGTCGGCCACGACGCGGCGGACGGTACCCGACTTGCCGCGCATGACGATGCTCTCGGTGCGGATGATCGGACCCTTGCGGCGCACGCCGTCCACGAGGCCGCCGTCGGTCACGCCGGTGGCGACGAAGAAGGTGTTGTCGCCCGACACCATGTCGTCGAGGTCGAGCACCTTGTCGACGTCGAGGCCGGCCGCGATGGCCCTGGCGCGTTCGGCGTCGTCCTTGGGGGCGAGTCGGCCCTGCATGAACCCGCCGAGCGCCTTGAGCGCGCACGCCGTCGTGATGCCCTCCGGGCTGCCACCGATACCGACGCACATGTCGATCCGCGTGCCGTAGCGGGCCGCGTTGATACCGCCGGCGACGTCGCCGTCGGACATGAGACGCGTTCCCGCTCCGGCGCTCCGGATCGCGTCGATCAGGCCCTCGTGGCGCGGACGGTTGAGCACGGCCACGACCATCTCGCCGATGGGCTTGCCGGTGGCCTGGGACAGGGCACGCAGGTTGTCACCGATCGGCTGGTCGAGGTGCACGACGCCGAATCCGGCGGCTCCCGTGACGATCTTGTCCATGTAGAACACCGAGGAGGCATCGAGCATCGTGCCGCGGGACGACACGGCGATCACGGAAAGCGCGTTCTGGCGACCCTCGGCAGTGAGGCTCGTTCCGTCGATGGGGTCCACGGCGATGTCGCAGGCCGGACCGGTGCCGTTCCCGACGTGCTCGCCGTTGAAGAGCATCGGAGCCTTGTCCTTCTCGCCCTCGCCGATGACGATGACTCCGTCGAAGTTGACGGTACCGAGGAAGACCCGCATCGCGTCGACGGCGGCCTTGTCGGCGGCGTTCTTGTCTCCGCGACCGATGAACGGCACCGCGCGAATAGCCGCGGCTTCGGTCGCACGCACCAGCTCCATGGCCAGGTTCCGGTCAGGGTGGGTGAAATTGGGGGCGATTTCGGGGCTGTTCACAGATGGTCCTTCCCGGACGAAGAGTGCGGCAGTGGCGAGGCCCAGCTTTGGGCCGGCGCCGGTTTCCCAGCGCTGCCGTTTAAGAGCCTAGCGCCCGCCCAGCGGGAACGGCTGATGTTTCCCGTCCAGCCATCCAGCCGCCATCGGTAGGATGGGAAGACCGAATCTGTACAACCGAGGAGACGCTGAAACATGCCCATCGCAACCCCAGACCAGTATGCAGAGATGCTCAACAAAGCCAAGACCCAGGGTTTCGCTTACCCGGCGTTCAACGTTGCGTCTTCCCAGAGCATTAATGCCGTCCTGCAGGGCCTGACTGAAGCCGGCTCCGACGGCATCATCCAGGTCACCACCGGTGGCGCCGATTATTTCGCCGGCCACACGGTCAAGAACCGCGCATCCGGTGCGCTCGCCATGGCTCACTTCGTGCAGTCCGTCGCCGACAATTACCCCGTTACCGTTGCCCTGCACACGGACCACTGCCCCAAGGGCGCCCTGGACGACTTCGTCCTCCCCCTCATCGCCGCTTCCGAGGCTGAAGTCAAGGCCGGGCGCAACCCGATCTTCCAGTCGCACATGTGGGACGGTTCCGCCATCCCGCTCGCCGAGAACCTCGTCATCGCGAAGGACATCCTCAAGCGCACCAAGAACATCAACGCGATCCTCGAGGTCGAGATCGGCGCCGTCGGCGGCGAAGAAGACGGTGTCGAGGGCGACATCAACGAGAACCTGTACACGACCCTCGCCGACGCGAGCGCCATGATCGACGCCCTGGGCCTCGGCGAAGACGGCCGCTACATGGCCGCGCTGACCTTCGGCAACGTGCACGGCGTCTACAAGCCCGGCAACGTCAAGCTGCGCCCGGAGCTGCTCAAGGAGATCCAGGACGGCCTCGCCGCCAAGTACGGCACCGGCCCGAAGCCGCTCGACCTGGTCTTCCACGGCGGGTCCGGCTCGACCGCCGACGAGATCGCCGAAGCCGTCGCCAACGGCGTCGTCAAGATGAACATCGACACCGACACGCAGTACGCGTTCACGCGCGCCGTCGCCGGCTACATGCTGAAGAACTACGACGGCGTGCTCAAGATCGACGGCGAAGTCGGCAACAAGAAGCTGTATGACCCGCGCGCCTGGGGCAAGGTCGCCGAGACGGCCATGGCCGCCCGCGTCGTCGAAGCCACCCAGCAGCTCGGTTCCGCTGGACACTCGGAGAGCTGATCTCCGGCCCAACGCAGGACTGAATGCATCACCGGGGTGGACTCATACGATTCCACCCCGGCACATCATCTGTTCCTAATCAAAAAGAGTGAAACAAGTGAACGTAACGACCCCCGTGCCCAGCGATAACGTCCCTGAAAGCCCCCGCCGGGACCCCCGGCCCCAGCCCCGTTACGGGGAACTGGCCCCTGAGGGGTGGAGCTGGGACCCGGGCATCACGTCACCGCGGTCACCAACCGGCGAGCCGAACTCCTCGCCGACGCTCGGGACTCTGACCGGGCCGTCGAAGCCCGCCGTGCCCGTCTGGGACCGGCGGGTCACCCTCGGCCTGCTTGTACTCGGCCTCGCCGCGACCTTCCTGTCGATCGGGGTGCTCAACGCACTTCCCGACGCGATCCAGATGCTGTACACCCAGTCCCACCTCGGCACCTATGTGCCGGACTCCTCCGTCGCCGGGCTCGTCGCGGCGGGTGGCATCACCGAAGCGATCCTCTGGCTGCTCACCGCCGCCGCATCGATTCTGCTCCTCACTCGCGGCAAGCGGGCGTTCTACGTTCCGTTGATCGGCGCCGTGATCGCGTTCGTGGTGATCTTCGCATTCATGATGGTTGTCGTGACGACAGACCCGACGCTGATCAACTTCTACAGCCAGCCCTAGGCATCCGCGTGGGAGCGCCCGAACGGCGCCCCACCCGCATCGGCGCTATTCGGTCCGCGTCACGCGCCCACCGAGGGCCCGTGCGTCGTTGTTGCCCGCAAGGTCCTTCCGCAGTTCCTTCGGAAGCGAGAAGAGCAGGTCCTCCTCCGCGGTCTTCACTTCCTGCACGTCGCCGAAGCCGGCACCGGCGAGGTCGCGCAGAAGCTCGGTCACGAGTTCCTCGGGCACGGATGCCCCGCTCGTCACTCCGACCGTCGCGACGCCGTCGAGCCACTCCTGCTTGACCTCGCTCGCGAAGTCGACCCGGTAGGCGGCGCGGGCGCCGTATTCGAGGGCGACCTCAACGAGGCGCACGGAATTGGACGAGTTCGCCGAACCGACCACGAGCACGAGGTCGGAGGCCTCGGCGATCTTCTTGATCGCCACCTGACGGTTCTGGGTGGCGTAGCAGATGTCGTCGCTCGGCGGATCCTGGAGCAGCGGGAACCGGGCACGCAGCCGGCTCACGGTCTCCATCGTCTCGTCGACGCTGAGGGTGGTCTGCGACAGCCAGACGACCTTCTCCGGGTTGCGCACCACGATCGTGTCCGCCTCGTCCGGGCTGCCGACGAGGGTCGTGTGCTCGGGGGCTTCCCCGGCCGTGCCCTCGACCTCTTCGTGGCCTTCGTGGCCGATCAGCAGGATCTCGAAATCATCGCGCGCGAAGCGCACGGCCTCGCGGTGCACCTTGGTGACGAGCGGGCAGGTCGCGTCAATGGCCCGCAGCCCGCGCGCCGCGGCCGCGTTGACGACAGCCGGAGACACTCCGTGGGCGCTGAACACGAGGTGCGAGCCGCGGGGAACTTCGTCAACCTCGTCGACGAAGATGGCGCCCTGCTTCTCCAGTTCGGAGACGACGTGCACGTTGTGCACGATCTGCTTGCGCACATAGACGGGGGCGCCGTAGAGCTCGAGGGCCTTCTCGACGGCGATCACGGCGCGGTCGACGCCCGCGCAGTAGCCGCGCGGTGCCGCGAGCAGCACCCGTTTCGGCCCATCCACCGGGGTATCCTTGAGGACGTTGCGTGCCCGGGGAATCCGGGGCATGCCGAGGCCGATAACGCTTGAATCCGAGCTGATAGTCACCGGCTCATTCTATGGGTGCGTGACTGGACAGGCCGTGGGAGGAACGATTCATGACCGATGCACCACCCACCCTCGAGGCCCCCTGGCCCGTCGCACTGCTCGCGAACAAGATCCGCGGGTACATCGAACGGCTCGGCACGGCGTGGGTCGAGGGCGAGATCACCCAGTGGGGCGTCAGCGGCGGCAATGTCTACGGCAAGCTCAAGGACCTCAGCGAGGACGCCACCGTGGGCTTCACCGTGTGGTCCTCCGTCAAGGCCCGGCTGAGCGACGAGTTCAAGCAGGGCGACCGGGTCATCGCCCTGGTCAAGCCGAACTACTGGGTCAAGGGCGGCACGCTCACCATGCAGGTCTTCGACCTGCGTCACGTCGGCCTCGGCGACATGCTCGAACGCCTGGAGCGTCTCCGCAAGCAGCTCGCCGCCGAAGGGCTCTTCGCTGCCTCCCGCAAAAAGCCGCTCCCCTTCCTCCCTCACTGCATCGGCCTGGTCACCGGCAAGGACTCCGACGCCGAGAAGGACGTCATCCGCAATGCCCAGTTGCGCTGGCCCGCTGTCGATTTCCACCTCGCATACGCGGCCATGCAGGGCGACCGGTCCGTTGCCGAGGTCGTCGCGGCGATCCAGCGTCTCGACGCCGACCCCGACGTCGACGTCATCATCGTCGCCCGCGGCGGCGGCGACTTCCAGAACCTGCTCGGCTTCAGCGACGAACGCGTACTCCGCGCCGCAGCGGCCTGCCACACCCCCCTGGTCAGCGCGATCGGCCACGAGGCCGACCGGCCCCTGCTAGACGAGGTCGCCGACCTCCGGGCATCGACCCCGACGGATGCCGCCAAGCGCGTCGTCCCCGACGTCTCTGACGAGCTCAACCGCGTGCAGCAGGCCAGGGCCCGGTTGAGTACCCGGCTCACCGGAATCCTCGCGACCGAGGTCGACCGGATCGGCCAGCTCCGGTCACGCCCCGTGCTCAGCACCACGGCCTGGATCGTCGATTCCCGTGCCGAAGACCTCACCCGCTACGTGGCCCGAGGGACGGAGCTCGTGGAACGCGTCGTCGAGGCATCCGCCGGTGTCATCGTCGAGCTCCGGTCGAGGCTCCGCACACTCTCCCCGCAGGGCACCCTCGACCGCGGCTACGCGATCGTGCAGGTGCCGGACGGCCACGTGCTGCGCGCCGCCGCCGACGCTCCGGACGGCACCCGGCTCAGGATCACGCTCGGCAGCGGGACTCTCGCGGCCACCGCCGGCCCCGCCGCAGACCCGGCGACAGAGCCGAACACGACAGACAGGACTCAATAGAATGGACGCCATGACCGCTCCCGCCGACATCGCCACCCTGAGCTACGAGCAGGCCAGGGACGAACTCGTCCGGGTCGTGAGCGCCCTCGAGCAGGGCTCGTCAACCCTCGAAGAGTCCCTCGCCCTCTGGGAACGCGGCGAAGAACTGGCCCAGCGCTGCGAGGAATGGCTGATCGGAGCCAAGGCACGCCTTGACGCCGCCCGCGCGCGCCAGCTGGACTCCGCCTCTCCCTCGACCGGCCCCAGCGCCGAATGAGCACCGCGAAGCGGCCACCCCGGGTCGTGGCCGAGCTCGGCCGGCCGGAGACCGCCCAGGAGACGGCCGACCGCCTGGCGACGAACTCGCGGAACTACCGATCGCGCAAGACCGTCAACAACCTCGTCCTGTCCCTGCTCGCCACGCTCGGCGCCGTCTTCGTGCTCGTGCTCCTCGTTCCCCGCAGCGACGGGCCCGTCGACCGCACCGTCGACTTCGCCGCCGTCGCAAGCCAGGTGCAGGTCGGGATCGATGAGCCCCTCGTGGTTCCCGCTCTCCCGGATGGCTGGCGGGCGAACGCCGCGCAATGGCGTGTCGGCGGCACCGACAAGATCCCGTCCTGGTACATCGGCTTGCTGACCCCGCGCAACGAGTTCATCGGCCTCACCCAGGCTCTCGGCGCCAATCCGACCTGGATCGGCCAGCAGCTGAACGACGCCCCCGCATCGGAGACGCTCACACTCGGCGGCGTCACCTGGGACGTCTACCGCAACCCTGCGGCCGAGAAGGACCGCGGCAACTTCGTCTACGCCCTCGTGACGAGCGCGGGAACGAGCAGCTACCTGCTCGTCGGAACAGCCGACGACGACGAATTCGCGGCACTCGCAACCGCGATCGCCCCTCAGATCAGCTCCAACGGACCGGTGGTGACCCAGTGAACGGGCAAGGAAAAGACGTGTTCATCAGCCAGGCTGCCGCACCCGGCGACGCGGTGGGCCCCGCTGCGGTCTGGAGCAGGCTGCAGCGCGGCAACCAGCGGTTCGTGGATGGCGAGCCGCAGCATCCGCGCCAGGACGTCGACCGTCGCACCGAGCTCGCAACCGCGCAAACCCCCGCCGCCGCGGTTTTCGGCTGCAGCGATTCCCGCCTCGCGGCGGAGATCATCTTCGACATGGGCCTCGGCGACCTCTTCGTCGTGCGCAATGCCGGCCAGGTCATTTCCGATTCGGTGCTGGGTTCCCTCGAGTACGCGGTCGCCGTGCTCAAGGTTCCGCTCATCCTCGTGCTCGGCCACGACGGCTGCGGCGCGGTCCAGGCCGCCGTCGACGCGCAGGCGCCGGACGCGATGCCCCTGCCCGCGCACATCGGCCGCATCATCGACAAGATCGTGCCCGCCGTGCACCGCGTGGTCGCGGCAACGGATGCGACACTGACCGACCCCGGGAGCATCGATGCGCTCAGGGTGGGCAGGGAACACCTGCGCGACACCGTGACCGAGCTCCTGGAACAGTCCGAGGTGATCAGCGACGCCGTCGCAGCAGGTACATTGGCTATCGTCGGCGCCAACTACCGACTGCTCGAAGGCCGGGCCGTTCCCGACGTCGTCGTCGGAAACGTCTGAATCGTCTGGCCCACCGAGCCAGGCAGTACCGTCTCACAATCGAAAGGTCTTACACACAGTGGTGGAAAAAACCGCAGATGCCGGCTACCGAATCGAACACGACACCATGGGCGAGGTGCAGGTTCCGCTCGACGCCCTCTACGGCGCCCAGACCCAGCGAGCCGTTGAGAACTTCCCGATCTCCGGTTCCGTCCTCGAACCCGCGCAGATCTCGGCCCTCGCCCGCATCAAGAAGTCGGCGGCCCTCGCCAACGCGCAGCTCGGGGTGCTCGACGGCGACATCGCCGAGGCGATCGCCGGTGCAGCAGACGAGGTCATCACCGGTCTCTACGACGACCAGTTCCCGATCGACGTCTACCAGACCGGCAGCGGCACCTCCTCGAACATGAACATGAACGAGGTTCTCGCGACCCTCGCAACCCGCACCCTCGGCCGCCCGGTGCACCCGAACGACCACGTCAACGCCTCGCAGTCCTCGAACGACGTCTTCCCGACATCCGTGCACCTCGCCGTCACGAGCGCACTCATCGACGACCTCATCCCCGGGCTCGACCACCTCGCCGTCGCGCTGGAAGCGAAGTCCGTGCTCTGGGCCGACGCCGTCAAGGCGGGTCGCACCCACCTGATGGACGCGACCCCGGTCACCCTCGGCCAGGAGTTCGGCGGCTACGCCCGCCAGATGCGCCTCGGCATCGAGCGCATCCGCAGCGCCCTCCCCCGCGTCGCCGAGGTGCCCCTGGGCGGCACCGCCGTCGGCACCGGCATCAACACCCCCGCCGGCTTCCCCCAGCTCGTCATCGAGCTCCTGGTGGCCGAGACCGAGCTGCCCGTGACGGAGGCGCGCGACCACTTCGAGGCGCAGGCCAACCGGGACGGCCTCGTCGACGCATCCGGCGCCCTGCGCACGATCGCCGTCAGCCTCACCAAGATCTGCAACGACCTGCGCTGGATGGGCTCAGGCCCCAACACGGGCTTCGGCGAGCTGCAGATCCCCGACCTGCAGCCCGGCTCCTCGATCATGCCCGGCAAGGTCAACCCGGTCATCCCCGAGGCGGTGCTGATGGTCTGCTCGCGGGTGATCGGCAACGACGCGACCGTGGCCTGGTCCGGCGCCTCCGGCTCGTTCGAGCTCAACGTGGCCATCCCCGTGATGGGCACCGCGCTGCTCGAGTCGATCCGGCTGCTCTCGAACGCCACCCGCGTGCTCGCGGACAAGACCATCGACGGGCTCGAGGCCAACCTCGACCGGGCGAAGGCCCTCGCCGGCTCCTCTCCCGCGATCGTGACGCCGCTCAACCGGGTGATCGGTTACGAGGCCGCAGCAAAGGTCGCCAAGCACGCCGTCGCACACGGCGTTCCGGTGCGCCAGGCCGTCATCGACCTCGGCTTCGTGGAGCGCGGCGAGGTCACCCTGGCCCAGCTCGACACCGCCCTGGACCTTCTCAGCATGACGCGTCCGCCCGCGCGCACCGCCTAGCCCACCCCGTCCCCCTACCTTTCCGGTCGAGGGTGCCCTTTCCGCGGGTCACTCTCGACCGGAAAGGGCACCGTCGCCGGATGGTGGGG
The DNA here is from genome assembly GCF_004402485.1 of Cryobacterium algoricola. Classification (GTDB taxonomy): domain Bacteria; phylum Actinomycetota; class Actinomycetes; order Actinomycetales; family Microbacteriaceae; genus Cryobacterium; species Cryobacterium algoricola. The sequence goes on along the minus strand of NZ_SOFG01000019.1, from coordinate 14,217 downwards.
GCTAGTTCGGGTCGTTGCCCTCGAGCATCTCGGTGACGAGCGCGGCGATCGCGCTGCGCTCCGAGCGGGTCAGCGTCATGTGGGCGAACAGCGGATGTCCCTTGAGCGTCTCGATCACGGACGCGACGCCGTCGAAGCGGCCGACCCGGAGATTGTCCCGCTGCGCGACGTCGTGGGTGAGGACCACCCGCGAGTTCTGCCCGATCCGGCTGAGCACAGTGAGCAGCACGTTGCGCTCGAGCGACTGCGCCTCGTCCACGATCACGAACGCGTCGTGCAGCGACCGGCCGCGGATGTGCGTCAGCGGCAGCACCTCGAGGATCCCGCGCTCCAGCACCTCCTCGAGCACGTTCTCGGACACGAGAGCGCCGAGGGTGTCGAAGACCGCCTGTGCCCACGGGCTCATCTTCTCGCCCGCGTCACCGGGCAGGTAGCCGAGTTCCTGGCCGCCGACCGCGTAGAGCGGGCGGAACACCATGATCTTGCGGTGCTGCTGGCGTTCGAGCACGGCCTCGAGTCCCGCGCAGAGCGCGAGCGCCGACTTCCCCGTCCCCGCTCGCCCTCCCAGGGAGAGGATCCCGATCTCGGGGTCGAGCAGCAGGTCGATCGCGAGGCGCTGCTCCGCGGAGCGCCCCTTGAGACCGAACAGGTCCCGGTCGCCGCGCACGAGCCGCATCTCGCCCTTGCCGGTGACCCGGCCAAGCGCCGAGCCGCGGTCGGAGTGGACGACGAGGCCGGTGTTGATCGGCATGTCCTGCACCAGACGGGTGTTCAGCACCTCGTTGTCGTACAGCTCGCTGATCTGGTTGGACCCGAGCGTGATCTCGTCCATCCCCGTCCAGCCGGAATCGACGGCGAGCTCGTGGCGGTACTCGTCGGCGAGCAGGCCGATCGACGCGGCCTTGACCCGCAACGGCAGGTCCTTGGAGACGACCGTGACGGCGAGACCGTCGTTGGCGAGGTTCATCGCGACCGCGAGGATCCTCGAGTCGTTGTCGCCGAGTTGCAGGCCGGAGGGGAGTACCGACATGTTGGAGTGGTTCAGCTCGACACGCAGGCTGCCACCCTCCCCGACCGGGATCGGGAAGTCGAGCCGTTCATGCTTCACCCGCAGTTCGTCCAGGAGCCGCAGTGCCTGCCGGGCGAAGTACCCGATCTCCGGGTCGTTGCGCTTGGATTCGAGTTCGGCGATCACGACAACCGGAAGCACGATGGCATGCTCGGCGAACCGGAAGATCGCCTTGGGATCCGACAGGAGCACCGAGGTGTCCAGCACAAAGGTGCGCTCGGTTTGCTTGGTGTCGGAAGCCGTCTGGTTCGAACCCAGATAGTCGGTTTGATTAGCGGTCACAACCACTCCCACCCCGTGCCCCGAGAGGCGCGGATTGTGTTGGCGAGCTGGCCACGGGGGTTCTCGAGCCGTACTTATGTGGCCGTCTCGATCAGGCGCCGTACCTGATGAGCACGACGCTACTTACCCTGGCCGGATATCGGAAGTGCGACACACACATTGTCACCAGACGTTAATGGGCACGGCATCTGGGACTCAGTAAATGGCGGCCGTCGCATACGACGTGAATGCCCCGCGCAGCATGTCCACCGTGTCGACGCTCAGCACGGCGTGGGCGCTGAGCCGCACCCGGCCGTCGCGGGTCGTCGCCGTGATCCCGTGGTTGTGCAGGGCGATCGTGAGCGTATTCAGCTGGGCGGGGTTGGGCTCGAGCACGAGGATCCCCGCCCGTTCCCGTTCGTCGCGCGGCGACACGACGGGCACGGCGTACTCGTCTGCGAGGTCGATCAGCTGCGAGACGTTGTCCGCGACCGCGGCCTCGATGTGATGAATGCCCGTCACGGTAATTTCCTCGAGGGCGGCGGAGAAGCGCGCCTGCGCGATGGGGTCTCCATTGCTGACGCGGAATGCGCGGGCGCTCTGGCTCGGCGGCAGCACCTCGTCCCACGGCTCGGCGACGTCCGTGCCCGCGAAGCCCGAGAAGACCGGGACGAGCCTTTCGACCGCGCGGTCGCTCAGCGCCAGGAAACCGGTGCCCCAGCCCGAGCGCACCCATTTCTGACCACCGGATGCGACGACATCCGCCATCTCGTATGCCGCGTCGGTGACTCCGAAGCCCTGGATCGCGTCCACGATCAGCAGACGGTCGCCGATCACCTGGCGGATGCCGTCGAGGTCGACCCGGAACCCGGTCCGGGAGTCGACGAGACAGACGGCGACGGCGACCGTCGCGGGCGTGAGCTGTTCGCGGATCTCGCCGGGGGTCACCCTGCCGTGTTCGGTCTTGAGCCAGATCGGGGTCACGACGCGCAGCGCCTCCGCGGCCCGCACGGCCGCGTACGGCACGGTGGGGAAATCGCCGGGCGAGAGCAGGACGCCACCGGTCAGGCCGAACATGGCCTGCATAATGCCCGTCGTGGTGTTCGGCTCGCAGACCACCTGATCGGCCCGGAAACCGGTCACGGCCGCAACGGCCTCGCGCATCCGCTCGTCCTGCTGGACGAGGTGGTCGAGGCTGCCGAACCGGGCCCGGGACAGAATCTCGGTCTGGCCGAGGCTCTCGGCCAGCACCGTCGCCGAGAGCGGTCCGACGCGGCCGTAGTCGAGGTAGCCGGGCTCTTCGACGAATCCCGCGGCATAGGCATCGATCTCGGTCATCCGGTCTCCTAGCTTCCGAAACGGCGGTGGCGTTTGGCGAAATCGCGCAGGGCGCGCAGGAAGTCGACCTGGCGGAGGTCCGGTCCGAGCGCCTCGACGAAGTAGAACTCGCTGTGGGCGCTCTGCCAGAGCATGAAGTCGCTGATCCGCTGTTCACCTGAGGTGCGGATCACGAGGTCGGGATCCGGCTGACCACCCGTGTACAGGTGCTGGCCGATGAGCTCGGGGGTGAGCGTCTCGGCGAGGTCCGCGAGAGTGTGCCCGTTCTCGAGGTGCGCCGCGACGATGCTGCGCATCGCGTCGGTGATCTCGGTGCGTCCGCCGTAGCCGACCGCGAGGTTGATGTGCATCCCCGTCTTGCCGGCGGTGCGGGTCTCCGCGTCGCAGAGCGCCGCGATCAGCGGCTCGGGCAGGCCCTTCTTCGTGCCGACCTGCTGGACGCGCCAGGTGCGCTGGCGCGAGAGCTCCTCGGCGAGCTTGGCGATGATCTTGGTGAGTTCGGCGAGTTCCTCGCTCGGGCGGTTGGTGAGGTTGTCCGAGGAGAGCAGGTAGAGAGTGACGACCGAGATGCCGAGGTCGTCGCACCAGCGCAGGAACTCCCGCATCTTCGCCGCGCCGGCGCGGTGGCCGTGTGCGGCGGACTCGAGTCCGAGCTGCCGGGCCCAGCGGCGGTTGCCGTCGATGATCATCGCGACGTGGCGCGGCAGGTTCTCCGGCGTCAGCCCGCGCCGAAGTCGACGCTCGTACAACCGGTAGAGGATGTCGCGCGCCAAGGGGACCTGCCTCTTCTGCACGTATTTACGCTAGCCCACTCGGACAGCCCGTGCTTCTTCCGGCATGTTCGCTGTCGTATTCTGGCTGCATGGCCGCAGAGAGCAGCACCGGGGACAACGCAACAGCAGGACAGCCTTCGGCGGAGCAGGGCGACGAGTTCATCGCCCAGCTGCCGCTGCTCGAGGCGGAGGCGCCCCGGCCCGAGGACCTCAAGCCGACCTGGCGTGGCTGGATCCACGCCGGTACCTTCCCGGTCACCATCGTCGCGGGGATCGTGCTGCTGTCCCTCGCCCAGGGCCCGGCCGCGAAGTGGAGCTGCCTCGTCTTCGTGATCAGCTCCCTGCTCCTGTTCGGCAACTCGGCGCTGTACCACCGCATCAACTGGAAGCCGCGCACGAAACTCGTCTTCAAGCGCATCGACCACGCGAACATCTTCCTGCTGATCGCCGGCTCGTATACGCCCATCACGGTGCTCGCGCTGCCGCCGTCGAAGTCGGTGCTCCTGCTTTCCCTCGTCTGGGGCGGCGCGCTTCTCGGCATCGCCTTCCGGGTGTTCTGGATCACCGCCCCGCGCTGGCTCTACGTGCCGTTGTACCTGCTGCTCGGCTGGGGCTCACTGATGTTCATCGTCGACTTCTTCCAGGCGAACGCCGCGATGATGACGCTCATCATGATCGGCGGCCTGTGCTACTCGGTCGGCGCCGTCATCTACGCCCTCAAGAAGCCCAACCCGTTTCCCGGGGTCTTCGGGTTCCACGAGATCTTCCACAGCCTGACCGTGGTCGCGTTCCTCTGCCACTGGGCGGCGATCCTGATCATCGCCACGCATCCGCTCTACCCCTGAGGCCTGCCCGTGGGGCTACGCCTGGGGGTGCTCGGTTCCCTCGGCGACGGATGCCTCTGCCGCGTTCTTCGCCGCGAGCTCGGCCTGCAGGCGCTCGGCGATCTCCGCGCGATACGTCGTGCGGCGGATGCGGCGGACCAGGTCGAAACCGAGCGCCACGACGGCGAGCACGACGAACAGGATCGCCAGGAAGCCGGCGGGGCCCGGCGTGACGGTGTCGGGGTTGAATTCGGGCGGCGGCGTGTTGGCGAGCACGAAGCCCGTCACGGCGTCGGTGAAGAGTGGGAACACGGCGTTCATGCCTCGTCCTGGATACCGGCGAACAGATCTGATTCAGGCATGACCGTGTCAACTTTCGATTCGACGAGCTGGAAGTCCTCGTACGGCCACGCCTCACGGATGAGGTCATTCGGCCAGAAGAAGAAGCTGCTCGTGGGGGAAACCTGGCTCGCGTGGGCACGCAGTGCCGCGTCCCGTGCCTCCAGGAAGTCGCCGACCGGAACGTGGGTCGTGGCCAGGTCCGGGTAGTTCTTCATCCAGTCCCGGGCTTCGCCGAGTGGTTCGAGCAGCGGCGACTCGGGTTCCTTGACGCTGAGCAGGAGGAAGAGGGCGTCGATCCGCTCGAGGTTGAAGATGCGGTCGTAATAGAGCTTGTCGATCTGCCAGGGCTCGCCGTCGTCCGGGTAGCGGGCGGGGTCGGCGGCGGCGCGGTAGGCCTCCATCGAGACCTCGTGGCAGCGGATGTGGTCCGGGTGCGGATACCCGCCGTTCTCGTCGTACGTGATCAGCACCTGTGGCCTGAATTCGCGGATGATCCGCACGAGGGGTTCCGCGGAGAACTCGAGGTCGATGGTCGAGAAGGAATTAGCCGGGACCGAACCGTCCTCGTTCATGCCGGAATCCTGATATCCGAGCCAGCGGTGCTCGATGCCGAGGGCCAGTTGCGCCTGGCGCATCTCCAGCCGGCGCAGGCCGGCCATGTCACGCTGGGCCATGGCATTGTCGGCCAGAGCCTCGTTGAGGATGCTGCCGCCCTCTCCGCCCGTGCAGCTCACCACCATGACCTCGGCCCCACGGCTCCGGTAGTACGCGTAGCTCGCTGCCCCCTTGCTCGACTCGTCGTCGGGATGGGCATGAACGGCCAGGAGGCGCAGTGTCATCGAACTCCTCAGAAATGGCGGATAACCTAGGGACAAGACTAATCGTTGAACCGTGAGTGTGGAGTCTGAGTGACCGGCAGCAGGAACGTCGACAGCGGTACCCGCAGCGAGGGCACCCTGGATTCCCGGTACGGCCGCGCCCCGAACCGGCGTCTGCGCGACCGCCGGTCCCTGTGGATCACGTCCGGAGTGTTCGCCGTCGTCCTGGTGGGGTGGGTCGTCTGGGCCGGGCTGGGCGGCTCCCAGCCCCTGCTCGAAACCAGGGACATCCGCAACGTCGTTCAGGACGGGCGGAACGTGACCGTCACCTTCGAGGCGTCGATTCCGGTCGGGGCATCGGCGAGTTGCGCGGTCGAGGCGCTCAACCAGAGCTTCGCGGTCGTAGGGTGGAAGGTGATCGACCTGCCGCCGAGTGACCAGTATTCACGTACCTTCACGGAGCAGCTGCTGACGAGCGAGCCGGCCACCACCGGATTGATTTACCGCTGCTGGCTGACCTAGACTGACGTATTCGCCCCGACGTTCTTCGCCGGGGCGAGCGTTGTTTTCCTGCCGCGATCCGCCCGGAAGCACGCACACGACACCGCACGATCACGCATATCCGGCACTACACGCATGACTCGAGCATGAGGAGGAGATCCACCCATGACTACAGAAACCACCGTCACCTGGCTGACACAGGAGGCGTACGACCGCCTCGCCTCCGAGCTGGAGGCTCTCAGCACCGTGGGTCGTATCGAGATCGCGAAGAAGATCGAATCCGCGCGTGAAGAGGGTGACCTCAAGGAGAACTCGGGGTACCACGCGGCGAAGGACGAACAGGGCAAGCAGGAGGCGCGCATCCGCACGCTCGTCGTGCTGCTCCGCAACGCCGAGGTGGGCCACGCGCCCGAGAGCAAGGGCGTCGTCGAGCCCGGAACCGTGATCACCGCCACCATCGCCGGTGACGAGGAGCGCTTCCTGATCGGCAGCCGCGAGATCGCCGGCGACAGCGACCTCGACGTCTACAGCGAGCAGAGCCCGCTCGGCGCCGCGATCATCGGCCTCAAGGTCGGATCGAAGACGAGCTACACGACCCCGAACGGCAAGGAAATCGCCGTGGAGATCTTCGCGGTCGAAACCTGGGGCGGCAACTAGCAGCATCCGCTGCGACCGCGGCGAGACCGCTAGTCGATCTGGGGGTCGTACCCGGCCGAGGTGAGCACGTCGACGACGTGCTGACGGTGGTCCGGCCCGCGGGTCTCGACGCTGACGTTGAGCTCGACCTCGCTGATCTGCAGTCCGACGCCGTGCCGGGTGTGCAGCACCTCGACGACGTTGGCGTGGGCCTCCGCGAGCAGTTCGGAGATGCGCGCGAGCTGTCCGGGACGGTCCGGCAGCATGATGCGCAGGGTGAGGTACCGGCCGGATGCCGCGAGGCCGTGACTGATGACACGCTGCATCAGCAGCGGGTCGATATTGCCCCCGCTGAGGATGGCCACCGTCGATCCGTCCGCCGTGACCTTGCCGGCGAGGATCGCGGCGACCGCGACGGCTCCGGCCGGCTCGACGACGAGCTTGGCGCGTTCGAGGAGCACGAGCAGCGCGCGAGCGGTGTCGTCCTCGGTGACGGTGACGATCTCGTCGACCACGTCCCGGATGATCTCGAAGTTGAGCAGCCCCGGCTTGGCGACAGCGATGCCGTCTGCGATCGTCGGCAGGATCGGCACCTCGATCGCCTTCCCCGCCTCGAGGGAGGGCGGGTAGGCGGCAGCGTTGGCGGCCTGCACGCCGATGATCCGGATCGTGCGGCCGTCGAGGAGTGCCTTCTGCTTCAGCGCGCTCGCGACGCCGGAGATGAGTCCGCCACCGCCGATCGGGACGATCACGGTGTGCAGGTCGGGGACCTGGTCGAGGATCTCGAGGCCCAGCGTGCCCTGGCCGGCGATCACGTCCGCGTGGTCGAACGGCGGGATCAGGATCGCACCGGTCTCGGCGGCGTACGCGGCGGCGGCGAGCAGCGGCTCGGCGACCGTGCTGCCCCGGAGGATGACGTGCGCACCGTAGTCCCTGGTGGCCTGGAGCTTCGGCAGGGCGACGCCGACGGGCATGAAGATCGTGGCCTTGATCCCCAGCTCGCGGGCGGCGAACGCGACGCCCTGGGCGTGGTTCCCCGCCGAGGCAGCGACGACGCCGCGTTCCTTCTCCTCGTCGGTGAGCTTCGAGAGGCGGTTGTACGCCCCCCGGATCTTGTACGAGCCGGTGCGCTGCAGGTTCTCGCACTTGAGGTGTACCTCGGCGCCGAGGACCGCGCTCAGGTAGCGTGAGCTCTCCATCGGGGTCACGGCGGCGACCTGGGACACCACGGCGCGGGCGGCTTCGAACTCGGCGAGGCTCGGCCCGACGAGAGACAGGTTGGTCATGAGATGCCTTCGGTAGTGGTCGTGGCTGACGGGTTTCTTCTGGTCCTGGTGAAGCCGGGTCGTTGCGGCACGGTCCGCCAGAGCGGCGAACCGGTACCGCGCGGAAGCTCAGGGAGGTCGGCACGCCAGCTGCCGCCCTGAATGTAGTTGATCATGACATTGAGCACGGCCGCGACCGGAACCGCGAAGAGCGCTCCGGGGATCCCGGCGAGCAGCGACCCCGCAGCGACGACGAGCACCACAGCGAGCGGATGCACCTTGACGGCAGTTCCCATGATGAGCGGCTGCAGGACGTGGCCCTCGACCTGCTGGACCAGGAGTACGACGCCGAGCATGGCGAGGGCGATCGGCCACGAATTGAACAGCAGTGCGATCACGACGGCGACGGCACCGGTCGCGACGGCGCCCACGATCGGGATGAAGGAGCCGAGGAAGACGAGCACGCCGATCGGGATCGCGAGCGGGACCCCGAGCAGGAAGGCGCCGAGCCCGATCCCGAAGGCGTCGATCGACGCGACCAGGATCTGCACCTTCGCGAAGTTGCCTAAGGTGGTCCAGCCGGCCTGCCCGGCGCCGTCGATCGCCGCGCGTGCCCGCCGGGGGAAGATCCGCACGATCCAGGCCCAGATTCCGGGGCCGTCGATCAGGAGGAAGAGCAGGCTGAAGAGCGCGAGCAGAAGCCCGGTGAGGCCGTGGCCGAGTGAGGTGCCGAGCGAGAGCGCGCCGCTCAGGAAGACCTGGCTGTCGGCCTGGATCGCCGCGAGCGCCTGCTGCAGGTAGTCGTTGATCTGCGGTTCCGTGAGATGCAGCGGCGACGCGAGCAGCAGCGCCTTGAGGTCTCCGTACGAACCGGCGAGCCGGTCGCTGAGGCCGGCGAGACCGCCGGCGAGCTGGGTCACGGCGAGGGTGATCAGGGCGGCGGGCACGAGGAGCGTGGTGAGGACCGCGACGGCGATGGCCAGGCCCTTGGGCCAGCGGTGCCGCACGAGGAAGGCCACGAAGGGCGCGACGATCGAGGAGACCAGCACGGCGATGAGCAACGGGATGACGATGAGCCGGAGCTGGACGACGAGGAACAGGAACACGGCGATGACGGCGAAGAGGGCGAGGAGTCGCCACGACCAGGCACCGGCGAGACGGATGCCGGGCGGCACGTTCTCGTCGACGCCGTTCGGCGGCGCGGACACGGCGGCGGCCGCTGCCGCACCGGCCCGCGCACCGGCCGCGTTTCCGTCTGCGGTACGAGCCCCCGTGCCGGGCCCGCTGCCGGGTTCCCGGCCGCTCGGGGCGGCACGTCGACGCCGCCCGGTGAGGAGTGCGCTCCAGCCCGGCCTACCCGCGGATTCCGTCATCGGACCAGTCTAGGCAATCGGAAGCGGTCGCTGTCCCCGGTCCTCGCTAGGGTCGAGGAATGGTCCAGTCCCTCTCCCCCGCACTCGCCAGACGCGTGGCCCTGGCCGCCCAGGGATTCGGGCGTCCCGCCCCGGCTGCTCCGGGCATCCGCCAGCTGCACGCCCTGATCAGCAGGCTCGGCCTGTTGCAGATCGACTCGGTCAACGTCTTCGAGCGCAGCCACTATCTGCCGGCCTTCAGCCGGCTCGGCGCCTACGACAAGGCGCAACTCGACCGGCTGACCTTCGCGGTCGGCAAGCAGGCCCGCTACACCGAGTACTGGGCGCACGAGGCCTCGTTCGTGCCGCTCGAGAGCCGGCCGCTGTTCGCCTGGCGGATGGACGACTTCCGCGAACGTTCGGCGCGCACGCCGGGCGCGTGGTCGCAGTCCAACCGGCCGATGCTGGACTGGCTGCTCGCGGAGCTCGCCTCCACGGGCCCGCTGCCGGCGAGTGCGATCGAGCACGACGCGAACAAGCGCAGCGGCCCGTGGTGGGGCTGGTCGGACGTCAAGAGCGGCCTCGAGACGCTGTTCCGCTGGGGCGACGTCGTCACAGCGGGCCGCAGCCGGTTCGAGCGGGTCTACGCGCTGCCGGAGCAGGTGCTGCCCAGTGAACTGCTCGAGCGCACGGTGAGCCGGGACGACGCGCACCGCGAGCTCGTCCGCCGGTCGGCGCGGGCGCACGGCATCGGGACGGCGAAGGACTTCGCCGACTACTTCCGGCTGAAGACGCCGGCGACCCTCGCCGCGATCCATGAGCTCGAGGACGCCGGCGAACTGATCCCCGTCACGGTGCCCGGCTGGGGCCCGGGTGGCGGTCCCGGCGTTGCCTGGCTGCATCGGGACGCCCGGCTGCCGCGGGCCCTGGACGCCGCTGCGGTGCTCTCGCCGTTCGACCCCGTGGTCTGGGACCGGGCCAGGGCGCTCCGCCTCTTCGGCTTCCACTACCGCATCGAGATCTACACCCCCGAGCCGAAACGGGTCTTCGGGTACTACTCGCTGCCGATCCTGCTCGGCGACACCCTCGTCGGCCGGGTCGACCTCAAGAACGACCGGCAGGCCGGGGTGCTGCGGGTGCAGGCGGCGTGGGCCGAAGCGGATGCCCCGGCCGACACCGCCGAACGCCTCGCGCCGGTGCTGCGTGCGACCGCCCTCTGGCAGGGGCTCACCGAGATCACGGTCGTGCAGCGGGGCACGCTCGCGCAGGACCTCGCCGCACTCCTCGCCTGACGCGAAGCCGTCAGAACATGTTGCCCATGGCGTGCAGGCGGTCGATCCGGTCCTCGATCGGCGGGTGCGTGCTGAACAGCTTCGCCATCATGCCGGGCTTGAGCGGGTTGGCGATCCACAGGTGCGCCATCGACGTGTTCTGCTTCTGCATCGGGCGCGCGTAGGTCTCGAGCTTGGCGAGGGCGCTCGCGAGGGCGTCCGGGTGCCGCGTGGTCAGCGCACTCGTGGCGTCGGCGAGGTACTCGCGCTGGCGCGAGACGGCGAGCTGAACCATGCTCGCGACAAGCGGCGCCACGATCATGGCGACCAGGCCGAAGACCATCACGACCGGGTTGCCGTTGTTGTTGTTACTGCGGCCGAAGAACGCCATCCGCAGGAACATGTCCGAGATGAAACCGACCGCGACGACGAGGCCGAACACGATCATCGACACCCGGATGTCGTAGTTGCGCACGTGCCCGAGTTCGTGGGCCATGACACCCTCGAGCTCGGAGTCGTCCATGATGGTGAGAAGGCCCGTCGTCGCGGCGACAATGGCATGCTGCGGGTCGCGACCGGTCGCGAACGCGTTCGGCGCGGGGTCGTTGATGATGTAGATCTCCGGCATCGGCGTTCCGGTTGTGATCGACAGGTTCTCGACGGTGTTCCACAGCCGCGGATGCTCCGCCTTACTGTTTACCCGGATCCCGCCGCTCATCGCGATCGCCTGGCGCCCGGCCGCGAAGTACTGCACGAGGGCGTACCCGGCGGCGACGACGATCGTCAGGATCAGGATGCCGTAGCTGCCCTTGGGGCTGTAGACAGCGTTCGCGATCCAGCCGAGCCCGGCGATGATCGCCAGGAACAGGATGATGATGAAGACCGTGTTGCGCTTGTTCCGCGCGATCGCACTGTACATCTGGGCCTGCCGCTAGAACTGGACGCGAGGCGGCTCCGCGATGGCTGCGGAGTCGGTGACCTCGAAGAAGTCGCGCTGGGTGAAGCCGAGGTTCTTCGCGATCAGGTTGTTCGGGAAGACCTGGATCTTCGTGTTGAGCTCGCGGACGCCGCCGTTGTAGAAGCGACGCGACGCCTGGATCTTGTCCTCGGTGTCGACGAGCTCGGCCTGCAGCTGCAGGTAGTTCTGGCTGGCCTGGAGCTGCGGGTACGCTTCCGCGACCGCGAAGATGCTGCGCAGGGCCGACTGCATGTGGTTCTCGGCGACGGCGGCATCCGCGGGGGTCGACGCGCTGATCGATTCGGCGCGGGCCTTGGCGACGTTCTCGAAGACGGCCTTCTCGTGTGCCGCGTAGCCCTTGACCGTCTCGATCAGGTTCGGGATCAGGTCGGCCCGCCGCTTGAGCTGGACCGTGATGTCGCTCCAGGCCTCGTCCACTCGCACCTTGAGGGTCACGAGGGTGTTGTATGTCGCCCAGAAGTAAATTCCGACGATGACGACGAGCACAACAACGATGAGTAACGGGATGAGCCATTCCATGGCAGCGTCTCCTTGTGTTTCAGCGGGGCGAGCGAGCGGGCCGCGGCGGCGTACGAACGTTGCTGCCATCATAACGATGCGGCCTGACACTCTCATGCGCTTCCCACCAGACTCCAAGAAACACCCTCTACCCAGGCTCCATTCGGGTCTGACCGGCGAATAATTCTTGGTATGAGCCTCGTGTCCGAACCTGCCGTCTTCGTGAAGGACCTGCACGCGCGCCGCGGAAGGAATCCGGTGCTGCACGGCCTGAGCCTCACCGTGCCGCGCGGCCTGGTCGTTGGCCTGATCGGGCCGAGCGGATGCGGGAAGACGACCCTGATGCGCTCGATCGTCGGCGTCCAGCTCGTCCAGTCCGGGGAGGTCACGGTGCTCGGTCGCCCGGCCGGCTCCGTCTCGCTCCGGAACCGGGTCGGCTACGTCACCCAGGATGCGAGCGTCTACGACGACCTGACCGTGCGACAGAACCTGAAGTACTTCCGCGCGGTGCTCGGTGCACCGGCAAGCGACGTCGACCGGGTCATCGACGCGACCGACCTCGGACGGTATGCCGGCCAGCTCGCCGGGTCACTCTCCGGCGGCCAGCGCAGCCGGGTGTCGCTCGCGGGTGCGCTGCTCGGCTCCCCCGAGCTGCTCGTGCTCGACGAACCCACCGTCGGGCTCGATCCGGTGCTCCGGGTGGAGCTGTGGGAGCTGTTCCACCGGCTCGCGGCCGCGGGGACGAGCCTGCTCGTCTCGAGCCACGTGATGGACGAGGCGAGCCGCTGTGACCGGCTCCTCCTGATGCGGGACGGCGAGATCCTCGCGGACGACACCCCGGCCGGCTTGCTCGCCTCGACCGCGACCGACGACGTCGAGGCGGCATTCCTGAGCCTGATCCGTCGGCATCCGTCACCGGAAGACCGGTCGCCGGGCGACGCTGGCCCCGGCGTCGACGGGCCGACCAGCACGGGCGGTGCCCGGTGAACCCGCGCCGCACGCTCGCGACCGCGGGGCGGGTGCTCACCCAGATCCGGCACGACCCCCGCACGATCGTGCTGCTGCTCGTGGTGCCGAGCCTCCTGATCGGCCTGGTCGCCTGGATCTTCGCCGACACGCCCGTGTTCGACAGGATCGGTCCGGCGATGATCGCACTGTTCCCGTTCATCGTGATGTTCCTCGTGACGAGCATCACGACCCTGAGGGAGCGCCGCACCGGAACGCTCGAGCGGCTCCTCTCGATGCCGCTCGGAAAAGGTGATTTCATCCTCGGCTACACCCTCGCGTTCGGGCTGCTCGCGGTGATTCAGTCCGCCGTCGCGGTCGGGTACGCGGTCTGGGTGTGCGGCCTCACGATCGCCGGTTCGGTCTGGCTGCTGCTCGCGGTCGCCGTCGCAGACGCGGTGCTCGGCACGACCTTCGGGCTCCTCGCGAGCGCGTTCGCGCGCACCGAGTTCCAGGTCGTGCAGTTCATGCCCGCGCTCGTGTTCCCACAGATCCTGCTCGGCGGCATCTTCCTCCCCCGCGAGCAGCTTCCGGAGACCTTGCGCATCATCAGCGACTGGCTGCCGCTCTCGCACGCGATCGACGCACTCCAGGCGGTCGCTTCCGACTCGCAGGACGCCGCGTACATCGGCGGCGAGCTGCTCATCATCGGGGCCTGGATCGTGGGTGCCGTCGTCCTCGGCTCGATCACGCTCCGCCGCCGCACCCCCTGACCCTCCCCCGAACGGATGCCCGGGGCGGGTCAGCGGGCGGAGAGCACCTGCTGCAGCCAGCGGTACGAGGACTTCGGCGTGCGCTTCCGCTCGGGGTCCGCGAAGTCGACCCGCACCAGGCCGTACCGCTGCGTGTATCCCGCGGTCCACTCGAAACCGTCGAGCAGCGACCAGACGAAGGCCCCGCGGAGATCCACCGCCGCCGCCGGCTTGCCGGGGGCGACGGCGTTGAGCGCCGCGACGAGGTGTTCGGCGAGGTAGTCGATCCTGGCCGGGTCGTCGACGGCGCCGCGGCCGTCGACCTGGTCGGGAAAGCTTGCTCCGAGGCTCGTGAGGTACACCGGCGGGAGGGCGTCGCCGTACCGGGTCGCGAGCTCGGCGAGCGCGACGCCGAGGTAGTCGGGCGCGATCGCGCGTCCCGCCCCGGTGACCGTGAACTCTCGGAACGGGAGCACGTGGAACGGGAAGGAGACCACGGGCGCGTTCTCGTCGACCCGGCCGGCGTTCGCGGCGGTGCGCGGCCCGGTGCCCGAGCCCGCGGCGCCCGGCCCGCCGGGTCCGCCAGCCCGGCT
>NZ_SOFG01000015.1 GCF_004402485.1 Cryobacterium algoricola | reverse complement strand
CCCGGGGCGACCCGCGGCGGCTCCGGCCTTGGCGCCGGCACCGGATGCCGCACCCGAGCCGGTCTTCGTCGCTGCGGCCGCCGCGGCAGCGGCCTGGATCTCGAGAGCGGAGGTCGCCGGAGCGAGCGGCCGCCGGGGGATCGGGCGGGGGCGCACCGGCTCGCCGCGACGGTCCTGGCCGGGGATCGGGCGGGACCTGCGGCCGTAGATGAGTTCGGAGGAGTCGAGCAGCCACGGCACGAGCGCGATCGTGACGCCGTGCACGAGCATCAGCTTCTGGCGGAGGCGCCGGGCCTTGTGGTTGTGCAGCAGGTTCTCCCACCAGTGCCCGACGATGTAGATCGGGGTGTAGATGGTGACGACCTCGGAGCCGTGCGCCGCGCGGCGCTCCTTGATGTAGCTGATCAACGGCCAACTGATGTCCCGGTACGGCGACTCGACGATGCGCAGCGGCACCTGGATGTTCTGCCGTACCCAGTCGCGCTGGAGCTGTTTGGTCTCTTCTTCGTCGATCGAGATGTGTACGGCCTCGATGCCCTCGTGCCGGGCGGCGATCGCGTAGTCGAGCGCCTTGAGCACGGGCTTTTGCATCTTGCCGACGAGCACGATCGCGTGGTCTCCGGTGGAGCCGAAGGTCGTGTCAGGGTCGACTTCGATCTCCTTGGCTACGTCCCGGTAGTAGCGGTTCACGCCGAGCATCAGGGTGAACAGCACCGGCATCATCACGAAGACGAGCCAGGCGCCGTGGGTGAACTTCGTGATCGTCACGACGATGAGCACCACGCCGGTGAGGGCGGCGCCGAAGCCGTTGATCGAGAGGCTCATGATGATCGAGGCCCGGTTCGGCGGGTTCGTCTTGAGCAGGGTGAGCCAGTGCTTGACCATGCCGGTCTGGCCGAGGGTGAACGACACGAAGACGCCGATGATGTACAGCTGGATCAGGACCGTCAGGTTGGCCTGGAAGACGATCAGGATCAGGCACGCGAAGAGGGCGAGGAGCACGACGCCGTTCGAGTAGATCAGGCGGTCGCCGCGGGTGCTGAGCGACTTCGGAGCGTAGGAGTCCTTCGCGAGCACCGAGCCGAGCAGCGGGAAGCCGTTGAACGCCGTGTTGGCGGCGAGCAGCAGCACGGCGGCGGTCGCGGCCTGCAGCACGAAGAACATGATCGAGTTGTTGCCGAAGGTCGCCGCGGCGATCTGGGCGATCAGGCTGCGCTGCGGCGACGTGGCGCACTCCGCCCAGCCGATCAGGTCGCAGGGGTTCTCCGCGTAGTGCACCTTCGCGATCAGCGCGAGGGTGGTCAGGCCGATGAACATCACGATCGCGATGCCGCCCATCAGCACGAGGGTGCGCTGGGCGTTCTTGACCTTCGGGTGCTTGAAGGCCGGCACGCCGTTGGCGATCGCTTCGACGCCGGTCAGGGCGGAGCATCCGCTCGCGAAGGAGCGCAACAGCAGCAGGATGAACGCCGACTGGGCGAGGTTCTCGGCGTGCACGCCGTAGCTCGCGGACTCGGCGACGGGCGCATCGCCGAAGACGACCCGCACGAGGCCGACGACGACCATCAGGATCACGCTCGCGATGAAGAGGTAGGTCGGGAAGGCGAAGGCCTTGCTCGACTCGCGCACGCCGCGCAGGTTGACGGCGGCGAGCATCACGACGAAGAAGACGGCGAGCTCGACCCGGAAGTTCACGAGTTGCGGCACGGCCGAGATGATGTTGTCCACGCCGCTCGCGACCGAGACGACGACGGTCATGACGTAGTCGACGAGCAGGGCGGATGCGACGAGCAGGCCCGCGCGTTCGCCGAGGTTCTTGGAGGCGACCTCGTAGTCCCCGCCACCGGAGGGGTACGCCTTGATCAACTGACGGTAGGACGCGACGACGACCACCAGGAGCAGCACGACGCACGCCGCGACCCAGGGCGCGAAGCTCAGAAAGGCGAGCCCGCCGAGGGTCAGGATCATCAGCAGTTCCTGCGGGGCGTACGCGACGCTCGACAGCGGGTCGCTCGCGAAGATCGGCAGGGCGAGGTGCTTGGGCAGCAGCTGACCCTCGAGATGCTCAGTCGAGAGTGGTTCGCCGATGATCCACCGCTTCGCGGAGCGAGTTTCTGGCGCTTGGGAGCCGTCTGGTGTCACGAGGGACGACACTACTCCGTTGCACAGAAGTGTCAAACTTCCGGGAATACTGCGAGCCGCGCGCGAGTTGGGTTATCCCCGCTTCCCGCACCCCGCCGGTCCGCGGCTTCCGCGAAAGCGGATGAATCGTCGGTCTGCCGCAGCGAAAGCGACGATTCACCCGCTTTCGCGGGTCAGGAGGACTGCGCCGCGTCGATCACCCGCCAGAGCGAGGTGCGGAGGGCGGTGAGCTCGTCGAGGCTCATGCCGAGCTTGTCGATGATGCGCGGCGGAATAGTGAGGGCGTCCTCGCGAAGCGCACGGCCGGCATCCGTCAGCGTGATGTCGAGCACGCGTTCGTCGTGGGTGTTGCGGGTGCGCGTGACGAGGTCTGCGGCCTCGAGGCGCTTCAGCAGGGGGGAGAGGGTGGCCGGTTCGAGGCGGAGTTCGGCGCTGAGGTCGGAGACCGACCGCGGACTGCGTTCCCAGAGGGCGAGCAGCACGAGGTACTGCGGATGCGTGAGGCCGTACGGCTCGAGGATCGGCCGGTAGACGGAGATCACACTGCGGGACGCGATCGCGAGGGCGAAGCAGACCTGGTCCTCGAGGCGGAGCAGGTCGGGTGCGGCTGCGGGTGCGGCAGCGGTCGCGCCGGGGGTCCCGGCTGGAGTCGCGCGGGCGGAATCGGTCGCGGTCGGGGAATCCTGTGTCATCGGTTCGTCCCGTGTCCTACTGTTCGGCCGTGTCGACGGAATTGATTAGTGCACTCATCGTAATTGATTAGTACACTAACGATTATGACACGCCAACCGAAGAATGGGACGAATGACCCGGGCACTCCGGGCGACAAGGCGTCCGGCGAACACGGTCTGCTGGGCGCCGTGTCCTGGCTGAATCGCACGCTGCTGCCCTGGATCGGGCCGCCGCCGCTCGGCCCGTACACGACGGAAACGACGGAGCAGAAGCAGGCGGAGCGCGCCGAGGCGACCTGCCCGATCTGCGGCGAACTGATGAGCCGTCACGAGATCGACCGCTCGGGCGAGCGCACCCAGATCCACCACCCCGCCCCCGAAGCCCCCTAACCGCCTTCCCTGCCCGCTCCCCTCCCGCAGGTCGCCTCCGACCCTTCCCCGGCAACGTGCGTTCCTCTCCGCGAGAGCACACTTATGGCCCCTAAAACACGGTTTTAAGGGCCACAAACGTACTCTCGCGAACACGCGCGGCGCGCGGTAGGGCGCGTGGTGCGGTTAGCGGGGCAGTGTGTTCAGGATGCCGGCGCGCACCTCGGCGAGGCGGGCGCGCAGGTCCGAGACGGTCGCGGCGGGGACCCGCGCGTGCACGGCCTGCTTGCGCAGGTCGGCGCGCAGCTGCTGGCGGAATTCGTTGAGCACGAGGTCGGCCTCGCGCAGGGCGCGATTGGACTCGAGGCGACGGTCGGTGGAGGATCCCGACGGGGTCCCGGTCGTCGGCGTCTGGCCGCCTGTACCTGCGTCTGTACCTGCGCCGGCCGGACCCGCGCTCGTGCCGTCTGCGGAACCCGAGCCGGCCGAACCCGCACCCGGAGCCGCGCCGGCGGAACCGGACCCCGCGGCATCCGCTGGGCCGCCCGTACCCGGATACCCGGTACCGGCGCCCGCGCCACGCGCAGTGGTACCCGTGGTGGGACCCGAGCCCCCACGTGCCCGCCCGGCCGTTCCGAAGCCGGCGTCGTCCCTGGCTTGCCGGGCGGCCGCCGCGAGATCGGCGCGCAGGTTCGTCATCGCCGCGGCGACCCCGGACCTGACCTCGTCCGCGAGCCGGCGCACCGAGTCGGTCACCTCGTTCTCGAGCGCGTGGAGGTCGCCTGTCCGGGCGAGGAGCTCGGCGCGTCCGGCGTCGGTGATCTCGTAGACGGTCTTGCGCCCGTCCGTCGACTTCGTGACGAGGCCCTCTTCCTCGAGCTTGGCCAGTCGCGGGTAGATCGTGCCCGCGCTCGGGATGTAGGTGCCGCCGAACCGGTCGCTGAGCGCCTGGATCAGTTCGTACCCGTGCCGCGGCTGCTCGGCGAGCAGGCTCAGCAGGTAGAGCCGCAGGCTGCCGTGGGCGAAGACGGGAGTCATTCCGAGACCCCCGTTGCGGTGTCCGCCGGGGCGTCTCCGACCGGCGCGGAGCCGGAGGCGGCGGATGCCGTCGGCGCCGACTCCGACGTCGCGGTCCAGGCGGCGCCCGCCGGGGCATCCGCTGCCGCGGCCGGACGGCGCACGACGGAGATGTCACCGGAGACGGAGTTCGCGTGCAGTTCGAGCCAGCTGCCCGCGAGCACGCCCGTGCTCGACTCGTAGCCCTTGCCCAGGGTGCCCTTCACGGTCTGGTCGTCGAGCTGGAGCACACCCGAGATCGTATTGAGGTGGTACTTGATCGGGAGGCCGGTCTCGACGCGGGCGGTGAGGTTGCCGCTGACGGTGTTCGTGTTGACGGTGTCCGGCGAGCCCTCGAGGTCGAGGAAGACGTTGCTCGCGACGCCGTCGACGCTGAACCGGCGGATGCTGCCGCTCGCGGTGACGTCGCCGGAAACCGTGTGCGTGGTGATGTCGCCGAAGTGGTTGCTGACCGAGATCTCGCCGTTGATCGCGTTGACTTCGATGTCGCCCATGACGCCGTCGACGACGAGGTCGCCGGAGACGGTGTTGAGCTTGAGGTCGCTGCGGAGGCCCGTGATGAGCGCGGTGGCCGAGACCACGCCGAGCTTGAGCGCGATGTCGCGCGGGACGGTGATGCTCACGTCCGCCCGGGCGCTGCCGCGGAAGGACGCGAAGACCTCGATGAAGTTGTCCCAGCGCAGCTGAGGATGGTCGATTTCGAGGGTGTCGCCGTCGAGGGAGATGCGCAGGTCCTTGCCGCTGACGCTGTGCACCTCGACCCGGGTGAACGGCTCGTCGTGGCCGATGATGTCGACCTTGCCGCCGATCAGTCCGACCTTGAGCCGGTTGACGAGTTCGACGTCGATCACCCGGGTCTGTCCGGGGGCGACCAACCATTTTTCGAGTGCCATTGTGTGCTCCTTCTGGGGGCATCCGCTGCGGATGCCGGAAATCTCTTTCGCGCTATATCGCGTCCGTTGTGATTCACGATATATCGCGTTTCGCGACCGCGCAACCCCCGTGCACCTTTCCGGTCGAGAGTGCCCGTTCCGCGGGTGACTCTCGACCGGAAAGGTGCACCTCGCGGGCCGGCAGACGCGTCAACGCGCGGGCGCGCGCGGGCGGGTGCGCGTCAGTAGAGGAAGATCGGCAGCCAGGCCGGGGTGTGTGCGTGCACGATCACGAGGAAGACGACGAGGTCGAAGAGCAGGTGCACGACGATGACGTAGCCGAGGGATTTGGTCAGCGCGAAGGTGAAACCCTGCAGGAGCGCGAACGGGAAGGTGATCAGCGGGCCCCAGCTGCGGTAGCCGAGTTCCCAGAGGAACGAGGTGAAGATGACCGCCTGGAGCAGGTTAGCGAGCCAGTCCGGGAAGTGCCGGCGCAGCAGGGCGAACACGGTGCAGATGAAGAAGAGCTCGTCCCAGATGCCGACGAAGCCGACGCCGACGAAGAGCCGCCCGATCTCGTCCGGCGCGGTGACGGTCGGCCAGTTCTGGAACGCGCCGGAGCGGATGAAATAGGTCGGCAGGATCGCATAGCCGAGCGCGATCACGACGACCAGGTACCCGAGCGCGGCGGATGTCCACGGTCGCCCGGTGCGGATCGGGAACCGGATCGCCCGCTCGCGGTAGAGGTAGCGCGACACCAGGTACGGCAGGAGCACCGCGAGCGTGAGTACCGTCCCCATCAGCGCCATGTTCGGGTAGTCGATGTTGGCCGCGAGGGAGATGGTGCTGATCAAGAGCAGACCGAGGGCCACGAGGGCGAGGTCGCGGGCGAGCGGCCGGTCGATGACGAACGCCGTGGCGAGGGCGAATCCGAGGAGCAGGTAGCCCGCGGGGATCGAAACCGGGGTGTGCAGGCCGAAGAGCAGCACCGCTGACGCCGAGACGAGGGACGCGGGCACGAGGCGGAGTGCCAGGCGCGCGCGGGGCCGCGCCGCGGCATCCGTTGCCCGGGTCGTGTCGTGCATGCCACATGGTACCGAATCGAATTCGGCACCCGGGCTTGACCTTGACGCAACGTCAAGAATTATCGTGGGGAACACGCCGGCAGCAGCGCCGGCAGCGGGAGAAGCGAGGAGCGCACATGGACTGGTCGATTCAGGAGATTGCTCGGCTCGCCTCGACGACGAGCCGCACCCTGCGGCACTACGGCGACCTCGGGCTGCTCCCGCCGAGCCGGATCGGCAGCAACGGCTACCGCTACTACGACGCGGCGGCGCTCGTGCGGCTGCAGCGCATCCTGATGCTGCGTGCGCTCGGGCTCGGGCTCCCCGCGATCCGCGAGGTGCTCGACCACGAGACGGATGCCCCCCGCGCCCTCGCCGCGCACCTCGCCTGGCTGCGCGGCGAGCGTGACCGCCTCGATCGCCAGATCGGCTCGGTCGAGGACACCATCACCACCCTGAATAGAAAGGAACAACTCATGGCCGAGGACATGTTCGACGGCTTCGATCACACGGAACACAAGGACGAGGTCGAACGGCGCTGGGGCGCCGCGGCCTGGGCGAGCGGCGACGCCTGGTGGCACGGGATGAGCGCCGCGGAGAAGGCGGCGTGGCAGGAGCGGCAGACGCGGCTCCTCGCGGACTGGCGCGCGGCGGCGTCCGCCTCGGGCTCCGGAGCATTGGGTGGCCTCGACCCCGCGGGACCCGAGGCCCAGGCGCTCGCCCAGCGGCAGTTCGACTGGTTGCGGGCGATCCCGGGCACCCCCGGCGGCGGGCCCGGCGGCGCGGGACCGTCGAGGGAATACCTCACCGGCCTCGGCGAGATGTACGTCTCCGACGAGCGCTTCGCCGCGAACTACGGCGGCCAGGCCGGCGCCGCCTTCGTGCGCGCGGCCCTCCAGGCCTACGCCGACCGTAACCTCTAGCGCGCGTCGGCCAGGGCCGAAGCGGGCGCGGGTGTCCGGGACGCGGGGAGCGGCAGCGCGAGGCGGGGGATGGTCCACTGGCAGAGCGGACCGACGAGCGCCGCGAACAGCACGGTGCCGATCCCGACGTTGCCGCCGAGCACCCAGCCGAGCGCGAGCACGGTTCCCTCGATGCCGGTGCGCACGATCCAGATCGGCCAGCCGGTGCGGCGGTGCAGGCCGGTCATCAGGCCGTCGCGGGGTCCGGGGCCGAGGTGCGCCCCGATGTAGAGGCCGGTCGCGACGGCGAGCAGCAGCACGCCTGCCGCGAAGAGCAGCGCGCGCAGCCACAGGTCGAGGCCCGCGGGCACCAGCCAGAGGCCGACATCCACCGACGGGCCGACGAGGAGCGCGTTGAGCACGGTTCCGACGCCCGGCTTCTGGCGCAGCGGGATCCAGAACAACAGCACGACGCCGCTCAGAATGACGGTCAGCAGGCCGAACCCGAGGTGGGTGTGGCTGTCGATGCCCTGGGTGAGCACGTCCCAGGGGGCGACGCCGATCGCGCCGCGCACCATCAGCGCGATCGCGATTCCGTACAGGAAGAGTCCAATAAGCAGCTGGAGGAGGCGACGGGTCATGGAAACCAATCCAATTGCACGAATGGCCTGTTATCAAGTAGCCAATCTGTCTAGAGTGGCCTCATGTCGGATACCCAGCTGAGCGCCCGTGCCCTCGAGTCGAAGCTCGGCGAGTGGCGCACCGGCGGGAGCGCCTATCGGGGACTGGCCGATCGCATCCGCCTGCTCGCCCTCGACGGCCGCCTCACCGCCGGCACCCGCCTGCCGGCCGAACGCGAGCTGGGCGTGCGGCTCGGGTTGAGCCGCACGACCGTGACGGCCGCCTACCGTGAGCTGCGCGCCGCCGGCCTGCTCTCGAGCGTGCGCGGTTCCGGCAGCGTGGTGCGGCTGCCGGGCTCCGGCGCCGGCTCCCTCGCTGCGGCCGGCCCGGGTTCCGGGAGGGCATCCGGTGACACCGGCGTTCTCGATCTCAGCAAGGCGACCATGTCGGCGCTCGGCGGGCTGGCGGATGTCGCCGCGCGCGCAGCCGAGGACCTCTCGCGCCACCTGAACGGTCCCGGTTTCGATCCCGTCGGCATCCCGGAGTTGCGCGCCGCGATCGCCGAACGGTACCGGGTGCGGGGGCTCCCGACGGACCCGGAACAGATCATGGTGACGATCGGAGCCCAGCATGCGATCGCGCTGCTGGCCCGGGTGTTCGTCAGCCGAGGAGACCGGGTGCTGATCGAACAGCCGAGTTACCCGCACGCGGTCGAGGCGTTCAGTGCGGCAGGGGCGCGGCTCGTGCCCGTGAGCGTGACCGCGCGGGGGAGCGCGGGTTCGGCGGCGGAGGCGGAGGCGGAGGCGGGTGCGGCGGTGGCGGGCTTGGCGGCGGGTTCGGGTGCGCTCCCGGCCCGGGCCGCCGGCGGCGCCGACCCGGACGGCTCCTCCGGCTGGGACGAGCCGGCCCTGCTCCAGGCGCTGCGCGGCAGTAACCCCGTGCTCGGCTACCTGATGCCCGACTTCCACAACCCGACCGGGCAGACCATGCCCGCCGAGCAGCGCACCCGGGTGATCGAGGCCGCAGCGCGGCAGGGCACGGTCCTCATCGCGGACGAGACCATGGGCGAGCTCAGCATCGACCGGTCGGATGATTTCATGCCGTTCGCGGCATACGCGCCGGGCGAGCGGGGGAGCGTAGGAATCAACGGCTATGGAACGGCCGTCGACAGCGGCACAGACGTCGGTACCGGCGCTGGCACCGGCGACCGCGGCACCGTCGTCACGGTCGGTTCGGTGGGCAAGACCATCTGGGGTGGCCTGCGCATCGGCTGGATCCGGGCGGAGCCCGCGCTGATTCGCCGGCTGGTCGCCGCGCGCACGGCAACGGACATGGGCACACCGATCCTCGAGCAGCTCATCGTCACCCGGATGCTCCCGGAGATGCCGGCGATTCTCGAGCGGCGCAGCCGCGAGCTCCGGGCCGGGCGCGACCACGTCGAGGCCCTTCTCGCCGAGCGCTTCCCCGAGTGGGCCGTGCCGCACGTCGACGGCGGCCTCACGGCGTGGGTCAACCTCGGGCGGCCGGCGAGCTCACAGCTCGCGCTCGCCGCGCGCAATCACGGCCTCCTCGTGCCCGCCGGTCCCCGCTTCGGCGTCGACGGCGCCTTCGAACGGTTCCTGCGGGTCCCGTTCTGCCACGGCGCGCTCGAGATGGAACGCGCGGTGGACGCACTGGGCCTGGCCTGGGGGTCGCTGCTGCGGCATCCGCTGCCCGACACCGGCTACCTCGCCGACGTCGTCTGACCCCGGGGCGCCCGACCGCACCGGACAAGGGGTGCGAAACGCAACACGGGTGTCACACGGCGATGCGATACTGAGCCATGCATTTTCTCGCCGTGTTGAGCATGAAGAACAGGGCCCTGATCGCCCTGATCACGATCGTCGCCGCCATCTTCGGCAGCCTCGCCCTCACGAGCCTCAAGCAGGAGCTGATCCCCTCACTGCAACTGCCGCAGTTGCTCGTCTCGACGAGCTACCCCGGCGCCTCGCCCGAGGTTGTCAACGACGACGTGTCGACACCGATCGAGACCGCGATCCAGGGCATCGCCGGCCTCGAATCCACCTCGACGACGAGCAGCACCAACTCCTCGCTCGTGAGCGCGACGTTCACCTACGGCACTGACCTCGTCAAGGCCGAGTCCCGCATCAGCCAGGCGATCAACCGCATCAAAACCCGCCTGCCCGACAACCTCGACCCGCAGGTGATCAGCGGCAGCATCGATGACTTCCCGGTCATCTCCCTCGCGGTCTCCGGCGGCGACCAGGCCACCCTCGCCGACGACCTCAAGCGCAGCGTGCTCGGCGACATCCGCGACGTGTCCGGCGTGCGCGAGGCCGCACTCGTCGGCGACGTCGGCCGCAGGGTGACCATCACAGCGGATGCCGCCCAGCTGGCCGCCCGTGGCCTCAGTACGCAGGCCATCCGTTCGGCGCTGCAGCAGAACGGCGCGCTCATCCCCGCCGGTTCACTCACCGAGGGGGACAAGACCCTGTCCGTGCAGGCCGGCGGCAAGCTCACCTCCGCTGCGGACATCGCCGCCCTGCCGCTGCTTGCAAGCGGTACCGGCGCCGCCCCGGGTGCCGCGCCCGCCGCCCCGCCGACGATCGGCGACGTCGCCACGGTCGTGCTCGGCGAGAACCCCGTCGCGAGCATCTCCCGCGTCAACGGGCAACCGGCCCTCACGATCGCGGTCACGAAGGTGCCCGCCGCCAACACCGTCGACGTGTCGACGGCCGTCCGGGCGATCCTCCCGAAGCTCCAGGATGTCGTGCCCGGCACGACGTTCACCGTCGTCTTCGACCAGGCCCCCTTCATTCAGGAGTCGATCAACTCGCTCACGCAGGAGGGCATCCTCGGCCTCGTCTTCGCCGTGCTCGTGATCCTCGTCTTCCTGCTCTCGGTGCGGGCGACCCTCGTCACCGCGATCTCGATCCCGACCTCCGTGCTGATCACGTTCATCGGCCTGCAGAGCGTCGGATACTCGCTCAACATCCTCACCCTCGGCGCCCTCACGATCGCGATCGGCCGCGTCGTCGACGACTCGATCGTCGTGATCGAGAACATCAAGCGCCACCTTGTGCCCGGGGCGGACCGGTCCGAGACCATCGTCGAGGCCGTGCGCGAGGTCGCCGGCGCGATCACCGCGTCGACGATCACGACCGTCACGGTCTTCCTGCCGATCGCCTTCGTCGGCGGGTCGACCGGCGAACTCTTCCGCCCCTTCGCCCTCACCGTCACGATCGCGCTGCTCGCCTCCCTGCTCGTCTCTCTGACGATCGTGCCCGTGCTCGCCTACTGGTTCCTGCGTGCCCCGAAGTCGAAGCCCGCCAAGACGCCGAAGCCCGGCAAGCCCGAGAAGACGCCGAAGTCCGCCAAGCCGGTCACAACTCCCGAGGCGGCCCCGGTCTTCGTGGCAACGGATGCCGCCGCCGGCGAGGCCACCACCGCGCCGGTTTCGGCGGAATCGGACCGCGACCGCGCCGGTTTCGGCAGCCCGCTCCCGAAACCGCAGGCGCGGGCTGCCGAAGCCGGAGCGGCGGCGGACCCGCTCGGCGAGTCCGTCCTCGCGGCGACCCCCGCGACCTCCACCACTGCGGCCCCTGCGGCCCCCGCATCCCGGCGCACGCGGCACGCGGCATCCGCCCCCGAGACCGCCATCGTCGAGGAGACGAGCCGCCTGCAGACCGGTTACCTGCCGATCATCCGGTGGACGCTCCGGCACGCCGTCGTCACACTGCTGCTCTCGGTGCTCGTGCTCGGCGGAACGGTCGCGATCATCCCGTTCATGAAGGTCAACTTCCTCGGGTCGACGGGACAGACCACGTTCCGGGTCGCGCAGGCGCTCCCGGTCGGCACGAGTCTCGCCGCCCAGGACGCCGCCTCGACGACGGTCGAAACGGCCCTGCGCGGCACGGCGGGCGTCAAGATCGTGCAGGTGTCGATCGGCGGCGGCAGCGCCCTCGCCGCGTTCGCCGGGGGAGCGCCGACCACGAGCACGGTGAGCTACTCGATCACGACCGACGGCGTGGCCAAGCCCGACGCCGTGCAGGACGCCGTCCGCGGCAAGCTCGCCGCGCTCACCGACGTCGGCGACTTCAGCGTCTCGGCAGGCGGCGGCTTCGGCGGCACCTCGGACATCGCCGTGGACATCACCGCGGCCAACGGCGCCGACCTGCAGAAGGCGAGCGACAGCATCCTCGCCGCGGTGAAGAAGCTCGACGCGATCAAGGAGAGCTCGAGCAACCTCGCCGCCTCCCGGCCGTACCTCGCCGTGACAATCGACCGCACGAAGGCCGCCGCCGCCGGGCTCAGCGAGCTCGCCCTCGGCACCCTCGTCTCCCAGGCGATGCAGCCGAGCGTCGTCGGGTCGATCGTGATCAACGAGGCGAACCTGTCCGTGTATCTCACCGGGGGCACCTCCCCGGCGACGACCGCCGAGCTCGCCGCCCTGCCGATCCCGACGCTCGCCGGGCCGGTCGCGCTCAGTACCCTCGCGACGGTCGCGCAGGTCGACGGTCCGGCCACCCTCACCACGACGAAGGGCCTGCGCACCGCGACGGTCTCCGCGACGCCGAACAACAACGACCTCGGCACCGCCAACGCCCAGATGGCGACCGTGCTCGCCGACACGACCCTGCCGACCGGCGCGACCGCGACCCTCGGCGGCGTCACGAAGGACCAGACCGACGCCTTCCAGCAGCTCGGCATCGCGCTGCTCGCCGCGATCCTGATCGTCTACATCGTGATGGTCGCGACGTTCCGGTCGCTGCTGCAGCCGCTGCTGCTGCTCGTGTCCATCCCGTTCGCGGCTACGGGAGCGATCGCGCTGCAGGTGATCACCGGCATCCCCCTCGGCGTGCCCTCGCTGATCGGCGTGCTGATGCTGATCGGCATCGTCGTCACGAACGCGATCGTGCTGATCGACCTCGTCAACCAGTACCGGAGGCGGGGGCTCGACGTGCGCGAGGCGCTCGTCAACGGCGCCTCCCGGCGGCTGCGCCCCATCCTGATGACCGCGCTCGCGACGATCTTCGCCCTGCTCCCGATGGCGGTCGGCCTCACCGGCACCGGCGGCTTCATCTCCCAGCCGCTCGCCCTCGTCGTGATCGGCGGGCTGGTCTCCTCGACGCTGCTCACCCTGATCGTGCTTCCGGTGCTCTACTTCCTCGTCGAGGGCGGCCGGGAACGCCGGGCCGTCCGCCGCGAGGAGAAGAACGCGGCCCGCGCGGCCGAGGCGGATGCCGCAGCGACGAACCTGGGGTAAACGCGGGGTTAAACTGGGTGAAGCGGGGTAGGCAGCAGCCTCTGGCCCGGCACACCGGTCACACCGTCGCGGCCTCCAACTCGCGAGAGGCACTCCATGACCGGGCTATCCATCCTCGCCGACCCGTACCGCAACAAGGGCACCGCATTCACCCGGGCCGAGCGGATGCGCGGCGGCATCACCGGACAGCTCCCGCACGTCGTGCAGACGATCGAGCAGCAGTCGGGCCAGCTCTACCGCCGATTCCTGGCCCGGCCGAACGACCTCGAGAAGCGCCTGTTCCTGATGGACGTCTGCACCCGGAACCGGCGCCTCTTCTACTACGCCATGTCGCGGCACCTCGTCGAATTCCTGCCGATCGTCTACGCGCCGACCGTCGCCCAGGCGATCCAGCAGTACAGCGACTACTACGCGGGCAGCGATGTCGCCTACATCTCCGCACTCGACCCGGAGAGCATCGCGGACGCGCTCCGGATATACGCCAACGGGAGGGACATCCGCCTGATCGTCGCGACCGACGGCGAGGGCATCCTCGGCATCGGCGACTGGGGCGTCAACGGGGCCGAGATCCTCACCGGCAAGGTCGCCGTCTACACCGCGGCAGCGGGCATCGACCCCGCCCAGATCCTCCCGGTCTTCATCGACGTCGGCACCGACAACGCCGCCCTGCTCGCCGACCCGCGGTACCTCGGGAACCGGTTTCCGCGCATCCGGGGTGCGGACTACGACGGGTTCATCGACGCCTTCGTGCAGACCTCGCTCGCACTCTTCCCCGGTGCCCTGCTGCACTGGGAGGACTTCGGCCGTGCGACGGCGGCGCCGATCCTCGAGCGCTATCGCGACAGCATCTGCACCCTCAACGACGACATCCAGGGCACCGGTGTCACGATCCTCGCCGCGCTCAACACGAGCATGCTGATCTCCGGGCTGACCCTGGGCGACCAGCGCGTGCTGGTCTTCGGGGCCGGGTCCGCCGGGATCGGCATCGCGGACCAGATCGTCGACGAGTTCGTCGTGACCGGGGGACAGTCCCTCGCCGAGGCCGAGGCCCGGATCTACCTGATGGACCGGCAGGGACTCATCGTGGACAGCCTGCCCGACCTCACCGCGGGCCAGCGGCGGTACGCCCGCCCCGCGCGGGAACTGGCGGGGGATGCGTTCGCGCCCGCGCTCGCCGACCCGCGCTCGCTGCAGAGCGTGATCGCCGCCGTGCACCCGACCGCGCTCATCGGCACCTCGACCCAGTTCGGCGCCTTCACCGAGGCGGCGGTGCGCGAGATGGCCGCCCACGTCGAACGTCCGCTGATCTGCCCGATCTCCAACCCGGCCGAGCTCGCCGAGGCGACCGCGGCCGACGTGATCGAGTGGACGGCGGGCGCCGCCCTCGTCAGCACCGGCTGCCCCTCGGCCCCCGTCCGTTTCGATGGGATCGACTACGAGATCGGCCAGGGCAACAACGCCCTGATGTATCCGGGAATCTGCTTCGGCGCGATGGTCGCCCGGGCGGCCGTGCTCAACCGGGCCATGCTCCTCGCCGCCGCCCACGCGATCGCCGGCATGGTCGACGTCACCCGGCCGGGCGCTGCCGTGCTGCCCTCCTTCCGGGATCTGCCCGAGGTCTCGCGCCGCGTCGCCGTCGCCGTGGTCGCCCAGGCGGTGCGCGACGGGGTCAACGGCGTCGCCATCGCTGACCCCGAGGCCGCGGTCGCCGCCGCGACCTGGCATCCCGCCTACTAGCTAGTCTTTCCTTCCTGGCGCGTCCTTCTCGCCGCACTCTCCGGCAGACCCGGGGGCTAACTCAGGAAATTCGCGTCGGCGCCGGCACGCATCCGGGTGATTCCGGGCCCCGGCATTCAGGTGAGGCACGGTCTTCCTGAGTTGGCCCCCGATGTTCGCCGTGACCGCCCGTGCACGCGACCAGCAGGGACTGTCCGGTGGGCGCCTAGTAGACGAGAGAAGTAGGGGCGAACGGACCGGCATTGACGAGGCCGATGAGTGGGTCGTCGCAACCCTGGATCGGATTGGGCGTCGTCACCCGGAGAGGGACATCCGTGCCGGGCGGTGTCACGTCGAGTTCGGTGACGGCGACGAGCGTGCAGGTGTAGACGCCCGCCTGGTGCAGGTGCAGCAGGCTGTAGGCGGATGCGCCGGGAGCGAGCTCGACGGCATCCTCCGTCACCGTCGGGTAGCGTTCGTGTGCCGCGGCCGGGCCGAGCAGTGCCCCCGTGACCGCGTTCACGAGCCGGACACCGGGGTACCCCTGCACCGTGCAGGCCTGGGACCCGGTGTTGGTGAGGGTGAGGTCCCAGAAGAAGCTGCTCATTCCGCTGTCCATCGGCCGCGAGATCAGGGCCGCGCCGAGCGCACCGGCCGGGCAGGCGACGGGAACGTCGTCGCCGGGCGTGGACGTGGGGACCGCTGCGGGTGACCGGGTGGGGGTGCCGGTCGGGGCATCCGTCGCCGTCGGGGTCGCCGAGGCCGGGGCCGTCGCCGTCGTGCTGGCCGTCGACGACGGTGCCGCCGTCCCGCACGCGGAGAGCGCTGTGCAGAGCAGCACCGCTGCCCCGAGCGCCGCCGCCATTCGGTGCCCGGTGCCGCCCGACGTCCCCCGCCGCGCTGCCTCGACCCGTGATCTGGTCATGTCGCCCCCCCTGTCGCGGTCCGTCTGAGCGGCCGCATCACCAGTCTCGCACCAGCCTCGCGCGGGGCCTCCGTGCGGGAGGGGGGTTGCGCAGACCGGTAGCCGGTGCCGCGGTGGCTAACTCAGGAGATCCGTGGAGTCTGCCTGGGACATCCGCGTGTTTCCGGGCCCGCGCTTCGAGCCGACGTGAAATCTTCCTGAGTTAGCCCCCATGCTGCACGGGTGAGGGCGGGGCGGCGAGTGAGGCGTGGTGCCCGGGACCGCACTGGCTAGGCTCGAAGGATGGCCACTCCTGATTTCGTCCTCGAACTGCGCAAAAGCATCGGTCACGCCCCGCTCTGGCTCATCGGCGTGACCGCGGTCGTTGTGCGCGGCGACGAGGCGCTCCTCGTCCGTCGCGCCGACAACGGCAACTGGTCGAACGTCGCCGGCGTCGTCGATCCCGGTGAAGAGCCGGCGGATGCCGCGGCACGCGAGGTCCTCGAGGAGTCCGGCCTCGTCGCCGAGGTCGACGCTCTCGTCGGCGTCTTCGCCAGCGAGCCCCTTCAGTACGCGAACGGCGATCACGCCCAATACCTCGACGTCCTCTTCCTCTGCCGCTGGGTGAGCGGCGAACCGCACCCGGCCGACGGAGAGAACACGGCCGCCGCCTGGTGGCCCCTCGACGCCCTCCCGCCCCTGCCGGGCACCCACGACGAGCGGCTTCGGCTCGCGCTCGCCCACGCCGGACCCGCGCTCTTCCGCCGCCGCAACAGCCCGGCAGACAGCCCGGCAGACAGCCCGGTAGGCACCCCGGAGTAGCGACCCCCGCAGCGGACCCGAACGGGGCATCCGCCCGGCCTGACGTGACCTGCGCACCCCTGCTATCGTGCTGTTCGAAACGAGCGGGACCCTCGCCCGGCAGCCCGCCGGCGACGGTTCCCGCGTGAGAGGGGCACCCATGAAGGCATCAGCAGAACTCGGCGGCAACCTGCAGTCCGTCCTCGTCGACCTCATCGAATTGCATGTGCAGGGCAAGCAAGCGCATTGGAGTGTCGTCGGCCACAACTTCCGCGACCTGCACCTGCAGCTCGACGAAATCATCGACGACGCCCGCATCTTCTCCGACGAACTGGCCGAGCGGATGCGCGCCCTCGACGCGCTCCCCGATGGCCGCACCGAGACGGTCACCAAAGACACCCACCTGCCGAAGTTCCCTGCGGGCGAGGTCGACACCGCCGAGACCGTCGTCATGATCACGGAACGGCTCGACGCGACGGTGAAGAACATCCGCACGGTGCACGACGCCGTCGACGACGAGGACCCGACGAGCGCCGACATCCTCCACGGCTTCATCGAGAAGCTCGAACAGTACGCCTGGATGGTCAGCGCCGAGAACCGCCTGCCGCGGAAGGCGACCGCCAAATCGCCGACCCGCCCCTCCGGCCGGGCGGTCACGGAGATCACGGACTGACCCCTGGCCGGACGGGCACGTCAGGATCAGGATCAGGATCAGGATCAGGACGGGGTGCGGCCGCGAGGGCGGAACGCCGAACGCCGCGAACCCGGGGACGCGGCGACGGGGGAAGCGGCGAGAGGAGGACGCCGGGAACCGGCACGCGGGTCGACGATGACAAGCACAAGAAGGCGAGGCCGCAGATGAACCAGCGGAATTTCGACAGCGAGAGCGCACCGGTCTGGCTCGCCGCGCCCGGAGACCGTGAGGCGAGTGAGCAACTCCGGGTGGTCGCCGACGAGGCCCTGCTCGTGAACGGCGACACCGGGCGGGCCCTCCGCCTGGCGACGCACCTCGGGAGCCGGCTGCCCGGTACGGGCGAGGGCGATACCCGGCGCCTCTTCGAGACGCTCGCGACGGTGTCGGCGGCGGACCTGTCTGCGGCGCGTGCCACGGACGGTCATCTCGCCGCCCTCTCGATCCTGGGCCAGGCATCCGTCGAACCGGGGCAGCTTCCCGGCGGCGAGGTCGACGGGACCCGTAGCTGGGGTGTCTTCGCGGCCGAAGCGCGCGGCACCCGCCTCGATGCGATCGAGTCGGAGCAGGGCTGGCGGCTCGACGGGCTCAAGCCGTGGTGCTCCCTCGCGGGCTCGCTGAGCAACGCCCTCGTCACCGCGCACACCTCGGGCCATTCGATGCGGCTCTTCGCCGTCGACCTCACCGCGCCGGGAATCACCGTGCTCGAGGACGCCTGGGTCGGCCGGGGACTTCCCTCGATCACGAGCGGCCCGGTCGACTTCCGCGGCGTGCCCGCGGTCGCGATCCGCGAGGACGACTGGTACTTCGACCGGCCGGGTTACGCCTGGGACAGGATCGGTGTCGCCGCCTGCTGGTTCGGCGGGGCGGTCGGGATCGCCCGCCGGGTGTTCCGGGGGGCGCAGGACTGGCCGGCGGACCAGATCGCGCTCGCGCACCTCGGTGCGATCGACGTTGCCCTGAGCGCGTGCGGCGGCGCCCTTGCGGCAGCGGCTGCGGCCATCGACGACGGCACTGCGACCGGCCAGGCGGGGGCGGTCCTCGCGGCGAGGGTGCGGGGCCTCGTCGCGCGCTCGGTCGAGGACGTCATCATGCGGGCCGGCCATGCGCTCGGCCCGTGGCCGCTCGCCTTCGAGGCCCGTCACTCGCAGCGGGTTGCCGACCTCGAGCTCTACGTGCGCCAGCACCACGCCGAACGCGACGAGGCCGCGCTCGGCGCCCTGCTCCTCGACGGTGGCTCGGTCCCCGGGGGCGGCCCCTCGCCCTGGTAGCGGTGTCGCTCGCCCGCGCGCCTGCGCTCTGCGGTCAGCCGACCTCGGTGAGGGTCCGCTCGATCGAGCCGAGCCGGGCATCCATCGAGGTCAGCCGTTCGAGGAGCTGGGCGTTGAGGTCGTTGCTCGCGGCCAGGGCGGCCTGCAGGCCGGGCGATCCCGTCGAAGCGGCAATCTCGGCGCGCGAGGCGAAGTACCGGGTGAGGATCGCGTAGGTGATGCCGCCGATGATGGCGACCAGCGGAATGATGGTGAACGGGATGTCCATGAGGCGTCCTTTACTCGGATGTTGTCGGGGCGGATGGTGTCTGGGCGGATGGTGTGCTGACGGCCTCGTCGGGCGCGGTGGAGTTCGCGGCGTTGCTGGTCGCCGCGAGCGCCCGGGTGATGGTGTCGATGTCGATCGTGAGGGAGAACGGTTCGAGAGCGACGTGCTTGAGCGCGGTGCCCTCCGGCGACAACTCGAGGGACGTGCTCACGAACCCGGCCGCCTCGAGCTTGGCGAGGTGCATGTAGAGCAGGGCCCTGGACATCCCGACCCGACGGGCGAGTTCGCTCACGTGCACGCGGCCCGTGCTCAATTCGGCGAGGATCGTCATTCGCTGGGGGCTCGCCACGGCGGAGAGGGTTGCGCTGAGTTGTTCCAGGTTCATGTCGGTTCCTCCTTCCGGGTGTAACTATATTCTTACACCCGAAAGAAAGTCAATCACACGGAGGCGGCGCGGTGGACGCACGGCCGCCTGATGTGACAGGATTCCGCCGTGACCACTCCACCGGAGCGCCGGATGCTGCTCGACACCGCTGCCCTGTACTTCCGTGCCTTCTACGGGGTGCCCGACACCGTGCGCGCGCCGAACGGCCAGCCGGTCAACGCCGTGCGCGGGCTGCTCGACATCATCACCCGGCTCGTCACCGAGTTCCCGCCGACCGAGATCGTGGCGTGCTGGGACGACGACTGGCGGCCGCAGTGGCGCGTTGACCTGATCCCGACGTACAAGACCCACCGGGTAGCGGCAGTCAACCCGCCCGAGTCCTCCCCAGCGGATGCCCCCACAGCGACCGAGGACGTCCCCGACCTTCTCAGTCCTCAGGTTCCGATCATCCGCGAGCTGCTCGGCGCGCTCGGGATCCCCGTGATCGGCGCCCCGCGGCACGAGGCGGACGACGTGATCGGCACCCTCGCCTCCCACTCGGACATCCCCGTCGACGTCGTCACCGGTGACAGGGATCTCTTCCAGCTCGTCGACGACTCCCGCGACGTGCGGGTGATCTACACCGGCCGCGGCATGGCCAGGCTCGAGACCCTGACGGATGCCGCCCTGGTCGCCAAGACCGGTGTGACCCCGGCCCAGTACGCCGATTTCGCGGCCCTCCGCGGCGACGCCTCGGACGGCCTGCCGGGAGTCGCTGGTGTGGGCGAGAAGACCGCGGCCACCCTGCTCGCGGACTTCGGCGACCTCGACGGGATCGTCGCCGCAGCGGCCGACCCGACCTCGGTCATGGCCGCGGGGGTGCGCGCGAAGATCCGCGCCGCCGCGGGTTACCTCACGGTCGCCCCGACGGTCGTGAATGTCGTGCGCGAGCTGGTTCTGCCGACGTTCGACGCCCGCATTCGCCCGGCCACCCCCGAGCAGGATGCCGACCTCGACCGGATCTCCGCCGAATGGGGCCTCGACTCCTCGATGAAGCGCGTTCGCGCCGCCCTCCTCGCCCGCACCTGACGGCCGTGAGCGCCGGTCCCGGGCGAGCGGTCCCGGGTCGGAATGCCCGGGCATCCGCTGTCGCGCACGGCGCCGGACGAACGCTCCGGGTCGCCGCGGTGTTTCCCGTCAGCGGCGTTGGCGCGCTCGCCGTGAACGCCCGACCAGGACGAGCAGGAGTCCGATGCCGAGCAGCACTGCGGTTCCGAACAGAACGGGGGCGATGTCGATTCCGGTCGCGGCAAGCTCCGTGGCGGGCCCGGTCGTGCTGGACGGGGTCGTGGCCGAGGGCGTCGGTGTGGCCGTGGCGGCGGCCTTGGCGGCGGCTTCAGCGGCGGCGGCCTCGGCAGCGGCCTGCGCAGCTGCTGCGGCGGCCGCGGTCTGCGCCGCCGTCGGCGTGCTCGCGACGATCGCGGTGCGCGCCGCACAGTCGCTGGGCCGGGTGATCACGTTGGAATCCAGGGTGACGGCACCGGTGCTCGCGAGAAGTCGGCCCGCGACCGTGGCGCCGGTCTCGGCGGTGATCGAGGTCTGGGCGAGAATCGTGCCGGCGAAGACCGAGTTGCTGCCGAGCGTTGCCGAGCTGCCCACCTGCCAGAACACGTTGCATGCATTCGCGCCGCCGGAGAAGGCGACGGTGCTCGACGATGCGGTGATCAACGTGCTCGCGGCCTGAAAGATGAAGACCGAGCTTGCGCTACCGGCCAGGGTGACCGTGCCACTGAGGGAGAGCGCTCCGCCGGCGTAGACGCCGGGAGCGAGGGTCTGGCCGGCGAGGTCGTTCAGATTGGAGACGTCGGGCACCCGGCTGGCCGCATCGTTGAAGGCCGTGGTCAGGTCGGCCTGCGCGAGCTCGGCCTGGGCATCCGTGGCGTGGACCACGCCGTTGGCGATCGTGACCGGGGCGATCCCGGTGACGGAGGTTCCCGGGCTGAGGCCGAGGTCACCGTTCGTGATCGTGGTCGCGCCCGTATTGGTGACTGTCGTGTGGCCGAGCACTTCGAAGCTGTCCAGGGTGCCGAGGCCGATGACGGCCTGCACTGAGCCGGCGGCCTGCGCTGCACCGGCCCCGCCGGTCGCGAGCAGAACGCCGAGGGCGAAGGCGGCACCCGTCACGAGTATCCGCCGCGGAGATGATTTCAGGTTACGCAGGTGCATGGGGGCCCCCAAGAGAAAGGAAGCCACTGCCCTATCCTGCTATGCAGGTGCGCGGGAGGGCGGGAGGGCCATTCCCTCCCGTCTACTTCCGGTTTCACCCTAGAGGAACCCTCAGATTTTGTATACAACTTATTGGTTCGTTCAGACGATTCCCCGGTCAGGCGCGCAGCGGTCGAGCGATCCGGCGGCGGTCCTGATCGCGAGCGAGTGCGGTTCAGGTGCCGAGGTTCACGCCGCGGAGGGCCAGGAACGGGACGGCGTCGACGGCGGTCCCGTCGATCCTGACCTCGAAGTGCAGGTGGCAGCCGGTCGAGGCGCCGGTGTTCCCGACCCCGG
Organism: Cryobacterium algoricola; assembly: GCF_004402485.1. Lineage (GTDB taxonomy): Bacteria > Actinomycetota > Actinomycetes > Actinomycetales > Microbacteriaceae > Cryobacterium > Cryobacterium algoricola. The sequence goes on along the minus strand of NZ_SOFG01000015.1, from coordinate 63,888 downwards.
CGATCACCTGGCCGGCCACAACGCGTTCACCGACGCTGACCAGGGTCTCCCCGGGGGCGATGTGCGCGTAGCCCGTTGCGACGCCGCTTCCGTGGTCGATCAAGATCCAGTTGCCGTAGGTGCCCAGCACGCCGGCGGCCTCGACGACTCCGTCGGCCGCCGCATAGATGGCCGCGTCGCACCCGGCGCCGATGTCCGTCCCCCGGTGGAAGTCACCGACCCCGGCAACAGGGTGCACGAGACGCGGACCGAACTCATCGGTGATGCGCCCGGTGGCCGGTGCCGTCCAGCCCTGTCCGCTCAGACGCCCGCTGTCTGTGACTGGTGGGGGTGCAGGGAACGGGTGCACTTCGCTCGCAGCTGTGGCGGCCGGAGCTGACCGGGCAAGGTCGGCGAGGGCGGCGGATGCGGCATCGATCTCGTGTTGCGCCGCCGCGACCGCCGTGCGGGCGGCGGAAACGGGGACCGCGGCGATGGCGTCCTGGGCTGCGACATCCTGCTTCTCGAGCGCCTGCTCCCGACTCACGTCCGCAGCGACTCGCGTGCGCACGTCGTCGAGATTCGCGGTCAGCCTGGACAGGGTATCCAGTGTGCCGAGCTGGAACAACAGGTCGTGGTCGACCCTGTCGTCGAGCAGCACGTCGAGGGTGCTGTTGCCGGACTGTTGCATCAGGCCGCGAATCAGGGTCGCCAGCACTCGGCGGGATGCCTCGGCGGTGACTCCGGCCCGTTGCCTCAGCGCATGCACGAGGTCGGCCCGGCTGACGGCGGCCGCGTAGTCGGCGTGGGCGGAGGCGTCTGCGAGCTTCGCCGCAGCCAGGCTGATCTCCGCCGCGCGCAGGCGGGACTGGGCGGCCGCGACTGCGGCGGCGCGGCGGGCGGACGCTTGTTCCGTCAGTGCTCTCGTGGAGTCGGCGGCGCGGGCGGCAGCGGCTGCCTGTCGAACGGCCGACGACACGACGGATGCCCGGGGGCCGAAGGCCTGCAGGGGTTCCGGCGCGACTATGACCGGGGCAGTCGGGGTCGGCGACACTGTGGGCGTGGGTTCCGGAGTCGCTGTCGCTGTCGCCGTCGGGGTCTCAGTCGGCGTCGGCGTGGGAAGAGTGCTGGGCGTGGGATCCGGGGCCGTGGTCGGAGTCGGAGTCGTCGTCGGAGTCGGAGTCGGCGTCGGGGTGGGAAGTGGAGTAGGTGTGGGCTCCGGGGCCGTCGTAGGGTCGGGCGCCGGCGACGGCGCCTGGGTGGGTGCGGGTTCCGTCGTCGTCGGTGTCGTCGTCGCCGTGGACGTTGGATCGGGTACGGGCACGGGCACGGGCACGGGCACGGGCACGGGCACGGGCGCGGGCAGTGGATCGGGTACGGGCGTCGGTGCCGGATCCGGCGTGGGGACGGTCGTTGCGACCGGAACCGGCTGGTCTGCGGGCTGCATGGCGTCCGCCTGTGCCGACGTCGGCATCCCCGCGATCACGAGCGCGACGATCACGATCGTCGCGAGCGGAGGCACCAGTCGGGAGGCCGGGCGAATGCGCGCACGGCGACTGATCCGACGGACACCTCGGGGTGCACTCATGAGTCTCAGCAATCCAGCTTCGGGTGATGGATGGGCAGATCGACCGGGTCAATGCCCGGCCATCGTGACATGGGCCGGCCCGGGTGACAAGCGCGGCACGAGGCGTGCCACGCCGGCCTCCGGGCAGGATGGGCTCCCATCGAGGATGGGCTCCCATCGTGACCACGGCACTCCGGGCGGACAAGCCTCACGTTGGGGTGCTCGACCACCCAATTCGGGGGGTGCAGTGACGCTCGCCCCCCAATTTTGGGGAGGAGGGCATCCCTCAGGTGCGGCTTGGTCGGCAGGTCGCGTCCGACCAGCATGGAGCCTTCCAGACGTTGGAGGTCACCATGGAAGCGACGAGAGACTCGTCCGGGTTCACTTCGTTACGGCGGCCTCTGTGGCAGCGGATTGTGATCGCCGCCGCCGCGGTGGTCATGCCGATAGCGATGCTCTCGGCCCCGCCCGCGCTGCCCGCCCAGGCCGCGACGACGAGCAGCCTGACGCTGAACGTGATCAGCGCCCGCACGGAGCCCCGTGCCTTCTCGGGTGCCGGAGTCGCCAAGGGTGCCGCCATCCCCAACTTCACCTACATGGTCAACGAGGACAACACCGGGACGACCGCCCAGCGGAGTCCGGCGCTCGGTTCCGGCTGCAACACCCTCGACACCGGGTATCCGGGCTCCTGCGAGTGGACATCGATCAGGGAGACTCCGCACAGCACGAGTCCGATCGTGCGCCAGGGCGACCAGTCCGACTTCGCCGGCGGTCTCACCCTCCCGAACGGGCGTTATCTGATCTCTGTGCTCTCCGACGGCTACAAGATCGACGGCGCGCACTTCACCGTGCCGCTTCCCGACCCGGGTCTCGTCACGGTCGAACTGCAGCCGACCCCCCTTCCCGACTCGACGCTCCGGGCGCAGATCTTCCAGGACAGCGCGACGACCAACGGAACCCTCGACCAGGGTGAGCCGGGCCTGGCCGGCTTCACCGGCCACATCGCCGACACTCTCGGCGAGGTACAGACCGACGTGTATGGCAACCCCCTGTGCACCGTGTACCAGGGTGAGGACCCGATCAGCCACGTGATCCCGGTGGCCAGCCTCGACGCGGGCATGCTCCCCGTGCCGATCCCGGGGTCAGGCGGCCACTGTGTCAGCAATGCCGACGGCATCCTGACCATGCCCCACCTCGGGAGCAACCGCTACGCGCTCACTGCCTCGGCCCCGCCCAACCAGACCTGGATCCAGACCACGACCCTTGAAGGAAACCATGACTTCGACGCCTGGGTGATGGAGGGCAGCACCGGATATGACACCGAGGCCCTGTTGGCCGGCGAACCCGTACCCGGGCCGATCTTCGGATTCGTGAAGCCCACGAACACCCTGACCGCAGGCTCGGGTCACATTACAGGCGCGGTCGTCAACGTCAAGCAGTACAGCCCGCCCAAGGGCGGCGACTACAACCACTGGCTCGGTCTGACCGGGAGCAAGATGGGCAAGCCGATCGTCAACCCGTGGCTCTCGCTCAGCGACCTGCAGGCCGGCGACCAGGCAGTCTGGGTGGGTCACGGCGGCACGGACGGCACCTTCGACATCTCGGGCGTGCCCGACGGCAACTACAGCCTGAGCTGGTGGGACGAGCCGCAGAACCACTTCCTCGACTCGGTCAATGTGACCGTGAAGAACGGCGAGACGGTGAAGATGGGCAATCTGCCGGACAGTGGCTGGTGGACCGAATACGACGGGTACGTCTTCAACGACACCAACCGCAACGGTGTGAAGGACCCGGGCGAGACCGGCATGCCCAACTTCACGCTGACCATGCGCAAGCAGGACAACTCGCTGATGGACAGAGGGACGAACCTCGTCACCACCGACAGCACCGGCTACTACCACTTCGAGAGCGCATACCCTCTCAGCGAGTGGACCGTCATGGAGAACTTCAACAACTCCTTTTACACGACCGGTGTCACGTACCAGGCCGACAACCAGCCGACCCCGACCACGGTGAAGGGCGCCGGCGTCGACGTCAGCGTGCTCAGCATCATCGGCCTCGGCGGCACGATGGACTGGGGCGTACACTCCTACGATTCGACAGGCGCCAACGGCATCGACCCCCGCAATGGCGGCATCGTCGGCTCGGTCAGCTACGACACGACCCGCAATGAGCTCGACCCGCAATATGCCGCATCCGAGGACTGGCAGCCGGGTGTCTCCGACGTGCCGGTCGAGCTCTGGTCGACAGTCGACTGCGGCACGACGACCGCGCCGTGTGGGGGCACGAACGACGCGTTCGAACTCGCGCCGGACGGGTCGTTGGCCAAGGGAAAGCTGTTGAACACCTACCTCTCGGAACACTGGAGCCGCCCGACCGGCTGCGTGGCCCGGGATGTCGATGGCAAGCCTCTCGTCCACGCCGCAGACAACTCGGCGGCCTTCGACGAGAACGTGCTCGCGCCGAACCAGGAGACATCGGGAGAGTGCATCTCGAGCTTCATCCAGGGCGTCCAGTTCGGGCCGTACCCGACCGACCAGGGCACACCGGCGGCGAACTTCGGTGCGGCCGTGGACGGCAACTACGGCTTCGCCGACGCCTGCACGGGAACGGTGATCGCCACAGATCCGGCCAACCCCGTGTGCGACGGCGGTACCTTCCAGCCGCTCGGAAGCGGCGACTATCTGGTCAAGATCGCGATCCCGCAGGATGCCACCGGCGACCCCCTGTACAAGGTCACCAGCGAGACGGACATCAACATCGCGAACGGCGATCAGATCGTTCCGCAGGTGCCGCCGCCGGCCTGCGCGGGAACGCTCCACACCGTCGACCTCGCGGGCAGCAAGACGGACAACTACCCCGCAGTGGTCGGCGACGGTACCAACGGGGTCCCCGTCGGCGTCACCGTACCGGCCTCGACAGCAGTCTCGAACCCCACGTTCCTGGGCATCGGCGGGTCGCCCTATGAAGGCGCAGCCAAGCCGACCTGCGACACCAAACTCGTGCGGGTGAACAACGGTAAGTCGGTCGTGCCCATGTTCAACATCTTCACGGATGTCCCCGTCCCGGCCCGTCTGCGCGGCCTGATCGTGGACGACATCAACTTCTCCACCGACCCGCGGTCCACACTCTTCGGTGAGAAGACGGGTGTGGCCTTCGCCCCGGTCGGGATCTATGACTTCGCCAACCGGCTGGTTACGACCGTCGAGTCCGATTTCAACGGCGCGTACGATGTGCTGCTGCCCTCGACGAACCACATCAGTTGCCCGACCCCCTCGGGTGTCTGCGCCAACATGTACCGTTTCGTGGGCAACGACCCCGGTGTCCCCGGGCATCTGAACGCAAACTACAACCCGCGATATCGCTCGATCGCGACCGAGTTCGAGGCATTCCCCGGCGTGACCATTCCGACCGACCTCGCCCCGACCCAGGTCGGCGTGTATGTCGGGTCCCCGACCACCGGGGTCAACACGGCGGTGACCTGCGCCCTCGACACCGCCACACCGCAGCTGCTGAGCGTGTCGCAACCGTACGTGGCCGCAACGGGCAGCCGCTCCTTCACCATCGCCGGTACCGGCTTGGGCTCGGCCCAGGGCACCGGTCACGTCAATCTGGGCTCGACAACGCTCGACGTCACCGCCTGGAGCGACACGTCGATCACGGCCAGCGTGCCGGCGACGGCCCCGGTCGGGGCGCAACAGCTCACGATCACTTCGGGCAACGGGCAAAGCACCGTCAACGGGCTCAGCTTCCACGTGCTCGGAACCGGCTACAACCCTGCCGTTCGAGAGGTCGGCCCCGGCCGCACCCACACAACGATCCAGGCCGCACTCGACGCGGCGTTCGCCAACAACGGCGACGACCTGGTCATCGTGTACCCGGCAACGCCCACCGCGGCCAACCCCCGCGGCGCATATTACGAGAACCTGGTCATGGCCTCTCCGGTCAAGCTGCAGGGCGTCGGGTCCGGCGGTTTCCAGGGCACCACCTTCGTGCCGGGATCGATCATCGACGCCGGCGCGTTCGGCGGAGACACCGCCCTGGCCACGGCCTGGTTCGCCAAGGTCGGCGGCCTGACCTGGGACGGTAACCAGGCGGTGAACGACGGCGAAGCGATCTACGTTCTGGCGTCGGCGAACGCCACGACGGCACCCGGTGCGGCCCGCCAGTTCACCAGTGGATTCACGGCGGCCATCGACGGCTTCGACATCCGCGGCGGCGACCAGGTGGGCTTCCCCGGCAACATCGACGCCCTCACCGGGGGTCCGACGGGCCTGCCGCCGAACATCACCACGCAGGGCGGAGCGATCTTCGCCAACGCGTACGCCCGCTCCCTGCAGATCACCAACAACGTGGTGCAGAACAACGGCGGCGGCTACGGGACCATCCGGATCGGCACGCCCGACCTGGCCGCACCGAACACGAGCAACCACAACGAGAACGTGCGGATCGCCAACAACCGCGTCATCGCCAACGCCGGAACCAACCTGGCAGGCGGCATCGGCCTCTTCGCGGGCGCCGACGGCTACGAAGTATCCGGCAACGACATCTGCGGCAACTTCTCGCTGGAGTATGGCGGCGGGCTGAGCGCCTACGGCCTGAGCCCGGGCGGCAAGATCCACCACAACCGCATCTATTTCAACTCGTCCAACGACGAGGGCGGAGCGATCATGATCGCCGGGCAGCTGCCGGCAACGGTCGGTGCACTCTCGCCCGGCTCCGGTCCGGTAGACATCTATGCCAACCAGATCCAGGCCAACATGGCCAATGACGACGGTGGCGGCATCCGTTTCCTGATGGCCGGCAACTTCCCGATGAATGTCTACAACAACATGATCGTCAACAACGTGTCCACCCACGAGGGCGGCGGCATCGGCATCAACGATGCCCCGAACGTACGGGTTTACAACAACACGATCATGAAGAACCTGACGACGGCCACAGCGGTCACGTCGGACGGCCAACCGGCCCCCGCCGGCCTGGCGACCTCGGCCAACAGCGACCAGCTGCAGGCCACGCTGCCTGCCGGCTCGCCGACCTTCAGCAATCCGGTGTCGTTCAACAACATCTTCTGGGACAACCGGGCCGGCACCCGGGCCGGAACCACAGTCACCGGCATCGGCCTGACCGGCGCAGCGGACATCAACAACTGGGATCTCGGTGTGGCCGACGGCACCGGGGTGCTCGCCCCGACCAACTCGGTCGTCCAGCAGAGCTCAGCGTCCCACGCGTACACGACCAGTCCGACGAACAGCTCTGCCGACCCGGCAGTGGTCTCGACGTATGACGTCTCCGTTTCCTTCGCGACCTGGCGACAGAACCCGGCGTTCGTGGACGCCACGCTCGTCACCCTGCAAGCGCCGCCGAACCTGCTCGGCAATTACCACCTGAGCGCCTGCCCCGGAACGCCTGCCTGCAACCTGGGCGCGGCGAGCACCGCCGGCGTGAACGCGCCGGCCACGGACTTCGACAACCAGGCCCGGCCGGCACTGGGCGGCTTCGACAGTGGCGCAGACGAGTTCGGCGCGACGACAACGCCTCCGCCGGCCTCGGACCTGTACTTCTCGACAACGGGAAACACCAACCCGCCCGGCGTGTCCGGCACCGCTGACGACGCCGACATCCACGTCTGGAACGGCACCGCATTCAGCCGGTCGATCGATATGACCGCCGCGCCGTACAACGTCCCGAGCAGTGCCGACACGGACGGTTTTTCCCGAGTGGATGCCACGCACTTCTACGCCTCGTTCGCCGGGAACGTCACCCTCCCCGGGATCGGCACCGTGGCCGACGAGGACGTCGTGTACTTCGACGGCAGCTCGTGGTCGTTGTGGTTCGACGGCAGCGCAAACGGGCTCCTGGGCGCCATCGACATGGGCGCGATCAGTGTCGTCGGGAACACGCTGTTCTTCACCACGAACAACGCGGCCGTACCTCCGGGCGCGGGCGGCACCGGTGACAACGCCGACGTCTACCGCTGGAACGGTGGCAGCTCCTACGTTCGCGTCCTGGATGCCACGGCCGCGCCGACCAACCTGCCGAACAGCGGGTCGGCCACCGGCGCGACCAACCCCAACGTCGACGGCCTCATCTGGAAGGACGCCACCCACTTCTACCTGTCGTTCAGTAACACGACCACCACCGTTCCGGGCGTCGGCGCGGTGGACGACGAGGACGTGGTCTACTTCGACGGCGCCTGGTCGATCTACTTCAACGGCGGCGCCCACGGCCTCGACGCCTCGGCCAACCTCGACCTGGACGCGATCTCGTTCGCCACCGGTGCCCTTCCTCCGCCTCCGCCACCGGCCGGCCAGTCCCTGTACTTCTCGACGCAAGGGAACAGCAATCCGCCCGGCGTCGGTGGCACGGCGGACGACGCGGACATCTACCGCTGGACCGGCAGCACCTTCGGTCGGGTCCATGACGTGACGACCGCGCCATACGGGTTGCCGACCGGTGCCAATGTCGACGGCTACGACCGGGTCGACGACACCCACTTCTATCTCTCCTTCACCGGGCAGGTCACCGTGCCCGGCCTCGGGAACGTGCAGGACGAGGACGTCGTCTACTTCAACGCGGGCACCTGGTCGCTCTACTTCGACGGCAGTGTCCACGGCCTCGGCGGCAACGACAACCTCGATCTGGATGCGATCAGCGTCGTCAGCGGAATTCTGTACTTCTCCACGGTGGGCAACGCGAACCCGCCAGGCGTCGGAGGTTCCGCAGACAACGGCGACATCTACAGCTGGAACGGCACCGCATACAGCAGGGTGATCGACAGAAGCGCCGCGCCATACAACCTGCCGACCAACACCGACATCGACGGCTTTGTGCGGGTGGACGCCACCCACTTCTACGTCTCGTTCAGCGCCGCCAACACGACCGTGCCGACGCTGGGGGCGATTCAGGACGAAGACGTCGTCTACTACAACAACGGCGTCTGGTCGGTCTACTTCGACGGCACCGCACACGGCCTCGGTGGCAACGGCGACTTCAACGTGGATGCCTTCGATGTCCCCTGACCCGATCGACCAGGCACACCGCAACGGCACCTCCGATCCCAAGGGAGATACGGGAATGATCTTCAAACAGCCTTTCAGCCGACGCGACCTCCTCAAGTTCGCCGGCGGCGCGGTGGCCATCGTCGGGACCGGCGTCTGGGCGGGCAACGTCCTGCTTCCCGAGGCCGCAATCGCGGCCATCGGGGATCCCGACCTCTACCTGGCCGGGACAGACGGGTGGATCTTCCTCCCGAAGACCCCGGCCATCCCGCCGTTCCACCCCGACGTGCTCGCGCCGGACCCGTTCACGACCTACATCTTCGGGTTCCGCAACGTCACGGGCCTGGGCGACACCCAGTTGACGAACCAGAAGAACAAGGCCCAGCACTCCGCACCGATGTTCTGGACGAAGCAATTCGACCCTGCCCACCCGGTCGATTTCACCGTGCAGCTGACCAACCTCGGTCTGGCGTTGCGGCCGGACCTGTTCGACGCCCATACCCTGCACTGGCATGGGTTCCGCAACGTGATCCCGTTCTTCGACGGTGAACCGTCCGGGTCGGTGGCCGTGCGGACCGGGCGGGTCTTCTCCTACGTGTACCGTCCGCGCGAGCCGGGGACCTACATGTTCCACTGCCACGTCGAGGATGTCGAGCACGTCCAGATGGGCATGACCGGTCTGGTATTCGTCCGTCCCCTGCAGGACGGTCAGAACATCGGCGGGCACACCCAGTTCATCTACAACGACGGGGACGGCTCCACCGGCTACGACCGCGAGTTTGCGATGTTCCTGTCGGAGGTGTGGGCCGAGGCGCACTGGGCGGATGCTCATATCCAGCTGCCGCAGTGGAGCGACTACCGGGCCGACTTCGGCCTCCTCAACGGACGGGTCTACCCGGACACCATCGCCCCCAATGCGCCGATCGATGCGGCAGCATCCATTCACGCCCTCGCGGTGCAGACCGACCCGGTTTCCGGCGACCTCGTCGCCCCCGACGGGCATCCCGAGCTGCAGTACCAACCGCAGTCGTCGCTCGTGACCTGCAACGCCGGCGAGACGGTCGCCCTCCGGTTCGCGAACCTCGGATTCCGGGAGCAGGCGATGACCCTGGCCGGGATCCGGATGCGCGTGGTCGGCCGCGATGCCACCCCGATGCGGGGACGCGACGGCACCGACACGTCCTATGAGACCGAGACGATCAGCATCGGCCCCGGCGAGAGCTTCGACGTGGTCTTCACCGCACCCGCGCACACCGGGCCGGGCTTCGACACCTACATGCTCTACAACCGCAACTACCCCGCGACGAACAACCTGGCCCCGGGCGGAATGGGTGGCCAGGCCACCGAGATCCGCGTGTACGCGCCCGGCGGCCTCCGCGCGCAGGCCTATCCGAACGACTGGGGAGTCTGAGAGCCATGATGAGAGGGAATGCCGTGTCGCACGTGAAGGTTCGCGCTCGCGGTCTGCGCCGGGCGGCGCTGCTGCTCGCCCTGACCCTGGTCGGGGCCACGATGGCCACGTTCACCCAGCCGGCGATCGCCGTGACCCCTCCACGGGTCGGTATCGCCTGCACCACGGGGGTCGGGGGAGGTGCCACCACCCCGATCTTCAACCTGACGACCAAGACCGGCTACATCAGCCTGCCCGACGGAAACACCGCGTTCATGTGGGGGTATTCCAGTGGGTTCGGCGCCTTCCAGCACCCGGGTCCGGTGCTGTGCGTCAACGCCGGAGACACGGTCACCGTGATCCTGCGCAACACCCTGCCGGAGGCCGCTTCGATCGTCTTTCCGGGCCAGACGAATGTCCTGGCCAACGGGACCCCGGCGCAACCGGAGTCCACAGGGTCAGGCGCGATCACCTCGCTGACCAGCACGGCCGCTGCCGGAGGCGGGACCGTCACATACAGCTTCGTGGCCGCCAACCCGGGCACCTTCGTGTACGAGTCGGGGACCAACCCCGAGAAACAGGTCCGGATGGGCCTGTTCGGCGCCTTGATCGTGCGCCCGTCGGCCGTTCCATCGGGTGGAGCGGCCGGCTCGGTCGCGAGCGAGTACGCCAACAACCGGGCGGACAGCCGGTTCAATCCGGCCGAGGAATTCATGGTGCTCCTGAGCGAGATCGACCCCTACCAGCACCAGGCGGTCGAGAACGGCAAGAGCTTCAACATGAACAACTACCACCCGCGGTACTGGCTGATCAACGGGCGCGGCTACCCGGACAGCATCGCAGACAACGGGGCAAGCTGGCTGCCTGCGCAGCCGTACGGTGCGCTCGCGCAGGTGGGCGAATTCGACCGCACGGCCGTCCCGGTCGACCAGCCAGGGATGGCCCGCTACCTGAATGTGGGCACCGAAGACTATCCGTTCCACCCGCACGGTAACAACGGCCTCGTCGTGGCCAGGGATGGCCGCCCGCTGGAGGGTCCGACGGGGGAGGACCTCGCGTTCGAGAAGTTCGCCATCAACATCGGCCCCGGGCAGACCTGGGACGTGATCTTCAAGTGGTACGACGCCGAGAACTACTCCCCGTCCAACCCGGTCCCGGTGACGGTGCCGTCGCTGGCCGACCAATCGATCGGTGTCTTCTACAGCGGAAGTCCGTACCTCGGGACCAAGGAAGCCCTGCCGCCCGGCATTCAGAGCGTGAACCAGTGCGGCGAGTACTACATCATCTCCCACAACCACGCCCTGTTCCAGATCACGTCCTGGGGCACGAATATGACCGGGCCGATCACGTACATGCGGATCGATCCGCCGACGCCCAACAGCTGCGGTTGACCAGGAAGGGTGCAGAACGATGTCTCACCGGAAGAGCATGAAGAAGACGGTCTCCGCCCTCGTGACCGGGCTGCTGGCGGGGGGAGGGCTCGCCGTGCTGGTGGCCCTCCTCGCGCCGGCGGCCGCGGCCCAGGCCGCGAGTGTGTCCTGCACCGCGCCTGGCGACCTGTACGCGGCCTCGGGATCCACGACCCTGGGAACCCAGGCCGTCACCGTCTGGGGCTACAGCACCACCGCTGGTGCCGGCGTGACCCGGCCCGGCGGGCCGACACTGTGCGTCAACGCCGGCGACACGGTCACCGTCACGCTGCACAACCAGCTGCCGGAGAACACCGCCCTGCTCTTCCAGGGGCAGCAAATGGTTCCGGATCGCGTCGGCGCCGCCCCCGCGGCATCCACGACCTACACCTTCACGGCCAGCCGTCCGGGCACGTACCTCTACGAGGCCGGTCTGGTTCCGAATGGCCAGCACCAGGTGGCGATGGGGCTGTATGGCGCGCTGATCGTCCGTCCCGCGACACCGGGTCAGGCGTACGACGCGACCACCGCGTTCGACGATGAGGCGGTCCTGGTTCTCAGTGAGATCGACCCGGCTCTCAACAACGCTGCCAGCCCGGCGGCCTTCGACATGCGCAAGTACGCTCCCCGGTACTCCCTCATCAACGGGAAGGCCTACCCGAACACGGACCCGATCCCGGCGGCGGCCGCGGGTAACAAAGTCCTACTCCGCTACGTCAACGCGGGCAGCCTGTACCATTCCCTGGCCTCACTCGGCACAGAGCAGAAGGTCGTCGCACTGGACGGCAGCCCACTGAAGTACTCACGTCACTACATTGCGGAGACCTTCGGTCCCGGCCAAACGGCGGACGCCGTCGTCACGACCCCTGCCGCGACTGCCGCGCTGAACCGGTTGCCGATCTACGACGGCAGCCTGCTGCTGCACAACAGCAACGCGGCCGGCGCCGGCGGGATGCTCACCTTTGTGACGGTCCCCGCGAGCGGTGTGGCGGGGCCGGACACAAGCGGACCGGCCACGAACTCTGTCGCGTTCGCGGGTGGCGCCCTGAGCGCCACCGTCTCCGACACCAGCACCGGTGGATCGATCATCGCGGGGGCCGAATACTTCATCGACACCGTGACCGGCACAGGCGTCCCGATGACGGGCAGCGGAGCCGGCAGCGTGAACGTCACCGCCTCGGTGTCCATTCCGTCCGGCCAGCACATCGTCTACGTCCGAGGCCAGGACTCCGTCGGTAACCGGGGTGTCTTCAGCTCCGTGCTGGTCACCGGCGGCGACGCCACCGGACCGACCACGAAGTCCCCGTCACTGGCTCCCAGCCTCACGAACGGGACAGGGACTGCGGTCATCGCCGTGCACGCCACCGGGGACGACTCGGCGACCGGCGGCTCGAATATCACCGGGGCCGAGTACTTCATCGACGCCGTCGGACCCAATGGTTCGGGACCGGTGCTGGCGGTCAACGCTGCCGCACCGACGGCCAGCCTGGACGCCACCATCCCTGCGGCGACCGTGAACGCGCTCGCCGAAGGCACCCACGTCGTGTCGATCCACAGCCAGGATGCAGCGGGCAACTGGGGCGCGCCAGTCGCCATCAACCTGGTGGTCGACAAGACCGCGCCCACCACCTCGGGCATCACGGTCGCGCCGACACCCAACAACGGCACCCTGGCTTTCAACGGCAGCCCTTCAGCCATCCGGGTGACCGTGGCGACCATGGCTGATCCCGTCTCCGCCACCGTCAGCAGCAACATCAGCTCGGCCGAGGCCTTCATCGACACGGTCACCGCAAACGGCTCCGGCATCGTGGTCAGGGCCACGGACGCCGCCTACAACAGCACTTCCGAGGCCGGCTACTTCGAGATTCCACTGGCGACCGTCGCCAAGCTCTCGGATGGGAGCCACGTCATTTCGGTGCATGCGAAGGATGCCGCGGGTAACTGGGGTGCGGTGGCGACGTCGACCCTGGTGATCGACAAGGTCAAGCCTTCGGTCAGTGCGGTCGCGGCAACACCGAACCCGACGGGGGGCGCCGCTACGGTAACCCTGACGGCGCAGGCGACGGATGCCGGTTCGGCCGTCACGCGTGCCGAGTGGTTCTCGGGGGCGGATCCGGGTGCCGGCAATGGGACGCCGATGACTCTCACCGGGACGGGCCCGTGGGCCGTGTCCTCGGTTGTCGACGTGCGAGGGTTCAGCGAGGGCCCGCAGACGTTGACGGTGCGGGTGCGGGATGCTGCCGGGAACTGGAGCGGGACCGCGTCCACGGTGCTCCAGGTGCAGGCGGCGCTGTCGTTCTCCACGCTGGGGAACACGAACCCGGCCGGTGTGGCCGGCACGGCCGATGACGCGGACATCTATTCCTGGAGCGGTACGGCCTTCAGCCGGGTGANTCCTGGAGCGGTACGGCCTTCAGCCGGGTGATCGACGCGAGTGTCGCGCCGTACAACCTGCCGGGCGGTGCCAACGTTGACGGTTTCGACCGGGTCAGCCCGACCCAGTTCTACCTGTCATTCACGGACCAGGTGAACGTGCCCGGGATCGGCAACGTGCAGGACGAGGACGTCGTCTTCTTCAACGGCACCACCTGGTCGCTCTACTTCGATGGCAGTGTTCGTGGCCTCACCGGAGCCCGGGCGACGGACCTGGACGCGATCAGCATCGTCGGGGGTCAGCTGTACTTCTCCACCGACAATGCCGCGGTACCCCCGGGCGTCACTGGAGCCGGTGACGACGCCGATATCTACAGCTGGAACGGGACAGCGTTCAGCCGGGTGATCGACGCGAGTGCCGCGCCGTACAGCCTGCCGGCCGCGGCGAACGTGGATGGATTCGTGCGAGTGGATGCGACCCACTTCTACCTGTCCTTCAGCTCCGACACGACGACGGTGCCGGTCCTGGGCGCTGTGCAGGACGAGGACGTCGTCTACTACAACGCGGGCACCTGGTCGGTCTACTTCGACGGCACCGCCCACGGCCTCACGACCGCCAACCAGGACCTGGACGCCTTCGATGTCCCGTAGCGAACACCGTCGGCCGGCCGGCCACCCCCGGCCGGCCGACGGAAGGAAGGACTCACAATGACCACGGACATCCTGCCCCAGTCGGACACGCACCCGGAGTCGAACCCGGAGGATTCGATGGAGCGTCCCGGTCGCCGCCGCCTGGTCGCCATCGCCGTGGTCGCCCTCCTTCTTCTCGGTGTGAGCACAGGTGCCGCGTTCGCCTGGTGGCCGGGACAGAAGGCCGATGTCCGTGCGGGCACCACCCTCGTCACCGCCGAGGGCATGGCGGCCCGGTACGGGATCGACGTCAATCTGATCGGAGTCACGGCGGCGGGTGGCCTGATCGAATTCCGCTACCAGGTCGTCGACCCGGACAAGGCCGATCGGATGATCCACGATACGACCCTGCTCCCCATCGTGGTCGTGGAGGACACCGGGGCGACCATGGTCATCTCCAGGCCCCACCACGCGTCCGAGCTCGAGCTGGGGGGAACCTACTTCTTCCTGTTCGCCAACTCCCACAACGCCATTCACGCCGGGTCACTCGTGACCCTGGTTCTGGGCGACTCCCGGCTCGAGCACATCGAGGCCCGGGGATGACCCGGTCCTGGCCCCGGATTCGGAGCCGCGTGGCCGCGATTCTCCTTGC
The DNA here is from genome assembly GCF_004402485.1 of Cryobacterium algoricola. Classification (GTDB taxonomy): domain Bacteria; phylum Actinomycetota; class Actinomycetes; order Actinomycetales; family Microbacteriaceae; genus Cryobacterium; species Cryobacterium algoricola. The sequence goes on along the minus strand of NZ_SOFG01000015.1, from coordinate 48,887 downwards.
CGCCGTCGTGCTGGTGCTGTTCGGGGCGTCGCCGGCCTGGGCCCACAGCGGACTCGAGCGCTCCGATCCGCCCAATGGCGGCGTGATTTCCGTGGGCAGAACGACCCTCACTCTCTGGTTCACGGAGGCCATCTCCGAGGATGCCAGCACCTTCGAGCTCCGCACGGCCGACGGAGAGCGGGTGGCCGCGAGTGCGTCCGTGTCCGAAGCGGATGACGGCGGCATCGTCAGGATCCAGACGCAACCGCTCGCGAAGGCGACGTACCTGCTGGACTGGAAGGTGCTCGCCACCGACGACGGTCACACGTCCAACGGGACGATGTACTTCGGCGTCGGGACCCGTCCCGCGGGAGTCGCCTCCGCAGCGGACGGACTCCCCGACCTGCCGGGACTCCTGATCCGCTGGATCGATCTCTCCGCGATCATCCTCTGTATCGGGGCGTTTGCCGTCTCGGGTCGAGTGCTCGGTTCGACGGACGAGACGGGGATGGCTCCGCGCCGGCGGGCACGGTTCATCGGAGCTCTCGCCGCCGGCGTCGCGGTCGTCACCGGGGCACTCACCCCCTTTCTGCTCACTCAACCGGGGGGCGGCTCCCTGGGCGACTGGTTCGACGCAACCTGGGCAACCCTGACCGGCACCCCCTGGGGTTACCTGTGGTCGGGGCGGGAAATCGCGCTCGTGATCACGGCGGTCGCCCTGTACCGGGCCGCACGTTCACCTCGGGCCGGCGGGCAGCTGCGGAGTGCCGTCATCGCGCTCGTGGCCGTCGTCGGGCTGGAGTCGTGGGCTGGTCACGCGTCAACTTTGCCCCGGGGATCCGTCCTGGCTGTCCTTGCTGCCGCGTCGCACCTGGTCGCCGCCGGAGTCTGGGCCGGTGGCCTCGCCGTCCTCGCCCTGTGTCTGAGCCCTCTGCTCCACCGCAACCGGGAAACCCGCAGGTCGATCCTCGCGTCGGCCTGGCGGGCGTTCAGCCCGATGGCGGCCATCGCAACCGTCGTCCTGGTCGCGACCGGACTCTACGAGGCGGGTCTCCACGTCCCCGACCTGAGCTTCGTGGCCTCGACCGTCTATGGCGCCGTCGTCGCCGGAAAGCTCGTCCTGGTGGTCGTCGCCCTGGTTCTGGGCGGGATCAACACCCTGCTCGTCAATCCCCGACTGGCCGCGCGGGTGGGCCGAATCCTCGGCCGATCCGGCGGATGGGCGCCGGTACCACCCCGGCGATTTGCCGTCATCGTCGGTGCTGAGGTCCTCGTTCTGGTGCTCGCGGTGGGCGCCGCGGGGTTGCTGACCTCGGTTCCCACCGCCCGCGAGGTCGCCTCGGCGACCAAGGAGACCACCCTGCACACCGCTACCGTCGACGGGCTCTTCGTTACGCTCGAGCAGGTGGCGGCCGGACCGGACCGGAGCCGCCTCATCGTGCGGTCCCGTTCGATCGTCAAGCTCGAGGCGGAGCCCGTCAGCGACGTCACGGTCACCCTCGCCGGACCGACAGGGACAACGGGTGGGGTGGTCCTCGAGCGGATCGAGCCCGGCCGCTTCGAAGCCGAGACGGCCCAGCCGGCGTCGGGCGACTGGAGTGCGACCGTTGCCCTCGATCGGGACGGCTTCCCCACCGCGGTCACGCGCGTCGACTGGACTGTCGCCGTCGCGGGCCCCGCGGATGTCCGTCCACTGGAAATGGTGACGTCCGTTCTCGCCGTCCTGCTCCTCGGAGCCCTGCTGGGAGCCGTCTACTTCGTCCGTCGCCGGAGGCCCGCCGCGGTCGCGGTTTCGCTCCATCCGGTGCGGGCCAGCGAAAACAGCGGGAGCAAACGATGAAGAAGACACTTGCCGTGGCGGCACTGGTCGCGTTGCTGGTCACGGGGCTCGCCCCCGCGGCCTCGGCCCGGCCCGGCACCGCTCCGGGATCCGCCGGCCTCGACCCCGGTCTCCAGGCGATCCTCGCCGCCCTCCCTCCCGGCGGTGTGACCACCGTGGTCGTGACCTTGCGCGACAGGGCCGACCTCAAGCGCGTCCGTGGTACCAGCCGGGCAGCCCGGCTGAAGGGCGCCATCCAGGAGCTGACGGCAACCGCGAACGCGTCGCAGGTGCCGATCCGAACCCTGTTGCGAGCCAGGGCCGACCAGGGCACGGTCACCAGGAGCATCCCCCTCTGGGTCGTCAACGGGATCTCGGTGACCGCCACCGCGGATGTCATCCGGGACCTCGCCGAGCGCCCGGACGTCGAGAGCATCATCCCCGACGAAGTCACCGTGGTTCCTTCCGTCGGCCTCCCGGAACCCGGCGTCGACAAGGTCAGCGCTCCGGCCCTGTGGAACCTGGGCTTTTCCGGGCAGGGCGTGGTGGTTGCGAGCCTCGACAGCGGCGTGGACGTCTCCCATCCGGACCTCGCGGGCCGCTGGCGCGGTGGAACGGACAGCTGGTTCGATCCCTACGGCGAGCATCCCGTCACGCCGACCGACCTCACCGGCCACGGCACGGCGACGACCGGCGTGATCCTCGGCGGGGATGCCGGCGGCACGTCGATCGGGGTGGCTCCGGGCGCCCGCTGGATCGCCGCAAAGATCTTCAACGACAGGGGCGTGGCGACGGCGACGGCGATCCACCAGGCATTCCAATGGGTGCTGGACCCCGACCATGATCCGAACACGCCGGACGCTCCCCAGCTCGTCAACGGGTCGTGGTCGATCGGCGCCGGACCCGGGTGCGATCTCTCGTTCCAGCCCGACCTGCAAGCCCTGCGCGCGGTCGGCATCCTGCCCGTCTTCGCCGCCGGAAACTACGGCTCGGGCGCTTCCACGAGCGTGAGTCCGGCAAACTACCCCGAGGCCCTGGCCGTTGGCGCGGTCACCGGAAACGATCTGATCTATACCTCCGGCAGTCGTGGGCCATCCACGTGCGGCGGGCGAACCCGGATCTTCCCCGACCTCGTCGCGCCGGGCGTGAATATCCTCACCGATGATCGCTACGGTCTCTATCAGACCGCCTCCGGCACGTCGATGGCCGCGCCGAACGCCACGGGAGCGCTCGCGCTGCTCCTCAGCTCGGTCCCCGGACTGACCACCGACCAGGCGCAGGCGGCGCTCACCGCGACCGCGCTGGATCTCGGCCCCACCGGTCCGGACCCGTCCTATGGCTCCGGACGGCTCAACGTCCTGGCCGCCTACCAGTGGCTCCTGGAACATCCGATCGCCGCCGACCTCACCGGCCCGGTGACGTCGTCACTCGTTCTTGCACCCAGCCTCAGCAACGGCACGACCGATGCCGGCCTGCACGCCACGGCCAACGACACCACGACCGGGGGCTCCGCCATCGCGGCGGCCGAGTATTTCCTCGATACCCTCGGCGCCAATGGGACGGGGGCGGCCATGAGCGTCACCTCGACCCCGCCGACGGCCGGCCTGGACGCCGCGATCCCCGCAGCACTCCTCGCCGCGCTCGCAGGCGGTAACCACACCGTCTTCGTGCATGCGAGGGATGCGGCGGGTAACTGGGGTGCGGTGGCGACGACGATCCTGGTGATCGACAAGATCAAGCCCGTGGTGCCGGCGGCGCTGTCGTTCTCCACGCTGGGGAACACGAACCCGGCCGGTGTGGCCGGCACGGCCGATGACGCGGACATCTATTACTGGAGTGGCACGGCCTTCAGCCGGGTGGTCGACGCGAGTGTCGCGCCGTACAACCTGCCGGGCGGTGCCAACGTTGACGGTTTCGACCGGGTCAGCCCGACCCAGTTCTACCTGTCATTCACGGACCAGGTGAACGTGCCCGGGATCGGCAACGTGCAGGACGAGGACGTCGTCTTCTTCAACGGCAGCTCCTGGTCGCTCTACTTCACGGGCAGTGCGCACGGCCTGGGCGGCAGCAACAGTCTGGACGTGGACGCGATCAGCGTCGTCGGATCCACGCTGTACTTCTCCACCCTCGGCAACTCGAACCCGCCCGGAGTGGGCGGTACCGCCGATGACGCGGATGTCTACAGCTGGAACGGGACGGTGTTCAGCCGGGTGATCGACGCGAGCGCCGCGCCGTACGGTCTGCCGGCCGCGGCGAACGTGGACGGGTTCGTGCGGGTGGATGCCACGCACTTCTACCTGTCCTTCAGCGCCGACACGACGACGGTGCCGGTTCTGGGCGCGGTCCAGGACGAGGACGTCGTCTACTACAACGCGGGCACCTGGTCGGTCTACTTCGACGGCACCGCTCACGGCCTCACCGCCGCCAACCAGGACCTGGACGCCTTCGATGTCCCGTAACGGTGAGGCCGGCGAGGCCGGGCGAGGCCAGGTCCTGGTCAGGCTCGGCGAATCCGCACCAGGACAGTGGTTCCCTCTCCGACGACGGACGTGATCGAGAGGGACCCTTCCGTCATCTGCACGGTGTCGCGCATGATGCGCAGTCCCAGATGCCCACCGGGGGCCGCAGCGGCCGGGTCGAAGCCGCGACCGTTGTCCCGGATCGACAGGCTCGTCGTCACCGCGTCCCCGGTGATGACGAGGTCGACGACGGAGGCACGGGAGTGCTTGACGACGTTGGCGAGGGCCTCCCTGGCGACGCGGTACAGCACAGCGATCCGCTCCTTGTCGGACGGAACATCCGGAGACAACTCGGAGTGCACGACGATGCCGGTATCGGCCACGTGGTCCAGGAGGCGTCGGAGCGCCTCGTTGAGACCGAGCCGCTCCAGGTCCGGCGGATAAAGCTCGGTGGTGATCGCGCGCAAGGTGCGCAGGTTGCGCAGGAGGATCCCACGGGCCTGCCCTGTGAGTGCGCGACGTTCACTCGCACCGTGCCTCTCCTCCGCTTCGAGGGCATACGACAGGCCCGCGAGGTCCTGGATCACTTCGTCGTGGAGCTCCCGGGCGATTCTGCGTCGTTCGAAGTCGGATGCGACGATGGCGTGTTGCACCAGACGCCTTCGGGATGCCTGGCCGGCCTGGATCCGGCGGGCAAGTCCGATCGCCGGAAGGAGCTGCGCCAGCTGCAGCAGGACGAGCGAGACCACGAGCACGGGGAGCACGTCCAGCATGAGCCGGGATTGGGCGTTCTGAACGGCCTCATCGTCGAAATACGCCTCGAAGATGACCGGCCAGCCCTCGGCATCCGTTGCACGGACGTTGATCTCGACCAGCTCGCCCGCCGCCGCCTCGTTCACGGTGTCCAGGCCGATGGGCTGGCCGAGCCACGCGTGTTCCCGTCCCCCGGACAGGAGGTCGGGGCTCCACGCCGGGAGGGGATACGTGTCGCCGATCAGGTCCGCGCTGTCCGAATACAGGATCTTCCCGTCGCCGCTCCAGATCTTGACCCGCACCAGGGAGCCGTCTGCCATCCACGGCTTGAGCCCGGCATTCACTCGACTGATCGCCGATGCGTCTCCGGCCCGGACGGCTCTGTCCAGGAGCGGGCCCACCGTGAAATCGGCGAGTTGATGAGTGCGCAGGATGGCTTCGGAGAGGGCACGCTGCTCGGCCTGGCCGTGGATCCAGGCGTACACCGGGATCAGGACGGCGACCAGGGTGATCACGCCGATGGCGAGGAAACGCAGGACGGCGCTCCGAACCTCGGAGGTATCACTGGTCCCTCTGGTGCGGGCCCATCCCCGGTCGTGGACCCACCCCCGGTTGCGAAGCCAGGTCCGGTCGTGTCCGCCACCCCGGTCGCGAAGCCACCGACGGTCGTGCTCGTCGCGACGACGACGAGTCTCAGCCATCGTCGCATGCTGGACTACACACGCTCCCGCACCTCCAGGAGGCCCAGTTTCGTCGCGTTGACCACGGCCTGAAGCTGCGAGTGCGCGTCGAGCTTGGCGAGAATCGACTTCACATAGCCGCGGCAGGTGTTTTCGGAGATTCCGAGGATCTGGGCGCTGATCCGCACCTCGGTGCCCTCGGCCATGAGGGCGAGTACGTCCAGCTCGCGGCGGGTGAGCGACGTTGACGGCTGCTCCAGCATTCGGGACTGCCGTTGGGTGCTGAGCTGAACCATGAGGGAAGGGTGCAGCGAGAAGGTGCCGAGCCGCGCGTGACGGATCGTGTCGACGAGCCCGGCGAGGGAGCCATCCTTGGGAAGGAAGGCACACACGCCGAGCGCCGCCGCCTGCTCGATCACCTCCGGGCTGGGATCCCCGGTGAGCATCACGATCCGGGTCGACGGCCGCTCGGCGAGGATGAGTGCGACGGCGGCGAGTCCACTGCCGTCTGTCAGGTGGTAGTCGAGCACGATGAGATCGGGCTGGAGCTCACGGCTCAACTCGACGGCTCGTCGTGTGCTCTGGGCCGTTCCCACCGTACAGAGATCGGGTTCCCGGTTGAGCGCGCCCGCGAGCAGCTCGGTGAACGTGGTGTGGTCGTCGGCGAGCAGGATGCGAATCATTGTTCCCCCGGGTCGGTCGCTGCCCTGTCGGGAACTGGACTACCTGCGTGTTGAGGTCATCATCATGGCCTCACCCGACCGGTTCGTCTATCTGCCGCGATACCCCCGTTCGGGACGAACCGGGCGCCGGTCGAGCACTCAGGCGAGCGGCCCCGTGACGGATGCCGCGGCATCCGTCACCGCGCCCGTCGCGACGATCTGCACGACGGCTTCGATCTCGGGGGAGAGGAAGCGGTCATGTCCCGGACCCTCGGCGACGGTGCGGACGAGGTCGCGCACGGCGCCGGTCGCCGCACCCGGCAGGAGCGGCGCGCGCAGGTCGAGCGAGCGGGCGGCGGTCATGATCTCGATCGCGAGGACGCGCTCGAGGCCGTCGATCGAGCGGCGGAGCTTGCGGGCGGCGGCCCAGCCCATCGAGACGTGGTCCTCCTGCATCGCGGAGGAGGGGATCGAGTCGACAGAGGCCGGCACGGCGAGCCGCTTGAGCTCCGAGACGATCCCGGCGGCGGTGTACTGCGCGATCATCAGGCCGGAGTCGACGCCGACCTCGTGGGCGAGGAACGGCGGCAGGCCCTTGTTGCGATATGCGTCGAGGTGGCGGTCGGTGCGGCGCTCGCTCATGCTCGCGACGTCGGCGGCGGCGATCGCCAGGAAGTCGAGCACGTAGCCGACCGGGGCGCCGTGGAAGTTGCCGTTGGACATCACCCGGCCGTCGAGGGTGACGACGGGGTTGTCCACCGCGCTCGCGAGCTCGCGCCCGGCGATCAGTGCGGCGTGGTCCGCGGTGTCGCGGGCGGCGCCGTGCACCTGCGGGGAGCAGCGCAGCGAGTAGGCGTCCTGGACGGTCGGGTCCTCGGGGCCGGCGTGGAAGGCGAGCAGGGGCGAGCCGGTGAGGATCGCGCGGAGGTTGCCGGCGCTCGCGGCCTGGCCGAGCTGGGGCCGGAGGGCCTGCAGGTCGGCCGCGAAGGTCGCATCCGTGCCGAGCAGGGCCTCGACGCTCATCGCCGCGGCGATATCGGCGGTCGTGAGGAGGCGCTTCAGGTCGGTGAGGGCCAGGACGAGCATGCCGAGCATTCCGTCGGTGCCATTGATCAGGGCGAGGCCCTCCTTCTCGGCGAGCACGACCGGGGTGATGCCGGCTGCGGCGAGGGCTTCGGCGCCGCCCATCGGCGTGCCGGCAGCGTCGCGCACGCGCCCCTCGCCCATGACGGCGAGGGCGCAGTGGGCGAGCGGGGCGAGGTCGCCCGAGCAGCCGAGCGAACCGTATTCGTGCACGACCGGGGTGATGCCGGCGTTGAGCACCGCCGCATAGGCCTCGGCGGTCGCGGGGCGCACTCCGGTGCGTCCGGTCATCAGGGTCGAGAGCCGCAGCAGCATGAGGGCGCGCACGACCTCCCGTTCGACCTCCGGCCCGCTGCCGGCGGCGTGGGAGCGCACGAGGCTCGCCTGCAGCTGGGCGCGGCGGTCGCTCTCGATGAACGTCGACGCGAGCGCGCCGAAACCGGTCGAGATGCCGTAGTGCGGGTTCACGTCGCTCGCGAGGCCGTCGATGATCGCGCGCGTCGCCGCGACGCCGGTGAGAGCGGCCGGGTCGAGCACGATGCGAGCGTCGTGACGGGCGACGGCGACGACGTCGGCGAACGAGACGGCGCCGGCGCCGACGGTGACGGGTGCGGCGCTCGATGTGGCGGCGGATGCTGCGGCCGGGTGGGTGCCCGCTGTGACGGATGCTTCGGTGTGGCTCATCTTCTGATTGCACACCCGACGCGGCGGCCGGGGGACACGGATACACTCGAATGTGTCCGGGATACCGGACATCTTGCGCACGGGGTGGCAGGCAGGGAGGCATCAGGATGGCGGTCACCCCCAAGGTGCCGGCCGCACTCAATACCCTGCGGCTGCTCTCCCACCTCGCCGCGCAGCGTGGCCCGGCCCGGGCGAGCGCGATCGCGACCGCCCTCGACCTGCCGCGGTCGACGGTGTACCAGTTGCTCGCCGTGCTCGTCGAGCAGGGATTCGTCGTGCACCTCCCCGAGGAGCGCCGTTACGGCCTCGGCGTCGCGGCCTTCGAGCTCAGCACCGGATTCTCCCGCCAGCAACCCCTCTCCCACCTGGGCCGGCCGCTCGTCGCGCAGCTCGTCGACCGCATCGGCGAGAGCGCCCACCTCGTCGTGCTGCACGGCCGCGACGTCGTCTATCTCGTCGAGGAACGCGCGCCGCGGCGGCCCTCGCTCGTCACGGATGTCGGCGTCCGCCTCCCGAGTCACCTCACCGCGAGCGGCCGCGCCCTGCTCGCGGCGCTGCCCGCCGCCCAGTTGCGCGCGCTATATCCCGACAAGGCGGCCTTCGAACGCCGCCAGGGCGAGGGCCCCGGCCAGGGACCGCGGAGCTCATCCGAACTGCGTGCGCTGCTGACGCGGGTGCGGGCCGACGGCTTCGCCCGCGAGGACGGGGAGATCACGCCGGGGATGGCATCCGTCGCCGTCGCCGTGCGGGACCACACCGGCTGGCCCGCCGCCGGGATCGCCGTGACCTTCCCCCGCGAGCGGATCGCGGAAGACCTGTGGCCCGCGCTCGCCGCCGAACTCGCCGGCACCGCCGCGGAACTCTCCCGCCGCATCCACGGGCGTCCGTGACAGCTGCCTCAGCGGACGAACAGGGCGATCAGCAGGGCCACGTAGACGACGACGAACACGGCCGGCGTCACGAACCGCACCACGTTCACCCACGGTGCCGCAGACACGATGCGCAGGGTCACGGCCGACGTGCTTCCCCCGGCTCGCAGGTCGGCGATCACAGCGAGGGCCTCATTGGCGGCGTTGATCTGCACGAGCGCGCCGAGGATGCCGGAGGCCAGGAGCACGCCGGCCGCCGCGACCCGCACGCTCGGCGCCGTTCCGGCCAGACCCAGGGCCAGGAAACCCACCAGTGCGGTGAGCAGGAAGGTGGGGGCGACCTGGGACACGATGACGTGCCAGCGGGCCTTGATCCACAGGTTGACGAGCTCGGATTCGGTCATGCGGGGCTCCACTCCGGTCACCGCGGACGGGCGACGTGCCTCCATTCTCGCGCGGCGCATCCATCTGCGGACCCGCCGAGCGCAACAGTCGTCGCTGCGACCACTGTGTGGCCGGTGCGCGGGTGACCATTGTCCCCAGCGGTCAATGCTGGGAGCCCGGTCGCGCAGCGGATGCCCGGCTCAGTACCAGCCGACGCTGACCGAGTGCGCCCACGCGCCGCAGGGCGTTCCGTAGGCGGCGGCGATGTAGCCGAGGCCCCAGTCGACCTGGGTTGCGGCGTTCGTGCGCCAGTCGGCTCCGGCGGAGGCCATCTTGCTGCCCGGCAGCGACTGGGGGATGCCGTATGCCCCCGAGCTCGCGTTGTAGGCGTCGGCCCGCCAGCCGGACTCCTTGTTCCAGAGCGACACGAGGCAGGTGTATTCGCCGCCGCCCCAGCCCCGCGCGGAGACTGCGCCGGCCGCGTACGCCCGGGCGGCCGCGGGAGACGACACGGTGCCGGACGGCGGGGCCGTGGTCGACCCGGCGCCCGAGCCGGAACCGGAGGATCCGTTCGACCCGGACCCGCCCGACGCCGGTTGGGCCGCCGCTGCCGCAGCGGCCTGGGCCGCCGCGTTCGCCACGGCCGCCCGCGCGGCTTCCTCCTGCTGCTTCTGGTACGCCGCGGCCGCTGCGACGCCGGCCCGGTAGGAGCGCTCCGTCTCGGCCGTCGTGTTCTTGAGGCTCGCGAGCTGGGCATCGAGCACGTCCGAGCGTGTGCGCTGCTCGGCGAGCTGGGCATCGGCCGCGCGCTGGGCCTCGGCCGCGGCCGCCGCGCGATCCTTCGCCTCGACGGCGAGGCGGTCGCGTTCCGTCGACGCCACGGCGGCCTGCTCCTCGAGGCTCTGCACGAGGTTGCGCTGGGCGAGGGCCCGGTCGCGGATGCCGGAGGTCAGTTCGCTCAGCCTGGTCGAGGTGCTCAGCGCCGCGAGGAGATCGCTCGCCTGGCCCGGAACCAGGAGCAGGGTGGCGACGGCGTCGCTCGCGCCGGAGCGGTACAGCTGCGCACCCAGGAGCCCGAGCTGGACATCCGCTGTCTGGGCTTTCTCGGTCGCGGTCGCGAGCCTGCCGGCGAGGGTCGCGGCGCGTGCGGCGGCAGCGAGCGACTGGGTGTCGGCGGTGGCGGATGCCGCGCTCGCGGTGATCGCCGCGTCTCCGAGTGTCGCGGCCTGGGTTTCGAGCCCCGTCAGCAGGGTGCCGATCCGGGACACCTCCGCCTCGGTCGCCGCGGTCGAGGCGCGGGCGGCCTCGACGTCGGCCCAGCTCGGATAGTCGTCGGCCTGGGCGGGAACGGCGACGGATGCGCCCGCGCCGAGCAGGGCGATGACGGTCGCCATCACACTCCACGCCCGCACTCTCGCCCGCACTTGTCTCCCATCCGCCGTTTACCGAGTGTAGTTCGCGGCCCGTGGACCGTCCCGGCCGGATTCCCGGGCGGCGTCATCGGGAGGCCGGGTTCGGGCATCCGCCGGCCCCGCCCACATCAGGTCGCGGTCCGGGCCAGTCGAGGGCGGAGGGCTGCGAGGATCCGGGTCAGGTCCAGCGAGATCGCGGTCGCGGCGCCCATCGCCGTCGCGGGAGTGGCGTCCTGCCGGGTGTCCAACTCGGCCGTCAGCTGGGCAACGGCGGTCTCGGCCGTCTCGAAAGCGCCGGAGTCCGTCAGGACTGCTTCTCCGTCCCGGCCAGACTCCCACCCGGTCAGCACCGCAGCGACCGCGAGCAGGGCGCGACCGAGTGACGGCCTGAGCTCCGGACGCAGTTCGAGCGCGATCGGTGCTCCCCACGCGGCCCCGGCGAGCACATCGGTGATGTCGCGCACGTGGAACGTGACGGTCTCGAGCGCGGCCAGGTCGTCCCGGTCACTGGCCAGGTCGCGTCGGTGGATGCGGGCCCGAGGGTTTCCCTTGCGGCTGTCTTCCGCGTGGAACAGGGCATCGTGAACGTCACGCGTCAGCGCGATGAGTTCGTCCCCGCGGCTCGCCCAGTCGCCGCGTTCAGGCGGCCAGGTGTCGGTGAGCGCCTCGGCCAGGTCGGAGAGGTGGCCGGCGAGCCTGCCGCGGTAGTGCGACAATTGGCGGCCGACCGCGTCGAGGGTGAGCGGCGGCAGGATCAGGAGGTTCACCGCGAGGCCGATCACGATACCAAGGGAGATCTGCTCGAGGTAGCCGATCGAGTACCCGTCCGCGTTCGGCCCTCCGACGATGAGTACGAACAGGGCCGTCACCGGGATGTACTCCCGGTTCGCGCCGAACACCCCTGTCGCGGCGACGAGCGCGCCCACGCCAACGGCCAGCGATATGGTCAGCACGTTCGGTGCGCTCACGAGCAGCACCGCACCCGCGAGCACGATCGCGACGAAGAGGCCGCCGAGAGTCTGCAGTGCGTTCCGAACGGAACTCATCAGTGTCGGGTACATGCTGACGAGCGCTCCGAGCGGCGCGTAATAGGGGTACTCATTGGCGACTCCCGGCAGGTATCCGGCGACCGTCCACGCGATCGCCACGGCGAGGGCAGCCTTCGCCGCGGCCAGCAGCCGTGCTGCGCTCAGCTGCGATCCCACCCACCGGGGCGCGTGTCGCACGGTCTTTCGTACGCCCGATTGCGTCATCTGCGGCCCCTCCTGTCACGACACGGTACCGCCTGAACCGGTTCTTCTGCCGGTAGGTGCGACCGAACCAGGGGCGTGCCGAAACTCGTCCGTGACTTTTGGGGGACTATCCGGTAACGTAGTCAGGTCGGCTCTTGACACCGTGTGCACTTGTATGCGCGGATGGGTTTGTAAGTCAGGATGGGCCGGTTTCCCAGTAATCCGCTGGTGAAAAATCACTGTATGTGAACGGCCCCGGCCATAGACTGCCCGGGTTCTCAGGTTGCGACGCGTGTGCGTCGTTGTTCTGCCATGTACCCAATACAACCCAGGAATTTTCTATGCCTACGAGCAACAATCCGGCTGTCAGTCGATCCAACAAGAACTTCGACCCGAAGTATGCCGCCAAGGGCGGACCATCCCGCGGAGGATCCAACAACGGCAGCAAGAGCCCGGGTCACCGCGGCTACCAGGCCGATGCGGGCGCCCCCAAGAAGGCCCGCTGGAACGCCGGCGAACGCGCCGACCGCGCCGCGGGACGCCCCGCCAACGACCGCCCGGCCTACGGTGACCGTCCGGCCCGCAGCAACGACCGTCCCGCCTATGGTGACCGGCCGGCCCGCGGCAACGACCGCCCGTCCTACAACAACGACCGTCCGTCGTACAACGGAGCCTCGCGCACCGATCGCCCGACGCACAGCAACACCGATCGCCCGACGTACAACGCCCGCTCGGAGCGCCCGTCGTACAACAGCGACCGTCCCCGTACGGACCGTCCGTCGTACAACAACGACCGTCCGTCCTACGGTGACCGTCCGGCCCGCAGCAACGACCGTCCGGCCTACAACAAGGACCGTCCGTCCTACGGTGACCGTCCGGCCCGCAGCAACGACCGTCCTGCGTACAACAGCGACCGTCCCCGTACCGACCGTCCGGCGTACAACAACGACCGTCCGTCCTACGGAGACCGTCCCGCCCGCAGCAACGACCGTCCCGCGTACAACAACGACCGTCCCCGCACTGACCGTCCGGCGTACAACAACGACCGTCCGTCCTACGGTGACCGTCCCGCCCGCAGCAACGACCGTCCGTCCTACGGCGACCGTCCGGCCCGCACCGAGCGTCCCTCGTACGGTGACCGTCCCGAGCGTTCGCACTCCGACCGCCCGTCCTATGGCGACCGTCCGGCCCGCACCGAGCGTCCCTCCTACGGTGACCGTCCCGACCGTGCGGCTCGCACCGAGAGGTCCGACCGTCCTTCCTACGGTGACCGTCCCGACCGCTCGCACTCCGACCGCAGCAACCGTTCCGCGCACGACGACGGCGGCCACTCCAGCAACTTCTACCCGAGCCGCGACACCAAGGCGCACTTCGCCTCCGGTGATGACGTCGTCCTCGAGCGCCTCGAAGCCATCGCGACCACGGCAGCTGAAGTTGTCGGCGTGACCTTCGGCGACCTGGGCCTGGGCGAGAACATCGTCCGCGAACTCGGCGCCCTCGGTGCCGCCAGCCCGTTCCCGATCCAGGCCGCGACCATCCCGGACGTGCTCGCCGGGCGCGACGTGCTCGGCCGTGGCAAGACCGGCTCCGGCAAGACGATCGCCTTCGGCGCTCCCCTCGTGGAGAAGCTGATGGAGAACAACGGCGCCAAGGACCGCAAGATGGCCCGCAAGCCCCGCGCGCTCATCCTGGCCCCGACCCGCGAGCTCGCCCTCCAGATCGACCGCACCGTGCAGCCCATCGCCCGCAGCGTCGGCCTCTTCACCACCCAGATCTACGGCGGCGTTCCGCAGTACCGCCAGGTCAGCGCCCTCCAGCGCGGCGTGGACATCATCATCGGCACCGCCGGTCGCATCGAGGACCTCATCGAACAGGGTCGCCTCGACCTCAGCGAGGTTGTCGTCACCGTCCTCGACGAGGCCGACTACATGTGCGACCTGGGCTTCCTCGAGCCCGTCCAGCGCATCCTGCGTCAGACCAAGAAGGGCGGCCAGAAGCTGCTCTTCTCGGCAACCCTCGACAAGGGTGTCGCCTCGCTCGTCAAGGAGTTCCTGACGAACCCGGCCGTCCACGAGGTCGCCGGTGAAGACCAGGCCTCCTCCACGATCGACCACAAGGTCCTCGTCATCGAGCACCGCGACAAGAGCGCCATCATCGGCCAGCTCGTCGACCGCCAGGGCAAGACGCTCATCTTCTCCCGCACCCGTGCGTACGCCGAGCAGCTCGCCGAGCAGCTCGAAGACGCCGGCGTGAAGGCGACGAGCCTGCACGGCGACCTGAACCAGGCCCGCCGTACCCGCAACCTGCAGATGCTGACCAGCGGTCGCGTCAACGTGCTGGTGGCAACGGATGTCGCGGCCCGCGGCATCCACGTGGACGACATCGACCTGGTCATCCAGGCCGATGCCCCCGACGAGTACAAGACGTACCTGCACCGCTCCGGTCGTACCGGCCGTGCAGGCAAGTCCGGCACCGTCGTCACGCTCATCCCGAAGCAGCGTCGTCGTCGCATGGACGAGCTCCTCGAGCGTGCCGACATCGAAGCCAGCTTCATGAACGCCGCCCCCGGCGACGCGGCCGTGCGCGAGCTCGCCGGCCTGTAACACTCGCACCACCCGCAGGGCATCCACCATCCGGTGGGTGCCCTGCGCTCGTTAACCCCGCCCTTCCCCGCTGAGGTGTCGCACATCGAGGTTCCCTGGGGCGGATGAACCTCGATTCGCGACACCTCACGGTGGGCGCGGCGGGGGAAGGGCGGCGGGGGCAGGGCGGCGCGGCGCGTGGCGTGGGTGAGCGGATGCCGCGGGTCAGGCGAGTGCGAGCATCGCGGCCGCCGCGAGCGCGAGACCGAGGCCGACCCACTGCACGGGTGCGATCCGTTCCTTGAGCACGACCGCAGCCAGCAGGATCGTCCCGGCCGGGTACATCGCGGTCAGCACGCTGATCACGCTGAGGTCCCCGATCCGGATCCCGATGAGCAGAAGCAGGTTCGCCGCGACGTCGATGACACCGCAGACCGCGGCCAGTGTGAGGCCGATCGTGAGGGTGGACCGGGTGCGCCGGCCGGTGTGCTCGGGAAACGCGGCCGGGTCTGTTGCGCGAGCCACAGCATCCGTGGCCTCGAAGCCGGAGGCGGCATCGCTCCCGACACGGCCGGCGCTGCTGCCCACGCTGCTGCTCATTCCGCTCGCATCGCCGCCGGTCGCGCCGACCCCGGCGAGCACCCGCCGCCGACGCGCGGCGACGATGGCGAGCACGCCCACGATCGAGAACATGATCGCGGCGTTGACCGCCCGATTGAGCACGAGCGGCACGAGTCCGCTGTCGTCGGGCGTCAGGTCGATCAGGATCAGGAACGCGCCGATCATGATGCCGGACCCGATCGCCATCAGCAACCCGAGCGTCGTCGGCCGAACCGCGCCTTTCTCCGGTACGAAGCCGACGAGCACGACCGCGACGAGGGCGAGGCCGAGGGCGGCGTATCCGACCGGGGCGAGACGCTCGCCGCCGACGAGGCCGGCGGTCATCGGCACGACCGCCGAGACCACGGCGGTCAGGGGCGAGAGGATGCTCATCGGACCGATCGCGAGGCACGCGTACAGCAGGGAGATCGCGATCGCCCCGGTCACGCCGGAGAGTGCGCCCCAGAGCACGGCATCCGGCGACCAGACGCCGCCGACGAACGGCAGGGCACCGAGCAGGACGACCAGCCCGGAGCTCGCCGCGATCGCGGTCACGAGCACCGAGCTGAGCCGCTTGGCCGCGAGACCGCCGAGAAAGTCGGCGCTCCCGTAGATGAGGGCGCCGGCGAGTCCGACCAGGGCGGTGAGCATAGGCATCCAGCCTAGGCGAGTGCCGCGCGCCGGCACAGGCCTGCACACTTCCCGGGCACCGGTGCCGATTCCGGCACCGGTATGGTGGGAGCCATACGGCCGAAGGAGGGACAATGACCGCACGCTGGACGCGCTTCGTCCGCGGCTGGGCGATCGCGGGTTTCGCGACCTTCGTCGCGGCCCTCTCGCACACCCTCGGCGGTGGCGCGACCCCCGGTCTCCTCCCCGTCGTCGTCTCCCTCGCCTTCGCCGGCATCGTCTGCGTAGGCCTGTCCGGCGGCACTCGCTCCCTCTGGCGCACCGCGACAGCCGTGCTCGCGAGCCAGCTGATCTTCCACGGTCTGTTCTCCCTCGGCGCGTCCGGCGGTTCCCTCCGGGCGGATGCCCTGGCCGGCACCCTGCCCGCCCACAGCCACGCGGCCGGTTCCGCTTTGCTCGCGGTGCAGTCGGGGGCGACGACCGCGCCCGGCCTGTCCGATGCTCATTCGGCCCCGTCGATGGCCGGCATGTCCGCGGCCCCCCTCGACGCGGCGCTGATGTGGCTTGCGCACCTCCTGGCGGCCGTGGTGACGATCGTCGCACTGCGGCACGGTACGCGCGCGCTCGGAGTCCTCGTCGCGAGTGCGCGGTTGGTCGTCCGCAGGATTCTGGTCTCCCGCGCCCTGCCGGTCCGCGCGCGCACCGGGCACAGCGCCCCCGCACTGGCCCGCATCGTCTTGCCCCGCAAACTCCTGGTTTCCCTGTCCGTGATGCGGCACCGCGGCCCGCCGGCGACCCTGCGATTCGCCTAGACCAGACCGTTTTGCTTTTCGCTCCGAACCAGGGGCAGTCGCGTGCGCTGCAGCCCGATGCCCCGGTCGTTCGGCGGCGCCAACCATCTAAGGAACCACAGTGACGTTCAAGACCACCGCCCTCGCGGCATCCGCCCTGCTCGCCGGCGGCATTCTCGCCCTCGCCGCCCCGCTCTCCGCGAGCGCGCACATCGAGATCGACCCGTCGTCGGCCGCGGCCGGCTCGTACACCGTGCTGAGCTTCGCGCTCCCGCACGGCTGCACAGGCTCGCCGACGACCTCCATCAGCATCGCGATCCCGGAGAGCATCGCGAGCGTGACGCCGACCGTCAACCCGCTCTGGACGGTCGCGAAGACCGAGACCCCGCTCGCGACCCCGATCACCGACGACGACGGCAACTCGATCACGACCCGCATCGGTGGCGTCGTGTACACGGCGATCACCCCGATGGCCGATGGCCTGCGCACGACCTTCGACCTCAGCCTGATGCTGCCGGCGGATGCCGCGGGCACGACCCTCGAGTTCCCCGTCGTGCAGACCTGTGTCACCGGTTCGACGAACTGGGACGCGCACACCGTCGAGGGGGAGGCCGAGCCGGAGCACCCGGCGCCGTCGATCGCGGTCACCGCGGCCGTCGCCTCCGATGAGCACGGCGCCGCCCACACCGACACCACCACCGAAGCGAGCTCCGAAGCGACGGCTGCCTCGGCATCCGCCCCCGACGTGCTCGCCCGGGTGCTCGGAGTCGGCGGACTCGTCGTCGGCGTCGTCGGGCTCGTGCTCGCGATCACCGCCCGCCGCAAGCACTCGGCCTAGGAGAGAACCATGCGACGCAACCACGTCCGCGACTGGTCCCTGCGCGCGCTCGGCGTCGCGGCCGTGGTTGCCGCGGCGCTGGGGTTCTCCGCCGCCCCGGCATCCGCGCACAACTACCCGGTCGGTTACGCGCCCGCGGAGAACTCGGTCGTGACCGAGCAGCCGGGCCACTTCACCGTGACCACGAACGACACCCTGCTGAACCTCGACGGCACCGGAACCGGCAACGCCATGCGGATCAGCGGTCCGACCGACGCACCTCTCTATTACGGCGACGGCTGCATCACCCTGTTCGGCGCGAAACTCGAGACCACGGCCCAGCTCGGCCAGCCGGGGGAGTACACCGTGACCTGGCAGGTCGTCTCGACCGACGGGCACCCCGTCTCGGGCAGCTACACCTTCACGTGGCAGCCCGCAGCCGGCCAGGTCCTGGCGCCGGGCCTCGCCGCCGCCCCGACCTGCGGCACGACCACCCCCACGGACACCCCCGCAGCATCCGCCCCCTCCGGCGCCGCGCAAGGCGCGGTCGCCCCCACCGACCTGCTCTGGATCGGCGGCGCGGCCGCTGCCGTCATCGTCGCCGTAGCCGCCACCCTCCTCCTCACCCGCCGCCGCCCCACCCCCTAACCCGCCCCACCCATTGCCGCGAGAGCGGAGAAAGTGCCCCTTCCCGCTGCGGGAAGGGGCACTTTTCGTACTCTCGCGGGATGGGCGGGGTGGGGAAAGCCGGCGAGGGTGTCCGGGGTCGCCGGTAGACTCGCGGGGTGAGTTGGACTGCCGAACTGCCCCGTGAACCGGACGAGTGGGTGCCCGACGACCGCGATGCGCCGGAGGACTACGACGCTCCGCCGCCCCCGGACTACGGAGCGGGCGACGGGCAGGACTCTGGCCCGGGAGCCGGTGCCCCGCGGCGCGCGGCATCCGCGGGCGCGTTCGCACAGGCATCCGCCCCGCCCCGCCGCGCCACCGCGAAGTTCGCGACCGCAGCGGATGCGCTCCGTACGGTGTTCGGCTACGACTCGTTCCGCGGCGAGCAGGCCGCCATCATCGACCAGGTCATCGGGGGCGGCGACGCCGTCGTCCTGATGCCCACCGGCGGCGGCAAGAGCCTCTGTTACCAGATCCCGTCCCTCGTGCGCGAGGGCACCGGCATCGTCATCTCCCCGTTGATCGCCCTCATGCAAGACCAGGTCGACGCCCTCACTGCCGTCGGTGTCCGCGCCGAATTCCTCAACTCGAGCCAGGATTCCGCCGAACGCTCCCGTGTCGAACGCGACTACCTCGCCGGCAACCTCGACTTGCTCTACGTCGCCCCCGAACGACTCTCCTCCGAGGCCACCAAGCGCTTCCTCGAGCGCGGCACCATCGCGCTCTTCGCCATCGACGAGGCCCACTGCGTCTCGCAGTGGGGCCACGACTTCCGCCCCGACTACCTCGCCCTGTCCGAGCTCGCCGACCGCTGGCCCGACGTGCCGCGCATCGCCCTCACCGCCACGGCGACGGATGCGACGCACCAAGAACTCACCCAGCGCCTGCAACTCGAGGGCGCGCGGCACTTCGTCGCGAGCTTCGACCGTCCGAACATCCAGTACCGGATCGTCGCGAAGGCCGAACCCCGCAAGCAACTGCTCTCCTTCATCAAGACGGAGCACCCGCACGATGCCGGGATCGTCTACGCGCTCAGCCGCAAGAGCGTCGAGGCGACCGCCGAATTCCTGCGCGCCAACGGCCTCAACGCCCTGCCGTACCACGCCGGCCTCGACCAGGCCGTGCGCGCCCGCAACCAGTCCCGGTTCCTCCGCGAGGAGGGCGTGATCATCGTCGCGACGATCGCGTTCGGCATGGGCATCGACAAGCCCGACGTGCGCTTCGTCGCCCACATCGACCTGCCGAAGTCCGTCGAGGGCTACTACCAGGAGACCGGCCGCGCCGGCCGCGACGGCCTGCCCTCGACCGGCTGGCTCGCCTACGGCCTGCAGGACGTCGTGCAGCAGCGCCGCATGATCGACGAGTCGCCCGGCGACCTCGCCCACCGCCGCAAGCTCTCCGCCCACCTCGACGCCATGCTCGCCCTCTGCGAGACGGTGCACTGCCGCAGGGTCAACCTGCTGCGCTACTTCGGCCAGGCGAGCGAACCCTGCGGCAACTGCGACACCTGCCTCGAACCGCCCGTCGGCTGGGACGGCACCGTGCCGGCCCAGAAACTGCTCTCCACCATCGTGCGGCTGCTCCGCGAGCGCAACCAACGTTTCGGCGCCGGCCAGATCGTCGACATCCTCCGCGGCAAGACCACCCCGCGCACCACCCAGCACCACCACGAACAGCTCGCGACCTGGGGCATCGGCGCCGACCTGTCCGACCAGCAGTGGCGCGGCGTCGTGCGCCAGCTGCTCGCCCAGGGCATCCTCGCCACCTCCGGCGAATACGGCACCCTCGTGCTCACCCCGGTCGCCACCGAGGTGCTCGGCGGCCACCGCACCGTCGAACTCCGCAGCGAACCCGAGCGCGCCGCCCGGTCGACGTCCTCCGCCCGCACCGGCGCCGCGAAGGCCGCGGCCGCCGATCTCACCCCGCAGCAGGAGGCGCTGTTCCAGGCACTCCGGGCCTGGCGCTCGGCCGTGTCGAAGGAGCAGGGCGTTCCCGCGTACATCGTCTTCGGCGACGCGACCCTGATCGCGATCGCCGTCGCGAACCCCGGCAGCGTCGGCGACCTCGACGGCATCTCCGGGGTCGGCGCCAAGAAACTCGAGGCCTACGGGGAAGGCGTCCTCGAGGTCGTCGCCGCGGCATCCGCTTAGGATTTCTCGCCTTTGTGCCTAAGGGCACTCGTTCGGGCGCGGCACCTGTGGAAAGCTACAAGGCGGATGCCGGGCGCGGCACCCGCCTTTGTAGCCTCGTCATGCACTATTTCCGGCCCTCGCCGACCCGCCCTAGTGTGTAGAAAAATTCTGCCTGCAAAAAATCTCTGTAGACAACGTCCGCGTAGAAAATTTCGAGTTCGAGCGAGAACAAAGGACCAACGATGGTTGACACTGCCCAGCGCTCCGCACCTCTGACACCGGCGACGCCCTCCCCGGTCGCCCCTAAACCCGCCCCCACCGGCACCTTCACCCCGGTTCCCTCGATCAACGTCGCGGCGCTCAGCCGCCAGTTGCTCGGCAGCTGGCCGGAGATCCGGATCGAGGCCCGAAAGCTCACCGCCCGCCCCGAGCTCCAGGGTGTACCCGGCCTCTCGATGGCCGAGCACCGTCTGCGCGTGCTCGAGCAGCTGAAGCTCCTCGCCGCGGAGGGCCACGTACACCGCGCCTTCCCGGTGCACCTCGGCGGCGAAGACAACCACGGCGGCAACATCGCCGGGTTCGAAGAACTCGTCACCGCCGACCCGAGCCTGCAGATCAAGGCCGGCGTACAGTGGGGCCTCTTCGGCTCCGCCGTGATGCACCTCGGCACCCGCACGCACCACGACGCCTACCTGCCCGGCATCATGAGCCTCGCCACCCCCGGCGTCTTCGCGATGACCGAGACCGGCCACGGCTCCGACGTCGCGAGCATCGCTACCACGGCGACCTACGACCCGGAGACCCAGGAATTCGTCGTACACACCCCGTTCCGCGCTGCCTGGAAGGACTACCTCGGCAACGCCGCGAACGACGGCATCGCGGCCGTGCTCTTCGCCCAGCTCATCACGGGCGGCGTCAACCACGGCGTCCACGCCTTCTGGATGCCCCTCCGCGACGAGACCGGCGCCTTCCTGCCCGGCGTCAGCGGCGAGGACGACGGCCTCAAGGGCGGCCTCAACGGCATCGACAACGGCAGGCTCGCCTTCGACCACGTCCGCATCCCCCGCGAGAACCTGCTCAACCGCTACGGCGACGTCGCCGAAGACGGCACGTACTCGAGTGCCATCTCGAGCCCCGGCCGCCGGTTCTTCACGATGCTCGGAACCCTCGTGCAGGGCCGGGTGTCCCTCGACGGGGCCGCGACCCAGGCATCCGCCATGGCCCTCACCATCGCCGTCACCTACGGCAGCCAGCGCCGCCAGTTCACCGCCGGCGGCGAGGCCGAACAGGTCATCCTCGACTACCAGCGCCACCAGCGCCGACTCCTGCCGCGCATCGCGACGACCTACGCGCAGACCTTCGCCCACGACGAGTTCCTGGTCGCCTTCGACAAGGTCTTCAGCGGCGTCGCAGACACGGATGCCGACCGCCAGGACCTGGAAACCCTCGCCGCAGCCCTCAAGCCGCTCTCGAGCTGGGCAGCACTGGACACCATCCAGGAGGCCCGCGAGGCCTGCGGCGGCGCCGGCTTCCTCGCCGAGAACCGCCTCGTCGGCCTCCGCGCCGACCTCGACGTCTACGTGACCTTCGAGGGCGACAACACCGTCCTGCTCCAGCTCGTCGCCAAGCGGCTCCTCACCGACTTCAGCCGCAAGTTCGCCGACGCCGGCAGCGGGGTCCTCGCCCGCTACGTCGTGCAGCAGGCCACCGACCGTGCCCTGCACAACACCGGCCTCCGCACCCTCGGCCAGGCCGTCGCCGACTTCGGTTCGACCGCGCGATCGGTCGGCCAGCTCCGCGAGACGAACGTGCAACGGGAGCTGCTCACCGACCGGGTCGAGACCATGATCCGCGACATCGCCGGCAAGCTCCGCCCGGCGAGCAAGCTGTCCCCGCAGCAGTCCGCCGACCTGTTCAACTCGCACCAGGACGAACTCATCGAGGCGGCCCGCGCGCACGGCGAGCTCCTGCAGTGGGAGGCCTTCACCCGCGCCGTCGAGCACACGACGGATGCCGGCAACAAGCAGGTGCTGACCTGGCTGCGCGACCTGTTCGGGCTCGGACTCGTCGAGAAGCACCTCGCCTGGTACCTGATCAACGGACGCCTGTCCGCGCAGCGTGCCCAGTCGGTCACGGCGTACATCGACCGGATCATCGCCCGCCTGCGCCCCTTCGCCCAGGACCTCGTGGACTCGTTCGGGTACAGCCCCGAGCACCTGCGCGCGAAGATCGCCTCCGGAGCGGAGCAGGAACGCCAGGACGAGGCCCGCGACTACTACACCGCGCTCCGCGCCTCCGGCAACGCCCCGGCAGATGAGAAGGCGTCCCGCAAGAAGTAGCGGCGCCCGGTTGTCGTACCGGGGTACCACGCGCAACGGCCGGTAAGCATCCGTTCGGCCGATGCGCCCCGAGAGGCGCCCTGCGTATCGTGAGTGCGGGGCCGACGTCCACCGACGTCCGGCCCCGCCAACGATGCGAATGAGGAGACGGATGATTCAGGCACAGTCCCTGACCAAACGCTACGGAAGCAAGGTCGCGGTCGACGCGATCGACTTCACCATCCAGCCCGGAACCGTGACGGGCCTGCTCGGCCCGAACGGCGCGGGCAAGACCACGACAATGCGGATGATCGTCGGCCTCGACCGGCCGGACTCCGGCACGGTCCTCGTCAACGGGCAGCGCTACCAGGACCTCCGCGCCCCGCTCCGTGAGGTCGGCGTGCTGCTCGACGCGAAGGCGATCCACACCGGCCGCTCGGCGCGCAACCACCTGCTCGCGATGGCCGCGACCCACAACATCCCGACGAGCCGCGTCGACGACGTGATCGAGCTCACCGGCCTCACCTCCGTCGCCCGCAAGCGCGTCGGCGGTTTCTCCCTCGGCATGGGCCAGCGCCTCGGAATCGCCGCCGCGCTCCTCGGCGACCCGGGCATCCTGATCCTCGACGAACCCGTCAACGGGCTCGACCCCGAGGGCGTGCTGTGGGTGCGCAAGCTGATGCGGCACCTCGCCGGCGAAGGCCGCACCGTGCTGCTCTCCTCGCACCTGATGAGTGAGATGGCGCTCACCGCCGACCACATCATCATGCTCGGCCGTGGCCGGGTCATCGCCGACGCTCCCGTGTCCGAGATCATCGGCCAGGCCGGCGGAGCGACCGTCCGCGTGCGCAGCCCGCAGGCGACCAGACTCGCCACCCTGCTCGCGCAGGCCGGGGTCACCGTCGTGAACCTCGAACAGGACGTGCTCCAGATCTCGGGTATCACGGCCGCCGAGATCGGCGACCAGGCCGCAGCGGCCGGCGTCGCGCTGCACGAACTCACGAGCCTGACCGCATCCCTCGAGGACGCGTACATGTCCCTCACCAAGAACGAGGTCGAGTACCGCACCGGCGGCACCGGCGACGACGAATTCGGCGACGACGATTCCGACACGACAGATGCCGCAGCGGATGCCGCAGCGAACGACGATCCGCGCGAGACCGAACTGCAGGAGGCAGCACGATGAGCACGCCCACGACCCTGGCTGCCGGCACCCCGGAGACCCTCGCCGACATCGGCACGGAATTCGTGCCCGCGTCGACACCGACCGGTCCGCACCTCAACGCGATCGGCATCATCCGCTCGGAGTGGATCAAGCTCAGCACCGTGCGCTCGACGATCTGGTGCTTCGCCGTGCTGCTCGTCGTGTCGATGGGCCTTGCCGCGATCATGGCATTCGGGCTCGACCTCGCCGGGACCGACATCGCGACGGTTCCGGGCACCGACCAGGCCCGGTTCGTGGCGCAGGCCTCGACCTTCGGCGTGTTCTTCGGCCAGCTCATCGTCGCCGTGCTCGGCGTGCTCGTCGTTACCGGCGAGTTCACGACGGGCATGATCCGGTCCACCCTGACTGCGGTGCCGAAGCGCCTCCCGGCGCTCTGGGCGAAGGCCCTCGTGCTGTTCGTCACGACCTTCGTCGCCGGCCTCGTCAGCAACATCGCCGCCTACGCCGTCACGGTCGCGATCGCGAACGGCCAGGGCCTGCACGCGAGCCTCTTCGCCCCCGAGGTCATCTTCCCCGTGCTCGGTGGTGCGCTGTACCTGGCGCTCGTCGCGGTGTTCGCACTCGGCATCGGCACGATCGTGCGGAGCGGGGCCGGCAGCATCGCGGTCGCGCTCGGCGTGATCCTGCTCCTCCCGGTCGTGCTCCAGATGATCCCGGCCACGTGGGCGACCGACGTGCTCCCGTACCTGATCTCCTCCGCGGGAGTCAGCATGTTCGGCCTGATCCAGTTCGCCCAGGTGCCGCTCGACTGGACGGTCGACCTGATCATCGTCCTCGTCTGGGTCATCGTGAGCCTCGGCTCCGCCGCGGTGCTGCTCAAGCGCCGCGACGCGTGACCGGCAGGGTCGAACGGAACCGTGCGGCCAGCGCGGGGCGGGGCGCCGACCGGTGACAGGCATCCGCCCAGTTCGCAGCAAGTAGAGTCCCAAGCATGACCTCCACCAGTCCCAGCCCCGCCGCGACCCCCGTCGCGGACGGGGCTGGCCTGCGCTTGCCGACGCCTCCCGGGGTCGCCCGTCGGTTCTGGGCGCGGCACCCCTGGCTCGTTGATTCCCTCGTCGCGGCCGCCTACCTCGTGCCGACCGCGATCGTGCTACTGATCGACGCGACCCGCCCGGGCGGCGGCCCCGCGCCGGTCGCCATCGTCTCGGCACTGCTCCTCACCGCACTGATCTCCGGCGCATTGCTCTTCCGCAGGCACGCGCCGCTGCTCGCCCTCGCGATCTCGTGCACCGCGCTGCTCCCGTCGTTCCCGAACCACGGCCAGGGCGACACCCTGCCCGTGATGATCGCCCTCTACGCGGTCGCGGTCTACCGCAACGTGCGCAGTGCCTGGATCGGCCTCGCCGTCGCGGTCGGCATCTCCACCCTCGGCGCCTACTTCGGTTCCGGCAACCCGTTCATCTCCTGGGTCACCGTCGCCTCGCAGGACGCGGTCCTGCTCATCGTGGCCACCGTCATCGGCGTGAGCGTGGGCGACCGGATGCGCTACGTCGCCTCGCTCGTCAGCCTCGCCGCCCAGCTCGCCCACGACCGCGACCGGCAGGCCCAGCTCGCTCGCAGCTCCGAACGCGCCCGGATCGCCCGCGAGCTGCACGACATCGTCGCCCACAGCCTGTCCGTCATGGTCGCCCTCGCCGACGGAGCCGACGCCCTCGCCGTCCGCGACCCCGAACGCTCCCGCGCCGCCATGCGCGAGGTGGCCTCCACCGGGCGCGGCTCGATGGCCGAGATGCGCAGGCTCCTCGGCGTGCTCGGTGACGACCGCGACGACGAGGAGACGGCGGATGCCGCGGCATCCGCCCCCGGGCAGCCGGCGCCAGGGCTCGGCGCCGGCACCGCGTCGGCCACCACTCCGTCGGCCATGGCGACCACAGGTGCCGCCGCCCCACTCGCCCCGCAGCCCGGCGCCGACCAGCTCGTCGACCTCGTCGACTCCTTCCGCTCCGCCGGGCTCCCGGCACGGCTCGAGCTGAGCGGGCGCGTGCCCGGCAGCCCGGGTGTGCAGCTCACGATCTACCGGATCGTGCAGGAATCCCTGACCAACGCCCTGCGCTACGCGGCGCAGCCGAGCGTCGTCTCGGTGCGGCTCTCCTCGACGCCCGGCCGGGTCGAGGTCGTCATCGACGACGACGGCCGTTCCCGCGCGGAGCAGCCGAGCGTGGGCGGCCGGCGGGGCATCATCGGTCTCGGCGAACGGGTCGCCCTCTACGACGGCACCCTCGAGGCCGGTCCGCTTCGCGGTGGCGGCTGGCGGGTGCGCGCGACGATGAGTCTCGACGAAGGGCAGGCCCCCGCATGACCGGTCCCCTCGACCCGGCTGCCACGAACCCGGCTGCCCTAGACCCGGCGTCCGTCCCCGCCGCGGTCGATCCCGCCCCGGCCCAGACCCGGATCATGCTCGTCGACGACCAGTCCCTGCTCCGAATGGGCTTCCGGATGGTGCTCGAGGCCGAGGACGACTTCACGGTCGTCGCGGAGGCCGGCGACGGGGCTGCGGCGGTGCGGCTCGCCGCGAGCATGCAGCCCGACGTGATCCTGATGGACGTGCGGATGCCCGGCGTCGACGGGATCGAGGCGACCCGGCTGATCACCGCGGCACACCCCCAGATCCGCATCATCATCCTGACCACCTTCGACCTCGACGAGTACGCGTTCGGCGGCCTCAAGGCCGGCGCCCGCGGCTTCCTCCTCAAGGACGCCCAACCGAGCGAACTCACCGCCGCGATCCGGGCGGTCGCCTCGGGGGAGGCATCCGTGTCGCCCCGGGTCACCCGGCGGATGCTCGAGCTGTTCGGCTCCCGGCTCCCCGCCGACGGGGAGGACTCGGCCGAGGCGGGCGAAGGCTCCTCAGCGGATGCCGCGCGCATCGACGTGCTGACCGACCGGGAGCGGGAGGTCTTCTTCGCGATCGCCGAGGGCCTCTCCAACACCGAACTCGCCGAGCGGTTCTTCCTCTCCGAGTCCACGGTGAAGACCCACGTCGGCCGGATCCTGCAGAAACTCGGCCTCCGCGACCGCGTGCACATCGTCATCCTCGCCTACGAACAGGGCCTGGCCCGCCCGTGAGCGCCGTAGGCTCGGAAGATGCGCACCTTCTACCCTGAACTCGAACCCTACGAAACCGGGATGCTCGAGGTCGGTGACGGGCAGACCATCTACTGGGAGGCATCCGGCAACCCGGACGGCAAGCCGGCGGTCTACCTGCACGGCGGCCCCGGCGGCGGATCGAGCCCCCAGCAGCGTCGCGTGTTCGACCCGGCGAAGTACCGCATCATCCTCTTCGACCAGCGCGGCTGCGGGAAGAGCACCCCGCACGCGAGCGCAGCGGATGCCGACCTCAGCACGAACACGACCTGGCACCTGGTCGCCGACATCGAACGCCTGCGCGAGCACCTCGGCATCGACCGCTGGCAGGTCTGCGGCGGATCCTGGGGCAGTTCCCTCGGCCTCGCCTACGCCGAAACCCACCCGGAACGGGTGACCGAGATCATCCTGCGCGGCATCTTCACGCTGCGGCCGGTCGAACTCGACTGGTTCTACGAGGGCGGCGCCGCGGCGATCTACCCGGACCTGTGGGAGGGCTTCCTCGCACCGGTTCCCGTCGAGGAACGCGGCAAACTGATCGAGGCGTACGGCCGCCTGCTGCACGACCCGGACCGCTACGTGCGCGAGCGCGCCGGCGTGGCCTGGTCGACGTGGGAGTCGTCGACGATCACACTGCTGCAGCAGCCCGCGACGATCGCCCGGTTCACCGAGCCCGACTTCGCGGTCGCGTTCGCGCGCATCGAGAACCACTACTTCAGGAACCTCGGCTGGTTCGAGCCCGGTCAGCTGATCCGCGACGCCGGTCGGCTGAGCGAGATCCCCGGCGTGATCGTGCAGGGTCGCTACGACATGTGCACGCCCGCGTTCACCGCGTGGGAGCTGCACAAGAACTGGCCGGAAGCCGACTTCCGCATGATCCCCGACGCCGGACACTCCTTCGAGGAGCCCGGCAACCTCGACGCGATCATCGAGGCGACCGACCGCTTCGCCGCCTGAGCCGCGCACGGGCGGTTCACTCGAGGGTGAGCTGCCCGTCGTGCTGCCGGTAGCGTTCCCCGGTGGCCGGGCAGACCCAGAGTCCGTCGCCGACGTGCTCCAGGGTCGCGCCGCTGCGGCCGACCCAGCCCACGCGTTCGGCGGGGACCCCGACCATGAGGGCGAAGTCGGGCACGTTCGCGGTCACGATGGCGCCGGCGGCCACCATCGCCCAGCGCCCGATCGTCAGGGGCGCAAGGCACACGGCGTGCGCCCCGACGGATGCCCCGGTGCGCACCGTCACGCCGAGCGTCGACCGTTCGCTGGCGGGCCGTGCCGACCCGTCGCCGTTGATCGCGCGCGGGTGCGGGTTGTTCGTGAACACGGCAGCCGCCCCGACGAAGACCCCGTCTTCGAGCAGCGCGGGCTCGTAGACGACGGCGTATTCCTGCACGATGCAGTTCCGGCCCACCACAACGCCCGGTCCGACGTACGCGCCGCGGCCGAGCATGCTGCCCGGTCCGATCCGGGCGTACTCGCGCACCTGCACCAGGTCGGCGATGTGTGCGCCCGCGCCGATGACCGCGCTCGGGTCCACTTCCCCGGGGGCCGTGACGTTCATCGGGCGGCTCCCCTCGGCAAGGCGGAGGGCGGTGTGGTTGATCGGGGTCGTTGCGATAGTCGGCGCGGTGAGGTCGTATTCACGGCAATCCCTGTGCTCGGGTGTACAGGAGGAAGCGGACGGTACGAGGAACGGATGCGTCGTGACCGCCGATCCCGGCGGTCACGAACGGAACGTACCCCGCAATTGCCGCGACACGCTAGTACCCCTCGGGGGGACATCCCCCACTGTGCGAGCTTCACTGAGTGGAGAGCTTGACCGAGTAGACGGGGACGAGGTTGACCGTGACCCGGCTCGTGTCGATGCCTGCGGCATCCAGCTGGGCCTTGAGGGCCGCGGTGTCGGGGACCGGGAGGGGGCCTTCGAGGCGGATGTAGACATCGGCGTCCCGGGTGCTCACCGTATCGACCTCCCAGCCGACCGACTGCGCCCAGGTCTCCGCCACCCGGTGGACGCCCTGCTCGACGATGGCGCGTGCACTGATGCCGATGCTGGAGATGGCGAGCGGCACGCCGATCACGACGAACATGACCGTGAGCAGGGCGACGGTGCGGCCCATTCCCCGGTGCGCTTCGCCGGCCAGGGGCTCGCGGGCGAGCCGGGTCACGCCGTAGACGGACATCACGACGACGCCCGTGCCGATGATGGCCACGACATTCGTGACGAAGAGCAGCAGCGCGCCGAGCGACTGGGCGACCGAGCCGGATTCGAGGGTGAGGCCGGCCACGGCGAGCGGCGGCACGAGCGAGATCGCGATCGCGACGCCGGGCAGGGTGTCCGAGATGTCCTTGCGCACGAGCGCGACCGAGCCGACCACGCCGGTGCCGAGGGCCGCGAGCAGGTCGATCAGTCCCGGGGTGACCCGGGCGGAGACCTGCGCGTTCGTGTCGGCGAGCACGTCGTTGACGACGAGGAACCCGACCGCGTACCCGATCGCGACCGCGGTCGCGGCGCCCGCGACGACCAGGAGCAGCGAGCGGATGAGGTTGGCCCGGTCCCCGATCACGGTCGCGAGCATGGTGCCCATGATCGGCGTCATCAGCGGGGCGACGATCATCGCGCCGATCACGGTCGCCGTGGAGTCGCCGACGATCCCGGCCGAGGCGATGAACGCAGACAGCACGAGCAGCATCCAGAACCGGCTGTAGCGGCTGCGGACATCCGGGCCGTCGAAGAAGACCGACGCGCGCATGTTCGCGACGGTGTTGAAGCGGGCCTCATCGAGCATGATTCGTCCCTCGCGATCGTGGGTGCGGCGCCGTCGTGCGGGGAATGGGTAGGTGCATGCAGTGATCCTAGAGAGGAACGTGCATCCGCGGCAGGGGCAGGTGACAGCGGGCGCACCAGAGCACCTGGAGCCCCGGCGACGCCAGACGCGACGCCGTACGCTTGCGGATATGACCCGGACCCCGCTCGCATCGAATCCAGGACCCGGCCACCCCGGCGTCGACGTGCCGGACGGCCGGGGTAGAACCGGCCTGGATCGGGTCGGAACAGACCTGGACAGGAACCCTGACGTCACCGTCGACCGTGTCGAAGTCACCTCCGACGGGTGGCACGTTCTGCGTCGCACGACCTTCCGGTACCGCGGACGCAACGGGCAGCAGACCAGCCAGCAGCGTGAAACCTACGACCGCGGCAACGGCGCCACGATCCTGCTCTACGATCCGAATCGCAAGACCGTCCTGCTGACTCGCCAGTTCCGGTATCCCGCCTATGTCAACGACCATCCCGACGGCATGCTCATCGAAACCGCGGCGGGCCTGCTCGACGAGGACTCGCCCGAGGTCGCCATCCGGCGCGAGGCGAGCGAGGAGCTCGGCGTGGCGGTCGGGGAGCTGCGGCACGTGTTCGACCTCTACATGAGTCCGGGTTCGGTCACCGAGCGTCTGCACTTCTACGTCGCCGCATACGGCCCGTCCGACCGGGTATCGCCAGGGGGCGGCCTGCCCGAGGAGGGCGAGGAGATCGAGGTCCTGGAAATCCCCTTCCAGGACGCCCTGGCCATGGTGGCCGACGGCCGCATCGTCGACGGCAAGACCGTGCTCCTCCTGCAGTGGGCCGCCCTTAACGGCCTCTTCTGAACCGAGCGGCGAGCTTGCAGATGGAGCGGCGCTACTGCAGCACGTAGGAGAAGAGGAACCAGAATGCGAGAGACCCGGCCAGCCACACGCACACGACCAGAATCAGTGACGGTGAGCGCAGGCGCGTGCGCCCGATCGCGATGCCCATGAAGAGCGTGGCCAGCACGATTTCGAGAGTCCAGTAGATCGGGCTGGTGGTGTTCGCGATGAACTGCAGCCCGTACACCCCCTCGCCGAGGAGCACGGCAGCGAGCGGCGTCACGCCCAGGGCCCGCC
Organism: Cryobacterium algoricola; assembly: GCF_004402485.1. Lineage (GTDB taxonomy): Bacteria > Actinomycetota > Actinomycetes > Actinomycetales > Microbacteriaceae > Cryobacterium > Cryobacterium algoricola. Next base: position 18,102 of record NZ_SOFG01000015.1, on the reverse strand, counting down.
ACAGAGGGTTGCCATGCCGGGTGAGTGCCGCAGCGACGCCGAGCACAGGGCCGGCCGCGAGGCCGATGATCGTCCAATTGGATGCGAACGGGTCAGAGTAGAAGTACCCGCGCCACAAGGACACGAGGCCATAGCCCTCGTTGAGGGCCTGGAAGGCGACGATGCCCAGGAACCCGCCGAGCAACGGGCGGGCGCGGCTGGACCACACCAGCAGGAAGCTGAACATCGTCCAGCCGCCGGCCGAGTTGCTCAGCGACCGAATCCAGTCCGGGAGGTACTGCTGGGCGACGCTGGTGAGCCCGCCGATCAGGAGGGCTCCCAGCAGTACGATCACGCCGGCGAGGAGGCCCGAACGCCAGGTCGCCGAGTACCAGCGCGGAGTAACTGAGGCGGCACGAGTGGACATCCCCTGACCTTAGCCGTGTCGAAGGACTTGTCTACGAGGGCCGCGTGCCGGGTCAGTCGCGGCGACACCGGGTGAGCGGATGCTGCTGTTCAGTCCGCGGGGATCTCGGCAAACTCCTTCTTGGTGGAGGTGTACCAGTCCATCGATTGCTTCGGGTGCCTCCACCGCGCTTTCATCTCGTTGTGCGCTTGCTCGTGCGCGGTGTCTCCCGCCTTCACGGCATCTTTGAGGTGCTGGTTCTGGGCCTTGATGACGTCATCGGCTGTTTCGCCACGTAACGTTTCCTGGCAGGGTCCGCCTAGCTGCTCGCAGGTCATTGTCCTCATCGATTCGAATCCTCACTGTGAATGCGCAGTCCCCTGCTGAGGTCTGCTACCTGTATGACGGTTGAGCATTGCTAAGTGTGACCGCTGACGTCCTCGATGGATATCAGGTGACGGTCAGCCGCGGCTTTTCCCCGCATCACGCCGGACGACTGCAGCCAGTACTACCGGGTCGGCGCGGAAGTCGATTCGGGCGACAACGCCGTCGATGACCGTGAAATCAAACGCGACGCGTGCCGAACCACGGTGGAACCACGCGGCACCCGCGCGACCGTCGATGAACACGGGGAGCGCGGCTTTGGCGGCACCGTTGAACAGCGCAGCGACAGCGCTCTTCCCCTCGAGTCGGGTCGGTGTGCCCGTCGCAATGGCCGCTTCATCACCGGCGACGACCACGCCCGGTGCCAGGAGTTCCAGGAGCTGCTCAAAATCGCCCTCTCGTGCAGCGGCCAGGAACGCGTCGATGACCTTCCAGTCGGCCCTGCCGCTTCTTCCGATGTCATGCGGGCGCACTTTGCTGCGCGCCCGCGAGGCAAGCTTGCGCGTAGCCGCGGGAGTGCTTCCGAGTATCGTGGCGATCGTGGGAAAGTCAACGCTGAAGCTGTCGTGAAGCACGAAAGCCACACGCTCGTTGGGCGAGAGGCGGTCGAAGACCACCCGAAGCGCCGTCCCGACCGTCTCTGCCAGCGCGACTTCGTCGGCGGGATCGGTGGTCGTGGACGGGAGCGTTGTGTCCTCGACGAGGATCGGTTTCTCGGCGCGCAGTCTGTCCAGGCAGAGCCGGGTGGTGACCGTGGTCAGCCAACCCGGCAGATTCTCGATTTCGGCGTCAGTGGTGTGAAGTCGAAGCCAGGCCTGTTGGACGATGTCCTCGGCTTCTGTGTTGTCCCGCAGGATGCGTCCGGCAAGACTCAACAGTCTGGGACGCTCCCGCTCGAAAACTACCGTCTCGTCCATGATCGCCACGCCTTCATTGGAGGTCTCATACTATGGGAGGCATGCGGGCTTCGCTCCGTGCCTCAGAAAGGTCCAACGGATTCCCATGTCATCGATAGAGCAGATCATCGCCGAAGTCGGCGGCTGGCGGAGCGACATGCTCGCCCACGTTCGCGAGCTGATCCTCACGGCCGAGTCCGGCGTCGTCGAGGAGACCAAATGGCAGAAGGCGACCAACCCGCTCGGCGTGCCGACCTGGAGCCTTCAGGGCCTCATCTGCACCGGTGAGACCTACAAGGACAAGGTTAAACTCACCTTCGCGAAAGGCGCCTCGCTCGAGGACCCCGACGAACTCTTCAACTCCAGCCTCGACGCGAACGTGCGGCGAGCCATTGACCTCCACGAGGGAGACACCATCAACGCCACGGCCTTCCAAACGCTCGTCCGTGCCGCGGTAGCGCTCAACGCCGCCTAGACAAGCTCAGACTGGAAAACACCGTTCGTTCGCCGGGGCGATCCTGGCCGGCCTCCTCTGACCCGCTCGGTATCAGGCGGCGATGGACCTCATTCGCCAGTTCGTTTCCCAAGTCGACCCGTCGTCGGTGGAGGGGACGAGCTCGAAGACCGGATGCAGACGGTGAGCGGATGCTCCGCGCGGCCTACGCTCCCAGGTCGCGCAGATACGTCTGCGTCGGCCGTTTCAGAAGCGAGTGTGGGAACGGCGCGCCCCACGGCATCCACCCCTGACGTTCATAGAGCCGAACCGCCGGGTGGTTGTCGGCCAGGACGTGCAGAACGGCGCGCTCATGGCCGCGGCGAGCGAGGGCATCGGCGACCCGGGCGAGGAGCGTGCCGCCGAGCCCGAGTCCCTGTGCGTCGGGTGCGATGGCGAGCAGGCTGACGACCGCAGCGTCAGGCGGATCAGTCGGCAGGCCGCTTTGCGGCTTTGTCGCGAGTACGAACCCCACGATCCCGGTGCCGGGCTCTTCGGCTACGATCCAGCTCTCCGCGTGGCCGAACTTCGGTCGGGCTCGTTCCGCCACTCCGGCGACGGCGACTCCGTCACGCGCGGCGCAGGCCCTCACCCACAGCGCGGCGCACTCCTCAAGGTCCTCTGCACTGCCGTGGCGGATCATGCGGCGATGAACCTCATCCGCCAGTTCGTTTCCCACGTCGATCCGTCGTCGGTGGAGAAAGCTTGCTCCCACGTCGGGTCCTCGCGCGTCGAGTCCCAAATGAAACGCACGACGATGGGGATTCCATCGAGCGTGTCGGTCGCCAGGAAGGTCCCGATCCCGTTTTCGAAGGCCCCTGTGACGGGCGTGTCCAACGACGATGGATTGCGGCCGTCGAGCCACCATATGCTCCACTGCCCCGTCTCGGGGTTGTAGGAACGCAGGGCGACAGCACGTGAATCACCCGCGGGATACCTCAAAAGGTTGTCCTCCAGATTGCCGAAGCCTCCGAGGATCTTTGATGTTGACGAGAGCCCGTCGAACTCGTCCCATACTTCGGAGCCCGTGAACCGCTCGCGCAGCCGTTCATGTTTCACGACCCAGTCTCCAATAATGAAGTCGAAATCGTTCGGTGCGTGAGCTGAGCGGGGGAGCGGCATGACTCGTCCTTCAGTTAGGTATTGGAGCGGCAGGGTTCGACGTCTCGGCCGCAGCCGACGGCCGGCGAATCGTCGCGCTGTCAGTCGTGCATCCAGAGGCAGCCATCAGGACGACGAGCGAGCCCCCACCGACAAGGAGCGGGCGTCGAACAGTCATCTGGTTTTCCCAGACCTGTGCTTCCGCCCAACGTAGCCGATGTCAGGCCGCCCTCGCCGCCTGACCGCGTCCGTGGTCACGCCGAGTTGCCGTGCGTGGCGATGCAGCCCACCCACGCTGGAACTTGCTGCCGACGCGCACCGGCAGTTGGATGCGGGTTCGGTCTTCGGTCGAATCGTCCTCGTTCCCGAGGGTGCGGGCATCCGGCCCGCCGTGGAGTAGCTCGGCACGCCCGAAAGACTCCTGCCGGTGCGTTGGGGCATGTCGAGACTTCTGAGCGAGGGCGGATGCCGCCGGGCCTAGTTCTTTCACAGCCGCGGACATCCGCTCGAGCGACCCGTCTTGTGGGCCAGGTCGGTCGCTACCGAACGGCCGCGTCCTTGGCCAGGTAGGTTGCGGCCCGCAGGGTCAATCGTGGCTGAGCGCGCCTGAGGCAGGTGATCGCGGCGAGGTCATTGCTCACCGGGTCAATTCCGGCCCGAGCGAGAACTGTCGTCGCCCACATGCGCGCGGCGGGTGGCGGTCCAGCTGACGGTGCAACTCCGCCGAAGATGACCTCGAGGCGGCGCCGAGGGTCTTCCTTGTCTCCGAAGACCTTCGCGAAAAATTCGCTCTGCATGGTTGTGTCCCTTCCAGGCCGATGTCTGTGGTCGTGCTGTCACGGTAGCGCGCATACATGTGCGGGGTGCGCGGCCCGCCGCGTAGCACTCCGGCGCTCGGGGCCGGCACGATCTACAGTCGAGGCATGAGCAGTGCGCGGGAATCGGGCGAGAGTATTCGCGTCCTGTACGTCGAGGCCGACGGCCCAGCGATCTCGACCCCGGAACAGACCTCCGACCTGATCGGGAACGCCTGGATGGACCATGCTGACCTGCTCGCCATCCCGGTTGCGCGGCTGGATCCGGACTTCTTCCGGTTGTCGTCGGGGCTCGCGGGGGAGATCACCCAGAAGGCGGTGAACTATCAGCTGCGGCTTGTCGTGCTCGGAGACGTGAGCGAATGGGTTGCCCGAAGCGACTCATTCCGCGACTTCGTCTGGGAGTCCAACCGTGGCCAGCACGTCTGGTTCGTCGCCGATCGCGCCGCCCTCGAGGCCAAACTCGCGCCGAGAATCGCCGTCAGCGCCGAGTAACCCCTGTCAGGTCGGCTGGCCGTTGACCCTCGTCGGGTGTTCACGCCGAGCTGCCATGCGTGGCGATGCAGCCGACCCACACGCCGTCCCGGGCACGGGTGACGCCGACGAACAGTTCCCGCCGGTCTCGTTCGTCTCGCTCCGTCGTCGAGTCGATCTGCGATCCGGGGGAGCGGACGCCCGGAGACATGAGATGCTCGGCCACCCACGGCAGGAGAACCTGTTTGAACTCAAGGCCCTTGGCCCGCTTGATCGTGCCGACCTTCACGGCATCGGTGGGGCGGCCATCGTATGCGGTCAGTTCGATCACCGGGATGCCTGCGGCGCGCAGCAACGTGACGGCGGCTTTCACTTCGCTCGTGCGGAAACAGAGCACGCCCACGTCGCCCCAGCCCACGTCCACGCCCGTCGTGATGCGACGGATGTGTTGCACGAGGCGGCCGTCGTGCTCGGTGCCGGTGCGTGCTTTCACGAGCACCGGTTTCTCGCCGTGCCGCGGTGAGGTCATGGCGACGGCACCGGACGTCGCACCCTCGATATCGACGTAGTCGGAGCCATCGACGATGCGGGCCGCGACGGCAAGGATTTCTGCGGTGTTGCGGTAATTGACGTCCATCACCACTCCTCGACCGGCGACAGACAGGCCGGCTTCGGCGAGGGTGTACCCGCCGGGGTAGATGGTCTGCTGGCCGTCGCCGATCAGGGTGAACGCATCCGCGCCATCGCCTGCGACCGCGGCGAGCATACGGATCATCGCACAGGACAGGTCCTGCGCCTCGTCCACGATGACCGCGGTGTACCCGAGAAGCGGTTGAGCCCGAAGGGTCGCTTCGGCAAGCAGGATGAGATCGGAGAAATCATGGACACCGCGCTCTCGAAGCAACGACTCGTATCGTTGATAGAGCGCCCAGACGGATCGACGCTGGTCAACGGTGAGACGGCGACGACGGCCGATGCGGGCACAATCCGCATAGTCCTCGAAGGTCGTCAGGCCGCGACCTTTGATGACGTGATCGAGCTCCTCCTTCCAATACGCGGACTTCGCCTCGATCGCCGTGAGCGGAGCGGATGTCTGGCGCCAGGCATCCGCGAAAGCCAGGTCGGCCGCCTTGGTGTTGACCCGCACGTCGATGCCGCGCAGATCGAGTACCTTGCGGGCGAACTGGTGCACCCCGCTGAATTCGACGCGGTCGGCGACGTCCGGGGCCATGCGGGCGAGCAGATTGCCCAGGACTGCGGGCAGCGTGCGCACGTAGGTGGTTACGAGCACTTGGGCGTCGGCCTGGGAACGCGCGAGGTATGCCGCGCGGTGCAGCCCGACGACGGTCTTGCCCGTGCCGGCCGCGCCGCGGATGCGGGATGGCCCGTTGAAGCTGCGGCGCACGAGCTTCGCCTGGTCGGGATGCAGGAACGTCATCCACTCCTCGATCGGAGGAGCGAGGAGCCCTTCGAGGATGGCGGCTTCGATGTCGCTCTCGTTCGGCAGATGGTCCAGGTCGGGCGCTGGTTCCGGGGCGATGATCGGCTCGGGCAGGGTGACGTCGACCGGGGCCGGCGCGCCGATCAGCGGGAAGTAGGTCAGAGCCGCGGCCAATACCCGCTCGACGGCCGACGTGGTCAGGCGCTGCCCGCGGCGCGCGATATGGCGCACGATGTCACCTTCGCCGACGATCTCAACCCCGCCGACCGATGCGTTGACTCCCTTGTGGCCGGCGAAGACGACGATCGGCCGAACTTCACCGGGAGCAAGACCGATCTCCGCCAGGGCCGCCTCCGTCTTCCAGGCGAGGTCGGCCAGGGCGTCGAATTCGTCAGTCACATCGGCCTGCCCCCGGAACACTCGACCCGCGGCGACAACCGGGTCCTTCCAGGCTTTGGTGTCCACAATGAAAAGTCCGCCCGGCCCCACCACGACCATGTCGACCTGAGCGCGACGGCTGCCGGGCCACTGGCGGTCGGGAAGGAAGTGGTATCCGGCCGCGGCCAGGGGAGCGAGGACGTGCGCGATGCGCTTTTCACTGTCGGCCGCGGCGAAGTAGTTGGCCGCCTTGGCCCGTGAGGATTCAGCGGCGAGCACGTGAGCTTCCGAAAGTGCCAGCTGGCGTGTCGCCTCGGTCCATGCCGATCCGCCTGCCGGCATCCGTCCCCCCGAACCTAGATATGTGCTGAGCCTAGCGGCCCAGACCCGCATTGCTGACCGGGCCGCTGAGCCCTTTTCGGGGCCGCACCAGGGCGTGGGTGTTGGCAGTGCTGCACCGTTCGTGACGGAGCGCCAGACGTCGCCGTGCTCACGGAAGGCGTCGATGGCGAGGCATTCCCGGAGCGCTCGTGCCAGTAGGTTGGGGCCATGTCGACTTTCGTCTGGTCACCGTCTGATCTGGAGGATGCGCCTGTCGCAGTCCTTCTTCCCGGCGTCGGTTATCCCGTGAAGGGTCCAATCCTCTACTGGTGTGGACAGATGCTGGCCCAAAGCGGATGGCACGTGCAGGCCGTCGAGTGGACCATCAACGACGACGCGCGGAGCGATCCGCAGCCCTTCGTCGAGAAGGCAGTCGCGGAGGCCTTCGATGCTGCGCCTTCATCGTCGCGGCGGCTCGTCGTCGCCAAGTCATTTGGCTGTTTTGCTCTCCCCTGGGCACGCCGCAATGGCATTCCCGGCGTCTGGCTGACGCCCGTCCTGACCGACGCTGGTGTTCGAACGGCACTCGCCGAAGCCCCGGTCACCGATATGGCCATTGGAGGCACCGCTGACGCGCTGTGGCTCCCCGCGTCGATCGCTGAGACGCGGGCGAACGTGATGTCGGTGCCGAGGGCCAACCACTCGTTGGCCATTCCTGGAGATTGGCGCGGCTCACTCACCGCCCAGTCTGCAGTATTCGACGGTATTGCGAGCCACCTCGGACTGACATAGGGGATGAACCCCCGGGGCTACCGCACCCCGCCGAGCGATGGTACCGAGATGCTTGTCCCCGGGCAGGTGTCGTCGGTAAGGTTCGAGAAGGCGTGGTGTCTATGGGGGGCAACCAGTCAGTGGTTGGAGGCAGAACTTGAATCGTGGAACGTCGCTCGCGCTGATTGCGGTACTTGTGGTCGCACTCGTAGCATCAGTGTTCATCCAGGTGTGGGTTCTCCCCGCCGAGGCGGCGAGCGTTGGTGCCGCGTTCCCGGAGGTCTCGCTGCTCGTGGTTCCGGGCATTACGTGGGGCGTACTCGCCATCGCGTGCTGGCAGGTTGCTGCCGTCTTCGGGTTGAGAGTCGTGGTGCTCGCGCGTCAGCACCGATTCGAGGTGGCGCACGGTTGGTTGCTCGCTATGGCCGGGTGTCTCGTCGCATTCCTCGTGCTCGTTGTGGCGGCCTTCATCGCGCTGAGCGTGATGGGATACACGACTCCGGGTGTGATGCTCGGGCTCATCGGCGGGGGACTTCTCGCGCTGATCGCGATTGGCGCTCTTGGCGCGCTTGCCCGCTTCCTGCGGGCGGGCGCCTCATCGCCGCAGTACTCCCACGACTGATCCTGACTCGGTTCCGCCCGGGTCACCCGGTGAGCGTCGCGGCGATCGCCCTGACCTGCGCAAGAACTGCCTGTGCGTTGGCGCGCTCAAGCGTTTCCGGCCGGGCCAGGCAATCGATGTGCCGTCCGAGGCCGGGGTAGGCCAGCGGACGCAGGACCAACTCCGGGTGGTCGCGCAGGTCGGTTGTGTACCGAGGCATCAGCGCGACGCATCCGCTCGCTTCGACGACGGAGGCGGCAACCGCGAACTCGTTGATCCGGTGCAGGATCCGGGCCTCGTTCCCTCCGATTCCCGCGATCAGGGCGAGCGCCTGCGTGAGCGGGAAGCCGTCGTGCACCGCGACCCAGTCCTCGTCGCGAAGATCAGCCGGTTCGATCGTGGCTTTCGACGCGAGGCGGTGATCGTGGCGGACCGCGATATCCAGCGGCTCGTACAAGAGGGGTTCCACCCGAACTGACCGTGGCCACGCGGGGCTTCCGGCCAGACGATGGGCGAGCACAAGATCATGATCGGTGGTGAGCAGGGGGAAGTCCTCCTGGGCCACGTCGAAATCGCTCAGCCGGACGCCGGGCAGGTCAGGCCTCCGGCAGGCGGCGAGCAACGGTCCGAAGACGGCCAGGCCCACGCTGTGGAACGCCGTGACGGACACGGTGCCCAGCTGATCGCCCTGAAAGCGTGCCACCGCCTGCCCGGCGCGTTCCAGTGCCACTTCGACATCGATCGCCGCCAGCGCGAGGGCGCGCCCGGCATCCGTGAGTGCCGTCCTTCTGCCGTCTCTGAAGGTCAAGGGAGCTGCTGACTGACGCTGCAGGGCACTGATCTGCTGCGAGACCGACGACGGCGTGACGTGCAGCGCGGCCGCGACGGCGGCAATGCTGCCGCGGTCGCCCAGTTCTCTCAACGCCCGAAGCTGACCCAGTTCCATAAGTTGAAACTAACGCATGGGACACCAAAGTGCTGTCTTGTATTACGCGACGGCAGGCTGGACGATGAAGGAATGCCCGCCCTCCTCAGTCGTTTTCGTGTCGACCTGCTCCTGCTTCTCGTCGCCGCCGCGTGGGGATCGACCTACCTCGTCGCCAAGGAACTGGTTACGCCCCAATCCGTCGTCGCCCTGCTTGCAACACGGATGCTGCTCGCTGCGGTCATCATGGCGGCCCTCGTCGCCGCGGGGCGGCACCGGATCACGGCAGCGGAGTTGCGCTCCGGGATGCTGCTCGGGAGTGTGCTGGCTGCCGTGTTCGCCTTCGAAACCTTCGGGATCGCCCACACCTCGGCCACGAACGCCGGACTCATCATCAGCCTGACGATCGTGTTCACCCCGATCCTGGATTCCGCGGTCTCCGGTCGACGTCTGCCCGGCAGGTTCTTCCTGGCCGCGCTCATCGCCATCGGTGGAGTGGCCCTGCTCGCCAGTGGCGGTGTCTTCCAGGCGCCGAGCCTCGGCGACCTGCTCGTGCTTGCCGCGGCCATCATCCGTGCCGTCCACGTCACGTCGATGTCCAAGCTCACGGGCAACACGCCGATGAACTCGCTCCACCTCACCACGGTGCAACTGTCGACCTGCGCGGTGCTCTTCTCGGCGGCGTCACTGTTCTACGGCGACTCGATCCCGCACTTTCTGGCCCGTCTCGACCCCGGAAGCACGGTCCTGTTCCTCTACCTCGTCGTCGCGTGCACTGTCTGCGCGTTCCTGATCCAAACCTGGGCGGTGCGGCGTACCTCGCCCTCGCGCGTCAGTCTCCTCCTGGGAACCGAGCCGGTCTGGGCCGCGGTCGTCGGAATCGCCGTCGCTCACGACCCCGTGGCGCTCGCCGGATACGTCGGCATCGCCCTGATTCTCGCGGGAACGGCGTGGGGCCGGTCCATCGAGCAACGGCACCGCCTCGCCCCGGGAGCAGGCATCGACCCGTGCCCGACACCAGTCGAGGACGACCGAGGAGGGGCTAGGAGTCTGGCTGGTCGAGGCGTTCCATCCAGCCCTCCGCTGAAGCCAAGGGCGTGAACCCGAACTTGGCGTAGAGGCCGTGCGCGTCAGCGGTCGCGAGAGCGATGCGACGCAGTCCGAGGGGTCGGCAGTCCTCGACGATTCCCGCGATGAGCATCTCCCCGATGCCCTGGCCGCGAACCTCCGGGTCGACGAAGACATCGCACAGCCACGCGAAGGTCACTCCGTCGGTGACCATCCGGGCGTACGCGACCTGCTGATTCGAGGTGGTGCTGTAGATGCCGAAGTTCCGTGAGCCGTCTATCGCTGCGTCCTGTCGTGACCGGGAACGACCTGGCGCCCAATACGACAGTTTGCTGATCCAACGGTGGACCAACTCCCGGTTGATCTCTGCGGCATCCCCCGAAAAACGATAGTGAGCAGTCATGCCGTCAGTTAACCGGTTACGCGTACCGAACTGCCCCATTTACCGTCGACTGCGTGTCACGTAGCTATTGGCCGCCGCCCAAGTCCCGAACAGGACGAAGAACTGTACGAGCGCGATGTACTCCGCTCCCAGGGCATCCGTGACGAGCGTGAGGAAGACCGTGACTACCGACATCACCAGTGCGACGATCCCCACAATCCCGAAGGCATTCATGGCCAGGCTTCGATCCCGCTCATCGATGTACTTCATCGAATTGAGCCGGTCGACGTCCGAGGCTTCCCCGGGTCGCCGATAAATGCGAACGATGTTCCAGGCCGCACTTCCCGCCACGGCGAGAATGACGATGAGGAAGGCCGGGTTTCCCGTCAGCCCGATGATCACTGACGCGACCACGATAGTGACGACCACGACACCAATGTTGAGAGCGAGCGAGCGGTCAATCTTCGACATAGAAAATCTCCTCCACAGGGCGGTTGAAATGACGGGCAATCCGAACGGCGAGTGTCAGAGACGGGTCATACCGACTGGTCTCGATCGCGTTGATCGTTTGACGCGAAACCATGAGGATGCCGGCGAGTGCAGCCTGCGAAAGCCCCGCTTCTATTCGCAGTTCCTTCAGTGCGCTTCTCATGTGACAAGCGTACTTGTCACACCAGTTATATGACAAGCCTGCTTGTCATATCGGATGTCCAGGTCAAGAACGGATTTGGAACAACTACTGGCGCCCAAAGTTGTGATGGTAGCCATCCCACCGACCACGACCGGTTAGGGAACCATGGGCCAGGTCGAGTCCGGCATCGGTCGAAGGCGTTTCAACGACTCGGCCGATACGGACTGCTTGTGTTCGTCCGCTGCTGGTGCGAATCCCCGAACAGACCAGACGACTTCGCCGCAGTTTCGGATTGTGATGTCAACGAGAGGCACCGAGAGGGGCCACAGGGTCCATTCCATCTGGGCATCCGTGCCCGTACCGCCCGATGTCTTGCGCATGATGGATAGCTGGGCTCCGCCGGTATTGACGGCCTGAACCGACCACTCTGGCATCAGCACGCTTGCTGCCTGTTCTTCGAACCGTCCATCACGCAGTGCTACCTCGAAGGTTTCCTGGGCGCGATTGAACTCGTCATCCGCATCAAGCCAGACCTCGACGAAGAGTTGCCCGTCGAGAGTCGAGACGATGACCCTTTCCGCTGCGCTCATACCGGTAGTGTCGCACCGTCAGACGCGTTCCGGATCTCCACGAATGTTCTCCGCACTGGAGAGTTCGGCGACCTCGTGCGGTTCCTGGGCCCGCAAATTCTGACTTGTCCCACCCTTCGCGAGGACTCGACTCGGGTGCGCTGCCGATCCCGGATTGGGTTCGGGCGAGAACCGAGGCACAGGCGAGGCCATCTCAGTCGGTGGCAGCCGGGCGGGACCTGGGTCGGTGCGGGATGGGGAGGGCGTCTTCCAGGTCTGGCGGAGATTCAATGAGTTCCAGGGCGTCCTCGCGAGTGACGTTGGTCGGAAAGTTGTACCGTGCGAATCTGCCCTCGGGGTCGTGAACGGATACCGGTATCGCGATATGTGACTGCCGAATCACATCCAGCGCAAGCTCGGCGAGCTCGCGGTTGAGCGTGCGTCGCCGAGCATCTCTGATGAGAACTACGGCGCGCAGCCCGGTGCCCGATCGCAGCAGCAGATTGATCGCCCGATGTTTCTTCGAGGCGCTGACGAGCAATTGCGCCGATGTGATGTCCGAATAGTGAGCGCGACGCCGTCGGGCGCGGATCGTTGACGTTGACGGGTTGATCCGCGCAAAGGGATATGCGAGTCGGGCGACCCACAATGGCAGGGCGAGCATCAATGCGGCCGAACCAGCCATTATCGCGATTAACCAGATGAGAGCCAGACCGTCTCGGACAAAAAGAAGACTCAGGTTGATGCCGTCGACCATTAAGACCATGAGAAGCAGCGGAGTCACGACGAAGACCGGTAGCCAACTCTTCGGTCCCCGCAGGGAGACCCATCGTTCGTGACCGGATTCGCGTCCCATGCCGAGATAGTGCCACGATCTGCGTGATCGCACTCGATGCCGAGAGTTGCCGTGTTCGCCCACTGGCCAAGGTGTGCCGACTATTCTCTGCGAGCGGATGCGGTGGCGCGGCTACACGAATCTTGGTCCGTTCAACCGGTGACTTCACTAAGCCACAGTGCTAGATTTTTACTAACTAGTAAAAGGTGGTGGGGTCATGAGCGCAGGAATCCTGGCTCGTTCTGCCCGTGCGGCGAGCGGACTGAGTCAGAGTGAGCTGGCCGTTCGATCCGGGATCGCCGGCTCCTCGCTGTCGCTGATCGAGAACGGCAAGCGTGAGCCCACAGTTGCGACGCTCGAGGCGCTCCTCCTCGCGACGCGGCACACCGTCGTCACGCTTCCGACGGTGCGCAGTGACGCCGCCCGGATCGCCTCGGAGATCAGTGCCGCGCTGGCCGATTCCGACGAGCCCGAGGCGTTCCGCCGCTTCCTGCAGCTCGCCGACAACCTGGCTGCCGAGAGAGGCTCGACACGAGTCGGCCTGACACTGACCGAGCCGCTCCCGACCCGCTCCCAGCATTGGGACACCGCCATCGCCGCGCTGTGCGAGTACCGACTGAACGCGGATGCGCTGCCAATCCCGGACTGGATCCTCGCCAGGGAGGGGAACCCTGACAACCCGTGGTCGCCCTCGACCAGCGACTACGACATCCCTGCAGAGGCGGACCGCGTGCCTCGCGAGTTCCGTGACCGCGGCATCCTGATTGAGGCTGCCACGCTGGAGAGCGTCTGACCAGGCTGCAGGCCCGCAGCGACTACGCAGTACGCTCTGTTCAGGGTCCTCGGCGTCATTGATTGACGGGACTGGCCCATGCAGAATGCTCGGGTGGAGATTCAGGCGATGAGGCGTACCGGTATTGCTCTGACCACGATCGGGCTCCTGGCGGCGATCGGAGTGTTCGGGTTCGTCTGGTTGGCTGCCACGTATGGTGGCCTCGACTACAAGTGCATTGTTGAAGGACCGCAGCGGGAGTCCGCACCTTTCGCTGTCGTGTCGGAGGCGGTTCAGGTGCATGGCTATTTCTCATCGTGGCCACTCGGCCGTGCCTGCGACTGGGAGCGGACAGATGGGAACGGTTTTGTGACAGCGAGTCCGGGATGGGCGGGCACGATCGACTTCTTATTCTGTCTTGCTATTGCCGCCGTTGGAGTAGTCCTCCGGAACCTGGGATCCCAACGCCGAAGCGGGAGAATCGTCAAGTGAACGGGCAGAGGGGCTGCGCGACTGCCGACCTTGGGCTGATCGAGACTGAACACCTGTACCTCTCGCCATTGCTCGCTGGTCATTCGGATGCTGTGTTCAGCGTCTACTCGGATCCGGAGACATGGTTGCATCTGCCAACCGGACGACACACTCGCCGAGCGCAGTCGGATGCAGTGATCGCGAGGTCGATCAAGAGTTGGAAGGATTTCGGCCTTGGCGAGTGGGCAATCACTTACCGAGGCCTTAGGCCGGGCCGGTCACGTCCGGACGGCAGTTTTGTGGGCACGGGCGGCGTGTCGATGACGCCTGCAGGCGTCTGGAATCTCGGGTACCGGCTGTCACCGTCGTGGTGGGGCCGTGGGCTCGCATCCGAGGTTGCACGCGCCGCCGTGGACGCAGCCGGCTCGACAGATTCGAGCCGGCCGATCACGGCACGAATCTTGACCAACAATCCGGCCTCGGCATCCGTAGCTCGTCGAGTTGGCCTTTCCCTGATCTGGGAAGGACCGACAACTGCAGACGCAGCCGAGGAGATCGGCGGACAAATCTATGCCGACCGCGCTTTGGGGGCGCCCGCTCTTGACTGGCTCATCCGCCACGTCTAGGACCGGTTCGGAATTAGCACGGGTGCCCGAACTCAGGATGGTATCCATTTCAACGACGAAGATCGACGGCGATGGCCCCAGGCGTGGTCGCACTGGCCCGCTATGGTCAAGTCCAAGGCCGGGCCGAGTTATCTGCGGAAGCAGGGAAAGTGCCCGGGGCAGGGTGAGGTGCAGAGGACGGCGACTTGTCATAGTCGTCCGTCGCCGCTGAAGCAAACGGGGGAGTTCAGCCTAAGAGCGTTCGGAGAGTCAAGTGGGGGAATGTGATTCTCGCCCTGGCAATGCTCGCCGTCATTGGCGTCGGAATCCAACGCTGGTCCGTGCATAACGCGACAGGCGACTGGGACTTCTGGCCCCACGCCGTCCCCTCGAAGGTCTCATTCGGCGGACGCCACTACGACTGCATGCCCGAGCAAACGTTGTGGGGCGAAACGATCGACGGACTCAGCTTCCGTGGACTCACCGCCGGCGGCGGTGAGATCTACTCATCGAGCGCCGAGGCGACTAAGACCATCCTGGTTAAGACAAGCGACGGCGTTTACACCTGCAGCCTGATGGGTGGACTCTAGGCCATTGCGACACTGGAAACTCTCCTTTGACTCGACTTGCGGCAATCGGTCCCTGCCTACTGTGGACAGTAGACGCAGGAAAATCCACTGGGGACTGGATAGATGGGGTCCCGTCTCGCGGGCCGGCCTCATCAAGAATCGCTCCTTGCGCCCAGCGACCCTGGCCTGCGGGCGATTCTCGGTGCGAACGGCGACGCTGGGCGAGCGGATGCGACGGCATCCGCTCTAGGTCTCCTGTCAGGCCGGAGAAAAGACATCCGTTAACGAGAAAAACCCCGGATAACCGGGGATTTCAGCGGGTGGCCCCGACGGGCGTCGATCCCGTGACCTCTCGATTTTCAGTCGAACGCTCTACCAACTGAGCTACAGGGCCAGAAAACAACCTCGAGAAGTCGCTTCCAAGGAAAAAACCCTCTCTCGCGAAAGGGCGTTTTACCTTTGCGACCCTGACCGGACTTGAACCGGCGACCTCCGCCGTGACAGGGCGGCGCGCTAACCAACTGCGCTACAGGGCCTCACAATGAGAACCAAACGTGCGTTTTCATTTATTGGTGATGCTGGTGTTGCTTGTACTGATTTACTACCTGCTTATTGTTGCACATTCAGTTAGGCAGGTTGCGTAGCCCCAACGGGATTCGAACCCGTGTTAACGCCGTGAAAGGGCGCCGTCCTAGGCCTCTAAACGATGGGGCCGAGACGCCATAAACATCATGGCTACCGACGAGTAAGCATACGGTCTCTTGGTCGAAAACCCCAAATCGGCGGCCGAGCGGATATCCGCGGCGTGTCGCCCGCGCCCCGGCGCGCCCACGAATGGCGGCAAATCCACCCGGTTGGGGGTTAGATTCGGGTCCGATACCGGGCGATACTGGCGCGAACTTGTTACTGTGAATTGAGGTGGCATCGTGACCAGTGTGTTCACGCGGTGCCCAATCAGGGAGTTTTATGCGCAAGGCAGTGACGAGTGACCGCGGGGCCAAAGTACAGGCAGGTCCGCTCCGGCCGGTCAGCGGACGCCGCGTTCACAGTCATCGGCGCCTGATCAGAGGCACCGCCGCCACCGCCCTCGCCACGGCCCTCGCCCTCATCGTGACGCTCGTGATTCCCGCCGGCGGCGCTCAGGCGGTCGACTACCCGAGCTGGCAGGACGTGCAGAACGCCAAGTCGAACACGGCCGCCGCGTCCGCCAAGGTCACCGAAATCCAGAATCTGATCTCGAATCTGCAGACCCAGGTCGCCCAGACCCAGGCCGAGTCCGAGAAGCGTGGCGCCGAACTCCGGGTCGCCCAGGAGAACTACGACGAAGCCACCCGGCGCGCATCTGACCTGCAGGCGCAGGCCGACGCCAGCAAGGCGACAGCGGATGCCGCGACGAAGCAGGCCGGTCAGCTCGCGGCCCAGCTCTACCGTACGGGAGGCACCGACCTCACCGTCAACCTGCTCCTGGACGGTGAGGCGAGCGGCACAGGCGCCGACGCCCTGCTTTCCAAGCTCGGCAGCATGAGCAAAATGGTCGAACGCAGCACGGGCGTCTACGAGGAGGCCCAGGCCGCCACGAACTCGGCGCAGTCGCTCGGTGACCAGGCCAAGATCGCTCAGACCGAGCGCGAGCGGCTCAATGTAGCTGCGCAGGCCGCGATGGCGGCGGCGCAGGCGGCCGCAGAGGCCGCCGCGAACGCCCTCGCAGAGTCAGAGTCCAAGAGTGTCGAACTCGCCGCCCAGCTGGCCTTCATGCAGGACGCCCAGGCCTCCACGACGGCCGGCTACGAGGCCGGTGTGGCCGAGCGTGCGCGCCTCGCCGCGATCGAAGCGGCCCGGATCGCCGCTGAGGCTGCCGCGGCAGCGGCAGCCAACCGCGGCAACTCGGGCGGCGGTGGCGGCGGCAGCAGCCCCGGCGCCGGACTCGGCGGCGGCTACATCAGCTCCCAGGGCTGGGCCGTTCCGGCCAGCGGGCGCATCACCGACGGCTTCGGCCCACGCGCGGTGATCTGCGGCTCGAGCTGCAGCAAGGGATTCCACAGCGGCACCGACATCGGCGCGAGTTGCGGCTCCCCGATCTATGCGGCCCACGATGGCGTGGTCACCTACGCCGGCCCCAACGGGACCTACGGCAACTACATCCAGATCGACAATGGCGGCGGGGTATCCACCGGGTACGCGCACATCCGCTCGGGCGGAACCTTCGTCTCCAACGGCCAGAGTGTCAGCGCCGGGCAGAACATAGCCAGCGTCGGGATGACCGGCGCAGCCGACGGATGCCATCTGCACTTCGAGGTCCGCGTCAATGGCCCCCAGATCAATCCGCAGCCCTTCATGGCGAGCAGGGGAGCACCACTTGGCTAACGACGGCACATCCTTCACGAGACGGAAGCCCGTGCGCCTCTTCGCCGCGGCCGTCGCGATCGGCGCGGTGTCGGCATCCGTCGGCATCATCGCGCCCGCCGCCTACGGCGACCAGGGGTACCCCAGCTGGGACGACGTGCAGAAGGCGAAGGCGAGCGAGGCGACCAAGCAGGCCGAGATCGAGAAGATCACGGCGTTGCTGACCGGCCTGCAGGCGGCAGCGGATGCCTCGTCCAAGGCCTCGCAGATCGCCGCGGAGGCGTACCGGGTCGCCCAAGACGAGCTCGACGCCGCCACCCTGCGCGAGACGAGCCTGACCGAGCAGGCGGCGACCGCGTCGAAGAAGGCGGACACCTCGAAGATGCGGGCCGGCCTGATCGCCGCCCACCTCGCCAAGACCGGCGCGCAGGACCTCTCGCTCAACCTGTTTCTCAACGGCAGCTCCGCCGACGTGCTCCTCGAGCAGCTCGGAACCGCGAGCAAGCTCAGCGAACAGTCCGAGACCATCTACCGGGAGGCCGTCCAGGACAAGAACTCGGCAGAGTCCCTCGGTGGGCAGGCCGCCGCGGCGACTGTCGAGCGCACCAGGCTCACCGGCGAGTCCATGACGAAGTTCGATGCGGCGAGTGGCGCGGCCCAGGCCGCGGAAGCCGCCCTCGAGGCCGAGCAGCAGAAGTCGAACGATCTCTACGGGCAGCTCGCCCTCCTCAAGGACACCACGGCAGACACCGAGCGTTCCTACCAGGCCGGTGTGGATGCCGCGGCCGCGGCGGCCGCGCTCGCTGCGGCCCAGAGTGCGGCTGCGGCCAAGGCTGCCGCAGACCAGGCCGCGTCGGCCGCGCGCGCGGCAG
>NZ_SOFG01000014.1 GCF_004402485.1 Cryobacterium algoricola | reverse complement strand
TGATGCTGCCCGTGTCAATGGCGCTCGTCGGATGAAGATACCATGACGACCTCCAGGGGTACCGTCGTCACCTTGGGTACTCTGCCGCTCATCCAGAGGGCGCCGAGACTGACTGACCGAGACCGACCATCGATGCAGCATGGGTAACATCTCTCCGCGCTCTGTGTGGTGTCTAACTCCGCTTGAGCTGTGCGGCAGCGGGATTCGGATCCGAAGTCTGTCCTTGATCAAGAACCTCCACTAAACCAGGGGCGCACCACCACGTCGCCGCCGGCCCGTTTTCTGCGTGAACGAGTTCGGCCGGCTCGACGCCGGCTTGATTCACAATCACCAACGCGTCCAAATGCGCTTCCGCTACCCGCGGCGCTGTAAGGTCATAACACGCCAAAGCAGCGAGGACCTCGAAATACTCCATCGTCTGGCCGGACCCTAGCCACGGCGCGGTCCCGGGCACTTCCACGGCCAGTGAATGCGCCCGCTCGGCGTTGCCGTTCACCACCCAGGCCGCCTCAGCGTGGTCCTGAAAGCTGGCCTCCGCTGCGTGCCTGACGGGGCGCCGGAGACGCACGGGCTCGGGTCCGATTATGGGCCGGTCAGGCCGTCCCGGTGGGGCGGGTGGGCGTCTTTTTGGATGGTTTCCGCGGGACCCGGTTTTCGGCGCTGACCATCCACACGAACTGCTCCAGCTTCTCGATGATTCCGTGCAGAATGTCCGCGCTGGTGGGGTCTTCCGCATCGACCGCATCGTGCACGGCGCGAATGTTGTCGACGGTGACCGTGAGGCGTTCGGTGATCAGCACAACCGTTTGCCCGGTGTCGACTTCGCCTGCTGGAAACGGCTGGAGGTGGGTGGATTTCGTCACCGTTTCGCTGCGGCCGTCGGGCAGGGCGTCGATCGCGCGCATGCGTTCGGCCAGTTCGTCGGAGAACGCGCGGGCGACGTCGATGATCTCATCGAGTTGGAGATGCAGATCCCGGAAGTTATGGCCGACCACGCTCCAGTGCGCCTGCTTGCCCTGCAGATGCAATTCAATCACGTCCACCAGGATGGATTGCAGGTTGGAGCCCAATTCTGCCGATGCTTTCATGAGAGTGCCTTTCGTAGTTGGTGGAGCGAGATTGAACATCTGCAGGGGCAACAACCCCGGAGAGCGAAGCGTACACATGTCTTCGGGGCTGTGCGTTGATAACAAAGTTCTGGTTTGTCTCGGTGGTGCGCTGCTGGGGCGTGGGTAGTCGAACCCGGGTGATCGTGTGCTTTTGGAATGGGCCGATCCCCGAATGGATGGGAGTTAGTGGAGGCGGGCGGTTTGTGTTGCGCGTGCGCGGATGCCAGCGCTGATCTTTACGAGGGCGGGTAATTGCCCACCGAGCAGAGTGTCGAAGGCGACCAATACCTCGGTGACTATGCGGCTGACTTCCCGGGGCGAGATGCCGCGCCGGCAAGTGATGGCCACTTTCAACACCGATTGGTGTTTGACCTGATAGGTGGAGACGTGGGAGGCAATAAGCTCCGGCCGGCCGGAGAGGGCGTCCTGGATGGCGTGCTCGGCGACGCGGGAGTCGACGAGGACCATACCGGCATCTCCGCCGACGGTGATGAGCCGGCGTGTGTGGCCGTGGCCCTGTCGGATGATGAAGAGGGCAAGCAGGATGATGAGTGCTCCACCGGCTGCAAGTGCGACCAGCCACAACCAGCTGCCGCTGATCGGCATGGGCTGGTTTGGGAGTGGAGTGGCGCGCAGCCACCGGGTCACCCCGGAAACGCAGATCGCCACCGAGTGCGCCCAGGTATCGCGGACCGGCCCTGCGATCGCCACCAGCAGCAAGGCTGCGCCGACACTGAAGACGACGAGGCCGACCACCAAAATGAACAGCCGGTTGAGGACACGGTTAGTCGAGTTCATGCACCGACCCTTCCCACGGCGGCCACGGTGACTTTGGGCTGCAGCACGCGCCGCAGTCCCAGTTCATGCAAGTGTTCCTGGACGGCGGTGAGGGCGGCCGTCCGGTCAACCGGGGTACCGGAGGTCGGGGTGATGTGCACCGTCACGCGTCGACTTGTCACGGTCACCCGTGCGTTGTCCGGCGCTACTCCCGCAGCGCGGGCGGCGTCCCGGGCCAGGGCGGAGGCGATGACCTCGCTATCGACGATGGTCACGGCCCGCTCAATAGCCAGCAAATGCCGGGAACGCCGCCCGGGAGCGACGGCCAGGAACAGCAGCAGCGCCCCGATCAGGCCGGTGGCGACACCGATCACGCCCACTAGGGCCGGCGGGGCAGCTCCGGCACCCGCGACAGTGTGGGCGATCTCGGAGGGGGTGGCGAGTAGGCCGGGCCGGCCGAGCAGGTGCAGCACGATCTCGCTCATTAGCCACAGGCAGGCGGCACTGGTCATCAGGGCAAGTGTGATTGCAGCTACCGAACGCGGCGAATGCATTTCGCGGCGGCTGATCCGCTGGTAGGTGGAACGGTATGCGGTCACTTGACCCGGTCCTCCACTTTGATGACGACGCCGGTGAGCCGCACGCATACGCGGGAGACGACGGATCCGGTCAGCTCGCCCGCACGGTGATGAATGTGCTGCCGGGCTTGCTCGGCGCGCTCCAGAATCGTCCCGCCATACCGCGGCACGATCAACGGGTCACGCGCCACCCCGGTGAGAGAGAGGATCGGAATCGGGGCGCTGACGGTCAGGGCAAGACTGCCCCGATCGTCGGTGATCGTTGTGCCCACCGTCACCATGCTCACTTCGAGGGCGTCGGCAGCGACGGCGGACACCAGCCTGCTCAGGGCGCGCGTGGACACGGTCGTCCGGCCGCGACCGGGCAGAACAGCCGGGAGGCCGGGAGTGAGCGGCAACACGGGAAGGGACCGTGCCACCGAGGTCAGGGTGGTCATGAGGAGGATCCGGTGCCGCGGAAGGCGTCGATGAGGCGGGCCATACTCAGTTTGCCCTCGATGATCCGCCCGATGGCCCCTCCGACGCCCATGGCCACGGCCACGAAGAAGAACGACCAGAACCCGAAGACGAGCCACGTCAGTGCGAGTAGGGCGCCCACCAGGGCACCTGTTTTCGTGGCCGTGTTCACTGGACTCGCGCCTCGGCTTTCTGGTCCTTGTCATCGCTGGGCAGGTACACGTCGTTGATGGTGACGTTCACCTCGGTGACGTCCATGCCGACGAGGTCTTCGATGGCGCCGATCACCGCGGACCGAACCCGGTCGGCCACATCCTGCAGGGCCACCGGGTACTCCGCCACGATCGTGACGTCCGCTGCAACTTGAGTTTCGCCCACTTCGACGCTGATGCCCTGGCTGACGTCAGTGGTGTTTAAAGCGTCCCGGATTACACCGAGAGCACGCGCGGCACCCCCACCGAGAGCGTGCACGCCGGGAACATCCCGGGCCGCGATGCCGGCGATCTTCGCCACGACCGCGTCGTTGATCAGGGTCTTACCCCGCCCGGCGGCGGCTGCGGAGCTCGGGGTGGAAGGAGTCGGTGAGGTGGGATTGTTCATGAGTGACGCTCCTGTGTCGTCCGCCCGGGGGACCGGGGGAATTATGTTGGTTATGGTGTAGTCGTAAATGAAGGTCACTTCGTCACGGGAAGTGCTAGTCTTCCCAGCGAACAGGGAGCGGCCGTGCCAGACAGCCAGATCAGGGCTCTGCTCGAGCATGCTGACGACCGAACCTTGGTCGAGCGCACCGTTGACGGTGATATCCGGGCGTTCGAGGTGCTCGTGCGCCGGCACGGCCCCCTGATGCGCGCCTACGCGACCCGGATCCTGGGATCCAACGACGAGGCCGATGACGTCGTCCAGGAAACGTTCATCACGGCGTGGGCGAAGTTGCCGACCCTGGAAAATCCCGCTCTGGCGAAGGGGTGGCTGATGCGCATCGTTAGCCACAAGAGCATCGATCGGATCCGCGCCAGGCGACACCATTCCAGTCTCGAGGACCTCGACGCGCCCGCACCGGACCATCACTCGCCGATCACGGCGGTCGAGGCGCTTTCGCGGAGCGAGGCATTGTCCCAGGTGTTGTCCGAGCTGCCCACAGATCAGCGTCGATGCTGGGAGCTAAAGGAATTCGGGGACTACAGTTATGCCGAGATTGCTGAAGAACTCGACTTACCCGTCTCGACGATCCGCGGCCTTCTCGCCCGCGCCCGTAAAACCCTGATCCGCGAGATGGAGGCTTGGCGATGACACCACCGAACATCCCAGACCCCGCCTCGGACTGGTACCTCTCCGACAATGAGCCTGGCCACCTCGATGGCCACACTCTCGAGGAACTCAGCGACTATCTCGATCGCGGCAGGGTACCCGCCGACCTGTTGATCGACACGTCACCGGCGTGTCAAATCGCTCTCGCTTCGCTGGAGCGTCTGCGCTTCGCGATGAGTTCCCTACTTCAGGACGAAGCCGACCGGGCAGACGTTCGTGACGACAGCTGGGTGACCGCGATCATGGACGGAATCGTGCGCGACGCCCGATCCGGACGCGATATTCCCCTCGAACATCCTTCGGCGCACGCCCGACTTTTCGTCACCGAGGGGGCCGTACGCGGACTCGTGCGCGCAGCCGGCGATACCGTCGCCAATCTCATCGTCGGCCGCTGCCGACTCGACGGTGAACTCACCACTCCGGGGGCGCCCATCACGATCGCCATCAACGCGAGCATCTATCGGGGCAAAAGCATTCCTGCCCTCGCCGAGCAGCTTCGACAAGCCGTCGCAGCCGCGTTGAGCGCGCACACCGAGCTCACCATCAAAGCCATCGACGTCACCATTCAAAATATTTACCTCACACGGCACGATTCCGAAAATGAACAGGACACCCCGTGACGGATACCACCGCTCTCGCTGCAGACCTGGAAACCGCCGTACGGGCCGTACCGGGCGTAAGCGCTTTATACCCGACCGCGCCGCTGCTTGCGACGATCGTTGGAGCCGTCGTCGACGCAATCACCACCCGAACCGTGTCCCCCGCTCTCGTCTCGGTCTCCAACGGACACGCCGGACTGAGCGTGTCCACGCGCATCGGTGTCACCGACACGCAATCCGCCGTCTCGGTGTCTCGCCTCGTGTACGACACGATCGCCGCCAACCCGGCCATCCGGGCCGCTGAACCGATCGACACCATCAGCGTCACGGTCGCCAGCATCGACTGAAGTTCCACGGTTTCGGATCCGCGCACGAGGAATCGCTCGCGTGCCTTAGCGATAACTGTGATATAATGTGCACACGGTGTATTCCGATCTTCGGCCTTTCGAAGGACTACATCTCGCGCGTGAACTGCGCCGCACGGTGGTGCTTTCCGCGTTGCAGTTCGCGTTCGGCGTCTTCGGACCAACCCTGTCAGCGCTGTGCTCGCTGGAATAATCGCGTTCCTGCCGAAAACCCTTGCGCCGCCAGTACATGCACCAGCACGACAACGTGATTGAGGCCCCGTGATTCCCGGCACCACGATTACTCTCCCCGCGTTCTCTTCTCGGCGCGCAGACCGCTCAGCGAAGAGTTCGTAGAAGCTTTGTCCGGTCCCGTCGGCCCGGCCGCGGGAGCGCCTGCGCCCCGCCTGGACGGCTTTGGTGTTGGCGTAGCCAGCGCCCTTGAGAATGTGGACGACGTTGTCGTCGACGCCGACGTTGACCTGACCCCGTTCCTGCTCCACGACCTGCAGTACGGCGGCTTTGTTCCCGGCGAGGAGGACTGGGAATGGCATCCCGACACCATCAGCGCCCGGATCATGATTGAACGGGCCCTCGAGGCGCAGCTCCACCGCACTGTGTCCCAACCGGTCTGCCCGTGCGCGGAACGCGGGGCCGTGGCCCGGGCACTCTTCATCTCCACCGTCGCCCATCCAGGCCTCAACCTGGCTCAGTACCTTGCCCGAACCGCAACCCGGAAACAGACCATCGAATTCATCGTGCACCGCTCCGTGTATAGCCCCTAGGAGGCCGACCAGCATTTCTGGGCGATCCCCCGCCTCACCGCGCGGGCAAAGGCGGCCTGATCGAGATTCAGTTCGACGAGTAGGGCGGCCGGGTGGAGCGGATGTACTCGATGCTCTTCGCAGCCACGATGCGTGGCGTCGGGCTAGACGACCGCTACGGGGTGTACGCGGGCGCGGTACTGGCTATCACCCTGGCCTCGTTCACCACGATGTCCATGTTCGGGTCAATTCGTCACCGGAAGATCGCGTTGATGGGGCACTTGGCGGCATTGAAGATGACGTCCGCGATCACGAATCGACTCTACGCCGACGGTTTCCAACTCCTGGGTTTCGATGCCACGGTTCCGGAATACTCCGACGCACAGGTCGAAGCGGATGCGGTTCAAGAGCAAGTCACCGGCCGCGACCTGGCCGGCTCCCTCGCCCACGACGACCGCACCACCGGCGCCGACATCATGTTCGGCGCCAGCACCTGCCTGACCCCGGGCGGCCAGGTGGCCGATCAGATCCTCACCGCGCGAGAGAACGGCAAGTCGTGCCTCCGAACCTCACCCCCGATCACAGCCCGCCCCGACGGGCCGCTGCTTGTCCGAGGCGACATCGTGCTGCAAAACGAGAACGGGGAAATACCCCCGAATCCATACAACCCTCGCGCTCTGCCGTGGCGGTGTGTCTGCCATCACACCGGTCTGCGACGGCACCCACAAGCTCGTCGGATTCACCACGAACCCCGCCCTGCGGCCCTAAACCCCCGCCGCCGCGTTACGAGCCCGGATTGTTGAATCTGTCGGGATCTGCTGAGACGAGAACCGCGTGTAGGAAAGGGACGTATGCGTTCGGGTGCATTTTCTGCCACCCATGTGACGAATCGGCGACTCCACACGTCATAATTGTGACCGGCGTCGGGTTCAACACCGACGACTTGACCGCAACGACCACGCAGTGCCTAAGCGAAGGAATGCGACTATGGCGTTCTCGTCCCCGTCCGCGGTGACCCTGCCCTCTGAACGCCTAGGCGGCATTGCGGGCAAAACATTCATCAGCGAGAGCATCATCGCGAAAGTCGCGGGCATAGCCGCCCGCGACGTGGCTGGCGTCTACACCCTCGGAGGTGGCCTGGCGCGCGCGCTCAATGCACTCCGAGAAACCATCAACGGCCCCGATACAAGCCAAGGCATCGACGTAGACGTCGAGGAGGCAAACGTAATCGTCAACGTCACGCTCGTCGCCGAATACCCAACTCCCCTACAGCAAACTGCCGCAGATGTGCGCGAAGCCGTGGTGCGGGCGGTAGAAGACCTCATCGGCATGACCGTGACCGAGGTCAACGTCAGCATTGCCGACATCCACGAACCAGACGACACCGCTGTCAAGCCCCGGGTTTGATGGAGGTGGCCTTAACCCCGGAGAGTGCACACGGGTCAAGCGGCGAGTTGGATCTCTGGGGTCTGTGGCGAGTATTGCATCTTGAAGTCCGCTAGGGTGACGTGCCCGATCGTGGAGTGCTGCAGGAAGGGCGCGATCATGCCCCTGGAGGCCGCGTCCACGTCGATGGGTACGGACACTCCGGTGCGCTCCTGGAACTCGTCGAGGGCGGCGCTGATCCCCGCGACCGGCTCGTAGACCCGGTGTACGTCACGCCTATGATCGCGACAACGCAGATGGTGTTCTCGTCGACGTAGCTCGCGAGGTCGTGCCCATCCAGGCTGGGATGCTGCTCACTGATGGGCACGAATCGAGGCTCGACGTCCAAGTAGTTGCAGAATTTCTCCCAGCACACCTGCACTGCGGAACTCATCACGACGTTGGGCTGCGCGGTCGGTCCTCGACGTTCCCACGGTCTCCATCGGTTCGGGCGCGTGCCAGAGGCCGGCGATCATCCGCCAGCAATATTCCTCGATTGCAGCGGTCTGAGGGTACTCGTCCTTGTCGACGGTGTTCTTGTCGAAGGCTTCTGCATAGAGCCGCCCGGCGTGATCATCCATCCAGGTGCCGACGAAGGTGGCGAGGTTCAGCCGGGCGTTTCCATCGAGCATGATCTCGTCGTGGATTATTTGGTATGTCGTCTCCGGCTCCATCGGGTCCGCGCCGAGAACGTACCTCGGCGCAACTGTCGCCTCCCCCGGGCGGGCTAAAAGCCGGTTGATCTCGAAAAACCCCGGATTGAGCTCGGGGTCGGCCTGCATGGGGTCCATGCTGCTGCACCGAGCCGGTAATTGAGCACGAACCGCCGGCGCCCGCAGCCCGAAGCCGGGGTTGCGTATGCGAACGGGTATCGGCGGTCCTGCCGGCCAGACCGTCCCGACCACTCCGCCCGAAAGAGATTCGCGCTCGGGTGTGTCCTTTCGACCACGAGCCTGACGAGGGAGTCCGCGAGTCGATCTGCCGTCAGGAAGGAGGCACCGAACGCAATTCGTCTTATGCCCACACGGTGTGCTCATCTCCATCAAGGCGCAAGCCGGTTGGTAGAAGGCACCTATTGATCGATAAGATTCACAACAACG
This sequence comes from Cryobacterium algoricola, assembly GCF_004402485.1. Lineage (GTDB taxonomy): Bacteria > Actinomycetota > Actinomycetes > Actinomycetales > Microbacteriaceae > Cryobacterium > Cryobacterium algoricola. The sequence goes on along the minus strand of NZ_SOFG01000014.1, from coordinate 4,224 downwards.
CTTCCTTCGATCACGGCGATTTCGGCGGAGACCACCCACACCTATTCGTACGCATTCGAAAGCAACGACGCGGCAAGATGACGAATGGTTTCGAGTCGCTGGGCTGAAACCCAAATCGGCTAGGAGCCCCTCCGAAAGACTGTGATTCTTGACGCTGTCTACGCCTCGGGCAGATTCGCGTCAAGCTAGCGTCGTCACACATGCACCTTATTCCGCGGGAGCCAAAATTCATCCTGGTTGTTTGGAGGGGGAATGCCCTAACGTTTTGATTGTGCGCTGAGTTCGCGCCTGCAGGGGAAGGACTGGGGGGGAAAATGTGAAGCGAATGTCGTACTGCGGAACGACGTTCCTCACCACAAATGCTGTAGCCGACGTTTTAATGGAATTCGCCGCGACGCTTAGCGAGTGGCACAAATCTGAAGTTGTAGAGGTGCCGTAGTATAGTGCAGGCGGTACCGAAATACTCATTCTGATTCTCGTTGCCCCTGGCAGTGCACTTATCAGTATTCGCGAGACCGCTGATGATGACGATCCCGAGACGCACTGTACAGTGTCTGCCCGTCGCGATCGCATCGATTTTCTCCTTTCGGCGTCCAGCACTGAAAGCATCATTACGCGTGCAGTGGCGTCTACGACTACAGCCTGGTTAACTGAGGATCACTGGGACGACGTCTACTGAGGTCGAGCAGCATCTGCCAGTCTGTCATGCCCGACGATCACACTGGAACTGCTCATCGTTCGATGTCACGAAGGGGCGAAAACGCTCTGGCGCACGGGGACCCGTGCCCGCGCTCGGCATGCCTGAAGGACGAGTGGAATTACCGAGGAACATCCTCTGGTGGGCGCCGCGCAAATCCCGCATGCAGCTATCCGCGTGTGGCTAGGCTGTGTCGCGATCGGCTTCAGGGTCCGAGCCGTCCCAGTTTATGATCGCGTTCCGAGCACCGAGGATGTGAGCGCGCATCGTTGCTTCGGCCCAGAGCGCGTCGTGTGTCCGAGGCGCCGTGAGGATGTCGCGGTGGTGGTGATTGCTGCTTGCCCGAAAACGCCCGCCATCGCGCCGAAAGACCCGCGCCATCATCGGGATGCGGCCGACAGAGCCTGTCAGTTGAATGAGCGGCCGGTTCCCGGACGCCGCCACGATGGTGTGATGGAATTCGGCATTGAGCACGCCAAGTCGCGTAACAGCGTCATCGTCACTGGCGAGCACGAATTCGTCCATCGACACGATGAGTTCAGCGAGTTGTCCGAGGGTCTCATCACTTATTCGGGTGGCAGCCAAACCGGCGGCTCTGCTCTCCAGGCTCGCGCGCAGGTCGTACGTCTCCCTTAACTGTTCCTGTGTCCAAGAGACGACCGTCGCCCCTTTATTAGGTGTGAAGTCGACAAGGCCGGCTTCGTCCAGGCGACGCAGGGCCTCTCGGACGGGGGTCCGGCTGAGGCCCAACTCGTCCGCCAGGGACTGCTCCCGGAGTACCGTGCGGGCGGGAATCTCACCTGAAAGTATCCGACGCCGGAGGTACATGAACGCGGCTTGTCCGCCCGTCGCCGCCTCCGCACCACGTGTTGTCTCTGCAGTCCGCGCTGACGCCATGGCGTATCCATTTCTCACGAGCCTGCGCGCCACAATCCGGGCACACAGAATACCTTCGGGTGAGCCGATTATTGCTTAAGGGCCTCGCTTGGGCAACTATCGTCGCTCCAGCGAAAGCGAGCAGGGCTGACGCCGCACGTCAAAGTGTGGTCCGTACAAGTTCGGGCCCCTAGCTCTCGAGGCAGAGGCTGCGCCACGTGACGAGACCAATAGTCACCATCAGTTCTATCTCAGAATCACTCGCGCCGCGGAATTTGTCACGGTGAATGGGGCCAGGGTGAGTTTAGGCGGCTATTTTCGGCTCGTCTTCTTGTGCTTCGACAGGCTTGTTGATCCAGGCCGCGTCGGGGGTGGCGAGGATCTTGGGATCGAGGCTGGTGCTGAAGCGTTCCGGGTTCCGGGCCCGGGCTTCGGCCAGGGTCGCGGACCTCTCGGCGGCTTTGCCGGCCGCGAGGCCGTAGTGGACGTCAGCGGGCGTGTTCAAGCCGATGTCGGTGTGGCGGTGGGTGTGAATGTAACCCTCGACGAAGGCGTCCATGAAGCGTCTCGCGTCGCCGAGGCTCGCGAAGCGTTCCCGGAACACCGGGGCGAACTTGAGCGTTTTGAACCACGCCTCCGAGTACGGGTTGTCGTTGCTGACCCGGGGCCGGGAGTGCGACTTGGTCACCTCCAGATCCGACAACAACGCGGCGACGGTCTTGCTCGTCATCGACGTACCCCGGTCCGCGTGGACGACCTGCGGGGTGCCGTGGATGCCGAAGGTTTCCGTCATCATTTCCGCGGCCAGGATTGCGGACTCGGCCGGGTGGACCTTCGCGCCGACGATGTAGCGGGAGAAGATATCGATCATCACGTAGCAGTCGAAGTACTTGCCCGTGATCGGGCCCGCCAGCTTCGTAATATCCCACGTGAACACCTGGCCGGGTGCGGTGGCGACCAGTTCCGGGATCGCCCGGGCCGGGTGCCGGGCCAACCGGCGGCGTTCCTTGACCTGCTTGTTCTGGGCCAGGACCCGGTAGATCGTGGAGATCGACGCCAAATACACGCCCTCGTCCAGCAGCTGCGCGTAGATCCGGATCGGCGGCAAGTCCACGAACCGGGGCGAGTTCACCACCGCCAGGATCCGCGCCCGCTCAAGGATATCGAGCTTGTTCGCCGGGACCAGCACCGGCCCGGCCGCCGGGATGCGCGGCGTCCGGGTCGCCGTCGACCGCGGCAACCCCACCAGCACCGCGGCAGTCCGGGTGGACACGCCCGGCGGGTCAGGGCACGGTAGGTGGTCATCACGGTTTCGTCTGCGGTGTTTCGTCCCGCGAGCTCTTCGACAAGTTTTCGAGTAGCTCGTGCATTTTTGACATGATCTCCAACGCCACCCCCGTCGTCGCCAGACGCCGCTCGGTGCCATCGAGCTGGCGGCGAAGCCTGGCGATCTCGGCCTGCTCGGGCGTAAGCCGGCCGATCTTGTCCCCGGCCTTCTTCCCCTGCAGCACGCCCGCGCCGCGGAGCTTGCGCCATTCGGTGATCTGCGAAGAATAGATGCCCTGCTCCCGCAGATACGCGCCGCCCCCGTTCCGCGTAGTTGCGTCCTCATACGCGGCCAAATGGTCGAGCTTCTGCGCGGGCGTGAACGACCGCCGCGCGCTCGGACCACCCGCGCGCGGACCGGGACCGCTGTTCTTACTCATCGAACTATCGTCGCGCACGACAATCAAAGACGCACTGGACATGATCGGGACTTCCTGATTCTCGCCCTACGTCATACGGCGGACTTGCTCTGCGCTACTGGCCTCAACTCACCCTGACACGTAGGGCAGGTGGGGCGAGTTCAATGTCGAATGTGGCCACAGCACATCCCTAGATCAGGTCCATCCCAGAGTTTTCCCACTCACAGTCCTCCTGCGAGCATTGGTCGATCCATATGCGCGTTCCGGACTGTTGCGCGGTCACATACGGTCCGTGAACGACGCTGCTGTCGCAGATCGGGCAAAACAGAATCTCCATGCTTTCACGGTAGCGCACCACTTCTTTAGGGAGGGGGGTCCGTGGCTGCGGGTCCACTTCACGCCATCACGTGCGCCAACCCTGCTTGAACTTCGTGGCAGCGCCTCTGCCCGTCCCCGTCCACACGCACCCACAGGCCGCTTTCCAACTCCGATCAGAAGTCAGGGCCCCCTTCGGCGCCCGGTCCGAGGAATTGTTCTAGCCCTACAACACCAGGACCGGCACCATCACAACAGTTCACTTCGATCGGAGGCCACGTGTAGGACCAAAAGAGTGCCTGATACCGCCAAGACAAGGCTAAATCCGGGTTGACCGGGACTAGACGATTTTTGGTGTAACTCCTANCGGGACTAGACGATTTTTGGTGTAACTCCTAACAATGGAGGTGTCTGATGGCTGGTGTGATTCTTGACGTGGTGGAGGACGAGGCCGTGGCGAGGGTGAAGCATGAGGACGTGGTGGATGGCCGGCTCGTGGACCAGTTGGTCGGGCGGGCCCGGGAGTAGGGTCTCGCGCTGACGGGCGAGAAGGGGTTGCTGGGCCAGCTGACGAAGATGGTCTTGGGATCCGCGCTCGAGGGCGAGATCACCGATCACCTCGGCCATGAGAAGCACGGGAGGTCCGGGTCG
>NZ_SOFG01000023.1 GCF_004402485.1 Cryobacterium algoricola | reverse complement strand
GGCGATCAGTCAGGCCCTGGTGGAGATCATGGGGGGCCGGATCGAGGTGACGAGCACGGTCGGGGTCGGCTCGACCTTCGCATTCACCATCGCCTGGCGCACTGCGGTCCGGCCCGACCGGCGGACGTCCGCCGGCGTCGACTGGCTGGCCACCGGCCGCGCCGAGCGCAGACTGCGCGACGACGCCGGGTGGCGCGGCCGCGCAGAGGCGGGCCGCCGGACGAACGAGGCCGCGTCCTCGACCTCGTCGACCTCGTCGTCCTCGCCGCACTCACTGCTTGAGCCGTCCGGGCTGACCGGGCCGTCCGGGCCACCGGTCTCCGGCCTGCGGATACTCCTCGCCGAGGACAACCTCGTCAACCAGAAGGTGGCGCAGCTGATGCTCGCCAAGGGCGGGCACCGCGTCGACACCGTGAGCAATGGGCTCGAGGCGGTGCAGGCGGTGGAGGCCGCGCAGGCCCTGGCCGGTGCGGCGGGGCACGGTGGCTTCGATATCGTGCTGATGGATGTCCACATGCCCGTCATCGACGGCCTGGAGGCCACGCGCCGGATTCGGGCGCTCACCGACGAGATTCGTCAGCCGGTCATCATCGCGCTCACCGCGAGCGCGACCACCGAAGCCAGGCAGGCCTGCCTCGATGCGGGCATGGACCTGTATCTCAGCAAGCCGATCCGGCCGCTCGAACTCGCGGCGACTCTCGCCGCCGCTGCGGGCGGGGCTGCCGGGTCCACCGGGTCTACCGGGTTCGCTGGGGCGGAAGACCCGCGGCCCGGTGTCCCGGGCCGGGAACCCGTGATCGACCACGAGGTCCTCGGCTATCTCGACGAGGTCGGGTCCGAAACGAGGGATTGGCTGCTGCGCAGCTTCGCGAGCCAGGGGGAGCGGCGTCTGAGCGCGCTCCGGGCCGAGATCGACGCCGTCAACGACACGCGGGTCGTCGAGCTGGCGCATCGGCTGCGGGGCAGCAGCGCGACGGTCGGCGCGAGCGCGCTCGCGGCGGCGTGTGCCGACGTCGAGGGAACCGCGATGCGGGGTGAGCAGGTCAGCGCGGACCAGGTCGCCCGGCTCGGTTCCGCGATGGAGGACACGCTCGCCGCCTTCGCGGCGCTGCTCCCCGAAGCGGGGCCCGAGCCGGAACCCGGGGTCCGACGCCGCTGACCCGACGGCGCTGACCCCGTGGCTCAGCCCGCGCCGATCGTCTCCGCCTGCTCCCGCAGCCTCGAACGGATGCCGGGGTCTGTGCACAGCGCGATCGCCCGCTCGTAGGCGAGCCGCGCATTCGCCGGTCGTCCGGCCAGGACGAGGAGGTGCGCCCGGGTCGCCCAGGCCGGCTGGAAGCGCTCGGCACCGGGCAGCGCCGCGACCGAATCGAGTGCCGCGAGCCCGGCCGCCGCGCCCTCGACCTCGCCGATGGTCGCCGCGAGCGCGACGCGCGCGCCGAGGGTCGGCGCGATCCGCACGAGGGCGGTGTACAGGGCTAGGAGGGCCTGCCGATCCGTCGTTCCGGAGCGGGCCCTGTCGCAGTGCGCGGACTCGATCGCTGCCTCGATCTGGAACCGGCCGACCCGCCCGAGCGCGTGGGCGCGACGCAGGAGTGCCTCGCCCTGCCGGATGAGTGCGGGGTCCCAGCGGGCCGGGTCCTGCTCGTCGAGCGCAACGACCGCGCCGGACGCCCCCAGGCGGGCCGGGGCGCGGGAGAGCGACAGGGAGAGCAGCGCGGCGAGGCCGAGGGCTTCCGGCTCGTCGGGGAGCAGCCGGGCGAGCGTCACGGCGAGGTAGAGCGCTTCGGCGGCGAGAGATTCGCGCAGGCTCGGACCGGCGACGCCGCGCCAGTCGATCGCCGCGGCCCCGTAAATTGCTTCGAGCACCGCGGGCAGGCGGCCGGGCAGCTCGGCGCGGGACGGCACCCGGAACGGGATGCGAGCGTCCCGGATCCGCCGTTTGGCCCGTACGAGGCGCTGGGCCATGGTGCGCTCGGGCAGCACGAACGCGGCCGCGATCCGGGCCGCGTCGATACCGAGCACGGTCTGCAGCATCAGCGGCGTGCGGATGCCCGGATCGATCGCCGGGTGCGCACAGACGAAGAGCAGTTCGAGTCGTTTGTCGGGGAGCGAGGCGGTGTCCGGGTCTGGGTCTGCTCCGGTGTCCGCTCCGGTGTCCGGGCTCAGGTCCAGTGCCGAGTGCGCGGCGGCGACGGTCTCGTCGAGCGGCACCCCGCGCCGGACCGACGCAGACTTCCACCGGTCGCGGAGCCGGTTGCGCGCGACCGTGAGCAGCCAGGCCTCGGCGTTGGCGGGGACACCCGATTCCGGCCAGTGCGTCAGGGCGGCGAGGAAGGCATCCGCCAGGGCGTCTTCGGCGGCGGGAAGGTCCCCGCTCGGTGCGGCGAGCAGGGCGAGCAGCCGCCCGGAGGACTCCCGGGCGGCCTGCTCGACCCTGGCCGCTGCGTCCGCGTGGAACCCCGGGCGCGGCGGAGTCAGACCAGGCTGCGCCACTGTCCCTCGCGGAACAGGATCGCGGACGGCCGGATCTCGACCGCGCCGTACTGGGCGGCCGGGCACTGTTCGGCCCAGGCGATCGCAGCGTCCAGGTCGGGCACCTCGATCACGAAGGTGCCGTTCAGGCGCTCCTTCGTGTCGGCGAACGGGCCGTCCTGAACCCGCAGCGCGCTGTCGCGCACGGTGACGGTCGTCGAGGCGGACACGGGCTGCAGGATGTCTGCCGAAACGAGCACCCCGGCGGCGTCGAGCGACTTCCCGTAGGCATCGAAGGCCGCGCGCCCCCATTCCATCATCTCGTCGCTGATGTTGGCGTCTTCGGCTTCCTGGCTCATCACGAGCAGTGAGTAACGCATGAGTCTTCCCTTCGGTCGTTGAGATACTGACACCGAAATGACGAGCGAGCACGCCCCGAATCGACACCCTCAGCGGGCGCGCAGCCCGATCGACGTCGTGATTTCCTCGCGCTGGCCGCCGGAGTGCACGAGGTGCATGCCGTCGCCGGTGACCGTGAGCTGGCTCCGGTAGCAGCGGAGGGCGGCCGTCGTCACGGCGCGCTGGGCCTCGAGGTCGAGCCATTCGGCGTCTGTCGCGGGCTCGAGCACGATTTCGGCAAAGGGTGTCTGTCCGGCCAGGCACGCCGCCAGGGTCGCCTCGTGCATGCGCACGTGGTCGGGGTGACCATAGCCGCCGCCGTGGTCGTAGCTGATCACGAGCGCGGGCCGCAGCTGCTCGATGAGCGCCGCGACATCGGCCGTGACCTCGGCGAGGGGTGCAATAGAGAGGGCATCGGCTCCGACGTCAGTGGCCGGGCCGGCGAGTCCCTCCCTGATCCAGCTCATCCCCGAGTCGCGATAGCTGCGCTGCTCCCGTCCGGCGGCGCGCGCGGGCGCCTGGCCGAGCCAGAACCGGTCGGCGATCCCGAGGATATCGGCGGCCCGGTCCAGCTCGTGCTCGCGAACGCGTGCGAGCTCTTCGGTGCCTTCGAGCCCGGACAGCGGCCCGGCGACGACCTCGCCGCGCTCGCCCCGGGAGGCGGTCAGGAGCGATACCCGGGTGCCGCGCGCGACGAGCTCGGCCGCGAGGGCTCCGGTGGTGAGCGTCTCGTCGTCGGGGTGCGCGTGTACGAGCAGGACGGCAGGCAGGCCGTCGAGGATGCTCACGCGATCCGCAGCCGACGTCGGTCGTCGAATTCGTCCGCTTCGTCCGCGGAGCACGGTTCGAGCAGGCACCGGTAGACGTCCAGAAGCCCCCGGGCGCTGCGCGGCCAGTCGAGGCGTTCGGCGCGGGCGCGGGCGTCGACGGACAGTCGGCGGGCGAGGTCGGGATCGTCGAGGAGGGTCGTGATGGCTGCGCCCCAGGCCTGCGGGTCCCGGGAACCGAGCACGATCCCGGTGTCACCGTCGAGCACGGCCTCGCGGAGGCCCCCGGACGCCGAGGCGACGACGGGCACGCCGCTCGCGGCGGCTTCGAGCGCGACGAGCCCGAAGGTCTCGGAGTGGGAGGGGATGAGCACGACCCGGGCACCGCGGAACAGCGCCGCGAGATCGGTGCGGGTCTGCGGACCGAGGAAACGCACGGTGTCGGCGATCCCGTTCCGGTCGGCGAGCTCGCGGAGCCCATCGATGTAGCCGTCGAAGTCGCCGGAGGCGTCGCCCGCGATGATGAGTTCCGGCCGGAGTTCCGCAGGGACCGCTGCGATCGCCTCGACCGCGAGGTCGAGTCCTTTGAGCGGCTGCAGGCGGGCGGCGACGATCGCGTAGCCGGGGCCTGTGGCGCGGACGCCGGTCGCGGGGCGGAAGAGGTCGGCATCGACACCGGGGGAGACCACGAAGATCCGCTCGGGCGAGCCGCCGAGCCGGGTCACGATGGTGTCGGCCTCGGCGTTGCTGATCGCGACGAGGGCGTCGGATTCGCGGGCGAGCCAGGCTTCGCCGTGCATCCGTCCCGGTGACTCCGGCCGTTCGCCGGCCGAGAGCGGTGTTGAGGGATCTGCGGCGATGCTGTGGAAGCTCTGCACGTGCGGGATGCCGCGACCCTTGGCGAGGGGGAGCGCGGCCATGCCGGAGAACCAGTGATGCGAGTGGATCACGTCGTAGTCGCCGAGGGCGGCCATCCGGACCCGGAATTCGTCGATGACCGCCTCGTGCGCTCCCTTGCTGATCGGTGTCGCCGGACCGGCTTCGAGGAAGCGAAGGGTGAGACGCGGAGCGAGGACGACGGCATCCGGCAGCGTGGCCGAGGACCGGCGGGTCAGGATGTCGACGGTGTGGCCGGCCGCGGCCATGGCCTCCGCCTGCTGGCGCACCACGACGTTCATGCCGCCGGCGTCCCCGGATCCTGGCTCGTCACCCGGTGAGGTGTGCAGGGAGACGAGGGCGATGCGGAGGATGGAGGGGGACACCCGAGAATCTTAACGCAGTCGGCTGAGCCCGCCCTGCCCGGATGCGTCAGCGGGCGAGGGCCGGCACAGACCGAGGCCGCACGAGCCCCCACAAGGCCGCGCTCGCGAACACGGCGCAGGCGAGCATGACCGCTCCCATCCCGAGGGCGTCACCGGTGACGAACACGCCGACCAGCGGGGTGACGATTCCCGCGACGGTGAAGTTCATCGCACCGAGCAGCGACGCCGCGAGTCCGGACTCCGCCCCGTGGGGTGCGAGGGCGAGGCCCTGCACGCAGGGAATGCACACTCCCACGGCCATGATCGAGAACCAGAGCGGGACGACGACGAGCGGAAGCCCCCAGCCCCCGATGGCTGCGGCGCAGATCACGAGCGCGGACACCACGAGCACGGTCGTGCTGAGGGCGAGCAGCCACTGCGGGGCCAACCTGCCTGCGAGGCGCGCTCCGAGCTGGGTGCCCAGCACGAAGCCGAGGGCGTTCACCGAGAACAGCAGGCCGTACTGCGCAACCGAGAACGCGTAGACGCCCTGGAACAGAAAGGGTGAACCGGCGAGGTAGGCGAATTCGCCGCCCCACACGAAACCGCCGACCAGGGCGAGTCCGAGATACCGGCGGTCCCGGAGCAGCCTGCCCATGCGTCCGGGCAACGCGCGGATGCCCGACTGGATCCGGTTCCCGACCGGGAGGGTTTCCCGGATGCCGATCACCGAAGCGAGGGCGATCACCGCACCGTAGGCGGCGAGCACCACGAAGATGCCCCTCCAGTCGATCCACTGCAACAACTGCGAACCCAGGATCGGCGCGACGATCGGGGCGAGGCCGTTGACCATCCCGAGCCGGGAGAGCATCCGGAGCATCGGAAGTCCGGAGAAGAGGTCGCGCACGAGGGCGAGCGACACGACGCCGCCCGCGGCCGCGGCCGCACCCATCAGGAACCGGAAGACGGTCAGCGCCTCGACGTTCGGGGCGAACGCGCAGGCGAGCGACGCGAGCACGTGGACGAGGGTCGCGACGATGAGCGGGCGGCGCCGACCGATGACGTCGCTCCAGGGCCCGACGACGAGCTGGCCGACAGCGAGACCGATGGTCGTGGCCGCGAGCGTGATCTGCACCGCCGACTCCGAGGTGTGCAGTGCCGCAGCGACCGCGGGGAAGGCGGGCAGGTACAGGTCGATCGTGAACGGCCCGAGCGCGGTCAGGGCGCCGAGGATGAACACGTAACGCAGGCGGTGGCCCCGGGTGAGCAGTTCACCGGGGTGTGCCGACGCGGTCATGCCCACTCGTAGTAGGACTCGTCGACGCGGCGGCCGATCGTGAGGGCGTCGATGGTCGCCATGTCCGTTGCGTCGAGTTCGAAGCCGAGGATGTCGATGTTCTCCCTGATCCGGTCCGCGGACGCCGACTTGGGCAGCGGAATCGTGCCGAGCTGAAGGTGCCAGCGCAGGATGGCCTGCGCCTCGGTGACCCCGAGCTCCCGTGCGATCGAGCCGATCTCGGGGGTGCCGAGGGCGAGACCGCGGCCGAGCGGCGACCAGGCCTGGGTGGCGATGCCCCGTTCGGCGTGGAAGGCCCGCAGTTCCGGCTGGGAGTGCAGGGGATGCAGTTCGATCTGATTCACGCTCGGAACCGTCCCGCCGAGTGCGATCACCTCGTCGACCTGCTCGCGGGAGAAATTGGAGACGCCGATCGACCGCGTGGCACCGGATCGTTGGACCTCTTCGAGGCCGTCCCAGGCCCGCAGGTGCGTTCCGGCCGAGGACACCGGCCAGTGCACCAGGTACAGGTCGACGTAGTCGAGTCCGAGGCGATCGAGGCTGTGCCCGGCTTCTTCGCCGGCGGTCAGGTGGTGGGTGTTCCAGAGTTTCGTCGTGACGAAGAGTTCCGCGCGCGGAATGCCGCTCCGGCGGATGCCGAGACCGACGCCGCGCTCGTTGAGATAGACGGCGGCCGTGTCGATCGAGCGGTACCCGGAGGCGATCGCCGCTTCGACCGCGCGGGCGGTCGCCTCGTCGTCCAGTGCGAAGACGCCGAAACCGAGTTGCGGGGTCGTCGCCCCGGTATTGAGGGTGATCGTGGGGAGTCGGGTCGGCGGCATGAGGCGCTCCATTCGGTCGCGTTATTATCGGACAAGCGTCCAATATAAAGCGAGCCTAGCGCCTCGCCCCGTGGGCTCAGGCCCGGATGCGGGCGATTAGATCGTCGGCGAGCCGCTTCTGCAGTTCCGGGGTCATCAGGTCGGGGAACAGCACCGACTGCAGCGAGATCCCGTCGATGAACACCAGGATCTGGTCGACGAGCAGTTCGAGGTTCGTGTCCACGGCCAGATGGCCGCCCGCCGCGGTCGACGTCAGCACTCCGAGCCACCAGCCCCTTGCGACCTGCGCGGACTCCTGCCTGACCAGCTTGAGGCGGGGGTCGTTGAGCGCCCTGCCGATGTAGTTGATGTCGATGACGGCCTCGATCCGGCGGTTCTCGTCCATGGGCAGTGTCTCGTACAGCGTGGCCCTGAGCGCCTCGATCCCGGTTGACCGGCCGATTTTCTCCTCGACGCGGCGGAAGACCCGGTCGTAGGCCAGGCGGTGGGCCTGGACGAGGATGTCGTCCTTGTCGGCGAAATAGTGGGCGAGCACGCCGCTCGACACGCCGGCCTCCTTCGCGATCTGGCGCACCGTGGCCGCATCCAGTCCGCGGGTCGCGATGACCCGCCACGTGGCCTCGAGGACCTCGGCGCGCCGTTCCTCGTGGTCGACAATCTTCGGCATGTGTTGTGTCTCTCTCTCGTTCGCACCAGTCGACTGCGGGGACCCATCGGCGGGTGCCCGGTTTTTGGACGCATGAGTTAATTTACTCGCTTGTAACAGGGCAGAAACTTATTTCGGACGCGTGTCATAAAAACTGTGAGGACAGCACAGACCAGGAAGTGAGCCAGGGATGACCATCACAGCAACACAACAGACCGAACTGCCCGTCGACGCCGCGCTGCGCGCCCGCGCGGGGAAGGTCATTCCGAGCGGGATGTACGGGCACATGAACGTGACCCTGATGCCGGCCGGGTTCCCCCAGTTCTACGCCGAGGGCAAGGGCAACCGCCTCTGGGACGTCGATGGCAACGAATACCTCGACTTCATGTGTTCCTTCGGCCCGATGATCTCCGGCTACGCCAACCCGGTCGTCGACGCGGCGGCCCTCGCCCAGCAGAAGCGTGGCGACGCCCTCGGTGGCCCGACCGCACGCATGGTCGAGCTCGCCGAACTGATGGTCGACACCGTCGCCCACGCCGACTGGGCCATGTTCGCCAAGAACGGCACGGATGCGACGAGTCTCGCGGTGACGATCGCCCGGGCCGCGACGGGCCGGAAGAAACTGCTCAAGGGCGGCACGGCCTATCACGGCGCGAATGCCTGGTTCAACCCGAACCCGCTCGGCAGCACGCCGGAGGACCGCGCGAACATCATCGACTTCGAGTTCAACGACCTCGCCTCGCTCGAGGCGGCCGCTGCCGAGGCCGGAGGGGACGCCGCAGCGATCATCCTCTCGCCGTTCCGGCACGACGCCCCCGGCTCCACCGACCAGTACATCGTCGACCCGGCCTTCGCCAGGGGAGTGCGAGCGCTCGCCGACCGGATCGGCGCCGTGCTGATCATGGACGAGGTCCGCACCGGCTTCCGGCTGCACACCGGCGGCGCCTGGGAGCCGCTCGGCATCGAGCCGGACCTCACGGCCTTCAGCAAGGCGATGGCGAACGGCTACGCGATCTCATCCGTCGTCGGCATCGACTCGCTCCGGCAGCCGGCCGCCGACATCTTCGCGACCGGATCGTTCTGGTACGCCGGTGCCGCGATGGCGGCGGCGATCGCCAACATCGGCCTGCTCACGGCGACCGATACCCCCGCCCAGATGAACCGGGTCGGCCAGCTCCTGCGCGACGGACTGCAGAGCCAGGCCGCTGCGCACGGCTTCACGGTATTCCAGAGCGGGCCTCCCGCGATGCCGTTCCTGCGCTTCGAGGACGACGACAGCCTCGCGACCGCTGCGGCCTTCACCGACGCGGCGGTCCGCCGCGGCGTGCTGCTGCACCCCGCCCACAACTGGTTCCTCTCCACGGCGCACACCGAAGCGGATGTCGCGTGGGCGCTCGAGCGCACCGACGACGCGTTCGCCGAGACGCGCACCCTGTTCGGCTGAGCCGTTCGGTTGACCCGTTCGGCTGACCCGTTCGACTGACAAGACCGCCCCCACCCACCACCAGCAATCCGGCTCCGACGCTGCAGCCACCGTGAGACCCGGCGGGACAGCCGGGTTCGCAATCAACACGCAATCAACAGAGGAGACTCACGTGCACACGAAACAACGCTCCACCCGCTTCAAATGGCGCTCCCTCGTCGCGATGGCCGCGACCGCAACCCTGCTGCTGACCGGCTGCAGCGTCGGAGCGGCCACGACCGCCGTCGCGAAGCACGACCTCGTGATCGCGAGGGCGATGGACCTGACGACCCTCGACCCCGACCGCGGCTATTGCGACACCTGCCAGATCGTCTTCACGGCGCTCTACGACCGGCTCGTGATCGTGAGCCCCGAAGACTCGAAGACCCTTCAGCCCGGGCTGGCCTCGACCTTCACCGCGAACGCCGACAACACCCAGTTCACCTTCGGGCTCGACCCCGCTGCGACCTTCTCGGACGCCTCACCGGTCGAACCGAAGGACGTCAAGTGGAGTCTGGAACGCCTCGCGAATATCAAGGGCAGCGCCTCCTATCTGCTCGCGGGCATGACCTCGATCGACACCCCCGACGCGAAGACAGTGGTCGTCAACTTCGCGGCACCCAACTCGGCATTCCTCGCGATCGTCGCGGCGTCGTACCTGGGCATCGTGAACAGTGACGTCGCCAGCGAGCACGGCGCATCCGCCGCGGCCGACGCGTCGACCGCGGACACCGCGGAAGACTGGTTCCTCTCCAACTCCGCCGGCAGCGGTCCGTACATCCTCGACAGCTACACGGCCAACAGCGCCGTGAAGCTCACGGCGAACCCGAACTACTGGCGCACCAAGCCCACCTTCGACACCGTGACGCTCAAGGAGGTCACCGACTCGAGCTCGCAGCTCCAGCAGCTCCAGCAGGGTGACGTCGACATCGCCATGCAGATCAGCCCGGACGCCCTCGACCAGCTCAAGAACAGCCCGACGGTCACGACGGCGGCCGTCGATTCGTTCAACTACACCTACATCGCCCTGATGCCCGGGGCGGAGGGCGGGGCCCCCCTCGCCGATGTGCGGGTGCGCGAGGCGATCAGGGACGCCATCGACTACGACAACATCGTCAAGACCCTCGTCGCCGGCTACGGGAAGCTGCAGGGCTCTCCGATCCCGAACGGCTTCGAGGGCAGTGAGAAGGTCGCCCTGCCGAGCTACGACGTTACGAAGGCGAAGGCGCTGCTCGCGGAGGCCGGCTACCCGGACGGCTTCACGATCAGCTCGACGTACCCGAAGATCGTCGCGTACGGCGTCGATCTCGACCTCCAGATGCAGGCCATCCAGCAGAACCTCGCTTCGGTCGGCATCACGCTCGAACTGACCCCGGTCGACTTCAGCCAGTGGGCCGACGTCATCGGCGGCAAGGGAACTCCGATCACGGCCGTGTACTTCGCGCCGGACCACACGGACTCGAGCCAGTACGTGCAGTACTTCGGCCTGATCCCGAACGGCGGCTACGTCGCCAACTTCGCGTCCCTGGCCGGCAAGACGGTCAACCAGGCCGAGGTCGACGGGCTCACGACTGCGCTCGCCCAGACCGGGGCCGAGCGCACGGCGAGCTACCAGTCGCTCGCCCAGTTGATGGCCGACGACGTCAATATCCTGCCGATCGTCAACCCGCAGCTGATCATGGCCCACGCGAGCGACATCACGGGTGTGACCTACAGCCCGTGCTGCAACGTCGACCTCGGGGCGCTCGGGCTCACGAAGTAAGCCACCGCCCAGCGACAGTGCGGGGCGCGGACCCGGTCCACGCCCCGCACTGGCTGCCTGTACCGTCGCCCTGCCTGTACCGTCGCCCCGCATTTTACGGAGTTCCAGATGCTTCGCTTCATCCTCAAACGGATCGCCATCCTGCCGCTGCTTCTGCTCGGCATCGTGACGATCGCTTTCGTGATCTCCCGGCTGTTGCCGGCGAACCCGATCGCCTCGCTCGTCGGCGAACGCAACCTCAACAACCCAGAGATCGTCGCGGCCGCCAAGGCGCGCTGGGGTCTCGACCAGGACATTTTCACGCAGTACCTGAACTATCTCGGTCACCTGCTCCAGGGCGACCTCGGAACATCCTTCAGCACCAAATCAAGCGTGACGAGCGACCTGCTCAGCCGTCTTCCCGCCACCCTCGAACTCACGATCGTCGCCCTCCTCATCGGCGCCCTCGGCGGTATCGCCCTCGGCGTGATCTCGGCCAGCCGGAAGGACAGGTTCGCCGACCACCTGAGCCGGTTCTTCTCCCTGCTCGGATCGTCCCTCCCGGTCTTCTGGACCGGCCTCGTCTTCCTCTTCGTCTTCTACGCCCAGCTCGGCGTGCTCCCCGGCCCCGGCCGGCTCTCGGCCAGGATCGAACCTCCCGCGAACGTCACGGGCTTCTACACGGTCGACTCCCTGCTCGCCGGAAACATCCCGCTCTTCCTCGATGCGGTCAGCCACCTGATCCTGCCGGCGTTCATCCTGGGCTGGGGGCTGGTCGGCACGATCAGCCGACTGGTCCGGGCGTCGATGCTCGACGAGATGCACGCGGACTACGTGCGGACCGTGCGCGCGAAGGGCCTCAGCGACGGGTTCGTGATGCGGCACCATGTGCTGCGCAATTCGCTCACCCCGGTCGTGACGATCGTGGGCTTCGCGTTCGGCGCGCTGCTCACCGGTGCCGTGCTCGTCGAGCAGATCTTCTCCTGGAACGGGATCGGCTCCTATGCCGTCGGCGCCACGCGTACCCTCGACTACCCCGCCATCAACGGGGTCACCCTCGTCGGTGGCGCCATCTTCCTGCTGGCCAGCCTGGCCACCGACATCGTGTACGCCGTCGTCGACCCGAGAGTGAGGCTCGCATGACCGCGATCTCGTTGCCCAGCCTGGCCGGAAACGCCCGCGACCTGTGGAGGCGCGGGTCGGCATCCGCCTGGCTGCGGCCCCCGATGATCTTCGGCTACGTGGTGCTTGCCTTCTGGATCGTCGCCGCCATCGGTGTGCAGTGGATCGCGCCGTACGACCCGATCAAGCAGGTGGGCGAACGGCTGCTCACGCCCAGTGGGGCGCACTGGTTCGGTACGGATGCGCTCGGTCGTGACGTGTTCAGCCGCACCCTGTACGGTGCCCGCTATTCGCTTCCGATCGCCGCGGTCGCGATCGTGGTCTCCGTCACGATCGGCAGCGTGCTCGGCGCCGTCGCCGGCTACTTCGGCGGCTGGGTGGATGCGGTGATCATGCGCATCGCGGACATGACGATGGCATTCCCCGCGATCCTGCTCGCGATGGCGGTCGCCGCTTCGCTCGGCCCCGGCCTGAACAACGCGTTGATCGCGATCGTGATCGTCTGGTGGCCGATCTATGCACGGCTGATGCGCGGGCAGGTGCTGTCGATCAAGCAGCGGGAGCACGTCGAGTCGGCCGTGGCGATCGGTGCGAGCGGTCCGCGCATCCTGTTCCGGCACATCGTGCCGCAGTCGCTGACCCCGATCCTGGTGAACGCGACCATGGACCTCGGACAGGTCATCCTGCTGGTCGCGTCGCTGAGCTTCCTCGGTCTCGGCGCCCTTCCGCCCACTCCGGAGTGGGGTGCGATGATCACCGACGGCGCCAAGAACTTCTACCAGCCCTGGATTGCCGCGGCGCCGGGATTCGCGATGCTCACGATCGTGCTCGCGATCAACTTCATCGGCGACGGCCTGCGGGACGCCCTCGACGTGAAGGCCACCCGCCGCTGAGCGGAAGGGAAAGAAGCGGCGCCCGGACTGTGTCCGGGCGCCGCTTCGTTCGTCCGGCGGGGGTCAGCTCGCGATGCGGGAGCCGGGGATCGCGGCGAGCAGTTCCCGGGTGTACTGCTCCCGGGGCGAGTCGAAGATCTCGTCCGGGGTACCGCTCTCGACGATGACGCCGTTCTGCATGACGTGCACGAAGTCGCTGATCTGCCGCACGACGGCGAGGTCATGGCTGATGAACAGGTAGCTCAGGCCGAATTCGTGCTGAAGACGCGTGAGCAGGTCGAGAATCTGCGCCTGCACGAGCACATCGAGGGCTGACACCGCTTCGTCGAGCACGATGAGTTCCGGCTGAAGCGCGAGCGCGCGTGCGATGGCGACGCGCTGGCGCTGGCCACCCGAGAGCTCGTGCGGGTAGCGGGCCGCGATGTCTGCGGGGAGGGCGACTGCGTCGAGCAGTTCGAGCAGCCGGACTGCCCGGGATTCCTTCGTGCCCCACCCGTGAACGACGAGGGGTTCGACGATCGTCGCGCCGACGGTGAAGAGGGCGTCGAGCGAGGCGAACGGGTTCTGGAACACCGGCTGGACCCGGCGCCGGAAGTCGAAGAGTTCCTTCTTCGTGAATGCGCTCGTCTCGGCGCCTTCGAAGGTGATCGACCCGGAGGTGGGTGCGTCGAGCCCGAGCACGAGTCTCGTGGTCGTCGACTTGCCCGAGCCGGACTCGCCGACGATCGCGACGGTGCTGCCGCGAGGGATGCTGAAGGTCGACCCGGCGAGGGCGACGAACCGCTGCGGGCGCGACAGGAACCCGCTGCGCACGACGAACTCCTTGCGCACCGCGGAAAGCTCGATGATGTTGTCGACATGGCCCGTTCCTGCGGCCTGGTGCGTCGCGTACGGCGTCGCCTTCCGGGTCTCCCCGCGGCGCACGGCGAGGCTCGGAGCGGCGAGGAGCAGGCGCTTCGTGTACTCGTGCTGGGGATCCTCGAGGATCTGGCGCGCCGGGCCGTGCTCGACGATGCTGCCGCGGAACATGACGAGCACCTCGTCGGCACGCTCGGCCGCGAGGGCGAGGTCATGGGTGATCATGAAGAGCGCTGTACCCATCTCCTCGGTCAGCGCGGAGAGCTGGTAGAGGACCTGCCGCTGCACGGTGACGTCGAGCGCGCTCGTCGGTTCGTCCGCGATGAGCAGCTGCGGGCGGCAGGCCAGCCCGATCGCGATCAGCACGCGCTGCCTCATCCCGCCGCTGAATTCGTGCGGGAACTGCCGGAAACGGCGTTCGGGCTCGGGGATGCCGACCATGCTGAGCAGCTCGATCGCCCGGAGGCGCGCGGCGGAGGGCGTCGCACCGTGCGCCTCGAGGGCCTCGGTGATCTGGTGGCCGATCCGGTAGACCGGGTCGAGGTTCGACATCGGGTCCTGCGGCACGAGGCCGATGCCGGCCCCGCGTACCCCGGTCATCTGCGCCTCGGAGGCCTGGGCGAGGTCGATCCCGTTGAAGAGGATCTTCCCGGAGGTGATGGTCGCGTTCGGGGCGAGCAGGCGGTTGATCGCCGCTGACATCGTCGACTTACCGGAGCCCGATTCACCGACGACGGCGAGAGTGGACCGCGCGGACAGTTCGAGATTCGCGTCGGTGACGGCGGTGAACACCCCCTGGGCGGTTCGGAAGGAAATGGACAGGTTCTGGATCGAGAGCAGCGGCCGCCCGGTGGCGGTTTCCGGGGCTGCAGTCGCCGTGGCAGTTTTATCGGACATGCGTCCAACATAAACGCACCGCATTTCGGGGAGTCAATGGAGTGTTTCGTTCAGGTTTAATCTGGAAGAGAGGCCGGCGCGGGGTTCAGTGACTGAAACCGTCATTCACCGGAAACATCCTCGCCACGCGACCTCCCTAGATTTAGGCGCATCCGAATCCGCACCTAGTCGCGGAGCAGCATGCCGTAGCAAAGGGGTATTCATGAGTGGAAACAGCGCCCGCCGTCAGGCGATCAGGGACGTAAGGGCCTATGTTCCTCCGGCCCCGAGCTACACAGCGGCCGAGACGCCGGGAGAGATCTTCGGCGAAAACGTCTTCAGCAAGGTCGTCATGCAGAAGCGGCTGCCGAAATCTGTCTACAAATCCGTGATGGCCACGATCGAGCACGGTGCCAGGCTCGATCCCCTCGTCGCGGATGCCGTCGCATCCGCCATGAAGGACTGGGCGCTTGAAAAGGGTGCGACCCACTACGCCCACGTCTTCTACCCGCTCACCGGGTTGACCGCGGAAAAGCACGACAGCTTCTTCGAGCCCGTCGGCGACGGGACGGCGCTCGCCGAGTTCGCGGGCAAGACCCTCGTGCAGGGCGAGCCCGACGCATCGAGCTTCCCCAACGGCGGCCTGCGCAACACCTTCGAGGCCCGCGGATACACCGGTTGGGACGTGACGAGCCCGGCATACGTGCTCGAGAACCCGAACGGAAACACCCTCTGCATCCCGACGGTCTTCGTCTCGATGACCGGTGAAGCGCTCGACCACAAGACCCCGCTGCTGCGCTCGCAGCAGGCGATGGGCGAACACGCCGAACGCATCCTGCGCCTCTTCGGGCACGTCGATCCCGCCCGCGTCGTCTCGTTCTGCGGCCCGGAGCAGGAGTACTTCCTCGTCGACCGGCACTTCTTCCTCGCCCGTCCCGACCTGCTCAACTCCGGCCGTACCCTGTTCGGCGCCAAGCCGCCCAAGGGCCAGGAGTTCGACGACCACTACTTCGGCGCCATCCCCGAGCGGGTACTCGGCTTCATGATGGACACCGAGCGGGAGCTCTTCAAGCTCGGGATCCCCGCGAAGACCCGGCACAACGAGGTCGCCCCCGGCCAGTTCGAGATCGCGCCGATGTTCGAGCGCGGCAACATCGCCGCAGACCACCAGCAGCTGCTGATGACGACCTTCAAGTCCGTCGCCAAGAAGCACGGCATGGCCTGCCTGTTCCACGAGAAGCCCTTCCAGGGTGTCAACGGCTCGGGGAAGCACGTCAACTTCTCGCTCGGCAACAACGAGCTCGGCAGCCTGCTCGTCCCGGGTGACAACCCGCACGACAACGCCCAGTTCCTGGTGTTCTGTGCCGCCGTCATCCGCGCGGTGCACAAGTACGCCGGGCTTCTCCGTGCCTCCGTCGCCTCGGCGACCAACGACCACCGCCTCGGCGCCAACGAGGCCCCGCCGGCGATCATCTCGATCTTCCTCGGCGACCAGCTCGCCGACGTCTTCGAGCAGATCGCCCAGGGCCCGGCAACCTCGTCCAAGGACAAGGGTTCCATGGTGATCGGCGTCGACACGCTTCCCGTGCTGCCGACCGACCCGGGCGACCGCAACCGCACGAGCCCCTTCGCGTTCACCGGAAACCGGTTCGAGTTCCGCGCCCCCGGCTCGATGCAGACCGTCGCCGGTCCGATGGTCACGATCAACACGATCATGGCCGAGTCCCTCGACTACGCGGCGACCGAGCTCGAGGCCGCCGTCGCCAGCGGCGCCGACTTCGACACGGCCGTGCAGAGCCTGCTCACCCAGATCATCACCGACCACGGCGCCGTCGTGTTCAACGGCGACGGCTACTCGGACGCCTGGCCGATCGAGGCCGAGAAGCGCGGGCTCGCGAACCTGCGCACGACCCTCGACGCCCTCCCGGAACTCATCACGGAGTCGGCCATGGACCTGTTCGACAAGTACAAGGTCTTCAACCACCGCGAGATGCACAGCCGCTACGAGATCGGCCTCGAACAGTACGCGCTCACGATCGGCGTCGAGGCCCGCCTCACGCTCGAGATGGGGGCGACGGTCATCCTCCCCGCGGCCGTGCGCCACCAGACCGAGCTCGCGCTCAACATCGGCGCCCTCACGGCCGTCGGGGTCGAGCCCGATCACGCCGCACTGAGCGAGGTCTCCGCCCCGATCGCTGCGCTCCGCTCCGCGCTCGCCGTGCTGCGCAATGCGCTGGCCGGCGAATCGGAAGAGACCGCACTCAGCGAGGCCGAGCACGCCCGCGACGCGCTGCTTCCGGCGATGTCAGCGGTGCGCGCGGCCGCGGACACCCTCGAAGAAATCGTCGCAGACGACCTGTGGCCGCTCCCGACCTACCAGGAGATGCTCTTCATCCTGTAGCAGCGGGCACCCGCCCGGTCAGCCTGTTCCGGCTGGCCGGGCGGATGTGTGTCTGGACCCGATCAGATGAACAGTGTGGTGGTGGACTCGGCCGCCTCCCCGAGGAAGGTCGCGACACCGCCGAGCTCGACGCCGTCCATCAGGTCGGTCGGCGCGATTCCGAGCAGGTCCATCGTCATCGTGCACGCGATCAGGCGTGCCCCTCCGGCCTGCGCGGACGTGATGAGGTCGGGCAACGACGAGACCGAATTGTCCCGCATCACCTTCTTGATCAGCGCAGCTCCGGCGCCGAGCATGTTCATCTGTGATAGCGGCATACTGCCCGCACTCGAGGGCATCATGGTGGCGAACATCTTGTCCATCAGCTTGCGTTCCCGCTTGGGCGGGTCCGTGCGGCGCAGGGAGTTGAGCCCCCAGAACGTGAAGAACATCGAGACCTCTTCGCCCATCGCGATCGCCCCGTTGGCGATGATGAAGGCGGCGAGCACCTTGTCGAGGTCGCCGGAGAAGACCACGAACGAGGTCTTGTTCGAGGTGTTCCGGGGTGCCTGCTGTCCCGCGACGAGAACGGATGCCACCGGCCGGCTGGCCAGAGCGGCCCCGCCCTTCCGCATGGTCGCGACGTAGCCAGGGCCCTCCGGCGAGATGGCGACGAGCTCGTGCCCGTTCCGCCTGGCCCAGGCGGGAGCGTCACTGGCGAACCCGGGGTCGGACACGTGCACGACCACCTCGTCGCCGGCATCCAGCGTCTTCATCTTCTCGGAGAGCTTCATGATCGGACCGGGGCAGGCGAGGCCGGAGCAGTCGAGATCGACCTGCACGCCGGTGCCGTTGGCGAGCACGGCGGCCTGGGCGGCGGCCTTGGCCGCTGCGGCCGTGAACTCGGCGGCTTCAGCGTATGCGGTCATCGGCAGCGGGGGCTCGTCGCTTTCGGGCTCGACCTCGTGCCACGACCGGAAGGTGTCCGAACCGCCGGAGAGGGTGGCGACATCCGTGAAGCCGCGTTGCACGAGCGCCCGGTAGGCGAGGTAGCTGCGGAACCCGACCGCGCAGTACAGCCGCAGCGGACCGGTGCGGTCCCAGAGCTCGCATTCGAGGCGGATGCTGCCGAGCGGCACGTTCTCGGCGCCCGGCAGGTGCCAGATCGAGAATTCCTCCGGGGTGCGCACGTCGATGAGCCGCGCCCCGGCGGTCGCTGCCGGGTAGTCCTGGGCGTACCAGAGGGTGAGGTCGCCGCGGAGCACGTTGCTCGCGACGAAGCCGGCCATGTTCACCGGGTCCTTCGCGGAGCCGAACGGGGGAGCATAGGCGAGCTCGAGCTCCTCGAGGTCGTAGACGGTCTGGCCGGCGCGGAGGGCGGTGGCGAGCACATCGAGGCGCTTGTCGACACCGTCGAAACCGGCGGCCTGCGCGCCGAGGATGCGCCCGGTGTCGGGGGCGAAGAGCACCTTGAGCTGCATCATCGCGGTGCCGGGGTAGTAGCCGGCGTGGCCGGAGGGGTGCACGTGCACGGCCCGGTACGGCACCTCGGCGGCGAGGAGCTGCCGCTCGGTCGCGCCCGTTCCGCCGGCGACCATGTCGAAGATCTTCACGATCGAGGTGCCCTGGGTCGAGCGGTATTCGGTGCTGCGGCCGCAGATGTTCTCGGCGGCGACGCGGGCTTCCCGGTTCGCCGGTCCGGCGAGCGGGGCGAGCCAGCGGCCCGGCAGCACGGTGTGCGGAGTTTCGACGGAGTCGCCGGCCGCCCAGATGTGCGGGTCTGAGGTGCGCATGTGCGTATCGACCGTGATGCCGCCGCGGGCGCCGAGCTCGAGCCCGGCCTCCTTCGCGAGCGTGGTGTTCGGGCGCACCCCGGCGGAGAGGATCACCAAGTCGGCTGCAAGCACCGTCGAGTCGGTGAGTTCCACGTTCAGACCGCCGTCGGGCCGGGCGGCGAAGGCCGCGGCCGCGGTCGAGAGGTGCAGGGTGATGCCGCGGCTGCGGAGGTGGTGTTCGACCGGGACGGACATCTCGTGGTCAAGGGGCGGCAGGATCTGGTCGCTCATCTCGACGACGTCGACGAGGGCGCCGCGGTGCTTGAGGTTTTCGGCCATCTCGAGGCCGATGTAGCCCGCGCCGATCACGACGGTGCGCACCGGGCCGCGGGCGCCCGTCGCGGCCAGGGCGATCGCGGCATCCAGTTGGGCCTTGATTGCGTCCATGTCGCCGATCCGGCGCAACACGTGCACGCCGGGCAGGTCGATCCCCGGCAGGGGTGGACGGAGCGGTTCGGCGCCCGTGCAGAGCGCCAGTTCGTCATAAGGTTCCTCGTAGCTGCGTCCGCCGTCGACCTCGCGTACGGTCACCGTCTTCGCGGCGCGGTCGATCCGCAGCACCTCGTGTCCGACCCGGACATCGATGTCGAGGGACTCGCGCAGGCTCTCCGGTGTCTGCAGCAGCAGGCGGCTGCGATCCGCTATCACTTCGCCGACGTGGTACGGCAGTCCGCAATTCGCGAAGGAGACATGATGGCCTCGCTCCAGCACGACGATCTCTGCGAACTCGTCCAAACGGCGGGCGCGGGCGGCGACGGATGCGCCGGCTGCGACCCCGCCTACGACAACGATCTTCATGGGGGTGCCTTTCGTCGGCCAGGACGGCGATTCGGCCAACCCGGCATATACCCCCATGGGTAATTGGGGGGCTGAATCCGACACTACACCCGCGGGATACCGGGGATCGTGCAGACCTCAATACCCTAGGGGGTATAGTGGGTGCTTCAACCCACGAAGGAGCTGCCGATGTGCCACGCGAAGACCTGCAAGACCTGCGGAAAGACCACCTGGGCCGGCTGTGGCCAGCATGTCGACCAGGTCATGCGCGGCGTGCCGAAGTCACAGCGCTGCCCCGGGCACGAAAACGAACAGCCGTCCGGCGGCTTCCTGTCCCGGCTATTCGCGGGCCGCTAGCCTGCTCCGAATTCAGGAGTCGACCCTGCGCGCGCAGGGCACCGGCGGATGAGCGGCACTGGTCAGCGGGTCGACCCCGGATCCCGAGACTCGACTCCTGAATTCGGCACACGCGGGACGGCATCGTGGCAGAGTCAGGAGGGTGAAGAACGAGTTGGTGGCCCAGCTGCGGGATCTACCGGATGACGGGCTTGACGCCTACCTGACCGAGCATTCCGGGCTGCCGGGCCCCCGGGGCAACCTCGAACTTGCAGACGCCTTCGCGGTGACCGCGGACAGCGCCACGATTCTGCGCCTGGCCGAATCGGACGACGAATACCTGCGATTCTGCGGCACGGAGGCAGTCGGCCGGCTCGCGCTCGAGCAACCAGCGAACCCGACACTGCGCCTGCTGTTGCGCGAGCGCGCCGGCGACCCGCTCTGGCGGGTGAGAGAGGCCGCCGCGCGGGCCCTGCAAATCGTCGGCGATGCCGACCCCGCCCTCATGCTCGCCCTGGTGACGGAGTGGAGCGCGGATCCGAGCCCGCTGGTTCGCCGTGCCGCGATCGCCGGAATCTGTGAGCCGCGCCTCCTGAAGAGCCCGCAGGCCTGTGCGGCGGCGCTCGCCGCCTGCCTGAACTGCACGGAGTGGATCGCGGCGCTGCCGGCTGACGGGCGTCGCGATCCGGGGGTGCGCACCCTGAGGCAGGCGCTCGGATACTGCTGGAGCGTCGCGATTGCCGCAGACCCCGGGCCCGGCCTCGCGGCCTTCGAGCGGATGCGCGCGGTCGCCGACCCGGACATCCGCTGGATCGTCCGGACGAACCTGACCAAGGCGCGCCTGCGCCGTCTGCTCGAGGCGAGAGAGGCGCCTGCGCCTCTCTCTCGGCCTGCCGTCCCCGGCCATCCGATTGCCACGGAATAGAGTCTGATTCTCGGCCCTGACCTGCCTATCCGTTGCCGGACTTCGGCACTAGGATCGAAAATGGGACTTCGGAGCACCTCAGTTGTGCTGGATTTCGGAGCGGGGGCGCTGCGGCGCCGAAATCATGGGGGAGATGGACATGCGTACTCGTTCACGTTTGGCCGCGTGTGTTGTGGCTTTGACAGGGCTGGTTCTGCTCGCCGGTTGCGCGGGCCCAGCGCCGGCCGCGCCCGCCTCCGTCCCGGCGACGGACCTGACGACCAAGACTTCGACGCCTGCGACCGCGCCGCCCGGGCAGACCCGCCCGGCCGCTGTCTTCGGCGGCGATTGCGCCGCAGTTTTCACTGTGGACGAGGTGCGTGCGGCCGTTGGTGCGGACGTGACCAGTTGGGCGGCTGCCAGGGCGAGTTCACTAGCGGTGAATCCCTACTATGCCGTGGTGCCCGCGCGTGGTGGCATCGACTGCCAGTGGTCCGAGAAGGAGAGCCCCACGTCGGCCTATCTCAGTGCCATAGTGGTGGCCGCTGCATCGGTACCGACCGACACGGTGGACCAGATCGCCTGCTATGGAGCCGACGTGGCTGGTTCTGCGGAGTCGGGGGCATGCCGTATCAGCGCTACTGTGGCGGGATATTGGCTCAGTGCTGACGTCTATACGGCAGTCGGAACCGTTAACGAGGACGCCCGCAACGCAGCGACAAAGCTTGTCGCCACGTTCTCGGGTCGCGCACAAGCGGCGGGTGCCCCGGAGGTGGTGGCAACGCCCAGCGGCGCCTGGACGCGTGAGGACTGCGCAGCACTATCGACCGCTGCAGACATCACGCACGCTGTCTCCAGCCCCGGACTCACTGTCAGGTCCAATGACTCAGAGGGTACCGAGGGCTCAGAGGGACGTTTCGCGGCCAAAACGACCACAGGCGCATTCGCATGCGGCTGGTCGCAGTCGCCGATACCGGAAGGCCAGATTGGATCCTTTAGCGCCATCGCGTTGCCCGGTGGGGCCTGGGCGCAGGTGGATATCGCGCGGACGACCGGCGCCGAGAAGGTGTCAGTTCCCGGAGTCGACGGTGTGATCCGGATTCCGAATGAGGGTGGCGGCTATACCTTCGACGTTTTCGATGGAGTCAACTGGCTGCGGCTGTCGACGAATACCTCGACGGAGTCGAATCTTGACCAGTTGATTCCGGCGATCCCAGCGCTCGTCAACGCTCTCAACGCCGCCTGAGCGGCGTCGGGTCGAGCCCCCGACGAACCGGAACGGCGCGTCAGGGAAGACGACGGTGAGGCGGGGTTCGGCCTCGGTCAGTCGCGGTTGGGTGGTCCGGTCAGGACCTGGTGGGCGCGGTGCCGGTTCGGTGGCCGCCAGAGTCGTTGCGGGTCGATCAGTCCGGGTGCCCGCACTTGGGGTGAGCCTTTCACCATGCGGATTTCCCACCCCGATGTGTCGATGGTGTGGTGATGGAACCAGCAGAGGAGGACCCCGTTGTCGACGTTCGTGGGTCCGTCTTTCGCCCAGGGCTTCACGTGGTGCACTTCGGCCCAGTGCGCGGGGGCTTCGCAGCCGGGGATGATGCACCCGCCGTCCCGGGCGGTGATCGCCCGCCGCTGGGCCCGGTTGAAGTAGCGTCGTTCGGGGCCGAGCTTGAGGACCTGGTTGTTCTCGCCGAATAACACCCCTTGGAAGCCGCCGTCGCAGATGCGCTGGTGCACCGTCTTGAGCGACACGGGGGCTTCGACCCCGTCGATCCACCCGACGCCGACCCCCGACGCGAGGTCGGCGGCGTTGACGTGCACCATCACCGTGGGAGCGGACCCGCCCATCGATGGCGTGTCCTGGTCGCGGGCGGCGTGTTCGAACAGGGCGCGGAGGATGTCGGCGCGTTTCTCCCCGCTGGTGCGGGTGTCCTGGCGGCGTTCCCGGAGCTCGGCTTCGATCACGTCCAGCTCCGGGCCGGTGCCGGCGTCGCTGTCGTCGTCGCCGGCGGTTTCGGCGCCGGGGATCATTTGCCCGGAATCCATCAGGGCCTGTTCTTCCTCGGTGGGGAATGCGGGCCGGGCGTGGAAGCTGAGGAAGGCGTCGAAGAGGGTGTTCATCATTCCGAACAGTTCCGGCGTCACGCCGCCCTTCACCGGATACAACCCGTTCTTGAGTTGGCCGAAGCCGATGTTCGATTTCGCCTCGAACAGGTCCTCCTGTGGCAGGACGCCGTCGGGGTCGAGGAAGGCCTGCCACTGGAGCACCATGCCGCGGATCAGATCCGCGGCCGCGGGGACCCCGGCGCCGGCGAGGATCTCGGTCTCCGGGGTGATCCATCCGGCCGCGATGGCGACCAGGGCCCGTTCGGCGACCTCTACCTCCGCCGGGACTGCCCGGTGGCTGACCAACCCGAGCCCCGTCGTGATCAGTTCCGCTGCTTCGACACCGATGTCCCCCGCGGTGAGGGCGGCCCCGACCACGGGGAACAGTGGCGGCAATACAGTCAGGCCTGCCCGGCGGGGAAGCACCGCGTCGCCGAGTTTCGTGCGCCGTTTCACTTCCCGGGCCGAGACCCGGGTCACCCGGGTCAGGACGTCCCAGGGGCCCTTGCAGCCCATCTTCCAGGCCAGCCCGTCCCGGCCGAGCACCCGCGCCCGCCGGTCCACATCCGTCGCCGTATTGACCCGGGCCGCATCCACCGTCCGGCCAATCGCCTCGACTTCCTTCAGCGCCGTGACCGCTTCCGCATCGCTGAGCAACCCGACCGGGATCGCCGCCAACGCCTCCACCAAAACCGAACGCGCTTCAGCGAGCCGGGCGACAGCATCCGCATGCACCGACGCAACCGCCCCGGCCAGCCCCTCAGCACCCTCGAAACCCTCAGCAATCGCAACCGGATGAGCCGACTCGACCTGCCCATCCAAAGATCCGACCGACGACTCAGCCGACGACTCGGTGGAGGCGAGGCCCATCGGTGTGGGCTGATTCCCCGCGATCAGATCGTCTGACTGCGGGGGATGTGACTGTGGATCCGTAGCTCCTGCCATACCCCGATTCTACCCCGAATCGAAAATGAATGCGAGACTTACTCACTTAATTTTGTGTATGTGACCCGGACTTTCACACGTGAATGTGACGCTGAGTGCCACCCGTCAATTCTTCGAGTTGTCAAGAAAGATTACTTGACGCTTCAAGTAATCTGCTAGGATATTGGTTGTCGGTTCAACTAAGCGGGTTGAGCATGACGAGTGAGCCCGACGCGACTGCAGGAGACGAACATGACATTGACCACTGACCTGACCGGATCCCGGGCCGCCGCCGGTGACCTCCTCGCGGCGACGACCGGCATGGATGCCGTCACGCTGCGAGTCGGCGACCTCGCGTTGATGTCCTCCTACTACCGGGAGGCGCTGGCGCTCGACCCAATCAGTGCGCACGGGACGTCGGTCGTGCTCGGCCGCGGCACCACCCCGCTCGTGGTGCTCGAGCACACCCCCGGACTGCCGGTTCCGGCCCGCAACCAGGCCGGACTCTTCCACACCGCCATCCTGTTCGACACGAGCGCCGGCCTCGCCGCGACCGTGCTTCAGGCCGCCCGTGACCAGCGCTCGAGCTTCGTCGGCAGCGCCGACCACATCGTCAGCAACGCCTTCTACTTCACCGACCCCGAGGGCAATGGGATCGAGCTCTACGTCGACAGGGACCGGTCGGAGTGGGTCTACACGAACGGGCAGGTCCAGATGGACACGCTTGCCCTCGATCCGAATGCTTTCCTGCAGCAGAACCTGCCCGCCGACGGGGGAGAGGCCGCCGTCGGTCCGGCCACGGTCGGCCATGTCCACCTCCAGGTCGGCGACCTCGAGATGGCCCGGCGCTTCTACGTCGACGCCCTCGGCTTCGAGACGACCCTCGACCTCCCCGGGGCGCTGTTCGTGAGCGCAGGCGGCTACCACCACCACATGGCGATGAACGTCTGGAACAGCGGCGGCGCAGGTCCGCGTGCCGCGACCCTCGGCCTCGCCGACGTGGCGATCACCGTGCCCGGCCGCGCCGATCTCGATGCCGTGGCGGAACGCCTCCGTCACCGTGCGATTCCCCTCGAAGACACAGGCAGCAGCATCCGCGTCGACGACCCCTGGAAGACCCGCGTCACCCTGACCGTAGGCGAGGCCTCGGCATGAGCCCCGCCATCGAAATCACGGCTCGCCGCGACGGTATCGACCCCGCGCTCCCGTCGGGCCGCCCGCTCCTGCTGCTCCTGCACGGGTACGGTTCGCACGAGGGCGACCTGCCGAGCCTCGTCGCCTACCTGCCCGACGGCTTCGACTGGGTATCGCTGCGCGCGCCGCTCGGCCTGCCGACCGGCGGTTTCGCCTGGTTCCCGATCACCGTTCCCGGTCGGCCGAGCGCAGAGCCCGTCATTGAGGCAGCGGATGCCGTGCTCGCGTGGCTGGACGCCAACGTGCACCCGGGCACACCGGTCGTTCCCCTCGGTTTCTCCCAGGGTGGCCTCATGGCCACCCAGCTTCTCCGGCAGGCGCCTGGCCGGTTCCCCGCCGGCGTGGTGCTTTCCGGATTCACCCTCGATGCAACGCTCCCGGGTGACGAGGCGCTTGCGGCCGTCCACACGCCCGTGTTCTTCGGCCACGGGGATGCCGACCGGGTCATCTCAGCGGAGACGACCGCACGGGCCAGCGCCTGGCTCCCCGGTCACACCGCCCTGACCGAAAAGGTCTACGCCGGGCTGCCGCACTCGATCTCGGCCGAAGAACTCGCGGACGTGTCGCGGTTCCTGACGGAGACCCTGGTCTGACGGCCTTCCCCGGTGCACCGCTAAACTCCTTCTGACCGGCGGGGGAATTAGATGGCCATGCCACAAGGACCGACAGCTCAACGCATCCAGCGTCCACCACGGCGGCCGGCACCCGGCTGGCCGTTCTGGCTCGCGTTCGGTGTGCTCCTACCCCTCGCCCTGATCGGGCTGGTCATCTGGACGAGCATCGCCTCGGCGGGTGCGCACGTCGTCGACGACCAGCACAGGCTCCTTGGGCGCTCGGCGCTCGTGACCGGAACATTCCTGGAAGCCGAAAACGTCAGCGCACTGCCCGAGATGAACGGCTTCTACACGGCCGTCCTCCCCGACGATGCTCCTGGTGCACTCGCTGGGTCCGTGCAGAGGCTGGGAGGGCCGATGAACATCGGCTTCCCGCCCTCCAAGGAATTCCCGCAGTCGCAGGATTTCCTCGTCACCTACGACGGCGACCAGGTGGTCGTCGAACGGTTCGGAAACCCCGGCCGCGTCGGTGCCGTCACCGAATCATCAGTCCGGTCCGCGGAGAGCACTGCGGCCGTGTACACGGGGTTCCTCATCTTCGGTTGGATCTGGCTGGTCCTGGTGGTGACCGTGCTGCCGACCCTCGCCATCACCTTCAGCGTGCGGAGACGTCGGGCGCGAATGCCGGGGTTTCGGGTCAACTGACCAGGTCCGGGGTCCATGGCCTCTCCGGAGACTCGCAGTCGTCCGCGAGAACTCACACGGGGCCGGCGACGCCGACCAGGTTTCCTGCGGGGTCCCGGAAATGCCCGACGGTGATTCCGCCGCCCTCGTTGCGCTGCGGTCCGAGAACGACGGTTCCGCCCAGTTCCTGCGCGGCCCGGAGCGCATCGCTCACGCTCTCGACGCCGACGTAGAAGATCGCGTGCGGGGTGAATCCTGCGCCCCCGCCGATTCCGCCGGCCGCCGGTCCCCAGCCGGGTTCCGGGTTGATGAAGGAATAGTCAGCGGATGCCGAGATCGCGGGAGCGACCGGGGCTCCTGCGGGTGCATCCCACCCGAAGAGCGCCGAATAGAATTTGCGCAACCGTGCCGGATCGGGGCCGATGAGCTCGAAATGCACCACGGAATTTCCCATGCCGCCATTCTGCACCCGAAGGTGTACAGCCGGTCTCGTTCTGTTCTAGTCGAGCCCTTGACCGGCCAGGCCGTTGAATGTATCGTCATTTTTGATACAAGTTTGTCTGGTGGGCGACGGCAGGGGTGGGCGTCAGATGGTTCTTCGCATGTGGTTCTTCTACACCCTTCTGCCGCTGGTGACGGCGACCATCGTGCCGCTCGGCATCCTGCTGCACGGCGTCCGGGCGGATGTCCGTGACCAGAGCCCCCACGCGTTGGAGACTGCTGGACAGTCCGGCTGGGAGCCTGCGGCTGCAACGCACGTCCGCCGCGCGAGGCTCGTGGCGGGGACAGTCGCCGGATTCTTCCTCGTCGATCTTCTGTGGGTCGGCCCATTCAGTGGATGGTTCGGGGGTGCACCGGACTATTCACCGAATTGGCTGCCTCGGATTCTTCCCGTGTCCATCGCCGCAGCGGCGATCCTCGTCCTCGTCCTGCTTCCCTCTCGCTCCGTTGGCGCGGGCCGGGTGCTTACCGCCGAGATGGACCTGCAACCACGCAATCTCGGATCCTTCGGCTCACCCTGGTGGCTCGTGGCCTGGCTGGTGTTCGCGGTCGCTCTCGTTCTGACGGTGGTCCTCGCCGGGCTCGTCTCCAGTCCCGATGACGAGGGCCGCTATTCCATCCTGATCATCAACCTCGGGTCGGCGAGTGCCCGAGGCGACTTCCTGGGCTGGTTCTACGGGGTGCCGCTGCTCTGCGCACTCGGGGTACTGATGGTCCTCACCCTCCTGGCCCTGTGGTCGATTGTCCGCCCGACGGTGGCGAAGCGGGCTGCACGCGCCGTGGACATCCAGCTTCGACGGCTGCAGACCCGAACCGTGCTGAGCTTGAGCTCCGGTGCACTCCTCGTCACCCTCGGGCTCGCGTGGACATCCATTGGTTTCGCGGGACGGATGTATATCGGGACGACCTTCCCCGGTGTCGGCGATGTGAAAGTCGGGTCGCCCCTTGAGGCGATCGCGATGCCGCTCTGGGCGGCCGGCTTCGTCGTCGAGGGGCTCGGCCTCGCGCTGATCATGCTCCCCGTATTCACCCGGCGTATCCGGGTCTCCTCAGCCGTCGAAACGCCCAGCACCGCTCCCGCGAATGCGAATGCGAATGCGAATGCGAATGCGAATGCGAATGCGAATGCGGGTGCAGGCACTGAGCGGTCCGAGCAGTGGCATTCCTGAGCTTTGAAGGTCCCGGGCTGCCCTCAGAGCAGATTCACCGACAAATGCGCAGCCGAATTCTTGCGGGTACCCTCGCAGGCGGGGAGCGGCTGCCTTCCGTTCGGCAGCTCGCCAGGGACCTGGGCGTCGCATCGGGAACGGTCGCCAAGGCCTACAAGTTCCTCGAAGAGGATGGTCTCGTGGTCTCGCGCGCGGGTGCTGGCACGCGGGTCAGCGGTTCCGTTGCCACCCCGCCCGCGTCCGTCATGAAAGCTGCGAGGGAACTGGCGCGCGCGGCAGTCGCCAACGGCGTTCAACTCGACGAGGCGATCCTCACGCTTCGCGCGACCTGGCCGCAGGACTAGCGGACACGAGCAACGAGGCTCGCAGTCGAAAGGTGCTCTCAGCTGTTGGAACCACCGGCAACGGCGTAGGACCACAGCTCGCTGCTCACGCCGACCGGGCGTGCAGTGGGCTTCCCGTCCTGCGGTGCCTCGCTGCGGTGGCCGTGCGCGAAGGCGGGAGACGTGGACCAGGCCTGGAAGGACTCCTCATCGGCCCAGCGAGTGATGACCAGCCAGGTGCTGCGGTCGTCGGTGGGCTGCAGCAGCTCGAAGCCCTCGAAGCCCGGGGCGTCGTCGACGGCCCCTGCTCGGGCGGCGAACCGGCGAGCCAGCTCGTCGCCGTTGTCGGCGGGGACAGTAATCGCGTTGATCTTGATGATCGTCATCGGGCTTCCTTCTGTCGTGAACGCGGTGGTGACCGCGTCGTTGGCCCCATGCTGCCACCGCTGGCTGCATGAACCCTCGGTGGCTCGCGCGGGGCCTCACGAGGCGCGGGGTCCTAGATGATTGCGGCGCGCAGTTCCTCGGCCGCTGCCGCAGGGTCTGCGGCGCCGTAGATGGCGCCACCGGCAACCGCCACGGTCGCACCCGCGCGCTGCACACCCTTGATCGAAGTGAGATTGACCCCACCGGCGACTGAGAAGGGAACCTTTGAGGCCTCGCCGTCGTCCAGAAGGGTCTGGAAAGTGAAGCCGGGCTCGGCCTGCTCGTCGAGTCCCGCGTGCATCTCGACGAACACGGCACCCATCGCGGTGACCTCACGTGCCCGGGTCACCTTGTCGGCGACGCCGATCAGGTCGACGACGATTCCCTTGCCGTGAGCGGTGGCGGCCTTGACGGCTCCGATGATCGTGCTGTCTCCGGCCGTCCCCAGAACGGTAACGTAGTCGGCCCCGGCGGTGAACGCGATGTCGGCCTCGAGCTCGCCGGCATCCATCGTCTTCAGGTCGGCGAACACGAGCTTATCCGGGTGCGCCTTCTTGATCGCGGTGACGGCACGCAATCCTTCGGCCTTGATGAGCGGGGTGCCGAGTTCGATGATGTCGACGTGCGGCGCGACCTGTGCGGCAAGAGTGAGGGCGGCGTCCAGTGTGATGACGTCCATGGCGACCTGCAGTTTCATTGCTGATTCCTTACTTCGGTTGTGCTGGTTTCACCCTGCTGGCCGCGGTCGCGGGCAGGGAAGCATGAGGGGGTCTATTCGAGGTTCGCGTGCCGGGGCCACAGCTCTTCCGCAGTGGCACCGGAGTCTTTCCAGAGGGCGTCGAAGAGGGCGTCGCCGACGAGAACCAGCGACTGCTCGAAGAGTCCGCCGGAGTACTGCGCCGAGATCAGCCCGGCATGGTCCTGCTTGGTTGCGGCCGGGATCACGATGACCACATCGGCGAGCTCGCCGAGAGGAGAGGTGCGGTCGGTGGTGATCGCGACGACGCCCGCTCCGACCCCTGCCGCGGTGGACGCGGCGCGGACGATGCCAGTCGTTGTGCCCGAACCGCTTGCGACCACGAGGACGTCGTGTTCGGTGATCGCCGGGGTGGTCGCGTCACCCACGACGTGCACGGCAAGGCCCAGGTGCATAAGGCGCATCGCCGTCATCCGCAGGGCCAGGCCAGATCGGCCCGCGCCGAGGACGAAGACGCGTTCCGCGGCGCGAACCCGGTCGGCCGCACGGTCCAGATCGTCCCCTGATTCGCGTGCCAGCCGGTCCACGACGCCCTGGACTTCGCCCGAAATGCTGCGGAGGGAGTCTGCCGTGCGAGCGGATGTCGTGGAATAGGTCATTGCCCCATCGTGCGCGCCACCCGCCGCAGACGAGGCCACCCGAACGAGCGGATGCGCCTACCCGTTCGGGTAGCGTCCCGCACTCTGAGTAGGGTGGGGATATGGCAGAAGCGAGTATTTCCCCCTCGGTCGAGTTGCTCCTCGAGCTCCGGCAGGTGCTCGAGAGCCCGCTACTCGGCATTGCGGGAGCCTTTTCCGACCTGCTGCAGGGGCGCATTCCGCACGGCGCCCTGGTGATCTTCACCGAGGACTGCACGGGGCGCCCCCAGAAGAAGGCGGGCCAGGCGGAGGTCATCGACCACGTCACGATCGCGGAGCTCGATGTCCTCCGCGATGCCGTTGCCCTGCGGGGCGGATCGGTGTGGAACGAATCGGCGATGCTGGCCCGATCCGACCGGGCGATGTCGGCCTGGATCGCATCGACGGGCGCCCTTCTGGTCCTGACCGACCCCGACCTGACCGGGGTGACCCCGACCGGAGTCCGGGAAACGCGGGACCTCGTCGCTGCACTCTGGGACCTGGTCGCGTCGGGCATCCGCACCCAGGTCGTCGCGGCCGCGCCGGACTACCTGCGCGATTCGCGGATGGCATCGCGAGACCGAGCCACGCTCATTGCGGAACTGACCGATGCCCACTCCACAACGCTCGAACTGCTCCTCGCGGTCCTGCGTTCACGGCAGACCGGTGACGCGGCCGCACGCCAGACGGCGATCGACCTGGCCGTTGCCGCCATGGTGCAGCTGCGCGCGGTGAGCGACCGCGACCGCTTGTTGTCCGAGGAGCCGGTCGCCCGCGCGTTCGAACGGCTCAGAAACGACCTGAGGCCCCTGGCCCGCTTCGGGGACCTCGACGTGCAGTTCATCGAGCCACCCGTGAACGGCCGCGCGTTGCCGGGCGAGGTCGCCCACGCCGGACGCGCGATCGTGCGCGGCGCGGTGCTCGCCCTGGTCGATCAGCCCGGGGTCGCCCGCGTGCGGGTGCAGTGGGACTGCGACGGCCACAACCTGCTGATCAACATCCGTGACGACGGCCCGGGCGACCTCTCCGCTGAGACGCCGAGCGTGCGCCAGCTGGTCGCCCGGGTGGCGTCCCTCGACGGCGACTTCCATGTGGATGCCATGCCCGGCTGGGGCTCGGACATCTCCGTCTCCCTGCCCCTCGACCCGCCCTCGTCAGCCATTGCGCCCGCATCCGGATGGGGGCTGACGACACGTGAGCAGGGCGTGCTCGACCTCGTCGCCACGGGGGCGCGCAACCGCGCGATCGCGGATGCCCTGTCGATCAGCGAGAACACGGTGAAGTTCCATGTCGCGAACGTGCTCCGCAAGCTGGGAGCCGTGAACCGCGCCGAGCTGGCCTCACTCGTCCGCCAGACCGAGACCCCTTCGGCACTTGCCTAGCCCGCGCATCCTCACCTTCAGAATTTAACAGTTTTGACCGGCTTTTTGTGTGATGCTGTACAGACAGTGGTTTGGGAATCGGGGAAGGATTCATCATGACTGCAGGTGGCTTGATGATTGTGCTCATAGCGGGTGGGGGACTGGGCCTGGCGGTTGTGATCCTCGCCGCCTTCTATCTCTTGTCGTCGCGAACGCGCTTGAATGCGGCGGCCCGCGATCTGAACGGGTCGAACCCGGAGCTCGCCCGAGCGTTCACTCAGTTTCAAGCGGACGTCGAAAAAGGGCAGCGCGGACTGTGAGCGAACCGACGCTGGTCCGCGCGCTGACTCCCGTCCGAGGATTCTGGATCAGCGTGGTTCTCACCGTTCTCGGGCTCGTCACGGTGAGACTGCTGTACTCGACGCTGTACGGACCCCTGAACCTGGGCTGGCTGTCGAGTGACCTGGTGCAGTTCGCGGGAGTGCTCTTCCAGGGCGTCGTGCTTCCACTGGGAATGGCCCTGATGGTCGCGTCCCTGATAGTGCGCGCTTTGGCGGACACATCAGTGGTCACCAGGAGCGATCGACACGAGGACCCGGAAGACACGCCGACCTGGCCGCTGCGGTTCACGTCTCGGACCGCCCTCGTGCTCGGGCTCGTGTTCGCTGCAGTCGGTGTCATCTTCCAGATGAATGTCTCCACCTGGACCCAGACGATCCAGGGTGATTCGACCTTTCTGAGAGACTTCGTCGTCTACTTCGGCGGGCCGTTGAGCGACCTCGTGCTTCCGCTGGGCGTGCTCCTGATCGCCGGCGCCTGGATACTCCGGTCGATCGAGGACCGCCAGGAGGCCGGCGCCCCGGCACAGGGCGGGGACCAGGCCCGGTGAGTCACAGCGGCCAATGCGCTGACCGGATCACATCGTCGAGGGACGGAACGGTCGAAAGAAGGTCCGCAATTCTTCCGCGTACTGCTCGGGTTGCTCGAACGGCGCGAAGTGACCGCCGCGGACGGGTTCGCTGAGGTACACGACATTGGCCATGCGGTCCATCCACTCGCGTGGCGGGCGCACGATGTCGCCGCCGAAGATGGAGAACCCGGAGGGCACCTCGACCCGGCGGGTCACCCGTGAGCGGGGGATGTCGGCGTTCGCGTGATACATCCGCATGGAGGAACCGATGGTGCCCGTCAACCAGAAGATCATGACGTTGGTCAGGATCTCGTCCTTCGTGAAGGCCTCGCCATCGGCGGAGTCACTCCACGAGCGCATCTTCTCCACAATCCACGCGGCGAGGCCGACCGGGGAATCCGTCAGGCCGAAGGCCGCCGTTTGCGGTTTCGATCTGTGGATCGCCCCGTACGCACCCTCATCCACGCCCCAGGCGGCAACGCTGTCGAACCAGGTGCGTTCCGCAGGGGAGAGGGTCGCGGGGTCTCCGTCGAAAACAGGAAGCCCGGCATCCATTCGGTGCACGGCGACGACGTTTTCTGGATGGTCGAGCGCGAGATAGCGGCTGACGTGACTGCCGATGTCCCCGCCGGCGGTTCCGAACCGACCGTAGCCTAGGGTCCGCATGAGTTCGGCCCAGAGCCCGGCCACCGCGGGGGAGTCGAGAGGCAGGCCTGCGGGCCGGTCCGAGAAGCCGAACCCGGGCATGTCGGGAACGACGACATCGAAGGCATCGGCCGGATCGGCCCCGTGTGCGCCCGGGTCAGTGAGCAGCGGGATCACCTGGGAATAGCGCCAGAACGAGTCGGGCCAGCCGTGGTTGAGGATCAGCGGCAGCACGTTCTGAGATTCACCGGCCGCACGGGCATGCACGAAGTGGATGCCGAGCCCGCCGATCGAGGCCGTGAACCGGGGGAGCCGCGCGAGCTGTGCCTCCTGCGCCCGCCAGTCGAAGTCGTCGAGCCAGTAGGCGACAAGTTCCTGGAGCGATTCCAGATTCCCACCGAGGGACCACCCGGCACCCTGCGGCTCATCGGGCCAGCGCGTGGCGCGCAAACGCACGCGGAGATCCTCGAGTTCTTCATCCGAGGCGCGGTAGGTGAAGGGTTGCGGCTGAGTCGACTCTTCCGTCATCTCGTCGACGATACCGGGATCCCGTCAGGTCATGTCGCCCGTATCCGGGGTGGAGCCTTTAGGACCGTACCGCAGCAGAATCGTGCCCGCCGGGGACGGAGTCCCCGCGGCGATCAGCTCGAGGGACGCGGGCGGCCCCTCCGGCGGGAAGAGGCGCTTGCCCGCACCGAGCACGATCGGGTACACCCAGAGGTTCAGCTGGTCGAACAGGTCACCGGCGACAAGAGTGCGGGCGAAGTCGATGCTGCCGATCACGTGGATGTCCTCGTGCCGCTCGCGCAACACGGCCAGCTCCACCGCGAGGTCGCGACCGAGCAGATGCGAGTCGCGCCAGGAGAGGTCCGGCGCGCCTCGGGATGCGACGTATTTGGGGATCGCGTCGAATTTGCGCGCGATTTCGGACTCAGGCCCGTCGAGCTGGTGCGGCCAATACCCGGCGAAAATGTCATACGTGCGCCGCCCCAGAAGCAGGGCATCCATGGCCTGGATTCCCGCGATTATCTGGGCGCCATCGGCTTCGTCGATCAGGGGCGCCTGCCAGCCGCCGAACCTGAACCCGCCGTCGGTGTCCTCGTCGGGGCCCCCGGGGGCCTGGGAGACCCCGTCGAGCGTGGTGAACAAGTCGATATGGACGCGGCCGGTCATCGGGATCTCCCATCGTCGCGGCGTGCTGTCGCCTCAGAGAGCAATATGCTGGCCGATCGCCGCCGTGTCAAGAACTCGCGGAGGGCTTGCCGCCACACGGTCAGCTCGGGCCTCTCGGTGTACGTTCCGGTGATTTCCGTAACGCAGCGTTGCGTAACTCGATAACTCCTGTTACGTTACTAAGCGGAACGTAATCGAGAGGCGGTTCTGATGTCGGATTCACTGGTGGCGCCGCGCCGGCCAGGCGGTCGCGGCAGCGACGTGGGTCGCCCGCGCGATCCGGGCATGGATCGGTCGATTCTGGCCGCCACGATCGAATTGCTCGCCGAGGTCGGCTACGCCCGCCTGACAGTTACAGACGTCGCCCGGAGGGCCGGCGTGAGCAAGCCCGCCCTCTATCGGCGGTGGGCGCAGAAGTCCCAGCTCGTCGTCGAGGCGATGGTGACCCAGATGCGTCCGGCACGGAACAGCGAGACCGGCAGTGCAGCCGGCGATCTGCTGTTCCTGACCGAACAGCTGATCGACATCCTGACCCGGACTCCGCTGGGCCGGGTGCTGCCCGGCCTGGTGGCCGAGATGGCCACCGATCCCGAGCTCGCGACCAGCTATCGCGAGTTGATCATCCGGCCCAACCAACTCGAGTGGCGTGCGGCCGTCCGACGCGGAATCGCCTCGGGCGAGTTGTCCGCCGACACCGATATCGACTTCGTTCTGAACGCGCTCGCCGGGCCCGTGTATTTCAGCCTCCTGATCACCGGCGCACCGATCGAAGCCGGCTACGCGCGGTCGGCTGTCGATCTTGTCCTCGCCCGCTTCGGAACGGCAGCCCGCGCATGACCAGGACCCTTGTTCGGTGGTTCGTCGTGGTCATCCTGATCGCACACGGATTGATCCACCTGCTCGGCGCCGCCAAGGGTCTGGACTGGGCCCCGGTGACGACGCTGACCGAGCCGATCGAACCGGAACTCGGTGTGGTCTGGCTGGCCGCCGCGATTGCGCTCGTCACGACCGGAGCGCTGTTCGCGGCCCGCGCACGGATGTGGTGGGTCGCCGGAATCGCCGGCCTCCTGATCTCCCAGACCGTGATCCTGACGTCGTGGAGCGATGCCCGGGCGGGAACGCTGGCCAACCTCGTGCTCCTCGTGGCGCTGGGATACGAGCTCGCCGCACAGGGACCGGGAAGCTACCGTGCCGAGTACCGGCGTCGGGTCGCGACCGCGCTGCGTGCATCCGTGCCCGGCGCAGGAGCGGTGGTGACGGAGGCCGATCTGGCGCGACTCCCGGCGCCGGTCGCCGAGCACGTCCGCCGCTCCGGCGCCGTCGGCCAGCCCCGGGTCTCATCCCTGCGGGCAACCATCCACGGCCGGATTCGCGCCAGCGCGACGTCACGCTGGATGACGTACACGGGCGAGCAGGTCAACACCTACGGCCGCACGCCCAGCCGGTTGTTCTGGATGGACGCCACAATGTTCGGCCTGCCGGTCGACGTGCTGCACGTCTTCGTCGACCGGTCCGCCACGATGCGCGTCAAGCTGTGCTCCGTACTGCGGATGGTGAACGCCGCGGGGCCCGAGATGGACCGCGCCGAGACCGTGACCCTGTTCAACGACCTGTGTATCCTGGCCCCTGCGGCACTCGTCGACGCCCCGATCGTCTGGCAGGAGGTCGACGACACCCATGTCCGGGGCGTGTTCACGAACGGTGCACAGACGGTGAGTGCCGACCTGACCTTCCGCAACGGAGACCTCGTCGACTTCCGCTCGGACGACCGGATGAGTACTTCACCCGACGGGTCGACCTTCACGCCCCAACCGTGGTCGACGCCGGTGGGTGACTATCGCGTGTTCGGTACCCGCCGGCTCCCTGCCCACGGGGAAGGCCGCTGGCATGCCGCCGCTCCCCAGGGCGAGTTCGCCTACCTCGAATACAACCTCGACGCCATTACCTACAACGCCGGTGCGGCATCGACCGACTGACGGAACAGGGTCAGGCGGTCAACAGGAGTGGGCCATCCTCGGTGATGGCGATGGTGTGCTCGGTGTGTGCGGCTCGGCTGCCGTCGGCGGATCGGACGGTCCAGCCGTCGGGGTCCATGCGGATGCGCGACGTCGTCTTCGCCCACCAGGGTTCGAGTGCGAAGACGAGCCCGGGGCGGATGGGGAAACCGCGGCCGGGGCGGCCGTCGTTGCAGATGAAGAGGTCCCCGTGCATGGTCCGTCCGACGCCATGCCCGCCGAATTCGTGGTTGACGGGGTAGCCGTACTGGGCCGCGACGGCGCCGATCGCCGCGGAAACGTCCCCCATGCGGTTACCGGGGTGGGCCGCGGCGATCCCGGCGGCGAGGGCCTCCTGGGTCGAGCGAATCAGGATCACGTCGTCGGGGTCGGGTCGCCCGACGATGACGGTGACGGCGGCATCGGCCACCCAGCCGTCCACCGAGACGGCGAAGTCCAGGCTCAGGACATCGCCGTCGCGCAGCCGGTAGTCGTGGGGGAGCCCGTGTTGTGCGGCGTCGTTCACGGAGAGGCAGATGACGTTTCGAAACGGGCCGTTGCCGAATGACGGCGCATAGTCCCAGTAGCACGAGACTGCTCCGCGTTCAGCGACCGCCTTTCGCGCGGCGAGTTCGAGGTCGAGCAGGTTCACCCCGACCGCTGCTTGAGCCGACAGCGCGGATAGAGTGTCTCGAACGAAGGCGCCCGCTGCGCGCATCTGCTCGATTTCGGAGGGGGTGTGTAGTTCGATCATGTCGGTATAATAATACCGCATTGCTCGTTACTGGAGGAAGTTGATGATGATGGTTCGCCTGCCGCTCACCCCCGAACAGATCGAGGCGGGTCGGCGCCTGGGCGCGACCCTGCGCAGCGCACGCAGCACGCGATCACTGAACGAGGTCGCCGCGCGGGCCGGCATCTCCCCGGAAACTCTGCGGAAGATCGAGACCGGCCGGTTGCCGAGCCCCGCATTCGGAGTGGTGGCGGCCCTGGCCGGTGCCCTCGACCTCTCCCTGGACGATCTCGCAGCGCAGTGGGCGGGCGTCGCGGTCCGGGCCGTTCGGAGCGCCTAGGCCAGTTCGACCGCACAGCAGGGGACCGCCGTCGACCCTGCCCTTGCCCTCCGGTCCGGCCCGGGGTCAAATCGACTACAACGGTGCGGGAAGGCCGCGACAACGACGTCAGGAGCTTCATGTCCGGAAAAGGCACACACGGCTCGTCCATCGGAACGACAACACCGGCGCAGCGTCCGGAAAAGATCCGCAACGTTGCCCTGGTCGGCCGCTCGGGGGCCGGTAAGACGATGCTCACTGAAGCGCTGCTCGCCGCCACCGGGGCCATCAACCGAATGGGATCGATCCTCGACGGCACCACGGTGAGCGATTCCGACCCGTCCGAGATCCACCAGCAACGCTCCGTGACGCTCTCGGTCCTGCCCATCGTCGTCGACGACATGAAGGTGAACCTGCTCGACACCCCCGGCTACGCCGATTTCGTCGGCGAACTGCGAGCCGGCCTCCGGGCCGCGGATGCTGCGCTGTTCGTCGTCTCCGCCGTTGACGGCGTCGACGCCGCCACGACCGCGCTGTGGGCGGAATGCGAGCGAATCGGGATGCCGCGCGCCGTCGCGATCAGCCGGATCGATCATCCCCGGGCCCGCTACGAGGCGGTCCTGGCGGAGTGCCAGGACGCCTTCGGTTCCTCGGTCCTGCCGCTCTACCTGCCGATTCGCCGGGCCGGGACGATCACCGGATTGCTGGGGCTGCTCTCCGGCACGGTATCGGACTACACCGCGGGCGTCCCTCGCCCCGTCCGCCGGCCGGCGACCGAGGTCGAGCTCAGCGGCGCCGAGTCGGCGCGGGCCCTCCTGATCGAGGGCATCATCGCCGAAAGCGAGGACGAGACGCTGATGGACCGCTATCTCGGCGGCGACGAGATCGGCCTCGACACCCTCATCGCCGACCTCGAGATCGCCGTCGCTCGCGGGTCCTTCTTGCCGGTGCTCGCGACATCCGCTGAAACCGGCGTGGGCGTGACGGAGCTGCTCGAAGTCGTGACCGGCGCATTCCCGTCGCCGGTGGAACGCGGCCTGCCGTCGGTGACGGCACGGGACGGGCAGCCGGTCGGGCCGCTGGCGTGCGATCCCGCCGGGCCGCTCGTCGGCGAAGTGGTGCGCACGACCATTGACTCCTTCCTCGGCCGGGTGTGCCTGGTGCGGGTCTTCTCCGGCACGATCCGGGAGGACTCGACCGTGCACATCGGCGGGCACGCGAGCGCCGAGCGGGGCCGCACGGACCACGACAGTGAGGAGCGCGTGACGCACCTGCAGTTCCCGCTGGGGTCCGCCCTCCACCCGGCGCCGTATTGTGTTGCGGGCGACATCTGCGCGCTCACCCGGATGTCCAGCGCCGAGACCGGCGACACCGTGTCGTCGCGCGAGACGCCGATGCTGGTCACTCCCTGGGAGATGCCGGAGCCGCTGATGCCCGTCGCCGTGCAGGCGGCAACGCACGGTGACGAGGACGCACTGGCCAGGAGCCTCGCGAAGGTGGCTGCCGTCGACCCGACCCTGCGCGTGGAGTGGAACGCCGAAACCCATCAACTGATCCTCTGGTGCATGGGGGAGGCGCACGCCGAGGTCGTGTTGGACCGGCTGCGCGGCCAGGGCGTGAAGGTGCAGACCGTCGGTGTCATCACGCCGCTGCGGGAGACGTTCGCCCGGGCCGTCTCCGCGCGCGGACGGTACGTCAAGCAGTCCGGCGGTCACGGCCAATATGCCATCTGCGACATCGACGTCGAA
This sequence comes from Cryobacterium algoricola, assembly GCF_004402485.1. Classification (GTDB taxonomy): domain Bacteria; phylum Actinomycetota; class Actinomycetes; order Actinomycetales; family Microbacteriaceae; genus Cryobacterium; species Cryobacterium algoricola. The sequence goes on along the minus strand of NZ_SOFG01000023.1, from coordinate 171,994 downwards.
CCACTCGAACGCGGAGCGGGGTTCGAGTTCGTCGACAAGGTCGTCGGCGGCGTGGTCCCCGGCCAGTACATCGGGTCGGTCGAAAAGGGCGTCCGGGCGCAAATGCAGAAGGGCGTTTCCGCGGGGTTCCCGGTCGTCGACATCCGGGTGACAGTGGTCGGCGGCAAGGCGCACAGCGTCGACTCCTCGGATGCCGCGTTTCAGGCCGCCGGTGCGCTCGCGTTGCGCGAGGCGGCCGCCGCGAGCCGGATTCAGCTGCTGGAACCCGTCTCCGTGGTGACGATCACCGTGCCGGACGGCTCCGTGGGCACGGTGATGAACGACCTGTCCACCCGGCGGGGGCACCTGACCGGTGTCACGTCAGTCGGTGACGCACGGAGCGAGATCACCGTCGAGATTCCGGACGCGGAGCTGCTGCGGTACGCGATCGAACTGCGCGCCCTCACCGCCGGGAGTGGCCGGTTCCGCCGCGCCTACCTGCGGCACGAACCGGCGCCGTCGAATGTGGTGACCGATTCCGTGACCTTGTGAGTCGGTCAGTTCTCGTTTAGTTCTGCTTCAGCTCTTCGGCGAGCATCACGATAATGCCGCTGGGACCACGGACATAGGTGAGCTTGTAGACATCCTGATAGGTCGCGACCCCGCGAAGCGGAAAGCATCCGTGTTTCGCGGCGATCGCGAGGGCGTCGTCGAGGTTGTCGACCGAGAAGGCGACGCGATGCATGCCGATCTCGTTGGGACGAGTGGGCTCCGACTCGATCGCTTCGGGGTGGATGTACTCGAAGAGCTCGAGGCGTCCGTGGCCGTCTGGCGTCTGGAGCATCGCGATCCTGGAATGGTTGCCATCCAGACCGACGGCCGTGTCGGTCCACTCGCCACTGACCTCGTCACGGCCGATGACCGTGAGGCCGAGGTCCGTGAAGAAGGAGATCGCCGCTTCGAGGTCGCGAACGGCGATGCCGACATTCTCAAGCTTGATGGACATGCGCTTCATGCTAGCCATCAACTGACGGATTCTTCCGTAACTGCTGAGCCGAGGCGGTTTACAGAAGTGACCCGTAGACCAAGCGGATGTCGATGGCTCCGCCCAGGTCATCCTCTTCGAATTCGAGGCCGATCTTTTCCGCGACGCGTCTCGAAGCCCGGTTGTCGGGGTGGATGATCGCCACGAGGTGTGCTGCCTGCACGATGTCCCTGGCGAAGTCGAGGCACGCCGAGGCTGCCTCGGTTGCGTAACCACGGCCCTGAAGCTCCGCCCGCACGTGGTAGCCGACCTCGAGTTCAGGTCGGCCGTTGACGGCCTGCCAGGTGAGGCCACAGTCACCGACGAACTCACCCGCCGTCGTCTCGATGAGCCACAGACCATAGCCATGCTCGAGATAGTTGCGCTTGTTCCACTCGATCCACCGCTGGGCCTCCTCGCGGTTCTTGGGCCGCGGGTAGTACTCCATTACGTCCGCGTCAGCCAGCATCGCGGCCATGTCGTCGAGGTCAGCATCGGTCATGTTCCGAAAGACCAACCGGTCCGAGTGGGGGAATGACATGCTCCGACCTTACGAGGCAGCCGCCCCGGGGAGAAGGAATGCGTCTTGCGGAGATGCCGGGGCCGGGCCTCCGCGCGGGCCCTGTGCGGGATTGCGAGTTTTCGGGGCCGTGCATTCTCGCTTGATTTACACTGTTTTCCATGAAATCCCGTCGGACCTTCGTGAACCCGCCCATTCAGCGATGAGCGGGCATGTCCGAGCAACTGCCTCCGGCCGGACGATTCGTGCCCGCCCCCATTCGATCTGCTGAGATCCAGCAGATCGCCGAGGCGATTCGAGCGGGTCGTAGCGTGCTCATCGCCGGCGTTGCCGGAATTGGCAAGACTGTCACTCTGGCCGCCGCACTGACCGAGGCCGCGGCGTCCGGGCGACGGACTGCCGCGTTGACGGCGACCTCGGCGATGGCGGTGATTCCGCTTGGCGCACTGATGTCGCTGATCGAGGATGATGCGGATGTTGCGACCCCCGTCGAACGTGCATTGGCGGTGCACCGCGGCGTGATCGACCGGCAACTCGACGTGCTCGCGATCGACGATGCCCACCTCTTGGACAGCGCCTCCGCGGGAGTGGTGCACCAATTGGCGGCCTCGGGGGTGACGATCGTTCTCGCTGTCCGGTCCGGGTCTCGGGTGCACGACGCCCTCATCCTTCTCGTGAAGGATGGTGGCGCGTTGCGCTGCGAACTCCAACCGCTGACCATCGATGAGGCCTCCCGATTTGCCCAGAGGCAACTCGACGGCGAAGTCGATGCGGGGCTTGTGCGTGCGGTGCACGGTCGCAGCAGAGGGAATCCTCTCGCGATAGGCGCCCTGATCCGCGAGAGCGTGGCTCGACATTCTGTCGTCTACTCCGAAGGAATCTGGCGTCTTCGCGGATTCCTGCCGATGGTCGACGAATTGGTCGAGTTGATGCGGATGCCCGTGGACAGGTTGTCGTCCCCGGCCCTCGACGCCGTTGAACTCGTGGCACTGGCCGACGGGCTACCGCTGCACGTTCTCCTCGACGTGGCTGAGGACCGTGCGATCGATGAGGCGGAACTGGCGGGTGTGCTCGACGTCAGCGGTCCCGGAGAGGTCCGGGTCGGGCATCCACTGATTGGCGACGCTGTGCTCGCTATGCTGCCGACGGTGCGGCGCCGAACCCAGCTTGTGCGACTGATCGCGGCTCTCGAACGATCCGGAGACCTGGTCCACGAGGTCGCCGTCGCGCGGTGGTCTATTGAGCTTGGCCGCGAGATTCCGCCAGCGAGGTTGCGTGAGCTGGCCGAGTTGGTGCTCGCCAGCGATCCCGGGACGAGTGAGTTCTTTCTGCGTGCGGCGATCGACCGAGGCGCTGGGCCCGACGGAGCGGTGCGTCTCGCGGAGGTCCTCGCTCATCAGTACCGCCCAGAGGATTGTCTCTCCGTGCTGGACTCGATCGATCTCGACGCTCTCAGCCCGAAGCAGGTACTGGCGGTGCAGATGACGCGCGCCTATCTCCTGATCATGCCCACCCAGCGATCCGATGACGGTCTGGCACTGCTCGACGACCTGCGCGAACAATTCGGTTCGTTCCCGATGCTGGAGGCACTCAGTTCGACGGGTCTCTGGAGGAGTGGCCGTCCCAAGGAGGCCGGAGACATCGCGAGTGAAGTGGTCGATCACTCGGCGTCGCCACCCGACGCAGTAGCGCACGCGCTCCTCACCTCGGCCACGCTGCGGATCTACGATGGCGACGAGGAAGGCTTCGCCGAGCATCTCCCTCGTCTCGAGCACTTCACCGCGCGCGAACGAGCATCCCTTCCCGAGGGAGAAGACGCGATGCTGCTCCTGGCCGCGATTGCCCCGCTGTACACAACTCTCGATCTGGCGCGGGTACGCCAGCTCTGTGCCGCGGGCTACGCTCACGAGCTCGCCGCGGGCGACGACGGAACGAGGGCGCAGTACGCCATGATTCTGGGGCGCGCGGCCCTGATCGCCGGCGACACGGATCACGGCGTGCGTTTCCTGTCCGAGGCGGTGGGCGCGCGCGGAGTCTGGTGCACCTCAAGCCTGCCCCTGACACGCTCGTACCTTGTCCAGGCGCTCGTGATCGCCGGGCGCCAGGAGGATGCAGAGACGTTGGGCGAGCTTCTCGCCGCCGAGCCACGTTCGCGCTACCTGTACCCAGAAGCCGAGGTGGCCCTTGCCTCTCTACTCGCCGGGCGAGGAGATCTGCGCGGCGCCGGAGAACGTGCCGTTGCCGCAGCCCGGTCCGTGCCGGACGGCCTACAGGGCATCGCCGCGGTCGCCTGGTACGAGGGCGTCCGATACAACCACCCTGACGCGCCGGCCGGTTTCCTCGGGGTCGTCGCTGACATGCCCGGGCCGGCACGCGACGCGCAGAGATCACACGCGCGGGCCGTGCTCGCCCGAGACCCACGCGTGCTCGAATCGGCAGCAGGTGAATTGCTCGCCGCCGGCCTCGGCGGGTACGCGCTTGACGCGATGGCCGGGGCGGTCCGTCTTCTGAAAGCGCGACACTCGACGGACGCGACCCGGGCGCTCGAGCGGCTGAGGTTCCTGCAGGCGCAATTTCCGAACTACAACAGTCCCCTCGTGCGCGAACTTGATCGCCCCGCCCTCACCGCTCGAGAGTCAGAGATCGCCCGCCTAGCCTCCTTCGGCAACTCAGACAGGGAGATCGCTGCCTTCCTGAGCATCACCGTCCGCACGGTGGAAACGCATCTCTTCCGCGTCTACGGCAAGCTCGGCGTGAGGGGCCGCGCGGAGCTCGCGTCGGTCCTGACCGGTTCCCGGCAGGCATGACTCCCTGTCGGGCGTAGTCGCGTCAGGGCGAAGAAATCCCGGCGGGCTCGTCCCTCGCGACGAATCTACGTACTCAGGTACGAATGCGGGTGGGGCCGATCCTTGTCTACTGTGCCTTTCGACGCATCCCGTCGAAAGGACTCATGATGAACAAACACGCAACGACGAAGTATCTGATGGCCGGAGTTCTGCTCGCCGTGTCAGTAAGCGGATGCGCAACAGCTCCGCCGGGCGCGCCATCTTCCGCGATGACAGCACAGGCCGCATCCGTCGTCGTCCGCGATGGCGACGAGTGGCTCGTCTTTCAGGGGGCGCAAGACTGCGGCCTCACGGGAATGGACCCCAGCAGCATCTGCCTCATGAGCCCCGATGGCTCTGGCCGTCACAAACTGGTTGACCAGGATGGCGAGCTGCTCCATCCGGACTGGTCGCCGGACGGGACCCGCATCGCGTTCAGCACTGGCCAGGAGATCTGGACCGCTGCAGTCGACGGCTCGGAGGTCACCAAGGTCGCGGAATGCTCGTCCTTCCCAGGTTGCAACGGCGTCGATTATCCTGCCTGGTCACCTGACGGCACGACGATGGCGCTCACGATCTACAACGGACGGAACCTCCCGATGGGGCCGCCCTCAACCTCGGCGATCGCGCTCGTCGACCTTGAATCCGGCGAGGCGAAAACCATCGCCCAGACCGAACCACTCGAGCTCGTAGACCAGGCGAGGTGGTCGCACGATGGCACACGGCTCGCCGTGCAGGTCGAGCATTTCGACGCGACGGGAAAGGAGATTGGCGGAGCGATCGGAATCGTTCCGGCGGTCGGCGGCGTGCCCAAGGCCATCACCGATTTCTCGCTCTTTGCGACCTACCCGGACTGGGATCCCGAGTGCGACAGGATCGTATTCACGACCAACGAATTCAACCCGGCCGGTGGCCCCGTCGACCTTTATCTGGTGGGTGCGGACGGGACCGATCTCGCGCCGCTGATTTACGACGGTTCGGATGCTCAACAATCGAAGCAACCGTCCTGGACGCCGGACGGCAAGGGAGTTCTCTTCGTGCAGTGGCAGGCTCGTTCGGTCACCTACGTCAACGCCGACGGATCGGGTGTGAGGAAGTTCGGCGGCCTGGGCACACATCCTCGCCTCCGGCCGGTCGGGTGAGCCCTGTCACCATCGTCGATATAACGCTTACCCGGGAGACGGTGCGGACGCTTCTCCCGGGTAGGACTCACTCTGAGCGAGCCATCCTGCGTCCTCGCAGCGAACCACCGCTCGCGGGGAGCTCGGGACGCTGTGCGGCCTTGGGGACGATGCCAGCAGTGATCGAGCCCAGGACGATAACGACTCCGGCAATCTGCAGCGGGAGGAGGGCCTCCCCGGCGATCACCCAACCGAGGAGGATTGCCATGACGGGGCTGAGCAGGCCGAGGAAAGCCGTGGTGCTCGTGGGAAGCCGTGCGATGCCGCGAAACCACAGGACATAGGCGAGCGCGGTGCCGACCCCGGCCAGATAGCCATATCCCAGGATGTTCTGTGCTGTCAGCGGGGCAGTAGGCAGGCCCTCGAACGTGAGCAGGATGACCAGCAGGGTGAGCCCACCCGTGATGAGCTGCCAGGCGGTTGTGGTCAGCGGGGATGCCGGCTGCCCCCACTTCTTGGACAGCACGATGCCGGATGCCATAGACAGCGTGCCCGCGACGGCCGCCAGGATGCCGATCGCGTCGAGGCGCGCCTGGGCCTGAAGCACGATGAGGCACACGCCGAACACCCCAGTCGAGCCGGCCGCGACAACGCGTCCGGTCAGCCTTTCGTGGAGAACCCGTGTCGCGAGGAGGGCGACGATAAGAGGCTGAAGCCCGCCAATGACGGCCGCCACACCGCCGGGGAGCCGATAGGCGGCAATGAAGAGCAACGCAAAGAACGCGCCGATGTTGAGAATGCCGAGCACCCACGACTTCCACCACCAGTGGCCGCGCGGCAGCCGGCGGCACAGCAGCAGGAGCAGAACTCCGGCAGGAAGTGCGCGTGCGGTTGCCGCGAGCAATGGCCGGTCGACCGGCAGATACAGGGTGGTCGTCAGGTATGTGGTGCCCCACAAGGCTGGAGCGACGGCCGTGGTCGCCAGCAGGAGGATTCGATTGCTAAGCACTTAGTCATAATACCTAAGTGCTTAGCAATTGCTAGTGTGGACGCATGGCAGACCATGTGGATCGAATCCTCACGCAGTGGCACTCCGAGAAGCCCGATCTCGATGTCTCACCGATGGCGGTCATCGGCCGATTGAATCGCGCTGCAATCGCCGTCGAATCGCGTCTCGCCGACACCTTCGCTCGGCACGCCCTGGACTCTGCGTCATTCGATGTGCTCGCCACGTTGCTGCGAAGCGGAGCCCCCTATCGAATCACCCCGGTGGAACTCGCGCGTGACGCCATGATTTCGACGAGCGCGGTGGCCCAGCGGCTGAACAAGCTCGAAACGCGCGGCTTGGTCAGGCGGGCGGCCAATCCGAACGACGGCCGCGGCACACTCGTCACGCTCACCGATTCCGGTCGAGAGCTCATCGAGGCGGCATTGCCCGACCACCTTGAAACCGAGCACGCGATCATCGCGGCGCTCAGTGTCGAGGAGCAGTCGAACCTCGCTGCGCTCCTTCAGCGGATTCACGACGCAGCCAGTTCGAGCTAGGCGCCCCCACACTCTCACGGTCGCACCAGTTCGCCGTCTTCGCCGCGGGTCAGGGGTGCCTCACCGATAGTTGCAGCGCCCAATCGATGATGAGACGGATGCCGTCAGCAAAGCTCGGGTCGTGTGGACTGTTGAGGAAAGCATGGAAAGCCCCGGGAAGCACGTGGTAGTCCAGGGCGATCCCGGCGGCGACAAGTTCACGGGCGAACTGACCGCCGGACGCCCGCATTGAATCGCGATCTGCGTCGACCATGAGCGTCGGCGGAAAGAGGTGCAGGGGATGGCCACCGGGAAATGCGTCGGCTTCAGCGAGCGCGGTTCGATTGCCCGCGTAGTGGAGGTTGGTCAGGTTGAGAAGTGTCGGCGTATGGGCGAATCGGCGTTTGCCCTGAAGGCGGCTGCGTAATTGGGCCGATCGTTTCGGTAGCGCGGCGTGGAACAGTCCGTACGCGAAGAAGACCCCCGCGAGAGCGTCTGCTCCGTCGTCCGCCAGTCGAAGTACTGCGCCGGCGGATAGGCACGCGCCAGCGCTTGCGCCACCCAGAATCACCCCGGTGGGCGCGCTGCGCTGCACTTCCCGCACCACGGCAACGACGTCGTCAACCGGTACCGGATAGTGGACGGCCGGGCTCCGCCGAAACCCACTCGATGACAGACGAAGCCTCGAGACAGTCGCGAGACGATAGGCAACGGTGACGACCTGGAATCCCGCCGCGGCCAAAATTAGGGCGACGTCATGCGACTCCGGCAGGTCGAGGCCACCTCTGAAGAATCCGCCCCCGTGAACCCATACGATCGGTGTGGATCGGACGGGAGCAGCGCCGACGGGCGGTGAATACCAGCGCACGGGAATGGGACCGTGAGGACCCTGGATCGTGGTTTCGATCGAATTGACCGCCGTCGAGATCCGGTCGGCGCGCTTCACGACCGCATCGATCGCCGATTCGCCACCATTCGAATGCTGACGGCGACAAGTGCCAGCAACGCGACCCCGCTGGTGGCGTAGAGGAGACCACTCAACGGTGTGTGGCTACCACCGCTGACACCGAAGGTGTCGGCAACGTCCATGCCGAGCGAGAACGAACCCCAGAAGTAGGCAGGTGCGCCGGCGGCGATCAACGCGAGCTGCCCCAGGATAACCGCACCCAGTCCGGCGTGCCCGGTGAATCCAAGGATGCTCAGCACCAGCGCCAGCCCGACGCCAAGATAGGCCCACACGATCAACCCGATCACTTCTGCAGCCACGATTATGCCGGCCTCGTTGAGTCCCGCAATGATTTCCTGGTATGTCAGCCACGGGACGGCGGCTGCCGGGTCCCATATCGTGATCGTCAGCACCATCACCGTCGCGTACAGCAGCACGATAACCGGTCCCACCAGCAACGAAAGTCGATTCCCCATTCGTGCACGATAGCGCGTGGCGGGACCTATCCACCGAAAGAGTCGGGCCGGATTGTTTCGCTAGCGCTCTTTCAGCTCGTACATCACGGTGGCTCAGGCTCGAGGTGACCGGATCGCACCCGAGTCTGGCCGCTTCATTGCTCGAAAGGTGACCCGGTCCGTCGACAGAAGCCACGTTGCGATGGCAAACACGGCCACCAGCAGGGCGACACCGACAACAATCGCAATCGTCGTGAACGCGACGTCAAGGCCAGTCGGGACAAGTGGGTTCATGCCTACGAAACTAGCAACGACAAGGAACCGTTGTCAGGGTCCCAGTACGGGACCGTCCAAATCGCCGGATTGCCGCCGCATGGCTTCGGCACACGTCAGCGAGCTGCGTCAAGAGCTAATCGTGGGCGGTCAGATAGGCCAGCACCGCGCGTACCCGGCGGTTGTCCTCACCGGCTGGCAGCCCCAGTTTCATGAACACATTGGTGACGTGCTTGGACACGGCGCTGGCGGAGAGGTAGAGCCGCTCGGCGATCTGCTGGTTCGATGATCCCTCGCTCATCAACTCCAGCACTTCGAGCTCGCGGACACTCAGCAGGTCCAGGGCTGTACGGCGGCCATGGATCAGACGAGCGGCGACTTCAGGATCAACAACAACGCCGCCTGCCGCGATGATCGACAGCGACCTCATGAAGTCCGCGACACGTGAAATACGGTCCTTCAGAAGGTAGCCGAGGCCTCCGGCATCGTGTGGTGACACCGTGGATAGTCCATCACCCCACCCGCTGAAGAGGTCCGTCGCGTGGGCGGTGGCCACGTATTGGGACAGCACCAGGATTCCCATGCCGGGATGGTCCCGGCGGATCGCGATCGCTGCGGCCAGGCCGTCATCACCCATACCGGGCGGCATTCTGACGTCAGTGATGACAACATCTGGGCACCTGCCTTCGCGCACGGCCGTTGCGATTGCGCTCATCAGCTCAGGCGCGCTGGCGGCCTGCAAAATGACCTCGTGGCCCTGGCGCTCGAGCAAGGAGACCAATCCTTCACGCAAGAGTGCGGAGTCATCGGCAACGATCAGTTTCATGGGTTCGTTTCGTTGGTTGGAGTGAGAAGTAGCGGAATTCGGGCCGACACGGCCGTTGGTCCACCGTCGGGCGAGACGAGTTCCAGGGAACCGCCAAAGGCCGCCAGTCGTTCTCGCATGCCGACGAGTCCGCCTTCGTTGCGCAACCGGACGGCACCTGGCCCGTTGTCTACGACGGAAATGTGCAGGTCTGCATCGGCGGCCAGCAAGAGTGTTGCTGTCGCTCCCGGTGCGTGCTTGGCGACGTTCGTGAGCGCCTCGGAGCAGAAGAACCAGGCGGTCGCTGCCACCTCCTCGGGCATGTTCGGTAGCGGGTGCGGGCAGTGCACCGCCACGTCGACACTGCTTCGTTCGACCATGTCGGAGATCGCGGCCAGCAACCCGAGATCAGCGAGCACCTGCGGGTGGATACCCGAGACGGTAGAGCGCAGGGCGCGCATGGCCTCTTCCGCGTCGCGGTGCGCCCCCTCCAGTAGTGACGTCACTAGCGCTGTGTCGCTTCCGGGAGTACTGGTGCCGTCAATCATCAGGGATGAGGCCTCGCCGAGTTTCATGCTGGCCGAAACCAAATACTGTTGGGCGCCGTCGTGCAGGTCGCGCTCGATGCGGCGCCGTTCGATCTCGAATGCCCCAACGATGACCCGACGGGAATCACGTACTTCCCGAAGCTCCCGTGCCCAATCAACAGGCTGCGCTGTGACGGCTACGAATTTCTTCCGCTCGAATGTCAGCAACGCCCACCACGTGATGGCCACCACCGCCGTTATTGCGAAGGCGGCAAACATGGTGAGCCCGGCTACGTGCGCCGTCACCGCGATGACCAACATGGATCCGATGATCAGAGCACCCGCTGCGCCCACTGCTGTTTGGCCAACGAACAGAAGATGACGGCGTCGCGTGAGGTCTTGCATAGGGACAACACTAGAAGGGGTGCACGCGATCGGCCCCGCCAGAGGGCCTCCCGCGCCAAAGGGTGGAGCTAGCTCCACCTTGTCCGGGAGGCTGGCGTCATGGCATCCGCCTTCCAACAATGGTCGACTAGGGACATGATCATCCCCGAGCCACCTCGCAACACGCTCTCCGCCCACAACATTTCGAAGTCCTATGGCGCCGTACGCGCATTGGCCGATGTGACCCTCGAAATTCCGCCGGGGCAGGCCGTTGCCATCATGGGGCCATCCGGTTCGGGTAAATCGACACTGTTGCATTGCTTGTCCGGGATACTCGTTCCCGACGCCGGCGAGGTGTCGCTGGGTGGTGATTCGGTGTCGGCCTTGCGCGACAAGCAACGTTCGCTGTTGAGGCGGCGGCGGTTTGGCTTTGTCTTCCAGGACGGCCAGCTGTTACCGGAACTTCCCGCCCGTGAGAACGTCGCTCTTCCTCTCCTGCTCACGGGTATTCCCCGGACCCAGGCCTTGCAGGCAGCGGATGTTTGGCTGGGCAAACTCGGACTAGCCGGCATGGAGAATCGTCGGCCGGGCGAGCTCTCCGGGGGTCAGGCCCAGCGGGTCGCGATCGCTCGGGCACTCATCCACAAACCCGAGGTGGTCTTTGCCGACGAACCGACCGGCGCACTGGACCAGGCCACCGGGCATGAAGTGATGCAACTTCTCACCGCGACCACTGCCCGTTCTGGCGCATCCCTGGTGGTCGTCACCCACGATGACGAGGTCGCCAGGTGGTGCGAGCGTCTCATCGAGATCCGCGACGCCATGGTTCACGACGACCAGCAGATCAGCAGGACCATCCGATGAGCGTTGCTGTGTCCCTCGCACCCCGTCTAGCCATCGAACGTATCCGCGCGACCAAGGGCGCTGGTGTTTTGGATGCGATGGCAGTCCTTGCCTTCACGGTTTCCTCGTGGCTGGCGCTGACCGTCGCCGGAGGCACCTGGATGTTCTTTCAACGCTGGCAGGCCGAGGGTGCGCTCCCCGACTCTCAGCAGACCGGGCTCGCGATTACGTACGTCGCCCTCGCTTGCTTCGCCTGCGCCCTGCTCGTCATCCCGATTCTCGGGCTGGGTGGCGGTGCCGCCCGTCTCGGGGCCCGAGGGCGTGTCCGCCGCCTCGCCTCGCTGCGCCTCATCGGGATGACGAGCGGTGAAGTGGTCCGCATGTCGGTCATTGAGACGCTCGTACAAGCGGTCGCCGGCGCGGTGCTGGGTTCAGCCGTATTCGTTGTTTCGTTGCCCCTCTGGCAGCTGCTGAGTTTTCAGATGCTGCCCATCGGTTTCGGAGAGCTGCTGCTGCCGTGGTGGCTCTGGCTTGCGGTCATCGGGGCGTTGCTCCTCCTGGCCGTGGCTTCAACAGTGCTGGGCCTGCGACGCGTGACCATCTCCCCCCTCGGTATCGCACGCGACCACACACCTCGCCGCCTCAAAACGTGGCGACTCGTCGTGGTCGTGGCGCTGGTCGTCGCATTCCTTGTGTACGCACAGTTCACGAACATCGCCAGCTTCATCGGGCTGGTCACGACAGTAGTGTTCCTGGCCCTGGTCATCGGCTCGATCAACCTCGTCGGACCGTGGCTTATGCAACTGGTCGCCCGACCGGGCGCGCGAACCAGCAACGTCGCGCGGCTCCTGGCCGCCCGACGCATCCTCGACGATCCCCGTGGTGCCTGGCGTAACGTGGCATCGCTGGCGTTTCTCGGATTCATTGCCGGTTTCGTCGTCACCATGCCGGCCACAGGTGAAGGCGGCACCGACACTTTCTTCGTCCACGACATCCAGACAGGAGTCGCAATCACGCTGGCCGTCGGGCTGATCTTGGCGGCAACCGCCACCCTAATGACCCAGGCGTCCCAGGTATTCGACCGCGCCGCGGAATCCATCGCCCTCGACCGGATGGGTGTGCCCGCGACCGTTCATCTCTCAGTGCGTCGCCGTCTGGTTGTGGTCCCGCTCGCGGTGGCACTGGGTACATCGGTGCCCCTGGGGTTACTTCTCTCAACGGTCGCGGCCGTACAGCTCGACAGTTTCCCCGTTGTCGGCGTTTCCCTACTCGCCGGAACCGTAATCCTCGGTTTCCTCCTCTCCCTGGGAGCCGCCGAAGCATGCCGCCCGCTACAAGCCGGAATACTCACGGAGCAACGCCGGCGAAACGATTGACGGCCGCCACGCCGAGGGCAAGAGCGTTAGCCGAGATATCAGAGTCATCCTTGCGAGGTAGGAGATGACGACTTCGGAGGGACGATCCCGCTGAGCCGGTACTTCAGGCTGAAAACATGAACACACGAAAGTTCCTCCCTCTCTTCGCCACCGTTGCTCTTGCCGGCCTCACCCTAACCGGGTGCTCGAGCATCGTTGACAAGATTCAGCCTGAGAAAACACACGAATTCGCTTCAACCCAGGACCTCGTGCGGGACTGGGACCAGACCGTGCAGTGGCTGCCCGCCGACTCGAGCCGGATCAAGATCCGCGAGGCGTCGGCTGGTGGCCCCGCCATTCTGGCGGCGACCACGGATACCGACCTTGACCCTGCGCGGTGTGCCGAGACTGAGCGGCAGTCCGCGCCCGCGTACTCGGACGTGTGGTCGCCCACAGACGTGTACGTGGATCGTATCTTCGCGTGTGGGGACTGGGCCGTCATCAAGACCGACGGCGGATGGTACGGATGGACGCCCAATGATCCCGACGAGAAGGCCGTGTCACCGGCAAAATGACTGTGAGTCGTTCAGCGCCTACGGTTGAGTCATGATCCGCCACCTCTCCCGCCAGCAGCTCACGGTGGATGCAGCGATCGCGGTCGTCTTGTTCCTCGCACGCAGCGTGCTGGGGTTCGATACGGTCGTGGTGTTCTGGGTGGCCGTCGGCATGGCCGTCGCCCTCTTCATGCGCCGGCTCAGCCCTGCTCTCGCACTGGGGATTGCCTGGTGCACGGTGGCGGTTCAACTCGCCTCGATGTCGCTTCCGGATATCGCGAACGCGGCCATCCTCCCAGTTCTCTACGCCACAGGGGCGTACGGGCCCCGCATCATCTGCTGGCTCGGCCTGGCATCAGTTCCGGTGGGGGCGGCGGTCGCGACCGTCTACGTGCTCGTTATGGCGTCGGGGGGATTGGATAACCTCGCTGGTCTGGTGTTGCAGGTGCGCACCGGTGAGGCCTTCCAGGCCGGCGCTCCCGGTGTGGTCGGTTTCACGAGCGCCCTCGCGCTCTTCGGGTTGAGCTGGGCGTTGGGCCTGCTCGCCTCGACCTGGGGAAACGCGCGGGCGAGCAGGGCGGCACTGCTGGCAGCGGAGGCCGAGCAGGCTGCGGCTCTTCGGGAGGTTGCGGTGGAGCAGGAACGCACCCGCATCGCCCGTGACATGCACGATGTCGTTGCGCACTCGCTCGCCGTCGTGATCGCCCAGGCCGACGGTGGTCGGTATGCCCGTGCGACCAATCCCGAGGCGGCGGACGAGGCCTTCCGTACGATCGCGACGACGGCCCGAGAGGCCCTCGGCGACGTGCGTGTGCTGCTGCGTCAGTTGCGTTCGCATGAAACTGCCGGACCGCAACCGACGCTGGACGACCTGGATCGCCTCGTCGACCAGCTCCGCACCTCCGGTCTCACGATTGAACGCGCGGAAACGGGCCCGCCTGTCCGACTCGGCTCCGGGCAACAACTGGCGATCTACCGCGTCGTCCAGGAATCGCTGACCAACGTCCTGCGTCACGGCGACCGTAGCGAGTTGGTCACCATCCGCTTTGCCTGGGCGGAAACGGCGCTGGAGCTCACCGTCGCGAGCGGGCTCAGAAGCCCTCGCACGTCTGTAAGTGGACCGCCCGGTCACGGCATCGACGGGATGCGCGAACGCGCGATGCTCGCCGGAGGAACCTTCGACGCCGGAGTGCAGGGCAATCGGTTCGTCGTGCGCGTGTCGCTGCCGGTTCTCGCGGGGGGAGTAACCCTCGCATGACCAGCCCGATCCGCGTCGCCCTCGTGGACGACCAGGCCCTCTTTCGGGCCGGCCTCCGCCTGTTGATCTCGTCCCAGCCAGACCTCGAGTGCGTGGGCGAGGCCGGGAACGGGGCCGACGGCATCCGCATGGTCGAATCGGCGCGGCCCGACGTCGTGCTGATGGACATTCGCATGCCCGTCATGGACGGGATCGAGGCCACCATCCGCATCGTCGACGCGTCGATCGCCGCAGGCGGGGGCGGGCCGCGCATCATCGTGCTGACGACCTTCGACCTCGACGAGGCCGCCGCGCGTGCGATTCGCGGGGGAGCGAGCGGCTTTGTGCTCAAAGACGCCGACCCGGAGTTTTTGCTCGCCGCCATCCGCACGGTGCACGCCGGGGCGTCCGTCATCGCCGCGGCCCAGATCATCGAGCTGTTCGAGAATTTCGATGCCAAGCGGATGCCCGCGGACCCGCCTGCCTCCTTCAGTCGGCTCACGCCGCGGGAGCGGGAGGTCTTCGCCCTGGCCGCCCGGGGACTCAGCAATGCCGAGATCGCGGCGGCGGAGTTTCTCAGCGAGGCGACCGTGAAGACCCACATCAGTCGCATCCTGACCAAGCTCGAACTGCGCGACCGTGTGCAACTGGTTGTCTACGCCTACGAGAATTCCCTCATCGCGTGATCCAGCGGTCATCCTTGCGGTGTAGTTGAAACCATCCCTGAGTCCGATTCGGCGGGGGACGGCGCTGAGCAGACTGATAGGTATGAAACCAACATCGACCGACCTCGGCCTCGTCGCCCGGGTGGCCCACCTGCACAAGTCCTACGGAACCACGAACACCCGGGTGAACGCGCTCACCGACGTGAGTGTCGGCATCCGCCGCGGTGAATTCACGGCGATCATGGGCCCGAGCGGATCGGGAAAGTCGACCCTGATGCACATCATGGCCGGCCTCGACACGGCGAGCAGCGGATCGGTGTGGCTCGGCGATACCGACATTTCCGGGCTCGATGACTCGAATCTGACGGTGCTGCGCCGGCGGCGGGTCGGTTTCATCTTCCAGTCGTTCAACCTCGTGCCGACGCTGGACATCAGCGGCAACATCCTGCTGCCGTTCGAGCTCGACGGCCGGGCTCCGACCGCCGAGGAACAGGCCTGGATCGACCGCCTGATCGCGGTCCTCGGCCTCACCGATCGGCTGCGTCACCGCCCCCACGAGCTCTCCGGCGGGCAGCAGCAGCGGGTAGCGATCGCCCGTGCCCTTGCGACCCGGCCCGACCTCGTTTTCGCCGACGAGCCCACCGGCAACCTGGACTCCCGCACCTCGCGGGAGGTCCTCACCCTGCTGCAGACCGCGAGCCGCGAGTACGGCCAGAGCATCGCGATGGTCACCCACGACCCGGTCGCCGCCAGCTACGCCGACCGCATCGTGCTGCTGAACGACGGCCGGGTAGTCGACGACCGAAGCCGCAGCACTCCCGAAGAGATCAGCAGCATCATGCTCGGCATGGAGGCACTGTCATGACCCTCATGTTGCGCGCGCTGCGGGAGCACGCGCCGAGCATCCTCGTCGCGGCGCTGTCGAGCGCCTTCGGCGTCAGCCTGATCTCGATCACCGGAGTGCTGACCGAGGTCATCGCCGACGCGGACCTGAACAGCGAGACCCTCACGTTCATCCTGTCGTTCATTGCGGTCGTGTTCATCGTGATCGCTCTCTACGTGGGCGCGCTGGTCACGGCGAATACATTCGCCACGATCATCGCCGGCCGGGTGCGCACGATCGCGCTGCTGCGGCTGATCGGCTCAAGCGCTGCGATGCAGCGGCGTGCCGTGGCCAGGGAAGGGCTGACCGTCGGAGTCATCGGCGCGCTGCTGGGCGGGATTGTCGGCGTGCTCTTTCCCGTTGTCGTCGTGGGGGTCGGGGTGGCCGTCGGCATGATTCCGGACGGCTCATATACCTACGCCACGGCGACGATGCTGCTGCCCGTGGCGGCAGTAGCCCTCACCACGACTGCGGCCTCCTGGGTGGGATCGCGCCGCGTGCTCTCGGTGTCGCCGATGGATGCACTCGGTGCGGCCGGCGAGCAATCAATCGGTGAGCAGACCGCTCGACGAACCCGCAACCGCGTGGCGTTGCTGCTCTTTCTCGGGGGCAACGTGATTCTCGGGGTGGCCGTGGCTATCGGCCAGACGAGCCCGCTCGCTGTTCTGATCGGGCTCGCCGGGGGAATCCTGTCGTTCTCGGGGGTCGTGATGGCGGCATCCGTCGTGATGCCGCGCGCCCTGCGGGGGATCGGCCGGGTGTTCGGATCGAGCCCTACGGCCCGGCTCGCCCGCGAAAACGCGGTGCGCTATCCGGAACGCAGCGCGCGCACCACGATCGGCCTGGTCATCGGCGTCACCCTGATCACGACCTTTGCGGTCACCGCCGCGAGCTACCAGAGCATCATCGAGACGGCCCAGAAGGAGATGCCGGGGGTTTACGAGGGTGTTGGCCCGGTATTGACAGTGACGGTGGCGGTATTCTCGGTGCTGATGGGATTCAGCGCCCTGATCGCGGCCGTGGGGATGGTCAACAACCTCTCGCTCAACGTGCTGCAGCGCACCAGGGAACTCGGACTGCTCCGCGCACTCGGCTTCACCGCCCGCCAGATTCGACGCATGATCCTGATCGAAAGCGCCCAGCTCAGCGGCGCCGCGGTCGCCGTGGGGCTCGTGCTCGGAACGTTCTACGGATGGGTAGGTGCGCAGTCCCTGATCGGCGGTATCCCCGGGTCCCCGGGCATCGTGCTGCCGACCATGCCGCTCGCCCTCATCGGCGTGATCGTCGTCGCGGCAGCGACCCTCACGGTCGTGGCCTCGATAGCTCCCTCACGCCGGGCCACGCGCATCACCCCGGTCGCGGCGCTCGCCAGAGCCTGATCGGTGCTGCACCGACCGCGAGAACTGGTTCCCTGAGCAAGCCGGCCGACTTGCCTCAGAGAACGAGGCTCCGTAGCTCACCGTAAATTCTTTGGAGCCTCGGGATAGATTGGCGCCCTGACTCGCGGACGATTCGTTTCGTGGATACGGAAACACTGGGTCGGATTCAACTTCGCGACTGCCGGTGTCTGACTCGTGTTCTCCGGAATTCTCTCGCGCTCGCTTCACGACCTCACGAAGACAGGTCATGGAGATCGAGTGGGCCGGCCATCAGACGCTGGCCAGCGTCTCTCGTTCAAGGAGCACGTTACGACGCAGGAACGCCAGCGGCACATTGGTCGGGTCGGGTTCGAGGTCGCACTCGACGAGCTGCGGTGACTGCGGGCTCGGAAGAAACCGACTCGGGTCGTTGATCCAGCGCGCCTTGGGCAGCTTGCCCTTGCTGAGCCAGTGCCCGGCGACGGCGGCCAGGGCGGCATCCCACGCGGCGGACCCAGACGGGGCTGGCTCGACGAAAGTCAGGATGACCATGAGGAGAAAGGCGGGAGACGAGGAGCTTGCAGCGGGAAAGCGAGCGTGGCGAACTGGAGGACGGTGCAGCAGCTGGATGCCAAGATGAGATGAGCGTGCGTTGAAATGTTCTTCGCTGTGCCCGACGAAACCCCGCGAGTTTCCGAAGACTAAAGAAAGAAGCGGCTCGCGGCATCGCTTTGGCCTGGTGCGGACATGAACTGGATGAATGCAGTTTTACGCAACGGAGGCGCACATGACTCAGGACAACGACAATGCGGTCGAGACAGACGACGAACTGGTCGCACTGCTATCTCGTGCCGCCCGTCCGACGACTGAGACGACGACAGAGATCCGACATCAGCTTGCGGCGATGGCCCAAACGATCGTTGACTCCCGTGGGGCGCGCCCTCGCCGAAAGCTCGGCCTAGTTGCGATGATCGTTGCCCCCTTCTTGTTGCTCGGCGCGGCGGGTGCGGCGTACGCCGCGACAAACATCGATTGGTCGCAGATGTGGCACAACGCGCCTCAGTGGGCCGAGTGGGCACAGGCCCCAGACGCGACAGTGACCTACAGTCTGCCCGGCGGGGGCACGTGCGAGATGCGCTTTGGCGTCGTTCCTGACAGCGCGTACCCGGGCGGGCCGGCGGGGGTTGCCGCTGATCCGAGGGCTGAGCAGACGGCTCGAGAGTTCCTGCAAACACCGAATTTGCTGACGCTCGTGGACGTCGCAGGCACTATCACCTCCATGCGGGTCAAGGACAAGAATTGGGCTCAAGCGGGCGACGGAACAGAGGTGCCATTCGGATACGGCACAGACAACTACAGCGCCGACGTCGAGTACAACATGGCCGTCAAGCAGGCCATTCAGGTCGGCATGGAGGAGCACTTCGAGTCTTTGGGCATCCCAGAGTCTGGGTTCGGCTATCAAAGTCAAGAGCAGTGCACCGGGGCCACTCAGTGAGACGTCGGGGGCAGGACGACTATGAACAACAATTCCTCTCAGTCGCCGGCGAAATCGGGCCTGAGCTGTTGCGATACTTTCAACGGCGAGTCGGCGCCGATGCAGCTGATCTGGTCGCCGAGGTCATGGTGACCGTCTGGCGCAAACAGGCGCAACTCCCAGCCGATCACGAACAAGCGAGAATGTGGTGCTTCGGGATAGCCCGCAATCTCCTTCGAAATTACGCCAGAGGCGAGCGACGACGCGGAGAGCTCGGAAGTGCGCTCCGAGCCACACTCGTCGGGACGGAAGTTGAGCTCGATGCCGAGGAAGTCGTGGCGATTCGGGAACTCATCGATCAGCTCGAGCCTTATCTCGCGGAAGTTGTGACTCTCCTACATTGGGAAGGCTTCAACCTGGCCGAAATCGGACGGTTGCAGGGCGTTCCGGCCGCAACAGTGCGGGCAAGATACCGTCGGGCGCGACTCGCCCTGCTCGCTGCCTTGACGACTGATGCTGCGCCGAGTCTTGATCTTCGAACCTAGACGAGGCGCTCTCAGACTGATGCTTGAGCCGAAAGGGTCGACAGGTGCCCTTGGACGGTTGCGCTAGCTGTTGCGGAGTTCGTCGAGGAGGCGGAGTTCGTCTTGTCGGGTGAGACCTGCGCGTCGTTCTCGGTTGAGGCCGCGAATCCGTTCGTCCGCAAGTACATCGCTCAAGGTCTCGTGGAGGCTTCGTTCCGTACCCCCGGATTCGATGAATCGTTCGCGACCGCGTTGGAAGAACGCATCCGCGCTGCGCGGGAGCCAGAGCGGCAACGAATGAGGCCCAGCCCAATAATTGACGTCGTGTGCGATCAGCCAGTCGTCGTCCGCCGAGATCAGTGCGCCGTCGTGGCCTGCGACCTGTTGTGCAGCAGCGAGAACGACTGCGAGCTCTCGTTTCGTGCCGACAGCGTTGTAAGTGCCCGTGAGACCGCGGTGACCGGCAGCGATAATCCAGGCAGCAAGATCCCTGACGTCGATGAACTGCGCGGCCCGGCCCTGAGTGTCGGGTCCGAGGACAGGCTCGTGCCAGGCCAGGGCCAGGCGAGCCACCCAGTAGCTGAACCTGTCACTGGTGTCGCCCGGCCCCGCAATGAGACCGGGTCTGGCGATGAGTAGACGGTCGCCGACGGCCCGGGCCGTGGCCCGTTCGGCGGCGACCTTGGCGTGGGCGTACTCGGCCATGTCGGTTGGCTCGACGAGAGCGGCGTCTTCATCGGCATCCGCTTCGCTATTGCTTGCGTACACGGAGACGGAAGACACCAACGTCCAATGCGGGGTGGTATCGGCTAGAGCCGCCAGAGCCCCGCCGACGAGGTATGCTTCACAACTGAGCTCGATGATGTCGTCCCAGTTGCGATTCGTGACTGCCGCGTAAGCGTTTGACGCTCGCCGGTCAGAGCGAACAAGCGTTGCGCCCGCGGCCACCGACCCCGACTCGCCGCGCGCCAGACAGGTCACGTCGTCGCCCGCCTCAATCAACTGCCGGGCGATCTCGCGGCCGAGCCAGGCCGTCCCACCGAGAATGAGTGTCTGCGTCACGCTCAACAGCTAAGTGCATCAGAGCGGCGAGGAACGGTCGGTTCGCCCTCAGCGCACGGCGTGCTGAAACCGAAGGTGGCCGCAGATCAGCCTTTCGATGGCAAACGGAGCTCGGTTGAGCTTCCTTCGGGGAACTCCGAACTTCATTCAGGCAGAAGAGGATGCGTCGACCCAGAATTCGGCACTCGCCCGAAGTCCGAATGTTCAGCCCCAGGAAAGCACCGCAGGTTTGTGGCCTTTGTTGCCGCCATTGCGACCGAGAAGACCGACGGCACGCCCGCGTTCGATCGAGAAGGCGGCATCGCGCGCTGCGGCGTGTTCCCCGTAGCGCGCGGTCAAATCGTGGATTGAGATGACGGCTCATCCCTCACGATTCGCTCTCATTCCGAGGGCAATGAGCCCGCCCGCTGCAGCGATCGCCACGACGCCGAGGATCGCGAGCACGATCTGCAGGCTGTCTCGAGCGAGGAGTCCGGCGTAGAGGCTGGCGAATGAGATCAGTGCGGTGAAGATTGCTAAGACGAAGTAGATCACTTTCTTGGACATGTCCCCACCTGCGAACTTGAGAGTGCTGGGCTGAGGGCGGGAAATCTGCCCTCAGCCAGGATATTAGGTCGTGCGTTCCGACGTCTATCGGACTGTTTCGCTAGCGCTCTATCACCTCGTGCATTACGGCGGCTCAGGCCCGAGGTGACCGGATCGCGCCCGCGTGTGGCCGCTTCGAGGCTCGAAAGGTGACCCGGTCCGTCGACAGGAGCCACGTTGCGATGGCAAACACGGCCACCAGTAGGGCGACACCGACAATGATCGCAATCGTGGTGAACGCGACGTCAAGGTCAGTCGGGACGAGTGGGTTCATGCCTACGAAACTAGCAACGCCAAGGACCAGTTGTCACAGGCGCTTTCGCATCTGCTGCGTAGAGACGACGTAATCAGCGGAAGAGTAGAGATTGACCGCGGCACGATTGCCTCCAAAGACGTTCGCCGGATGGCGCAGAATGTGCGCTGGAGAGAGCGGACAACCGCCTGAATGCCATTGCGACTGTGCTCGATCAGCTCGTGGCTCAGAAAAGTGTTGCCACTGGCGGTTTCGGGCTGAAGTTTCCTGAAAAAGAACTGACTTCTGATCAGGAATTTATTGGTGTGCCCCCAGGCAGATTCGAACTGCCGCCCCTGCCTCCGGAGAGCGAACTGGGCCCATTCGCCGCTTCGCCGATTTAGGGAAAGTCCTGATTGAGAGGACATTATGATCACGCCGTATCGGTCTGAATCAGGCCGGTTTTCGCTCAAGTGTTGCCATTTCGTTGCCACAGAATGAGGTCGTGAGTCGGAGACGCCCGCTCCCGTCTGACAGCGAGGCTTGTTACCGCCTGCGTCGACCACGTTGTCGGGTCAAGAGCTTCAAACCAGGTAGGCGCACCGGTTCTGGTGAATATTCAACATGATGCGACGGCCCCAATTCGTCTTGGAGTCTTGCAGCGAGCTGAAGGCCATCGGCTACAAATCTTCTTGCTTCCAGCTCAGAGCGGAAGCCACCCATGTCCGGCCAACCCTCGAGCACGGCACGATAAACGGAATTCCACGCTTCGAGGTCAGCCACAAGTTGGGAGCAAATTGGCTCATCCGTCAACATCACATCGGTGTGGCCAGTGTGGCCAGTGTGGCCAGAGCGGGCAACGGGCGAACCCGTAAGGGATGCGCGGACATTGATCCAACGCCGCGGCGTTGGCCGCAGGAGTAGCTCCTCGGCAGCGGCTACGATCAGGCGTTCTAGTGAGGCGCTCCCTTCGGGATGGTCCTGCAACTCGGATGCCAGCCCAATGAAGATGCGTAAATCGCCACCTTCGTTCACGTCATATGAAGTCGTTCGCCAAATGTATTCGGCACCAGACGCCGGGCTCTGGGTCCCTGCAACGATCGCCCGTGCCGTTGATCGGGTCAGCTCCCAGAGAGCGTCATCGGTATCAGGAAGGGAGATATTCAGTTCCGTGAGCGTCCTGATGAAGAGATCGCGTGATTCTCGCACATCGCCTCTCTCCTGACCCGCGAGAACTCGAAGGGATGGACTGTCCACACCCCTCACCAGAGCGTCTGAGGCCAGGTCTGGCAAGTCCTCCGACCTAAGGTCTCCCGCGACTAAGTGGCACGCGGCGATCTCGAGAGGATCGACCTCGTTTCTTTCAACTGGTCCGACCATCAGATGCTCGCCAGGGTCGCTTGTTCGAGGAGGACGTTGCGACGTAGGAATGCAAGCGGCACATTGGTCGGGTCGGGCTCGAGGTCGTACTCGCCGAGCTGCGGTGACTGCGGGCTGGGAAGAAACCGACTCGGGTCGTTGATCCAGCGCGCCTTGGGTAGTTTGCCCTTACTGAGCCAGTGCTCAGCGACGGCGGCCAGGGCGGCATCCCACGCGGCGGACCCGGTTGGGGCTGGCTCGACGAAAGTCAGGATGACACGGTCGGCACCGGTCACGCGTGCGAGCTGGTCGGAGTAGTCGAGGAAGGCACGCAAAGCGGCATCTCGTCCTGGCCCGCGGAGAGCGCTCGCGATCCGATCGGCGGTGTCGACAGCATCCGGCCCGATGCCTGGGACAGCGACGAGACGGTGGCCCGTCTGCTGCAGCAGACGTTCCAGAGTGTCGACGGTGGGGACTCTGCGACCGCTCTCGATTGAAGAGACGTCGGGCTGGCTCGTGAGGGCGCGGGCAGCGAGATCGGCCTGGCTGATACCGCGACTCTGTCGCGAGGCGCGGAGCAGAACTGATGCGCTCATTCAATCACCGACCTCTCCCCGACATATCTAAGTAGATATACCAGCGTAACTGGTCGGGCGTGCTACCCACCCTAGACCTGTTCGTTTGGGTATTCGTTTGGCTATTCGTTGAGAGCGAATAGGCAAACGAATGGTTTGAGAGGTTATTTCCCTGATCAGCCGCCACACCCTCGCTGCGCTCGCTTCCCAACCCCCCCCCACACCCAACGGCATTGTGTGGGGGGGGGTTGGGAAGTAAAGGTGTGGTGACTGATCAGGGAAATAGAAATGGAAAGTTTGGAGGAAAGGTAAGTAGAAATGAAGAAAGAACAATGAAAGGAGGACTGGGGACGGGGAGAGTGGGAATGGGGGCTTACGACGATTGGGGGTGTGAGACGCGGAGGCTAGCAAGCGACCGACGGAAGTTCGTCGAAATTGCAAACAAGACGGATGTACTGGGCATGTGCTTCAGTGAAATCAACAGCCTGTTCTGAAGAATCGGGTTCTACAGGTTCGTCGTCAAGGCTCAGAGGGCGTTTCGCCCCACCACGGCTCGGTGGTCAGGATGACCGCCACCCCGACTAGTTCTTTTCTGGCTAGAGCAAGCAGCGTAATTCCCTCGGAAAGCCAGGCTGGTTTGCCGGGACCGTCGATAGGAAGCGCTTCTTCTTCGTATCCGTCGTTCCAGTCCCTCAGCCTGTTCTTGAGCCCATCGGAGAGGGCGAGTGATTCAAGTTCGGCAGGCGCTCCACCTCGCCCCGAGCTTCGCCACAACGGCCCGGCCCCATAGTCTGGCCACCATTCGAGTGTGATCTCGGTTCGGCGTTTATACACACCGCGAGGGTCTATCCAGACACCAACCTCGGTTGGAACGTGCGGGTCTCGGCTGAAAAGCGTGACCTGGACGACTCCCTCGTCCTCATCCCAGGTCCTACTCACATAACGCTGCGATAAAAGGAGAAAAGAGCCCGTGCGTCCGGTTAGCTCGTCAGTCCCGACGAGCGGGCCCCTTGCGGACATGGGGGCGTCAAGTACGATTACTGCGCTCGGCTGTTGATGACCGGTGTCGACCCAGCCTGTTACCGTGCCGAAAACTTCAGCGCCTCCCATCCCCGCGTCGTCCATGCCCAGCCAGATCCTGTCCGGAATTTGAATCCCCATACCTCATTGTCCCAAAAGCGCGGTTTACGTACGGGCTGAAGTCCAGTGCTTCACCATCCGCTAGCTCTTGCGCGGCCATGGTTCGGTAGCTGCCGCTTGCCCGAGGAGCAGATGGAACTGTTGCCCAGAGCTGCGGGAAATTTCGGCGCTCCTAGGCCGGCCCGGACAGCTGGTGTCCGCGCGTGGCAGTGTGGCTGATTGGTGCCGTGTTCACCGTCGTGGTAGTTGTGCTCACGATCATTGCGACGACTCAAGCAGGTTGATGATTCGACCTCATTCCGGCGATTGATCGAACCAGTCGGGTGTCGGTCGTTCGGGGGAAGATGACCTCGACATCGACTCGGACAGGAGCTGGATCGTGGGAAGCATCACCGCCTATCAAGTGGCCTCGGGCAAACGGTATCGGGTGCTCTATCGCCGGCCGGACCATATCCAGACGCAGAAGCGCGGATTCCGAACCAAGCGTGATGCGGAACTCTTCCTCGCGAACATCGAGGTCAACAAGAGCCGCGGAGCCTACGTCGATCCCTCGAAAGCACGGGTGCTCGTGGGGGAGTGGCTCGACCTCTGGATGGATAGCCGCTCGGACTGGCGGGCCACGTCCCGAGAGCGGGCGCGCGGCATCGTCATTCGGCACATCCGGCCGCAGCTGGGCAACTACCCGCTCGGCGCCCTCAACCATCAGGCCGTCCAGGCTTGGGCGAGTGGACTGTCCAGAACGCAGGGACCGGCGAGCGTGCGCAAGATCGTCAACGTGCTGTCCGGGAGCCTGCAGATGGCCGTCAAAGACGGCAGGCTCGCAAGCAATCCGGCGCACGGCCTCAACCTGCCGAAGATGCACAAGGCATCCAAGCGCTACTTGACGCATGAGCAAGTGCGGGACCTGACCGCGGCGGTCGACGCGATCGGGCGAGGCATGTACCTTGGGCACTCCAACGGCTACGGGCTGCTCGTGAAGGTCCTCGCCTACTGCGGGCTGCGCTGGGGCGAGGCCTCCGGGCTGCGGGTGCAGGACATCGACTTCGTGCGTGGCCGGCTCGAGGTGCAGCACACCGTGGTCGAGATCGACGGGTTACAGATCGAAGGCCAGCCCAAGGACTACGAGGCTCGCTCGATCCCTGTGCCGGCGTCGATCCTCGCGGACCTGCGCTTACTCGTCGACGGTCGGCAGGGAGGGGAGCCGGTGTTCGCGGCGGCCCGCGGTGGTTGGCTGCGTGGGAGGGTGTTCCGCCGAGGATGGCTCGACGCCGCAGCGGAACAGGTCGGCATCGCCGGATTGACCCCGCACGAACTGCGGCACACGGCAGCGAGCCTGGCCATTAGCGCGGGGGCGAACGTCAAGGCGGTGCAGAGGATGCTCGGACACGCCTCCGCGGCGGTGACCCTCGACGTGTACTCAGATCTCTTCGACAGCGACCTGGATGCCGTTTCGTCGGCGCTCGATCAACTCATCATCCAGAAGAGCATCGCGTCGTTGAATACCGAGGCGATCGGGGATCCACGGCAGCCAGCCGGAACAGAATTCTGATCATGTCCTTGAACTCGGGCATGAAGCTCGGACTCTCGATCGCTTACTGAGGTGACAGAAACCGTCGAGCTCACGTTCACTGCAACGATCGGGTCAGCCCAGTAGGCGAGCGAGCCCCTCTTCGCTGACGATGGTGATGCCGTAGTCGCGAGCCTTCCGTGCTTTGCCGGACAGGGAGTCGGGATCGGCGGCGGCGACGAGCTTCACCTTCTTGGAGATGCATCCTCCGGCAATGTACCCGCGTGCTTGAAGGTCGATGGTCCAGGCCTCTCGGGATCGGCGCATATCGCCGGTGAGGACGATCACATCGCCTGCGAGCAAATGGAATCCTTCTGCGTTGATCGTTCCGGTGGCAGCCGGACCCGGTGCAGTCGCTATCTGTGGTGCGCAGAGAGCGTCATCGAGGACCGAGTCGGGAAGGTGAAGCAGGTGGGCGACAGCCTGCAAGTCGGCGGACTCCTCAGCGGTAATGACGCTGTCGGCCCAAGCCACCTGGGCGAGGCTGCTGAAGTAATGCAGGTTCAGGCGCTCACAGTCGTCGCGACCGAGACCAAGTTGCACAGCGGCACGAACTAGATCCTCAGATTCATGTTCTGAGATGAGACGGTCGAGAAGACACCGATCGAGAAGAGCGAGGTAGGTGGTCTCGTCAACAGGTCCGTCATGCGCTGGCAGACGGTTGGAGATGCGTTCCAAGAAATGGATGCTGGGCGCATCCGCTTCCGGTCGAGGTTTCCACGGGACACCGGATGGGGCCATGGGCTGCCAGGGTGCGGTGGCCGCCTTGCCGACAGCGTCCGCCCACAAGGCCCAGTCCGGAGTCGCCTGCATGTACGCGGACAGCAACGAAGCGGTAGCGAGGGCGTCGACCGAAGCGCGGTGGGCGCCGGTCAGGTCGATGTCGAAGTGGTCGCAGCAATCCGCGAGTGACCGCCCGGCGCCGGGGATTATATCGGTGGCAAGCACCATGGTGCAGATTGCAGAGATCGTCACGCCTGGGTCATACTCCAGCCGGGTCAGTTCTGCGTCCAGGAATCGGGTGTCGAAGTTCGCGTTGTGCGCGACGAGGACACGACCGGACAGCAGTGCAATGAGCTCAGGCGCGGCGTCCCGAAAGGTGGGCGCCGACAGCACGTCTCGGGCTTGGATTTCATGGATGTGTTGCGGGCCGAGGTCGCGCTCGGGGTTGATCAGGGTGTCCCAGCGGCCCTCAATCGTGCCGTCTGGAGCGACGTGGACGACGGCTACTTCCGCGACGCGGTCGTGGCCGCCGGGGAAGAGGCCGGTGGTTTCGAAGTCGATGACGGCAAAACCGAAACCGTGCGGTGTGGATGGTCGCGGTGTCGGCGCGTCGGGAGCGGGCTGGACGTTGTTCGTCCATGCTGAGCCATCCCACCATCGGATCGTGCCGGTACCAGTGCCGTCGTTGTACCAACCGGCAGGAACCGTAGAAGTTGAGCGCTCGTCGACCATACGTTGATCGTATGACTTCCAAAGCCGCTCGATTCGGAAACCGGCATCGAGGTATCGGCTCAATAGAGCTAGCTCTTGAGGGGCTTCCAGCGCGGCACTTCTTGCACAGTGCGCGGTGGCGCTTTTCGGAGCCGGGTAGAGGACCTGAAGTAAAGGAACGCCAGTGATGCATCGACCGCTACGCTGATCGCGACGTTGAGTATCAATTCCGGTGGCCCAGTCATCGCAACGAGCACGCCATTGGCGGAGCTCAGTACGAGGAGCGATCCAATGATGTATCCGGCTCGGGGCCGGGAAGTCATCCTCCACCAGGCGCGGGGTGGTTCTATCGGTTCGCCCACTCCGCGGAAGGATCGCACCCCTCCGAAATAGAGCAGGACAGTCAGCGAGTTTGCGACCACGGCCGACATCGGATTCAAGATCATCAACGGCTGGATCGCAATTTCGATTGCGGCCAGCGCGATCACCCCGACAAGGATGTAGGCGACCTTCCAACGCGTCTTACGCAGGCGAATCATGGCTTGAGCCTACTGTCGAGGGCGATCGACCCAGCCCGCGCTTGACGTGAACGCACATCGGGATCAGGACGACTGCCTTAGTGCGACCGTTGCCGATATGAGTGCGTGCAGATTCTGGGACGCATTTCGGGCCGTTTTGACGGCGCTCGATCAGGTCGGCAGTCAGAAAAGTGTTGCCAAAATGTTGCCACGAGCAGTTCTGGGCTGAAATCTCCTGAAACGAACTAGCTTCCGATCAGGAATTCATTGATGTGCCCCCAGGCAGATTCGAACTGCCGCCCCTGCCTCCGGAGGGCAGTGCTCTATCCCCTGAGCTATGGGGGCCAGGGAAAACACTAGGTTACCAGCATCGGGGAGTCGTTGTTCGCACCGGCATCCTCCCGAGCGCGCGTCCGACATCCAGCGCGGGTGTTTCGCCGGTGCGCGGGTGGTGGACCAGGCGCGCAGCGGCGGAACACCCGCGCTCGGCGCGGCTCCAACCGGTGGCGGAATCGAGCGCGGGTGTTACGCCGATTCGCGGGTGTTTCGCTAGCCGACGGTGCCCAGCGGTCGGGGCAGGGTGGGACGAGCTACTTCAGGTGACCGAGGGCGGCCGAGACGAGGGCCTCGGCGTCGCCGGGCTCCGCGAAGTCGGACGAGCTGAAGGTGAGCCAGTACTTGTCCGTGAAGACCTGCGCCTCACCGACACCGGCGTTCGCGCTGAAGAAACCCTGCACCGCCGGGGGAGTGCCGTAGGTCGGCACGATCTTCGAAGATGCGACGGCCTTGTCCTGTTGCTGCGTCATGAGCACGGTGTTGGGCTGGGTGAGCGTGAACTCGATCTTGTCGCCGCTCGACTGGTTCAACAGGCCGCAGGTGAGCCCCTGGAAGGACGCGGCCGTCTTCGCCGAGGCGGAGGCCGGCTTATAGGAGGGATCCGTGCCGAAGTTCGGGTTGAACGCGTAGACGTCATCGAGAGTGAGCACGTCCGTGCAGGCCAGGGCGACGGCGGTACCCGCCGGGGTCGGCGTGGGCGTCGGCGTTGCCGTCGCGGCGGCCGAGGCGCCAGCTGACGAGGAAGAACCGCCGGGCGCGGACGACGTCGCCGAACCGGAGGCGGAGGGCGCTGCATCCGCAGCACAGCCGGACAGGCCGATGAGGCTCAGCGCGCCAACGCAGAGGAAAGCTCCGGCGCGCAGGCGCCGGGCGGACGGGGAGGCAGGCGAACCGAAGAGAGTCACGGGTCGACCCTACCAAGCGAGGTCCGGGAAACCGGGCCGGTAAGCTTGGTTTCCGTGACCCCCGCCGAGCTTTCCGAATCCCTGTTCGCCCTGATCCAGCAGTTGGGTGAGCGCCGACGCGCGGAAGGCATCGACACCAGCGGCCTGGCCGTCGTCCTCGCCAACGCCGGCGACGTCACCCTCGAACGCCCGCGCAACCGCGACCACGGCGACTGGGCCTCGAGCATCGCGATGAAGATCGCCAAGCCGCTCGGCTACAAGCCGCGCGAGGTCGCCACAGAGCTCGCGACCGGGCTCGAGGCGCTCCCCGACGTCGCCTCCGTCGAAATCGCCGGCCCCGGCTTCATCAACATCCGCCTCGAAGCGGCATCCGCCGGCGCACTCGCGAAGACCATCGTCGAGGCCGGCCCGGCATACGGCACCGGCCACCTCTATGACGGCATCAAGATCAACCTCGAGTTCGTCTCCGCCAACCCCACCGGCCCCATCCACATGGGCGGCGTGCGCTGGGCGGCCGTGGGCGACAGCCTGGCCCGTGTGCTGCAGGCCGAGGGCGCGGATGTCACGCGCGAGTATTACTTCAACGACCACGGCTCGCAGATCGACCGCTTCGCTCGCAGCGTCCTGGCTGCGTACCTCGGCGAGCACACACCGGAGGACGGCTACGGCGGAGCGTACATCGGCGACATCGCCGACCAGGTCGTCGCGAAGTACGACGGCGCCGTGCCGATCACGGACCTGCCCCGCGAGGAGCAGCAGGAAGTCTTCCGCTCGATCGGCGTCGACCTGATGTTCACCGAGATCAAGGACAAGCTGCACGGCTTCGGCGTCGACTTCGACGTCTACTTCCACGAGGATTCCCTGCACGAGTCCGGCGCGGTCAACCGGGCCATCGAGCGCCTGCGCGGTCTCGGCCACATCTTCGAAGCGGATGGCGCCATCTGGCTCCGGACGACGACCTTCGGTGATGACCGTGACCGGGTCATCATCCGCTCGAACGGTGAACCGGCCTATATCTCGGGCGACCTCGGCTACTACCTGGACAAGCGCGAGCGCGGCTTCGACCAGAACCTGATCATGCTCGGCGCGGACCACCACGGCTACGTCGGCCGGATGATGGCCATGGTCGAGGCCTTCGGCGACGTTCCCGGCGTCAACCTGCAGATCCTGATCGGCCAGATGGTCAATCTGCTCAAGGACGGTGAGCCGCTGCGGATGTCCAAGCGCAACGGCACGATCGTGACCCTCGACGACCTCGTCGACGCCGTCGGCGTCGACGCCGGCCGCTACTCCCTGGTGCGTTCCTCGAGCGACACCGCGCTCGACATCGACCTCGACCTGCTCGGCAAACACACCAACGAGAACCCGGTCTTCTACGTGCAGTACGCCCACGCGCGCACCTGCTCCGTCGCCCGCAACGCGGCGGCGGCCGGTGTCGAGCGCACCGACTTCGCGCCGGAGCTGCTCGTGCACGACAGCGAGTCCGCCCTGCTCGGCGTACTGCAGGAATACCCGCGCATGGTCGCCCTCGCCGCCGAACTGCGGGAGCCGCACCGCATCGCCCGGTACATCGAAGAGGTCGCCGGCTACTACCACCGCTGGTACGACAACTGCCGGGTGATCCCGCTCGGCGACGAACCGGTCACGGAACTGCACCGTACGCGCCTCTGGCTCAACGACGCGACCGGCCAGGTCATCCGCAACGGCCTCGGCCTCCTCGGCGTGTCTGCTCCCGAACGGATGTGACCGTGGACCGGGACGGGGCACTGGATCGGGACACCGCAACGGGTAGGGGAGCCGCAACGCGCAGGCGCCGCGGCCTGAGCGGGTTCATCATCACGACGATCGTGGTGCTCGCCCTCGTCGCCACCTTCTTCATCGCCGATGCCGGCGTGCGCAACTATGCCGAGAACCGGGCGAAGGCCGAGATCGCCGCGCACCTGCCCGATTCGGTCACAGGAGACGTCTCCGTCTCGATCGGTGGCCTGTCCGTGATCGCGCAGTACCTGATGGGAAGCTTCGACCGGGTCACCCTGGTCGCTCCCGCCCTCACGGTCAACGGCGTGCCGGCATCCGTGCACCTCGTCGCGACCGACGTGCCCGTCGACCAGACCAAACAGGTCGGCGACGTGCGCGGAACGGTCGACCTCGACCAGGCCGCGCTCAATACCCTGCTCGCCGCAGCGCTGCCGACGGGGGCGCCCGCCGCCGACCTCGTGCTCGGTGACGGAACCGTTCAGTACGCGGGCAGCGTGAGCGTCTTCGGCCTGAACATCGGCTACCAGGCCACCGCCACCCCGACCGCGGCGGCCGATTCGCTACTCTTCACCCCGAGCAGCGCACAGATCACCACCGGGGCCGGCAGCATCGACGCGACCGCGATCCTCCCGCTCGTGCTCGGCCAGCAGCCGGTCCGGGTGTGCGTGGCCGGGTACCTCCCCGAGGGCGTCAACCTCGCCGGCGTCGAGGTCACTCCGGGGCGGGCGCGCATTACGCTGGAGTCGAGCACCCTGATGCTCACCGCGCAGTCGCTGACCACCCTCGGCACCTGCTCCGCCGGCTGATTCGGCGCGCGCACCCCTTGCTCGCTAGAATCGGTGCAGGTTCGCTGTCATACCGGCGGAATCTTCACTGGCTTCAGGGACCAATCCGGGTTCGCTCGCCACTCAGTGAGACACCCACTCGACTTTCCCGTGAGGTTTTCACCCGTGGCCACCAACCCGCTCGCCCCCGACTGGCTCGTCCTGCCCGGAGACGCCAACGCGCTCTCCGCCGGCCTCTGGCCAGCGACCATGCACCGCGCTCCCGCCGGCGACCTCGTCATCGGCGGCGTCTCCGCCCCTGACCTCGCCGCCCGGTTCGGCACCCCGCTCTACGTCATCGACGAAGCGGATGCCCGTGCCCGCGCATCCGCCCTCCGGTCCGCCTTCGAGGCGGAATTCTCCCGCATCGGCACCACGGTCAAGGTCTACTACGCGGGCAAGGCCTTCCTGTCGAGCGAGGTCGCCCGCTGGATGCTCGCCGAGGGCCTCAACATCGACGTCTGCAGCGGTGGGGAACTCGCCGTCGCCCTCGCGGCCGGCGCGCCTGGCGCCCGCCTCGGCTTCCACGGCAACAACAAGTCGCTCGCCGAGATCGACGAGGCGTGCGCCGTCGGCGTCGGCACCATCGTGATCGACTCGACGATCGAGATCTCCCGCGTCGCGGCGGCAGCGGCCCGGCACGGCATCGTGCAGAACGTGCGGCTCCGGGTGAACAGCGGCGTCCACGCGCACACCCACGAGTTCCTGGCCACCGCCCACGAGGACCAGAAGTTCGGCATCACCCTCGAGGACGCCCCGCGCCTCGTCGCCCTGATCCGGGCGGAGCCGACCCTGCGCTTCATCGGCCTGCACTGCCACATCGGCTCGCAGATCTTCGGAGCGGACGGTTTCGCCGAATCCGCCTCCCGGCTGCTCGCCGTGCACGCCGCGCTCCTCGCCGGCGGCCCGGTTCCCGAGCTCAACCTCGGCGGCGGCTTCGGCATCGCATACACCGACGCGGACACCCCCACCCCGATCCACGAACTCGCCGCCCGCCTCGCCGACATCGTCGCGGCCGAGTGTGCCGCGCGCGGCATCCCGGTGCCCATCGTCGCCTTCGAGCCCGGCCGCTCGATCATCGGCCCGGCGGGCACCACCCTGTATGAGGTGGGCACCACCAAGGCGGTCGACCTGTCCGGCGCGACCCGGCTCTACGTGAGCGTCGACGGCGGCATGAGCGACAACGCCCGGCCCGCCCTCTACGGAGCGGACTACTCGGTGCGGCTCGCGGGCCGCTCGAGCGCGGCGAACCCCGTGCTCGTGCGCGTCGCGGGCAAGCACTGCGAGAGCGGCGACATCGTCGTCGACGCCGACTACCTGCCCGGCGACGTCGGCCCCGGCGACCTCGTCGCGGTCGCCGCGACCGGCGCATACTGCTTCTCGCTCGCGAGCAACTACAACTACCTCGGCCGCCCGCCCGTCGTCGCCGTGCGGGACGGCGCCGCCCGGCTGCTCGTCCGCGGCGAGACCATCGCAGACCTGCTCTCCCGCGACACCGGGATCACCGCAGCCGTCGCGGCCCCCACCGGCACCGATCAACCGAAGGAAGCCATCCGTTGATCGAATACCGTAACCTGCGCATCGCCCTGCTGGGCGGCGGCAACGTCGGCGCCCAGGTCGCCCGGCTGCTGCTCGAGCAGAGCGAGGAATTCGCCAACCGGGTCGGCGCCGGCCTCGAACTCGTCGGCATCCTCGTGCGCGACGTCAACGCCGAACGCACCGTCGACCTGCCGCACGAACTCTTCACGACCGACGCCGAATCCCTCATCCTCGGCGCGGACGTCGTCATCGAACTGCTCGGCGGCATCGAACCGGCCCGCAGCTACATCCTGATGGCCATGAACTCCGGGGCGGATGTCGTCACCGCGAACAAGGCGCTCCTCGCGACCCACGGGCCCGAACTCTTCGCCGTCGCAGACCAGGTCGGCGCCCAGCTCAACTACGAGGCCGCCGTCGCCGGAGCGATCCCGATCCTCCGCCCGCTGCGCGACAGCCTCGGCGGCGACCAGATCAACCGCATCCTCGGCATCGTCAACGGCACCACGAACTTCATCCTCGACCGGATGGACACCGCGGGCGACACCCTCGAGGAAGCCCTCGCCGCCGCGACCGACCTCGGCTACGCCGAAGCAGACCCGACCGCGGACATCGGCGGCTACGACGCGGCACAGAAGGCGGCCATTCTCGCGAGCCTCGCCTTCCACACCCACGTGCCGCTCGCATCCGTCTACCGCGAAGGCATCACCGAGGTCACGCCCGCGCAGATCGAGTCGGCCCGCAAGGCCGGCTACGTCGTGAAGCTCCTCGCCATCTGCGAACGCATCACGGATGCCGCGACCGGCCAGGCGGGCGTCTCCGCCCGGGTCTACCCCGCGATGGTGCCGCGCGACCACCCGCTCGCGGCCGTGCACGGCGCGAACAACGCCGTCTTCGTCGAGGCGGAATCCGCCGGCAGCCTGATGTTCTACGGGGCGGGCGCCGGGGGAGTCGAAACGGCATCCGCCGTGCTCGGCGACCTCGTCTCCCTCGCCCGCCGCCACATCGCCGGCGGCCCGGGAGTTGCGGCCTCGATCCACGCCGACTTGCCCGTCTTCGACATCGGCAGCATCACAACCCGCTACGCGGTCACCCTCGAGGTCACCGACGAGCCGGGCGTGCTCGCGACCCTCGCCGGGGTGTTCAGCGATCACGGCGTCTCGCTGGCCCTCGTCGAGCAGTCGATGACCCCCGCGCGGCCACTCACGTCCAGTCACGCCGCCGTCCCGTCCACGGCTACCCTTGTGATCGGAACCCACGAGGCAACGGAAGCGGCACTCGCCGCCACCGTGACGGACCTCGCCGCCAATAGATTTGTCACCACCGTCGCATCCGTTTTGAGAGTTGAAGGAGCCTGATGTCCAGCGAACGAGAGTCCACGCAGGCCGTGAAGACCCAGTCCCGTCAGTGGCGGGGTGTGCTGCGTGAATACGCCGACCGTCTGAACATCACCGACGCCACGCCGATCATCACGCTCGGCGAGGGCGGCACGCCGCTGATTCCCGCCCCCGCGCTGTCGAAGCGCACCGGCGCGAAGGTCTGGATCAAGTACGAGGGCATGAACCCGACCGGATCCTTCAAGGACCGCGGCATGACCATGGCGATCTCGAAGGCCGTCGAAGACGGCGCGAAGGCCGTCATCTGCGCCTCGACCGGCAACACCTCGGCCTCGGCCGCCGCATACGCGACCCACGCCGGCATCCTCGCGGTCGTGCTCGTGCCGGAAGGCAAGATCGCGCTCGGCAAGCTCAGCCAGGCGATCGCGCACAACGCGCAGCTCCTGCAGGTGCAGGGCAACTTCGACGACTGCCTCGACATCGCCCGCGACCTCTCGGCGAACTACCCGGTGCACCTCGTCAACTCGGTCAACCCCGACCGCATCGAGGGCCAGAAGACGGCGGCCTTCGAGGTCGTCGAGGTGCTCGAAGACGCGCCGGACATCCACATCGTCCCCGTCGGCAACGCCGGAAACTACACCGCGTACACCCGCGGCTACACCGAAGAACTCGAACGCGGCGCAACCACGAAGCTGCCGCGCATGTTCGGCTTCCAGGCCGCAGGCAGCGCCCCGATCGTGCTCGGCCACCGCGTCGACCACCCCGAGACCATCGCGAGCGCCATCCGCATCGGCAACCCGGCATCCTGGGACCTCGCCCTCGCGGCGCAGAAACTCACGAACGGCTACTTCGGCGCGATCAGCGACGCCAAGATCCTCGAGGCCTACCGCATCCTCTCCGCAGAGGTCGGCATCTTCGTCGAGCCCGC
Source organism: Cryobacterium algoricola (assembly GCF_004402485.1). Classification (GTDB taxonomy): domain Bacteria; phylum Actinomycetota; class Actinomycetes; order Actinomycetales; family Microbacteriaceae; genus Cryobacterium; species Cryobacterium algoricola. The sequence continues at coordinate 136,622 of NZ_SOFG01000023.1, read as the reverse complement.
CTCCGCGATCAGCGTCGCCGGGCTGCTCGAGCGTGCAGAGGCCGGACTCATCCCGGCCGGCGCGACGGTCGTGCTCACGGTCACCGGCCACGGCCTGAAGGACCCGCAGTGGGCGCTCCGCACCGCGGACGGCGCCGAGATCACGCCGACGGTCGTGCCCGTGGACACCGCCGAAATCGCGAGCGTGCTCGGTCTGGTCAAGAAGTGACCCTGGCCGAAGCCGTGTCAGGTCCCTCCGTTCTCGCCGGTCGCTCGGTGACCGTCCAGGTTCCCGCCACGACGGCGAACCTCGGCCCCGGCTTCGACACCCTCGGCCTGGCCCTCGCGTACTACGACCGCCTCGACGTGAGTGTGCGCGACGAACCCGGCGTGTTCGTCGACGTCCAGGGCGTCGGTGCCGGCGTGGTGCCGACCGACGAGACCAACCTCGTCGTGCAGGCCATCGCGCACACCTTCGCCGCCTACGGGCAGCGGATGCCGGGCCTCGCGCTCGTCGCCCACAACAAGATCCCGCACGGCCGCGGCATGGGATCCTCGGGGGCGGCGATCGTCTCCGGGATCATGGCAGCCAAGGGCCTGCTCGAGGGCGTCGTCGACATCGACTCCGAAGCCCTGCTCACTCTCGCCACCGAGATGGAAGGGCACCCGGACAACGTCGCGCCTGCCCTCTTCGGCGGTCTCACGATCGCGTGGACCACGCCGGAGGGCCCCCGGCACAAGAAGCTGATGGTGCACCGCGGCGTCAAGCCGCTCGTGTTCGTTCCGGAGCAGGCCATGTCCACGGCTCTCGCCCGCAGCCTGCAGCCCGAGACCGTGCCGCACTCGGACGCCGTCTTCAACCTGTCCCGCTCTGCGCTGCTCATCGCCGCGCTCATCCAGAGCCCGGAACTGCTGCTCGCCGCGACAGAGGACAAGCTGCACCAGAGCTATCGCGCCGCCGCGATGCCGGAGACCAACCGGCTGATCACCCTGCTCAGGGAACACGGCTTCGCCGCCGTCGTCTCCGGCGCCGGCCCGTCGATCCTCGTGCTCGCGAGCGACCCCGGCCAGCGCCTCGTCGCCGCGGAGCTCGTCGCCGCGAACTCGGCCACCCCCTGGCAGGCGCTCATGCTCGCCGTGGACTTCCAGGGCGCGACCGTCACCCGCACGGACACGGCAGCGACCGCCTGATCTCAGGACCGCGAACGGGGGTGCCGCGGCTGGGAGAGCGCGGCCCCCGTTCTCGGAATGCTCTGCTAGAGTCGACTGCGTACCCGAAGGAACCGCCTAACGACCGGTTCCTTTCGATGGTGCATTTCCCGTAACTCACTGCTATCGCGACATCTGGCGTGGCTGTGTGTGTTCATTTCAATCCACTTTCTGTGGGATTGAACCACCCGCAGCGCCTCCGACGTTGCCACAGCTTCCCCGGTTTTCGTAAACGTTCGTTCCGGGGGAAAGGACAAATTTTCGTGACTGACGTCAACCTCCGCACAAATGCTGCGGATTCATCCCGCCTGGGAACCCTCCGTGTCGCCGAGCTTCAGGCTCTCGCGCTCGAACTGGGCATCCCCGGCTCCTCCAAGCTCCGCAAGGGCGAGCTCGTCGCCGCCATCACCGCCATCCAGGCCGGTGGCGACACCGTGAGCCCCGAGCTCGAGATCCCCGCCTTCGCCGCGACCGAGCCGGTCGCCTCCGAGACTGTCGTCTCCGAGCCGGTCGCCGTCGAGGCCGCCCCGGCCGCGGCAGCAGCCGTGACCGCGACCCTCGTCGAAGCGCCGCCGCGCAAGCGCGCGCCGCGCCGCGCCACCACCGCGACTGCTGCTCCCGCCGCCGCACACGTCAACGCTGACGGTGACCTCGGAATCGGCCTGATCCTCCCGGACGCCGCCGCGACGACCCGTCGCACCACGGCCCCCACCACCTACGCCGGTGGCACCGGAACCACGGAGGCCCCCGTGGCCGCCGAGAAGCCGGTCCGCCAGGCTCGCAAGCGTGCCACCTCCGTGTCGGTCAAGGCCGCCGCGGAAGCAGCATCGACCGAGGCTCCCACGACCGAGGCTCCCTCCGTCGCCCTTCCCGTCGTCGAGGCTCCGGTCGTCGAGCGTGCCGTCGTCGAGGCGCCCGCCGCCGACTCGACGACGGATGCCGCAGCGACCGCCACCGAGACCACAGAGGTCACCGAGGCTCCCGTCACCACCGGCCGCTCGCGCCGCAGCAGCGCCCGCGGCAACGGTCGCAACGGGTCCGCACGCAACAGCATCGACGCGCGCAGCCGCATCGACGCCCTGAACGACGAGCTCGCACAGGGCACGGCGGGCATCCCCGTCGCGACCGACGAGGCAGCCGCGATCGACGAGGCGCCCGTCGACCACTTCGCCGGCAACCGCACCGCAGACACCGAGACTGTCACCGCAGACACGGACGCCGACACCGACACGGACGACTCGACCGAACAGGCTGAACAGCCGCGTCAGGGCCGCAACCGAAACCGCAACCGCGGCGGCAACCAGAACCAGACGGGCGGAGAGCAGGACGACAACTCCCGCCAGCAGAACGGCCGCCAGTCGAACCGCAACCAGAACCAGCAGAACCAGAACGCCGAGCGCGGCCAGGACAACCAGGGCCAGCAGGACCGGAACAACCAGTCCCAGCAAGAGCGCAACCAGGACCGCCAGGCCCAGCAGGACCGCAACCAGCAGGACCGCCAGGCCCAGCAGGAGCGCAACCAGGAGCGCAATCAGGACCGGAACCAGGAACGGAACCAGGACCGTCAGGCCCAGCAGCAGGAGCGCGGCCAGCAGGACCGCAACCAGCAGGACCGTGGCCAGGACGACGACCTGAACAGCCGCAGCAACCGCAACCGGTTCCGTGACCGCAAGCGTCGCGGCGTCACCGCCGGTGACGACTTCGAGCCGGAGCTGAACGACGACGACGTGCTGATCCCCGTCGCCGGTATCCTCGACGTCCTCGACAACTACGCGTTCGTGCGCACTTCCGGCTACCTGCCCGGTGCGAGCGACGTGTACGTCTCCCTCGGCCAGGTCAAGAAGTACAACCTGCGGAAGGGTGACGCCGTGGTCGGCTCCATCCGCCAGCCGCACGAGGGCGACCAGAACGGCCGCCAGAAGTACAACGCGATCGTCAAGGTCGACTCCATCAACGGCCTGTCCGTCGAGGAAGCCGCCAACCGCGTCGAGTTCCAGAAGCTCACCCCGCTGTACCCGCAGGAGCGCCTCCGCCTCGAGACCGAGCCCGGCAAGCTCACCCAGCGCATCATCGACCTCGTCGCCCCGATCGGGAAGGGCCAGCGCGGCCTCATCGTCGCGCCGCCCAAGGCCGGCAAGACCATCGTCATGCAGCAGATCGCGAACGCCATCGCCACCAACAACCCCGAGGTGCACCTCATGGTCGTTCTGGTCGACGAGCGGCCGGAAGAGGTCACCGACATGCAGCGCACGGTCAAGGGCGAGGTCATCGCCTCCACCTTCGACCGTCCCGCCGAGGACCACACCACGGTCGCCGAGCTCGCCATCGAGCGCGCCAAGCGTCTCGTGGAACTCGGACACGACGTCGTCGTGCTCCTCGACTCGATCACGCGCCTCGGCCGGGCCTACAACCTGACCGCGCCGCCGTCCGGCCGGATCCTCTCCGGCGGCGTCGACGCATCCGCCCTGTACCCGCCCAAGCGCTTCTTCGGCGCCGCGCGCAACATCGAGAACGGCGGCTCGCTCACCATCCTCGCGTCCGCGCTCGTCGAGACCGGTTCCAAGATGGACGAGGTCATCTTCGAAGAGTTCAAGGGCACCGGCAACATGGAGCTGCGCCTCTCGCGCCAGCTCGCCGACAAGCGGATCTTCCCGGCTGTCGATGTCAACGCATCGGGAACCCGTCGCGAAGAAATGCTGATGAGCTCGGACGAGGTCAAGGTCACCTGGAAGCTCCGTCGCGCGCTTGCCGGACTCGACCAGCAGCAGGCGCTCGAGGTCGTCCTCGGCCGTCTCAAGGAGACGTCCTCCAACGTGGAGTTCCTCATGCAGGTCCAGAAGTCGATGCCGTCCCTGAACGGGTCAGACAAGGACAAGTAATGTTCGAGTCTGTTCTGACTCTGCAGGCCGAATTCGACGAGCTGCAGTCTGAACTGGCCGACCCGGAGTTGCACTCCAACCCGGCCCGTTCGAAGAAGGTCAACCGGCGCTACGCCGAACTGAGCCGCATCATCGCGGCCTGGAACGAGTGGAAAGAGATCGGCGAGAACCTCGACGCCGCCCGGGAGCTCGCGGAGGAGGACTCGTCCTTCGCCGAGGAGATCCCGGGGCTCGAGGTGCAGCTCGAGGACACCTCCGCGAAGCTGCGCCGCCTGCTCATCCCGCGCGATGAGCTCGACGCCCGCGACGTGATCATGGAGATCAAGATGGGGGAGGGCGGTGCGGAGTCCGCACTGTTCGCCGCCGACCTGCTCCGGATGTACCTCCACTACGCAGAGTCGAAGAAGTGGAAGACCGAGATCATCGAGCAGACCACGAGCGACCTCGGCGGCATCAAGGACATCCAGCTCGCCATCAAGAGCAACACGAACGACCCCGCGGAGGGCGTCTGGGCGCACCTCAAGTACGAGGGCGGCGTGCACCGCGTGCAGCGCGTGCCGGCGACCGAGTCACAGGGACGCATCCACACCTCCGCGGCCGGCGTGCTCGTCTTTCCCGAGGTCGATGAGCCCGAAGAAGTCGAGATCAACCACAACGACCTCAAGATCGACGTCTACCGGTCGAGCGGCCCCGGCGGCCAGTCGGTCAACACGACCGACTCCGCCGTTCGCATCACCCACCTTCCCACCGGGATCGTGGTCGCGATGCAGAACGAGAAGAGCCAGCTGCAGAACAAGGAAGCCGGGATGCGCGTGCTGCGCGCCCGGGTCCTCGCCCGGCAGCAGGAGGAGATCGACGCGGCCGCGTCCCTGGTCCGCAAGGGCCAGATCCGCACGATGGACCGGTCGGAGCGCATCCGCACGTACAACTTCCCGGAGAACCGCATCGCCGACCACCGCACCGGCTACAAGGCGTACAACCTCGACTCCGTGATGAACGGCGCGCTCGACGCCGTCATCGAGTCGTGCATCCTCGCGGACGAGGCCACCCGCCTCGCCGAAATCGGGGACCACGACTAGCGCGTTTCGCGCCCGAGTATTGCAGAAAATGCCCAGAATCGCCGGTCGAACGGCGATTCTGGGCATTTTTGGTGACTCTGGGAGGTAATGGGTGCGGCTGCGGCGGCAGCGGATGCCGCGTGCCGGCTAGTCCTCGTCGGAGACCGGGAGGCCGCGCGCGCCCTCGATCGTCTGGGTGCGCACCGGCTGGATCGTCGCCGGGATGCCGAGCAACAGCGACTTCGGCGGGGCGTCCCTCGTGACGACGGCGTTCGCGCCGATCGTGCTCCAGGCGCCGATCGTGATCGGGCCGAGCACCTTCGCGCCTGCGCCGATGGTGACGCCGTCGCCGAGGGTGGGATGCCGTTTCTCACCGCGGACGACGCCGTGCCGGGTCTTCCCGCCGAGGGTGACGCCGTGATACAGCATCACGTCGTCTCCCACATCGGCGGTTTCCCCGATCACGACGCCCATGCCGTGGTCGATGAACAACCGGCGCCCGATCCGGGCGCCGGGGTGGATTTCGATCCCGGTGAGGAACCGGGTGAACTGGGAGACCAGCCGGGCGGGCAGGTACAACCCGGCCACCCACATCCGGTGGGCGATCCGGTACGACCACACGGCGTGCAGCCCGCTGTACGCGAGGAAGACCTCGACGTTGCTGCGGGCTGCCGGGTCGTGGGCGCGCGCCATCGCCATGTCCTCACGGATGCGTGAAATGACTCCCATGTCGGTTTTCAGTTGTTCCCGTTCTTGATAGTCGAGCAGTTCTTAGTCGAGCAGGTCCTCGTACAGCACGGTCGAGATGTAACGCTCTCCGAAGCTCGGGAGGATGGCGACGATGGTCTTGCCGGCGTTCTCCGGCTTCTTCGCCTGCTCGATGGCCGCCCAGACGGCGGAGCCGCCCGAGATGCCGGAGAGGATTCCCTCGTCGGTCGCGAGTGCGCGAGCGGTGGTGAGGGAATCAGCGAGGGTGACATCGGTGACCTCATCGTAGAGGTCGGTGTCGAGAACAGACGGGACGAAGTTGGCGCCGATGCCCTGGATCTTGTGCGGACCCGGCTTGCCGCCGGTGAGGATCGGGGAATCGATCGGCTCGACGCCGACGATGTGCACGGAGGGCTTGCGCTCCTTGAGCAGCCGTCCGGCGCCCGTGATGGTTCCGCCGGTGCCGATGCCCGCGACGAAGATGTCGACGGCGCCTTCGGTGTCGTCCCAGATCTCGACGCCGGTCGTCGCGAAGTGGATGGCGGGGTTCGCGGGGTTGTCGAACTGGCGGGCGAGAATCGCGCCGGGGGTGTTCGCGACGATTTCTTCGGCCTTCTCGACCGCGCCGCGCATGCCGGCGGCTCCCGGGGTCAGCACGATCTCGGCGCCGTACGCACGGAGCAGGACGCGGCGTTCCTTGCTCATGGTCTCGGGCATCGCGAGGATGACCTTGTAGCCGCGGGCCGCTCCGACGAGCGCGAGCGCGATGCCGGTGTTGCCGCTCGTGCCCTCGACGATGGTGCCGCCGGGGAGGAGTTCGCCGGAGGCCTCTGCGGCGTCGACGATCGCGATGCCGATCCGGTCCTTGACGCTCGCGGAGGGGTTGTAGAACTCGAGCTTGACCAGCACGGTCGCGTCGAGGCCGGCCGTCAGGCGGTTGAGCTTGACCAGCGGTGTCCCTCCAACTGCCTTGGTGATGTCGGAGTAGATGCGTGCGGTCATCGCAGTGCCTTTCAGTCGGGTCATCGGGTCAATCGGGTCAGGAACCTCGCCCAGCCTACGGCTCCGGCATTGGGCGCGCGCGCTTGATTGCGTTACATTCCAAAGTGTGACAACTGAAGACGACGACCATTCCATTCCCGCCACTTTCCCGGGTTCCGTTCCCGGCGCCGTTCCGGGCACAGTGGACTCCATCCGGGACCGCACCATCGGCATCCTCGCCGACGCCGGCATCCAGGACCCCGGCGTCGACGCCGATCTCCTGATCGGCCACGTGCTGGGCCGGAGCCGCGGCGAGGTGCAGGCCGCGGCCATCCTCCGCACCGGTGTCACTCTGGCGGATGCCGCCGCGATCGACCTTCTCGTCGCTCGCCGCGCCCGGCGCGAACCCCTCCAGCACATCACCGGGCGCGCCCCGTTCCGCTCGATCGAGCTCCTCGTCGGGCCCGGCGTCTTCGTGCCCCGCCCCGAGACGGAGCAGGTCGCCCAGTTCGCGATCGACGCCCTCCTTTCGATGCCGGACCCGGACCCGATCGGCGTCGACCTCGGCACCGGCAGCGGCGCGATCGCGCTCTCCCTCGCCGTCGAGGTGCCGAGCGCGCGGATCTGGGCCGTCGAGAACTCCCCGGAGGCTTTCGCCTGGACGACCCGCAACTTCGCGGCGGTGAACGCGGCCAACGCGACGCTCGTCTTCGGCGACCTCGCGGACACCGGCATCCTCTCCGAACTCGACGGCACCGTCGCCGTCCTGATCTCGAACCCTCCCTATATACCCAAGGATGCCGTGCCGCGCGACCCCGAGGTCCGTCTCTTCGATCCGGCACACGCCCTCTTCGGCGGTGTGGACGGCCTCGACGTCGTCCGGCAGGTGTCGCAGACGGCGCTGCGCCTGCTGCGCCCCGGCGGAGTGCTCGTGATCGAGCACGGCGAGCTGCAGGGCGGCGACATCCGCGCCCTGCTCACCGGCGACGGTTGGCGCGCGACCGCCACCCACCGCGACTACACCACCCGCGACCGGGCGACCACCGCCATCCGCCCCACCCCCTGAACCCTGCGCTGAGGTGTCGCACATCGACGTTCCCACGCCTTGCGAACCTCGATCTGCGACACCTCAGCCAGGGCGGGACACGCTCCCAGCCTCGGGAAACACCCCTGCACTAGAATTGGGCGCAATGACACGCATCTACGACTGCACGGTTGTCTCGGACTACGCAACCGGCATGAGACTGGCACGCTCGGCGATCGCTCGCGGCGCGCTCGTCGTCATCCCCACCGACACCGTCTACGGCCTTGCCGCCGACGCGTTCAGCCCGGAGGCCGTGCAACGACTGCTCGACGCGAAGGGCCGCGGCCGACAGTCGCCGCCGCCCGTGCTGATCCCGGGCATCGGCACACTCGACGCGCTCGCGGTCGGTATCCCTGAGCCCGTGCGCGCCCTCGTTGCGGAATTCTGGCCCGGCGGGCTCACCGTCGTGCTCAACGCGCAGCCCTCCCTGGTCTGGGATCTCGGCGACACCCGCGGAACCGTCGCGCTCCGCATGCCGAGCAACCCGATCGCGCTCGACCTCCTCGCCGACACCGGCCCCCTCGCCGTCTCGAGTGCGAACACGAGCGGCCGGCCTTCCGCGGTCGACGCGGCGACCGCAGAAGGGATGCTCGGCGAGAGCGTCGAGGTCTACCTCGACGGGGGAGCGGTCGGCACCGGCTACGAACCGATCGGCGACCGGGCGGGCGACACCTCGTCGACGATCATCGACGCGACCGGTTTCGACACCAACGGCGGCAAGCTCGTGATCGTGCGGAACGGCGTGATCTCCCGGGAAGCCCTCGCGGCCGTCGTCGGCGACGCGCTCGCACCGGAGGGCTTCGTCGCTCCCGTTGCCGCGACCCCCGAAGCGGATGTCGCGGGCTAGCCATGACCGTATTCATCCTGCTGGCCATCGTCTCGGCCGTTGTCACGGCCATCTTCTCCTGGGTCGTGCTCAAAGTCAGCCACCGGTACAAGATCTATCCGAAGATCCGCCTGCGGGACGTGCACACCCGGCCCACTCCCCGCCTCGGTGGGGTCGCTATCTTCTTCGGCGTGATCGCGGCCTTCGGGGTCGCCTACCTCATCTCGGCGCAGTTCGCGCCGCTCCGGCTGGTCTTCTCCGATCCGGAACAGATCGTCGCCATCGTCGGCGCCGCCCTGATGATCGTGCTGCTCGGCGTCGCAGACGACCTCTGGGACCTCGACTGGATGACCAAGCTCGCCGGCCAGTTCATCGCGGCCGGCCTCGTCGCCTGGCAGGGCGTCCAGGTGCTGTCCCTCCCGATCGGCGGGCTCACCGTCGGCTCCTCCTGGATGTCGATCCTGATCACCGTCTTCGTGATCGTGCTCCTGATGAACATGATCAACTTCATCGACGGCCTCGACGGCCTCGTCGCCGGGGTCGCCCTCATCGCCAATGGCGTCTTCTTTATCTACAGCTATCTGCTCGTGCGGGACACCTCGCCGAGCAACTACTTCAACCTCGCCTCCGTGATCGCCGCGATCCTGGTCGGCGCCTGCATCGGCTTCCTGCCGCTCAACTGGCGACCCGCCAAGATCTTCATGGGAGACTCCGGCTCCATGCTCGTCGGCCTCCTGATGGCGACCTCCGCGATCGCGATCACCGGGCAGATCGACCCGACCGCGGTGAACCGGTCTCAGCTCTTCCCCGCGTTCATCCCGATCCTGATGCCGTTCGCGATCCTGATCATCCCGCTGCTCGACTTCGCACTCGCCGTGTTCCGTCGGGTGCGCGCGGGCAAGTCCCCGTTCAGCGCAGACCGGAAGCACCTGCACCACCGGCTGCTCGACATGGGACACTCGCACCTGCACGCCGTGCTGATCTTCTACGGGTGGACGGCGGCGGCATCCGTGGGGTGCCTGCTCTATTTCGTGTTGCCCGTCTACTTCGGCGTGCAGACCTGGTGGGCGACGCTGTTCCTGGTCTTCGCCCTGCTCGTCTGCACGATCGTGACCCTTGCGCCGCTCAGCCGGTCCAAGAAGGTCGAAGCGGCCACCCAGCTTGCCCACCCAGCCACCCTTCCCCACGACATCGTGAAGCTCGATCGCCTCGACGAGGCATCGACGCAAGCCGAGGAGCACGTATGAGCGCCGTCCAGCAGCCCGAATCCCTGCAGCCGCAGTCCAACCGGGTGTTCCGCAGCATCCTCGTCTACGGCGGCTACCTCGCCGGCGGCATCGCCGTGGTCGGGATGATCGCCGGCGGGCTCGCCGCCGGCGGCATCGGGGTGCTGAGCGCCCTGATCGGCACCGGGATGTCCGTCGTGTTCATGGGGATCACGGCGGGCAGCATCCTGATCGCGAACCGCTTCGCCGGGACGGCCGCAGCGATCGGCGCGTTCTTCGGGATCGTGCTGGGCGGCTGGCTGCTCAAGTTCGTGGTGTTCCTCGTGCTCGTCGTGCTGCTCAAGGGCCAGCCCTGGGTGCAGCCGGTCGTGTTGTTCCTGAGCATCATCGCCGGTGTCGTCGGTTCCCTGATCGTCGACGTCGCGGTCATCCGCACAAGCCGCGTTCCCTACGTGAGCGATCTTTCCCGGAACCCAGACCCGAAAAAGCGATGAATTTTCACCCTCAGGATTCGGCCCGGAGTGCGTTTCTTGGTAGGGTAATGACCGGTTCGCCCCGCAGCGCTGCTTTTGTCGTGCTCGACGTTCCGACCCAATTTTCGTCCTCGCGAGAGCAGAGCTCCCCGCCCCGAACCAGGAGAAAGCGCTGCTAGAAACCGCCGTAAACCTGATGCTCCCGTTGGCTACTGACGACGGTAGCTTCCATGGCCCATCCATCAATGAGTTCTTCCCCGAGGGCATCTTCTTCGTGGGGACGCCGTTCGAGATCAACCGGATCATGCTGATCCGTTTCATTGCGATGGCCGCCCTGATGCTGCTCTTCTGGCTCGGAACGCGCCGAATGAAGATCGTCCCCACCCGGCTGCAGAGCCTCGTGGAGATGGGCCTCGACTTCGCCAGGGTCAGCATCGCGGAAAGCATCCTCGGCAAGAAGGAGGGCAAGCGTTTCCTGCCCCTTCTCACGACGATCTTCTTCCTCGTGCTGTTCATGAACCTGACCGGACCGATCCCGCTCCTCAACATCGCGGGCACCTCGGTGATCGGCGTTCCGCTGCTCCTCGCCGTCATCTCGTACTGCACCTTCATCTACGCCGGCCTCAAGAAGAACCCGGGCAACTTCGTCCGCAACTCGCTCTTCCCGCCCGGGGTGCCGAAGGCGCTCTACATCATCGTCACGCCGATCGAGTTCATCTCGACCTTCCTCGTCCGCCCGGTCACTCTGACCCTGCGACTGCTGATGAACATGATCGTCGGCCACCTGCTGCTGGTGCTCTTTTTCACGGCGACCCAGTTCTTCTTCTTCACGGCCGACGGAGCCTTCAAGCTCTTCGGTGCAGGCACCCTCGTCTTCGGGCTCGCGTTCACCCTCTTCGAGGTCCTGATCGCCGTGCTCCAGGCGTACATCTTTGCCCTGCTCACCGCCGTTTACATCCAGCTCGCGGTGGCTGAAGAACACTAACCTCGAATCCGGCACTCGCTGTATTCGTCACAACGGAAGGAAACAAACGTGGACGCAACTACCGTTCTCGCGGCAATCTCAGGAAACATCGCCACTGTCGGTTACGGCCTCGCCGCAATCGGCCCGGCAATCGGCGTGGGTATCGTCGTCGGCAAGACCATCGAGGGCGTTGCTCGTCAGCCCGAACTGGCCGGCCAGCTCCAGGTTCTGATGTACATCGGCATCGCATTCACCGAGGCGCTCGCGTTCATCGGTATCGCAACGTACTTCATCTTCACCACCGGCCAGTAATCCTCTTTTCTCTCTAGTTAGGAGGCATGATGCTTCACGCAGTAATTGCAGCTGCCGCGGAAGAGACGAAGAACCCGCTCATCCCCGAGTTGCCGGACATCATCTGGTCCGCGGTGTGCTTCGTCGTGATTCTCTTCTTCTTCTGGAAGCTCATCCTTCCGAGAATGCAGAAGATGCTCGACGACCGCGCTGAGGCCATCGAGGGCAACATCGCCAAGGCGGACGACGCCCAGCGCAAGGCAGAGGCCGCACTCGAGCGGTACACGGCCCAGCTGGCCGACGCCCGTGCGGAAGCCGGCAAGATCCGCGAGGTCGCCCGCGCGGACGGCCAGAAGATCATCTCCGAACTCAAGGAGCAGGCCGGCGCTGAGGCGGCCCGCATCACCGCGAGTGCCAAGGCCCAGATCGAAGCGGAACGTCAGGCGGCAGTCCTGTCCCTCCGTGCCGAAGTCGGCACCCTGGCCATCGACCTCGCGTCCGGAGTCATCGGCGAAAGCCTGACGGACGACGCGAAGGCGAGTGCCATCGTCGACCGTTTCCTGGCCGACCTTGAGGCCTCGGAGAAAGCAGCTAAGTAATGGGAAGCGCCACCAGGGAAGCTTTGGCCTCGTCGAGGGCGGTACTCACTGCCCATGGCCGCACGACCGATCTCGCAACAGGCGAAGGCCTGCTCGACTCCGGCCGTGTCATCGGTGATTCGGCGCAGCTCCTGTCTGCCCTGGTCGACACCGCAGCGGATACCGCGGCCAAGACGACACTCGTCGCCGCGGTCTTCTCGGCGAAACTGACCCCGACCGCACTGGACCTGCTCCAGACGGTCGCCGCCGCACGCTGGTCGAGTCACTCCGACCTGCTCGCCGGCATCGAAGAACTCGGGCTGCGGGCCGTCGCTTCGTCGGCCCCGGTGGCCGGTGCCGTGGAAGCGGAGCTGTTCGAATTCGGGACGGCCGTCGCGTCCAACGGTGAACTCGAACTGGCACTGGCGTCGAAGCTCGGCGCAGTCAGCGCCAAGGTGGGACTCATCGATTCCCTGCTCACCGGCAAGGTCTCGGACCAGACGCTCGTCATCGTGCGTCACCTCGTGCAGCAGCCTCGCGGCCGTCGCATCGGGGCTCTCCTGCGATTCGCGGCGACAATCGTCGCAGACGAGGGCGGCACGGCGATTGCGACCGTCTCAACGGCCGAGCTGCTGAGCGCCGCACAGCTGGAGCGCCTGCGCACCAGCCTCACGGCACGGTACGGACGCACGCTCACGATCAACCAGGTCGTGGACGCAGCGATCGTCGGCGGTGTCCGTGTGCAGATCGGTGACGACGTCATCGACGGAACCATCGCCACCCGCCTCAAGGATTTGCGACTCCAGCTTGCCGGTTGACCACAGGTCAGCCGGAACAGAAAAACCACGAGCGGCAACGCTTCGTTCGAGACAGAACCTGTACACCCGTACGGGAAAGGGAAGATGATGGCAGAACTAACGATCAGCCCCGATGAGATCCGCGATGCTCTCCAGGACTTCGTCAAGTCCTACGAGCCGAGCAAGACCGCGACCGCTGAGGTGGGCTACGTCACGACAGCCGGCGACGGTATCGCACACGTCGAGGGCCTGCCCAGCGTGATGGCCAATGAGCTCATCAAGTTCGCCGACGGCACCCTGGGCCTCGCCCAGAACCTCGACGAAGACGAGATCGGTGTTGTCGTGCTCGGTGAGTTCGCCGGCATCGTCGAGGGCATGGAGGTGCACCGCACCGGAGAGGTGCTCTCCGTTCCCGTCGGCGACGGCTACCTCGGTCGCGTCGTCGACCCGCTCGGCGCCCCGATCGACGGTCTCGGCCCGATCGTGAGCGAAGGGCGTCGTGCCCTCGAACTGCAGGCGCCCGGCGTCATGGACCGCAAGTCCGTGCACGAGCCGATGCAGACCGGTATCAAGGCGATCGACGCGATGATCCCGATCGGCCGCGGCCAGCGCCAGCTCATCATCGGTGACCGCCAGACCGGCAAGACCGCGATCGCGATCGACACCATCATCAACCAGAAGGCCAACTGGGCTTCGGGAGACGTGAACAAGCAGGTTCGCTGCATCTACGTCGCCATTGGCCAGAAGGGTTCCACGATCGCCGCCGTCAAGGGCGCGCTCGAGGACGCCGGCGTGATGGAATACACCACCATCGTCGCCTCCCCGGCCTCCGACCCGGCCGGCTTCAAGTACCTCGCCCCCTACACCGGCTCGGCCATCGGCCAGCACTGGATGTACGCGGGCAAGCATGTCCTGATCATCTTCGACGACCTGTCCAAGCAGGCAGAGGCCTACCGTGCCGTTTCCCTGTTGCTGCGTCGTCCGCCGGGACGCGAAGCGTACCCCGGCGACGTGTTCTACCTGCACTCCCGCCTGCTCGAACGTTGTGCCAAGCTGTCCGACGCCCTCGGTGCCGGATCGATGACCGGCCTGCCGATCATCGAGACCAAGGCGAACGACGTCTCCGCGTACATTCCGACCAACGTGATCTCGATCACCGACGGCCAGATCTTCCTGCAGTCCGACCTCTTCAACGCCAACCAGCGTCCCGCGGTCGACGTGGGTATCTCGGTCTCCCGTGTCGGTGGCGACGCCCAGGTCAAGTCCATCAAGAAGGTCTCCGGAACGCTGAAGCTCGAACTGGCGCAGTACCGCTCCCTCGAGGCCTTCGCGATGTTCGCATCCGACCTCGATGCCGCCAGCCGTCGCCAGCTCGCCAGAGGCGCCCGCCTGACCGAGCTGCTCAAGCAGCCGCAGTACTCGCCGTACCCCGTCGAGGACCAGGTCGTCTCGATCTGGGCCGGCACCAACGGCAAGTTCGACGAGGTCCCCGTCGAGGACGTGCTGCGCTTCGAGCGTGGACTTCTCGATCACCTCGGTCGCACCACCGAGGTCCTCAAGACGCTGCGCGAGACGAACGTGCTGAGCGACGAGACCGTCGAAATCCTCGAGCGTGAGGTCGACGTCTTCAAGCGCGAATTTCACACCGGTGAGGGCAAGCCGCTTGCCTCCGTCGGCAAGGAACAGTTCGAAGCGATCACCGCCGACGACGTGAACCAGGAAAAGATTGTCAAGCACCGCCGCTGACCAGCGGGCCTCGACAACCACGATTCACTGAGAAGGAAGCACAGGAGCCACATGGGAGCGCAACTTCGGGTCTACCGGCAGAAGATCAAGTCTGCCCAGACGATGAAGAAGATCACTCGGGCCATGGAGTTGATTTCGGCCTCGCGCATTCAGAAGGCGAGGGCGAGGGTTTCGGCCTCGACTCCGTACTCGCAGTCGATCACCCGGGCGGTCTCGGCCGTCGCGACGTATTCCAACGTCGCGCACGTTCTGACGACCGAGCCGGAGAAGGTCGAGCGCGCCGCGGTCGTCATCTTCACCTCGGACCGGGGCCTCGCAGGGGCGTTCAGCTCTCAGGTGCTGAGAGAAGCCGAGTCGCTCAGCGAACTGCTGCGCGGTCAGGGCAAGGATGTCGTCTACTTCCTCGTCGGACGCAAGGCCGTCGCCTACTTCGGCTTCCGCAGGCGCGCCTCCGAGCGGGTCTGGACCGGCGGAACCGACCAGCCCCAGTTGGAGATCGCCCAGGAGATCAGCGAGTCATTGCTGGAAACCTTCCTGCGTGATGCAGAAGACGGTGGCGTCGATGAGATCCACGTGGTGTTCAACCGCTTCGTGAGCATGGTCACCCAGGTGCCCCAGGTCGTCCGCCTGCTGCCGCTCGAGGTCGTCGAGGGAGTGGACGAGCCCGGAGACGGTCAGGTCCTGCCCCTCTACGAGTTCGAACCGGACGTCGAGACGGTTCTCGACGCCCTGCTGCCGGTCTACATCGAGAGTCGCGTGTTCAACGCGATGCTCCAGTCGGCCGCCGCAGAGCACGCCGCACGCCAGAAGGCGATGCAGTCGGCCGCCGACAACGCCGACAAGCTGATCACGACCTTCACCCGGCTGTCCAACAACGCCAGGCAGACCGAGATCACCTCGCAGATTTCCGAGATCGTGGGTGGGGCCGATGCGCTCTCATCCGCCAAGAACTAAACCAGAGAAGAGAGAGCAATGACTGACATCGCAACCGCGCCAGTCCACGCGCCGGTCGATACCGTTGCCGTCGGCCGGATCGCCCGCGTCACGGGCCCGGTCGTCGACATCGAGTTCGCGCACGACTCGATCCCGGGCATGTACAACGCGCTGAAGACGACCATCGTCATCGGTGACGTCTCTACTGAGATCACCCTCGAGGTCGCGCTTCACCTCGGAGACGACCTGATCCGCGCGATCGCGCTCAACCCGACCGACGGCCTCGTCCGCGGCCAGGAGGTCCGGGACACCGGAGCCCCCATCATGGTTCCGGTCGGCGAGGTCACCAAGGGCCGCGTCTTCAACGCCATCGGTGAGGTGCTCAACGCCGAGCCCGGCGAGAAGATCGAGATCACGGAGCGCTGGCCCATCCACCGCAAGCCGCCGCCCTTCGACCAGCTCGAGGCCAAGACCCAGCTGTTCGAGACCGGCATCAAGGTCATCGACCTGCTCACGCCGTACGTCCTCGGCGGCAAGATCGGCCTCTTCGGTGGAGCCGGCGTCGGCAAGACCGTCCTGATCCAGGAAATGATCCAGCGCGTCGCGCAGGACCACGGTGGAGTCTCGGTGTTCGCCGGAGTCGGCGAGCGCACCCGTGAGGGCAACGACCTCATCAAGGAAATGGAAGAGGCCGGCGTCTTCGACAAGACCGCCCTCGTGTTCGGCCAGATGGACGAGCCGCCGGGAACGCGTCTTCGCGTCGCCCTCTCCGCGCTCACCATGGCCGAGTACTTCCGCGACGTCGCCAAGCAGGACGTGTTGCTCTTCATCGACAACATCTTCCGCTTCACCCAGGCCGGTTCCGAGGTGTCGACCCTTCTGGGCCGCATGCCGAGCGCCGTGGGCTACCAGCCGACCCTCGCGGACGAGATGGGCATCCTCCAGGAGCGCATCACCTCGACCCGTGGCCACTCGATCACGTCTCTGCAGGCCATCTACGTGCCCGCCGACGACTACACCGACCCGGCACCGGCGACGACCTTCGCCCACCTCGACGCCACGACCGAGCTTTCGCGCGAGATCGCGTCGAAGGGCCTCTACCCGGCCGTCGACCCGCTCACCTCGACCAGCCGTATCCTCGACCCCCGCTACCTGGGCGCCGACCACTACAACACGGCCGTCCGCGTCAAGGCGATCCTGCAGAAGAACAAGGAACTCCAGGAGATCATCGCGATCCTCGGTGTTGACGAACTCTCCGAGGAAGACAAGGTCACAGTTTCACGGGCCCGTCGCATCCAGCAGTTCCTCTCGCAGAACACCTACATGGCGAAGAAGTTCACCGGTGTCGAGGGTTCCACGGTGTCGCTCAAGGACACCATCGAGTCCTTCACGGCTATCGCCAACGGTGACTTCGACCACGTAGCCGAGCAGGCATTCTTCAACGTCGGCGGCATCTCCGACGTCGAAGAGAAGTGGGCGAAAATCCAGAAGGAGAACGACTAGCCATGGCAGGGGCTCCGCTCACCGTCAGCGTCGTCTCGGCGGACCAGGAAGTCTGGTCCGGCGAGGCAACCATGGTCGTCGCGCGCACCGTCGAAGGCCAGATCGGCATCCTGCCGGGCCACGAGCCCTTGCTCGCCATCCTGGCGAGCGGCGAGGTACGCCTGACCCTGCCCGGCGGCGAGAAGATCGTCGCCCAGGCGGAAGACGGCTTCCTGTCGGTCGCCAACAACCAGGTCACGATCGTCGCGCGCAAAGCGGGGCTCGTCTAGCCTTGTCGATCTAGCCCGTGCTGCTCCTGCTGCCGCCCTCCGAGACGAAACGCACAGGCGGTACCGGCGAACCGCTCGATCTGAACCACCTCAGGTACCCGTCGCTGAACTCTCAGCGGCGGGTACTCGTGCGTGAGCTGCGCTCACTCGCCCGGAACCCCGAGGCCATGATGGCCGCCCTCAAACTCGGTCGCACCCAGGCCGGAGAGGTCGCCCACAACCGTGCGCTGACGACCGCACCGACGATGGCCGCGCTCGACCGGTACACGGGTGTGCTCTACGACGCCCTGGACGCGCAGACACTGACGCTCGCCGACCGTGACTGGGCCGCAGGGAACGTGCTCGTCCACTCGGCACTGTTCGGTCCGATCGGCGCACTCGATCCGATTCCGGCCTACCGGCTGTCCACGACGAGCCGGCTGCCCGGCCTCGCGCTCAAGCAGCACTGGGGGCCGAGAATCGCGGCTGTGCTCGCCGGGGAAACCGGCCTCGTTCTCGATCTCCGTTCGGCGGGATACGTCAGCCTCGGCGCCGCACCCTCCCGAACCGGCTCCGTGCTGCTCCGCGTCGTCACAGAAACCCCCGATGGGCAGGTGCGCGCCCTCAACCACTTCAACAAGACCGCGAAGGGCCGGTTCACCCGCGCCCTCATTCGGAGCGCCCCCGACCTCGGGTCCGTCGACGACCTGCTCGGCTGGGCTTCCGGCGCCGGCTTCACCGTGCGCACGACGGGGCCCGCCGCGCTCGAGCTCCTGGACGACGCGCCGCTCGCCGCGGCACTGTCCTGACGAACCCCGGCGCCCGGCCGTATGCTGGCAGCGTGTCCACTCCAACGATGAATGTCACCGTAACAGGCGCCGGCGGTCAGATCGGTTACGCCCTGCTCTTCCGCATCGCGTCCGGCCAGATGTTCGGCCCGACGACCCCGGTGAACCTCCGGCTCCTCGAGATCCCCGCCGGGCTCGCCGCAGCGGCGGGCACCGTCCTCGAACTCGAGGACTGCGCCTTCCCCCTGCTGCGGGACGTGATGGTGACGGATGACCCCACGCGCGCCTTCGACGGAGTGAACGTCGCCCTTCTCGTCGGCTCCCGGCCGCGCGGTATTGGCGAGGAACGCGTGGCGCTTCTCGAGGGCAACGGCCGCATCTTCGGGCCGCACGGCACGGCCATCAACGCCGGCGCGGCATCCGACGTGCGCGTGCTCGTGGTGGGGAACCCGGCCAACACGAACGCGCTCGTCGCGGCCGCGTTCGCTCCGGACATCCCCGCGGAGCGTTTCACCGCGCTGACCAGGCTCGACCACAACCGCGGCGTCGCCCAGCTCGCCGTGCGCCTCGGGGTGCACGTCTCCGAGATCGACGGCCTCGCCATCTGGGGAAACCACTCGGCGACCCAGTACCCGGACGTCTTCCATGCGACGGCCGCCGGGCGCCCGGTTCGCGAGCTCGTCGACGAGGACTGGCTCGCCGGAACCTTCATTCCCCGGGTCGAGAAGCGCGGCTACGAGATCATCACCGCGCGCGGCGCCTCCTCGGCCGGGTCGGCCGCCGAGGCGACGATCGACCACGTCTACGACTGGGTGCACGGCACCGGCTCGAGCTGGACCTCCGCCGCCATCGTCTCCGACGGCTCATACGGAGTTCCCGAGGGCCTCGTCTGCTCCTTCCCGGTGCGGTCGGTCGACGGTCAGTGGCAGATCGTGCAGGGACTCGAACTGAACGCCTTCTCCCGGACCCGGATCGACGCATCCGTCGCCGAACTCATCGAGGAACGCGACCACGTGCGCGCCCTCGGCCTGCTCCCCGCCGCCCGCTGACCTCTCGCGGGTCGAGCGCGGGTGTTCCGCCGCTCCGCGCGTGGTGCACCACCCGCGCAAACGGCGCAACACCCGCGCTCGGGGGAAGCCCCAGACGACGGCGCGGTGGCAGGCGATGTCGCGCGGCATTTTCGCCGTTGCGCGCCAGGCGCGCGTGGCGCGGAGCGGCGCACCGGGCGCGTAGGGGGCATCACGATGCGGCGTGGCCCTCGCGTATCACCGGCCGTGGCTCTCGCGTGGGCATGCTGGAGCCGCTGTGTGTCGCGCTATCCGAGGTGCGCGCCATTTTCGCCGTTGCGCGCCAGGCATGCCTGGCGCGCAGTGGCGCATCTGGCGCGCGTGACGGATATCGCGGGCGCCAGAAGCCCTGCCGCGGATGGATGTCGCGGGCGCGCGAAGCCGTGCCGCGGGCGCGCGCAGCGGGTGCAGGGTGCAGGCGCAGGGTCAGGAGGCGCGGTGGCAGCCGGCGAAGTGGTCGTCGACGAGGCCGGCGGACTGCATCAGCGCGTACATCGTCGTCGGGCCGACGAAACGGTAGCCGCAGGAACGGAGTTCCTTGCTGAGCGCCGTCGACTCCGGGGTGATCGCGGGGACGTCGCCGAGTTCGCGCGGCCGGGTCGCGCGGGCGGGTGGGGCGAAACTCCAGATCAGCTCGCCGAGCCCCTCGCCGAGGTTCTGGGTGACCCTGGCGTTGCCGATCGCGGCCTCGATCTTGCCCCGGTGGCGGATGATGGCGGCATCGCCGAGGAGACGCTCGACGTCTGCGGCGGTCATGGCCGCGACCCGGTCGACGTCGAAGCCGTGGAACGCCGCCCGGAAGGCCGGCCGACGACGAAGGATGGTGATCCAGGAGAGGCCGGCCTGGAAGCCCTCGAGGCAGAGCTTCTCGAAGAGCCGCTCGTCGTCGCGGAGGGGGCGACCCCACTCCTCGTCGTGGTAGCGGCGGTACTCGGGGTCGCCGATCGCCCACGCGCACCGGACCACACCGTCCTCGCCGGTGCGGAGGGCGCTCGGGGCTGTCGCAGGGGCTGCGGCAGCGCCATGTGCGGGCGCCGGGTCGGTCACGAACGGTACTCGATGCCCTCGTGGCCGAGCAGCCACTCCTTGGTGGGGATGCCGCTGCCGCCGCTGTAGCCCGTGATGCGGCCGTTGCTCGCGAGCACGCGGTGGCAGCCGATCAGGATCGGCAGCGGGTTCGCGCCGACGGCCCCGCCGATCGCGCGCCCGGAGCCCGGCCGGTCGATGGAGAGGCCGAGTTCGCCGTAGCTCGTGACGGTGCCGTAGTCGAGCTCGTCGAGGCGGGCCCAGACCGCGCGCTGGAATGCGGTGCCGCCCGCGAGGTGCAGCGGAACGTCGAATCGGGTGCGGGTGCCGGCGAAGTACTCGGTGAGCTGTTTCGCCGCCTCCTCGAGAACGGGGGAGGGGTGCTCCGGCTGGTCTTCGTGCGGCAGATGCCCCTCGCGCTCGATCGAGAGCGTGAGGACGCCGACGTCGTCGCCGGTGAGTTCCAGCCGGCCGATGGGGCTGGGGAGACGGATCAAGGCGGTCGGGGTGCTGTCCATGGTTCGACTGTAGTCGGGGGCCGCCCGCGCCTCTGGCGGGTTTCGGACCTGGGGAAAACCCGGCGTGAGCCGCGTCTGGTAGGGAGGCGCGACATCCGTGCCCGGCCCGTCGGGCCTCACGAAACGCAGGAGAATCGGGCCGTTGAGGCCGTAGTGGCCTCAACGGCCCGGATATCCTGCGTTTCGATGTGGGAACAGAACGGGCGGGAGGGGGAGAGGGTGCGGGCGGATGCCGCGGCTCAGGGGATCAGGATCACCTTGCCGAGAGCGGTGCGCGACTCGGCGAGCCGCATCGCGGCGGCGGCCTCGACGAGCGGGAACCGCGCGGCGATCTGCGGGGTGACGATCCCGCGCTCGACGAGGTCGAGGACCGCGGTGAGGTCCTCCCGGTGGTGCCTGCGGAAGGCGGCCGGCGTGATCCGGCGCCCGGCCCAGAAATCGTAGAACAGGGCGCGCTGGCCGTTCGGAAGGGCGTTCCAGAGGGTGAGCCGGGCCAGGAGGCCGATGAAGAGCGGCAGGAGCGGTCCGGTGTCCGTGAGGGCCGAGGCGATGCCGTACGAGACCAGTGTGCCGCCGCGGGCGAGCAGGCTCTTCGACATCCGGGCGCTCGCGAGGCCGAGGTGGTCGAAGGCGGCGTCGACGCCGCCGGGGGCGAGTTCACGGACGCGGGCGGCGAGGTCCGGGTCGGCGTAGCCGACCGGCTCGACCCCGAGGCCGCGGAGGGCCGCGTGGTGCCGGGGAGCGGCGGTGCCGATCACCCGGATTCCCGCGTGGACGGCGAGCTGCACGAGGATCGTGCCAACCCCGCCGCTCGCGCCGTGCACGAGGATGGTCTGGCCGCTCGTCACGCGCGCCTTCCGGTGCAGCATCTGCCACGCGGTGATCCCGTTGACGATGACCGACTCGACGACGGCGGCATCGATCGGTGCGGGCACCGGAACGAGGTCTGCGGCGGGCACGAGCGCCTCGCTCGCCCAGCCGCCGGTCTTGGTCGCGGCGGCGACCCGACGCCCCACGAGACCGGGATCGACCCCCGGGCCGACCGCCGCGACGACCCCGACGAGGTCGTAGCCGGGCACGAAGGGGAACTTCGGCTGGCCGGGATAGCGTCCGCGGCGCATCGACTGCTCGGCGAACGAGATGCCGCTCGCCTCGACGCGCACCCGGGCCTGGCCGCGGGACGGGGCGGGCAGCATCCGTCGCCGGATCTGGAAGCCGTCGGGTTCGACGATGCCGGGCATCACGATCTCGGTGGTGAGGGCGGGGGACGAGCCGGTCCGTGGAGTGGGTGTCGTTGCGGGGCCGTTGTTCGTTGTCATGGTGTTCTCCTGGTGTCGGTGTCGGTGTCGGTGTCGGTGTCGGTGATGGTGATGAGGGAAGGGGATAGGTGGGTGACTGATCACTCACTTGATTCGAAACGGTGAAGCGGGCGGCACCGGGCAGGTTGGCTGGTGCGGGGGAGTGGGTCAGGGGTGGCGGATGCCGGCCGTGAGCAGTCGCGCCCACTCGGCAGGCACGTCGTCGAGTCCGGTGGTGACGATGAGGTGGCAGAGCTGGCCGTAGGCGACGAAGCGCTGCACGGCTTCGTCCGTGGCACCCGAGCGCGAGCGGACCATGGTCGTGATCGATTCGATGCCCCGCCGGAGCGCGGCACCGATCTCGGGAATGGTTGCGGCGGACTGGGCGTGCACCTGGAGCATCAGGAGCGACCGGTCGGCGATGAGGTCGGCGTATGCTCCGCCCATCGCGTTGAGGATGCCGTCGGGGCTCCGGTCTGCGCTGGTCTCCGCCCCGCGGGAGAGGGCTGCCCCTGCGCGTTCGAAGCATTCATCGAGTGCGGCGACGAAGAGTGCCTCCTTGTTCGGGAACAGCTTGGAGACGTAGGCGGGGGAGATGCGGGCGTGTTCGGCGATATTCGCGATCGGCGTGCCGAGGTAGCCGGTCCGCGCGAACACCTCGATCGCGCTGTCGATCACGAGGGAGCGGCGCGCTTCGGCGGTGGACAGGCGAACGGCGGGGGCTGGCATGTGAGTGACTGTACACTCACTCATTCCGGGAGCGCAAGCGATTCGCGAAAGCCGATGGCTGTTCACGAGAAATTCGCCGGGTATCGGCTTGTGAGTGAGCGCTCACTCATCTAAACTGGCGGGATGACAGCCAAGCCGCCCCGTGCCAAGCCGCTGCCGGTCGAGGACCGGAGGGCGATGCTCATCGACGCGACCCTGCCGTTGCTGCTCGAGCATGGGAACGCCGTGACCACGCGGCAGATCGCCGACCGGGCTGGCATCGCCGAGGGCACCATCTTCCGGGCCTTCGACAGCAAGGACGACCTGATCGATGCCGTCGTCGCCCGGCAGGTCGATCCAGAACCGTTCCGGCGCCGGCTGCGCGGCATCGACACCGCCCTGCCCCTCGAGGAACGCATCACCGCGATCGTCGCCCTGATGCGGAACCGGTTCACGACCGTGTTCAGCCTGATGTCCGTGATCGGGCACCGTGGCCCGCACCCCAGCGACGACTCCCGGCGGGAATTCGCCGAGATCATCGCGCGGATCCTCTCTCCGGACCTCGACCGGCTCACCGTGTCCGCCGAGCGCGCGGCCCAGGTCATCCGGATGCTGACGCTCGCAGCGTCTGTCCCGCACGTCCGCAACGGACCGGAGTTCGACGACGCCGAGATCGCCGCGCTGATCCTGCACGGGATCGACGGAATCCCGGCGCCCGGACCGATGGCGCCCGGCTCGTCCCCCGTCGACACCTCCCTCCCGGCGTCCGCGCCGGCCACAGACTCCACCCTTATCCCCGCCTTGCCCTAGGAGAACCGATGCTCTGGAAATTACTCGTGAAGTACTTACGGCCATACTGGCGGCTGTTGGCGGCGGTGGTGGTGTTCCAGCTCGCGCAGTCGATCGCCTCGCTGTACCTGCCGACGCTCAACGCCGACATCATCGACCAGGGCGTCGCAACCGGTGACACCGGCTACATCCTCCGCACCGGCGGGATGATGCTCCTGATCACCCTGGCGCAGATCGTCTGCTCGATCATCGCCGTCTATTACGGGGCCAAGTCGGCCATGGCCCTGGGCCGCGACCTGCGCGGCGCGGTCTTCACCCGGGTCGGTGAGTTCTCCGAGCAGGAGGTCACCCGCTTCGGCGCCGCGTCCCTGATCACCCGTTCCACGAACGACGTGCAGCAGGTGCAGATGCTCGTGCTGATGACCTCGACCCTGATGGTCTCCGCCCCGATCCTCTCGATCGGCGGCGTGATCATGGCCATCCGCCAGGACGTGCAGCTGTCCTGGCTGATCGCGGTGAGCGTCCCGGTGCTCCTCATCGCCGTCGGGCTCATCATCGTGCGGATGATTCCCCTGTTCCGCACCATGCAGGTCAAGATCGACACCGTGAACCGGGTCCTCCGGGAACAGCTCACCGGCATCCGCGTGATTCGCGCCTTCGTGCGTGAGGACCGCGAGACCGCACGGTTCGCGGTCGCCAACGAGGACGTCACCGATGTGGCACTCCGCGCCGGCCGGCTGATGGCGCTGATGTTCCCGATCGTGATGCTCGTGCTGAACGTGTCGAGCGTCGCCGTGATCTGGTTCGGCGCCTTCCGGATCCAGGACGGGTCGATGCAGGTCGGCACCCTGATCGCGTTCCTCAGCTATCTGATGCAGATCCTGATGGCCGTGATGATGGCGACCTTCATGGCCGTGATGATTCCGCGCGCAACCGTCTCCGCCGACCGCATCGGCGAAGTGCTCGCCACCCCGTCGAGCGTCGTTCCGCCGGCAAACCCGGTCAACGCCACGATCGGCCACGGCGAGCTCGAACTGCTCGACGTGGGCTTCGCCTACCCCGGCGCCGCGCAGCCCGTGCTCAGCAACGTGAGCTTCCTCGCCCGCTCCGGCGAGACGACCGCCATCATCGGCAGCACCGGCTCCGGTAAGACCACCCTCATCAACCTGATCCCGCGGCTCTTCGACGCGACGAGCGGCACCGTGCTCGTCGACGGCGTCGGCGTGCGCGAGCTCAACCCCGACCTGCTCTGGGGCCACATCGGCCTCGTCCCGCAGAAGCCCTACCTGTTCTCCGGCACCGTGCGCAGCAACCTGCTCTACGGCAAGCCCGACGCGACCGAAGCCGAACTGTGGGAGGCGCTCACGATCGCCCAGGCGAAGGACTTCGTCGAGGAGATGCCGGAAGGCCTCGATGCGCCCATCTCCCAGGGCGGCACCAACGTGTCCGGCGGGCAGCGGCAACGGCTCGCGATCGCGCGGGCGCTGGTCAAACGGCCCGAGATCTACATCTTCGACGATTCGTTCTCCGCGCTCGACCTCGCAACGGATGCCCGGCTCCGGGCAGCCCTCAAGGTCGGCACCGACGGGGCCACGATGATCATCGTCGCCCAGCGGGTATCGACGATCATCGACGCCGACCAGATCCTCGTACTCGAGGACGGCCGGATCGTCGGACGGGGCACCCACGAGGAGCTCCTCGACACCAACACGACCTACCAGGAAATCGTGTCTTCACAGCTCACAGCGGAGGAAGCAGCATGAGCGAGTCAACCGAACGCCCCGCGGCGACAGCACCGGCCCGCGGGCCAGGCGGCGGACGCGGCCCAGGCGGCGGCCACGGCCCCATGGGCGGAATGAGCCTGCCCGCTGAGAAGGCGATGAACTTCGGCCCCTCGGCGAAGCGCCTGATGGGCAAGCTCCGGCCGGAACGGCTCTGGCTCCTGCTTGTCGTGGTGCTCGCCGTGATCAGCGTCACCTTCTCCGTGATCGGCCCGCGCCTCCTCGGCCAGGGCACGAACCTGATCTTCGCCGGCATCGTCTCGAAGGCGCTTCCGGCCGGGGTCACCCAGGACCAGGTCATCGCGGGTCTCCGCGCCTCCGGCGACACCGGCAAGGCCGATCTGCTGAGCGGCATGACCCTGACCCCCGGTCTCGGCATCGACTTCGCCGCGCTGTCGACCGTGCTGCTCTGGGCGATGATCCTCTACGTGCTGTCCTCGGCGTTCAGCTGGATCCAGGCCTTCGTGCTCAACGGGGTCGTGCAGCGCACGGTGTTCCGTCTCCGTGCCGAGATCGAAGCGAAGATCAACCGGCTCCCGCTCAAGTACTTCGACACCGTGCAGCGCGGCGAGCTGCTCAGCCGGGTGACCAACGACGTCGACAACGTCTCGCAGAGCCTGCAGCAGTCATTGAGCCAGATCGTCACCTCCCTGCTGACCGTCGTCGGCGTGATCGTGATGATGTTCATCCTGTCGCCGCTCCTGGCCCTGGTCGCCCTCGTCACCATCCCGCTCACGCTCGTGACGACGATGCTGATCGCGAAGCGCTCGCAGAAGCTCTTCGTCGGCCAGTGGACCAACACCGGAGAGCTCAACGGCCAGATCGAGGAGACCTTCACCGGTCACGCCCTCGTCAAGGTCTTCGGACGCCAGAAGGAGGTCGAGGAACGCTTCGCGGCCAAGAACGAGGAGCTCTACGTCGCGAGCTTCGGCGCCCAGTTCATCAGCGGCCTGATCATGCCCGCGATGACCTTCATCGGCAACCTCGTCTACGTCGGCATCGCCGTCATCGGCGGGCTGCAGGTCGCCTCCGGCGCCATGCAGCTCGGAGACGTGCAGGCGTTCATCCAGTACTCGCGCCAGTTCACCCAGCCGCTCGCCCAGCTGGGATCGATGGCCAACCTGCTGCAGTCCGGCGTCGCATCCGCCGAACGCGTCTTCAGCCTGCTCGACGCCGAGGAGCAGACCGCGGACCCCGAGCCCGCTGAGAGCCCGGTGGACAACCACGGCAGGCTCACCTTCGAGGATGTGTCGTTCAGCTACTCGGCCGACCAGCCGCTCATCGAGCATGTCAACCTCGTCGCCGAACCGGGCCAGACGGTCGCGATCGTCGGGCCGACCGGCGCGGGCAAGACCACCCTCGTCAACCTGATGATGCGCTTCTACGAGCTCGACTCCGGCCGGATCACCCTCGACGGCACCGACATCGCGACGATGACCAGGGACGACCTGCGCGGCAGGATGGGCATGGTCCTGCAGGACACCTGGCTGTTCGGCGGCACGATCCGGGAGAACATCGCCTACGGCCGTCCGGACGCCTCCGAGGAGGACATCCAGGCCGCCGCGCGCGCCACCTACGTCGACCGGTTCGTGCACTCGCTGCCGGACGGCTACGACACGGTGCTCGACGACGAGGGCGGCAACGTCAGCGCCGGTGAGAAGCAGCTGCTGACGATCGCGCGGGCGTTCCTCGCGAAGCCGAGCGTGCTGATCCTCGACGAGGCCACGAGCTCCGTCGACACCCGCACCGAGGTGCTCGTGCAGAAGGCGATGAGCGCGCTCCGCGCCGACCGCACGAGCTTCGTGATCGCGCACCGGCTCTCCACGATCCGGGACGCCGACCTCATCCTCGTGATGGAGGCCGGACGGATCGTCGAACTCGGCACGCACGAAGAACTGCTGCTCGCCGGCGGCGCGTACTTCGCCCTGTACAACTCCCAGTTCGCCGCTCCCGTCACCGACGAGGTCTAGGCGGATGCCCGACCGCGTTCCCGAAGGACGGTTTCCCCGGTCGGTCTACGGACGCGGCCGGGAACCGGACCCCCGGTTCAGCCTCGCCAACGAGCGCACCTTCCTCGCCTGGATCCGCACCTCGCTCGGCCTCCTCGCCGTCGGCGTCGCGCTCGGGGTGCTCGAGCTCCCGCTCCGGGGCGAGTTCCGGGTCGCTTCGTCCGCCGTGTTCCTGGCCCTCGGGGTGCTGGCGCCCGTGCACGCCTGGCTGAACTGGAGCCGGGTCGAACGTTCGCTCCGGGAAGACCGGCCGCTCCCCGCGCCCGCGCTGTCCGGCGTTCTCGCCGTCGGCATCGTCGTCGGCGGCCTGCTGATCGTCGCCGGCACATTCCTGTGAGCGTGCGCGGCCGTGCCGGGGTGCGCGGCCGGCACCCCGGCTGCGGCGCCGGCGGATGCCGGTGGGCGGCGTCGTGACGGAGACGCCGGACGCCGCGGAGCGTCCGTTCGACCCCGGCCTGCAGCCCGAACGAACCCTGCTCGCCTGGCAGCGCACCGTGCTCGCCCTCGCCGTCGCAGTCGCGGCGGGCGTGCGGTTCGCGGCACCCCTGGTCGGCGCGGCGGCCGTGATCCTCGGGGCGGTGGGGCTTTCGCTCACGCTCGCCGCGTACATCGGGGTCCGGTATCGCTACCGGCGCATGCACGCCGAACTGCGGGACTCCGAGGCGCTCGCGTCCCGGGGCGCCTGGCCGTTCGCGGCACTCGCAGCGGCAACGGGCGCGCTCGGCGTGCTAGCCGTGCTCTGCGTCGTCGGGCTCGGAGTCACGACGTGAGGTTCACAAGGTGATGCCGACCGCGGCGCTACCGCGCTAAGGCCCCGCTAAGGCCGCTACGGCCGCGCGCCGGCCTCGACCTCGCGGGCGCAGTCGATGCAGAGCTCCGCGGCCGGACGGGCCTCGAGCCGTTCCCGGCTGATCAGCTCGCCGCGCCGCACGCAGAGGCCGTATGTGCCCTCGTGGATCCGCGAGAGCGCGCGGTCGATCGCCGCGGACTTCGCGGCGAGCTCGTTGTGCACACCCGACATCCGGGACCACTCCATCGTGAGCGTCGGGCCGTCGGGGTCGTGCTCGTCGTCGTCGGTTCCGCTGTTGCGGGCGTCGAGCACCCCGGAGAGGGTCTCGTCCATGCGGCCCATGGCCAGGAAGGCGTCGTGGCGTTCTTCGAGGAGGAGACGCTCGAAACGCCGGAGCTCTGCGGCGGTGAAGTTGGCGTGGGTGCGCATGGTTGGTCCTTTCGCGCTGAGGCGGTCCCTGGAGCGGGCAGCCAGAATGTTCTGACGAGAATACGCCCGGCATTCCGGACTGTCTCGGGGCTTGCGCAGCGGTGCACAAGGTGCATCGACCGGCGCCGGTGGAGGACGAACCGGGGGAGCCGGGGCTATGCGATCGTGACGGTGACCTCGTCGAGACCCGTCGCACCATCGGGGATGACGTCCTGCCTGGCTTCCGTCTGGACGAGCCCGGCGGCATCCGTCGCCCGTACCCGGAGGGTATGCGTGCCGGCCGTCGCCGGCCAGGACCACGTCCACTGGCGCCAGGTGTCTGCCGAGATCGCCGCCGCGAGGGTCGCCTCTTCCCAGGCGCCGCCGTCGACCTGCACGTGCACCGCGCGGATGCCGGTGTGCTGGGCCCACGCGACGCCCGCGACGGTCACGGTGCCCGCTCCGGTCCGTGCACCCGACCGTGGCACGTCGATCCGGGAGGACACCTTGACCGGGCCCCGCTCCGACCAGCCGCGGTCGGTCCAGTACGCGGTGTGCTGGTCGAACCGGGTGACGGTGAGCTCGACGACCCACTTCGTCGCCGAGACGTAGCCGTAGAGGCCGGGCACGACCATCCGCACCGGGTAGCCGTGCTCGAGGGGGAGCGGGACACCGTTCATGCCAACGGCGAGGATCGCGTTGCGGTTCTCGTCGGTGAGGACCTCGAGCGGGGTGCTCGCGGTCCAGCCGTCCTGGCTGCGGGAGAGCACCATGTCGGCGCCCGCGGTCGGCACGGCCCGGGCGAGCAGGTTCCGGATCGGGTAGCCGAGCCAGGTCGCGTTGCCGATCAGGTCGCCGCCGACCGGGTTCGAGACGCACATCAGGGTTGTCGTGCTCTCCTCGAGGGGGAGGGCGAGCAGGTCGGCGAAGCTCAGTTCGACCTCGTTGTCGACCATTCCGGTGATCTTGAGGGTCCACGTGCTCGGGTCGATCCGGGGGACCTGGAGGGCGGTGTCGATCCGGTAGAAGTCCGCATTGGCGGTGATGAGCGGTGAGATGCCGTCCACGGCGACGGATGCCGCCTGCGGGATCTCAGGCGCCGTGACGGCAGGCGCGGGCAGGGTGAAGCGCGCGCGTGCGGCATCCGCTGCCCGGGTGCCGGCGGACACGACCTGCCCGATCACGAGGGCCACCGCGCCGACGGCGGCGCTCGCACCGGTGTACGCGAGGAAACGGCGACGGTCGACGTCGGTGCCGCCCGGTGCGGTGCCCGGCGCGGTGTGCGCGGGTGCCGGCGCCGTCTCGGCGCGCAGGCGGGTGATCAGCACGGTCAGGAGCACCGCCGCGACGACCATCGCGACGACGGCGGGGAGCGCGTCGAGAGTCGACGCGCTCGACCTGCTGAGCACCGCGAACACGGCGAGGCCGCCCGCCGCGACCGTGAGCACGCGCCCGAGCGGCGGGCGCACGAGTTCGAGCACCCCGGCGGCCGCGGCGAGCACGGCGGCGCCGAGGGCGATGACCACGATCAGGACCGTCTTGTCGTTCGTGCCGAAGAGGGCGATGACGAGTTCCTTGACCCAGCCGGGCACGAGATCGATCACGAGGGCACCGACGGCGAGGACCGGGCTGCCGGCCGGTGCGAACAGGGCGGCAGCGAGTTCGGCGGCGCCGAGCCCGGCGAGGGCGGCCGCGATCCCGGCGAGGGCGGCGAGTCCGGCGAGCCTCCGGGGAGGCCGTGGGCGCGCGCGAGAGCCAGCGGAGGGCGTGCGCGGATCGGGGCCGGTCATCCGTTCAGCCTAGGGCGGCCCCGGCGGGACGCGCCCGCGCATTCCTTACGATTCGCTGGTGTTTTCGCCAGAGTCTCGCCCACCACGGCGACGCTCGACGGGGTGCCCCGCAGGCAACGGCCAGCGCGATAGGGCAGGATCGAAGGATCATGGCAACTCTGAGCGCCCTCCCGTCCGTCACCGATCCCGATGCGCTCTTCGCGGCATTCGAGGGGTGGGCGACCGACCAGGGCCTCTCGCTCTACCCCGCCCAAGAGGAGGCGCTGATCGAGATCGTCTCGGGGGCGAACCTGATCCTGAGTACCCCGACCGGCACCGGGAAGTCCCTCGTCGCGGTCGGCGCGCACTTCGCCGCCCTCTCTGCGGGCAAGCGCAGCTTCTACACCGCGCCGATCAAGGCGCTCGTGAGCGAGAAGTTCTTTTCCCTCGTCGAGATCTTCGGTGCGGAGAACGTCGGAATGATGACCGGGGACTCCTCGGTCAACTCGGACGCCCCGATCATCTGCTGCACGGCGGAGATCCTCGCGAACCTCGCGCTCCGCAGCGGCGAGGACACCCAGGTCGACCAGGTCGTGATGGACGAGTTCCACTTCTACGGCGATCCCGACCGCGGCTGGGCGTGGCAGGTGCCGCTCCTGCTGCTGCCCCGGGTGCAGTTCATCTTGATGAGCGCGACCCTCGGCGACGTGACCGAGATCGCCGACGACCTCGCCCGCCGCACCGGCCGCACGGTCGCCGTCGTCACCGGGGTCGAGCGGCCGGTGCCGCTCAACTACTACTACGAGACCACGCCCGTGCACGAGACCGTCGAGGACCTGCTCAAGACCGGGCAGGCTCCCGTCTACATCGTGCACTTCTCCCAGGCCGCCGCCCTCGAGCGCGCGCAGGCGCTCTCGAGCGTCAAGGTCGCCACCAAGGAGCAGAAGGAGGCGATCGCCGAGCTGATCGGCGAGTTCCGCTTCACGACGAGCTTCGGCAAGACCCTGTCCCGGCTGATCCGGATGGGCATCGGCGTGCACCACGCCGGCATGCTGCCCAAGTACCGGCGCCTCGTCGAGCAGCTCGCCCAGCGCGGCCTGCTCCGGGTGATCTGCGGCACCGACACGCTCGGCGTCGGGATCAACGTGCCGATCCGTACGGTGCTCTTCACCGCGCTGACCAAGTACGACGGCGTCAAGATGCGTCAGCTCAACGCCCGCGAGTTCCACCAGATCGCCGGGCGGGCCGGCCGGGCCGGCTACGACACCGCCGGAACCGTCGTCATCCAGGCCCCCGACCACGAGACCGAGAACCTCAAGGCGATCGAGAAGGCCGGGGACGACCCCAAGAAGAAGCGCAAGATCATCCGCAAGAAGGCGCCGGAGGGCTTCGTCTCCTGGGGCGAGCCCTCGTTCCAGCGCCTCGTCAACGCGGAGCCGGAGACGCTGCACTCGAGCATGCAGATGACCGCGGCGATGCTGATCAACGTGATCGGCCGGGGCGGCGACGCCTTCGCGCACGTCTACGAGCTCGTTTTCGACAACCACGAGCCGTGGAAGCGCCAGCTCGCGCACGCCCGCCGTGCCCTCGGGATCTACAAGACGCTGCGCGCGGCCGGGATCGTCGAGCAGAGCGCGAGCGGGGACATCCGCCTGACCGTCGACCTGCAGCCGAACTTCGCACTCAACCAGCCGCTCTCGCCGTTCGCGCTCGCCGCGTTCGAGCTGCTCGACCCGGAGGCGCCCACCTACGCCCTCGACATGATGTCGATCGTCGAGGCAACCCTCGACGACCCGCGCCCGGTGCTGATGGGGCAGCAGTTCGCCGCCCGCGGCGAGGCCGTCAACGCGATGAAGCGCGAGGGCATCGAGTACGACGAGCGGATGGCGCTGCTCGAGGAGATCACCTGGCCGAAGCCCCTCGAGGAGCTGCTGACCTACACCTTCACGACCTACAAGGAGTCGCAGCCCTGGATCGCGGACTTCGAGCTCAGCCCGAAGACCGTCGTGCGCGACATGTACGAACGGGCGATGTCCTTCGGCGAGTTCATCGCGTTCTACAAGCTCGCCCGCTCCGAGGGCGTCGTGCTGCGCTACCTGTCCGACGCCTACCGGGCGGCCCGGCAGACCATCCCGGACGAGGCGAAGACCGAGGACCTGCTCGACCTGATCGAATGGCTCGGCGAGCTCGTGCGCCAGGTCGACTCGAGCCTGCTCGACGAATGGGAGGAGCTCATCCACCCCGACCTCGAAGCGCACGAACAGGGCGCCGTCTCCGTGCTCCCGCCGCCCCCGCGCCGGCTCACCACGAACGTGCGGGCCTTCCGGATCCTCGTGCGCAACGAGTTGTTCCGGCGCGTGCAGCTCGCGGCGCTCGAGAACTACGACGCGCTCGGCGAGCTCGACCGCGAGCACGGCTTCACAGCGGATGCCTGGGGCGACGCCATGGACGGGTACTTCGCCGAGCACGACGAGGTCCTCACCGGCGCCAACGCCCGCGGCTCCGGCATGCTGATCCTCGACGAGGGCGCGACAGTCTGGACCGTGCGGCAGATCCTCGATGACCCGGAGGGCGACCACGACTGGGGGATCAGCGCGACGATCGACCTCGCCGAATCCGACGATCTCGGCGCAGCATCCGTGCGGGTCACCGCGGTCGACCGGCTCTGAGGCTCGGGTCGCCGGGAGGCGCGTCGCGGCCGGCGGTGCCGTCTGAGGTGCGGTCTGCGGTGCGGTCTGCGGTGCGAGCGGCGGCGGCGGGTGGCGTCTGCCCCGCGGAGTAGCGTGGAAGCATGAGCGCAGCAGACAGCATCATCCGCCCGATCCGATCCGCCGTGATCGGCTACGGCCTCTCCGGGAGGGTGTTCCACAGCCCCTTCCTCGCCGCGAACCCCGAATTCTCCCTCGATGTGATCGTCACGAGTGACCCCGTGCGGCGTCAGCAGGCAGCCGACACCTATCCGGGCGTGCGTCTGCTGCACACCGTCGACGAGCTCATCGCCGCCTCAGACGACCTCGACCTCGTCGTGATCGGCTCCCCGCCGGGCACCCACGTCGAACTCGCCCATGCCGCGCTCGACGCCGGCCTCGCCGTCGTCATCGACAAGCCCTTCGCCCCCACGAGCATCGCAGGCCAGGGCCTCATCGAGAAGGCCAAGCGGCTCGGCCTGCTGCTCACCGTCTTCCAGAACCGGCGCTGGGACGGCGACTTCCTGACCCTCAAGGCCCTCATCGCCGAGGGCGCCCTCGGCGAGGTGCGGCACTTCGAGTCGCGGTTCGAATTCTGGCGCCCGACGCCGTCGGCTAAGGCCTGGAAGGCGAGCGCCGGCATCCGCGAGGGCGGCGGGATCCTCTTCGACCTCGGCGCGCACCTGATCGACCAGGCGCTGCAGCTCTTCGGGCCGGTCGACGGCATCTACGCCGAGCTCGCGACCCGCGTGCCCGGCGGGAACGCGGACGACGACACCTTCGTGTCGCTGCACCACGGTTCGGGGGTGCGCTCGCACCTCTGGATGAACGGGACGGCGGCCCAGGTCGGGCCGCGTTTCCACGTGCTCGGCTCCGAGTCCGGGTACACGAAGTGGGGCCTCGACGGCCAGGAGGCCACGCTGGCCGCCGGTGCGCTCCCCACGGATGCCGGTTTCGGCATCGAGCACGAGTCGGCCTGGGGCATGCTCGGCCTCGACGGCGCCCAGCACGCGGTGCCGACGGAACCCGGCGACTACGCGGCCTTCTACCGGGGACTCGCCGACGCGCTGCTGCGCGGCGCGCCCGCTCCCGTGGACCCGGAGGACTCGCTGCGCGTGGTGGGGATCATCGAGCGCATCTTCCGCCAGACCCGCTAGGCAGCATCCGCTCGCCCGCAGCCCCGCGAGATGGACCGTTCGCGCCGAGAAGTGCCGTTGTACCGGCGATTCTCGGCGGAAGAGGTACAGGTGGCCGTCGGCGGGCGTTAAAGCAAGCGACCGGCCCCGGTCGGACCAGGGAACCGTGTGCTCGCCCGCGCATCACGTTCCTCTGGCCCGACCGATGCCGGTCGGCTTCAGCGCCCCAACACGTTGGGACTGGTTCCACTCTCGTTCACCGACGTGAACGAGTGGTGTGCTTTGACTGAACGAGAGGTGCAGTTTCGCAGGCCCCCGGCGACCGGGAATCGGCGCAGGACCCACCCTGCCGGACGAAGCTGCCCGGCGGGCGCGTGCGCGCTGTGGAAATCGTGTCGATCCGCGGAGAATCTCCTGCGCGTCCGCCGGGAATGCCGTGTGACTAGCGCTTCGTGGTCCAGTCGAGGTTGATCACGTCGTTGATGTAAATGTCCTCGCCGAGGCCGGGCACCGACGGATTCATGTGGAGCAGCTGCTGAACGGGCACGTCGAAGCGCTGCGCGATCGCGAAGAAGTCGTCGCCCTCGACGACCTTGTAGGTCAGGAGTGCGCCGGCACCGTTCGACACAGCGGCGCCCCTGGCGCCCGCTGTCGCGCCCAGGTCGGTCGCCGGCCCCTCGGGAATCGGTGCGGCGGGGGCTGCGGCGGCGTTCGGGGTCGTGACGGGTGCCGCTCCCTTGGGTGGGTTGGGGACGAGCGGCACGTCGACGGGCGTCGGGGTCGGAGTCGGGGTCGGCGTCGGCGTCGGCGTCGGGGTGACGATCACGGTGGCCGTGACGACCACGGGCGCCGGGGCCGCCGCGCACCCGGCCAGGCCGAGAACGAGGATCCCGGAGACCACGATCGCGGACAACGGGCCCGCTGGCCTGAACGAGTGCTTGGACGACCGAATACGCATGAGACCCCCGGAGTGCAGTGAACGCGATGAATGCGGTGCGACCGTGAATGGCAGGGCTGCGCCCAGCATCCGAATCGCGTGTGCCAGCCTAGTTTAGGCTGGTCGGATCAACATTCGATCACATTGACGGCGAGACCGCCCTCGCTCGTTTCCTTGTACTTCGTCATCATGTCGAGGCCGGTCTGGCGCATCGTCTCGATGACGGTGTCGAGGGAGACGAGGTGGGTGCCGTCGCCGTGCAGTGCGAGGCGGGCCGCGGAGACCGCCGTCGACGACGCGATCGCGTTGCGCTCGATGCACGGCACCTGCACGAGACCGCCGACGGGGTCGCAGGTGAGGCCGAGGTGGTGCTCCATCGCGATCTCGGCGGCGTTCTCGACCTGGCGGGGGGTGCCGCCGAGCACGGCGCACAGGGCGCCAGAGGCCATCGCGCACGCGGAACCGACCTCGGCCTGGCAACCGCCCTCCGCTCCGGAGATCGACGCGTTGGCCTTCACGAGCGACCCGATCGCCGCCGCGGTGAGCAGGTAACGGCGGATGCCCGCGGCGTTCGCGCCCGGGACGAAGCGGAGGTAGTAGTGCCCGACGGCGGGGATGATGCCGGCGGCGCCGTTGGTCGGTGCGGTGACGACCCGGCCGCCCGAGGCGTTCTCCTCGTTGACCGCGAGGGCGAAGGCGTGCAGCCACTCGGTCGAGGTGTCCCGTTCGCGCAGGGGGAGCAGCTCATATTCCTCGAGCTGCATGCGGATGGAGGCCGCGCGACGCTTGACCTTGAGGCCGCCGGGGAGGGTGCCGGTCGTGGCCAGGCCGGCCTCGACGCAGACGTGCATGGCGTCCCAGATCGCGTCGAGCCCGGCGTCGAGGGCGTTGGCCCCGTGGATCGCCTCTTCGTTCTCGCGGGCGATCGCGGCGATGTCGACCCCGCGGGCGTCGCAGAGTGCGAGCAGCTCGGCGCTCGAGTCGTAGTCCATCGGTCGCGGTGAGGTCGCCGGCGGGATCATCGGGTCGCCCTCGCGGCGGATGAAGCCGCCCCCGATCGAGTACCAGGTCTCCTCGAGCAGGGGGAGGGCATCCGTTGCCGACCACGCCTGCAGGGTGAGCGCGTTCGGGTGCCCGGGCAGCCGGGTGCGCGGCTCGAAGCGGATGTCGCCGTGTTCCACGGTGATCTCGTGTCGGCCGTCGAGGAGAAGTGGTGCGCCCTCGCCCAGGCCGGCCCACGTTCCGCGCACGCCGGCCGGGTCGCAGGTCTCCGGGTGCAGGCCGCCGAGGCCGGCGAGCACGGCGTCGGGGGTGCCATGGCCGAGCCCGGTCGAGCCGAGCGACCCGTAGAGCGAGCAGCTCACTCGGGTGACCTCGCCGAGCCGGCCGGTTTCGGTGAGGTGCTCGGCGAAGGCGCGGGCGGCGCGCATCGGGCCGACCGTGTGGGAACTGGAGGGGCCGATGCCGATGGAGAACAGATCGAGGGCCGAGACATAGGCGGACATCCGTCCATCGTATGCGTGTCGGCCGTCGGCGTCCGGGGGCGCGCGGTCGCCCTGTCTCCGGCCCCCGCCCCGCGACCGCACCGAGGTGTCGCGGATCGATGTTCCCGGGCGCCCGGAACATCGATCTGCGACACCTCAGCCGTCTGTGACGCCGGACGACACCTCGGGACGGAGACGGGCGCTGCGGCTGGCAGGATGGGCGCATGAGCCTCGGATCAGTTGTGCACACCACCCCCGTCGAGCGCGTCGACACCGTCGTCATCGGCGGCGGCGCCATGGGTTCGGCGACGGCGTGGCAGCTCGCCCGGCGCGGCCGCCCCGTGCTCCTCCTCGAGCGTTTCGAGCCGGGACACACGAACGGCGCCTCGCACGGCGCCTCCCGCAACTTCAACACGGCGTACGCCGACCCGACCTACGTCGGCATGCTCGCCGAGGCCGTCCCGCTCTGGCGCGAGCTCGAGGCAGAGTCGGGGACCGGCGTCTTCGACCAGGTCGGCGTGGTCAGCCACGGGCCGAACCCGGCGTTCGACGACGTCGCGCAGGCACTCCGCTCGGCGGGGCTCGGGGCCGAGTTCCTCACTCCGGAGGCGGCGGGGGAGCGCTGGCCGGGCATCCGCTTCGACGGGCGGGTGCTGCACAATCCCGACGCGGGGCGCATCAACGCGGATGCCGCGGTGTCGGCCCTGCAGGCGGCCGCGGCCGCGGCGGGGGCCGAGATCCGGCACGGTACCCGGGTGCTGCGGGTCGAGGTGCTCGGCGACGACCGGGTGCGCGTGACGACCGAGGCCGGCACGATCGAGGCCCGGCGGGTCGTCGTCACGGTCGGTGCGTGGACCTCCGGACTGCTGAGCGGGGTGCTCGCGGTGCCGCGGCTACGGGTGACCCAGGAACAGCCGGCCCACTTCGCCCTCCGCGGCGCAGCGCCCCAGGAGTGGCCCGGCTTCAACCACGCCCGCGACACCGCCGATCCGCGCTACGGCTACTGGTATTCGCCGGTGTACGGCATGTACACGCCGGGACAGGGCATCAAGGCCGGCTGGCATGGCGTCGGACCGGTCACCGATCCGGACCGGCGCAGTTTCCTGCCGGAGCCGGTTCAGCTCGCGGCGCTGCAGCGCTACGTGCGGGAGTGGCTGCCCGGCGCGGACGCCGATGCGATCGAACCGGTCAGCTGCACCTACACGACAACGGTCGACGAGGACTTCGTGCTCGACCGTGTCGGCCCGGTCAGCGTCGGCGCGGGCTTCAGCGGGCACGGGTTCAAGTTCACACCGACGGTCGGGCGGATCCTCGCGGACCTGGCCACGGATGCCGCGGCCGCGCCACCCCGCTTCGCCCTGTCCCGCACGCCCAACGCTGCTCCCGGCGGCTGGCTCGCCCGCGGCTGATCCAACTGCGACGGACCAGCCCGCGCGCCACGTGCGCCGCTTCGCACCAGGCACGCGTGGCGCGAAACGGCGGAATTGGCGCGCCACGGGTGCTGCGGCAGTACGGAACGGCGGAATTGGCGCGCCGCGGGTGCTGCGGTAGTCCGAAACGGCAGAGTCGGCACGCCGAGTGTGTGCGGTAGTGGGAAGGCGCGAACCGGAGTGGACGTAGCTGGTGAGCGACTCGTCAGGCGAGCAGGACGGCGCCGTAGGCGAGGGCGGCGATGAGCGCCCAGGACCCGAGGCCGACGGTGAGCGCACGTCCGCCGGTGCGCACGAGCACTCGAAGCTGGACCGCCGCGCCGAGTCCGAAGAGCGCGGTCGCGAGGAAATAGGTCTGCAGGGTGTCCGCGACGACGAGCACGCCGTCGGGCAACGGCACGAGGGTGCGGAGCATCACGGCAGCCAGAAAGCCGACGACGAAAAGCGGGACGATCGGGGGATGCCGCGTCGAGGCATCCGTGGACACCGCAGCGAGGGTGCCGGTGCGCAGGGGCAGCGCAGTCGAGGTCGAGGCTGTCTCGCGGGCGTCTCGGCGGCGCTCTTGCAGGGACACCCCCGCGACGATCGGCGCGAGCATGAGCACCCGGGTGAGTTTGACGACGATCGCCACGGCGAGGGCGGCCGGCCCGGCGACCTGTGCGGTCGCGACGACCTGGCCGACGTCGTGCACGCTCGCGCCGACCCACTGTCCATACTGCAGTGAGTCGAGGCCGAGCGGATGCCACAGGGCGGGCAGAACCGCGATCGCGAGGGTTCCGCAGAGGGTGACGAGGGCGATCGGTGTGGCGGTGTCGTCGTCGTCCGCGTGCACGACGGCGCTCATGGCGCCGATCGCGGACGCGCCGCAGACCGAGAATCCGGTCGCGATCAGCAGGGGCTGGTGCCCGGGCAGGCCGATCCTGCGACCGAACCACAGCGTGCCGAAGAACGTGAGAACGACGATCGCTACGGTCGTCCCGATGGTCACCCAGCCGAGGCCGAGGATGTCGACGAGGCTGAGCTTGAGGCCGAGCAGCACGATTCCGAGGCGCATGATGCGCTTGGAGGCGACGGAGAGGCCCGGTGCGAGCACCCCGGTGAGGGTCCGGCGCGCGACCGGCAGCTGGCCGGCGACGATGCCGAACACGACGGCGGCCGTTAGCAGCGGGACCCCCGGCACGAGCGCGTGCACGAGCCCGGCAAGGAGTGCGGCGGCGACCGCGACGAGCACGCCCGGCAGCCACATGAATCCGAGCCTACTCTGGCGTGGCGGGCGCCGATCCCTCACGTCGATCCCTCACGCCGAGTGCGGGTGTTCTGCCGCTCCGCTGGTGGTGCACCACCCGCGCAACGGCGGAACACCCGCGCTCGAGGGAGAGCGGCCCGCGCAGGCGGCGGTTAACGACCGAACCGCCACGCTCCGGCCGGGCACGGGGCCCGGCGGAGCGTGACGGTTCGGCGGCAGGTGACGGCGTGGGCCGCAGCTGCTGAGGTTCAGCGGTGGTGGAAGCGCGCGACCATCGGGCAGTCGAAGGGATCCCGGGCGGCGAGGCCGACCGTGTTCAGATACTCGATGACGATCCCGTACGACTGGAACAGGCCCGTCTCCGTGTACAGGATGTTGTGCGACTGGCAGTATTCCTTGGTGATCTCCTGCGCCTTGCGCAGGTGCGGGCGGGCCATGTTCGGGAACAGGTGGTGCTCGACCTGGTAGTTCAGGCCGCCCATGAAGGTGTCCATGAAGGTGCCGCCGCGGATGTTGCGCGAGGTCAGGACCTGACGGCGCAGGAAGTCGACCTTGCTGTCGTGGGGGAGCTGCGGCATCCCCTTGTGGTTCGGGGCGAAGGATGCGCCCATGTAGACCCCGAAGACGGCGAGCTGCACACCGATGAAGGCGAAGGCCATGCCGAGCGGCAGGAAGTAGAAGATCACGGCGACGTAGAGCACGATGCGGGTCGTGAGCATGCTGATCTCGAGCCAGCGCTTG
Organism: Cryobacterium algoricola; assembly: GCF_004402485.1. GTDB lineage: Bacteria > Actinomycetota > Actinomycetes > Actinomycetales > Microbacteriaceae > Cryobacterium > Cryobacterium algoricola. The sequence continues at coordinate 96,527 of NZ_SOFG01000023.1, read as the reverse complement.
TCGACCTTGCCGCGGCCGAAGACCGTGCGGAAGCCCTGGACGTGCAGGTTGAAGCCCTCGGCCATCAGGAGCGGGAAGAACAGGTAGCCCTGTTTGCGTGTGACGAACGAGCCGAGCCAGGACACCTTCGCGGCGTCCTCCTCGCGGAAGACGATGAAGTCGGGGTCGATGTCGGGGTCTTTGCCGATGACGTTCGGGTTGGCGTGGTGCCGGCTGTGCTTGTTCATCCACCAGGCGTAGCTGATGCCGACGAACAGGTTGGCGAGGATGCGGCCGGCCTTGTCGTTGGCGGGGCCCGACTCGAACACCTGGCGGTGCGAGGCCTCGTGGGCGAGGAACGCGAACTGGGTGAGGACGATGCCGAGCACGCCGGCGATGATCAGCTGGTACCAGCTGTCGCCGAGGAGCACGAAACCGGTGCCGAGAATCGCGGTCGCGAGGATGAGCATGCCGAAGACGAACCAGTAGAACCCGGTTGCGCGCTTCAGGAGGCCCAGGTTGCGCACGGTGTGCAGCAGCGAGGAGTACTCGGTGGTGGGATTCTTCGAGTCGCCACCCCGACGGGTCTTGACGATGCGCACCGTGGGTGCGACGGATGCTTCCGACATGAGGCCTTTGGTTTGGATCTGGACTTCTCAGTCGGTTCTGGAGCAATCACTCGTGGTGCAGATAGAAGTATCCTACGGGCGCACCCCCGGTCCGTGGGTCGGATTCACAACCGTTTCCCAGTCGCTATATGGCCCAAACGGCATATGAGGCGTCCTCAAATCGCCGGAACGGCACGAAACCGCGGGGTCTCCGTCGCCCGGGATTCCGCGGGACTGGGCGCCGCTAACGCCAGCTCGGCAACCAAATATGCATCTGCCAGAACGAGAACGAGACCTGCATTCCCGTCCAGAGTGGGTAGAAGAAGGCGCTGACCAGCACCGCAGCCACGAGGTAGCCGATCAGCACGCGGATGCCGGCGGTCCGGTCCGGTTCGCGCGTCACGGCATCCGTGCGCAGTTCGGTGCTCGTCAGCCCGGACGCCGCCGGGATCCCACCCGTGCCCGGCGCAAGCCCGAGCACGAGGCCGATCACGAACGTGAGCGCAAGGATCAGGTACGGCTCGAAGGCGATCGAGTAGAACTGGAAGACCGTGCGGCCGGTGTACATCAGCCACGGCAGGTACCCGGCGACCATGCCCATCAGGATGAGGCCGACCCGCCACTCCCGGTACCGGGCGAGGCGATAGACGAGGTAGAGCACGGCGGCGGTGCCTGCCCACCAGATCAGCGGGTTGGCGATCTCGGTGATCGCCTCCGAGCAGGTCGAGAAGCCGCAGGTACCCTCACCGGCCGCCGACGACTGGTAGTACATGCTCGTCGGGCGCACCATGAACAGCCAGGTCAGCGGGTTCGACTGGTACGGATGCGGCGTGACGAGTCCGACGTGATAGGTGTACGCGGCGACCTGGTAGTGCCAGAAGCTCTGGACGACATGCGGCACCCAGGCGAAGGCGCCGGTCCAGGCGGTCTCGGGGGAGTCGGCCCAGGTGCGGTAGAAGCCGCCCTTCGTGACGAACCAGCCCGTCCACGAGCTGAGGAAGGTCGCGATCGCGATCGGCACCATCAGCAGGAAGCTGATCGGCCCCTGCTTGAGGATGGCGGCGCTCGCCCAGAACGGGACGCCGGCCCGTCGGCGGGCGAGGGCATCCACGACGACGACGTAGACGCCGAACGCGGCGAGGAAGTAAAGGCCGGACCACTTGACGCTCATGGTCAGCCCGAAGGCGAGGCCCGCGGCGAGCAGCCACGGGCGCCACCAGAGTGCGGGACCCCAGCCGGGCCACTCGCCGGTCTCCGCCCGCTTCGCCATCCAGGCGGCGAGCCGGGTCGCGTGCCACTCCCGGTCGAGCAGGATCGCGCCGAAGCCGAGCAGGGCGAAGAACATCACGTAGTTGTCGAGCAGCGCCACCCGGCTCATCACGATCGCGTTGCCGTCGATCGCGAAGAGGAAGCCGCCGATGACCGCGAGCAGCGTCGAACCGAACAGCTTCTTGATGATCAGCATCAGCAGCACGACGGCGAGAATGCCGATCAGGGCGGTCACGATGCGCCAGCCCCAGCTGTTCTCCGGTCCGAATGCTGCCATCCCGAGCGAGATCAGCCATTTCCCGAGCGGCGGATGCACGACGAACGATCCGACGTCCGTGAAGATGTTCGCGTTGCCGTTTGCGAAAATCTGGTCGGCCTTGTCCGGCCAGGTGGACTCGTAGCCGTTGTTGAAGAGGCTCCAGGCGTCCTTGACGTAGAAGGTCTCGTCGAAGACGAGCGCATGCGGGGCGCCGAGGTTCCAGAGCCGGAGCACGGCGGCCACGACGACCACGAACAGGGGGCCGGCCCAGGGGAACCAGCGGCGTATGAGGAGCACGCTGACCATCGTAGTGAGCCGTGGTTATGCGGAGACTGCGAGACTGGGGGAATGATCATCCTCGCTGCCACCCCGATTGGAAACCTCGGCGACGTGTCGCGCCGCCTGGTCGAGGCGCTCACGACCGCCACGGTCATCGCGGCGGAGGACACCCGCGTCACCGTGCACCTGCTCAAGGCCCTCGGGATCGAGAACCGTCCGCAGCTGATCAGCCTGCACGACCACAACGAACGGGTGAAGGCGGCGGAACTTGTCGAGCTGGCCCGCGACACCGACCTGCTCGTGCTGAGCGACGCCGGCATGCCGACCGTCTCAGATCCCGGTTTCCACCTCGTCGACGCTGCCGTCGCCGCGGGCGTGACGGTGACCGTGCTGCCCGGCCCGTCGGCCGTGCTCACCGCGCTCGCCGTCTCCGGGCTGCCGACCGACCGGTTCACCTTCGAGGGCTTCCTGCCCCGCAAGCACGGCGACCGGATGTCTGCCCTCCGTGAGGTGGCCGACGAACGCCGCACCATGGTCTTCTTCGAGTCGCCGAACCGGCTCGCCGCTTCACTCCTCGACCTCGCCGAGGTCCTCGGTGCCGACCGCCGCGTCGTGGTCTGCCGCGAGCTCACCAAGTTCTTCGAGGAGGTCAAGCGCGGCACCGCCGCCGAACTGGCCGAGTGGGCGGCAGAAGGAGTCAAGGGCGAGATCGCGATCGTCGTCGCCGGGGCCGAGAAGCGCGTGCTCGACCTCGCGACCGGCGTCGCCGAGGTGCTCGCGCAGGTCGCGGCCGGCGCCCGGCTCAAAGAAGCCGCCGCCGACGTGTCCGCCGTGTCCGGTCTCGGCAAGCGCGACCTCTACGAGGCCGCCCTCGCACAGAAGCCGGGGGCGCGTGGGCCGGCCGTGCCGCAGCATCCGCCCCTGCCGTTCTGACCCTGATCGAGGCGGGACGTAACCCGGCCCAGGGCCCGCGCTGCTCCCAATAGACTGGGGGCATGTCCGCCGGAGCATCTTTTTACATCACCACGCCCATTTTCTATGTGAATGATGTGCCCCACATCGGTCACGCGTACACGGAAGTGGCCGCGGACCTCCTCGCGCGCTGGCACCGGCAGGCCGGCGAAGACGCCTGGCTGCTCACCGGCACCGACGAGCACGGCCAGAAGATCCTGCGCACCGCGACCGCGAACGGCGTCACCCCGAAGGAATGGGCCGACCGCCTCGTCGAGACCGCCTGGAAGCCGCTGCTCAAGACCGTCGACATCAAGAACGACGACTTCATCCGCACGACCGACGAACGCCACGAGGTCAACGCGCAGAAATTCCTGCAGCACCTCTATGACGCCGGTCACATCTACACGGGCGAGTACGAGGGCTTCTACTGCGTCGGCTGCGAGGAGTACAAGCAGCCGAGCGACCTGATCGAGGGCACCGGCGAGTTCATCGGCCAACAGGTCTGCGCCATCCACTCCCTCCCGGTCGAGCTGCTGCACGAGAAGAACTACTTCTTCCGGATGAGCACCTTCGCCGAGCGCCTGCTCGCGCTCTACGAGGACGACCCCGACTTCGTGCAGCCCGCCGCCGCCCGCAACGAGGTCATCTCCTTCGTCAAGCAGGGCCTGTCCGACCTGTCGATCTCCCGCTCGAGCTTCGACTGGGGCATCAAGGTGCCCTGGGACGACAGCCACGTCGTCTATGTCTGGTTCGACGCGCTGCTCAACTACATCACCGCCGCCGGCTACGGCCAGGACGACGAGAAGTTCAGCCGCCTCTGGCCGGCCACGCACATCGTCGGCAAGGACATCCTCCGCTTCCACGCCGTGATCTGGCCCGCCATGCTGATGGCCGCCGGGCTCCCGGTGCCGCGCCGGGTCTTCGGCCACGGCTGGCTGCTCGTCGGCGGCGAGAAGATGAGCAAGTCCAAGCTCACCGGCATCGCCCCGAGCCAGATCACCGACACCTTCGGCTCCGACGCGTTCCGGTACTACTTCATGCGCGCCATCAGCTTCGGCCAGGACGGCTCGTTCTCCTGGGAGGACCTCTCGGCCCGCTACCAGTCCGAGCTCGCGAACGGCTTCGGCAACCTCGCCTCCCGCGTCATCGCCATGGTCGTGCGCTACTGCGACGGCGAGATCCCGGTCACGACCGCGTTCACCGATGCAGATGCGGCCATCCGCGCCACCGAGATCCGGGTGACGGATGCCGCGGGCGAGGCCATCTCCCGCCTCGCAATCCACGAGGCGATCGCATCCGTCTGGGAACTCGTCGACGAGCTCAATGGCTACATCACGATCCAGGAGCCGTGGGGCCTCGCCAAGGACCCCGCCGACCGTGACCGGCTCGACGCCGTGCTGTTCACCGCCGTGCGCGGCCTCGGCACTCTCGCCGTGCTGCTGTCCCCGGTCGTTCCCGAAGCGTGTGCGAAGCTCTGGTCCGCCCTCGGCGGCGAAGGCCTCGTCACCGACCAGCGCATCGACCGCGCCTGGGAGTGGACCGGAGGCACCCACGTCTCCCCGCTCGAGGCGCTGTTCCCGCGCATCGAGGCGACGGTTGGCTAACGAACCCGTCCGCCAGCGCGAGCAGACCGCCGGCCGCGACCTGAGCTACCCGGCCCCGCCGGAGCCGCTCCCCGTGCCGGTGTACGACAACCACACCCACCTCGAGATCAGCGACGGCGAGCATCCGCTCAGCCTCGCCGACCAGCTCGACCGGGCCGTGAGCGTGGGCGTGCAGGGCGTGATCCAGGTCGGCGGCGACCGGGAGACCTCCCGCTGGTCTGCCGAGGCCGCCGCGACCGAACCGAGAATGCTCGCGGCCGTCGCGATCCACCCGAACGAGGCCCCGGAGTACGAGCAGGCCGGCACGCTCGACGACACCCTCGCGGAGATCAGCGAGCTCGCCGGTCGCCCGCGCGTCGTCGCGGTCGGCGAGACCGGACTCGACTTCTTCCGCACCGGGCCGGAGGGCCTCGCCGCCCAGTACCGCAGCTTCGAAGCGCACATCGAGATCGCGAAGCAGAACGGCCTCGCCCTGCAGATCCACGACCGCAACGCGCACGCCGAGGTCATCGCGACCCTGCTGCGGGTCGGCGCACCCGAGCGCACGGTGTTCCACTGCTTCTCCGGCGACGCCGAGATGGCCGCGATCTGCGCCGAACACGGCTGGTACCTCTCCTTCGCCGGCAACGTCACGTTCAAGAACGCCGGCATGCTGCGTGCGGCCCTCGCCGCTGCTCCCCGCGAGCTGCTGCTCGTCGAGACGGATGCCCCCTTCCTCACCCCCGCGCCCTTCCGCGGCCGCCCCAATGCGCCCTACCTGCTGCCGCACACCCTGCGCGCGATGGCCAATCACCTCGAAACGGATGTCGCCATGCTGGCCACCCAGATCTCCACCACCACCGAACGCGTCTACGGTCGCTGGGACGCCGAACCGGTCGTGACCGCGCCGGCTGCTCCGACCGCGGGAACACGCCTCGGAGGCCTCCAGTGAGCGACGCAAAGAACCTCCCGGTGACGCCGCCCACGGATGCAGCTCTGCCCGCCGAGCCCGAGGCATCCGCCTTGCCCGGGCTGACCATCGAGCCCGCCGGATCCGTGACATCTGCCGGGCCCGACGCATCCACCCCGCCCGTTGCACGCTCCCTGCTCGGGCCTGCCGAAATCCGCGACCTCGCCGAGATGCTCGGCGTCAACCCGACCAAGAAGCTCGGCCAGAACTTCGTGATCGACGGCAACACCGTGCGCCGCATCGTCAAGGTCGCGGCGATCACCCCCGCCGACACCGTCGTCGAGGTCGGACCCGGCCTCGGCTCGCTCACCCTCGGCCTGCTCGAGACCGGCGCACGCGTCGTCGCCGTCGAGATCGACGACCGGCTCGCCGAGCAGCTCCCGCTGACCGTCGAACTGATGCACCCGGACGCGCCGCTCGTCGTGCTCCGCGCCGACGCCCTCAAGATCACGGACCTGCCGGGGGAGCCGACCCGGCTCGTCGCCAACCTCCCTTACAACGTCTCGGTGCCGGTGCTGCTGCACATGCTCGAGCACTTCCCGTCGATCCGCGCCGGCGTCGTCATGGTGCAGGCCGAGGTCGGCGAACGGCTCGCCGCGCCCCCCGGTTCGAAGGTCTACGGCAGCCCGAGCGTCAAGGCCGCCTGGTACGGGGCTTTCCGCACCGCGGGCAAGGTCAGCCGCCAGGTGTTCTGGCCGGTGCCGAACGTCGACTCGATCCTGATCGCCTTCCAGCGCCGGGAGAGCCCGCTCGAGAGCGAGGAACTGCGCCTCGCGACGTTCGCGCTCGTCGACGGCGCGTTCCAGCAGCGCCGCAAGATGCTCCGCCAGTCGCTCTCGACCGTGCTCGGTGACTCGGCCACGGCGACCGCGATCCTCGAGGCCGCGGGGATCGACCCGACCGAGCGCGGCGAGCAGCTCACCGTCGACGCCTTCCTCGCCATCGCGCGCGCCTGGACCGCCGCCGACCCCGACTGACCCCTGCCAGTCCTGACCCCGCCAGCCCCGGGTCCCCGCCGCCGCAACTCTCCCGCCATCCGTGCAGCCGGGGTGTTCCGAATTCAGGAGTTGAGCCGAGACGCACCCGGGTCGCCACGCATGCGCGGCACTGGTCTGCGGGTCGACGGCGGCGGTGCGCGCTCGACTCCTGAATTCGGGACACCCACTCGCGGCGAGGGACGCCTGCCCCCGCGCACGAGGGGGCTGTGCGGCTGAGCTAGGTTAGAACCATGACCAACGCGGCCACATCTCAAGTTGTGCACGCGCGGGCGCCGGGCAAGATCAACGTCTTCCTGAAGGTCGGTGCCGTGCTCGAGGACGGCTACCACGAAGTCGCCACCGCCTATCAGGCCGTGTCGCTCAGCGAAGACGTGCGCGCCTATCCCGCCGACGACTTCTCCTGCGAATTCACCGGTTCGATCGACACCTCCGCGCTCGCGACCGACGGCAGCAACCTCGCCATCCGGGCCGCGCGTGCGCTCGCTCGCAGGTCCGGCTACCGCGGCGGCGTGCATCTCAAAGTTGAGAAGAACGTGCCGATCGCCGGGGGGATGGGCGGCGGATCGGCCGATGCCGCCGCGACCCTGCTCGCGTGCGACGCCCTCTGGGGTACCGAGGCGACCCGCGAGGAACTGCTCGCGATCGCGGCGACGCTCGGCGCCGACGTCCCGTTCGCGTTCACCGGCGGCACCGCCGTCGGCACCGGCCGCGGCGACCAGCTGAGCCCCGCACTCGCCAAGGGCCAGTTCCACTGGGTGCTCGCCCTCGCCGACTTCGGCATGTCCACCCCCGGCGTGTACCAGGAACTCGACCGCCACCGCGAGCGCCACGCCCAGGACATCTTCCCGGCGCAGGCGCAGCCGACCGTCGACGCCAACGTGCTCCAGGCCCTGCGCGCCGGCGATGCCCGGATGCTCGCCGAATCCCTGCACAACGACCTGCAGGCCCCGGCCCTGCACCTCGCCCCCGGCCTCGGCAAGGTCATCGAGCTCGGCGAAGAGAACGGCGCCCTCGCCGGCATCGTGTCCGGGTCCGGCCCGACGGTCGCGTTCCTCGTGGCGGATGCCGACAGTGCGCTCGAACTCCAGGTCGCGTTGAGCGCCTCCCGCCTGCACGTCGTGCGGGCAACGGGTCCGGTCCACGGCGCCCGTCTCGTCCACGACTGAGCCGCGGCATCCGCTTGCCCTGACCTGCGCGCCGGGTTCCCAGCCGCGCACGGTAAAGTTGTAAGCTATGGCACATTTGCTCGGGGCCGAGTCCCTGCACCTTGAATACCCCACCCGCGTCATCTTCGACTCCGTCACCGTCGGACTCAACGAGGGCGATCGCATCGGAGTCGTGGGGCGCAACGGTGACGGCAAGTCCACCCTGTTGAGCCTCCTCGCCGGGCGCATCGAACCCGACTCCGGCCGAGTCACCCGCCGCCGCGGCGTCACGATCGGCGTGCTCGACCAGTCCGACGCGCTCGCCTCCGGGCAGACCGTCGGCCACACCGTCGTCGGCACCATGGACGAGCACCTCTGGGCCGGGGACGCCAAGGTCCGCGACGTCATCGGCGGACTCGTGCGCGACATCCCCTGGGACGCCCTCGTCGACGACCTCTCCGGTGGCCAGCGCCGCCGCGTCGCCCTCGCCGCCGTGCTGATCGGCGACCACGACGTCATCTTCCTCGACGAGCCCACCAACCACCTGGACGTCGAGGGCATCACCTGGCTCGCCGGGCACCTGCGCAACCGCTGGGCGACGAACTCCGGCGGCCTCGTGGTCGTGACCCACGACCGGTGGTTCCTCGACGAGGTCTGCAACCAGACCTGGGAGGTGCACGACCGCCTGATCGAACCCTTCGAGGGCGGCTACGCCGCGTACATCCTGCAGCGCGTCGAACGCGACCGGATGAGTGCAGCGACCGAGTCGAAGCGCCAGAACCTGATGAAGAAGGAGCTCGCCTGGCTCCGCCGCGGCGCCCCCGCCCGCACCGCCAAGCCCAAGTTCCGCATCGACGCGGCCAACGAACTCATCGAGAACGAGCCGCCGCCCCGCGACACCGTCACGATGCAGTCGATGGCGATGCAGCGCCTCGGCAAGGACGTCGTCGACCTCATCGACGTCTCGGTCGACTTCGAGGACAAGCACGTGCTGAAGGACATCACCTGGCGGATCGCGCCGGGGGAGCGCACCGGCATCATGGGCGTCAACGGCGCGGGCAAGTCCACGCTGCTGAACCTCGTCGCCGGAACCCTCCAGCCGACGAGCGGCCACGTCAAGCGCGGCAAGACCATCAAGGTCGCCGTGCTCACCCAGCAGCTCTTCGAGCTCGAGGGCATCCAGAACGACCGGGTCAGCGAGGTCATCGGCCGTCAGAAGACGAGCTACATCGCCGGAGGCAAGGAGATCACCCCCGGCCAGATGCTCGAGCGGATGGGCTTCATGAGCGCCCAGCTCGTCACTCAGGTCAAGGATCTCTCCGGTGGCCAGAAGCGCCGCCTGCAGCTGCTGCTGATCGTGCTCGACGAGCCGAACGTGCTCATCCTCGACGAGCCCACCAACGACCTGGACACCGACATGCTCGCCGCGATGGAGGACCTGCTCGACTCCTTCCCCGGCACCCTGCTCGTCGTCTCGCACGACCGGTACCTGATCGAACGCGTCACCGACAACCAGTACGCGGTCACCGAGGGCGGATTCCGCCACCTGCCCGGCGGCGTCGACCAGTACCTCGAGATGCGCAAACAGCAGATCAACGACTCCGACAAGCCGGCAGAGGCGAACGCCTCGAACACCTCAGGCGGCAAGCCGGCCAGGAACCTCGCCATCGGCGGCGCCGAGCTCCGCAACGCGCAGAAGGAGCTCGCCTCCATCGAGCGCAAGGTCGCCAAGCAGAAGTCCCGAATCGTGGTGCTGAACCAGAGCATGGTCAGCCACGACCAGAACGACTACGCGGGCCTCGGCGCGCTCGGCACCGAGCTGCAGGGTCTCGAATCCTCCATTTCGAGCTTCGAAACTCGCTGGCTCGAACTTTCGACGCTGATCGAGGGTTAAAACCGCGGATGCTGTGACCGCGTGTTACGCAGCGGCGTGCGCGGCGCAGCATCCTTTGTTAACCTGAAGGTGTGCCTCGCGACGCAGCGGCACAGACTCCCACCCCGTCAGGCCGTGGCTTTGCTGTGCCCGTGACCGTTGAGGCTCGTCCGCGAGACAGCACTCGCGGCGCTCACCCGCAGCACACCCAAGGGGATCCACCACGTGAAAAAGTCAACTCTGTCCAAGCGCCTGCTCGCGGCTCTCGCGACCGTCCCGCTCCTCGCCCTGCTCGCCGGGTGCGCCGGCGGCACGGCGGATGCCGGCAGCGACAAGACCGTCAAGATCGGCGTCGTCGGTGCGAGCGACCCGTACTGGGCCGTCTACACGAAGGCCGCCGCCGATGCCGGAATCACGGTCGAGATCGTCGACTTCGCCGCATACGACCAGCCGAACCCCGCGCTGACCGCCGGTGAGGTCGACCTCAACCAGTTCCAGCACCTCGTCTACCTCGCGCAGTACAACACGGCGAGCAACGCGGACCTCACCCCGATCGGCTCGACGGCGATCTACCCGCTCGGCCTGTACTCGACGAAGTATAAAAAGGTCAGCGAGATCCAGAAGGGCGACACCATCGCGGTGCCGAACGACGCGAGCAACCTGTCCCGCGCCCTTCTCGTGCTGCAGTCCGCCAAACTCATCACACTGAAGGACGGCGGCTCGATCTTCTCGACCCTCGACGACATCGACACGTCGGCCTCGAAGGTCACCGTCACCGCGCTCGAGGCCTCGCTGACCGCGACCTCGCTGCCCGACGTCGCCGGAGCGATCATCAACAACGACTTCGTCGAGAAAGCCGGACTGAAGTTCACCGACGCCCTCGCCAAGGATGACCCGGCCGACCCGACCGCGATTCCCTACGTCAACGTGTTCGTCGCCCGCGCCGCGGACAAGGACAACGCGACCTACCAGAAGCTCGTCCAGATCTACCAGGACACCCAGGCCGTGCAGGACGGCGTGCTTGCCGTCTCCGGCGGCTCCGGCGTTCTCGTGAAGACCCCGGTCGTCGACCTGGTCTCCTCGCTCGCCACGGTCGTCGCGGACACCAAGGCCCACAAGAAGTAGCACCGACAGTGACCTTTCCGGTCGAGAGTGACCCGCACACCGGGCACTCTCGACCGGAATGGTGCGTGACGGGGGTGTTCGACATCCCCCTGTTTTCGAAAAGCGTGAGCCTGAGCGTCAGCGCCAGCGCCACAGTGAGGAAGTTCGTTTATGGCCATCGTCGAATTGCGCGGTGTCAGCAAGGTCTACCCGCCCCACGAAAAGGGCGGCAGTGACGTCGTGGCGATCGACGATGTCAGCCTCTCCGTCGAGGCCGGCGACGTGTATGGGATCATCGGCTACTCCGGCGCGGGCAAGAGCACCCTCGTCCGGCTCGTGAACGCGCTCGAGCGCTCCACCTCCGGTGAGATCCTGATCAATGGACGGGACATCGCCGGCCTTCCCGAGCGGGAACTCCGCACGGTCCGCCTCGGCATCGGCATGATCTTCCAGCAGTTCAACCTGCTCGGTTCGCGCAGCGTCGCGGCCAACGTCTCCTATCCCCTCGAGGTTGCGCGCCGGCCCAAGGCCGAGCGCACGAAGCGCGTTGCGGAGATGCTCGACTTCGTCGGCCTCGCCGACAAGGCCCGCGCCTACCCCGACCAGCTCTCGGGCGGCCAGAAGCAGCGCGTCGGCATCGCCCGCGCCCTCGCGAGCCAGCCCGCCATCCTCCTCGCCGACGAGGCCACGAGCGCGCTCGACCCCGAGACCACCCATGAGGTGCTCGACCTGCTCACCCGGGTCAACCGCGAATTCGGCGTGACGATCATCGTGATCACCCACGAGATGGACGTGATCCAGACCATCGCGAGCAAGGTCGCGGTGATGGACCAGGGCCGGGTCATCGAACGCGGCGACGTGTTCGACGTGTTCTCGAATCCCCAGCAGCCGGCATCCGCCCGGTTCGTCTCGACCGTCGTGAAGGGCATCCCGAGCGCCGACGAGCTCGCCGTGCTGCGCGGCAGGCACCCCGGCCGCATCGTCACCCTCGCTTTCCGCGACAACGCGGTCGACCAGGCCCGCGTCTTCGGCGAATTCGCCCGCGCGGGCATCACTTTCGAGGTCGTCTTCGGCGGCATCAACGAGGTGCAGGGCCGCTCGTTCGGGCACCTCACCCTCGCGCTCAGCGACGCGGCGGCGACGGATGCCCCCACGACGGCAGGCCCCGGCGGCACCGACCGCATCGACGCGGTCCTCGACCGGGTCAGAACACTCACGACCGTCACGGAGGTTCGCTGATGGAATCCCTGATCGAACTGCTGCCCCAGCTCTGGAAGGCCGCGGGGGAGACGCTGTACATCGTCGGCCTCACCCTGTTCTTCGGCGGTCTCGGCGGCCTGATCGTCGGCCTCGGCCTGTATCTGACCCGCGGCGGCAGCCTGCTCGCCAACAAGCCGGTGTTCGTGGTCCTGAACCTGCTGGTGAATTTCGTGCGGCCCATCCCGTTCATCATCTTCCTTGCGGCAGCCCAGCCGCTCGCCCGCCTCGTGGTGGGAACCGGCATCGGCAACAACGCGATCATCTTCACGATCTCGCTCGCGGCATCCTTCGCGATGGGCCGCATCGTCGAGCAGAACCTGCTCACCGTCACGCCCGGCGTGATCGAGACAGCCCGCAGCGTGGGCGCCGGTACGGGCAGAATCATCTTCACAGTGCTGTTGCCCGAGGCGCTCGGTCCGCTGATCCTCGGCTACACGTTCATCTTCGTCGCGCTCGTCGACATGTCCGCGGTCGCCGGCTACGTCGGCGGCGGCGGCCTTGGAAACTTCGCGCTGCTCTACGGGTACCGCCAGTTCAATCCGATCGTGACGTGGGCGGCCGTGCTGCTCATCATCGTGCTCGTGCAGCTCGTCCAGTACCTCGGCAACACGCTGGCGCGAAAGGCGCTCCGCCGCTAGGCCTTCTCGAAACTGTTGCCGGACCGGACAGCTTCCGTTCACCCCCCGGTAAGATCACACTCTCGGGCCGGACACCTGCGGCCAGCACAGTAATGCCGGGGCCGGCCCACCCGAGCTGGCACACAGTCTCGACTGCACCCGTCGCTGTTTGGTTCACGCCGTTGGAGTCGCTGTGTCGCCCCGCCCCAGTGTGGTCTTCTCGGCCTTCCGCTCCAACTCCGACCCGCGCCTGCAGGGGTGGGTCGCCTTCCGGCAGAGCGTTCAGGCGGGCTCCCGCGCCGGAGAGCTCCTCCGTGCCGGAGCGCCTGCCCGTACCGGAGAACTTGCCCGTGCCGGAGCGCCCGCCCGTGCCGGAGAGCTCGCCCGCGACACGGGGTTCGCCCGTGCGGGAGAGCTCGCCCGCACCGGAGACGCCGAGCTGGTGCCGGAGGGACGGGACCGCCCACGCGGCGTCGCCACCGTCGCCGACTCCGGACACTCCGGCATCTGGCGGTTGCTCGCCTCGAACAGCCGTGAACTCGGCCGCAGTTCCTCCGTCTACGCCACGTTCGCCGGCGCCAGGGCCCACGTGCTCGAACTCAGGGACCAGTGCGACGCCATGGTCGCGACCGTCGTCACCGGCCCGTCTGCCGGAACCCACGGCTGGGTGGTCACGGTCGGCGAACGCATCGTGATGACCGCAGGGCGCTGGTACGGCGCCGCCTCCGCAAGCCGTGAAGCCGCCGCCGGAACGATCGAAGCCTTCCGGATCGCGCTCGTCGCCGAGGACGCCCGCCACGCGACCGAGGCCGGTCGCCGGGGAACCCGGGTGCTCAGCGAGGAAGAACGGGCCCAGGCGTGGTGACCGGCGCGCGGTTGCGCGGCTGGTTCGGTGCCGCGGCGACCGCCGGCCTGCTCGGCTGGGTCGTCTTCGGCTGGCTCGTGCCCGGCTTCACCGCCCCGGAGGGCATCCGGGCGAGCGTCGTGGCCGTTGCCGCAAATACGGTCGCCGCGGTTCCCGCCGCAGCGGATGCCGCCGTGACCGTGACGCCCGCGACCCCCGGTCCGGAGGCGGCCGATTCCGCCGTCGCCGCCACCGGCTCGTCCGTCGCCTCGACCAGGGAGACCTCGCTGCCCACCGGCAACGCTGCGCTCGTGGACGCGGACTGGGCTGCCCGTGTGGCCGCGGCCACCGGCATCCCGGTTCGGGCCATGCTCGGCTACGCGGGCGCTTCACTCGCCCTCGCCGCCGAGCAGCCCGGTTGCCGTCTCGGCTGGAGCACCCTCGCGGGCCTCGGCAACATCGAGTCCGGGCACGGCACCCACGCCGGCTCCGCGCTCGGCACCGACGGCACCGCCCGGCCCGGCATCTTCGGTCCGGCCCTCGACGGCTCGGACTTCGCCGCGATGAACGACACCGACGGCGGCGCCTGGGACGGCAGCGCGCAATGGGACCGTGCGGTCGGCCCGCTGCAGTTCATCCCGGCGACCTGGCAGCGCTGGGGCGCCGACGGCAACCGGGACGGTGTGAACGACCCGCAGCAGATCGACGACGCCGCCCTCGCCGCCGGGCGCTACCTGTGCAACTATGGCGACCTCGCGCTGCCCGAGCGCTGGCGCGCGGCCATCTTCGCCTATAACCACGTCGACTCCTACGTGACGGCCGTCGCCGGGTACGCGAACACCTACGCCGCGCGGGCGAAGTAGCCCCCTGTGGTCGACGCGATCGATCCCGCCGACCCCGCGGATGCCGTCGCTGCGCCGGCAGGCCGGCGCATGTCCGGTGCCGGCGAGAGCCTGATCTCGGGCCGCTACCGGCTCGGCGAACTCCTCGGGACGGGCGGGTCGGCATCCGTCTTCGCCGCCGTTGACACGCAGGCGGGGGAGGGCGCCACGGCGATCGCCCTCAAGATCCTGCACCCGCACCTGTCCCGCTCCGACCGGGCCAGGGAGGCCTTCTTCGCGGAGGCCAGGGCCGCGACCGCGCTGCGGCACGCGAACATCGTCGCGGTGCTCGGCGTCGGCGTGCATCACACCGGCGGCGACGGAACGGGTACCGGCACCGGCGCCAACGCCGAGGAACCCCAGGCCTGGATCGCCCTCGACCGCGCGCCGGGGATCAGCCTCGCCGAGTTCGTCGAGCACACCGGGGCGCTCCCCGTCGCGCAGGCCCTCACCGTCGCCTCCGCGGTGCTGCGCGCCCTCGCTGCCGCGCACGCGATCGGACTGGTGCACCGGGACGTCTCCCCGGCCAACATCATGGTCGACCCGGACGAGGCCGGCCGCGTCGGCCCCGGCGACGTGCGCCTGCTCGACTTCGGCCTCGCGGATGCCGCCGGTCGCCCCGCCCTCGGCACCGACGTGCTGCGCAGCGCGCCCGATGCGACCACCCAGGAGAGTCCGGCCGTGCAAAGCGTGCTCGGGAGCGTGAACTACATGTCGCCGGAGCAGGCGCGGGGCGACGCCGTCGACGAACGCGGCGACGTGTACCAGCTCGGCGGGGTGCTGTACTTCGCGCTCACCGGGCGGCCGCCGTTCCTCCGGGATTCCGTCGGCGCGGTGATGCGCGCCCACGTGCAGTCGCCGCCGCCGGTGCCGTCGGTGCAGCACTCGGGCATTCCGCGGAGTGTCGACCGGCTCGTCGTCAAGGCGCTCCTGAAAGACCCGGATGCCCGGTTCCCCTCCGCCGCGGCGATGGGCGCCGCCGTCGACGCGGCCCTGGACCGCATCGGGGCCGGGGGAGCCCCGGGTCGGAGCGCGGTTCCGATCGAGGGGGCGGCACTCGGCGGCGGCCGCGTCCTGGCCGCGGACGACACCACGGGGCTCTTCCGGCCCGGCGACCTCGCGGAGCTCGCCGAGCGCACGATGGTGCTCGGTGCGGTTCCGGTTCCGGTTCCCGTCCCTGCGGCGGCAACGGCCGCTGTCCCCGCCCCCGCCACGATCGTGCACGCGACCGGGAATGCCCGCGCGGGAACGGCATCCGCCGCCGTCGTCACCCCGCCGGACGACCCGGCCTGGGTGCGCAGCGGCCGCAGCCGTCGGCGGGGCGGTGGGGTCTGGGCCGTCTCGATGGTCCTCGTGATCGGGGGAGCATTCGCCTGGGTCCTCGCGGCCGGCGGCGCGGCCCCGTCGTCCGTGGCCGTCACGAGCAGCACGCCCGCGCTCGCGAGCGCCACCCCCGAGCCGATGATCACCGCCCACGCCACGGCGGCGGCGAAGACCATCCGGGTGCCGGAGGTCTCCGTGATGACCCTCGACGGGGCGAGGGCCGCGCTCACGGCCCTCGGGCTCCGCCTCGGCGCCCTCACCCTCCAGGACTCCGGGCGCCCCCTCGACACCGTGCTCGGCGTCAGCCCGGCGGCCGGCACCTTCCTGGACCCGGGAGACCCGGTCGACCTCACCGTGGCCTCCGGCTCGAACACGGTGCCGGACACCGTCGGTCTCAGCAAGGCGGAGGCGACGGCCGCGCTCGAGAACGCCGGATTCCTGGTCCTCACCGACTCGAGGCCGGACTCTGCCGCGACGCCGGGAACCGTGATCGCGGTCGCCCCATCCGGTCAGAATTCCCTCCGCCTCGGCACCTCGATCACCCTCACACTCTCGACAGCGCCAGGGCCGTCTGCCCTCCCCACACCCGCCCCGACGTCCTCGTCGACCCCGTCGCCGACCCCCTCTCCGACCGCAACACCCGCGGGCTGACGACACCCGATTCGACCGCCACAACTCTCCACGCGGCGTCCACATCTCGGTTGAGAAATCGACGCCAATCGTTCACCAACCGCCCCGAGCATATGTTTCGGACGCGTTACCCCCACCCGTGCGTCCACCCCCTCCCGAGTCTTTCCAAGGACAACCATGCCGATTTCGAGCCTCGTCTCGCCGCCCCTGGGCGATTCGCCCCTGGGCGACGCCTTCGGGACAGAACCGGCCGACGTCGACCCGTCGAGCCCCGACTCCCGGCCGCGGCGCTCCCTGGTCTCCCGCCCGTCGATCTCGGACTCGGTGTTCCGCTCGGTCGCCTTCAGCGCCGGCACGATCACCGTGCTGATCATGCTCGCGGTCGGCGTCTTCCTCTCGCTGCGCGCCGGCGACGCGCTCGGCGTCGCGGGGTTCAACTTCCTATTCGAGCAGGACTGGTCGCCGGAGACGAAGAAGTTCGGCATCGCATCCGTTCTCTTCGGCACCATCACGATCGCCGTCATCGCGATGTGCGTCGCGGTGCCGCTCGCCCTCGGCACGGCACTCCTCATCTCCGAGGTCGCCCAGGGCCGGCTGAAGTCCACCCTTGTCACCCTCGTCGACCTGATGGCCGCCGTTCCCAGCGTGGTGTTCGGCCTCTGGGGCGTGTTCTTCCTCCAGGCGAACGTCATCCCGGTCGCCACCTGGATCTCCACCTACTTCGGCTGGATCCCGTTCTTCAGCGTGACGGATGCGACGGGCCAGGCCCTCACCGAGGCGAGTGCGTTCACCTCCTCGGCCTTCATCGCCGGAATCGTGGTGGGCCTCATGGTCGTGCCCACCCAGACCTCGGTGATGCGGGAAGCCTTCTCCCAGGCGCCGATCGGCGAGCGCGAGGCGGCGTTCGCGCTCGGCTCGACCCGGTGGGGCATGATCACGTCCGTGGTGCTGCCCTTCGGTCGCGGCGGCATCATCGGCGGCACCATGCTCGGCCTCGGCCGCGCCCTCGGCGAGACCATCGCCGTCTACATGATCATCTCCCCGATCTTCACGATCAACTGGGAGGTGCTCAAGACCGGTACGAACTCGGTGTCCGCGCTCATCGCACTCCGCTACGGCGAGTCGAGCTCGTTCGGACTCTCGGCGCTGATGGCCGCAGGCCTCGTGCTGTTCCTGATCACCCTCGTGATCAACTTCACGGCCTCGTCGATCGTGGCGCGGTCCCGCTCCGGGGCGGAGAGCGACTGATGACGAACGCACCCAGCACCCAGGCGACGGATCCCGCGGCATCCGCCGGCCCCTCGACCCTCGTGATGAGCGAGACTGCCGTCGAGCTCGAGGCCGAACTCGAACTCCAGGCCGCCGCAGTTCAGCACACCACGAACATCCCCTCCTCGGACGGCATCGAGATCGGCCCGCGCCGGCGGATGCGCGCCGCCAGGGTCGACGACCAGTTCAACATCCTCGGCGCGGCAGCGGCCGGACTGGCCATCGCCGTGCTGCTGTTCGGCTGGTTCGGCCCGCTCTCCGGCTATGTCGGCTTCGTGATCGTGGCGTTCATCGCCTTCATCGGGTTCTACGCCCTGCTCGTCAGCCTGAAGAGCGACTGGCAGGAGGTCAAGGACCGGGTCATGTCCGTGGTGCTCTCGAGCGCCGGCGTGCTGCTCTTCGGCGCCCTCGTCTTCGTCGTCGCGTACACCCTCGTGCGTGGCCAGGAGGCCCTGCCGCACCTCAACTTCTTCACCGACAGCATGGAACTCGCCGGCCCGCTCGACGGCCTCGAGCTCGGCGGCATCGTCCACGCCATCCTCGGCACCCTGATGCAGATCACGATGGCGCTCATCGTCACGGTCCCGCTCGGCATCCTCACCGCACTGTTCCTCAACGAGGTCGGCGGTAAGTTCGCCCGCTTCGTGCGCACGATTTCCGACGCGATGACCGCGCTGCCCTCGATCGTCGCCGGCCTCTTCGTCTACTCGGCGATCATTGTGCTGATCACCCACCAGAGAAGCGGGTTCGCCGCCTCGATGGCGATCACGGTGATGATGCTCCCGATCGTGATCCGCGCCTCCGACATCGTGCTCCGCCTCGTCGCGGGAAACCTGCGAGAGGCCGCGTACGCCCTCGGCTCGACGCGCTGGCGCACGGTCTGGCACGTCGTGCTGCCGACCGCCCGCCCCGGGCTCGCGACCGCCGTCATCCTCGGCACCGCCCGCGGCATCGGCGAGACGAGCCCGGTGCTCCTCACCTCCGGCGTCACCGCCGTCGTCAACCTCAACCCCTTCGAGGGCCCGATGATCTCGCTCCCGCTGCAGGTCTTCGACTTCGTCAAGTCGCCGGAACCCAACATGATCGCGCGCGGCTTCGGCGCGGCGGCCGTGCTGATCCTGCTCGTGCTCGCCCTCTTCGCCATCGCACGCCTCATCGGCGGCAAGGGCCCCGGCGACCTGTCCCGCGCCCAGCAGCAGCGAGTCGTTGCGGCGTCGGGCCGCGATCTCAAGCGGATCACCGTGGCCGCCGATCGCCGCTTCCAGCTCGAGGCGGAGCTCGCGGCCTCGCCCGATTCGTCGTCACCGACTGTCCCACCGCTCGACCCCCGTACTAAGGAGACGTCCTCGTGACGCCGCAGCCCCGTTGGATCCGTCCGATCCGCGCCCTCTTCGCCCTCGCCGTCGTGCTCGTCAGCCTGGCCGGCGCCACCGTGTCCGCGCAGGCCGTCTCGTACGACCCGATCACGGGAACCGGCTCGACCTGGTCGCAGAACGCCCTCGACCAGTGGCGCAAGAACGTCGCCTCCAACTACGGAATGACCGTCAACTACTCCGGCGTCGGCTCGTCTGCCGGCCGCCGTGACTTCGTGGCCGGCAACGTCGACTTCGCCGTCAGCGAGATCCCGTTCCAGACCGCCCCCGAAGACGGTTCAGCGCCCGAGGTACCGGCCCGTGGCTACGCCTACATGCCGATCGTCGCCGGTGGCACCGCGTTCATGTACAACCTCAAGATCGGCGGCGTGCGGGTCTCGAACCTCCGCCTGAGCGGTGAGGTCGTCACGAAGATCTTCACCGGCGTCATCACCAAGTGGAACGACCCGGCGATCCAGACCGACAACCCCGGCCTCGCCATGCCGGACAAGGGCATCGTCCCCGTGGTCCGCTCCGACGGCTCGGGCTCGACCGCGCAGTTCAGCCTGTGGATGTCCAAGCAGTACAACTCCCTGTGGGGCCAGTTCTGCGTCAAGGTCGGCAAGCCGGCGTCGTGCGGTCTTACCTCCCAGTATCCGACCTATGGCAACGCAAAGGCCCAGAGCGGGTCGGCCGGCGTCGCCGGCTACGTCAGCCAGGACTACGGCGAAGGCGCCATCACCTACGTCGAGTACTCCTACGCGCTCAAGTCCGGCTTCCCGGTCGCCAAGGTGCTCAACACCGCCGGCTACTACGTCGAGCCGACCGCCAACTCTGTCGCCGTCGCGCTGCTCGCGGCCCAGATCAAGACGGATGTCGCGAAAACGAGCCCCGACTACCTCACCCAGATCCTCGACGGCGTCTACAACAACGCCGACCCGCGCACCTACCCCCTCTCGAGCTACTCGTACATGATCGTGCCGACCGAGGTCGGTGGCGTGTTCACCGCCAAGAAGGGCCTGACCCTCGGCGCCTTCGCGAACTACATGCTCTGTGAGGGGCAACAGCAGGCCGCTGCCCTCGGATACTCTCCACTGCCGATGAACCTCGTGCTCGCGGGCTTCGAGCAGATCAAACGCGTGCCCGGAGCGGATGTCGCAGGTGTAGACATCAACAACTGCAACAACCCCACGTTCAAGGCGGGCGACTCGCCGTCGAGCAACCAGCTTGCCGTCACCGCACTCCAGCCCGCGGCCTGCGACAAGGTCGGCACCAGCCAGTGCGTCACCGGAACCGCCGGTGCGACCGACGACACCCCGACCTCCGGCACCGGCACTGGCGGGGCGGCGGCCAACGGTGACCCCGCCGCAGCAACTGCGGCGGCCGCGGGGGCAGGCGCCGCAGCGGGGACCTCGAACGCGGCAGCTGCCCCTGTGTACGACGAGAACGGCGCGCTGGTCTCGGGAGGGACCGGCGGGACCGGGGTTGCCGGCACTGCCGTCGCCGCGCCGTTCGCTCTCGCGGACAACGGCTGGGGAGCGCAGCAATCGATCATGCTCTTCGCCGGCGTGCTCCTGGTCGGTTCGGCAGTACTCCCGCCGGTATTGTGGCGTCGCCTCAAGCCGCGCGTCGCGAAGGCGGGTATCAAATGAAGCGCCTGACCCTGTCCACCGACTCGCTCTGGACCCGCGCCGGCGCAAGCGGCATCGTCGTTGGCCTGCTCGTAGGCATCGGCGTATCGTTGCTCTCCTCGCTCGCGCCTCCCACGGCATCCGCCGACACGTCGAGCGCCGTGACCGTCCGTGCGTCGAGCGCTATCACCCCGGCTGGCGCGCCGTTCCCCAATCTCGCGGTCACAGTGTCGAAGACGACCGAACTCACCTCCGAGGGCGTGCTCGTTACCTGGACCGGCGCAGGGACGAAGAAGTCCACGCGCCCTCAGGGCATTGTCGGTGGCGAGAACTTCCTACAGATCGCGCAGTGCTGGGGCGAGGACCCGCTTCATCCTGGCCACCCTGATCGAACCACCTGTCAGTATGGGGCCTTCTCCAACGCCGGTCGTGACTCAGGGGTCGTGCCAAATGTAGACCCGAACGACCCCGATGCTGTTGAGGCTGCCAAAGGGCTTGCACCCAACATTGCTGCAGAGGACGAGAAGTACACAACGCCCAACTACGGCTTGTCAGCGGGGCCGTTCACGGCAATCCCTTTCAAAGCGGCGAGCGGCGAGTCCATCTCCGCTGTGTTCAAGAACACTGGCTCGTCTGTCCTGACCCACTACATCACCGATACGGCCGGTAGGGTTCAAACAGCTCGTGGGGACCCGACGGCCGCTGGGGTAACCCTGCCGAACGGCATCGTTGGAGTCAATCTAGCCTCCAATCAGTTTTACACGCAGTTCACCTCAAACGAGATCAAGTGGGCCGGGTCCGACGACACCGGCACTGGCTCAGCGAAGTTCGAGATGCAGACCTCGATGCAGTCGCCCGGCCTCGGTTGTGGCCAACCGGTCATCGTCACCGGACAGGCCACGACGGGCCAGTCGTGCTGGCTCGTGATCATTCCTCGTGGAACCGGTGATTCGGGTGTCACCCAGATAATTCGCCCCGGTCTGTTCTGGGACGCGTGGCAGCACAGCATCGCCGTCAAGCTCGATTTCAAGGCCGTCGGTATTCGTTGTGAGATTGGCAGCGCGGAGGCCCAGCTAAGCGGGAGCGAGCTCATAGCGGGGGCGATTTCGTCTTGGCAGCCCGAACTGTGTGCCGGTACGAACGGTTCCGCCTTCGTACTGTCCACCGGCAGTGAGACCGACTCTCTAGCCTCGGCCGCACAAAAGGTTCCGGGACCACTTGCGTTTACCTCCAAGCCTTATAGCACCGCCAATGCGGACCCTCTTCAGTACGCCCCGGTCGGCATTGCAGGGGTCACGGTGAGTTTCGCCATTGATAGACGCGTCACGCCATCGGGAACGGTGCCAAAGGCGTACGTTGACGCGGAGACTCAAGCGTTCACAACGGTGAATCTCACGCCGCGCCTGCTAGCGAAGCTACTCACCGCCTCGTACATCGGTTCCTTGCCACCTGGCGCAAATCTCACCCACGTGAACTACGCCAGTTATGCCAATCAGGGTCACAACGCAAGAAATATCACTCACGACCCGGACTTTCTCAAGATAAACGATCCGGAGTGGGCCTACCAGGATCTGAACAGCGTCTCGCTCTCGGACGCGCTCACGCCCTCCGGCCGCTCAGACCTCGCGACTCAGGTGTGGAGATACATTGTGGCGGATCCCGAGGCCGCGGCCTTCTTGAACGGCACTGCCGACGAGTGGGGCATGATCGTCAACCCGTATTACTCCACGAACGCCGCGGTGAATCCGACTGGGACGGGGCTATCACTGCCCAAGGACAGCTTCCCGAAGGCCGACCCCGTCGAGACCGTCACGAGCACGGCGTCTAATGCGCCCGGCCCGGTCAACCTCGTAACCTGGCGGCCGTTTACCTCGGATTGGGACAGCGGCGCTTACCTGACCCTCCGCGGTGATGGCCAGGCGCTCGGTGAATGGGACCTCAATGCCACGCCGCACAAGTATCAGAAGGCAGTCCGTAGCCTCGCGGGCGACCAAGGGGTGCTCGGCCTGACGACCACGGCATCCGCGGCCCGTTACCAGAACGTCACGGCGTCCCTGAAGAACTCTGCTGGCGCGTTCGTTGCCCCTACGTCCGGTTCCATGCTGGCTGCCGCGAGTGCCATGACACCGACACCGGCGCAGGCGAAGGTACTCGAATACGATCCGAAGTCCACAAAGGCGATCGCAGCCCCTACCGCGTACCCCTTGACTATGCCGGTCTACGCTGCACTCAATCCACTGCAGACTGATGCTGCACTCCGCGCCAAGTATGCGAACCTGATCACCTACGCCGCATCGCGGGGCCAGGTCCCCGGTACCGGCCTCGGACAGCTTCCCGCCGGATACGCACCGATGCCCCAGGCTTGGGTCGACCAGGCCCTAGTCGCGGCTACGGCGATCAAGGACGGCATCAGCCCGAACACGAAGCCGGTCTCGGCTCCATCGGTGGCACTCGCTGGCGCGGCGAGCTCTGGCGGAACCTCGACCACATATGCCAACCAGGAAGCTACCAGTGCTTCCGCCGCGGTCGCGGCCGCTGCCGTCCCGGTCGCCGGTGCAGCGATCGATCCCGCAGCGACCGGCTCGGTAGCCGGTTCGCTCGTCGGAAGACCAACGCCCAACGACCCTTCCATCGGGCCGGTCTCGGCCGCGATTCCCGTTGGATTCCTTGCCGGCCTGTTCGCAGCAGGTTCGGTTCCCATGATTTCGCGCATCCGGAGACGATCTTGATGCCGCGCACAGGCTTGACGACTCGCCCCGGAGCCTGCGCTCCGGGGCGAACCGCCAGGAAAGACGTGTCCGCCCGGGCTCGTCTCATGCATCACACCCGAAAGGCATCACTGTGATTTCGAAGAAGGCTATTGCGCTTTGCGCAACTGTCGGCGTTGCCATCTCCGGCTTTGCCATTGCTACACCGGCCATGGCCGACCCGGTTTCCAACAGCTACTCCATCGTGGGTTCAGACACTTTGGAAGACGCCGTAAGCGCCCTTGCAAATGGCACTGGCATTGGTGGTTCCAACGTTCGCGCCACGACAGCCAAGTCCGCTAGCATCGCTTCCTTTGATGCGACAGGATCGCCGTATATCTCCACGAAGTCCTACGGTGTGCGCTTCGGCCGGCCGAACGGATCGGGTGACGGCGTCAAGGCACTCAGCCGTTCGATTGACGGAGCCGGATACACGTCCAAGGCCGTCGGCAGCCCGGTCAATGTCGTGATTTCCGACTCGGTCGATATCGCGCGTTCGTCGAGCGGTGGGACCTTCAACGCCGCGGGTGAGCTCCTCTACGTGCCCTTTGGCCGCGACGCCATCGCCTACGCTTACAAGGGAGCGGCAGCCGGTCTCGGAACCATCACTGCTTCGCAGATGAAGAGTCTCTACGAGTGCTCTCCGGGCTTCCAAATTGGTGGAGTCACCATCACGCCCATCATTCCGCAGGACGGTTCAGGTACCCGTAAGGACTTCCTGGCCAACATCGGGTCTTCCGAAACAGGCATGAAGACCGTCAGTGAAGGTGGCTGTGTAGTCGAGGGCCAGGAGCACGACGCAACGACTCTCACTGCGGAGTCAGTCATGCCGATGGCCGTATCGCGTTGGATTGCTATGAACACGGGCGCGTCTTACGACAAGCGCGGCACCGGCACGATCGGTTCTCTGGTTCCGAACGTCGATTCGCCGATTACAGGCAGCGGTGCGTTGATGGCGCCGAACCCTTCGTACTACGCCGACGCCACCTGGGGTCGCGACACCTATCTCGTGGTCGAGAATGCGCGGGTGGACCCGACGAACGTGAAGTATGACCCGACTCTCTTCGCGCTCCTCGACCCCACCCAGGGCACTTCGCTTACTAACGCACAGACCTTGGTCACCAAGACTGGCGCGGCCAAGAAGAAGTACGGCTTCCTTGCACCGACGACCGGTGTCGTTCCGTTCCGCGTCGCAAAGACCGCGTAGCACGCTACCTACTAAACAGACAGGACACAGACTTTCATGAAACTCAATAACAAGACCCGTGTCGCCGCCGTCGGCGTCGTCTCAGTGGCGCTCGTCGCCGGTGCAGCGGTTGCTTCCTCGACAGCTGCCACTCAGAACAATGGCTCCGACGGAGCGATGTTCACCTACGACACGAATGCAGTGCTCGTCACAGACAGCGCCCGCGTCTGGGGCTTCAGCGAGGACCTGTATTCGGGTTCTACCGCAGCCGCATACGACGAAGCGTTCCTCTGCCCTGCAACAGCAACCAGCGCAAAACTGTTTCTCTCTCCCGTCGGGAGCGAGCGGACGCCGAACACGTGGGCTGCGTACGCAGAGTCCGCTTTCGCGATTGGCCGCCCCAAAGAGGTCGTCGCTCCGACGCTGACCCCCTCTACGCTGATCAATGGTACGCCTGGCGCGCAGGCGAGCAAGACTTCCGGCGGACGCTTCAGCTTGGGTCTCGCTTGCACCAGCAACAATGGTGCAACTGTCGTTGGTGCGTTCTACCGCACAATCAACATGACTGCAGTGACTGGCGCTTTCACGATCGAAGCCCAGTCCGATGTCGTTGTGACGCCGACGTCTACGCCGACTCCGGTTCCGACTGAGATGACCGGTTCAGTTGCTCTTGCGCCGTCCATCACGGCTGCGAAGAACGGCGCGCTCTCCCTTTCGGTACAGGCAGGCGCGGCGGCGACATTCTCCGCTCCGTCGCTCGTGAACAACAAGTCGACCACGCTCGGTACCCTCGGTGCCGTCACGGTCGTTGACGACCGCGTGGTCACACGCAACGGCTGGGACCTGTCGGCAAACGTTGCTGACTTCGTCAACTCTGCCGACGCGACCAGCACGATCAGCAAGGTCCAGCTCGGCCTCGCGCCGTCAGTGACTCCTGCAGGCACCGCAGCGACCGGTGTCACGGCCGCCGCAGCCCAGGTCGCCGGTTCGGCGTCCTACCCGGCCGCCTTCGCCTCCGGCGCGGCAGCCAACACCGTCGGCAACAGCGTGCTCAACGCCGGCCTGACCTTCGTCGCTCCGCAGGAGAAGGCAGCCGGCACCTACACGTCGACCCTGACCCTCACGGTCGTCTCGAAGTAGGAGCAGTCACCACCTGAATGAAGGGGGAGGGACGGCGTCCTGCCGGCCCTCCCCTCATTCCGAGTATCGCAGCGACACCAGGGGCTTGGCTCCACCCACTAATTTTCGGATTCGCCCGCAGAAATGAGTAAGTCGATCGTGACTCTTCGCCATTCCGTATCCCGCCAAGGCGAGAGCCGCAGTTTCGTCAAAATCGCCACCAGCGTGCTGATCGCAATGGGACTCACCCTGACCCTCGGCGTTTCAGGCGCGTGGGCAGAGGACGGCTCGGACGGCATCGCCGGGGCGCCGTCCGCTAACGGCGGCGTCGATCAGGATCGATCTCGTTTCAGCTACCAGGTCGAACCGGGACAGGCCGTCAACGACGAGTACATCGTCGAGAACACTGGCACGACGACGCAGGCGGTCAACGTCTATGCCACCGACGCGTTCAATGCAGAGGACGGCACCTTCGCGCTCTTGGAAGGCGCCGAAGCGCCCAAGGACGCGGGCAGCTGGGTCACCTTCGACAACGGAACCGGCCGTGTTTCGGTGACGCTCGAGCCCGGCGCCCAACAGGTGCTTCCCTTCACGGTAACGACCCCGGCCGACGCCAGCCCTGGCGACCACGCCGGTGGCATCGTTGTCTCGGCACTCTCGCCAGCCGGCCAGGTTTCGGTCGACCGGCGCGTGGCCATCCGCTTGTATGCGCGAGTTAAGGGCCTCTTGCAGCCGGCCCTCACCATAAGCAGCATCGAGTCCAGCTATGAAGGAAGCATCAATCCTTTTGCTGGTGAAACGAAGATTCGTGTCAGCCTGACCAACACTGGAAACGTCTCTCTCGGTGCCAACACAGTCTCACAAATAAAGGGCATCTTCGGCATTCCCCTCTCCGGTCTGACGGACCAGGAGATCCCGGAACTATTGCCCGGAAGCTCGCGCACCGTCACCCTCACCGTCGCCGGTGTCGGTGCCTGGGTCTACCTCAACCCTCATGTGTCCCTCGCGGCTACGGTCGACCCCGACGCGCTGAACGCCGGAGTCCTACCGAGCGCCGAACGCGACTCCAGTCTCTTCGTGGTGCCGTGGGCGTTCCTGATCTTGCTGCTCGTCGCCGCAGTGACCTGGATCATCGTGCGGCTCAGCCGCAAGCGCGACTCCACCCGCGCTGCGGCCTGGGTCGAGTACACCGAAGCCGAGGCGCGACGCAAGGCTCGTGAGGAGGCGCTCGTGAGCGTCGCCGGAGCACCCACGGAGGCACCGGGCGGCAACTCGGCTGGCTAGCCGCACTTGATCTTCCTTCCCTGATCGAACGACCGCAATGACGCCTCACTTCACGACCGCATCACCCGCTCCACTGCCCTGCAGCTTCACCCAGGCACCGCAGCTCCACCGCACCAGGACCCATCGGGGAAACACATGTTCCAACTGCCCATCCGTTCGACTCTCATCACTGGAGCCCTGGTCGCCCTGCTGGCACTCGGCGGGACGGTTTCCATCTCGTCCAGTGCGCAGGCCGATAACGGTGAGGCGGTCGCGCTCACGGTGAGCGTGGCCGCCAAGCTTCCCCTCGGACCTGTCCAGATCCACTGTCTGCTGACGGTCGGGCCCCGCGTCGACTCGGCGCCGGTCGTTGTCACCATCCACGGGCTGAAGCCGTTCTCGCACGTCGAGGTCTGGGTGCACTCGACGCCGGTTCTGCTGATCAGCGGAACGGCGGACTCCGCAGGCGATTTCTCGGGGAGCGGCACCCTGCCCGCCGGTCTGGAGGCGGGCGGCCACACCATCGAGGTGGTCGGCACCACGGCCGCGGACGACCCGTTCAGCCAGGTGGCGGCATCCTTTGCCGTGACCGAGGCGGGCACGATCGGGTCGGCCACGACGAGCGACACAAACGGCGTGCTCGGCCTCGTCGTGCCGGTGGCCGCAGTGGCGGTCTTCAACGCGCCGACGCTCGTGGCGAACCGCTCCACGACGACCGGTGTGCTCGGCAACGTCGCGGTCAGCGACGGACGCACCATCTCCCAGGAAGGCTGGACGTTATCGGCCGACGTCGCCGACTTCGTGAACGCCGCAGATGGCAGTGTTATCGGCAAGGCCCAGCTCGGGCTCGCGCCGCAGCTGGTCAGCACGGAGGCGACGGGCGTGAGCCTGTTCGCGGCCCAGAATGCCGGAGCCGCGACCTACCCGATGAACCTCGCAGCGGGTGCTCCCGCGCAGACCGTGGGCACGACCGTTCTGAACGCCGGCCTCACCTTCGTCGCGCCGCCCGAGAAGTCGGTCGGCACCTATCGGTCCACCCTGTCCCTGACCCTCGTGTCCCAGTAGCGGCACCGTCCAGTCACGGGCCTGCGGCGTGGGGCATGGCCCCTGAACGGGTGAGGCTCACTTTCCCGACTCGTTTGCCTCTCGTTTGCCCGCCCGTCAGCTCGCCGAAACCTCGAATGGACTAACTTGACTGTGCTCACATCCGCTCACGCGCGCCTGATTCTGGTCGTGGCCCTCATCGTGTTCGCGCCGGTGGTGGGCCTGGCCGGACTCGCCATGAGCGCACAGGCGGCGACGGATGACCCGAAAGGCGTCGGCATCACCGTGGGCGTCGTCGGGCCGTCGAGCCGGGCCACTGTGGCGCCGTCCGTGACGAGCCCCGTGAAGTCCGCGACCGTGTCCGCGGTCACCCAGACGACGATCACGGACTCCGCCGCCGCGGCCTCCGCGCTCGGCGAGAAGCCGACCAAGATCGCCGGTGTCTTCTACGTGAGCGGCCTCACCACCCACATCGAGTCCGAGGCCGGGCCGGGAGGCGGCACCGCGGTGCTCGACTTCACGGTGCGCAACATCACGGATGCTCCGATCACCTCGAGCCTGCGCTTCTGGCTCGACAACGCGGTCGGCCTTCCCGTCGCACTGGTGGACAAGGTCGGCGTCGACGACCTCGCCCCCAACGAAACGCGCACGGTCACAGCCACCCTCCCGGACGTCGGCCAATGGACCTGGTTCACGGGCCACGTCACCATGACGCTACCCGCAGACATCGGCGGCACGGCGATCCCGCCGTTCACTCGCGACTCGTTCACCCTCATCCCGCCCTATTTCGCCCTGATCGTGCTCGCGGTCGCCGGCACGCTCACCCTGATCCTCCGCTTCGTGCTCCTCGCCCCGCGGACCGCCCCCGAACTCGCGGAAGAGGTGGCGTCATGACGACAGCCAGGCTGCCCCGTCGTCCCCAACGACCCACCGTGCCGAAGGTACCGAAGATGCCGCGAGGCTGGGTTCCGCCGGTTTCGCACGGCGTCTCCGAGATGCAGGCAGTGCACCCCCTCGCGGGACAGTCCGCGGGACCCCGGGACTGGTCGCCGCCCGGCCCCGGCTCCCTGGGCGGAGGCCTTCCGAGCGCGCCGCCCGAGCGTGGCCGCCAGGGCAAGCCGCCCAAGCCGCCCAAGCCCCCGAAGATCCCGAAGCCGCCGCGGCGCAGCCCGGTGCCCCCTCGGCCACCGGTTGTGCTCACCCAACGCGATCAGGTCATCCGTTCGACCCTGGCCATTCTCGCCATCCTCATCTTCGGGTTCCTCGCCAACCTGACCGTGCTCGGCCAGCTGCAGCACATCGTGTCCCAGCAGCAGCTCACGAACACGTTCCGGTACGAGCTCGCCCAGGGCACCGCCCCGGTCAGCGAGGGCACCGTCGACAAGGTGCTACTCACCGCGGGAACGCCCGTGGCCGTTCTGGACATCCCCTCCATCGACGTGCACGAGATCGTCGTCGAAGGCACCGACTCAGGCACACTGCGCGCCGGCCCCGGCCACCGCCGCGATACACCGCTCCCGGGCCAGTCCGGTATCAGCGTGCTGATGGGCCGCGCCGCCGCCTATGGGGGACCCTTCGCCCGGCTGCAGGAGCTGCGGCCCGGCCAGCAATTCACCGTGATCACCGGCCAGGGCGAACAGAAGTTCTCGGTGCTCGGCCTGCGCTATGCCGGCGACCCGGCTCCCGCCGCGCTCACCGCGGGCAAGAGCCGGTTGATCCTCGAGAGCGCCCGCGGCCCGGCCTACGTGCCGAGCGGCGTCGTGCGCGTGGATGCCGAGCTCGTCTCCGAGACGAAGCCCGCCGGTAAGCGGCAGACCACCTTCGCGACCCTGCCCCTGCAGGACAAGGAACTCGCCACCGACACCACAACGGTGTGGGCCCTCGTCTTCGCCCTGCAGTTCCTGCTGGTGATCGAACTCGCCGCCGTCTGGGCGTTCCGCCGGGTCGGCCTCCGCAAAACCTGGATCGTGTTCCTTCCGGTCGTCACCGTCGGGGGGCTCTACGTGGCCGACCAGCTGGTGCGCCTCCTCCCGAACCTGCTGTAGTCCCGAACCTGCTTCAGTCCCGAAACTGCTGTAGAACAACGAAACGAGTGTCATGACCGACGATGTGCAGAATGACGAGCTCACCCAGGTGCTGCCGCCGGTGAAGGTCGCGGGGCGGCGCGACCGGAAGGCGCGCGCGGAAGCCAGGACCGAGGTCCGGCCCGAGGCCGCGGCCGAAACGCGGGCCAAGCCGCCCCGGCTCGGCGGGTTCGGCGCGCCCTGGCTGAAACGGCCGTCCGCGGCGGATGCCGGCGTGTACGCGAGCTACAGCCCGCCCGTGCGCGAACTCGCTCCGCTCGCCACCCTCGAGGGCCGCAACGTTTCGGCGTGGTTCGGCGAACGCCAGGTGCTCGACCGGGTCAACCTCACCATGCCCGCCGGCATCATCACCTCCCTGATCGGCCCGTCCGGCTGCGGCAAGTCCACGTTCCTGCGCATCCTGAACCGGATGCACGAGCTCGTGCCGTCCGCGAGTCTCGCCGGCGAGGTCCTGCTCGACGGCGAGGACATCTACGACCCCGAACGCAAACTCGTCGACGCCCGCAAGAGCATCGGCATGGTGTTCCAGAAGCCGAACCCGTTCCCGGCCATGTCGATCTACGACAACGTCATTGCCGGGCTCACCCTCACCGGCAAACGCGCCTCCAACGACGAGAAGGACTTCCTCGTCGAGAGCTGCCTGACCAAGGCGGGGCTCTGGAAGGAGGTGCGCGACCGGCTGCGGGCGCCGGGCTCAGGTCTCTCCGGTGGACAGCAGCAGCGCCTGTGCATCGCCCGGTCGCTCGCGGTGACCCCGCGCATCCTCTTGATGGACGAGCCGTGCTCGGCCCTCGACCCGACCTCGACCCGGGTGATCGAGGAGACCATGCTCGAGCTCGCCCACGAGGTGACGATCGTGATCGTCACGCACAACATGCAGCAGGCCCAGCGGGTCTCGCAGAACTGCGCGTTCTTCCTCGCCGCGCAGGGCACCCCCGGCGGCATCGTGGAGCACGGTCCGACGGATGCCATGTTCGGCAACCCGATCGACAGCCGCACCGCCGACTACGTCAACGGACGCTTCGGCTAACCCCTGCCGGGTGAAGAAACGAACGGGGATTCCTAAAGCATAGACAAACGTCTATACTTTGAGGACATCGAGAGTCAGGAATCCCCGTGTCTGAGAAGCCCACCGTTTTGTTCGTCTGCATCCACAACGCCGGTCGCTCGCAGATGGCCGCTGGCTATATGCGCGCCCTGTCCCATGGTGCCGTCGAGGTACGTTCCGGCGGTTCCGAGCCGGGCGACCAGATCAACCCGATGGCGATCCAGGCGATGAGCGAAGAGGGCATCGACATCTCCCAGGCCGTTCCGCAGCTGATGACCACCGACCAGGTGCAGGCCTCCGACGTCGTCATCACCATGGGCTGCGGCGACGTCTGCCCGATCTTCCCCGGCAAGCGCTACGAGGACTGGGAACTCGTCGACCCCAAGGGCAAGAGCATCGAGGAGGTGCGTCCGATCCGCGACGACATCAAGGCGCGCATCCAGGCCCTCCTTGCCGAGCTCCTGCCCGCGAGCGTCTAGCTGACGACGTGACTGCGACGCTCGACGAGTAGTACGTCGCGCCAGCGACCCGCCAGGGGGCCGTAGGTCATCAGTGCGAGCCGTTGTCGTGTGCCGACCACGCGGAACCCGTGCGCGGCATGCAGCGCAAGGCTTCCGGTGTTCTCCGGGAAGATACCTGACTGCAACGTCCAGATGCCAGCTCGCTCGGTGGAGTCGATGAGGGCGGTGAGGAGGGCGTGGCCGACGCCTCGCCCGCGTGCCTCCGCTGCCACGTAGATCGAGTGTTCGGCGACTCCGCGATATGCGTCCCTGGTCGAAGTGGGCGAGGCTGCAGTCCAACCGACGATCGCAGTGCCGTCTTCGGCCACATGGCGTTGGGCCTGCAGCTTTCCGGCGTTGAAGTCGCGCCAGCCCGGAGGCTCGACTTCGAATGTGGCGTGTCCGGTTGCGATGCCGCCCCGGTAGATGGCGTCTACGTCCGACCAGTCGCTTTCGGTGAGGTCTCGGATGACCAGGTTCATCCGCAGGGGAATTCGCTCGGAGCATGCGAAGACGAAACGACTGTCATAAGTCCAGTCTGCCTGTTGCCCGGGCCGGGAACAGGCGGGGCCGGAGCCAGAGCGCCACGTAGACGAGGGCGACGAGGGCCGGTACCTCGATCAACGGGCCGACGATCCCCGCGAGGGCCTGGCCGCTGCCGGCACCGAAGGTCCCGATGGCGACGGCGATCGCGAGCTCGAAGTTGTTGCCCGCCGCGGTGAAGGCGAGGGTCGCGGTGCGCTCGTACGGCAGGCCGATGAGCCTGCCGAGCAGGAACCCGGTGAGGAAGGTGACGAGGAAGTAGACCAAGAGCGGCAGGGCGATGCGGGCCACGTCAAGGGGGTGGTCGATGACTTGTCGGCCCTGGAGTGCGAAGAGAAGCACGATCGTGAAGAGCAACCCGTAAAGCGCGAACGGGCCGACGCGCGGGAGGAACCGGCTTTCGTACCAGTCCCGGCCGCGGGTGGCCTCGCCCACCCGGCGGGACAGGTAGCCGGCCAGGAGCGGGATACCGAGGAACACGAGCACGCTCGCGGTGATCGCCCAGATCGAGAACTCTGCGCTCGTGGTGGACAGGCCGAGCCAGGCCGGGAGAATCTGCAGGTAGAACCAGCCGAGCGCCGCGAAGGCGAACACCTGGAAGACGGAGTTGACGGCGACGAGGAAGGCGGCGGCCTCGCGGTCTCCGCAGGCGAGTTCGTTCCAGATCAGCACCATGGCGATGCAGCGGGCGAGGCCGACGATGATCAGCCCGGTGCGGTATTCGGGCAGGTCGGGCAGGAAGATCCAGGCGAGCGTGAACATCAGTGCGGGTCCGACGAGCCAGTTCATCACGAGTGACGAGATCAGCAGTCGCTTGTCGCCGGCGACGGCGCGGGCATCCGCATACCGCACCTTCGCGAGCACCGGGTACATCATCACCAGCAGGCCGATGGCGATCGGCACGCTGACGGAACCGATCGTGAACGCGCCGAGCAGTGCGCCGATGCCGGGGGCGACGACCGCGAGCAGCAGCCCGAGACCCATGGACGCGAGAATCCAGACCGGGAGGAGCCGGTCGGTGAACCCGAGGCGGGCCGGAGCGATGACCGGAGCGGTGGCCGGGGCGGCGACGGATGCTGCGGGCGGGGTTTCAGGGAATGGCATGGGGCTCCGCAGCATCAGAGGAAATAAATAGATGAACGTCGATATGGCGCGGTCCCACTCTATCGACGAATGTCGATTCCCGGGTCACCGGGCCGGTTGCGGGCTGAGCGCGGTCAGTGCCGCCAGCTTCTCCTGCCCGATGGGCTCCTCCGGCAGGAGGGGGACGACGGCGATCCGGTTCGCCAGCAGTCGCACCCGGTCGATCTGCTCGACCTCCTGCGCGGCCCGGGCACGGAGGAAGGGCGAGGTCGGGCGGGCCGCGGCGAGGGAGGCGTTGACGACCCAGGCCCACGGGCGGATGCCGGCCCGCTCGAGGTCGTCCTGCAGCCCTTCTGCCTCGAGCACCGGGGTCGTCTCGGCGAGCGTGACCAGAATGACCTTGGTCAGCGCCGGGTCCTGCAGGCGCATCAGCGGTGTCGTGAACGGAAGCGAGTCGCCGATCTGCCGCGCCATTTCGCGGTGATAGGAACCGGTCGCATCCAGCAGGAGCAGCGTGTGCCCGGTCGGGGCGGTGTCGACGACGACGAATCTGCGGCGCGACTCATGGACGACCCGGGAGAACTGCTGGAAGACGGCGACTTCCTCGGTGCAGGGGGAGAGGAGGTCCTCGGCGAGTGCCGCACGGCCCTCCGCGTCCAGGGCCGTGCCCTTGGTCGCCATCACGTGGTCGCGGTAGGTCTGCACGGCCTCGACCGGATCGATGCGGGACACCTCGAGACCGGGCACGCTGCCGTGCAGGGTCTCGGTGAGGTGAGCGGCGGGGTCCGTCGTGGTGAGGTGCACGGCGTGGCCGCGCCCGGCGAGTGCGACCGCGATGGCCGCGGCGATCGTGGTCTTGCCGACCCCGCCCTTCCCCATGCAGAGCACGAGGCCGTGGTCGTCCCGTTCGATCGCGTCCACGAGGGCCGCGAGCGGGGCGTCGGGGATGTCCCCGGTGTCCCCGGTGTCCACAGTCTGGCCGATCGTGTCGGATTCGTCCGCCTCGGCGCTCGCCGCGAAGAGCGTCTGCAATGCCGGGATGCCGACCATGTTGGCGGCCTTGAGTTCGAGCACGTCCAGCGGGAGGTGGGCGAGAGCGGCGGGGAGGGCGGCCAGCGCGGCTCGCTCGCGGGCGCGGACGGCGCGGGTGAGGTCCTCGGCGCCGGCGACCGCGGGCAGCACGCCGTTCACGACGACGAAGCCGCCGCCGATGCCGATCTGGTTCAGTTCGAGGTAGGTGCGTTCGATTTCTCCGAGAGAGGATGCCTGCGCCCGGGCGACGAGGATCAGGCGCGTGCGCGCCGGATCGGTCAGCGCCGCGACGGCGGCGGCGTACATCGAGCGGTGCTTGTCGAGCCCCGAGAGCGGGCCGAGGCACGACGGGTCGCCCTTGCCGGCCTCGAGGAAGTCGGTCCAGGACCCCGGCAGCTGCAGCAGCCGGATCGTGTGCCCGGTCGGCGCCGTGTCGAAGACGATGTGGTCGTACTGCCCGAAGACGGCTTCGTCGGCGAGGAGGCTCGTGAACTCGTCGAAGGAGGCGATCTCGGTCGTGCAGGAACCGGACAGGCCCTCGATGATTCCGGCCAGTTCGTCGTCGGGCAGCAGGCCGCGCACGGGTGCGACGATGCGCTCCCGGTACGCCGCAGCGGCCTGTTCCGGGTCGATCTCGAGGGCGGACAGCCCGGGCACACGGACAAGGGGAGTGACTGTGTTCCCGATCGTCACGCCGAACACCTGGCCGACGTTCGAGGCGGGGTCGGTGCTGACCAGCAGCACCTTCTTACCCTGACCGGCGAGGTCCAGGGCGGTGGCGCAGGCGACCGAGGTCTTTCCGACCCCGCCCTTGCCGGTGAAGAACAGGAAGCGGGGCGGGTTCTCGAGGAATTTCATCGGAGGCGGCTTAGCAGCAGCCGGAGCCGCCGCCGCAGCATCCGCCCGATTTCTCGGTCTGGCCCCGATCGGTCAGCCCCAGCTGGGTGCGGGCGGGCACGACCAGCGCCGGGTCGCCGAGGCCGGCGAAGCGGAGCAGCTCGTCGCGGCTCGGGTAGGTTCCGGTCGCGACGGTGACCCCGTCGACGACGGTGAGGGGGAGTCCCTTCGAACCGACGGTGTGCATGAAGCCGCGGACCGTCTCGTCGGCGATGAACACGGTCGGGTCGGTGGCCAGATTGTGGCGCTCGATGTCGGCGCCGAGATCCTTGAGGCGGCGCACGTCCGCGGTGATGGTTACGAGCGACGCGTCCGACTCGGGTCCGCAGACCCCCGACTCGCAGCACAGGGCCGGCTCGTAAATTCGAATGGCAGCCATCTCGGATTCTCCTCGTTCGCTATATCGACATTCATCGATACCCTCAGTATGGCCCGCTATATCGACAAGTGTCAATACGCGGCTATGCTGGGCCCATGTCGATCACCTCCCTGCTCCCCGTCGCCGACGTCGGCGCCTGCTGCGCGCCGCTGACGCGGGAGACGCTCGGCGCCGCGGATGCCGTCGGTCTCGCGCGATCGCTCAAGGCCCTCGCCGACCCCACCCGGCTGCGCCTGATCTCGATCGTGGCCGCATCCGAGGGGCAGGAAGCCTGCGCCTGCGACCTCACCGCACCGGTCGGGCTGAGCCAGCCCACCGTGTCCCATCACCTCAAAGTCCTGACCGATGCGGGATTCCTCACGCGTACCCAGCGCGGAAATTGGGCTCATTTTGCGCTCGTGCCCGGCGCGCTCGACTCGGTCGCCCGACTGCTGACGAGCGCATGACCACCCCAGGATCGTCCGAAGGAAGGAACCGCTCATGACCGAGAAATCCGACATCACCGAACTCGTCCGGGAGCGGTATGCCGCCGCTGCGCTCCAGCTCACCGACGTGTCCGACGTGTCCGCCTCGTGCTGCGTGCCCACCGACCTCGGGAACGGCGACGTCTTCGGATCGGTCCTGTACACCGGCGGCGAGGGGGCCGAAGTGCCTGAGGAAGCGCTCCTGGCGAGCCTCGGCTGCGGCAACCCGACGGCCGTCACCGACCTGCGCGCCGGCGAGACCGTGCTCGACCTCGGGTCGGGAGGCGGCATCGACGTGCTGCTCTCCGCACGCCGGGTCGGCCCCACCGGGTTCGCATACGGCCTCGACATGACCGACGAGATGCTGGCCCTCGCCCGGTCCAACGCCGCCAAGGCCGGCGCTGAGAACGTGGAATTCATCAAGGGCCGGATCGAACAGATTCCATTGCCCGACACGGCCATCGACGTCATCATCTCCAACTGCGTGATCAACCTGTCCGCGGACAAGACCGCCGTCATCACCGAGATGTACCGCGTCCTGAAGCCCGGCGGGCGCCTAGGGATCTCCGACGTCGTCGCGGAGAACCACCTCAGCGAGCAGGACCGCATCGAGCGCGGCAGCTACGCCGGCTGCATCGCCGGCGCACTCTCCCACCAGGAATACCTCGACGCGCTCGCCGCCGCGGGGTTCAGCGACATCAGTGTCGAGTACACCCACGAGGTCGCCCCCGGCATGCACGGAGCCATCGTCACGGCCGTCAAGCCCTCCGACTGACGCCGTCGGCGGGAACGCCCGATGACCGGAGTGCGGCACTCCGTTGCGCCCAGCCGGCGCGTCCCCGGGGTCGGACGGCATTTTCGGCCCATGACGGGGGTTTAGGCCACCCGGGAGTGCCGAAGGCCTGGCGTACACTGTCGTGCATGAATGCCGTGGATTTCGCAGAGATCGAGCGCAAGTACGACGTCGACGCGGCATCCGTTCTACCGCCCCTGCAGGACCTGCCCGGGGTGACCTGGGTGGATGCCCCGATCGAGCAATCGCTCGACGCCGTCTACTACGACACGGCAGACCTCACCCTTGCCGCACACCGGATCACGCTCCGGCGACGCACCGGCGGGGACGATGCGGGGTGGCACCTCAAGCTTCCCTCCGGGGTCGAGGGGCGCGGCCCGGACGAGCGCCGTGAGGTGCACGAGCCGCTCGGGAGCGACCCCGAGCTCGTGCCCGCCGGGCTCCAGCAGCGCGTGCGCGTGCTCGTGCGCGACCAGGTGCTCGTGCCCGTCGTGCGGCTCCGCAATCACCGGATCGTGCACGTGCTGCGCGGCGAGACCGGTGCCGTGCTCGCCGAGGTTTGCGACGACAGCGTCCGGGCGGACCGCCTCGCACCCGGCCCGCTCAGCCAGGACTGGCGGGAATGGGAGATAGAACTCGTCGAGGGCACTCCCGCGCTCCTCGATGCCGTCGCGGACGCGTTCGCCGCCGGGGGAGTCAGCCGTGCGGGCTACCCCTCCAAGCTCGGCCGCGCCCTCGGCGACCGTCTCCCGGCCAACGCCCCGGCCGCTCCGCCCGCCCCGACGAGGTCGAGCACGACGGGCGCGCTGCTGCTCGCCTACCTCGACACCCAGATGCGCGCGCTCGTGCGCCAGGACCCGCTCGTGCGCCGCGACGACGCCGAAGCCGTGCACCAGATGCGGGTCGCGACCCGGCGGATGCGTTCGGTACTGGCCAGCTATCGCGACCTGCTTCCCGGCGGGCTCGCGACCGCCCTCGGCGATGAGCTCCAGTGGATCGCCCGGGTGCTCGGGGCCACCCGCGACAACGAGATCCTGCACCACAACCTGGCCAGGTTGCTGTCGTCGGAACCGGCCAAGCTCGTCGTTGGACAGGTGGGAAAGCGCCTGGACGCGTACTTCGCGGCCGATCTCACCGCCGCGCAGGCGTACGCGGACGTCGCCCTGGACAGTCCGCGGTACTTCCGGCTCCTCGATGCCCTCGACGCCCTCATCGCAGACCCGCCGTTCACCGCGCTCGCCAAGAAGCCGGCCCGCTCCGTAGCGCCGTCGATCATCTCGCGCGACGCCGACCGGCTGCGCAAGGCCGTCCGCGCCGCACGCAAGGTGCCGCAGGGCCCCGACCACGATGCCGCCCTGCACGAGGTGCGCAAGATCGCCAAGCGCCTCCGGTACTCGACGGAGTCGGCGCTGCCCCT
This sequence comes from Cryobacterium algoricola, assembly GCF_004402485.1. Lineage (GTDB taxonomy): Bacteria > Actinomycetota > Actinomycetes > Actinomycetales > Microbacteriaceae > Cryobacterium > Cryobacterium algoricola. The sequence goes on along the minus strand of NZ_SOFG01000023.1, from coordinate 58,100 downwards.
GAGCCCGAAACGGGCGGCGCGGCTGGTGGCCTCCGCCCGGCTCGTCCAGGACATCCTCGGAGAGCACCACGACAGCGTCGTAGCCAAGGGGGTCCTGCTCAAACTCGGAATGCAGGCCTACATCGAGAACGAGAACTCGTTCACCTACGGTCGCCTGCATGCGACAGAGCAGTTCCGCGGCGCCCACCTCGAGAGCCGGTTCCGCTCGGCGTGGAAGAGCTTCCCGAAGTCCGCCCTGTAGGCGGCCCGGCCAGGCGAGGGGTCGGCTCAGTCGAAGTCGAGGCTGAGTTTGCGGAGCAGGGAGGCGAGGCGTTCGCGTTCTCCCGCCGTGAGGGTGGAGAGCAGTTCGGCCTCCGCGTCCACGAGGCGCGTGATCGCGGCGTCGACCCGGATCAGCCCGTCGGGGTTCATCACGACGAAGATGCCGCGGCCGTCGTTGGGGTCGGTGCGTCGGGTGACGAGGCCGCGCTCGACGAGCCGGTCGATCCGGTTGGTCATGGTTCCGCTCGACACCAGTGTCTGCTGCAGCAGCGCCTTGGGGCTGAGCTCGTATGGCGCGCCCTCGCGGCGGAGCGCCGACAGCACGTCGAACTCCCACGATTCCAGTTCGGAGCGGGAGAACGCGGTGCGCCTGGCCCGGTCGAGGTGCTTGGCGAGGCGACCGACCCGGCTGAGTACCTGCAACGGGGCGAAATCGAGGTCCGGCCGCTCGCGCAGCCAGGCATCCACGATGCGGTCTACTTCGTCATTGCCGGGCATCGTCCTATTATCCGGCTAGCCGGGGCATCCGCTCACCGGTACAGGTCGTCGACGCGCCCGGCTGTGCGCCGTGTCCGATACTTCTGGCAGACTTATCAGCGTTGGTCGGCCCCGGTCGACGAATTCCGCCGTGGTGTAATGGCAGCACGACAGCCTTTGGAGCTGTTAGGTCCAGGTTCGAGTCCTGGCGGCGGAGCAGTAGATCATTTCCAGTGCTGCATTCCAGTGGCGCCCGCATCCGGTCCCCCCGGCCGGCAATACAGAAGCACGAGGACCCCGTGACCGATTCCCGTCTCGCCATCGTCGTTCTGGCCGCAGGCCAGGGCACCAGGATGAAATCCGCGACCCCCAAGTTGCTGCACCCCCTCGCCGGGCTGCCCATCCTCAGCCACGTGCTCGCGACGGCATCCGCGCTGAACGCCGCGCACGTCGTGACCGTCGTGCGCCACGAGCGTGACCGGCTCGTCGAAATCGTCGAGGCCGACCTGCCCGAGAGCATCGTCGTCGACCAGGACGAGGTGCCGGGAACCGGCCGCGCCGTCGAGCAGGCCATCGAGGCCCTGCCCGTCGACTTCGAGGGTGACGTGCTCGTCGTCAGCGGCGACGTGCCTCTCCTGAACGCGGCGACCCTCGCGAGCTTCATCACCGCGCACCGCGAACGCGCCGTCGCTGCGACCGTCCTGTCCGCCTTCCCCGACGACTCCACCGGTTACGGCCGCATCGTGCGCGACGCGGCCGGAGCGTTCGACCGCATCGTGGAACAGAAGGACGCCAGCCCGGAGGAACGCCTGATCACGGAGACGAACGCCGGTGTGTATGTCTTCGGCATCGCCGAACTGCGTGCTCAGCTCGCCCTCATCACCACCGAGAACGCCCAGGGCGAGAAGTACCTCACCGACGTGATCGGCCTGCTCCGTAAGTCCGGCTCCGACGTGCGTGCCGTCCCGGTGGCGGATGCCTGGCTCGTCGCCGGCATCAACGACCGGGCCCAGCTCGCCGAGTCCGCCCGGCAGCTCAACGCGCTCATCGTGCGCGGCTGGCAGCTCGCCGGCGTGACCGTGCAGGACCCCGCGACGACCTGGATCGACCTCGCCGCCGCGATCGCGCCCGACGTCACGATCAAGCCCGGCACCCAGATCCTCGGGGCGACGGTCATCGAGACCGGCGCCGTGGTCGGACCGGACACGACCCTCGTGGACTGCGAGATCGGCGCGAACGCCGAGGTGAAGCGCACGGACGCGACCCTCGCGGTGATCGGCGCCGGCGCATCCGTCGGCCCGTTCTCCTACCTGCGGCCCGGAACCATTCTCGGCGCCGACGGCAAGATCGGCACCTTCGTCGAGACCAAGAATGCCGTCATCGGAGAGGGCAGCAAGGTGCCGCACCTGAGCTACGTTGGCGACGCGACGGTCGGCGTGCACTCCAATATCGGGGCAGGGACGATCTTCGCGAACTACAACGGCGTGACGAAATCGCCGAGCGTCGTGGGGTCGCATGTGCGCACCGGGTCGCACAACGTCTTCGTCGCGCCCGTTAGGATTGGGGACGGGGCTTACACCGGTGCCGGAACCATCGTTCGCAAGGACGTACCGGCCGGAGCTTTGGCTCTCACCGTGGCCCCACAACGCAATATGGACGGCTGGGTTCAGACCAACCGCCCGGGAACCGACGCGGCGGAAGCCGCGGCTAAGAGCGGAGACTAGGTGCCTGGAATCAATGCCAGCGGCGAGAAACGACTTGTATTGGTTTCGGGGCGAGCACACCCACAATTGGCACTGGACATCGCCAAGGAGCTCGGTACCGAACTCGTGCACACCGACGCGCGTACCTTCGCGAACGGCGAGATTTATGCCCGTTTCGACGAGAGCGTGCGCGGCAGCGACACCTTCGTGATCCAGTCGCACACCAACCCGATCAATGAATGGCTGATGGAACAGCTCATCATGGTCGACGCGCTCAAGCGGGCCTCCGCCAAGCGCATCACGGTTGTAGCGCCGTTCTACCCTTACGCCCGCCAGGACAAGAAGGGCCGCGGCCGCGAGCCGGTATCGGCCCGTCTCGTCGCCGACCTGTTCAAGGTCGCCGGCGCCGACCGCATCATGTCGATCGACCTGCACGCCGCCCAGATCCAGGGCTTCTTCGACGGCCCCGTCGACCACCTCTTCGCCATGCCGGTGCTGCTCGAGCACTTCCAGGAGAAGCTCGACCCCGCAACGCTCACCGTGGTGTCGCCGGACATGGGCCGCGTCCGCGTCGCCGACATCTGGAGCGACAAGCTCGGAGCCCCGCTGGCGATCATCCACAAGCGTCGCGACCCGCTGGTGCCGAACCGCGTCTCCGTGCACGAGATCGTCGGCCAGGTCTCCGGCCGCGTCTGCCTGCTCGTCGACGACATGATCGACACCGGGCGCACCATCGTCCTCGCCGCCGAGGCACTCCGTGCCGCCGGCGCGATCGGCGTCGTCGTGGCCGCGACCCACGCGGTGTTCAGCCACCCCGCGCTCGAGCTGCTGCAGAACCCGGCGATCACCGAGGTCGTCGTCACCGACACCCTGCCGATCCCGCCGGAGAAGCGCTTCCCGACCCTGACCGTGCTGCCGATCGCCCCGCTCCTGGCCCGCGCGATCCACGAGGTCTTCGACGAGGGATCCGTCACCTCGATGTTCGAGGGCGCCGCGTAACCCGCGCTGCCCCCACCGACGGATGCCCCGCTCACCCGAGCGGGGCATCCGTCGTTAACCGCGACACCCTGGCGGGCGCACGCGGGTGGCGGATGCCTAGGCCGGCACGATCGGTGGGCCGAAGCCCGGCGCGCGGGGGATCAGGCCGAGTGCGATCACCCAGGCCTCCCGCTCGTGCACGTCGATCGCGTAACACTGCCAGCCGAACCCGCCGGGCCCGGCCAGGTCGAAGCGCGCGGTGGACCCCTCCGCGAGCGGGTAGTAGTGGGCGACCGCGACGGAGCACGCGTTCGTGGCGGTCGCGGATGCGATCTGGAGCGACGTGAGGATCCCCGGCACGATCAGGGCCACGAGCCCGAGCAGCACGGCGATGCGCATGACGAGCAGCGTCCGCCTGCTGCGCAGCGGGCGGGCGCTGTCATGCGGCTCATACCCGGCGAGCTCCGGGTGCTCGTGCTGCTCGCTGCCGTCGTCGTCGTTCATCGTGGGCTCCAGTATCCCAAATTCCGGCTCCACTCTCCGCGAGAGCGTAAAAAGTGCCCCTTCCCGCAGCGGGAAGGGGCACTTTCTCCGCTCTCGCGGAGAGCGTTCAGGCTCAGAGAGAGGCGGATGCTTCGACTAGTGGGTGGAGGCTTCCGTGGCGATCTCGGTGCGGTCGCCCGACCACAGGGTGTGGAACACGCCGGGCTTGTCGACGCGCTTGTAGGTGTGTGCTCCGAAGAAGTCGCGCTGGCCCTGCACGAGGGCGGCGGGCAGGCGTTCCGCGGCGAGCGAGTCGAAGTAGCTCAGGGCCGAGGCGAAGCCGGGGACCGGGATGCCGGAGAGCGCAGCCGTCGAGACGACGCGGCGCCAGGCCGACTCACCCGAGGCGACGGCCGCGGCGAAGAACGGGTCGACGAGCAGGGTCGGGATCGACGGGTCGTTCGCGTAGGCATCCACGATGCGGTTCAGGAACTGGGCGCGGATGATGCAGCCGCCGCGCCAGATCGTGGCGACGGCGCCCTTGTCGATGTTCCAGTTGTACTTGGCGGCACCGGCGATGATCTCGTCGAAGCCCTGCGCGTACGCGACGACCTTCGAGGCATAGAGCGCCTGGCGCACGTCGTCGACGAAGGTGTGGCCGACGACGGCGATCTCGGGGCGGGCGCTGATCGAGGCACGCACCGGGCCGCGCTGTTCGGGGTGGCTCGACACGGCACGGGCGAACACGGCCTCCGCGATTCCGGCGACGGGCACGCCGAGGTCGAGCGCGTTCTGCACGGTCCAGACGCCGGTTCCCTTGGAGCCGGCCTCGTCGAGGACGATGTCGATGAACGGCAGGCCGGTCTCGGCGTCGACCTGGCGGAGGACCTCGGCGGTGATCTCGATGAGGTAGCTCTCGAGGTCGCCCTTGTTCCATTCGGTGAACACGTCGGCGATGGCGGCGGGGGAGTGGCCGGTCACGTGGCGGAGCAGGTCGTAGGCCTCGGCGATGAGCTGCATGTCGGCGTATTCGATGCCGTTGTGCACCATCTTGACGAAGTGGCCGGCGCCGTCGGTGCCGATGTGGGTGACGCACGGGACGCCGTCGACGACGGCGGCGATCGACTCGAGGATCGGGCCGAGGGTCTCGTAGGCGAGCGCGGAGCCGCCGGGCATGATGCTCGGGCCCTTGAGCGCGCCCTCTTCGCCGCCGGAGATGCCGGCGCCGACGAAGTTGATGCCGGTCGCGCTGATCGCCTTTTCGCGGCGGATGGTGTCGTGGAAGTCCGCGTTGCCGCCGTCGACAATGATGTCGCCGGGCTCGAACAGCCCGGCGAGCTGGCTGATGACCGCGTCCGTGCCCTTGCCGGCCTGGACCATGATGATGGCGGTACGCGGGCGGCTCAGCGACGCGACGAAGTCCTCGATGGTCTCCGAGGCGACGAAGCCGGCCTCGGGGTGTTCCGTCATGAGGGTCTGGGTGCGCACGTACGAGCGGTTGTAGACCGCGACGGTGTTCCCCTCCCGGCTGGCGAGGTTACGGGCGAGGTTCGAGCCCATCACCGCCAGTCCGACGACGCCAATATTTGCCTGTGCTGCACCGGTTACGGTCACGTTCGCTCCTTCAAAATCGTTGGTTGAGAACCACGTTCAAGGTTAGTCGGTCGGGCTGGGCGCCTGCCCGACCCGGGCGGGCGGATGCTGGTGCGCGGTTCCCCCACACTCCGCTAGGCTTGGCAGTTGAACTTCGGCGAGGGCTGCCAGGCGTGTCACTCGCGCTCGGCATCCGTTATCGACGCGGCGAAATGCTTCACGGCCTTTCCTCACGCGACACGCGTTCGAGTTGAACCAGCACCCATCGCGCGGCCATCGGCTGCGCAACTGATCTGGGCCGTAGCGGCCTGACAAGGAGACATCATGGCTGAGGCCAAGGACAAAAAGGTCATCGACAACAAGATCGACGCCGACCTGCGCACCAAGTTCGGCAAGGGTGCGGCCCGCAAGCTGCGCGTGCTCGGCAAGATCCCGGCCGTCATCTACGGCCACGGCACCGACCCGGTGCACGTTGCACTTCCGTCCCACCAGATCGGCCTGATCCTGCGTCGCGCCAACGCGGTGCTCGAGCTCGAGGTCAACGGCGAGACCCACCTGACCCTCGTCAAGGACGTCCAGAAGGACCCGGTCCGTCAGATCATCGAACACCTCGACCTCATCGTCATCCGCAAGGGTGAGAAGGTCCAGGTTGAGGTCGCCGTGCACCTGACCGGTGAGATCATCGCCGGAAACGTCATCGACCTGGACATCAAGACCCTGCTGCTCGAGGTCGAAGCGACCAACATCCCGCAGAACGTCGTGGTCAACGTCGAGGGCCTCGACGAGGGCGCCCAGATCAAGGCCGGCGAGATCGTCCTTCCCGACGGTGCCGCGCTCATCTCCGATGCAGACGCCGTCGTCATCAGCGTGCACCTGCCCGAGGCCGAGGAAGAGGAAGAGGTCGTGGCTGACGCCGACGCCGAGGCCGCCGTCGTGGAAGCCCCCGCCGAGTAGCATCCGCTTCACAGCTTCTGCCTGATCTCGTCGACCAAGGAGGATTTCCCTGGACGAGAATCTCTGGCTCGTAGTCGGGCTCGGTAACCCCGGGCCCGACTACGCCGGAAACCGCCACAACGTCGGTCACATGGTGACCGCCGTGCTCGCCGACCGACTGTCGGCGAATTTCAAGACCCACAAGACCAACGCGACGGTCGCCTCCGGGCGCAGCTTCCCCGGCGGCCCCGGGCTCGTGCTCGCGACGCCGAACACCTACATGAACGTGTCCGGCGGGCCGGTGTCCGCCCTGCTGCGGTTCTACAAGCTCGAACCGGAGCGACTCATCGTCGTGCACGACGAGCTCGACCTGCCGTTCGACACGCTCAAGATCAAGGTCGGCGGCGGTCACGGGGGCCACAACGGGCTCCGCGACATCATTGCGGCCGTCGGCACGAAGGACTTCGTGCGCATCCGCCTCGGTCTGGGCCGCCCGCCCGGCCGCCAGGCACCGGCTGACTTCGTGCTGCGCGACTTCTCGAAGACCGAGCGCGAGACCCTGCCGAACCTGCTCGAAGACGCAGCGGATGCGATCCAGCTGATCGCCGCCGAGGGCGTCACCGCTGCGCAGCAGAAGTTCCACGCGCCCTGACCCGCCCGCGACAGTGACCTTTCCGGTCGAGAGTTACCGGCGGAACGGTAACTCTCGACCGGAAAGGCGATGGTCGGCGGTGCTGCGTAGAATTACCGGGTGACCCTCCACGGCGTAATTGCCACACTTTTGCGCGCCTCCACGTTCGAGCGAGCCCTCGCGTGCGCGGGCCGCGACGCCGACTTCTCACTCACCGAAGGCCTGAGGGCGCCCGTGCTCGCCGCGCTCCTCGAGCAGCGCGCGCGGCTGGGCAAGGCCCCGGCCCTGCTGGTCATCACCGCGACCGGGCGTGAGTCGGAGTACCTGCACGACAACCTCGACTGCTTCACCGAAGACGCCGAGATCATCGGCTTCCCGGCCTGGGAGACCCTCCCGCACGAACGGCTGAGCCCGAGCGCGGAGATCGTCGGCAAGCGGCTCTTCGCACTGCGGCGGATGCGGGAGTGGGAGGAGACCGAACCGGACCTCCGCCGCCCGCTGATCGTGATCGCATCCGTGCGCGCGGCCCTGCAGCCGGTCGCCGACAACCTCACCGACTTCGCCCCCGTCGTGCTCACGGCAGGCGCCCGCGGCAACGACCTGAGCGCCATCGCCGTGCAGCTCGTCGAGCTCGCGTACACCCGCGTCGACATGGTCACCCGGCGCGGCGAGTTCGCCGTGCGCGGCGGCATCCTCGACGTGTTCCCCTCGATCGCCCCGCACCCGTCCCGGGTCGAGTTCTTCGGCGATGAGGTCGAGCAGATCCGCGCCTTCTCCGTCGCCGACCAGCGCTCCCTGCCGGAACCGGTCGCCTCGGTGAGCCTGCCGCCGAGCCGTGAACTGCTGCTGAGCCCCGCCGTGCGGCAGCGCGCCCGGGAGATGCAGCACGAGTTCCCGAGCCTCGCCGGGCTGCTCGCCAAGATCGCGGAGGGAATCCCGGTCGAGGGCATGGAGAGCCTCGCGCCCGCCCTCGTCGACCGGCTCGTGCCGATCACGCACTACCTCCCCGCCGAAGCCGCCGTCGCCGTGGTCTCGCCCGAGCGCGTCGCCAGCCGGGCGATCAGCCTCGCCGAGACCAACCGGGAGTTCCTCGGCGCCGCCTGGAGCGCGGCGACCGCGGGTGCAGACGCCCCGATCGACCTCGAATCCGGCGACTTCCTCACCCTCGGCCGGCTGCGCGACTCGGTCACGCACACCGCCCCCGGCGCACCGGCCTCCGCGCACGTCTGGTGGACCTTCAGTTCCTTCCAGGCCGCCCCGACGGATGCCCCGGTGCTGCCGGAGCACCGCGAAATCGACGAGCTCCTCACCATCAGGGTCGAGGGCGAGGCGGTCCCCAGCTTCCAGGGCAGCGTCGAGGGCGCCATCGGGCACCTCAGCAGCCGGATGAAGGACGGCTGGACCGTCGGCGTGCTCGCCCAGGGTGCCGGGCTCGTCGAACGCGCCGCCGCCGTTCTCTCCGAGCATGAGCTCCCCGCGCGGATCGTGACCGAATGGCCCGCCCAACCGGAACCCGGCATCGCGTACCTGCTGAAGGCATCCGTCGACCACGGTTTCGAGCTCGCCGAGACGAAACTCACCCTCGTCAGCGAGTCCGAGTTCTACGGACGCACGGTCGGCTACGACGCCCGCCAGGTGAAGAAGCTCGCGAGCCGGCGCAAGAACGTCGTCGACCCGCTGCAGCTGAAGGCCGGCGACCACGTCGTGCACCAGACCCACGGCATCGGACGGTTCGTCGAACTGACCCAGCGCGAGGTGTCGAGCGGAGGCCGCAACCCGGTCAAGACCAAGCGCGAGTACCTCGTGCTCGAGTACGCGCCGTCCAAGCGCGGGCACCCCGGCGACAAGCTCTTCGTGCCCACCGACCAGCTTGACCTCGTCAGCCGGTACATCGGCGGCGAGGCTCCCGCGCTCAGCAAGATGGGCGGCAGCGACTGGTCGAGCGCGAAGTCGAAGGCCCGGCACGCGGTGCGGGACATCGCCGTCGAGCTGGTCAAGCTCTACTCGGCACGCATGGCGAGCAAGGGCCACGCCTTCGGTCCGGATACCCCGTGGCAGCGCGAGCTCGAGGAGGCGTTCCCGTTCGCGGAGACCCCCGACCAGCTCACGACCATCGACGAGGTCAAGGCCGACATGGAACGGCCCATCCCGATGGACCGGCTGCTCTCCGGCGACGTCGGTTTCGGCAAGACCGAGGTCGCCGTGCGTGCCGCCTTCAAGGCGATCCAGGACGGCAAGCAGGTCGCGATCCTGGTGCCGACGACCCTGCTCGTGCGCCAGCACATGGAGACGTTCCAGGAACGCTTCGCCGGCTTCCCCGTGCACATCCGGGCGCTGAGCCGGTTCCAGACCGAGAAGGAATCCCGGGAGACGATCGCCGGCATCCTCGACGGCACCGTCGACCTCGTGATCGGCACCCACCGGCTCCTGACCGGGTCGATCATCTTCAAGGACCTCGGGCTCGTCATCATCGACGAGGAGCAGCGGTTCGGCGTTGAGCACAAGGACGCCCTCAAGAAGCTCAAGACCAACGTCGACATCCTCGCGATGAGCGCGACGCCGATCCCGCGCACGCTCGAGATGGCGGTCACCGGCATCCGCGAGATGTCGACCCTCGCGACCCCGCCGGAGGACCGGCACCCCATCCTCACCTTCGTCGGGCCATACTCCGACCGGCAGGTCGCCGCCGCGATCCGGCGCGAGCTGCTCCGCGAGGGCCAGATCTTCGTCGTGCACAACCGGGTGTCGAGCATCAACCGGATCGCCGCGCACCTCGCCGAACTCGTGCCCGAGGCCCGCATCGCCGTCGCCCACGGGCAACTGCCCGAGGCGCAGCTCGAGCAGGTCGTCGTGGACTTCTGGGAGCGCAAGTTCGATGTGCTCGTCTCCACGACGATCATCGAGACCGGGCTCGACATCGCCAACGCGAACACGATCATCATCGACCGGGCGGACAAGTTCGGGCTGAGCCAGCTCCACCAGCTGCGCGGCCGCGTCGGCCGCGGCCGGGAGCGCGCGTACGCGTACTTCCTCTACGACGAGAACAAGCCGCTCACCGAGATCGCCCACGACCGGCTCTCGACGATCGCCGCGAACAACGAGCTCGGCGCGGGCATGCAGGTCGCCCTGAAAGACCTCGAGATCCGCGGAGCGGGCAACCTGCTCGGCGGCGAACAGGCGGGGCACATCGCCGGCGTCGGCTTCGACCTCTACCTGCGCATGATCGGTGAGGCCGTGAGCGCCTTCCGCGGCGACGTCGCAGAGGGCCAGACCGAGCTCCGGCTCGAGCTGCCCGTCGACGCGCACATCCCCGAGGACTACGTCGACAGCGAGCGTCTCCGCCTCGAGGCCTACCAGAAGCTCTCCGCGGCGAGCTCCCCGACCGCGGCCAGGGACCAGATCGACCTCGTGCTCGACGAGCTCACCGACCGCTACGGCGAGCCGCCGCAGCCGGTGCAGAACCTGATCCTGGTCTCCCGGCTGCGCTGGCTCTCCCAGCAGGCCGGCCTGAGCGAAGTCGTCGCGATGGGCTCCAACCTGCGGGTCGCCTCGGCCGACCTCGCCGACTCGATGCAGGTGCGCCTGAAGCGGATGTACCCCGGCTCGCGGTACACCGTCGCAACCGGGGCCATCATGGTGCCGATGCCGCGGATCAACGACGAACCGCTCGGCGACGCGGCCCTGATCGCCTGGGCGGGTTCCCTGCTCGCGGCGATCTTCCCCCGCCCGGTCGAGGAACCGGTCGCCCCCGCCGCTCCGCCGGCGACGGCGCAGAAGAACCCCAACCCCAGGAGGTCGTCGTGACCGACACCAGCCCGCTCGACCCGTCCGTCGATTCTCGGATCGACACCCCGATCGACGTCCTGATCCGGACGGTCGCCCGGCTGCGCGCCCCCGACGGCTGCCCGTGGGACGCGGAGCAGACCCACGCTTCGCTCGTACCCTACCTGCTCGAGGAGAGCCACGAACTGATCGAGGCGATCGAGGCGGGCGGTCGTGAGGAACTCCTCGAGGAGCTCGGCGACGTGCTCTACCAGGTTCTCTTCCACGCCGATCTCGCCGCGCATACCGCCGGGGAGGACTTCGACCTGCAGGATGTCGCCGCGCGTTTGACCCGGAAACTCGAGGGCCGGCATCCGCACGTCTTCGGAGACCTCGACCTCGCGACCGCCGACGACGTCGCCGCAGCCTGGGACGGCTTCAAGGCCACCGAGAAGCCCGGCCGCACGAGCGTGCTCGACGGCATTCCGCAGGGAATGCCCGCGCTCGCCCTCGCCGACAAGGTCCTCGGGCGCGCCCAGAAGATCGGGCTGCTCGACGCGGACGGCGCCGACTTCCCGCTCCCGCTCGAGAGCGAGGACGAGCTCGGCCCGCTGTTGCTCGCGATCGTCTCGGCGGCGAAGGCCCGCGGCCTCGACTCCGAGCGCGCCCTGCGCACGGCCGTCCGCGGCCTCCAGGATGAGATCCGCGCGGCGGAACTCGACAGCGCGGAGTTCGCGGGTGCGGCGGATGCCGCCACCGACTTCTCGGATGCCGGCATCATCGGCCTCCCCACCGAGAACGACTGAATCGCCGCCGGGCCGGGTCGCCCGGCCCGACCTGAGACAATGGGTTCCATGGCAACACAGGTGACCCCGCCGCGCGGCATGCGCGACTTCCTCCCCGCCGAGAAGGCCGGCCGCGAGCACGCACTCGGCGTGATCCGGCGCAGTTTCGCCGCCCACGGCTTCGACGAGATCGAGACCCCGGTCATGGAGGACTCCGCCCGGCTGCACTCCGGCCTCGGCGGCGACAACGAGAAGCTCGGCTTCGCGGTGCTCAAGCGCGGCCTGGCCCCGGCAGACGCCCTCGCCGCCGCGGAGTCCGGCGACCTGCTCGGCCTCGCCGACCTCGGCCTCCGCTTCGACCTCACCGTGCCGCTCGCCCGGTTCTACGCGACGCACCGCGCCGCCCTGCCCACGGTGTTCCGTGCCATCCAGATCGCCCCGGTCTGGCGGGCCGAACGCCCGCAGAAGGGCCGCTACCGCCAGTTCGTGCAGTGCGACATCGACATCATCGGCGAGGCCGGCCCGCTCGCCGAGATCGAGCTCATCACCGCGACGATGGCCGCCCTCGACGCCCTCGGCCTCACCGGCTGCTCGGTGCGCATCAACGACCGCCGCATCCTCACCGCCCTGCTCGCGCACTGGAACGTTCCCACGGACCTCAACGAGCGCGCCCTGATCACGATCGACAAGCTCGACAAGATCGGCGTCGACGGAGTCGTCACCGAACTCGAGGGCCTCGGCATCCCGACCGACGGCATCGCGGAGACCCTCCGCTCGATCGCGTCCGCGGGCTGGGACCTGCTCGGCTCCGCGAGCGAACCCGACGCTGCCGCCGCACCCGCCTGGCTCGACCCCGCCGCATACGCCGACCTGCTCGCCCTCCGCGACACCCTCCCCGGCGCCGACCTCGTCTTCGACCCGACCCTCGTGCGCGGCATGGGCTATTACACCGGAACGATCTTCGAGATCGCGCACCCCGAGCTCGGCTATTCGCTCGGCGGCGGCGGCCGGTATGACGGCATGATCGGCCGGTTCCTCGGCGTCGACGTTCCGGCGTGCGGTTTCTCGATCGGCTTCGAACGCATCGTCGACCTGCTCGGCGACGCCGGCGCATCCGCCGAGAACGCCGTCGTGCTCATCCACGAGAAGGACGCAGCGCCCGGCCGCCTCGTCGCCCTGAAGACCGCACTTGTCGCCCAGGGACTGCGCGTCCGGCTCGAACACCGCACCAAGAACCTCAAGGCCCTGCTCGGCCGGGCCGCCGAGGCGGGCTATGGGCGGTACGCCTTCGTCACCGATGAAACAGCGGATGCCGCCACGCTCGAGTTCCGTCCGCTCGCGGGCTGATTCCCGCGCCCGGAGCCTCCGTCGCTAGACTGTTACATGATTGGAACACAACGTCGTCTTCCTGCACGTTCCCCCCAAACCAACACCCCACCCATTAGGAAATAACAGGAAACAGGAGATAGCTGTGGCTCTCATTGAGGCAGTAGTAGCGCGCGAGATTCTCGACTCCAGAGGCAACCCGACCGTCGAGGTCGAGGTATTGCTTGATGACGGCTCCGTCAGCCGTGCCGCCGTTCCGTCGGGCGCATCCACCGGTGCGTTCGAAGCTTATGAACTTCACGACGGCGACAAGTCGCGTTACCTCGGCAAGGGCGTCCTCAAGGCCGTCGACGCCGTTATCGACGAGCTCGGCCCGGCAGTCGAGGACCTCGACGCCACCGACCAGCGCATCGTCGACGCCGTCCTTATCGAAACCGATGGCACCGAGAACAAGCACCGCGTCGGCGCCAACGCCATCCTCGGCGTGAGCCTCGCCGTCGCCAAGGCCGCAGCCACCTCGGCCGGCCTGCCCCTGTTCCGCTACCTCGGTGGCCCGAACGCGCACACCCTGCCGGTCCCGATGATGAACATCATCAACGGTGGCTCGCACGCCGACAACGACGTGGACATCCAGGAATTCATGGTTGTCCCGCTCGGCGCCGAGTCCTTCGCCGAGGGCCTCCGCTGGGGCACCGAGACGTACCACGCCCTGAAGGCCCTGCTCAAGTCGAAGGGCCTGTCCACCGGCCTCGGCGACGAGGGTGGATTCGCTCCGAACCTGCCGAGCAACCGTGCGGCACTCGACCTCATCGTCGAAGCCATCACCAACGCCGGCTACACGCCCGGCAAGGACATCGGCCTGGCACTCGACTGCGCCGCCTCCGAGTTCTACAAGGACGGCGTCTACCACTTCGAGGGCAAGGAACTCTCCGCCCAGGAGCTGTCCGCGTATTACGTCGACCTCGTCAAGTCCTACCCGCTCGTGTCGATCGAAGACCCGCTCGAGGAAGACGACTGGGATGGCTACGTGCACCTCACCGCCGAAATCGGCGGCCTCGTGCAGATCGTCGGAGACGACCTGTTCGTGACCAACCCGGAGCGTCTCGCCAAGGGCCTGGCCCTCGGCACGGCCAACTCCATCCTCGTCAAGGTCAACCAGATCGGTACCCTCACCGAGACGCTCGACGCCGTTGCCCTCGCGCAGCGCGCCGGCTACACGACCGTCATCTCGCACCGCTCCGGTGAGACGGAAGACACCTTCATCGCCGACCTCGCTGTCGCCGTGGATGCCGGCCAGATCAAGACCGGAGCGCCTGCCCGCTCCGAGCGCGTTGCCAAGTACAATCAGCTGCTGAGGATCGAAGAAGAGCTGGGCGAGGCCGCCGTGTACGCGGGCCGCTCTGCCTTCCCCCGTTTCAAGGCCTAGTTTCGACTGGAGCTCTCGAAGCGCGGGGTGAATCCCGCGCTTCGAGAGCTCTGTTTTTTTATCCGGTGAGAACCGCCGAGGAACCGGCGAAGGGAGTCGTCATGGCCGTCAAAGGCACGGAACGGCAGCCCGTCGCGCTCGGCGTCGACGAAACCCCGATGAATGGCTGGCTTCGCGGCCTGCGCCTGTCCGGGTTCTCGCTCATGATGATGGGCATCCTCATCCTCGCGGTCGTCGTGCTCGCCCCGAGCCTTCGCACCTACGGCGAGCAGCAGCAGGAAATCAGCCGGCTCACCGCAGATGTCACCACACAGCAGACCACCGTCGACCAGCTCAAGACCGAGCGGGAACGCTGGAACGACCGCACCTACGTCACGACCCAGGCCCGTGCCCGGCTGTCCTATGTGCTGCCGGGTGACGTCAGCTTCCTCGTGATCAATGACCTGCCCTTGCCGGCCGCCGCTGCCGCAGCGCCCGCCGCGACCACGGCCATTCAGAACACCGACATCGATTGGGTATCGTCCATGTTCGCTTCCGTCATGACCGCCGGGCTCGCCCCTCAGGCCACCCAGTGACCCGGCCGCCGTTCGCTCCCGTCACCGCAGACGACCTGAAGATCGTCAGCGCACAGCTCGGCCGCCCCGCCCGCGACGCCGTCGGCATCGCCGCTCGCTGCGTGTGCGGAGCCCCCACCGTCGTCGCCACTGCGCCCCGGCTGAGCGACGGCACGCCGTTCCCCACGCTCTACTACCTGACCCACCCGGCCGCGACCGCGGCGCTCTCCTTCCTCGAGGCGACCCAGGTCATGAACGAGTTCAACCAGCTGCTCGCCGACGATGAGACCGTCCACGACCAGTACCGTCGCGCCCACACCGGATTCCTCGCCGACCGCGCCACGCTCGGTGACGTACCCGAGATCGCCGGAATTTCCTCCGGCGGCATGCCCGACCGGGTCAAGTGCCTGCACGCGCTCGCGGCGCACTCGCTCGCCGCGGGACCCGGCGTCAACCCGATCGGTGACCTCGCGCTCGCGCGGGCTGCCTGGACCCCCGCCGTCTGCGAGTGCCTCGACTATTCCGCGGCGGACGCGTGACCCGTTCCCTGCAGCAGCGGCGCCTCGGCGCCGTGCTCGCGCTGGCTCTGGCCGCCGTCCTCGGCGGAGTCTCCGTCGTCGGCGACGCGGCACCCGCGCACGCCGACCAGGTGCGCGACCTCGAATACTGGCTCAACGACTACGGGTTCACGCAGGCGTGGGCGACGACCAAGGGCGCAGGCGTGACGGTCGCCGTGATCGACACCGGGGTGAGCACGAGCGTTCCCGAACTCGCCGGTGCCGTCGTCGGCGGCACGGATGTCTCGGGCCTGGGGTCGAGCAACGGCCAGACCCCCGTGGGTGACGGCAGCGAGCACGGCACCCTGGTCGCCTCCCTGATGGCCGGCCGCGGGTCCGCGGAGGGGACCGGAGTCATCGGCGTCGCGCCAGAGGCGTCCATCCTCGCGGTGTCGGTTGCGTTCGGGAGCAGCGGTGCAAAGCTCAGCAATGACGACCAGATCGCGGCCGGCATCCGCTGGGCCGTCGACCACGGCGCCGACGTGATCAACATGTCGCTCACCCGGAACACCCTCGACTGGCCGTCGAGCTGGGACGACGCCTTCCTCTACGCGTTCGACCACGACGTCGTCGTCGTCGCCGCCGCGGGAAACCGGGGGAGTGGCACGACGGAGGTCGGCGCCCCGGCCACGATCCCCGGCGTGCTCACCGTTGGAGGCGTCGACCGTAACAAGACCGCGAGCTTCGACGCCTCGTCGCAGGGCATCACGATCGCCGTCGCCGCTCCGAGCGAACAACTCGTCGGCGTGGTGCCGAACGGCGGCTACGTGCAGTGGAGCGGCACGAGCGCATCCGCCCCGATCGTCTCCGGCCTCGTCGCCCTCGTGCGGGCCGCGTTCCCGAAGCTCAGTGCCGCTGCGGTGATGAACCGCGTGATCGCGACGGCCAACCCGAACGGCCACGTCGTCCCGAGCCCGGTCTACGGCAACGGCTTGATCGACGCGGCCGCCGCGGTCACGGCGTACGTGAAGCCCTCGACCTCGCCGACGCCCTCTGTCCTGCTCCAGGACTGGATCCACCTGCACCGGCGCATCGACACGGTCCCGACAGCGGCACCGACGGCCGCACCCGTCGTCCGCGCCATCCCGAGCAGCGACCCGCCGCTGCCGACGGACACGGCCGCGAGCCCGTGGCTTCCGACCGAGCTGACGCTGACCTATATCAGCGTTCCGCTGCTTGTGCTGTTGGGGTTTGCTATCCTAGTAACGCTGTTCGGCATAGGTGCTCTTCGGCGGCTCAAGCGAAATCGATCGAATCGGTAAGTTTTCGCATATTCCATCATGTAGGAGGACCCTTATCGTGCCAAAAATTCTCATTGTCGGTGGCGGCTACGCGGGCTTCTACACCGCCTGGAAGCTTGAGAAGTGGCTGCGAAAAGGCGAGGCCGAGGTCACCATGGTCGACCCCCTCCCGTACATGACCTACCAGCCCTTCCTCCCCGAGGTCGCGGCCGGCTCGATCGAAGCCCGGCACGCCGTGGTTGCGCACCGTCGCCACCTCTCGAAGACGAACGTCGTCACCGCGAAGGTCACCCACATCGACCACGCGTCGAAGACCGCGACGATCACCCCGCCCGTCGGCGAGCCGTATGAATTCGTCTACGACATCGTCGTCGTCACCGCCGGAGCCGTGTCGCGCACCTTCCCGATTCCCGGAGTTGCCGACCGGGCGCTCGGACTCAAGACCATCGAGGAAGCCGTCGCCATCCGCGACACCGTTCTCACCAACTTCGACAAGGCCTCCCTGCTCCCCGCCGGACCCGAGCGCGACCGCCTGCTCACGTTCGTCGTCATCGGCGGAGGCTTCGCCGGCATCGAGGTGTTCGCCGAACTGCGGTCGTTCGCGACCTCGCTGCTCAAGTCCTACCCGCAGATCGGGTTCGACGACATCCATTTCCACCTCGTCGAGGCGATGGGCCGGATCATGCCCGAGGTCTCCGTGCCTACGAGCCTCTGGGTCATCGACAACCTCGACAAGCGCGGTGCGAAGATCCACCTCAACACGCAGCTGACGAGCGCCGTCGACGGCGTCGTCGAGCTCTCCACCGGCGAGAAGTTCGAGACCGACCTGATCGTCTGGACCGCCGGCGTGATGGCGAACCCTGGGATCGTGCGTCACACCGACCTCCCGATCGAGGAACGCGGCCGCCTGCAGGTGCGCCCGGACCTCCGCGTCGGCACCGCCGACGAGATCATCGAAGACGCCTGGGGCGCCGGCGACATCACCGCCATCCCCGACCTCAGTGGCGGCGGCGTGGGCGGATTCTGCGTTCCCAACGCTCAGCACGCCGTACGCCAGGGCAAGCTCATGGCCAAGAACATCGTCGCCGTCCTCCGCGGCGAGGGCCCCAAGGACTACATCCACAAGAACATGGGCGCCGTCGCCGGTCTCGGTGTCGGACAGGGAGTCTTCCAGTCCGGCAAGCTGGCCATCAAGGGCCCGCTGGCCTGGATCGCGCACCGCGGCTATCATGGCCTCGCCATGCCGAGCTGGGAGCGCAAGCTGCGCGTCGTCTGGGGCTGGGTGAACAACTTCTTCCTCGGTCGCGACATCGTCTCGCTTGCCGCCGTCGAGTCCCCGCGCGCCGTCTTCGTCGAGTTCGCCTCGCGCCCGAAGCCCGCCGCGGGTGCCGCGGCGCCGGCGAAGGCCGCATCCGCTGCCGTCACTCCGCCGGCTCCGGTCACCGTGCCGGCTGCGGCTGCGGCAGCACCTGCAGCCAAGGTCACGGCGCCGCGCGCGCCCCGCAAGGCGCCCGTCAAGGCTCCGGCCGCCACGCCGGCGACCACGGCAGCGGATGCCCCGACCGAGGCGGCCACGTCCGTCAAGTAACCGGCTGCTCCGGCAGCACCTACGCTTGAAGCGTCAGAGTCTCTCCGGGCTGAGTTCGCTCAGTCCGGACGGCTCTGACGCGCCCCCGTAGCCCAATGGCAGAGGCAGACGACTTAAAATCGTCACAGTCTGGGTTCGACCCCCAGCGGGGGCACATTTAATTACCTGATCAGGGGACGTTTTTTTTCGTGATTTTATGTTTCGCGAACACAATTGCCGACGAGAGCCGAAGCGCGACCAACCATTCAGCCCTTCCATCGGGCGCCTGCGGCCAAAACGTAGGCGTGGCGACGCCGGCGGGATTGCTGCTATCGACACGCGCCCGACCATTTTCGTCACTCTAACGCTGGGGCGTCTCATGACTGGCGGTGATTACTTTCTTTCGAGTGTGAGGTTGTGCGACGGAGTTAGGGGATTCCATGCGCCGCCCGATTCCGGCGATTTATATCGAACGCAGGTCACCTCTGTGAGACGTCTTATGTCCTTAGGGAGACGAGACGTTCGATAGCGTTGCAGATAGGGCACCTTGCGGGAATTTATATCGGGCGGGGTAAACGGTGTGAGTTTTGCGGCGTGATGTCGGCGTTCTGTTAGCGCTAGCTGGCGTGACAGGTGGTGCGGGGCTGGTCGCGTGCCGCATGATGCACGAAGAACGCTCCCCACCGCGGGCCTTTACCTGCGCCCGCAGGAGTGCGGTCGGGCCGGGAGCGAGGTCAGCCCCTCTCATTCAGGGTGCAGAGCGAGCCCGCTTAGGATGATTTCCAGCCCAGCGATGAACTGCTCGCGGTCGTCGTGGTTGGCGAGTCGTGTCACCTGACGGACGAAGGGGCTATCCGCCGAACTATGGCGTGCCGCCCAGTTTTCGACGGCAGCCCCCAAGAAGGCTGCACGGTCCGTACCGCGCGAGATGTGGACACTGGCGGCGAGTTGCCCAGCAATCCCTAGAAGGTAACTCAGCAATGTCGAGGCTGCATCGAAGAGCTCTTCCTCGCGAACGCCGAGAGGTTGCAGCCTGCTGCCGATCTCAAGGAAGACCTCGAGGACAGTGGTTTGCCAGGGCTCGCGCGCCAGTTGCGCGCCAGCCCACGGATGCGCCTGGATTGCGTCGAAGACACCCAGCATGAGCAATCGGACGGACTCTCTTGGCGTCGTCTCGACGGCAATGCCGCCAATCACGTCAGCCACCATGAGGTCCACCGCGGCACGGAGAAGCTCATCTCTGCTGCCGACATGATGGAAAATCGCGCCCGATCCCGTTTCTAGTGACGCGGCGAGACTGCGGGTGGTGAGACCGCCCTCGCCATGTAGATCGAGAATGTCGACTGCGGCTCGGACGATTCTGTCCCTCGACAGTGCGTCGGCGCGACGGGTCCTGCTTCGTGCTTCATTCGTCATAGGTCGATCTTGACATAGTTGGATCAATGCTCCAAGCTCATTGGAGCGGTGATCCACACCTGTGCGATCGGCGCCAAAGATAACGAACAAGGAGAATTTCATGAACACGAATCAGCCAGGTGTGGTTTTGCGCTTCCAGGCAAAGCCCGGCAAGGGCGACGAGCTTTTCCAGCTCTGCAATGACCTTCACTTCACGGGAGACCCCGACGGTCCCGTCAACTGGTCGCTCAACCGAGACGACAGCAACCCGGACGTAATGTGGGCATTCGAGTTCTACCGTGACCAGGAGTCCTTCGATCGTCACTACGCGAACCAGAAACTCGACGAACCCCACCAGCGCGTGTTCGATCTTCTCGCTGACGAAGAAGGTCTGGACCCGTCGATGCGAGTCGACGTCCACGTCGCCTTCTCGAGCTGATCGCGCCGCAAGCCTCAGCCGCAGAGGCGAAGTCGTTGGGAACGCTCCAGCAGCAAGCGTTCCCAACGGCCCATGCTGCATCCTGCTTCTGGCCACGATCGGCCATTTGCGAAAGGTGCGGCGGGGCGCAGCTCCCGATTCGGCCGAACGACGACGAGCGCGAGCGTCCTCCGCGTCTCCAGGCGGTTGCCCTGTCGTCGAACCAGCACGTCCAACCATCGAGGGGTGTGCTCGTAGGTGATGAGTCAGCTCAGGTGTGAATCATTCGGTGGCCTGACCGGATGCGAGCGACCGTGAAGAGCACGCTAGCTGCAGACATCGCCACGACTCATCGCGAAGATCAGGTGCAGAGCAGCGCCATGAGCTGAGTGGCGACGAGGTCGGGACGTGTGATGAACGGGTGGTGGCCCGTCGGCACTTCGACGCTGCGGGTTGCTCGCGCGGCGTGGAAGCGCTGCAACTCGATCGAGGTGCTCTGGTCGTCCCCGCACACCAGGTAGGTCGAGTCGACACCCTCCCACCCTGCTGCGGTGGTCGGCGTCATGAATGCCCCGGCATCCTGCGTAGTGACGCGTTCCCAAGCCTGCTTCTGGGTCTGTGCATCTGCATCCTGGAGGAATCGAGCTGCGAAGGAGGCCGCGTCATAGCCGGACACGCCGAGGGTGCCGTCCTCGTTCGGGGCGATGGTGACCGGGTTTCGCTCCGCGCTCATGATGTTTCCTTGCGACTGGCCGATCTCGGGCAGGTACGAGGAAATGAAGAGGAGGTGCTTCACCGCGGGATGCGTGCCGGCTTCAGCGATGACAGTTCCGCCGTACGAGTGCCCGACCACGATCGCCTCTCCAATGGCGTCGAGTTCACGGCGCAGAGACGCTGCGTCGCCGGTCAAGCCGCGTGCGCTCCCTTCGCGTGTCAGTTCGCCGCACGATGGTAGCGCAACAGCACGGCTGCGGATGCCCGTTCGGGACTCGAGGAGGTCAGCGGTCGCAGACCACCACCACGATCCATCGCGCACCAGCGCGCCGTGCACGAAAAGTACTTCCATTGGACACTTCCTCCTGGGTCTCTTTCCTTCCACGCTACACGTAACAGAAATTACGTGAAAAGGTGGGGGTATGGGAAGACAGCCGCAACCGCACATTCGAGACGAGCTGCTCGAGCGCTGCACTGATCACGCAATAGAGTCCGGTCTTCCGACTCGGCTCGATCCTCTCGTGAAGTCCACGGGAGTCTCCGCCCGTATGCTCCTGTACCACTTTGGAACGAGAGACGACCTGTTCCTCGCGATTCTGAGGCGTGCCCGGCAGCGCCAACTGGTGACTTTCGGCGATCTGCTGCGCGTCCGGCCGAACGAGCCGTATGCGCGGACGCTCGCTCGGGCGTGGGCGACGATGACGGACGGTGAGGGGAAGCCGTACCTCCGAATGTTCAGTCAACTCCGGGTCAATGCCGAATTGTCTCTCTGGCCCGATTTTCAGCGGTCGGCAACGCTCGACTGGTTGGAGCCCCTCGAGATCGGCCTGCTCAGTATCGGCAGGCCCCAGACCGCGACCCTGGCGCTCGCCGTGATCCGCGGCCTGCTGATGGACATCGACGCGACCGGCGACACCACGCGGGCCAATCGGGCTTTCGCCGATTTCCTGGCTTTGCTCACGCCGCCGGAGACTGCTCAGGCTGAGTCGACCTAGAAAGAGAAAACGTGGCCTTGACGGAGTGCTTGTTTTTTGCAAGTATGGCGTCAGTCCACATGGGGACCTCTAGAAGGAGACACGATGACAACGATGTTCGTCAACCTGCCGGTGACCGATCTGGAGCGCGCGAAGGCGTTCTATACGGCCCTCGGATTCACCATCAACCCGGCCTTCTCGGACCACAACGCGGCTTGCGTCGTCGTCGAGGAAGACCACAGCTACTTCATGATCCTGGTCCGCGAGTACTTCCAGACTTTCACCGACCTGCCGATCGGCGACCCGGCCGTGAACCCCTCGGTGTCGACCGCACTCTTCCTGGACAGCCGGGAGGCGGTCGACAAGGCCGTCACCGACGGCGTCGCCGCTGGCGGGTCCGAGCCCAAACCGGCCTCGGACTATGGCTTCATGTACCAGCGCCAGCTGAACGACCCCGACGGCAACTTCCTCGAGTTCGGGTGGATGGACCCGGTAGCAGCCGCTCAAGGCCCCGAAGCCTTCGCGAATCAGCAGGACTGAGGTCGATGGCCGCACGTGACTATGGTCAATACGGTGGCGTCACGCGAGGCCTGGAGCTTGTGGGGGAGCGCTGGGCCCTGCTCATCGTGCGCGACCTGCTCGTCGGGCCGCGCCGCTACGGCGAACTCGCCGGGGGACTCGCTCGTATCCCGAGCAATATCCTGGCCGCACGACTCAAGGAGCTGCAGGCGGCGGGCATCATCCGACGAGTGCCGCACTCGCGCGTCATCGTCTACGAGCTGACGCCGTATGGCCGTGAGCTCGAGCCCGTCATACTCGCACTCGGGGCATGGGGCTTCAAGTCCCTGGGCGATCCGCGGGAGGAGCAGGTGATCACCCCCGACGCGATGACGATGGACCTTCGGACCGCCTTTCGGCCGCTGGTTGCGGAGCGGCTCCCGGCGACCGCGTACTCTGCGCGTTTCGGTCGAGCCGAGCTGTTGATCCGGGTGGATGGCTCCACCCTCGACGTGACGCGCGGGGACGGGCCCGTCGACCTCGCCTTCGCTGCCGGTCCCGGCATCCGCCGGCTCATTTCCGGTGAGCTTGCTCCGGAGCGCGCGATCGAGACCGGGATCGTCGAGGTGCTGCGCGGTCGCCGAGTGCTTCTCGGTCGTTTCGCGAGCACGTTTCACCTGGCCGCCTGAACCGAGCGCCGAACCGCGCGGCCGGCAACCGGAATGTTCCGCGCCTGGACCTGGGGTGGAGCCCCGGCGTAGTGTGTCCGGCATGTCGCTGTTCTGGGAAGAAGTCGTCGTCGATTGCCGCGACCCGAAAGCGCTCGGGCGATGGTGGCAGGAAGCCCTCGGTTGGATCGTGGTCGGTGAGAGCGACAACGAAGTCGAACTCGCCGCCGCCGAGGGTGCGCACCCGACCCTGCTTTTCGGCTTAGTGCCCGAGGGGAAGACCGTGAAGAACCGTCTCCACCTCGACTTCGTCCCGGACGACCAGGCCGCCGAGGTCGGGCGTCTGGTCAGCCTTGGGGCGACGCGAGCCGATGTGGGTCAGCGAGACGTATCCTGGGTCGTCCTGGCTGACCCGGAGGGCAATGAATTCTGTGTGCTCTCAGCACGTAGCGCCGGCTAGAGCCCTGCCCGTCGACCACGGCAACCGTGAGAGGCAAACGCCCTAAACTAGCGTTATGGCGAGGCAAGACAGGGCAGCGAGCGCACCGGAGAAGGTGGCGCACAAGGTGCTCAACAACAACGTCGTCATCTCGATCGACGCGTCTGGTCAGGAACGCGTGCTGATGGGCCGCGGGCTGGGATTCCAGTTGCTTCCGAGCGACACGATCGATCCCGCCAAGGTCGAGAAGACCTTCGTCCTCGATCAGGGCAGCGACGCCGCCCACGCCCGCCAGCTCCTTGCCTCGGTGCCGTACCCGGTGATCGAAGCCGTCACGACGGCCGTCGACGAGGCCGAACGGACCCTGGGCCGAAGCCTCGGGCGCCGATTGCCGCTCGCCATCATCGACCACATCCAATTCGTGCTCGAACGGATGCAGAAAGGCATCCGCATCCCGACGACATCCATGCCCGAACTGCGCGTCCTCCATCCGCAGGAGTTCGACGCCGCGACGGCCATGGCCCGGTCGGTCAGCGTGAGCCTGAACACCACACTCCCGGACGAGGAAGCGGTGTTCCTCACCATGCACCTCCTCAACGCGACCAGGGACGAACCCAATGGAACCGCGGCGCTGCTCTTCCGGCGTGTGCAGCACGTGGTGACGACGGTGGAGGGAGGCCTTGGCGTGCAACTCGACACGGCGAGCCCCGACTACGCGCGGTTCATCCTGCACATCCAGTTCCTCCTGCAGCGGCTCGTGGCGAAGTCGATGTTGCGCGGCTCGGACACGTCCTTCTTCGAATTCGCCAAACACAGCTATCCGCGCTCCTATGCCATCGCCGCGGACGTCAAGTCCTACGTCAGCGCCGCAACGGGCTCCGACCTGACCGACGAAGAGCTCCTGTACGTGATCGTGCACGTCGAGCGGCTGGCGAACCAGATGGCGGATGACTCCGCCACCTGATCGTGTGCTACGTTGAGACCGCAGGGCGAAGACGCCCCGTGGAAGCATTTTCGGATTGTTACCGCATCAGCGGGCAAAACCTGAACTCGCATCGCCAGTATGGCGGTGAATGAGTTCAGGTCTTTTTTTTGCCCAAAACGCCGGACAATCGCTTCCTGAGTATGGAAGCCGCGATGTCGCGGCGGAAGGTGAATGAGACCGATGGACTACTCCAAGACCGCAGCTGCGGTCCTCAAGGGTGTGGGCGGCGAAGAAAACGTCCAGTCGCTCGTGCATTGCGCGACGCGACTGAGATTCGTCATCAGGGACGACGCGAAGGTCGACAAGGCGGCGGTCAAGGCCACCCCCGGCGTCATCGCGACGGCCGAGGCCGGCGGCCAGTACCAGGTCGTCATCGGCAATGAGGTCCCCGAGGTCTTCGCCGAGATCACGAAGATCTCGAAGCTCGGCGGCACGTCTGCCTCGGACGGCCGGGCGGCTCAGGACGGCCCGAAGGGCAACCTCGTCAACCGCTTCATCGCGATGATCTCGGCGATCTTCACCCCGCTGGTGTGGGCGCTCGCCGGTACTGGCCTCCTGAAGGCCTTCCTGGCGGCAGCTGTGACGTTCGCCTGGATCGACAACACGACGACGACGTACACGATCCTGAACGCACTCTCGGATGCCTTCATCAACTTCCTGCCGCTGGCGCTCGCGATCACCGCGGCGAAGTACTTCAACGCGAACCAGTTCACCTCGCTCGCCATCGCCGGTTCGTTCGTGTATCCGTCCATCGTTGCGCTCAACGGCGTGCCGGACATCACTTTCTTCGGTATCCCGGTCACGATGGTCAGCTACGTCTCGAGCGTCATCCCGATCATCGTCATCGTGTGGTTGCAGAGTCACGGAGAGCGGTTCCTCTACGCCGCGCTGCCGGCCGCGATCCGCCGATTCGTGACACCCATGATCATGGTCATGGTCCTGGTGCCGCTCACCTTCCTGGTGATCGGTCCGCTCTCCAACCTGATCAGCACGGGACTGGCCGGCGGCATCGGCTGGGTCTTCACCGTCGTGCCCTGGCTCGGCGGCGCGATCATGGGCGGCCTGTGGCAGGTCTTCGTCATCTTCGGCCTGCACTGGGGCTTCGTCCCGCTGATGACCGCCGAACTGCAGAGCACCGGACTGATCTACATCACCGCACCGCTCTTCGCCGCAGTGCTGGCACAAGCCGCAGCCGTCGCCGGGGTTTGGGTGCGCACCCGCAACTCCAACCTGAAGTCGCTCGCTGCCCCGGCCACCCTGTCGGGCTTCCTCGCCGGTATCACTGAGCCGGCCATCTACGGCGTGAACCTGCCCCTCAAGCGGCCGTTCGTCTTCGGCATCGTCGGTGGTGTCCTCGGTGGCGCCCTGATCTCGGCCGGCGGCGTCGCCGCGAATGCCTTCGTGCTGCCCTCGCTGCTGGCACTCCCCGCCCTGTTCGGCACAGGAAACACCGTGATGCTGATTCTGGGCCTTCTCGTCGCCATCATCGTGCCGTTCGGCCTGACCGTGATGCTCGGATTCAAGGACCCGGCGAACGAAACCGCCGCAGTGGCGCAGGGCAGCGACCTCGAGGTGCTGAGCCCGCTCGACGGCACCGCCGTCGCACTGAGCGCGGTCCCCGACGCCGTCTTCGCCGGCGGCGACCTCGGCAAGGGCGTTGCGATCATTCCCCGCGTCGGCGCCCTCTACGCCCCGTTCGACGCACTCGTGGTCGCCGCATTCCCCACCGGGCATGCCATCGGGCTGCAGCACGCGGATGGAGCGGACGTGTTGATCCACGTCGGCATCGACACGGTCAAGCTCGGCGGCAAGTACTTCTCCCTGAAGGTGGAGAAGGGCCAGCAGGTCAAGGCCGGCGATCTCCTGCTCGAGTTCGACATCAACGCCATCACGGCGGCCGGATACGACATCACGACGCCCGTCATCATCACGAACCCGAAGAAGTATCCGACCATCGGCTCACCCGCCGCGGGCCCGGTGGCACACGGAGACCCCCTCTTCCTGGCCATCGCCGAGGAAGAACTGGCCACCGCGAAGTAAGTAACGGCGGTTTGCACGTCCCCGGTGGAGGAGCGACTCTGCTGCTCCTCCACCGGTCATCTGCGCAAGACGCAGTCAGCAGTCAGTAGTCAGAAGTAAAAGGAGTTCACGAATGACCGATTCAACACCCGTCACGTTCCCGCAGGACTTTCTCTGGGGCGGCGCGACCGCCGCGAACCAGATCGAGGGCGCATACAACGAGGGCGGCAAAGGCTTGTCCATTCAGGACGTCATGCCGCAGGGAATCACGACGCCGCGCACCGCGGGCCCCACGGACGACAACCTCAAGCAGGTGGCCATCGACTTCTACCACCGCTACGCCGAGGACATCGCCCTGTTCGCCGAAATGGGCTTCCGCACCTTCCGTTTCTCCATGGCCTGGAGCAGGATCTTCCCCCTCGGCGACGAGACGGAACCCAACGAGGAAGGCCTCGCCTTCTACGACCGCGTCATCGACGAGTGCGAGAAGCACGGCATCGAACCCTTGGTGACCATCTCGCACTATGAGACCCCGCTGCACCTGACCGAGACCTACGACGGCTGGGTCAACCGTGACCTGATCGGATTCTACGAACGCTACGCCCGGGTGCTCTTCGCCCGCTACGGCGCCCGGGTGAAGTACTGGCTCACCTTCAACGAGATCAACTCCGTGCTGCACGCCCCGCTGTTGTCCGGCGGCATCAACACCCCGAAGGACCAGCTCACCCGGACAGACCTGTATCAGGCCGTGCACAACGAGCTGGTGGCGAGCGCGCTCGCCACCAAGGCTGCCCGCGAGCTCGCCCCGTCCGCCCTGGTCGGCTGCATGATCCTCGCGATGCCGGTCTATCCGTTGTCTCCGGATCCCGACGACGTGATGGCCTCGCTCACCACCGAACGCACCAACCTCGCCTTCGGCGACATCCACGTGCGCGGAGAATACCCGGGGTACTACCTGCGCAGCCTGCGCGACCAGGGCGTCGAACTGGTGATCACCGACGAGGACCGGGCGCTGCTCAAGGAGAACAC
This sequence comes from Cryobacterium algoricola, assembly GCF_004402485.1. Classification (GTDB taxonomy): domain Bacteria; phylum Actinomycetota; class Actinomycetes; order Actinomycetales; family Microbacteriaceae; genus Cryobacterium; species Cryobacterium algoricola. The sequence continues at coordinate 30,684 of NZ_SOFG01000023.1, read as the reverse complement.
CGTCGACTTCGTCTCCTTCAGTTACTACGTGAGCGTGGCCGAGACCGCAGACAACTCGAAGCGGGTCATGGGCGAAGGGAACATCTTCCCCGGGGTCGCGAACCCGACGCTGAAGGCCTCCGAGTGGGGCTGGCAGATCGACCCGGTCGGCCTGCGCATCGTGCTCAACCAGTTCTGGGATCGCTGGCAGAAGCCGCTCTTCATCGTCGAGAACGGCCTCGGAGCCAAGGATGAGCTCGTCACGGTGGATGGCCGGAAGACCGTCATCGACGACTACCGCATCGAGTACTTCAACGATCATCTCGTGCAGGTCGGCGAGGCCGTCGCCGACGGCGTCGACGTGATGGGGTACACGTCCTGGGGCTGCATCGACCTCGTCAGCGCCAGCACGGCACAGATGAGCAAGCGGTACGGCTTCGTCTACGTCGACCGCAACGACGACGGCACCGGAACCCTGGACCGCTACAAGAAGAAGTCCTTCGACTGGTACGCCGAGGTCATCCGTTCGAATGGAGCGAGCCTCACCCGATAGCGTAGAACCAACCGGGTTCGTCCCGTCGGCCGCCTCCCGGATGCACTGTCCCGGAGGCGGCCTCGTTTGGAGCAGATCATGATTTCCCCCCGCATCGCCTTCGTCGACGTCGACGGCACCCTCATCGACTCCGGGGAGGTGATCGCACCCTCGTCGATCGAGGCCGTGCGGCTCGCCCGGCAGAACGGGCACCTGGTGTATCTCAGTACCGGGCGGGCGTCAGTCGAGATCTACCCGGCGATTCGGGAGATCGGCTTCGACGGTGCGGTCAGCGCCGGCGGCGGATTCGCCGAAGTCGGCGACGATGTCGTGATCTCCCGCACGATGCCCGAAGACGCGGTGGCGCGCATGGTGGGGTTCTACGAAGACGCGGGATACGACTTCTACCTGCAGTCCTACGACAAGCTCTACCCGAGCCCCGGCGTGCGCGCGCGTTTTGCGACCTATCTCGAGGACGACAAGGAACGACAGGGCGATCCCCGGCCGGACCTGGGCTCCGTCACCGGCGCCGATGAGCATCCGGTCCTGAAGGCCTTCGCCGACGTGCGCCCCTTTACCTTCACCGGCATCGCCAAGTCGGTGTTCCTCGCGGGAGACCTCCGCGCCTTCGACCGCGTCACGGATGCCCTCGGCGGGGACTTCCACGTCATCACGGGCACCATTCCGCACATGGGTCGTGGCAGCGGCGAAGTGACTTTGAGCGGCGTGAACAAGGGCAGCACCATCCTGCAGCTGCTCGACCTGCTCGGCCTCGACGCGGCATCCGCCATCGGTATCGGCGACAGCAACAACGACATTGAAATGCTGCAGGTGTGCGGGGTCGGCATCGCAATGGGCAACGCCACCGCGGAGGTCAAGTCCCAGGCCGACGAGGTCACCACCTCCGTGCTCGACGACGGGGTCTGGAACGCCTTCCGCCGCCACGGCCTCATCTGAGGGCAGTTCAGGACCCGGTGTCCTGATGAGGCGGGGCCCGGTCCCGCAATTTGAACAATTCTCTTGACAACGACCGCGCGGGTCACCATGATCAATTACAACGTTGGAAATTACAACGTTGTACCTGTTATTTCGCCGCACTCATTCGTACATGACGAGGTGAAGGCACGCCGAATCAAGGAGGATTCGTTGTCAATGATCTGCGCAGACATCGCCGTATACGGCACCATTGACTGCTCCCGCATTCGTCGCTCCGACGCCTCGTGATCCGTCCACCGATCCGACGCGGATTCACCACCGCGCCCGACGCTTCACACCTATGACTCTCGACAGCTTCGTCGGGATCTCCATTGAAGGGAAACAAACACAGTGAACAAAAAAACCCTCGTCGCAGCAGTGAGCACCGGTGCTCTCCTGCTCGGACTCACCGCTTGTTCGGCCGACGGAAGCACGAGCGGTGCCGGTTCCACGGCCGCGGCGGATGCCACGTCCTGCAGCAACACCATCGTCTATCCGGACGCCCCCAAGGTCTCGGTCTGGGCCTGGTATCCGAACATCAACACGGTCGTCGACCTCTTCAACAAGGCTCACAAGGATGTGCAGGTCTGCTGGTCCAACGCGGGACAGGGCGGTGACGAGTACGCCAAGTTCTCGACGGCCATCGCCGCGGGCACCGGCGCTCCCGACGTCATCATGCTCGAAGACGAGGTACTGCCCGGATTCGAGCTGCAGAAGGCGCTTGTCGACCTGACCAAGTACGGTTCGGACGACGTCAAGGCGAACTTCAGCAGCGGTGCCTGGAAGGATGTCTCGAGCGGAAGTTCCGTCTACGCGATCCCGGTCGACGGCGGACCGATGGCCATGATCTACCGCAAGGACATCTTCACCAAGTACGGCATCACGATCCCGACGACGTGGGCCGAATACGAGGCCGCGGCCGTGAAGCTCAAGGCGGCCGGCGGGCCGTTCATGGGCGACTTCGGAAGCAACGTTCCCGCCTGGTTCACCGCGCTGATGACCCAGAACGGCCAGACCGCCTGGAAGTACGACAACAGCAGCCCGCAGAGCATCGGCATCGCGCTGAATGACGCGGGCAGCAAGGAGGTCGCCACCTACTGGCAGGGACTCATCTCCCAGGGCCTCGTCGACACCAAGGACCAGTTCAACACCGATTATGTCGGCGGGATGGCGAGCGGCAAGTACGCCACGTACATCTCCGCAGCCTGGGCCCCCGGATACCTCTCGGGCAACGGCGGCGCGGCGACCGGGCCGGGCGCGGAATGGGCCGTTGCGCCGCTTCCGCAGTGGGACACCAGCAAGCCCGTTTCGGTCAACTGGGGCGGATCAACGCTCGCGGTGACGACCCAGGCCAAGGATCCGGCCCTCGCCACCACGGTCGCCAAGGAACTGTACGCCTCAGACGCCGAACTGAAGGATGGCGTCGACACGCAGACCATCTTCCCGCTCAGCAAGTCGGTGCTGGACGCCGAGTGGTTCGCCTCCACCCCGGTGGCTTTCTTCAACGGCCAGAAGGCCAACGGCGAGGTCTACATCCCGGCAGAGAACGCGTACAAGGGCTACACCTACAGCCCCTTCACGACGTACTACTACTCGGAGCTGACCAAGGCGATGGTCACCATCATCAAGCAGACCTCGACCGGCGAGAAGGCCCTCGACGACCTCCAGTCGACCATGTCCACCTATGCGAAGGCACAGGGCTTCACCGTCCAGTAACGTGACCGGGCAGATTGCCGAACCGGCGATCTGCCCCGGATCCGGGGCGGCTGCGCATCGCGGCCGCCCCGGGTCCTCCTCCTCCGTCCTCTGGCACCGGATCATCCGGTCAGGACACACCCTTTCTTCTAAGAAGGACGAAATGACCAACCCAGCAACGACGCTGTCCTCCCCAGGAGCCGCCGCGACGACGCCCCAGGCAGCGTCGACGTCGAAGAAGCCACAGTCGCGACGGCGATCCGTCAGCCGCGGCTGGATCGGCTGGCTCTTCATCGCCCCCTTCGGGATTGTCTTCGTCGTCTTCCTCGTCAGCCCTCTGGCGTACGCCTTCTACCTCAGCCTCTTCTCGAAGGGGCTCGCCACCGGGACCATCTTCAGCGGCGTCGGCAACTACGTGAAGGCCTTCACCGACCCCGAGTTCCTCAGCGGCGTCTGGTTCGTGCTGCGATTCGCCGTGGTGCTCATCCCCGTGCAGATGGCCGTTTCCCTCGCCGCAGCGCTGGTACTGGATTCCCTCACCACGCGACTGGCGAACTTCTCCCGGCTGATGATCTTCGTGCCGTACGCCATCCCCGCCGTGATCGGCTCGATCATGTGGGGCTTCCTCTACAGCCCGTCCTTCGGGCCGCTGAACAACCTGTTCTCGTTGATCAACCAGCAGGCGCCCGAAATCCTCAACTCGGACAACATCTTCGGCGGCCTGATGAACGTCGTGGTCTGGCAGTGGGCCGGCTACTACATGATCATCATCTACGCGGCACTCCGGGGAATCGACCCCAGCATCTACGAGGCCGCTCGCATCGACGGCGCGAACCCGCGACAGATCGCCCTGCGGGTGAAGGTCCCGATGATCACCTCGGCCCTCGTCCTGATCCTCGTCTTCGCGCTGATCGGCACCCTGCAGTTCTTCACCGAGCCGCAGGTGCTGAAACCCATCGCCAACGGCGCCATCACGGCCAGCTTCACCCCCAACATCTACGCGTACAACCTGGCATTCCAGTTCTCGCAGTTCAACTACGCGTCGACGATCTCGTTCTCCCTCGGGATCGTGGTGTTCATCGCGGTCTACATCTTCCTATTCAGTACCCGCAAGCGCAGAGGAGGGTTCAGCTCATGACCGCCGCAACCATTACGAGAGCCCGCCCCCGCACCGGCCGGCCGAAGCGCAACATCACCGCTCACATCTTCCTGGTCGCCCTCGTGCTCTACTTCCTGATGCCGCTGTGGTGGCTGTTCGTGGCGAGCACCAAGGACGCCCAGGGACTATTCTCCGGTGCGGGCGGCGCGCTCTGGTTCGACAAGAACTTCAATCTCGTGCAGAACATCCAGGAGCTCTTCACCTACAAGGGCGGCCTGTACCTGCGCTGGCTCGGCAACTCGGCCCTCTACGCCGTCGTCGGGGGAGTCGGCGCGACCGTCCTCGCCGTTCTGGCCGGTTACGGCTTCGCGAAGTTCCGGTTCAAGGGCCGCGACTTCTCCTTCGCCATCCTGCTCGGCTCCGTGATGGTTCCCCTGACGGCCCTGGTCATCCCGACCTTCATGCTGATGAGTCAGATGCACCTGACGAACACCATCTGGGCGGTCATCCTGCCGTCACTGCTCAGCCCGTTCGGCGTCTACCTGATGCGCGTCTACGCAGCGGATGCCGTTCCGGACGAGCTTCTGGACGCCGCCCGCGTCGACGGCTCAGGCGAATTCCGCACCTTCTTCCGGGTGGCCGTTCCCCTGATGCGCCCCGCGATCGTGACCGTGCTGCTGCTCTCGGTGGTCGGCACCTGGAACAACTACTTCCTGCCGCTGGCCGTGCTGTCCGACCAGAATCTGTACCCGATCACGGTCGGCCTCGGCGGCTGGCAGGCCCTCGCGGCATCGAACAACGGTGGCGGCGCGTCCCTGTACACCCTCATCGTGGTCGGATCGCTCATCTCCATCATTCCGCTCATCATTGCCTTCCTCAGCCTGCAGAAGTACTGGCAGGGCGGCCTGTCGCTCGGAGCGCTCAAGTAGCCGAATCGCACCATCGGGGCCGGCCGGCGCTTGCCCGAAATCCAGTCACCTCTACCTCACGAAAGATGCCCATGCTCACCGCACGCCTCACCATCGACCCCCACTTCGCCGTCGGAGCGGTCAACCGACGCCTGTTCGGATCATTCGTCGAGCACCTCGGCCGGTGCGTCTACGACGGCATCTATGAACCGAGTCACCCCACGTCCGACGCGGAGGGGTTTCGCCAGGACGTCATCGAGCTCGTCAAGGAGCTCGGAGTCTCGACCATCCGCTATCCCGGTGGCAACTTCGTTTCCGGCTTCCGCTGGGAGGACAGCGTCGGGCCCGTCGCCGAGCGTCCCCGCAGGCTCGACCTCGCCTGGCATTCGACGGAGACCAACGAAGTGGGGCTCCACGAGTTCTCGGGCTGGCTCGACAAGGTCGGCAGCGAACTGATGATGGCGGTCAACCTGGGAACCCGGGGAACGATGGACGCGCTGGACCTGCTCGAATACTCCAACATCGCGGCCGGCACCACGCTGAGTGACCGGCGGGTCGCGAACGGCAAGACCGACGCCTTCGGCGTCAGGATGTGGTGCCTCGGCAACGAGATGGACGGTCCCTGGCAGCTTGGGCACCGCTCGGCAGACGACTACGGCAAGATCGCCTCGCGGACGGCCAAGGCCATGCGCCAGGTCGATCCCGGCATCGAGCTCGTCGCCTGTGGCTCCTCGAGCGCGCACATGCCCACCTTCGGCGAGTGGGAGCGGGTCGTGCTGACCCACACCTACGAGGACATCGACTTCATTTCCTGCCACGCGTACTACGAGGAGAAGAACGGCGACCTGGGGAGCTTCCTTGCCTCGGCCGTCGACATGGACCACTTCATCGATTCCGTCGTCGCCACCGCCGATCACGTGAAGGCCGTGCTCGGCAGCACGAAGACGATCAACATCTCCTTCGACGAGTGGAACGTCTGGTACATCGACCGGTTCGAGAACGTCGACAAGATCACGGGCCTCGACAACTGGCCCGTCGCCCCGCGCCTGCTCGAAGACTCATACTCCGTCGCCGACGCCGTCGTCTTCGGGAACCTGCTGATCTCCCTCCTTCGGCACGCCGACCGGGTGACGAGCGCGTCACTCGCCCAACTGGTCAACGTGATCGCGCCCATCATGACGGAGCCCAATGGCCCGGCCTGGCGCCAGACGACATTCTTTCCCTTCGCGCTCACCTCGCGACTGGCGCAGGGCGTTGCGCTCGAGGTCAAGCTTGAGAGCGAGACGTACTCGACTGCGGTCTACGGCGACGTGGCCGTCGTCGATGCCGTCGCCACCCACGACGAGGAGACCGGACTGACGAGCGTGTTTCTGGTGAACCGGGACCAGACTCACGCCGTCTCTGTCGAAATCGACACGACGGCGCTGGGGGACGTCGTTGTGCGCGAGGCCCAGACCCTGTCGGACGCGGATGTGTACGCCAGGAACGTGCTCGACGACCAGGAACGCGTCGGCCTGCGCGCCAACGACAGCGTGCGCGTCTCCAGGGACATCGTCAGCATCACCCTGCCGCCCGTTTCCTGGACGGCGGTCTCGCTCGCCATCGGTGTCGACGACCTCGACTAGTCGCGTCTGCCGAGCCGGATAAGACGGTATCCGACACCAGCGACGAGGACGATCACCCCGGCGACGATGGAAACCGGGGGCAGGGTCGCGACCAGGACGAGGCATCCGCCGGCGCCGAGCACCTGGACGGCCTTCGGATACCGGCGCATCACCCAGGGCTGGGTGAACGCCGACAGATTGGCGACGAGGTAGTAGACCAGGACGCCGAACGACGAGAACCCGATCGCACCGCGGAGATCGACGGTGAGGACCAAAATGCTCACGACGGCTGCGAGGGCGATTTCGGCACGGTGCGGCACGTGGTATTTCGCGTGGACCGCGGCGAGCCCGCTGGGCAGATCGCCGGTGCGGGCCATCGCCAGAGTCGTGCGCCCGACCCCGGCCACGAGCGCGAGGAGCGCTCCGAGCGAGGCCAGGGCCGCACCGAGTCGCACCAGCGGGGCGGCCCAGGCCCAGCTGCCGGCCGTGACGACGTCGACCAGGGGTGCCACGGACGTTGCCAGCCGGTCCGGTCCGATCACGAGAAGCAGGGTGACCGCGATGATCGCGTAGATGACGAGCGCGATGGCCAGTGCGGTCATGATCGCCCGGGGGATGGTGCGCTTCGGATCCCTGACTTCCTCGCCCATCGTGGCGATGCGGGCGTAGCCGGCGAACGCGAAGAACAACAAACCCGCGGATTGCAGGATTCCGTACCAGCCGCCCGCGAACAGGTTCGTGCCGAGGCCGAGCGGATGCGTCACGCCACCGGCGAGGCCACCGATCACGACGACCGCGAGCACGATCAGGACCAGGGCCACGATGATCCGGGTCAGGCCGGCCGTGCGCGTGACGCCGAAATAGTTGACCGTGGCCAGGCCCAGGACGGCGGCGACGGCGACGGGTTTCTCCCAGCCGGCCGGCGCAGCGTACGCGGCGAACGTCAACGCCATCGCCGCGCAGCTCGCGGTCTTGCCGATCACGAAACTCCACCCGGCGAGGAATCCCGGCCACTCGCCGAGGCGCTCCCGGCCATAGACGTATGTTCCACCGGATGTCGGGTACTGGGCGGCGAGCTGCGCAGACGACGAAGCGTTGCAGTACGCGACCACGGCCGCGATGGTGAGCCCGATCAGGAGACCGCCACCCGCCGCCGCCGCGGCGGGTGCGAATGCGGCGAAGATGCCTGCGCCGATCATCGAGCCGAGGCCGATGACCACGGCGTCACCGGTGCCGAGTCTGCGCGCAAGCGCCGGAGTGTTGGACATGACCGCCTGTCTACCGTGCGTGCTGTGCGGACTGCACGTGCTCTGCCGGAAGAGTATCAGCAGCAGTCGCAGGGGCGCGGCAGAGAGCGCGACCGCCGGGCGAGTCGGTCGTCATCGGGATGTCCGGGGTGACCTGTGCTGTGACGCCCGTCCTCCCGTGCCGGCCCCTGACCGGTCACAGCCGCGTCGTCGATGCGCGCGGGATGAGGCGCACCGGGACGCGGTGCACTCCCGGATGCGGCTGTCCCTTGATGGCGTCGATGAGTTCGCGTGCCACCGCCCGGCCCAGCTCCTGGAGATTCATGTCTATCGTGGTGATCGGCGGGCGTGAGTGCACGCTGAACAGTTCCCAGTTGTCGTAGCCGACGACGGCAACGTCCTCCGGCACGCGGAGGTTCTCATCGCGCAATTGCTCGATGGCGCCCCGGGCGATCTGGTCGCTTGCGCAGAAGATCGCGTCGAAGTGAAGCCCGGCCTCGACGAGGGCGTGCACGCACTGACGGCCCCAGTCCTCGCTCCAGTCGCCATACAGGTTCTCCCCGCCGACGAGCTGCAGGCCATGTCGCTGCATCGCCTGGGTGGCGCCGGTGAGCCGTTCAACAGCCGCCGAGAAGGTGGGATCGCCGCTGATCGCGACTATTCTGCGTCGGCCCCGGGAGACGAGGTGGTCGATGGCGAGGTCGGTGCCCTGCGAATTGTCCGTCGTGAATGAGGAGTCCTCCGGGTCCTGGCTGGCGGCGAAGGCATAGGCCACCGGCACTGTCACCTGGTCCGTGATCGAAGGGCGGGACGTGTCGCTGTCGCCCAGGACGACGATGCCGTCGACGCGTTTCGCCATGAGGGTGCGCAACTGGTGCGACTCCCGGATGGAGTCGTTTCGGGCATCCGTGAGGATGACCGACGTCGAGTCCGCACCGAAAGCGTCTTCGACGCCGAGAAGGATCGGAACGACGAACCGGTTGGCGAGGTCTGCGGTCAGGACGCCGATGGTACCCGTGATCGACGAATTGAGTGCGCGGGCGAACGGGTTGGGAGTGAAGGCGAGGCTGCGGGCCACCTCCTCGACATGGCGCCGGGTTGCCTCGCGCACGACGGTCTTGCCGTTGAGAGCCTTGGACGCCGTCGCGATGGACACGCCGGCGGCACGCGCCACGTCGGCGAGCGTGACTGCGTCATTCGTCTTGCCCATGGTGTCCTTTCGCCTATGAAACCGATGTCGACACCGGGCCATCCTGCGGCCGAGTCGAGTGAAACCCTACGAGAAAAGACTGTACCCCGCGTGCCCCGCAATTCAGTGACAAAAGAGACGAATTCCGATTGACGTACCGGGAAATTCAGTGCTAGCCTCGCCCTGTTGAAACTAGTTTTATTTGTTTCACAATTCTGCCCTGATATTCCTGCCCTATTCCAAAGAAGGAAAAACGTGATGACAATGAAGTTCGTACGTAGCACGATGGCAGTCGCCGGGGTCGCGACCCTCGCACTGGCCATGGTCGGATGCTCGGCTGCAGGCGGCGCCTCCAGCAGTGCTGGCAGCACCGAGTACACCGTGTGGGATCCGTATCCCCAGCACGACGCCAGCTCTGACTGGGCCAAGCGCATCGACGCCTGCGGTGTCGATGCCGGCGTGACCATCAAACGCACCGCGTACGACTCGCAGTCCCTGACCAACCAGTCCCTGCTGGCCGCCCAGGAAGGCACGGCCGCTGACGTCGTGCTCCTCGACAACCCGGCAGTGACCACGCTCGCCGATACCGGCGCCCTCAACGACATGGATTCGATCGGGCTCGACACATCGGCCATCGACCCCAACCTTCTCGGGGCCGGCGTGCTCGACGGCAAGACCTATGGCGTCCCGGTCGGGGCGAACACCCTTGCGCTCTACTACAACAAGGACATCCTCGATGCCGCCGGCGTCGACCCGGCAACGGTCAAAGACTGGGCCACCCTCACTGCGGCCCTGCAGAAGGTCTCGACCAACGGGCACAAGGGCATCACGTTCGCGGGCTTCGCGAGCGAGGAGGGCACGTTCCAGTTCCTGCCGTTCTTCTGGGGAGCGGGAGCAAACCTCAACAAGCTCGACTCGACGCAGGCGGTCTCAGCGCTGACCCTCTGGACCGACTGGGTCAACCAGGGCCTCGCACCGAACTCGGTGATCACGAACTCCCAGAACACGACCTGGGAGGAGTTCCTCACCGGTGACTTCGGCTTTGTCGTGAACGGTACGTGGCAGGTCAACAGCGCGTCGAAGGCAGCCTTCAAGACCGGCTATATCACCATCCCGGCGGAGGCCGGGGGAGCCGCACCCGCCCCGACCGGAGGCGAGTTCATGGTCATCCCGACGCAAAAGGACACCGCACGTTACGACGTGTCCAAGAAGATCGTCGAGTGCATGAGCACCACCGCAGGCCAGGTCAAGACCGCAGACACGTTCGCGTACTACATCCCGGCGACGTCGGCCGGCCAGTCGGCCCTCCTCGTCGAGCACCCGGAACTCTCGGTGTGGGTCGATGCCGTCAAGGCGGCCAAGGGCCGCACGAGTGACAACCTCGGCGCGAACTACCCGAAGATCTCCGAGCAGGTCTACACGGCCGTTCAGAACGCACTGAGTGGAGCGATGACACCAGCGGAAGCCCTGAAGGAAGCGCAGGCGGCGGCCGCAGCAGCCACGACCAAGTAGCCCGAACCTTTTCCCACACAACACGAAGGGCATCCCACTATGACCACACTGCCTGTCCGCGTCGGGGCCGCACGCCCCGACGCGGGCGGGGCGGTCGGCACCCCCGCTCCGCTCCCACCGAAACAACGATCGAGGCGAACGTCCTTCGGCACCAACCAGTGGGTTGCCCTGGCCTTCGTGGCACCGCTCATCGCCTACCTCGTCATCTTCTATGCCTTTCCGCTCTATCGGAACATCGAACTGAGCCTCCACGACTACACACCCCGTGCGTTCGTTCAGGGCAACGCCGCATTCGTCGGCATCGAGAACTATGTGGCCGTCTTCGGATCGAAGACGTTCCCCAAGGCGCTGGCCAACACCGCACTGTTCACGATCGTCTCAATCGCGTTCCAGTTCGGAATCGGCCTCATTCTCGCGGTCTTCTTCCGCAACAACTTCCGGCTCAACGGCGTCCTCCGCGGACTGTTCCTGGTTCCCTGGCTGCTCCCGTTGATCGTGTCCGCATCGACCTGGTCGTCCATGATGAACTCGGACAACGGTGTCATCAACTCGGCCCTCGCCGTGATCGGGGTGGCGCCCGTGAACTGGCTGACCTCGCCCGACCTGGTGCTGGCCTCGGTGATCATCGCCAACATCTGGCTCGGCATTCCGTTCAACCTCGTCGTCCTGTACTCGGGCCTGCAGAACATCCCTGAGGATCTCTATGAGGCGGCCTCCCTGGATGGCGCGAACGCCTGGCAGAAATTCTGGCGGATCACATTCCCGTTGCTCCGCCCCGTGTCCCTCATCACGATCCTGCTCGGATTGATCTACACGCTGAAAGTCGTCGACATCATCTGGATCATGACCGCGGGCGGTCCAGGCGACTCGTCGACGACACTGGCGACCTGGTCCTACCGGGAGGCGTTCGGAACGGGCAACCCCGACTTCAGCCCGGCGGCCGCCGTCGGCAACGTCCTGATCCTGATCGCCTTGATCTTCGGATTCATCTATCTGCGCATCCAGAACAGGACGGAGAAATAATGTCTCATCGACGCTCCTGGTGGAAGACCGGAATCGGACTCGTTCTCACCGCCGTGATGCTCTTCCCCGTGTACTGGATGATCAACGTGTCCTTCACGAAGACCAGCGACCTGCGCGACTCCCCGCCGAACCTCTTCCCGTTCGCACCCACACTCGACGGGTATACGGCGGTGCTCTCGCAGCAGCTGCCGTATCTGGGTACGAGCCTCCTGATCGGGCTCGGCACGGTGCTGGTCACACTCGTCATCTCGGCGCCCGCAGGGTACGCCCTCGCCAAGCTTCGCCTGCGCGGCGCGGCCCCGCTCACCTTCATCCTGCTGGTCGCGCAGATGATCCCCGGGGTCGTCATGGCGATGGGCTTCTACGCGATCTACCTGAACAGCGGGCTCCTCAACACCGTGGGGGGCCTGATCCTCGCGGACTCGACGATCGCCGTTCCCTTCGGGGTGCTGTTGTTCACCGCGTTCATGTCCGGAATCCCCAACGAACTGATCCAGGCGGCCACCGTCGACGGGGCCGGGCCGTGGCGCACGTTCCGCTCGATCATCCTGCCCGTCAGCCGCAACTCGGCGATCACGGTCTCTCTGTTCGCGTTCCTTTGGGCCTGGTCCGACTTCATCTTCGCATCGACACTCTCGCGGAGCGGCCAGTTCCTGCCGATCACACTGGGGATCTACAAGTACATCGGCAACAACACCTCGCAGTGGAACGCCATCATGGCGACCGCCGTGGTCGCGTCGATTCCGGCGGCAATCCTGCTCATCGTCGCCCAGCGGTACGTGGCCGCCGGAGTGACCGCCGGCGCCGTCAAGGACTGATCAACCGGCACGCTCCGGGCCCCTCGCTCGCCTCGACGGCGACGCGAGCGCCCGGGCGTGCCGCCGCGCCCGTATCGGCCCGACGCCGGGTACCTACCGAAAGGCTCAGCATGACCACCACCGTCCAGCCCCAGACAGCGCAGGCGCTCACCTTCGATGTCCGCGACATCCCGTTCAGCACGAAAGGCGCCTGGTTCGACCTCTCGCCGGTCGTGGCCCTGCACACCACCGCGGAGGACGTGCACCTGGTCTCGCACCAGACCGGAATGCACGCGGTCTTCGTCCTCATTCCGGAGACCGACGGAACGCGAACCGAGTCGACCATCACGGCGTCACCCTCCCTCCTGACCTGGACCGCGTCGGACGGCGAGATCGACGCGGCCTTCGACGGAGTTACCTGCCTGCGCATCCGTGGACGGGGAATCAGCCTCAGAATCGGGGACGCATCGACCGGCCTGACGCCGTTCACGGGCACGTATCTCTTTCGCGATCCGATCGACGGTGCCGCCGTCTTCACGTCGTACGAAACCGGGCGTCGATACCGTGTCACGAGCCTGAAGGGCGACCTGGACCTGGTGGGCGCCGAGGCCCTCGGCGTCCACGTCCGGGATGCGGTCGCATCAGGGGACGACGGCTGGGAGGTTGCGATCGAGGAATTCGAATCGGCACGACCGAGCTACCTCCCCCTGCTCGGCTTCACCGACGTCGAACGCGCCACCGCCCGGGACTTCTCCGCCTACCTCGACCGGCTCGCCGGCTGGAGGGACGCGCGGACGCCCGCGGCAGCCCTTGCCGCCTACGTGATGTGGTCGGCGACGGTTCGACCGCTCGGTTTCCTCCGGCAGGAATCGATTCTGATGTCGATGCATTGGATGGACAAGGTGTGGAGCTGGGACCACTGTTTCAACGCACTGGCGCTTGCTCCGGGCGACCCGGCCGCGGCACTGGCGCAGTTCCGGCTCATCTTCGACCACCAGGACGCGTCCGGGGCACTGCCCGATTCGGTCACCCACTCCGAGATCCTCTACAACTTCGTGAAGCCTCCCATCCACGGTTGGGCGTTCGACAAGCTGCGTCAGCGGATGCCCGGAGTTCTGTCACCGGAAGACCTCACGAACGTCTACGACGAACTCTCGGCATGGACGGACTTCTGGCTGGATTCGCGCCGCATTGCCGGACACGAGCTTGCGCACTATCAGCACGGCAACGACAGTGGCTGGGACAATTCTTCGACCTTCGACAGCGACAGGGTCATCGAGGCGCCGGACCTCGCCGCCTTTCTGGTACTGCAGCTCGACACGCTCGCGAGACTCGCCGACGAACTGGGCCTGGACGCCGGGGCGACCCGGCGTGCCGAACGCGATGCGATGGCAGCGGCCCTGCTCGCCGAGTTGTGGGACGGCGACACCTTCATCGCCCGTGCTCCGCTGAGCGGCCGGACGAGCTCCACGACGAGCCTGCTCAACCTCCTGGCACTCGTCGCGGCCGAATTCCTGCCCGTCGAGGTGCGGGAACGTGTGGCGGCCTCCATCGCCGGTCACCTCACCCTGTGGGGCCCCGCGACCGAGCTTCCCTCGTCGCCGAACTATGAGCCCGACGGGTACTGGCGAGGTCCGATCTGGGCGCCGTCCACGGTCATCGTCGAGGACGGGCTCCGGCGTGCCGGTTTCGTGACCCTGGCCGACACCGTCAGCGCGCGCTTCCGCCGCCTGTGTGAAAAATCGGGCTTCGCGGAGAATTTCGACGCACAGACCGGTGAGGGCCTCCGCGACCGGGCGTACACCTGGACCGCGAGTTCCTACCTCCTGCTCGCGCAGGAAGCGCTCATCCGAGCGTCCGACAGCTGACCGAAAGAGAGAAACATGCCGTCTCGCATCGCACCACCGACACTCCGCGGCGGTCCCGTCCAGCCGTCAACGGGCGCTCTCCAGGCACTCGGACCAGACGAGGTGTCGCTCACCGGGGGGTTCTGGCGGGAGAAGCAGGAACTCAATTCCGAGGTCATCCTCGGTCACTGCGAGCGGTGGATGGAGCGGATCGGCTGGATCGGGAACTTCGATCGTGCCGCCCTCGGCACGCTGGGGACCGACCATTCCGGAATCGAGTTCGTGGATTCCGAAGTGTACAAGCTGCTCGAGGCGCTGGCCTGGGAACTCGGACGGAAGCCGGACGATGCCCTCGAATCCAGGTATCGGACCCTCGTCGCCCGCGTCGAGGCCGCGCAGGAGCCCGACGGTTACCTGCACACCAGCTTCGGGCGCGCCGGTCAACCACGGCGCTATTCGAACCTCGAATGGGGTCACGAGCTCTACTGCTTCGGTCACCTCATCCAGGCCGCTGTGGCGCGGCTGCGGTCCGGTTGCGACGATGAGCTCGTTCAGGTCGCCAGGCGGCTGGCCGACCACGTCTACACCGAGTTCGGTCCAGACGGCCGCGACGCGGTGTGCGGCCACCCGGAGATCGAGGTCGCTCTCGTCGAATTCTCCCGCGCCACCGGCGACGCACGCTACCTCGAGCTCGCGGGTATCTTCGTCGAGCGGCGCGGGCGCGGACTACTGAAGGCCGATCGGTTCGGCGCGGAGTACTTCCTCGACGACCTGCCGGTGCGGGACGCCACTGTGCTCCGCGGTCATGCCGTGCGGGCGCTCTACCTTGCCTCCGGGGCCCTCGACGTCGCCGTCGAGACCGGCGACGTGGCGCTCGCCGGGGCGGTCGCCACCCAGTGGGAGAACACCGTCGCCCGGCGAACCTACATCACGGGCGGCGTCGGTTCGCATCACCTGGACGAGGCCTTCGGCGAGGACTATGAGTTACCTCCGGACCGGGCGTACGCCGAAACGTGCGCCGGCATCGCTTCGGTGATGTTGAGCTGGCGTCTCCTGTTGCAGACCGGGGATGCGCAGTACGCAGACCTGATCGAGCGCACACTGCTCAACAACATCCTGGCTTCGCCTCGCGAGGACGGCCGGGCCTTCTACTACACCAACACACTGCACCAGCGCGTGGACGGTACCGTGCCGGAGGAAGACGAGATCAGCGTGCGCGCCCAATCGAGCCTGCGCGCGCCCTGGTTCGAGGTGTCCTGCTGCCCGACCAACATCGCCCGCACCCTGGCCAGTGTGAACCTGTACTTCGCGACCAAGACGGGCACCGGAGTGCAACTGCACCAGTACGGCGACTATGACGTGTCGACCCGGATCGAAACGGGATCGATCTCCCTCGGCGTGCGAACGGGATACCCGTTCGACGGCGCCGTCTCCGTGCTCATCCGTGAGGCACCGGATGCCGCGGCCTCCGTCTCCTTCCGCATTCCCGCGTGGGCCGTCGGCCGCGCGGTCGTGCACGTCAACGGGATACCCGTCCCGGGTTCCGGGGCGACGATCACGGTCTCGCGCGTCTTCCGCGCCGGGGACGAAATGACACTCCACCTGCCGATGACTCCGAGACTCACGCGGCCGCATCCGTCGATCGACGCTGTTCGTGGAACGGTGGCCGTCGAGCGCGGCCCACTCGTGATGTGCCTCGAATCCACCGACCTGCCGGATGGGCGGGCGCTGGCCGGAATCCTCCTCGACGACGGTGCCGACCTCACCGAAACGGCGAGGGGGGTGCGTGCGCACCTGGTGTCCACGGGGATCCCGAAACCCGACTGGCCCTATTCCGACGGCGCGTGGGCAGGCACCGGGAATGTGGGCTACGACGTGGAACTCATTCCCTACTGTGCCTGGGCGAACCGTGGCCCGTCCACGATGCGCGTCTGGCTCCCTGTCGCCCTCCCCGGCCGCGGGACGGCTCGGGCATGAGCGCTGCCGGTGCGGCCGCGCGCGTGACCGGCGCTCAGGATCCGGCGTCGTCAGCGGCGGGCGCCTCGTCATCGAGCCCCGCCAGCCAGGCCTCCGCGGCGCGGTAGGCGGTGAGGCTCGACTCGCCGACCCGCTCGGTCGCTTCGAAGATCTCGACATGCCCGGATTCCTCCACCGTGCGGTTGCTGCGCAGCTGGCGGAGAACACCGGGGTCGATGCCGCTGAGGAACAGGCGGCCACCGACGGCGGCGAGCCGGGCCGAGGAGTCGGAGAGCACGGCGAAGGACGTCGATCCGAGCGTGGCACGCCCGCGGAGCCGGATCACCACGGCCGGGTGCCGCGCGGCGCCGGATCGGGGAGCCGCGCCTGGAGCGTGCGCGCTCCCGCGTAGTAGAGGCTGCCGTAGATGTCGAGAACGACGGCGCGCCGGGAGGCGAGCACCTTCGGAGCCGGACGCTCGAAGAATCGCCCGCTCGAGTCGGGTACCCATTCGACCACCCGCAAGTCGAGCGCCTCCTGATTCAACTGCATGAGCAGTGCGAGGGCGATGCCGATACCCACCGCGGCGGCGACCGGGAGCAACAGGGTCGCGATGAATGTCGTGATCACGGCGATCTGGGAGATGCGGCCCGTGCGCAGAATCGCTCTGAGCGATCCGGTTCGAAAGGAACCGACCGCGGCGTAGATCAGCACGGCGGCAAGGGTCGACATGACCACGCTCCCGACGAGCCCCGAAATGCCACGATGATCAGGGCCATCCACAGACCAGAGAAGATGGCGGCCCACCGGCCCCGCGCACCGGACGCGACATTGAGGGCGGTCTGGCCGACCGACCCGCCGACGGGCTGCCCCCTGAACAGGCCGGACGCGAGGTTGCCGACGCCCTCGGCGATGAAGTCCCTGTTCGGATTCGACGGGGTTCCGTCCGGATTCGGCGCCGCTTCGCTCACCCCTGCGCCCTGGATGAGGACGAGAGCGGCGACGGAGAACGCACCTGTGGCCAGGCCGAACGTGAAGTCGCCGAGGCGCGGCAGGCTCGGAAGGGGGAGACCTGGCGGAATCGCACCGACGTCGCTCACCAGGGGAATGGACCCGGAACCCCAGACGAAGATGGCGATGCTCGGGAGCACAAGCGCGATCAGCGCGGACACCGACCCGAGTCGGGTGCGGCCCAGGACCACAAGCAGAAGCAGCGCGGCCAGTCCGGCGACCGTCGTCGGGAGATCGACGAGGCCGGGGTGGATGATGACGTCTCACGTCTTAGCCAGTGCGAACTGCCCCGTCGCCTGCGCGCCGAAGAGGTCGGGAATCTGCCCGAAAATGATATTCGCACCGATACCGGACAGGAACCCGACCATGACCGAGTGCGGCACGAAGCGGGTGTATCGGCCGAGTCGGGCGACACCGGCGGCGATCATCAGAATTCCGGCGATGAGGGTGAGCAGGAACAGCGCGCGGGATCGATCCGCCTCGGGAACAGCGGCGACGGCAGAACCGGCCGCCAGCGCAGACGCGCTTGTCGTCGTGATGACCATGAGCCGGGTGCTCGAGGAGAGACCGCCCGCGACCGAGCCGATCCGTCGAGGGCATACTAGTCCCGCGCCGGCTCCGGTCGAGCGATCTCGTCGACGCTCCGGGTCGGGTGTACCGCCCCCTGCTGTGGTCACCGGTTCACGGAAAGTCGTGAAGCGACCATTCGCCGGAGGCGCCCTCGACGAAGGTGCGGACGCGGGCCCAGTGCGAGAGGTCGAGTTGAGCCACGGCGAGAGCGGGATCGGTGCCGGCACGGAAGACGATCTGAGCGTATGTGCCGGACACGGAATATCCGACGATGTCGTTGCGACTGTCGAGGGCGGTGGCCAGGGCGAGTGCCCGGGTGAGGGAACCACCGTCGGACTCGAGCAGGACGGTCCGGGACCCGTTCGTCCCGTCGTCCGGGGTCCGGTCGGGTGAGTATGCCTCGCGCCGGATCGTGGGACCGGGGAGGGTGGTCGTCACCGACGCATCCGCCAGGACCGTGCGCGCGACCCGCGCCGAGCGTGCGGCCAGTTCCACGGCCGGCAGACCGGAGGAGATGACAGTGACATCAAGGTTGGCGTTGCTCGTGTCGTAGATGAGGTCATCGTCCTGGTCCCGCCACGAGACTGTGACGCGGGAGACGCCGTCGAGGGCCAGCACCAGTCGGGCGAGCCTCAGCCGGGGCTCATTCAGTGCACCCTCCTGGGAGATACCGACGTTCAGCCGATCGACGTCGAGCCGGACCATCAGCCGCGAGTCGGAACTGAGCTGGACGCCGGCGAGGGCCTGGGAAACGTGCGCGGCCAGGTCGTCCACTGCCGTGTCCGTGAGTCCCGGTACGGCGGTGACGGTCAGGAAGCCGTTGTTTCGAAAGGATAGGTCGCCCGCGCTCGAGTGGGCCTCGCCCACGGAGGCGATACCGGGAATCGTACCGAGTGCCTCGCTGAGCCTGGACAGCGAGGACGTGGAATCGGGGACGAATGCTCGCGTGACGGCCGTTCCACCCGTGGTCAAGACGATCGGGAGACCCACGCACACGACACCGATCACGGCCAGGACAACGATGACGGCAGCGGCGGCGCCCAGGCGACGAGTCCACCGCGTGTGGCTTGTCTCGACGGGGACGTCTGCCTCCTGACGCAGCAGGTCTTCGATTTTGTCCCGATCAGAGCTGGGATCGCGATCGAACGGCTTCATGATCTCAACCTAAGACATTGTTGCGGCTTTCCGGACATCTCCAGCCGTCGCCGGAGTATGGCATTCAATACCAACATCCACTGCGATCGTGACGATTCGCCATCGAGGCACGTCTTACTAGTGACTGTTTCCAATCTTGAACCGGTGGACAGTCCACGCCTGCCCCCTCTCTTCGGTGGAGGTCGTTCGAATCGTCGCGTCGGCACGCCTTCGCGACTCGATCGCAGTACTGGAACGAGGCATCATGCTCCACTCCACCTTTGCTCCCGCGACCCTGTCGGCTCGTGGCCCGGTCAGCGAACGGCTCCTCGCCGCACTCTCCGGGCGCACCGAACGCGGAGGGACCGTCCTCGACGGGTTCGAGGCGCTGGCCGCAGGCGCCCTCGGACGCGCCCCGGACATCCTGGTCGACGACGACCTGCAGCTGACTCTGTTCCTGCTCTACCGCCTGCACTACGACGGTGTTGTTCCGGGCGACGAGGAGTGGGAATGGCACCCCGACATCCTGGCCGCACGCGTCGTCCTCGAGCGCGGTTTTGAGGCTGCCCTGCGGGGCTCGGCGCCGCGGCCGCCACTCCCCGCGGCGACCCGTGACGACGTCGCCCGTGCACTGTTCACCCTGACCGGGCACGAGCACAACCCCGGCCTGGCACTGTTCGTGGCGCGCGCGGCCTCCCGGCAGCAAGCTATCGAGTTCCTCGTGCATCGCTCGGTCTACGCGCTCCGGGAGGCGGATCCGTACGCCTGGGGGATCCCGCGTCTGTCCGGCCGGTCCAAGTCTGCACTCATCGAAATCCTCGCCGATGAATACGGTGACGAGCGGGTCGAGCGGATGCATTCGGTTCTGTTCGAGACCGCCCTGCTGTCGGCGGGGCTCGAGGGAGACTACGACGCATCCATCGACACCGTCCCGGCCATCACGCTCGCTTCCCTCAACGCGATCTCGATGTTCGGGCTCAACCGGCGCCTCCGCGGCGCGCTCGTCGGGCACCTGGCCGCGTTCGAGATGACCTCGACGATTCCCAGCCGCTTGTACTCCGATGGATTCCAGCGACTCGGTTTTGACGACAGCGTGGCCCGGTACTTCGATGTACACGTCGAATCCGGCTTTGCACGTGAGCAGTCGGCCTGCCGGGATCTGGCTGGTTCTCTCGCCGAAGACGACCCGGAGGCGGTCGGCGACATCATGTTCGGAGCGAGCGTGTTCCTGTCCCTCGATGACCGTCAGTCGGCGCATCTGCTCGGAAGCTGGGCGGACGGGTATTCGTCTCTGCGATCCGACGCGAGGGTGACCGCCGAGCTGCCCGCGGTCACGGTGGGGGAACCCTCCGGTTTTTAAGAGCGGAAAGCACCCACCGGGAACACGGCGCGTCCCCAGGTCGCGTTCACGACGGTGGCCGCCGAACCGTACCAGGCGGCTAGTGCCGTCGCGAGGCCGAGCCATCCGCCCGCCTGGCTGATGCCGCCGAGTCCCGTGAAGGCGCCGATCGCCAGGGCGAGGAAAGTGATGGTGAGCAACGCGAACACGGCGAGTGTGACCCGATTGGTCTTCACCGCTGCAATCGTCATGTACGCGGTGAAGATGGCCCAGGCCAGCAGATAGGTACCCACTCCGCTCGGTCCCGCCTGCTGGGCGACGGCCGGGTTGGTCTCGAGCCACCAGAACGACAGCCAAAAGGCCCCAAACGAGGTGAATGCCGTCGCAGCGAAGGTATTACCTCTGGCGAACTCCCACATTCCGGCCGCGAACTGCGCCAATCCGCCGTAGAAGAGCGCAACGGCCAGCACGGAGGCACCGGCCGCCGGCACCCAGCCGGTGTTAGCGAGGCTCAGCACGAAGGTGGTGAGTGCGAAGGCGCCCAGCCCGAGCGCTCCCGGATCCGCAAGCTTCACGGGGACGGGCATGGGTTCGGACACAGAGACGACACTCATCGGACAACCTGACTTTCACTCGCCAGCGGTGCACCGAACGATGATTCGACCCTAGCCGACCGATTCACCAGGCTGTGCCGGTCTTCCGCGTCGGATGGATCTGGCCGCCCGAGAGACGGACCAGACGACGACAACTCCCACCAGGACCATGGTGGACAGGCCGAGCCCGGAGTAACCGACGGCACCGAGCACTAGCCCCGCCAGGGCTCCGCCGAGGGCGCCGGCCGCGTTCATCGACAGGTCCGAGAAGCCCTGCAGGGCCGCCCGGTCGTTCAGGCCGACCGCCTCACCGATGAGGGCCGAGCCCGCGACGACGGATGCCGACCAACCGAGGCCGAGCAGGATCAGGCCGGTCGTCATGGCGCTGCTCGAGTCTCCGGCGAGCCAGAAGAGTGTGAGCGACGACAACAGGAGGCCCTGGCCGACGAGGATGACGGGCAGCCGTCCCACCCGGTCGGCAAGCCAGCCGAACACGGGGGAGAGGGCGTACATCCCGGCGACGTGGAGGCTGATCGTGAGGCCGACGACGGATAGAGTGGCGCCGTGCTCGCGCAGGTGCACGGGAGCCATCGACATCAGGGCGACCATCGTGGCGTGGCTCAGTGCGATCACGGCGACGGCGTAACGGGCGGAGGCTGTGGAGCGCAGGATGACCAGGCCGCCGCGAGGCCGGGGCGCTGCCGCGTCCGTTCCCCGTGCGGCGAGGGCGGTCAGGAGCGGGTCGGGTCGTAGCCCGATCGTGTACACGATGGCGGCGCCGACCGTGGCGACCAGGGAGAACGCGAAGGCCCCGGTCATCGGCGGCAGGCCCAGATAAGCGCCGACGACCTCGCCGGGTCCGAACAGGTTCGGTCCGAGGACCGCGCCGATCGTCGTCGACCAGACCACGATGGAGAGGTCACGGGCCCGGAAGGCGCGGCTTGCCAGGTCGGTGGCGGCGAACCGGGCCTGCAGATTGGCGGCCGATCCGGCGCCGAGCAGCATCAAGGCCAGGAGCAGGAGTGCGAAGACGTTGAGGGAGACCGCGGTGATCGCGAGCACGGCGCCGACGCCGGCGACCAGTGAACCGGTCGCGAGGGAGAGCCGTCGCCCCCTGGCTCGGGCGAGCCTCGCGAGGGGCACGGCCACGAGTGCCGCACCGAGAGTGCTCATCGTCGCGGCCATGCCCGACCACGAGGGCGACCCGGACAGCTGAGCCGCGAGCAGGGCGCCGAGGGAGAGGGTCGCCCCCATGCCGATTCCACCGAGAATCTGCCCCGCGACGAGCACCCCGACAACCTTGCGCTGCAACGGACCGTGCCCGGGATGCCCCGCCAGGGAGGTCTCGGCGGCTGACGGGTTGTCGGACATGGGGTCCTTCCCTGGGTCGACGGTTCCGGTATACCTACAGGGGTATCAAAGACAGGCTATCGCCTCAGCGGAGCCATTTCGCGCGGACCTGGACGTCGGCATCCTCGTAGCCGAGGCGATCGTAGAAGTCCAGCACCCCCGCGTTGGCCGATCGGATCATGAGTTGCAGCTTCACGACGCCCCGCTCGCGAAGCCAGTCCTCGGCGGCGAGCATGAGCCGCCGCCCGAGCCCGGTTCCGCGGTGGCTTTCGGCGACCGCGAGGTAGTACACCCAGCCGCGGTGGCCGTCATGGCCGACCATCACCGTGCCGACCAGGGTCCCCCCATCGAAAAGGCCGAGGACTGTCGAGGTCTCCCCGGCGAGTGCGCGCAGCAGATCGGCCTCAGGCGGGTTCCAGGGGCGGGTGAGTCCGGCCTGGTCCCAGAGCGCGGAGACGCCCTCGGAGTCCTCCGGGGTCAGGTTTGAGATGCGCATGACCCATTCTCCGTCTTCGACGGTGCGCCGGCGGCACCGAGCGAGGCGATCAGACGCGCGGCTTGAGCGGGTCTGTGATGTCGGCGACGGTTGCGCCGTACGCGTCGATCAGGGCGTCGGCGTCGACGAACGCGGAGTAACCGTGCTCGCCGGCGCCCATGGCGACCCGGCCGCCACGCAGACGTTCGTCGGCGAAGACCGGCCAGGCGGTTGTGCTGCCGAGCGGCGTGATGGTGCCGCGCGAGTAACCGGTCGCGGCGAGGGCGACGTCCTCGTGCGGCAGGGAGAGTTTGTTCACGCCGACGAGCGCACGCAGTTTCGCCCAGCTGATCTGCCGGTCGCCCGGTACGAGTGCGAAGAGGTAGTCGCCGTCGTGCCGCTTGACGACGAGTGATTTCACGATTCCGGACGGGTCGATTCCGAGGAGTCGTGCGGCGCTCTCGAGGCTGTCGGCCGCCGGCCGGGGGACGATGTCGATCTCGAGCCCGCGGGCACGGGCATCCGCTGCCACCCGGTCTCGCCCTTGTTCAGTCATGGGGCGAGTCAATCACACCCGTGCGGCGGGTCAGCCGAGGTGGTCGAGGTAGCGCAGGATGATTCCCTCGCGGAGGGCCCACGGCGAGACCTCGAGTTCGTCCACCTTCAGGGCGGCCATCGCGGCCTGAAGAACGATGCCGCCGGCCACGATCTGGAACGTGCGGTCGGCCGTGATGCCGGGCAGGGCCGGGCGCGCGTCCGCGGGAATGCGGGCCAGCCGGGGCACCCAGTCGGCGAGCTGGGCGCGGCTGAGCAGCATCCGCTCACCCGAACCGAAACCGTCCGAGGTATGCCCGGCGAGCTTCGCGAGCGACCTGATCGTCTTGGACGAGCCGACGACGTGGTGCGGTGCCGGCTGTCCGGCGAAGGACGCGACGGCCTCGACGAGCACGACGGCCGCGTGCGCGCGCAGGGCAGCAACCTCCTCGGGGAGCGGGGGATCGTGGTGCAGGAAACCCACGGTTGTGCGCCCGGCGCCGAGCGGGACCGAGAGGGCCACCTCCGGCGTCTCGTTCGAGCCGGCGGCGATCTCGAGCGAGCCGCCGCCGATGTCGAACAACAGGATGTCGCGCGCCGACCAGCCGTACCAGCGCCGCACGGCGAGGAAGGTGAGTCGGGCCTCGTCCTCGCCGGAAAGAACCTGCAGGGCGACGCCGGTCTCCCGCTCGATCGTCGCGAGGAGCTCAGGGCCGTTCGTGGCGTCGCGGAGGGCGGAGGTCGCGAAGGGGAGCAGGTCGTCGACTTGGTGGTGGCTCGCCACATCGGCCGCGTGCTGCACCGCGGACAGGACGGCTGCGCAGCCCTCCTCGGTGATCGCCCCCTCCGGAGTGAGATACCGCATCAGCCGGAGGACGGCCTTGTCCGAGGCCATCGGCACCGGTTGGGCGCCGGCATGGGCGTCGACGACAAGCAGGTGGACGGTATTCGAACCGACGTCTATGACTCCGAGGCGCACAGGTTGACGATACCAAGGCGGGGGACAGGTCGTGCGCCTAGTGGGTGGGCTCGGGGACCACGAAGCGCTGCCAGGCCCAGGCGCTCACGCTGAGGGCCGCGAAGAGTCCGGAGGCGACCCACATCAGGGTCACGCCGCCCTCGCCGTGCCACAGCCCGACGACGGGGCTCAGCACGGCGAACATGACCGTGAAAGCGGCGAGGGTCAGGCCGACCCAGACGAGCGGCGACCAGGCGACGATGCTGCGCCCGCTCGTGCTGCCGATCGGGATGAGCACGAGCAGCGCCGATCCGATCGCGGTCAGTACGACGCTGTTGGCGACCTCCGCGGCGAGCAGGTCGCCGAAACCGCCACCGGTCGGCAGCACCCCGAGCACAAGCCAGCCGAGGATCGCGAGCACGAGCAGGCTCCCGGCACGCAGCGCCGCAAGCTGGCCGCGATGGATCGCGCTGTGGCCGTTCGACACGGCGACGCTTCCCAGCAGCCCGAAGAGGAGGGCCGGGTGGATCTCGAACGCGCGCGAGCCGAGCGCGGTCACCGCGACGAGCAGCAGGTAGCGCGGCAGGAATGTCACGGATGTCGGCACGCCCCACACCCGCGAGCTCCACCACTGTGGCACGAGGGCTCCGACCGCGTTGACGACGACGAGAGCGAGCACGACGGCGAGCAGCAGCCGCAGGTAGGCCGGCTGGCTCGACACGGTGCCGGAGAGCATGATGAGCGTCGCGGCGGCAGCGACAGAGGCGGCCGCGAGGAGCCAGCGGTTCACGATCAGGGTGGGGGCCTTCTCGAATTCCTCGCTCGCTCGGTTACGGCCCGCAAGGGCGGCCGTGTTCCAGAGCGGGCGGCCGTCCCGCGCGCGCACGATCGTTCCGCTCAGCAACCGGGCGGGAATGACGAGGAGCACGAGGGCGCCGATGGCGAAGAGCACGGCCTCGAACCAGGAGAAGTCGGCGTTCGCACCCGGGGGCAGGACCGCGCTCGTGAACTGGGTGGGGTCGTTCCAGCCGCCGGGGAGGGAGGGCTCGTGGCCGGATGCCGAATCATCGCCGCCTGCCGGTGGAGCGGGGGCCGGGAATACCGGTGCCGGGGTCGCCGTGGGGGTCGGGGTGGCGGTGCCGCTCGCGGACGGGGTGCCGGGTGCGGTGGCGGTCGGCGACCCGCTCCCGGCCGCGGGCGGACCAGTCGGCGATGACGGCGGGGTGGCCGACGGCGTTCCGTCCGGCGCGGGACCGAAGTCGACGGCGAGACCGGGGCTTCCCTGGCTCTGGTTGCCGGCGGCATCCTGTTGGGCGGCGATCACGAGGTAGCTGCCCGCGGCGACCGTGCCCGTCGCGGTGCAGGCCCACGCTCCGGCGGCGACCGCGACGGTGCACAGCGAGTACGGGCCGGCGAACACGGTGACAGCGGCGCCGTCCTCACCCGTCCCCGTGTAGCTCGACCCCGCCTGGGGCACCCGGGTGCCGGGGGTCGGCGACGAGACGACGGGAGCGGCGGGCCGGTCGAAGTCGAAACGGATTCCCAGCGGCGCGCTGTCGTTCGACCACGAGGGCGCGCTGAACCCGGTCTGCTGCGTGGCCGTCACGGTGTGGCCGCCGCTGCTCGGAAGGTTCGTGAAGGTGCACGACCACGCCCCGCCCGTGTCGGCGGTCGCCGGGCAGCTCTCGCCGGTCGAGACCGAGGCGACGACGGATGCGCCCGGGTACGCGGATCCGCGGACGGTCCCGTTCGACGCCGGGTTGCCGAGCGGCCCGCCCGTGACTCCGGGCTCCCCGAGCACGTCGATCGTCTCCTCGGCGGCGAGGCTCGAATCACCCGTCACGACGACCCTTAGACGGACGTGCTGCCCGCTCGGGAGGTTCGCGGTGCAGGACCAGTCCGTCGACGCGGTGGCTGCGATGATGCAGAGCGGGTCGCCCTCTCCCGGGTTGAGGAGCTGGATCTCCTGGCCGGCCGCGCGGGTGCCCGAGACCGTCGTGGTCGAGCGGCCGACGAAGGACCCGGCCGGGGGGCTGTCGATCGTGGGGGACTGCGACAGCGGGGTGGCAGCCGGCCCGCTCGGCGGCGGGGCGGGAGAGGTCGCGGCGCGCGCGGCATCCGTGCCGAGCAGGGAACCGCCGGGGGCGAGGCCTCCCGGCAGGAGGCCGCCGAGGCTCAGAAGCAGAAGCCCGGCGGTGACGAGGATCACGGGCGCGACCAGCCGGGCCGGCGACCGGGCGGGACGAAGCGCGACAGGCATCCACCGGGGCCGTCGCCGATGACGGTCGTTCGGCGGGCCGTCGCAAGCGATGTCTGAGCGATGCATAGGTCCCCCTGTCACCATTTCAAGGGTCATTTCCCCGATTGTCAACGTGCAACGCGCAGTGTGACGATCTGCTTGCGCGATTGTTATCCGCCGCCGGACCCGGCGTAGGGCATACTGACGGACACGAGGCGGATTCGCCGCCCCGCCGTGAGACAGGCTCGATCGCTATGACGCTCCCTGACCTGCGCACTGCCTCGGCCGACAGGCCGTGGCTCCGGCCGGAGAGCTACTGGCCCGCACTGACCGAGGCCACCCGGCATCTCGACGCGCCCGTCGCGGCCCTGCACCTCGGTGCGCTCCGGCACAACACCCACGACATGCTGCGACGGGCCGGGGGAACCCCGATCCGGGTCGCCTCGAAGTCGATCCGCGTCCGCGGCGTGCTCGAGGCCATCCTCGCGGTGCCCGGCTACCGGGGGGTGCTCGCGTACACCCTCGCCGAGGCACTCTGGCTCGCGGACTCCATCGAGGACGTCGTCGTCGGCTACCCGAGCGTGGACCGGGAGGCGATCGGAGCCCTCGGCCGCTCGGCGGTCCTGGCCTCCCGGGTCACCCTCATGGTCGACTCGCTCGCCCAGCTCGACCTCATCGACGCGGTGATCCCGCCGCACC
Source organism: Cryobacterium algoricola (assembly GCF_004402485.1). GTDB lineage: Bacteria > Actinomycetota > Actinomycetes > Actinomycetales > Microbacteriaceae > Cryobacterium > Cryobacterium algoricola. The sequence goes on along the minus strand of NZ_SOFG01000023.1, from coordinate 3,419 downwards.
GGCGCGCGGCGATCCGGCTGTGCATCGAACTCGACGCCGGGTGGAACAACCCGGTGCTCGGACACCTCGGCGTGCTGCGCTCGCCGGTGCACACCGTCCAGGAGGCGCACGACTTCGCGGCGGCCATCGTCGCGCGCCCCGGCTTCACGCTCGTCGGCGTGATGGCCTACGAATCGCAGGTCGCCGGGCTCGGCGACCGGCCGGCCGGCCACGGCCCCCGTGCGCTCAGCACCGGGATCGTCAACCGGTGGGTGCGTCGCCACTCGATCGCGGAACTCGGCGTGCGCCGTGCCGCCGTCGTCGCGGCGGTGCGCGAGGTCGCGCCGATCGAGTTCGTCAACGGTGGAGGGACCGGGTCCCTCGAGAGCACCCACGCGGATGCCTCCGTCACCGATATCGCGGCCGGCAGCGGCTTCTTCGGCGGGCACCTCTTCGACAACTATTCGGCATTTACACCGGCCCCCGCCGCGGCCTTCGCCCTCTCCGTGGTGCGGAAGGCGACCCCGGCGACCGCGACGCTCCTCGGCGGCGGCTGGGTCGCGTCGGGGCCGCCGGGCACCGACCGGTTGCCGGCTCTCGCCTGGCCGCCCGGACTCGCGGTCGTGCCGCGCGAGGCCGCCGGCGAGGTGCAGACCCCGCTCGCGGGCCCGGGTGCCGCTGCCCTCGGCGTCGGCGACCGGGTCTGGCTGCGGCACACCAAATCGGGGGAGCTCAGCGAACACGTGACGGAATTCGCACTGGTGGATGACGGCAGGGTCGTGGACCTGCTGCCGAGCTACCGCGGCGAGGGGAAGGCATTCCTGTGACGAACACCGGTGCCCTCTGGCGGAACTGGGCGCGCAGCGAATCCGTGCGCCCGATCAGGATCGAGCGGCCTACGAGCGTCGCCGCCGTGCAGCGCGCGGTGATCGCCGCTGCGAAATCCGGGATGTCGATCAAGGCCGTCGGATCGGGCCACAGCTTCTCCGGCATCGCCGTCGCTCCCGGCGTGCTCCTCGACCTGGCCGACCTCGCCGGACTCGTCGGCGTCGACACGAACACCGGCCGCGTCACCCTCGCCGCCGGTACCCGCCTGCACCGGATCCGCGGCCTGCTCGCACCCTACGGGCTCGCGCTCGCCAACATGGGGGACGTCGACCGGCAGACGATCTCCGGCGCGACCTCCACGGGAACCCACGGCACCGGCTCGGCCTTCGGCGGACTCGCCACCCAGATCGTCGGCCTCACCCTCGTCACCGGAGACGGCGGCCTCCTGCACGTGAGCGAGACGGAGAACGCGGAGATCTTCCCCGCCGCCCGCCTCGGTCTCGGCGCGCTCGGCATCCTCGTCGACGTGACGATCCAGTGCGTCCCGGCGTTCCTCCTGCACGCCGTCGAACAGGCCGAGCCGCTCGCCGAGGTGCTCGACACCTTCGACGAGCGCAGCCGCACTGCCGACCACTTCGAGTTCTACTGGTTCCCGCACACGGAGAAGGCCCTCACCAAGACGAACACCCGCCTGGAGCCGGCCTCGGGGCGCGCGCCGCTCGCCCCGGTCTCCCGCTGGATCGACGACGAACTGCTCGCCAACGGCGCCTTCGGGGCACTCTGCACCGTCGGGGCCGTGGTCCCTCAGACCGTTCCGACGATCAACCAGTTCGCCGAACGATTCATGGCCCGCCGGGAATACACGGATGCCTCAACGCGCATCTTCGTGAGCCGACGCGCCGTGCGCTTTCACGAGATGGAATACGCCCTCCCGATCGCTGCGGTTCCGGCGGCCATGCGCGAGGTGCGCGAACTCATCCAGCGCTCGGGCTGGCGGATCTCCTTCCCGATCGAAGTGCGGTCCGCCGCAGCGGACGACGTGTGGCTGTCGACGGCTCACGGCCGCGAGACCGGGTACATCGCCGTGCACCGCTTCTATCGGGAGAATCCGGGCGAGTATTTCGCCGCCGTCGAGGCCATCATGCGTGCCCACGACGGGCGCCCGCACTGGGGCAAGATGCACACGAGAGACGCGGAGTCCCTTCGTGAGGCCTACCCGCACTTCGACGACTTCCTCGCCGTCCGCGACCGGCTCGATCCCGAGCGGCGGTTCGGCAACCGATACCTGGACCGGGTGCTCGGGCGTTAACCGGAAGGCCGAACGGCCGCCGGGGCGCCGGCCTGCTCCCGTGCCGCAGTGCCGTCCCGGCACGGATCGCCGCCTGCCGGGCATGGATCGGCGCCTGCCGGTCCGGATTTCGCCCCGCGCGTGACAGGCTGGTGACCGCGGCGAGCGGCCGCTCCACGAATCACAAGCGGGAGAGACTCCTCGTACCATGAGCAGCAAGCCGATCAACACCAACACGGTCGCCGGCCGGGCCTGGCCGCACCGCGCCAACGAACTCGGCGACCGGCTCCCCGGCGGTTTCACGATCGGGGTGGCGAGTTCGGCATTCCAGATCGAGGGCGCTGCCCGCGACGGCGGCCGCGCCGAGTCGACCTGGGACCCGTTCACGGCCACTGCCGGCCGCATCGTGGACGGGTCGAACGCATCCGTCTCCGCGGACCACTACAACAAGCTGCCCGAAGACCTCACCCTGCTGAGCGAGCTCGGCGTCGACGCGTATCGCTTCTCCTTCGCCTGGTCGCGGGTGCAGCCGGACGGACGCGGGGCGCTCGCGCGCACCGGACTGGCGTTCTACGACCGGCTCGTCGACGGGCTCCTCGCGGCCGGCATCCGCCCGATGGCGACGCTGCACCACCGCGACCTGCCGCTCGCCCTGCGCGGCGGCTGGCTGAACCGCGATACCGCCTCGCGCTTCGCCGACTACGCCTACGAGCTCGGAGCCGTGTTCGGCGACCGGGTCGACGCCTGGGTCACCCTCGACGAGCCGGCGACCGTGACGCTCGCCGGGTACGCCCTCGGCACTGATGCCCCCGGCGAGGCCCGTCTCTTCGCCGCGCTCCCGGCAGCGCACCACCAGCTCCTCGGCCACGGCCTCGCCGTGCAGGGACTGCGCGCGGCCGACGTGCGCGGCGGCATCGGAATCGCCAATGCGTACTCGCCCGTGCAGCCGGCGAGCGACAGGGAGGCCGACGAGGTCGCCGCGGCGCTCTTCGACCTGCTGCACAACCGCGTCTTCGCCGACGCCGTCCTCCTCGGGAGCTACCCGGTGCCGCCGGAGCCCTACGAGACCGAGCTGCGGCTGCTGCTCGAGACCGAGCCGGAGGACCTGCGCACGATCAACCAGCCGCTCGACTTCTACGGCCTCAACTACGTGCAGCCGTCGCGGGTCGCGGCGGGGCCCGTTCCCGTCGTGAGCGGTGCGATCGCAGGAGGCGGCCCCTCCGGCAACGGCGCGGGCGGCGCGCGCGGTGAAGCCGGCGCAGGCTCGGGACCCCGCGGGCCGGGATCCCGCGGCCCCGGTTCCCGCGGGCCGGCGAGCCGGGCT
>NZ_SOFG01000018.1 GCF_004402485.1 Cryobacterium algoricola | reverse complement strand
GGCGCGGCGTCCTCCTCGTCGCGGCCGGGGTCCTCGTCGGCGGGATCGCCGTCGCCGCGGTCTCGACCCTGCTGCCGCACGGCGGCGGGGCCGGCGGTCCGGGCGCCGAGGCCGCGGCATCCGCTTCGCCCGGCCTGCTCGCGCTCTACGACCAGCCGCAGATCCCCGACCAGACCACGATCGACCTCGGGCCGGAATTCCGCCGGGATTCCATCCACGCGATGTTCGTCGAGCGTGAGACGAGCTCTGTCGTCTACGTCGCCCGGCGGGGCGAGGACCTCTATTGCGTGATCCTGCGCGCCCAGGGCCAGCAGGGCGCGAGCGTGTGCGTCGGCCTCGCCGAGCTCGCCCGCCGCGGCCTGAACCTCACCGCGACGGTGCCGGTCAACCCCTTCACCCTCGGCAAGGACTCGCTCGAGCCGGCGGGCGCCCTCGCCGACGTCACGATCCGGGTCAGCACCGACGGTGACGTCTCGAGCGACACCTCCCCGCACCCCACCGACTGACCGCCCGACCGGCCCGCACCCGACGGACTGACCCGCCCCGCCCCGCCAGCCAGCCAGCCCATGGCCGAGAGTCGCCATTCACGCCGAGGCGACCCGCTCCACCAGCGACACTCAGCGCCTGTGGCGACCCTCGGCGCCGCGCATCGCGTCCCGCAGGCGGTGCACTCGCTAGGGTGAGTGTCACAACCGTCGGGGGGGGCCGGAATGGTATTCGAGATCAGCGCAGAGTCCGAGCAGCAACGGCGGGCCGGGCACCTCCGCGAGGCGGCCCAGGCGGATGCCGCACTCCACGCGGTCCTGCGCCGCGACTACCGAGGTCGCCACGACGTTCTCGACGCGCTCTGGTGGCGGGCGCATCCGCTCACGGAGAGCCCGTCCGGACGGCCAGACCCCGCCGCAGCGCTCCCGGACCTGCAGGCGGCGGTCTACTCCCGCGCCCGCTCGGCCGAGTCGGCGCCGGAGGACGAGGAGCGCCTCGCCGCGTTGAAGCAGGCCCTTGACCAGGACACCGCCGACCTAGAGGCCCTCCTCGAGCAGCATGCCACCCCCGAGGCCGCCGCCCTCGCCAAAACCGCACAGCTCCTTTCCGCGAGAGCGGAGAAAGGGCCCCTATCAGCGCCCGATAGGGGCACTTTTTCCGCTCTCGCGGGGACGGTGGCGGGCGACGCGACGGAAATCGAAGTGGACGCCGGCCCGGAAGCGGTCGCGGGTCCGGAGAACGCGGCTCGGCGGCGCCTGCGCGGACTACGCGCGGGTGCGCTAGTGCTGGCGGGCACGGCGATCGGGGTACTCTCTCTCCTCGCGCTGCAGGCCAGCGGTCTGGCCGGCGCAACGGATGCCCCTGGCGCGGCGACCTCGACGGCGGGGGTCTCCGAGACGGCCGGGCCAACGGCATCCGCCAATGATCTGCTCGCAATCTTCGACGGGCCGGAGTTCGTGCCGGACGAAACCGCGCCCGCCCTCGGTGGTGAGTACACCGCGGTGCACAGCCTTTTCGGACCGACCCCTGAATATTGGATGCCGTACAGCGTCTTCGCGGCACGGCTGCGGGACGACCAGTACTGCCTGATCCTCCGCACTGCCGACCTCACCGGCACGAGCGTGTGCACCACCCTCGACGAGCTCACCCAGAGCGGATTACACCTCAATGCGACGGTCATGGGAACGCTCGCGCCGCCAGGCCCCCTCTCCGCAACGGACGCCTACGACCAGCTGACCGACGTCACCGTCGATTGGACCGTAGCCGGCGGCATGACCTCGACGAGCGGCCCGCACCGCGGCGCGGAGGGGTAGCCCGGGCGCCGAGTGTCGCCGCATCCGCCGAGTGTCGCCGGCGCGCGGGGTCACCTCGGCGCAAACGGCGACACTCGTCAATGGTTGGGTCGCGGCGAGGCGAGCGGACTGCGGCAGTCTCGACGGATGCGGCAGGCGCGACGGGCGCGCTTGCGGCAGGCGCGACGGGCGCCGCACCAAGCGCGGGTCAGACGGTGCCGGTGAGCTCGCGCTCGACGAAGTCACGGCGGCGGCGCTGCACCCGCATCCAGATGAAGAATCCCGTGATCGTGAAGGCGCCGTAGAACACGTACAGGATCGCCGAGGCGTAGTACCCGGCGCTGACCAGGAGCGGCACGCCGACGATATCGACCGCGACCCAGATCAGCCAGAACTCCGTCCAGCCCTTGGCCATGCCATAGGTCGCGAGGAGGGAGCCGGTGAAGATCCAGGCATCCGCCCAGACCGGCTCGAAGGAGCCGAGGGCCCGGAAGATCGGGGTCAACACGAGGGTCCCGGCGACCAGGCCGAGGCCCAGCAGGATGCGGGTGCGGTTGCCCGCCCAGTGCGGCACGACCGCGGCGTGCACGGTGGAGTTGCGACTTCGCGACCACTGGATCCACCCGTAGATCGACACGATGATGAACATCACCTGCCGGCCGGCCTGGCCGAGCAGGTTCACCGGGTTCGGGGTGGCGAACAGGACGCCCATGAACACGGTGAAGAGCAGGGCGTTGCCGGCGATTCCGATGGGCCAGGCCCAGATCTTGCGGCGCATGCCGCCGACCGCGCTCAGGATGCCGAACAGGTTGCCGATGATCTCCCGCCACAGGATGGTCTGCGTGCCGATGTGAAGTTGCGCGTCGAACAGCCACTCAATCGGATTCACAGGTCAACTTCCTCGCCGGGGCTGGTCCCTCCGCCTTCTCCCAACTTACCGCGAACGCCTTCGGGCGGCTTCGGCTCAAGCTCGTCGGCCAGGCGCAGCCCGCGCTCGGCCCACCCGATTTCCTGCTCGGCCCTGGCGATGAGCCCCTCGTAGGCGAAGAGCTTGTACGCCGCGATGCGCGGCCGCTCGGACTCCGGGCTGATCAACAGTCTCTGGACGAAGATCGGATGCGTGCGGTCCCGGATCGCGGCGAACTGGCCCTGCCACTGCTCGCGCAACCCGGCCCAGTGCCGCACGTGCGCCCGGAGCTGTTCCCTGACCGAGTCAGGGTCGGCCCATTCGAAGTACGCCGCACGCAGGTGCGCCGGGTCTCGCTCCCGCGAGTACTCGACCGGTTCGGCCATCCACGCACGGAACGCCTGCTCACCCAGTGCGGTGATGTGATAGATCCGCTTCGTCGCCTGGGTCGCCTGGGTGCTCCGGGCCACCGCCGTCGCCTCGATCAGGCCCCCGGTTTCCATCCGGCGCAGTTCCGGGTAGATCTGCGAGTCCGGAGCACTCCAGACGTGCCCGACCGAGCTGTGGAACGACTTGGCGAGGTCGTAGCCGGTCATGGGCTGCGCCGTCAGGAGCGCAAGGAGGGCATAGCGCAGGCTCATGGTTTGATTCTGGTCCCTGAAAGGGCCTTGTGGTTTCACTATCGACATAGGTATTGTGTTGACATTTCGATGTGATGCCAGGCGCACGATGTTCGGACGAAGGAGTCCCGATGAAGGAAACGACCGTCGACAAGATCCTCGGCCACCCGCTCAACGCCTGGTACGTCGCCGCCTGGGACCACGAGGTCAATCGCAAGCCGCTCGCGCGAACCGTCGCGAAGCGTCCGCTCGCGCTGTACCGCACCGAGGACGGTGACGCCGTCGCCCTCGCCGACGCGTGCTGGCACCGGCTGGCGCCGCTCTCGATGGGCAAGCTGGAGGGCCGGGACGGCATCCGCTGCCCATACCACGGCATCCTCTACAATTCGGCGGGCCGCTGCGTCTCGATGCCGGCGCAGGAGACCATCAACCCGAGCGCCACGGTCGCGTCCTTCCCCGTCGTGGAACGGTACCGCTTCGTCTGGGTGTGGCTCGGCGATGCAGCCCTGGCCGACCCGGAGCTCGTGCCCGACATGCACCAGATGGATGACCCGGAGTGGGCCGGAGACGGCCTGACGATCTCGGTGCAGTGCAACTATCAGCTGGTGCTCGACAACCTGATGGACCTGACCCACGAGGAATTCGTGCACAGTTCCTCGATCGGCCAGGAGGCGCTGAGCGAATCCGAGTTCACGGTGCACCATGACGAACGGACCGTCACCGTGGAACGCTGGATGCTCGGCATCGACGCTCCCCCGTTCTGGCTGAAGAATATGCGCGACAAGTTTCCCGGCTTCGAGGGGAAGGTCGACCGCTGGCAGATCATCCACTTCGAATCGCCGACCACGATCAACATCGACGTCGGTGTCGCGCGGGCCGGCACCGGGGCGCCGCAGGGCGATCGAAGCCAGGGCGTCAACGGCTATGTGATGAACACGATCTCGCCGGTCACCGACCGTTCCTCCCTCTATTTCTGGGCGTTCATGCGCAACTACCGGCTCGAGAGCCAGGTGATCACCACCCAGCTGCGCGATGGGGTCTCCGGCGTCTTCAGGGAGGACGAGGACATGCTCGTCGCCCAGCAGGCCGCGATCGACGCCAATCCCGACTACGAGTTCTACAGCCTGAACATCGACGCGGGCGGGATGTGGGTGCGGCGGCTGATCGAACGTCAGCTCGCGGCGGAGGGACGCCTGCCCGCACCCCTCGCTGCCGGCTGAACGGCGGCACCGACAATGGCAACGTCCCACGCGGCGGTCTGGCAGCGCGCTACGGTCCTCGACACGACCGCCCTCACCGACCACATCCGCCGGATCGTGCTCGCGCCCGACCACCCGGCCACGGTCGACGCGGGCGCGCACATCGACGTGCGCGTGCCGATCGGCGGGGTTCCAGACCGCCGCTCGTACTCCGTCGTCGACGACGGCCCCGACGGCCGGAGCCTGGCGATCAGCGTGCTCGACTCGCCGCGGTCCCGCGGCGGCGCCCGGGCGATGCACGCCCTCCGGCCCGGCGACACCATCGAGATCACCCAGCCGATCGTCGACTTCCCCCTTCGCGTCGGAGCCGCGCACTACGTGCTGCTGGCCGGCGGCATCGGCATTACGGCGGTCATGGGAATGGCGCGCGTGCTCCGGTCGGTCCGCGCCGACTACACGCTCGTCTATGCCGGGCGCAGCCGGCCGGCGCTGGCCTACCTCGAACAATTGCAGAGCGCGCACGGCGACCGGCTGAGACTCCACATCTCCGACGAAGGCACCCCGCTCGACGTCACCGAGCTCGTCGGCGGGGTCGAACCGGGCACCGAGCTCTACCTGTGCGGTCCGATCAGGCTGATGGACGCCGTGCGTCGGGCCTGGATCGAACGCGAGCTCCCCTATCCCGACCTCCGGTTCGAGACCTTCGGCAACAGCGGCTGGTTCGCCCCCGAGGACTTCGTCGTGCGCATCCCGCGAATCGGCGCCGAGGTTACCGTCCGGGCGACCGAGACCATGCTCGAGGCGCTCGAGGCCGCGGAGGTCGATCTGATGTTCGACTGCCGCAAGGGTGAGTGCGGCCTCTGCGAGGTGCGCGTGCTCGACCTCGATGGAGACATCGACCACCGCGACGTCTTCTACAGCGAGCGCCAGAAGGACTCCCGCGGCGCGATGTGCTGCTGCGTGTCCCGGGCCGTCGCCCCGCCCGGCGGCACCGCCGTCGTTTCGATCGACATTTCCTGATCCTCCGCTCCCCCACACCAACCGCAATCACCCTGAAGGAGAACCGCCCATGACACTCACCGTGAATGAAACCGCGACGACCCCGTTCCTCGACCCCGCGGCGTGGTCGGGGAAGATCTACATCAACGGCGAGTGGGTCTCCGGGTCAGGCGGCGAGCTCCCCGTCATCGAGCCGGCGACCGGCGACGAGATCGGCCGGATCGGGATCGCCACCCCCGCAGACGTGGCCAGGGCCGCCGCGGGCGCAGCCACGGCTCAGAAGGCCTGGGCCGCGACCGCTCACCCGGTGCGCGCCGCCGTGCTGCGCCGGGCCGCCGCGCTCCTGGAGGAACACGCCGACGAGATCATGGACTGGAACGTTCGGGAGGTCGGTGCGGTTCCCGGGCTTGCCGGCTTCGCCCTCCACGTCGGCGCGCAGGAATGCTACGAGGCGGCGGCGTTGCCGTCGCATCCGCTCGGACAGGTGCTGTCGAGCGAGGAGCCGAGGATCTCCATCGCCCAGCGGGTGCCCGTCGGCGTCGTCGGCGTCGTGTCGCCGTTCAACGTGCCGATCATCCTCGGCATCCGCGCGGTGGCGCCGGCGCTCGCGCTGGGCAATGCGGTCGTGCTCAAGCCGGACCCGCGCACCGCCGTGACCGGCGGCGTGATGATGGTGCGTATCTTCGAGGAGGCCGGCCTGCCCGCCGGACTCCTGCAGCTGGTGACCGGCGGCGCCGATGTCGGCGAGGCCATCGTCACCGACCCGAACGTGCGGGTGATCGCGTTCACCGGGTCGACCAGGGCCGGTCGCGCCGTCGGCGAGCTCGCGGGAAGGCATCTCAAGCGCGCACACCTCGAACTGGGCGGAAATTCCGCCTTCGTCGTACTCGCCGACGCAGACGTCGACAAGGCCGTCAACCTCGCCGCCTGGGGATCGTTCCTGCACCAGGGGCAGATCTGCATGACGGTCGGGCGGCACATCGTGCACGAGAGCATCTTCGACGAGTACGTCGAGAAGCTCGCCGCGAAGGCGGACTCCCTCGCCGTCGGGAACCCCGCCACCGAGCACGTGCACCTCGGACCGATCATCGACGAGAACCAGCGCGACCGCATCCACCGCCTGGTCACAAGCTCGATCGATTCCGGCGCGAAGCTGAGGGCCGGCGGCAGCTACGACGGGCTGTTCTACCGGCCGACCGTGCTGGCCGACTCGCCGCTGGACGCCCCCGCCTTCTGCGAGGAGGTGTTCGGCCCGGTCGCGTCCGTGGTGCGGTTCAGCACCGAGGACGAAGCCGTCAGCATCGCTTCGGCGACCGAATACGGGCTCTCGCTCGGCATCGTGACCGCCGACGCCATGCGCGGCCTCGAACTGGCCCAGCGGATCCCGTCCGGCATCGTGCACATCAACGACCAGACGGTCAACGACGAGGCGAACACACCGTTCGGCGGCGTCGGCTCGTCCGGCACGGGTTCGCGGCAGGGCGGTGCTGAGGCCAACATCGACGCCTTCACGGAGACGCGCTGGATCACGCTGCGCCGTACGCCGGGCAGCTACCCGTTCTGAGCGGAGCCTAGTTCACATCGTTGGGGTGCGAGCCGACGCGGCCGGAGCGTTCGAGTGCGGAGATCGTGGCGAGCTCGGTGTGGCTGAGCTCGAAGTCGAAGACGTCGAGGTTCTCGATCATCCGCGCACGCCGGTTCGACTTCGGGAACAGGATGTTGCCCGTCTGCAGGTGCCAGCGGATGACGACCTGGGCCGGGCTCTTCCCGTGCGCCTCGGCCGCGACGACGACGACGGGCTCCTCGAGGAGCGGGTACTTGCCCTGGCCGAGGGGACCCCACGCCTCGATCTGGATCCCATGGGCGCGCGCGAACGCGGTGACCTCCTGCTGCTGGTGCGCGGGGTGCAGTTCGATCTGGTTGACCGCGGGGACGATCTCCGTTTCGGCGAGGAGGCGTTCGAGGTGCGGCACGAGGAAGTTCGAGACGCCGATCGACCGGGCCCGGCCGGAGGCGCGGATCTGTTCGAGCGCCTTCCAGCTCTCGACGTAACGGTCCTTCGCCGGTGTCGGCCAGTGGATCAGGTACAGGTCGACGTAGTCGAGCCCGAGCTTCTCGAGGCTCAGGTCGAAGGCGTCGAAGGCGCTCTGGGTGCCCTGGTCGCTGTTCCAGAGCTTCGTCGTGACGAAGAGCTCGGAGCGAGGCACGGCGGATGCCGCGATCGCGGCCCCGACGCCGGCTTCGTTCCCGTAGATCGCGGCCGTGTCGAGGTGCCGGTAGCCGACCTCGAGGGCGTCGGAGACGATGCGGGTGGTCTCGGCCGGATCGACCTTGAACACGCCGAAGCCGAGCTGAGGAATGGTGTGGCCGTCGTTGAAAGTGAGGGTGGGCACAGGAATCGTCATGGGCTCACCCTAAACGCCCGAACCGGACATGACCTGACCCGGGTGTGTCAGCGGGTGAGCTGGAGCTTCCACGCCTCGGGCCCGCGGGAGAGATAGCTGACCGTGAACCGGCCAGGGTGGCGCTCCTCCAACTGGGCGAGCAGGGGCAGCGGGTCGTGCGGGGCGACGAGCACGAGGCCGCCACCGGGAAGGACGGAGTCGAGCGCGCCGAAGATCGCGGCGTGACGGATCGCATGCGGCAACTGCCGGGCGTCCAGCTCGGGGTACCCGGCTGCCTCTGCCTCCCCGCAGGTGCAGGTGTGACCGGCGGGCTCGTCGTGGACGACTGCGGGTCGGGTTGCGGATGCCGGACGGAGGGGGATCATGTCAGCCATGATTTAAACCTAATATATTCCGGTTTAATAAGCGAACGCCGGGGCGCACCCCGCTCCTGCGGACGCGCTACTTCCCGGACGAGTCGACCGGCACCCAGTCGCCGCGAAGGCGCACCTCGCACAACTCGGGACGGACGAAGGGGCGCAGCTCCACGTCGTCGGGGTCGTGGCCTCCGGAGCGGGCGATGCCCCGGATCAGGCCGAGGTGCAGCGAGCACACCACCGCGGGCGTGTGCCGGGCTTCGTCGCGGAAGGGGCAGGCCCGGAGCTCGACGACCAGGCCGTCGCGGGCATCCGTCGCAGTCGGCGACGCCGGCTCGACGGGAGACGCGGCAGGTGACTGGGCGATCGGGTCGAAGCCGAGGCCGTCGAGGATGCGCACGAGCGGACCCAGGTCGCTCGCGCCGCCCGCGGCGCCGGTGCCGGGTTCGCTCTCCCGGGCCTCCTGGTCGAAGGCGGCCGACCAGCGTTCGCCGGCGCGGATCGCCCGGGCCCGGCCGCCGTCGTCGTCCTCGGCGAGGGCTCCGACGAGGGCGTGGCTGAGCAGCCGCTGCACGCCGTCTTCGCGCACGGCGGGGTTCACGGTGAAGAGGATGCGCGGACGCCCGCGGATCCCGGTGCGGTCGACGGCACGGCGGATCAGGCCGGCGCCCTCGAGCTGATCGAGGTGGAAGCGCGCGGTCGTCACGTGCAGGCCGATGCTCGCGGCGACGGCGGTGGCGTCGACGGGCTCGCGGGCTCCCGCGATCAGTTCGAGCACCCGGCGTCGCGCATCCGAGGCGAGGGCCGCGTGCCGGTCGCCGATTCCCTGTCCCTCTGACATGGTTTGAGCTTAACAGTCTCCGGTTTAAGCGCCAGGCCGGGAGCGCCCGCGCGCACAGTCGACACCCGGAAGTCTTACGATGGAATGCTCATGATTCCCCTTGTCATCACCTTCCCGCCCGAACTCCCCGTCAGCCAACGCCGTGAGGATATCGCGCGCGCCATCCGCGACAACCAGGTCGTCATCATCGCGGGCGCCACCGGCTCGGGCAAGACCACCCAGATTCCGAAGATCTGCCTCGAACTCGGGCGCACGAGCATCGGCCACACCCAGCCGCGCCGGCTCGCGGCCCGCACGATCGCCGAGCGCATCGCCGAGGAACTCGGCCAGGAGGTCGGCCAGGAGGTCGGCCAGGTCGTCGGCTACCAGGTGCGGTTCACCGACCAGGTCGGGCCCGACACCAAGATCAAACTCATGACCGACGGCATCCTCCTGAATGAGATGCACCGCGACCGGATGCTGCGCAAGTACGACACGATCATCATCGACGAGGCCCACGAGCGCAGCCTTAACATCGACTTCCTGCTCGGCTACCTGCGCCAGCTGCTGCCGCAGCGGCCAGACCTCAAGGTCATCATCACCTCGGCGACGATCGACCCGCAGAGCTTCGCCGAGCACTTCGCCGCCGCAGACGGCACCCCCGCCCCGATCATCGAGGTCTCCGGGCGCACCTACCCGGTCGAGATCCGGTACCGCCCGCTCGTCGCCGAGGCGATGGCCGACGACGACGACGAAGACCAGCCCGCGTCGACACCGCCCGTCGACCGCGACTACATCGAGGGCATCTCGGCGGCGCTCGACGAGCTCGAACGCGAGTCGAACGGCGACGTGCTCGTCTTCCTGAGCGGCGAGACCGAGATCCGCGACGCAGCGGATGCCCTGCAGGGCAAGTTTGCGAGCGGCGACCGCACGAGCCCGACCGAGGTGCTGCCGCTCTACGGCCGGCTCTCCTCCGCCGACCAGCACAAGGTCTTCCAGCCCTCGACCGTCGCGGGGGTACGGCGCCGGATCGTGCTCGCGACGAACGTGGCCGAGACCAGCCTGACCGTTCCGGGCATCCGCTACGTCATCGATGCCGGTACCGCGAGGATCAGCAGGTACAGCGTGCGCTCGAAGGTGCAGCGACTGCCGATCGAGGCGATCAGCCAGGCCTCAGCCAACCAGCGCTCCGGGCGCAGCGGCCGCACGAGCGACGGCATCGCGATCCGGCTGTACTCCGAAGAGGATTTCGGCCGCCGCCCGGAATTCACCGAGCCCGAGGTGCTGCGCACCAACCTCGCCGCCGTGATCCTGCAGATGATCTCCCTCGGCCTCGGCGACATCGCCGCGTTCCCGTTCCTCACCCCGCCCGATTCCCGCGGGATCAAGGACGGCCTCGACCTGCTCGCCGAACTCGGCGCCGTTGCTCCGGGCAGCGGTGTCAGCAACGCGAGCGGCGGGGTCTCCAAGCTCACCCGGATCGGGCAGCAGCTCGCGAAGCTGCCGATCGACCCCCGGTTCGGGCGGATGGTCATCGAGTCGAAGACCCAGGGCACGAGCCGCGAGGTGATGGCGATCGTCGCCGGCCTCACCATCCAGGACCCCCGGGAGCGGCCGCTCGAACGGCGCGCGCAGGCCGACCAGCAGCACGCGCGCTTCGCCGACCCGACGAGCGATTTCCTCGGCCTGCTCAACCTGTGGAACTACCTCGAGACGAAGCAGAAGGAGCTCGGCTCGAGCGCCTTCCGCCGCCTCTGCAAGAACGAATTCCTGAACTACCTGCGGGTGCGCGAGTGGCAGGACGTCTACAAGCAGCTCCGCCAGATGGCAAAGCCGCTCGGCCTCCACATCGGCGACCCGGCCGTGAACCCCGACGGCATCCACCGGTCCCTGCTCGCCGGGCTGCTCTCGCACATCGGCCTCAAGGACGTCGCGAAGAAGGACTACATCGGCGCCCGCCAGCAGCGGTTCGTGATCTTCCCCGGCTCTGCGCTCGCAAAGAAGCAGCCCAACGCCGTGATGAGCGCGGAACTCGTCGAGACCAGCCGGCTGTTCGCCCGGATGAACGCCGTCGTCGACCCGGCCTGGGCCGAGCCGCTCGCCGGAGACCTCTGCAAGCGCAGCTACTCCGAGCCGCACTGGGAGAAGAAGCAGGGCTCCGTCGTCGCCTACGAGCGGGTCACCCTCTACGGGGTGCCGATCGTGCCGCGCCGCCGCATCCAGTTCTCCCGGGTCGACCCGGCGTACGCCCGGGAACTCTTCATCCGGCACGCCCTCGTCGACGGCGAGTGGGACCTCGACCGCGTCGACCAGCGCGTGACCGCGTTCGACCGGGCCAACACGAAGCTGCGGAAGGAACTCGCCGAGCTCGAGGAGCGCACCCGGCGCCGCGACATCCTCTTCGACGACGAGGCCGTCTTCGAGTTCTACCAGCGCCGCATCCCCGCGGAGGTGTGCTCGACCCGCACCTTCGAGACGTGGTGGCGGAAGGCGCGCGCCGAGACGCCCGACCTGCTCACGATGACCGCGGAGGCGCTCGTTCCCGACGAGGCGACCCCCGAGATCGACGAGGCCGTTTTCCCGCCGACCTGGCACCAGGGCGACCAGCGCTTCCACCTCTCGTATCGCTTCGAGCCGGGGGCGGATGACGATGGTGTCGCCGCCCTGATCCCGCTCGCCCTCCTGGCCCGGCTCTCCCCCGCCGGTTTCGACTGGCAGGTGCCCGGTCTCCGCGCCGACCTCGTGACCGCGCTGATCAAGTCGCTGCCGAAGAGCATCCGTCGCAACGTCGTGCCCGCCGCCGACTGGGCGGCCCGGCTGCTCACCGAGCTGCCGCCTGCGCCCGGCGAGCCCCGCACCGCGAAGGACACCGGCGGCCTCGGCGGGACGAGCATCGGCGCCCGGCTCGGCTCGGGCGCGGGCTTCGGCACGGGCGCCGGCTTCGAACCGGAGGCGACCCCGTTCACCGAGATCCTCGCCGGCCTGATCCAGAAGCTGACCTACGTTCCGGTCTCGCCGGGCGACTTCGAGCTCGCCAGGATCCCGGCGCACCTCCGGATGACCTTCCGGGTCGTCGACGACCGCGGCCAGGCGATGGCCTCCGGCAAGGACCTCGGCGAACTCCAGCGCCGGCTCGGTTCCCGGGCCCGGGAGAGCGTCGCAGCGGCATCCGCTGCCACACCCGTCAACGCGATCGAGCGCGGCGGCCTCACCACCTGGGATTTCGCCGAACTTCCCCGGTTCATCGACACCAAGCAGGGCGACAACACGATTCGCGGCTACCCGACCCTCGTCGACGAGGGCACGAGCGTCGCGATCCGGATGATGAGCACCGCCGCGGAGCAGGCGAGCACGCTGCCGGGCGGCGTGCGCCGGCTGCTGCTGCTCGCGACGCCGTCTCCGGTCGCGTACGTGCAGCAGCACCTGACCGGGGCGGAGAAGCTGAGCCTCGCCACGAGCCCGTACCGCACCACGCAGGCGCTCTTCGACGACTGCCTCGCGGCCTGCGTCGACGAGGTGTTGTTCCGGGTGAACCCGAGCGGCCAGGTCTTCATGAAGGCCGAGTTCGACTCGATCCGGGACCGGGTGTCCGGGGTGCTGATGGACTCGATGTTCGAGGCCGTCGGACTCGTCGCCCGCATCCTCACCGCGTCCCGGGCCGCAGACAAGGCGCTCAAGGCCTCGACGAGCATGGCGCTGCTGCCCGCATTGACGGATGCCCGTGCCCAGCTGGCCGGGCTGATCTACCCCGGCTTCGTGAGCGCGACGGGCCTCGCCCAGCTGCGCCACCTGCCGCGCTACCTCGGCGGCATCAGCTCACGCATCGTGAAACTCGGCGACAACCCCAGCCGCGACCGGGTCTGGATGAACGAGAGCCAGTCGGCAACGGCCCGCTACGAAGCGGCCGGCGGCCGGATTCCACTGGCCCCCGGCACGGCGGCGAACCTCGTGCGCGCACGCTGGATGATCGAGGAGCTGCGGATCAGCCTCTTCGCCCAGGAGCTCAAGGCCGCGGAATCGGTGTCGCTGCAGCGGATCCACAAGGTCCTCACCAGCTGACCCCGACATCCGCCGGGGTCAGCGGATGACTAGAGCACCTTGGAGAGGAACGCCTGGGTGCGGCGGTGCTGCGGGTTGCTCAGCACGAGCTCGGGATCGCCGGACTCGACGACGACGCCGCCGTCCATGAACACGAGCGAGTCGCCGACCTCTCGGGCGAAGCCCATCTCGTGGGTGACCACGATCATGGTCATGCCCTCCTTGGCGAGGCCCTTCATCACGTCGAGCACCTCGCCGACGAGTTCGGGGTCGAGCGCGCTCGTCGGCTCGTCGAAGAGCATCAGCTTGGGTTCCATCGCGAGGGCACGGGCGATCGCGACGCGCTGCTGCTGACCGCCGGAGAGGTGCGCGGGGTAGTAGTCCGCGCGCTCGGCGAGTCCCACCCGGGCGAGCAGGTCGCGCGCGGTGCGCTCGGCCTGCGCCTTGGGCAGTCCCTTGACCCGCAGCGGCGCCTCCATCACGTTCTGGAGTGCGGTCATGTGCGGGAACAGATTGAAGCGCTGGAACACCATGCCGATATCCCTGCGCTGCTTCGCCGCTTCCTTGGGCGCCATCTCGTAGAGCTTGCCGCTGGTCTCGCGGTAGCCGATCAGCTCGCCGTCGACACTCAGCCGACCGGCGGAGAGCACCTCGAGGTGGTTGATGCAGCGCAGGAACGTCGACTTGCCCGACCCGCTCGGCCCGACGAGGCACATCACCTCGCCGCGCTTGACCTCGAGGGAGATGCTCTTGAGCACCTCGTGCGAGCCGAAGCTCTTCGAGACCTGCTCGGCGAGCACCATCGGCACGTATCCGCGGTCAGCGGATGCCGCGCCCGGCGTGGTCATGTCACTCACGAGGGGCCTCCCTGGCCGGTTCCGGGTTCTCGGGTCGAGCGGGTCGCCGGCGCCTGTTCGGACTCGGGCACGACCGTGACGCCCGTGATCGGCTCGGGGTTGGACCCGCCGCCCTTCTTGTCCGGCTGACGGTCGCCGATGCCGCGGGCGAAACGCTTCTCGAGGAAGTACTGGCCCACCATCAGGATCGAGGTGAAGAACAGGTACCAGATCGACGCGACGATGAGCAGCGGGATCGGGTTGAAGGTCTCGGCGGAGATGTCCCGGGAGCGGGCGAACAGGTCGAAGCTGAACGGCACCGCCGTGACGAGTGAGGTCGTCTTGAGCATCGAGATGACCTCGTTGCCGGTCGGCGGGATGATCACCCGCATCGACTGCGGCAGGATGACGCGGGTCATCGTCTGCGACCAGCTCATTCCGAGCGCGGTCGCGGCCTCTTCCTGGCCACGGTCGACGGCGAGGAGCCCGGCACGGACGATCTCGGCCATGTACGCGGCCTCGTTGAGGGAGAGGCCGATCACCGCGAGGGCGAACGTGCTGAGCGCGGCGTTCGTCTCGAACGACACCCACGGGTGCATGAACGGGATGCCGATGTCGATGCTCGAGTAGATCAGCGAGATCAGGCCCCAGATGGTCAGCTGCACGTAGACCGGTGTGCCGCGGAAGACCCAGAGGTAGAACCAGGCGAGGCTCTTCACGACCGGGTTGGGCGACAGCCGCATCACGGCGAGGATCACGCCGAGGACGATCGCGATCACCATCGAGTAGACGGTGAGTTCGAGGGTCACGAGCGCGGCCTGGGAGATGCGCCGGTCGAACAGGTACTTCGCGACCGTCGGCCAGTCGTACGCCGGCCGGAAGGCCGCGTCGACGATGGCCAGTGCGAACACCACGATCAGGACGATCGCGAAGACCATCCGCCAGGGGTGCCGCAACCGGATGGCTTTGATGGGAACCGATGCGGCCGGGGCGGCCGGATCGGCCGGGGACGAGGCGGGCCCCGCCCCCCGGCCGTTCAGATTCGGCGTGCTCATCGGTTAGCCGTTCGCGGCTGCGTTGATCGTGATCTTGTCGATGCCGCCGTCGGCGACGCCCCAGGTGTCGAGGATCGCCTTGTAGCTGCCGTCGTCGACCATCGACTGCAGTGCTGCCTGGACGGCCTTGCCGAGGTCAGAGCCCTTGGCGACGACCATTCCGTACGGTGCGACGTCGAAGGTCTTGCCCGCGAGCTGCAGCTTGCCCTTGGTCTGCGCGATCGCGTAGAGGGTGACGGGAGAGTCGGCGCTGAGCGCGTCGGCCTGGCCGAGCACGACCGCGTTCGTCGCGGCATCCTGGGTGTCGAACTTGAGCTTGTCGATCGCCGGCTTGCCCGCCGCGACGCACGCGTCGCTCTTGGCGGGAACCTCGTCGGTGTCCTCATAGGTGGTCGCCTGCACGGCGACCTTCATGCCGCAGGCGTTGTCGGGGTCGACCGTCTTGTCCTTGGCCGATGCCCACTGGATGCCGGCGGTGTAGTAGTTGACGAAGTCGACCTGCTTCTCGCGCTCGGCGGTGTCCGTGAACGAGGACTCGCCCATGTCGGCCTTGCCGCCCGCGACGGACGGGATGATGTTGTCGAACTTGGCGACCTGGAATTCGGCCGTCAGCCCGAGCTTGGTCGCGACCGCGCTCGCGATCTCGATCCCCCAGCCGATGGGCTTGCCTGCTTCATCCTTGAACTCGTTCGGGGCGTAGGTCGGGTCGCTGCCGACGATGAGCTTGCCGGACGACGCGATCTTGGCGGGAACGAGCGCGGCGGCCGCGTCGTCCTTGGTGATCGCTGCTGCCGAGGCGCTGCCGGTCGAGCCTGGCGAGGGCGTCGAGTTATCGACGCAGCCGGAGAGCATCAGGGCGGCCGCGGCGGCGACGGCGGGGAGTAAGAATCGAGCGCGCATATGCGGAACCTTCTTTGTTGTCGGTGTCAGGGGTTCGTCATTGAGTCCGTAAACGGTGAGCGACAGAGGTGAGCATATAACAGGATGCCCACGCGGATTCTGTGCGCAGGTCACGTTTTGGACTAGCTAAAGCGAGCGTGAGGGGTACGTGTCTCGATCAAGTATGGCCGTTGGCGTGTTTCGGGCAGATTACGCCGGGTGCGACCGCGCCCTCGCTGACGGTCCAGCGCCGAGTTGCGGCCACAACACCCTCACCGTGCCGACAAAGGTGTTATGGCCGCACCTCAACCCCGGGGACGGGCGTTAGCCGACGGCCTTGGCGGCGGCCGAGAGCATCGTCACGTAGTCGTCGAGGCCCCAGGTCAGCGAGAGGCCCGTCGGCGGGGACACCGAGGAGATGAATGCCGCTCCGACCGGAGACGCGACGGAGCCGCGCTGCACCTGCGGCATGGCCTGGGCGTAGCCCGCGGAGAGGAACGCGTCGGATTCCTCCTGCGTCGTCCCGAAGTTGACGAGCACGTCGCTCGTGAGCTTGTCGAGCTGCTCGTGGCTGAGCGTGTAGTAGAAGCTCGCCTGATCGGTCGCCAGCGCGTCGACGGCGGGGGCGTTCACGAAGCCGAGGTCGAGGGTGAATGCGACGCGGGGGTCTTCCTTCTTGTAGACGTAGAACGTTCCGCTGCTGTCGGCCACGAGGGCGATCGACTTTCCCTTGAATTCGGGGTGGGCCGCTGCGGCCGCGGCGATCTTCTCGTCGATGCCCGCGAGAAGCGTTGCGGCTTCGGTGGTCTTGCCGAGCGCGGTTCCGGTGATCGTGATGAGGTCGCGCCAGTCCGTCGCCCAGGGCTGGTCCGGGTAGCCGACCACAGGGGCGATCTTGCTGAGGAGCGCGTACTGCTCCGCGGTGATGCCGGAGTACGCGGCGAGGATCACGTCGGGCGCGGCCTTGGCGATGTCCTCGTACGGCGGCTCCGTGGAATCGGGCAGCACGGTCGGCGTCGGCGTTCCGGTCTTCGCGAGCGCCTCGGAGATCCAGGGCAGCACGCCCTGGGCGTCGCCGGCGTAGGCCTGGAACGGCATCGCGACGGGAATGACGCCGAGGGCGATCGCGTCGTCCGCGCTCCCCCAGCCCCAGGTCACGACCCGGGTCGGCTGCTTCGGGATCACGGTGGAGCCGAAGGCGTTCTCGATCGTGACGGGGAACGACGCGGCGGCGGCGGAGTCTCCCGCCGCGGCATCCGTTGCCTGGGGCGCGGGCGCGGAGCAGCCGGTCAGGGTCAGGGCGACGAGGGCGGCGACGGCGACAAGCGCGCGAATGGGGGGACGGTGCACGGGAAACTCCGGTTTCTCAGGTGACTCGGGGCGGGACGCGGTTCGACTAGCTTAGGTTAGCCTTACCTAATATAGCGGATGCCGGGGTCGGCGCGGGATGGAATCTCCCGATCGGCACGACGAGCGGCGAACCGCAGACCGGATCGGGGATGACGAGGGCGTCGAGGCCGAAGGCGGAGCGGACGGTTTCGACCGTCAGGGTCTGCGCGGGCGGGCCGGCGGCGATGATCTGGCCTGCGCGCATCACGAGCATCTCGTCGGCGTACCGGGCCGCGAGGTTGAGGTCGTGCAGGACCATCACGATCGTGGTTCCGCGGGTGCGGTTGAGTTCGAGGAGCAGGTCGAGGACCTCGATCTGGTGTGCCACGTCGAGAAAGCTCGTCGGCTCGTCGAGCAGCAGGATGTCGGTGTCCTGGGCGAGGGCCATGGCGATCCAGACCCGCTGGCGCTGGCCGCCGGAGAGCTCCTCGAGCCGGCGCCCGGCGAGGTCGAGGGTTCCGGTGCGGACGAGGGCGTCGGCGACGATGGCGTCGTCGGCGGCCGTGGTGCCGCGGAACCAGCCCTGGTGCGGATGCCGGCCGCGGCCGACGAGTTCGCCGACGGTGATGCCCTCCGGCGCGAGCGGCTGCTGCGGCAGGAGGCCGAGCACGGTCGCGATGCGCTTGCCCGGAATCTTCGCGATGTCGGTGCCGTCGAGGAGCACGACGCCGGACTGCGGCGTGAGCAGGCGGGCGAGCCCGCGGAGGAGGGTCGACTTGCCCGAGGCGTTCGCGCCGACGATGACCGTGAGCCGACCGACAGCGATCTCGAGGTCGAGATCGGTGACGATCGGGACGCCGTCGTAGCCGAGGCCGAGGCCGACGGCGCGCAACTCGTGGTGCGCGTGGCCGGCCGGGTCGGTGGCAGCCGGGTCGGTGGCTGCCGGGCCCGACAGTGCCGGCCCCGACAGTGCCGGGACCGCTGTCTGCTCCTCCGGAGTGTGCTGTTCTGGGTGAGTCATCGGATTCCTTCGGTACTGTCGCGCGCGCTGCCGCTGCCGCCGGCGGCGCCGGTCGCGAGCAGCCAGAGCAGGTAGGGCGCGCCGATCGCGCCGGTGACGACCCCGGCCGGCAGCTGGAGTCCGCCGGGGAGCAGGTGCTGGGCGGCGAAGTCGGCGGCACTGACGATCAGGGCGCCGACCAGGGCTGCCGGCACGAGGCTCAGCCCGCCGGTTCCGGCGAGGCGGCGGGCGATCGGCGCGGACACGAACGCGACGAACGCGAGCGGGCCGACCATGGCCGTCGCGAGCGCGGCGAGGGCGACGGCGACGATGAGGAGTCCGAGCCGGTTGCGCTCGGCGCCGACCCCGAGGCTCGTGGCCAGGTCGTCGCCCAGTTGCAGCGCGCGGAGACGCGGGGCCAGCATCCAGACGATCGGCAGGAGCACCGCAAGCCCGACCGCGACGACGGCGATCTCGGGCCAGGCGGCACCGCTCACGCTGCCGACGAGCCAGGTCAGGGCGTCCTGGGCGTCGCGGAGCTGGGCGCGCGTGAGCAGATAGCCGATCAGGCCCTGCACCATGAACGCGACGCCGACGCCGATGAGCACGAAGCGGTAGCCGGCGATGCCGCCGGCACCTCCGCTGCGGCCGCGCCAGGCCAGCAGGTAGATGACGGTCGCGACGAGGATCGCGCCGCCGAAGGCCGCGAAGGCGGTCGCGAGGCTGCCGAAGCCGAGCACGAGCATCCCGAGGACCGCTGCGGCGCTCGCCCCGCCGGTGACGCCGACGATGTCGGGGCTCGCGAGCGGATTGCGCAGCACGGTCTGGAACAGGGCGCCCGAGAGCGCGAAGGCGATGCCGGTCAGGAGCGCGAGCACGACGCGGGGCAGCCGCAGGGTCAGCACGATGAAGTTCTCGGCTCCCGTGCCCTGGCCGGCGAGGGTGCGGAGGAGGTCGGGCACCGAGAGCGAGTATGAACCGACGGACAGGCTCAGCGCGGCGACGACGAGCAGCGCTGCTGCGAGCACGATCACGACCCGGCGTTCCGTGCGGCGACGCGCCCCCCGGGCCGCACCGAGAATCGCTGCTTCTGCCGAGGCGCCCTGGTGCACCGGCGATCCCGGGCTGGAACGGCGACGCTCGGCGAGGTCGGCGGGTGCGGCGGGTGCGGTGTGCGGCGAGCGCGGGGTCATAGTCCGACCGCCTTGGTGTTCCGCACGAGCAGGATCAGCACGGGGGCGCCGAGGAACGCGACGACGAGGCCGGCCTCGATCTCGCCGGGGCGGGCGATCACGCGCCCGATCACGTCGGCGAGCAGGAGCAGGGCCGGGCCGAGCAGCGCCGAGAGGGCGAGGGTCCAGCGGTAGTCGGGGCCGGCGAACCAGCGGGCGAGGTGCGGCACGGCGAGGCCGACGAAGACGATCGGACCGGCGAGGGCGGTCGCCGAGCCACAGAGCAGCACGACGGCGACGAAGCAGACGATCCGTGCGGCCACGACGTTCTGGCCGAGGCCGCGGGCGAGGTCGTCTCCGAGGGCGAGGGCGTTGAGCATCCGCCCGGCCGTTGCCGCCAGGATCGCGCCGACGAGGATGAACGGCGCGAGCTGCAGCGCCGTGTCGAGGCCGCGGGCGGAGAGGGAGCCCGCCGACCAGAACCGGTAGCGGTCGAAGGTCGCCGGGTCGCTCAGCAGCACGATGGTGATCAGTGAGGTGAGCGCCGCAGTGAGCGCCGTGCCGGCGAGGGTGAGCTTGACCGGGGTCGCTCCCCCGCGTCCGAGCGAACCGATGACGTAGACGACGGATGCCGCGGCCGCGGCCCCGATGAAGGCGAACCACACGTAGCCGAGCGCGCTCGTGACCCCGAAGACGGCGATGCCGGCGACGACGAAGAGGGACGCGCCCGCGTTGACGCCGAGCAGGCCGGGGTCGGCGAGGGGATTGCGGGTGACGCCCTGCATGAGCGCGCCGGCGAGGCCGAGGGCGAGGCCCGCGAACAGGCCGACGACCGTGCGCGGGATGCGCAGGTCGAGCACCACCAGCTGGTCGGTCACGGCGGGGTCCGGCCGGAACAGGGCATCGAGCACGGTGCCGAATGGCACGTCACGGGCGCCGACCACGAGGGAGGCACCGATCACGAGAACGAGGAGCACAGCCGCGGCGAGGAGCCCGACGACCGGGCGCCGAGCCGAACCGATTCGACGGAGGTTTTCCGTTTTTCGGGCCGAAACAGCGCTCTCAGGTGTTTTCTGGGCAGAATCTCCGTCGAATTCGTTCGCGGCCGGAAGGTGCTGGGCCGGGAGGTGCCGGGCCGGGCGCTCCGACGGATGCGCCAGCCGGCTCACTGGGGCTCGGCCTTGCCGAGGCGCCAGTAGCCCATGAAGGAGACGCGCCGGCGGTCGACGCCGGTCTCGCTCACGAGGAAGCGGCGGAGGCGCTTGATCGCGCCGGCCTCGCCGGCGAGCCAGGCGTAGAAGCCGGTGCCCGGGGGCGTGTCCGGAGTGTCCCATAGGGTTTCACGGTCGACATCGATCTCGAGTTCGTCCGCGTTCACGCCCGCGCCGGTCGGGACCTCGGGTCCCCGGTGGCCGGCGACCCAGGTGCGCACCGCGGCGTCGAGGCATTCGCCGTGCGGTGCGCCGCCGCGCGGAAGCCAGGTGACCGAGCACCCGTCGGGGACCCGCACGTCGAGCTGGTCCGCGGCATCCGGCACCTCGAGGAACGCGTGTGCCGTGCGCCCGGGCTGCAGCGCATCGAGGATGCCGCAGATCGCGGGGACCGCGGTCTCGTCGCCGGCCAGGAGCAGGTAGGTCGCGTCGCCGGGGCGCCAGTCGAGGCCGAGGCCGGCGTCGCGGCTGCGGGAGTCCGGCCCGACGATGACGACGTGCTCGCCGACCTGGGCCGCGGCGAGCCAGCGGGAGGCGGGGCCGGCCCCGGAGCCGGAACCGGCGGCATCCGCCGGACCGTGGGAGACGAAGTCGACGTCGAGTTCGCGGAGGTGCGGGCGCACGCTGCGCACGGTGTAACTGCGGAACGGGTTGCGCTCCGCCTCGGGGAGGGCACGCCAGCGGTCATACCAGCCGGTGCCGGTCGAGGCAGGGTGGTCATGCTGCTCGTCCGCACCGAAATCGGCGAGGCCGACGCCGGGGATCGGCAGGACGAGCTTGATCCGCTGATCGAGTCCGGCCGTGCCGAAGTGCTCGAACTCGGGGCCGGTGAAGGTCACCCGCACGAAGTGCGGACTCAGGCGCCGGATGCCCGCGACCGTCGCCCGGTACGGCCGGTAGCCGGGGCGTGCGTCGGGAAGCACGGTGTCGTCGGTCACCTCGGCGCTGGGTAAGGTAAGCATTACCTAAGTATGACATCCCGGGGCCGCGCGTGCCGTGTGAGTTCCATGGGAGCGCACCGGGGGCGAGGGATGCTCAGAGCGGATGCCGCGAGCGGCCGACGCCGACGGCTACAGCCCGACGCTGGCCCCGGTGAAACCGCCGAACCCGCCGCGCGCACTGTCCCCGGTTTCCACGGGACGGTCCGGGAGGTTGGACCACTGCGACCAGGACCCGGGATACAGGTAGGGGACGAACCCGGCGATCGTGAGCGCTGCGATCTCGTGGGCGGCGGTGACGCCCGATCCGCAGTAGACCCCGATCGGGCGCATCGGCCGCACGCCGAGGGACTCGAACTGCGCGCGGAGCTGGTCGGCGGGCAGGAAGCGGCCGTCGTCGGCGAGGGTGTCCGTCGTCGGGGCGCTCACGGCGCCGGGGATGTGACCGGCGCGCGGGTCGACCGGCTCGGTCTCGCCCCGGTACCGAGCGCCGGCTCGCGCGTCGAGGAGGATGCCGGTGTGCGCGATGGCGGCGGCGGTGTCCGCGTCGATCGTGCCGAGCGAACCGTAGCTCAGGTGCGCGGTGCCGATCGGCGGGTCCGGCTGCTCCCCGGTGACGAGCGGCAGCCCGGCCTTGCGCCATTCGGCGAGCGCACCGTCGAGGAGGAGCACGTTCCGGTGCCCGGCGTGCCGCAGCAGCCACCACGCCCGTGCCGCCGACATCAGGCTCAGGTCGTCGTAGACCACGACGGTGTCGTCGTCGTGGATTCCCCAGCGGCGCGCGGCCGCCTGCAGGTCCTCGATCGCGGGCAGGGGGTGCCGGCCGTCTTCCGGGGCGCCGGGCCGGGCGAGCTCGGTCTCGAGGTCGACGTAGACCGCGCCCGGCAGGTGCCCGGCGGCGTATTCGTCGCGGCCGCTCGGCCCGAGGAGCGCCCAGCGGACGTCGAGCACGCGGATGTCCTCACGCGTCTCGAGCAGGCGGGCCAGGTCCTCGGCTGAAATCAAAGTGTTCACGAAACCACGCTATCGGGTGTGCGCGACGCAGGGACCCGCATCCGCTCACGCCCCGCCGCAGCGAACGAGCACCCGGTTCGGCACCCGGCGCCGCTCCCGGCACGGAATTGCGTCCCGTACACGTTCGTTGCGAGAACCGGCGCGCACGCGACGTAATTCGGCGCGGGGTGGCGACGGATTGCGTGGCGGGCTCCCGACTCGACCCGCACCACGCCGCGCCCGTAGACTCGAACGAGTGAGCAGCTACTGGACCCTACTGAAGACGCCCGGGGTTGCCCGTCTGATCGCTGCGCAGCTGACCGCCCGCTTCCCGTTCGGGATGCTCTCGCTCGCGTTCCTGATCCACATCGAGCACGTCTACGCCTCCTACGGTTCCGCCGGCCTCGTGCTCGGCGCGATGAGCATCGGCCAGGCGATCGCGGGTCCCCTCACGAGCCGGTTGATGGGTCGCTGGGGTATGCGCCCGGTCATCATCGCCACGATCGCGATCTGCGCGAGCTCCATCGTCGTGATGGCGCTGCTGATCCTGCCGATCTGGGGCCTGATGGTGATCGGCCTCGTCGCGGGGCTGACGACGCCGCCGATCCAGCCGGCCGTGCGCACGATTTACCCGAAGATCGTCAACTCCCGCCAGCTCTCCCCCCTGTTCTCGCTCGACGCATCCGCCCAGGAGATCATCTGGGTACTCGGACCGGTGATCGCCACGTTCGTCGCGATCCAGGTCAGCTCGGTCGCGGGCATCCTCCTCGCCGCGGTCTTCCTGGTCGGCGGCGGCATCTGGTTCGTCGTGCTGCCCGAGGTCGGCCGGGTGCGGATCCCGCGCAGCCGCCGCAAGCTCGGCGCCGTGCTCAGGCGCCCGCCCGTGCTCCTCAGCACCGTCGTCGGCTTCATGCTCGTTGCCGCCTGCTCGGCCGTCGAGGCCGGCGTCGTCGCGGCGTTCGGCCACGGCAGTTCGGACTCCGGCTGGGTGCTCGGCATCTTCGCGATCGGTTCCCTCGTCGGCGGCCTCGCGCTCGGGCACGCGCAGATCGGCCCGTGGGCCCTTGCCGGGCGGATGCTGATTGTCACGATCGGTCTCTCCCTCGCGACCCTCGGCCTCGGCTTCTGGTGGCTCGCCGCAACCCTGTTCCTCGCGGGCCTCGGCATCGCGCCGGCCTTCGCCGTGCTCTTCGGGATCGTGTCGGCGAGCGTCAAGTTCAGCGACACCGCCGAGGCCTACGGCTGGGTCGGCACCGGCCAGCTGATGGGCGCGGCGCTCGGGTCGGCGACGGCCGGCTTCATGATCGACCACAACGGCGCCGGGGCTGCGATCCTCGTCGCCGCCGGTTTCGCGGCGCTCGGCACTCTGATCCCCGCGCTGGGCCGCCGCTGGCACCCGGACCTGCGCGGCCGCGACGCCGGCCCGATCCCCGACACCGCCCCCATCCAGATCCAGGTCTCCTAGCCCCTCCCTCTACACCGGCCCTACCGCGCCAGGACCCTCGCGAGAGCCATCACGAGGGTGCGCGGCCGACGTGCACGCGCCACCTGCGCCGCTTCGCGCCACGCGTGCCTGGCGCGAAGCGGCGCATTGAGCGCGCGAACCGAACTGCGGCGCAGCGTGGTGCACCACGACCGCCGAGAGCTGCGGCTAGTGCGTGTCGACCTGGTGGGCGACGTACTGCACGGGCGCAGGCAGGTGCGCCTCGCTCCGCACCGTGCGGGAGAACCGCTCGATCGACTTCAGCGCGCTGACGAGTTCGTCGGGGGTGATGTCGAACGGCATGTTGTGGATCGTCTCCCCCGGCACCGTCGCCGCCTCGGCGACGCGGCGCAGGTCGTCCTCGTCGTCGACGCTGAGACCGACTTCGGTCAGGGTGTTCGGCAGCCCGACCCGGGTCGTGAACTCGATGAAGTCGCGGATCTCCTGGGTCGGGGCCCCCTCGAGCACGAGCTGCGTGACCGAGCCGATGTTGACCTTCTGCCCGTGGGCGAGGCCGTGGGTCTGGTGCGCCGCGGTGAGGCCGTTGTGGATCGCGTGCGCCGCGGCGAGCCCGCCGGACTCGAACCCGAGCCCCGACAGCAGCGTGTTCGCCTCGACGAGCTTCTCGACGGCCGGGGTGAC
Source organism: Cryobacterium algoricola (assembly GCF_004402485.1). Classification (GTDB taxonomy): domain Bacteria; phylum Actinomycetota; class Actinomycetes; order Actinomycetales; family Microbacteriaceae; genus Cryobacterium; species Cryobacterium algoricola. The sequence goes on along the minus strand of NZ_SOFG01000018.1, from coordinate 142,164 downwards.
CTGGTGGTCGCGCACGGCATCGAGGGCGGGGAGCGCGTTGTCCCAGATCACACCCCACGACAGTTCGGCGAGCGCGGTGCCCGCGAGCGTCGGCAGGCCGCCCGCCATCGTGTTCGCGTGCGCCTGCCGCGTCGCACGGGCCTCGAGCCAGGTCGCGAGGGCATCGCCGACGCCCGCCGCCAGGAACGCGGCCGGGGCATCCGCCACGAGCTGGGTGTCCATCAGCACGAGGTCCGGGTTCTTCGGGAAGAAGCGGTATTCCTCGAACGCGCCGTCGGCGGTGTAGATCACCGAGAGGGCCGAGGTGGGCGCATCCGTCGAGGCAACGGAGGGAACGGTAACCCAGCGGATGCCGGCCAGGAACCCGGCCGCCTTGACGGCGTCCATGGCGCTGCCGCCGCCGAGGGCGACGATGACGTCTGCGCCGGTCCTCTCGATCACGCCGACGAGGCGGGTGACCTCGGCGGCCGTGGGGATGCCGCCGAAACGTTCCCGGGTGACCGGGAGCTGGGCGGCGCGCAGCGAGTCCGTCGCGCGTTGCCCGAGGATCCCCCAGACCACGTCGTCGGAGACGAGGAGCGGCGTCTTCCCGAGCGGCGCGAGGAACTCGCCGAGCCGGGACAGCGCCCCCTTCCCCTGCACGTAGCGGCCGGGGCTGATGATGGTACGAATGGCGCTGGAGGCGGCCATGACGATCTCCTTCTTCGAACGATGCGGATGCCGCCAGCCTAAATTCGCCGGTGCCGCCCGGTCAGGGGGCCTGTCACGATGTGAGAAGCCGGCGCACCCGCCGCACCCGGGATCTTCTCAGGCGCCCGGCGATTGTGCCGGGGCCGGGCCCGGCTGACAATGGCCGCATGAAGACCACGGATGCTCTTCCCCTGTCCCAGCCGCCGTCGCCCCGGACACTCGCCCAGCCGCCACTGGCCGCCAACGTCACGGCGCTGCCGGCGCCGCCGGCCCTGAGCGGGGTCGCCTCGATCCAGAAGACGCTCGCGATCCTCGAAATCGTCGCCGAGCGCGGCGGGGCCACGGCGAAGGAGGTCTCGGCGAGCCTCGGCTACCCGCTGCCGACCGTGTACCGGCTGATGCAGACGCTCGTGCAGAGCGACTACCTCGTGCACATCCGTCGGGAACGCAAGTTCGAACTCGGGTACAAGCTGCACCGGCTCGGCGTCTCCCTGCACCGGCAGATCGGGGTGCCCGCGGAGGTACGCACCGAGATCGCCCGCCTGCACCGGCACGCCAGAGCGGCCGCATACTTCGCCGCCTACCGCGGGGCGGATGTCGTCGTCACCTACATCGTGGACTCCCCGGCCGCCCCGCGCCTCACCCCGTTGAGTTTCGGGTTCCACGAGGCCGCCCACGCGACCGCCTTCGGCAAGATCATGCTCACCGGCATGAGCGGCGAGCAGCGCGACCAGTACCTCGAGGCGCACGGGCTGCCCCGCCTGACCCCCGCGACGATCACCGACCGCGGAGAGCTCGAGCGCCAGCTCGAGACGATCTCCCGGTCCCAGGTCGCCTGGGAACACGAGGAGTTCGTGCCGGGCATGACCTGCGCCGCGGTCGGCGTGCGCAACTCGGCCGGCCTGCTCGTCGGCTCCGTCGCGATCTCGGCCCGGGCCGACACCATCGCGAGCCGCGAACGCGACCTCGAGCGGATGCTGCGCGAGACCGCAGCCGGACTCTCGCGCTACTTCCGCTCCGGCAGCGTCCGGCGCTGAGCAGTCGCGGCGCTGAGCATCCGCTCGCCCGAACCGGGGTGCGGGGCGGTCTAGCGGGCCTCCCACCAGGGGGTGATCACGGCGCGGGCGAGGGTGTGCCCACCGAGGTTGAAGGTGAGGAACGCGGGCGTCGACGTCTCGGGGATGCCGATCGTGTCGACGTCGAGGGCGTGCACGGCGATGTAGTAGTTGTGCCGCCCGTGGCCGGCCGGCGGGGCCGCGCCGAGGTAGCGCCGGAGGCTCGCGTCGTTGGTGAGCTGCCAGGCACCGGGCGGCAGGGTGCTGCTGTTCTCCTCGCCCGCCCCGGTCGGCAGGCTCGTCGTCGTCACGGGGATGTCGGCGACGGCCCAGTGCCAGAATCCGCTCGCCGTCGGGGCGAGCGGGTCGTACATCGTCACCGCGAAACTCCTGGTTCCGGCCGGGAACCCGCTCCAGTGCAGTTCGGGCGAGGTATCGCTGCCGCCGGCGCCGAAGATCCCGCTGCGCTGGGGCGGTGCGAGTTCCTCGCCGTTCTTCACGTCGGTGGACTCCAGCGTGAAGGTCGGCACCTCGCCGATCTGGTCGTACGGCGTTCGCATCATCTGGTCGTGGGTCATGGGTTCACGCTCTCCTTCTCTGGAACGGTGTCAGGCAACGGACGGACGGACGGATCGGCGGACGGACGGACGGTCACAGGGTTCCGTTGGCGAGCTGTTCGGCGATGTGATCGGCCTGCCGGATGGCGAGGGCCACGATCGTGAGGGTGGGGTTCGCCGCGGCTCCCGTCGTGAACACCGAACCGTCGCTCACGAACAGGTTCGGCACATCGTGGGCACGACCGAACTTGTTCACCACGCCGTCCTCCGGCCGTGCGCTCATCCGGCTCGTGCCGAGGTTGTGCGTGGACGGGTATGGCGGGGTGCGGTGCGCCGAAATCGACCCGACCGCGTCGTAGAGCAGCTCGGCCTGGCGGTAGCCGTGCTCGCGCATGGCGACGTCGTTCGGGTGGTCGTCGAAGTTCACGTTGGCGACCGGCAGGCCGGCGGCATCCGTGACCGACCCGTTCAGCGTGATCCGGTTGGTCTCCTGCGGCATGTCCTCTCCGACGATCCAGAGCCCCGCGGTGTGCGCGTATCCGTCGAGGATCGCCGTGAAGTCGCGCCCCCACGCCCCCGGGTTAGCGAAGGCCGCGAGGAACGCCGGACCGAGCGACAGGGTTTCGAGGTAGTAGCCCCCGGCGAAGCCGCGCCGTTCGTCGTGGCGCGCCTCGTCCGCGATTATCCCGGCCATCGTCTCGCCGCGGTAGGAGTGCACCGGGTCGGGGAACTGGGCGTAGACCGAACCGGTCGTGTGCCGCATGTAGTTGCGGCCGACCTGGCCGGAGGAGTTGGCGAGCCCGTCGGGGAACAGGGAACTCGCGCTGAGCAGCAGCAGCCTCGGCGTCTCAATCGAATTCCCGGCGACGCACACGATCCGTGCGCGCTGCCGGTGCATGCCGCCGGCGGCATCGAGGTAGAGCACGGCGTCGGCGCGCCCGGTGCGGTCGTGGCTGATCTGCACGGCCTGGCTGAGCGGGCGCAGGTCGAGGTGACCGGTCGCCTCCGCACGGGGGATCTCGCGCACGAGGGTGCTCCACTTCGCGCCGGACTTGTCGCCCTGGAAGTTGAAGCCGTCCTGAACGGATGCCGGGCGCCCGTCGTACGGTTCGGCGTTCGTCGCGTACGGACCGGTCGCGTAGAAGTTGTAGCCGACCCGCGCGGCGCCGTTGGCGAACACCTTGTAGTTGTTGTTGGCCGGCAGGGCCGCGCGGCCGTGCCGGTGCGTGGAGCCCATCGCGATCTCGGCGCGGTCGTAGTACGGGGCGAGCTCGGCGAGGGTGAGCGGCCAGTCGAGCAGGTTCGCGCCGTCGATCGCCCCGTAGGTGCTCCGGGCCTCGAACTCGTGGGCGAGGAACCGCGGAGTCGCGCCCGACCAGTGCGTGGTGCTGCCGCCGACGGCCTTGACGATCCAGGCCGGCAGGTTCGGGAAGTCACGGGCGATCCGCCAGGAGCCGCTCGTCGTGCGGGGGTCGAGCCAGGCCATCTGGGAGAACGCGGCCCACTCGTCGTTGACGTATTCCGCATTCGTGATGTGCGGGCCCGCCTCGAGGACGACGACCTTGATCCCGCGAGCGGTGAGCTCGTAGGCGAGGGTCCCTCCGCCCGCGCCAGAGCCGATGATGACGACGGCCTCCTCGTCGTGGTCGATCGCGGTCATTTCGTCACCTCGTCCCTGGTCGCAGCGGATGCCGCCGGCGCAGTGCCCGTGCCGACCTGCCGGGTGAGCGGGCCGATCTCGACGTAGTTCAGTTCGCCGGTGTATTCCTCGATCCGCGGCTCCGGGAGCCAATCGAGGTCGTTGAAGCCTCGGGTGAGATAGCCGCCCTTGTCGAAGGACGCGCCCTCGTAGCCGAGCGCCTCCCAGACCTCCGGGAGGTTGTACAGGGTCAGCACGGTGTTGGCGCGGATGAAGCCGAAGAATTCGGTCTGCTCGATCGCGCGCAGGCGAGCCGTGGCATCCGTCGCGTTGAGGTCGAGGAATGCCCCCGCGGGAAGGGTGTCGAGGCTCGCGAGGCCGGACGACAGGGCAAGGAAGTGCCGCGGCGTCTTCTCGGCGAGGGCGATCAGGGCGGCCGCGGTCTTCTCGTATGCGGTGTCCGGCAGTTGCGCGTGCGGGAATGCCACCCGGATGACGCGCACGAGCAGGGCCCGCGCCTGCGGGGAGTCGAGGAAGCCGCTCGGGGCCTCCGAGGTGTCGAGGAACGTCACTGTTGGTCTCCTTCGGATGGATCGGGGTGGAACGGGCTGGAACGGGCTGGAACGGGTGGAACGGGAGCCTGGTGGGGCGGGCCGGGGATGCCGCCCGGGCAACCGGTCGCGGCCGTGTCAGGCGGCGTGGTCGGGTACGAGAATGCCGCGGCCGACCAGGCGGCCGCTCTCGAGGTCGGCGATCGCGTCGTTGGCGGCGTCGAGCGGGTAGACGGCGGTGTGCAGGGTGACCTTGCCCTGGGACGTGAGGGTCATCAGTTCGACGAGGTCGGTGTACGTGCCGACGAGGTTGCCGATCACGTTGATCTCACGCGAGATAATCTCGATCGTCGGCAGGCTGACCGTGCCGCCGTAACCGATCACGTAGTGCGAGCCGCGGTTCCGGAGCAGCTTCGGCGCGAGCAATTCTGCACCGCGTTCGCCGACGAAGTCGAAGACGATGTGCGCCCCGCCTCCGGTGATCTCGGCGACGGCCTTCTCGACGTCCGCATCGCTCGTCGCGAGCACGGTGTGGTGCGCGCCGATCTGACCGGCGAGCTCGAGGGCCGCCTCGGAGCGGTCGACGACGGTGATTTCCGCACTCGTGATCGCCGCGAGGCTCTGCACGCCGATGTGCCCGAGGCCACCGGACCCGATCACGACCGCGTGGCTGCCGGGGAAGAGAACCGGGGCGGCCTTCCGCACGGCGTGGTAGGCGGTGAGTCCGGCATCCGCCAGGGCGGCCACGTCGCGGGGCTGGAGCGCGGGGTCGAGCTTCACGACGGCGCGCGCGTTGGTGCGGAGCACCTCGGCCATGCCGCCGTCGACGTTGATGCCGGGGAAGGTGGCGTTCTCGCAGTGCGAGTCCTGTCCCTCCCGGCAGGCGGGGCAGAGCCCGCAGCTGGTGAGCGGATGCATGATGACCGTATCCCCGACCGCGACGTTGTGCACGGCTGAGCCGCAGGCGCGCACCCAGCCGGCGTTCTCGTGGCCGAGGGTATAGGGCAGGTGCGGGTGCTGGATCGGATCCCACTGGCCTTCGATGATGTGCAGGTCGGTGCGGCAGAGCCCGGCGGCGCCGACGTCGACGAGCACGTCCCACGGGCCGAGAATCTCGGGCTCGGGGACATCGTCGAGGGTCGGGTGCGCCCCATAGGAGTGGAGCCGGACAGCCTTCACCGTGACCTCCTGTATCCCGCGTCTTCGTGACGGGCGGCGTTGCCCGGCACGCCGCGCCCTGAGAGCGGCACGAGATGGTTCATACTCTCGGTGCTCGGCCGCCGGCCCGAAAGCCCGCCTCTCACCCCGTGAGAAGCCGGCCCACCGCCGTGACCCTCCCTTCCGCGAAAGCGGGTTGGGAAGCTGCGGGGCGGGTTTAATGGGGATATGACCCTTTCACCCGTGTTGCAGTTCCACGACGGCCACTCGATCCCGCAGCTCGGTCTCGGGGTGTACAAGATCGCAGACGCCGCGGCGGCGGATGCGGTGCAGGTCGCGCTCGAGTCCGGCTACCGGCACGTCGACACAGCGGCGCTCTACGCCAACGAGGTCGGCGTCGGCCAGGGCATCGCCCGGGCCGGCCTCCCCCGCGGCGACGTCTTCGTGACGACGAAGGTGTGGAACGCCGACCACGGCTACGACAGCACCCTGCGCGCCTTCGACGAGAGCCTCGGGAAGCTCGGGCTCGACTACGTCGACCTGTACCTGATCCACTGGCCCGTCCCGAGCCAGGACAGGTACGTCGACACCTGGCGGGCCCTCGACGCGATCCGGGCCGACGGCCGAGCCCGCTCGATCGGGGTGTCCAACTTCCACCCGCACCACATCGACCGGCTCCTCGCCGAGACCTCCGTGGTTCCGGTGGTGAACCAGGTCGAGCTGCACCCGTGGCTGCAACAAGCGGATGTCCGTGCCTACGACGCGGCCCACGGCATCCTGACCGAAGACTGGTCGCCCCTGGCCCGTGGCCGGGCGATCGGCAACCCGACGCTCGAGGCGATCGGCGCCCGCTACGGTAAGTCCGCCGCGCAGGTCGTGATCCGCTGGCACCTCGAGCTCGGCGACATCGTGATCCCGAAGTCGGTGACGCCGTCGCGCATCCGGGAGAACTTCGACGTCTTCGACTTCGCCCTCGACGACACGGACCGGGCGGCGATCGCCGCCCTCGACTCCGGCGAGCGCACCGGCCGCGACCCCGACGACGACTAAGCCCGCGCCGCCCTCCCCGCGCGCCCACCAGCATCCGCGAGAGTGCGCTTTTGGCCCTTAAACCCGCGGTTTATGGGCCAAAAGTGCAGTCTCGCGGAATCTTCAGGCGCGGCTTCCGGGGACGGCGCGGGGCGGGGCGGGGGCTACCAGCGCGGGTGGATCTGGGCGCGGAGGAGGCGGTCGTAGATGTCGCGCACGCCGGCGAGGAACTCGGCGCTGAGCGGCGGAACCGTCCCGGCCGCCGCGTTGCCCTGCGCCTGGGCGATCGAGCGGGCGCCGGGGATGACGGCGCTCACGCCGTCCTGCTGGGCGACCCAGGCGAGTGCGGCCTGCGCGGGCGTGAGCCCGGCCGGCACGAGGGCGGCGAACTCGGCGGCCGCGGCGAGGCCGGTCTCGTAGTCGACCCCCGAGAAGGTCTCGCCGACGTCGAAGTGGCTGCCGTCGCGGTTGTAGTTGCGGTGGTCGTTCTCGGCGAAGGTCGTTGCGCGGGTGTACTTGCCGGTGAGCAGCCCGCTCGCGAGTGGCACGCGGGCGATGATGCCGACCCCGGCGGCGCGGGCGGCGGGGAGCACGGCGTCGAGCGGCTTGAGCCGGAACGCGTTCAGGATGATCTGCACGGTCGCGGTGCCCGGGCGGGCAATCGCGGCGAGGGCCTGGTCGCAGGTCTCGACGCTGAATCCGTAGGCCGCGATGGCGCCGTCGGCGACGAGGGTGTCGAGCGCGTCGTAGACCTCGCCCGATTCGACGACCGCGCTCGGCGGGCAGTGCAGCTGCACGAGGTCGAGGGTGTCGACGCCGAGGTTGCGGCGCGAGCGTTCGGTCCAGGCGCGGAAGTTGGCGAGCACATAGTTCTCGGCGAGCTGGTCGACGCGGCGGCCCATCTTGGTCGCGACCGTGATCCCGGCGTCCGCGCCGGCCGTGGCGAGGTAGCGCCCGATGATCTGTTCGCTGCGGCCGTCGCCGTAGACGTCGGCGGTGTCGAAGAAGGTGACCCCGGCGTCGGCGGATGCCGCGAGCACGGCGGTCGCATCGGCCTCGCTGACGTCGCCCCAGTCCGCTCCCAGTTGCCAGGTTCCGAGCCCGATCACGGAGACGGTTCGGTCGGTTCTTCCCAGGGTGCGTGTGTCCATGTCCCCAGCCTAATCATCCGCTCGGCCACTCCGCGTCCAGCGGATTCAGCGGGCGGCAGCGGATGCCGGCGCGCGCGGCCCGTCCGGGTCCGCCGGTCGGTCGTCGGCCCCCGTCGCGGTCTCGATGACCGTGAGCAGTTCCCGGGCCAGGCGCGGCCGGATCAGGTGGTCGTTCGCCTCCACGCGGTGCATCGTGACGTGGCGCATCCGCTCGATCACGGTCAGGCTGCCCGACTGGATGAACGCGTCGAGGCTGCCGTAGACCACGTCGACGGGCACGCGCAGGCTCGCGATGTCGCTCACGAGCGTCTGCGATTCGATGCAGTGCTCGAGGGACTTCACGAAGGGAGTCCAGTTGCGTTCGGTGATCTCGAAGATGCCCTTCGGCAGCAGCCGCGAGATGATCGCGGCGTTGCCGATGGTGAAGTCCTTGTTCTCCCTCAGGAAGGCGTACGCGCGCAGGTAGACGCTGACCCGGGCGCGCACCCAGCGGTCGCCGATCTCCGTGGGCGACAGGTACACGGGCGGTCCGACGAGCACGACGCGGGAGATCCGGGTGCGACGATCGAACCGGGTCACCGGCGACGCAGCAAGCCTGGCCACGATCAGGCTGCCGAGAGAATGGCCCACGAGCACGAACGGCTCGCGCAGCCGGAGCGAGCGGATCGTCGCGGCGAGCGCCTCGACGTGGTCCTCGAGCCGGTACTCGCAGCCCTCGGGGGCCGGCGATTCGCCGAAGCCGAGGATGTCGACCGCGATCACCCGGTGCCGCGGGGTGAGCAGCGGCACCAGTTCCCGGAACGTCACGGACGAACTGGCGATGCCGTGCACGAGGATGACGACCGGTCCGGTGCCCTCATCCGTGGCGATGTGGAGCAGGGGCGGGCGGCGTCGACGGACCCGTTCCGTCAACGCAGCCCACCATCCCATGACTCAAGTATCGTCGCGCAGGTTTTCCTTGTACTCATTGGTGGCCTTCGTCGCGTCGCGCTCGGCCTCGGCGTGCTTCACGCCGGCCTCCGCGCGCTTGACCTCGGCATCCGCCTTGATCTCGTCGACCTTGTCTTCGATCCGGTCCTTGGTGTCCTCGAAGGCCCGGCCGATCTTCTGCCCGGTGGCGTCGAGGGCGTCCTTGGCGTTCTCTGCGAATCCCATATTTCCTCCGTTGGGTGTCGAGTGTGTCTCAGGGTGTGTCTCGTGGAGCGTGTGTCGCGTGGAGCCCGGCCGGAGCTGCCCGGCCGATGCCTCGACACTAACAACTGTGCCCGCACCGAGACGGGATTGTGATTCGACTCCCAGACGGCGTCCAGACAGTGGCCTCCGGGCGCGCCATACAGTTGCCCCATGAAACGTTTTCCCGCCGCTGCAGCGCTCCTCGCCGCCGTGCTTCTGCTGGCCGGATGCTCCGCCTCCGGTTCGTCGAACGATGCCGGCTCGTCCGTGTCGAACCCGGGAACCGGCGCCGTGACGGGCGACGGCACGACCAAGGATTCCGGGGTCGTCGGAGCCCCGCAAGCCGGCGATGCGGCAGGCAGCGTGACCTCGGGTTCCGCCGCCGGCAGCACGAGCGAGGTCGCCACCGGCCAGCGCGACGTGATCATGACCGGGTCGATGTCGATCACCGCGAAAGACCCGATCAAGGCGACGCAGGACGCGGTGACGATCACCGAACAGGCGGGCGGGCGCATCGACAGCCGCACCGAGAATCCCGCGACCGAGAACCAGCAGGCGAGTGCGACCCTCACCCTGCGCATCCCGGCCGGCGCCCTCGACCGCACGGTCACCGACCTCAAGAAACTCGGCACCGTCAATTTCGTGTCGCTCAATGCCTCCGACATCACCCAGCAGACCCAGGACCTCGATGCCCGGATCACCGCCCTGAAGACCTCCGTGGACCGGCTGCTCACACTGATGCAGCAGGCGACGACGACGACAGACCTGATCGCGATCGAGGGCACGCTCTCCCAGCGGCAGGCGGACCTCGAAAGCCTGCAGTCGCAGCGCAATTTCCTGTCCGATCAGGTCGACTTCTCGACGATCATCCTGTCCCTCTACTCAACGGGAACCGTCGCACCCGGAGCGCCCGGCGATTTCTGGACCGCGATCGGTGCCGGCTGGGCGGCCCTGGTCGGTGCGCTCGGCGCCGCACTGGTCGGCATCGGCTATGCGCTGCCGTGGATCGCCCTCGTCGGCGTGCTCGCGCTGATCGTGATCCTCATCGTGCGGATGTCCCGCCGTAACGGAAAGGCTGCCTAGGCTTGGGGGGTGACCCACCCCACCCCCCACTGCTGCACGACGGACCCCACGAAGGTCCGTCGCACGGATGTCTGACGCCACCGTCAGCATCGGGGTCTTCGACAACGCGGGCTACACCCGCGCGGTCCTCGACCTGACCATGCGCCTCGCCGAGGTCATCTTCGCCGCCGGAGCCGGAGCCGAGGACGCCACGGCCGCGATGGAGGCCATCACCCGCGCCTACGGCCTCAAGGGTACCGAGGCGAACGTGACGCACACGATCATCGCCCTCACCCACGAGGACCCGGGCACGCACGAGTCGATCACCCGGAGCCGCAACGTCAAGTACCGCTCCCTCAACTACGGCAAGCTCACTGCGACGAGCGAACTGATCGCCGAACTCATCGAGAACCCCATCGACGTCGCCGACGCGCGCAAGGCCCTCGCCACTATCGTGAGCGCCCGGCCCCAGGTCACCGCACTCTGGCGGAGGCTCGGCTGGAGCCTCGTCGGCGCCGGCGCCGCCGTGCTGATCGGCGGCGGGCTCACCGTGCTCATCGCCGCGTTCATCGCGACCTTCTTCATCGACCTGATCACGGCGGCGCTCGACCGGCGGCAGGTGCCGGTCTTCTACCAGAACGTCGTCGGCGGGGCGATCGGGCCGATGACGGCCGCGGTCGTCGCACTCGTGGATCCCTCCGCGAATCCGTCCCTCGTCGTGATCGCGACGATCATCATGCTGCTCGCGGGCGTCACGACCTTCGGCGCGGTGCACGACACCCTGTCCGGCTTCTACCTCACCGGGACCGCCCGGATGATGGAGGCACTCCTCATCACCGGCGGCCTCGTCACCGGGGTCGCGGGGGCGTCGCTCCTCCTCGCCCGCTTCGGCCTGGTGCTGAGGGTGAACGGCAACGTCGCGTTGACGTTCGCCGACGTGGCCGCGCTCCTCGCGGCATCCGTCGTCATCGTCGTCGGCTTCGCGCTCGCGGTGCAGGTGCCGTGGCGGGCGTACTGGGTGGTCTGCCTGCTCGGGGCGCTCGCCGAGCTGCTCTACCTCGGCGGCACGAGCGCGGGCTTCGGGCTGGTCTGGTCGTCGGCGGCCGCAGCCGTCGGCGTCGGGCTCGCCGCCGCACTGACCTCGCGGGTGGTGCGCACGCCCCCGCTCGTGATCGTCGTGACGGCGCTCGTGCCGCTCGTGCCGGGGCTGACCCTGTTCAGCGGACTGCTGCAGCTCTCCGACGGCAACATCGACGGCGTGCTCAGCATGCTGACCGCCGGGGCCGTCGCGGTCGCGCTCGCCGCGGGGGCGATCCTCGCGCAGTACCTCGTGCAGTTCGTCTGGGGACCCGCGCGCCGGCTGCAGCGCCGCTTCGTCGGACCGCTGATGGCACTGCCGGTGCGGCTCAGTCGCAGCCCGGGCAAGCGCATCTAGTCTCGCGGTGCACCGTTCCGGTCGAGAGTGCCCGTTCTGCGGGTCACTCTCGACCGGAACGGAACGTCTCGACGTCCGTCCGGCGGCCCGGGGTCAGTTCGGGACGTCCGCCTCGCCGGTCTCGTCGTGGATGTCCTCGACGTAGCGGTACGAGATCGGTTCCTCGGTGACGTGCCCGAGCTTGAAGACGCGCCGCACGACCTCGCCGTCCTCCTCGACTTCGAGGGTGACCTCCTGGGCATATGCGCCGTTGACGTATTCCAGTTCGTGCTCGGTTCCCGCGGCGATCGGGTTGGCGCCGAAGAAGATCGCCCGGTAAGTGCCGTTCTCGCTCATATTCCCTCAATCCCTCAGGTGGCTGGTCGCACACAGCCTACGACCGGTGCGCGCTGGCACAAGGGCAGGGCCGGGCGGATGCCGTTCCCAGCGATTCCGCGTAGGGTCGAAGCAGACGATGCCGCTGGGGCTCGGGTCGAAGGAGTGCACATGGCTGACAAATCACCCAAGAAGGATGCGACCAAGAAGGTCGCCGGCAAGTCTCTCAAGGAGAAGCGTGCCGACAAGCACGCCAAGTCCAACGAGACGGCCGAGAAGGCACGCAAGGCGTAGTCTCCGCCCGATTAGTTTTACGCAGTTTCACTGCAGACAGGGTGCTGTCCCGCTTCGGCGGGGCGGCACCCTGTCTCGTTGACCCGTGTCGATCAGTCCGTGTCGATCAGCCCGTGTCGATCAGCCCGTGTCGATCAGAATGCGGGCGACGGCCTCGGAGCCCCGGATCTCGACGAGGAGATCCAGGATGCGGTCGACGACCGCCGTCGTCACCGACCGGCAGACCACGCTGTGGCGGCCGAGCTCGGCGAGGCCGCCGGCCCGCACCCGGATCACCTCCCAGCCGACCTCGTTCAGTGCCGCGTCCTTCTCGCGGTCGGAGACTTCCTTGAGGCCGACGTGCGCTGTGCCGTCGCGGCCCGGATCGTCGTATTCGATCGCGATCCGGAGTGCCGGAATGATGATGTCCGGCCAGACCTCCGGCTTGCCGTAGAAGGTGCGGCTGATGCGCACGGCGTTCACCCGGTGCGGCAGCCGGATGCGCTCCCCGAGCGCCGCCCGCAGCCGCTGCTCGGTCGCCGAGGTGCCGAGCCGCAGGCCGGGCTTCATGAACGGCACCCCGCCCTCGAACCGGGCCGCGGGTGCCGCGGCGTTGGCCAGGCATTTGGGGCAGCCGGGGCCGGTGAGAGCCTCGCGCACCGTGGCGGTGAACCGGGAGTGGCCACGCTCGCAGAGCCACTCGTAGACGGCACCGATGCGGGTCTCCTCCGCGAGTGCGACGCGCGCGCCCGCCGCGGCCTTGCCGATCAACTGGGCCCGGGTGCGCCGGGTTTCGCGGAGCAGGACGCAGAGCGGGCAGTCCCGCTGGAGGGTGATGCGGGCATCCGCTGCCGGGGCGCCGTGCCCGCAGCGAAACCGCACCGACGTGCCGCCCGTCGCCGTGCCGCCGCCCATCGAGCCGCCGCCTGCCGTCGGGTTGTCCGTGCCGTTCATGCCCCGCTCCCTCGTTCGAGGCCGAGGCTACCCGCCACCCCCGACACTCGGCGTCGCCCGACGCCTCGCGCGGCGCGACCTGCGCCGAGTGGCACCGAAGACGCCGAGAGTCGCCGAGAGAGCGGCGATCCTCGGCGCGAACGGCGACACTCGGCGCCCGGCGGAGGCGCGGCGGCAATGCGTCAGACGGCCTCGAGCACGCTCACGTAGTTCGCGACGCCGACGCCGCCCATGTTCTGCACGAGAGCACGGCGCGGGGCCGCGAGCTGCATGTCGCCGGCGGTTCCGGTGAGCTGCATCGCGGACACGACGTGCTGCGATACCCCGGTCGCCCCGACCGGGTGGCCCTTGGCCTTGAGTCCGCCGGAGATGTTGACCGGGAGCCTGCCGCCGCGGTACACCCAGCCTTCCTCGACCGCGCGGCGTCCCTCGCCGGGTGCGGTGAGCCCCATCGCCTCGTACATGATCAGCTCGGCGATCGTGAAGCAGTCGTGCACCTCGGCGAAGTCGAGCCCGTCAAGGCCCACGCCCGCCATCCGCAGAGCGCGTTCGAACGAGATCCGGGTCGCCGCGAACGCGGTGGGGTCGCGGCGGGCGGCGGGCAGGAAGTCGTTGGCCTGGCCGAAGCCGGTGAGCCGCACGGGATCTGTCGCGGCGCCCGACCGGCGGGAGGCCCCGGCACTCCCGCCCGTCGTGAGCACGATCGCGGCAGCACCGTCGGAGACCGGCGAGCAGTCGGTGCGGCGGAGCGGTCCGGCCACGATCGGGTTCTTCTCGGAGACCGTGCGGCAGAAGTCCTCGCCGAGGTCCTTGCGCAGCTGGGCGAAGGGGTTGTCGACGCCGTTGCGGTGGTTCTTGGCCGCGATGGAGCCGAGCACGTCGCCCACGTCGCCGTACCGCTCGGCGTATGCCTCGGCGACGACGGCGAACAGGCCCGCGAAGCCGGTCGTCGACGGCCGGCCGGCCATGTCGTAGTCGGCGCCCAGCAGGGCCGATCCGACCAGCTCGGACGAGGCATCCGTCATCTTCTCCGCGCCGATCACGAGCACGGTGCGCGCGGTGCCGGCGAGCAGCGACTTGACGCCCTGCTGGAACGCGGCAGAGCCGGAGGCGCAGGCGTTCTCGACCCGGGTGGCCGGAACGTAGGCGAGCGCGGGGTCGGTCTGCAGCGCGAGCGAGGACGCGAAGGCGAGCGGCACGAGGCCGGAGTTGAACTGGCCGAGGTAGATCTCGTCGATCTCGGCGGCGTCGACACCGGAGTTCGCGATCGCCTCCGCGGCGACCTGCACGATCAGGGTCTCGAGGGTGTCGTCGCTGAGCTTGCCGAAGCGGCTGTGCCCCCAGCCGGCGAGGAGGACGTCGGTGCCGAATTGTTCCTGAAGGCTCACAGTCGCACTGCTTTCTGGTCGGTTGCGGTATCGGTTGCGGTATCGGTTTCCGTCTCTGCGACGGCGAAGTCCGGCTCGGTGCACGCGCGGAGCGCCTCGAGGGTGACCCCGGGGGCGCGGCGGCGCAGCACGAGGCCGGCCTCGGTCACGTCGAAGACGGCGAGGTCGGAGATGATCCGGTTCACGACGCCGACCCCGGTCAGCGGGAGGCTGCACTCGGCGACGATCTTCGCGCCGCCGTCCCGCGCGATGTGCTCGGTGAGCACGACGACCCGCGGGGTGCCAGCGACGAGGTCCATCGCGCCGCCCATGCCCTTGATCATCTTGCCCGGGATCGTCCAGTTGGCGAGGTCCCCGCTGCCGGAGACCTGCATCGCGCCGAGGATGGCGACCTTGACGTGGCCGCCCCGGATCATCCCGAAGGAGGTCGCCGAGTCGAAGATCGACCCGCCGGGCAGCATCGTCACAGTCTGCTTGCCCGCGTTGATCAGGTCGGCGTCCTCCTCGCCCTCCCAGGGGAACCGGCCCATGCCGAGCAGCCCGTTCTCGCTCTGCAGCGTGACGGAAACCCCCTCCGGCAGGTTGTTGGCGACGAGCGTCGGGATCCCGATGCCGAGGTTGACGTAGTCGCCGTCGTGCAGTTCACCGGCCGCGATCGCGGCCATCTCGTCTCTGGTCCAAGCCATGGTGTGCTCCCGGGGAGTGTCGAACGGATGGGCGTGCTTCTGGTGGAGGTTCTGAGCGTGCCGCCGGCCGCTCAGGCCGGCACCGCGACCGGGCGCTCCCGCACGGTGCGCTGCTCGATCGGCTTGGTGCGGGCATCCGCCTGCACGAGGCGCTGCACGTAGACGCCGGGCGTCACGACGTCGTGCGGGTCGATCGCGCCGCGCGGCACGATCTCCTCGGCCTCGGCGATCGTGACGACACCGGCGGTCGCAACGAGCGGGTTGAAGTTTCGTGCGGTGTACCGGTAGACGAGGTTTCCCTCGGTGTCGGCGCGCCAGGCGTGCACGAGGGCGACGTCGGCGACGATGCCGCGTTCCTGCACGTAGCGGATGCCGTCGAACACCGCGTGCGGCTTGCCCTCGGCCACGAGGGTGCCGACCCCGGTCTTCGTGTAGAACGCGGGAATCCCCGCTCCCCCGGCCCTGAGGCGTTCGGCGAGGGTGCCCTGCGGGCTGAATTCGACCTCGAGCTCGCCCGCGAGGAGCTGCTCGGCGAAGAGCCGGTTCTCTCCCACGTAGGACGCGATCACCGTGCGCACCTGCCCGGTCTCGAGCAGCCGGCCGAGGCCGATGCCGTCGACGCCCATGTTGTTCGAGACGACGGTGAGGTCGCGCACACCGGATGCCCGCACCGCGTCGATCAGGTCGGCGGGGATCCCGCAGAGGCCGAAACCGCCCACCGCGAGCACGATCCCGTCGTGGAGGACGTCACCGAGCGCGTCTGCCGCGCTGGCCAGTACCTTGGACATGGTCTTCTCCTCATTGAGCATCGCCTGCGTCCACTTTGTGGATGCCTTGTCTGTCGGCCATGCTAACTGGGCCGCAGAGAACCTGTCAATCACTGTCCGTTAGGCACTTTGTTGCGCATCCACACCGTGAACAGTAGGCTCACAACTATCCACATCATGGACAATTGGAGCCGAACAATGACCACTGATCGTGCAGCCGGGCCCGGCGGTACCGTGCAGGGCGCGCAGGTCACCGCCCGGATCGCCCTCCTGCTTCGGCTCGTGGGCCGCGCTCCGGCCGGTGCCCTCATCTCCGATCTCGCGCGGGACTCCGGCCTCACCCGGCCGACCGTGCACCGTCTGCTCGCCTCGCTCGCCGCGGAGGGCCTGCTCGACCACGATGCCCTGCGGCACACCTGGCACTACGGGCCCGAGATCTTCGTGATGGGGGTCGTCGCCGCCGAGCGGTACCCGATCGAGGAGCTCGCGCGGCCGAGCCTGCGCCGCCTCGCCGAGGAGACCGGCGAGAGCGCCTTCCTCTCGATCCGCCGGGGCGCGGAGACGGTCTGCCTGCTGCGCGAGGAGGGTAGCTTCCCGATCCGGTCGTTCGTGCTGCACGAGGGCGTGCGGTTCCCGCTCGGCGTCGCCTCCGCCGGGCTCGCGATCCTCGCCTTCCTTCCGGAGGACGAGATGACGGCCCTGCTCGAGGGCTCGCTCACGGAGGCGTGGGGTCCGGCGCACACGGTGGCGGGCATCCGCTCGCACCTCGAGCAGACCCGCAGCACGGGATACGCGGTCAACCCCGGGCTGATTCTCGAGGGCAGCTGGGGCATGGGCGCCGCGATCTTCGACCGGTCCGGCCGGCCGGCCTGGGCGTTGTCCCTGACCGGGATCGAGCCGCGCTTCCGGCCGGAGCGGCAGCCGATGCTCGGCCGGCTCCTCCTCGAGGAGGCCAACCGGATCACCCAGGAGCTGCAGAAGCCCGGCCTGCCCGCGCACTAGCCCCTCACCGATCGCCACGCCACGCACCGACCCCGCGGCATCCATCGAGCGTCGCCGCCACGACGGCGATCCTCGGCGGAAACGGCGACAGTGGGCGCTACCGCACGCCACACAACGCCGGACTGATAGCGTTGCTGCAGCAGCACCGTGTTCAGTGAGCCTTGGGGGAAGGTCGAACCAATGTACGGAGACATGTCCGTGGTCGGCGCTGATGCCACCCAGTTGCGAGCGCTGGCCGACGAGGTGCGTACGAGGGCGTCGAGCCTCAGGGCCGACTCGACCGCGCTGTCCTGGAATTCCGGCGCAGCCGAGGCCTTTCGACTGCAGATGGACCTCACGGCCGCCGATCTGGGCAGCTCCGCGGCAGCGCTCGACGCCGCGGCGGCAGCGCTCGACCTGCACGCCCGCCAGGTCGGCGCCGCCAAGGCCCTGATCGCGGCGGCCGAGGCCTTTGCGGCGTCCGTCCTCGACCGGGCGATCGAGGTCGCCACGTTCACGACCGAGGTCGTGCACGAGGTCGTCGAGGGGGCCGTCAACAACGTCATGACGGTGCTGAGCTCGGTCGTCACCGGGCCCGCGCGGATCATGACGGTCCTGGTCCACCGCTTCAACGGCCAGGACATACCCGCGTCGACGGTCACGACGGCCCGCCGGATCGCCGGCGCCGTACCCAGTCGCCCGCTCCCGGGCTCGCGCGATTGGCTCGACGTCCAGAACCGCTTCCAGGCCGAAGGGTGGAACGGATGAGCGACGAGCCGCAGTTCGACGTAACCCTGACTCTCGATGAATTCCGGGTCCTCCTCGAGTGCGCCCCCGAGACGGTCCTCCCCGCCAGCCTCGCCGTCGGCGTGCTCGACGCGTCGGTCGCCTCGCAGTCCCGGCGCGACACCGCGCGGATTGCACTCGGCACCCGCAATCTGGTGGACGCCGAGTCCGCCCCGCATCCGCTTCTCGCCATGGCGCTCGCCATGCCTCTCGTGGCGGACTCGTCGATCCAGGTGCAGTCCTGGAACCCGGCGACGACGGCGTGGACCTTGGTCGCCCTGGCGGGCCGGTCGATGGCCCTGTTCACGATCGAGCTCCCCCGCTCGAGGACCGAGCCGGTCACGGATGCACTCACCGCCACGGTCGGCGAGATCACGATCACGCTCGGCCCGGTCGCTCTCGTCTCCGGCAGACTCGGCGCCCTGCTCGCGGACTCCCCGGCCGCGGCCCCCGGGTTCTCGCCGGTACGCGTCGAGATCGGCCTCGTCGAGTCCCGGTCGATCCTGGCGGCGATCCGGCGCGGGGATCACGCCCTCGTCGACCGGCTGGCCGCGCAGTTCGGCGCCGCGGCGGCCGTCCCCGTGTTGCGGTCGCTCGCCGGCACGATGGAGGCCGGCTTCCGGCTGCACTCGTTCGTCCGGCCAGGCACTCCGGTGCGCGCCCTCGAATGGTTCCAGTCCTCATCCGGCGACTGGCTCAGCATGCACCTGGCCGCCTCAGCGGATGCCGACGGCACCGTCACCCCCCAGGCCCTCGTGGACACGGGTCGCGTCCTGATCCAGCGCCAGCGTCACCGCGACATCACCGCCGAGCTCCTGAACCTGATCAGCACCGTGACGATCGGAGCGAGCCATGTCCGAGGATAAGAGCCCCTCCGCCTTCGGCGCGGCCACCGATGCCGCCGTAACGGAGACCGCCGCGGCGACGGCTCGGGCCGGCTCGGGTATCTTCGCGGCGGCGACCGGGAACGCCGACCGGACCGCGGACAGCTGGGCGCGGAACACGGCATCGGTCAGCCACGCCACCTCCTCCGCGGTCGGGTCGATGGTCGCGAGCTACGCGGACATCGAGCGGATGGTGCAGACCGTCTCCGTGCACACGGCGACAACCGCCGCCGAGGCGGCGCTGGTCCTTCGGATGCCGGCGCGTTCGGAACTCCTCGACTCGCTGATCCTGAGTCCGGCGACGGGCGCCCTCGCCGAGGCCGCGCTGTACACGGCCGTTGCCCGCCTGAACGCCAACGTCCTGGTGTCGACGGCGCTCGGCGTCGTCGCCGTCGCGATCGTCAGCACCTACCAGTGCGCGGACCAGGCACTGCAGCTGGCCGCGACGGGCCTCGGAGTCGCCGTCGACGGCACGGTGACCGCGTTCACGAACCAGGTCGACGGGGTGGTCGCGATCGGCCGCGCCGGCGTCGACCTGGCGGTCGCGTCGGTGTCCGGCGAAGTCACCGTTCTGGTGGCCGGCGCCAGGACCGTCGTTTCGGTTGCCGTTGTCGCTGCCACAGTCGATGTGGCCGTGCGCCTCGCCGTCACCTCCTTCCTCACGGGCGTCGCATCGGCTGTGGTCGGCGCCGGCTGGGACAGCGTGGCCGCCACCGCAGGCGACCTCATCGGGAACCCGTGGTTGCTCGCGTCCCCTGCGCTCTCCATTCCCCTGCTGATGGGGGCGAGTTTCTCGGAGAAGCTCACCTCGGAGCGCATTCTCGAGGGCGCGGCCGGCAGCCTGCAGGGGTACATCGGGATGCTCGGCCCATCCTTCGACGCGATGATCGGCGGCCTGATCGGTTCGTCGAGCGTCTTCGGCTGGGAGGACGACGGCGAGCTGTACACCGAATCGGTCGTTGCCGACGGCAACGACCTGGACCCTACCGACTTGTCTGAAATGAAGCGCCGCGAGCGTTTCGTCGCCGACAGCAGTCTCCCGCTGCCTGTGGAAGACGTCGTTCCGACCGATATGCAGGGACTCATCCAGAGCATGGCCCAGATCGACTATCTCGGTGATAACGATGAGGCGGTCATCCGTGTCCTCCGCACCGAGGGCAGTCCTCCGGCGTTCACGGTGATCATTCCCAGCACCCAGGTTTGGGCTCCCAATGGCGCGGTGCCCAACGACATTCTCGGGAATCTGAACGTCATGGGCGGGGACAGCGCCCTCCAGCGCCTCGTCGGCGAGGCGCTGGACCGGGAGATCGCGAAGGAGATCGCGACGCATCCGGACGCCGACTACGGTGTCGGGGAATATCCGGTCATGCTCGCCGGCTTCAGCCAGGGCGGCATCACGGCCGCCTCCTTCGCCGAGTCCAACACCCGATTCGACATCAAGCAGGTCGTCACCGTCGCGTCGCCGGTGGGCGATTTCACCGAGATTCCCGAGAAAGTCAACGTTCTCGCCTTCGAAGCACCCGGCGATGTCGTGCCGACCTTCGACGGGACACCGAACCCCACGACCGCCAACTGGGAGACTATCCGCCACGACAACACCGGAGGGGCCGCCTCCCACAACGCCCTGTTGTATTCGGCGATGGCGGCCACAGACCCGGCGCAGCCGACCCACACCAACAACATCGGCACATTCATCGGCAACGGGAAGACTCCCGTCGTCGTCGACTACTACGGCAGGAAAGCTCCGTGATCGCCACTACTCTCCCCCCACACCGGTCTCGTCGCGCTCGGGCGAGCCGGGGCGCGTTGGGGGCCCTGATCCTCGCCGGGGTCCTCGTGCTCACCGGCTGCAGCGCGTCTCGCGGCGCGAACGCGGTCGAAACAGGCGAGCGACTGCTCACCTACCCGGGCATCGCCGACACGAGCGTGCTGGTCAGCGGCTCGAAGAGCGGGTTCACAGTGAGTACTTCGGCAAGCATTACCGTGAGCCTCGCCGCCGGCTACACCGTCGCCGACGCAGACGCGTTCGTGGGCTGGGCGCTCCGAACCGGGTGGTCGGTCAACAATACAAAGCTC
Source organism: Cryobacterium algoricola (assembly GCF_004402485.1). Taxonomy (GTDB): domain Bacteria; phylum Actinomycetota; class Actinomycetes; order Actinomycetales; family Microbacteriaceae; genus Cryobacterium; species Cryobacterium algoricola. The sequence continues at coordinate 121,554 of NZ_SOFG01000018.1, read as the reverse complement.
AATAGCGGCGTGATGGTGACCGTGCTTGATGCGAACGCCACACCGCTTTCCTGGGATCTCTGCGCAGCAGCCCTCGAGACGTTCGGGGTGGCCGCGTCCTCCGAACCCGCCATCGCCCGGGCCAACTATGAGGCGACCGGGACCGTGAGCGTGCGGGCCGACGAACTCGAAACGATCCTCGGTCCGTGGCCCGGGGACATCCCCACCTTCCCGGCCGACGCGCTCACCAGGAAGTAGCGCAACCGCCCGCTGGCCCGCACACCGAGCGGCGCGGGCCGCGGCATCCGTCGACTGTCGCCGAGGGCCCCCTTAGCGACAGAGCCCCGTTAACGACAGAGCCCCGTTAACGACAGAAGGACCGCGGCACTGGGCCACGGTCCTGCTGTCTTGCCGGTGGAGCTAAGGAGATTCGAACTCCTGACCTTCTCATTGCGAACGAGACGCGCTACCAACTGCGCCATAGCCCCCAACCGCTTATGAAGAATATCACGCGTTGGGCCTCGTGCTGAGCACACCCCGCGCTCGGCGGAATCCCGGCGCACTCCGGACGCGTCCGCGAGTGTCTAACCGGCGGCGCGGCGACGACGGAGGACGGCGTCGAGGTCGGTCATGCCCGGCTCGGTCTCGCCGACGATGCCCATCGACGCGAACCGGCTGACCGGCGCGGCGGCCTTGCCTGCGCCCCCGACTGCGACCGGCCCGGTCCTCGTGACCGACGCCGTACCCGCGTTGCTTCCGACGTTGCTGCCCAGGTTGCCGCCCGCGTTGCTGCCCTGCGCGAAGATCGTCCCGGTGTGCCGGAGCGGCGTGACCGCGACCTGCAGCTGCTCGGCGCGGCGGGCCACCTCGGCCTCCGCGGCGGCCCGGCGGAGCTGCGCGGCGGCATCCACTGAGGCCATGGCGGCCTGGGCGACCGTGCCGGGGGCGAGGTGCAGGGGCCGGGGAAGCGGCCGAGGCGTCCAGGTCTGCACGGGAACGGGGGTTTCCTCGAGCTGCACGGGTTCGAAGTCCTGCCCGACGAGCGGCCGGGATCGAGCTTCGGCGACGGCCGGCCCCGCGGCGACGGACCGGGCCCTGGCGTGCGCACTGGTGCGGGCCAGACGGTTGAGGGTGCCGAACGCGAGGAGGCCGGAGGCGGCGCCCACGGCGAGGAGGACGGCCGAGCCGCCGGTGACCAGGGTCACGAGGCCGAGGGTGAGCGCCACGAGGGCGCCGAGGAGCATGAGGGTCGCGATGGCACGAAGGCGGCGCACGCGGCGGCTCCTGGCCGCTGCGTGCCCGGCGACGGTGGCCTGGGCGGCGCGCTGGGCTGCGGCCTGCTCCGCGGCGAGGCGCAGGGCTGCTGCACGTTCCGCGGCGGCCCGGGCGGCGACCGCGCGACGGGCGGACGTCGCGGCAGCCATCACGGCCTTCGCTTCGACGCGGGCGTCCTCTTCGGCCTGCGCAAGCAGCTTCTGCTGCGTCACGACGGTGCGGGCGCTCGCCTCGAGACGCACCTCCTGCGGAATCTCGGACGTCTCCGCGAGGATGCGCATGGTTTGCTGCAGCCGAACCGCATTGCGTTCCGTGGTGAGGTACTGACGTCGTCGGGTCCAGGTCGGCATCAGATAGGCCACCCAGAGCACGGCGGCGACCCCCACCATGACTCCCCCACCCAAGACCTCGCTACTCATGCTCCCTACGGTATGAGTCCGGGGCCGTTCCGGCGCTGATTAGACGGGGTGTGTCCGACGACTCGCCGAAGAATCGGCGATTCTTTTCGCGCGAGTCGTCGTGTGGCGCTCAGTACTCGGCAACCCCGAGCGGATGCGCGGCCGCGGCCCGGTCGGCCGGGGTCACCGCCGCGGCGTCGACGGGAGCCGCCCCGTCACGCCAGCGGCGCAGCACGCCCTGGCGCACTTCCTCGGCCACGAGGGCGAAGCAGAAGTGGTCACGCCAGTCGCCGTTGATGTGGATGTAGCGACGGCGCAGACCCTCGTAGCGGAAGCCGAGCTTCTCGACGACCCGGAGGGAGGGACCGTTCTCCGGCCGGATGCAGATCTCCATCCGGTGCAGCCCGAGCTGCCCGAAACAGTAGTCGGTCGCGAGGGCAACGGCGATCGGGGTGATCGAACGACCGGCGAACTCCTCGGCGACCCAGTACCCGATCGTCGCGCTCGACAGCGAACCCCAGCTGATCGACGAGACGTTGAGCTGTCCGGCCAGCTGGCCCTGGAATTCGATCACGAACGGCAGGCCGTTCCCCGTGCGCGAGTGCGCGAGCAGGCTGCGGATGCTCGCCCGGGTGTCGAACGACATCGGCGCGTACGGGCTGGTCGCCTCCCAGGCGCGCAACCAGCCGCGGTTCTCCATCAGGGACCGCTCGAGGTTCTTGTCATCGCGCAGCCGGATGGGACGCAACGTCACATCACCGTCGAAAAGCGTCGGAATCGCGATCGCCACAGCCTGCCTGTCTACTCGGATTCAACTGGTGTTCCCCCACTGTAGTCACCCGGATCAGCTGAGGGTGGCGGCGAATCCCTTGAGCCACGGACGCAGGTCCGGACCGAGATCGTCCCGGTCGACGGCGAGCTGCACGATGGCCTTGATGTAGTCGAGCCGGTCGCCGGTGTCATAACGGCGGCCGCGGAAGATGACGCCGTAGACGCCGCCCGTGCTCTCGGGGTTCGCGGCCATTTCCTGCAGGGCGTCGGTCAGCTGGATCTCGTTGCCCTTGCCCGGCTCGGTGTGCTCGAGCACGCCGAAGACCGAGGGACGCAGCACATACCGGCCGATGATGGCGAGGTTCGACGGGGCATCCGCTTCTGCGGGCTTCTCGACCAGGCCGGTGATGCGCACAACGTCGGGGTCATCGGTCGGTTCGACGGCGGCGCAGCCGTAGAGGTGGATCTGCGAGGGCTCCACCTCCATGAGCGCGATGACGCTCGTGTTGCGCTCGACCTGCTCGGTGAGCATCTTCTCGAGCAGCGGGTCGCGGGCGTCGATGATGTCGTCGCCGAGGAGCACGGCGAAGGCCTCGTTGCCGACGTGCATCTTCGCGCGGAGCACGGCGTGGCCGAGGCCGAGCGGGTCCCCCTGGCGCACGTAGTGGATGTCGGCGAGGTCGGTCGCGAACTGCACCTTGGCGAGGCGGTCCTTGTCGCCCTTCTGGATCAGCACGTCCTCGAGCTCGGTCATCCGGTCGAAGTGGTTCTCCAGTGCGTTCTTGTTGCGCCCGGTGATCATCAGAACGTCGTTTAGCCCGGCGGCGACGGCCTCTTCGACGACGTACTGGATCGCCGGTTTGTCGACGACGGGGAGCATTTCCTTCGGCATTGCTTTCGTGGCCGGAAGGAAGCGAGTTCCCAGACCAGCGACGGGAATGACGGCTTTCGTGATGCGAGTACCCATGGCCCCTACGTTATCGGCATCTAGGATGACTTATATGGACTCCGAGATCGTTCACCGAAAGCGGGCGCTCCGCGCCGAACTGCGTGAGCGTCGGCAGAACATGACTTCTGTCGAGACGGATGCCGCCACCGCGGGCTTCACCGCGAACCTGCAGAGCATCGTGCTCGACCTCAGTGCGCGCTCCATCTCGTGCTACCTCTCGGCCAGGAACGAACCCAATACCCGGCCGTTCGTGAACTGGGCCGAGGCCCAGGGCATCCGGGTGCTCTTCCCGGTCTCCCGTGACGACGGCCTGCTCGACTGGACCGTCGGCGAGGACCAGACGGAGTTCCCCGGAGTCTCCGGGATGCCGGAGCCCGCGGGCAGTCTGCTCGGGCCGATCGCGATCAACGACGTCGACCTGATCATCGTCCCCGCCGCCGCCGTCGACGCGACCGGGCTGCGCATGGGCTGGGGTCGCGGCTACTACGACAAGACGCTCGGGTCGATGGAGAAATGCCCCCCGGTCTACGCCGTAGTCTTCGACAACGAGTACGTCGACTCCGTTCCGCGTGAAGTGCACGACCAGCCCGTCGACGGCCTGGTCACGCCCACGCGCATCATCACCTTCTAATCCATCCACCCTCAATTTCACCTATTTCAATCGGGGATCCCGGCGCGCGCCGGGTTCCCACAGCCGGAGTTTCAGTGCCTACCTATTCCTACCGTTGCACCGAGTGCGACACCGCGTTCGACATCCAGCAAGCCTTCACCGACGACACGCTGACCGTCTGCCCGAAGTGCGGCGGCAAGCTGCGCAAGGTGTTCTCCTCAATCGGCGTGAGCTTCACCGGATCGGGCTTCTACCAGAACGACTCCCGCTCGGACGCGAAGGCGGCCCTGCAGGCACACCCGAAGAAGCACGCGAAGTCGCACGCGGACACCGCCTCACACGGCGACACGGGTTCGGACAAGCCCAAGAAGGCCGAGAAGGCGGAGAAGAAGCCGTCCGGGTCCTCCGAGAAGTCGGGCGGGGCATCCGCCGGCTCGTCGTCGTCATCCTCACCTTCGTCATCAAGCACCCCGTCAACCACGAGCGCGGCATCGCCCGCGAAATCTTAGGAGAATCCCCATGATCCAGGGCTTCAAGGAATTCATCATGCGCGGCAACGTGATCGAACTCGCGGTCGCGGTCGTCATCGGCGCGGCGTTCACGGCCGTCGTCAACGCCATCGTCACCGGCATCTTCAACCCGCTGATCGCGGCGATCTTCAAGTCCGACAGCCTCGCCAATTCCATGGTCGTCACCCTGCCGGGGGATGCGAAACTGTCCTTCGGCCTCGTGCTCGCGGCGATCATCAATTTCCTCCTCGTCGCCGCCGTCGTGTACTTCGTGTTCGTGATGCCGCTCAACAAACTCAAGGAGGCGCAGGAGCGCCGCCGTGCGGCCGGTCTGCCGCCGAAGGACGCCACCATTCCCGCGACCGAGCTCGACCTGCTCACCCAGATCCGTGACCTCCTCGCCGCGGACGCCGCCAAGCCCGGCTCCGGTCAGTCCCCGAGGTAGCTCTCCGGCCGTGCCGGCACGCACGCACGCGACGGCGGATGCCGGGCGCGGGTCACCAGTGCGGCGGGCGGTCCTGACGCAGCTGGGCCTCGTTCGCGCTCCGTGACGGCTCGGTTCCGGCAACGTGCGGTGCGACGCCGCCCTCTTCGCGCAGGACCGGCGGATGCGGATTCGGATCGGTGTCCGGCGCAGGCGTCAGGCGCGCCCGGCGGGCTCCGCCGCGGGCCTTCACGACCGACTGGCGCGGCGCGGCCTCGGGATCTGCAGGGTCGAGTCCGTGGGACCGGTCCGCGGCGCTCTGCGGAGTCTCGAGCCAGTCGTCCGTGTCTCTCACGACACACTCACGCGAGCGGGTGCTGCGCAGCCGGCGGGGTCGTGCCCGTGACGCCGACGAGGCCGGCGACGCGGGTGGCGACGGCGTCCGGGTTGCTGAAGAGTTCAAAGGAGTGCACCCGCAGGTAGTGCCAGCCGAGTCGTCGCAGCACCTCGGGCCGGAGCCTCAGGGACTCGCGCAGACTCGCCCGGTCGACGACGGCATCCGTTTCAACGACGACGGCGCGACCGGCGTGCGAACCGGCGAGGGCGAGCTTGCCGCGGTGGCCGAGCGTCACGGTGAGACCGAGGCGTTCGAGGCGCTGGGCGAGGTCGACGAGCATCGGCTCGGTGGCATCGGGAACCTGGGCCTCGTTATGCCTGGCCTCGGTCTCGGTGAGCACCTGGGCGAGGGCGAGGATGCCGTGGCGCTGGCGGTCCTCGTCGATGTCGGCGGGGCGGAAGCAGGAGACGATGTCCATGGCGCGGCGGGCGCGGGTCATGCCGATCGCGAGCAGGCGGTCGCCGCCGGGTTCGCCGAGCGAGCCGAAGTTGGTCAGCAGGCGCCCGTGCGGGGTGCGTCCGTAGCCGATCGAGAAGATCACCCGGTCGCGGCTCTGCGCGACGGCCTGCTCGAGGGTGAGCACGGTGAACGGTTCGGCCCGGTCCTTGAGGATGAAGTCGGCCAGGTCGGTGCGCTTCGAGAACGCGGACAGCACGGCCTGATGCACGCGCACGGCGTGGCGGGCGCTCGCGGTGATCACCATGAGAGACTCGCGCGGGCGCTTGACGGCGTGGTCCATCACGAGGTCGACGACCTTGGACACCTCGGCGTCGACACTCTCGACGGCTCCGCTGTCGGCATCGGGCATGCCGTGGCCGCCCGCGACGTAGTTCAGGGTGAGGCTGCCGTGGCCGAGGTAGCTGCCCGCCCACGGGAGCGAGTCGATGCGGCCGCCGTAGAAGCGGTGGTTGACGAGTTCGGTGAGGTCCTCGCCGCCGGCCCGGTAGCTGCGGGTCAAGGTGAGGGTGGGCAGCAGTTCGCCGAGGCGCGCGAGGGCGGAGTCCGCGTGCAGGGCGTCGACATTCGTCTCGCGCTCGGCCCGGTCGGCGAGGCTGACGCGACTGACGCGCGCGTTCGCGTTCGTGCCGCCGCCGGCATCCGTGATGCCGGTCTCGAACGGGGACGGCGTCTGGGTGACGGGGTCGCCGAAGGCCACGATCTGCTTGCCGCGGCGGATCGCGCCGACGTTCTCGGCGAGGGTCGTCGCGCCGGCGTCGACGAGGAGCACGGCGTCGAAGTGCTGGTCGTCGAGCTTGGAGACCTCGTACGGCGAGGCGAGCCAGACCGGTGCGAGCACGCGGCCGAGGTGCGGGGCCGCCTTGTTCAGTCGGCTCGGGGTCGCGCGGTCTGCGCGCAGCAGGCGGCGGAGGCGGTCGGCCTCCTCCGGCCAGTCGACGATGCCGATCTTCCAGGTTTCGGCGAGGAGCCAGCCGAGGCGCTGCCCGGTCGTGGATGCGTGTGCCTCGTCGACGAGACGGAAGTCGGCCTCGAGCCGGTCGAGCACCTGGGTGTTCGCGTTGAGGAGCGCCTTGTCCGCGCCGAGCATGGACTCGAGCACGGACTGCCACCAGGCGAGCTCGAGCTCGTTGGCGACGTTCTCCTCGGAGACGTGCCGCTTGGCGAGGTCGGTCATCAGCGGGTCGAGGTTGTGTTCGCGCAGCGTCGCGAGCAGCGCGGTGCGCTCGTGCAGGTTTGCGAGCACCTCGCTCTCGGCGGCGAGGCCGGAGATCGTGTAGATGAGCTCCTTGACGGGCCGCATGGCGAGCTGACGGTTGGTTCCGGTGTTGCGCAGCGGGATGTCGAGGGCCGCGAGGTCCTCGGAGACGCGCTGGTACGCGACGTGCACATCGGAGATCCCGACCGGCACCTCGGGCATCACGCCCGCGACGACGTAGCGCTGCCACAGGGTGCGCTGCTGCTGGATCCGCCGGAGGCTGTCGTTCAGGTCAGTGACGTGCACGCCCGGCCGCAGGTATTCCTCGGCGAGGCGGCGCAGGCGACGGCGGCTGGTCCCGGTCATGTCCGGCGAGTCGCGGCGGGCGGACGTCGCCGAAATCAGTTCGGTGAGCGAGCGATCGAAAACGGCGGGCTGGAACTTGTCGAGGGTGTCGCGGATGTCGAGCAGCAGCCGCAGGTAGACGCCGAGCTCTGCGATGGTCTCGAAGGGCCGCAGCCGGGTCTGGCCGACGAGGCCGGCGGCACGCTCGAGCAGGCGAGGCAGCTCGACCTGGTTGACCCGCTTGGCGAGCTGATGCGCAGCGGATGCCTCGGCCGGCACAGCGAAGGACGCCCCGTACCAGGGCGAGTCGCCTGGCCCGTAGCGGAACTGGCCGAGCGCGGCCGCCTTGATCAGCGTCTGCGCCGCGGTCGCCCGGTTCTGGGCGAGGCGTTCGAGCGCATGCCGTTCGAGCCGGGCGGTCGTCGAGGGCGGGGAGGACAACTGGGCGAGTCTCGCGAGTTCGCCGAGGGCGTCGAGCACGGAGACGCCGAGGGCCGGGTCGCGCCGGGTGAGGGCGCCGCGGTAGTCGAGCAACACCTTGCGGAGGCGCACGAGGGCGTCGTCGACGTCACCGACCATCGGCTGGACGGCCTTCTCGTTGCGGGTGATCGAGGCGATCAGGTCGCGGCGCAGCAGCCGCGGGGTGACGGCGACGCCGGGGAGGCCGACCTGAGTGAGGCGCTGGTTGATGCCGTCGAGGCTCGAGCGGCGGGCGCTCACGACGAGCACGCGCTTGTGCTGGGAGATCAGGGAACCGATCGCGTTGACGATCGTCTGGGTGCCGCCGGTGCCGGGCAGGGTCTTGACGACGAGGGAGTTACCTGCCGCGATCTGCGCGACGACGTTCTCCTGTTCGGGGTCCGCGTCGAGCAGCAGCACGTCGGTCGCGGGCGGTCGGGAGTCCTGCCCGATCGGGACGACGGGGTTGTACGCGCCCTCGATGGCCTGGCGGGCGCTGGGGTTCCCCGCGATCGCGTCGAGCAGCGGATGCTCGAGGTGCGCGGCATCCGCTTTCATGGCCCGGCCGACGTCGGCGAAGGAGGAGGCGACGAGGCGCGGGGTGACGTTGAACCAGGGCAGGTGCGAGGTGAGGCCGCGGAGCCGGTCGATGACGGGCTGCGGCTTGAAGGCGCCGTTGGTCACGGCGAGCGCGACGAAGGCGTCGGCGTCGAGGGTGATCTGGAACTGTTCGTGCAGGGCACGGCCGAGTTCGGGGTTCAGGAACGGCTGACCCTTGAGCTTGAGCTCGAAGTCACGGCCGTAACGGCGGATCGCGAGCGGGCGGAGCAGGACGGGGCCGAGGAAATCGACGTCGCCGAAACGCCATTCGGCGAGGCCGATGCCGAGGTGCACCGATTCGATGCCGCGCATGGAGCGCAGTTCGATGCCCTTCTGGGTGATCTCGCCGGCCGCGAGGCGGGCGTTGCGCAGCGCGAGCTCGTCGCGGATGAGGTTGGAGAGCAGGGTGGACTTACCGATGATGAACTGCGGGAGCCCTCCGGGGTGGGCCTGGCTCAGTTCGATGCGGGTGCGCGGCTCGTCGGCGAAGTGCAGCAGCGGGGAGCGCCCGCCGATCTCGGCGAGTTCGCTGCGCCACCGGTTCCAGACCGGCTCGGCGATGTTTCCCGCGACGACCGAGGGATCCCCGAGGCTCACGGTCTGCGGGGAGACCGCGTTCCGCGGCTCACCTGACGGAGCATCCGGGTTTTCCGACAGGATGTCGTCGTCATCTTGTTTTCTATCGAGGCGCCACACACCGATACCCTAAGTCCGGAAAACGCCGTTCTGCGGCAGGCTCCCCGGGTTTTGCGGGGATTGACGGCAAAACCCGCGGATTTGTCGGCTTTGCCGCACTCCCGGAGAAAACCTGGTGATTCGGAGCCGACCGGGCTTGCGAGAATGGGGCAATGAAACTCCCCCTGGTCGAACTCCACCTGCACATCGAGGGCACCCTCGAACCGGAGCTCATCTTCGAGCTGGCCGAACGCAACGGCGTCGCCGTGCCGTGGGCCACGCTGGCGGAGTTGCGTGCGCAATACGAGTTCACCGATCTGCAATCCTTCCTCAATCTGTACTACCACAACCTCGACGTGCTGCGCCAAGCCGCCGATTTCACGGACCTGACCCGCGCCTACCTGGCCCGCGCCGCTGACGCGGGCGTGCGGCACGCCGAGATCTTCTTCGACCCGCAGGCGCACACGAGCCGCGGCATCCCGTTGCTGACCGCGCTCGGCGGGGTGGCGGATGCCCTCGGCACCTCGGTCGCAGACTTCGGCATCTCGACGAAGCTGATCGTGACGTTCCTGCGCGACCGCCCGGCGGAGGAGGCGCTGCAGCTCCTCGGCGAGATCCTCGCGAGCGGCCACACGATCGACGGCGTCGGGCTCGACTCCGCGGAGGTCGGCTACCCGCCGGAACTGTTCGAGGAGGTCTTCGCGCTCGCCGCGGCGAACGGGCTGCGCCGGGTCGCGCACGCCGGAGAGGAGGGCCCGCCCGAGTACGTCTGGAGCGCGCTGGACCGGCTCGGTGTCGAGCGGATCGACCACGGCATCCGCAGCCTCGAGGATGCCGCGCTCGTCGAACGCCTCGTGCGCGAGCGGGTGCCGCTCACGGTCTGCCCGTTCTCGAACGTGCGACTGCGTGCGATCGACACGCTCGCCGACCACCCGATCGTGCGGATGCTCGACCTCGGCCTGCTCGCGACGATCAACTCCGACGACCCCGCGTACTTCGGCGGCTACATCGACGACAACCTCGCGGCGCTCGACGCCGAGTTCGACCTCGGACCGGACCGGCTCGCCCTGCTCGCCCGGAACGGGATCGAAGCCTCGTTCCTCGAACCGGCCGAGAAGGCCGCGCTGTACGTCGACGTCGACGCCTGGCGCGCCGCGCAGCCCTAGCCCGGAGCCCCGCCCCCGCCCGCGGTGGCCTCTGCGCAGCTCCCCCACGACCCCCGAGAGATACTTTTCCGGTCGAGAGTGCCCGGTACGCGGGTAACTCTCGACCGGAAAGGTGCAGCTGGGCGCGGCTAGAGCCAGTTGTTCTTCTTGAAGACGCGCCAGAGCACGAAGCCGCCCGCAACCATCAGGCCCAGCGCGAAGGGGTAGCCGTACTCCCAGTGCAGCTCCGGCATGTTCTCGAAGTTCATGCCGTAGACGGTGCCGACGAGGGTGGGCGCGAACAGGATCGCCGCCCAGCTCGAGATCTTCTTGACCTCTTCGCTCTGCGCGAGGCTCGTCTCGGACAGCCGCCGGGTCTCGTCGTTCTGCCGCTGGGTGACGAGCGTCGAGTGCACGATGAGCGCGTTGTCGAGGATCTGCCGGAAAGTCGCGCCGCGCTCGTTGATCCGGAGCACATGGTCGAGCACGTCGTCGAGGTGGTGGTGCAGCTCGGCCTCCACGTTGTACTTCGCGAAGCCGCGCTTGAGCGCCTCGAGCATCCCGATCAGCGGCTGGGTCGCCCGCTGGAACTCGATCACCTCGCGCGACAGGTCGTAGATGCGCCGGGCGACCTCGGGGTCGCCGTCGAAGATCTCGTCCTCGATCTCGTCGATGTCGTTCTCGAGGCCGGCGATCACGGGTGCGTACTCGTCGACGAGCTGGTCGAAAATCGCGTAGAGCACCGCCTCGGGCCCGAGGGCGAGGAGCCTCGGCGTCGACTCCATCCGCGCGCGAACCTTCGCGAGGTCGGGCGATTCGGCATGGCGGATGGTCACGACGAAGTCAGGTCCGACGAAGACGTGCAACTCGCCGAACTCGACCCGCTCCTCGGCGTCGATGTACCGGGCCGGCCGCAGCACCACGAAGAGGATGTCGTCGAACCGTTCGAGCTTGGACCGCTGGTGGCCTTTCAGCGCGTCCTCGACCGAGAGGTGGTGCAGCTGGAACTCCGACGCGATGGAGCGCACTTCGGTCTCTTCCGGCCGGTACATGCCGATCCAGGCGAAGCCGCCGCACTCGGTCAGTGTCGCATAGGTCTCATCGAGGGAGGCCGGCGTCGCGAGGCGTCGTCCGTCTACGTAAACCGCGTTGTCAATCAGTGTCATGGCGTGCTCCTCGAGTGCAGCTACCAGTGTCGCACTCCCCCGGTGTCGTGCCGGGTGTGTCGAATTCAGGAGTTGAGCCTCGAAATGCCCGAAATCCGGCCGGAAAGCGGCACTACGGGCGCGACCTCCTGAATTCGGAACAGGGGGCGCGGCTAGGTTGGAGTCGTGATCGATCGGGGTGCTGGCGAGGTGGTCGTGCTCGTCGCGCCCCGCGGGCAGACGGATGCCGCCGACCGCGCACTCCTGGCGGCGACGGCCGCCGAGGTACTCGGCCTCGATCCCGCGAGCGTGCGCGTCTTCCGCCGCTGCCCGCACTGCGGGAGCACCGAGCACGGCGTCCCCTCCCTCGAGACAGCGGCACCCGGGTCCGCGCCGCACCCCGCCGTGCACCTCAGCCTGAGCCGCGCGGTCGACCAGGTCGCCGTCGCCGTGAGTTTCGCCGGGCCTGTCGGCGTCGACATCGAGAGTGTGGATGCCGTCACCCGCTCCCCCGTGGCCGATGTCCTCCTCTCACCCCGCGAGCGGGCGGCGGCTTCGCCACCGAACGGCCTGGAACTCGCCGGGATCTGGTGCGCGAAGGAGGCGATCCTGAAGTCCACCGGCGACGGCCTCCGCGTCGACCCGCGCGACCTCACCCTCGCCCGCCGCCGGGAACCGGGTTTCGGCCCGGCGCTCCACTCCTGGCCGGGAGCCGGCGTCCCCCTGGCCGGCATCCTGCTCGCAAGCTTCGACCCCGGCCCCGGCCTCGTCGGCCGAGTCGCCGTCCTCACCCACCCCGGCACCCAGCCCACCCTCCGGCTGCCGGACACCCCCGACATCAGAGTTTGGGGAGGGCGGTCCGGTAGATCCAGCGGTCGATGATGCGGCGGATCTCTTCGCTTCCGGTGTGGATCGAGACGAACTCGACGAAGGCATCCGTCGAGACGAGGCCGTGCCGGTTGGCGCGGGTCCAGGCGCGGAGGGTGTCGAAGAAGACGTCGTCGCCGAGGGAGCGCCGCACGGCGTGCAGCGCGAGCGCGCCGCGCTTGTAGACCCGGTCGTCGAACATGTCGTGCGGGCCGGGGTCGCCGACGAGGAGGTCCTGCGGCTGTGCCTCGAGCCGGCCGCGGTGGTACACCGCGCTCTGCTCCGCGGTGCGTCCGCCGGCGTGTTCGCCCCAGATCCACTCCGCGTAGCAGGCGAAGCCCTCCTGCAACCAGATGTCGCGCCACGCGGCGGCGGTGAGGCTGTTGCCGAACCACTGGTGCGCGAGTTCGTGCGCGATCAGGCGATCGCTGCCGTGGTTGCCGTCGACGTGGTTGCGGCCGAACACGGCGAGGCCGTGCGCCTCGAGCGGGATCTCGAGCACGTCATCCGTCACGACGACCGAGTACCCGGGGAACGGGTACGGGCCGAAGGCAGCGCTGAACACCGAGACCATCTCGCCGAGCCTGCCGAAGTCGACGCCCACGTTGTGCGCGAGGTTCGACGGGAAGTGCAGCGTGACCGGCACCGGGGCGGGGCCGCCCGCCGCGACCGGCGCGAGCGCGAGCGGACGGTACCGTCCGATCATCACGGAGGCGAGGTAGGTCGCCATCGGCTCGACAACCTCGAAGGTCCACCGGGTGTGGCCGGAGCGGGTCGATTTACCGGTGAGCGTGCCGTTCGAGACGACGGTGTACGGCGCCTCGCAGCTCACCGCGATCCGGTACGTCGCCTTGTTGCTCGGGTGGTCGTTGCACGGGAACCACGACGCGGCCCCGCACGGCTGCCCCGCGACGAGCACGCCGTCGAGCAGTTCCTCCCAGCCGACCTCTCCCCAGATGCTGCGCAGCGGATGCGGCGCCCCGCGATACCGCACGGCGATCTCGAACCGTTCCCCGGCTTCCATCGTCGTCAGCGGGGTCACCACGAGCTTGCGGCCGGTGTGCACGAATTTGCGCGGCCGGGCGCCGTTGACCGTGAGCCGGTCGACGCTCAGCCCGTCGAAGTCGAGGCTGAACCGGTCCAGGCGCATCGTCGCGACGAGGGTGATCGTCGCGGTCGCGCGCAGTTGGTTGGTCGCCACCCGGTAGTCGAGGTCGAGGTCGTAGTGCAGCGCCCGGTAGCCGCCGTTGCCCGCGCCGATCAGGTACGGGTCGCCGGCCGAGCCGGAGCCGATCGTCGACGGCAGGTTGAGCGCGACCTTGCCGGACGAGTCGGAGGAGCCCTTGCCTGCGGAGCCCTTTTCGGCGCCAGTCTTCCCACCGGTCTGCGGACTCATGGTGTCCACGGTAGCCTGCGCCAGGGCGCGATCGGGTTCCCCGACCAGACCGACCCGGCAGGCACTCGTTCGCCGCGCATCACGAGCGAGGCGGGGCCGACGGTCGCGCCGGCATCCACCGATGCGGCGGGCAGGATCACGCTGTGCGGGCCGAGGGTCGCGCCCTCGGCGAGCGCTACCCGGTCGAGCTGCATGATCCGGTCGTGGAAGAGGTGCGTCTGCACGACGCAGCCGCGGTTCACGGTGACCCCGTCGCCGAGAGATACGAGGTCGGCTTCCGGCAGCCAGTACGTCTCGCACCAAACTCCGCGGCCCACCCTGGCCCCGATCGTGCGCAGGAACACCGACAGGGCCGGGGTCCCCGCGGCCTTCGCCGCGAACCACGGCCGGGCGACCATTTCGACGAAGGTGTCCGACACCTCGTTGCGCCAGATGAACGACGACCAGAGCGGATGCTCGCTCACGGAGATCCGCCCGACGAGCGCCCACTTGGCGAGGCTCGTCACGGCCGCGGCGACCGCACCGGCCGCGAGCAGCACGATCCCGCCGAGCAGGATCGCCCAGCCCAGGCCGAGGCCGATCCAGAGCCCGTCGAGCGCGGCGAGCACGCAGAGGGCGATCAGCCCGGTCACGATGACGGGCACGATCCGGAGCACCTCCCAGATGGCCCGGGCCGCGCGGAGGCGGGCGGGCGGGCGGAACGTGCGCGCCTCATCGACGTCCGTCACGAGCCGCCGGAGTCGCTCCGGCGGGTTGCCGAGCCACGAGGACCCGCGCTTGGCCTTGCGCGGCGCGGAGGAGAGCACGGCGACGAGCCCGTTGCGCGGCACCGTGCGGCCGGCGCCGGCCATGCCGCTGTTGCCGAGGAAGGCGCGACGGCCGACCTTGGCCGGGCCGATGTGCATCCAGCCGCCGCCGAGTTCGTAACACGCGACCATCGTGTCGTCGGCGAGGAACGCGGCGGGCGCGATCGTCGTGAGTGCGGGGATGAGCAGCACCGTCGATGCCTCGACGCCGGCGCCGACCTTCGCGCCGAGCAGGCGGAGCCAGACCGGGGTGAGCAGGCTCGCGTACACGGGGAAGAGCAGGGTGCGGGCGCCGTCGAGGATGCGTTCGGTCATCCAGACCTGCCAGCCGAACCGGCCGCGCACCGGGTAGTAGCCCTCGCGGAGCCCGACCCCGAGGGCGCGGACGGCGAGGACGACGAGCAAGGCGTAGACGAGCCCCGCGCCGACGACCGCGAGCGGCATCACGAGCGCCGCCCGGCCGAGCGCCACACCGAGGGTGCCGGCGTCGCCGATCGCGGCGCCGACGATGAGTGCGGCGAGGATCACCGCGATCGCGGGCATCGCGGTCATGCCGAGGGCGCCGAGGGCGTAAGCGATCAGCCAGCGCCGGCCCCGTGGCGGATGATCGGCCGGCCAGGCTCCGCGGGCGGCCCCGACCCGGGTGGCGGGCGAACCGGCCCACCGTTCGCCCTCGGGCACGTGCCCAGACACGGCGGCGCCCGGCTCGATGATGGCGCCCTCGCCGATCACCGCACCGCCGAGGAGGGTGCTGCGGGCGCCGATCGTGGCGCCGGCCCCGATCTTCACCCGGCCGATGCGGAGCACGTCCCCGTCGATCCAGTACCCGGACAGGTCGGTTTCGGGTTCGATCGCGGCCCGCTCGCCGATGGACAGCATCCCGGTGACCGGGGGCAGCGAGTGCAGGTCGACGCCCGGTTCGATGCGGGCGCCGAGAGCCCTGGCGTAGTAGCTGATCCAGGGTGCTCCGGCGAGGCTCACGGCGTCGACGAGCAGGGACACCTGTTCGGCGAGCCAGAGCCGCAGGTGCACCGATCCCGCGCGCGGGTACGCGCCGGGTGTCACGCCCCGGAGCAGCAGCCGGGCGGCGAGCACCGAGAGCGCCATCTTGCCCGGCGGGGTGACGAACACCAGGAAGCCGAGCAGGATCCACCACCAGGACAGCGTCGGCGCGAAGGGTGCTCCGGCCGCCGCGAGCAGGTTGTTCGCCGCCGCGAGGTAGACGAGCCAACGGGCGCCGACGAGGGCGTGCAGCGGCACGCCGAGCAGGGTCTGCAGCACCTGGCTGCGCAGCGGAACGGGGAGCACAGCGCGGGCGGCGGTCGCGGCGGCCGGGGTGCGGGAATCGAGCTCGTCGGCGAGTGCGCCGATCCGCGGGTGGTCGTAGATGTCGTTGACCCGGGTGTCCGGGTACCTTTCCCGGAGTGCGGAGACGAACTGGGCGGCGGTGAGCGAGCCGCCCCCGTGGGCGAAGAAGTCGGCGTCCGGCCCCTCGACGGTGGACCCGAGGATGGCGGCCCACTTCTCGGCGAGCCAGGCCGCCGTCGGCGAGAGCCGGCCGGCATCCGTGTCGTCGCCGGTCGCCGGGAGCGGCCACGGCAGCGCGGCCTTGTCGACCTTGCCGGAGACGCGGGTGGGCAGCTCAGCGACGACGTGCAGCAGCGGCACGAGCGCGGCGGGCAGTTCCTCGCGCAGCCGCAGGGTGGCAGCGCCGCGGTCGAGAGCGGATGCCCCGTCGGCGAGCGCGAGATAGCCCACGAGCACCTGGTTCCCCGCCGGCGTCCGCTGCACCACCGCGGCGGCCCCTGCGACGCCCGGCAGGGTGCGGAGCGCGGCCTCGATCTCGCCGAGTTCGATCCGGCGACCGCCGAGCTTGACCTGGTCGTCGGCGCGGCCGGCGAAGACGAGCCCGGCGGCCTCGAAGCGCACGAGGTCGCCGCTGCGGTACGCCCGCGGCCAGCCGAGGCCGGTGTGCGGGGCGTACTTCTCGGCGTCCTTGGCCGGATCGAGGTAGCGGGCGAGGCCCACTCCCCCGATGATGAGTTCCCCGGTCTCGCCCTCGGCGACGCGGGCGCCCGCGGCATCGACGACGGCGAGGTCCCAGCCGTCCAGGGGCAGTCCGATCCGGATCGGCGTGCTGCCGTCGAGCGGCGCCGCGCACGCGACGACGGTCGCCTCGGTCGGCCCGTACGTGTTCCACACCTCGCGGCCGCGGGCCTGCAGCCGCGCGGCGAGTTCGGGCGGGCAGGCCTCGCCGCCGAAGATGAGCAGGCGCACCCGCTCGAGGGCGTCCTCCGGCCAGAGGGCGGCGAGGGTCGGTACCGTCGACACGACGGTGATGCCGTGCGCGATGAGCCAGGGTCCGAGGTCGACGCCGCTGCGCACGAGAGAACGCGGTGCGGAGACGAGGCAGGCGCCGTTGCGCCAGGCCAGCCACATCTCCTCGCACGAGGCATCGAACGCGACAGAGAGCCCCGCGAGCACCCGGTCGGCGGGGCCGATCGGGTCCGCCCGCAGGAACAACCCGGCCTCGGCGTCGACGAACGCCGCCGCCGAGCGGTGCGAGACCGCGACGCCCTTGGGCACCCCCGTCGATCCGGAGGTGAAGATCACCCAGGCGTCGTCGCTGCCCCTGGGCAGGGTGCGGTGCGTGTGGGCGAGAGTCAGGTCGTCGTCGGGCGGCAGCATCCGCTGCCCCAGCATGGCGCCGTCGACGGCCGACCGGAACGCGAACGCGCCGCCCTCGCCGATCACGCCGACGACGCGGGCCTCGCTGAAGACGAGCTGGGCGCGTTCCTCCGGATCGTCGGCGTCGACGGGCACATAGGCGGCGCCCACGCGCAGGGTCGCGAGGATGGAGACGTAGAGGTCCCGGGTGCCGGAGGGGATCCGGATGCCGACGGTGTCGCCGCGGCGCACCCCGGCCTGGCTGAGTGCGAGGGCCTGCTCGTTGACGAGGTGCTGCAACTGCCGGTAGTTGACGGTGCCGACCTGGTCCTCGAGCGCGAGCGCACCCGGGTGCAGCGCCGCCGTCGCGAACAGGATGTCGATGAGGGTGCGGGGCTCCGCGGTGCGGGACCCCGCCTCGAGCACGGCCTGGGCCGCCGCCGGAGATTCGGCCTGGCCGGTGCCCTGCGGGACGGGGTTCTGGGTCACGCTCGCTCCTCCGCTCGGGCTGCGGGGCTGGCCACCGCACGACGATTCCCCAGTGTAGAACAGCCGTGTGACGCGCAGGTGTCGGCCGGCCGCGAGCCGGCGCCCGCCTCCGCCCCGAGCGGGGTGGGGCGGGGCGTCAGGCCGGGTCGCGGGCGGATGCCGCCCGGTCCAGCTCGGGTCCGAGCGCGTCGAGCTCCGCGCCGCCGGCCATCAACCCCGTCAGCGCTTCGAGGCTGATCTCGTCGCGCCCGAACTCGCCGAGGCTCGTGCCACGACGCAGCACCAGGAACCGGTCTCCGACCGCCCAGGCGTGGTGCGGGTTGTGCGTGATGAACACGATGCCGATTCCGCGGTCGCGGGCCCGCGCGATGTAGCGGAGCACGAGCGCGGCCTGGCTGACGCCGAGCGCCGAGGTCGGTTCGTCGAGGATCACGAGCCCGGCACCGAAGTGCACCGCGCGCGCGATCGCGACGGCCTGGCGCTCGCCGCCGGAGAGGGTTCCGATCGGCTGGTCCACGTCGCGGAGGGTGATGCCCATCAGCGCGAGGTCGTCCCGGGTGGCCCTGCGCATCGCGGCGACGTCGAGGCGGCGGAACGGGCCGCGGCCGACGGTGATCTCGGCGCCGAGGAAGAAGTTCCGCCAGACCGGGAGTAGCGGGACGAGGGCGAGGTCCTGGTACACCGTCGCGATGCCGAGGGCGAGCGCGTCGCGGGGGCTCGCGAACTGCCGTTCGACCCCGTGGGCGAGCAGGGTGCCTTCGGTGGGCGCGTGCGCGCCCGCGAGGATCTTGATGAGCGTCGACTTGCCTGCTCCGTTGTCGCCGAGCACGCAGAGCACCTCGCCGGCCGCGACCGAGGCCGTCACGCCGCGGAGCGCGGAGACCGAACCGTAGCTCTTGCCGACCCCGCGCACCTCGAGAAGGGGCGCGCCGGCATCCGCTGCCCCGGTCATGAACGCTCACCGGCCTGGCGGCGCACCCAGAGGTTGACGAGCACCGCGAGCAGGAGCATGCCGCCGAGGAAGGCCTTGAGCCAGTTGCTGTCCCACTGCGCGAAGACGATGCCCTGCAGGGCCATGCCGTAGATGAGGGCGCCGAGTGCCGCGCCGACGGCCGAGCCGAAGCCGCCGGTGAGCAGGCAGCCGCCGACGACGGCGCAGATGATGTAGACGAACTCCTGGCCGATGCCCGTCGTCGCCTGCACGGTCGACACGTCGAAGAGCTGGAGCATGCCGACGAGCCAGGCGGCGCCCGCGGTCGTGAGGAAGAGCCCGAACTTCACCCGGCGCACGGGCACGCCGACCTGGCGGGCGCTTGCGGCCTGGCCGCCGACCGCGAAGACCCAGTTGCCGAAGCGGGTGCGCAGCAGCACCCAGGTCGCGAGCCCGGTCAGCAGGATCCACCAGACGATCGAGATCTTGACGTCCATGCCGAACAGCGGGAACGAGGAGCCGAAGAGCACCCGGGCCTGGTCGAAGCCGGTGACGGCTCCGAGGCCCTGGATCGCCACGGTTCCGGTGAGCAGCTTGGTGACGGCGAGGTTGAGGCCCTGCAGGATGAAGAAGGTCGCGAGGGTCACGATGAAACTCGGCAGTCCGGTCGAGGTGACGAGCCAGGCGTTGAACGCCCCGACCAGGAGGGCCGCGGCGAGCGCGAGCACGAGGGCGAGCCAGATGTTCAGGCCCCACTGCGTCGTCGCGATGCCGACGATCAGGCCGGTCGTTCCGGTCATCGCGCCGGCGGACAGATCGAACTCTCCGCCGATCATCAGGAGCGCGACGGCGACGGCCATGATCCCGAACAGCGACGACGAATAGAGCCAGGTCGCGACGCCGGCCGGGGTCAGGAAAGCGGACGTCGAGATCGAGAAGTACAGGAAGATCCCGAAGGCGGCCACGAAGGCCCCGACCTCGGGGCGGCGCAGCAGCGCGACCCCGCGGCCAGGCCGGGCGGGTCGTTCGGTCACCGTCGCTGCCTGCGTCATCGGGTCCCGCGTGCGGCGTAGCCGGCGACCTGCGCCGCGTTCTCCTTCGTCACGAACCCGGGTCCGGAGAACACCGGCTGGCCGCCGCCGACGACGTCGCCGTTGCGCTTCTGCAGGGTGAGGAAGACCACGGGCAGGTAGCCCTGGGAGTACGGCTGCTGGTCGACCGCGAACAGGATCGAGCCGGCCTCGATGAGCGCCGTCACGTCCTTGGACACGTCGAAGGTCGCGAGCTGCGCGCGGCTGCCTGCGTCGGTGATGGCCTGGCTCGCGGCGACGGCGACGCCCGGGTTCAGGCTCAGCACGCCGTCGATGGACGGGTCGGCGAGGAGCGTGCTCTTGATCGTGTTCTGGGCGTCCGCGAGGTTGGCGATGTCGACCTGCACGTTGGTCACGGCACTGCCGAGTCCGTCGGCGGCTCCCCGGCAGCGGTCCTCGAGGCCCGTATTACCGGCCTCATGGATCACGCAGATCACCTTCGTCGCTCCCGCCGCGGCAAGCCGCTTCCCCGCTGCCTGACCCGCGGCATACTCGCTCTGGCCGACGTGCGTCTGCGCGCCGAAGGCGAGCGACTCCTCGAGTCCCGAGTTGATCGTGATCACCGGGATGCCGGCCGCGACGGCCTTCTCGATGGACGCCTTGACGCCGTCGGGGTTCGCCATCGAGACGATCAGCCCGTCCGGGTGCGTCGCGACGGCCGAGTCGATCAGCTGGCTCTGCCGCACCGGGTCGCCATCGCCCTGGTAGGTGACGGTCGCGCCGAGGTCTTTCCCTGCCTGCTCCGCGCCGCTCTTGACGACGTCCCAGAACGCGTCGCCGGGGTTTCCGTGGGTGACCATCGCGATGGTCGTCTTCCCGGCGGATGCCGCATCCGACCCGGTCGCGGTGCTCCCGTTGGCGGAGCATCCGGTGAGGGTGAGCGGAACCAGGATCAGGGCCGCGAGCCCGGCGAGCAGGCTGGATTTGTGCAACATCGGTGGGTCGTCCTTCGAGGCCGGTCGTCAGCCTGTTGCCGGTGGCCGGCAGACAGGCGGGACGTCGCTGAGGAAGACCCTCCTGAATCTTAGGCTGCGGTGCTGCGCGCCGAGTCCGGAGGGACCTCGCTACAGGCCGGCGATCGACTGCAACCGCCCGGAGTGGACGGCCTCGGCGAAGGCCTCGAAGTCGCGATCGTTCTGCTCCGCATATCGCACCGAGAACTCGGTGATCGCGGTGTCGAAGGCGTCGCTCTTCCCGAGGTAGGCGGCGATGGCGACGGGGTCACCCGAGCGGGCGTGCGCGCGCGCGAGCGTCCAGCCGCACAGCCCGGCGTAGAGGCCCATGCCGTACGGCACCATGTTCTCCACGACGACGGACCCCTTCATATCGCGCAGCTGGCGCCAGTACAGGTACCGGTTCTCCTGCACCCCTTTCGTCCAGCCGAGGTAGATGTCGCTCGCGGCCTGCATCATCCGTTGTCCCTGTACGACGCGCTCGCCGGGTTGCTCGTAGCGGCTCCTGGAAAGGTGGTCCTCGAGCACAGACGCCCTGGCCTCCTTGACCTGGAGGAAGAGGGGATCCTGCTGGTCACGCCCCTGGAGCAGCGCGATGTATGCGCGCGTGCCGACGCTCCCGACACCCACGACTTTGCGGGCCACGTCGACGAGTTCGAACCGTTCGAGCAGTTGGCGGCGGTCGTCCTGGAGATAGGCGCGGTAGGAGCGAAACGCCGTCCGAACCGATTCCTCGATCGCGTCCGGGGTCAGTCCCGTCGTCGTGGTCAGCTCCCGCACGGGGATGATGATCGGCGGCTGGCTGATAATGCGGTACTCCCCGTCGACGTACTCCGCGAGTTTCGACAGCGCCTGCAGGCTGTCGCGGGTGCGGGCCTTGTCCGCGATCGCCCTGGTCCTCTTTTCGGCGTTCAGGGCGGCCTTGCGTTCGGTCCGGTCTCCGCTCTTCCTGCCGGCGGCGGCCTGGAGGGTCGCCATGACCGTCTCCTCGGTCATGCGGGCGTACCAGACGTCCATCGTGCGCATCTTCGCGAATTCGGCCATCGCCTCGCGGTACGCCCGCACCGAGGCGAGCGTCACGTCGTGGATCTGGGACCTCGTGAACCCGTTGTTGCGCGCCGCGATCGTGAAACTCGCGCACATCCGCTGGACGTCGTACTCGAAGGGCCCTGGCAGGGTCTCGTCGAAGTCGTTCAGGTCGAAGAGCAGGGCCCGCTCCGGCGAGGCGAACAGGCCGAAATTGGACAGGTGCGCGTCACCGCAGAGCTGGACGATCAGCCCGGACCTCGGGGTGTCCTTGAGGTCGGCGGCCATGATCCTGGCCGCACCGCGGTAGAACGTGAACGGCGATACCAGCATCCGGCCGTGCCGCACGGGCACCAGGTCCTGCTCCCTGGTCAGGTTCTGTTCCTCGAGTAACGCGACCGGGTCCGGCCGGTCCGCGGCCGGGACCCAGCCCGTGTGACTGGCGAGAGGGGTGTGCTCCCGGGCCTGCTTACCCGTTGCCTTGCGCTCCGCCACAGTCGCGTGCTCGACGACAGTGTCGAGCGCGGCCCTGTCCTCGTACATGCTGGACGACCTCTCTGCCGTTGCTCTACCGTTTTCCGCCGGTTCCGGCTTAGCCGAGCGCGCGGGCCTTGAGCCGCTCGAACTCGGCCTGGGTGATGACGCCGGAATCCAGCAGTTTCTTCGCGTCCGCGATCTCACCGGACGGCGAGGTACCCGTGACGGTCTTGATGTACTGGTCGGCCTCGCCCCGGTACTGCTGCCTGCGCTGCACCTGGCGCTCGGACATCCCGGAACCCCGCGCGATCAGGTAGACGAGAGCCGTGAGGAAGGGCAGGAAGACCAGGAAGATCATCCAGACGGCCTTGACCCAGCCGCTGACCTTGTGGTCGCTGAACAGGTCTCCGATGATGGTCACGAGCACCATGAGATAGGCCAGAAAGACAAAGGACCAGAAGAAGAACCCCACAAAGTTCCAGAAATTATCCATGAGCCGTCTTTCCTCGGATACCGGGACACCCGTGTGATGCCCTCGTCGCTGACAAACTAGTGTCGTTCAGCGGTTTCGGGAATGGGCACGGTCACGGCGTCTGCCGCGCCGCCCTGGCCTTCCCCTCGCGCCTCGCGACGGTCTGATTCGGAATGTTCCGGGAGAACAGCAGGGATCCGAGGGCGACGAGGATCAGCACGAAGAAGGACACCCGCAGGGAGGACACCTGCGATTCGCTGTAGATCGTGGTCAGCTCGGCGCTGTCGGAGCTCGACAGTCCGGCATCGGTCGCGATGCCGGCCACGCTCGAGACGGGCACGATGGCGATACCGGCCTCCGTCTGCGTGCTGACCGCGGACTTCACAGAGTCGGGGAGGCTGCTGCTCTGCACCGAGCTATGGAACGAGGTCGAGAGCGACGCGATCAGGACCGACCCGATCAAGGCAGTACCGAGCGACGAGCCGAGATTCTGGAAGACGCCCTGCAGCCCGCCGACCTCGCTCGTTCTCTCCTCGCCGACGCTCGACATGTTCACGTTGCCGAGTTGCGAGGCGAGAAGGCCGAGCGCAGCTCCCGCAGTGAACATCCCGATGCCGAACACGACGCTCCTCAGGTCCAAGGAGACGGAACCGAGCAGGCAGACGGCGCTCCCCACCAGGACCAGCTGACCGACCCGCACGATCCGGCGCGGTGACCACAGCGTCGACAACCGGGTGCCCACCACGGAGAAGAGGATGAGCGCGATCGACAGCGGGAAGATCTTCAGCCCGGTTTCCAGGGCGTTGAGGCCGAGGGTCATCTGCAGGTAGATCGGAATCATGAAGAACACCCCGGCGGTGAACGCGTACTGCGCGCCGAGCACGGAGAGCCCGGACCGGAGCTGCGTGATCGAGAACATTCCGACGTCGAGGAGCGTGGCACGACCGGTCTCGCGCAGGCGCCGTTGGCGACCGGTGAACAGCCAGAGCAGGAAGACGCCCAGCAGGATCAGGTATGGAACGAGGGACAGTCCCAGGGGCTCGATCCGGGTGCCGTTGATCTCGGGAGCCTGTTTCGGGAGGATCCAGCCCCAGGTCTTGCTCTGCAGCATCCCGTAGACGACGAGGACGAGGCCCGCCGCAGAGAGCAGAACGCTCGGGACGTCGATCCGGGTGCTGCTCGGCTTGCTGGTGTCGGAAATGAGGCGCCCGGTGAGAACGACGCCGATCATGATCACGACCTCGGCCACGAAGACGTAGCGCCAATTCAGGTAGGTCGTGACGTAGCCTCCGATCAGGGGGCCGGCCGCGACGGCCGCCCCGGACACGGCGCCGATGATCGCGTACGCGGTCACCCGGTCCCTGTCCCGGTAGTTCTCCGCGACGAGAGCGGCGATCGCCGGGATCACCAGCACGGCGCCGAGACCTTCGATGACAGACCAACCGAGGAAGAGCACCGCGAAGTTCGGACTCAGCGCCGTCAACAGTGAACCGCACGAGTAGACGATCGCGCCGATCACGAACGCACGCCGCCGGCCCCAGATATCGCCGAGCTTGGCGCCGAGCAGCATGACCGCCGCCATCGTGAGGGTGTAGAACGTGATCGCGCTCTGCATGGCGGCGACCGTAGTGTCCAGGTCGGTGACAACGGTCGAGATCGACACATTCATCACGGTGCTGTCGAGCACCATGACGAACTGCGCACTGCCGAGGACCGCGATTGCCGTCCATTTGCTCATCGAGTCACCCGCAATCCGGCGCGAACGCCGCTGACCCCCTCATCCGACCGCTTTCCGGCACCCCCGCTTGAGGCGAGTATGGCATCGCAGGCAGGTGCCCGGAAGAGCGGGTCAGCGTGCGGGTCGGTGCCAGGGCCGGCCCCTCACTTCGGGTCGCTCAGCAGCAGGTGCGCGTTGTCATCGAGCCCCTCGGTCATGCACCCGCCGAGTCCCGTTCCCATCGACGTCCAGGCCGCGGTGGCGTTCTTGCCGTAGAGGCTCGTGTTGCTTCCGAACAGGTCGACCATGGTGCGCGCCGAACCGATGACCATCAGGGCACTCCCTGCCACGGTCGTGCCGTCGCTGTTCAGGTACTTACCGGCCTGGGCTGCCGCGAAGCTGCCCACCTTGAGACCCGTGTCCGTCGCCGTGGCGCCCTTCGCACCGAGCGTTCCGGTCGGGATGTCCGTCAGCGATCCGGTTCCCTTCGCACTCGTGTTGATGCAGCTGCTGAACAGGCCGACCGTCTTGATCACCGCGGTCACGGCGTTGTCGAGCTTGGTCATCACGTTCAGCATGCCGTCCCCTCCGCCCGCGAGAGCGACGAGGCTTCCGATTCCCTTCAGCGCGAGGGTGACCATCTTGGCGAGCATCATCTTGACCAGGATGACGCCCGTCGCCACGATGATGAGGCCGGAGACCAGCCGCTGAGTGAAGTTGCTGAGGCCGTTCTTGAACTTCTCCCATTTGCTCGGGTAGTCGATGCTCACGGCGCCGTAGCGGTCGGTCTCAGCGACGATCCAGGCCGTGACGCCGTTCTGCTCGTCGACGCCTCCGTCCCAGCCGTTGAGGCCCTCGTCGTCGTGCACCTCGCCGTTCAACTGCACGATCGAACCCTTGAGGTACCGGTTGCCGCCGCCGCCCGGGCAGTTCGGCGGGGTGCTCCCGTCCCGGGACGTCCGATCGCCGACGTCGACGCTCACGCAATTCACCTTGAGATCGAGGACCGCCGGTGCGGACACCCCGTTCCCGTCGACTTCCAACACGGGCATCACGGCAGGTGTGTTCAGAATCGTGTAATGGTATTGGGCGTCGACCGTGAGCCCGGTCGTGACCGTACCCCCCGGTCGCGTGTTCATCGGGGCGCATCCGCCGTTGTCCTGGATCAGTTGCGCCGCCTCCCCCTCCCCCAGGACGCGCACGGTGCCATCGTCCTCGTGCATCCTCACGGTGAGGTTGAGCCTGGCGCAGTACTCGAGAGCAGCCGTGTCGGATCCGGAGAGTGTCACACGGTCGTCGAAATATCGTCGCCCGTCAGGGGATGCATTCACCGAGGTTGCGTAGGAGAACACCGGCCGGAGCGTGGGAATCTGTGAGACCGCGGCGGTCACCACGACCGTCTGGAAGCTTGCCGCCTGGTTCGCCTCGCGGCAGACCTTCACGGCTCCCCACTCGTTGTTGGTCAGCCGGACCTGGTACGGGGCTCCGAACGGGTTCTGGATCGTCGGCGCCGCGCACGTCGGGTCCATGTCGGACGTGTTTATGACGACGCTGCGTTCGCCGGCGGGCAGTTTGGACAGGTCGACGCCCGGCCCGTTCGCGGCGTCGTAGTCTCCACCGGAGGAGTAGATCACCGGGTCACTTGCCGGAGTCGGACCACCGACCGGCCGCGACGCGATCGTTGTATCGCCGTAGCTCGTCGACCAGGTGATCCGTCGTGGGACACGATCCCGTGGTCCGTTCACGACAACCGTGGCCGACGACACGACGGAATACGTCGTCGACAGGATCTTGTACAAGCCGAAGTGGTCTTCTGGCGCCGCAGTGACGGGGGCTGCGCACTCGGTGACAGGGGCTTCGGGGTCTACCCCGTAGACGTGCACTGTCAGGCCGCTTCTGAACCCATAGGCCCGGTAGTCCGCCGTCGTCTCGGTGACCCGCAACGTCACGCTCACGCAGTCCTTGTGCGAGAACACGGGGTGCGCGTACCCGTAACCGTCCGTGCCCGCGAGCACGGTTGTGCGGGTCACCGCGGTGGGCGCGGGCTCTGTCGTGAGGGCAACGGCCACGAGGTCCTGCGGTTTCGGCTTGTCGTCGCCGTGGTCGAGCTTCGTGAAGGAGTATCCGGTGTCTGCAACGGTCTCGATGACGACGGCCGTTCCGGGTACGTATCCCGGTGTGCCGTCGGAGGTGCGGCACGCTCCCGTCGCGGGTTTGAGGGCACCGCTCGATGCGGGGCGGCTCGTCGAGACGATGGTCGCGGTTCCGCCCGCGGACTGGTCAAGCACGAAGGCGTGGCAGGACCGTACGGCGAAGGTCGCCGAAACGGTGCGATCGGAGTCCATCGTGACGCTGCCCCAGTCGGTTTCGGGGTTGGCCGGCTGGCGGGTCAGACCGTCGAACGCCGCAACGACATAGCGCCCGTAGAGCGCGTGGTCGATGGTTTCGGTTCGCAGGTTTACGACCGTGCCGACGGCGTACCGCGGCTTTCCCGCGCTGAGAGCGGCACGGTCGGCGGTGGTCGGCGCGTCGGGGTCAGAGCAGTTCGGCTTCGTGGCCACCAGGATCTCGCCCTTGACGTCGTCCTTCGTCACGGTTCCGGCCGCGATCTGGCTATTGGGCGCCAGGGTGAGGGTGAAGCATTTCGGGGCGTAGACCGTCCGGTAGCTGTACGTGCCCGACCCGGACACGACGATCGAGGTAGTCAGGCCGTCGGCCGTGCCGCTCACGACATCGACGCCATTGAGCTGCCAGCCCGCGAGGACGTAGTTTGCGGCGAGGGGGCGGGCCGTGAGCCGGACGGTGCTGCCGGAGAGGACACCGGGCCGGCCCTGGCTCGTGCAGGCGGTCGCGCCTGTGACGTCGATCACAGCCGCCCACGCGTCGACGACGTAGCAGCGCTTGGGAGCGGCGGCGCGGCCGGTGACGGACTGGTCAGGGGCATCATCGTAGGAGTGGAAGTCCACCCGATACGCGGACTCTGCGGTCCAGCCGGCGCCTGCCGGAGGGACGGTGAACGTGCACCTGTCCCCCAGCGCGATTCCGTCGCACATCTCGGCCCCGGAGACGAGCACGGTCACCCGTCCCGCCGCGGGGCGAGCCGAGGTCGTCACGGTCCACGTGGCGGTGACGGGCTCGCCCACGATCCACTGGTCCGGGGCGACGCTGAAGTCAACGGCGAGCGTCGCGGTGCGCGCTTGGGCCTGCACGTCGATCGTGGCGGAGGCCGGCGAATTCTCGTGGTCGCCCGCATAGGATGCCCGGAGCGTGTTCGTCCCGCTCCGCACGGCTGGCCCGGGGAAGACGCAACTGTCGCCGACCGGAGCTTCACAGGAGACCCAGGCAGGCGCGAGCGTGTATGTCACGGTTCCGGTCGGGGCGGCACCACCCGGTTCGACGGCCGTCACGGCGGCCGTCACCGAGAGCGGATGCCCGCCGACGGCCGTCGAGGTGCCCGATGGGAGCAGCGTGGTCGTGTGCCGCCCCACGGAGACGCCGGCCCCGGTGAAGTCGATCGCACCGACGTCTGCACCGTTGCCGGGGCCCGTGACATGGATGTTGAAGTAGCCCGTGCCCGGCGCCGGGAAGTCCACGGAACCGGCGAAGGTCACGTCCGTTCCCAGCCAGCCATGGTCGATCACGACACCGGTTCGGGTGAGGACGACGGTCTTCTTCTCGCCGTTGAACTCGGCCAGAACCGTCACGCTGCGGGTGGAGTCGAGCGGTGTTCCCGAGACGGTGGCGAGTAGGTCGAAGGCGACGACTCCGCCGCTGACGACCGAGGTTGCGCTGAGGGAGGTGTAGTTGTTCCGTTCGGGCACAGGAAGGGCGACCAGCGGGCCCGTTTCGATGGCGCCGAATGGGCCGTAGGGAACCGAAGCGGTGATCCCGGTCAGGCCGGACCTGTCGAGATTCAGGTATGCCCAACCGGAGGGGTCCGTCGCCCCCGTCAGCACGACCCTGCCGATCTGGGCGCCCTCATTGTCCCGAATGATCGCGACGGTGCCGCTCGGCACGGTGACGACGCGACCTGCCGAGAGCGCCTGGACCGTGACGCTGATGCCGCGGTTGGTCGCGGAGTACACCGTCGACGCGTCGATGGTCAGCGTCACGACCGGTGCGAACGGAGCAGGCGCGATGATCGTCTGCGGCGCGGAGGACACCGGGGCGACGCCGCTCTCCGGGGTGAAGGTCGCCTCTGCCGTCAGAGTGGTGGCTCCGACTCCGGTGAGCGGGGCAAGCATGCCGCCCGCTCCTGTCGACGCGTCGACGCTGATGGTGCCCACCACGGTGCGGAGGCCGCCTGCGGCGGTCGCATAGACCGTGACTCCCTGGACGAAGCCGCTCGGGACATCCTTCACCCGCACCGTGAACGAGGTCGGTTCCGAATAGTACCCGGGCGTCCCGGCGGTGAGCGTGACGATGGGCGGCGTGACGGTGACAGCGGGAAGCGCATCGGTGCGCGGCATGTAGTCGGGGTCCCCGGAGTACACGACGCGGTAGTTCGACGTTCCGACGGGTGCGCGCACCGGCAGAGTGACTTCTCCCGCGCTGAGAGTGAACGTGGACTGGAGAGTTCCCGACCCGAGGTCGAGGGCGACGGGCATCCCGGCGGCGTCGAGGATCGTCACGGTTCCGGTGGGTGCGGCCAGACTGCCCGACGTCGGGTACCGCACGGTCAGGCGGGTGTCCACGAGAGTCAGCGCCCCCGTCCAGCGGGCGTCCGGCACGCCGGTGAGGGCACCGTCCGGGGTTACGGTGACGGGCGTCGACGTCGAGGGCAGGTAGGCCCCGGTCGCTCCGGTGCCGCCGTACTCCGCGGTGACCTCGTAGGGCTGGCGGGTGTCTGGGGTGAACGTGACGCTCGCCACGCCCTCCGTGTTCACCGCGACCGGAGCGCCGAGGTAGAGGCCGGGCGAGGTGAACCTGACCGTGCCGCTCGCTGGCGTCGACGAGGACGACGGCGAGGCGACGCGGGCCGTGAGCGTCACCGGTTCGTGCACGTTGCCCTGGGTCGGCGATCCGGAGGCGTCCAGGACGGCGAGGGATGTCTCGGTCGCCGCAGGGTCGACCTGCTTGGCGAAGTAGTCGCCGATCGATCCGGCATCGGCGAGCGCCGTCGCGGGCGATTGGAGCGTGTAGTACGACGTTCCGCCAGGAAGGAGCCGGGTGAAATCGGCGACGACGGTGGCTTCTCCGTTCACGATGGTGAACGGCACCGTCGCCACGATCTGGTTCTGCCCGCCCGAGGAAACGATCGCGTTCAGGACTCGCGGTTCGTCGACGGCGGACCGGACCGTGACGGTCACGGTGTGGGTGTCACCCCAGGTCATCTCGTAGTTGTCCGGAACGATGACGTGGCCGCTGAAGGACGTCCTCGCCTTCAGGATCGTGACGTCGATGAAGTACTCGGATGCCGCGAAACCGGCTTCGGGAATGTACTCGACCCGCAGGGTCGCTGGTCCGGGAACGAGCTTGTCGGAAACGAGCGACACGTAGCCGCCGACCGGCGACTGGTCGATTTCGCCGAGCAGGGTGGACCCCTGGTACACGTTCACCCGGCCGGGCACGACGGTTCCCGCCGGGGCTGCAGGCGCAGACACCTGCACGCCGAGATCGAGGGACTCGCCGATCACGGTGGTGTTGTAGACCTGCGCGACGGTGTCCGTCGCTTCCGTGGCAACGGTCGCTGCCCGGAGTTGCGGCGCGGTTCCCGTCGGTGCCGGGCTCGGTGTCGGGCTCGGTGTCGCGCTCGGTGTCGGTGCCGGGCTCGGTGACGGTGTCGGTGTGGGCGGTGCAGACGGCAGCGTCACGGCCGCCGGCGTCTGGCCGACGACGTAGACGGTCACCGGGGACTGGCCCGTTGCGACGAGGGCGCTGACCGGGGCGTAGACGAAGCTGAGATCATGGCTCCCGGCGCTGAACACCGGCTGCGGGGGGAGAACGGCGGTGAACCGCGACGGGTCCACCGGGTCTGTCACGAGTTCGACGGGGGCGCCGAGCGTCGTGGTGCCATCCAGGAATTGCACGAGACCGGCACCGTCTTCTGCGCTGACCCGCACCTCCGCGGTGATGACGGTGGACGCATCCACCCCGGTCACGGTCAGGGCGAGCGCAGGCGTCAGCAGGGCAGACCCCGTCACACTCTGGGCGAACGCGGGCAGGGGTGCGATCACGGTGATCAGCGCGACGATGACGACCATCGCGACCCGACCGGTGGCGGGCCGGGTCCCCCGCGACATCAGGGCGCCGATCGACCGGATGCTCGCGCGCGGCGGAAGCCGGGGGGCTCGCGTTGTCGCGTCAGGGGTGAAGATCGCGGCCGCGGCCCCCACGCACACCTGGACCAGGACTACGGCGACGACGAGGACGGCGAGCGACGACAGCAGGGGTCCGGTGATGTCCGCGTCGTCGGCGGGGTCGAGGGCGATCGCCGCGGATATCCCGCCCAGGCTCGCTGCGGAGGCGAGCACACCGGCCACCAGGGCGAACGCGCCCAGATCCCGATACCCGGTGCGGACACGAGCCCACGCCAGGGTGACCAGCTCGCGCAGCGAACCGGGAGTTGCCAGGCTCGCGGGCAACACGGCGACGAGGAGGGCGAGCGCGGCAAGGGCGGGTATCAGCGGGATCGCCCAGAGGAGGGCCCTGCGCGAGCCAGGGGTGACGCGCGACCAGAGGGCGCGCGGGCCGGCGCTCCCGGCGGCGAGGTTGCGCCCGGCCGGGCGCACGGACCGTGCACCGGCCACGATGAGGAGGGCGAGGCTGATGAATGGCCAGAGCGCGGTGGCGGCCACGAACGCGACCACCAGCAGGGCGAGAGCGAGTACCAGTCGGGGGAACGCGCGGAGCGTGCGGTTCCACGAAACCCGGAGCAAGCGGGCGTTCTTCGCGTGCGCACCGGCGTGCACGAATCCGGACAGCACTACCCCGAAGAGCAGGGCGAGCCCGGCAGTGCCGTACAGGAGGACCGTGCTGCCTGCCCCGAGCACGATGGCGCCGGGCCCGGTCGCCGCGAGTGCGGGGGCGGCGAGGCTGAGGGCGAAGAGTGCCACGATCGCGACAACCGGCATCGCCGCGATCACCAGGACGGCGGTCAGGAGCGAGCGGGCCAGGACCGCCGGTGTACTGCTGGCTCGAAGGCGATCACGGGCGCCGGGAAAGAGCAGAGTGGACATGCCGAGTGCGCCTAACGTCGGGCACGACCGTCATCTACGAGAGTGCGGGTTCCGTGCTGGCGGATACAGGGTCACCCCCGGTGAGGAGCAATACGATAAATAGTAGGGGTCGGGGCAGTTTTCCGGGTACCCCACTTCGGGCCATGGCGTCCCGCCGTGCCCCAGCGACTGCCGTGCGCCTGCCCGTGCGCCTGCCCGTGCGTCTGCCCGTGCGGCCGCCGGTCAGGGGCGAATGCCGGTCAGAACGGCGGCCAGCAGGCGGATGCGCTCCCACAGGGAGTCGACCAGGATGTGCTCGCTGCGGGCGTGCGCTCCGCCGCCGCGAGGCCCGAAGCCGTCGACCACGGCCAGGTCGGATGCGCCGAGAAGGTTGGTGTCCGCTGCGCCGGCCGCCGGGCGGGCACCGAGCGGAAGCCTGGCGGGACCGCCCTCGCCGAGCCCGGCGTCGCAGCCGGAGATGACGGCGGCCAAAGCCTGGTCGGCGGCGCGTGGCTGCCAGGCCGGGCGGTAGGACAGACGCGTGACGGCCACCTGCGCGCGGGGGCGAAGGGGGGTCAGCGCCTCGATCTCACCGAGGACTTCGTCCTCGATGTCCCGATCGGAGAAGCGGAATCCGAGAACGGCGGCGGCGTTGTCCGCTACGACGTTGGCCAGGCCCGGGGCCGTGATGGATCCGAGGTTGTAGAGCACCCGGGCACCCGGGCGTGCACCGGCGCGGATGGTGGCCCTGGCCGCAATGTCACGCACCCGCACCAACTGGTCGATGATCTCCTCGGTTGCGGAGACGCCCTTCTCCGGGTCGAGGGCGGCGTGGGCGGGGACGCCGGACACGGCGAGAGCGAGGCGGGTGCTGCCCAGACGCCCGACCTTGAGGTCGCCGTCGGGGTGGGGCGACTCGAAACCGATGGCCGCGGAACAGCCTTCGGCCGTGGCGAGGAGCAGCGCGCCCGAGGTCGGGGAGCCGATTTCCTCGTCTGCCGTGACGATGATGCGCACCGGCACGTGATCGACCGTGCCGGCATCCGCTTGGGCACGGAGCAGTTCGAGGGCTTCTTCCATCACCACAAGTCCGGATTTCATGTCGTAGACCCCCGGGCCGGTGATCCGGGTGCCGTCGCTGGTCCACGGCACGTCGCCGGCGAGGGTGCCGACCGGCCAGACCGTGTCGGAATGCCCGATCAGGAGGACGGGGGCGGCACCGGCAGCATTGCCGCGTCCGGGGAAATCCGCAACCAGGTGGGCGCCTCCCGGTGTCCGGTGCAGCACCACCGTGCCGCCGAGTCCGACATAGCGGGCGGCGAGGGCATCCGCGAACGCCGTGATGGCCGCGCCCGCACCGGTCGGCGTTTCGCGCAGTACGTAGTCCTCGAGGGTCGCCAGTGCACGGGCCCGTGCGGAGGCGTCGGGAAGGGACGGTCCGGTGATGGTGATGGCGGCATCTCCTCTGGCGGTGCTCTCGGCGCTATTCGGGGAACTGATAGAAGATATGTTACCTATCCTTGGGAGGGTTCTTGAATTTCAGGGAAATTTACGAAACGAAGACGACACATAAGTTGT
Organism: Cryobacterium algoricola; assembly: GCF_004402485.1. Taxonomy (GTDB): domain Bacteria; phylum Actinomycetota; class Actinomycetes; order Actinomycetales; family Microbacteriaceae; genus Cryobacterium; species Cryobacterium algoricola. The sequence continues at coordinate 88,592 of NZ_SOFG01000018.1, read as the reverse complement.
TTATGATTGTCACGATTGGTTCTGGAACATGGAACTCCGCACAGACGAAGGCAGGGAAAAGAAACAACATGGGTGACCTGAAACTCACGGTGGAATCCACCCGGTCACGCGCCGTGTTCGGCCAGGCCAGCGAGCTCTATACCCGGGTGTTCGGCTATACCGCCGCAGACCACAGCCTCAACCCGAAGCTGCTCTCCGCGATCGTGGGCAACGGCGGTGCGGCCGTTGCCGCGCGAGACGCCGTAGGCGAGCTCGTCGGTTTCGCTTACGGCTTCGTCGGCGTCGAGTCCGGGGTGCCGTACCTGTACTCGCAGGCCGCCTTCATCGACCCCGCCTGGCAGGGCAAGGGAGTCGGTCGCCTGCTCAAGCAGGAGCAGGCCGTGATCGCCCGGGACGAGGGACTCACGTCGATGCGCTGGGCGTTCGATCCGACCCTCGCCCGGAATGCCCACTTCAACCTCGACGTGCTCGGCGCCCACGGAGTGCGGTTCGTGCCGAACTACTACGACGAGCCGTTCTCCGATCGTCTGATCGTCGACTGGCCGCTCGCGTCCGCCGCCGTGTCGAGCTCCCCGGGTCTCCCAAGCTCCCCGAGTCTCCCGAGCATCCCGAGCTTCCCCGTCGTCGACCCCACCGCACTCGGAACGACGCTGCCCCGGCACTGGGGTCGACCGGTCGGCGAGGGCGACGTCATCCACGTGCCGATCCCGTCCGACAATCCCGCGAAGACACTCGCCCCCGCGATCGTGCAGGCGTTGCGGGCCGCCGTGGCCGAAACCTTCACCGAGCTCTTCGAGGGCGGCTACGTCGCCGAATCCTGCGTCCGGGTCGACGGCACGAGCGCCGCATACGTGTTTGTCGCGGCCGGGACCCGGGATGCCGCGCCGCGCATCCGCCAGGCAGCCCGATGACCGAGGCGAACGAGACCCTGGCGAGCCCGGAGGACCGGTACGCCGCACGACTGCAGAAACGGTCGTCGGCGTCGGTCTTGCGCGCGCGCATCGTGGACAGCGAAAAGAAGAACCTGGCCGAGACCTTCGCCCACCTCGGGGAAGACGATGCCCTCGTGCGCGCGCCGGCCCGGATCGTGGCGGCCCGCAGGCGGTATGTGCTCGGCGCGGGCAAGTCCTTCGCCTATGCGACCCTGTTCGCCTGGGACCTCTCGGCAGGGCTCTCGCAGGTGCTCCTCATCGACGAGGCCGCCGTCCGCTCGATCGACGTACTCAGCGACGTCCGCCCGACCGATGTGCTCGTGGTGTTCTCGTTCCGTAGGTACCAGCGACAGAGCGTTCTCGTCGCCGAACGGTTCGCCGCGGCCGGTGGCACCGTGATCGCCATCACGGACTCCCCGGATGCTCCCGTCGCGGCCTTCGCCACCGAAACCGTGACAGTGCCGACCCGCAGCGCCTCATCCGCCGACTCCCCCACGGCGGTCGCGGCCGTCATCCACCTGGTGAGTACCTTGAGTATTGCCAGTGCCAAGGGAGCCCGGCGCAGGTTTGCCGAGCGGGAGCAGCTGAACCAGATCCTGAACAGTTACGTGGAGTGAACGATGGACGACCGCAGCACCGAACGCAGCACCGAATTCAGCACCGAAGGAGCACGATGAAGGTAGTGGGCGTTTCCCTGTTTGTCACCCGGTTGCCGCTGGTGCACGGTTTTGAGACCAGCTCGCACCGGAAGAGCCACCTCGACCACATCGTCGTGCGCCTCACGGATGACTCCGGCGCGGTCGGCTGGGGCGAGATCGCTTCGGCGAGCGACCCCTTCTATTCCTCGGAGACCGTGGACACGGCCCTGCTCGTCGCGAAGAAGTACATCGTCCCCGCGATCATCGGGCACGAGTGGGAGACGCCGGCCGAGTTGGCGACGACGTGGGCACGCATCCGCGGCCACGAGTTCGCCAAGGCCGGCTTCGACATGGCCGCGTGGAGCCTCTACTCCGGTGCGCGCGACGAACCGTTGTCTGTCGCCCTGGGCGGCACCAGAACCGAGGTCGCCGCGGGCGTCTCCCTCGGCATCGAATCCTCCATCGACGCCCTGCTCACCGAGGTGGCCCGCCACGTCGACGCCGGCTACCGACGGGTGAAACTCAAGATCAAGCCGGGCTGGGACATCGGCCCCGTGCGTGCGGTGCGCGCGGCATTCCCGAAGCAGGACGTGCACGTCGACGCCAACGGGATCTACCCGGACACGGCCGAAACCACCGCCCTGATGCGCGGGCTCGACGAATTCGGCCTCAGCATGATCGAGCAGCCGTACGCCCCCCGCAACTTCGTCGCCCACGCCGCGCTCCAGGCCACCCTGGAGACTCCGATCTGCCTCGATGAGGGCGTCGTGGACCTCGACGACATCGGCACGATGATCGCCCTCGGCGCCGGCCGGATCCTGAACATCAAGGTGTCGCGGATGGGCGGCCTCACGGTCGCGCTCGCCGCACACGATCTCGCCAGGGACGCAGGCCTCCCGGTGTGGTGCGGTGGGATGCACGAGTTCGGCATCGGACGCGCGGCCAACGTGGCCCTGTCTTCGCTGCCCAACTTCAGCTACCCCTCCGACGTGTCGGCGTCGGAGAAGTACTACGAGAAGGACATCATCGACCCCCCGGTCACCGCCGCCAACGGCATGGTGACCGTTCCCACCGGGCCGGGTCTCGGCTACGCGGTCCTGCCCGACTGGATTTCCGAAAACACGATCAGCCACGAGCACTATGGAGAAGAGCGATGAGCACAGCAGAGACGAACCCGGCAGGAACGACCACGGACGGCGCGGACCCCCGGGTGCTGTTCATGCTGGACGATCCGACCCAGACCGGAACGGATGCTTCCACGCTCGCGTCCTCGGTGCGCCGGGCCGACCCTGCCGATCCGCAGATCTCGGTGCTCGACCTCGCGGTGACCCGCGGTGACGGAATCTTCGAAACGCTCGATGCCATCGACGGCTTCGGCCAGGCCCTCGAGCCGCACCTGGCCCGCCTGGAGAATTCGGCCAGGCTGCTCGACCTGCCGGCTCCCTGCCTCGATCTCTATCGCGAGGGCATCCGCCAGGGCATCGCGGCATCCACTCACCCGCGCCTGTCGGTGAAACTCGTGCTCACCCGCGGCATCGAGGGCGCCGGTCGCTGCACGGGCTGGGTGTTCGTCGACCCGGAACCCGACTTCACCGAGGCGCGCACCCACGGCCTGAAGGTGGTCACCCTCGATCGTGGCTACCGCCACGATGTCGCCCAGACCTCGCCGTGGCTCCTCCAGGGCGCGAAGACCCTCTCCTATGCCGTGAACAAGTCCGTCTACCGTGAGGCAGAGCGCCGCGGAGCCGACGACGTGATCTTCATCAGCAGCGACGGGTTCGTGCTGGAAGGGCCGACGTCGACGGCCGTGCTGCAGTTCGGCAGGCACCTCGTCACGCCGTCGACCGACCAGGGGATCCTGGCCGGCACCGCGCAGGCCGCCTTCTTCGATTACGCGGAGGCGAACGGGCTGACCACCGAGTACCGCACCGTCACTCCAGACGAGCTGCGTGCCGCCGACTCGGTCTGGCTCGCCTCGAGCGTGCGGCAGATCGTTCCGGTCGTCGAGATCGACGGTGTCGCCCGCGGCTTCGATGCCGAACTGCACGCCGCGGCGCTCGACTACCTGGTCACGCGCCGCAGCTGAATCCCGGCCCCACGCCCCGCGCATCACGGGGCCGTGGGGGCGGTGAGGGCCGCGACAATGTCCTCCGCCCGCGCCCAGTATGCCGCGTAGTGTCCTGGATCGGCGTTGACCTGCACAGCGTGGGCGAGGAGCGTCGGCTCCATCTCTTTCCATCCGTCGACCTTCGTCAGCTTGGTGAAGAAGTTCTGCGCAGAGACGTAAGGGTCCATCCGGTCGGCCAGTGTCCCCCACGCGCCGTTATCGCGCTGCTGGAACAGCCCACGGCTGTCTGCGCCTGCCGCGTCGCCGTAGTCGAGGACCCGCAGGCCCGACTCGCCCAGGGCGGTCATCACGCCGACGGTCTGGGTATGGGTCCCGATGCCGAGATCCCGCCCGGCATTCATGATGTGTGCGGCATTGACCAGGCGGTCCTGGCAGTAGCCGGCGACCGGACCTGCAGGCACCGTGATCGTCCCCACGACGACCGGGTCGACCGTCGGACAGACGACGGCGGTTCCGGGGACGGCGCCGATCCCCAGGCCCACGAGGTTCCAGCCGGCGAAACCGAGAACGGCACAGAGTGCCACGGCGAGACCCATGATCGTGATCCCGCGCGTTCGTCTGCCGTCCGGCCGCTCTGTGAGCTGGGGCACGACGGCTCCCTTCGCGAGCTTCATCCGACGGTCCGTCGACGGGGTACCCCACGACGTTAGCCAGTGAATCTATGCGCCAGCCCTGAGCCCGCCCCTCTGGCCCATCTGGCCCAGACTCAGGTCGACCAGCCAGTCCAGCAGGGGGAGGCTGGCCTGATCGTGACCACCGTCCAAACCGTGTTGGAGGTCATGCCACAGCTTCGATGCGCTACCGGCGATGCCGCGGTCGGCGATGAACTCCGTCAGGGGGCAGACATCAACGGCGAAGGGATGCGGGGATCCCCAGCGGGTGAACTGCCAGTGAAACGCGAGCGCGCCGAGCTCCGTATGCAGCCGGTCGGCCCGGTCCGGGCGCAGCCCGAAACCTGCCGCCCAGGACGGCACGTCCGCTGCCGGCATCGGGCGTGCGAAGTAGTAGCCCTGACCGAGCGAGGCTCCCAGCACGGATGCCGCCTCGGCGAGGCCGGCATTCTCGATCCCCTCCAGAACGACGGCCGCACCCATGTCCCGACCCATCTGGGACAGTGTCGCAATGAGGCTGAGCGTTTCGACCGGTTTCGTCTCGACGCCGGCGAGCAGCCCGCGGTCGATCTTGATCGTGTCGAACGGCAGCTGGGCGAGCCGCTTCAGACTGCTGTGCCCGGAGCCGAGGTCATCGAGGGCGAGCCCGACTCCGAGGCCGGTGAGCTCCTCGAGCACCGAGCGCGAGGCAGCCGCATCCAGCTCCTGCGTCTCGAGCAGTTCGAGGCTCAGCCGGTTCGCGGCCAGACCGTGCCGACGCAGTGCCTTCGCGACCCATCGGGTGCACCGGGGGTGCACCAGGGTCGACGGGGCCAGGTTCACCGAGACGTCGAGGGCCAGTCCGTCCTGCTCCCACGCGGCGACCCAGCCGAGGGCCTCATTGAGACCGATCCGGAAGAGCTCGTCGAGGTCGTTGCCACTGAGCTGCGGCACGAACCTGTCCGGCGGCACGACGGCGCCGTTGGCGAGGGTCAGCCGGGCGAGGGCCTCGACGCGACGCAGGGTCCCGCTCTTCAGGTCGATGATCGGCTGCATTTACATCGACAGGCCCCCGGCGAACAGGCTGTCCCGGAGCTCGCGGGATCTCTCGCCGCGGCGGAAATCCTTCGCGGCCATCGTCGCGTCCCACTCGACAATCGGTCCCGTGGGAGCGAGCCGCCACCACGCGTCCGGGCTCGACGAATCCGAGCCCGGTTCGGGCAGCGCCTGGCTCGCCAGCCGGAGAACGTGCGGCCCGGAACTCCGGGCGGGAAACGGCGTGATCCCCATCGTCATCCCGAGCATCACAGACTCGCCGTCGATCGGGAACGGGGTCTCGACGGCTTCGTGCAAGCGCTGGAGCCGGGCGGCAAGCTCAGGCGATGCGTCGTCGCACAGTCCCTCGAGGACGACGACGAACTGGTCGCCGCTGAAGCTCGCGAGGTAGTCGCCCTCTCGGAGCCGGCCCTTCAGCCGGCGGGCGAATTCCGCGAGCACATCATCGGCTCCGGAAAATCCGAACGAATGCCGGACCCCTCGGAAATGGTCCAGGACGATGAGTCCGAGACCGGCACGGTCGGCGTGGCCGGTCGGTGCGGCATCCGTTGATCGACGCTGCAGGTACGACTCGAAGCCGAACCGATTCGGCAGCCCGGTGACGGCGTCGTGGACGGCCTGGAAGTCCAGCTCCTCCTGAAGGGTGATCCGGGTATTGATATCGCGCTGCACGCTGACATAGTGCGTGATCACACCGTCGGGATCCCGGAGCGGCACGATGCTCAGGCCGTTCCAGAACGGCGAGCCATCCTTGCGATAGTTGAGAATGTCGCCGTCGAACCCTTCACCGGCCTCGAGTGCGCGCCGGATCGAACCCCGGACGTCGGCGCTGGACCCCGGTCCCTGCAGAAGCCGGCAGTTGGTCCCAAGGATCTCCTGCTCGCTGTACCCGGTGATCGCGGTGAAAGCTGCGCTGACGTGCAGGATGTTCTGCGCCACGTCGGTGATCAGGGAGACCGTGGATGTCGCAGCGAAGGCCCGGGCGAGCAGCTCAGCGCCTGCGCCGGGCACCCCGTTGCTCTCGACCGGTTCGGATCGGTTCGGAAAGATCGGACTGGCCATGCGATTCATACGTCCCCCGAGCGCAAGCGCCGTCAGACCCTAGAAACGGACGGACGCGCTCTCACTCTAGACCGGGAAGAGCGCCGCGGATGCGGCGTCGGTATTACGCCGATCCCCGCACAATCAGATCGGTGGGCACGACGATCGCGGCGGTCCGCTCCCCCTTGATCACTTCGAGAAGGAGCCGCACCATTTCTTCGCTGATCCGGTCGAATGGCTGGTGCATCGTGGTGAGTGGCGGCACGGTCGTGAGAGCGACGGGCGCGTCGTCGAATCCGGCGACGGCGACATCCTCCGGAACCCTCCGGCCGAAACCTACCAGGGCGTCAATGGCGCCGGCCGCCATCATGTCGTTCGCCACGAAGACCGCGTCCAGGTCCGGGCGCCGGTCCAGCAGCTCGGTCATTGCCTCAGCGCCGCTCGCGCGGCTGTAGTCTCCATGCGCGACCAGCGTTTCGTCGAAGTCATCGCCGAGCTCGTCGACGTAGGCCTGATACCGTTTCATTCCGCCGGACGTGTCTCCCGGACCGGTGATCGTGGCCAACCGGGCGCGTCCGGTCCCACGCAGGTATTTCACCATCTCCCGGGCCCCGTCATAATCATCGGCGGCAACGTAACCTAGCTTGCGTTCGAACCCGAGCGGCACCCCGCAGGCGATCGCCGGGATGCCCGCGGCCACGATGTCCGAGATCAGCCCGTGCCTGCTGCTGTGCGAGGAAACCAGGAGGACACCGTCGACGTGACCGGCCGTGACGAACTCGGTCGCCCGACGCTGCTCGTCCTCGCTTCCGGCCATCAGCAGCACCAGGGAGATGTCGTGCCGGGAGAGCGCCTTGGAGGCTCCCCTCATCAGCACGGCGAAGTTCGGGTCTTCGAAGAGCCGCTCCTGGTCCTCCGTGAGCAGGAACGCGACGGAGTTCGCCCGACTCGTCGCGAGGCTCCTGGCGTGAGGGTTGACCCGGTATCCGGTCTTCTTGATGGCGGAATTCACGCTCTGCAGGGAATCCGGACTCACCCAATGGCCGCCGTTGAGTACCCTCGAGACGGTGCCTCGGGAGACGCCGGCTTCCGCGGCGACATCATCGATCGTGGGTCGGCGTTTGGCGCTGGGCGGGGTCACGGACAAAGCCTACCCGCGGCTACTTGACCGCCCCGGCGGCCAGGTCGACCTTCCAGTAGCGCTGCAGTACGAGGAACAGGATCACCAGCGGGATGATCGACAGCAGCGCGCCGGTGATTACGAGTGTGTACATCGCCGGGGCGGTCGCACCCTGGTTCAGCAGGCCGCTCAATCCGACCGTGACCGGGTACAGTGCGTCATTGCCGAGCATGATGTACGGCAGCATGAAATTGTTCCACACCGCCACGAACTGGAACAGGAAGATGGTCACGAGGCCAGGAGCCATCATCGGCAACGCGATCCGGTTGAAGATGCGCAGTTCGCCTGCGCCTTCGGTGCGTGCGGCCTCGATGACGTCGGTCGGCACAGAGGCGGCAGCATAGATCCGCGCCAGGTAGATGCCGTACGGACTGATGATCTGGGGCAGCAGCACGGACCAGAAGGTGTTCGTCATCCCAACGGAGGCGAACAGGAAGTACTGCGGGATCGCCAGGATGACGCCCGGAACGAGCACACCCATCAGCAGGACGGAGAAGACCGCCTTCTTGCCCGGGAACTCGAACTTCGCGAGGACATACCCGGAGATGGCGGAGATCCAGGTGGAGGCGAGTGCCCCAATCCCGGCATAAAGCGCCGTGTTGAGCACCCAGCGCCAGTACAGTCCGCCCCGGTACTGGGTCAGTTCGACGATGTTGTCCCACAGGTGGGTGCTCGGCATCAGCGTGAACGTAGAGAACAGTTCAGAGCTGTTCTTGCTTGCGGCCATGACGACCCAAAACACCGGAAAGAGGCAATAGATGGCGCCGATGAGCAGGATGCCGGTCGAGACGAAACTCGGTTTGACCCGGATCGAGTCGACTGATCCGCGAGTCCTGCGGGGCCTGGTTCGGGGAATGCTGAAGGTCGTCACGGTCTAGTCCTCCTGGCCGAACGCGCGTTTCTGCACGACTCGCAGGAACAGGAATGAGAAAGCAAAGGTGACGACGGCGATGATGATCGAGGTCGCGGCCGCCGAGTAGATGTCGTCGCGGGTGAACGCGTCCCGATACACGAGCATGAGCGGCGACCAGCTCGTGGACAGGCTGTTCGTGAGTGGCCGCAGGGTCGTCGGTTCCGCGAACACCTGGAGGGTGGCGACCATGGAGAAGAGGGCGGTCATCACGATGGAGGGAGCAATGATGGGGATCTTGATCCGCCAGGCCACCTGCACCTCCGTGCAGCCATCGAGCTTGGCCGCCTCGTAGATGTCCGTCGGGACGGCCTTGAGGGAGGTGTACATCACGATCATGTTGAAACCGACGCCGCCCCAGAGCGCGATGTTCGCGATCGCGAACAGCACAGTTGACGAGTCCAGGACTCCGGCGACGTCCCAGCCGAGACGATCGAAGACCCAGTAGAACGGGCTCACTGCCGGCAGGTAAAGGAAGCCCCAGAGAAGTGAGCTAATCACGGCCGGCACGGCGAATGGCAGGAAGATGGCGGTGCGGGAGAATCCCGCCGCTCTGGTGCGTCGCGAATCGAGCAGCAACGCGAAAAGAAGCGCAAGGCCGAGCATCAGTGGGATCAGGACGAGACCGTAGAGCAGCACCCGGCCGACGCTCGCGCCGAAGTCAGCGTTGGTGAGAGACCCGATGTAATTCTCCAGGCCGGCGAAAGCCGTCGTGCGACCGCCGGAACCGAGGCCGAGACCCTTGACCTGTTTCTTCTGCAGGCTGAGAAACAGCGTGTAGACGATCGGCGCCGCCATGAACGCGAGGAAGAGAACGATCCCGGGCGCGAGCATGAGGTACGGGATGAGTACTCGGGAACGGAAGTTTCCCGTTCGCGCACTCGACGGGGTATCGGTTCGCGTTCGAGGCGTCGGCGCCTCGGTCACAGTGGCAGTCACAAGTGGTCCTCAATCGGAAGGGAATAAATGAGGGGGGACGACCCGTCCAGGTACTGGTATCGGGCGGGTCGTCCCCAAGGAGGTGCTATTTGACGGTGAACCCGCTCTTGGTCAGGTCGTCCGTGGTGATCTTCTGCATGTTGGTGACCGCGGCCAGGAAGGCGCTCTTCGTCTTTGCGTCGGCCGCCTTGGCGAACTCGTCGTTGTAGGCGCTGTATGCCACATTGACGTTGGGCCCGTACGTGAACGGCGAGACCGTTTTCGCGACATCGGCAGCAACCTTGTAGAAGTCGGGCTGGTTGCTAAAGAAGGCGGGCGCCGTGGTCAGGGCGGACTGTGCTGCGGCCGCATCGGCCGGGTAGATGTTGGCGGTACTGACCAGGGCGGCAACTGCGGCGGGATCGGTGTTCAGCCAGGTGGCGAACTTGACGGCTTCCTTGGTATGCGTCGACTGGGTCGTCACGCCGGTGGACGATCCGCCCCAGTTACCGGTCGCGGGAGCCGAGGCGTCCCACTGCGGCATCGGTGCGGCCTTCCAGAGGCCGGCGGTGTCTGCTGCATTGCCAGCGAGCACGCCGGGGGCCCAGACTGCGCTCAGCCAGCCCACCTGCGTGCCGGTGTTCAGACCGGCGTTCCAGGCCGGGGTGTACATCGGCTTGTTGTCGATCACACCCTCTTCGACGAGGCCACCCCAGTAGGCCGCTACCTTCTGGGTCGGCGTCTTGTCGACGTTCACGCTCCACGCGTCTCCGTCAATGCCCCACCAGGAGGCGCCGGCCTGCTGCGCCATTCCGGTGAACCAACCCGCGTCGCTGGAGGAGAAGGTCCCCAGATAATCAGCCGGGTTGGCTGCATGGATCGCACGGGCGTCAGCCGCGTACTCATCCCAGGTGGTCGGGACCGTGAGGCCGAGCTTCTCGAAGACGTCTGCACGGTAGTAGAACATCATCGGGCCGGTGTCCTGCGGGAGCGCGTAAAGAGCATCTCCGCCGAGAGTGACCGAGTTCCAGACTCCATCCGTGAACGCGCTCTTGACGTCTGAGCCGACGGTGCCGGAGATATCAGCGAGTGCGTCTGCGGCCACAAGGGTGGGGATCTTCTGGTATTCGGCCTGGATCAGGTCCGGTGCGCCGCTGCCTGCCTTGATAGCGGTGAGCAGCTTGGTGATCGCGGGGTCGCCGCCGTCCTGCTTCTGCACGGTGACCTGAATTTCCGGGTGCGCCTTGTTCCAGACGTCGACAACCTTGTCGAGGTTGGGCGCCCACGCCCAATACGACAGCGAGACCGGAGCGCTCGTGTCGCCTCCGGCCGCCGGGCTGGAACAGCCGGACATGAGCAAAGCGGCGGCAGCGGCCATGGCCACTGCTCCGACACGGAATGAAGTGCGCATTCGTCCTCCTTGAAGAAAGCTGGTGCTGTGATGGGTTCGCCCCGACCCGGTGAACGACTGTCGACCTCGGCTGTGAGCGGTTCTAGTAGCTCACACTAACGTGCGTCTTGTCAAATAGCGGTTTATAGTCGGTTTTTGATTCAATTCCTGTGATAGAACTGGGAGCGCACACAGTCAAAGGAGCCAAACACCCATGCCATTCGAGCCTCTCTCCCCCGCTGCCCTTGTCCGGTCGGACCGCTGGCCGCGCGGCGCAACCGGCCTGCGTTACGGCGGCGACTATAACCCGGAGCAGTGGCCGCGCGAGGTGTGGTTGGAAGACATCGCCCTGATGAACGAGGCCGGCATCAATCTGGTCAGCATCGGAATTTTTTCCTGGGTGCTTGTGGAGCCCCGCGAGGGCGAATACGATTTTGCGTGGCTCGACGACTTGTTTAATCTGCTGCACGATGCGGGCATCGACATCGACCTCGCCACGCCGACAGCGGCTCCCCCGGCCTGGTTTTGGAAGAAATATCCTGCCGCCCGCCCGGTGAACCGTGAGGGCGTTCAGCTGTCCGGCGGCTCGCGCGGCATCGTCAGCCCCAGCTCGCCCGAATACCGCCGAGCCGCCGCCAACATCACCGAGCAACTCGCCCGTCGGTATGCCGACCATCCCGCGCTCGTGCTCTGGCATGTCCACAACGAATACGGCGCCCCGATCAGCGAGTCCTACGACGACTACTCCGTCGCGGCCTTTCGGATCTGGCTGCAGAAACGCTATGGCACTCTCTCGGGCCTCAACGAGGCCTGGGGAACAACGTTCTGGGGCCAGCGCTACGGGGAATGGGACGAGATCGACGCGCCCCGTCTCTCCGCGTCCGTGACGAACCAGACCCAGCGCCTCGATTTCAAGCGCTTTTCCTCGGACGCTCTTCTCGAATGCTTCATCGCCGAACGCGACACGATCCGCCAGTTCACCCCGGACATCCCGGTGACCACCAACTTCATGGCCACCAACTGCCTGTCGGCGGACTACTGGAAGTGGAGCCGCGAGGTCGACATCGTCTCCAACGACCACTACCTCGTCGCCGAACGACCCGACAACCACATCCTGCTGGCAATGGACGCCGACCTCACCCGGTCGTTCGCCGGGGGCGCACCGTGGATCCTGATGGAACATTCCACGGGAGCGGTCAACTGGCAACCGCGCAACATCGCCAAGACGGCCGGGGAGCTCGCACGAAACTCGCTGTCCCATCTCGCCCGCGGGGCAGACGGGATCCTCTTCTTCCAGTTCCGGGCCTCCCGTTACGGTGCGGAGAAGTTCCACTCCGCCATGTTGCCCCACGCCGGCACCGACACCCGGGCTTGGCGCGACGTCGTTGAGCTCGGAGCCACCCTGGCCAGACTCGCGTCCGTCCGGGCGAGCCGGGTGCGCGCCCGGGTGGCCATCCTCTGGGACGTGGAATCCTTCTGGGCCCAGGACCTCGAGTGGCGACCGAGCGTCGAGCTCGACCACCGCGAGCGTATCGAGGCGTTCTACTCGGCCCTGTGGAACCGGGGTGTCACCGTCGACTTCGCGCACCCGGCCACAGACCTGCACGGGTACGACCTGGTGCTGGCCCCGAGCCTCTACCTGGTCGGTCCCGCTGCCGCTGCCAACCTCACCGACTATGTGCGCGGCGGAGGCACCCTCGTCGTGTCCTATTTCTCGGGGATCGTCGACGAACAGGACGCCGTGTATCCGGGGGCCGCTCCCGGCGCTCTGCGCGACGTGCTCGGCCTCGCCATCCACGAATTCCGTCCCCTGCGCGAAAACGAATCGGTTGACCTGAGCGACGAAAGGTCCGGCTCCGGCTGGACCGACGATATCCACGTGTCGACGGCCGAGGTGCTCTCCCGCTACCTCGATGGGCCCGCCGCCGTGGGACCCGCGATCACCCGGAATTCCTTCGGTTCGGGCTCAGCCTGGTATGTATCCACGCGCCTGATCGGCCATGATCTCGATTCGCTTCTCGGCGAGGTCCTGACCTCCATCGGCATGAGCACCGAGCCGATGCCCGGAATCGAAGTGGTGACCCGCACAAGTGATCGGGGTGACTTCACGTTCGTCATCAATCACACGAACGCCGACGCGACCCACCCGGCAACCGGCACCGAGCTCATCACCGGCGAGACGATCTCGGACACGGTCACCGTGCCCGCGGGGCTGACCCGCGTCGTGCATAGCGTCCCGACCGAAACGGCCTGATCTGCCGAAGGCCCGTGGCGAGCATGTTTCGCCACATTACCGGTGTGTAAAACGTCCAGGCCAGGCATTGTGCCTCCCCGGTCAGCGTGTGAATCTTGCCTAGTTGGTCAACCGTCCAACTTTGCCCCCGGGAGCACACGTGCCGTTGTCACCGCCGAGGAAACCCGGACGTCTCGCCGTCACGGGCGTCACAGCCCGGCCCACGTCGGGTGCCCGCGAATGAGACGCATCCCACCCGAACAGCGCCGGGACGAACTCATCGCCGCGGCGACCCGCGTCATCGCCCGCGACGGAGTCACGGCCGCGACGACCCGCGCCATCGTCGCCGAGGCCGGGATGCCGCTCGGTTCCTTCCACTACATCTTCGGCTCCCGGGACGAACTGCTCGCGGCCGTGATCGATACCAATACCGAGGAACAGAAGTTCCTCGTGTTCACGAGCGTCGGCGCCGATGGGGACCGCAGCGTCGAAGCCGTGCTGCGCGCCGGCCTCGACGCATACATCGACTGGCTCGTGGCCGACCCGCTCCGCGAACTCGCCCTCGCAGAACTCGCGCTGTACGCCTCGCGGACCGGGGCCGCCGGAGGAACACGCACCCAGTACGACGTCTACTACCGGTCGGCGGACGAGTCGCTGCGCCGGGTCTCCGAACTCACCGGGCGAGCCTGGACGGTGAACGTCGCACAGCTCGCGCGTTACCTCGTCGCGATCGTCGACGGGCTGACGACGACCTGGCTCGCGGACCGCGATACCGAAGCCGCCAGGGCCCTTGCACATTTCGCTGCCGCGTCGCTCGCGGTCCACGCATCCGCGGAGGCCTCTGCTTCACCTGGCCACTCCGACGGATTCGACTTCGAACTCAACCTCCATCACACCGGTACCGACTACGAACAGGATCCCCGTGCTCACTGACACCGACCCCCGCGTGCGCGCCCAGGTCAACCTGCACGCCGTGCTCGGCTCGCTGCCGAGGCTGGCCGAGCTCGCCCCTGACGCCCAGGCACTCCTCGCCGGGCTGTCGCGCCCGGTCGCGGTGAGCTTCCGCGGACCAGACGGGCTCAGCATGGACCTCACCTTCGCGCGGGACGGGATCACTCCCGGGCGCGCACCCGGCGCAGCCCGCGCCCTGCTGGTCTTCCGCTCGGCCGCGCACCTCAACGCCGTCGTCGACGGAACGGCCGGGCCGATCCCCGCCGCCGGCCCGACCGGACTGCGCTTCCTGCTCCGGGTGTTCACGCCGCTCAGCAACCTTCTCGGCACGTACCTGCAGCCGTCCCCCGACCGCCTCGCCGAGGCAGACTTCACCGAGATCAACGCCCTGCTGACGCTCCACGTCGCCGCGACGGCGATCACGATCATCGGCACCCTTGATCGGAGCGGCCGATTCAGCGTCGCGCAGATGCCCGACGGTGACGTGGACATCGAGGTCGGGGACGGCCTCCGCTACCGGCTTGCGGTCCGTGGCAGCAGCATCCGCCTCAACGGAGAACCCGTCGGCCCGCCGCGTGCCGCGCTCACCTTCGCCGACCTCGATGTCGCGGGCGGGGTGCTCACCGGCCGCTACAGCGCCCTCGCCTGCATGAGCGACGGCCGCATGGCGATGCGCGGGATGATCCCGCTCGTCGACAACACCAGCCGAATCCTCGACCGCGTCAGCTCCTACCTCGGAAAGTAACCCGCCATGACCGAAGCCCTCGCCCCCGTCAAGCCCATCGAGCCCCTCACACCCATCACGCCGTACGAGTACCCGCTCAGCCGTGCCGCCTTCGCGCGGGCCACGAAGGTGATCCCATCGGGGATCTACGGCCACCAAGGTCCCTCGGAAGGCTGCTACATCCCGCAGGCCTCCTTCCCGCTCTTCTCCTCCCGCGCGGAGGGAACCCGGTTCTGGGACGTCGACGGCAACGAGTACATCGACTACATGTGCGGCTACGGCCCCAACGTGCTCGGGTACGGCGACGACGAGGTGCACGCCGCGGCCCGCACGCAGGCCGAACTCGAGGACGTCGTTTCGATCCCGTCGACGATCATGGTCGACCTCGCCGAGCTCCTCGTCGAGACGGTCGCGAGCGCCGACTGGGCCTTTTTCGCCAAGAACGGCGGCGACACCACCACCCTCGCGATCATGACCGCGCGCGCCGCGACGCGCCGCAAGAAGATCGTTTTCGTGAAGGGCTACTACCACGGGGTCGCGCCCTGGTCGCAGAAGCTCGACTACCCCGGAGTGCTCGAAGAGGATGTCGCCAACAACCTGACCATTCCGTTCAACGACATCGAAGCCTTGCGCCGGACCCTCGAGCAGCATGCCGGCCAGATCGCCGGCCTCATCGCCCAGCCGTACATGCACGGGAACTTCGTGGACAACGCGCTGCCGGCCGAGGGGTATTGGCAGGCCGTTCGCCGACTCTGCGACGAGCATGGCGTCGTGCTCATCGTCGACGACGTCCGGGCCGGCTTCCGTCTCGACCTGGCCGGTTCCGACCACTACTACGGCTTCAGCGCCGACCTGATCTGCTTCTGCAAGGCCCTCGCGAACGGCTACAACGTGTCGGCGCTCTGCGGCCGCGACTTCCTGAAGGACGCCGTCAGCAGCATCACATACACGGGCAGCTATTGGATGAGCGCGGTGCCGTTCGCAGCCGCGATCGCGACGATCACCAAGCTGCACCGCATCGACGCGCCCGCCCAGTTCGCCAGGCTCGGCACAAGGCTGACCACAGGCCTCATAACTGCCGCTCGCAACGAGGCCTTCACGCTTGTATCCTCGGGGGAACCAGCCCTGTTCTACCTCCGTCTCGCCGACGACGACTCACTGATGCTCCATCAGGAATGGGTCGCCGAATGCGTGCAGCGCGGGGTATTCATCACGTCGCACCATAATCACTTCATCAACGCCGCCCTGACCGAAACGGATGTGGACATGACGATCGACATTGCCAGCCAGGCCTTCTCCATCGTCCGGAAGCGGCATCCGCTGTGGAGCTGAGCCCGCATCACCCCGCCCCGCGGGCGGAGCTGATCTCGGTCGGTTCGACCTATGCCGTTCAGGGGCTCGGGTACGCCGTGATCGTGACGTCCCTCCCCGCCATCCAGGCACGACAGTCGCTCGACGCCACCATGGTGGCGTTGCTCCTCCTCGGCGTGTCCCTCGCCGCGGCGGGCGGTTCCGTTCTCGCCGACGCGATCGCCATCCGCCGCAACAGCAAGGCTGCACTGCTGAGCGGCCTCGCCGCCCAGGCCGTCGGGTTCTTCCTGATGGCGACCGCACAGCCGGCCCCGATCTATGTGGGGGCCGTGCTCCTCTTCGGTGTCGGGCTGGGGGCCGTGGATGCCTCGACCGCGATGCAGGGCGTCCTCGTCCAGAGGGGCAGGCCCCGACCCCTGCTCGGGCGCTTCTTCGCCGCGTACACGCTCGCCGCGATCGTGGGGGCGTTCCTGATGGTCGCACTCGTGGAAACCCCGGCCGGCGCCGGAGCGGTCCTCACAATCGTCGGCGTCGCGGACGTGCTGGTCATCGTCGCCGGCTGGCGCCTTCTCGACACCGGTCACGCGGCCCGCACCCCCGGCCACGCCCGGGATGCCACCCGCATTCCGCGCTGGCCCGTCTTCGTGATCGGGGCGCTCATCCTGGCCGCCTTCGTCGCCGACTCCGCGGTGAGCACCTGGAGCAGCGTCTATCTCAGCGGCACCCTGCACACGGCGGCGTGGGCTGCGCCGCTCGGCTATGCCGCGTACCAGATCGTCGTGCTGATCTCACGGCTCGGCGTGGACTACCTCGCCCGCCGCACCGCCCGCACGGTGATCGCGACCTCGGCCATCGCCTTCGGTGGAATCGGATTCGTCGTGATCGCCCTCGTCCCGACCACGGCAGGCGCGATCATCGGCTTCGCCCTCACCGGCGTGATCGCGGGAGCGCTCGTCCCGCTCTCCTTCGGGGCCGCCGGCGACGTGCTCCCGTCTCGCAGCGACGAGATCATCGCGCGGGTGAACCTCTTCAACTATGCCGGCGCCATTCTCGGCACCGTCATCGTCGGCGTGGTCGCGGACCAGACCGGTTTCGGCCTCGCCTTCCTGATCCCGCTCGTCATCCTCGTCCTGGTCTTGCCCGCCACCCGGGTCCTCCGGAAGCCGAAAGGCATCCCCCTCGAACCCCTCGAGGCGACCCAGCCCGGCTGATTCGGGTCTTGCCCGGAACCACAAAAAATGAAATCATGTTGTCACTAGATGGAAATCTGTTCGGACTAGTCTGAGCGGACTCTCTCGAAAGGTGCTGACATGAGCGCGGACGCTCCGGAATCCACGGGTACCAGGACCGTCGAGCGCGCGCTCGGCCTGCTCGCCTACGTGTGCGAACACGGTGCCGTCTCCCTGACCGAGGCCGCCCACGGTAGCGACCTGTCGATCTCCACTGCCCTCCGGCTGTTGCGCACCCTCGAAACCACCGGGTTCGTGTCCCGCGATGACAACGGCGACTACCGTCCGGGGAGCATCACCATCCGCCTCGGCGCCCAGGCGCTGTCCCGCGAGACCATTGTCTCCGTCGCGGAACCGAAGCTGCACGAGATCGTCGAATTCACCAGCGAAAACGCCTACCTCGCGCTTCCGTCGACCTCGGACAGCATGCTGTACGCGGCCGGCGTGCAAGGAAGCCATCCGGTCCAGCTGGCCAACTGGGTCGGCCGCGTCATTCCCCGCTCGACGACGGCGGCGGGCACGGCATTCGCCGGCCGGGTCGGCGCACAGGGGTTCGCTGTCGTGAGGAGCGGAGCGGATCACGACTCGACGGCCATCGCGGTTCCGGTCCACTCCGTCGGCACGATCGTGGCCACGCTCTCGGTCGTCATCCCGAACTACCGCGTCACCGATCCGGAACTGGATCGCATCGGCGCCCTCCTCGTCCGGGTCGCCGGCGAGATCTCCGAGCGGCTGGGTTCCGACCCGCTGCCGGATGAGACCTGATCCCGCCAGCACCAGCCGCATCACTCAGCATCACTCAGCATCACTCAGCATCAACCAGAAGGAAGAAAATCGTGGCCCAGAAGCATCTCCCCCGTCCGGTCCGCGCAGCCAGGGGCAACACCCTGACCGCGAAGAGCTGGCAGACCGAGGCGCCGTTGCGCATGCTGATGAACAACCTCGACCCCGAAGTCGCCGAGCGCCCCGACGATCTCGTCGTCTACGGCGGAACCGGGAAGGCCGCCCGCAGCTGGGAAGCGTTCGATGCGATCGTGCGCACCCTGCGTGAGCTCGAGGACGACGAGACCCTGCTGGTGCAGTCCGGCAAGCCGGTCGGGGTCTTCCGCACCCACACCTGGGCTCCACGGGTCCTGATCGCCAACTCGAACCTCGTCGGGGACTGGGCGACGTGGCCCGACTTCCGCAAACTCGAACAGGCCGGCCTGACCATGTACGGCCAGATGACCGCCGGTTCCTGGATCTACATCGGCACCCAGGGCATCCTGCAGGGCACGTTCGAGACCTTCGCCGCGATCGCGGACAAGCGATTCGACGGCACTCTCGCCGGGACCCTCACCCTCACCGGCGGGGCAGGCGGCATGGGCGGCGCCCAGCCCCTCGCCGTGACGATGAACGGCGGAGCCGTACTCATCGTCGACGTCGACCCCGCCCGTCTGCAGCGCCGCGTCGACCACGGTTACCTCGACGAGATGACGGACGACATCGACGACGCCGTGACCCGGGTCCTCGCCGCAAAGACGGAGCGCCGGGCGCTCTCCGTCGGACTCGTCGGCAACGCGGCATCCGTCTTCACCGAGCTGCTCGAACGCGGCGTCGCAATCGACATCGTCACCGACCAGACCAGCGCGCACGACCCGCTCAGCTACCTGCCGGAGGGCATCAGCGTCGCCGACTGGCACACCCGCGCCGCCGCCGACCCCGAGGACTTCACGATCCGGGCTCGGGCATCGATGGCCAAGCACGTCACCGCCATGGTCGGGTTCCGCGACGCCGGAGCCGAAGTGTTCGACTACGGCAACTCGATCCGCGCGGAAGCCGTGCTCGGCGGCTGCGAGCGGGCATTCCAGATTCCCGGCTTCGTGCCCGCCTATATCCGGCCGTTGTTCGCCGAGGGCAAGGGACCGTTCCGCTGGGCCGCGCTCTCTGGGGACCCCGCCGACATCGCCGCGACCGACCGGGCGATCCTCGAGCTCTTCCCGAACGATGCGAAGCTCGCGCGCTGGATCCACGGAGCCCAGGAGAAGGTGCATTTCGAAGGCCTGCCCGCCCGGATCTGCTGGCTCGGCTACAAGGAACGACACCTCGCCGGGCTCAAGTTCAACGAGATGGTGGCCTCCGGCGAGATCAGCGCCCCGATCGTGATCGGACGCGACCACCTCGACTCCGGCTCGGTCGCCTCGCCCTACCGCGAGACCGAGGGCATGAAGGACGGCTCAGACGCGATCGCCGACTGGCCGCTGCTGAACGCCCTGCTCAACACGGCGTCGGGCGCGACCTGGGTGTCGATCCACCAGGGTGGCGGCGTCGGCATGGGCCGGTCCATCCACTCCGGGCAGGTCACGGTTGCCGACGGCACGGAGCTCGCCGCCCAGAAGATCGAGCGGGTGCTGATCAACGACCCCGGCACCGGGGTGATGCGTCACGTCGACGCCGGGTATGAGCGCGCGGCCGCCGTTGCCCGCGAACGCGGACTGCGTGTGCCGATGTGGGAGGCCGAATGACGGCGCCGGCAACTGCGCACGGCCTGCTGTCCGGACTCGATGAGATCGCCGAGATCGGCAGGGACACCCGGCGCGGTGGCTACTCCCGGCATCTGTGGCAGCCGGCCGACCTGGAGCTGCGCGACTGGTTCGCCGAACGCGCCGTGCGACTCGGGCTCGACGTGGAGATCGACCGGAACGGCAACACCTGGGCGTGGTGGGGCCCGCGCGGCGACGATGCGATCGTGGTCGGCAGCCACCTCGATTCCGTCCCCGGCGGCGGTGCGTACGACGGTCCCCTCGGCGTGGTCAGCACCCTCGACGCGATCGCACGGCTGCAGGCGAGCGGGTTCCGGCCGACTCGACCCTGCGCCGTTCTGGTCTTCGCCGAGGAGGAGGGCTCCCGGTTCGGGATCGCCTGCCTCGGTTCCCGGCTGATGACGGGCGCACTCGACGCCGATCAGGCCCGCGCTCTCATCGACCCGGAGGGAATTTCGCTCGCAGCAGCCGCATCCGCTGTCGGTATCGACCCGGCCGGCCTCGGCGAGGACCCGGCCGCGCTCGCGCGCATCGGGCTGTTCGTCGAGCTGCACGTGGAGCAGGGCCGAGGGTTGATCGACCTGGACAGCCCGGTCGCGGTCGCCTCCTCGATCCTCGCCCACGGGCGCTGGCGCATCACGTTCACCGGAGAGGGCAACCACGCCGGTGCCACGCGCATGGCCGACCGGCGGGACCCGATGCTCGCAGCCGCCCGATCGATGCTCGGCGTTCGGGACGCCGCCGTCGCGAGCTCCGGTTCGCGGGCCACGATCGGGCGGATCGAGGCCGTGCCGGGTGGCACCAACGTGATCTCGTCGCAGGTCGCGGTCTGGCTCGACGCGCGGGCCGCCGAGGATGCCGCTGCGCGGGACCTCGTCACGGAGATCGAGGCGCGGGTCGCCGAGGCCGCTGCGGCGGAGGGGTGCACCGCGGTCGTCGCCGAGGAGTCCTGGAGCGGGGCCGTCGCCTTCGATCCGGCCCTACGCGATCGACTCGTGCGATCGCTGGACGGTGTCCCCACGCTCCCCACGGGGGCCGGCCACGATGCCGGCGTGCTGTCGAGTCGCCGGCCCACCGCGATGATCTTCGTGCGGAACCCGACCGGCGTCTCGCACTCGCCGGAGGAGTTCGCCACCCTCGACGACTGCCTCGCCGGTGTCGACGCCCTCGAGCGGGTTCTCCGGGAGCTGCTGTGACGTACTGGTGCGCGACGGCGCTCATCGACGGGCAGTCCGTGAACGCCGTCCGGGTGCATGCCGCCCCGGACGGCACGATCGCCTGGCTGGAGACCGGCGTTCCGGCCTGCGACGACGACGTCCTCCTCGGCACCGTGTTCCCCGGGATGGGCGATGCGCATTCGCACGCCTTCCATCGCGCCCTGCGCGGACGCACGCAGGCGGACGGCGGCGATTTCTGGCGCTGGCGGGAGAGCATGTATGCCGCGGCATCCGCTCTGGACCCCGACCTGTACTACGAGCTCGCGTCGGCGGTGTTCGCCGAGATGCTCGTCAGCGGCTGGACGGCCGTCGGCGAATTCCACTACGTGCACCACCGGCCGGATGGCCGGCCGTACCCGGACGCCCACGCGATGGAGCTCGCCGTCGCGGCCGCCGCGCGCGACACCGGGATCCGCCTGACCCTGCTCGACACCTGCTACCTGCGCGGCGGCGCGAACCGTCCGCTCTCCGACCTGCAGCTGCGGTTCGGGGACGGCTCGGCGGATGCCTGGCTTCGGCGCTGGGACGGCCTGCGGGACTCCCTCGACGCCGGCTCTCACGCCGTCGCCGGTTCTGGCCCCGCGGTCACGCTCGGTGCCGCCCTGCACTCGGTGCGGGCCCTTCCCCGATCGGCGATGGCGACGATCCTCGCCGGGCTGCCGCCCACGGTGCCCCTGCACATCCACCTCTCCGAACAGCCCCAGGAGAACGCGGAGTGCCTCGCCGAATACGGCCTCACCCCCACCGGCCTGCTGCACGAACTCGGCGCACTCACTCCGCGGCTCAGCGTGGTCCACGCGACCCACCTGACCGACGCGGACGTGAAACTTCTCGGCGACGCCGGGGTGACGGCCGTGTTCTGCCCCACCACGGAAGCGGACCTGGGCGACGGGATCGGCCCCGCTCGCCGGCTGGCGGATGCCGGTGCCCGGCTCGCCCTCGGATCCGACCAGAACGCCGTGGTCGACCCCTTCCTCGAAGCCCGCGGCCTCGAAGCCGGCGAACGGCTGGCCTCCGGCCGCCGCGGCCGCTTCTCACCACCGGACCTGACCGAGGCACTGACCCGCGGCGGCTACGCGTCACTCGGGCTCGGCACCGGCGGCCTGCAGGTCGGCGCGTGGCTGGACCTCGTCGAACTCGACGCCGCCTCGGTTCGCACCGTCGGCGCGAGCGCAAACCAGCTCCCGCTCGTGGCCACCGCGAGCGACGTGCGCCGCGTCATCGTCGGTGGGCGCATCGTCGCGAGCGACGGGTTGACACCGGCAGGCGACCCCGCCCTCCTGCTCGGTGCGGCCCTGCGCCGGCTCGACGAAACCATCGCTGACATCACCCCGAAGGAACCCGCATGACCTCCGAACTGATCACCGACATCGGCGAACTGAGCACCTTCGCCGACCACGAAAACCGTCGCGCGAAGGCCGCGCTCGTGATCGAGAACGGCAGGATCGCCTGGATCGGCGACGCCGAGCATCCGCCCGTCGCAGATGTGCGCACGAGCGTCGGCGGGCGGGCCGTGCTGCCCGGCTGGGTCGACTCGCATTCCCACCTGGTCTTCGCCGGCGACCGTTCGGCCGAATTCGAGGCGCGCATGGCCGGCACCAAATATGCCGCCGGCGGAATCGCCACGACCGTGAACGCAACGAGGGCCGCGACGGATGCCCAGCTCGAGTCGAATCTCCGGGCTCTGCGAGACGAGGCGCGGGCCCAGGGCACCACCTTCCTCGAGACCAAGACCGGTTACGGCCTTGATGTGGAGACCGAGCGCCGGTCTGCGGAGATCGCCTCCCGCGGGGCGGACGTGGTGACCTTCCTCGGCGCGCACCTGGTACCGGAGGGCATCAGCGCGCGTGACTACCTCGACCTCGTGACCGGCCCGATGCTGGCCGCCGTCACGCCGTGGGTCAGCTTCATCGACGTGTTCTGCGAGCGCGGGGCCTTCGACGTCGAACAGTCCCGAGAGGTTCTCCTCGCCGGGCGTGCGGCGGGGCTCGGCCTGCGGGTGCACGGCAACCAGCTCGGGCACGGCGGAGGTGTCGCCCTAGCCGTCGAGCTCGGGGCGGCGAGCGTCGATCACTGCAACTATCTGAGCCCCGCCGACTTCGATGCTCTGGCGGGGTCGGATACCGTGGCGACCGTGCTGCCGGCCTGCGACCTGTCCACCCGGGAGCCCCTCGCGCCGGCCCGCGCGCTCCTGGACGCGGGCGTCACTGTCGCGATCGCGACCAACTGCAACCCCGGAACCTCGTACACGACCTCGATGCAGTTCTGCATCGCAACGGCTGTGCTGCAGATGCACCTCACCGTGGAGGAAGCCGTGCGCGCGGCAACCCGCGGCGGCGCCCGCGCCCTCGGGCGTGACTCGGGGGCGGATGCCGTCGGCTCGCTCCGGGTCGGCGGTCGCGCCGACCTGCAGGTGCTTGACGCGCCCTCGATCTCGCATATCGCCTACCGCCCGGGGGTGCCGCTCACCGCCGCCACCTGGTTGCTCGGACAACGTGTGCCCCCGGCCGTGACCCGTGTGGCCGGTGCCGCCTTCTGACCCCGTGTCCCGGGCGATCGACCGGGTGCCGCTCGCCTGGCGCAATGGCAGAGGCTGGACCAGCACGGTGGCCGTCGCACCCGCGGCGGCCATGATGGACGACTTCGCCTGGCGGGTCAGCATCGCGACGATCACCGGCGACTCCGACTTCTCTGAGTTCGCGGGCGTCGACCGGTATCTCGTCCCACTATCCACCGGCGGTCTCGACCTGAGCATCGACGGCAGTGCGCAGCACGTCGGACAGTACGAGGTCTGTAGCTTCGCCGGTGAGAGTCTCGTCTCGTCGACCGGGTCGGCGGAGAGCTCCGACGACCTGAACCTGATGCTGCGCCGCACGGCCGCGACGGGTTCCCTCCGGGTCGAGCGCCTCACCGGATCCTTCTCGGTGGCACCGGGTCCCGATGAGAGCGTCCTTGTCGTCGTCCTCGAGGGCGAGGTCGACATCGACGGCGCATCAGGTACCTCTGCGGTCACTGGCTCCGAGGGGTCGAACGTCCTCACTCTGGCCCTCCGCGACGCCATGCTGGTCACGCCGGGACGGTCCCGGACACTTCGCGGCGGGGCCATCGTGGCTCTTGCGACCGTAGCCCTCACGGGCAGTCCCTCAGCCCCAGTGCCCTGAACGACCAGAGCGTCCCTCTGCACGAGCGGTCTGCACGAGCGGTCTGCACGAGCGGTGGGGCGGCCGGATCGCTGGCAGGTGATCGACGGGAGCCGGACCTCGCTGTTCCGGGTTCGTTCAGGCCAGTCAGTCGCATCTGGGGGGTCACGTCTGTGTGGTCGCGGTTGGTCAGTCGCGGTTGGGTGGTCCGGTCAGGACCTGGTGGGCGCGGTGCCGGTTCGGTGGCCGCCAGAGTCGTTGCGGGTCGATCAGTCCGGGTGCCCGCACTTGGGGTGAGCCTTTCACCATGCGGATTTCCCACCCCGACGTGTCGATGGTGTGGTGATGGAACCAGCAGAGGAGGACCCCGTTGTCGACATTCGTGGGTCCGTCTTTCGCCCAGGGCTTCACATGGTGCACTTCGGCCCAGTGCGCCGGGGCTTTGCAGCCGGGGATGATGCACCCGCCGTCCCGGGCGGTGATCGCCCGCCGCTGCGCCCGGTTGAAATACCGCCGTTCCGGGCCGAGCTTGAGGACCTGGTTGTTCTCGCCGAACAGGACCCCTTGGAAGCCGCCGTCGCAGATGCGCTGGTGCACGGTCTTGAGCGATACGGGGGCTTCGACGCCGTCGATCCACCCGACCCCGACCCCGCTCGCGAGGTCGGCCGCGTTGACGTGCACCATCACCGTTGGTGCCGACCCGCCCATCGATGGGGTGTCCTGGTCGCGGGCGGCGTGTTCGATCAACGCCCGGAGGATGTCGGCGCGCTTCTCCCCGCTCGTGCGGGTATCCGCACGCCGCTCCCGCAGCTCGGCTTCGATCACGTCCAGCTCCGGGCCCGTGCCGGCGTCGGCGCCCGAGGTCTCGGTGCCTGCGGTTTCGGCGCCGGGGATCATCTGCCCCGAATCCATCAGCGCCTGTTCCTCCTCGGTGGGAAACGCGGGCCTCGCGTGGAAGCTGAGGAACGCGTCGAAGAGGGTGTTCATCATCCCGAACAGTTCCGGCGTGACTCCGCCCTTCACCGGATACAACCCATTCTTGAGTTGCCCGAAGCCGATGTTCGACTTCGCCTCGAACACATCCTCCTGCGGCAGGACCCCGTCCGGGTCGAGGACAGCCTGCCACTGCAGCACCATGCCGCGGATCAGATCCGCGGCCGCCGGGACCCCGGCGCCGGCGAGGATCTCGGTTTCCGGGGTGATCAGACCGGCCGCCGTAGCGACCAGGGCACGCTCGGCAACCTCTACCTCCGCCGGGACCGCCCGGTGACTGACCAACCCGAGCCCCGTCGTGATCAACTCCGCCGCCTCCACCCCGATATCCCCCGCGGTGAGCGCGGCCCCGACCACGGGGAACAGTGGCGGCAGTACAGTCAGGCCCGCCCGGCGGGGAAGCACCGCATCGCCGAGCTTGGTGCGCCGCTTCACTTCCCGGGCCGACACCCGCGTCACCCGGGTCAGCACGTCCCAGGGTCCGCGGCAGCCCATCTTCCACGCCAGACCGTCCCGGCCGAGCACCCGCGCCCGCCGATCCACATCGGTGGCGGTGTTCACCCGGGCCGCATCCACCGTCCGGCCAATCGACTCCACTTCCTTCAACGCCGTGACCGCTTCCGCATCGCTGAGCAACCCGACCGGGAGCGCCGCCAAGGCGTCTGCGAGAGCCGAACGCGCTTCGGCGAGCCGGGCGACAGCATCCGCATGCACCGACGCAACAGCCCCGGCCAGCCCCTCAGCACCCTCGAAACCCTCAGCAATCGCAACCGGATGGGCCGACTCGACCTGCCCATCCAAAGACCCGAGCGACGACTCAGCCGACGCCTCGGTGGAGGCGCGGCCCGCCGTGGTGGGCTGGTCTCCCGCGGCCCCCGAACCGGGTGTCTGCGGGGAGTGTGACTGTGGATCCGAAGCTCCTGCCATGCCCCGATTCTACCCCGAATCGGACGAGAAGACGAGACTTTGTCACTTAATTCACGCATATAGCTGCACAGAATCGAATGTGATGACGACACGCTTCGTGGGAGCGTCACTGTCGTCAAGAACCCGCGAGACGCAGCCTCACTCGCTCAACACGGCTCGGGTCAATATCTCAGGCTGCCTTTCGGAGGACCGGACCGGCCCTATCGACGCACGGCACTGAGATCGACAATGTGCACGGTGACCCCGACGTCCGCGATCAGCTGAAGCGCGGCGGGATCGGCGTCGGAGTCGGTCACGAAGTCGTCGATCTCGCTCAGGTCTGCCATCTTCGCGAGGGTGACCTGTCCAACTTTGGACCCGTCGGCAACGACGATCACGCGCTGAGCGTTGGCGACCATGGCGTGATTGGTGCGCGCTTCCGTTTCGTCGTGCGTCGTCACGCCCCCTGACACGCTGATGCCATCGGTACCCAGAATGGCAGTGCCGACATTGATCGCTTTGAAGGTGTTCTCAGACAATGAGCCAACGGCCTCGAACGAGCTCTGCCGGACAACCCCTCCTGTCATGATGACCTTGAGCCTGGGGCGAGCCGCACACTCCATCGCAATAGTGAGCGAATTCGTCACAATGGTCAATCCCGAACGATTACTGAGCGCTCTGGCGACTTCAGCCGTCGTGGTTCCGCCACTCAGGGCGACTGCATAGGGTCCGGCGGGGATCATGTCCACCGCACGGCGTGCGATCAGTTGCTTGGCCTCCCGGAACTGGGTATTCCTGAGGCGAACAGGGATTTCGCTGCGGGCGTCCAAGGCGCGGGCCCCGCCGTGCGTACGAACGAGCAGTCCCTGTTCGTCCAGATCCGCCAGGTCCCTGCGCAGGGTGGCCGCCGAGATTCCGAGCGCCTCCGCGAGCGCAGACTGCGACATGCTGGTCCGTTCATGCAGGAGCGACAGGACAAGGCGCATCCGCTCGGAGCGCTTGCCTGAGACGGCACGAGGGGTGGATGAGGACGAGCCGTTCTGGAGCATGAGAGGCCTTCGCTAAATCGAAACGCGCAGTATTTGTGTTCACTTTAGCAGGAAAATTGCGCGATACGCGCATTCTGTCGCAGTATCAAGCCATGGCAATCGTGTTGGTCCAGTGCACGGATGGTGTCGACCTGACATCGCCCGAATCGCACGGCATCACTGCCGGGAGGAGCTCGTCATGACGCTCGCCACGACCCGCGATCTCATCGGCAAGTTCGGCGCAGGCAACCGCGCCGTCCTCGCCTTCAACGTGATCACCCTCGAACACGCCGAAGCCATCGCGGCAGGAGTTGAGCGCGCCGGTACCGGTGCGATTCTCCAGGTCAGCGAGAACGCGATCCGGTTCCACGATGGCAAGATCTCGCCGATCATCGCGGCCTGTGCGAAAGTCGCCGCCGAGTCGTCCGCGCCTCTCTCAATCCATCTCGACCATTTCCAGGACCTCGCACTCACCGAACTCGCCATCGATCTGGCCAACGATCTCGGCGTGAGTTCGATCATGGTCGACGCCGCACACCTTCCCCACGGCCAGAATGTTCGCCAGACCCGCGAGCTGGCTCGGCGTGCCCATGCCCGAGGCCTGTGGGTTGAGGCGGAACTGGGCGAAATCGGCGGCAAGGACGGCGCTCACTCGCCGCTTGCTCGCACCCAGCCCGATGAGGCGCGCGAGTTCGTCGCGGAGACCACCGTTGACGGGCTTGCCGTCGCGGTCGGCAGTTCTCACGCCATGACCTCGCAGGTCGCGGAACTCGACCTCGCGCTGATCGCCCAGCTTGCCGGCATCGTGCCCGTCCCCCTCGTCCTCCACGGATCATCCGGTGTCGGGGACGCGACGCTGGTCGCGGCCATCGCCGCCGGGATGCGCAAGATCAACGTCGGAACGGCCCTCAACATCGCGTTCACGGGCGGAATCCGGCGGTTCCTGGCCACCAATCCCGATGTCACCGATCCGCGCAAGTACATTCGCGACGGCTGCGAGTCCATCTCCCGCACGGTCACCCACCTGTGCACCGTCCTTGACGCCGCCGCGGTGCACCCCCGCCCCGGCCTGCCGAATTCCGCCCTGCTCACCGGGCGGGGTGCCCGCTGATCCCATCCGTCAACGAGACCCATCGATCGAACCACGCCCGCCCCGGACAAGGGGGCGCCCGTGGAACTGCAAAGGAGCACAATGGTTAATCAACTCTGGAACACGGTACGTCGGCATAAGGCGGGTGAAACCGTCGGAATCTATTCGGTATGCTCGGCGCACCCGACCGTGCTCGAGGCCGCAATCCGTCAGGCGGATGCCGATGGCACCTACGTTCTCATCGAAGCCACCTCCAATCAGGTCGACCAGTTCGGCGGCTATACCGGCATGCGTCCGGCGGACTTCCGCGACCTGGTCTACTCGATCGCCGACAGGATCGGCTTCGCCAGGGACCGCCTTGTCCTCGGTGGCGATCACCTCGGTCCCAATCGCTGGCAGAGGCTCAGCGCCGACGAGGCGATGGCGAATGCCGAAGACCTCGTCACGGCATACGTCGAAGCCGGCTACACAAAGATCCATCTCGACTGCAGCATGTCCTGCGTGGGGGATCCCGTGCCGGTCGGCGACGACCTCGCCGCAGTCCGCACAGCACGGCTGCTGCGAGTCGCGGAGGACGCCGCTACTCGCGCCGGCCTCCCGAGCGACATCCTGTACGTGATCGGCACAGAGGTCCCGGTACCGGGAGGCGCACACGAGACCCTCGGCGCCTTGACTGCGACATCCGCCGGGGCAGCCCACGCGACCCTCGACCGGCACCGCGCAGCATTCGAGCAGGTCGGCCTCACCGACATCTGGCCGCGCATCATCGCGCTCGTCGTGCAGCCCGCCGTGGAATTCGACCACCTGCAGGTCATTGACTACCACCGTGAAGGGACCGTGCAGTTGCGGACCGTCCTGAACGACGAGCCGGGGCTGGTTTTCGAGGCCCACTCCACCGACTACCAGGAGACGAACCGGCTCGCCGAACTCGTCGAAGACCACTGGGCGATCCTCAAGGTCGGACCCGGGCTGACGTTCGCGATGCGAGAAGGGCTCTTCGCCCTCGCGAAGATCGAAGACGAACTCGTCCCGGTCGCCGATCGCTCCGCCCTCGTCGAGGTCATCGAACGGCGCATGCTCGCCCATCCCGACTATTGGGCGGGCTACTACGAGGGCACGGCCCAGCAGCAGCGCCTTGCCCGCCGGTTCAGCTACAGCGACCGGCTGCGCTACTACTGGCCAGACCCGGAGATCGAGGCGGCCGAGAACCGTCTCTATGACAACCTCGCCGCCCTGCAGATCCCGCTCCCCCTCATCAGCCAGTTCCTCCCCGAGCAATACGCGAGGGTTCGGGCAGGGAGCCTTTCTCCCGAACCGCGCGCGCTCGTCGTGGACAAGATCCGCGACGCCCTGCGTCCGTACGCCTATGCCTGTTTCCCGACGGTCCGCGACCGTGCCACCACAACCACCACCATCCAGGGAGCACTCCTTGTCTAACCCCACCGCCACATCCATCCCAGCCGCATCGACGGCCACCGGCCAGGCCGCAGGCCCCGGGTCTGAAGCCACCGTCCGCGAGATCGCCCAGCAACCGGATGTCTGGCGCGAGGCTTCGGCCAACATCGCCGCCCAGCGCACCGACATTGATGCCTTCCTCGCACCCCTCCTCTCCCAATCCGACCTGCGCATCGTTCTCACGGGAGCAGGGACATCCGCCTTCGTCGGCGACATCGCGGCACCGGCACTGTCGCGACTGCTCGGCCGCCGCATTGACGCCGTGGCCACAACGGACATCGTCTCGAATCCCAGGGAGAGCTTCGCCGAAGACGTGCCCACCCTGCTCGTCTCCTTCGCCCGCTCGGGCAACAGCCCGGAGAGCAGCGCCGCAACGGTCCTCGCCGATCAGGTGCTCACCGACGTCAGCCACCTGATCCTGACCTGCAACGAAGACGGGAACCTCTTCACGGATCATCAGGGACGCGCGCACTCGAAGGTCGTGCTGATGCCGCGTCGCTCCAACGACGAAGGCTTCGCAATGACGTCGAGCTTCACGTCGATGCTCCTGTCGAGCCTCCTGATCCTCGGCGGCGCGAACGACGACGCCGTTGCCGCCCTGTCCGCGGCCGCAACGCAGATCATCGACTGCCGCCAGCCCGAGATCCGGGCACTGGCGGAGGCCGGCTACGAACGCATCGTCTATATCGGGAGCGGGCCGCTGACCGGCCTTGCCCGCGAATCGGCCCTCAAAGTGCTCGAACTGACGGCCGGTGCGATCGTCACATACTACGACTCCTCCCTCGGCTTCCGCCACGGCCCCAAGGCCGTCCTCGACGAGACCACTCTCGCCCTGGTCTACGTATCTTCCGACCCCTACACCCGCGAGTACGACCTCGACATCATCGCCGAACTGCGCGCAGCGCTCACTCCGGAACGCGTCGTCGCGATCTCCTCCCTGCCGCTGCCGGCGGCCGACGGCCATTCGTGGATCCTTTCGGACCTCGCGGGCCTCGACGACGCGTTCCTGGCCGTCGGCTACATCGTCATCGCACAGCTTCTGGGGCTTTCGTTCTCGCTCACGCTCGGCGCCACCCCCGACAACCCGTTCCCCGGCGGAACCGTCAACCGCGTCGTCAAGGGCGTGCACATCCACCCGCTGCCCGCTTCAGCGGGCACTCTCACGAACGCGAGCTGAAAGCCATGTCACTATTCCTCGGGGTTGACGGTGGCGGCTCAAAAACCGCCTTCGTCCTCCTCAACGACTCCGGACACCTCGTCGCGGAAACACAGACACCGAGTTGCTACTACTTCAGCGAGGGCATCGAGCTCGTCGGGCGAATCCTCACCCAGGGCATCGGCACGATCGCCGCCCAAGCCGGAATCGAGACGAAGGACATCGACCAGGCCTTCTTCGGGCTCCCGGGATACGGCGAGGTCAGCTCCGATATCGAACGGCTGAACGCCGCGCCCCGTGCGGTACTCGGGCACGGTCGCTACACCTGCGACAACGACATGGTGTGCGGCTGGGCCGGATCCCTCGGTGCCGTCGACGGGATCAACGTGATCAGCGGAACCGGCTCCATGACCTACGGAGAACGCGCCGGTCACGGCCACCGGGTCGGCGGCTGGAGCGAGCTCTTCGGCGATGAAGGCTCCGCGTACTGGATCGCGATCCGCGGCCTCAACGCCTTCACCCGGATGAGCGACGGCCGGCTCCCCCGCGGCCCGCTCTACGACGTCGTCAAGGCCCGTGCCGACGTGAACAGCGATCTCGATCTGATAGACGTCGTCGTGAATCAGTGGAAGGGACAACGAGGGGCGATCGCCGACCTCTCCAAGACCGTCGTCGAAGCCGCCGCCCAGGGTGACCTCATCGCCGCCCAGATCCTCACGGATGCCTGCGCCGAGCTGGCCAGGATCGTCGACACGACGCGCACCGAGCTCGGTTTCGGCGACGACGACGTTGTCCCCGTGTCCTACTCGGGAGGCATGTTCACGGCCGCCGCCGTGCGCAGCGGATTCGAAGAGGCACTTTCGGCACTGCCGCCGAAATACGCGTTACGCACTCCGCTGTTCGGCCCCGCCGTCGGCGCAGCGCTCTACGCCGCGAAGAAGGCGGGCACCCCGCTGTCCGAAGCCGCGCTGGCGCGTCTCCGGTTCCACTAACCGCACCCGTACCTGCACCTGCACCACGCACCACGCACCACGCACCACAACGCACGTCCCCCTGAGTAAGTCCAAGCAAGTAACAGATGTCAACGAGGAGATCATTGTGAAGAAAACGCAGAGTTGGATATTTTACGCAGCACTATTGGTGCTGTTCTGGGGAGTCTGGGGCGCATTCTCGTCCCTCCCCATCACCCTCTACGGGTACCCGGATGAAATGGTCTACGTGATCTGGGCTGTCGTGATGATCATCCCTGCAGCCTTCGCGCTGCGCGGCCAGAAGTTCGACCGCCGCCCGAAGGCCGCCATGTACGGTCTCCTCATCGGCCTCACCGGGGCCGGCGGCCAACTGCTCCTGTTCAACGCGCTGTCGTCCGGTCCCGCATACCTGATCTTCCCGATCATCTCCATTTCGCCGGCCATCACCGTGCTTATGGCCGTTGCGTTCCTCCGGGAACGCCTGCCCAAGGTCGCCGTCATCGGCTTGGTCGCGGCGTTGGCCGCCATCGTGCTCTTCAGCGTCGCAGGCGGCTCAGGGGATGCCACATCCGGTCCCTGGCTCGTCATCGCAATCTTCGTCTGCATTGCGTGGGGCGTGCAGGCCTTCTTCATGCGGAAGGCAGCGACCATCGGAGTGAACGACGCGACGACCTTCGCCTGGATGGCCATCAGCGGCCTGGTCCTCACCCCGTTTGCGATCATGTCGATGGGCGGCCTCCCGCTCGACGTCCCCTGGCAGGCGCCCGCGTTGACCGCCGCCACCCAGCTCCTCAATGCGGTCGGTGCGTTGTTCCTCGTCATGGCCCTGAGCCGAGGCAAGGCATCCATCGTTGCGCCAACGACCAACGCCCTCGCCCCCGTTCTCACGATCGTGGTGTCGCTCGTCGTCTATCAGACGCTTCCGACCATTTTCGGAACGATCGCGATCGTCTTGGCGCTCGTCGGTTCGACCCTCATGGTCTACAGCGACGAACGACGTGGGGAGGCGTTGCCGGCCGCCCTTCCCGGCGATGAGAACAGAACGCAGGCAAAGACCCACGAGCCAGCAGACACAGCGGGTTAGCCGGCACAGTCGCTGCCAGCCCCGCGCCGGCCCGTTCGCACGCTTCTTGAACATCGAGAAGCGTACGAGCGGGCCTTCGTCGTGATCACGTCACTCACTCACGCGACTTCACCTCGATAGGACCCGCACCGCTGTGAACTGACGGCACTTCGCCGCCGCGCTGGACCGCTTCGAGCGCTTCAGCTTCGTCCCCGCCGATGGCCTCTCCACGGGCGATCAGCCCGGCGACATCCGAGAGCGGAATCTGCTTGAGGAAGAGCGAGAGAAGGAAGGCGAGGGCGATGAACGGCAGCAGGTACCAGAACACCGGAGCGAGGGCATCCGCGTACGCCGCGACGATCCCGTCCCGCAACGCCTGCGGCAGCTGGTTGAGCGTCTGCGGGTCCAGCGTCGCGGTGGCGTTCGAGGCATCCGCTGCGGTGGCACCGGCCGAGGCGAAGACGTGGGTGAGGTTGTCGGTAAGCCGGGTGGTGAAGATCGTGCCGAACACCGCGACGCCGAGCGAGGCGCCGACCTCCCGGAAGTAGTTGTTCGTGCTCGTCGCGGTACCGATCATCGACGCGTCCACGGAGTTCTGCACGACGAGCACGACGACCTGCATGATCAGGCCGAGCCCGGCGCCGAAGACGAAGAGGAACACGCAGATCAGCCAGATCGGGGTGGACGCGCTGAGGGTGGTCATCGCGACCATCGCTGCCCCGGTGATGACCGTGCCCAGGATCGGGAACATCTTGTACTTGCCGGTGCGGGTGATCGCGATCCCGGACCCGATCGAGGTGCCGATCAGGCCGACCATCATGGGAACCATCAGCAGGCCGGAGACGGCGGCGGATGTGCCGGAGGACATCTGCAGGAAGGTCGGGATGAAGCCGATCGCCGCGAACATTCCGAGGCCGAGCGTGAGGCCGATCGCGGTCGCGTTCACGAAGATCGGGTTGCGGAAGAGCGACAACGGGATGATCGGGTCCTTCGCACGCGCCTCGACCAGGATGAAGAGCAGCACCGCGATGACGAGGCCGGCGCCGAAGAGCCAGGTCTCGGTCGCACCCCAGCCGTGGGCCTTGTTGCCGCCGAAATCGGTGAAGAAGATGAGGCAGGTCGTGGCCGCCGAAAGGGTGAGGACGCCGAGGATGTCGATGGGCGCCGTGGCCTTCTTGTTCGGGAGCCTGAGGGTGAACCACGCGATGACGAACGCGATCACGCCGACCGGGATGTTGATGTAGAACGCCCACTGCCAGGTGAGGTGGTCGACGAAGAGGCCGCCGAGCAGCGGGCCGCCGACCGCGGACAGGCCGAAGATCGCACCGAGCGGTCCGAGGTACTTGCCGCGCTCCGAGGCGGGCACGATGTCGGCGATGATCGCCTGGGAGAGGATCATCAGCCCGCCGCCGCCGAGCCCCTGGATCGCCCGGAAGATGACGAGCTGCCAGAAGTCACCGGCGAAGGCGCAGCCGAGCGACGCGATCGTGAAGAGGGCGATCGCGACGAGGAACAGCCGGCGCCGCCCGAGGACGTCACCGAACTTGCCGTAGATCGGCATCACGATGGTGGTGGCGAGCAGGTAGGCGGTGGTCACCCAGACCTGGTTCTCGACGCCGCCGAGCTGGCCGACGATCGTCGGCATCGCGGTCGACACAATCGTCTGGTCCAGGCTCGAGAGGAGCATGCCGGAGATGAGCGCGGCGAAGATGATCCAGATTCGTCGCTTGGTCAGGAGGAACGGCGCCTCGGCGATTGCGGTCATGGACGGTCCTTTCGAAGGTTTGACGTAGCGGCCACTTCTCGGACAGCGACGAGTGAAATGTGAAGCGCCGCGCCGAATTCCTCGGTCGCCCCCGGACGAAGAATGCGCTCGACGGCGGTGCGGAACAGGGTGGAAAAGAGGGCAACGGCGGCTCGGGCCCTCGGGTCGTCGTCGTCGACGCCCTCGCGGTGTGCCACCAGGAGCGCCAGCACCTGCTCGCGCTCGCGGCCGAGCCCGATCACCCGGGAGAGCAGGCGCGGCTCCCGCTCGATCGCGGCGAAGAAATCGGTGTGCTCGGCCACGCCGAGCCCCGTCAGCGCCATCTGTTCGATGGCGAACTCAACGAGGTCGTCGAGCACGGCCGGCCACCCTCGGGAGCCCCGGGCGGTGAAGTGCTCGGCGAGCCGACGTGCCTCATCGGTCTCGTCCATGCCGATGACGGCTTCGTCCTTGGAGGGGAAGTAGTTGAAGAAGGTGCGCCGGGAGATCCCGACCTCGGCGCAGAGCTCCTCGATCGTGAAACCGTTGAGGCCGCGCTCGGCCGTGAGTCGGCGGGAGACGGCGGTGAGTCGCAGGGCCGTCGCCGCCATGCGGTCGGAGCGCCCCGGCGTTGTTGCACTATCAATCATAAAGTGCAGTATTGCACTATATGGCTCTGAGTGCAATATGTGACCGCGCGCGCGTCCTACCGGTCGAAAGAGTCCACGAAGGCGACGCTCGCCGCAGAGATTTCGGCGCGCGCAGCATCCTGGGAGGTGGACGGCTCGCCGTCGCCGGACTGTGGACCGTAGTCGCCGAAGAACGCGTGCACGCCACCCTCGATCGCCAGGAATCGCGCATCCGCCGGCAGCGACGCCTTCGACGCGGTGACCTTCTCCGGAGTCGCCAGGCCGTCGTTCGTGCCGGAGATCGACAGCACCCGGGCATCGAGCCCGCTCAGGTCGTTCGCCGGGTATGACGCGAAGAACATCAGCCCGACGACCGGGTCGGTCGAAGCGCCGGCGAAGGACTGGGCGTCCATCGCCGCGACCGTCCCGCCGAGCGAGTGGCCGCCGATGACCCAGCGGGTTACCGGCGGATGCCCGGCGCGCGCCGAACCGAATGCTCCCGTCGAGAGGAACGCAATCCCGACGGGCTGCTTGGGGATGACGACGACGTGGCCGGCTTCGGCGAGCGGGCGCAGGACGGCTGCGTAGGCGCGAGCGTCGACGCGCGCGCCGGACTGGAAGAACACCCCGACGTCGCTCGCAGCTCCCGTCGGTTGCAGCACGATCTGGTCGGCGGTCTCGGTCACGGTCACGCTGGTGTCCGAGTCCATCGCGGACAGGGCCGGCTCGACGGCCGTCGACGGCACGAGCCACCAGGCCAGTGCGATCACCCCGAGCGAGAGCACGACGAGGACGCCGCGAATTCCCTTCCACCGGCGGTGGCGCACCACTCGCACGAGCCAGGAGCGCACGGCGATCGCCAGGCTGACGGCGAAGGCGAGCACGAGCAGGATCAGGTATGCCGGGTGGCCGTGGATGAGCATCGGTCCCGTCGATACCGCCGCCCAGACCGTGACGACCACGCCGAGCGTCGCCACGACCCGGGTGATCCAGAAGAAGACCGCGTCGGCTCGGGTGGCCGCGGCCCCGTTCGCTCGCCGAATACCGCTCGCGTCGCTCATGGAGAAATTATCCCCCTGGCGCTCCGCGCGAAGTTACCTAATAGTATTAGGTAGAAGTCTAATGACATTAGTCACAAGGAGTAATGCAATGGCACGCGCAGGACTGACCGCGGAGCGCCTCACCCAGGCGGGCGCCGAACTCGCCGACAAGGTCGGATTCGACCAGGTCACGCTCTCGGCGCTGGCCAGGCTTTTCGACGTCAAGGTCGCGAGCCTCTATTCGCACGTCACCAACTCCCACGATCTCAAGACCAGGATCGCCCTGCTCGCGCTGCAGGAGCTCGCCGACCGGGCAGCGGATGCCGTGGCCGGCCGGGCGGGCAAGGACGCCCTGGTCGCGCTCGGCAACGTCTACCGCGACTACGCCCGCGAACATCCCGGCCGTTACGCCGCCATGCACTTCCGGCTCGACCGGGAGACGGCGATCGCCAGCGCCGGCGTCCGGCACTCCCAGATGACTCGTGCGATCCTGCGCGGCTACGACCTCACGGAACCGGACCAGACGCACGCCGTCCGGCTGCTCGGCAGCGTCTTCCACGGCTTCGCGACTCTCGAGCTCGAGGGCGGCTTCGGCAACAGCTCCCCCGATTCCCAGGAGTCCTGGACCCGCACGCTGGACGCCCTCGACGCCCTGCTGCGTGCCTGGCCGGCGCCCGAATAACGCCACGCACCTGCCGTCCGGCACCCGCACCACCTCCCCACACCGGCATTCCCCGACCAGAAGGCTTACAAGATGTCCACCCAGCACGACTGGATCAGCACCCCGATCACCGCCGATCTCCTCCGCGGCGCCCTCGATCTGGAACGGACCGGTCACGGTCTGCTCCCTCACCGCCTGCCGGCCTGGGCGCGAGCGCACGCGGACGCGCAACTGTCCGGCGCGGAGTCGCAGCCCTCCGGGGTCCGGCTCGCCTTCCGCACCGGTGCCACCGAACTCGAGCTCGACGTACTGCCCACGAAGCTCGTCTACCTGGGCGGCCCACCACGCCCGGTCGGTGTGTACGAGCTGCTCGTCGACGGCCGACTGTCCGGCCGGGCCAGCGCGACGACCGGCATCACGGTCACCGTCGACATGTCCACCGGCGCCACCACGAACCATCTCGGCCCGGTCAGCACCCTCCGGTTCACCAGCCTCCCGGACCACCTCACCAACATCGAGATCTGGCTCCCGCACAACGAACGAACCGAACTCGTCGCGCTCCGCTCCAACGCGCCCATCGAGCCCGCACCCGCGACAGGCAACCGGGTCTGGCTGCACCATGGCAGCTCGATCAGCCACGGCTCCAACGCGGAGAACCCCACCGAAACCTGGCCGGCGCTCGCGGCAGCCAGCGGCGCTGTCGACCTGGTCAACCTCGGCTTCGGTGGCAGCGCACTCCTCGATCCTTTCGTCGCCCGCACCATGCGCGACACCCCCGCCGACCTGATCAGCGTCAAGATCGGCATCAACCTGGTCAATCTGGACCTGATGCGCCTGCGCGCCTTCGCCCCGGCCGTGAACGGCTTCCTCGACACCATCCGCGACGGCCACCCCACGACACCGCTGCTGCTGATCTCCCCCATCCTCTGCCCCATCCACGAGGACACTCCGGGACCCGGCGCGTTCGACCTCACCGCGCTGGCCGAGGGTCGCCTGCAGTTCGTCGCCACCGGGGACCCGGCCGAGACATCCGCCGGGAAGCTCACGCTCACCGTGATCAGGGCGGAGCTGGCACGCATCGCACTGCAGCGCGTTGCGACGGATCCGAACCTGCACTACCTCGACGGACTCGACCTCTACGGCGAGGAGGACTTCGCCGAATTCCCGCTGCCGGACCGGCTGCACCCGGACGCCGCGACGCACCTTCGCATCGGCGAGCGTTTCGCCCGCCTCGCCTTCGGCCCCGAGGGGGCCTTCGCCGCCTGAGCAGCGCCTATCGGCCGGAACGGGAGTCGGAATACACTCCAGCCATGTACGCCGTGAGCTTCTACGAAGTGAATGAAGAGAACTTCAGTCGCGTCCGTGAGGTCTACCCGCGACATCGCGCGTATCTTGACGAGTTCGCGCTCGGGGGCGAGGTCGTCATGATCGGTACCTTCGCGGATCCAGCAAAGGACGGCTCGATGGCGATCTTCCGATCGCGTGCGGCCGCCGAACGATTCCGGGCCGATGATCCCTTCGTCCTGGAGGGCCTCGTCGGTGCATCGCGAATCCTCGACTGGGACCCGCTGGAATTCCGCGCGGTCTGACTGCGCAGGCCGGTCCGGGCCGAGTAGCCCGGACCGTGCCGGGCGCGTTACGCCTGGTCGTGGATCGTGACGACGTAGCCGTCCGGGTCGCTGAACGAGAACGTCAGGCCGAACGGGCCGGGGGCCGGGGCGCTGACGATCGGAACTCCCGCCTCGACGAGGACGTCGTGCACGGCCTGCGCGTCGTCGGCATGCAGCCAGAGCGCGACCCCGGCGCCGGCCCACGGCCGCACCGCAGTGGGGTCGAACCCCGGCATCGGTTCCCGAACGGCGAATGCGATCGGCTCGGTGGCGAAGACGACGGCGTGGGGCGGGCTCACCGGCGCGCGGCGCAACCCGAGCAGCGTCTCGTAGAAGTTCGCCGACCTTTCAAGGTCGCTCACCTGCAGGGCTAGAAAATCGGGTCCGGTGACAGTCATGGTTGCTTCTCCTCGTCGAATCCCGCGTGTCAGGATCCTTACATACCCATTGTGTGTCAGGATGCTGACATGAGTCAAGTGGAGAGAGTCGGCGATCTCGCCGAGTCGGTGGGTTACCTGCTCAAGCAGGCGGCGACGGCACTGCATGCCTCGATGGACGCGGTTCTGCGCCCGCAGGGCCTGACCGTGTCGCAGTACTCGGTGCTCGAGTTGCTCGGCCATGAGCCGGAGCAATCGAACGCGGGCCTCGCCCGGGGCGCGTTCGTCACCCGCCAGTCGATGAACGAGGTCCTGCGCGGCCTCCAGGATCGCGGCCTGGTCGCCCGCCCCGACGTCGCCGAACGCGGGCGAGCGCGGCCGACGCACCTCACCCCGGCGGGCCAGGCCGCGCTGGAGAATGCGAGCGCCGCGGTCGCCCGGGTCGAAAAACGGATGCTGTCGCCCCTCTCGACCACGGAACATACGGAACTCATCGCACGGCTGATCGCCTGCCGGGATGCCCTCACCGGCGACGGCGCTCCCACCGGTTGAGACGCCGCGCGGTAGCGTTGGACCATGGCTGAACTGTCCGAGACACGTGTCGCCGTCTACATCGATTTCGACAACATCATCATTTCCCAATACGACAACGTGCATGGTCGTGGCGCCTTCATCAAGGAGAAGGCCCGCACCGCAACGGGCAAGACCGCGGAACGGCTGCAGGAAGCCACCGTCAATATCGGCGCGGTGCTCGACTTCGCCTCGTCGTTCGGGGCCGTCGCGATCAGCCGCGCCTATGCGGACTGGGCGGCACCCGCGAACACGCGGTACCAGAAACAGCTCGTCGACCGCGCGGTCGACCTCGTGCAGCTCTTCAACACCTCCGGAACCAAGAACGGCGCGGACATCCGCCTCGCCATCGACGTCGTCGAGGACCTCTTCCGGCTGCAGGACATCTCGCACGTCGTGATCGTCGCGGGAGACTCGGACTACATCCCGCTCGCCCAGAGCGCACGCCGCCTGGGCCGCACGGTGATCGGAATCGGTGTGCAGGGTTCGACCAGTGCGGCGTTCAAGAACGCCTGCGACGAGTTCTCCTACTATCACGACCTCGTTGAGGACCTCGGGGAGGAGCTTGCCGAGGATCTCGTCGAGGACGTCGCAGAAGACGTCCCGCACTCCACTCGGACGGTGGCCGTCGAGCCGCCCGCACCGGACCTGGCGAAGGAGGCCCGCAAGCTCCTCATGCGCGCGCTTCGTGGACGGGCGAACGACGACGTCGACGGCTGGATGGCAGCATCCGCCCTCAAACAACAGATGAAGCGGCTCGACCCCGGCTTCGATGAGAAGAAGATCGGGTTCAAGTCGTTCACCGACTTCCTCAAGGCCCAGCGCTCCATCGCGGAGTTGCAGGAAGACGGCCAGGCGCGCCGCGCCCGGTTGCGCAACCGGGCCTGACGGTCGGGCGCGGCTGCGACTGCGACTGCGACCGCGACCGCGACCGCGGCGGCCTATGCGAACGTCGCGTCGAGGGCCGCGCGCAGGTCGGCGATCAGGTCGAGCGGATCCTCGAGTCCGACCGAGAATCGAAGGTGCCCGAACTCGCGGAATGGCGCAGGGTACGCCGCCACCCGCGGCCCGCTCGAGCCGACATGAACGATCAGGGACTCGTCATGGCCGAGCGACACGGCTGAGGTGATGACCCGAAGCTGGGCGACGAATCGATTCTGCGTCTCCGGATCGCCGGCGACGGCGAACGCCAGCATCGCACCACAGCCTCGTCCGGCGAACTGCCGCCTGGCGAGTTCATGCTGCGGATGGCTCTCGAGCCCGGGGAAGGCGACGAACGCGATCCGCGGGTCGGAGTCGAGGAACTCGGCGACCAGCTGGGCCGATTCGAGATGCTGCCGGAGCCTCAGCGGCAGCGTCACCGACCCGCGAGTGATCAGCCACGCATTGAACGGCGAGATCACCCCGCCGACGTCGACCATCGCATCCGCTTTGATCAGCTGGATCAGCTTCCGGGAGCCGATGACCGCGCCGCCCATCGCGTCGCCGTGTCCATTGATGTACTTCGTCAGGGAGTGCACGACCAGGTCGGCGCCGTCGGCGAGCGGGCGGTAGAACGGGGGCGGTGTGAAGGTGGAGTCCACAACGAGCAGGGCCCCGCCCTGGTGGGCGATCGTCGCCAGGGCCTCGATGTCGGCGACCCGGGTCGTCGGGTTCGCGATCGCCTCGGTGTGCACGATTCGCGTATTGGGCCGAATCGCCGCAGCGACCGCGGCCAGATCACTGATGTCGACGAACGTGGCCTCGATCCCGTACTTGTCGGGAAGCAGTTCCGTGAACAACCGCCACGTTGCCTCGTAGCTGACATCGGCGACCACGACGTGATCTCCGGAGCGCAGATAGGTGAAGAACACCGCGTGCAGTGCCGCAACTCCCGAGGCCAGGACAACGGCGTCCTCGCCGCCCTCCAGCGCCGCGAGCTTCGCCTGCAGGCCCAGTTGGTTCACCCCGGAATTGCGGGTGTAGAGCGGCACGTCCGTGCCGGACCAGCTCACTGCGGACGGGTCTTCCGGCAACGCATACGAGTTGGCCATCACGATCGGGGTGCGAATCGCCCCGGTCCCGGCATCGATCGTGTTGCCGGCGTGCACGGCCAGAGTCGAGTCCTTCAGGGTCAGCGGATCGTGCTTGTCGGGACGAGAGTTCACCATGGCCCCACGCTACGGGAACGCCCCGAACCACGGTGCCTTCGTGTCGTTGGACTCTGCTGAACTCGCCTGGGATCTGGCCGACCGGCACCGAGCCTGACCACGAAAGGTGATCATCCTCCGCTTTCTCTTGTCCTCAACAATGTGCTTCTGACCGGGTTTTCCACAGGCCAACTGTGGGCGTGTGGATGCCGGTGGAATGTCGGTGGTGGTCCGTAGAGTGCCCCCATGACAGTTGAAGAACCCTCAGAATCTCATCTGGACAGCCACATGGACAGCAGTGTGGACAGTCCCGTGTACAGCAGTGTCGACAGCACTGCGGAACCCCCTCCCGACACTCCTCCCGACACCTACCTCGACGCGCAGCACTTCAACCTGGTGGAGCCATCCTTGGCCGAAGTGTATGACGCGATCAAGGAGGCGGACCGGGAGATGAACCGGGCCGCCGCTCGCCGGGCGGCGGCGATCTATACCGCGCAGCGGGTCATCATCGACGTCGGCCGGGCCCGCGCGGAGGCCGCGGTGCAGGCCGGCGGGCGGCGCCCGCCGTGGTCGCCGGAGGAGGCCACGAAGGAGGAGTTCACCTGCGAGGTCGGCGACCTGCTCCGACTCCCGCGGCGCACGACGGAAACCCTGATCGAGGCCAGCCGCACTCTCGCCGAAGAACTCCCCGCAACCCGGGAAGCGTTGTCGAACGGGGCGATCAGTTACCGGCACGCGCAGGTGATCATGGACCAGGCGTGGGGCATCACCGTCGACGGCGACCAGGTTGCGGCCGCCCGGGCCCGCGCCGTGTTCGAGGACGTCCTCGTGCCCGATGCGGAGCTCCTGACCGTGGCGAAGCTCGCCGACCGGGCCCGCAGGGTCCGGGAACGCACCCACCCGGAGACCATCACCGCCCGACACCAGAAAAGCGTCGAGGACCGACACCTGGTGTTTCAGGCCCTCAACGACAGCATGGCGTCCCTGTATGTGACCGGCGACGCGGAGAAGATCCAGGCCGCCTACCACCGCACCCTCGACACCGCCCTGACCCTGCAGGGCCCGGACGAAACCCGCACGCTGACCCAGCTCGCCGCGGACGTACTCACCGATGTCCTGATCGGCGGGGTCACCCCGGACGGGACCGGTGCCGGGGTCGCCGCGCAGGTGAACGTCACCGTCCCCGTCCTCACCCTCCTCGGGAAGAGTGAGGAACCCGGGTACCTGGCCGGGTACGGGCCGATCGACCCCGATACCGCACGGCGCCTGGCGGCGGGGGCGCCGAGTTTCACCCGGCTACTCACCCACCCCGAGACCGGGGTCGTGCTCTCCATGGGACGCGACACCTACAAAGTCCCCGCGGCGCTCAAGAAGTGGCTCGAGGTACGGGACGAAACCTGCACCTTCCCCGGCTGCCGCCGGTCCGCGAAACGCTCCGACGTGGACCACAGCGTCGAATGGCAACACGGCGGTCAGACGGACGCGATGAATCTCGCCCACCTGTGTCCGTATCACCACGCGGTCAAGAGCTACACGAGATGGACACCCCGGCACCTGGGTGACGGTCGTATCGAGTGGACGTCACCGGCCGGGTACCGCTACATCGTGGAACCCTCCGCCGACATGCGACCACCCCGGAAACCCCAACCGCAGCCTAAACCGCCGGCCCCGGCCGTCGACGTCTGGAACCTCAACCCCGAACCCGACGACCCCGACAACCCGAACCCGTTCTAGGGAACTAGGCGCCTCATCTCACAGGGCGTCATACTTCGCGCTTCGCCCCCGCGCCTTGTCCACCGGATACTTCTCTCGCGTCACTGCGAGCTTGTCGAGGATGATCTGGTTCGGATCAGCGCCGATCCGGTCGGCAAGAAGGAGGCAGTAGGTGAGCACGTCGGCCAGTTCTTCCCGAACGCGCTCGGGGCTCGCCTCGGCATCCCACTGAAAGCACTCCAGCAGCTCAGCCGCCTCGATGGAGATGCTCTTCGCGAGGTTCTCCGGAGTATGGAACTTCGCCCAGTCGCGCTCGGCCACGAATGCCGCGATCTCGTCGCCGACGGAAAAGTCC
Source organism: Cryobacterium algoricola (assembly GCF_004402485.1). Lineage (GTDB taxonomy): Bacteria > Actinomycetota > Actinomycetes > Actinomycetales > Microbacteriaceae > Cryobacterium > Cryobacterium algoricola. The sequence goes on along the minus strand of NZ_SOFG01000018.1, from coordinate 44,992 downwards.
TTCATGTCGTCAACGTATCAGCGATGCCCCGCCCTTCGACGAGGGCTCAGCGGACATGATTCGCATCAGCAGCGTGCCGAAGGTCTCGAGTTCCGTCTCGCTCAGTGGTGAGAACGATTCGCGGAGGACACCTTCGACAAGCTCGCCAGCCTGCACGCGCAACGCCTCGCCCAGAGGAGTCAGGCGATGCCGGGTCGCGCGACCGGGTCCGGCGACTCGCTCGATCAGGCCGCGATCGATCATTCGGCCTGCCAGGGAACCGAAGGCCTGGTCCGTTTGAAATGTGAGCACCGCGAGGTCGTGCAGCGATGCCTCCGGGTTCTGGGAGAGATGCCTGAGGGCGTCCCATTGCACGAGAGTCATTCCGAGCGGGGCGAGGACGGCATCCGCCGTGCGGTGGTGCCGAACCTGGAGCCGCTTGACCGCAAGTCCGATGTCCTTCAACTGGAAATCCATCTCATCATGCTAACCCAGAGAAACAGCTTGTTTATATAAACATGTTGATATAGGTTGACCGACATGACACTCATGCCGGACTCCGCTCCAACGATCACCACTCACACCATCGCCACCGACACGATCCCAGCTGTCGAAGTGACGATCCGTGAGAGAGGCCACGGTCGCATTATTCTCCTTCTCCATGGCGGCGGCGGGCCGCTGACAGTCGCCAGGTTTGCCGACCTCCTCGCCGAACGGAAACCTGCCCGAGTACTGACGCCGACCCACCCCGGCTTCGGCGGCACTGTCCAGCCCGATACGGTGGGCTCGATCAGAGCGCTTGCGGAACTCTACGTCGCTCTCCTCGAGGATCTGGACGTCCACGATGTGACCGTCGTCGGAAATTCCATCGGCGGCTGGGTTGCCGCCGAGATGGCGATCCTGAACAACCCCCGGATCAGCGGTATTGTGCTCGTCGATGCCGTGGGGATTGACGTGCCCGGCCACCCGGTCGCGGACTTCTTCGCGCTGACTTTCCCCCAGATCGCGCAGCTGAGCTACTACCACCCCGCAGCGTTCCAGATCGATCCGAGCACGCTCACGCCTGCGCAACAGGCCCTGATGGCCGGCAATCGAGCCGCACTCGCACGATACGTGGGGACCGAATCGATGTCGGACCCGACTCTCGCCACCCGACTGGGAGAGATCACCACGCCTGCACTGGCGGTCTGGGGCGCAGCCGACCGCATCGTCGACACCGAATACGGCCGCGCCTTCGCGCGGGCGATGCCAACGGCGACCTTTTCGGTCATAGAGAAGTCAGGGCACCTGCCGCAGCTCGAGTCACCCGACGAACTGCTCGCGCACCTCTGGGACTTCGCGACCAGAACACGTTAATGCCAACGTGAGGCTCGGGTTCCCGCCGGAATGACAACAACGAGCTTGCACCGCGGACACCGATGGCAGGATTCGAGACCCTCGGCCGTGTCCACGCCGTCGGCGAGCATCTCGATGCCGCACACGGGACAGAGCGGGCCGTCCCCGTCGAACTCCCACTCACTCATGCGCGGCGGCCGGGCTGACCACACACCACTCGTTGCCCTCGGGGTCCTGCAGCACCTGGAACGATCCGGCGGTGTCGTGATGCGCCTCACCGATGCGGCGCGCTCCGAGCCGTTCGGCCAGGTCTGCGGCCGCCGCAATGTCGTCCACGCGCACGTCCAGGTGCACCCGGTTCTTCACCGTCTTAGTCTCGGGTACCTTCTGGAACGACAGTTGCGTCCAGCCAGGAGGCAGGATGTACCACCAGGCGCGTCACGCCCCCGTGGCTCGCCGCCGAGCACGCTCGCCCAGAACGTGGCGAGCGCCTCGGGGTCCCTGCAGTCGATGACGACCTCATCAATGTGTCCGATCACCCCTCGATCATATTCAGCGGCGTCGCTCGTCTCTCTACGATGGGAGCCATGGCGCACAACGCGGGCAAGCCCATCATGCTTTTCACCACGGTGCAGGATTGGGAGACCTGGCTCGAGGAGAACGTCGACCACGACGGCATCCGCCTGCAACTCGTGAAGAAGAACTCATCCGCACCGGGTATCAGCTATGACGAGGCCCTCGAGGTGGCCCTGTGCTTCGGCTGGATCGATGGCCAGGCCGGCACCCACGACGATGACTATTTTCTGCGCGCCTTCACCCCGCGTCGGGCCCGCAGCCTGTGGTCGCAGCGCAATCGCGACCTCGTGGCCCGGCTCATCGAGACCGGGCGGATGCGACCGGCTGGATTCGCGGAGATCGAGCGCGCCCAGACCGACGGACGGTGGGAAGCCGCCTACCGCCAGAAGGACAGTCCCGTCCCGGAAGACCTTCAGGCCGCCCTCGATGCGAGCCCAGTGGCCGCGGAACTGTTCTCGCGACTCTCGTCGCAGAACCGCTTTGCCATCCTGTTCCGCATCAGCGGTGTGAAACGACCCGCCACCCGCGCCGCGAATATCGCGAAGTACGTCGCCATGCTCGAACGCGGAGAGACGATCTACCCCCAGAAGCTCTGATTCGGGTGCAATCAGCCGAAGAAACTACCGAGTTGGTGCCACCGCGGACCGGACAAACACCAGGGTTCGCTCGGTGACCACGGGCAATGAGGCGCCCGATTCGATCGCGGCCATGGCCGCCTCGAGCACACCCCTGAGCAGACGGGCGGTGATGGTGAGCTCCGGCACCTCGAGGTCGCGCAGTGCCTCGAGGAACGGCGCCGCCTGCTCGCGGTGCAACTCCGAAAGACGCGCCAAGCATTCTGCAGGCAGCTGGGCCGCGGCGAGCGCGGCCGCCGGACGATGCACGCCCTCTGCCGCCAGCCGCAACGTCACCCGCACATAGACGTTGAGCCGTTCCGCCGGAGACGTGACCGAGTCCAGAGCCGACTGGAGCTCGGCATTGCCCCGCGGGAAGGCATCCTCGATCACGGCGGTCAAGATGTCCGCACCGGAGGAAAAGTACTCATAGACGCTGGGACGCGACAAACCGGCTGCAGCGCCGACGGCTGCGGGCGTGACGGCACTGACTCCTCCCTCGATCAGGAGTTCCTTCGCCGCGTTGAGGAGGGCTTCACGTTGTCGAACGCGATGCTCGGCAACGGTCGGGGCTTTGATCCTGGGCATACCCGTCCTCTCGCTCGGCGCCTCGTGACTCTCCAGACTACGAGGTCTGCGCTCACGGGTGCGGACACTGAGAGTAGCGTCAGTGCGTCTTGGCCCCAGCCGGGCCACACACCGGCCGCCAGGACCGGACAACGGATCGCGGGCAGCCCCGGCCCCGGTCGACACCTGCGAGAATCCTGTGATTTTTTGCGTTGCACGCAATAATGCAACTACGCAGCATTGCGCACCGTGCAATAATGCATTCATGAACAATTCTTCCGGCCTTGGGCTCCGCGAGCGCAAGCGTGCGCGGACGTCCGAAGTCATCCACGTCGCCGCGGCGGAACTCGCCCTCGAACGCGGGCTCGACGCCGCGACCATCGAAGCGATCAGCGACCGCGCCGGCGTGTCCACCAGGACGTTCTTCAACTACTTCCCGACCAAGGAAGATGCGGTCCTGGGCATCGACGAGGTCGCCGTCTCGGCCGAGCTCGACAAAGTGCGCGGATGCGACGGGGACCTTTTCCTCGCCCTGTTCGACCTGATCACCGCGCTGTTCGAAGCCACAGGCGGCGGGATCAAGTCCGATCTGAAGCGCGACGTCATCCGGAAATACCCGCACCTGATGACGCGCCAGATGGTGCGCGTCGCCGAACTCGAAGACCGCCTCAGTGCGATCGTCGCGGGCTGGCTGGCGAAGGACGCGCGCTTCGCAGAGCAGACCGAGGCCGAGCACCTCGAAGCGGCTCGCATCATCCTCGGCGTCTCCCTCGCCACCGTGCGAATCACCATGAAGAAATGGGCGAGCGATCCCGATCCGGCCACCGGACCACCGGCATCCGCTGCCCCCCGAGAAACGTACGAGCGCGCCATCGCGACGCTCGGAACTGTAATGGAGAAACTCAGATGACGACCGTCCTCACCCGCCCCAGGCAAGTCGAAGAAGCAGGTGTTCCGTCGACCCGCAGCGTGCTGCTCGTCTTCGCCGGCCTCATGGTCGCGATGCTCCTGTCGTCGCTCGACCAGACCATCTTCAGCACCGCGCTGCCGACCATCGTCGGCGAGCTCAATGGTGTCGAGCACATGCTCTGGGTCACCACCGCATACATCCTCGCCTCGACCATCGTGATGCCCGTCTACGGCAAGCTCGGTGACCTCGTCGGTCGCAAGTGGCTGTTCGTCGGCGCGATCTCGATCTTCCTGGTGGGCAGCGTCATGGGCGGCCTCGCCGATTCCATGGGCACGCTCATCGCCGGCCGCGCCGTTCAGGGCCTCGGTGGCGGCGGGCTGATGATCCTCGCGCTGGCCATCATCGCCGACGTCGTTCCCGCCCGCCAGCGTGGCAAGTACTCCGGCATCATGGGCGCCGTCTTCGCCGTCTCCAGCGTCGCCGGCCCGCTGCTCGGCGGCTACTTCACCGACGGACCCGGCTGGCGCTGGGCGTTCTGGATGAACCTCCCGCTCGGACTCATCGCCATCGCCTCCGCCGTCTTCTTCCTGAAGCTGCCGAAGCGCGAATACTCCAAGCCCCGCATCGACTACCCGGGCATGATCGTCCTCGCCCTCGCCGCGACCAGCCTGGTGCTCTTCACGACCTGGGGCGGCAACACCTATGACTGGGATTCGCCCGTCATCATCGGCCTGATCGTGGCCACGGTCGTGCTTTCCGGTCTCTTCGTGTTCATCGAGAGCCGGGCAGCAGAGCCCGTCATCCCGCTGAAGCTGTTCAGGAACCGCAACTTCAACCTCACCACCGCGGCCGGCCTCATCACCGGTGTCGCCATGTTCGGGGCGCTGGCCTACATGCCGACGTACCTGCAGATGGTCACCGGGGTCGGTGCAACGGATGCCGGCCTGCTCATGATCCCGATGATGGGCGCCCTGCTCATCTCGTCGATCGGCTCCGGCCAGATCGTGTCCCGCACCGGCAAGTACAAGGTCATCCCGATCATCGGCATGTTCATCACGGCCTTGGGTCTGTTCCTGCTCTCCACCCTCACGGCGACCACCGCGATCTGGATCATGTGCGCCTTCCTCGCCGTAATGGGCTTCGGTCTCGGCCTCTCGATGCAGATCCTCACCCTGGTCGTGCAGAACTCGTTCCCGCGGGCCATCGTGGGAACGGCGACGAGCTCGAACAACTTCTTCCGCCAGATCGGCTCGTCCCTGGGCGCCGCGATCGTGGGCAGCCTGTTCGTCTCCCGGTTGACCGACATCCTCTCGGCGAACCTGCCGGCCGGTGGCACGGGTAGCACCGGAACCAACTCGCTCACCCCGGCGCTCGTCGCCGCCCTGCCCGACGCCGCCCGCACGGTCATCGTCAACGCGTACAACGACGCGCTCGCCCCGATCTTCCTGTTCATGGTGCCGCTCGTGCTGGTCGCGGCCGTGCTGCTGATGTTCGTGGTCGAGAAGCCGCTCGCGACCCACATCGACGAGGGCGAGGGCGAGCAGTCGCTGAACAAGGAGATGCTCGACGAGTCACTCTCCGTGGGCGCCAACCCCACCGCGGAGCCGGTCCTCTCGGTACGCACCGGGCTGATCCGGGTCATCGACCCGAGCGACGGCTCCGCACAGGCGACCCGCATCTAGGAGCCGTTCCCAATCCGGGGTTGTCGGCCCTTCGCACCACGCGCTTCTCTGGCTGGGCGAGGGGCTCCCCCGCGTCGAGAACGGCGAGAGCGCGAGCGCTGCGTCGCACCACCGCCGCGGTCCGATTCAGGCGAAGGATGCCTGGATCGCGACGGCCGCCGCTCCCCGCGCCCACGCGGTGAAGCCGGAGCGGTCGACGAGGATGCGCACGGGTGCAGCATCCGGGTCGCGGTCGGCACGCACGGCCTCGAGGATACGCGGCAACTGCCGATCGGCGAGGCCGACTCCTTCGCCGGACAACACGATGGTCTGAACCATGGCGAGGTTGGCGGCTGCGGCGATCAGGCGCCCGAGCGCCCGGGCCGCTGACCCGACGACCTGCGCAGCAACAGGTTCACCGGCATCCGCCAGGTCGAGGAGTTCGTCGTACCCAACGTCGCGGGAAAGCCCGACACGCGCGCTCGCCGTCATGCTCGGGATCGACAGCATGGCCGTCGAGCACCCCCGATGTCCCTCTGCGCACAGCGGGCCGGTCGGGTCGAGGGGAAAGTGCCCGCCTAAGCCAAGACCGGTGTCGCTGTTGACGACGGGTCGGTCATGAATGACGAGCCCATAACCGACCCCCGCGCCGATGGTCAGTACGGCGAAATTCTCCATCCCCTTGGCGATCCCGAACCAGTGCTCGGCCGCCGTAAGCGCAACGACGTCGTTCTCGACGACCACCGGAACACCCAGTGCGTCGTGGAGCATTCCGCCCAGATCGACACCCTTCCAGCCCAGGAAGGGCGCCCGCTCGACCCAGCGCGACCGGCCCACCTGGCCTCCGACCGTCACGCCGATGGCCGTCACGCCGTCCATGCCACCGAGCTCCACCGTGGCCCGCACAATGTCCGCTACGACCTGGAACGGCTCATGGCCGTTGAGCTCGATGACGCATTCGGCTCCGAGGTTCGCCCGGAGATCGGTGGTCACGGCGAAGACCTCTCCGGCGGTGAGCTTGACGCCGATGAACCGCTGGGAATCGACACTCACGTCGAGAGGGCGCACGGGTCGACCGATCGAGCGTTCGATCGTCTCGGGAGCATCGACCAGGAGCCCCTCATCCAGCAATGGCTTGCTGAGGCGCGTGAGCGTCGCCGGCGAGAGCCCGAGCCTGCGGCCGAGTTCGCTCCGAGTGATGGGACCGTGAATAAGCACTTCCCGTGCCAGGTCCCGTGCGGGACCGGTGAGGGCGTCACCCCGATGCGCAGCCGTCACCGCGCCCTCCACTCAGAATATGCAGCCGTCTCAACTGGCTTGTTATTTCCATTATGAATCATAATGATCGGCATTTTCTCTTCCGAATGGCCCCAATTGGAGATCCGATCTCGAATGACCCGGCGCACTGAGCGCAAAACTTGATCTTGACACCTTGTTATTTCCACTATAGAAATAACACATGCACCGCGACAGCACTGTCCTTCACCTCCGCAATGGCGGCACGAGCGTCATCCTCGATTTCGACGGAGGCGGGTTCCCTGCCGTCGTGCACTGGGGCGAGGATCAGGGCGACCTCTCCGAGTACGAGGTCCAGGCGATCGTCGTGGCCTCACTTTCGCAGCGGGTTTCCGGTGGCCTCGATCAGCCGGCTCGACTCACGGTGCTGCCGCAAGAGTCTGCGGGGTGGCAGGGCACCCCCGGTCTTCGCGGCAGCCGGCAGGGCCGCTCGTTCTCGCCGGATTTCGGTGTGACCGGGGTGGAAAGCGGCCCGTCTACGCTCGTCCTGCTGGCGATCGACGCCGATGCCGGCCTGACGATACGTCTCGAACTGGATATCGACTCGGCGGGCGTGCTGAGCCAGACGCTCACGCTGACCAACGCCGGCCTCGATGACTACCAGCTCGAAGACCTCTGCGTCACCGTGCCGTTACCGGCCACAGCGACCGAGATCCTGGACACGAGCGGTCGGCACCTGCGTGAGCGCACGCCGCAACGACACTCCTTCACCATCGGACGGCACGAGCGCGAAAGCCGGAAGGGGCGGCCGGGCGCCGACGCGACACTGCTGCTGAGCGCGGGATCCGCCGGTTTCGGCTTCGAAGCCGGGCTTGTGCACGCGGTCCATCTCGCCTGGAGTGGCAATCACAGGCTCGCCGCGGAAAAGCTCGTCACCGGGTCCGTCTTCCTCCAGGCCGGCGAGCTCCTCGCTCCCGGCGAGATCCGACTCACGCCCGGTCAGAGCTACACCACGCCCACGGTCATCGCGGCCTGGGGCCACGGCCTCAACGAACTGAGTGCCCGCATCCACACCCGGCTCCGTGCCCGCCCCACGCACCCGGCCACCGCGCGTCCGGTCACTCTGAACACCTGGGAGGCCGTCTACTTCGACCACGACCTCGATCGCCTGCTCGGGCTCGCGGATGCCGCCGCCCGGGTCGGCGTGGAACGGTACGTCCTCGACGACGGCTGGTTCCGCGGGCGTCGCGACGACACGAGCGGACTGGGCGACTGGTACGTCGACGACGGAGTCTGGCCCGATGGACTCTCCCCGCTCATCGAACGGGTGACCGGACTCGGCATGCAGTTCGGGCTGTGGGTGGAGCCGGAGATGGTCAATCCCGATTCCGAACTCGCCCGAGCGCACCCCGAGTGGATCCTGCAGCCCGGCGGCCGCTTCCCGGTTGAGGGGCGTCAGCAACAGGTCCTCGACCTGTCCCACCCGGACGCCTATAGGTACATTCTCGAGCGTCTCGACGCCCTCCTGTCCGAATACCCGATTCGGTACCTGAAATGGGATCACAACCGGGACCTCGTCGACGCGGGAAGCAGCCGCACCGGCCGGGCCGCGGTGCACGAGAACGTGGTCGCCCTCTACCGTCTGCTGGACGAGCTGAAGGCGCGCCATCCCGGCTTGGAGATCGAAAGCTGCGCCTCGGGCGGAGCCCGCGTCGACCTCGGCATACTCGACCACACCGATCGCATCTGGACGAGTGACTGCATCGACCCGATCGAACGGCTGACGATCCAGAAGTACACCGGCCTCCTGGTGCCCTACGAACTGATGGGCGCCCACATCGGCGGTCCGGCCTCACACTCCACGGGTCGCCGTCACGACCTCTCGCTCCGGGCCGGTGTCGCCCTCTTCGGCCACCTCGGCATCGAGTGGGACATCACCACGCTCTCGGAATCGGAGGCGACGGAACTGAGCGCGTGGATCGACCTCTACAAGGAGCACCGACCGCTGTTCCACTCCGGCACGGCTATCCACGTCGACCACCCCGATCCCGCCGTCGACCTCCGGGGAGTGGTGTCCGACGACCAGCGCACCGCGCTCTTCGTCTTCACCCAGGTCCGCACGAGCTCCTTCTACCCGGTCGGTCCGCTCCGGTTCGCCGGCCTCGACGACGATTCGAGATACCAGGTGCGGATGCTCGCCGAATCATCGACCGGTCCGGACGCGGGTCAGTCGCCCCTGTCCTGGTCCCACCAGCCCCTGACCCTCACGGGCCGGGCCCTGCGCACCATCGGCGTGCAAGGACCGGTCCTCTTTCCCGAACACCTCGTCGTCATCGAGATCACTTCCGCCTAAGGCGGAACCAAGCGCAAGGAGGCGCAATGAGAAACACCAACCGCACCGGGCTACGGCCAAGCAGACGGATCAGGGCAACCGCCGTGGTGGTCGCAGCCGCGACGCTCGTCGGACTCTCCGGATGTTCCGCGCCCGATACCGGCATCGTCACCCTGAACTTCTTCCAGTTCAAGCCGGAAGCCGTCACGGAATTCGCGTCCATCATCACCGATTTCGAGGCGGAGAACCCGGGAATCCGGGTCATCCAGAACTCGGTGCCGGACCCGGACACGGCCATCCGCACCCTGCTCGTCAAGGACAAGGTGCCCGACGTGCTCACGCTCAATGCCAACGGCAACTACGGCGAGCTCGCCCGGGCCTGCATCTTCGCCAACCTGGCCGCCACTCCCGTCGCCACGACGGTCAACCCCGCCGTGCAGAACATCGTCCAGGCCCTCGGAACCTGCGCGTCCGACGGCTCGAAGGAAGTGAACGCACTTCCCTTCGCGAGCAACGCCTCCGGCATCCTGTACAACCCGACCATCTTCGCCCAGAACGGCGTCACCGTACCCGCCACGTGGACCGAGCTGGTTGCGGCGGCCGAGAAATTCAAGGCCAACGGCGTTTCGCCCTTCTTCTGCACGCTCAAAGACGCGTGGACAGCGTCACCCGCGTTCGTGAACCTCGGCGGAACGCTGATGCCCGAGGGGTTCTTCGATGCCCTCCGCTCCGAAGGCGCGAACGTCTCCTCGGGCACAGTCTCGTTCCAGAAGGACTTCGCCACCGCGGCCCAGAAGGAAGTCGACTTGTTCAGGTATTGCCAGGACAATTTTGCCAGTCGCGACTACAACGCCGGCAACAAGGCCTTCGCGAACGGCGAGTCCGCGATGTACCTGCAGGGCTCGTACGCGATTCCCGCCATCCGGGCCAATAACCCTCAGGCGAGCATCGGGTCCTTCCCCTACCCGGTCACCGATGATCCCGACGCCCGCGTCGTGGTGTCCGGCGTCGACGTCGGCATCGCCATCGGCCGGAACACCGCGCATCCCGCCGAGGCGCAGAAGTTCGTCGACTACCTCATGTCACCCGCGGTCGTGACCGGATACTCCCAGGCACAGAGCACGTTCTCGCCGCTGGCGAACGCCACGCCGAATACGGACACCGCCCTGGCGGGACTCGAACCCTATTTCACCGCCGGAAAGATCGTCGGCTTCATCGACCATCAGATTCCCGCAGCGGTGCCGCTCGTGAACCTCCTGCAGTCGCTGGTGATCAGCGGCGATGCCGGAACCTTCCTGAGCGATCTGGACTCCGAATGGAGCAAGGTCGCCGCTCGCACAACCACTCAGAGACAGGGGAAATGACAATGACGTCACCAACATCGGTCCGGACCAGTAAACACCGGCCGGAACCTGCAGTATCGGCGCCGGCATCCGCCCGGTCGTCATTCGCCCGCACCCCGCGCACCTTCTACTGGATGGTGGTGCCGGCCGTTGTGATCTTCTTCGGCCTGCACACCGTCCCGGTGCTCTCCGGAATGTTCTTCAGCCTGACCAACTACGCCGGCTATGGCACCTGGGATTTCGTCGGCCTGTCCAACTACGTCAACCTGTTCCAGGACGACCGCGTGCTCAATTCCTACGGGTTCACGTTCGGCTTCGCGATCGTGTCCACCGTTCTGGTCAACGTGATCGCCCTGGCCATCGCCCTCGGCCTGAACTCGAAGATCAAATTCCAGGCGGCCTTCCGCGGGGTTTTCTTCATCCCCTATGTGCTGGCCATCCTGATCATCGGGTACGTCTTCAACTACCTCTTCGCGAACTCCTTCCCGGCGATCTTCACGGCGCTCGGGATGCCGGGCCTCGCCACGAACCTGCTGGCCAGCCCGGACTGGGCCTGGGTCGGCATCGTGATCACCACGGTGTGGCAGGCAGCGGCGTTCAATGTCATCCTCTACCTGGCCGGCCTGCAGACCATCTCCGCGGACCTCTACGAGGCGGCGTCCATCGACGGCGCTTCCGGGTGGCGCCGGTTCCGATCGATCACCTTCCCGCTCATCGGCGCGTACTTCACCATCAACATGGTGCTGTCGTTCAAGTCGTTCCTGCAGGTCTTCGACCAGATCGTCGCGCTCACCGCCGGCGGTCCGGGCACGTCCACAGAATCCATCGCCCTGGTCATCTTCCGTGGCGGCTTCCAGGGCGGAGAGTACGGGTACCAGATGGCCAACGCCGTCATCTACCTCTTCGTCATCATCATTGTTTCATTCGTCCAGCTGCGCTTCCTGCAGCGCCGGGAGGCGAGCTTCTCATGACCGACACCCTGATCACCCCGACCGCGCCATCGTCGAACGTGCCCGATCCGGGCTCCGCGAAGCCCCGCACCCGCCGACGCCTCGACGGTGGCAACGGCGGCACCAACTGGTGGCTGACCGCACTCATCGCGGTGTGCTCCCTCACCGTACTGATCCCGCTGTACTTCACCGTCGTCACTGCACTCAAGACGCCGGACCAGCTCGGCGGCACCGGGTTCGAACTGCCCACGAGCATCCGGTGGGAGAACTTCGCGGATGCCTACGAGCTCACGAACTTTCCCCGCGCCCTGCTCAACACCGCCTTGATCACGGTGGGCGCGGTGTTCCTCACCTTGCTCACCAATTCGCTCGTGGCCTACGTGATCGCCCGCAACATGCACAAGAAATTCTTCAAGGGACTGTACTTCTACTTCCTCGCTGCGATCTTCGTGCCGTTCCCGATCATCATGCTCCCGGTGGTCAAGGAGACCGCGGTTCTCGGAATCGACACCCCCGTCGGCCTGATCCTGCTGTACACGGTGTATGGGCTCTCGTTCAACATCTTCATCTTCGTCGCGTACATCAACTCCATTCCGGTCGAGCTGGAGGAGGCCGCCCGCCTCGACGGTGCGAGCACCTGGACCGTGTTCTGGAAGGTGATCTTCCCGTTGCTCTCCCCCATGAACGCGACCGTCGGTATCCTCACCTGCGTCTGGGCATGGAACGACTTCCTGTTGCCGCTGGTGGTGCTGTCCGACCCCTCGGCGCAGACACTGCCGCTGGCGCAGTTCATCTTCCAGGGCCAGTTCAACACGAACTACCCTGTGGCCTTCGCCTCGTATCTGATGGCCCTCGCACCGCTCCTGGTCGTGTATGTGATCGCCCAGAAGTGGGTCGTGAGCGGGGTCACCCGCGGTTCGGTCAAGTAGCCAGGATCCGCCGGTAGCCCGGCGTGGCCTGCGGCGGTGTGGATCTACTGCGAACGCAGGAGATCCACACCGGCCGTCGCGCGTCCCGGACCGAGAGGATCGACAGGTGCCGGTGTCGGCCTCGTCAGGCTAGTTGGCCGCCTTCTCCAGCATCGCTACCAGCCGTTCCTGGTCGGCGGCGGTCAGCTTGGTCACGGCGTATGAGGTCGGCCAGAAGTCGCCCTCGTCCAAGTGGGCATCGGGCTGAAAGCCGATCGTCGCGTAACGCGCCTTGAACTTGGCGGCACTCTGGAAGAACACCACCACCTTGCCCTCCGCGTTTGCGTAGGCAGGCATCCCGTACCAGGTCTTCGCCTGCAGGGCCGTGTGGCTCGTCACCAGGCGATGGAGGGTCTCGGCCAGCTCTTTGTCCGTGCCATTCATATCGTCGATCGCAGCGAGGCACGCGGCCTGCAGGTCGGCGCCCGCTTGTGCGGCCTTCGCCTCGGCAGCTGCGGCCTTCATTGCTGCCTTCTCCTCTTTGCTGAAAGCGTTGCTCATGACTGCCCCATTCACTGGTCCGCTGACAGATATCGAATCAAGTAAAGCACCGGAAGCCGTCGTCGACTCGGTGGGTGATGTGGGCCCGATAAGCCACTCGTGCGCGCCCCTAGCCACCCACCAGGAACGCGCATACGGTCGCTCCATGACAAACCTCATCGAGAAACTGGCTGAATCAGTGCCCTCCTGGGGCGCGAAAGTGGCGTACGGGGAGAAGACGAGCATCAACGGGCAGGAACTTGTTCCCGTTGCGCTCGTCTTCTTCGGCTTCGGCGGGGGCGAAGGCTCCGGCGAGATGCCCCGTGGAGACGGGGACGGACACGAAGACGGAGCGCGCAAGGGCGAAGGCAGCGGAGGAGGCGGAGGGGGCTATTCGATTCCCATCGGCGCCTACGTGGGAGGTCCGGACGGTCTGGTGTTCCGTCCCAACTCCATCGCGCTGATCACCGTCGCCGCGCCCTTGGTTTCCGCCGTCGGTTGGGCCGTGGCACAGATCATTCGCGCGAACCGCTGAGTCGGCACCGCGCGCGACCGCACCGGAGCCGGGAGGGACAGTGAGCATCTCTGACGGCCACTATCGGCATGGACTCCGACGCGTGGTCGGGCGACGAACCGACGAGCAGAGCCGCGCCGCGACGCCTCTGGAGTTGTTGTTCGACCTCACGTTCGTTGCAGCGTTCGGTGTGGCGGGAAACCAGCTCGCGCACGGCACCGCGATCGGTCAGTGGCAGTCGGCGACGGTGGCGTTCCTCTTCGCTATGTTCAGTGTCGTCTGGGCGTGGATCAACGTCACCTGGTTCGCTTCCGGATTCGACAACGACGACTGGCTGTATCGGTTGTTGACCCTGGTCCAGATGACCGGCGTCATCGTGCTGGCGATCGGTCTGCCGCCACTCTTCGCCTCGATCGAGTCGGGCGACGCCCTCGACAACAGGTTGATGGTTGCCGGATACGTGATCATGCGGGTCGCGCTCATCCTGCAATGGTTCCGGGCGGTGCGGGCGGACTCACGGTATCGGCCTGCCGCGGTGACGTATGCAGTGTTCGTGGGCGGCGCGCAGATCGGTTGGCTGCTCCTGGCGGCACTGCAGTTGCACGCCCTGGCCGGGTTGGCCGTCGCGCTCGTACTCTTCGGGATCGAGGCGCTCGGACCGGTCGTCGCCGAGGGTCGTGGTGCGCGAGACGAGGATGGATCGACACCGTGGCATCCGCACCATCTCGCCGAGCGATTCGCCCTCCTCACGATCATCGCGCTCGGAGAGACCGTCTTCGGAACGCTCGCGTCGGCCACGGAGATCTCCGACGGTCAGGGCTGGACGCTGGAGACCGTCGTGGTCGTCGGAGCGGGTATCGCGCTGTCGTTCTCCCTGTGGTGGACCTATTTTTTGGTGCCGCACGCTCTCGCACTCGAGGCGAGACGCGAAAAGACCCTCCCCTGGGGCTATGCGCACGTCTTCTTGTACGCCGCAATCGCGGCCGTGGGAGCGGGACTCCATGTCATCGGTTATGCACATGAAACGGAGAACCACCTCAACGCGACAACGGTGGTGGCCTCCATCGGAATTCCGGTCGTGGTCTTCGCCTTGGTGCGGGATTTCCTGCAGGCCTGGCTCGTGTCAGCCCGCCCACCCAGCATGCTGCTTCAGATCAGTTCCGCCATACTCCCGGTGGCAGCGATCGGACTGGCAGCGGCCAACGTACCCGTCTGGGTCTGCCTGATCGTCGTGCTGGCCTCTCCCCTGTCGATCATCGTCTGGTTCGAGTTGGGCGGATGGCGCTCACTCGACACGCAATTGGCGCAGGTCGCCGGCGGCGCAGGTCGGCCAGGGCCAGCTCGCCCCGGCTGATGAGGTCACGGTCGAGTCTCTGCCTCGGCCTCTGCCTCGGTGGGCACGACATCGAGCATTACCTCGTTACGACGCAGGAACGAGGGCATGAACGGTGGATCGAAGCGGGCGAAACGGGGCTCTCCTGTCGCCGCACGTCCGGAGGCGACGATGGACGCCCGGAGCATCTCCAGATGGCGCGCGTACCCGGCCTCGTCCCAGCGGCCGCGATACCTTGCCGCCGCGGTGAGACTCCCCGGAACGCTCCTCAGCCGCACCTCCCGGCCGGTCGGTTGCGGAGCCGTCTCGATCGTGAAGCCTGCGGGGAGCACGAAGGCAACGCGGAACGTCCCCTCCACCTCACGATCACCCTGCTTCCCGCCGAGGGTCTCCTGGACGACGGGGGCGGTCATCGCGATCTTCGTCGACGCCCCGGCCTGCACGACAGGCGCAGTCATTGCGACCTTCTGGCGAACGGAATTCTCGCCACTGATATAGGCGAACAGGTACCGGAATGCACGATTGCCGGCATCTTCGAATGACCCCGTCGTGATGACCTCGGCGACGAGATGCTCCGGGTAGCGGCGCAACTCGAAACCATCGGAGTTTCCCACGACCGTATAGGGCTGTTGTTCGGTCATGCTCCCAAGCTACTCCGCGTTCAGACCTGGCTGACGATGAGGCTCGGGGTGACGTCGCGAAGCTGGCGGACGGTATCGCGGATGCACTCGGCCCAGTCCTCGGAAGGCGTACCCGTGATCCACCTCTCAAAACCGATCTTGAACACGGTCACGCCCGTCTCGGCGGCAAGAGTCGCCGAGGGCTCCGCGACTCCGCGCTCGCGCAGCGCCCCCGCGACGGATGCGGTCAGGGTGGAGAATTTCAGCAGTTCTCGCTCCTGGAGTGCAGGATTGGCCGCGATGATCGTCGCCCGCCGAACGGAATGTGCACGGTCGAAGACCAGTCCACCGACTGTGTCTATGGCCGCAATGACCGCGTCGACGGGGCGCACGTCTGCGGGCGTCTGCGCAATGGCCTCGAGGATGATGCGCTGGAGCTCCTGGGACCCCTGGAAGAGCACCTCCCGTTTGTCGGCGAAGTACCGGAAGAACGTGCGCTCGGTCACCCCCGCTCGTTCCGCGATCTCGAGGGCCGTCGTCTGCTCGAAGCCGCGCTCCGAGTAGAGCTCGAGCGCGGCGCGCGCGAGCCGACCATGCGCATCCGGTAGCCAGCGTCCCATGAGAAGCAGTCTACGATCCTCCCCCACGATGTCTGTCACTGACATGCTGTGCTAGCCTCATGTCTGTCACTGACATTGCCCATGAATGTCAGCACTCCACAGCACAACCCGATGCCTGGCAACCGACCGGGCGCGTCTCGAAGGAGAAGTCACTCATGCGTATTTTCATCACCGGCGCTTCCGGCTGGATCGGCTCTGCCGTATCCCAGGAACTCATCGCTGCCGGACACGAGGTCGTCGGCCTGGCGCGAAACGACGAGTCGTTCGCGAAGCTGCAGGCCGCCGGCGTCACTCCCCATCGCGGAAGTCTCGACGATCTCGACAGCATGCGCGAGGCGGCCTCGGCAGCGGATGGCGTCATCCATCTGGCATACAAACACGACTTTTCCGACATGGCGGGTGCCGGCGCGACCGAGCGGGCCACGATCGAGATGTTCGGGGACACCCTCGCCGGCTCGGATCGCCCGTTCCTGTTCGCGTCGGGTGTCGCGGGGCTCGCGCCCGACAGGCTCGCAAGCGAGGACGACGCGGTTCCCTTCAGCGGACCCGAGGCGCCGCGCGGGGGCGCCGAGGCGCTCGCGCTTTCCTACGCCGACCGCGGAATCCGCTCCGTCGCCCTCCGTTTCGCCCCGACAGTCCACGGTGAGGGCGACCACGGTTTCATGCAGGTGATCTCAGGGGTCGCCGGCGAAAAGGGTGTCTCCGGCTATGTCGGTGACGGTTCCAGCCGCTGGCCCGCCGTGAATCGTCGGGATGCCGCGAGGATGGTGGCACTCGCACTCGCGAAGGCGCCTGCCGGATCCCGCGTGCACGCCGTCGGCGAAGAGGGCATCTCGTCGCTCGAGATTGCCGCCGCAATCGGCGACGCTCGAGGCCTCCCACTGGTGTCGATTCCCCCGGAAGATGCCGCCGCGCACTTCGGCTGGATCGGTATATTCTTCGGCCTGGACGTCCCCACCTCGAGCGCCAGGACGCAGGACCTTCTCGGCTGGACACCGACGCACGCCGGTCTTGTCGCCGATATCCAGTCCGGCTTCTACGGCTCGAGTCAGCCCGACCGGTAACCCCTTCGTCCGTCGGTGCCTCATCGGTGACGGATGCGACGACGGCGTTCGAGCCGCCGTCGCATCCGCCCTAATCCTGTTTCAGCGAAGCCAGCTATCGCCGACCTTGCTGCCCCACCAGCGACCCAGACCGAACGTGTCGCCGGCCCTCGTGAACCAGAACACGAGAATGGCCAGGGCCTGGAACCAGTGATCGTCGACTAACGGGTTGGTGTACACCCCGGCATCCGCGCCGAGGGGAAACTCCGCCAGATACATGAGCCCGAGCAACAGCACAGCCGCGACCGCGGTGATCTTGAGGCCGCACCCGCTGATCAGGGCGAGGCCGATGGCCAGAAGACCGAACATGAATACGTAGTCGACCCACGGTGCGGCGATCGCAGTGAAGATCCCCGCGAACGGCCCGACCGTGTGTGTCAGGAAGCCCTGGGCGGGTGCTCCGCCATCGATCATGCCTTTTCCCGCGGCGGTCAGGAATCCGAAACCGAATATCTTGTCGATAAATGCCCAGAGGAAGTACCAGCCGATCACGATCCGCAATACGGCGAGAGTGATGCGCGCCGGTTTGGACCGCACGATGTCGGTCTCCCAGGTAGCCGTTTTAGCTAGAGCGTTCGCCTGGTCTGAACCGACCGTGAATGTTGTCATGGCGCTTCCCTTCGACCCTGAGGTCTACTGATCGGGCACGGCAGATGTGCCACCACAGATATGAAGGCAACCGCGCCTATATCATCAGCCTAGGACTTCTGTCAACTTCGACATAATTCACTGGTCAAAGGCAACAAAGCCCTCGTCCGCGCAAGCGGTGGGACTCGTCCCGGCCAACCCAGATCCACGATTGCACCGACGCATCCCCGAAAGCGAATCCCTCACCGGGGTTCAGCAGCTCCGATTCGCGTGGCCGCCCAACTGGCCAGGAGCCGCAGCCGCTCCGCGCTGGGTGACCCGGGTTCCGCGGTGTAGACCATGAGAACGAATCCCGGGTCGGCGGTAATAATGAGCTCTTCATAGGCAAGGGTGAGTTCGCCGACGACGGGGTGGTTGAAGCGTTTGGTGCCGGAGCCGTGGGTGCGCACATCATGGGCTCCCCAGAGCCGGCGGAAGGTGTCGCTGCGGGTGGACAGCTCGCCGACGAGGTCCTGGAGCACTTTGTCGTTGGTGTCGCGGCCGGCCTCTGCTCGCATGATCGCGACACACATTCCGGCGAAGAGGTCCCAGTCCGGGTAGAAGTCGCGGGATGCGGGGTCGAGGAATTGGAACCGGGCCAGATTCGGTGTGAGCCCACCGTCACCGATCAGTTGCGAGTAGAAGGCACGTCCCAGTTCGTTTGTGGCGAGAAGGTCCTGGTGCTGGTCGCGCACGAACGCGACGCCGTCGGTGATCGTGCTGAGTACCCAGTGAAGGCTGGGCCGGCTCACGGCGTTCTTCGTGGCGCGCCTTCGTGGACGTCCCGACAGCGGGACACCGTCGGCCGCGCGGGCGAGGTCGAACAGGTGGGTCCGTTCGGTGTCGTCGAGGTTGAGCGCACGGGCCAGGGCGTCGAGCACTGAGGAGGATGCCCCTCCGATCGCGCCACGTTCGAGTTTGGCGTAGTACTCGACGCTGACGCCGGCGAGCGTTGCCACCTCGGTGCGACGCAATCCCGCCACGCGCCGGTTGACTCCGGTGGGCAGCCCCACCTGTTCCGGAGCGATCTTCGCGCGGCGCGACATGAGGAATTCGCGTACCTCGGCTTGATTGTCCATGCCGACGAGACTACGTCTACGGCGCTGCGCCTGGGGTGCCCTGCTGGTACACCCCTCGACAGAGACTCCCTTCCGGGGCGCACGGCGCGTTGACTGGGGCATGCCCGACCCGGGACTCCGGACGGGCACAGCATGGGTCTCATGCTCCTTCGGGTAGCAGCCGCCCACGGTGAGGAGATTCTTGACTACCACCATCACGGTGTCACCACCGGCCGCCGTCGAGACGGTGAAGCGCCTGCCACTGGCAACCCTGATTGCCCTGGCCGTCATCGGCTTCGTGCTGGTTGCGATGGAAACCATGCCGGCCGGCCTGCTTCCGATCATTGCCACCGGCATGGGGACGAGCGAAGGCACCGTCGGGCTGTTTGTCAGTGCGTACGCGCTCGGCACGGTCATCATCACGATTCCGGCCATCACCCTGACCAGGGGGATGCGCCGAAAGCCCTTGCTCCTCGGCGCGATTGTCGGTCTCATCCTCGCGAACAGCGTCACCGCGCTCTCCAGCGACGTGACTCTTTCCCTGCTGTCTCGGTTCGTTGCGGGGGCATTCTCGGGAATCATCTGGGGGATGCTCGCAGCCTACGGTCGAAAGATCAGCCCGCCGTCCCGCGCCGGGCTGTCCCTGGCGATCGTCTCCGGCGGGGCACCGGTCGGATTCGCCCTCGGCACTCCCCTCGGATCCTGGCTCGGAACGACATTCGACTGGCGGTGGGCATTTGCCGGCCTCACCGCAGTGGCCGTCATCGCCGGTGCACTCATCGCCGCGATCGCGCCCGACGCCCGCGGGCAGAAGGGACGCTCGCGACTGCCCCTGGTCCGGGTGCTCCGGATCCCCGGGATCGCCATCATTCTGGCCGTCATCTTCACGTGGATGCTGGCGCACAACACGATCTACACCTATATCTCCCCGTATCTGAGGTCCACCGGCAGCAGTCTCACCGTCGACGTTCAGCTTTTCATCTTCGGAGTCGCCTCGATCGGCGGCATCGTCATCACCGGGGCCCTGCTGGACCGCTATCCGAGACCACTCCTACACGGCAGCGCGGCGCTGTTCATCGTGGCCGGTGTTGTGCTCCTCGTCGGGCACACCTCGACCGCGGCGATCGTCGTCGCATCCGTTCTGTGGGGAATCGCGTTCGGCGGGGTATCCGCCCAGGTTCAAGCCGCTCTCACCACAACGGGAGGCGACGACTCGGATATCGCCAATTCGTTCCTGCCGGTGGCGTTCAATCTCGCCATCTTCACCGCCGGCATCCTCGGCGCCGCCCTGCTGACAGTCTTCGACGGCCTCGTCCTCACCGTCGTGATGATCGTGTTCGGCCTCGCTGCGCTCCTGCTCACCGTCTACGGGCGGCGCACCGCTTTTCCCGTCCGCCTCTAGCAACCATTTCCCACGATTTCTCACCCATTCGACCATTCGACCGCAACACATCTGGAGATAACAATGAAAGCGATCTACATGTTCGGTGCCGGCGACGTTCGTCTCGTCGACGCCCCCGACCCCATCCTGAAAGACAGGACCGACGCCGTCGTCCGAATCGTTCGGGCCTGCGTGTGCGGTTCCGACCTGCACCCATACCACGGCATGCCGAGCACCCCGGGCGGTGTGTCGATGGGGCACGAATTCATCGGCGTCGTCGAAGAAATCGGATCCGACGTCCGCACCCTCGTGCCCGGCGACCTCGTCATCTCTCCCTTCGCCTTCTCCGACGGAACGTGCGAGTTCTGCCGCGAAGGCCTCTACACCTCCTGCATCCACGGCGGTTTCTGGGACATGCCCGGTATGGGCGGCGCCCAGGCCGAAGGCATCCGGGTTCCCTTCGCCGATGGGACCCTCGTGAAGGTCCCCGGCATCGACGAGACGTCCCTGCTGCTCACCTCTCTGCTGACCCTCTCCGACGTCTACGGCACCGGGTGGCATGCGGCCACCCGCGCCGGCGTCACGGCCGGAGACACCGTCGCGGTCATCGGCGACGGAGCGGTCGGCCTGATGGCAGTTCTCTCCGCCAGGCAGCTCGGCGCCGAGCGCATCATCCTGATGGGACGCCATACGGCGCGCACCGATCTCGGACGGGAATTCGGCGCAACCGACGTCGTCGCAGAACGCGGCGACGAAGGCATCGAGAAGGTGCGGGAACTCACCGGCGGTCACGGCGTCCGAAAGGTGCTCGAAGCCGTCGGGCACCTTCCCGCCTACGAACAGGCCTATCGCATCGTTCGGCCTGGCGGAGTCATCAGCCGCGTCGGCGTCCCCCAGTATGAGGACGCCCCGATCGGGTTCGGCAGCCTCTTCGGCGGCAACATCACCCTGACCGGCGGCCCGGCTCCCGTGCGCGCCTATATCGAACGGCTGATGCCGGCGATCCTGGACGGCACCGTCAACCCCGGAAAGGTCTTCGACCGTACCGTCACCCTTGACGCCGTCCCCGAGGCGTACCGCGCCATGGACGACCGCGAAGCCCTCAAGGTCATGATCGCCCTCTGAGCAGCAGGCTCCTGCCGCTCCCCCGCACCCTCCACCACCCCTGAAAGGAACATCATCATGATCATCGAACCTGCAGTACCGACCACGCTCAACCCGCCCGCCCAGTTCGCCGGTGACGTCTGGCTCGACCCGATCGCACTGCCCCACGAGCCCGACCAGCGGATGGTCGTCGTGACGGTGCGCTTCGCTCCCGGAGCCCGCACCGCCTGGCACTCCCACGAACTGGGCCAGTACGTCCGCGTCACGCAGGGCGTCGCTCGTTTCGGAGGGCGAGACGGCTCGATCATCGAGGTCCACCCCGGCCAGACGCTCTACACTCCGCCGGGCGAACAGCACTGGCACGCGGCAGCCCCCGGCGTCTTCATGGAGCACATCGCCATGGTCCAGTCGGGCGACGACCCGGCCACAACCACGACGTGGCTGGAGCACATCACCGATGACGAGTACAACGGCAGCTGACGGCCGTCAGCGCAGGGAGGGCTGGGCGCATCCGTTGCGAGCGCCCAGCCGTCCGCGGATGAGAAAGACCACTGCTCGCTAAACTTGAGTCGAGTCCACGACCTTTGGAGGGGCTTTGAATACCGAACAAGCAGCCAGGATGAACACCGGAGTCGGCTTCGTCGCAGCACTCGACCAAAGCGGCGGCAGCACGGGTGGTGCGCTGAAACGCTATGGCATCGACCCGGCCTCGTACGGTTCCGATGAGCGAATGTTCGACCTGATGCATCAGATGCGTGCCCGCGTAATGACGGCTGAATGCTTCACTTCCGACCGCATCCTCGCGGCGATCCTCTTCGAGCAAACCATGGACCGCACCGTTGGCGGCCAGTTGACGGGTGATTACCTCACGGCCCGAGGTATCGTGCCGATCGTCAAGGTCGACCAGGGCCTGGCCGCTGAGGAGGACGGCGTCCAGTTGATGAGACCCCTCACCAAGCTGGAACCCCTCCTCACCCGTGCGGTTGAACGCACGATGTTCGGCACGAAGATGCGTTCCGTGATCAAGGCAGCCAACCCTGCCGGAATCCAGGCGATCGTCGACCAACAATTTGCCGTCGGAAGGCAGATTCTCGCCCACGGCCTGGTGCCGATCCTGGAACCCGAAATCGACATACACGCCCCCGACAAGGCCGAGGCCGAAAACGTCCTCAAGGCCGACGTTCTGGCAGCCCTCGACGGGCTCCCCACCGACCAACCGGTGATCCTCAAGCTGTCGATCCCGACGGTGCCCGACTTCTACACCGACCTGATCGAACATCCGCTGGTCTTGCGGGTAGTGGCACTCTCCGGTGGCTACAGCCAGAGTGAGGCCTGCCGATTGCTGGCCGAGAACCACGGTTTGAGCGCCAGTTTCAGCCGAGCACTCCTCGAGGGTCTCGCTGTCCAGCAATCGGACGCAGCCTTCAACGCCGTGCTGGCCACGTCCATCGAGCGGATCTACGCGGCATCCACGACCTGAACCCGGCATTCCCAATGCGCGACATGCGTGGTAGACGTAGCTCATGACCCTTGGAAGCAAAGACGAACCGTGGATTCTGTCCACCGCGCCGGGTACGAGCCAGTACACGGTGTACCGCGACGCGTCGACGACCCCACCGAGCCTGGTCTGCCAGGTCGGATCGACCAAGCTCAGCTACGACGCCCGCGCCATTGAGGACCTTCACGCCTGGCTCACGGAACAGGGTGATTGGGTACCGCTGGGTGCCGCGGACGAGAAGAAGGTCCCGGCTGAGGGGAGCGTCGAGGCGTGGGGCAGGTCCGAGTCCAACCCGCTCGGCGGCTGGTATGGGCTCCGGAACGGCTACCGCGGGCGATTCGGCATGTACGTTCCGCCGTTGCTCGAAGCGCTCGGCCTCGCCGAACTCACCCACGACCCCCGCAACAACAGCATGCGCGCACTCTAGAACTCCCTCTCTTCGGTCCCGTATGACAACGGGCCGTCGGATCCACAGGACCGCAGCTTTCCCACGACATTCTGCTGAGGCTAGGCTCCGGACGCGAGAGCACGCGCAATGATCGCCTCGATGACGTCGGTCTTGGCTTCGGCGTATGCATTCATGTCGTCGAAACCGTCACTCAACAACGCGCTCTTCGTCGCTTCATACAAGGACCGGTCGTTCGCATCCGCACGAAGACGGTTGCGGAACAGGAGGTACCTGTCGATAGCAGGGTTTCCGCTTTGCAGGATGTGGATGTGTACATCGCGTGCTGACGTTCGCACCAGGCGATGTCCGGGCTCGCGAGCGCGCAACTCGTATCCCACGGATAACAGAGGTGCGAGATAGTCCTCCTCCGCGGTGATATCGCTGACCGTGACCAGGATGTCGATAATCGGCTTGGCTGCCAGTCCGGGCACCGAGGTCGATCCGATGTGCTCAACCTCGACGCCCGTCGTTCCGAGCGCCTTCCGCAGACGATTCCGGTGGGCACGAAAGATCACGGGCCAGCCGTCGTCATAGGCAACGAGTTCCAGGTCGCGCTTCTCTGATCCGCCGACAAGCTCGACCGTTACAACGTCTGGTCGACGCGGTACATAGTCCATGGTCATGCGATCATCGGCGCTTCGGGCTTGCCCGGACGACGTTTGAACGCCCAGCGGATGCCGCCTCGCGCAAGCATGAGGACGATGATGAGTGCCGTGACTTGAAAGAAGCCGCCGAGACGGACGGCGTCTCCGAATGCCAGGGCCACCAGTTCGAGCACCAGGAACTTGCTGCCCGGTAGCAGCAGCACCAGGGTGACCGCGTTGACGATTCGAACCCACCGCGTTTCCGCCGAGCGAATCCGCGCAACGATGTTCTTCTTGGCCCAGAGCACGATTTCAAGGACGGCTTTGAGCAGGATCGCCGTCAAGAGGGCAAGCAGGAAATTCTCTGAGATGACGACGGGAAACAGCTGGATGAACACCCCGAGCACGACGAGATAGACCAACACGTCGACGAGATCTATCGGACGGATCCGCATCCAGCGAGTATATCGATAGCGTCCGGACCGAGGAGTGTCGTAGCGTAGGCGATATGACGATTTCGCTCGGATATCAGATTCCCAATTTCACCTATCCGGGCGGCGTCGAGTCGCTGTTCGACACCGTCGCAGCTCAGGCGCGCGAAGCGGAGGCCAGCGGATTCGACACGGTTCTGGTGATGGACCACTTCTATCAGCTGCCCGGAATCGGCACGCCCGATCAGCCGATGATGGAGGCGTACTCGACGCTGGCCGCCCTGGCCGTGTCGACCAGCACCATCCAGCTCTCCGCGCTCGTGACCGGCAACACCTACCGCAACCCGACCCTGCTCGCCAAGACCGTCACCACCCTCGATGTCATCAGTCACGGCCGGGCGATCCTCGGCATCGGGGCGGGCTGGTTCGAGCTCGAGCACGAACAGCTCGGTTTCGATTTCGATACCTTCACGGAGCGCTTCGAGAAGCTCGACGAGGCGCTCCAGATCATCCACCCCATGCTGCGCGACGAGCGGCCCGAGATCACGGGCAAGTGGTACCGGGCGCACGGGGCCATGAACGTGCCACGGTTCCGCGAGAGCATCCCGATCATGCTGGGCGGCCAGGGCGAGCGCAAGACCTTCCGCCTGGCGGCGCGATACGCCGACCACATGAATATCATCTGCGCCATCGAAGACCTGCCACACAAGCTGCAGGCTCTGAAGCAGCGCGCCGAGGAGATCGACCGGGACCCGTCCACCCTGAAGACGAGCTATCTCGCCAGCGCGGTGATCGTGGAGACGCAGGCAGAAGCCGACGCCATTCTGCAGTCCCTGCCCGAGGAACGACGCAGCCGCGCCTTCGTGGGGACGGCGACCACGGTGGCGGACCGGATTCAGTCCGAGATCCTCGGTGCAGGTGTGGACGGTGTCATCGTGAACGCCCCGCTCAACGGCCATGTGCCCGGTGTCGTGACGGCACTCGGTGAGGCACTCGCCCCGCTGGTACGTCAGTAGTACGCGAATCCGCGGCTGTCGCGGCGTCCTGAGACGGAGTCAGGGATCTTCCGGGCATCCGCGATTTCGCGCCGACTCGGGTTGACAGCACCGCCGGCGCTGCGGAAAGCGCTGGCAGGCCTGCAGCTCAGCGAAGTGACCGCAGGTAGCGTCTGCGCACGATTCGTTGGGCGATGAGGAGCAGTGGGTAAAGGGCTCGCCACGGCTGCTGCGGCGCGGGGCTCGTGAGCGAGCGCACGGTGAGACGCACCTCGTCGCCACGTCGGTGCACGATGAACGCCTCTTCGCCGCTGACCGGGTGCCCCGGCAAGGTCCGGTAGGCGAAGCCGACCCGGTCGGATTCGTCAACTACGGACACGACCTGCACCGGCTCGACAATGGTCACCGTGAGCACGCGTGCGGTGACGATGACACGGTCGCCCGGTGACACCGGGCCGGTCGAGTCGACGGCAAACCCACTCTCTGTCTTCACCCGCCATCGGAGCACGTCCCTGGCGGCGCGCTCCCAGACGGCGTCACCATGCCCCACGAGTGCCGACACCTCCGAACGCCGGTATCTACGATCGCTCGCCGGCCATTCACGCAGTTCGGAACTGGTCATGGGTCACTCCTTCGCCACACTACGGAGGAGCCCCTCACGCTCCAGGGCCGCTCGCCGGACTGCGCTATCGGGCGTTGCGTAATCCGGCACCCAAAGCTCCACCTGCGTAACAGGATCAACCACCCATGCGCCCCCGGTCATGATCCTCAGCGTAACCTCCGCGCGAAGAATTCCGCATGGTTGCGGGCATGCCGGAGCGTACGGAACTGAGGTCACACGTCATTTGAACTCGGCGCGCATACCCGAGTCCACTCTGGCGTTCCACGCTCAGCAGGTCGCGAAGGAAATCGTTGTCAGGGACAGACTCTGCAAAACCACAAGTCGCATAGAAGGGCGCATTCCACGCAACGTCAACATAAGTTCGCAGCGTGACACGTGTGCGACCGAGCTGCGTTGACTCGGTCTTGACCGCTTCCACGAGCGCACGCCCATACCCGTGGCCTGTCTGGGACGGCACTACGGACAACTGCTCGAGGTGATTGCCGCCCGGGATCTCGATGACGTGGGCAAACCCGACAGGCCTGGAATCCGGCTCCGTACTGGCCACAAGAATAAAACCAGGATGTCGTGATCGCTCGACGCCAGAAGGAGCCGGCTGCCAGTCAGCGATCGAAAACACGGATGCGAAGAGACCGTCGGCCGCATCTTCGATCTCCTGGAGGGCGACCAGATCCTCGGCCGTCGCTCGGCGGATCATCGCAGTCCCCATGTCGTCGAGGCTAGTCTCCCCGGTGCTCTGTCGACGAGGCCAGAGAATCGTTCTTACCTTTCGACGGGAGCTGACAGTAGGGTGAGGCCATGCGCAATGATCGAGGGTGGTTCCCGTGGCGGGTCACGCGAGCTCTCTTCGCCCTGGGCACCATGTCGATCTTCACCGGCGTGTTCCCTTTATTGCTCCGATCAGCAACTGTTTACTCGTGGGTTCTGATTCTGGTCGGTCTCACTCTCATCGCGGTCTCCGTTCGCGGCCCTTGGGACAGCGAGGAGAGCGGTCGAAACCGGTCCGTTCTGGGATTCACAGCACGGCCCGGTCCCGACCAGAAGCGCTAACTGGCGTTCCGCAGGGCCTTGCTCAGGCGCGCGGCCTCCGTGCACCGAAGGAAGGACGCCTACCAGTCGCCGGCAGCGCGCATCGGTGGGAGAGCCGTCACTGTTCATCGGTGACCGCTGTGGCGCCGGCCCCGAGAAACCAACGTGAGCGTAGATCTCGACGTGCGGGTTCAGCGGGGCTGGCGGGCGAGGAGTTTCGACGCACCAACATCGGCGCTCTCGCCCGTGAGTACCAGTTCGATTCGGGTTTCGTACTCTCCGATTCCGGGATCGACCTCAATGACCAATATCGGCGTGACTCGCTTCCCGATGACCGCGTTTACGTTCTCCACGCTCACTGATCGGATCCGGTCCCATGGCAGAAGACCACAATCTACGATCTTGTGGCCACCTCGCCACAACGAAATGCCGGCCGCGTCAGCGGTCACCTCGACGGGAAAGCCGCGATAGTTCGTGTGGCGCAGCAGAGGACCGGGTTTGAGGAATGGGGAGAGGAGAGCCGAGCTCCAGTTTCCGCGGACGATCGTTGCCCCTGGCCTGGCCTCGAGGAGGGCTTTCAGCCGGGCCTTGCCAGTGAGGTTCACGTAGAGGATGGCTCCCGAGACGATAGCAACCACGGTAGCGACCGGTACGCCGACGACCACGACCGGAAACCATTGCGGAGTGTCACTTCCGAGCGACTGCGCTCCCGAGATCATGATCGCAAGCAGCATGACAAAGAAGATCCCGTGGGCGACCATTCCTCCGACTACCGGGTTCTTCATATTTCGTTGAGCCGGCAATTTCGCCTCCAGTGGTTGGTTAGAAACGAGTCGAACAGCGACTTCAATCCGGTCGAACGTGGTGGCAAATGAACACGGCCATCGAAGCCTGACTATCCCGGTCAAACACACCACCCATCGTGGGGCAGAATGACTTTCCTTGTCTGGCAGGCTCTCATCTTGCCGCTCCCGTGCCGGCATCTGCCCGAGGCTCTGACAAGACGCTTCGAGCTCGCGCTACATCTTCTTCTCGCGCCGGAGCCGGGCCTGGATCACAAATAACATGACCATGTTCAGTACCGCGCTGATCTGGAAGAGTGTCCGGGAAAGAGTCATTCCGGAGTCGAAGGCTTCGGATCCAGGAACAGTCCCGAAGCACGATACGCCGAGCACGGCCACTCCGAACAAGATCAGCATCGACGTGAAGACGAGCGTGGCCTTCAATACCGGACCCGATCGTTTCCAAAAGACACGTAAATTCTTCATTGTCCCATTGTGCCCAAAAACCCCAGCTCCGGTGGCATAACCGCGCTCCCGCATAGTGATCGAACTAGGTCGTCCCCATGCGGCACAACCTACTCTTTTCCATTGCGGAAAGTGCTACGTTTTCCATAGCGGAAAGTCCGCCACGGAAACTGGAGTGGAAATGCAGCACGACGAGGAGTTCCCAATTCCCGCAGCTGATGCCGTGGCAGCTGCCCGCAACGCCGAGGACGCGATGCGCCGCACCGCACGTTCGATCCGGCCATCCCTCGCTATCGTCGGGCTAGCTGGCGGTGCTCTCACCGCCGCAGTCCTCCTCCCCGACCCCTGGACTTTCGTGGTCGCAGTCTCCGCCTCCCTCGCCATCATCGCCTCGGCTGTCCTCTTCCAGCGTCCTGGAGCTCGCCGACTCGTTGCCCAACCGGGTCAGCACTATGCAGGTCGATTGATTCTGGTCGGAGTCATGGTGCTGTTTCCGATTGCCGGAATCCTTCTCGGGACATTTACCGAGCACTCAATGGTGGTTGTCGGATTGGCGATCGCCCTACCGCTCATAATGATCACGGTCCCCTGGTGGTGGGAGCGTAATCTGCACCTCACCGTTGCAGGACGCTAGACATGCGCCCGGTGTTCGATGTTTTGATCCACGCACCTACCAGGCTGCGCATTACCGCGGCTCTGGCAGCTGTTGACGGCGCTGATTTCTCGGCAATCCGAGACTCGTTGGGCGTCAGCGATTCGGCTCTCAGCAAGCACGTCAAGCCGCTGAGCGAAGCGGGCTACGTCAATGTCACAAAGACCGTGATCGACTCCCATGTGCGGACATCTCTCGCTCTCACTTCGAAAGGCCGGAAAGCGTATCGCGGGCATATTGAATCTTTGCGAGAGCTCACAGCGATGGGCGAAGCGGAAGCGTCTCCTGTCGGGAACGACGACGCGCTCTAGCCCCGAGGTCAGCCGCACGCGCAGTGCACCGGTCATCTTCTGACACGCGCAGAACCGCACGCCGCTGCCTCAAAACCATAGGGTCACAACACAGATCCTGATCGTGGGCGCGTCGCCTCATCGGGTAGCGCTGTTCTGGCGAGACGCGAAGGAGTCACCATGTGAACGCAGAGTCCGGCGCCAGACCACTCCCTCTTCAGACACCAACGCTGAACGTATGCTGGCCCGATGAGCGACGAGCCGAAACTCACGAGCCGAACCTTGCATGTCGAGGGCTTGGTGAATGCACGCGATCTCGGCGGTCTCCGACAAAGAAATGGAACCTTGACGCCGAGGGGCGTCTTCTTCCGGTCCGAGAACGTCGACTCGGCAACACCGGCCGGATGGGAGCAAATACGCGAAGCGGGCATCCGAACCATAGTCGACCTACGCCAGGCAGGAGAACGGGCACAGGACACCCAGCCGCGGCCCGATTGGCTCACCACCCTCCCTATTGATTTGGATGGACTCGACAATGCCACTTTCTGGAAGGATTTCTGGAACAACGGGCTTGCCGGTACAGCACTGTATTACTTGCCGCACCTGAACGCGATGCCCGAACGCAGCGTGTCGGTCCTGGCGGCCCTGGCTGGCGCGCCAGAAGGTGGCATTCTCTTTCACTGCATGGCAGGACGAGATCGAACAGGACTTATCGCGCTGCTACTCCTCACAGCCATCGATGTGGAACCCGAGGCAATCGTCGACGACTATCTCGAAACAGTCCGACTGGCGGACCGCCGGGCAAGAGCATCACAGCGCGAGAACGCCGAACCCACAATTGAGGCGCTCTGCCAGAGCCACGGCACAACGACAGAGGGCGCCTTTCGCGCCGCGCTCCGCGGCCTCGACTTGGCAGAACTCCTCGCCTCGCCTGGTCTGAGCGCCGCCGAACGGGAGGCCATCACGAGCTGGCGAGGCAATGCCTCATCCGTTCACATGAAGTCCATCCAAAACTGGAGATAGTGCAGACTACCGATTTGGATCGAACGAGCCACACCAAGGCAAGTGCCAGCGCGACAATTCCAGAATTCAGGACCGCCCATCGCGAAACGCGATCGTTACGTGATATCCGTTGCATCCCCCAGAGGTAGATCCTCGCAGAGTGACCACCGGAAGCGTCTAAAATTCCGACATTGACCATCCAGGCGTATCCCCTACGGCCCCGTCCGGATGTGATGCGGTTGCCCGCACACTCACCGCGTAGTTGCATCGGGCCCGATCGTTCGTTCTTGGCCGTTCGCATCCAGGACGCGGACGTCCAGGGGCATGCGATTGCGGCGGCGGAGTCGTCCGGTCAGAACGCTATGAAGACCGCGGGTCACCAGGGCCAACTTCGTCAGGCTGCGAAACTCGCCAGCGTCCGACGTGACAAGCTTCACGAGGGGACGCGCGGCCGCCTCCGGCGCCTGCCCCCACAGCCCAACAACGACCTGGAGTGCACTTAGACGTCCTTCGTATCCTGGCTGGGACGTGATGTGCCTGAGCAGGGCTGTCGTCACCAACCCGGGGTTCATACCGTGAACGCGGACTCCGGTTCCTTTGGTTTCGAGCCGTAGAGTCTCCGTGAACTGGCGGACCCAACGCTTGCTTGACGCGTATGCGTTCTGCATTGCGACCGGGCCTTGGTCGCCTTGGCCGTAGAGGTTGACGAGGTCGCCGTGGCCTTGGGAGAGGAACACCGGCAGTATGACCCGTGACCCGTGAAACGTTCCGAGGATGTTCGTACGCACCACGCGCTCGAAGTCGTCGATCGGCGTGGATGCCGTGGGCCCATAAACGCCAGATATTCCAGCGTTATTGACCCAGATATCGAGCATCCCGTGACGGAGGGCCTCATCACGAAGAGCCTCGACGTCGGCCAATTCCCCGGTGTCGCAGCGACACCCTGAGACCAAAATACCCTCCAGTCGAAGCATCTCGACAGCGGCTGCGACGTGGGCTTCCGAACGGGATGCCAGCACAACGGTTGCACCCTGCTGGCCCAACAGCCGGGCCATGGCGAGACCAAGGCCGCGAGTGGAACCCGTGACGACTGCCACGCGCCCACGAAGGGCGACCTGCTGGGCATCCATGCTTCTCCTCACGCCGCAAGCCTCAAGCCGTTACCGCAGGAGAACTAACGAGAGGTCTTTGGTCCTGCTCGTGACGCGGCGGTTAGTGCCCCTTTCGCGTCCATGATGGCACGGTTGTTCGGCCCGAGCAGGCTGCGAAGTCGATCGCGGAGATGGCTGCCGCAAGGGTCCGGCGGGCCACGATTCACAAGGACCCGCGCGACCTGTCCACAGGGGGAACTTGTGCCGAGCGACGGGTGCATCGGTCGAGGGTACGTTGGGGGACGTGACTAGTCGAAATGGGCGCATCGCCCTGATCACCGTCGGCGTGATCGCCGTGATCCTTGGTGGAGTGTGGGCCGGGCAGGGCATGAATCTGATCCCGGGAAGCTTCATGACAGGTAGCCGCATGTGGCTTTCCATCGGGCTCATCGTCGCCATCGTCGGCGTCATCCTGATCATGCTCGGCCTGCGCCGGCCAGAGCACGGCGGAACGAGCAAGTGAGACTCCAAAGCCTGGATGGCGCTCCAACGCACGCCAGGCAGCCCCACTGACCCTGGTGCTAGGCACCCGGGAGCGTCAGGAGCAGCTCGAGGTTCTGTGGACCCCGCTCGAGCTCGCCGGCTTCAATGCGGCGCGCGATCTCGACCGTGTGCGCGTTATACGGTGCGGACTGGCCGACACGGGCGAGCACTTCGACGACGAGGCCGTTGACCTCGTCGACCTCGGCACGGCGGCCCTTCATCCAGTCCTGCAGCACTGTCGTCCGCGTGTCCGGCAGGGAGTACTTCTCGAGCACTTCGCCCAGCAGATCCTTCGCGTACTGGTCAGGCCCGCTGACCTGGTCCTCGGTGAGCCCGAAGATCGGCACGAGCTTGCAGCCGTCCGCGACCGCGGCGCGGGCGGCCTCCTTGCCGCACTCCACCATGAACTCGTGCACCCCCGGCATCTTCACGGCGTCGGCGAGTGCTTCATCGAGGATCGCGGACGGCACGAGTTCGCCGGCGTTGGCGACGAGCTTCATCCACTTCGACGACCGAATGTCGGGGGATATCTCGACCGTGCCGGCGTGGCGCAGCACCTCCTGGACCTCGGGCTCCCGGCCGCGCGCAGAGTCGTCGAAGGCCCCCACGGTGAACCAGGAGTTCTCGGGGGCGTTTTGCCGCGTGACGATGCCCGGTTCGAACATGTTTGAAGCCATCTCGATGACCGCGCCGATGGTGCGCTCGGGGCCGACGATGTCGGCGACGTCGTTGAGGGACATCCCGTTTTGAAGTCCGACGACGAGTGCGTCGGGTGCGAGCAGGTGCTTGATGAGCTCGACGGCCCAGCGAGTGTCGTAGGCCTTGACGACGACGAAGACGATGTCGAATTTCTCACGCAGGGTCGCCACCTCGCATAAGTGCAGGGCGCGCACCGTGGTGACCTCGGTCTTGAGCGGCAGACGGATTTCGATGCCGTGCTCGCGCATGGCCTCGACGTGGGCCGGCCACTGCTCGATGCAGGTGACGTCAAGCCCGGCTCGCGTGAGGTCTGCGGCGATGCCGGCCCCCTGTGCTCCGGTGCCCACGAATGCGATTCTCTTACCCGCCATTGGGTTCCTCCGCTTCTGTACGTTCCTACTGTACAAATCGTTAAGCACTATAGATCAATTCGGTTCAGTCACCGATTTGGCGATGCAGCACCTCGACGACCTCCGGCGAGGGTCGCAGTTCTCCGCGCTCGATGCGATGGGCGACCTCGACAATCGCCGAATTGACGGGCGCCGAACGGCCCAGCCGCGCCGCCTCGGCAACGACCGTGCCGTTGATATCGTCCACCTCGCTGTGCCGCGACTTGCTCCAGTCCTGTAGCACCGTCGTGGTCGCGCCCGGTAGCACGAAGTCCCGGTAGAGAGTGTCGAGGAGTGTCTCCACGACCTCGTCGGAGCGCTCGAGATCCGCGGGCTGGAGGCCGAAGATCGGCAGGATCGGATGATCAAGGGCGGCGCCGACATCCAGCGCCTCCTGACCAGAACGCAGCATGATCGTCCGCATGCCCGGCACGGCGAGGGCGTCGAGCATCGGCAGCCCGAGGCTCGCGGTCGTCACGAGCGTCGTGCAGTTGCTGACGAGTTTCATCCATTTGGTGGCGAGAATGTCGTGGACGATCTCAACGCTGCCCGAGTGCCGCAGCAGAGCGGCGACCTCCTCCTCACGCCCGACCGGCCCGCCCTCGAGGGCCCCGACCGCGAACCAGGAGCGCGCGGGACCGGAGTGCCGCAGCACGAGGCCGGGTTCGTTCATCGTCGAGGAGATCTCGATGACGGCACCCATGGCGCGGTGCGCGCCGACGACTTCGGCGATCGTCTCCGTCGTCATGCCGTTCTGCACGCCAACGACGAGCCCGTCGTCCGCGAGGTGGGGCGCGATGAGTTGTGTCGCCCACCGCGAGTCATAGGCCTTCATCAGCAGCAGCACGATGTCGAATTTCTCGCGCAGCGTGGCGACCTCGCACAGATGCATCGTGCGCGGCCGCACGTGCAGTTGCTCGTCGGGCATCCGGATGGTGAGGCCCGTCGCCCGCATCTCCTCGACGTGCGCGGGCCATTGCTCCACGAGCGTGACGTCGACGCCGGCGAGCGTGAGGTCCGCTCCGATCGACGAACCGTTCGCGCCGGATCCCAGCACCGCGATCCGAGGGGTCATACGGGCTCTCCTTACACTCCAAGTGAACGGATGCTACAGCCTGATTCAACCTGTTGCCTAGTTTCCTATGAGTTAACGCGCGGACTTGCGAATTGACGGATTGAGCGAGATAGTGTGCAGCGTCGCTGGACATTCTCAACGAGGAGAGCCATGAGCATCAATACTGCCGCGCCCCATCCCGAGGACTTCGTTGCGGGCCGGCCCTTCGTCTTCCGCAATGCGATCGTCATCACCGTCGACACTCCCGGAGTACTCGAGAACGCCGACGTCCTGGTTATCGGCGAGACCATCGAGGCCGTGGGGTCGAAACTCCAGGTGCCCGAGGGCACGCTCGAGATCGACGCGAGCGGCGGCATCCTCATGCCCGGCATGATCGACACCCACCGTCACATGTGGCAGACGGCGCTGCGCGGCTACGGCGGCGACTGGGCGCTCAGCCAGTACTTCGTCTTCTACTACCTGCAGCACGGCGAAGTCTTCCGACCCGAGGACATCTACG
Organism: Cryobacterium algoricola; assembly: GCF_004402485.1. Classification (GTDB taxonomy): domain Bacteria; phylum Actinomycetota; class Actinomycetes; order Actinomycetales; family Microbacteriaceae; genus Cryobacterium; species Cryobacterium algoricola. The sequence continues at coordinate 10,587 of NZ_SOFG01000018.1, read as the reverse complement.
CGGGGAACCTCCTGAGCGCACTCGAATCGGTCGACACCGGTGTCACGACGACGCTCGACTGGTCGCATGCGCTCCGCACCCCCGAGTACGCCGACGCGGCGATGAAGGCCTTCGAGGAGATCCCCGGCCGATTCGTACTCGGCTACGGCAATTACCTCGGAGCACCGTGGGAGTGGACCGCGGCGCCCGAATTCCGTTCCTGGGTCGCATCGCACTCCCCGACCGACATGCACGGGTTGCAGATCGCCTTCGACGTGCCCGATTCGGAGAACTTCCCTGAGAAGGCGGCATTCGAGTTCGCACGGGAGAACGGCCTGCGCGTGACCACCCACACCGGCGTGTGGGGCGCAACGACGGACAACGCCATCGACCATATGTACAGCGGTGGATTCATGACCGACCAGATCTGCTACGTGCACGGCACGACGCTTTCTCGCGAGAGCTACCAGAAGATCGCCGCCACGGGCGGAACGGTCTCGGTCGCCACCGAGAGCGAGCAGAGCGCCGGCCAGGGCTACCCCTCGACGTGGCAGCTCCGCAAGTACGGCATCTCGGCGTCGTTGTCAATGGACACGAGCGTCTGGTGGAGCGCCGACTACTTCTCCGCCATGCGCGCGACGCTCAGCGCCGACCGTTCACGCGAACACCTCGAGGCCCACGCCAAGGGCGAGACCGTCAACGCGAACCGCTTGCGCGCCGAGGACGTCGTCTGGATGGCGACGATGGGGGGCGCGAAGTCCCTCGGCATGGAGGACAAGATCGGTTCGATCACGCCCGGCAAGAAGGCGGACCTCCTGCTCGTCATGAACGACCAGTCACCCGCGATGACGCCCATCCTCAACCCGAACGTTCACGTCGTGTACCAGGCGGGCACAGCCGACATCCACAGCGTCGTCGTCAACGGTCGGGTGCTCAAATACGAGGGCAAGCGCATCGGTCTCGACCTCGCCCCGGCACGGGATGCCGTCGCCCAGTCGGTCGAGTTCGTGCGTTCCAAGCTCGGCGAGCAGGCATGGGTCGAGGGGATGCACCCCGCGCTCGCTCCGAACGAGCCGATCGACAACCCGTACCACTACCAGGACGACGACACCAAGTGATCCTGCACATCGCGACCTTCCGCTGGCGGGACGACGTGACCGAGGAGGATGTCGCCGAACTCACCACCCAGTTGCGCGACATGGCCGCGGGCATTCCGGAGTTGCGCTCATACGAGTGCGGCGAGAGCCTCCGGCTGCGGCCGGGCGGTGCCGACTTCGGCGTCGCGGCGATCGTCGACGATGAGGCCGGGCTCTCCGCGTACCTCGATTCCGAGGCTCATGCCGCCGTCTACGAGCGACTGCTCGGGCGCATGATCGCCGAGCGGGCCGCCGCGCAGCTGCCTGTCGGGCCCGGCGCGGCGCTGTGACCGCTATCCGCGCCGCCGTGCGCCACGGCGGCATCGAGGAGATCACGGGTCGCGACTACCGCTAAGCAGTCGCGTCTGGATCACATCAAGCAAAGGAGAACGAGTTGAGCGAGAAGACCATCGTCGTCATCGGCGGAACCTCCGGCATCGGTTTCGAGATCGCGAAGGACGTCGTCGCGCACGGTGATCGGGTCGTGCTCACCGGGCGGGACGCGACCAAGGCCAGGGAGGTCGCCGCGTCGATCGGGGACTCGGCGACCGGCATCGCGCTCGATATCTCCGAACCGGAGGGCATCGCGGCCCAGCTGGCGGGGATCGGAACCGTGAACGGACTCGTGCTTGCCGCGATCGAGCGGGATGCCAACACCGTCCGGGACTACAACATCGCCCGAGCGACCCGGCTCGTCACCCTCAAACTCGTCGGCTACACGGAGGTCGTCCACACCCTGCTCGATCGGCTCGACCCCTCCCCCGACACCGGCATCGTGCTCTTCGGCGGGCGAGCCAAAGACCTGCCCTACCCCGGTTCGGTGACCGTCTCAACGATCAACGGCGGCGTCGAGGGACTGACGGTAGCGATGGCGCTCGAACTCGCACCGATCCGGGTCAATGCACTGCATCCCGGCATCATCGGAGACAGCCCGTTCTGGGCCGGCAAGCCCGAGGGCGTGCTCACGGGCTACGAGGCCCGCACCCCCGGCGGCACGCTCGCCACGATGCAGGACGTCGTGGATGCTGCGCGCTTCCTGCTCGACAACCGCGGCATGTCGGGCACGAGTATCGCCGTCGACCGCGGCTGGCGCATTACCTGAGCGCTCGAGTGCAGCCGATGTCATCCGGAAGTTCTGCATGCAATCCACACATTGCACGAGTCGACGAGGATCTTCACCGGCCGCCGCCATGTGCGCCGGCTAGGCGGACTCGCGTACCACGAGCGTGAGCCCGGAACTCCGACTCTCTCGCGTTCCACCTGGGGCGCGCCCGGACAGGATGTTGTCGACGAGTTCAACGGCGTACTGCGCTAGCTCAACCTTGTCGATCGAGAGACTCGTCAGTTCCGGAGTGACGAGGGCACCAAGAGCTAGACCGTCCGTTCCGATCACGGCCATATCATCGGGCACAGAAACGCCGGACCGCGCGAATTCTTTCAGGGCGCCAATTGCCATCACGTCGTTATAGACGAGCACGGCATCCGCATCGGGATATCCGTGGATGAGTTCGGCAGCCGCCTGTACGCCACCCTGATGGGTCTCGTCGTCGCGAAACTCAGATCCTTCGGTCCAAGGCAGGTCGTGTTCGTGGAGGTACTCACGATACGCATGCCGCCGCGAAGACGCGATATGACTGGAGTCGATCATCGCAATGCGGTGTCTTCCGTTGGCCGTTAAGTGATCCAGTGCCGCGCGAACCCCGGCCTGATAGTCGATCTCGACGAACGCATCGACCCTATCCGCCGCGGAGCCATCAAGCATGATGATGGGGATGCCCAGGGCACGGCCACGGACAGCGTCATCGGGAAGCAACCCGACGGTATCCGTGCGGCACCCGGTGAGCACGAGCGCGTCAACACGATGCGTCAAAGACTCAAGCCGAGCACGAGCCTTTTCCTGATCATCACCGAGATCGGACAAGATGACACTCCAGGCGTGCTCCGAAGCGATCCGACTGAGCGCCGATGCGAGTTCAGGATAAAAAGGGTTGCTCAGGTCATCAACGACAAAGCCGATGGTGACATCGCGGCCACGTACCAAGCCCTGTGCCGCACGATTTGGCCGATAATTCAGCTGGCGCGCAACGCCGATGACGCGTTCCCGAGTGGCGGCACTGATATCGGGAAGGCCGTTGAGGGCTCTCGTCACCGTCTGCCGAGAGACTCCGGCAACACGCGCCACGTCCAGGATCGTGATCTGTGAACCGCTGTTTGCCATGACCACAGACTACTGGTAGCGTCGCCGTGAACGTTCACGTGAACGTTCACGGCACCAGGAAAGAAAGGAATCTCTCCCATCGTTTCTCCGACGAATGAATCGCAGCATCCACCTCGGGAGGCCGCCCGCGCTCGCGTTGGTGTGGCGATGTTGTTCTTTACGAACGGCGCAATCTTCGCCAACCTTCTGCCGCGGTACCCAGAGATCAAGGCCCAACTCGACCTAACCAATGGCGCGTTTGGTCTTGCAGTGTCGGCCTTTGCTCTGGGAGCGCTGCTCGCCGGGTTGACGGCCGGATCGTTGGTGCGGAGGTTCGGATCGGCCAGAGTAGCCATTCTTGCAACCGTGTTGTCGGCGGCTGGGATCGTGCTTGCCGGGGTAGCACCGGTCTGGACGGTTCTTGCTGCGGGACTCTTCCTCGCTGGCGCCATGGATTCGATCACCGACGTAGCCCAGAACTCTCATGGGCTGCGCGTTCAGAGGCTGTACAAACGGTCGATTCTGAACTCTTTCCATGCGGTGTGGAGTGTGGGTGCTGTTCTCGGAGGAATTCTCGGCGCAGTCGCCGCGCAACTTGCGGTGCCTGTTGTCACGCACTTGACCATTTCGGCCGTGTCTTTCAGTCTCATGGCAGCCTTCGCGTACCGTTTCTTGCTCCCAGGTGTTGAGCCGATCACTGCCGAGATTCCTGCTGAGGCGGGCGTGGAAGCAGGAACCGGTACCCAGAAGCTGGTGCGGCCTCCGAGGTTGTTGAGCCGCTACGGAATTCTCTTCGCTCTTGTTGTCATCGCAGCATCGGGTGCCATCGTCGAGGACGCGGGAAGTTCTTGGGCGGCAATCTACTTGTCAGGTTCGCTAGGAGCATCGGCTTTCATAGCCGGTGCCGGGTTTATCGCTCTGCAGGGGATGCAGTTCATCGGTCGGATTGTTGGCGACCGACTTGTAGACCGCTTCGGGCAGCGCTTGGTCGCACGCACGGGCGGCACCATCGCCTTCGTCGGGATGGGCCTCGCCCTGGCCTTTCCCACCGTTCTCGGCACCGTGATCGGATTCGGTCTCGCCGGTCTCGGCGTCGCCACGCTTATCCCGGCGGCGATGCACGCCGCAAACGAGCTGCCGGGATTCCGCCCCGGCACGGGACTCACCATTGTGAGCTGGCTGCTACGCGTCGGCTTTCTCCTGTCACCTCCCATTGTCGGCGCGATAGCCGACGCATCCACCGTTCGGTTCGGCCTGTTGATCGTGCCCGCCGCCGGAGTCCTCGTATTCGTCTTCGCTTCCGCGCTGTCCTCAAAACCATCGCCGAGCATCCAACACGAGACCGCACGCAACGAGGCGCCCAGTCATAAGTTCTCGACATGCGCCGAATGTGAGGCTGCCGCAGACCTTTACTTCCTCTCGGATACTCCCGTTTGGATGGCCGATGAGCATCGAGCATCGAGCATCCTGTACCGCCCGACTCTCATACGCAAAGGATCCAAGAAATGAATGACCACACCACAATCGGGACTGACGACGAGAACTTGGACCCCCGGGAACGCGACGTACGCGACCGGATGGACCACCACCACCTCTACACTGACTCCGGAGCCGGCCTCGAAAAGCTCACGGAGGAGCGCCTTCGCGGCAAGGATCTCGCCGACGATTTCAATGCAACTCGAGCACGCGACGATGAAGGTCGTCAGCTCATCCTGCGCGAACTATTCGGAAGTATGGGAGACGACGTTTGGGTTGAGCCGCCTATACGAGTGGCCTACGGAAACCACGTGCACCTCGGCGATTCCGTCTACGTCAACTTCAACCTCACCCTGGTTGACGACGTGGATATCCACATCGGTGACCGCGTCATGTTCGCACCCAACGTCCTCATCACCACGACCGGACATCCCGTGCACCCCGATCTTCGCCGCGACGGATCGCAATTCTCGGCGCCCGTGCACATCGACGACGACGTCTGGATCGGAGCGGGTGCCATCATCTTGCCTGGGGTGTCCATCGGTGCCGGCTCGATAGTCGGGGCGGGGAGCGTGGTCACCGCCAACGTACCCGCGGGAGTGGTCGTCGCTGGGTCGCCGGCGCGCATCATTCGGCATATCCAAGACGCTGATCTGCAGTACCAGTACCGCCCACCGCGCGGTCTACTCTGACCCAACCCGTCGAGCTGAAGGATTGGCTCCTATCTCTTCGAACAAGGAAACCCACGTCACCGCGACGACGTCGCGAGCGTGCAGGACAAGGTCACCGCCGTCCCATATCGTGCAACGCACTGTCACCGAAGCTGGTCGCACCGCGGGGGAATTACGCGCGAAGGCGCACTGCGGCGACCGCGCGGTCGTAGAGAGCCGCGAGATCGCCCACGCCGCCGCCGGTGACCCACAGCTCTCCTGCTGCATCCAGGCAGGCGATCGAGCTTGCGACGATCGCGGCGGGCGCCGGGTCGGACGCGTCATCGTCGGCCAGTCCGAGGCGCCTCCGGATGTCGGGTGCCAGCAGTGACTGCCAATGCAAGTGCTTCTCGATACTGCGTGACCGTAGCGACGGCGTCCCGTACATCATCGTCACTATCTTCAACGTGACACCGGGCTCGACTTCGAGCGCATCCACGGCGTGCAAGGCCTGACGAAGAGCCTCCCAAGGTCCAACGGTCAGTGGTACCTTCTCGAGCGCATCCCGCATGAGTTCGCCCTGGCTCGCCAGATCGCCCAGCACGATGTCTTCCTTGGTGCCGAAATAGCGGAAGAACGAGCGTCGCGAGATGCCGGCCGTCGACGCGATCTGATCGATCGTCGTCCGCTCGAAACCCTGATCCAGGAACAGCCGCATAGCGACGCTCGTGATCTCGGCATAGGCCGCCTGACGCGATCGCTGCCACAAGGTCGATTCAGTACTCATGTCAGAATCGTAGCCTAAATGCCTGCTTGACACCCAGTGCCAGATAGGCATACATTCTCTCCGGGCGCAGTTCGCGCCCCATCCTCACGCACATTGGAGCCGCTTATGCCCGCATTGGACTACCACAACCACACCATCCTGATCACGGGAGCGTCATCCGGCATCGGCGCGACCTTTGCCCGCGCTCTGGCTTCTCGAGGCGCCAGCCTGGTGCTGGTCGCCCGACGCCGGGATCGCCTCGACGCACTCGCGACCGAGCTGACTGCGGCCCACGGCGTGACGGCCACCGCGATCACCCAGGACCTCGGCTCGCCAGCGGTGGGCGTCGAGCTCGCAGCTGCGGTGGCAGCGGCAGGACTCCACGTCACGGGCATCATCAACAATGCCGGTTTCGGTACATTCGGCGACTTCGTCGACGAGGACTCCGACCGCCTCGCCCAAGAGATCGCCGTCGACATCAGCGCACCCGTCCAGATCAGCTCCGCCTTCCTGCCCGACATGGTCAAGGCGGGCACCGGCTTCCTGATTAACGTCGCCAGCATGGCCGCGTACACCCCCACCCCGAGGATGGCCGTTTATGGGGCGGCAAAGGCGTTCGTGCTGAGCTTCACCGAATCCCTCTGGGCCGAGACCCGCTCATCAGGAGTCACGGTCTTCGCGCTCTCGCCCGGCGCGACGAGCACCGAGTTCAACGCCGTCGTCGGCACCGACGACGCCACTGCGGGAGCGCGAATGCGCACACCTGAGGACGTGGTGGCCACCGCGCTCGCCCACCTCGACAGACGCAACCCGGGCCCGAGTGTGATCGATGGCTCCTCCAACCGGATCGGCGCGAGCATCGGCCGAGTGATGAGCCGACGCGGAACCGTCAGGATGATGCACCGACTCACCGATCCCGCACGCCGCAACCACACCGCCGCGGCGAGATAGCGCAAGGCAGTCAATTGCCCGGGTTGACGCTGCCGTATGGATCAAACCATTCTCTATTTCGCACACACACGGGTACGCACACAGATGTGAGTCGCCCCACCAAGTGGCCGACCGCTCGCGCCGGTCAATGGCCGATAAGCAAGGACTCCCGCACCGCGTCGACGACGTCGGGCGTCAATTTCGTCAGCTTGTCTTGTTCTCAGCGGTCAAACTCAATGGATTGCGAGATTGCTTGAACGCGCATTGTGTGTCACTCTTTGTCTTGACAATATGAGACAAAGACCAAACACAAAGGAGTCGCATGGACTGGTCACTGCTGATTAGTGATATCCCATTCGTCGCCACGTCTACCTGGATAACTCTCGGCGTTGGTCTCGGTCTCGGCCTGCTTTTCGTCTTGGTTGCACCCTGGTCCTCAACCTCCAAGGACATGTATGCGAAGTTGTGGAGAGTGTGGCGCCTACGAGGCCTCGGTGTTGGCTTGGCCAGTGGCGCTCTATTCGGTTCGCTCTTCGTCTTCTACGTTGGCGCTGACCGAGGCTCGCCTGCGACCGACTTCATCGTGCTACCTGCCGTAGCCGGCGGCCTGGTCGGGCAAGCCGTAGCAGGTGCCATCGCCGGCGAGATGGGACGCGAGCAGATCAATCGGCGAGTCGGACATTCGCAGGCCGTTTCCCTACGTGACTACGTGTCGTCGCCCGTAATGTGGGCCGCGCGGATTCTCGTCCTATCGGCCACGATTGCGCTAATCCTGCTGTACGTGATCGCGGCGCGGACGACAACATCTGATTCCCCAGCGGTTTATCCTCAGGTCTCCGCTTTTGTTGTTGCGCCCGCATTGCTCGTTCTCATCCTGACCGAGGTCGGAGCCCGGGTTCTCATCACCCGTCCTTCATCGGCCGGATCCGTTAATGCTCTGCGCCGGCAAGATCTTCAGCGAGTGAGTATCGTGCGCGACGGCGCCGGCTCCGCACTAAGCCTGGGAGTGCTGGCCTTCATCATCTCCATGCCTCAGCTCGTAGCGGCGATCGACCCTCGAGCCGAGGTTCTCGCCCTAGCGAGCCCAGCCATATCTGCGCTCATCGAGTCCGCGGCGGTCATCTGCGTCGCGATCTCAATTGTTTTCTCATTTCGCGCCAGGGTGTTGCCATCTCCGAAGATCCATCGCTCAAGCAAGCCGGGAGAAGCCGCGCGATGATTGAAGTCGACACTCAATCCGCGACCCCGCCTTTCGAGCAGGTTCGCGTGCAACTTCTTACCCAGATCGTGAACGGCGAGCTTGTCGCCGGAATGCGGCTGCCTACGGTCCGCAGACTCGCTGGCGACCTGGGACTTGCCATCAACACGGTCGCCCGGGCCTACAAAGAACTTGAAGAAGTCGGTCTCGTCCTTACCCGCGGGCGCGCGGGCACGTTCGTCGCGGCCAACGGAGACAGTGTTCGGCAAGAGGCGCATGCCGCCGCCCTCGAGTTCGCCACTCGTATGGCACAACTTGGTGTCAATCGCAGCAGCGCCATCGCCCTCATCGAGGCTGCGCTCGGAAACGGCATCCCGACTCATTGATCGTGTGAGGCCGAAACTCCGGCACTCGTGCCCACGGTGGCAATTTACGCGAGGCGCTACTCGGCGGATTCGTCTCGACGATGAAGTTCTCAAGTACGCCATCTATTGCTTCGCAAATTACGTCAGCAAGCGCCGCGGCGGACACACATAGACAAGGCGAGAGACGGTCCATGTTGACCGTCTAGGTAACCAAAAACGCCGATTAGGGCCGTTCCGACCCGAAAAAGTGTGCCCTTGGAGGGATTCGAACCCTAGTCACGGCCCAGTCAGGGCCTCGCACAGGGCCAACTTCCGCGTAATTTCAACGTTTTTCGGTCACTTCGCTACCATCAGAATCAGGGTGATTTCTTTCAAATGTGGGCAAAATGTGGGCACGAGGTCCTGAGACATAACACCTGTGATGTGTGGTGTATCAGGACATCGCTGACGTTTCTGCATCAGGACATCTCTGACAGTTCATGTATCAGAACATCGCTGACACTCATAGAGTTCTGGGCGGGCGTCCCCGGCCTCTGCCGCTGACGACGTACTTGGTTCCTGGCGGGGGCCATGGGTGCTCAATGAGCATCGTGCCCTCGTGATCGAAGACCAGCAGCGCGTCATCTTCCTCGACGAGATAGGCGATGGTGCCGGCGAGGGCGCGGCTGACGTGGAACCGTGTCTGACGAATGAAGACGGTGCCGTTGTCGCGGACCCGAGCCACTCGCAAGCCCTCCCCATCACCCAACGGTGCTGCAGGCCTCGGGGCCGGGCGGGGAGGTTCGACCTCCGGGGTGGCCTCCCACGCCTGCGCCGGTGTGATTCGGCCGGGCAGCCCCTGGTGGGGGCGTTCGGTGTTGTAGATCACGTCGAACATGTCGACCTGGGCCTGCAGCTGCGCGAGCGTCTCGGCCAGGGGTTGTTTGTTGAGGAACCGGAACAGGGTCTGGTGGAAGCGTTCGTTCTTGCCTTGCGTGGTGGGTTTGTAGGGTTTCCCGGTGATCGCCTCGACGCCCAGCGAGGTGACGTAGGTGACGAGCTGTCCGATGACGCCGCGCCGGGACGGGTTCAGTGCTGCCCCGTTATCGCTGAGGAGTCGCTGCGGAACCCCGTGCGCCGTGATGGCTTTCTTCACCACGATCAGGGCGCCCTCGGAGGTTTCTCCCCACGCGACGTGGGAGGCGACCGCGAAGCGGGAGTGGTCATCGATGAGTTGGAAGATCACGCATTTCCGGCCGCCGGTGGGGACGTATTCCGTCGCGTCCAGCTGCCAGCACGCATTCGGCGCCGGATAGACGAACCGCCGGAAGGAGGCCCGCGGTTTCTTCCGCGGCTCGACCCGGGCGACACCGGCATCGCGGAAGATCCTCGCCAGCGACGCCGTCGAGGGGACCGGGGTCATCCCCAGCGAACGCATCTTCTCGTGGACACTGATCGGCCCATGGTCCAGACCCGACCCCTCCAACACCGCCCGCACCCCGATTGCCTGTCGGGCCAGGTCGTCCGTGAGTTTCGACGGACTTGCTCTGGGACGTCTCGATCGAGGTTCCAAGGCCGCAGCCGGCCCGTCCGTCGCTGCCCGTTCCTGATCGCATAGAACGTCTCACGCGAGATCCCATGCTCGAGGCACAACGTGCTCACCGCTCCCCTCGGCGCATCGGGCGGCCACTGGACGATGGCGAGGCGGACACGGGGATCAACAGGTTCGACACGGCTCATCCCTCAAATACTGACGGAGAACTGTCAGGGCCAACCGCCACGGAAGCGGCAGAGATCTATTGATGCAGAAGAGTCTGTCAAGTTTTCGGTGTAACTGGGTTTGATTTTTTAGTTGTCTCGGATGGACAGTCGGCCGTTGAAGGTGATGTCGAAGGCGTTGAGGGCTGCCTT
>NZ_SOFG01000016.1 GCF_004402485.1 Cryobacterium algoricola | reverse complement strand
CACCGAATCCTCCACCGCCGAAATCAAATCGAACGGACGATCCTCCAACTCCAGCCCACCCGACTCGATCTTCGAAAAATCCAGGATGTCATTGATCAAATCCAGCAACAGATCCCCACTCCGCCGCACCGTCTCCACATAATCACGCTGCACCGCATCCAACCGGGTATCCAGCAACAACCCCGTCATCCCGATCACCGCATTCATCGGCGTCCGGATCTCATGACTCATCGTCGCCAGAAACGCCGACTTCGCCGTCGTCGCCGCCAACGCCGCATCCCGAGCCAACCCCAGACTCACATTCAACTCCACCTGCCGCACCCGCAACCGATCCGCATCCCGCACCGCGAACAACAGGCGCAGGGCGCCGGCCATCACGGTCACCACCGCGGTGAAGATCGAGAAGTACGACAGGGAGGTGAATTGATTCACAAGGGCCACCGCAAGGGCGCCGAGAGTGAATATTGAGGGAATCGCCAGCACGACCGGCGAATCCGACCCGACCGGCCTTGGGGTGCTCCGGGACCGCCAGGCAGCGGCCACGAGGAGCAACGCAGCGAGCGGCCAGAGGGAATCGGTCGGCGCTCCCGGCCGATCGAGCCCGGGAAGGCCGGTTGCCTGGATGAGGTTACCCAGGGCCATAAACGAGAATGCAGATGTGCACAGTGCCCAGATCTGACTCGGGCGCCGACCGAGGGCGGCGGCCGTGCCCACGAGGATGGCGACGAGCACGAGCGGAGCGACCGCATAGAGGAGGGAAATCAGGCTGTCAAGGGTAATGTCGTCTGCGTCGCGGTAGAAGAGCGCAGACGCGATCGACAGCATTCCCAGGCTTGCGATCACGCCGTCCAGCCACACCGAGGCCGTTGACGGCGGCAGCCGCTTCCGCACGAGCATGACCAATCCGGCGAAGGCCAGCCCGAAGAACGCTGCGTCAAACACGAACGCGATCGCATCCAATACGCCGGCGGGCGCATGCCCCGTGTTGGACGCCGCGACGCCGACCGCGTCCGACAGCGAGACGGCGTACAAGGCGCCGGCAATCGAGCCCCAGGCCATGCGCTCGATCGGGCGCAGGACCACCCGAGCCGTGACCAGGGTCGCGCTGCCGAGTTCGAGAGCGATGTAGAACCAGCTGTCGAGCCACCCGGGACGTCCAGGTCCGGTCACGACGAATGTCGACGCGGCATAGGCGACGGTCCCGGCGAGGATGAGAGCGAACGCGACCCTGATCCGCTTCGGAGCGTCGGGCAGGACTCGACCGAGGATGGTGAGGCCACGCTGTGCCACCAGAACAACCTCTCGTCCACGTCATCGCCGGAGACCGGACCGGACCGGCCCGGTGGGAGCCGGACCGTTCCCTGCACTCCCGGCACGGACGATTACGGACGTCGACTCTTCCATGCTGCATGAACCTGAGTACAGGTCACCTGCTACATACAGTGCAGTATTGCATGCAATTTATCAACTGTGAGCGACGCATGCATCGGGTCTCCCCGGGCACCGCGGTCAGCCGTGCAGGTCCCGTACCACCGCGTCGAGGGCGTTCACGGTGAGGGAGACGGACTCGAGGTCGATCCGCTCGTCGTTGCCGTGGAAGAGCTGGCGGAACATGCCGTAGTCCCAGCGTCGGCTGAGCAGGGCGAACCCGTACGCGGGGATGCCGCGGCGGCGGTAGAACCGGGCGTCCGAGCCGCCGACGCTCAGCATCGGCAACAGGTCGGCGTTCGGGTATGCCCGGCGGGCGGCCGCGCCGAGGGCGTCGTAGAGCGGCGTGTCGATCGGAGAGCGGGTCGCGGCGTCGAACCCCTCGCCCTCGATCGTCACGTGGGCCATGAGCTCGCCGAGCGCCTCCCGGAGGTACGCGTCGACATCCGTCGCCGCGATGCCGGGCAGCACCCGGATGTCGAGGGTCACCGTCGCGAGGGCGGGAATGACGTTGTCCTTGTCTCCGGCCCGCACGACGTTCGGCGAGATGGTCGTGTGGGTCGAGGCGTGCGCGAAACCGGCGAGGGTGCCGAGTTCGTGCAGGGCGTCGATGATGCGGACCGGGTCGAGGAGCCGGGCGGCGAGCGCCGGGTCGAGGCCGAGTGCCGCCACGTAGCGGCGCCAGTCCGGGGTGATCTGCACGGGCGCGTGATAGCGGGAGAGCCGGTAGACGGCATCCGCTGCGATGATGGCTGCGTTGCGGGCACCCCAGGGGGCCGAACCGTGCCCGGGGGTGCCGTGCACGATCAGGCGGCGGCCGGCGATGCCCTTCTCGCCGATCGTCGTGGAGATCGAGGGGGTCGGGCCGACCGGGACCCCGCCGGACTCGGTGAGGACGAAGTCGGCGTCGATCAGGTCGAGGCGGTTCTCGGTGAGCCATTCGACGCCCAGGCTGCTGCCGGCCTCCTCGTCGGCGACGGCCGCGAACACGAGGTCGCCCCGGGGGCGGAACGAACCGGTCGCGATGGCGCGCGTGACGGCGGCGTAGCTCGCGGTGAGGCAGAGCATGTCGAGGGCGCCGCGGCCCCAGATCTCGCCGTCGACGATCTCCGCCGCGAACGGGTCGCGGCTCCAGCCGGCCTCGTGCACGGGGACGACGTCGAGGTGGCCGACGAAGGCGAGGGAGGGGGCGTCCGGGTCCGTTCCGCGGATGCGGGTGATCAGGGAGGCCCGGCCCGGGTGCGGTTCGACGACCTCGAGGTCGAGGCCGGAGCCGGCGAAGAAGCCCTCGAGGGTGCGCACGCTGCGGATCTCGCCGCCGGAATCCGCGGTGCCGTCGTTGACGCAGGCGTTGCGGATCAGGTCGCGCAGCAGGTCGACGGTGGCGCGGGTGAGGGTGTCGTCGGGAAGGGCGTCGGCGGCGATGGTGCGGTCCTTTCGACGGGTGCCCACACTCTACCCGAGCGGATGCCGGGCGCGTCTGCCCGGCGCGGCCGCCGGCTCGGTTCAGGCGGCGATGCGACCGGCAGCTTCGATGGCCGCGAGCTGGCGCTCGAGGCTCCTCAGCAGCAGCGGGAGCTGGTCGGCGGGAGCGTCGGGGGCCTCCGGGTGCCACTGCACGCCCGTGATCGGTGCGAACTCGTGCTCGACGGCCTCGATGAGCCCGTCCGGCGCGACCGCCGCGGCGAGGAGGCCGGCGCCGAGCCGGTCGACGCTCTGGTGGTGTGCACTCTGCACGGCGGCGAACGCGCCGCCGAGGCTGTCGGCGAGGACGGTGCCCTCGAGGAGTTCGACGGTGTGCTCGCGGAGGATCCGGTCGATCGGCACGTCGACGTTGCGGTGGATGCCCTCGTCGATGTGCTGCACGATGCTGCCGCCGAGGGCGACGTTGATGATCTGGAGGCCGCGGCAGATGCCGAGCAGCGGGGTGCCGCGGTCGAGGGCGCGGCGCACGAGCGCGAGCTGTCCGTCGTCGGCGACCGGGAAGTGCAGGGTCTCTTCCGGGTATCCGGAGACACCGCCGTAGAAACGGGGCGTGATGTCTTCCCCGCCGAGGATGACGATCGCGTCGGCATCCGCTGTTGCGGTGAGCAGGGTGGCGATGGTCATGTCGGCCGCTGCGAGGCGGGTGACGGCCCAGCCGCCCTGTTCGGCGGCGGCCACGACGGTTCCGTTGAGGACCTGGACCTTCGCGTGGTACGCCGGCCGGTCCGGGCGGCTTCCGGTGACCTCGACGACCGCGAGGCGCGGGGAGGTGGTCTCGGCCATGCTGTCCTCCAGAGGTGTCGGTCAGGGGTGTCGGTCAGGGGTACCGCTCGTGTGCGGGTGTTCCCAGTGTGGAGACTGTCCGCTCCGGACGCGAACGGGCCCGTCACAGTCCGCAACAGAGCGGTTCGTAGACGGACACGTCCGGGCGTTCTATGCTCACGGCAGGAGGCCCCGGACACCGGTCCGCGCCTGCGATTCCCGCGCCGAAGGAGGCGAGTCCATGCGGTCACGACGGATGCTGTTCCGGGGAACCGGGCTCGCGGCGCTGGTCGTCGTGGGGCTGTGCTTCGTCGGGCTGTGCTTCGGCGCGGGACCGGGCACTCCCGCCTACGCCGAGGATCCCCCGAGCTTCGGGTCGAGCCACGTGGTCGACACGGTCGGCGCTCTCGGTTCCCGCACCGACGAGGTCACCGCCGCTCTCGACCGGCTCTACGTGGAGACCCGCACCGACCTGTTCGTCGCCTACGTCGGCAGCTTCAGCGGCGTCGCCGACCGGCAGCAGTGGGCAGACCAGACCGCCGACGACAACGGGCTCGGCACCAACGACGTGCTGCTCGCCGTCGCAACCGGTGACCGGCAGTACCAGCTCTCGGTCGCGCAGAATTCGGCCCTGACGGATGCGCAGCTCCTGGAGGTCGAAACCGTCGCGATCGAGCCGGCCCTGCGGGTGAACGACTGGGCGGGAGCCGCGATCGGCGCCGCGAACGGCTTCGCCGCGACGATCGGCGGCCAGCCGGTTCCGGCCCCCTCGCTCACGCCGGGCGCGGCGAACCCCGGAGGCGGGGACTCCTCTGGCGGCGGTGTCCTCATTGTCGTGCTTGTCGCCCTCGTCGTCTTCCTCGCGATCGTCGTCGGGACGATCGTGGTCTTCGCCCGGAGGGGGCGGCGCGGCGCGGTGACCGCACCCGGAGCGGGGCCGCCTGCCGGTTCCGGGCTGCCGGCCGGAGCTGCCCCACCGACCGGAGCGGCCGCCCTGTCGACCGAGGAGCTGTCCCGGCGGGCGGCGACGGCCCTCGTCCAGACCGATGACGCTGTGACGTCGAGCGAGCAGGAACTCGGCTTCGCGCTCGCCCAGTACGGCCAGGTGGCCACGGAGGCATTCCGCACGGCCCTCGACTCCGCGAAGGCCGAGCTCCGGGCCGCGTTCACCCTGCAGCAGAAGCTCGACGACGCCGTCCCCGACACCGAGGAGCAGCGCAGGGACTGGTTCGTCGCCATCCTCGACGGCTGCGAGCGGGCCAATGCGACCCTCGACGACCAGGCGGCGGACTTCGCCGCGCTGCGCCAGCTGGAGAAGAACGCTCCGGCCGCCGCGGCATCCGCCACGAGCGCAGCCGACGCCACCGAAAGCAGGATCGCGCCCGCCGCGACCCGCCTCGCCGAGCTCGCCGGCCGGTATACCGCGGCCGCGCTCGGCACCGTGGCCGACAATGCCGACCAGGCCAGGGAACGCATCGTTTTCGCCCGGACAGCACTGTCCGAGGCCGGCAAGCGGATCGAGAGCGACCCGCCGGGGGCGGCCGTCGGGATCCGCGCGGCCGAGGAGTCGGTCGACCAGGCCGGCCTGCTGCTCGATGCTGTCGACCGGCTCGGAACCGACCTGTCCACGGCGGCGGACCGGGTCACGGCAACGCTCACGGAGCTGCAGGGCGACCTCGCGGCGGCACACGCCCTCCCGGCCACCCCTCCCGGCATCATCGCAGACACCGAACGCGTCGTCGCCGACGTCTCCGCCCGGCTCGGCGCCGGGCCGATCAACCCGCTCGAGCTGCTCGGCCGGCTCGAGGCGGCTAACGGGCGCATGGATGCCGCACTGCAGGGGGTGCGGGACGCGGCGGCCCAGGCGCAGCGCACCGAGGCCGCGCTCGACCAGGCCTTGCTCTCCGCGCACGGCCAGGTCTCCGCCGCCGAGGACTTCATCACGGCCAGGCGCGGCGCGGTCGGCGCGGAGGCCCGCACCCGGCTCGCCGAGGCCGGACGCCTCCTCGCCCAGGCCGACTCCGCCAGGGCGACCGACCCGGGCTCCGCCCTCGCCGCGGCGCAACGCTCCGGCTCGCTCGCCGCAGAGGCGATCACGCTGGCACGGGCGGATGTCGACGGTTTCGCGGGAGCGCCCGGTCCCGGTACCGGCCTCGGGGGCGGCCAGAGCGCCGGAAACGGGTCAGGCATGCTCGGTGCCGTCCTCGGCGGGATCCTGATCAACTCGGTGCTCACCGGCCGCCCAGGCGGCGGACTCTTCGGCGGCGGTTCCTTCGGTGGGGGCGGCCCCTTCGGCGGCTCACGCGGCCGGGGCGGTGGCGGCGGTTTCGGCCTGCCGGGCGGCTTCGGCGGCGCGGGCACCCGGTCCCACCGCGGCGGGGGCGGGAGATTCTGACCCCCCTTACAGCGGAAGCACACAGACACGCGCCACACTGGACCCGCCCGCAGAATCACTCGAAAGGACATTGTCATGACCAAGCAATCCATCTTCGGCCGCATCGCACAACTCGCCAAGGCGAACATCAACTCCCTGATCGACTCGGCAGAAGACCCAAAACTCATGCTCGACCAGATGGTGCGCGACTACAGCAACAGCATCTCGGACGCCGAGGGCGCCATCGCGGAGACGATCGGCAACCTGCGCCTCCTCGAGGACGACCACCGGGAGGACGTCGAGGCCGCCGCGGAGTGGGGCGGCAAGGCACTCGCCGCGAGCCGCAAGGCTGACGAGCTGCGCGCAGCGGGCAACTCCGTCGACGCCGACAAGTTCGACAACCTCGCCAAGGTCGCGCTCGGCCGCCAGCTGCAGTCAGAGAAGGAGGCGAAGGCCGCCGAGCCGCAGATCGCCTCGCAGACCACCGTCGTCGAGCAGCTCAAGACCGGCCTCAACGCGATGAAGGAGAAGCTCGGCCAGCTGTCCGCCAAGCGGGACGAACTCATCGCCCGTTCGAAGACGGCCGCGGCGCAGACCAAGGTCATGGACGCGGTCAAGAGCATCGACATCATGGACCCCACGAGCGAGGTCAGCCGGTTCGAGGACAAGATCCGCCGCGAGGAGGCCAAGGTGCGCGGGGCGAACGAGCTCGCAGCGTCGAGCCTCGACGCCCAGTTCGAAAGCCTCGAAGACCTCGGCGAACTCACCGAGGTCGACGCCCGCCTGGCCGCACTCAAGTCCTCAGGGACGAGTGAGATCGAAAAATAGGAGCGGGTGGTCAGCGGACCCGAGCCGGCGCTAAACCGCCGAGAGGGTGCACTTTTGAGTTCGGAGAACGCGCCGGATACCCTCGCGCGCGGCAACCGGCGAGGCGCATACTGGAGTATGGCTCCCTCCTTCGTTGTCGTGCCGCAATGGCAGGGTTCGGTTTCGCCGCGCGCGATGCGCCTCAGTGATGGTGCGGAGGCGATCCGGGGTGATCTCCCGTCCTCCGCCACCGTCGAAGTCCCGGTTCCGGTCGAGGCCGGCGACGCGCAGGACACCGGCATCGACCGGTTCTCGAGCCTTGTGATGGTGCGCGAGCGCCTCACCCGTGCGCTGCGCGACTGCGTCACACCCGTCCTCACGATCGGCGGGGAGTGCGGCGTCTCACTCGCGGCCGTCGGCCACGCTTCGGCGCGGCATCCGGGCGGCCTCGCCGTGGTCTGGCTCGACGCGCACCCCGACCTGCACACCCCCGAATCGTCTCCCTCCGGAGCCTTCGGCGGCATGGTGCTCCGGGCGATCGCCGGCGAGGGTGTCGACGGGCTCGTGCTCAACGCGGCTGAACGGGTCCCGTTCGACCGGATCGTGATCGCGGGAGCCCGCGACATCGACCCGGCCGAGGCCGAGCTCATCGGTGCGGCGGGCATCCGCAGCCTGTCGATCGAGGAGCTCGAGACGCCGGATGGCCTGGTCGCCGCGGTCCGCGCGACCGGCGCGACCGCGTTCTACCTGCACCTCGACCTCGACGTTCTCGACCCCGCGGTGCTGACCGGGCTGGCGAACCTGCTGCCCTTCGGGCTGAGTGTCGAGACGCTCGGTCGCGCGATCACCGCGCTCAGGGCCGAGTTCGAGCTCGCCGGCGCGACCATCGCCGGCTTCGCGCCCGCCTCTCCCGAGGCCGCGAACGACGACCTGCCGAGCATCCTGCGGATCATCGGCGCCCTCACCCGCTGATTTGCTCGTCGTCACGCACGCACAATCGCGTCACGCAGAATCGGAGATTTTTCCGACACGCCGTGCACGCGGGCAGCGGATACCGCGGGTCGCGCAAAACTCCGACGTTGCGTTGTCCTGCACCGCGGGCAACGCGCCGAAACTCAACAACCAGGGAAGGCATCCGTGAGCGAGCAGCGCAGCACCGAACAGAGCCGAAATCAGCACGACCCCGACCGGCAGGAGCCCCGGGTCCTGACCGAACGACGGGGGCACGTGCTCCTGATCGGGCTCAACCGGCCGGACAAGCGCAACGCCGCAGACTTGCTGATGCTGCAGCAGCTGTCCCTGGCCTACGGTGACCTCGACCGCGACCCCGAGCTGCGGGTCGGCCTCGTCTACGCGGTCGGCGAGCACTTCACGGCCGGTCTCGACCTCGCCGACATCGGCCCCCGCCTCGGCCCGGACGGCATCGACATGGTGCCGGACGGCGGGATCAACCCCTGGCAGGTCGACGGCCACGCGGTCTCGAAGCCGGTGGTGATGGCCGTTCAGGGCACCTGCCTCACGCTCGGAATCGAGCTCATGCTCGCGAGTGAGATCTCGGTCGCGGCCGCCTCGACGCGGTTCGGACAGATCGAGGTGGCCCGCGGCATCCTGCCGTTCGGCGGAGCCACGATCCGGTTCCCGCGCGCGGTCGGCTGGGGCAATGCGATGCGCTGGATCCTCACCGGTGACATGTTCGACGCCGCGGAGGCGCTGCGGATCGGCCTCGTGCAGGAGGTCGTCCCCGACGGCACCGAGTTCGACCGGGCGCTCGAGCTCGCCGGACGGATCGCCGCCCAGGCACCGCTCGCGGTGCAGGCAAGCCTCGCGAGCGCACGAGACGCTGTGCGACTCGGCGACGCCGTCGCGGAGGCCGGCCTGCAGCCGGCCCTCGGCGTGCTTGCGGCGAGCGAGGATGCCCGGATCGGCATGGAAGCGTTCCGCACCCGCACCCCGGCGGAATTCGTGGGGCGCTGAGGTACCCGCTGGGGTTTCCCCCACAGCACGACTCATCGACGACAGGAGACAGCATGAACGACCAGACCACGACCTATGACGTCATCGTGATCGGCGGCGGCGCCGTCGGAGAGAATGTCGCAGACCGCACCGTCCAGGGCGGGTTGAGCACCGTCATCGTCGAGAGCGAACTCGTCGGCGGCGAATGCTCGTACTGGGCGTGCATGCCCTCGAAGGCCCTGCTGCGGAGCGGCGCCGCGCTCTCCGCCGCCCGCCGGGTCGGCGGGGCCGCAGAGGCCGCGACCGGTGAGCTCGACGTCGCCGCGGTGCTGCGTCGCCGGGACTCGTTCACGAGCCACTGGTCGGACGACGGCCAGGTCGGCTGGCTCGACTCAGCGGGAATCGCCCTCGTCCGCGGGCATGCCCGCCTGAGCGGCGTGCGCGAGGTGACCGTGACCGGGGCCGACGGCACGACAAGAGTCCTCACCGCCCGGCATGCCGTCGTAGTGAGCACCGGTTCATCCGCCGTGCTGCCCGACATCCCGGGGATCGGCACCGTCGACCCCTGGACCAGCCGCGAGGCCACGAGCGCCCAGCACATTCCGGAGAGCCTCGCCATCATCGGCGGCGGCGTCACCGCAGCCGAAATGGCCACGGCGTACACGTCGCTCGGCGCCCGGGTCACACTCATCGTGCGCCACACCCTCCTCGGCAAGGAGGAGCCGTTCGCCGGCGAACTCGTCATTGAGGCGCTGCGCGCGGCGGGAGCGACCGTACTGACCGGAGAGGCCCCGGTGCTCGCGATGCGCGCGGCCGACGGCACCGTCGTGCTCACCCTCGCGAGCGGCGGAACCGTCACCGCGAACGAGGTCCTCGTCGCGACGGGTCGCACGCCCCGGACCGACGACGTCGGGCTCGCGTCCGTCGGGCTTCGCGACGGCGACTGGCTGACCGTCGACGACACTCTGCTGGTTCAGGGTGACGCGGCGGACCTCGCCGGCGACTGGCTGTATGCGACCGGCGACGTCACTCACCGGGCGCTGCTCACCCACCAGGGCAAGTACCAGGCGCGCGCTGCGGGCGACGTCATCGTCGCCCGCGCCTTCGGCCGCGCCGTCGACGACGCGCCCTGGGGCACCCACGTCGCGACCGCAGACCACTCCGCGGTTCCCCAGGTCACGTTCACCGATCCCGAGGTCGCCTCGGTCGGGCTCACCCAGGCGGCGGCGGAGAAGGCCGGCCTCCGGATCCGGGTGCTCGACTATCCGATCGGAAACGTCGCGGGGGCGAGCCTGCAGGCCGACGGGTACACCGGCATGGCCAGGGCCGTCGTCGATCTCGACCGGGAGGTGCTCGTCGGTGTCACCTTCGTCGGTCAGGACGTCTCCGAGCTCCTGCACGCGGCGACGATCGCCGTCGTCGGTGAGGTTCCGATCGCCCGGCTCTGGCACGCGGTGCCGGCCTACCCCACGATGAGCGAAGTCTGGCTGCGCCTGCTGGAGGCATACGGCCGCCCGTAACGGGGCATCCGCTGCCCGCGGCCGCGCGACAGGATGGCGCTGACAGGCGATGACAGCGCGCGGCAGCGGGGCGACAGCGCGCGGCAGCGGGGCGACAGCGCGGGAATTGTCTACTGGTGTCCTACCCAGGAGGCACAATGACCGCAGCAATCGAAGCCCGCGGGCTCACCAAACGATTCGGCTCGACCCAGGCACTCGCCGGAATCGACCTCACCGTCGAACCCGGCCGGGTGCTCGGCGTGCTCGGACCCAACGGCGCGGGCAAGACCACCGCCGTGCGCATCCTCGCGACCCTGCTGAAGCCCGACGCCGGCACGGTCAGGGTCGCCGGTTTCGACGTCCTGTCGCACCCCGTCGAGGTGCGCCGCCGGATCGGCCTGACCGGCCAGTACGCGAGCGTTGACGAAGACCTGCGCGGCGTCGAGAACCTCGTGATGATCGGGCGCCTGCTCGGCCTGTCCCGCTCGAGCGCGAAGGCGCGCGCCGCCGAGCTCCTCGAGGAATTCGAGCTGACCGACGCCGGTGACCGCCTCGCCAAGACCTATTCCGGCGGCATGCGCCGCCGTCTCGACCTCGCGGCCTCACTCATCGGCCGGCCGAGCGTCGTCTTCCTCGACGAACCGACCACGGGCCTCGACCCCGCCAAGCGCGACGACGTCTGGGAGATGATCCGCACCCTCGTCCGCCAGGGCACGACCGTTCTTCTCACCACCCAGTACCTCGAAGAAGCGGATGCCCTCGCGAACGAGATCACCGTCATCGACCACGGTCTCGTCATCGCCCACGACACCCCGGATGGCCTGAAACGCCAGGTCGGCGGGCAGACCCTCGAGGTGCGGCCGGCCGACGACCGCGACCTGGACCGGGTCACCGCCCTGCTCGCCTCGGTCGGCACCCGCGCCCCCGAGTTCCCCTCCCCCAGCCTCGTCTCCGTCCCCGTCGCAGGCGCAGACGCCCTCACCGCGACCGTCGCCCGGCTGCACGCCGAGAACATCGCCGTCACCGAACTCTCGCTGCGGCTCCCGAGCCTCGACGAGGTCTTCTACTCCCTGACCGGTCACACGCCGGCAGCGCCCGCGTCACCGTCCACCCCCGGCCTCGTCACGGAAGGAGCCGCATCATGATGGTCCGCGACTCACTGATCCTCGCCCAGCGCACCGTCACCAAGATGGTGCGCAACCCCGAACAGTTCCTCGACGTCTCGGTGCAGCCGATCGTGATGACGGTGATCTTCGTGTTCATCTTCGGCGGCGCGATCGCGGGGACGAGCCAGGACTACCTCCAGTTCGCGCTTCCCGGCATCATCGTGCAGACGATCATGACGACGGCGATGACCATCGGCGTCAACCTCAACTCCGACCTGAAGAACGGGGTGTTCGACCGGTTCCGGTCCCTCCCGATCGCCCGGTCCGCACCGCTCATGGGCGCCGTGACCGGCGACGTGGTGCGGCACAGCATCGCGATCGGCGTCACCCTCGCCTTCGGTGCGGCGATCGGCTTCCGGTTCCTGACCCCGTGGTACTCGGTCGCGACGGCCATCGTGCTGATGATCGTCTTCGCGATGAGCCTGTGCTGGACATCCGTCTTCATCGGCATGCTCGCCCGCAGCTCGGGCGCCGTGCAGGGACTGTCGTTCCTGATCGTCTTCCCGCTCACCTTCGGCTCCTCTGCGTTCGTGCCCGCTGCGACCATGCCCGGCTGGCTGCAGGGCTGGGTCGCGATCAACCCGGTCACGCACGTCACCGACGCGATGCGCGGCCTCCTGGTCGGCAACTCGATCATGACCCCGGGCACCACCGTCGGCGGTGAAGTGCTCTGGGTGCTGCTCTCCTGCGTCGTGCTCGTCGGGGTCTTCTTCCCGCTGGCGATGCGCGCCTACCGCACCAAGCTCTAACCCCCTCTCCCTCCCGCGAAATCGCTCCGCGAGCGGGGGCGGGCTGGGGCGGGATCAGGGCGCGGGATCGATCAGGGCACGGAGTGTCGCGAGGGCCTGCGGGCGCGAGGAGGGCGCCGGCGTCGCCCGGTCGATGCCGCGGGCGGCCGCCGCAGCCTCGATCGCGATCGCGCGCGGTTCGAGGCGGTCGTATGCCCCGATGATCGCCGCGGAGAGGTCGAGCGCACGCACGGCCTCCTCGACCTGTCCGCGGGCGAGCGCGAGGCCGCCGAGGCTCAGGGCGACCTGGCCGATCACGGGGTGGTCGAGGCTCGCGATCGCAGCCCCCGCGGCGACCCGGATGGCCCGCTCCGCGGCATCCGGGTCGCCCAGCAGCAGCGCGAGCTCGGCCCGGCGCACGCCGATCATGGCCACGAGCTGGCTGGGCATGTTCGGCCAGCCCGACGCGAGGTCCTCGATCCTGGCGAGCCGGGCGCTCGCTGCGCGCGCGTCCCGGTCGTTCAGGTCGAGCACGAGCGCGGTCGCCTCGGCCAGGATCACCGTGAAGATGTTGCCGGACTCCGCCGCCCCGGCGAGGACTTCGTCCGCGCGCTCCCTGGCCGCCGCGAGCCTGCCCTGCCGCAGCATGATCGACACGGCGAGCGCCTGCTGCTGGGCGAGGTCCCAGCTCGAGGTGATGCGGCTCATGTTCGCGGTCGAGGCATCGGTCACGTCGAGCGCTTCCTCGAGGCGCCCCTGCAGGCTGAACCACTCCGCGCGCATCTGCTGGGCGAGGGCGAGGCCCCAGAGGTCGCCGATCTCCTCGAATGCGGTCACGGCGCGAGTGGATGCCTCGCCGAGCTCAGTGATGTCGCCGCGGTTCTGCGCCGTCGCGGCCCGGATCACGTGCAGCATGGCCGTTGGCCAGGGATCGAGACCGAGATCCTCGCCGCTCGGGATCCGCACCCGCAGCATCCAGCCCTCTTCGCCGAACGAGGTCCGGAACGCGGACAGGAGCGGGAAGGCCAGCTGCATGAGCTCGCCGCCCCGCCCCGGCGGGTCCTGCGCCCACGCGTCGAACGCACGCCGCGCTGCCTCGGCGAGCGCCTCGGGCACGAGTGCCGAGTCGCGGGCGGCATCGAGGTTGGCCTCCTCCGCGGAGAAGGCCCGGACGACCGGCGCGAACAGCACGATGGCGCGTGCTTCGTCACTGTCGACCGCTGCGGCCAGCTCGCTCACCGCACCGAGCCAGGCGCCGAGCTCGTCGCGCCGCTCCCGGATCCCCCAGTACCAGACGCAGGCGAGCGCAATCCGGACCGCGGGCTCGGCGAGACGCGCGCTCGTGGTGTAACGGAGCGCTGCGGTCACATTGTCGTCTTCGGCGTCGAACCACGCGATCGCCTCGCGGATCCGCGGCCCGCGCATCAGCGCATCGGCGGCCTCCGCCCGCAGCATCGCGTACTCGGCCTGCGCCGCTCGCTCGGCAGCGAGAGTCCCGGCCTCCGCGAGTCGCTCGATGCCGTACTCGCGGATGGTCTCGAGCAGCCGGTAGCGTCCGCGCTCGCGGTGCAGCAGCGACTTGTCCACGAGGCTCTCGAAAACGGATGCCCCGGCGAGACCGGCCGTGGCGGCGACGTCGGCCGCATCCCGGGTGTCGATGCCGGCGGGGAACACCGCGAGTCGGCCGAGCGCCGTGCGTTCGGCCGCCGAGAGCAGGCTCCAGCTCCAGTCGATCAGGGCGCGCAGGGTCTGGTGCCGGGGCAGCGCGGTGCGGTACCCGCCGGTGAGGAGGGTGAAACGGCTGTCGAGGCCGTCGAGGACCTCGTCGAGGGTCATCGTGCGGAGCTTCGCGGCGGCGAGCTCGATGGCGAGCGGCAGCCCGTCGAGGCGCGCGCAGATCCGGGCGGCACTGGCCAGTTCCGCGGTGGAGAGGCCGGTGCCCCGCGCAGCGACGGCACGCTGGCTGAACAGTTCGAGCGCGGCGAACTCGCGCAGGCTCTCCGGCGACCCGGGCGACCCGGGCGACGCCGGCGAGCCGGGCGCGTCCGGCGAGCCGACGGCGGCCGCGAGCTCCGATTCACTCGGGTGCGGCAACGACCCGACGGTGACGAAGGCTTCGCCGGGAATACCGAGCGGCTCGCGACTCGTGGCGAGGATGGTCAGCGCGGGGAGTGCGCCGAGCAGGCTTTCCGCGAGCCGGGCGACCGCATCGATGACGTGCTCGCAGTTGTCGAGCACGAGCAGGGCCGCGCGGCCGAGCAGCGCCTCGACGACCCGCTCGAGGCTGCCGACGGGTTCGACGGGCGCGTCCGAGGTGCGCAGTTCGCGCCCCGTGGCCGCGAGCACCGCGGCGAGCACCTCGCCAGGGCCGACCGGGGCGAGTTCGACGAGCACGGCCCCACGGATGCCCGCTGCTGTTTCGAGCGCGAGCCGCGTCTTCCCGATTCCCCCGGTTCCGACGATCGTGACCAGCCGGGACCCGGCGAGCTGCTCCTCGATCGCGGCGAGTTCCCGCTCCCGGCCGACGAGGCGGGTGAGGGACACCGGGATGCCGCGGGCGGCTGAGGGTGCGCCCGATTCGGGGGCTGCGCCGTCCGGCCCGGCGAGTTCGAGTGCCCTGGCCCGGTCACGGGCGAGGTCGCGGAGGAACCAGTCGAAGTCCGGGGACGGGATCCAGGGTTCGCCGGCCCAGAGCGCGAGGGCCGCGCTCGCGCCGCGCCGGGCATCCGCCGGCAAGCCGGCCCCGGCGGCGGCACCGGCTTCGGCGACGAGGTCTTCGAAACGGAGTGCGTCGACGTCGGACCTGGCGAGTCGGAGGCGGTAGCCGCCGACCGTCGACTCGATCAGGCCGGGCGGGAGCTGGGCCCGCAGCCTCGAGACGATGGACTGCAGGGCGGCCCGCTGGTTCTCCGGCGCATCGCGGGACCAGACGTCCTCGGCGATCGCCCGGTAGCTCACGGCCGTCCCGGCGTCGACGGCAAGCCGGAACAGCACGGCGAGCTGCATCGCCCCGGTCACGGGAAGACGTCGTCCGTCGTGCTCGACACTCAGGCCGCCCAGCAGTCGAATTCGCACGGGGTTAACTCTAAGTGCCGGTCAGGCGGCATACGCTTGGTACATGCGCCGGATCCTCTTCGATTCCTCCCTCAGCAGGGCGGGATACCTCTACGCGACGGCCGTCGGGCTGGTCTGGGGAGGGCTCCTCAGCACCGGGCGCGTCGAGCGACGCGGCGGCCTGATCGTCTTCCGCGGCCTGCCGGACTGGGCATTCGGCCGCGGCGGGTCGTGCGTCGGCGGCTGCTACCTCACCCGGGACAACGTTTCCGACGCGATCCTCGAACACGAGGCCGTGCACAAGCGCCAGTGGCAGCACTACGGCATGCTGTTCCCGCTGTTCTACCGTGCGGCCGGCCGCAACCCACTCACCAACCGTTTTGAAATCGAGGCCGGCCTGGACAAGGGCGGCTACCTGGCCAAAGGAAAGTCATGAAAGAAATGTCCGAAGAATCCGCACCGTCCGCTCGCACGATCATCATCACCGGAGGCAGCGACGGCATCGGCGCTGCCGCGGCCCGCGCACTCAGCCGCACCGGGGCATCCGTTGTCATCGTGGGACGCTCGGCGGCCAAGACCGCCGCCGTCGCCGCCGAGCTCGGCGCCGACTCGTTCACCGCCGACTTCGCCAGCCTCGACGACGTGCGCGCACTCGCAGCGACCCTCCTCGAGCGCTACCCGCGCATCGACGTGCTCGCGAACAACGCCGGCGGCATCATGGGCAAGCGCGTGCTCACCGTCGACGGCCACGAGATGACCTTCCAGGTCAACCACCTTGCGCCGTTCCTGCTCACGACGCTCCTCACCGACCGGCTGCTGGAGAGCCGTGCCCGGGTGATCAACACCGCGAGCGTGGCGAACAGCGTCTACGCCCGGTTCGACATCGACGACCTCGACGGGAGCCGAAAGTACTCGCCCAACCGGGCGTACGGCAACGCCAAGCTCGCCAACATCCTCTTCACCCGCGAGCTGCACCACCGCTACCACGAGCGGGGCCTCACGACCGCGGCCTTCCACCCCGGCGTCGTCGCGACGAGCTTCTCGTCGAACTCGACGAGCGTGATGCGGTTCATCTACCAGACCCCGCTCAAGCGGATGCTGATCACCCCGGAGCAGGGCGCAGACACCCTGGTCTGGCTCGCCACGGCTCCCCTGGGCGACTGGATCTCCGGGGAGTACTACGACAAGCGCCTGGTCGCGAAGGCGAACAAGCTCGCCTACGACCCGGCACTCGCCGCAGCCCTCTGGGAGCGCAGCGCGGCGATGGTGGGTGCGGCCGCCGCCGCACCCACTCTCGAGTAGCCGCTTACTCCGAGACGCTGCTTACTCTGAATACTGGGCGGATGCCTCGGCAAGCATGTCCGCCTCGGCCCACTTCGCGAGGTTCGCGCGCAGTGCGGCGCCGAGCTGGGCGTCGACGCTCGTCCAGTACCAGATCGCGCGCTCGGTGACCTCAGGGCGCTGCACGCCGCTGATCGCGCCCGTGATGGTGTCGAGGAAGCGGGCCTTGGCCGCGTCGTCGAACACGTCGCGGTAGAGCGTCCCTGCCTGGCCGAAGTCGCTGTCCTCGCTGCGGAGCACGGCGGCGGCACGGAGCAGCGCGCCGTCGTTCTCCCAGCTGCCCTCACCGGCGAGCAGCGGGTCGGCCACGGGGCCGCCGAGCGAGTTCGGCGCGTAGTTCGGGGCCTCTGGAGCGTTGAAGTGATGCCGGCCGGCGCCGTCCTGCGAGTAGCCGTTCACCGCGGCGGCGTGCGGGGCGTTGACGGGCAGCTCGGCGTAGTTCGTGCCGACCCGGTATCGCGCGGCGTCCGGGTAGGAGAAGATGCGCGCCATCAGCATCTTGTCCGGGCTCGCCGCGATGCCGGGCACGAAGTTGGCCGGCGAGAACGCGGCCTGCTCGATCTCGGCGAAGAAGTTCTGCGGGTTGCGGTTGAGCGTGTGCACACCGAGCTCGATCAGCGGGTAGTCGGCGTGCGGCCAGACCTTGGTCAGGTCGAAGGGATTGAACCGGTAGGTCTTGGCCTCCTCGTACGGCATGATCTGCACCGAGACGGTCCAGGACGGGAAGTTGCCTGCCTCGATCGCGTCGTGCAGGTCGCGGCGGTAGTAGTCGGCGTCTGCGCCGGCGATGAGCTCGGCCTCAGAGCCCTCCATCTCGACGTTGCCCTGGTTGGAGGCGAAGTGGTACTTGACCCAGAAGCGTTCGCCCGCGGCGTTGATCCACTGGTAGGTGTGCGAGCCGAAACCGGGCATCTCGCGCCAGGAGCGCGGGAGGCCGCGATCGCCCATCAGGTAGGTGACCTGGTGCGCGGACTCCGGCGAGAGGGTCCAGAAGTCCCACTGCATCGTGGCATCGCGCAGGCCGGAGCCCGGAAGGCGCTTCTGGGAGTGGATGAAGTCGGGGAACTTGATGCCGTCGCGGATGAAGAACACCGGGGTGTTGTTGCCGACGATGTCGTAGTTGCCCTCCGTCGTGTAGAACTTGACCGAGAAGCCGCGCACGTCGCGCCAGGTGTCCGGGCTGCCCTGCTCGCCGGCGACGCTCGAGAAGCGCTGGAGCGTCTCGGTACTCGTGTCGGGCTGGAAGACCGCGGCGCGGGTGTACGCCGAGACGTCGCCGGTAACCTCGAACACGCCGTGCGCTCCGCCGCCCTTGGCGTGCACGATCCGCTCCGGGATGCGCTCCCGGTTGAACTGCGCGAGCTTCTCGACGAGGTAGCGGTCGTGCAGGGCTGCGACGCCGTCGGTCCCGACGGTGAGGGAATGCTCGTCGCTCGCGACGGGCGCTCCGCTCTGAGTGGTGGTGGGCTTCGACTCGGTGGTCATACTGCTCCTTTGTTCGACTACATGTGCACTGCGAAAGTAAGGGTGAGTGGGTGGTCCGGGCCGGCGGTGCGGCTACGCGGTCGCCGCCTGGCAGTCGGGGCACAGGCCCCAGAAGGTGACTTCGGCCGCGTGCACGACAAAACCGGCGGCGTCGTTCGGCTCGAGGCAGGGCGCTTCGCCGACGGCGCAGTCCACGTCCCGCACCGCGGCGCAGCTGGAGCAGATCACGTGGTGATGGTTGTCTCCGACGCGGCGTTCGTAGAGCGCGGGAGACCCGGAGGGTTCGATCCTGCGGGTGAGGCCCGCCGAGGTGAAGGCCGCGAGCACACCGTAGACGGCCTGAAGCGACGTGCCGGGCAACTCGATCCGCACGAGGGCGAAGAGTCGTTCGGCACTCGTGTGCGGAGAATCGTCGAGGGCACGCAGCACGGCGAGGCGAGGCGCTGTGACTTTGAGGCCCGACCGGCGGATGCTGTCGCCGAGCTGCCCGGGCTCGCCCGGTCCCGAGAAGCCAGGGCTCGAGGAATCAGGGTCCGAGAAACCAGGGGTCGTGCTCGGCACCCCCGTCGTCGTCATACCCTCACGCTAACAGTTGTCTTGATTTCCTCAAAACAATTCACGGAACGTTCAGGAAGCGGGGGGTCGGAACCGGGGCGCGGCGGTGTCGGTGCCGTCTCCGTTTCCCTCTGCTCCAGCGGCGCCGCCGTCGAGGGCGCCGTGGTAGACCTCGAGCACGCGCGACAGGAAGCGAGCGATCACCGCCCGCTCCTCCGGAGGGAGATCGCGGGTGACCGTGGCGACTCCCCCGATCACGGGCATGAGCGCGCCGACGGCCATCGCCACGGATTTCGCCGCGGGCAGGACGACGACCTTCCGGCGGTCCGATGCGTGCGCCTCGCGCCGGGCATGGCCGAGTGCGACGAGCCGGTCGACCACCAGGGTGGTCGCGGCCGTCGAGATGTCAAGTCGCCGCGAGAGTTCGCTCGGCGTGAGCGAACCGGCGCTGATCAGGTGTTCCATTGCGGACAAGTCGGTCGGGTTCACCGCGAGCGCCTGACCGACCTGACGCTCGAACGCCCGGGACAGCACCACGAATTCACGCAGCTGAGTGCCGATCTCGCCGGAATAGGGCAGGCCGATATCGTTGTCGCCGACCAGGGGCTGGACGGCGCCGGCCGGCGTGCCGACGGGCGCAGCAACCGGCGCTCCCGCCGGGGAACCGGTCGGCGCGCTCGCCGGGAGCGGGGACTTGCGAGGCTCTGCCATGACCGCCATACTAGTCCTGACATTGCTAGGATGCTTAGCAATCAGGACTATTGGAGGAAAAGTGCTCGGGATTGTGCGCATCATCACGGGTCGGCGCACGGCCTGGGTCGTCCTCGTCGGCGCCGTCATCGCCATCGGACTGCTGTTCGCCCTGCTGCCGAAGAGCGCAGGGAACGACTTCCCAACCTCCGGACTGCCCACGGCGAGCCAGGCGGCGAGGGTCGACGCCCTCCTCGCCGACTTCCCCTCGGCGAAGCAGACCTCCGCGATCGTGGTCTGGAGCCGCGGCGGTGCCGACGCGACCGGTCCGGACAGCGCACTGACCGAGGCGGACAAGGCAGCGATCACCGCGCGGGCCGCCGAGCTCGGCGCCCTGTCGACCGCACCGCGTGCAACGACACCGCAGTTCAGCGACGACGGGCTTGCCGCGATCAGCGTGGTGCCGCTCGAGGCCGCCGCCGTCAGCGCCGACGTCAAGGGCACGGCCACGGACATCCGCTCGGCCGCCTCGAGCGACCTGCCCGCCGGCCTGAGCTCCTACGTGACGGGGCCGGTCGGGTTCCAGGCCGACATCTCCAACGCCTTCGCGGGCGCCGATTTCCGGCTGCTGCTCGTGACCGTGATCGTCGTCGCGGTGCTGCTGATCATCACCTACCGCAGCCCCGTGCTCTGGATCGTGCCGCTCGTGGTCGTCGGCCTCGCCGACGGACTCGCCGGGGTCGTCGTGAGCGCCCTCGCCGGGCCGTTCGGGATCACCCTGGACGCGAGCGTGTCGGGCATCCAGTCCGTGCTCGTCTTCGGCGCCGGAACCAACTACGCGCTGCTCCTCGTCGCCCGTTACCGCGAGGAACTGCTGCACACGGAGAGCAGGAACGAGGCGATGCGGATCGCCGTACGGAGCGCCGGTCCCGCAATCGCGGCGAGCGGCGGGACCGTCGCGCTCAGCCTGCTGACCCTGCTCTTCGCCGAACTCTCCGGCAACCGCGCACTCGGTTTCGCATGCGCGATCGGGGTCGTCATCGCGATCCTGTTCGCCCTCATCGTGCTGCCCGCCGCCCTCGTCGTCTGCGGCCGCGGGCTGTTCTGGCCGTTCGTCCCCCGATACGACCCCGCATCGCCCCGCGTGCACACCGGATTCTGGTCCAAGCTCGGCCGCGGCGTCGCCCGCCGCCCCGTTGCGATCATCGTCGGCTCCGCTCTCGGACTCGGCGCCCTCAGTCTCGGGCTGATCGGGGCATCCGTTGGACTCTCTCAGGCCGACCAGCTGCTCGGCAACCCCGAATCGGTGCAGGCGCAGGCCATCGTCGACGCGTCGTTCTCGTCGGGGCTCACCAGCCAGACCGTCGTGCTGGCGCCGGATGCCGCGGCCACCGAGGCCGCGAGCCTCGCGACCGCCACGACCGGCGTCGCCGCGGTGCAGACCGGGGAGAGCGCGAACGGGCTCACCCGCCTCAACTTGTCGCTCGGGAGCGAACCGGGCAGCGAGACGACCTTCGCGACGATCACGTCGCTCCGGAGCGCATACGCCGATGCCGGCGGCCCCGTCGCAGACACCCTCGTCGGCGGCACAGACGCGACGGCCCTCGACACCCGCACGAGCTCGCAGCGCGACCAGGACCTGATCCTGCCGATGATCCTCGCGATCGTCTTCGGGATCCTCGCCCTGCTGCTCCGCTCGCTCGTCGCCCCGGTGCTGCTGATTGCGAGCGTGCTCGCGACGTTCTTCGCGAGCCTCGGCGCCTCGAACCTGATCTTCCAGAACCTGCTCGGGTTCCCGGCGTTCAACACGAACGTCGTGCTGTTCGCGTTCCTGTTCCTCGTCGCGCTCGGTGTGGACTACAACATCTTCCTCACGACGCGGGCGCGGGAGGAGGCCCGGCTGCACGGCACCCGGGAGGGCATGGTTCGAGCCCTCTCCTCGACCGGAGCGGTGATCACGAGTGCCGGCATCCTGATCGCGGCGGTCTTCGTCGTGCTCGGGGTGCTCCCGGTCGTCGCGCTCGCGCAGATCGGCGTGATCGTCTGCCTCGGCGTGCTGCTCGACACCCTGCTCGTGCGCACCCTCGTGGTTCCCGCGCTCGTCTTCCTGACCGGCGACCGGTTCTGGTGGCCGTCGCGCCCGGCGCTCCGCGAGTAGCTCCGCTTTCGTCGAGCGCGGGTCTTCCGCCGCAGCGCGGGTGGTGCGCCACCCGCGGACCGGCGGAACACCCGCGTTCGGTCCGGTGTGCCTCGCGAGTACAGTGTGCGCATGATTGCGGTGCTCGAGCGGATGCTGCCGGCGTGGCTCGTGCGGCATCCGCTGCGGTCGGGCTGGGCCTGGCTCGCCCTCTGGGGTGTCGTGGTCGCTTCAGACGCCCTCGCACCCTGGGTACCGGACCCCGGCTGGTATGCGGTCGTGCTGATGGCCTCCCTGCCAGCCCTCTGCGCGACGCTGTGGCTGCTCGCGGCAACGCCGCGTGATCACCTGCCGCCCGGGAACGACTCGGTCCTCGGCCATTTCTTCGTGCGGTTCCTCGCGCTGTGCGCGGCATTCCTGGTCTGGAGCGTGTCGGTGGTCGCGAGTTCGTCGATCTCGACGACGATCCAGGCCGCGGCACACGACGACGACGCCGCGGTGACCGGGCTCGGCTTCGCGCTCATGCTCGCGGCGATCCCGGTGGTGCTGCTCGTGCTGTGGATGGCGTTCGTCGTGCGGTGCAGCTGGTTCCTGCGGCGGTTACGCGGCTGGCGCGAGGTGCCCGCGGCGCACGCGGTTCCGGAGGAGTTCCTGCGGACCAGGCCGCGCGTGCGGGCCACTGTCGTGGGGCTCGCCCATCCGGGGCTGCTTCTCGTCGGCGGGCTCGGGGCATCCGTGCTCGCGGTGCTGCTCGGCGGACCGGAGCTCACGCTGCACCTCACGCCCTGACCTCAGTGGGCGAGCGGGCCTGCGACCGTCGTGAGCAGGTCCTGGAACGCGCGGGGCGCCGCCCGAAGCGTCGAGCGGGCGGTGAGCGCCCCGGCGGCGTGGAATGCCTGCGCGACGTTGACGATCTCGTACTGCACGAGCGACCCCTCGTCCTCTGCGAGTACGCGGTACTCGCCGCGGTACCACCAGTTCCCCTGCACCACGATCAGGCGCTCGGCGGGATCGGCGCGGAAATGCCGGCCGATCGCGACAGCACCCGCGCTCGGTTCCGGCATCAGCGCCGCGAGCAGCCGCACGAACACGGTCTCCGGCGGTGCTTCGAGATGTCCGGCGAAGGACCGCAGCACGGTGTGGCGCTTCGGCGGTTCGAACGAGATTTCCTGGTCGGTCACCGGGTTTACTTCAGGCTCTTCTGGAGCAGCACGGTTCCGAGCCAGCGGTCGAACTTGAAGCCGACCTTGCCCATCCGGCCGATCTCCTTGAACCCGAAGTCGAGGTGCAGCTTGATCGAGGCGTCGGCGCCCTGGTCGGCGATGACGGCGATGATCTCCTTGAGGCCGGCGTCCTTGGAGCGGGTGATGAGTTCGCCGAGGAGCACCCGGCCGAGGCCCTTCCCGGTCGAGGCCGCTCCGAGGTAGATCGAGTTCTCGACGGTGAAGCGGAACGCGCGCTTCTCCTTCCACGGCGTGACGAGCGCATAGCCGAGGATCTGACCGGCTGGCGACACGGCCACGATGAAGGGCATGCCGAGCTTGCCGAGGTAGTAGAACTTGCTGCGCCAGGCGGCGAGAGTCATCGGGTCCACGTCGAAGGTGACTGTACTGTTCGCGACGTAATAGTTGTAGATCTCCCGGATGTACGGGAGGTCGGTGATGAGCGCGTCCCGCATCGAGTACTCGAACGGAGCCTCGGTCTCCGGCACCGGGCGCAGGTGCCTGGGCAACTGCCGGCGCGGCTGGTATTCCTCTTCAAGCATGGCTGGCTCCTCACACGGACTTCCAGATTACCCGAGAGCGCTACCCGAGAGCGCTACCCGAGAGTCCAGTCGACGGGTACCGCGCCCTGCGCGACGAGGAGGTCGTTCGCGCGGCTGAACGGCCTCGACCCGAAAAAGCCGCGCCGCGCGGACAGCGGGCTCGGATGCGCAGACTCGATCACGGGAGTGTCCGCGAGCAACGGTCGCAGCTTCGCGGCGTCCTTTCCCCACAGGATCGCGACGAGCGGCGTGCCGCGGGCGACGAGCGCGCGGATGGCCTGGTCCGTGACGGCCTCCCAGCCGTGCCCGCGGTGCGAACCCGGCTCGCCGGCACGCACGGTCAGCACCCGGTTGAGCAGCAGCACGCCCTGGGCGGACCACGCGGAGAGGTCCCCGGTGCGCAGGGTGACTCCGACGTCCGACTGGAGCTCGGCGCCGATGTTCACGAGGCTCCGCGGCAGGGGCCGCACGGCAGGGTCGACCGCGAAGGCGAGGCCGAGCGGATGCCCCGGCGTCGGATACGGGTCCTGGCCGACCAGGAGCACGCGCACCTCCTGGAACGGGGAGAGGAAGGCACGCAGCACGTTCGCAGGCTCCGGCAGCCAGGGCCGCCCGGCGGCCGACTCCGCGTCCAGGAAGGCGGTGGCCTGGGCCAGCGCGCCCGCCGCGGGGGCGAGGGCCGCTGACCAGCCGGGGTCGATCCCTGCCGGATCGATCGATGCCCTGCCGATCGCTGCCGGATCGATCACTGCTTAGGCGCCGAAGGTGCTGACGAGGACGCCGTTCTCGGACTGGCTGACCCGCCAGACGCTGCCGGCGCCGACGACGCGGAGGGCGCCCTCCCCAACGATGAGCGCGGTGTTCTCGTCGACCGCGAGGCCGCCGTCGATGAGGCCGGCTTCCGTTGCGGCGATCAGCCGGGACAGTGTGCCCCACTGGGCGGCGTGCACGTCGACGGTGACGTCGAGCAGGCCGATGCCGGGCTGGATGGTGAGTTCGTCGAGGCCTTCCGCGGCCACTTCGGCGCTGACCTCGACCTCGCCGAGGCGCCAGCCTCCGACGAGGGCGCGCTCCGCGGCGATCATGGCGCCGGCGGAGTAGCCGAAGTACGGTACGCCGGCGGACACCTGGCGGCGGATCTCGCCGGCGATCGGGGTGAGTGCGGCGAGGTAGGCGGGAGTGAGCCCGCCGCCGACGAGGATGCCGTCGACGTCCGCGATCGCCGGCAGGGTCGCCGCGTCGCTCAGTGCGAGTTCGGTGATCTTCGCCTCGAAGACTCCCGCAGTGCCGAGCGCTTCCGCGAGCCTGGCGGCGTGCTGGGCGGCGTCGTCGACAACGTCGTCGAGGCCGGCGGTGCCTGGGGCGCGCACGGCGATGATCGCGATCCGGGGTTCGTCGCGACCGGCGGCCGTGGAACGCACGGTCGCCTCGGCGAGGAACGGCCCGAACACGGCCGCACTGTGCGCGGTGGCCCAGCCACCGCCGACGAGGTGGATGCTCATGCGACGACGCCGGCGACAGCGGGAGCGACGACGGCGGGAGCGACGACGGTCGCGACGATGGGGGCGAGCAGCGCCGTCACCTCTGGCGCGTCGACGATCGGCAGGGCAGACCACGGGAACACGATCCAGTCGTCGGTCTCGCGCCAGGTGTAGTCCGGGATGAGGACCGTGCGCGGCTTGGTGTACAGGGTCGCGCAGCGCACCTCGGCAGCGGACTCGCGCAGCATGGCCAGCACGAGCGCGAGGGTGCGTCCGGAGTCGGAGACGTCGTCGACGAGCAGCACGCTGAGGCCGGCGAGCGCGGGCGCGTCGAGCATCGGCCCGGAGAGCACGGGTTCCGGCAGGCGTTCGTCGACCCCGGTGTAGAACTGCACGTTGATGCTGCCGCAGTTCTTGGTGCCGAGCGCGTACGACATCGCGCCCGCGAGCAGCAGTCCGCCGCGCGCGATCGCGATCACGACGTCCGGGCGGAATCCGCTCGACAGCACGTCGACGGCCAGTTGCCGCGAGGCGTTGGCGAAGTCCTCCCAGCCGAGAATTTCCCGCTGGATGCCGGGCGTGTCAGTTGCTGAGTCGTCTGCTTCGAATGCCATTGTCCAATGGTAGGTCACCGGCCGGTTGCAGGTCGGGTTCCGCTGCAGCGGGCAGATGCCGTTCCGGGTGCCCGTCGTAGAGCGAGAGCGGTCGGATCAGGGAGTTCGAGGCGGTCTGCTCCATGATGTGCGCGGTCCAGCCGGCGATCCGGGAGGCCACGAAGATGGGCGTGAACGTCAGGGTGTCGAAGCCCATCAGGTAGTACGCCGGCCCCGACGGGTAGTCGAGGTTCGGCAGGATTCCGGTGCGCTCCTTCATCCCGGCTGCGAGGCGCTCGTAGAGCTCGATCAGGTCAGGGCGCTGGTAGTGCTCGACCAGGGTGAGCAGCGCGGTCTTCATCGTCGGCACCCGGGAGTCGCCGTGCTTGTAGACGCGGTGGCCGAAACCCATCACCTTCTGGTGCGCGTCGAGGGTCGCCGTGAGCCAGGCATCCGCCCGCTCGCCGGAGCCTTCGCCGAGGCCGATCTGCTCGAAAATGTGCATGACGGCTTCGTTGGCGCCGCCGTGCAGCGCGCCCTTGAGGGCGCCGACGGCCCCGGTGATCGCCGAGTGCAGGTCGCTCATCGTGGAGGTGATCACCCGCGCCGTGAAGGTCGATGCGTTGAAGGAGTGGTCGGCGTACATGATCATCGACACGTCGAAGGCCTCGACGACGACGAGTTCGGGCACCTCGCCGAAGGTCATGAACAGGAAGTTCGCCGAGTAGCCGAGGTCGTCGCGCGGTTCGATCGGCTCGAGCCCGTGGCGGCGGCGCTGGTCGTACGCGACGATCGCGGGCATCTGGGACCAGAGCCGCAGGCCCTTGGCCTTGTTCGCCTCCGGGGAGGCGTCGTCGACCTGCGGGTCGAAGGCGCCGATCAGGCTCACGGCGGTGCGCACGACGTCCATCGGGTGCGCGGTCAGGGGAAGCTCGTCGATCACGCGGCGCACGGCGGGCTGGAGGTGGCGGAGCGACCGCTCCTCGTCCTCGAAGGCGGCGAGTTCGTCCGGCGTCGGCAGTTCGCCGTTCCAGAGCAGGTAGGTGACCTCCTCGAAGCTCTTCTGCGCGGCGAGTTCCTGCACGGGGTAGCCCCGGTAGAGCAGGGAGTTCGACAGGTCGTTGACTTTGGAGACGCGGGTGCGGTCGACCACGATTCCGGCGAGGCCCTTGTAGACCGTCGGTTCGGTGACGGCTGGTTCGTTCTGGCTCATGTCGCTCCTTTGCGTGCGGCGAGTGCGTGGTTACGCGGGAAGGGTGGGGTTGAGGGTGAAGTTGAAGACGCCAGAGTCGAAGTGATTGTACGACTCGTAGTCGAGCAGTTCGTAGAGCGTCGAACGGTGCTGCATCTCGGGCAGCATCGACTCGAGCGAGCCGTGTTCGATGATCGCGTCGAGGCCGCGGTCGGCGGCCCCCATCGCGAGGCGCAGCAGCGAGACGGGGAAGATCACCAGGTTCATCCCGACATCGGCGAGCTGCTGCACAGTGAACAGCTCCCCCTTGCCGAACTCGGTCATGTTCGCGAGCACCGGCACGTCGACGGCCGCACGGATCGCCGCGAATTCGGCGAGAGACGCCATCGCCTCCGGGAAGATCGCGTCGGCGCCCGCGTCGACGAGCGCCTTCGCCCGGTCGACGGCCGCGGCGAGGCCGTCGACCGCACGGATGTCGGTGCGCGCCATCACGAGGAAGTTCGGGTCCCTGCGCGCGTCGACGGCGGCACGGATGCGCTTGCTCGCCGTCTCGAGGTCGACGACCTGCTTGCCGTCGAGGTGGCCGCAGCGCTTCGGGTTGACCTGGTCTTCGATGTGCATGCCGGCGAGCCCGGCGTCCTCGAGGGTCTGCACGGTGCGGGCGACGTTCATCGGCTCGCCGAAGCCGGTGTCGGCGTCGACGATCGCGGGCAGGTCGGTCATCCGGGCGATCTGCTGGCTGCGCCCGGCGACCTCGGTGAGGGTGGTCAGGCCGATGTCGGGCAGGCCGAGGTCGGCGGAGAGCACGGCGCCCGAGATGTAGACGCCCTCGAACCCCTTCGCCTCGATCAGGCGGGCGGAGAGCGGGTTGAATGCCCCGGGGAACCGGAGCAGGCGTCCGCTGGCCAGGTCACGGCGGAAACCCTCGCGCTTGGCGGCGGGGGTGCGTGTCGAATACAACATCAGAAGATTCCATTCGGGATGGGGACCGAGGTGAGCAGGCCGTTGCGGGCCACGATGGTGAGCTGGTCGAGGTCGTCGGCGGCGAGGTCGGGAAGCCGTTCGGCGGCGTCGAGGAAGCGCAGGATCTCGCCCTCCTCGAGCACGCCCGCGGCGAGCGTACGGAACTTGTCAATGTACTCCGCCCGGCCGAAGGGCTGCGCGCCGAGCGGATGCGCGTCGGCGACGGCGAGCTCGTCGACGATCCGCTTGCCATTGGCCAGCTCGATCTCGACCCGGCCGCCGAAGGCCTTCTCGGCGGGGTCGAGCGAGTGGTAGCGCCGGGTCCACTCGACGTCTTCCTCGGTCGTGACCTTGTTCCAGAGGGCGATGGTGTCCGCGCGGCTCGCGCGTTCCGGCCGGTAGGAGTCGACGTGGTGCCAGCTGCCGTCCTGCAGTGCGACGGTGAAGATGTACGGGATCGAGTGGTCGAGGGTCTCCCTGGTCGCACTCGGGTCGTACTTCTGCGGGTCGTTCGCACCGGAGCCGATCACGTTGTGGGTGTGGTGGCTCGTGTGGATCACGATCCGGGTGATATTGGCCGGGTCGGCGAGTTCAGGGTGCTCGCGGTAGAGCTTGCGGGCGAGGTCGATGAGGGCCTGGGCCTGGTACTCGGCGGAGTGTTCCTTCGTGTAACTGTCCAGGATGGCCCGCTTGGCCTCACCCCGGCCGGGCAGGGCTACCTGGTAGGAAGCCTCCGGACCGTCGAGGAGCCACGCGATGACGCCGTCTTCGCCCTCGTAGATCGGGGTCGGACTCGTCTCGCCGCGCATGGCGCGGTCGACGGATTCGACGGCCATCTTGCCGGCGAACGCGGGGGCGTACGCCTTCCAGCTCGAGATCTCACCCTTGCGGGACTGCCGGGTGGCCGTTGTGGTGTGCAGAGCCTGGCCGATGGCCTGGAAGATCGTCTCGGTGTCGAGGCCGAGCAGGGTGCCGATCCCGGCGGCGGCCGACGGGCCGAGGTGGGCGACGTGGTCGATCTTGTGCGCGTGCAGGCTGATCGCCCGCACGAGGTCGATCTGGACCTCGTAGCCGGTCGCGATTCCGCGCACGAGGTCCCGCCCGGTCAGGCCGCGGGTGACGGCGAGGTGCTGGGCGACGGCGAGGACCGGCGGGATGTTGTCGCCGGGGTGGGAGTACTCGGCGGCGAGGAAGGTGTCGTGGTAGTCCAGTTCGCGGACGGCGACGCCGTTGGCCCAGGCCGCCCATTCCGGCGAGACCCGGCGGGAACGCTGTTCGCCGAACACGGTCGCGCCGACGCCGTTGAAGGAACGCGGATGCGCGAGCGCCTGTGAGCGCGCGGCGACGACCGGTCGCCGGGTGAGCGAGGCCGCTGCGACCGCGGCATTGTCGATGACCCGGTTGATGATCATCTCGGTCACCTCGGCGGAGACCTCCACCGGGTCGGCTGCGCACTCGGCGATCTTCCAGGCGAGCTGGTCCGTGCGGGCCAGGTCTTCGTCGCTGCGGTGGACTCGAACATCGTGAAACTGCACAGGGTTCCCTTCGGTGGTTCGGTTGGGCGGTGGTTCGGTTGGGCGGTGGTTCGGTTGGGCGGTGGTTTCGGGTGGGTGGTGTTTCAGTCGGCCTGGGCGGCCGGGTTCGCCTCGAGCGCGGCGAGGACGTTGCTGAGGCTCTGGTGAAGGTGGACATGGGTGGCATGGGCGGCGAGCGAGGTGTCGCCGGCGACGATGGCCTCGATGATCAGGAGGTGCTCGGCCGCCGCCGCCCGCAGCCGGGCCGGATTGTGCCTGGCGAGCCTGCGGATCCTGGCGAGGTGGGTGCGCACGTTGGCGAGCGCTGTGACGAGGAACGGGTTGCCGACGGCCGCGTCGAGCGCGTCGTCGAAGTCGTCGATGAGCTCGTAGTACCGGTGCAGGCCGGCCTCGCCCTGCAGCAACAGTTCGGGTGCCGTGCGGAACTGGTCGCGCAGCTCGAGGAAGACGTGGGGGTCGCGCCTGGTCGCCGCGATCCTGGCCGCGTGCTCCTCGAGGGCGCGACGGAGTTCGTACAGTTCGTGGATGCTGTCGACGGACATCTCCGTGACCATGAAGCCGCGGCCGGCGCGGCCGGCGACGAGCCCGTCGGCGATCAGGCGGGCGATGGCGGCCCGGAGCGGGGTACGCGAGACGCCGATGCGGTCGGACTGCTCGACCTCGAGGAGACCGGCGCCCGGGGCGAGGACTCCGTCGAGGATTTCGTCGCGCAGTTGCCGGTAGGCGCGTTCGCTCGCGCTGACGACGGCGACCGGCGGTACGGCCGTGCGGGTACCCAGCGGAGTGGTGTTCCCCGACATTGGGGTTTCTGTATACACAGACGCCATGCTATTCCCTTTTTACCCGGCGTGTGCAAGACTTCCTGAATTCTATGTATACATAGGAGCTTCAATGGGGAGGTTCACAGTGACGTACACAGCGACAGACACGGCGGGGAGCTACCGCGACTCCTGGCTGCGCTCGACGGATGCCGCGACCCGCGCCGACTTCTGGCTCGAGGCATCAGCTTTCATCGACTGGACCGTGCCGCCGCGCACCGCGCTGGAGGAACGCGAGCCCGGGCTCTGGCGCTGGTTCCCGGACGGCGAGCTCAACACGAGCTACAACGCCCTCGACCGGCACGTGCTCGCCGGCCACGGCGACCGGGCCGCGGTCATCTACGACTCCGCGATGAGCGGCACCCGGGTCAGCATCAGCTACAGCCGGCTGCTCGAACGCGTCTCCCGGTTCGCCGGGGTACTGCGCGCCCAGGGCGTCGGCGTCGGCGACCGGGTGATCGTCTACCTGCCGATGATCCCCGAGGCGATCGTGGCCATGCTCGCGTGCGCCAGGATCGGCGCCGTGCACTCCGTGGTCTTCGGCGGTTTCGCGGCGAGCGAACTCGCCGTGCGGATCGACGACGCCCGTCCCACCGTGATCGTGACCGCGTCCGGCGGGCTCGAGCCCGGCCGCGTCGTCGAATACCTGCCGCTCGTCAAGAAGGCGCTCGACCGGTCGACCGGATCGGTGCGCACCGTGATCGTGCGGGACCGCGAGTCGATCCCCGGGAGCGCGGCCGACTACGCCGGCGAGGGACCGGTCACGTGGCTCGACTGGGCGACCGAAGAGGATGCCGCGACCCCGGCCGAACCCGTGAGCCTCCGCTCCGAGGACCCGCTCTACATCCTCTACACCTCGGGAACGACGGGGAACCCGAAGGGCATCGTGCGCGACAACGGCGGCCATGCCGTCGCGCTCGCCTGGTCGATGCGCAACATCTACGCCGCGGGTCCCGGCGACGTCTTCTGGGCCGCCTCCGACGTCGGCTGGGTCGTCGGGCACTCCTACATCGTCTACGCGCCGCTCCTCGTCGGGGCGACGACCGTGATCTACGAGGGCAAACCGATCGGCACCCCCGACGCCGGCGCCTTCTGGCGGGTCGTGGAGGACTACAAGGTCACCGTGCTCTTCACCGCGCCGACCGCGATCCGGGCCATCCGCCGGGTCGACCCCGAGCTCGCCGAGCTGAAGAAGTACGACGTCTCGAGCCTGACCGGCCTCTTCCTCGCCGGGGAGCGACTCGACCCTGAGACGTACCACTGGGCGAACGACGGGCTGCACTGCCCGGTGATCGACCACTGGTGGCAGACCGAGACCGGCTGGGCGATCTGCGCGAACCCGCGCGGCATCGAGGAGATCCCGACGAAGCCGGGATCTGCGACGTTCCCGGTCGCGGGCTATGCCGTCGAGATCCTCGACTCGAAGGGCCGGCCCGTGACGAAGGCGGGCAAGGAGGGCAACATCGCCATCCGCCTGCCGCTCCCGCCCGGCACCCTGCTCGGAATCTGGGGAAGCACGGACCGGTACCGGAACGCCTACCTCTCCGCATTCCCCGGCTACTACGCGACGGGCGACTCGGGCCACGTCGACACGGACGGCTACCTCTACGTGATGGGCCGCACCGACGACGTGATCAACGTGGCCGGTCACCGGCTGTCGACCGGATCCCTCGAGGAGGTGCTCACCCTGCATCCTGCGGTCGCGGAGTGCGCCGTGCTCGGCGTGCACGATCCCCTCAAGGGCCAGCGCGCCGCGGGCTTCGTGACGCTCAAGGCGGGGGCGAGGATCGACCACGACACCCTCGCCAAGGAACTCGTCGGCCTTGTGCGGGAGCACGTCGGCCCGGTCGCCGCCTTCCGGGACGTGACGATCCTCGATCGGCTGCCGAAGACCCGCTCGGGCAAGATCCTGCGCAAGACGATCCGCCAGATCGTCGACGGCGAGCCGTACACGGTGCCACCGACCATCGAGGACCCGACCGTGCTCGACGCGCTGAAGCTCGCCGTGCACGGCACCGCCCACACGCACTGACCCCCAGACCGCACCACCCCTGCACCATCCAGCCTCATCCTCACCGGAGCAAAGGAGCCCCCATGACGGAATCACTGAGAGATGCACGACCGGGAGCGACGCCGTCGTCGATCGACTACGTCGCTTTCGCCCAATCGCCGCGCTTCCTCGAACTGAAGCGAAGGAGGAACCGGTTCGTGATCCCGCTCGCCGTGTTCTTCCTGGTCTGGTACTTCGGGTTCGTGCTCGTCGCCGCATACGCGCCGGCCTTCATGGCCATCCAGGTCGTCGGAAGCGTCAACCTCGGCGTCGTGCTCGGCCTCGGCCAGTTCGTCACGACCTTCGCGATCACCATGTGGTACGTGTCCTTCTCGAACAAGACCCTCGACCCGATGGGCGCCGCGCTCCGCGCCGAGCTCGAAAAGATGGAGCAGAAATGAGCGCCGGCACCATGATCGTCCAGGCCGCCGCGAAGGCCACGGAGACCAACCCCGTCCTGAACATCTCGATCTTCCTCGCCTTCGTGGCCGTCACCCTGATCGTCGTGATCCGGGCCGGCCGCAACAACCGCTCCGCCGCGGACTACTACACCGGCGGACGGTCGTTCACCGGGCCGCAGAACGGCTTCGCGATCGCGGGAGACTACCTCTCGGCGGCGTCCTTCCTCGGCATCGTCGGCGCGATCGCGATCAGCGGCTACGACGGCTTCCTGTACTCGATCGGGTTCCTCGTCGCCTGGCTCGTCGCGCTCCTGCTCGTCGCTGAGCTGATGCGCAACACGGGCAAGTACACGATGGCCGATGTGCTCTCCTTCCGGCTCAAGCAGGGCCCGGTCCGGGTCGCGGCGGCCACGACGACCCTCGCCGTGTGCTTCTTCTACCTCCTCGCGCAGATGGCCGGCGCCGGCGGACTCGTGTCCCTTCTGCTCGGCATCAACGACAAGCTCGGCCAGTCGGTCGTCGTGGTCGTCGTCGGCGGTCTGATGATCCTCTACGTGCTGATCGGCGGGATGAAGGGCACCACCTGGGTGCAGATCATCAAGGCGTTCCTTCTCATCATCGGCGCCTTCGCCATGACGATCTGGGTGCTCGCGATCAACGGGTTCAACTTCTCGGCGCTGCTCGACAGCGCCGTGGCGGCCTCGATCAGCAAGCCGGCGGAGGCCATCCTCGTGCCGGGCCTCAAGTACGGTCACAACCCGCTCGACTTCATCTCGCTCGCGATCGCGCTCGTGCTCGGCACCGCGGGCCTGCCGCACGTCCTGATGCGCTTCTACACCGTCCCGAGTGCCAAGGAGGCCCGTCGCTCCGTGGTCTGGGCGATCTGGCTGATCGGCGCGTTCTACCTGTTCACCCTCGTGCTCGGCTTCGGCGCGGCGGCCCTCGTCGGCGCCGACGTGATCGCGGCGGCACCCGGCGGGGTCAACTCGGCGGCGCCGCTCCTGTCGCTCGCGCTCGGCGGGCCGCTCCTGCTCGGCTTCATCTCCGCGATCGCCTTCGCGACGATCCTCGCGGTCGTCGCCGGCATCACGATCACCGCGGCGACGTCCTTCGCGCACGACATCTACATGAGCGTGATCAAGAAGGGCAAGGGCGACCCGGACAGCGAGGTCAAGGTTGCACGCCGCACCGTCATCGTGATCGGCATCCTCGCGATCGCGGGCGGCATCGGCGTGCAGGGCCAGAACATCGCGTTCCTCGTGGCGCTCGCCTTCGCCGTCGCGGCGAGCGCGAACCTCCCGACGATCCTCTACTCGCTGTTCTGGCGCGGCTTCACCACGCGCGGTGCGGTCTGGAGCATGTACGGCGGCCTCGCAGCGGCGATGATCCTGATCGTCTTCTCGCCGGTGTTCTCCGGCACGCCTACCTCGATGTTCGGCGCGGGGGTCAACTTCGCGTGGTTCCCGCTCAGCAACCCCGGCATCGTCTCGATCCCGATCGGGTTCTTCCTCGGCTGGCTCGGCTCGGTCACGAGCACCCGCAAGGAAGACCCCCTGCTCGCCGCCGAGATGTCGGTCCGCTCCCTCACCGGCCACGGCGCCGAGAAGGCCGTCGAGCACTAGGCATCCGCTGTTCCGAATTCAGGAGTTGAGGGCTTTTCCGGCCCGAACCGGGGCCAGACCGGCCCAGATCAGCCTGAACTCCTGAATTCGGAACACAAACCGGCGGACAAACCGGCGGGCGCTGCGTGAGTGCGGGCAGCGGATGCCGGGGGTCAGTCCTTCGGGACGAGGGGGCCGCGCGCGACGCGCGCAGGGGCCGCCTGTGCGACGGGCTTGACCGTGATCAGGTCGAGGTTGACGTGGGCGGGCAGCTCGACGCTCAGCACGATCGTCTCGGCGA
This sequence comes from Cryobacterium algoricola, assembly GCF_004402485.1. GTDB lineage: Bacteria > Actinomycetota > Actinomycetes > Actinomycetales > Microbacteriaceae > Cryobacterium > Cryobacterium algoricola. The sequence continues at coordinate 103,062 of NZ_SOFG01000016.1, read as the reverse complement.
TGTCCTCCGCGGTGAGCGGGTTCTCCACGCCGACGTATGCGGCAGCGGCCTTCTCCGGGTCGCCGCCGAAGCGGACCAGACCGAATTCCTCGGTCTTGACCATTCCGGGCGCGATCTCGATCACCCGGATCGGCTCGCCGTTGAGTTCGAGCCGCAGCACCTCCACGAGGGCGTGGGCCGCGAACTTCGCGGCGTTGTAGCCGCCACCGCCGAGGTACGCGACGTGACCGGCGATCGAGGTGACCGTGACGATGTCTGCGCTGCCCGCGGCATCCGCTGGGTTGCCTGCGGCCTCTTCTCGCAGGGTCGCCCGCAGCAGCGGAAGCACGGCGCTCGTGACCCGCTTGACCGCGAGCACGTTGATCTCGAACATCCAGGCCCAGTCCTCGACGGGGGCCGTCTCGACACTGTCGAGGCCGCGGGCGCCGCCGGCGTTGTTCACGAGGGCGTGCACGGGGCCGGATGCCGCGAGATAGTCGCGGAGGGCGTCGACATCGGCCTGCACCGTCAGGTCTGCGGTGAAGACGTCCGCGCCGGTTTCCTCGGCGAGCGCCGCGAGCCGGTCGGCGCGCCGGGCGACGCCGACGACGTCCCAGCCGTGCGCCCGGAACAGTCGTACCGTTGCCGCCCCGATTCCCGAACTCGCACCGGTCACCACAACTCGCTTATTTGCCATGGTCCCATTCTGACGGCACGAACGGCACCCGGTGCGCACCCGGTACGTGACGCCGTGTTTTCGGGTCGTGCGCGCCACCCTCGCTCGCCTGGGCGCCCGGTTCGGCGATCAGCTCCTCGGGCGGCGCAATTCCGGTGAGACGTAATCGCTCGGCCTGTCGATCACAGCGAGCGTGCACCGCGAAACGCAGACGAGACGCTCGCGGCCATCGCTGATCCTCACCTCCCAGACCTGGACTCGCGCACCGAGATGGATCGGGCGGGCGACTCCCGTCACCCATCCGCTCGCGACGGGCCGGAGGTGGTTGGCGTTGATCTCAATCCCCACTACGTGGAAACGGTGTCGATCGATCGCGAGGTATCCCGCGATCGACGTGAGCGTCTCCGCAAAGGCGACGGACGCGCCGCCGTGCAGCACCCCCGCCGGCTGTGTCGTACGGGCGTCCACGGGCATCCGCCCCCGCAGGGCGTCGGGCGCGACGTCGGTGAGTTCGATGCCGAGCGTCTCGATGAGACAGTCCCTGCCCATGTCCTCGAGGACGCGCAACGAGACGTCACCGTGCCAGATCGATGGGGCGGAGGCCGAGGCAGCCGTACCCGTGTCTGTGTCTGTGTCTGTGTCTGTGTCTGTGTCGTGATTCATCCCACCAGCGTGCGGGATCCGGCGCGCACGGTCAGGCGGGAAACTACCTCACTTGGGCGGTTCCGTCCGGTCCCGGTGGGTGGCGTACCACGCGGCGACCTGTGCCCGCGATCGAAAGCCGAGGCGCAGCCGAATCCGTTCGACGTGGCCCTCTGCCGACCGTTCGTCGATTCCCAGCCGCACGGCAATCTCGCGGTTCGTGCAGCCCTCACTGATCAACGCCGCAACCTCGCTCTGGCGAGGCGTCAGGGTCCGGGGCCCGCGCTGCGGGGCACGCGCGCCGAGGAAGCGACGCACGGTCACGACGAGCTCATGGGCGTCCCCGGCGTACGGCAGGTGTGAGCGACCGGGAAGCACCACGAGCCGCGCCCCGGCGATGCCCTCCGCGAGCGCCGTGGCCTGCGCGACGGGGGCGGCGCGGTCGTCGGCGCGGTGCACCACGAGCGTCGGGGTGCGCACCTGGCCGAGAAGGCCCGTGACCTCGAGGTCGTAGCACAGCGCCAGCATCGCCCGCGCGGTCGCTGCGGTCGAGCAGGCTCGTTGGTAGCGGCCGAATCGGGCGCGCATCGTGGCATCGGCGTCGGGCGCGAAGATGTCGGTGAGCACGTCGGACCCGAGTCCCCAGTGCGTCTCGATCAGCCCGAGGACGTGCTCGCGCACGCCGAGCGGGGCGACCGCCGCGCCGGATGCCCAGCCGCCGTACAGCACGAGCCGCCGCACGGTGTCCGGATGCGCCGCCGCCCACGCCACGGCGACCAGCGCGCCCATCGACGTGCCGATGAGGTCGAACGGCTCGGGGCCGAGCGTCGCGACGACCGCGGCGAGTTGCTCCAGCTCGAAGTCCATCGACGGCGGCCGGCTCGTCGGAGCCGACAGGCCGCATCCGGCGCGGTCGTACCGGATGAGTCGACGGTCCGCCGCCAGGCTCTCGTAGAATGCCCGTTCCTCGGGCAGCTGCCAGCTGAGCTCGAGGTGGCTGAGCCACCCGGCGACGTACACGAGCGGCCGACCGGAGCCGGCCGAGGCGTATGCCACGCCGGTGCCGTCGGTCGTTTCCGCGCGCGCAATCTCCTGCTGCATCCACCCATTCTGCTCGCCGCACGTTGCGCACGCTCCGCCGCCGGCGCACCCGGGTCACACCCGCCAGATGACGCCGTGTTTCGCCCGCATTGCCGCCCCCGCGAACGCGTGCCTAAACTCGCACCCAAGAGCGTTGGACGGTCCACGCTCGTCACGGATTACAGGGAGTTCTTCATGAGCGACAACGCGGCCGCCTGGCAGTTCGAAACCAAGCAGGTGCACTCGGGCGCGCACCCCGACCCGGTCACCAACGCGCGCGCCACCCCGATCTACCAGACCACGTCCTACGTGTTCAACAACGCGCAGCACGCCCAGAACCTCTTCGCCCTCGCCGAGTTCGGCAACATCTACACCCGCATCATGAACCCGACCCAGGCCGTCGTCGAAGAGCGCATCGCCGCGCTCGAAGGCGGCACCGCGGCGCTTCTCCTCGCCTCCGGCCAGGCCGCGTCGACCTTCGCCGTACTCAACATCGCCCAGGCCGGCGACCACATCGTCTCCTCGAGCTCGATCTACGGCGGCACCTACAACCTCTTCAAGTACACCCTCGCCAAGCTCGGCATCGAGACGACCTTCGTCGAGGACCAGGACGACGCGGCGGAGTGGGCCCGCGCCGTGCGCCCGAACACCAAGCTGTTCTTCGCCGAGACGATCGGCAACCCCAAGATCAACGTGCTCGACATCTCGCTCGTCGCCGATGTCGCGCACGAGAACGGCGTGCCGCTCATCGTCGACAGCACGATCGCGACGCCGTATCTGATCCGCCCGTTCGAGCACGGCGCCGACATCGTCGTGCACTCCGCCACCAAGTTCCTCGGCGGCCACGGAACGATCATCGGCGGCGTCATCGTCGACGGCGGCACCTTCGAATGGTCGAAGAACGTCGAGAAGTTCCCCGGCCTCACCGAGCCTGACCCGTCGTACCACGGCGTCAGCTACACCGGCGCGGTCGGCGACGGCATCGCGTACATCATCAAGGCGCGCGTGCAGCTGCTCCGCGACCTCGGCAGCGCGATCGCCCCCGCGAGCGCCTGGCAGCTGATCCAGGGCATCGAAACCCTGAGCCTGCGCATCGAGCGCCACGTGCAGAACGCCCAGGACATCGCCGAGTGGCTCGAGAACCACCCCGACATCGCCTCGGTCAACTACGCCGGCCTGCCGTCGAGCCCCTGGTACGCCACGGCCAACAAGTACGCGCCCAAGGGCGTCGGCGCGGTCGTCTCCTTCGAGCTCAAGGGCGGGGTGGATGCCGGCCGCGCGCTCGTCGACAACCTCGAGCTCTTCAGCCACCTGGCCAACATCGGTGACGTCCGTTCGCTCGTCATCCACCCGGCCTCGACCACGCACGCGCAGCTCACCCCGGAGCAGCAGCTCACGAGCGGCGTCACCCCCGGCCTCGTGCGCCTGTCCGTCGGCATCGAGAACGTGGTCGACCTCAAGGCCGACCTCGAGCAGGGACTCGCCGCTGCCCGCGCCGTCACCCTGGCCTCCCGCGCGAACGCCTGAGTCACCAGCACCCCGAACCGATTCGACGGAGATTTTGCCGAAATTGTACGTTGCAGGCCGTTTTCGGGCCGCGCGAGGCGAAATCTCCGTCGAATTGGTTCACAGAACGATCCGGATGGCGGGTCCGTGAATATCCTGTCGGTATGACTGACCTGCGACCGATCGGATACTGGCTCAAGCTCGTCGACCAACTGATCAACGAGCAATTCGCGACGACCCTCGAGGAACACGGGGTGACGCGGCGGCAGTGGCAGCTGCTCGGGATGCTGTCCCGCGGCCCCGCCTCCGTCGACGAACTCACCCGCGAGGTCGCTCCGTTCCTCGATACCGAGGGCGAGACCGTCGTCGAGCACCTCGCCGAACTCGTCGAGAGCGGCTGGGTCACGGTATCGGAGTCCGGGTACGCGATCACCGACCGCGGCAGGACCGCCTACCAGCGCCTCGCCGAGGTCGTCTCGGTGAACCGGGACGCCGCGACCCAGGACGTCAGCCCTGCCGACTACGCCACGACCCTCGCCACCCTCGAGCAGGTCGCCCGTAACCTCGGCTGGACGGGCGACCCCGACGCCGCGTAGGCGCCGAGAATCGCCCATACTGCCGAGTCGACCCGGCGAACGGGCGACTCTCGGCGGGAACGGCGACTCTCGGCCCGCGCCCTTAGGCGGCGGTGGTGCCCGTCGCGGGGATGGAGCTCGCGAGAACGGTGTCGAGGACGGCGGATGCCTCTTCACTCGTCGAGTTCTGGGCGAGCGCGAGTTCGGAGACGAGCACCTGTCGAGCCTTGACGAGCATGTTCTTCTCGCCGGCCGACACTCCGCGCTCCTGGTCACGACGCCATAGGTCGCGGACGACCTCGCCGACGCGGTAGACGCTGCCGCTCGCCATCTTCTCCTGGTTGGCCTTGTACCGGCGCGACCAGTTCCCGGGCTCTTCGACGAAGGATTCGCGGAGCACGTCGAAGACGGCCTGGACTCCGGCATTGTCGATGACGTCGCGCACGCCGACGAGCTCCGCGTTCTCGATCGGAAGCTTGATCGTCAGGTCGTTCGCGTGCACGGTGAGGGTCATGAACTTCTTCTCGATCCCCTTCACGGCGCGGGTCGTGATTTCGGTGATGGTGACCGCGCCGTGGTGCGGGTAGACCAGGGTTTCTCCCACGGTGAAATTCATGTGCTGCCTCTTGTTCGTTGGTGATGCGGGGTTCTCGCGACCATCGTCGGTCGGTCGTGTGGTGGTGGTGTGGTGGTGTGCAGGGTGCCGGTGACGCGTCGCTAGGCCGCGTCGACCAGCCATTCGGGTAAGAATTCGACCAGCTGGGCGACGATCTCGTCGTCCGTGACGTCGAGGTAGCCGCGCATCCAGGCGCTGATCAGGGTGAGCGCTCCCCCGGCCACGTAGGTGGCGAAGGACTCGGGGTGCACGACCCGCGGGGCGCCGGAGAGCGCGAGGAGAGATTCGACGAGGCGGCGCGAGTACGCCTCGATCTCGTCGTCGTATGCCGTGCGGGTGATCGGCAGGTCGAGCACGCTCGAGTAGAGCGGGTAGTGCTCCACGATGTGCGAGATGAGCCGCTGGTAGCCGGCGCGTGCGGCCTCCGCCGCGGTGAGGTCGTCGCTCCGCAGGTCGAACCCGGTCACGCCGATCTCGGCGAACTGCTCGCGGAGGAAACCGGTCGCGAGGTCGTCGAGGCTGCTGAAGTGCGCGTAGAACGAACTCCGGCTGATCGAGGCCGTGCGCACGATGTCGCTGACCGAGACGGATGCGACGCGCTGCGTCATGAGGGTGCGGACCGCCGCGAAAATGGCCTGCCTGGTGCGCTCCGCCCGCGGGTCCGAGGCTCGCGCGGCGCTGATTGTACCGCGCACCGCGGGTTCTCGGACATACTCGGTGCGGGTCATCAGGACAGTCTAGCACTTCTCGGACACCTGTCCGAGAAGTGGCCGCAGTCGGGCGGCGGGCGTCCATGACAAGCGCACGTAACAAAGGGACGCGGGCGCGTCCGACCGGGCAGAATGAGGGCATATGGAATGGCAGACCTCGGCGGACACGGTCCCGTCCAGCTTCATCACCGAGGCTCAGGCGCGCTCGCTGCTCGGCAAACCCCCGGCGACGGGAGCCTGGCGCGACGGCGACCCCGTCGGCGACCGCCGGTTCCAGGATGTGGGTGCGCTCGACCTCGAGGCCGGCGGGCGGCTGGGCTCCGCGCGGATCGCCTACGAGACCTGGGGCGAGCTCTCCCCGGCCAGGGACAACGCGGTCCTCGTGCTGCACGCCCTCACCGGGGACAGCCATCTCCTCGGCCCGGCAGGGCCCGGCCACGCGACCGCCGGCTGGTGGGGCGGCATCGTCGGCCCCGGCCTCGCCATCGACACGGACCGCTATTTTGTCGTCGCACCGAACATGCTCGGCGGCTGCCAGGGCAGCACGGGCCCGGCGTCCCTCTCTCCCGACGGCTCGGAGTGGGGCATCCGCTTCCCCTACCTGACCATTCGCGACCAGGTCGCCGCGCAGGTCGCCTTCGCCGACCGGATCGGGATCGACTCCTGGGCTCTCGTCGTCGGCGGCTCGATGGGCGGGATGCACGCCCTCGAATGGGCGATCGACCAACCGGACCGGGTGCACAGGCTCGCGATCCTCGCGGCGCCCCCTGTGACGACGGCAGACCAGATCGCCCTGAATTCGGTGCAGATCGAAGCCATTCGTAGCGACCCGCTGTTCCGGTCCGGCGATTACTACGACGCGGCCGACGGCGACGGCCCGACCCGCGGGCTCGCCCTCGCCCGGAGGATGGCCCTCCTCAACTACCGCAGCCCGTCCGAGCTCAACGAGCGTTTCGAGCGCGGCTGGCAGAGCCGGATCTCCCCGCTCGGTTCCGGCGGTCGATTCGCCGTCGAGTCCTACCTCGACTTCCACGGCAACAAGTTCACCCGCCGATTCGACGCGAACAGCTACATCGTCCTCGTGGAGGCGATGAACTCCCACGATGTGTCCCGCGGCCGCGGTTCCCTCGCGGAGGCGCTCTCCGCCATCGAGGCGACCACCCTCGTCGTGGGAATCGACAGCGATCGGCTGTTCCCCGTCGAGGGCCAGCGGCGCATCGCGGCGCACCTCCGCAACGGCCTCGACGGCACCAAACCCGTCGTGCTCTCGTCGAGCTATGGCCACGACGGCTTCCTGATCGAAAATGCCGCCGTCGGCGAGCAAATCGGCCGCCTGCTCCGCTGACTTTCCGCTGACTTCTCCCCCGCTGCCCGGCGATTGACAGGGCAGGCATTCCGGACGACCCTGACAGGGAACCCAGACACCGCCTGCTCGATCCGTTCCGCCCAGCGAAGAGGAGCCCCGTGATGAAAGCCGGCTACGTCGTCATGGTCATCGTCGGAACGCTGGTGGCCCTCTCCAGCATCGGCATGCTCGCCACCGGGGTCGCGGCAGCGACGGTCGCAGCGGGGCAGGGCAGGGACGGGTTCCTGACCACGCCATCCGGAACGCTCTCGGTGGCCTCCTACGCGATCACCTCTCCCAACCTCGAGACCGGAACCGGCGCAGGGACCGGCACAGAGACCGGCACCCAGCCCGGTTCCGGCGGGCTACCCTCCGGGCTCGCGACGGTGATGCTCGAGGCGACGAGCACCCGGGGCGCCGGCGTCTTCATCGGCATCGCACCGCGAACGGACGTGGAACGCTACCTCGCATCCGTCGCGCACAGCGAGCTCACCTCGGTGAGTTCGTCGCCGTTCCGCACCGAGTACCGCGAGGCACCCGGCAGCAGACGGCCCGCCCGCCCGGGCAGTCAGACCTGGTGGACGGTCGCGGCGTCCGGCCCGGGAACGCAGCGCGTGGTCTGGCCGGTGGCGAGCGGCGACTGGGCCGTCGTCGTGATGAACGCGGATGCGACGCAGGGCGTCGACGTGCAGGTGCGGGCCGGCGTCCGGTCCGCCCTTTTCGTGCCGGCGGCGATCGCCCTGTTGCTCGGCGGAGGGCTCCTGCTCGTGGCCGGGGTGCTCCTGGTGATCTTCGGCGCGATGGGACTCGGCAGGCGAGACACTCCCCAGGGCCCGACCGGGCCGGAAACGGGGGGCACCGAAGCGGGGGGAATCGACGGGGCTGCTAGGGTGAAAACAACCTGAGGAAGCACGGATGCTGACCCGACTGAGTTCGAGGCACCGCACTGTCCCCCCTGCACGCGCCCAAACGCCCCCGGCCCGCCCGCACCCGGTCGACCCTCCCGTTGGCGTGGCCCGTAAACAAGGCACATTCGTGAAACTGAGTGCCACGCGCGCGTCGAAACCCGCCGCATCCGGATATGGTGCTCTGTGGAGCACGACGAGGGGTAATGCTACGGGTATGCAACGCATCTTCAAGGAACGGGATCGGCTGCTGCGCAAGGGTGCGCGGCTGACCGGGCTCGCGGGCTCCATCGCCGCATTCCTGGCCCTTCTGGTGCCCGGCAGCCTCGTCCCGCTGGCGCTCGCTGTGAACCTTCCCCTCCTCCTCGTCATCGTGGGCGCCCAGTACCTGCTCGGCCGCAACGGGCACCTGAGGTGGGCAGCGGTCGTCGTCGCGTGCGGCGTGGCCATGATCCTCGTGATCGGCTTCGTCGGCCGGGGAACATCGGGACTCAACCTCGGCGAACAGGCCGTGGTCGCGTGCATCGCCTCGCCGACGATCGGTTCCGTCGCCCTGGTGCTCGTCACCACCGCACGCCGGCTGATCATGCTGGGCCTCGCCTTCTGCGCGACCCTCGCGAGCGTCCTCTGTGCCGCGCGGCTCACCGACGACGCTCTCTTCCCGGTCATGCTCACGATCACCGGCTGGTTCGCGATCGCGATCGCCGGCTGGTGGATCGCCCAGAGCATTCCCCGCGTCATGCAGCGCATCGCCGAAATCGGCCGCGCGCACCTCGCCGAACGGCATGCGAGCGAACTCGAAGCCCAGCGCCGCCAGGACGCACGGCTCCTGCACGACACCGTCCTCGCCACCCTCACCCTGCTCGCGCACTCCGGCGTCGGCGTGAGCCCGGCCGCCTTGCGCCAGCAGGCCGGCGATGATGCCCGGCTCCTCAGGCAGCTGCGGCTCGGCGGCCTCCCGACACCGCACCGCTCGGGCGTCTACACGCTCGAGCCCGCATCGGAGGCGGCCCTCGGCAGCACCCTCGAGTCCGTGAAACAGCGCTTCAAACGTATGGGACTCGACGTGGACTGGCACGGGAGCGGCCAGGTCCTGCTGCCGAGCACGGTCCTGGACTCCTTCCTGCTCGCCCTGGGCGAGTGCCTCGAGAACGTGCGCAGGCACGCCGGGGTCGCCCGCGCCGACGTCACGATCACGGACGACGACACGACGGTGCGCGCCATGGTCACCGACGCGGGCGTCGGCTTCGACCTCGCGGCGGTCAGCCCGGAGCGCCTCGGTTTCGCCGAGTCCGTCGTCGCCAGGCTCCGCGATGTCGGCGGCAACGCCCGGCTGTTCTCGTCCCCCGGCTCGGGAACGACGGTCGTGCTCGAGGTGCCCAAGTGAGCACCCGCGGCGTCACCGTGCCGCCAGAGCGCGGCATCCGTCGACAGACCCGGCGCACCGACACCGAGGCCGGCCCGCTCGCGGAGCACGGGCGCCAGGAGCGCCAGGACCGCCGCCGCAGCTTCCGCAGGCCCGAACGCACGGTCGAGACGACACGCGCCAACCAGAGCGGCCTCGGCGGACGCCACCTCGGAATCGGCCTCTCCATCGCAGGAGGCATCGTTGCGGCCTACCTGTTCTGGGAATGCCTCGATCAGTTGCCCCGATACTCGACTCCCGTCCCGACCCTCGTGGCCTGGGTGATTCTGGTGGCGGCGACGGCATTCGCGATCGTCGTCGTGCAACGGCTCTCCGCACGAATGCCGGACTGGCTGTTCGCAGCGGCCCTCGCGGCCGGCGCGGTCGTCGTCGCGCTCGACCTGGCCGGTTCCCACGCCGGCGCGGACCAGGGCGTCTACCCGACGGCGGCCGCCGCGGTCGGGAGCCTGCTGATCGCGCTCGTGACCGTGCGCCGCGGGAGGGACGTCGTCTCGTCGACGGCCGTCCTCGGCACCATCCTGGCCGTGTTCGCGGTCACCGAGCCGCGCAGCGACCCGCTGTCGTTCGCGCCGGAACTCGTCGCGTTCGGACTCGCCGTGATTCCCCCGCTCCTCGGCGTCGCCATCGTTCGGTCATTCCACCGGATGGTGCAGCGGGAACTGGACCTCGTGCTCGTGCAGAGCACGGTCTCCCAGCCGCGGTTCGCGGTCGGCATGCTCGCCTCGGAGGACCTCGCCCGGATCGACCTCGACGCGGAGACCCTGCTCGACGACGTGGCCAAGGGGCGCACCGCGCTCCCGCTCAATGCGGCCAAATCGACGACCGCGTCCTCGCTCGCGACCCAGTTGCGGCTGCACCTGATCCAGGGCCGCCGGGAAACCTGGCTCCACCACGCCATCACGGAGTCCGAGTTCCTCGGTCCCTCGGTGAGCCTCAACGACCCAGCCGGACTCGCCGGACTGCTCGACCCCGCCCAGCGCGACGCCCTGCTGCGCACCATCTGGCTCCTGATCAGCGACACGCAGCGCCCCGAGGCATCCGTCGCCCTGTCCCTCGGACCGATCCGCCACACGAATGGCCTGATCGACCGTCATAAGTTACGATTCCCCATCGAATTGGCCACCACCGGTGTGCCCCGACGACGGGTCGACCCCGAGACGTGGCAAGCTATCCGGGTAGTCGGCCCGCACACTGCGTCGAGCCGGGGTGGCAGTCTGCACGTGGAGATCGAATGCAGCATTGACAATCCCGCAGATGCGTGAAATTTTCTGGTCCGGCATCGCCGGGCTACCAGTCGAATGCACAGGCAACAGGAGGCAACAGTGACGAACATCAGCACGACCACCCGAGTGGTGCCCAGCAGGGAGAATCCCATCCGGCTGGCCCTCGTCGACGACCACAGGATGCTCCTGGGCGCGTTGACGGAATGGATCCGCGGTGCTGCGGACGACATCAACATGGTCGCTGCGGTCACAACGTGGCCGGAACTCCTCACCCACCCCGAATTCCCGGTGGACGTCGTGCTCCTCGACCTCGACCTCAAGGACAACATCCCGGTCTCACTCAAGATCTCGACGCTCAAGACGGCCGGCGTCAAGACCGTCCTGATGAGCACGTACTCGGAGCCCGGACTCGTACGCGAGGCACTCGCCGCCGGGGCGCTCGGCTACCTCGTCAAGAGCGAGGAAGCCGGCATGATCGTCGACGCCATCCGCGCCGCCTTCGACGGAGAGTCCTACATCTCCGCTGAGCTCGACGAAGCGCTCAGCGCGGGCACGGGCGGCGGCTCACCGCGACTGAGCGCGCAGGAACGCCGCGTGATGGCGCTCTACGGTGCCGGAGAACCAGTGAAGGCCGTCGCCCACCAGCTCGGCATCTCCGAGGAGACCGCCAAGTCCTACCTCAAGCGGATTCGCGAGAAGTACCGCCTTGCGGGCTTCGACGTCGGAACGAAGGTCGCGCTGCGGAAGCGCGCGATCCACGACGGGATCCTGCTGCAGACGGACTGACCGGGTACTCCCGACCCCCTGTCGGAGTTTTCCGTGACCCGTCGCAGGCGCTGCTGCGCCGACGGTGGATCACGAAAGGCTCCGGCTTCGGCGTTAAGCGGCGTCCCTGACAATGTCGATGAGGTCGGTGCCGTACGGCACGTGCTGTCCGTTGCGGCGCCGGGACCGGTCGATCGCGAAGCTCACGACGGCGAGGACGAGTCCGATGACGCTCAGTCCCGCGCCGATCCAGACCGGGGCGACGTAGCCGAGGCCGCCCGCGATCGCGAGGCCGCCGAGGAAGGCGCCGAGTGCGTTGCCGATATTGAGCGCCGAGTGGTTGAGGGCCGCGGCGATGGACTGGCTGTCCGCCGAGACATCCATCAGCCGGGTCTGGATCGCCGGGGAGAGTCCGGCGGCGGCACCGCCGACGAGGAACACACCGATCAGGAGCCCGGGCAGGAACTGCGCGGAGAGGGCGAGCCCGACGAGGGCGACGATCATCACGGCGAAGAAGCCGTAGAGGGTGCGGCGGACGCTCTTGTCGGCCAGGTGGCCGCCGAGCAGGTTGCCGACGGTCATGCCGAGGCCGATGACCACGAGCACGAGCGGCACCGCCCCGGCGCCGAGGCCCGTGACCTCGATGGTCAGCGGGGCGACGTAGGTGTAGACGGCGAAGAGGCCGCCGAAGCCGATCGCGCCGATGCCGAGCGCGAACCAGACCTGCAGCCGGCCGAAGGCCTTGAGCTCGTTGCGCATGGTCGCAAGCGGGTCACCGGACTGGAACGGCACGAGCAGGATCACGGCGAGGAACGTGACCGCGAAGACGGCGGCGACGACGAGATAGGCGACCCGCCAGCCGTAGACCTGCCCGATCCAGGTGATCACGGGCACGCCGACCACGTTCGAGATGGTCAGCCCGCTGAGCACGAGCGCGACGCCGCGTGCGCGCTTGCCCGGGCCCATCAGGTCGGCAGCGACGAGCGACGCGATGCCGAAATAGGCGCCGTGCGGAAGCGCGGCCACGAACCGGGCCACGAGCACGAGCCCGAAGGTCGGCAGCAGGGCGGAGGCGATCGTCGCCAGGGTGAATGCGGCGAGCAGGGCGAGCAACAGCTGTTTGCGCGGCCAGCGTGCCGCCGCCGCCGCGATCGTCGGGGCTCCGACGACGACGCCGAGGGCATACGCCGAGATCAGCCAGCCGATCTGGGCGTTCGCGGCGTCCGGCGCGGTCGCGTAGAGGCCGGGCAGGAGGTCTTGCGCGAGGTTCGGCAGCAGCCCCATCGCCACGAATTCGGTCGCGCCGATGCCGAAGCCGCCGAGCGCGAGGGCGAGCAGGGCAAGGCGGATGCGGGTCGGAGACAGAATCGCCGACCCGTCGGTGGTTGAGGGCATGCGCTCCAGCCTAGGGCCGGACGGATCCGTCCGGAAGCGTCCGGCGGCGACCGCCAGCCCGTGCCGTGTCGGCTACGCCTCGTCGCCGGTCTCCCGTGCGTTCCGGAGCGCGACCTCGAGGCGTTCGACCTTGCCGGTCAGCTCGCCGGTGTGTCCGGGGCGGATGTCGGCCTTGAGCACGAGGGAGACCCGGGGGCCGAAGGCGCCGACGGCCTCCGTCGCGGCCTTGACGACGGCGAAGACCTCGTCCCATGACCCCTCGATGGTCGTGAACATCGAATCGGTGTGGTTCGGCAGGCCCGATTCGCGGACGATGCGCACGGCCGCGGCGACGGCGTCGTGCACGGATCCCTCCGCGTCCTGGGCGCCGGACGGGGAAACGGAAAAGGCGACGAGCATGATTACTCCCTGGGGGTGAGGATCGGGCGGTCGAGGCCGGCCGCCGGTGGGTCGTGCGGGGCTGCGTTGTCGCCGTGGTGGCCGCCGCGGACGGCGCCGTGCGGGACGGAGCGGCTGCCGAGAGCCCACACTTCGCGGATGGCCCAGGCGAGCAGGACGAACTCGAGCACGTTGCGCGCGGAGAGCGCGAGCACCATCAGCGGGTTGGCGACGAGCAGCCAGTCGTAGAGGTAGGGGTAGACGAGCTGCGTGAGCCCGGCGATGACGGCGACGAGGATGGTCGGGGTGCGCCAGCCACGCCCCCACAGCAGGATACCGAGGATGGTCGGCGCGGCGAGCCAGATCACGAATTGCGGCGAGCCGACCTTGTTGACCGCCATCAGGGTCACGACGAGCGCGAGCACGAGGGGCGGGAAGAGCTTCTCGAAGGTCGCCCCCGCCCGCGTCGCCCGCAGCGCGATCAGCAGCACGGCGGCGATGCCGAGCGCGAGCACCGGCGTCATGAGCGCGACGGCGATGGACGATCCCGGACCGACGACCTGGAAGGTGAGGATGTCGTGGTCGTAATAGATGTAGCTGCCCGGGATCCGCAGCGCGGCCTGCACCATCCAGATGGCGCCGACCGGAGATTCGATCTGGATGCCGCGGCTGGTCTGCTCGGAGATGAAGCTGAACACCCGGAGGCCGCTGCCGAGGGCGAATGCGGTGAGCACGATGACGGCGCTCGTGGCGAGGAAGACGTAACCGGCGCGCATACGCTGTTTCGAGGCGACGACCAGGGCTGCGATGACGGCGATCGGCCAGATCTTCACCCAGGTCGCGATCGTGAGGATGACGGTGCCCCAGACCGGGCGGGTCCGCAGCCACAGTACGGCGAGGATGACGAGCGGGGCCGTGATCGAGTCGATCCTGGCGAGGGCGATCGGACCGAGAAGGAGCAGGAAGCCGAGCCACCAGGCCGCGGCGAGGAGCGCGCGCGGCCCCCGGCGTCGACCGGTCAGGGCCGCGAAGGCGACCGCGTTGAGCAGGGCGACGATGCCGAGCCAGGTCGCCGTGTACGAGGCGGTGCCGAAGGCGAGGGCCGCGAAGATCGGCACGACGGCCAGGAGGGGGTAGACGAAGGGTGCGGTGATGCCGACGAGGGCCTGGCCGCTCGCCGCATCGGTCGCCCAGCCCAGGTAGACGACGTCGACGTCGCCGAGCGGCCAGCCGATCGCCGTGAAGCAGAGGTACACGAGCCACGCGTGCACGACGACGAACCCGGCCCAGAGCGCGACGCGCAGGCTCACCCCCGATGCGGACCAAACCGGTGGTTTCGGGGTAGGGGAATCGGGCACGTTCCACTTTCGCACACCCCGGTGTTCCTAACGAGACCGTCACATTCGCGGGTGCGTGCCGACGACCGCGAAAACATGCGTCATGATGGCCAGAGACAGTCATCCCAAGGAGTGGTCAATGCTGAATCGTCGCAGGTCCCGTCACGTTTTGGTGCTCGCGCTCTCGCTGGCGGGCGCGCTGCTCCTGAGTGCATGCTCTGCCGGGAGCCCCGCGCCGAGCACGGGCTCGGATTCGACCGCAGGCCAGTCGCTCAGCTCGCCGGATCCGAGCATGTACCTCACGCCCGGCAAGCTCACGATCGGAACCGGGGAACCCGCATACTTCCCCTGGGTGATCGATGACTCACCGGCATCCGGGAAGGGCTTCGAAGCCGCCGTCGCCTATGCCGTCGCCGGCAAGCTCGGCTTCGCGAAGGAGAACGTGACGTGGGTGCGGAGCACCTTCGACGAGGCGATCGCTCCGGGGCCGAAGGGCTTCGACTTCAACCTGCAGCAGTTCTCGATCACGGCGGAACGCGCCCAGCAGGTCGACTTCTCCTCGCCGTACTACGAGACCACCCAGGCGGTGATCACCGTCGGCACCTCCCCGGCCGCCGGAGTGACCTCGCTCGCCGGGCTCAAGGGGCTCCTGGTCGGGGCCGCGACCGGCACGACGAGCTTCATCGAAGCGGAGAAACTGATCGCTCCGACCCAGGGCGTGCAGGCGTTCAACACGAACGACGACGCCAAGCTCGCGCTGCAGAACGGCACCGTCGACGCGATCGTCGTCGATCTCCCGACCGCGTTCTACCTCACCGGCGTCGAACTCGACGGCGGCACGATCATCGGGCAGCTGCCCGATTCCGCTGCCGGGTCCAGCAGCCCGACCCCCACCCCCGGCGCGACGCCCGGCACCCAGGCGGGTACCGACGCATTCGGCCTCGTCCTGGCCAAGGACAGCCCGCTGACCGCCGCGGTGAGCGCGGCCGTCGACGCCCTCCGCGCCGATGGCACCCTCGCGAACCTCGCAGACACCTGGCTCGCCGGCAACGCGGACGCGCCCGTCCTGAAGTGACGCCGGCGGACGACCCGGGGGCCGGCCCCGACCCGATTGCCGGCACCGGTGGGCCGGCCAGGTCGCCGAGCGCGGTCGAGCTGGGTCGCCGCGCGTACCGGCGCACGCAGACCACCCGGTCCGTGCTGCTGAGCGCCGTGAGCACTCTCGTGTTCGCGGCGGTGATCTGGGTCTTCGTAGTCAACACCCCGGGCTGGACCCGGGTGCAGCAGTCCTTCTTCGACCCCGCCGTCGCGGTGAAGGCCTGGCCGCGGGTCTTCGAGGGACTGTTGCTCAACATCCGCGTGCTGCTCGTCGCTGCCGTGGGCGTGCTGCTCCTGAGCCTGGTGCTCGCGACGCTGCGCACCCTGCGCGGCGCGGTCTTTTTCCCGCTGCGCGCCCTCGCCGCCGGGTATACCGACCTGTTCCGCGGGCTGCCGCTCATCATCGTGCTCTACCTCGTCGGGTTCGGGCTGCCGGGTCTCGGGGTCTTCCCGAAGCTGCCTTCGTACGTCTGGGGCACGATCGCGCTCGTGCTCACCTATTCGGCTTACGTTGCCGAGGTGTGGCGGGCGGGCATCGAGGCCGTGCACCCCTCGCAGGTGCTCGCCGGGCGGTCGCTCGGCCTCAGCCACGGGCGCACCCTGCGCACGATCGTGCTGCCGCAGGCGTTCCGCAAGGTGACCCCGGCGCTGATGAACGACTTCGTCGCGATGCAGAAGGACGTCGGCCTGATCAGTGTGCTCGGCGCCGTCGACGCGGTCAGGGCAGCGCAGATCGAGACGGCCGCGAGCTTCAACTTCACACCCTACGTGCTCGCCGGGCTGCTTTTCGTGCTGCTCGCCCTCCCGATGATCCGGCTCACGGACTGGCTGTCCGCGAGGATGCGCCGCCGCGAACAGGTCGGCGGCGTCGGATGAGCGGCGCAGCGGATGCCGCCGTGCCGGTCCTCCGGGTCGACGACGTCTACAAGAGTTTCGGTTCGGTTCCCGTGCTCCGCGGGATCGACCTCGTCGTGCACCAGCACGAGCTCGTCGCCCTGATCGGGGCGAGCGGATCCGGTAAGTCGACCCTGTTGCGGGTGATCAACCTGCTCGAGCGGGTCGACGACGGGCAGGTCTGGCTCACCGGGCGGGACATCAGCGACCCCCGCGCGAACGGAGACGCCGCGCGCGCCCGCATCGGTGTGGTGTTCCAGCAGTTCAACCTGTTCCCGCACCTGAGTGTGCTCGACAACGTCACCCTCGCCAGCCGGATCGTGCACCGGGTGCCGCGCCGCACGGCCGAGGCGCGCGGCCTCGAACTGCTCGACCAGATCGGCCTGTCCGCGAAGGCCCGTGATTTCCCCGACCGGCTGTCCGGCGGCCAGCAGCAACGTGCCGCGATCGTGCGGGCGATCATGACGGACCCCGAACTGCTCCTCCTCGACGAGGTCACGAGCGCACTCGATCCCGAACTCGTCGGCGAGGTGCTCGACCTCGTGCGGCAGCTCAAGCAGTCGGGAACGACGATCGTGATGGCGACCCACGAGATGGGCTTCGCGCGCGACGTCGCCGACCGGGTCGCGTTCATCGACGCCGGCCGGGTGCTCGAGTTCGGGCCGCCGGAGCAGGTCTTCGACGCCCCACGCGAACCCCGCACCCGCGCCTTCCTCGCCCGCATCCCCCCGCGCTAGTTCGGTCCGCGAGAGCCGGGTCAGGGGCGGAGGAGGGCCGCGATCGTCGCCGGGAGGGCCTCCGCGACGTCGAGGGCCAGGAGCGGGCCACCGGCGGACGCCCGGGCCGCCGCGAGACCGTGCACGAGCGCGGCGGTCGCCGCGAGGGGAGCGCACGCCTCGGCATCCGCTTCGAGGGCCGTGGCGTGTGTGGCCAATAGGGCGCCGAGGATGCCCCCGAGCACGTCCCCCGCGCCGGCGGTCGCGAGCCACGAAGGGGCCCCGGTCACCGTCAGCCGGGTGCCGCCGGGCGAGGCGACGTACGTCACAGCCCCCTTGAGCAACACGGACACGCCGAGCAGGTCCGCGGAGCGCACGGCCCACTCCCCCGGGTCCGCGGCGATCTCCGCGGGCGTCACGTCGACTCGCCGCCCGGAGACCACTCCAGAGGCGGCGCCGGACGCTGCGCCGGCGAGCAGCCCGGCGAGCTCCCGGTAGTGCGGGGTGATCACGGTCGGACCGGCATTCCGGTGCACGAGGTCGAGGGCGCCGGCGTCGCAGACGACGGGAACCCCCTCGGCGAACGCTGCCTCGAGCGCCTCGAGCGTCGCCGTCGAGCGCTGGGAGGCATCCATGCCCGAGCCGAGCAGCCACGCCTGCACCCGCCCCGGCGCGGTGACGACCTCGGGCCTGCGCTGCAACACGAGGCTCGTGGCCCGGCGCGGGCCGAGGTAGCGCACCATCCCGAGACCCGCGCGCATGGCCGCCTCGACCCCGAGCACGGCCGCGCCCGGGTAGGCGCGCGAGCCCGTGCGCACGCCGAGGACGCCCCTGCTGTACTTGTCGGCGGATGCCGCAGGCACGGCGATCCACTCCCGTGCCTGCTCACCGGTCCAGGCCTGCCATCCCGCGAAACCACTCATGACCCCACGATAGATTGGTTTGTGTGCCCCTGACCCAGCCCACCCCCGCCCAGCCCCTCGCCTTCCGCCCCCTGACCGTCCGCGGCCTGACCCTGCGCAACCGGCTCTGGGTCGCCCCGATGTGCCAGTACTCGATCCTGAAGCAGGACGGCGTTCCGGAAGACTGGCACCTCGTGCACCTCGGCGGCCTCGCTGCCGGCGGGGCCGGCCTCGTCATCGCGGAGGCGAGCGCCGTCAGCCCGGAGGGCCGCATCACCGCCCGGGACACCGGTATCTGGAACCCGGAGCAGGCCGACGCCTGGGCCCGCATCGTCCGTTTCCTCCACGGGCAGGGCGCCGCGGCCGGCATCCAGCTCGCGCACGCCGGCCGCAAGGCCTCGACCTGGCCGGCCTGGGGCACCGACGGTCACGGCGCCGTCCGGCACGGCACCGTCCCCGTCGAGGAGGGCGGCTGGCCGACGCTGTCGGCGTCGACCATCCCGTTCCCGGGCTACGCGGCTCCCGTCGCCCTCGACGCCTCCGGCATCGACACGGTCGTCGACGACTTCGCCGCCGCGGCCGTCCGCGCGATCGACGCGGGCTTCGACGTGCTCGAGATCCACGCAGCCCACGGGTACCTGCTCCACCAGTTCCTCTCCCCGCTCAGCAACGACCGTACCGACGAGTACGGCGGCTCGCTCGAGAACCGCGCCCGGCTGCTGCTGCGGGTCGTCGCGGCCGTCCGCGCCGCTGTCGGCGACACGCATCCGCTCTTCGTGCGTTTCTCGGCCACCGACTGGGCCCCGGGAGGCTGGACGCCCGAGGAGACCGCCACCGTCGCCGGCTGGTCGCGCGACGCCGGCGCCGACTTCTTCGACATCTCCTCCGGCGGCAACGTGACGGGCGTGCAGATCCCGCTCAGCCCCGGCTACCAGGTTCCGCTCGCCGCCTTCGTCAAGGCAGAAGCGGATGTGCAGGTGAACGCGGTCGGACTCATCACGACCCCGGCGCAGGCCGAGGATATCCTCGCGAGCGGGCAGGCCGACGCGGTCATGCTCGGCCGGGAGCTCCTGCGCGACCCGCACTTCCCGCTGCGGGCCGCCCACGAACTCGGGGCGACCATCGGCTACTGGCCGCCGCAGTACCTGCGCGCCCGCTGGCCGGAAGCCTGAGCCCCAGGCCGCCCCGGACGGGCACCCCGACCGGACACGCACGAGGCTCAAAGACTCAAAGACGCAGCGGCTCAGAGGCGCCGAGTCGCGTCCTGAACTTCGCCGACGAGTTCCTCGATGATGTCCTCGAGGAAGAGCACGCCCGTCGTCGCCCCGACGGCGGTGAATGAGCGGGCGAGGTGCGCTCCGGAGCGGCGCATGGTCGCAAGGGCGTCCTCGAGGTCGGTGCCCTCGTAGATCGACACGAGCTGGCGGATGCGCTTGGCCGGGATCGGGTCTGCATAGCTGCCGAGGCCGTGCTCCGCGGTGCTTCCCGTGACCGAGGTCCCGGCGTCACCGTCGAGATCGATCACGTCCTTGAGGTGCACGTAGCCGGTCGGCTCCCCCTCGGCGGTGACGAGCACGTAGCGCGAGAAACCGTGCTTGGTGACGGCCTTCTCCACGTCGGCCGGGCTCGCCGACTCCGGCAGGCTGATCAGGTCCGCGAGCGGGACCGCGACGTCGCGCACCTTGCGGGTGGTGAACTCGAAGGTCGCGTTGAGCGCGCCGGTCCCGTCGCGGAGCACGCCCTCCCTGGTCGACTCCGAGACGATCGTCGCGACCTCCTCGAGCGTGTACGTGCTGTTGGCCTCGTGCTTGGGCTCGACCCTGAACAGCCGCAGGACGCCGTTCGCGGTCGAGTTGAGCGCCACGATCAGAGGCTTGACAAGGCGCCCGAAGAACACGAGCGGCGGCGCGAGCACGAGCACGGCCTTGTCCGGGATCGAGAACGACAGGTTCTTCGGCACCATCTCGCCGAACACGACGTGCAGGTAGGAGACGAGCAGCAGCGTCACGATGAACGCGATCGCGGTGAGGGCCTCGTCCGGCAGCCCGGTCAGGGCGAGCGGCGCCTCGAGCAGGTGGTGGATCGCCGGCTCGGACACGTTCAGGATCAGCAGCGAGCACACGGTGATGCCGAGCTGGGTCGTCGCGAGCATGAGCGTCGCGTGCTCCATCGCGTAGAGCGCGGTCCGGGCGCCCATCCGGCCGGCGGCCGCGAGCGGCTCGATCTGGGAGCGCCGGGCGGAGATGACCGCGAACTCGGCGGCCACGAAGAAGGCGTTTCCGGCGAGCAGCACGAACAGCCAGACGATTCCGGCCCAGTCACTCATGACGGCGCTCCTTCGACCTCGTGGAGGTGGGTCTGGCGGGCGCCGGAACCGGCGTCGCCTGCTGCGCGACCGGCGTCTGCGCGACCGGCGTCTGCGCGACAGCGGTCCCTGGCTCCGACTCGGTCTCCGGCTCGGGCTCCGAGGTGGGGGTGAAGCGGATGCGGTCGATCCGGCGGCCGTCCAGGCGTTCGACGGAGAGTTCTCCCGTGTCGATGCGCACGACGTCGCCGACGACGGGCAGCCGGCCGAGTTCGCTCATCACGAAACCGGCGACGGTCTCGTACGGGCCGTCCTCCGGGACCTCGACGCCGGTGCGTTCGAGGAGTTCGTCCGGGCGGAGCATGCCGGGGAAGGTCAGCGAGTCCGGCGAACGCACGACCCCTGCCCTGGTGCGGTCGTGTTCGTCGGCGACCTCGCCGACGAGTTCCTCGACGAGGTCTTCGAGGGTCGCGACGCCGGCGGTTCCGCCGTACTCGTCGACGACGACGGCCATCTGGTAGCCGCGGCCGCGGAGTTCGACGAGGAGGCCGTCGAGTTTCATGGTCTCCGGCACGCGAACGGCCTCGGACTGGAGTGCGGACACCGGGACATCCGCCCGGCGGTGCCTGGGCACGGCGACGGCCTGCTTGACGTGCACGATGCCGACGACGTCGTCGACGCCCTCGTCGACGACGGGGAACCGCGAGTACCCGGTCTGGCGGGTGAGGTCGATGACGGCCTGGGCGGAGGCGGTGCGCTGGATGCTCGCGACGCGCGGGCGGGGCGTCATGACGTCTGCAGCGGTGTGGCCGGAGAAGAGCAGGGTGCGGTGCAACAGCGTCGCGGTGTCCTTCTCAAGCAGCCCGGCACTCGCGGAGCGGCGCACGAGCGAGGAGAGCTCCTCCGCGGTGCGCGCACCGGAGAGCTCCTCCTTCGGTTCGATCCCGATCGAGCGGAGCACGGCGTTCGCGCTGCCGTTGAGCACGGTCACGGCCGGGCGGAACACCGTCGTGAAGAGCGTCTGGAACGGGATCACGAGCTTCGCGGTGCGGATCGGCAGGGCGAGGGCGAAGTTCTTCGGCACGAGCTCGCCGATGATCATCGAGGCGAGGGTCGCGATCACGATCGCGGCTGTCGAGGCGACGACGGGGACGACGAGTTTCGGCAGCCCGGCCGCGAGCAGCGGCGGCGCGAGCAGGCTGCTGATGGCGGGCTCGAGCGCGTAACCGGTGAGCAGCGTGGTCAGGGTGATGCCGAGCTGGGCGCTCGATAGGTGCGTCGAGGTGATCTTCAGGGCGGCGATCGTCTTGGCGAGGCGCGTCTCGCCGCGGGCCTGCCTGGCCTCGAGGTCGCTGCGCTCGAGGTTCACGAGGGAGAACTCGCTCGCGACGAAGAGGCCGGTGCCGATGGTCAGGATGATGCCGACGCCGAGCATGGCCCACTCAAACATGGTGGGATCCGGGTGTCATCACAGGGGGAAAGCCGTTCTCGCGCGGAGAACGGTCACTGGGCGAATTCGCAGGAGGAGGGTCGTCCATTATTCATCCAACTATACCGGTGCGACCGGGAAGCGTCCGGGTGCGCGAGGCACACCCGGACCCTTTTGCCAGCAAGCACCGGCACCGTTTCCGCTACCAGGAAACCGGCAGCGCCTTGCCCTCCTCGTAGCCCGCGGCCGACTGGATGCCGACGAGGGAGCGCTCGTGGAACTCGTCGAGGTTCGTCGCCCCGGCATAGCTGAACGAGCTGCGCACGCCGGAGGTGATCATGTCGAGCAGGTCCTCGAGCGAGGGGCGCAGCGGGTCCAGGTAGATCTTCGAGCTCGAGATGCCCTCGGCGAAGAGGGTCTTTCTCGCGAGCTCGTAGGCGTCGAGCCGGTCGAAGCGTTCCTGGACGGCCTTGGTGGATGCCATGCCCCAGCTCTCCTTGTAGACCGCGCCGGCGGCATCCGTGTCGAGCAGCCCCGGCGCCTCGATCGTGCCGGCGAACCAGGAACCGATCATGACGGATGCCGCGCCTGCGGCGAGCGCGAGCGCCACGTCCCTGGGGTAGCGCACCCCGCCGTCGGCCCAGACGTGGGCGCCGAGTTCGCGAGCGGCCGCCGCGGTCTCGAGCACGGCGGAGAACTGCGGCCGGCCGACGGCCGTCATCATCCGGGTTGTGCACATCGCGCCCGGCCCGACGCCGACCTTCACGATGGTGGCGCCCGCTCCGACGAGGTCGTTGACGGCATCCGCGGTCACGACGTTGCCCGCGACGATCGGGATGCCGAGGCCGAGTTCCGCGACGATGCCGAGCGCCCGGATCATGCCGGCCTGGTGCCCGTGGGCGGTATCGACGACGAGGACGTCGACCCCGGCGGCGACGAGGGCGCGCGCCTTCGCGGCGACGTCGCCGTTGATGCCGATCGCCGCGGCGACGAGCAGGCGCCCCTGGGCGTCGACGGAGGGTCGATAGAGGGTGGAACGGAGCGCGCTCTTGCGACTCAGGGTGCCGACCATGACGCCGTGGCGGAGCACGGGGGCGAAGTCGAGTTCGGCGGCGGTCATCACGTCGAATGCACGGCGCGGTCCGTCGATGTCCTCAGCGTCGAGCGAGGTCAGCGGGCCGTGCAGCAGGTCGCCGAGCTGGGCGTCCGGCAGGGCGGTGCCGAGGCGGGCGGCGTCGATGCAGCCGAGGTATGCGCCGCGGGCGTCGTTGACGACGATGCCCTGGCCGGCGACGGGGGGCACCTGGCGCAGGGCGCTCGCGACGGTTTCACCCGGCCCGAAGATGAACGGGGTGTCGAAACGGGTCGACTGGTCCTTGACCCAGCGGATCGCGGCGTCGAGTTCCTGCAGGTGCATGTCCTGCGGCAACACGCCGAGTCCGCCGCGACGCGCGAGGGACGCGGCGAGCCGGGGACCGGTCACCGAGTTCATGTTCGCCGACACGATGGGGATGGTGGCCCCCGTCCCGTCACCGGGCGCGAGGGAGACGTCGAGCCTGCTCGTGACGGCGGATTCGCTCGGCACCAGGAAGACGTCGGAATACGTGAGATCGTGGCTGGGGATCGCTCCATAGAACTGCATGCAAATAACGCTAGCCCCCCGCATCGATACCCGCAGCCATGCGCGATTGGTTTAGGCTGGGCGGGCAGACCGAACCGGCGATTTTCGGCCGGGGATATCCAAAATTCAACGCAGAGAGTGGGAACCGGCTGTGTCGAGCCAGTTGACCGGTAGTGGATCCGACGAAGCAACGTCGGGTGAATTCGGAGCGAACGAGTGGCTCGTGGACGAGCTGTACGAACGGTATCTCGTCGACAAGAACTCGGTGGATGAGTCCTGGTGGCCCGTGCTGGAGAGCTATCACCAGACCGCGAACGGAGCAGGCCAGGCCGCGGGATCCCCCGCCGCCGAAGCCGCGCAGCCGGCCCAGCCCGCGGCATCCGCCCCCGCTGCAGCGGCTCCGGCAGCAGCGGCTCCGGCAGCAGCGGCTCCGGCAGCAGCAGCGGCTCCTATCGCAGCCGCCCCGGTCGAGCCCGCCCCGATCACGGCTCCGATCGCGATCATCGGCGGCCAGCGCACCGCCCGCACCACCTCGACCGCCCCGCGCTCGCTCCCCGTCCCGGCCGATGCGCCGGTCAAGGGACCGCAGGCGCCGGCGGGCACTGCGGAAACGCAGGATCTCGTGACCCCGCTCCGCGGCATGCAGAAGAGCCTCGCCGCCAACATGGCCACGAGCCTCACCGTCCCGACCGCGACAAGCGTGCGGACCATCCCGGCCAAGCTCCTGATCGACAACCGCATCGTGATGAACAACCACATGCGCCGGTCGCGCGGCGGCAAGGTCTCCTTCACCCACCTGATCGGATGGGCGCTGATCAAGGCCCTGAAGATGTTCCCGAGCCAGAACGTCTGGTACGACGAGGTCGACGGCAAGCCCTCCGTCGTCGCTCCCGCCCACGTCGGCCTCGGCATCGCGATCGACCTGCCCAAGCCCGACGGTACCCGCGCCCTGATGGTCCCCGCGATCAAGCGTGCGGACACCATGACCTTCGGCGAGTACCTGTCCTCCTATGAGGACCTCGTCACCCGCGCGCGCAAGAACAAGCTGACCGCGGACGACTTCTCCGGCGCGACCGTGTCGCTCACCAACCCGGGCGGCATCGGCACCGTGCACTCCGTACCGCGGCTGATGAAGGGGCAGGGCTGCATCATCGGCGCCGGCGCCCTCGACTACCCGGCGGAGTTCCAGGGCGCGAGCGTCAAGACGCTCACCGGGCTGGCCATCTCCAAGACCATCACCCTGACGAGCACCTACGACCACCGCGTCATCCAGGGCGCCGGCTCCGGCGAGTTCCTCAAGATCGTGCACGAGCTCCTCATCGGCGGGCACCACTTCTACGAGGACATCTTCGCGGCCCTGCGCATCCCCTACGACCCGATCCACTGGGCGCCGGACATCAGCGTGGACCTCGCGAGCGCCGTCGACAAGACCGCCCGCGTGCAGGAGCTGATCAACGCGTACCGGGTCCGCGGCCACCTGATGGCCGACGTCGACCCGCTCGAATACACCCAGCGCACCCACCCCGACCTCGACATCGCGAACCACGGCCTCACCTTCTGGGACCTCGACCGCCAGTTCGTCACCGGCGGCTTCGGCAGCCAGCGGCTGATGCTGCTCCGCGACATCCTCGGAGTGCTCCGCGACTCCTACTGCCGCACGACCGGCATCGAGTACATGCACATCCAGGACCCTGCCCAGCGCAAGTGGATGCAGGAAAAGATGGAGAAGAGCTACGTCAAGCCCACGCATGACGAGCAGATGCGCATCCTCGGCAAGCTCAACGAGGCCGAGGCCTTCGAGACCTTCCTGCAGACCAAGTACGTCGGCCAGAAGCGATTCAGCCTCGAGGGCGGCGAGTCCACCATCCCGCTCCTCGACGCGATCCTCGAGGGCGCCGCGAGTGCGGGACTCGACGGCGTCGCGATCGGCATGGCCCACCGCGGCCGGCTGAACGTGCTCACCAACATCGCCGGAAAGACCTACGGTCAGATCTTCCGCGAGTTCGAGGGCACCCAGGACCCGCGCAGCGTGCAGGGCTCCGGGGACGTCAAGTACCATCTCGGCACCGAGGGCAGCTTCCGCGGAAACAACGGCGTGGAGATCCCGGTCTACCTCGCTGCGAACCCCTCGCACCTCGAGGCGGTCGACGGAGTGCTCGAGGGTATCGTGCGCGCCAAGCAGGACCGCAAGCCGATCGGCACCTTCTCGACCCTCCCCGTCCTCGTGCACGGCGACGCCGCCATGGCCGGGCAGGGCATCGTGCTCGAGACGCTGCAGATGTCCCAGCTGCGCGGCTTCCGCACCGGCGGCACGATCCACCTCGTCGTCAACAACCAGGTCGGGTTCACGACGCTGCCCCTCGACGCGCGCACCTCGGTCTACTCGACCGACGTCGCCAAGACCATCCAGGCCCCGATCTTCCACGTGAACGGCGACGACCCCGAGGCCGTCGTGCGGGTCGCGGAGCTCGCGTTCGCCTACCGCCAGGAGTTCAAGCGCGACGTCGTGATCGACCTGATCTGCTACCGCAGGCGTGGTCACAACGAGGGCGACGACCCCTCGATGACGCAGCCCCTGATGTACAACCTGATCGAGGCCAAGCGCTCGGTGCGGAAGCTCTACACCGAAGCCCTCGTCGGGCGTGGCGACATCACCGAGGCCGAGTACGAGGCCGCGCACGCCGACTTCCAGGACCGCCTCGAGCGCGCGTTCATGGAAACGCACGCCGCGCAGTCGTCCTCGATCCCGATCGTCGGCAGCCAGGGCCTGTCCTCCGGCAACACCCTGCAGGACGAAGCCGTCGGCGAACCGGCGACCACCGGCGTGCCCGAGGCCGTCGTGCATCTCATCGGGGACGCCTTCCTCAACAAGCCCGCCGGCTTCACCGTGCACAACAAGCTCCAGCAGCTCATGCAGAAGCGCGTGGACATGAGCCGCAACGGCAACATCGACTGGGCGTTCGGCGAGCTCCTCGCCCTCGGCTCCCTCCTGCTCGAGCGGACCCCGGTGCGCTTCGCCGGTCAGGATGCCCGCCGCGGCACCTTCGTGCAGCGCCACGCCGTCCTCCACGACCGCATCAACGGCCAGGAATGGCTGCCGCTCGCGAATCTCAGCGAGGACCAGGCCCGGTTCTGGATCTACGACTCACTCCTGAGCGAATACGCGGCGATGGGCTTCGAGTACGGCTACTCCGTCGAACGCGCCGACGCCCTCGTGCTCTGGGAAGCCCAGTTCGGCGACTTCGCCAACGGCGCCCAGACCGTGATCGACGAGTTCGTGGCCTCCGCCGAACAGAAGTGGGGCCAGCGGTCCTCCGTCGTCCTCCTCCTGCCGCACGGCTACGAGGGCCAGGGGCCCGACCACTCCTCGGCCAGGATCGAGCGCTACCTGCAGCTGTGCGCCGAGAACAACATGACCGTCGCACGTCCGTCGACTCCGGCCTCGTACTTCCACCTGCTGCGTCGCCAGGCGTACATGCGCCCGCGGCGCCCGCTGGTGGTCTTCACGCCGAAGTCGATGCTGCGCCTGCGCGGCGCGACGAGCGCGGTCGCCGACTTCACCCACGGACGTTTCGAGCCCGTGATCGATGACGCGCGCATCACGGACAAGGCCGCCGTCAAGCGGGTGCTGTTCATGGCGGGCAAGCTCTACTACGACCTGCTCAGCGAACTCGAGAAGAACCCGAACCCGGAGATCGCACTCGTGCGGCTCGAGCAGTTCTACCCGTTGCCCGCCGCCGAGATCGCCGAGGTCGTCGCCCAGTACCCGGATGCCGAACTCGCCTGGGTACAGGACGAGCCGGAGAACCAGGGCGCCTGGCCGTTCTTCTACTTCAGCACCAGCAAGCTCGTCGAGCGCTCGGTTCGGGTGTTCTCCCGGGCCGCCTCGGCATCGCCCGCCGCCGGGTCCGCGAAGCGGCACGCCGCCGAGCAGGTCGAGCTGCTGAGGAACGCGCTCACCCTTTAGCCGCACCGTTCCGGTCGAGAGTTCCCGTTCCGCTGGGCACTCTCGACCGGGAAGGTACAGGCATTGCCGGGAGACGGGCCCGGTCGTAGGCTGGCCGCGATCGCGACCCCGAGCGTGCCAGGGACCGCGACGCGACCGAAGGAGTGCTGCTGTGTCCACCCGCGATGTGACCCGGCTCGGCGAACCCTGCTGGAACGACCTGATGACCTCGGATCCCGCGAAGGACCGCGCGTTCTACACCCAGCTCTTCGGGTGGAACGCGAGCGACTCCGGACCCGAATACGGCAACTACGTGACCTTCCGGCGTGGACCCGCGGATGTCGCGGGAATGGCCGCCGCCCCGGACGGGTCGACAGCCCCGGACGCGTGGCTCGTCTACCTCTCCGTCGACGACGTCGACGACACGGTCACGGCCGCGGTTGCCGCCGGAGGCCAGGTGCTCCTCGAGCCGCTCACGGTCGGTGGGATGGGGCGCACCGCGGTGCTCGCCGACCCCTCCGGCGCCGCGGTCGGTATCTGGCAGCCGATCGAGTTCGACGGGTTCCACAGCGTCGCCCGGGCGGGGACGCCGATCTGGCACGAGCTCAGCAGCCGGGACTACGCCGCCGCCCTGCCGTTCTACTCGGCCGTCTTCGGCTGGGACCCGCAGGTGTTGAGCGACACCCCGGAATTCCGGTACAGCACGGTCGGGCCGGAGGGCATGCCCGTCGCCGGCGTGATGGACGCGACTGCGTTCCTCCCGGAGGGCGTCCCCTCGCACTGGGCGGTGTACTTCGGCGTGCCGGACGCGGCGACGGCCGCAGCGCGGGTCGTCGAGCTCGGCGGTGCGGTGCTCCGTGAGCCGTGGGACTCGGAGTTCGGCACCTTCGCCCAGGTCGCAGACCCGACGGGCGCGATGTTCTACCTCGGGACGGTCGAGCCGGCCGCGGCAGGGCAAGCCGAAGCGACCGCCGTCGACGAGGACGCCGCGTTCGTCGAGGTAGACGAGAGCGACGTCGAAACGAGCCAGTCTCCCGGGTAGCCCGCCCGGGGCATCCGCTGGTGCACGGACTGGGCTAGTGCGAGGACTGGGCTAGTGGGAGGACTGGATCGTGCGCAGTTTGAGCAGGACCTGGTCGCGCAGGTCTTCCGGAGCGATCTCCCGGCAGGCGCGTTGCACGGCCTCGGTCAGCGTGCGCCCGACGAGGTGTTCGCTGCTGCAGTCTGTGCAGTGGGCGAGGTGCTCCTGGATGTCGGCGGTGTCCTCGCCGCAGAGTTCGTTGTGGAGGTACTCCTCGAGTTCGGCCTTGGCCTTCTCGCAGCCGCAATCGGTCATTTCGTGCTCCCAGAGGTGGTCCGGCCCGGCTGTGCCCGGCCCGTTACGGCCGGGACCGCGGATGCGGGCTGGGCTGAACCCAGGCCGCGCTCGAGCGCATATCCGGCCAACAGGTCACGCAAGAGTCGCCGGCCACGGTGCAGGCGGCTCATCACGGTGCCGATCGGTGTTTTCATGATTTCGGCGATCTCCTGGTAGGAGAAGCCCTCGACGTCGGCGAAGTAGACGGCCAGCCGGAAGTCTTCCGGGATCGACTGCAGAGCGTCCTTCACGGCGCTGTCCGGAAGGTGATCGATCGCTTCGGCCTCTGCCGAACGGCTCGCCATCGCGGTCGTCGATTCGGCGCCCCCGAGCTGCCAGTCTTCGAGGTCGTCGATCGTGCCCTGATAGGGCTCGCGCTGCTTCTTGCGATAGGTGTTGATGAAAGTGTTCGTGAGGATGCGGTACAGCCAGGCCTTCAGGTTGGTGCCCTGCTCGAACTGCTTGAAGGCGGCGAACGACTTGACGAACGTCTCCTGGACCAGGTCCTGCGCATCCGAGGGATTGCGCGTCATCCGCATTGCTGCGGCGTAGAGCTGGTCGATGTAAGGCATGGCCTGTTCTTCGAACAGGTCCCGCAGGTCGATCGCATCAGTTGTCATCACGGACAATTCTAATGCGTCGATCACGGACGTTTCGGGTCGTTCAAGCACCGCTGACAGCACCATCGGGACCTCCCTCATCTGTTCATCACCGACTATCCTGATAACCGATGTTGATCTCGAGATATTCCAAGCCCGATTTCGATCCCTACGGCGACAACGCGCCCGAAGAGACGGATGCCTGGTGGCCGGCCCCCGTCGCCGCCCGGCCGCTCGCCGCCGTCGTCTCCCTGCCGGGCTCGAAGTCGCTGACCAACCGTGAGCTCGTCCTCGCGGCCCTGGCCGAGGGGCCGTCCCTCCTCCGCGCACCCTTGCACTCCCGCGACAGCGACCTGATGGTCGCCGCGCTCCGGCAGCTCGGCACGACGATCGACTCCGTCCCCGGCGACGGTGAGTTCGGCGCGGACCTGCGCATCACCCCCGGCGAGCTCTTCGGCTCGACGACGATCGACTGCGGCCTCGCCGGCACCGTGATGCGCTTCCTCCCGCCCGTCGCGGCGCTCGCGCTCGGCCCGACGACGTTCGACGGCGATGCCGGCGCCCGCCGCCGCCCGATGGCGACCACGATCTCCTCCCTCCGCGCCCTCGGCGCCGACATCAACGACGACGGCCGCCACGCGCTGCCGTTCACCGTGCACGGGACCGGCAGCCTCGCCGGTGGTGAGGTCACGGTCGACGCGTCGACCTCGAGCCAGTTCGTGTCCGGCCTGCTCCTCGCCGCCCCGCGCTTCGAGGGCGGCCTGCACCTCCGGCACGACGGCGAACGCCTGCCGAGCCTGCCGCACATCGAGATGACGATCGCGACCCTCGCCCGCCGCGGTGTCACCGTCACGAGTCCCACCGTCGGCGAATGGATCGCCCGGCCCGGTCCGATCCACGGCATCGAGGTAGACATCGAACCCGACCTGTCCAACGCCGCGCCGTTCCTCGCCGCGGCGCTCGTCGCCGGCGGGAGCGTCACGATCACGGGCTGGCCCGCCGAGACCACCCAGGTCGGCGCCGACCTCGCGCACCTGCTGCCCCTCTTCGGCGCGCTCGTCACCCGCTCGGGCGACCGGCTCACCGTCACAGCCGGCGAACGACTCACCGGCGTGACTCTCGACCTGTCCACCGGAGGCGAACTCGCGCCTGCCCTCGTCGCCCTCGCCGCCCTCGCGGACTCCCCGAGCACGATCACCGGCATCGGCCACATCCGCAACCACGAGACCGACCGCCTCGCCGCCCTCGTGACCGAGATCAACGGCCTCGGCGGCGCCGTCACCGAACTGCCGGACGGCTTGCAGATCGACCCGCAGCCCCTGCACGGTGGCCAGTGGCACAGCTACGACGACCACCGGATGGCGACGGCCGGCGCCCTGATCGGCCTCGCGATTCCCGGAGTCGAGGTCGAGGACATCGGCACGACAGCGAAGACCCTCCCCCAGTTCCCCGAACTGTGGCACGCGCTCCTCGCATCGACGACCGTGCTCTCATGAGCTGGTGGGCCGGCGCGGAGGACGACGAACCCGAGTTCGACGAGTCGAGCGTGCGGATGCGCCCCAACCGCAAGGGCAGTAAACCCCGCACGAAGACCCGCCCGGACCACGAGGACGCGCTCACCGGGCGCATCCTCTCCGTCGACCGCGGCCGGTACACCGTCATGCTCGACGAGAACAAACCCACCGAGCGCCGCGTCACCGCGGCCAGGGCGAGCGAGCTGCGCAAGCACGCCGTCGTGACCGGCGACCGCGTCGACATCGTCGGCGACACCACCGGAGCGGAGGGCAGCCTCGCCCGCATCGTGCGGATCGTGCCGCGGGTCACCCTGCTGCGCCGCAGCGCCGACGACACCGACGCCGTCGAACGGGTCATCGTGGCCAATGCCGACCAGATGCTCATCGTCGTCGCGGCCGCGAATCCGGAGCCACGCATCCGTCTGGTCGACCGGTATCTCGTCGCGGCGTACGACGCGGGCGTCACACCGATCCTCTGCATCACCAAGACCGACCTCGCCGATCCCGCCGAGTTCCTGAACAACTTCGCCGGCCTCGACCTGATCGTCTTCGAGAGCCGCGACGACGCCATGCCGCTCGAGAGCATCTCGGCCGCGCTCGTCGGCCACGACACCGTCTTCGTCGGGCACTCCGGCGTCGGCAAGTCCACGCTCGTCAACGCCCTCGTTCCGGACGCCCACCGTGCCGTCGGCGTCGTGAACACCGTGACCGGGCGCGGCAGGCACACCTCGTCCTCCACGGTGTCGCTGCGCCTCGAAACGGATGCCGGCCGCGGCTGGGTCATCGACACCCCCGGCGTGCGCTCCTTCGGCCTCGGGCACATCAACACCGACAACATCCTCAAGGCCTTCACCGACCTCGCCGTGATTGCGGAGAAATGCCCGCGCGGCTGCACGCACCTGCCGGACTCGCCGGACTGCGCCATCAACGAGGCCGTCGCGGCCGGCGAACTCGGCGACACCGGAAAGGCGCGCCTCGACTCCCTGCAGCGGCTGCTCGCGACCTTCGCGGTCTCCCCCCACCGGTAGCGTGAGCGCATGACTGATTCCACGCGCCTCGAAGCCGGCGACCCGGCACCGCAATTCACGCTCACCGACCAGGACGGCGCATCCGTCTCGCTCGCGACGTTCGCAGGCTCGAAGGTCGTCGTGTACTTCTACCCGGCCGCGCTCACCCCGGCCTGCACGAAACAGGCCTGCGACTTCCGCGACAGCCTCGGCTCCCTCGAGACGGCCGGCTATCGCGTACTCGGCATCTCGCGGGACACGCCGGAGAAGCTCCGGGCGTTCCGGGACGCCGAGGGCCTCACGTTCCCGCTGCTGAGCGACGCCGACCTCGCCGTGCACCGGGCCTACGCCGCCTGGGGCGAGAAGAACCTCTACGGCAAGACAGTCACCGGCGTCCTGCGGTCCACCTTCGTGATCGACGAGGCCGGACTGATCACCCTCGCGCTCTACAACGTGCGCGCGACGGGCCACGTCGCGAGCCTGCGCAAGAAGCTCGGCCTCGGCGACTGACACCCGGTCCCACGCTCCCGGAGCCGTGAGCGGCCTCCTGTGGCCGCGCGTGGCATCCACTGCCGGCTCGGACCAACCGGGAGGTCGACGACTCGCCACGAATCGTGGGTGAACATCAGGCGACGGATGTCTACCCGGCCGTGTCGCCCTCGTCGCGCGGGGTCTGCGTGGCCGCGAGCACCGCGGGGGTGAAGAGGAGCCCGAGCACGACGATCGAGGGCACCAGGAGCGCCCAGCCGAGGTCGGGACGCGCGTACAGGCCTTGGAAGCAGCCGACGGCGACGGCGATCTGCACGACCTGCCAGGTGACGGCGGCTCCGCGGATCCAGCCGCGGTGCCGCAGGGAATTGACCGCGATCGCGGTCACCCATGCGGCGGCGATCAGCACGATGATCAGGATCGCAACCCCGCTCGCGAGCGAGGTCGGCGTCGCGGTGAGGAGCTCGAGGATGAGCCAGACCACCGCGGCCCAGAGCAGGGCGGCCTCCGCCCAGAGCAGGCCGGCGAGGAGGAGGAGCGCGGGCGCACGACGCGGGCGCGACGCACCGGCGTCACCGTCCGGACGCTGGTCGAACTGTTGATTCACAGAGATATCCCATACCAAACTATTGATTTGACCCCACCATTATGCGACCATAATTGAGGCCCGGTTGACGCTCACAGGGACGTGAGCCCTATGAATGCGTAAATCGCTTACCTTCCTGCAATCGGCAGCCTCTCATCTTCGGCCAATCGGCCAGGCACCCTGCAATAAAGGAGCATCTCTATGGACTGGCGCGACAAAGCTGCCTGCCTCACCGCCGACCCGGAATTGTTCTTCCCCGTCGGTAACACTGGACCCGCTGTGGACCAGATCGAAAAGGCCAAGTCTGTATGTGCCCGTTGCAATGTGACCGAGGTGTGCCTCCAGTACGCACTGGAGACCGGACAGGACTCCGGCGTCTGGGGCGGCCTGAGCGAAGACGAACGCCGCGCTCTCAAGCGCCGCGCCGCACGGGCGCGCCGCGCTTCCTAGCCCCACCGCGTCCCAACCCCACCGCCCGGCCAGGCTCACGCCTGACCGGACACGTGTCCTGAAAACTGGCGTACCGCCCCCGCGGTCCGTCAGGTTTCACGCATGTACCGCAGTGGGATCTCGATGGTCACCTCGGTGCCGCTGCCCATCATCGTGTGCCAGTCGATACTTCCGCTGAGCTCGCCCTGGATCAGCGTGCGCACGATCTGGGTGCCCAGGCCCGATCCGACCTTGCCCTCCGGAAGGCCCGAACCGTTGTCGCGTACGCGCACGGTGAGGGTCTCTTCGTTGCGCTCGGCCTCGATCACGACTTCGCCTTCACGGCCGGCGAGGCCATGCTCGACCGCATTCGTGACGAGTTCCGTGAGCGCGAGCGCGAGCGGGGTGGCGAAGGCACTCGGCAGCACGCCGAAGCTGCCGGACAGTTTCGGGTGCGCCGTCGTGTTGTGAGCGGATGCGACCTCGGCGATCAGAAGCAGCACCCGGTCGAAGACGACGTCGAAGTCGACCTGCTGGTTGAGCCCCGTCGACAGGGTGTCGTGGACGACGGCGATCGCCGCTACCCGGCGCATCGCCTGGTTGAGCGCCTCGCGCGCGGTGTCGGAGTGGGTCCGCCTGGCCTGGATCCGCAACAGCGACGCCACCGTCTGGAGGTTGTTCTTCACCCGGTGGTGGATCTCCCGGATGGTCGCGTCCTTCGTGATGAGCTCGCGCTCCTGGTGGCGCAGCTCGGTCACGTCGCGGCAGAGCACGATCGCGCCGATTCGCTGGCCGCGGTTGCGGATCGGGATCGCGCGGAGCGACACGGTCACCCCGCGCGCCTCGATGTCCGTGCGCCAGGGAGCGCGGCCGGTGACGACGAGCGGCAGGGATTCGTCGACGACGACCGTGCCGGTCAGCAGGCCCGTCGTGACCTCGGCGAGTGACTCGCCCTCGAGCTCGTCGGCGAAGCCCATCCGGTTGAAGGCGGAGAGCGCGTTGGGGCTCGCGAAGGTCGTGACCCCGTCGAGGTCGAGCCGGATCAGGCCGTCGGAGGCGCGCGGGGCACCGCGGCGCGGGCCGGTCGGGGCGCCGAGATCGGGGAAGTCGCCGGAGGCGATCATGGCGAACAGGTCGTTGGCGCAGTCGTTGAAGGTGAGTTCCTGGCGGCTCGGGGTGCGCGCCTCGCTCAGGTTGGTGTGCCGGGTGAGTACGGCGACGGGCACGGGCGCGATCTGGGAGCCGGTCGTGCTGAGCCGGCGCATCACCGGGATCGCCCGGACCCGGGTCGGCGTCTCCTCGTACCAGTCCGGGGCGGTGGTGTCCACGATCCGGGCCGTTTCGAAGGCCTCCGTCACCTGCTGACGCCACTCCCCCTTGATTCCCTGGCCGACGAAGTCGCGGTAGAACAGGGTCGCCGCGCTCGAGGGTCGCGCGTGCGCGACCGCCACGAAGCTCCCGGTCGTGCCGGGCACCCACACCACGATGTCCGCGAAGGCGAGGTCGGCGAGGAGCTGGCCGTCGGCGACGAGCATGTGGAGCCAGTCCACATCCTCGGCACTGCTGCGGCCCTGGGCAAGTACGAGATCACTGAGCGTCGACACCCTGCCAGCCTAGGTCCCCCCGAACGAGTCCGGCGACCCATTCCTCCCCCGGATCACCGCCCGGGCTGCCATGCTGGCCCCATGACCACCACGTCAGCACGGCCGGATCGCACCTTGATCGCCATACTCTTCGTCATCGCCGTTCTCGTCATCGTCGCACTGGTCGTCGTCTTCTCCCGCGGGGCGCCAGAACGGCTCGACCGCGGGACTCCCGTCGGCGTCGTCCAGGCGTATGCGGCAGCGGTCCTCGAGGGGGACGAGTCGACGGCCGCCGGCTACCTCACCGAGAACGCCGTCGCCGGCTGCGAGTCCTACGGACGCGACGTCGCCGACGACGACCTCAGGATCACCCTCGTGCGGTCGGTCGAACGCGGCGACTCCGCCGACGTGACGGTCTCCGTCGCGACCTCGACGGAGACGGGTCCGTTCGGGGCATCCGGGTACGAGACCGAGGAGGTCTTCGAGCTCGTCCGCGTGCCCGACGGCTGGTAGATCGACTCCGCTCCCTGGCGATTCGCGGTCTGCCCCGGCACGAAGGCCATCTCATGAGCGCGACGACCGGGCTGTCCACGGTGCGGCGCGTCATCGTCTTCGTCCTGCTCTTCGCCTTCGTCACGCTCGCGGCCGCCGGACTCTCGGGACTGCTCGGCCGGCTGTTCGAGGGCCTGCTCGAGGTCCTGCCGGGCGACACGGGCCGACTCGCGGGAAGCGACGTCTCCGGGCTCGCCCAGTCCCTCGCCTTCACGCTCATCGCCGGCCCGTTCGCCGCGGTGCTCTGGTGGTTGCTGTGGCGGCGGATGGCCGGCGGCGAACGCTCGGCGCTGGCCTGGGGCCTCTACGTCGCTGCCATGTCGACCGTCGCGTGCATCACGTCCACAACGGCAATGCTCGGCGCGGCCGCCGCACTCGTCACCGATGACCGGCAACAGCGCGACCTGGCCACCGGCCTCGTCTGGGCGGCGGTCTGGGTCTGGCACCGGTGGATGTCCGGGCACCGGGACAAGGGTCCGCTGCGGCTCAGGTCCGTCGCGCCCGTTCTCGGCAGCGTGTTCGGCCTCGTGCTCGGCGCCGGCGGGGCGATCACAGCCATCGGCTCGGTGTTCGATCTGGCCGTCACCTCCCTGCTCCCCGTGCTCGACGCGGGCGCATTCTGGTGGCGCCAGCCGGCGGTCGGACTCGTCTGGTGCGTCGGCGGGGCATCCGTGTGGTGGTGGCACTTCTACCGGGAAAGGGTGTCGACCATGCGCGGCGGCTTCGCGGACGTCGCCCTCGTCTCTGTCGGCATCGGCGCAGCCCTCGTCACGACGCTCGTCGGAGCAGGGGTGACGCTGTACGTGCTGCTCAGACTCGGCTTCGACAGGTCGGGATCTCCCGGCGGCATTCTCGATCCCCTCGGCCCATACCTCGCGGCCGCTCTCGTCGGCGCGCTCGTCTGGCGGTATCACGGCCGACTCGCCGCGCGCCGTTCGGCCGCGACCCGGGGCGCGGCCACCCTGGTCACCTCCGGGCTCGCGCTGGCGTCCGCGGCAACCGGGGTCGGCGTGGTCCTCAATTCCCTGCTCGCCGTGCTCACGGACCCGCTCGTCGGGTCGGACACCCGCACGCTCCTGCTCGGCGGGCTCAGCGCCCTCATCGTCGGCGGGCCACTGTGGTGGGCGGCCTGGCGACCGCTCGCGCCGCGGGTCCTTGACCGCACGAGTCGAGGTGGCGCTGGTAACGGCCGGCGAGTGTACCTCGTGCTCGTCTTCGGCCTGAGCACCGTCGTCGCACTCGTCACGCTGCTCGTCATCGGCTTCCGGTTGTTCGAGTTCGGCCTCGGCGGCACGGCGGACCGCAGCGTCCTCGAGGGCGTGCGGGCGCCGCTCGGACTCCTGGTCGCAACGGGCCTCGTCGCCGGGTATCACTTCGCCGTCTGGCGACGCGACCGGTCTCTGCTCACCGTGCCAGAGGGACGGCAGCCCGGCATCGGCAGGGTGATCCTGGTCACGACCGCCGGCACGGATCCGGAACCGCTGAGACGTGCGATCGACGAGAGCACCGGCGCCGCCGTCACCGTCTGGCGGCGCGCAGGGACCGGAGCCGGGACGGAAGCCGGCCAAGGCGCCGGGGCGGAAGCCGTGCAGGCGACCGCCGTCGCGGCGGCCCTGGCCGGCGTCACGGGCAAGCGCGTTCTCGTCGTGACCGGACCGGGCTCACGCATCGACGTGATCCCGCTCGGCGACTGAGCGCCCGCGCGACCGAGCGCCCGCCCCTCGGCGACCTCGACCCCTTCACACCGCAGGGGCCCGGCGACGCCACGGCATCCGCCGCACACCCCGGCTTCGTGCCGCAACCGGTTCCGGCAGAATCTCGCGCTGAACCAGACGCAGGATGCCCGTGCGAGCCGGCGACTTCGGCGCGGCATCGCGCAGCGTGCGTCCGGTCAGCACGGCAGCATCGGCGCCGGCCTGGTCGTGCGGGACCAGGAACGGAGCGTGGATGCCGCCGAACCGGCGGAGAGCGGCGATGACCTGACGGTTGGCGTCGATCCCCACGGCGCTCGGCCGAACCCGGTTCATCACGACGCTGACCCTGTCGGTCGAGACCGCCTCGGCGAGCTCGGCCCAGGACCGCAGGAACCGGGCGAGTCCGACCGGGTCGGCGAGCCCGCACGCGACGACATGGTCCGCCGACCGGAGCGCGGTGAGCGTCGCGGCGTTGCGCCGCGGCGCGAACAGGTCGCTCGAGATCTCCTCGTCGCTCTCGAGACTGAACCCGGTGTCGAGCACGACGTAGTCGACCCAGTTCCGCACCACCTCGATCGTCTTCGACACGCGCTCGCCGGACAGCTCCGGCCAGCGCGAGGGCCTCCCGATGCCCGTGAGTACCCAGAACGCGCCACGCGGCGAGGTGTAGCGCTGCGCGATGCGTTCGAGTTCGGGCCGGGTGAGGCTGCCGGTCCCGGCGAGGCGGCAGGCCGCGGCGAAGCCGGGCGATTCGTCGAGCATCCCGAGGGCCGGCGCGACCCCGCCTCCGTAGCTGTCGACATCGACGAGCGCAACGGTGTGTCCCGCCGCCGCGATCTCGGCGGCGACGTTGATCGCGAGCGTGGTGCGGCCCGGCGCGCCCGAGGGCCCCCAGACCGCGATCACCGTGCCACGGGCGGGCGCCGCGAGGGAGGACGCGCGTTCGGTGACCCGCAACGGGATCACCACGCCGGCCTCGATCACCGCTTCGATGCCCGCCCAGTCCGACGTCGCGTCGATCACGTCGAGGAGGCCGAGCCCCGCCGCGTTCCTGCGGTCCTGGTCGGTCACGGCGAGCGCGATGACCCGCACGCCGTGTTCGTCGCAGGCCCGGACCACGGCGGCACTCAGCGTCGCCCGTCCCGCGCTGACGAGGGCGACATCCGCTTCGGTTCGGTCCAGGGCCGCGAGCAGTTCCCCCGCCCCTGACACCCGGGCCAGGACCGCGTGCCCGTATTGCACGATATCCGGCAGGAGGCGGTCCTCCGTCGAGCGATCGAGCGCGAGCAGCAGCCGGGCCACGGTCAACCGCCGAGTGGCTGGTTGGCCGGAACGACCGCGATCGCCGCTGCGTTGGCGATCGCGGTGAGCACCGCTGCAACGGCCTCCCTCGGCACCCGGAGCTCGACCGAACGGCGCACGCCCGCCACCGAGAGTCCGCTCGGCTCGAGCACGCGCACCACCCCGGCTTGCCCGACGAGTACCGCCGGCGGGCCGAACTCCCCGCGCCCGTTCTGCGGCGACGACCACACGTCGACGACGGCGCCGGGAACGACCGCCTCCGCGAGCGCGTCGGTCGGTTCGACGACGACCGTCGTGACACCGGCGTCAGCGGATGCGCCGACCGCGGACACCGGGATCAGCTCACCCGCTGCGACGGTGCGGGCCAGGACCAGGCCGTCAGCGGGCATCCGCTCGGGCGTCACGTAGAGCGGGAGCGCACCATCGAGGCGCACCTGGCTGAGCTCGAGGTCGGCGGCCGTGACGCGGTCGCCCACGATGAGCGCGTCGCGGGCGG
The DNA here is from genome assembly GCF_004402485.1 of Cryobacterium algoricola. Lineage (GTDB taxonomy): Bacteria > Actinomycetota > Actinomycetes > Actinomycetales > Microbacteriaceae > Cryobacterium > Cryobacterium algoricola. The sequence continues at coordinate 63,985 of NZ_SOFG01000016.1, read as the reverse complement.
AGTAGACGGCGGTCGTCCGGTCGCTGCCCGCGACGACCGCAGCCACGCCGCCGACCGCGCCGAGCACGAGCACCAGCCCGATGAGCAGGCGCGGGTCGAACCAGAATCCCGGGCGTGGTACCCGTTTCGGCCTCGAGACCATGGCTGCCCCTCTCCTCGGCGCGGGCATCTGCCGCCGCCCGACGGATCATCGGTCTCTATCGTCGCCGTTCCCGGTGCGCGGCGGGAAAGTTATCCACAGGCTGCCGTTATCCCGGCGTAATGCCTTCGGAACCCCGATAATCGAACCATGAACGCTCGCGACGCCTATCCTGGGCTGGGCCGCTTCCTCACCCTGGGGGACACCGCCGATATCCTCGCCCTCACCGTGGCCGAGGTCAGCGAACTGGTGCACACGGGCGAGCTCCCCGCCATCCGGATCGGCCCGTCCGCGCCGGAGCGGATGCAGCACTGGCGGGTGGAGCGGGTCGTGCTCGAGTCGTACATCGAGGCCAAGTACGAGGAGGCCAGACGGCTGTCGCTGTGGGAACAGTCCGACTACGCGAACATCCCGGAGCTGTCCGGAGGCACGATCATCCGACCAATCGACTGAACCGGGCGGTCGCGGTCAGCGCAGGCACGGTCAGCGCCGGCAGTGTCAGCGCAGGCACGGTCAGCGCAGGCACAGCAGCTGGATCGCTGCGAGGGGAACGATCCGGTACTGGCGCACCTCGGAGCTGCGGCGGGGCACCCCGCGCTCGTGCATCGCGAGGTCGATGTGGTCGCGACCGACCCGGTCGATCGTTCCGCTGAGGAGACCTCCCGGGGTATGCACCTCGACGAACTTGCGCCGCCTGGCCAGGTCGCGGAGCACGAAGGCGAACCCGATCCGGTCGACGACCCCGGACTCGGGGTCCACCGGCGCCGCGAGGGAGGCGTGCACCTCCGCCGGCTCCAGGATCACCCCGGCGATCGCGGCGATCGGAACGAGGCACTGCGCAGCGCCCCCGGCGGGGACACCAGGCGCGGCCGTCCCGGCCGGCGCCGCCGGCGCGTCGAGGATCTCGGCGGCGAGCCAGTCCCGCCCGAACGTGGTCGGGCGGATGGCCAGGGTCACCCCGGAGCTGAGCACCACCCGCACGACACCCCCGCCCGCACGCCGGCCCATGCCCCCGCCGAGGCTCATCAGGCGGTGCCGCAGGGACAACCGGCCGAGCCGGAGCCGCTCCTCTTCCGCACGCAGCTCGAGGTCCTCGGCGTTCAGCTCGTGTTCGAGCTGCCCCTCGAGGTCGTCGATGCTACACGCTCTATACGTCGGTAGATCTCTGCTTCTGACCCCTTACGCTCCGCGATTTTCCTGCCGTATTCACACGTCATTGGCCTCACCCGAAAGTGCCCCAGAATCGCACCACGGGGCTTGCTCAGGCGTACGGCATGATGGGGTATACAGCCACGTCTAATAAAGGGGACAAAAATGGATATAACGGTCATCGTTATGGGTCTCGTAGTTCTGCTGCTTGTCCTTGGTTATGTGTGGTTTAAGAAAACCATATGGCCTTGGTATGAACGCCTGATGGCTGAAAGAGATATGAAAATAAAGATTCATCAGGATCAGATCAACGAAAGGGCAGCCGAACGACTGGCAGAACGGTACAAAAAGAAGGGCAAGCTCTAGTACCTCAATCTGTGAAGCTTTCAATTTCTAATCGTCTATGCGAAAGTCATGTTCAGTATGCGATTCAAGAAGCAAGTAATTCGTGACCAAAATCGGGACTCATATATCCTGACTTTTCCGTCTGAGCTTGAACCGGAACAAATTACTGCATGGCTACGGGCCGTCGTGGAGACCCTCTATAGACGTACTTCAGCGTTCAACCGTGAGACGCTCGTATTTGAAACGTGGGCGAACAGCCGTGAGATCGTCCACCGTCTACTGGTATCGAAAGATATTGCAGATCACATCACGCAGCAGCTCAGGACTCATGGCCGCGGTATCGCCGTACTAGAAGACGACAGTCGACCAACGATTGATTGGACTACTGGGATCGAGCTTGGGATGAGCAATCCCACCAGACAGCTACAAATTGTCAGTCATGCTGATATCTCAGCAAGCATCCTCGGAAGTATCCAGACTCTGCATGATGGCGAAGATGCACTCATCCAGTGGGTAGTTGGTGCTGCAATGGCAACTGAGAAGACAAAGCGTGACCCACGTTCAGCTGAGTTCAGTGTCCTTAGGTCACTAGCCGGATACTCAGCAGCCCTCTCTGATGAGCTACAAGACCGATACGCAAAGCTTGAAGAACCAAACACTGTCGCTGTCTGCCGTGTTGTCGTACATGCTGAGCCTGCAAGAGCTTCTGACCTGGTACAGCGTATTCAGTCTGCAATCGCCTCGACCAATGCTCCAAGCAACCACTGGAAGCTAGTTCCCTCAAAGAACCTCATCGTAGAAGTGAACGAAGCTGCTACGACTTCCCATCCGCAAGCTCAGCTGAACCTAACCGAGTTGTCTGCCCTAATTGGATGGAAGATCGGCGGGCCGCATGTTGCAGGCCTGTCAGCCGGAACATCACGTCACCTACCTGCTACTGAGTCCATTCCGCGTGAAGGCCGGGTTATTGGTACAAGCAACTTTCCACATGCTGCTCGCCCTATTGCTATCGGCCGTGTTGAGTCACTAACTCACCTTCATATCCTCGGACCAACTGGAGCAGGCAAGACGACTCTTATGGCTAACCTCATGGCTCAAGACATGAACGAGGGCTACGGCGTCGTGATGCTAGAAGGCAAGGGCGACCTATATAAGGCAACCGTCAAGCTGATCCCAACCCACCGACTAGAAGATGTCATCATCCTCGACGTCAACGAGCGAGATAATCCTGTTGGCTTCAACATATTGGAGCAGGGGAATCCTAGTGTTGTGATCGACCAGCTGACCGATCTGTTTCAAAGTCTCTACGCGGATGGTGGTCGGGGAGTGTGGATGCGTGAGCTGATGTACCACGGACTGCACACGCTATCTGAACGGCCAGGTATGACATTCGTCGATCTTGCGGCTTTAGTGAGTCCTCGGACGTCCCGAGAGATCACCTGGGCAGAAGAGATGCGCAAAGCTGTAAAGAACCCTGAGGTTCGCGAGTTCTGGCAAGACCGCTGGAGCACTCTCGACAAGAAGGCGCAGGAGACATACTCCGCACCACTGCACAACCGAATCTGGCAGCTATCAACACGACCTGAGCTACGCAACATCATTGGACAGAGCAAGTCCAGCTTCTTTATGGACGACGTGATCCGCGACAATAAGATCTTGCTAATCAACTTGTCTGGCGTACCAAAGGAAGCAGCCAGCATTGCTGGGACGCTCATCATGAATGCCATTTGGTCGTCAGTCCAGCGCGTCAAAGCGGAGAAGAACAGCTACCTGTATATAGACGAGTTCCAAGACTTCATTCGGCTTCCGGTTGGTGCTGAGGACATGCTGGCTAAATCGCGTGGATTTGGTCTGGCGCTGACTCTTGCTCACCAGCACCTGAACCAACTGACAGACGATATCAAGTCAGCTGTCATGGCCAATGCCCGTTCAAAGATTGTCTTCGGATTGGAAGACCCAGACGACGCACGGGCGATGCAGCGTGCCATTGGAGGGGACACGTTCAGCCAGCAAGATTTTCAAAGTCTTGAGCCGCATGAGGCAGTAGCAAAGGTCATCACGGCGAAGGGTTCGAGCTTAGCTACGATCTCAACACCGCCACCGCTTGCACCAACTGGCAACGATAGGTTGGCTCTGAAACGATCCCGCGAATTGTATGGGCGGCCTGTAGCTGAAGTGCAGCAAGCAATTGAATCTCGGCGCAACAGTGGGCCGAAGAAGACCAGCAAGCGTCCTGCTATAGGTGTACGTGAGTGGGGGACGTAGGCGGGGAGCAGTGGGTGACTCCCCCATCGGACCAGTATCGCCCCATTTTTCGGGGGCTAAGGGGCTAGATCGGTCCCCTTCTCCGGTGTTCTGAAAATGGGCCTAAAAACAACAGGGGTCGATTTTATTTTTTACAACATTAGGCCTCTTGCCCTCTTTTGCCCGATGTGCGTAGCGAGAGGGCAAGAGTGCGCTATATGTAGCGTGTCAGGCTAGTGCGCTACTTACTTGTTCGCCCTGTACTTCTCCATGAGTGGCGCGGCAACTCTCCCACGATCACTCACTGTCTCACCATTGGCACGGAGCCATTCACGTGCAGCAGCAAGTTCAGCAGGATCGTTCTTACCAGCAGAAGCGCGAGTAGCAGTACCGCGCCCAGTCTTACGAGCAGCGTCCAGGTATGGCTTGAGAGCATCGCGAAGCTTCTTTGCGTTAGCGTCGCTCAGGTCGATCTCATAAGCAACTGCGTCAAAGGTAAACCTGATTGTTTCGGCCTTGCCTTCATCAACAGGCTTGCCATCGAGGTCGTCAATGATCGTTGTAGTCGTAACCACTTTTTGTGCCATGTGAATGCTCCTAATCGATTGGCTAAAGACAACATAGCAAAGACCGCTCAGCATTGTGCAAGAGCGGTCTAATTTTGTTCAGTGCTTAGTTACTCGACTTTGAATGACAGAGCTTGTTGTAGCGCATCTCAGCGCGTCACAGGCCTTCTATTTCTTCGACTGGTAGATACCGAACATAGTGAGAATGAATGCACCAGCTGTAGCAAGCACGCTACTTAGGGCAACGATCCGAACTACGTCAGTCCATCCAGCTACAACAGCCAAACTTGGAGCGATGAGTCCAAGGCCGATGAGTGCATCACCAACGATGTAGATGCCGACCTTTATTTTCTGTGGGATCTCGCTGATTATTGTTTGGACTGATTCGTCAGCTGCAACGCTGTCGACTAGATCTTGTACTTTTGTCTGTGCGACTGCGAGTTGTTTCTGTTCTTCTTCTTTGAATGCCATTGGAGTTTCCTTTACTTCATTAGTTTCCTTAGCTGGGGTGGTGATTGCTGGTTCTTGGAGTGGGACTGTTGGCACGGCGACTACGGGATTGGCCGGCTCAGGTATTGAGGGGGCTGTCTCAACGGGTGCTTCTGGCGCTGGTGTAGCGACTGGTTCAGTCGGTCGAGCGCCAGGTGTTGGTGTCCCGCCATCATCAGTTGATACTTCAGTTGCTGCGGCGATGTCCACCCAGAACTTCAAGCCGTTCCAGCTGATGAGTGCCATCCACTGTCCATCTGTGAGTCCAAGATCGAGCACTTGGAATTTGCCAGGGAGCTTGTACTGAGATCCGGCAACAAGCTCCTGGTCAATAGTTGCGTAGCCATCAGCATCTACTTCGATGAGTAGTTCGGCTGGAATACCGTTGTCGTCCCATGTGAAGCCAGTAGGACAGAGAGAGTCACTCTTGACTTGCCAAGTGCCGCCAATTTGCTCCACGTCGTTCACGGTTAGGTTGTCAGCAAACTTGATGAACGATCCGATGTCCACGCTCTGGTCATCTGGATTGCCTGACGCTGCTGGCGGCATTTGAGTAGCTGAACCTGTGTAGCGGTAGAAGGTGACTTCAGGGTTGCCGTTCCATCCGGCTAACTGGTCATAGTTGTTGTCGTGGATGCCGTTGTAGTACGAGTTACAGTGCTTCACATTGTTAGCGTCGGTAAAGGTCATGAAGTGCCCAAGCCCACCGCTACTAGCTCCACGCTTACCCCAGATAGCTACATCGCCGCGCTGGGTGTCGTAGTTACCCTGAGCATTCGGTTGCAGCTGAGTGAAGCCGTTGCGCTCTAGGTCGCCGAAGGCTGAGTCGGTGTTGCCAATACGAATGTCAGCTGGGAAGAATCCCCCGGCGATGAGTGAGTAGTAGCCCGCGCTTGAACAGTCGTAGCTGTCTGGCCCATTACGCTGGGCCATCGAGTAGGTGATGCCTTGGTTCTGTTTGTCTTGAAGCCATTGAATCTGTTGATCTATTGATTTCATATCACCCCCTTTAGCGGTTGACTTTGGTTGTTTTTGTCAGAGTATCGACGGAGATGCTTTGCGGAATGAGAGGGATGAGCATCTCAATTAGGCGGTTAGTGGTCGCCATATGGACCGCAGTATCAGCCATGTGCGCTTCGATCTTGGCAAGTGGCACATCTTTCAACGTGTTGACTTCACCCGTAAGCCCTGTGACTTTGCTTTCGAGGCTTGTCATCTGTGCAGCTTGATCGGTGTTCTGTTGGCGAACAAGGTCGAGGCTCTTCTGCATATCTGACATAGCAATGTCTTTAGCATTGGCGATGCCATCTGCATTGGCTGTCTTTGCCTTAGCGCGTCCATAGAAGATGGCAACGATGATCGTGCCAATAACGACGATGAGAGCGAAGGATGAGCCAATTGGGGTGAGTGTTTGAGCAAAGTCCATAGGATCAGTTACCTATCGGGCCTCGGCGAAGATTCGCCGGTCTACAAAAGTCCCAGTGCCTGACGTCACGCGGTACTTCAGCTTGAAAGTGTTCGAACCAGGCGTCAACCCAGTGACGAGGAATGTCGACCCGATTGTTGATGTCACATTGTTAATCAGGATCGCCTGGCTATCCATTGCAGCTACTGTGCTCGCTCCGCTCACTGAAAAGCCGCAATACTGTTGCGCGCCAAACATAGTGGCAGATATTCCAACTAGGGCTTTTCCACTGGGGCCCACCATGATAGTTACCGTGTCAGTAGTAGTTGCCAAGTCAGCATAGGTAGTAGATGACGTTGCTTGACCAGTTGCAACATATGCTCCAGCACTTGAGTTCGTCAATGCAAATATCATGTAGCGACTATCGGTGATATTCGGAGTCGTAATAGTCGTCGCCGAAGCTGCCACTGCTATCTGCGCCAGGATGATGTACGGATTAGCTGCCCCGATAGCTGTCTGAATCTGAGCCACTGTAGGAACAACAGGAGATCCAGCAGGAGTACCTGGTACATCTGCAAACTTGAGTACATTGTTCGCGTTATTCACAGGTGAGAGAGCACCAGTCACGCTCTTGTCAATGTAGGCGACGATGTAGTCAATACGAGGTGAGGCCGCAGCAGTTGGGATCGTCACGGACTCCCCAGCAGTTGTATCGTGGCTCACCATGTAGTAATAGTCACTTGGCGCTGCACCCGTTGGTATGCGGCCGCTTCCGACGTTGACCTTGACAGTCATGTTTGGCGTGCTATTTGGTGCTACATCAAACCCTTTGAAGACTTGACCAGTAAACGCTTCATTTAAAGCCTTGAACGTGCCGTATTCGTCTGAACTTCCGCCGTTGTAATTTGCTACGAGCTTTGCCAAGGTGTTGATCTCTATTTAGTTTTGGTTATGAGTTCAATATAAAACATGTACTAGCTTCTGACCAGCCCTTATTAGACAACTGTCCAGGTTCCCGTATCAGTCCCGTCAAAGATAAACTTCAGATAGGTAGTACGTGATGCGCCTGAGTAATCTTGTGCGCATATCCGCCAGCGGCTTGCATTGCCAATAGGGGGCAACTTCTGGACAAATGAGATGTTCGAGTAAGTTGAGTCAGCCCAGGGTGGGACTGCATTCGGTAACACCATCGGTTGATTGACGGTATTGAACTGCATCATCTCGACAATTGAAGAGCTGTTAGGTATCGCCGGGGTGAAGGTGACAATGAGAGTCCGCTTTGCATAGGCAGCTAGGACGAACGAGTAGTCACTTTGATTGTTGCTCTGCGTCAGGTAGCCGAAAAGACTATCGCCGCTGATGAGCTGTGTGCGCTTGAGTTCATCAACATCAGTACGTAGCTGTTGCAGGTCACTGATGATCTGAGGGGGTACTAGGCGGCTCATGAGACGGTAATCCCACCGTTATCTGTGGACTGTACGAAGAACTTGAAAAAGCATGTCTCAGTCGCTGAGTCATTCATCGTGACCTTAACGTCCCACACTGTCGCCTTGGATCCAGTTGATGGGGGCCGCTGATGAATATCAACTAATGGACAGGTAGGCGCCGCAGTTGAAGAACCTGGATAGACCTCGTTGCTCATGCTGTTCATGAAGACCTGATAGATGAGGCTGGTGATTGGGTAGGTCTGGATAGCCCCGGTGAATGTGACAGAGAAGGTGACTACCTGCCCATAGGTTGACATGGTAAATGACTTGTCATAGGCGCTTGGAGTTTGGTTGAGGTAGGTCTTGAGAGCTGTTGTCGACGTGTTCTGCACTGCTCGTAGCTCATTCACAGTGGTGCGCATGTTCGCGATGGTTGAAACCATTTGATTCTCTGGTGTGTTCTCAATACGAGGGTTCATAGTCTCGTCACCCTGATCGTTCCGGCATCGACGCACTTGATTGAGAACTGCACATAGAGGCTGATCGCATTCGCATCGTTTGCCACGGTGAATCTCCACTCGATTGTCTGAGGGAGTGAGCCATCAGGCCAGAGGAAGGTCTTCTCAAAGCCGTCAGCTCCTGTGATCGTCTGGTTATAGGTCAGTTCCGCGTAGGGGTTTATCGTCTTATTCGGGGCAAAGACAACCCGGTACTGCTGCACGGCGTAGGCCGCGATTGCATCCCCGTTGATATCCCACGTACTACCTGTGACTGTGCGTTGCACGATAAGGCTCTCAGGACCAAAAGACTGCCTTCCAACCTTGATCTGGTTGATATCGTTCGCCAGGTCAACAAGCCAGGCGCCAGGTACGTTCTCGACTTGACGATCCAGTCGACTATTCACTTTGGTTGACTCCGTAGCTATCAAACGTCAGCTTGATCGCATTTTCGAAGTCGTTCTCATCAATCGAGACGTCGATCTGTTCAATGCGGTAGAGGCCGTTGATGTTGTCGAGCCACTTGTGTCCCATGACCTTCAGCGGGATACGGTCACCAACACTTAGGAAGGTCGCCGGAAGCTCCTTGCCTGTGATCGTGACGATAGGCAACTCGAGAATGTCTTTTTCAAGGTTCAATGCAGTTGCCGTATTTTGGTCAAGGGTCGGCTGCAAGAGAACGCTATTGAACTGCTGGATCTGCTCGCGTAGGTAGTAGTTCAGCTGGCTAATGTTGTCCCCCGCAGTTGATGTGAGCTGGCTTGTGCCGAAGCCTGAGCCGATCCCGTAGATCTTGTTGTAGAGGTTGATAGCGCTGCGATCAAGGGAGAAGCCGGCCACGTTACCAAGTGGTCCGCCGTAGATGAGGTTGATGTCCTGGCGACGAGCGCCGATCTTTGCGTATGTTCTGAATACCTTGAACGGAGAGAAGTCAAAGTCGAAGGGTGAGTCGCTGAGGGCGGCCAGCTCTTGGGCCTTGCTCTTCACCTCGTCGAGCTGGTACGTGCGGTCACTCAGCTGTGTTGTTAGGTACTGCGATCCCGAGTTGGTAATACCAACGCTTCCATTTGTCTGCGCCTGCGTCGTCGTAATGAGGTCTGTGGCTATCGCGGTGCGTTCAGTGGCTATGTATGTCTTTGTGACGTAACGGTCCTTCAGGAGGTTTAGGTAGCCCGTGGCTGTGATGCTGACCGTGTAGTTCTGTCCTGTCCCACCTGCACTACCAGCTCGTGATGAGTCTTGTTGTAGGTCGAACGAGACATCAACGACCTGGGCGCCGAAGAGGTATTGCCCGTTTCGCTTCACTTTGATGTCAGTGACATATGGCGCGATGAGAGTCTTTGGATCAGTGCCACCAAGATTGTTGGCGCAGTAGTTCTCAAAGGCAAACAGATCAAGGGAGAAGGTCAGCTGCTCAGCATCGTTGCGAGTGAGGACGTAGTGGCGATTGAAAGCGAGAGCACTGATGTCAGCGATGCGCAGGCCAGTTGAACTCCACAGTTCAATCTCGTATCGGCGTGAGCTTCCGAGATCCACCTAGATTCCCCGGTAGCCACTTCTCCAGGAGAGCACACCTGTAACAGTGTCGAGTGAGTTCGTCGTGGTTAGTTTGATCGAGTTCGAGCCTGATAGTAGAGGCCACCAACTGCTTGTCGTCGTCATGTACGTCAGGATTGGTCCACCGTTGAGAAGGACTGTTCGATTGAGCATGTCGATGACGATCACGTCGGTACCAGTCGTCGTGAGTCCTTGGAGGGTGAAGAACTGTCCAGTTGAGACGTTGGTAATCGTTGGGTTCGTAGCAGGGCCTGTCAGCGTGATCAGCGGGTAGCTTGCAAGGTTTCCTGTGTTGGTAATCGTCGTCGGCAAGCCGCCTGGCGCCCAAACGATAGGCCAGGTGATAGGCCAAGTGACTCCCCCGCCAGTTACAGGGACGACGGTCGCCGTTTGAAGCCCACCCGCTGAGTTGTCGTAGATAGTTGGGTCAGGTGCGATCAAAGTCAAGTTGAATGGAGCGCTGCGCTGCGATCGGATGATGTTCATGTCTAACTCGTCAAGATAGGTATTTAGCACGTACTGATTACCTGCATCAGTTGTAATAGTTAGAAGAATTGATCCAGCAGAGACGGCGGACTCAAAGGCTCGACGGGTTGTCTCAAGGCCATTCACGTCATTAGCCCAGACGCGCCCAGTGAGGTTGATTAATCGCGCGCCGTAGAACTGTGCGCCGACGTAGCCACCATCACGGCCTGAATAGGTTCCACTACTTGTGCGAATAGGTGGCATCGAAAGCCCAGAAATTGGCTCATCGAGATAGACACGGTTGATAGCCGATGGGTCATTTAGTACGAATCCGTTGACGGCTACAATCATGCGAGTGCCAGCCTCCAGCCAATCTTGGCTAGGAACTTCTGCTCATCTAGGTTGTTATAGACGTGTAGGCCACCAGTAATAGTCATGCCACCATTGCTTGACTGCGCTTGGGGCTCACTTCTTGTTCGGTATGCCGGAGTTACTACTGCGCCTTTTGGCATATCGACGATCTCTGGACCATGCTCACCAACGAGCGTTTGTCCACCAGGTGAGCTGTTTGTTCCTAGAGCATTTGAATAGATCTTGAGTAGTCGGCTGAGTTCACCTCCACTGATCTTTCCTTGGTCAAATTGAACTCGGGCATTTCTAATTAGCGCTGTGCTATCAGCGAGGTCTTTGTCTTGTGCTGCCTGAGCGCCATCGATAGCGGCCTTGGCTCGGTTTGCTGCATCAATAACTAGGACCAAAGATGCAACAGCAGCTGCCACAACGATGGCTGGCATGATCATTGGTGTAGCGACAAGCAGCTGGAGAGCTGCTACTGACTGGCTGCTTGCAACTGCTGAAGCAATCCAGGCCGCTGATGCCACGGTGGCTTGAACTACTGCTGAGGCGGACATAGCGATGAAAGCACCAACTATTTTTGGCAGCTCAGTCACTACCCAGGCAATAGAAGAAGTAGATGCTGAAGCAATCCAGGCCGCGCTTGTTACAGCTGCCTGAGCGATTGCCCCTGCACTCGTGATCACAAATCCCATGACGATCTTTGGCAGCTCTGTGGTGACCCAAGTGAATGACGTAACCGCGGCTGATGCGATCCAAGAAGCGGACACGGCTGCGGCATGAATAGCAGCTTGAACAGAAGTGACAACGAAGCCGGCAATGAGTTTTGGAAGCTCTTGAGTTACCCATACGAATGAAACGCGGACAGCGTTGATGGTCCAAGCAAGCGCTGTGTCGGCAGCGTATGGAGCAGCTTTCAAGGCGACTAGGGCACCCGCAGCCGAGACCTTTGCCATATGGAGCAACCAGCTCGAACTAGTTACGACAGCGCTAGAAACCCATGTCGCTGATGTGATACCCGCACTTACGCCCGACTTTGCAGCTGTGGTGACGCCAAAAGCAATCAACTTGATGGAGCTAGTCCACCAAGCGGCTGATACTTGAACAGCTGAAACGATCCATGCTGTCCGAGCCTGGAAAGCACTGGCGACCATAGTAGCGGCACTTACCGTTGACTTTACGGCTGCACCAACGATTGCCGGAGCAAAGAGCGTCGTAAGGACAATCGCAGTGATCTTGATTTCATCGCTATATTGAGTGACCCACTTGACTCCATCTGACACCTTTTTACCAAAGTCGATGAGGCCATTAAGACCGTCCTGGACAGCAGGACCAACTTTGGTTGCGAAGTCTTGTAGGACTGGCATTGCAGAAGCCGCAGCATTCTTAATGCGGTCAAAGAAACTCCCCTTGACGATGTTTCCCGCTGTATCCATACCAAGTGCTGCACGGCCGATTTGACCGAATGAGTCACCGATGTTGCTCATGACGCCTTGGAAGGTATGCGACTGCTTATCCATCAGGCCGCCGAACTTGCTCCCTGAGGCGGTCATTGCTTCAAGCGCGGCCTGCACGTCCTTGAAAGTCGGACCGACGCCAGCTTCCATGTCCTTCTTGATATTTGCAGTGGTCTTGTGCATGGTCTGTGACAGATAGTCGAGGAGAGGAACACCAGCCTGGGTGAACTGCAAGAGGTCCTGGCCCATGAGCTTGCCTGCGACGCGTACTTGGCCATAGACACCAGTCAGCTGCCCGATAGGGACTGAGACACCAGCAGCAACGTCACCGAGCTTGCGCATGGTTGGGAGTACCTCGTCCTGGGCGAAGCCGTAAGCGAGTAGCTGCTTGGATGCATCGACAACACCATCCAGAGTGAACGGTGTTTCTTTGGCGAACTGCGAGATCTGCGTGAGCATGGTCTGCGCCTTGTCAGCAGAACCAAGCATCGTTTCGAATGCAACTCGTGACTGCTCGAAGTTGCCGGTACTAGTTAAGGCGTCCTTGCCCAGCTCTAGTAGCTTGAGTCCGAGTTGAGGTAGATAGACACCTAACGCCACGTCACGAATGCGAGCTAGTGAGTCGCTAAAGCCACTAGCTTTTGGGACTTGAGACGAAAAGGAGTCGCCGACTGCTTGTGTCGCGCGACTCGAAGAGTTTGCAGCTTCAGTTACACCATTGAGACTTTTTGAGACAACATCGGATGCGGCCTTACTGCCGCTTTCCTTTGTCTCGATAAGTATGCCAATGCGATTCTGTGCCACTACGTTTCAAATGGACAGTGTTTAGTTTTTATACTGGTGAATCTTGATGATTCTGAGCGTGCTGTCTTCCTTCGTCCAATTTAACACGCTCGTTATCTAGTGACCAGAACATAATGAACTCATCAATAGCCTCTCGTGGCTCCTGCTGAAATGCGAGCTTCGATAGCTGGAACTTCTCTCGATAACGGTATTCGTAGATTGATCGGACCACATCTGGGTCAGCCTTCTGAGTTTCGCTTAGGACCAATATCTTCCGATACTGATCCCATAGCTCATCTACTTCGGCTTGATGGTCCTCTAGGCGTTTGGGGCTACAAACTTTGATTGGTTGATTGTGGTGAAGATGTCAGTCAGAACGATCTTGCCTAGCGCGTCTAAGTCGTCGACTTCGGCGTCAACTGTTTGTCCTCCCACAACTACGCGTCCACCCTGGAAAGAGTGCTTAGCGGCCTCTAGGAAGATTGCTACGGCACCTTCTTCGTCGTCTTTGCGCAGGTGCTTTAGCTTGTCCATGATTTCGTTGCTGTAGTCATTGCTCAGCGGTTGAAACGTCAGGTATGTAGATTCGTCAAAGCCATCCGCTAATCCGTCTAGTGAGTATGTTTTTATAAGGTCCAATCGTGACATGTTTGTTGCTCCATTAAATAGTGCCCCTATTTATACATAGGGGCACATTTTTATCAAGGAAGTCGTTAGGCGATGACCGCGAGAGTGTTAGTCACTACTGGGGTAATCGTCAGACCTGTTGTTGGATCTGGTTCAAAGTAGAGGGAGACCGTCTGAGTAACGGTGTCGTCGCGACCCATTGACTTAGTTAGTTCGCGGATACGTACACGGCCAGCATCGAAGTTAATGATCGAAGCACCATTTGTAAGGGTGAACCGCAAGGCCTGGATAGTGTTGGCAAGCCATCCATCCTCGAAGTCAGTGTTCTTGTAACGCATGGTGATCTCGCCGGTTGCTTCCCAAGGTCCGCGATCAAACTCAGGAACAGTGACTGGTCCCAATGGAAAATATGGATCACCAACGGGACGAGCGAATTTGAACTTGAAGCTAGTTGCGTCAATCGCTACGGCAGCTGTCAGGCCGCTAAGGAGCGGTGCGAACTTGAGAGCGACGTGCTTAGCAGTAAATTCACTCTCAGTGACAAAGGCAGGAGTATTAGCGACTACTGCACCAAGACGAGCCTTGATCGCAGCCGATGCCATGATCCAGCCGCCAGTCTCACCACTGATCTCAAGGCTGTCGATGACACCGAATGTGTGACGTTTGCTGTGGGCAGGACTCGTGAGAGCTACCGTCAGCGTCTTTGGAACGGTTGATGCCAGGACGGAGTACGTGTGCGTATAAGCACCGACAGAGCCCGCATCTACAACGCTTCCGAACATTCCGAGTAGGAGGTAAGAGATGCCGATGCTGTTGACTTTTCCGCCAAGGGTACCTTCAACCCAAACGCCGACTCCCTCACTGTCGCTGATCTTGACAGGAGAACCCATAGCGCTCTCATTTTCGATGATGTTCTGTTTTGGTTGCAGGTCGTTATCTAACCATCGCATTGCGATTGTTGGGGCAACGGCGACACCTGGTGTTGCTTCAACTCCAAACTGAACTGTTTCAATTCGTCCAATATATTGATTATGAGCTGACATCACCGCCTTCGCTTTCTTTGATTACTTGTAATTGTGCTTCGGCGTCCGCTTGATCAGTTGCCTGAACGGATATGCCTTCGTATGGGAAGTAGAAATTCTTAGTAGATACAACTACTTCGTCAATCGTTACTTCATCAGTCGTTGTATTACTCGGTTTGGTCATGTCCACAATATAAACGAAAGCTCTTGACTTTTAAATAGCCATTTCGATCTAGTGGCGAATGTCCACCGAGTACTGAAGGCCAAATGTCACATGCGCCTCGATAGTCATGAGGCCATCGTCGCGGGGTTGGACACCATATTCAGTCGTCATAGTGTCAGCGATCTCATTCAGATCAAGCTGCCCAAAGGTACGTATTGCACCCTTGATGGTTTGGGGCAAGTAGTCACCGGTTACGGAGTCACGCTCCCCCACGATCTTCCGAAGCTTGCGCTGAGTGTCGTTTGAGCGTTCATCTGCGTCGTTCTTGTAGTCATCAGCTTTATCGAATACGACCTTGATGAGAATCTGCTCTTCGATGTCGTCCTGCGCCATAGATCCAGCACTCGTGACGTCTGAGTTCTCGCTAACAATGATGGCCGGCAGATCGAACTTGGCGATGTCGCCAGGGTCGTCATCGAAGTACGCCTTGAAGGGAGTCTCTTTGAATGTCTCTTTGAGTAGGTCAATGACCCGAGTTACGTTGTCGCTGTAGGTTTCGTTAGACACCGGCTTCCTCCATGTTCTTGTTAATGTTGTCGCCGATGAATTCACCTACTCGTGTCAATCGCGGCCCATCTGTAGCCATCGTGATGCGCTGCGGTACACCCTCACCGTTCTGGTGGAAGCGGAAGTAGAACTGACTATTGAACAGGAACACCGAGCTCGACGTAGCGTCGTACTTGTACCCACGGTTCATGGCTCCGCTACGGATGAGTGGCGGTCGCCCTGGGAACCGACGCGCTTTGTCTGCTGCGTATGCGTCATTTAGTGGTCGCCAAGGCTTGCCGATGATCTGTCCACGGGATGCAAACACTTCACCCGAGAAGAACTTGCTCAGATAGTCACCTGACTTCTTCATCGCCTGGTCGAGGTCGAGGATCTTGGCACCGAACTTTTCAAAGCGAGCGCGGAACTCTCTTGATCCCTCAACGCTTATCTTGATATTTACCTCGGCCACTAGAACTTCTGTCCAATCGTGAACGCACGAGGCTCTTCCCCGAAGTAACTGGTGACACCTTCGTAGGTCGATAAGTTGATACCAGCATCATCAGTAATCGCGGTATCACCGTTAACCAGGGCTTGGAGCTGCAACCGGAGTGCTTCCAATGCCTTTTGACTGCCAACATCTCCGTAGGCGTCGTACTTCAGGCTGTAGGCGGCCAGCTTGATCGTCAGCGTTCTAATTTTCTCGGGGACTAGAACAAATGGCACTGTATAACGCGTACCAAGTGCAGCGTCTATCTCGGCTTGAGCTTCACGGCGTGCAGCCTGCACGTGGCGGTCAGCTAGGTTTGTCGCCTTCTCAAAGCCAGCCTTCATGCGGATGTCTTCAATAGTTGCGTAGTTGATTGTTGTCATGGGCCTCCTTACCAAGTCGCTATCGCGACTCGCTTCCATGTGTTAGTTGCTATGCAGATGAAGATGTAGCTTGCATTCCAAGCCACGTCACCTGCATCCCCTGCTGATGTGGCCGATGTCGGAACATTTGGTGACTGAATACGTAACTTCTGGGCAGTTGCTTTTGCCCCAGTGACGCTGAGCATGTTGACACCGCCGATATACATGTCGAGTGCCCCATTGGGAGCCACGAACTGAAGGCCATGTTGGTCGCTAAACATTCGAAGCACGGCGTCACCAAATGGAGCATCAAGTCCCATCGTCGCGCCGGGGAGTGTTGCGCCTGGTGCAATGATGATTCCGTCATCGAAAGTCTTGAGGCTCGAAGTATTTTCTTTCGGGGTGTCACTAAGTAGTTCATAGGCAGTATTCACGTGCTGAGCCAATACCTTGCCCGATACACCAGCATTTGGAATGTAGTTATTCTTGATGACGTTTGCGCCGTCGTTAGCTGTTGCTTCTCGGATAGCCCAGTTGGCTTTTTTCGCACTATCGATAAGAATGAAATTGTTGGCAATCAGGTTATGTTGGGAAGCTTGGCCGTCATTAGCACCTTCCAGCAGCATCTCGTCGTAAGCACCATTACTCGCCTGTGAGTCATTGTAGAAGCGGTTACTAGTGATTTGGTTACGCTCAGCCCGATATAAGTACAGACCAAAGAAGCCGTTGAGCCCGATGATGTTATTGCTCATTAGCACATCATTCACTCTGTAAATAGAAACGCCATATTCAGCGTTGCCAATAATAGAGTTGTTGGTAATAGAGTTGTTCTTCGTCAGACCAATCGATCCACCAGCTGCGTCGATTCCAAAAGCAATACCGTAGCTCAGGTTATGGTCAAAACTATTGCCGTTGATGATATTTCCAATGGAACCTGTGCCACCTACCTCACCAGGACTGACAAATATACCGTGACGCGTGTTGTGATGTCCGCGGTTGCCTTGCCAGATAGTTGACGTATCTTGTTCACACTCAAAGCCGTGGTAGCGGTTATACGAGCTTTCACAGCCTCTAATGACCGTGCCTGTGCTGTCGTAGATATGAATACCAACGCCTGTCGTGTGGTGGACGTAGACATTCTCGACGCGACTATCGTTTGAGTGAGCAAGATAGACGCCGTAGTGCACGGCTATAGAGTCACTTGCATTCTGGTTGGCATTGTTTCCATCGATCACGAGGTTTCGAATGGTGACCCGCGATACGCTTTCGGCTTTAACAAGGTTATTGAGGACGTTTGAGTTAGCCTTGATTTTCAGAATTGTGGCCCTACCAGAGCCTTCTATGGTTGTATCAGATACGAGGTTGATGCTGACCGCAGGATCAACGATGTAGGTTCCGGCAGGTATCGTGACACAACCACCCATTGTGAGTGAGTTGATCGCAGCTTGTATAGCTGCTGTGTCATCAGTTATACCGTCTCCGTAAGCGCCAAAGTCTTTGACGTTCACTTGGTAGCTAGGGCCGGATGGTCCTTGAGTCCCAACTGAGACAACTTCTACTTGCTTGTCATCCGTAGTGACCATCGTGAGGTCTTCAGTAATCTCGAGCAGATCAGACATCTAGGATGTCCTTACACAGTGTTACCGTTCCTCTCAGTAGCCGCTTGATCGGCACTCCACCTTGGAGAATATCGAGGTCATACACAGCGGTGCCAAAATCAAGTTCAGCAGTTGAGATGTGTGTGAGGCCGATCACGATCTCGCCAGCAACGCCGTTCACCATGCAGCTTGGTTCAGCGATCGCAACACCATCACGAGTACGGATTGCACACTTCGCTTCCATACCCGTCATATCGATTGGTGAGCCGTCTATATCTTTCCAAGTCACCGTCTTGATGAAAGTGATTCCTTGTTCGATGGTGAAGTTGTAGATGCCGCTCATATCTGACCTGAATATGAATGAACAGGCCGGAAATGTAAAGACCGAGCCGAAATTTGTTAAGGTGAATGAGGCCATCACCAATAATTAAAAAGAGCACCCCGTCGTGGAGTGCTCTTAAGGCTTTTGATGACCTGAGTTTATTCAGTTACTACAGGTGGTTCAGTTGGAGTCTCAGTTTGGACTTCCACAACTGGTTCCT
This sequence comes from Cryobacterium algoricola, assembly GCF_004402485.1. GTDB lineage: Bacteria > Actinomycetota > Actinomycetes > Actinomycetales > Microbacteriaceae > Cryobacterium > Cryobacterium algoricola. Next base: position 45,758 of record NZ_SOFG01000016.1, on the reverse strand, counting down.
CTACTTCAGGTGTGCGAGCTGCTTCGATAGCAGCATCGATCTCTGCGTGTGTCCTTAGACCAGTCACATCAAGGGTTAGGCCTTCAGCTTCAGCTGCTTCGATCTTTTCCTTTATGGTTGGTGGCTTAGGTGCAACGACTTCAGCTTCCTGGGCTTGGCGACCGGTTGAGGCCACTTGAGCCTCAACTAGCGCTGCTGCTTCGTCGGCTGTGACTTCGAGGCTGTCACCTTCTGCATACGTCTCACCATCGTGCAGGATGGCTGATAGGGCTGTAATCGCTACCATTAGAGCACCGCGTTCTTGATTAGCGAGAATAGTTCGCTGGCAAAGAGCATTTGGTCGTAGTAGTCGTTATTTCGGACGTACTCACCCTTGGGGTCTGTCTCAAACCATTTGTCCACATATTTGCCTTCACGAAGTTGGAGCGTATAGCCACCATTTACTGCGCGTAATGATGGAGTTGAAGTGACATATCCGATGATGATGTCCTTGCCCCAGACAGATGTTGGCGTTCCAGTTTGACCTTCTGTAGTGGCGTCGTACATTGCTGCACCGATGAATACTTGAGTAATCCCGTAGGGACTAAACAACTTCACTAGGTCGGCAGGTAAGAGCACACCGTCGCGGTTGTACTGGATGCGAGCGAGAAGCTTTGGGTGGTCAACAAGTTGAAGCCACACGTCCCAACCGAAGGCAATGGTGTTTGGTCGTTTGAATGAGCTGTTGCGCTGCGCGATCACACGGTTCTTGATCGTTGTGAATGGATCAGAGTTCACGTAGTCGCTGAATTGACTCGTTCCAGATAGGGTGATGTTGTTCGTGACGATCGTGATGTCACGGAGCATCGTTGCCAGGCTGATTTCTTCAGCAAGGGTCATGATCTCGTTTAGGTTCTCGACAGAGTCAGTCTCGATGTCGAGTGGTGAATCGACGAATGCAAGTTCGTCTTTGCTAATGAAGTCTTTCAGTGCGTGCTCTTGAAGAGGACCGAAGTCTTTAAGAGACTTACCGAAGGTGACTTCAGATGTCTTGCTGCGACCAGTTCGTAGGTCGATGTTTGTTCCACCAGCACGAAGGTTATCTTTGTTGTATGCCCAGTACTTACCACTAGGTTTTGGAACTGTAATCACTGGGAACAATTTCCGAGCGATAAAGTCCTCAGATTCGTTTGTGTATTTCTGGCTCAGATTCGTGAGAACTGGGTCAATGTATGAAGGTCCGTTAGCCATATTGAGTTATTCCTTATTAAATTATGAATTGCTGTTAGTACAAGATCGAGAGCTTGTCGTATTCGACAATGTCGTTTAGTACTCCCGCTGTACGTGCTCGACCGAATACACGAACTACTGGTTGAGCACCGGCTGCTGTCTGGACCGCTGTTACTGCTTTACCGTTCGCATCAGAGGTTAGGTATGCGTCCTTCAGGACTGTTGCTCCAAGGATCACCTTGAACGAACCTGTGCCATTGAGATTGGCGACCTCTGCCGTTTCAGTGATCTTTGCTGCATTCGAAAAAACGCCGCGGAGGTTGTCAGAAGCGGATGCAGCAACGATGTACTGGCCAAGTGCGTCGGTTTTAGCGACGTAATACTGCTTTGTTGTGAGGTCTACACCAGCTTGTCGGCTGTCATAGTTACCTTGTCGAAATGTGGTCATGTGATTCCTTCCTTATTACTTTCGTTCCGCGTCTACGCGAGTACGAAGTTCTTTGTTTGATGCGAGAACTTGTTTGACCGCTTCGCTGTAGCGAGTCTTGCCATTTGAACTAGCGACGACCTTGTCTGCTTCTACATTGAGCTCGTCGCTAGCAGTTGCGGCTGCCGCTTCACCACCATCACCAAGCGCTTCTGCGTTGATCGCTTTGTTCTCAGGAAGCTTCTCAATGAAGGTCTTCATGGTTGCGCGAGTACCTTCGTCAGCTGCCATCAACATGTCGATGGTGCTTTCTTTCTCACCACTCTTTACACGGCCAGCTTTGATCTGATCGCTCACGAATGAGCTTGCTTCGTTGCGTTCGAGTCTTTGAGCTGCGATGACGCCCTGTGCTGCGTCTGCCTTCAGTTGGCTCAGCTCACTGGCTGTGATCATGACCTGGCCAGTGACACTTGCTGCCACAGGCTTTGCGTCAGCTTTGATGCCGAACTCTTTGCGCTCTTCTTTAGTGAGTTCATTTTTGTGCTCGACCAAGAATGCTTTTTGTTCGGTGTTTAGTGCGTCTGCTTTGAGTACGCGTACTTCTTCTAGTTTGAACGTCATAGGTTCTCCTTCATTTGGTTTATTACTGGCCGGTCGCTCAGAGGCCGAAACCTTCTTGAGCTTCTTGAACAGTGGGATATTCGTGAGCCCTGCGCCCGTAAGGACGTTGGCCACGAAGTGCCACTCTTGCTCTGGGTCCTCCCACGGCAGTGCACGTGGGTTGAACTCTGGAGAGATGTAGCAGAATTCCTTGTCTTTTAGGGCCTGAATTCCAGCTGGTGTCCATTCAGGATCACCAACAACGGACAGGATTCCATCAACGATCTCAGCGCGCAGCGTTGAAGGACTGATCCATCCCGCTGCCTTCTCTGCACCCTTATGGCTGTAGTTGATGACGATGCGAGGGTCGTCCTCCGGGAGTCCAACGCCCGCCTTCGCGTTGTTCACGTACTCCTGGATGTCAGATTCAGTGTGTTCGAAGTCGCCGTGCCATGGAGTGTTCCAGCTACCGGCTTTAAGTAGTACAACCGACTTAGGTAGATCACCATTTGCGTCCGCTGAGATCTTTACGTGTGTAATTAGTCGTGTGTTCATCTACTGCATAATTTGAACCATGCAGGTATGTATGTCAATAAGATTTAGTAAATATAGATAACACCGCAGCGATCACGGATATGAATCGCTGGGAATAGGGCTTTAGTACCATTGCCGACATCGAATAGTTCATCAATGCCAATGGTCTTACCGATGAGCGGGAAGCACAGATTGCATGCGCCTCTCAGCCCATCCCATGTCTTCTTCTTCGCGCCTGTCGTTTTGGCGTAGTGGTACAGCCCTGTCTGGTAGGCGTTCACAGACTCTGTAGCTGCGATCATCTCGGCACGCACCGGATTGTTCATGATCTTCATGAGACGGGCTTTAGACGCGCTGAGGTCTTCTCCCATTGCGATGCTGGTGGCTACAGACTCGCGTATGAGCTTCCGTGTCGTCTCGGTGACACCTTTGACCAAACCACCTACGTGATTGCGAGCTGCTTCCATGATCGCTTCGTCTAAAGACGTGTAGCCGGCGGGGATCTTGTAGACGTACTCACCAGCTTCGGCGCCGGTGGTGATTAGTTCAGTGATGGTCGAGAGGACCGCGGCCGTGAGTATGACCTGCTCTTCTTTCCAAGCCGGGTCATCATTGTTGACCACGGGACCAGCATCAGCCTTGATGGGGTCAGGTAGACGGGACCAATCAACGTAGCCAAGCGAACGAGTCGCCAGGCCAAGCAAGTACTCCCCTGCAGCGCTCTCTAACGCGGCCTCGAGGCGCAGTAGTTGAACAAACGTATTAGGACTCGCCTTGTAGCTCTCTTGCCAATCCTCCGCAGCGTGGATGTGTACGTGCAGATCTTCGCGGGCGCTAAGCAGCTCTTGTCGCGTCGCCATAGAGGACCCTCGTTAGCTCAGCGTGAGCCTGTTTTGCTTTCGTGAGGGCTTCATTTGTCGTATCACCGTTGTCTCCTGGTTGTTTCTTTGGAGTGGTCTTCTTGACACTCGTCTTCTCCGCTTGGCCGCCATCAGGCATGTCAGGGAAACGGATCAGGTTGCGGATGTGTGCTTCATCTTCTTCAGTAGGGGTAATGGCTCCTGCGTCAACGAAGACCTTGAATGCAGCTGCGATCTCGGGAAGGTTCTCTTTCGTTACTCGACCAGGCGTGAGCTTCGGGTAGTCAGTGACGTTGAAGTTAAGGTCGATTAAATCCTTCATTACGTACTGGTTGAAGGTGTCAGCGATTGTGTCTGCTACCGACTGAACAGCCATCTCGAACAACTGCATCTGAGTACCACCAACAGCCCTGGACCCACTGCCGCTCGTAGCACCAAGGTCCATGAAGGTCGCCAGGACGTTCTTTGCGATCTGACGGTCGTGGTGATTGATCGATGGCTCGTTGTCTTTGAGCGTCTTCGCCTGCATATCCATGAAGTTGATGTCCCAGCCGTCTGGTTCATCGATGAAGGCTTCTTCATTTGCGCGTAGGTTGCGAGCAGCGTCGTGTGCTGCGTTCAGTTCCTTTGGAGTCGCATTCTTAGGGTGCTTGATCTTCACGACGCCGAGAGACTGTCGCTCTGAACCGATCGCATCAATTTGGTAAATCTTGTCCTTATAGAACCAGTGCTTATAGGCAGGACGAAGGATGCTCTTGCCCGCGTAGTTGTCGCCCTCCTGCTCGTTTGTGTAGACGACGAGGTTCTCTAGTGGGATCGATTTAAACTTCCCACCGCTCGTGATTTGAGTAATGCCTGGCGTGTGCTCCAACGTCTCCCAAGAGCTGATACTGATTTGCTTTCGAAATGAGAGCTTGGTGAATACAACACGCTCTACGCCATCTAGTTCCACAACACCAAGTACCTTCTCTTGGACCGAGTGGCCGAAAGGTAGGCATGTGAGGATTTCGCCCAGCGAAGTCTTGAAACGCAGCACTGTGAATATGACTCGCTCTGCAAGCTCTGCGGCGTCTAGGTCGACCTGCTCGTTAGATGCTGGCGTAATGAACCACGGCAGGGCCTTAATCGGCTCATTGATAGCCTTGAGTGAAGCCTTTACAGATGCATCACCATCGCGCATCTCGTTCCAGATCTTTATCCCCCGTTTGCCAGATAGATCAGGGTTGTACTCTTCGCCTGTGATGATGCCATTAAAGATCTGAACACCAGTATCGCCTATCTCGGGCGATATCCTTTGGTTGGAGTTCTTAGTCTTACTTGCCATTTATCACTAATTTAAACTAGAACCTTTTATTTAACAATGACCCGCCAAATGTCGGAGTAGGTTCATCATCGTGCTCATCGTGGTCGACAGAGGCTTCATAGACGAACTCGATATTGGCTTCATAGAAGGCGAGAATCGTTGCATCAGCCTCATCAGGTGATCGCATCCCGCGCTTTTTATAGTCGCCCTTGCTCTCAACACCGCGGCGCCCTTTGGTGTCCATCTTCCAAAGACGGCTTGTCAGCTCACCTAAAAGCCCGTCGCTTAGCGGAAGGTCGATCGTCGGCATGATCGTCGCTAGATAGAACCACATCTCGCTGATGAGGTTGGGGTATTTATCCGGGTCTGATGACATTGAACCAAAGTTGATCGGCATAACCCAGTAGCCGCGCAGGATCATCTCGTCAGTCACTCCCCCACCAACACCCGTGTCGTCAATCTTGATCAACACCGCATCCGGGTTCGGGCCGCCGTCTGGAAGGGAGGCTTTTTGAAATCCAACGAAGACTTCCAGCTCGTCGCAGACTTCAGTGGTCCGTAGGTGGGTATGTGATGCGCTGTCAACCAGCTTGAGTCCCTTGCGCTTCTTGAACACGGTGCGGTCATCACCCATACGAGCAACGTCGACGCCGACCTGGACCGCCCCTTCATCATCTACGTTTCGATCCATCGCTTCGAGCACGGCTGTACGGCTGATGATCGCGTTGTCTGCCTGGTTTACTGGCTCACCTAGCCACACGTGCGCGAACGCAGCTGGGTCTTTGCGATCTTCTTCCATCTCAAGCCGCAGCGTGTCAGGGAAGAGCCCTGCGCGGTCCAGAACGTCATAATTCACCTGGGCGCTGTATGTCTTTGCTGGCTTCTTCAGTACGTAGCGCACATACACAGGGTCCAGCTCTTTGAAACGGTTGAAAGTGAAGATCAGCTGGCTACCCTTTTTACGGATAGTCGGCGCTAGGACCTTCAGACTGGCGTCGCTGATGCTCTGGGCTTCTTCTACCCAGGCGATGTCGATACCTTCCATCGACTTGATCTCGTTGACGTTGTGCCGAAGGCCAGCGAATAGGAATTCAGTGTCTGTGACCCTGTTACGAATGAGCTTGTCGGTCACCTCATAGTCGGTGAAACCGTTCTCATCAATAATGTCGCGCAGCAACTTGTGAACAGAGTCGCTAATGGTGTTCTGGATCTCACGCGTACAGAGGATGCGTAAGCGCTTCTGCCGGCCGCGAAGTATGAGAGCTAGAGCTACGTGCTTCGACTTGCCGGAGCCACGCCCACCGTAGAAGACGATGTTTCGCCAGGCTTCATTGAAGAGCTCACGAAACTCGTTAAGAAACTGGATCTTGACTGTTGGTCGTTGATCCACCGCCAATAAACTCCACCATTGCGAGTGGCTGGTCTTTAGTTGTTAGATCGACTTCGCTGCGGTCTTTCCAGTCAAAGTTGTTTTTCAACACGAACTGAGCACCGCCAGCGCTCTTCCCATACAGCTGCTCTTCTGCGAACTCGTGTACACGCTCTCTAGCAGCTTCCACCGTGGGGAAATACTGTTCTATTTTCTTGTAATTGAGAAGGGTTTTGCGATCAATTTCGAGATGGCGAGCCAATCCGGACATCGTGTATGGACGTTGTTCAGTCATGATCTCGCGGCGTTGCCAAATGGTCTCACCAGCTTGATTTACACCTGCTTCCACCTGTCGCATTTCTGTATGAGGGTCGCACTTGTTGAAGTACGAATCGACAGCCTGTTTTAGTTCTCCAACAGTTGCAAAAGCTAAAGGACGACCGCCTGGGTGTTTTTCTAGTTGTGCTTCTACTGGTGTTTCTTTGTCGGCCATATGTTGTGTCTATTTATGCATAAAACCATGCAATATGAAAGGGAGACTTAGCGAACAATCAATTTCCGGAGTTTGAATATTTTCAAGTACCAGGGAGTCACAGGCTTGCTATAGCGTTTCACTTCCCGCTTTGACAGATAATTCCCTTTGAGCAAATCTCGATGCCATTTAATACCATCAGCATCATAGAAGGCAATCATTAGACCCTTATTAACTGGGCTATCAGCGAAGTCAAATGTACGTTTCAGCGTTTCTTGTGGAGCTATCGGCTCAACATTCATGCCTGCTCGAAACGTGTCGACCATAAATTCGACAGGGTGATACGGCATCGATACAAGCACTTCATTGATCGGCATATCCCCACCATTGAACGCACGTACCTCTATGAACCAGGTCTGAGGTTTTCCCGAGCTTGCTTTCGCACCTAGCATCGCGTGAGTCATAAAGCGATTTGCCAGACGTTGCTTTTCTCGCTTCCTATCACTCGCCAAGATAGAGAAACCAAGCCACAGCGTGAGAGCCGTCAGCAGTCCGGTCACCCAATCAGCAACAGTGCCCCAGCTCTGTGTAATCCACCATGCGCCAAACCACCCAAGATCCATACCCCAAAGGTAGAGCAAGCATCAGATGAAAATTTGCGTCCGACCCGCGGTGCAAGCTTCTTCCACGGTTCGGGATTGTCTTGCAGAGTGAGAGTGGTGTTCCGCGGCCAGGCCGTACCAGTAGCCCACGAGCGCTCAGCTATCCTGAGTCCATGGGGAAGAACGAACTTTACTTCGGTGACAATCTCGTCGTCTTGAAGCAGTACATCAAAGACGAGTCAGTCGACCTGGTGTACCTTGATCCACCGTTCAACTCCAACCGCAACTACTCAGTCATCTTCTCTCGCAATGGGCGGACTGATGACGATAACTCTGCGCAGATTGAAGCGTTTGAGGACACATGGACGTGGACGCACGCCACAGAGAGTCAATACAACGATTTTGTTGCTACAGGTCCCGGCAAGGTAGTCGATGCCCTATCAGCGTTCCGGACGTTGCTAGGTGAGAACGACGCGATGGCCTACCTCGTCAATATGGCCCCACGACTTGTTGAGCTACACCGTGTACTCAAGAAGACTGGATCGCTGTATTTGCACTGCGACCCCACCATGAGCCACTACTTGAAGATACTGCTCGACGCTATTTTTGACCCTGACAAGTTTCGGTCGGAGATTGTCTGGCGGCGCTACGGATCTCACAACGACGCCAAGGGCTACGGCGCTGTTCATGACACCATCTTGTTCTACTCCAAAGGCAAGAACCCAACATTCAATAAGCAATACATCGAGTACGACGAGGCGTACATCAAACAGAGGTTTCGCTTTGAGGACACAGATGGACGGCGCTGGATGGAGCAAAACCTCGCTAGCCCCAATCCCCGGCCGAACCTGACGTATCCATATACTGCCTCTAACGGAATTACCTATCAGCCACCGGCTAACGGCTGGAAGGTAGAGCCAGGGAAGATGGCTGACCTAGATACCAAGCGGAAGCTTCACTATCCTGCCAAAGACGGCGGACGGTTGCGCATGAAGAACTACCTCGATGAGGGTCTTGGTGTGCCAGTTCAAGATGTCTGGAACGATATCGTGAGCCTCGGTGGCACAAGTCCGGAGCGGTTGGGCTATCCAACCCAAAAGCCTGTCTCATTGCTTGAACGGATTATCAAGAGCAGTACGAATCCTGGCGACGTTGTTCTTGACCCCTTCTGCGGATGTGGCACAGCTGTGGACGCTGCGCAGCGCTTTGATCGACAGTGGATTGGCATTGACGTCACCTACATCGCTGTCGACCTCATCGTGAAGCGGTTACAACATACCTACGGCGACGACATCATCGATACGTTTGAGCTGAACGGCATTCCAAAGGATGTATTCAGTGCCCATGCGCTGTTTGAACGGTCTCCATTTGAGTTCGAGCGTTGGGCTGTTTCATTGGTGCGCGCCGAACCGAATCAGAAACAGGTCGGCGATAAGGGCATCGACGGAGTTGCACGTTTCCCACTCGACGGTGGTGGCAAGATCGGTAAAGTTCTGGTTTCTGTCAAGGGCGGTAAGACCCTTAACCCCGCAATGGTGCGCGACCTCAAAGGGACGGTCGAAACACAAAAGGCGCAAATGGGGATACTCGTCTCATTGACTGATCCCACACGCGGCGTCAAAGACGCGATTGATCACGGTGGAGTCTTCACTCACCCTGCGAACGGTCAGCAGTATCCACTGTTGCAACACATCACCATCGCAGAGCTACTGAGCGGGAAGCGTCCTCAAATGCCGCCGACACTTTCTCCATACATTGAAGCTAAGAAACAAAAACTACCGACAGGTAAGACCTCACTCTTTGACATGTAGGACGCCTGAAAAGTACGTCCTCTGCGTCATTCCTGGTCCTCAATCTGCTTGTCGCTCTGTTCTGCAATGGCGCGATTGAGCACTTCGCCTCTACGTCGCATGTACTCATCAAAGGCATCCGAACCAAGCGGAGTGAGAGCTGTTGAGATGTCCGCAATGATGTCGATTAGTTCCGACTCGGCCATCTTCGAGACGTCAGGCTGACCGTTCTCTTCTGGTGTTGGTAGGTGCTCGCTCATGATGCGATCTCTTCGGCAAGTTCAAGTGCTTCAGTAAGAACGGCATCAACATCGATGCCGAATAGGACGTAGAAGCCGACTGCGGTGTGTGGGTAAAACTGCACCTGAGCGATGGTGTTCGAGGCGATCATCCGACGTCGCATCTCAGGCACAATGTCCTCATCATTCCAACGGGATAGATAATTCTCCGCACTCTCGTAATAGTTCCTGTGCTCGTTCACTTCAACCGTGACACCGCATTTGCAAAGTTGAATCAGTTGGGAAAGAGTACTCACTTCAGTAGCTCCGGTGACTCATAGAGGTTTCCTATTACCTCGTAGTGCATACCTGTGCCAAAGCCGAACTCAGCGAGAGGAGTCATAGTGGTGTCTCTGTTCTCCCAGAAGAATCCGGCAGCATAGAAGAAGATTTTGCCGCGCTTACCGCCTTGCTTCATAACAACATCGCCTTCGTATATCTTCACACCGTTCTTGTCTTTAAGTCCGGTGTATTGGAGTAACTTAAGGTCACGAATATCACGTGTCGTATATCCACGCGGCATATTAGAGGTATCTCTATAGTCGAAGGTACGCGCTCTTCCATTGTTTAGTACAACAACGATCTTTTCTGGCACCCAGTCACCTCTAATGCGGGAATCGCTGTGTTTACGTAGGATGTCTCCATAGCTCCACGCAACTGATACGACTTCATAAACCGCTCTATTCACTTTGTCCCACGCGCGGAACTTGATCTCACGCATTAGAAGTCACCCCCACTCACCCATGCATCGTGAGCTGCTGCCCATGACCCGTAGTTGATAGCAACGTAGTGGTCGACGCGCTGAAGGTTCCAAAAGAGTCCTTCTGAGGCGTTGCGAGTTGCATACTTCCAAAGACCAGGTCCAACAGTGCGCCAACCGTGATCGCCTAGGACCATGTCAGTTACATAGCTCTGGTCAGCAGGAGCAATACCAGCTGCACTCATCTCGGCTGCATAGGCAAAGGCCGGCTGTAGGGTAGCTGCTGGGGCTTCAGGTGCGACAGGCGCGGGTGAGGTGGCTGCTGTATCAACACTTGGCGCATCGACGGCTTGCACGGCTTCTACTGCGGCCGCTTTCGTGAGTTCTTTAGATTGCTCAGCTGGTGCGATTGTTTGTGTAATCGGTGTGGGCGCATTGACCTGGGCGATGTAGTTCGTGATGAGAACTGCAATACCACCAAGCACGATAAGGACAGCAAAGATTGCACCTATGACGTGTAGTGGTTTGAATGTAGTATCTGGGTTATTATCGAGCACATTGATGTTCCTTGTTTAGTTGTGGCGTTACTATGCGCTTACCTGATTGAAAAGTCAAGACATTTCGCTACTAATTAGAGCCGTCAATAGTTGCTTGATCCGCCTTGAGGTTTATCTGGTCTTGCCAGTACTCAGGCTTAGGGACCATCGTTATCTTCGCCTGGACCGATCCACCGTTTGTCTCAATGCTGATGGCCCCGTAATTCAATACCTGGCCAAAGATGCCGCCTTTAGCAGCAGTCGAGCGCGAGACACGCACCCACTCGAACTTCTCATCCTTGCTAACGAATAGTGTGATCCAGTTCTTAATGACAATGCCGTCTGAGTTGAGTTCTATGTAGCTAAGGCTGTAGACCCATGTTTGGATGATGGCAACCGTCACGATTGATAGCACGGCGACTACGGCGATCCAGAAGACAAGGTAGGGATCAACGGTGCCGCTTTCAATGAGCGATACCAGGCCGACGTATACAAGCCCGAGCGTCGAGGCAGAAGCGACGGCGATAATGACGTAGCCGAAGAAGGATTTATAGACTCGTGCGGGTAGTGGGATCATGTCTCAAATATGATTGATCCCGTTTAGTCCGTCAATTCTAAACAACACGGATTCGTGTACTTTAGAAAACGCATTGAGGACCTTACTAGAATGAATAACGAAAATATCGGACCTCGACTGAATGCATTGGGTTAGTCTCAGACGTTTCCACCCCAATCAACTCATTTTTACTCCCCCGGACAATAGAGATATATCCATTAGAGCTTAGTCGGGCAACTGTTTCATCTTCATCAATGTCAATCTGGACTGTTCCAGTTAAACCATGAGTGCCATCAGCACTAAATACGTCATGCTCAATAAAACCTGCGTAGGAGATAGTGACAATAAATGAGTAGCCATGGCTCGTTAACTTGACCCACTTTCCATTCAGTAGCGCAGATCCGATCAGGGTCATGAGGTCTCCTTCTGTATACCTTCCCTAAATCATAAGCCCCCCTTCCCTAGCTAGCCGCTGAGATGGGACATTGCAACACTTCACCTGTTCTCTTAGACTTTCGACCGACGGGAGCTGCGCGCATCTAAAAAACACAACTTCGTGTACTTTGGACCAACGCAAACAAACCCCTAAACCGCAGCGTAAGCGCGGGGAGTTGATATTCAAGCATTCCCTGAGTGAGGTGTAGCAGTTCGGTTGGATCAGGGTTAGCTTGATTACTAACTCCCCCCTCATGTTATTGTTTTGAAGATTCTTTAACGTATCAACAGAACATATTAAACATGTATAGGTATTGAAGGTATGTGAGAGCCAGTGCCAGCACCGATGGTTAGTCTCTCGATGTCAGGTTGCAATCTCCATAACCGAGGGTGCCTGTTCTATCACTTGCATGCTTTCAGACTCGTATAGACTTCAAGACACTGGCTCACAGTTACCTTCAATCGTTATAGACAGCACGGGAGCCTTATGTGCCTCTCGGTCCACCGTGGTGTAGTGCCATAAGACCCCGAGCTAAACAAGTACCTAAGGAGATACAAGTAGGGTTTTACCCCCGTGCCGTATATAACGCTGATCCGAATTGTGAAGGTACAGTTCATCAGTACAAAGCAGGCTTTACGGTAGCCGAAAACGTTGAGCTAGATATTCAGTCATTTGTTTATACCCGCATCCTGACCTACCTAGTCGAAAGCTCCCCACGGGTGTTGCATAAGATTTCAAAACTGTTAAAATAAGAGCAGTAGAGAATGGCATTAGAGGCTCCGAGCAATCGGGGCTTTTCTTTTGCCTACTTATATCAGCCGAATGCCAAACAGTAGAGAATGGCAAACGGTTATGACTGAAGTATGCGGAAAGTCACAGATTAAGTCAATGCTCAATCACTGTGCAATTGTGACGTTAAGTGGATAACTCCCGCACTTCACTCTATGCAAATCTGTTACGACACCGCATAATGCGGGACATGAAGAATGGGCAAAACAAACAATCACTGTTCAGAGTTATCGACGTGCCGGATCTAGTATTCCCCCGACCACAAAGCGCCATTGATGCTGACCGTGAAGAGGATAGGAAAAAGATCCGCTATCTGTCACAATTAGTCGAGAGAATGAAAGGCCAACCCCCTCGCAGGCGGCGTCCTTCAACCTCACTGCCAGAAGAAATAAACCCCGCCAAGTAGCGGGGTTCTTCTTTATCTGATGAGTGCCATAGAGGCGACCAGGAGAGCAAGTATCCCGAGCCATACGCCTGTGTCATCGTTCCTGGCAGTAGTTCGGTAATTCCGAACAACTGGACGCCGTGCAACCCTATGGACTATTCGCCTGGGGGATCTCCTAAGCTTTGAGAGGTCAACGATCTCCCCTGTCACTGTGTTCACGATCACGCTATAAGGCCGAGACGTACTGTACCTAGCTGTGGCCGGTCTGTGTAGAACTCGGTATTAGCCACTGTCTCTGCGTAGGACGCTTTACCTTCAAACTCATCAACCAGGTCACGATCCTCTTCGCCTAGATCGGTGTAGGCCTTCTTGCCATAGGTAGGTGGAAGCCAACCTTTGCGCTGCGATCCAATGAGGTTGAACTTCTTCAACAAGTCAGGGCGCGTGAAGGTGATGTGTGTTGTCCCCTTCTTGTAGAAGTCGACGGTGAAGTATTTAGTAACGATGCCGCGGCTTTCTTGGGAGTTGGTAGCAGATACAAGCGTTGCCCTCAGCTCATCCATGTCCTTCGAGATCTTCCCATCGAGATAGGCGAATACCTTTTCGATGTCCTCCAGCTTCTGGACCACTTGCCACTCTGAGGGATTGCAACCATTCCAGCCTGAGTACGCATTGAGCCGGGTAATGACCTTCTTATTGATGATGTACGCTTTGTTGGTCTTCCATCCGTTGTAGTAGTGGATGTTGTTTGATTGCTCGTCATAGTAGTGGCTTGAGAACTCGTCGAAGAGGTAAACAATTGACTCATCTAAATTTCCTATCATTGACTGCGAAATTTCCAGCTGCATTTGTTTGATGTTTGCTGTTGTCACTTCATATCGTTCTAGGTCTTTGATCTGCTTGTGATAGGCGTCACGAGTTGTCGAGGTAAATATTTTGGTGAACTCGCTGGACTGGAATAATTCACTCCAGTACTTGATGCGCATGGCCTTCACGAACTCGTCACGAATATTAGTGAAGGCTTCACGCCCGATTGTTAGCTCAAGAATCGGATGTTTATCACCAGAGAAGCTCCGGCTTAGAAGTGGCTTCAATGCCTGGTATTCATCAATGAGCTTAAGTCCCGCCTTCATCTCGATCTCATAGCGACGCACCGCTCCTGTTGTATAGTCGCCATCGACTAGGTCAGTTGCGCTCTGTTCTTCTTGGCGCTCTAAGACTTCAGCCTCTGCAAGGTTCTTGAGTATGTCACTGGGCGCAGTCATTGGTTCAATGTTGATATACACAAGCGCCGTCTCAACTTTTGTCGTTCGATCAGCTGTTCCAAAGGCATTGCCCATGTATTCAACCGTGCCTTGATATTTCTTGATGAGTGACGCAAGCTCTTTACGTTGGTTCGTGTACGGGTTCCGCAGTGTTTCGGCATTCAATAAGCAAGCCACTTGGCCGCCGCGCCGCTGCATGTTAATCGCTTTGATGAGGTGGGCGTCACCATCTGAAAATGGGGGGTTCATGACTATTAAGTCATATGACCCATAAGTGTTGAACTTCAGGAAGTCACGGGCAATTGGCTTATATCCTTTGCCAGTCAATATCATGCAAAGTTCTTCATCTAGTTCAATGGTATCTATAGCGTGCGTCGGTTCACCGTTGCGAGAGGATACCCCGTCCATAGCAGCTATACGCTCGACAATATCACCGCGGCCTGCCGATGGCTCAAGGATAGTGCGGACTCTATTCATGTCAACGGCTCGTCGCATCTTGTCGATGAGTTCTATCGGCGTGGGGTAAAAGTCATTGCCGAACATTACGCGACCTCTAACTTGTTGAGATCACCGCCAGCTATCATCGCAGTGTCGGCAGTGGCATCTACCATGATTAGAGTGCCACCGATTAGTTCTGCGATTGCCTCTGGATTCGCGCCGTTGAGTTCAATTGTGTTCATAAGTTTGACCTTGTTTAGTTATATAGGTATTATGCGCTCAACACCTTTAATAAGCAAGTATATTCCGTAGTGGTTAAAACAACTTAAGAGAATATCAAAGGCGCAAACTCAGACATCGTAGAAACGAGGAACAAAGCCTGCGCGTCTTTCGGCCCACGTTCAACTACCGAACGCAACCAACGCGCTCGTGCATCGTCTGGCGCTATGAATACAACCAGCGGAAAGACTGGAAGCGTCTCGCTATCCGCATTCTCAAAGGCATGGAGATATCGAGCCAGCTTGTCCTTGATGGCGCTTTCTCGTTCCGTGCCTAAGTCAATCTCTAGCCAGAGACTCAAATAGCGTTGACGACCAATGTCAGATACCTCAACATGTAGGTCAGGTCGCAGGTCAGCTCCCGCGATCACTCGCCAGGTATCAGGCTCAGTGGTGACTGTATCTATAGTCAGTCTCCCCTGGTGCTGTAGGTACAGCAGTTCAAGGTAGGCGTCGGCAATTCCTATGGTGTGGTGATTGACCGACCTAGTAGGCCAGTACCTACCCTCTCGCCCGCTCAGCGCCCAGCCCGCGCTCCCCAGCTGATAGACGTATTGACCACTCCCTGAGCCGTTCCCACCTATAGGACGACGCTCTAGTCGTTTGATATAGCGGAAGGCCACGAGACGGTCTAAGGCGCGGTACATAGGAGTGACTGACTTATGACTGTTGAAGTGCATGACTTTAATGTGGCCTGATGGTAGCTGTCCGAACTGGGCAATAGACAGGACAATTTGACGGTCACGATCAAGTATGAACATGTGAGTCACTATGTAGCAACGAAGTACGCGTGTCAAACTGCCGCCGCGCCCCGTGATTACGGGAATCTGGTGTGGGCCGAATGCCACAACAGCCACACAGCCATTTACACACCACGACAGATGACTCAGACGCACTACTTCGAGTTATCCACATAGCCTAGTGTATTCAATCATTAATACACTTGACTATTAAAGCTCTCAAGCTCATAATACGACCCAGACAAAAGCGGAACATCAATTGATTGGTTCGACAGCGATTAGTCTGCATCACATTAACAACATTTTCTAAGGGGGAAGCATTAAGGACACACGACAATGGCACTAATCAAATGGTGGATACCGAAAAAGAAAAAGGGGCGAAAGCTCGCCAACCCAGGGTACAGCTTCGAGTCAGAACTTATTCAGGTCCTTACAGAAGCAGCTAGAGAAGAGACAATCCGCCAGGGTAAGAAGGTAGCGCCAGCAGTAATTGCAGCGAACCTAATCCTCCGAAACGGCAACGTCTTCATCCCAGTACGTTCGGGACTACTAAGGAACTACTTACAACTAAAAAAGGGAACAGATCAACATGAAACATCTACAAAGCAAACGAGTCCAACTGAGTAAGGCTACAACAGAGCGTATCAACCTGCGTCGCAGCATTGCAGAGGCAAAATCAGCCGCATTCACACCGAAGCGACATGACTTCACCACACCACGTCAACGTGTACGAGAAGCGCTCACAACAGCGCTGAGGACGAATGTATGGCCGACTCTGATCTAAAGGACTACCCACAGCTGAATATCTACCAGAAGATAGCAAAGATCACTGGCGAAGTAGGCCTCATAAAAAAGGGTGGCACGAACAAAGACCAGGGCTACGCCTTCATCGAGTATGCAGCCGTTGCAGGCGAGCTCCGAAGCCTCTTTGCGAAGTACGGAGTGGTGATTGTCCCCCGTATGCAAGTCGCCTCTAAACAGAGCCGCAACGAGGTAGAGAGTAAGTACGGAGCAAAGGGAAATCACGCGCTCATCGACTTCTCATTCAATGTTGTCAATGCAGACAAACCTGACGACAAGTTCACGGTGCCGTGGACAGGTGAAGCCCTGTCATTTGATGACAAGGGAACCAACAAGGCCGCAACGTCCGCGTTGAAGTATTACTTGATGCGCCAGTTCAACATCAGTGAGAAGGGTGAAGATCCAGACGCTGAGAGTCCAACAGCTATCACGCAGCCGGCCGCACCAGTAGCAGATGGACCCACAGAAGAACAGTTCGACCGCATTGAAGAGTTGGCACCGCAAAAGGGCAAAGATGTCGAGTGGCTAAAGCTGTTAGGTCCAAAGCTGACAACCACTAAGGCTGCGGCAGAAGCCATCGCCAAGCTCGAAGCTCTGGAAGACGTCTAATGCACGTTGATGATCTGGACTACACAGCAGAGTCACTAGAAGAGCAAGAGCGCGAGCTAGAAGCCCGTGACCTGGTACACAACGAGCGGTACCCGAATGATGCCAAGTGCATCGCCTGTCTCACCTTTACATCAGTAGACAAAGACGGCCTCTGTGAGCCGTGCAACAAACGAAACAGCGGTAGCCGAGCAGAGTTGCTTGCACTGCTAAAAACTAACGGGCCGAACGCCCAGGAGAATGCATAGATGTCACGTACACGAGCTACCAAGATCACGCGCATCAAGTTCCTATCGATCAAACAGGACATAAGGCACGCGCAAGAACGGCACAGCTATAAATCTGCTGACATTGCAAAGATGCACCATGTCAGCGTTGGAACTATCCAAGCAGTCGCACGTTGCAAGACCTGGCCAGCGTTCGTCACCGCTAAGCAACTACGAGCAACCATGGCTGAACAGCGCAAGGCTGATGAGTACGCAAAGGATGCAGGATTCTACAAAGGGGTGCTTATCCCCGCCGCTAAGCGGGCTGCCGAAGCACAGGAGAAACAGCTAGCTATAGACCTAGACAAGCTTGCCGCTGCGCCGACTCGTGATGAGTTCGATACAGCGATTAGGTTCCTTCATGAGCGAATGGATGCCCAGCTCAAACTGATCCAAGCGAAGCAAGACAAGGCACCACGACGTTCAATCTTCAAGGCGCGAGTCTAGCGATGACTGGAACAAAAGAAGGATCACGCAAGGCAGTAGCGACGATACTGGCGCGTGATCCAGGACACTTCGCCAGAGCAGGTCGCATCGGTGGTCAAAATGGGCACACTGGTGGATTTGCCACTAATCCTGAACTGGCACGTATTGCAGGCGCCAAAGGTGGTCATATCTCTAAGCGACGACCAGCAGTGAAAGTGATCGAAGTCGTCCAGGAAGATGCGCAGCCCGTGGTTATCAAGCATTCGATCTGGAAGACGATGCTCGGACGCTAGAAGCTACCGGTCGCTTGCTACAGAGCAGTGACGACATACGAACACCAGGACATCAAGGCTGAGATCACGATTCAGCGCTCGAATGAAGCCAGGCTCTAAGCGAGGTTTCAAACAAGACGAGCAATAGTACTGATCCAGTCCTTGCATCTCCATATAGGCCACCACGCGGCTACGAACTGGATCAGCACGCCTGACACTCCCCCGCGTTGGACGACGACCTAGGCGACTTGCGATCAAGCGCTGCACCTGGCGCTCACTGATCGGAAGGCTCAGCTCTTCTCTTATGAAAGCAGCTGACATCCCCTTCTCTTCGGAGAGGTAAAGGATTTCGTCTAGTGATTCAGGGCTAGTCATCAATATAACTATTTAAACACAAAGGAGACGAGGTGAAAGCACTTCATGATAATCAGTATCCATATCGCCAGCCATCAGAACTAGAACAGGAGGCTTTGTCAAAGGGGTACAAGTTCCTTGGGTGGCAAGTTCACGGAGAGCCACTAGCTGACTGTATTGCTCAGCGACACAATCACACCAGCGAACCGCAAGGCTGGCGCACTAAGCAAAACACTCCGAGTGGCAGTGACGTCGATTACGTCTGTGACGCACACCGCATATTTTGGAAGATTGACATGAGCGACTAGATCGCATATCGCGAATTGTCGGAATAGTGTCGAGTGTTGAAATGTAGGTTGTGTGACGTTCTGACCCCAAGGAGCCAAACGTCGCATAACTACACAACATAATCCGCAAAAGTCCATTAGATCAGCAGTGTGGACAAACGTGCCGAATGCTGGCGAAATAACGTAATAAGAGCACTCAACTTCGGAAACTGTCAAACGACGCATTCCCCGGAGTTTTCCACAGCCTTCCTGGCTTGGATCGATCAGCGCGGACTAACTAAAGGAAACATGGAGGGAACCCTCTACCTGCTGATAGTGCTACGACCGCGCTGATCGATTCAGGCCAGGACCACACAATACAACTAAATAGGAGATACATTGAATGCCACGAATTGAACCACTAGCTGTACAACTAGAGCAAGATAGCCTACTCGGACAACTAATCGCCGAGATAGCCAGATTTGGTGGAGCTGACAAAACAAAGGCTTCACAACTCGCAAGGATACTTTTGCCTCATATTAACTCCCATACAGCGCAGGTCACGAAAGATTTACAGAACGAATGGAACGCTGCTATTACAGCAGAACGCGCAGAGGCAGCTCAGGCAGTAAGGGAAGCTATAGATCCACCACTAGACCTCAACGCCTACGAGAACCAATTACAGTCGCAAGCATCCGACATTGACGCCTTCAATCTATTCATTAAAAAATGGTGTCCACATTCTTCACACCTTCTTGATAGTGATGACAATGATGGTCAATATATGCGTGACCGCATTAATCAACTTACCCAAGAAAAGAGCAAAGATGCCTAGCCATGGGTCCCACTGAACATCTGAGCAGTAGGCAACTTCGTTCAATGAAGCAAGACGTAGCCATTGAGCTCACGACGCGAGAGCTTCACAAGTCAACGGACTACGCGGACCTGGAGAAGTTCAGTGATAGCGCACTCGCGACAGTGGAGCAGCACCTAGACATAATCGGTCAATTCGCTGAAGACTTCCCTGCCCTACTGAGCATCGTTGCTCTAATCAGGAACCGAAGGGACTTTGAATGCGACCAACGAGCAATAGAGAATCAAACTAAACAGGAACCACATGAATGATTGACGCATACCCACTTCAATGGCCCAGTGCTTGGCCACGAACGCAACACCCTCGAACATCACAATTTCAGGTAAGTCAGAATGAAGCACAGAACGGCCTAATTCGTGAGCTACAACTTCTCGGTGCAAAAGACATCGTCATATCGACGAACGTAGCGCTTCGTCGCGATGGCGCACCATATGCCTCAAGACGTGATCCAGATGACCGTGGGGTTGCCGTCTACTTCAAGCTCAATGGTGAAGATCAGTGCATACCTTGCGATAAGTGGTACACGATCCGCGAGAATATGCGGGCAATTCACAAGACCGTCGAAGCCCTACGCGGACTTGAGCGCTGGGGTGCCAAGGAAATGGTTAATGCTGCCTTCCGAGGCTTCAAAGCACTACCAGCGACATCCATAGTCACTCCGTACCAGTCACGTACCTGGTGGGATGTGCTTGAGGTATCTCAATCAGCAAGTCCCGAGACGATCAAAGCCGCATACCGCTCTCTTCTACTGAAGAACCACCCAGACCAGGGAGGTGAGTTGTACCGGTTCAACGAGATCCAGAAGGCCTACAAAGAGGCCACTGTATGACCGAGCTTCTAACCAACAGCCGGCCGAAACTTGAGACGCCAAGTAACAGAGAGCTACTCGAGGGTTTGCTCACGATTGAGGGATCAACAGGTGAGACGTACCGAAGATTTTGGAACTACTCACCTCGCAATATCGGCTTCCTAGCGCTGCAAGGCTGTCCGCCTGAGCCTGTAGCCACTTACCAACGCTGGACCCAACTAAACCGACAAGTTCAAAAGGGAAGCAAAGCGTTCTCAATCCTGCGGCCAATTGCAGTCAAGGTTGAGTCAAAGAACGATGACGAAGAGCAGAAGATGATCCGGCGCTTCAAGGTAGTGCGTGCGCTGTTCCCACTGAGCCAGACGGAGGGCGAAGAGATTCCTCCCTATGAGCCGCTGCATTGGAGCGTAGATCGCGCCCTGGGCGCTCTAGCCATCGAGCGCGTGCCATTCGAGTCGTATAACGGCAATATCGGTGGGTACGCGGTGGGAAGGACGATTGCTCTCAATCCCCTGGCACCTAATCCACTGCGCACTACCTTGCACGAGATTTCACATATTGAGCACGGCCATACGTCACCAGATCAGATCGCTCAGTATCAAGGCCATCGTGGAGAGTTTGAGTATCAGGCAGAAGCGAGTGCCTTCATCTGCCTAAATGAGCTAGGTGAACTAGACAAAGAGACAGCGCGAATCAGCCGCGGTTATGCGCAGAGCTGGGTCAACGACCAGCCGACGGAGGCCAGCGTCGTGGGCGTCCTAAATGTGAGCACAAAAGTATTAAACGCAGGGCGTGAAGCGCCAAAGGAGACACAGTAATGATGCGAATAACTATTAGCTTAATCGTTGGACTTTGTGCAGCAATTTTTATGCATCACTGGAGCAGGAATGTTAATAATAATGGCTACACTGCTGAACCAACATGGAAACTGGTCTGGGTATTCTTTATCGGATTCACAGCATTGACCTATGGGGTAATAGCACTATGACTACTCCCACCACGTTTGATGCAGTACTAAGGGCTTTTCAGCCAGAAGACTACGGTATAACACTTGGCGAATTACTATCTAATGCAGATATTGAAGCTATCAAGCAAGCCTTCTCCCAGTATGTGATAAAAGAAGATGCACCCTTAAATAGTTCAACGTCAGATATATGGGTGGCATTACGAACACAGAACATTCTTCGTGCGGCAATGCGTCGAGCACTCTATGGCACTACTAATGAAGAACAGCAATGACGCCTCAATCTGACCCCGTACAGGACATCATTGACTGGGCAAAGTTCTATTCTCACAAATTAGCATTGCAGCTATTAGGTGAAAATGAGAAAATAGCCGCAGGAGATCCTATGGTGATACCTAACCAATACGGGCCGCTAACGATTTACTTCGAGCGACTTGAGAGCGAACCAGACCCGCGCAGAGTGGCACAGCTGAATCGTCGTTCTAGAGAACGCAAGCTGCAAAAACAGATAGCCGGTACCGTTCAATTTTGTGCAACCTTGTTCGCCTCTAGCAATTACAAGTAGCACGTACTCGGCGAGCGTCAACCAACGTGGCAGACGTATCAGGTGCGCAACGTACTAAGCACTGCCGAGTCGTACCTTTAAAAGATGATTTATTGAACAAGCGTCGTGAGATAGCGGGTAGCACGAACCCTAGGTGAATTAGAAAGCCGATGAGTGTGTAACCGGAGACGAACACGAGGGCAGCTCCCACTGTCCTATAAAGCTCCGAAATGCTGGGATGAATCCCAACACTCACGATGCTTGTTCAGTAAGTCAGTCAGATCAGATCGCCGCCCTTGTTGAGAGGTGGGGATCTGATTGCAATTTATAACTAAACAGGGGAACAACGAAATGAACAAAAGATGTGCTGTCGATGGTTGTGAGCGCAAATATCTAGCAAAAGGCTTCTGTCGAAAGCACTACGAGCGCCAATGGAAAGGGACAGACCCACATAAACCAACCGGGTTTGACCCGCGTCCACTGGTAGCCGAAGCAGGCGTGCTAAAGATACCGCTTGGCGGTAGAGCTATGGGAACTTTTGGACTCGCTGACGTTATCCACCTAGAAAGTATCGCAGGTCACAAGTGGCACGTCGATACCGGTGGCTACGTGATCCGAAATGCCATCCCAAGAGGTAGGAGCGTTTACCTTCACGACGTTGTGGTTGGCGAGAAGAATGGCTTAGTCGTTGACCACATAGACGGCAATAAACTTGACAATCGTTGTGCGAACTTACGTCTAGTTCCAAGAGGCAAAAACAATATCAATAGAGCAAAGATCAGTCGTTCGAAACCCTCACAATACAAAGGGGTATTTTGGGCTAAGGCGAACAATAAGTGGCTTGTGAAGATCGGTCACGATCATCAATACACCCATATTGGCTACTTCGATAACGAGGTCGATGCAGCCATGGCTTATAACAGTGCAGCAAAAAAGTATCACGGCATCTACGCAAGACTAAATGTGATTGCATTGAACGATGCGAAGGAGCTAACGGCATAGTCAACCTACCCGTCCCATTAGAAGCGACCGAACAGATAGCCGTCGTGCAATGGCTTGAGTTGCAGGGCTTGAAGTTTACCAGCGTTCCGAACTCAACGTTCACCAAGAGCTGGAAACAGAAGAGCGCCAATACCGCTCAGGGCCTCCGCGCTGGATTTCCAGATCTCATCGTCCTCATCCCGCCAGCTAGAGCGAAAGACGGTATTAGTCGTCTGTTAGCACCTGAAATGAAGCGGATCAAGGGCGGCGTGGTGTCACCTCAGCAGCGTGAGTGGATAGCAGCGCTGAACGCACTAGGAAGCGTCAACATTGACTCGGTTGTAGCGCATGGTTCGGAAGAAGCAATCGAGTACATCAGCAGCTTCTTGAAAGACGTCAGCACCAGTCCGTTCTGATCGCGGATGTCTGTGTGTAGCTAATTGGCTGCACTAAACACCCACGATAAGGATGTGGAGCACATGGTTACTGGCATCGTGATCCCAGCTGATGAGAGTCAGCCGATCTTTCAAAGAGAGTTCAAGCGTCTCAGCGAGTATCAAGAGGTAGTCGGCGGGTACATCGAAGCCGTTGATCTTGGACCGCTAGGTGCATCGTTCTTTGCCCACGACGAGAGCAAGCTCATCGGTTCACCGATCAACCGACGTGCAACACTCGCCTGGTGGCTTGCCTGCCCCTATATGAGGCACCGAGACACCATCGGCGGTGACGTTGTACTTGTTGGTCTGCCTGACTCCGAGGGAGACACAAAGAGCGTCCCGGACGAGCTGATAGCTCTGCTGTTCACTACGAAGGCCTACAAGGCTGAGTACCAGACGGCAGATAGCAACGACACGTTCAATGGCAACTCCATGATCTACGAGGACTACTGGGAAGCAGTCCAAGCAGCGCTGGTGAAGTTTGACCGTTGGGAAGCGGTGATCCGAGCCAGAGTAGTTCCTGCCTAATTCGTGGAAGAGCCACCGTTGAAAGACGGTGGCTATTTCCTTTAGGCCGAGAGAAAGGAAAAGCCCCTACCTAGCGAGAAAACTTCTCAAGCTAAGTAGGGGCGGTAGATGTGATCACCTCGTCCTTCTTTTCTGACTCAAATTGAACTGAGCTTTCGAAGATGGGTGAGGGGTTATGCCTTGGGGCTGACGCCGATTCGACGCCCACGAGTTCCCTGCGCGCCGACGATGATCTCGTCAGGAACGACCTTCCGAAACTCGGCGAGCGTTGTCACGATCTGGCGCGAGTCACCGTTGTTCTTGACTTCGAGGATGACGAGATCTGCGGCTTCTTTCAAAGCTGCGATCTCACCAGGGAGAACGTCGAGCTGCTTGGCTTCGTCGACGGCCTTGTGGTTCCGAACGACCAGCTGCACGAAGTCGTCTTCCGGCGCTTCTGTACCGCTGATATCGCTGACCATCTTTGAAACTCTTGCCATTAGGTCACTTCCAATCAATCTACGAGCGATAGCGGGGTGCTACCACTTGACCCCATTTACACATATCGGAGTGGGTCCGTAAATTGTGGAAATTACAACAGACTTAAACAACAGATGAGCGCATAATAAGCGCCAATGAATAAGTCCTTCAATATGAGTGAATATATGCTCAACTCCACTCAAAAATGCGGAGTGCCTTTGAAACTCAAAAACAAGAATGTCATTCGCTGCATTGTTGCGCTACTTACACCTTCCAACTAATATCTACTCGGTTCGGATCAAACCGAACTTTCTCCCCATCGAGATCATAGATCGGGAGTTTTCTGCTTCCGTTGATCGTGATTGAGTCAATTAACGTATCGATAAGTGCTCGACGCCAACCAAGCGGGCGGGTGTTCCATGCTTCTCGAACCGACTCACCTGCGTGGAGACCCAGTTTGAATGATGATCGGTGGTGCGCATCTAACTCCCGATCAATCCGAGTGATATGACCATCTATGCGATCACGAGCTGATACGAAGTCAGATTTACTGAGAGTGCCATCTGCATAGTCCTCTCGTATCGATACACGGCGAGCGAGTAGGCGGTCGCGCTCCAGGATAAGAGCCTGCACTCCAGTTGTCTCCTGAGCAGCTGCGCTAATCATCGACGAGACGCCCTCAGTATCAAGTCGATAGCAGATAGCTTCCCGAATGAAGTGTTCTAGTGACCCTGATCCTACACAGACGCCGCCACAGCCTTGATGACGATAGGAAGCGGTACTTGAAGCGCATTGGTATGTCGTACGCAGTGGGCGGTCTTTAGAATCCCTCTTAGTCATGCCGCTGAGATAGCTTCCGCACTTGCCACATAAAAGGTATCCAGTAAGGACATACTTCCGGTAGACAGGAACAATACCAAAGCGCTCACGACGACGCTTGACGGCATGTTGAATCGACTCCCATTCATTGGGGGTGAAGATCGGTGTCCAGGTACCTTTGTAGATTTGCCCGCGGAAGTCTCTCAGTCCCCCATTTCTTGGGCGCGTGAGAAGGATTTGGATACCCTCCGCATACCAGCGCTTGCCACTGCGCATGTTGATATTGGCACTATGAAGGGCGTCGGCAATTTCGCCATAAGAACTCCCTGACAAAAATTCCATGCCCATACGGCGAACAATTGGACCCTCAGTGGGATCTAGTGTCATCTGATCAGCTGCATATCCAAATGGACGCGGACCTTTTTTTGGCTTGCCCATTTCAGCGCGCTGAAGCTCCTGAAACTTGCCGCGATCTGATCCAACTCGACTCGAATTGTTCGCGACCGTCACCATAATATTGGCGATCAAGATACCCGTAGGCGTATTTAGGTTGCTAATTCCGGTGACAGAGCTGAATACCAAGCTCGGTTTTGCGTCATACAGCTTGATCACTCGATCAAGATCCGACTGTTGTCTCGCTAGGCGATCAAGATCGTATGTTATGAAGCCATCGATTAGGCCTGATTCCAGGTCGCGCAGAAGGCGTTCGAACTCCGGCCTCACAACATTCCGCTTGAAGGCGCTGAGGTTGTTGTCCGTGTAGTTAGCAACGATTTCCCAGTCATTCTTGAGTGCCATTCTGCGAAGTGCCTTGTGCTGCCTGGCAACCCCAAGAGCCTCCCCCGCTGCGTCCAGGGAGATTCGTGCATATGCCCCTATACGGGGTCTCATCGGGATTTTCGTGCCATTCTGGGCATGATTATGGGGGGTCGGATCGATCGAGTCAATAGCGATGTGTAGAGGGGTCATGTCGTCGAACAGGTTGTCCCAGCGCACAGAACGACGCTAGCTCGGCACACATCGGGCAGCCACGTTATCCACAGGACATATAAGCGCTCGACACCACGGGCATCCGCTGGTTGAGTAGCGAACCTGTACCTCAGCGCCCGGAACCCCCGGAGGAGTCATGAGCGAATCAGTCGGTAAGAGTGAGCAGGCGAGCGCCCGAGCGGAGCGGTTCGCCGACGAAGACTACTTCGGGCTGCAGCCGAGTTCCCGTGGGCAGTTGCCCGACCCCGAGCCGCTGCTCATCAACCTCACCCGCTGCGTGATCGAGGTGCTGTCCGGGGCTCGCGAACTCGACCAGCTCGCGCGCTGGGTGAGCGACGACGTCTACCGTCACCTGCTCAAACGGGTCGTGCTCTCCAACCGGGCACGGGCGATCAAGGGCCTCCAGGCGCAGCGGCCGGCGATCTCCATCGGCAGGGTCACCATCACCGAACCGAGGGACGGCGTGGTCGAGGCCGTCGTCATCGTGCACAGCAAGGTACGGGTGCGCGCGGTCGCGTTACGCCTTGAGGGCCTCGACAATCGCTGGCGGGCCAGCGCGATCAACGTGCTGTGACGGCCGTCTCCGCTGGGGCGGGCGGCTCCGCGACCGGGCCGGTCCCCGTGCCGGGGCTCAGGCCCGCCGCGGGCAGGATCACCCCGTCGATCAGGGAGATCAGGAATTCCCTGTCGATGGTCTTGCTCTCGAACAGGATCCGCATGGAGGCCATGGCGGTGGTCACGGTCGACAGGTTGTCGATGTCGCACGACGGTGAGATCTCGCCGCGCTCGACGGCCCGGCGCAGCAGAAACCGATGCGCGGTCACCCGGGGTTCGACGACGGAGACCCTGGCGGTTTCGGCGAGTTCCGGCGAGTGGGCGAGCAGGGACATCAGACCGGCGATCACCCGGAGCTTCTTCTCGCCGTCCTCGATCGAGTGCGGCTTGATCATGGCGATGAGGTCCCCGCGCAGTGTGCCGGTGTCCGGGAGCTGCGACAGGTTCAGGTCGGCGTTCTTCATGCACGCGACCGCGTCGATGACGAGTTCGCCCTTCGAGGGCCACCGCCGGTAGAGGGTGGCCTTGCCCGCCTTCGCCCTGGTCGCGACCATGTCGATGGTCATGCCGTCGTACCCGCACTCGGCAAGCACGTCGACGGCTGCGGCGAGGATGTCCGGATCGCGGGTGTGATCCCGTCTCCGTCCGAGCTTCACGGGCTCCGTCTCCTCGGCGGGGTTCTCCACGGCGGGGTTCTCCACGGCGGGATCGAGCTGCGTCTTCGCCACACTCACCACTTTCTGATCGAGACCTTCTGATCGAATGTTACCCGGAGGTAAATTCAGGAACTGTTAAGATCCGGAACTCCACAGTATCGTATATAGTCGCCTTCATGCCAAAGACTTCCACTACTTCATCCCCTCTGACGAGCACGCCCGTGCCGCACTCCCGGCGCTGGTGGACCCTCAGCACCGTCGCCCTCGCCCAGCTCATGGTCGTGCTCGATTCGACCGTGGTCAACATCGCCCTGCCCTCCGCGCAGACCGACCTCGGCTTCTCCAACGGAGACCGCCAGTGGATCATCACCGCCTATTCGCTCGCCTTCGCGAGCCTCCTCCTGCTCGGCGGACGGCTGTCCGACCTCATCGGCCGGAAGCGCACCTTCATCATCGGCCTCATCGGCTTCGCCGCCGCCTCGGCGCTCGGCGGTGCGGCTGGCACGTTCGGGCTGCTCGTCGGCGCCCGCGCCCTGCAGGGCGCGTTCGGCGCCCTGCTCGCCCCGACCGCCCTCGCCGTCCTCACGACGACGTTCACCATCCCGAAGGAGCGCGCCCGCGCATTCGGGATCTTCGGAGCGATCGCCGGTGCCGGCGGCGCCGTCGGCCTGCTGCTCGGCGGCTTCCTCACCCAGAACCTCGACTGGCGCTGGAACCTCTACATCAATATCCCCATCGCCGTGATCGGGGTGATCGGCGCGATCGTCTTCGTCGACCACCTCGAACGCACCGGCCCGCGCCCGAAGCTCGACATCCCCGGCACCATCCTGGTCTCCGGAGCACTCTTCGGCCTCGTCTACGGCTTCTCCAACGCCGAGACCGACGGCTGGGACTCGCCGCTGACCTGGGGCATGCTCTCGGGGTCTGTCGTGCTTCTCGTCGCGTTCGTGCTGTGGCAACGCCGCGCCGCGCATCCGCTGCTGCCGCTCGCGATCGTGCTCGACCGCAACCGCGGCGCCGCGTACCTGTCTGTGCTGATTGCGGGTGCAGGCATGTTCGGCATCTTCCTGTTCGTCACGTACTACCTGCAGGTCTCGCTGCGCTACACCCCGATCCAGACCGGCCTCTCCTTCCTGCCGATGATCGCGATGCTCGTTGTCTCGGCCCAGCTGTCGACGAACATCTTCGTGCCCCGGTTCGGCCCGAAGATCATGGTGCCCTTCGGCATGACGCTCGGCGCACTCGGAATGATCTACCTGACCCACCTCGACCTGAACAGCACCTACGCCGCCGACGTGCTGCCGCCGCTGATGATCCTCGGCTTCGCGATGGGCTCGATCATGCCCGCCTCGATGCAGACGGCGACGCTCGGCGTCGACCGCCAGTTCGCCGGGGTCGCCTCCGCAATGGTGAACACGAGCCAGCAGGTCGGCGGGTCGATCGGCACCGCGCTACTCAACACGCTCGCCGCGACCGCTGCGACCAACTTCCTGGCCGCGAACACCCCGCTCACCGCCGCGGTGGCCGCGGATGCCGCGATCCACAGTTACGCCGTCGCGTACTGGTGGGGCGCCGGCTTCTTCGCCTTCGGCGCCGTCCTCGCGGGGCTGCTCTTCCGGAGGATGGGCCATGGCGTATCGCTCTCGAACCCGCACGGCACCCCTGCGGCCGCACCCGCCGAGGCTCCGCTCCCGGTGCATTAGGCACTCCCACCCCGCACTCCGCACCACCACCGCCGCCCCGTACCCCAAGGTACGGGGCGGCTTACGTATTCCGGCCCGCAGGGTGTTCCGAATTCAGGAGTTGCGCCGATTCGTCACTCGTCGGTCGCACTGGTCCGGCACATCCGCACCGCCGGCCGCGCGTACTCCTGAATTCGGAACACAACAGGGCGGGGCGGCGGATGCGGCGGGCGGGGCCGGCGCGCAGAAAGGCCGGGTCCCCTGGGACCCGGCCTTTCGGTGTGCAGCGGGTGGTGCTACTTCTTGCCCTGGGCCCGACGCTCGGCGCGGTTCACCGGAACGGCCGGCGTGCCGGAGTCGCGCTGGCCGAACGCGCCGCGACGGGGAGGACCTGCGGGTGCCGCGGTCTCGGCCGCCGGGACGTCTCCAGCGTTCGCGTCCGTCTCGGCCCGGCGGGCACGATCGGTCGCGGCCTGCTGGATCTGGCCACGCTGGTTGCGCACCTCGACTCCACCGGAATCGCTCGGTGCGGTGTAGCTGAGCTTGTCGGCGCCGGAATCCTCACCGGGGGTGAGGCCCTTCGCGACAACGACCGGCGCGGCGACGGCATCGGGCGCCTGGTTGACCTCGACCTCGAGGTTGAACAGGAAGCCGACGGTCTCCTCGCGGATCTGCCCCATCATCTGCTGGAACATGGCGAAACCCTCGCGCTGGTACTCAACGAGCGGGTCGCGCTGGGCCATCGCGCGGAGGCCGATGCCGTCCTTGAGGTAGTCCATCTCGTAGAGGTGCTCGCGCCAGCGACGGTCGATCACGGAGAGCACGACCCGGCGTTCGAGTTCGCGCATGGCCGGGGAGCCGAGGGTGCCCTCGCGCTTCTGGTAGGCGACCTTGGCGTCGGAGAGGATCTCCCTGCGCATGAAGTCGCGGTTGATCCTGCCGCGGTTGCCGGCCTCGGAGATGACCTCGTCGATGGTGATGCCGACGGGATAGAGGGTCTTGAGCTCGGTCCACAGGGCGTCGAAGTCCCAGTCGTCGCCGTTGCCCTCTCCGGTGTGCACGGTGAGGACCTCGTCGATCACGTCTTCGAGGAAGCGCTGGGTGCGTTCGTGGAGGTCGTCGCCCTCGAGGATGTGGCGACGGTCGCCGTAGATCGCTTCGCGCTGGCGGTTGAGCACGTCGTCGTACTTGAGCACGTTCTTGCGGATCTCGGCGTTGCGGCCTTCGACCTGCGACTGGGCAGAGCGGATGGCGCGACTCACGACCTTGGATTCGATCGCCATGTCGTCGGGGACGCCCTGGCGGCTCATCAGGCTCTCGGCGGCTCCCGCGTTGAAGAGGCGCATCAGGTCGTCGGTCAGCGACAGGTAGAAACGGCTCTCGCCCGGGTCGCCCTGACGTCCGCTGCGCCCGCGGAGCTGGTTGTCGATGCGGCGCGACTCGTGACGCTCGGTGCCGAGCACGTAGAGGCCGCCGGCCTCGACGACCTTCTCGGCCTCCTCGGAGACCTTCGCCTTGACTCCGGCGAAGACGTCGTCCCATTCGGTCTCGTATTCGTCGGGCGTCTCGATGGGGCTGAGGCCCTTGGCGTTCATCTCGGCGACGGCGAGGAATTCGGCGTTGCCGCCGAGCATGACGTCCGTGCCACGGCCGGCCATGTTCGTGGCGACCGTGACGGAGCCGAGACGACCGGCCTGGGCGACGATCGCGGCTTCCCGCGCGTGGTTCTTCGCGTTGAGCACCTCGTGGCGGACACCGCGCTTGGCGAGCAGCCGGGAGAGGTATTCGCTCTTCTCGACGCTCGTCGTTCCGACGAGGACCGGCTGGCCCTTCTCGTGCCTGCCGACGATGTCCTCGACGACCTGGCCGAACTTGGCCTCCTCGTTCTTGTAGACGAGGTCGGACTGGTCGATGCGCTTCATCGGCTTGTTGGTGGGGATCGAGACCACGCCGAGCTTGTACGTGCTCATGAACTCGGCGGCCTCGGTCTCTGCGGTTCCGGTCATGCCGGACAGCTTCGAGTAGAGGCGGAAGTAGTTCTGCAGGGTCACGGTCGCGAGGGTCTGGTTCTCGGCCTTGACCGCGACACCCTCCTTCGCCTCGATGGCCTGGTGGATGCCCTCGTTGTAGCGGCGGCCCATCAGGATGCGACCGGTGTGCTCATCGACGATGAGAACCTCGCCGTTCATCACGACGTAGTCCTTGTCCTTCTTGAACAGGGCGTTCGCCTTGATCGCGTTGTTCAGGAACGAGATCAGCGGGGTGTTCGCCGATTCGTAGAGGTTGTCGATGCCGAGGTAGTCCTCGACTTTTTCGATGCCGGGTTCGAGCACGCCGACGGTGCGCTTCTTCTCGTCGACCTCGAAGTCGACCTCGGGAACGAGCCGCTTGGTCAGGCTCGCGAACTCGGTGAACCAGCGGTTCGCCTCTCCCGATGCCGGACCGGAGATGATCAGCGGGGTGCGGGCCTCGTCGATCAGGATCGAGTCGACCTCGTCGACGATCGCGTAGTAGTGGCCGCGCTGGACCATGTCGGCCGCCTGCCACGCCATGTTGTCGCGCAGGTAGTCGAAGCCGAACTCGTTGTTCGTGCCGTAGGTGATGTCCGCGAGGTACTGGTCGTGCCGCTGCGCGGGGGTCTGGCCGGAGAGGATGCACCCGGTGGTCATGCCGAGGGCGCGGAACACGCGGCCCATCAGCTCGCTCTGGTAGCTCGCGAGGTAGTCGTTCACGGTGATGATGTGCACACCGCGGCTCGTGATGGCGTTGAGGTACGCCGCGGTGGTCGCGACGAGCGTCTTGCCCTCGCCGGTCTTCATCTCCGCGATGTTGCCGAGGTGCAGGGCCGCCCCGCCCATGAGCTGCACGTCGAAGTGACGCAGTCCCAGTGTGCGGGTCGAGGCCTCGCGCACGGCGGCGAACGCCTCCGGCAGCAAGTCGTCGAGCGACTCGCCGTTCGAGTAGCGTTCCCGCAGCACGACGGTTTCGTTCTTCAGCTCCTCGTCGGTGAGCTGGCTGAAGTCTTCTTCCAGCGCATTGATGGCTTTCGCATACTGCTCAAGACGACGCAGGACGCGTCCTTCACCAACACGAAGAACCTTTTCAAGGATTGAGGCCACGAATGCACTCCACTAGTCACGGCGCCGTTACGCCTGTCGTCTCGGTGAGATGAACCAGGGTCTGGCTGCTCACGCGACGGATTGAACCACGCCGGCACTGTTGTGCGCCGGTGTGCGGCAACTATAACAATGCTAGTTGGTCAGGGAGTGCACTCGACGGCCTACCGGACGCCTTACTCGGCGGCGACCCGCAACTCCTCGCTGTTCTCATCGAGTTCGATGACCCCGTAGTCCCAGCCCTTGCGGCGGTAGACCACGCTCGGCCGGTTCGTCTCGGAGTCCTGGAACAGGTAGAAGTCGTGCCCGACGAGTTCCATGAAGTACAGGGCGTCGTCGACGGTCATCGGGGCAGCGGAGAAGACCTTGCGGCGGATGACGACCGGCGTGTACACCTCGTCCACTTCCTCCTCTGCGACGATCGCTGCAGCGGCGGCCTCGGACTCGGTGGGGTGGATCACCCGGATGACACCGGTGCGCACCTCGTCGAGGGTTTCGGCGTCGGCCGGCTTGATGTCGACGACGCTGAAGTCCACGGATGCCGCGTCATGCAGCGACGTGGGCCGGTGCGCTCCGCCACGGTGCAGCTTCTGGCGGTCCTTGGCGCGGCGAACGCGCTCGAGGAGCCGTCCGAGTGCAACGTCGAAGGCAGCGTACTTGTCCGACCCGTCCGCTTCGGCGCGGACGATGGGCCCCTTCCCGATCAGGGTCAGCTCGACCCTGTCGTTGCCGGTGGCTGAACCCTTTTCGCGGTTCCGGCTGAGCTTGACTTCGAGGGCGAGGGCCTTGTCGGCGAGGCCGGCAATCTTCTCGGCCTTTTCCGACGCATATGACCGGAAACGATCAGTGATCCCCAGGTTTCGTCCGACGATGTTAGTTTCCATGACGACCTCCAGATCTGGCGAACCGCCCGGTGCCGGGCGATTGTTGCGCGCCTTTAGCTCCACCGTAGCCCTGCCCGGCGGAGAAGTCACCGCAATTTGTCAATCCGTTTCCGATGAACGGTGTGTGACCGGATGGCGTCTCCGGGTTTCCGCGAGAGCGGCGCCACCGACGACCTCTCCCCCGGCGGCGAGGATGGCCCGCCGGGCTTCGAGGAGGGTGGCGCCCGTCGTGACGATGTCGTCGACGAGGAGGCAGCGTACCCCGGTCAGGGGGCGCACGGCGCGGAGCGACCCGTCCCGGTTCCTGGCCCGCGCGGCACGGTCGAGCCCGACCTGGTCGGCGGTCTCCCTGCTGGTGAGCACCCGGCTCGGTGCGAGTCCGGCCCGGCGGAGCAGGAGGTCGACGGGCAGGAATCCGCGTGCCCGCCAGGCGCGCCGCGACGAGGGAATCGTGACGAGGTGGATGCCCGCGTCCGGGTGCCGGCCGCGGCCCGGTTCCAGGGTGCCTCGGGGCTCCACAGCACCGTGCGGCTGCACAGCGGCGAGCGCGGCCACGACGGCGGCCAGGAGCGGAGGGGCGAGCGCGGCGGCGGCATCCGTTCGCCCGCCGTCCTTGAAGCTCGCGATCACGCGCCTCGGCACGCCGGAATAGTCGAGCCCCGCCCAGACCCGCAGGCCGCCACGCTCGGTCACGCGCACGGCGGGCGCTAGGCGGGCGCGGCAGGCCGCACAGAGCGCGGAGTCCGGCACCCCGCATCCGCTGCACGCCGTGGGCAGGAGAACGGCCCACGCGTCCAGGACGGCCCGCCGCGCGGCTCGTGCCGTTCGTTCCGCGCCGGTCCTCGTCATGCCCCCAGACTCGCCGGCCCGCCGCGGGCGGGTGACCGCCGGCGCACACCGGTGGGCGCGCGGTCCGGCGCCGGCCTGTTGAGGACAGGCCCGCTGCTACCCGCCGATTCCCTGCTGGGTGGCCACAAGCGTCACGTCGTCGATGCGCTCCTGCCAGCCGACTCCGCGCTGCATCATCAGGCTGCCCGTTGCGACGAGTGCGCGCACGTCCCGCACGGTGTTGCTGCCCGTGATCGTGGTGCTGCCCGGTGCCGACTCGATGCTCGAGCTGACTCCGCCGAGCTGCTGGGTCACGATCCGGTCCTCGCCGGACGGGAGAGCGACGAGATAGGCGACCGCGAGCTCGTCGATCCAGGTGGCGTCGAGCGGGGTGCCCGGAACGGACTGGAGCTGGACCTCGTCGCCGAGGGCGACAGGGACGGATTTGTCCCGCTTGATCGAGACGACCACGAAGCGGGTCTCCGTTCCGGAGGTGAGCAGCGCGATCAGCCGGGTGCCGTCCCTGGACACGCGCAGCGCCACGATTCCGGATGCCTCCGGCCAGGAGGTCGGTACGGCCGTCGCATCCCCGTTCGGGCCGTACACGAACAGCTCACCCGGACGGCTCGCGGGCACGGACCAGACGTAGCCGAAGTTGTCGACGGCCGGCGCGATGAGGCCCGGCCGCGGATCGAGCAGCTTCGCGACCTCGCCGACCCGCACGGCGGAGACCCCGGTCGCGGCCCGCGCCGCCGCGACAGTCTGCCCCGGAGAAAGGGTGACCGCCGTCGGTCCGAGCGCGACGACCTGGTCGGAGAGCCCGGGAATCGGGGTGACGGTCTTGCCTGCGGCCGAGAGGAATCCGAAGGCGCCCTGCCGGAGCACGAGCGCCCGGGCGTCCACCCGCGGGTTGACGATCGGGGCGTTGGCGCCGAGGTCGCCGATGTCCTGGGAGTTCTGGTTGATCGAGATCGTGACGGTGATGCCCGTGGGGAGGCTGCTCATGAGCTGCGCCCGCATCCGCTGCAGGGTGACCCGGTCTGCGTTCAGGGCTTCGCCGTTGAGATCGACCTTCGCGTCGCGCGACACGACCTGCACGGCATCCGCGGTGAGCTTGGTCCCGTCAGGGAAGGCGGTGACGACGGCTCCGCTCAGCCACGGGCTCGGCCCGTGCAGCACGCCGTTGACGATCTTGGTCAGGGTGGCGCCCCCACGCGGGAACCAGCGCAGGTCGGGCACCAGGAACGCGAAACTCGAGTCGAAGAAATAGAGGGCCTGAGGGCTGAACACGTCGGTGAACGTGGTCTGGTCGACGACGGTGCCGTTCGGAGCCGCGCTGATCCGCCACTGGTCGCCGATCTTCTGGAACTGGTAGCGCAGCACGACGGGCGCGGGCGACTCGACCTCGTGGTATTCGCCGATCGCGTCGACGTCGGCAACGGGATTCACCGAGAACTGCATGGTCTGGGAGTCGACCGGGATGATGGTGCGGGCCGTCCCGTCGTCGACCGTGACCCCGGCGTCTGCCGCCCAGGATCCGTTGAAACCGGGGGCGAGGAATTCGCGGGCGATCGCGTAGTCGTTCTCCGGGCTGGTCTGGGCGTCGATGAAACCGCGCAGGATGCCTTCCTGGCTGGCATTGGCCTGCGGGTGCGACGGAAGGAAGACGGGTGCGGGGTTGTCCCCGGCCGCGACCTCCTGCCCGGTGCGCACGCTCCCGCTCCGGGGTATCCCCGAGCATCCGCTGAGCAGGACTGCGAGCACGAGCAGGGCGGCGAGCGCGCCCCCACGGGTTGCCCGGTCGGCCCGGTTCGCCCGGGTCGCCCGGGTCGCCCGGTTCGCCCGGTTCGCCCGGCGGATGCCGCCGTCCTGGTCAGTCATGGACCGCTCCCTCACCGTGTTGGGCACCCTTGATCCCGGCCCTGCCGACCTCGCCGACCGTGAGGCGCGGCAGCGTGCCGTCGGACCCGGCGTCCTCCGGCGGCAACGGGCTCGGCGAGCTCGCGATCTCGCCACGCGCGGTCCGCGGCAGGGTCAGCCGGAAGCACGAGCCCTTCCCCGGGCTCGACCAGACCTGGAGCCAGCCGCGGTGCACCGTCGCATCCTCGAGGGAGATCGAGAGGCCGAGACCTGTGCCGCCGATGGTGCGCTTGCGGGACGGGTCGGCCCGCCAGAACCGGTCGAAGACGTGGTTGACGTCGACCTGGCTCATGCCGAGGCCATAGTCGCGCACCGACAGCGCCACGGCGGTCTCGTTGCTGTCGACCGAGACGATGACGGGCTTGCCCTCGCCGTGCTCGATCGCGTTGCCGATCAGGTTGTGCATGATCCGGCGGATGCGACGGGGATCGACCTCCGCGTCGAGGTGCCCTCCCGGTGCGACGAGATTGAGCCGGGTGCCCTTGGATTCGGCCAGCGACCGCAGGCCCTCGACGGCGTCGGCGGCGAGGTGCACGAGGTTCGTCGGCTCGGCCTCGAGTTCCACGGACCCGGCGTCGTACTTGCTGATCTCGAGCAGGTCCGCGAGCAGGAGTTCGAACCGTTCGACCTGGGCGTGCAGCAGTTCCGCGGTGCGGCCCGTCGCCGGGGGGAAGCCCGACCGCTGGTCGTAGAGCATGTCGCCGGCCAGCCGGATCGTCGTCAGCGGGGTGCGCAGTTCGTGCGACACGTCGGAGACGAAACGCTGCTGCACCTCGGACAGGTCGGCGAGCTCCTTGATCTGGCTCTGCAGGCTGTCCGCCATCCCGTTGAACGACCGGGCGAGGGTCGTGATGACATCGTCGCCCTTGACGGGCAGCCGCACGCCGAGGTCTCCCGAGGCCAGCCGCTGGCTGGTCTCGGCCGCCACCCGGATCGGAGTCACCACGAAGCGCACGACGATCCAGGTCACCGCACCGATCAGGACGATGAGCAGGAGCCCGGCAACGCCGAGGGTCCGCTGCACGAACTGCAGCGTCGTTTCCGCCTCACCGAGGTTGTAGCCGATGTAGAGCTCGTACCGTCCGGCGACGGGGACGGTGATCTGCGAACCGACGACGATCCCGGCGACCTGGCCGTCGTCATCCGTCGAGAGGGCCACCGACTGCCAGAACTGGGTGCCCGGCGCGCCCTGTACAGCGGTGCGCAGCTCGGGCGAGATGACCTCGGTCGAGTCGCCGAACGTCGAGAAGTCCTGGGGCGCGGCGGTCGACGGGTCCTGGCCGGGAACCCGGAACACCGCGACAAGTCGGCTCGAGGACGCCGCGGAGATCGCGCTGCGCGCCGAGGCCAGCAGGCTCTGCACCTGGACGCGGTCCGCAGCGTCCGAGGAGTCCAGGATGCCCTGGGCCGCGCTCGTCGCCCGGTTCGAGTCGAGCTCGACCTGGCCGAGCCGGGACTGGAACAGGTCGTTGCCGACGCTCACCGAGACATACACGCCGACCATGACGATGGCGATGCCGGACAGCACGACGGTGATCGTCACGGTGCGGAACTGCAGCGAGGAACGCCATTTGCGAAGCAGGCGGGCTCGCCAGGACCTCCAGTCACGCCAGTCCTGCCACCTGCTGCGCCATGTCCGGGCAAACCCGGTCGGTTCGGCCATGCGGAGCCTAGATGGCCGCGCCGGCCCGGTACCCGACACCGCGAACCGTCATCACGATGCGGGGGTTGTCCGGGTCGTCCTCGACCTTGGCGCGGAGGCGCTGCACGTGCACGTTCACGAGCCGGGTGTCGGCCTTGTAGTGGTAACCCCACACCTGTTCGAGCAGCATCTCCCGAGTGAACACCTGCTGGGGGCGGGACGCGAGGGTGAGGAGGAGATCGAATTCGAGTGGGGTCAGGCCGATCTGCCGGTCGCCGCGGCGCACCTCGTGCCCGGCGGCGTCGACGGTGAGGTCGCCGATCGAGAGGTTCGCCGGAGACTCCGTGGACACCGGACGCAGTCGGGTGCGGATCCGGGCGACGAGTTCCTTGGGGTTGAACGGTTTGACCATGTAGTCGTCCGCGCCGGATTCGAGGCCCTTGACCACATCCGTCGTATCGGTGCGCGCAGTGAGCATGATGATCGGCGTTCCCGATTCGGCGCGGATCAGGGTGCACACCTCGATCCCGTCGAGACCGGGCAGCATCAGGTCGAGCAGGACCAGGTCGGGTTTGATCGTCCGGAATGCGTCGAGCGCGAGCGAGCCGTCCTCGCAGAAGTAAGGGTCGAAGCCTTCACCCTGCAGCACAATGCCGATCATTTCCGCCAGCGCGGTGTCGTCGTCGACGACCAAAATGCGTGCGTTCATCCAACCGTTTTCCGCTTAGGTCACCGGGGGGAATACTCCCGGTGAGTCGTGCAATCACTGACACCAGAGTAGTCGAGGGGGGCTGGCATTGCCCGTCGCGCCCGTTTCGATGCCGAGTATGCCAGCATAGGTCTCGTGACGGACCCGCAGAACTGGCACGCACCGACAGGTGACGCGAACGATCGACCGCGATACGGCGAATACGCGCCGCCGCCGGCGTCCGGTGCGCCGCAAGCCTGGGGCCCCCCTCCCGCGTGGACCCCGCCGCCGCGCCCTGGCCTCCTCCCGCTGCGACCTCTCGGCTTCGGTTCCCTGCTCTGGGCGCCCTTCCAGGTGCTCAGGCGCAATCCCAAGGCCACCTTCGGCAGCGCACTCCTCGTGCAGGGCGCGATCCTGCTGGTCACCCTGCTGATCGTCGGCCCGGTGACGCTGCTCGCCCTCGGCAGGGTCGACAGCGCCCCGCTCGCGGACAGGGACGCGGTCGAGGCCGGCGCCAACCTCACCATCGTGTTGTCGGCGATCGTGCCGATCCTGCTCTCCGTGATCGCCTCCGCGCTGCTCCAGGGCATCATCGTCGTCGAGGTCTCCCGTGCCATGCTCGGCCAGAAGCTCCGGCTCGGCCAGCTGTGGCGGGTTGCGGGCCGGCGCCTCTGGCCCCTCGCCCTCTGGGCGGCCATCCTCAGCGGCGCCCTCATCGCCGGCCTCGCCATCGTCGCCGGTGTCGTCGTCGTGTGCGTGCTGCTCGGGGGAGCAGGCGTCGTCTTCGGGATCATCTTCGGCATCCTCGGCGGGCTCGGCATCCTCGCGCTCTCGGCCTGGCTGACCACGAAGACCTCCCTCGTCCCGAGCCTGATCGTGCTCGAGCGCCTCGGAATCGGGGCGTCCATCGCCCGATCGTGGTCGCTCACGAGGGGCTACTTCTGGCGCACGCTCGGGGTCCAGTTCCTCGTGGCCCTGATTGTGAACATCGTCTCCCAGATCGTCTCGACGCCGCTGTCGCTGCTCGGCGGGGTCGCGATCTCGCTCATCAACCCGACCGGCGCCATCGACTCGTGGATCCCGGTGATCGTGATCTACGTGCTGACCATTATCGTGAGCCTCGTGCTCGGGGCCGTCGCAGCGGTCGTCCAGTCCGGCACGACCGCGCTCATCTACATCGACCTGCGGATGCGCAAGGAAGGCCTCGACCTCGACCTCCAGCGCTTCGTCGAGTCCGCCCCCGGCAGCGCCACCGACGACCCGTACCTGATCCCGGCCGGGCGGATGCCGGCGGCCCCGCAGTCATGACCGGTGCGGGGGGAACGTGGGCTGGGCAGCTCCTGGCGAGCATCCCGGTCGATCCCGATGCCCCGACGGCCACGGCCTGGTTGCGCGACGAGCTCGCCAAGCCGCCGTACCAGGCCGCGCGGCCGACCTGGTTCGACAGGGTCAGCAAGGCCTTCTTCGACTGGTTCAGCTCCCTCGGCGCCCCATCCGGGGCGGGCCTCGGGCCCTGGGTTCCCCTCGTCGTGACGCTCGTGATCGTCGCCGTCGTCGTCGTGGCCGTGCTCGTCTTCGGGTTGCCGCGGTGGAACCGCCGCAGTGCCCTGCAGCACGACCTGTTCGGCAGGAACGACGCCCGGTCCGCCGACGAGTTGCGCAGGGCTGCGCTGTCCGCAGCGTCGCATAAGGACTGGAATCTCGCCATCAGCGAGATGTTCCGGGCCCTGGCCAGGTCGCTCGTCGAACGCACGGTGCTCTTCTCCACTCCCGGCACGACCGCGCACAGCTTCGCCGAGCGGGCGGCAACGGCGTTCCCCGAGGAGCGAGTCAGCCTGCGGACGGCGGCCGACCTTTTCGACGGCGTGCGCTACCTCGGCGCGGCCGGCACCGAGTCCGGCTTCCTGTCGCTCGCCGCACTCGAGAGCGCCCTGCGCACGCGGACGCCCACGAGCCGCGAAGACCCGGCGCAGACGGCAACGCAGTGACCACGCTCGCGGGCACCGACGCGGTTGCGACGACTCCGACCCTGCGCGCCGCCGCACGACGCTCCCGGTTCTGGGTGCTCGCCGGCGTCGGCGCCCTGCTCGTCGCCATCGCCGCGACGCTACTCGCGGGTGCCGGTTCGGGCGGGGGAACCCCGCTCGCGGCCGACAACGCCGCACCGGCGGGCGCCCGAGCCCTCGCCGAGGTACTGCGCCAGCAGGGCGTGCACCTCACGACGGCGAAAACGCTCGACGAGGCTCGCACGCTCGCCGCAGCGAGCGCGGATCCGACCCTGTTCTTCACGGACCCGAACGGCTACCTGTCGAACGACCAGCTCTCGACCTTGGCTGGCCTCGCGCCCCGCACGGTCGTGGTCGCCCCCGATTTCCTCCTGCTCCAGACGCTGGCGCCGTCCGTCGGGTTCGGCGGGGTCGCCGACAGCTTCGACGGGCCGGGCGCCCGCTGCGACCTCCCCGCCGCGATCCGGGCGGGCGGCGTCGCCCCCGGCGGGAAGACGCTCAGCCTCCCCGCCGACTCCGCGGAACGCGGTTGCTTCCCCTCCGGTCGGGGCTCCTTCGCCGTCGTCGAAGTGGCCCTGCCGTCGACGGAGCTCACCCTCGTCGCCGATGACGGCATCTTCAGCAATGAGGAGATCACGGCATCCGGTCACGCTGCGCTCGCACTCGGCCTGCTCGGGGCGAGCGCCGACCTGATCTGGTACCAGCCGACCCTGGCGGATGTCGCGGTGACCGGCCCGCCGAGCCTCGGCGAGTTGACGCCGGGCTGGGTCACGCCCTCGATCCTGCTGTTCGCGGTCGTCTTCCTCGCCGCGGCCGTATGGCAGGGCAGGCGACTGGGGCCGCTCGTCGCCGAGAACCTGCCGGTGATCGTGCGCGCGAGCGAGACGATGGAAGGCAGGGCCCGCCTCTACGCCCGCAGCAACGCGCGCCTCCGAGCCCTCGATTCCCTGCGGGTCGCCACCGTCCAGCGTCTCGCGACCCGGGTCGGGCTGTCGAGGCTCGCGAGCCTCGACGACATCGTGCTCGCCGTGTCCGCGCTGACCGGGCGCGACCCTGCCGAGGTGCGCTTCGTCCTCGTCGACGGAGTCCCGGCCAGGGACCGGGACCTCATCGCCCAGTCCGACCTGCTCCAGGACCTCGAGCGAGCCGTGATCGACGCGAGCGGCCTGCCGGCGACCGCGGCCGCATCCGCCGCGCCCCCTGCCTCCCCTCCTGCCACCACCACTGCCACTGACACACCCACCGCCCCCGGAAGAATGGACCTATGAGCACACCGACCGACACCATCGTTTCGCTCCGGGAATCGCTCGCGCAGGTTCGCACCGAGGTCGGCAAGGCCGTCGTCGGCCAGGACGGCGCCGTGACGGGGCTCATCATCGCCCTGCTCGCGC
This sequence comes from Cryobacterium algoricola, assembly GCF_004402485.1. Classification (GTDB taxonomy): domain Bacteria; phylum Actinomycetota; class Actinomycetes; order Actinomycetales; family Microbacteriaceae; genus Cryobacterium; species Cryobacterium algoricola. The sequence continues at coordinate 4,428 of NZ_SOFG01000016.1, read as the reverse complement.
GCGGCCACGTGCTGCTCGAAGGCGTGCCGGGCGTCGCCAAGACCCTGCTGGTGCGCTCGCTCAGCCAGGCGCTCAGCCTCGAGACGAAACGGGTCCAGTTCACACCGGACCTGATGCCGGGCGATGTCACCGGGTCGCTCATCTACGACGCGCGGGCCGGCGAGTTCGAATTCCGGAAGGGGCCCGTGTTCACGAACATCCTGCTCGCGGACGAGATCAACCGGACACCGCCGAAGACCCAGTCGGCGCTCCTCGAGGCCATGGAGGAACGCCAGGTCAGCGTCGACGGCCGGACGCTGCCGCTGCCGGACCCGTTCATCGTCGCCGCGACGATGAACCCGATCGAATACGAGGGCACGTACTCGCTGCCCGAGGCGCAGCTCGACCGGTTCCTGCTCAAGCTCGTGCTCGACATTCCGGACCGCGACGCGGAATTCGAGGTGCTCCGCCGCCACGCCGCCGGCTTCAGCCCCCGCGACCTCACCGCGGCCGGCGTGACCGCCGTGCTCGGGGCAGAGCAGCTCACGGCCGCGCAGGCAGCGGTCATGGAGGTCGGCTCGAGCGCCGACGTGCTCGCCTACATCGTCGACCTCGCCCGCGCGACCCGGCGCAGCCCCTCCGTCAAGCTCGGCGTGAGCCCCCGCGGAACGACCGCGCTGCTCGCGGCCACGAAGGCCTGGGCCTGGCTCAGCGGCTACGACTCGATCACCCCCGACCATGTGCAGGCGATGGTCCTCCCGGTCTGGCGGCACCGGATCCAGCTTCAGCCGGAGGCCGAACTCGAGGGCGTCGCCGTCGACGCCATCCTGCGGAGCGTACTCCAGCAGGTCCAGGTTCCGATCTAAGGTGACAGTCTCCGGTCGGTTCACGTTGCTCGTCGCCCTCGGCGTCGTGCCGATCGTGCTGCTCGGAAGCAGCCCGGCGGTCGCAGGCGGCATCCTCGCCCTGTGGCTGCTGCTCTCGGTCGGGTTGGGCGTGCTCGACCTCGCCCTGGCCGGCTCCCCCCGGGCCGTGCGACTCGAACGCAGCCTTCCGACGCGGGTGCGCCTCGGCGAGACGCTGACGAGCCTGCTCTACATCACCAATTCCGGCCCGCGCCGGCTCAGGGCTCTCGTGCGGGATGCCTGGCAACCGTCGGCCGGCGCCGGCAACAACCGCACGTCCCTGACCGTCCCGGCCGGGGAACGCCGGCTCGTCTCCCTCCCGCTGACCCCGTTCCGGCGCGGCGAACGCCGGGTGGACCGGGTCACGATCCGCTCGTACGGACCGCTCGGCCTGTGGGCGCGCCAGGCGACGCTCGAGGCGCCGGGGCGCATCCGTGTCCTGCCGCCCTTCAACGCCCGGAAACACCTGCCCTCGCGCATCACCCGGCTCAAGGAACTCGACGGACGCACGAGCCTGCTCGTGCGCGGACAGGGCACCGAGTTCGACTCGCTGCGGGAGTATGTACGCGGCGACGACGTGCGCTCGATCGACTGGCGGGCGACGGCGCGGCACCACGACGTGGTCGTGCGTACCTGGCGCCCGGAGCGCGACCGGAGGGTGGTCATCGTGATCGACACGGGACGCACTTCTGCGGCGCGGATCGACAACGAGACCAGGCTCGACACGGCGTTCGAGGCCGCGCTGCTCCTCGCCGCCCTCGCCTCGAAGGCCGGAGACCGTGTCGACATGATCGCCTTCGACCGCCGCGTGCGTGGCCGGGTCCAGGGTGCCCAGGGCGCCGAACTGCTCTCGCGGATGGTCGACACGCTCGCGGTGATCGACCCCGAACTCCTCGAAATGGACTGGGCGGGAGTCCCCGCCCAGGTGCGGGCCATCACGAGCCAGCGCGCCCTCGTCGTGCTGCTGACCTCGATCGATGCCGCGGGCGCGTCGACGGCTCTGCTCGCCGTGCTGCCCCAGCTGACCCGTCGCCACACCGTCGTCGTGGCGTCGGTCACCGACCCGACGACGCTGCAGGCGACCCACGAACGCGCCGACCGGGAACAGGTCTATCGGGCCGCCGCCGCCGAGCGGGCGCTGCTCGACGTCGCCAGGGTCGCCGCGGCCATCCGCCAGCAGGGGGCCGACGTGGTCACCGGGCCGCCGGCAGAGCTGCCGCCCCGCCTCGCGGACCACTACCTCGCCCTGAAGCTCGCCGGCCGCCTCTAGCCCGCTCCCCTGCCCGCCTGCCGCCGATATGACTGCGTTCCCCGAACGCGCCCCCTGTCTCGTGCGCCACCTGCGCCGTTCCGCGCCAGGCGTGCCTGGCGCGAAGCGGCGCGATTGGTGCGTGACGCGGAGGCGAGCGGATGCAGCCCTCAGGACGCGTAGATCCGGGTGCTGCCGGCCTCGAACTCGCCGATGTCGCCCGTCTGGCCGGCACGTGCGGCCCGTCGACCGAGCACGAGCATGTAGGTCAGGAACGCGCAGAGCGCGGCGAAGCCGATGCCGATTTTGACCGGCCACGGCCACGGCGCCGGGGTCACGAAGCCCTCGATCACACCGGAGACCAGCAGCACGAAAACGAGTCCGATCGCGACCGTCGCGAGGGCCCGGGAATCCTCCGCGAGAGCCTGCCCGCGGGAACGACCGCCCGGCGCGATCCACGACCAGAAGATGCGGAGCCCCGCTGCCGCTGCGACGAAGATCGCGGTGAGCTCCAGCATCCCGTGCGGTGCGATGTAGAGGAAGAACACGTCGCCCTTGCCGTACGCGAACAGGACCGCTGCCGTCGTACCGATGTTCTGGGCGTTCGAGAGCACGATGTACGGCACGTAGAGGCCGAGGATGCCGAAGGCCACGCACTGCGCGGCGATCCAGGCATTGTTCGTCCAGACCTGGCCGGCGAACGATGCTGCGGGGTTCGCGGAGTAGTAGTCGATGAAGTCCGAGTTCACGAGCTGTTGCAGCTGGGCGTCGGAGCCGAGGTTGGCGAGCACGCGAGGATCGCCGGTGATCCAGACCGCGTAGAGCGTGGCGACCGCGATCGTCACGACCGCGACGGAGAGCGTGAGCCAGCGCAGGCGGTAGAGCGCGGCGGGCAGTTGCAGCACGAAGAATCGGGGCACCTGGGACACGACGTTGGCGCCGACTCCGGTGAAGCGCAGCCGGGCCCTGGACAGTGCGACGGAGAGCCGGTCGCCCGGAATCGTAGAGCCCGCGGTGCTCTTGATCGCGGACAGCTGGGTGGCCCCGGACTGGTACAGCCCGATCAGCTCGTCGGACTGCGCGCCGGAGAGTCGCCGCTCCCTGCCGAGCTCGGCGAGGCGGTCCCACTGGGCGCGGTGCGCCGTTGAATATGCGTCGAGGTCCATCTGCTCTAATAGTAGACATGGCACACCCCGGAAACGCGGCGGATCAGGGAGAAAGTTCTCCCTATGAGTACGAACTCGTCACTGGCGAGGCGGTCGCCCTTGATGTGCGGCCGGCGAGTTTCGTCCTGCGCGCAGCCGGCACCATCATCGACTGGCTCGCCTATCTCGGTTTCTTCGTGGGACTCGTCTTCGCCGTCGACTTCGTCATGGGCGACGCCCTGGACCCCGCGCTCACCCAGGCGCTGGCGATTGCGGGGCTCGCGTTCTCGATCCTCGTCCTCCCGACCGTCGTGGAGACCGTGACCGGTGGCCGCTCGCTCGGCAAGCTCGCGATCGGCGCCCGCATCGTGCGCGACGACGGTGGATCCATCCAATTGCGGCACGCCTTCACTCGGGCGTTGATCGGGATCTTCGAGATCTACCTCACCTTCGGCGGTCTCGCGGCGACGACAGCCCTGCTCAACGGCAAGTCCAAGCGCCTCGGCGACCTGATGGCCGGCACCTACAGCCAGTACGAACGGGTGGCGCGGTTCGACGAGCCGGTCCTCGGTCTTCCGCCAGAGCTCGCTACGTGGTCGTACACCGTCGATGTTGTGCGGCTACCCGACCGGCTGTCCCGGCGCATCGCCCAGTTCCTCCGCCAGTCGGCACGACTCACCCCGGAGACGCGCGTGCGCGTCGCGAGGGACCTCGCGGCCGAAGCGATGCCCTTCGTCTCCCCGGTTCCCGCCGTCGCCCCCGAGGTGTTCCTGGCGGGCGTCGCCGCCGTGCGCCGCAGCCGCGAGTATGCGGCACTCCTCCTCGAGCGCGAGCGCCTCGAGCGCCTCCGTCCGGTCCTCACGCGCCTCCCGCACGACTTCCCCAACCGCTGAGCGGATGCCGCCGCGCGCGCTGTGCCCTTCGGCCTGCGCGCCACTTCCGCCGCTTCGCGCCCCGCATGCCTGGTGCGGAGCGGCGGTGTTGTAGCGCGGCCTTGATGCGGGGCCGGCGGGTGGTGGTGGGTGCGCGCTGTGGGTCGGGTGCGTGTCGTGGGTTAAAGCAGAAAAGCCACCCCGTGGGGTGGCTTTTCTGGTGTTTCTAAGTTAAGTCCGGCGGTGTCCTACTCTCCCACAGGGTCCCCCCTGCAGTA
>NZ_SOFG01000022.1 GCF_004402485.1 Cryobacterium algoricola | reverse complement strand
GGCTGCGCGCTCCCGTCGGCGTCGGACGTGCCAACCGGTGCGCCCGAGCCGCCGGGGCCTCCGGGGCCGCCGTGAGCGCCTGGAGCGCCGGGAGTGCCGGGGCCGCCGGGAGTGCCGGGAGTGCCAGGAGTGCTGGGTGCGCCCGAGCTTCCGTGACCGTCGGGAGCATTCGGAGCGCCGGGGGCGCTCGAGCCGCCGTGACCGCCGGGAGCGCGCGGACTGCCGGCAGAATGCGGCGCACCCGGGGAGCTGGCGGGGAGGGCGCCGTCGGGGAACAGCAGCAGCACCGCGTCGAGGTCCGCATCGTCCTGCCGCAGCCGGGCCGTGAGGTCACCGAGTCGCCGTTCGCTCTCGACGAGGGACCCGTCCGGGCCGGGCCGCGCGTACACCGCAGCCTGCAACCGGGGCAGCTCCGCGGCGGGATCCGGCCGCCCGCCCGGGGTCGCGGTGAGCGGGTGCGCCCGCCACCACAGGGCGTCGAGAACGTCGTGCCTGCCCCGGTAGGCGGCGCGGAGATCGGAGGCGAGGGCGGCATCCGCCGCGGCTGCGGCGTGCAGCCGTTGTGCCACAGACTCCGATGTCATCCCGCAGCTCCCAGCGGTCGAGGTGTGTCCACTGTAACGAGTCGGGAACCACGCGCGCGCGGCTCCGCCGGTCCGGTTCGATCTTGCGGGGTCGGGGCACAATGGGACCATGCCGAATCGTCTCGCCGATGCGATCAGCCCGTACCTGCGCTCCCACGCCGACAACCCGGTCGACTGGCACGGCTGGGGCGAGGAGGCCTTCGCCGAGGCCCGGAAACGTGACCTGCCGCTGCTCGTGTCGATCGGATACTCGACCTGCCACTGGTGCCACGTGATGGCGCGGGAGAGCTTCAGCGACCCCGAACTCGCCGCCTACCTCAACGCGCACTTCGTGAGCATCAAGGTCGACCGGGAGGAGCATCCCGAGGTCGACGCGACCTACCTCGCCTCGGCAAGCGCCTTCGTCGACGGTCTCGGCTGGCCGCTCAACGTCTTCGTCACCCCCGAGGGGCGCGCCTTCTACGCGGGCACCTACTTCCCGCCGATCGCCGTTCCCGGCCGACCGGCATTCCGGCAGGTGCTCGAAGCCGTCACGGATGCCTGGACCGTCCGCCGCGCCGAGGTCACCGAGACCGGTGCTCTCGTCGCAGACGCGCTCGCCGCGGCCGCCCGGCAGCAGGAGCTCGCCGATGCCGCCGTCGACGGTTTCCGGGGCGACGACCATGACGGCGGCGGCCACGACGGGGACGACCATGACGGCAGCGGCCACGACGGCGATGGGCACGTTGGCGGGCACGGCGTCGGCGGGAACGACGTCGGGGACCGCACGCTACGACGGCTGCCGCAGAGCAGGGTGCTGGACGGCATCGTCGAGGGCCTTGCCGCGACCGAGGACACCCGGTACGGCGGTTTCGGCGGCGCACCGAAGTTCCCCGTCGCCCCGGCCCTCGGGTTCCTGCTCGACCGCCCGGCCGGCCGCAGCCTCGCCCTGCGCACCCTCAAGCGGATGGGCGCCTCCCCGCTGCGGGACCCCGTGGAGGGCGGATTCTTCCGCTACGCGGTCAACCGGGACTGGAGCGAACCGCACTTCGAACGGATGCTCTACGACAACGCCCAGCTCCTCGATCTCTACACCCGGGCCTGGAGACTGACCGGTGAACAGTGGGCGCGCACGGTCGCAGAGGGCGTCGCCGGCTTCCTCCTCTCCGTGCTGCAACTGCCCGACGGCGGTTTCGCGAGCGCCCAGGATTCCGAGAGCACCGTCGCCGGACGCCGCGTCGAGGGCGGCTACTACGCCCTCGACATCGACGCCCGGCGCACGCAGCCCCGTCCCGCCCTCGACGAGAAGGTGCTCACAGGCTGGAACGGCCTCGCCATCGCCGCGCTCGCCCGGGCCGGGTTCGTCTTCGACGAACCCCGGTACACGGATGCCGCGCTCCGCGCCGCCGATTACCTGCTGTCCCGGCACCTCACCATGCCGTCGGCGGGGGACAGGCCGGAGCTCGCACGCGCCTCCATCGCCGGCCGCATGTCGACGGCGCGGGCCACTCTGGAGGACTACGGGATGTTCGCACAGGGACTCCTCGAACTGGCACTCGTGACGGGAGAGGAACGCTACGCGTCCGCGGCGCGCCTCCTGGTGGACAGCACGCTAGCGTCGCCGACCGACACGGCGGCGACCGACACGGCGGCGACCGACACGGCGGCGACAGACGCGGCGGCGACACGGTTCCGGGTCCCGGCCGGCTCCGATCCCGTGCTGGTCGGCCAGGGGCTCGCCCTCGAAGTCGACCCCTCTGAGGGCGCGTACCCGTCCGGGCGCTCCGCCGCCGCGGGCGCCGCGCAGCTGCTGTACCTGACGACGGGGGTGGACGGGTACCGGGATGCGGCCGTCACCGCCGTCGTCCCGTTCCTCGCCCGCGCCACCGAACGCCCGCTCGCGTTCGGTGCCGTGCTGCAGCTCTGCTCCGCACTGCTCGCTCCCGTGGAACAGCTGGTGATCGTTTCGCCAGACCCCGACCCCGGCCGGCGGGGGCCCGGCGACCCTGGCGACCTCGACGAGCCGGGGGAGCCCGACTTCTCGGCTGCACCCTTCTTCTTCGATCTGCCCGCTGCCGTGAGCCCGACGGCGCTCATGGACAGCGCGAGGCGGTGGGCCACCGGCCTCGTCGCATCCGTCACCGCGGCCCAGGCCCGGACGCTCGCGGCGGCGGGATTCGAGCTCTTCGCCGGCCGGGTGCCGCTCCGCGACCTGCCGACGGCCTACCTCTGCCGTGAGTTCGTCTGCCGAGTTCCGGCGACCGACCCCGCGGAGTTAACGATCGGGGAGACATCCGGGGAGACCGCTCCCGACGGGCTCGCTTCGCTCTAACATCGGAGCCATCCCCTCCGCCGCCGGCGGAATCAGCGAGAGGATCCCCCATGGTTCCCGAGATCAACATCTGGGCCGTACTCCTGGCCACCGCGTCGAGCATGGCCGTCGGGTCGATCTGGTATTCGCGGCGCGTCTTCGGCGCGTACTGGATGCGCGCGGTCGGCCACGATGAGGAGAGCATGCGCGCCAACGCGGTCGCGCCCCTCGTCATCACCGTGCTCGTCAGCTTCGTGACCGCCTGGGTGCTCGCCGGCGCCATCGCGATCACGCAGAACTTCTACGGCGGCAGCTTCCTCGCCAATGCGCTGCTGACCGCGCTGATCCTCTGGGCCGGCTTCACCGCGGCCCGGATGGTCACCCACGACGTCTTCGACCGGCGCCCCGCGGGGCTCACCGTGCTGAACCTCGCCCACGAACTCGTCACCCTCGAGGTGATGGCCCTCATCATCGGCCTGATCGGCATCAGCGCGCGCTGAGCCGCCTCCGGGAGCGGCGGGCGCCATCGGGGCCGGTCGCCGGGCAACGTAGACTGGAAGGAACGCTACCGCTTGCTGTCGGCTGCCGGTTCCCGGCTCAGACCGGGTCGCGGCCGCCGGCACGTACCGGACGCACTCTCCCCGGCAACACACGGTTGCCTCGTGGATGAGCGTTCCCAATTTCCCGAGGAGGACCATGGTTACCGTCGATCGTTCAGCCGCAGAGCAGCCGATCGTCCCGGTGACCCCGGCCGTCCCGGTGCTCTCGCTGAGCCAGGAACCCGAACTCGTGCTGCTATCCCCGGACGCCCGCACCCGCCGCTTCGACCGCGAAGACGTCGTCGTGCGCAAGGGTGAAATCGCCCTGATCAACGGCCACTTCACCCCGCACGAGTCCATGGTCAGGGACCTGCTCGCCGTGGCGCACGCCCTCGACGCCGCCGGCATCGACTTCCTGCTCGTCCGCGGCGACCACGACCGCCCGGTGCTCGCCGTCGACCGCAAGCGCCGCAAGCACATCACCCGCGCGCTCGCCGAGGCGTTCTCGAACGACCCCTTCTACGCGAAGCCCCTCGACGGGCACCTCACCCAGCCGCTCCTCCTCGCCGACGGCGCCCTCACCACCCTGCGCAAGTCATCCGTCTTCCGGGTCTACCGCCCGCGCATCGAACCGATCGGCCGCCTCCGGTACGGTGCCGAGACCGCATTCCAGTTCGAACTCTGGTTCTTCGGAGAAGACGAGATCGTCGCCCCGGTCGAGAATTCGCTGATGCGCAGGCGGATGCCGCGTGGCGAGGCCCGCGAGACCACGATCACCCTGTTCGGGCGCACCTGGCGCACTCTGCAGCACATGTTCGACGATCTCGCGAGTGACGTGAGCTTCGACATCGACATGGTCTTCTCCTGGGTCGACGGCTCCTCGAGCGACTTCCAGCGCGAACGTGCCAAGCGGATGAAGGCATACGTCGTCGGCAGCGGCGACGAGTCCGACGCCCGGTTCCGGCAGATCGACGAGCTCAAGTACGCCCTGCGCAGCGTCTACATGTTCGCACCCTGGGTGCGCCGCATCTTCATCGCGACCGACTCCCCGGCACCCGAGTGGCTCGCCGAGCACCCGCGCGTCACGATCATGCGGAGCGAGGACTTCTTCCCGGACCCGAGCGTGCTGCCGACCCACAACTCGCACGCCGTGGAAAGCCAGCTGCACCACATCCCCGGGCTCGCCGAGCACTTCCTGTACTCCAACGACGACATGTTCTTCGGCCGTCCGATTGGCCCGGAACTGTTCTTCTCGCCCGGCGGCGTCACCAAATTCATCGAGGCGGCCACCCGGATCGGCCTCGGCGAGAACGACCCGAGCCGCAGCGGGTTCGAGAACGCCGCCCGGGTCAACCGGGCGCTGCTCCGCGAGCGCTTCGGCAAGGTCACCACCCGTCACCTCGAGCACACGGCGGTGCCGATGCGGAAGAGCGTGCTGTTCGAGCTCGAGGCCGAGTTCCCGGAGGACTTCGCCCGGACCGCGGCGAGCCAGTTCCGTTCGGCGACCGACATCTCCGTGACGAACTCGCTGTACCACTACTACGCGCTGACCACCGGGCGCGCGGTCGAGCAAACCCAGGCGAGGTCGCTCTACATCGAGACGACGCTCAAACTCGCCCTGCGCCAGATGAACAAGCTTCGCAAGCGCCGCGACCAGGACATGTTCTGCCTCAACGACGGTAGCTTCCCCGAGATCTCCGACGACGTGCGCCGCGCGGCCGTGACCGAGTTCCTCGAGCAGTACTTCCCGATCGTCGCACCGTGGGAGCGCGAGGCGCAGGTCACGACGAGCGTCGCGCCCGCCGCGGCCGCCGCGGGCGCGACCGCGGTCAACGGCGGGGTCGGTGACGCCGGCGGTGCGCCCCGGACCGGCCCGTTTAGCGCAGAACCGGGATCGGCGTGGTCATCGGCGGCTCGCGGAGCGCTGGCAGAGTACCCGCGTCCATGATCGTGATGCCCGACTCGGCGAGGCGGCGGGCGCTCTCCTCCGGGTCGATGTAGTCGAGCGGAGCGTAACTGCCGAGCGGCACGACCGAGTGCAGCACGGTGTCGGGGTAGACGTGCACGAGGTTGAACGCGCGGGCGCCGTCGCGGCCGCGGGTGCCGCCGACGGGCACGTTGAGGTCCTGCGTGTAGCACGTGGCCGAGGCCACCGACACGGGGATGCCGGCGAACATCGCGGTCGAGGAATAGTGCAGGTGCCCGGCGAGGATGCTGCGGACATCCGTGCCGCGGAGCACCCTGGCGAGGCGGTCCTGGCCGCGGAGCTCGACGGAGACGGCGAGGTCGAGCACGCTCGGGACGGGCGGGTGGTGCATCGCGAGGATGGTGCCGTCGGGCGCGGGAACGCTCAGTTCCCCGGTGAGCCAGGCGAGCTGGGCATCGGTGACTGTGCCGTAGTGGTGGTGGGGCACCGAGGTGTCGAGCGTGATGATTCTGAGGCCGCCGATGTAGTCGACGCGGTCGATCGGTGCCGTCGACGAGGGCTGGTCGAGGAGTTCCGCGCGGAAGGCCGGGCGGCTGTCGTGGTTGCCCATCACCCAGATGACGCGGGCGCCGAGGCGAGCGGCGGCCGGCTCGACGATGCTTCGGACCAGGGCATAGGCATCCGCTTCACCCTTGTCGGCCAGATCGCCGGTGATGATGATGGCATCGGGGCGGCCAGACGAGGCTTCGACCTCGGCGAAGAGTTCGGCCAGGTGCCGGGCGCTGTCGACCCGGTCGTAGAGCCTGCCGCCATTGGCCAGAACGTGAGTGTCGCTGAGATGGAGCAGGAAATAGTCCGGCCTGGGGTATTCGGCCGTTCGCAGGTTCAAATGAACTTTCCATTCGTCGGGACTGTGTGGCACTCATCGTTGAGTCGACTGACTCTACTCCGAATATTCGACCAGCCGTTCTTGAACGGCCGGTGTACTCCAGACGAACAGGCCTGCGGACCCGGAGAAAAACCTCCGGGTCCGCAGTAGGCCGCACCGGGGTGCGCAGCGAGCGTCAGCCTGAAGTGACTCTCAGGCCGCTCGCAGCCGCGCGTTCACTTGGTGTCGGCCGGGTGCTCTCCCTCGTTGACCTGCAGCACGCGCTCGGCCTGCTCGCCGGAGCTCGTCACGGCGATCTTGCGGGGCTTGGCGGCCTCGCTCACCGGGATCGTCACGCTCAGCACCCCGTTGTTGTACGTCGCGCTGATGCGGTCGACGTCGAGACCCTGGCCGAGGTTGAGCTGGCGCAGGAACGAACCGGCCACACGCTCGCGGGTCAGCCACTTCACGTTCTCGTGGTTCGCCATCGTGCGTTCGCCGCGGATCGTGAGCAGCTGGCCGTCGACGTCGATATCGACCGAGCCCGGGTCGATGCCGGGCATGTCGGCGTTCAGCACGTAGTGGTCACCCTCCCGGAAGAGGTCCATCGGCATGACCCGGGGTCCCCGGTTGTCGATGAGGGCCGATGCCATGCGGTCGAGTTCGCGGAACGGATCGTAATTCATTGCCATGGTGTGTCCTTCCCTGTGGTCCGGTTCCGGGGATGTTCATCCATCGGGACATCGACCCGGAAGTCCGGATGATTCTCAGTTGATTCTCAATAGTTGAGTCGAACTGGCTCAACTATTGACAATGTATTCCCGTCCGCCGGGTCCCGCAATCGCCCGGGAGAGGCGGGTTCGGGTCGTTCGAGGGCAGCGAAAGCGCCCCGGCGACGCCGCCGCATTCGAGGGATGCCGGGGGTTGCGCGCCCTGAATAGGCTGGGCACATGGCTCGTTACGTGCGCTTCTCCGAATTCGGCGGCCCGGAAGTCCTCAGGGTGATCACCGGTGATCCGCCTGCGCCCGGCCGCGGCCAGGTGCGCGTACGGGTGCACGCCGCCGGAGTCAATCCCGTCGACTGGAAGATCCTGCGCGGCGGCCCGGCGGCCGGCGCCCATGGCGTCGAGCTGCCGAGCGGCAACGGCAACGACTTCTCCGGCGTCATCGACGAACTCGGTGCCGGCGTGACGAGCTGGGCCGTCGGCGACGCCGTGCTCGGCGGCCGGCGCATGTTCGCGCAGGCAGACTGGCTCGTCGTCGACGCATCCGCGATCATCCGCAAGCCGGATGCCCTCGGTTTCCTCGCCGCCGGAGCCCTCGATATCGCGGGCCGCGCCGCGGCCGCCTCGGTGCGCTCGCTCGGGCTGACGCGCGAGGACACCGTACTCGTCAGCGCCGCCGCCGGGGGAGTGGGCGTTCTCGCCGTCCAGCTCGCCCTGCGCACCGGCGCGACCGTGGTCGGGACCGCGAGCCCCGCCAACCACGACTTCCTCCGCAGCCTCGGCGTGATCCCGGTCGCCTACGGTGCGGGCCTCGCCGAGCGGGTGCGGGCACTCGTGCCGCGGGTGACGGCCGTGCTCGACTACAACGGTCCCGCCACGATCGACGCCGCCCTCGAGCTCGGGGTGTCCGGCGCCCGCATCAATACGATCGCGGCGCGCGGCCACCGAGCGGATGCCGGCATCACCGGCATCGGAGGGCAGGCGGCCCGCCCGGGCGACCTGGCCGCCCTCGCCAACCGGGTCGCGAGCGGGGACGTGGTGCTGCCGATCGACCGGGTGTTCCCGCTCGAGGAGGTCGCGGACGCCTACCGGTACCTGATGCGCGGCCACGTGCGCGGCAAGGTCGTGCTCGGTCTGGTCTGAGCCCCGCGGTTGGTGCGGCCGACGCCGACCGGGCCGGACGCATCCGCTGCCTGGCAGGCTGGAACTCGGCGCCCAGCCCGCAGCGTCTGACCGGAGGGTCAGGGGTGGGTCAGGCCCTCGATGGTGCCGGGGAGGGTGGGCCGGGTCACGGTGTCCTGCTCGTAGGGCTCGGTGGGCTCGGCCGCGGCGTTCGCGGCCCTCCGGCGTTCCTCCTCGAAGTCGCCCTCGAGTCCGCTGAAACCCTCGACACCCGCCGCCCGGGCGCCCGGGGTCTTGCCTCCGCGCGCGGGATGGTCTTTGTCGGCGGCGTGCCGACCGTGGTGTGCAGCGAACATGCCAGTCACCGTACGCCGAGTGCCCGCCGAGTCAAGGGGTAGCGCGCGGAGGGAGCCGGTGCCGCGATGGTACGACGGGCCGCCGCGCACGGTGTAACTTCTACATCACAGCAGTTGAATTCTGCTCAGAAGGACCTCGGCGGCGTTCGGCCCCGGGGTCCTTTGCCTTGCCCCGGAGGTGGGGCGGCGGCGCTCAGTTCTGCTTGCGGTGCGCTGCTCCATGCGCGGTCCTGTCCGGCGTTTCGGCGGCCTCGCCCACGGTCTGTCCAGCCAGTCGTGCGAAGCTGGACTGTGCGCTCCCTTTCGACAACAGGATTCCCGCGATATCTCGGCGGCGCGGTCGTCGCATCGGCCGCCTTCGTCGCGCTCTATCTCTTCTTTGTGCGCACCCTGCACGGCCAGACGATGGACCAGCTCGCCTACGACGGCTCGATCTTCGGCCGGCGCAGCGTCACCGTCGTCACCCAGCAGGTGCTCGACCAGGTTCCGACCGTCTCCGTCGTGGCCGGCGCCGTCATCACCGGGATCATCACGGCCGTGCGCCGCGATCTCCGCACCCTCGTCGTCGCCCTCGTCGTCGCCCTGGGTGCCGTCGTCACCACCCAGGTCCTCAAGGACATGCTGCTCACCCGTCCCGATCTCGGTGTCGACGGGTACGCCGGCAATTCGTTCCCGTCCGGGCACACGACTGTCGCCGCGGCATCCGCTCTCGCCGTCTTCCTCGTCTCGAGCCCGCGCACCCGCTGGCTGGCCGCCCTGCTCGGCTCGGCGTTCGCTGCCCTGGCCGGAGTGTCGACCCTCGCAAACGGCTGGCACCGGCCGAGCGACGTCATCGCCGGGCTCCTCGTCGTGGCCGTCTGGGGCTGCGCGGGCGGCCTCGCGCTCGGGGTGTGGGGCGCATCGCCCAGCCGGTTGCGAGCGCGCCCTCGCGGGCAGCGGTTCGTGGCTGGGAATGCCGACCCGGAGACGGGCGGCGGCCCCCTGGCCCCGGTCCGCGGAACGCCGGCGATCGGCTACCGCACCCAGCTCTGGTTCGTCGTGCCGTTCTGCGTTGTCGCGGCCGCAGCGTTCCTCGTGACCTTCTTCGGCGCATCCGGCCCGAACAACGAGGCCGTCATCGCCTACGTCGGCGGGGTCGCGGCGATCTGCGCCGCCGGATCCCTCGTCGCGTTCGTCGCAACCCACCTCTTCGACCGCCTGCCCTGACCTGCGGCCCCCGGCTATCGTCGCCGGCCCTGTCGTGTCGCCGAGCGGATGCCGCCGCGCCGGTTTCGGCAGCCCGCGCCCCCTCGTACTCGCCGCCGCGCCGGTTTCGGCAGCCCGCACCCGTTTGCGTTCGCGCCCGCGCTGGTTTCGGCAGGCCGCGCCCTCCTGTCGTCGTGCCCGCGCCGGTTTCGGCAGCCCGCGCCCGCCGTTTCGGGCGCGCCCCGCGCAAACCGGCGCGAGCATCCGCTACCGGTCGCCCGCTCGCGTTGTTCCGAAGCAACTCGCCACACAGCGGTCAGGGCCTTGCGCCGGCGCCGATCGTGCCTGTCACCTCGAAGCGACCGTAGGAGAGCGTGACCGTTCGCGCGTCGGGGCTCGGCGCATCCCGCGTGGAGACCGCGATGCTCCCGGGGTAGCCGGCCTCTCCGCACACGGGACCCGGTTCAACGGTGAGGGGACCGACCTCGAACGGGAGCCCGTCGAACCGCACCTCGTCGGGGGTCGACCAGTGGATATCCGCGGTGGGATCCAGGACCTGCCCGTAGACCACTGCGTGGGTGGTCCAGATGTCGACGCCCGTGATCGTGAAGGGTGCGGGCGCGTCGGACTGCACCGTAACGGTGGCGTACGTGAGCAGGCGAGAGCCCGGACTCGGAGGGTGGGCCATGTCAGGAGCTTACGGCGAGCGGATGCGCCCACGCAGATTTAAGTGGCATGGTCAGGTAAAACGATTGTAGAGTGACGCCATGACCAACCGAAATGAGCAGGAGTTCACCCGGTCGACAGGTACTGCGTTCCTGTTCCTCTGCGGTGCAGTCGTTGTACTGATGCTGTCTCTTCTGACATTCGTCACCGCGTCGGAGTGGTTCCACAATGTATCCGGCACCGTCTTCCTGGCGCTGGCCGGGGTGCTTGCCTACCGAGGCTTTCGGCTGCTGTCTCACCGTCACGCCTGAGGGGACCCACTGTGACGGCACGTCGAAACATCGTGATCGACGGCGCCAGTGCCGCGTGCGGATTTCTCGGCGTGATCGCCTCGTTGATCGGGCTCGTCATCCTCGGGCACCGAGCCGACGCCGTCTGAGGCAGACGGTTTGCGGAAACCGGTGCGGGCATCCGCCGGCGCTCAGGCTCCGATCAGGACGAGCACGTGATACACGACGTAGACCGGCCAGACGATCGCCTGGAGCAGCCCGAGGATCACACCCCAGAACGTTCCGCTCGAGACCGAGACGAAGTAGATCGCCGCTCCGATGTACGCCAGAAAGAGGACGAACCCCCAGGGCCCGTCCCGCAGGATCACCCGTCCACGTCCGTCCATGGTCGTCAGCTCCTCTGAATCCGCACGCCCCGGCGACTGTCTTCTGGGCTTCAGGCTAGCCCCAGTATCGTCGGCGCGACACGGGTCGGCCGCGCCGGTTTCGGCAGAGCGCGCCCGCCGTTTCGGGTGCGGCCTGCGGAAACGGGCGCGGGCACGGTCGCGAACGGCGGCATCGGCCGACCGGACCCGAACGCGCGACCGAACCCGAGAGCGCGACGGGTTCCGCCTCCGCGACGGGCCCCGCGTGCGCGCCTAGAGCTTGTGGATGTTCGTGCGGGCGAGCTGCACGGCCTCGCCGACGCCGCCGTTGAGCACGACGCGGGAGAGGGCGAGCGCGAAGCCGCGCACCTGCGCGCCGGTGATCGTCGGCGGCATACTGAGGGCGAGCGGGTCGGTGACGAGGTCGACGAGGGCGGGCCCGTTGTGCTCGAAGGCGCGCTCCAGGGCGCCGCGGATGTCGGCGGGATCCTCGACCCGCTGGCCGTAGATACCGAGGGCGTTCGCGACGGCGGCATAGTCGACGGCCGGAACATCGACGCCGAAGTCGGGGTAGCCGTCGACGAGCATCTCCAGCTTGACCATGCCGAGGGTCGAGTTGTTGAACACGACGATCTTCACCGGCAGGTTCTGCGCGGCGACCGTGACGAGCTCGCCGAGGAGCATCGAGAGCCCGCCGTCGCCGGACAGGGTGACGACCTGGCGGCCCGGGTGGCTGGCCTGGGCGCCGATCGCCTGGGGGAGCGCGTTCGCCATCGATCCGTGCAGGAGCGAGGCGAGCATCCGCCTGCGCCCGTTCGGGTTGATGTAGCGGGCGGCCCAGACGTTGCACATGCCGGTGTCCGCGATGAAGACGGCGTCGTCGGCGGCGACCTCGTCGAGGATCGAGGCGGCGTACTCGGGGTGGATCGGCGTGCGCTTCTCGACGTTGCGCGGGTTGCCGTCGACCTTGTGCATGAGCTGCTCGTGGTGCTTGAGGGTCTTCTCGAGGAACCGGCGGTCGGCGGTGCGGGTGATCAGCGGGGTGACCGCGGCGAGCGTCGCCGCGACGTCCCCGTGCACCGGAACGGTGACGTTGGTGCGCCGGCCGATGTGTTCCGCACGGATGTCCACCTGCGCGATGACGACATCCGTGCCGTCGGGCAGGAATTGCGAATACGGGAAGTCGGTGCCGAGCAGGATGAGCAGGTCGGCGTCGTGCATGCCGTCGTGGGCGGCACCGTAGCCGATGAGGCCGGTCATGCCGACGTCGAAGGGGTTGTCGTACTGGATCCACTCCTTGCCGCGGAGGGAATGCCCCATCGGGGCGGCGAGCAGGTCGGCGAAGGCGACGACCTCGTCGTGGGCGCCGGCGACGCCGATCCCGGCGAAGATCGCGATCTGGCGGGCGTTGTTGATGGCGTCGGCGAGGCGCTGCACGTCGGCGGGAGAGGGCACGAGCGTGCCGGGCTTGGTCAGGGTGATCGTCGGGGCCGTGCCGACCGCGGGCAGCTCGGCGATGTCCCCCGGGAGGGTGACCACGGCGACGCCGCCGAGGCCGATCGCGTGACGCATGGCCATGCTCACGACGCGCGGGGCCTGGCCGGCCGAGCTGACGAGCTCGCAGTAGTTGGAGCACTCGACGAAGAGGCGGTCGGGGTGGGTCTCCTGGAAGAAGGAACTGCCGATCTGGGCGCTCGGGATGTGGCTCGCGATCGCGAGCACGGGAGCTCCCGAACGGTGGGCGTCGTAGAGGCCGTTGATCAGGTGCAGGTTGCCCGGTCCGCAGCTGCCGGCACAGACGGCGAGTTCGCCGGTGAGCTGGGCCTCGGCGCCGGCCGCGAACGCCGCGGCCTCTTCGTTGCGCACGTGCACCCAGTCGATGCCGCCCTTGGCCGATCCGCCGCTGCGCCGAACGGCGTCGACGATCGGGTTGAGGCTGTCGCCGACGATGCCGTAAATGCGGCGCACCCCGGCTTCGATGAGCTGGGCGATGATCTGGTCGGCGACGGTCGTGGCCACGGGACTCCCTCGGGTTGGCGGGCAGCGGCCCGCGGATGCGCGACGCGCGTCACCGTTGCCCCACGCCATATTCCAGCCTAGGCACCACTGCGCGGCTCGGAACCGTACCCAGCGGATTCACTGCCAGCGTCCAGTTACGGCGTGCCGGCATCCGCCGGCTGTTGTCGCAGCACGCGAAAAGAGGGGGGTGTGCCTCGCAGGGCGGCGTGTAACACTGGGGCTATGTCCGTCACTCTGAGAGCGTTGCAGACCGTCGTCCCGTCCACCGTGCTGATCCAAGATGAGGTGCGTGACGTGTTCGCGTCCCAGCCGGGACTGAGCAGGCTGGGGAAGAGGCTCGTGACGGCGTCCTTCAACCTGTCCGGGATCGAGCGCCGCCACACCGTCATCGAGGAATTGACCCTCGACTCGGAGAAGCCAGACCCGCAGTTCTTCGACGCGGCGACCCAGACCCTCCTGGTCCCGAGCACACGCGTGCGCAACGAGCTCTACATCACGGAGGCGACCAAGCTCTTCGTCGAGGCGGGGCGGCGCGCGCTTGCTGCGTGCCCGGGTGTCGAGGCCGCCGATGTGACGCACGTGGTGACCGTCTCCTGCACGGGCTTCTACGCGCCCGGCCCCGACTATATGCTCGTGCGGGAATTGGGCCTGAAGCCGACAACGCAGAGGTATCACCTGGGGTTCATGGGTTGCTACGCCTCGATGCCCGCGCTGCGCACCGCGAAGCAGTTCGTCGAAGCCGACCCGAACGCCGTCGTGCTCGTCGTCAGCGCCGAGCTGTGCTCACTGCACCTCCGTACCTCGGACGACCCCGACACGATCGTCGCGTCCTCACTGTTCTCGGATGGTGCGGCCGCGGGAATCGTGAGTTCACGCGCACCGGCTCCGGGCGAGAACGCCTTGAGCCTCGACCTCTTCGAGACCGTCATCACGCCGGTCGGCGAGGGAGACATGGCCTGGAAGATCGGTGACGAGGGCTTCGAGATGGTCCTCAGTAGCTACGTTCCGCACATCATCGACCAGCACATCGAGGGCGCGCTCGCGCCGCTCTTCGCAAAGGATCCCGGTCTTGCGGCAGCCATCGCCGCACTCGGTGAGACCATGCCGATCGAGGAATTTGCGTCTGAAGTCGCGGAGCTAGCAGAGGTCGCTGAGGTCTCCTCGGGCGGGTCTGTCGCCACGCTCACCGCCCCAGCCATCGTGATTGCGGCCACCGAGGCCGCGCGGGCGCCTCTCAGCACGGCGATCGCGCACTGGGCGATCCACCCGGGCGGGCGCAGCATCCTCGACAAGACCGAGGCCAAGCTCGGGCTGAGCGAAGCGCAGCTCGTGCCGTCGCGGGAGACCTTGCGTGATTACGGCAACATGAGCAGCGCGACGATCCTGTTCGTGCTGAAGGCGATCCTGGACGCTCCGGACACGGCGGACGGCGAGCGGCTCTGCGCCATGGCCTTCGGGCCGGGGCTCACGGTTGAGTCCGGCCTGATGACCGTGGTGCGCGGCTGACGCGGCTCGCGCGAGTGTCGGTGTTGCCTGCGTTGCCGTTCCTTCGCCGGCGGGCGACCGACGCGGTCGAGCTCATGGACGATCCCGACTGCGATCCCGACACGCTCGATCGCACCTACGGCTACTTCCGCTTCGTGAATGCCGCGGTGTCGGGCTGGCGCGGGGTGTATCGCCGCGACATCCGGCCGCTCCTCTCGACGAGCCGGGAGAGCACGCTGCTCGACATCGGCTCGGGCGGCGGCGACGTCGCCACGGCCCTCGCCCGCTGGGCGGCCCGCGACGGCCTGCTCCTCACGGTGACCGCGATCGACCCGGATGCCCGTGCCCACCGCTTCGCAACCGCCCGGCCGCCACTGCCCCGGCTTCAGTTCCGGCGGGCGCTCAGTTCCGAGCTCGCCGAGGAGGGCGCGCGCTTCGATTTCGTGGTCTCCAACCACGTGCTGCACCACCTGACCGGCGCCCAGCTCGGCGGCCTGCTCGCCGACTGCGAACGGCTCGCGGCGCCCCGCGGCCGGGTCCTGCTCGGGGACATCGAACGCAGCACCTTCGCCTACCTGGGCTTCGGCCTCGGCACCTGGCCGCTCTTCCGCGACTCCTACATCCGCGCGGACGGCCTCACCTCGATCCGCCGTAGCTTCACCGCACCGGAACTGCGCGCGGTCGTGCCTCCGGGCTGGGTCGTGGTGCGCGAGCATCCGTCGCGCCTGCTGCTGCGCTGGGACGGCCCGAGCGCGGGTACTGCGCCGCTGCGCGGGTGGCGCACCACCCGCGCAACGGCGCAAGACCCGCGCTCGGCGAGGCCGGGTGTGGCGAGCGGCGGCGGGCAGCGGATGCGGGACGTGATCGTGGTCGGCGGGGGTCCCGTCGGGATCCTGCTCGCGGGGCTCCTCGCTGTGCGCGGCCTCGACGTCGAGGTGCTCGAGCGGCGTGCAGAACCGTCGCGACGGTCGCGAGCCATCGGCATCCACCCGCCGTCGATGCGGGCCCTCGACGAGCTCGGTCTCGCCGACGCCGTCGTCGAACGCGCCGTCCGGATCCGCGGCGGCGAGGTGCGCTGCGACGGGCGTGCCCTGGGCCGCCTGACGTTCCGCGAGGCGGCCGGGCGGCATCCGTTCGTCGTCTCGCTGCCCCAGTACGAGACCGAGGCGCTGCTGCGCGCCCGTTTCGACGAGCTCAGCCCTGGCCGGTACCGCTCGGGCGTCACGGTCACGGGAGTGCGGGACCGCGGCGACCGCGTCGAGGTCGAGGTCGAGCACACCGGAACGCCCCCGGCACTCAGTGACGCCGGGGACGGTCCCGGATCGGCGGGAGAGTCCGGGATTGCACGGACCGTTCTCGAGGCCCGCTACGTTGTGGCCGCGGACGGCGCCCGCAGCATGGTTCGCGCACTCGCGGGTATCCGCGGGATCGAGCGCGGCGGCGGCGACACCTACCTGATGAGCGACTACCCGGCGGGCGCGCTCGGTTTGGCGGGGGAGTCCGGGCCGGTTGGCGACGACCCCGCGGCCGACTCGGCGGGCGATCCGGCGGCTGACTCGGCGGGCGATCCGGCGGCTGACCCCGTGGCCGACTCGGCGGACGATCCGGCGGCTGACCCCGTGGCGACTAACTCCGCGGCCACTCACCCCGCGGCCACCGACCCCGCGGCCGAGCATGCGGTGCTGTATTTCGAGCGCGGCGGCGTCGTCGAGTCGTTCCCGCTCCCCGGCGGGCGGCGGCGCTGGGTTGCTATGACGTCGTCCCTGCAACCGGATGCCTCCAGCCGTGACCTCGCCGCGATCGTCCAGTCCCGCACGGGCGTGGTTCTGCCCTCGTCCGGGGCGGCGGTGAGCGCGTTCGCGGTGCAGCAGCGGCTGGCCGAACGTCTCGTCAGCGGACGGATCGTGCTCGTCGGCGACGCCGCGCACCAGATCAGCCCGATCGGCGGCCAGGGCATGAACCTGGGCTGGCTCGACGGACTCCAGCTCGCCCCGGCACTCGCGCGCGCCATCGCCGAACCGGATGCTGCGGCATCCGTGCTCGAGGACTACGACCGCCGCCGCCGCCGCAGCGCCCGGATGGCGGCCCGGCAGGCCGGCTTCAACATGATGATGGGTCGGCCGGCCACGGGCCTACGTTTGCGGCTGCGCAACGGTCTCGCGCGCACCCTCGCCGTGCCGCCGGCGAGTGGCGTGCTCGCGAGCGCCTTCACCATGCGCTGGCTCTAGCCCGCCTCCTTCAGCCCACCCAGCCCGCTTCACCCCACCCCAGCCCGCACCACCCAGCCCGCAGGACGACGCATAACTCCTGCAAATTCTGCGGCTGGCCGGCGACTGGCGCGGAATTCCGAGGCAGCCGCCGGAGCCGGCCGGAATCTGCAGGAGTTATGCCCGGGGCTGGCGGGGGAGGATCGTGACCTGGCCGAGGAGGGCCGGGGCGATCGGGGTCGAGGTGACCAACCCGGTCTCCCGGTCGGGGGAGACGCCGAGCACGGTCCCGAGCACGGAGATCGCCGCGGCCGCAGACCAGGCCTGCGGGCGGCACGCCGCGGGGTAGGGCACCGGCGCCGACACGTCCGTCGCGGAGTCCCCAGAGTGGAGCTCCGGCATCCGGTACCCGAAGGATTCGGCGGCCGCGAGCAACCCGTCGATCAGGATGCCGGCCTCGGCGCCGAATCCGGCGCGCCCGAGCCCGTTGATCGCGATCGCGGTGTCATGGGTCCAGACCGAGCCGCCGTGGTAGCTCAGCGGCCAGTATCCGGTCGAGTCGGTCGACATCGTCCGCAGTCCGAAGCCGGAGTTGAGCTCGGGGGAGACGAGCCGGGCGGCGACGAGCGCCGATTCCTCGGCGTTGAGCAGGCCGGTGCCGAGCAGATGGCCGATGTTGCTCGTGACGGTGTCGACCGGGCGCTTGTGCGCGTCGAGCGCGACCGCGGGATACCGGCCGGAGGGCGAGTCGATCCAGAAGGATGCCCGGAACCGGTCCTGCAGCGCGGCGGCCCAGTCGCGCCACTCGGCCGCGCCGGGGCGACCGAAGGCCTCGAGCAGCTCGGCGCCGCCGATCGCCGCCTGGTAGGCGTACGCCTGCACCTCACAGAGCGCGATCGGCCCCTCGGCGAGGGTGCCGTCGCGCCACTGGATCGAGTCGCCGGAGTCCTTCCAGCCCTGGTTGGCGAGGCCGTGCCCGGTCGCGTCGACATAGGAGAGGAAGCCGTCGTCGTGGCTGTCGCCGGAGTCGCGCATCCAGGCGAGTGCCGCCTCGAGGTGGGGCAGCAGGGCCTCGACCTCGGCGTCGGGGAGGCCCCAGCGCCAGGCGTCGTTCAGCAGGCAGATCCAGAGCGGCGTGGCGTCGACCGTCCCGTAGTAGAGCGGCGGCAGGTTCAGGCTCTCGCCGGGCATCGAGAACGCGCCCGGCCGCAGCTCGTGCATGATCTTGCCCGGCTGCTCGGCCGTTTCGGGGTCCGAGACGGTGCCCTGCAGGCTCGCGAGCAATCGCAGTGTCGAGCCGGCGATGTCCGTGCCGAGCGGCAGCAGGAACCGCGCCGCCCACAGCGAGTCACGCCCGAACAGGGTGAAGAACCACGGCGCCCCCGCGGCGAGGAAGGGCTCATCGGGCTGCGCCGTCGTCGCCATCCGCAGCCCGGAGAGGTCGTCGAGGGCGCGCTGCACCCAGCGGCCGAGCCGGGCGTCGCCGGAGTGCACGGTCACGCCGTCCCACTCGGGCAGGCCGCCGGCCGCCTGGACCACGGTTGCCGAGTGCTCGATGTCGACGGTCCATTCCACGGTCGCGGTGCCGTGCGCGGGCACCTCGACCGCCCAGCTCGCCGCGACGATCGGTGCGGCGGCATCCGCCCCGGCCCGGTGCGCCCCGCCGGCGGCCGACGCGGGGGTCTGGGCGAGCGTCGCGTCGCTGCCGAACCGCAGCAGCGCCGTCACGCTCGGCGTCGACAAGCGGATGCCGTCGGCCACGGTCTCGAGGTCGACGACGGGCGTATCCGGCAGGTCCGCAGCCGGGAAGGCGCGTCTGCTCTCGGGGTCGGCGAGCCCCGCCTTGACCGTCTGCATGTCCGAGAAGTCGGGGTGGACCCGCAGCGCGATCGTGGTCGAGACCGGGTGGCCCAGGCCGGAACGGATCGTGATGCGTTCCCGCATCCGCCCGGCGCTCACGGCGCGCGTCACCTCGAGCCGCAGCCGCGGGTCGGCGGTGGCGTCGTCGAGGTGCCGCAGCAGCGACGTGAAGGTCACTTCGCCCGAACCGCGCCCGGCCTGCGCGATCGCCTCGCCGGGTGCCCCGCCGACCGAGACATCCCAGCCCGAGAGCACGCGGGTGTCCGCGTGGTACAGGCCGTGGATCGGCAGTTCGGTGCGCCCGTCAGGACGTGACCACGCCTGCGTGGGTGCGGCGAGGACGATGGTCGAATCGTGGAGCAGCGGCTGGACCGGGTGGTCGCCGGCGGGCTGAATGGGCACGGGCGTCGAGATGAGGGACTGGGAGAGCATGAGGAAGGAACGACTCCTGGATTGAAGCGGATGTCCACAGGGGGACGGGGAAGGTGGGCCGGCCGGCCGGGACTTACTCCTTGACGGCGCCGTCGGTGGTGTTCATGATCCGTTTCTGGAAGATGAAGAACATCACCGCGACCGGGATGGTCATGATCGCCGCGGCGGCGAGTTTGAGCGGGTACTGGGTGCCCTGGCTGAGCTCTCCGGAGGCGAGCGACGCGACGCCCTTGGTGAGCGTGGTCAGCTCGGGCGACTGGGTCGCCACGATGAAGTGCGAGAGCTCGTTCCACGATCCCTGGAATGACAGGATGACGATCGTGATCAGTGCGGGCCGCGCCATCGGCAGCACGATCGACCAGAACACCCGGAAGGTGCCTGCGCCGTCGATGCGGGCCTGTTCCTCGACGCTCGCGGGGATCGATTCGAAGAAGTTCTTCATGATGAAGACCCCGGCGGCGTCGGTGAGGAGCGGCACGATCATCCCGACGTAGGTGTCGTAGATGCCGATCTGGTTGATCACGAGGAACTTCGGGATCAGGAGCACGACGCCGGGAACGCTCATCACGGCGATCAGGCCGGCGAAGATGACCGTCCGGCCGCGGAACTGCAACCGGGCGAGGGCGTAGCCGGCGAGCGAGTTGAAGAACACCCGCCCGAGGGTGACGAAGATCGTGACGATGGCGGAGTTCTTGAACCAGACCGGGAAGTCCGAGTTGAGGAACAGCTTCTCGTACGCCGCGGTGGACCAGGTCTGCGGGATCAGCGAGATGGGATTGCTCGCCGCCTCGACATCCGTCTTGAACGAGGTCGCGACCTGCACCAGGAACGGCGCGATGTAGATGATCGCGAGCACGGTGAGGATCGCGTACATCAGCGAGCGGCCCGCGACGGCGCGGGTGGGCAGCTGCGGCCTGCTCAGTGAGCGCAGCCGACGCGAGGGCGACGGCGGGGTGGGTGTCTTCGTCGAGACCGTGGCGGTCATCGGGTGCCTCCGGTCGTGTCGGGCGCGTGGGAATCGGGGTCGGAACCGGAACCGGGCGAGTCGGTGCCGGGGGATCCGGAGCCGGCCCCGGTGAGGGCGGATGCGGCGACGACGTTCGCGGTCGCACCGTTCGCCACCGACAGGTACGGTCGCATCCGCCGGTTCGAGACGGAGCGTTCCCGCAGCACCCAGCGCTGGAAGAGGGTGAAGAACACGATGATCACAAACAGGATGAACGCGATCGCGGCGCCCTGGCCCCATTCCTGGTTGTTGAACGCCGACTGGTAGGACAGGAAGGCGGGAGTGAGGGTGGTCTTGCCGGGTGCACCCTTGGTGCCGGTATAGATCTGGTCGAAGACCTGCCAGCTGCCGATGAGGCCGAGGGTGAGCACGGTGAACAGCGTCGGGCGCAGCTGGGGGAGGGTGACCTTCCAGAATCGCTGCCAGCCGTTGGCGCCGTCCATCATCGCGGCCTCGGTGACCTCACCGCTGAGGTTCTGCAGCGCCGCGATGAAGAGCAGCATGAACGTGCCGCTCGTGGTGAACACGGCCATCAGGATGAAGGCCGTCATGGCGACGGAGGGGCCCGCGAGCCAGTCCCACCAGGAGACGCCGAGAAAGGACCCGTCCGTGAGCGCGGCGGGGCCCTGGGTCACGCCGAAGAGCTGCAGGAAGTTGTGCAGGATGCCGCTCGGGTCGTTGAACCAGTTCGGCCCGGTGATGCCGATGAACGAGAGCAGCTTGTTCACCGCGCCGGTCGAACTGAACAGGAACAGCCAGAGCACGGTGATCGCAACCGAGCTCGTCACCGAGGGAAAGTAGAACGAGGTGCGGAAGAAGCCGCGGCCGCGGAGGATCTGCCGGTTGACGAGCACGGCGAGCAGGAGGGAGAGGGCGGTCTGGATCGGGACGACGAGCACGACGTACCACGCGTTATTGCGCAGCGCCGTGCCGAAGTCCTGTTCGGCCAGGCCGCCCCCGCTCAGGAGGGTGGAGTAATTGTCAAAGCCGACGAACTTCACGTTGCCGCCGAAGGGGCTGCCGCGGCCGCCCCAGTCGGAGAAGCTGACCCAGAGAGCCATGAGCACCGGGATGACGAGGAACATCCCGAGCAGGATGATCATCGGGGCGGTGAAGAGCCACCCCGAGGCGGCCTCGCCGCCCCGGATTCCGGAGCGGCGAGACGTGCGTGCGGGCTTCGACATGTCGAACTACTTCAGCAGCGCTTCGAGGTTCTTCTGGGCGGCGTCGAGGATCTGCTGGGGATCGCCCGTCTTGAGGGACTCGAGCTTGGAGTTGAGCTCGGTCACGACATCCGCTGCGCCCTTCGCGGTGGGCGTGCCGACGGCGTAGTCAGCACCGTTCAGGAACGGGACGAGCACCGGGTTGGCGGCCTTCCAGTCGGATGCGGCGGACTTGATCGACGGCATCGGGCCGAAGGCTGTGGAGAAGGCCAGCTGGGAGTCCTTGCTGGTCAGCTGCTCGACGAGCTTGAGCGCTGCGGCCTGGTTGGGGCTGTCCGTGGCGATGCCCCAGCAGTTGGTGAACTGCATGGTGCCCTTGCCGGCGGGGCCGGCGGGCAGTTCGGCGATCGTGTACTTCACACTCGGGTAGTCACTGGACATGGCGCCGGTGATCCAGTTGCCCTCGATCGTCATGGCCGAGAGCTGCTTGCCGAATGCCTCGCCGCCCCAGCCTGCTCCCACGTCCTTGGCGTACTTCAGCACGCCGTCGTTCAGGAGCTTCTTGACCTCGGTGAGACCGGCGACGGCCTCTGCGCTGTTCGCGGTGGCCTTCGAGCTGTCCTCGTTCATGAGGTTGCCGCCGGCCTGCGCCATGAAGGCGCCGGCGCGGGCGTACTCGCCGCCGATGGCCAGGCCGACCTGGTCGGGCGTGGTCAGCTTCTTGGCCACGGTTTCGAGCTGGTCCCAGGTCGTGGGGATGTCCGCGTCGGTGAGTCCGGCCTTCGCCCAGGCATCCGTGTTGATCACGAGGCCCAGCGTGGAGAAGTCCTTCGGCGCGCAGTAGAACTGGCCGTCGTAGGTGAACGACTTCACGAGGCTCGGGTAGAAGTCGTCCTTGTTGGCGAGGCTGTCGCCGTAGGCGAGCAGGGAACCATTGGACGCGTAGCCGGCGAGGGCATCCGTCGAGAGGTAGAACACGTCGGCCGGCTTCTTGGCCGCGAAGCCCTGGGCGAGCTGCTGGTTGAGGTCGCTCGCGACGGAGACCGTGGCCTTCGTGCCGCTCGAGGACGACCAGGATGCGACGGCCGCGTTGACGGCCTTCGTCTCGGCGTCGCCGCTCGAACCGATCAGGACGGTGAGGGTCTTGCTCGAGTCGCTGGTGAGGTCCCCGGCCGAGCCGGTCGAGCCGGACGTGGTGCCGCCGAAGCTCGAGCTGCAGCCCGTGAGGGCAAGCGCTCCGGCCATGGTCAGGCCGGCCCCGATCATCCAACGGGAAGTGCGTCGTTGCATTTTCTTCTCCTAAAGTCGCGCCGCAGTGCGCGTTTGCTTGTGTGAGAACGACGATAGCCGGTATTATTTGATCGATCAAACTTTTTCTTTGATCGATCTAATTTGGGGAGCGAAGGGACGCGCTAGTCTGTTTTTGTCGTTCCACCCACGAAGCCGTGCTCGTGGTACGACCGGGAGGGAGACATCATGGGGGAGTTCCCCACCGTGACCGACGTGGCACGCGTGGCCGGGGTCTCCCGGCAGACCGTCTCCAATGTGATGAACACCCCGGGAATCGTGAAGGCCGACACGCGCGCCCGGGTCGAGGCGGCCATCACCGCGCTCGGCTACCGCCCGCACGCCTCGGCCAGGCGGCTGCGCACCCGGCGCAGCTCGACGATCGGCATCCGCCTGGACCCGATGATCGACGGCATCTCCGGTTCGGTGCTCGACCGGTTCCTGCACGCCCTCACTGAGCAGGCCGACGCCCGCGGGTTGAGGGTGCTGCTGTTCACGGCGACGAGCCCCGAGGATGAGATCGACCAGTTCCGCCGCCTGAACGACGGGGCGGATGTCGACGGTTTCGTCTTGACGTCGACGACCGCCGACGACCCGCGCACCGCGTGGCTGCTCGAGCACGACATCGCTTTCGTGACCTTCGGCCGACCCTGGCAGGAGAACGATTTCACCGACCCGAGCCACCTCTGGGTCGACGTCGACGGTCACGCCGGCCTCTACGCCGCGACCCGGGCCCAGCAGGACGCGGGCGCGCGACGCATCGCCTACATCGGCTGGCCGAGCCCGTCCGGAACGGGCGACGACCGCCGCCGCGGCTGGCACGAGGCCATGCTCGAGCGGGGCGACGTCTCCGCGGAGGAGCTCGCCCGCCTCGAGGTTATCACGACCGACGGAGTCGACCAGGGCGCCGCGGCCATGCGGCAGCTCGCCCGCACGGCCGGCGGCATCGACGCGGTGCTGTGTGCGAGCGATGCGCTCGCGCTCGGGGCGATGATCGCCAACCCCGCCCGGGTGTCGGTCACCGGCTATGACAACACACCCATCGCGGCGGCGATCGGACTCTCGAGCGTGGACCAGCCCGTCGACGAGGTCGCCG
The DNA here is from genome assembly GCF_004402485.1 of Cryobacterium algoricola. Classification (GTDB taxonomy): domain Bacteria; phylum Actinomycetota; class Actinomycetes; order Actinomycetales; family Microbacteriaceae; genus Cryobacterium; species Cryobacterium algoricola. The sequence continues at coordinate 87,944 of NZ_SOFG01000022.1, read as the reverse complement.
CGGGCGTGCTCGAACTGCTCACCGGCGAGTTCGAGGGGCAGGTGTCCCACGCGCCCGATTCCGCGTCGCCGCGCTACCGGATGGTCACCCCGCGGCTCGTCACTCGGCAGTTCGAGGCCATTCCCCGGGATTCGGTGCCCGCGAACGCCCTCGTCGACGAGGTCTCGCGCTGAGGAGCGGCCTCAACACCTTCGCGCGGCCGGGAAACGTGTTTTGTCCTCAACTCAATCCGATCCGGCCGCACACATCGCCGGGCATTCACCTCGGCGCTAGCATGACGCCATGACCTTGCCGATCGCCGACCCGCCCCTCCCCACGGTTATGCCGACCGGCATCCCCGCTGCCTGGAACCTCAGCGGCCGCACCGCCCTCATCACCGGGGCGGGCAGTCCGAGCGGCATCGGCTTCGCCGCCGCACGGATGCTGGGCGAGCTTGGCGCCCGGGTCGTGGTCACCGCCACGACGGAGCGCGCCCACGACCGCGCCCGCGAACTCGTCCGTCTCGGAATCCCGGCGACGGGTATCGTGTGCACCCTCGACACGGAGGCCGGTGCCGCCGTGCTCGCCGCCGGGCTTGCCGCGTCCCGGCTGACCCCCACGATCCTGGTGAACAACGCCGGCATGATCGCCGTCGGGGACGCCGAGATGCTGCAGGGCGATATCACCAGCACCCCGGCCGACGAGTGGGAGCGGAGCCTCGCGATCAACCTCTCGACCGCCTTCCATGCCACCCGCACCGTGATCGAGTTCATGCGGGAGACAGGCTGGGGGCGCATCGTCACCGTCTCGAGCGTGACCGGCCCGGTGATGGCGGCCCGCGGCGACCTCGCATACGCAACGGCCAAGGCGGGCCTCGCCGGCCTGACGCGCGCGCTCGCCGTGGACGAGGCCTGGCTCGGCATCACCGCGAACGCGGTTGCTCCCGGCTGGATCGAGACCGGTTCCCAGCTGCCGAGCGAGGCCACCGAAGGCGCCCTCGTCCCGGCCGGACGCAGCGGAACGGCCGCTGAGGTCGCATCCGCCATTGCGTGGCTGGCTTCACCCGGCGCGTCGTACGTCACCGGCCAGACGATCGTCGTCGACGGGGGCAACAGCGTGGCGGAGGAGCGGCGCTGACGGGCACAGTGCCGATGACCGTGCGGCGCCGGTAAGCCACGGAACCCAGACGAACCGCGCAGTGCAGTTGAATGGGGGAGTGACTCCTGCACCGAATCCCGCCGCCCTCCCCGTACAGAGCCTCGTCCTCATCCCCCTCCTCCGGGCGGACCTCGAGGCCGCGAACTACTCCGTTGCGACGCTGAGCGGACTCTGGGGTCCCGAAGCGGATGCCGCACTCCGCCGCAACCAGCGGGTTCCCGCCCTGCGGGCACTCGCGGCCCTCCGCGGCAGGCTCGGTCGCGACGAACCCTCGGCGACCCTCGCGCAGCTCTTCGTGCTCGGACTCCCGGTCACCCGTGGCGCACTGTCGAAGGCCCTCCCGAACCTCGGGGCGGCCGGTGCCGTCACGCTCGGGCTCGTCGCCCCGGTCGGCGATGACGACGACGCCGCTGCCAATGCCGGCGATGATGCCGGCGAGAACGCCCTGCTCCGCCCGCTCGTCGAACTCCGCCCGTACAGCTTCGTGGACGCCCACGGCGCCGGCAGCTGGTGGATTACCTCCGACCTGGGCGAACTCGTACTCGGTCACGCGCTCGGCGAGAGCCATGTGCTCGGCGTCGGCGGGGCATCCCTCACCCTGAGCGGGCTGCTGCTGCCGAGCCCGGTCGACACCGCGCTCGACCTCGGCACCGGCTGCGGAATCCAGGCCCTGCACGCCTCCCGCCACGCGCGTCGCGTCGTCGCGACCGACATCTCCGTGCGTGCGCTCGAGCTCGCGGCCCTGAACGCCGCGCTCAACGGCGTGACGAACATCGAGTTCCGGCTTGGCAGCCTGTTCGAGCCCGTCGCGGGGGAGCGCTTCGACCACATCATCTCCAACCCGCCCTTCGTGATCACACCCCGCGCCGAGGGCGTGCCGAGCTACGAGTACCGCGACGGCGGCCTCGTCGGCGACGCCCTCGTCGAGTCCGTCGTGCGCGGCGCCGCGGCGCACCTCACCCCCAACGGCGTCGCCCAGCTCCTCGGCAACTGGGAGTACCGCGCCGGCCAGGACGCCTTCGACCGCCTCGCCGGCTGGCTCGAGCCCGAGTCGGGCGCGGAGACCGGGTCCGCGGCGGCAGGGTCCGCGGCGACAGGGCCAGCGTCAGCGGATGCCCCGGGCCGGGATGACCTGGCCGGTGCGGTCTCCGGTGCCGCGGCATCCACCGCGCTCGACGCCTGGATCATCGAGCGCGAGGTGCAGTCACCCGAGCTCTACGCCGAGACGTGGATCCGTGACGGCGGCACCCGGCCGGGCACGGCCGACTTCGACCGCCTCTACGACGCCTGGCTCGACGACTTCGCGGTCCGCGGCGTGACGCAGGTCGGCTTCGGCTACCTGCTGCTCCGCCGCCCGGACGCCGACCGGCCCGCGTCGATCCCCGCCCTGCGGCGCCTCGAACGCCTGCACGGCGGACTCGGCCACAACCCCGACGGAATCGGCAGCCACCTCGCGGCCTGCCTCGCTGCCCACGACTGGCACGCGGCCCTCCCGGATGACGACCTGGTCTACGCGACCCTGACCGTTGCCTCCGACGTCACCGAGGAACGGCACTTCTGGCCCGGCCAGGAGGACCCGACCCTGCTCACCCTGCACCAGGGCGGCGGATTCGGCCGGTCGGTGTCGCTCGACACCGCGCTCGCCGCGCTCGTCGGCGCCTGCGACGGTGAACTCGCCGTCGGCGCGATCTCCGGCGCGCTCGCCGAGCTGCTCGAGGTCTCCGAGCGCGACCTCACCGCCGAACTCCTGCCGCGCGTGCGCGAGCTCCTCGACGACGGTTTTCTGCTCCCGCCCGAACTGCGCGCCTGACCCCGCCCGACTCGCCCGCGCCGGTTTCCGCAGCCCTCGCTCGTGCCCGCGCCGGTTTCCGCAGCCCGCGCCCGAAACGGCGGGAGCGGCCCGCCGAAACCGGCGCGGCGGCGGCGCACGACCGCCCGAACCGACCCCTGCGGTAGTTTGGGAGGTACCGGATTCGTTCGGGGAGGAGGATCTGGATGACACCCGACGCGCGGAACGCCATGAAACGCCGCACCTTCCTCATCGGCGTCACCGGTCTCTCGACCCTCGTTCTCACCGCGTGCGTGTCCCCGGCCCCGCGGCCGAGCGCATCCGCCACCGCCACGCCGACCCCCGAACCGAAGCCCACCGTCTCGCCCGTGCCGAAACCCGCGCAGATGCGCCGCACCTCGTGGTCGGCCGACCCCTTCGCCCGCGGCTCGTACAGCTTCGCCGCCGTCGACTCCACGCCGGAGCAGCGCACCGCGCTCGCCCAGCCCGTGCTCGACCGGGTCTTCTTCGCCGGTGAGGCCACCTCGCCCGACGCGCCGGGAACCGTGCAGGGCGGCCGCGACACCGGCCTCCGCGCGGCCCGCGAGGTCATCTCCGCAGCAGCGCCCGGCGAACGCATCGCCGTGATCGGGGCGGGCATCGCCGGGCTCAGCGCCGCGCGGTTCCTCAAGGACGCCGGCTTCGAGGTGGTCCTCGTCGAGGCCCGCGACCGCATCGGCGGCCGCATCGACACGGTCAGCGACAAGAACTGGCCGTTCCCGATCGAGCTCGGCCCCTCCTTCGTGAGCCACAGCGGCACCACCTCCCTCGACGAGGAGTTCACCCGCCTCGGAATCGCGACCGCCCCCTTCCCGAGCGCGAGCGAGACCCGCACCGACGCCGGAACCGTCGTCGCCGTGCCCGACACCGGCCAGAAGGCCGTCGCAACCGCCCTCGCCTGGGCCACGCAACAGGCCAGCGACATGTCCGTGCAGTCGGCGCTCGACGGCTCCGGCGCGAGCAAGCTGTCCACAGCGGATGCCGGTGGCGGCGTTTCCGAGGCCGACTGGCTCGCGTTCCGGGTCGCGACCGTTCTCGACATCGACGCCGGCGCATCCGTCGACCACCAGTCGGGCTGGTACACGAGCGCGGACGCCGGCGCGGACGACGAGCGGATCGTGCTCGGCGGATATGCCGGCCTGCTCACCAAGGCGGCCGAGGGGATCGACCTGCTCGACTCGAGCGTCGTCACCAAACTTGCATACCGGGACACCGGGGTGAGCCTGCGCCTCGGCACGGGGGAGTCGCTTTCCGCCGACCGGGTCATCGTCACGGTTCCGCTCGGGGTGCTCAAGTCCGGGGTGCTCGAATTCGACCCCGCACTGCCGTTCGCGCACCGCGGCGCGATCGCCGACCTCGGCATGGGAACCCTCGACAAGGTCTGGCTGCAGTTCGACGAACCGTTCTGGAGTACCGCGGCACCGCTGTGGACCACCGTCGGCGGGGACGAGGACTTCCGGGTCTGGATCAACATGATGCCGCTCACCGGAGAGCCGGTGCTGGTTGGACTCGTCGCCGGGGACACGGCGCTCAGGCTCGCCGGGGCCGACGACGCCACGGTGCTCGCCGCCGCGCTGCGCGGGCTCACCCCGTTCTACGTGCCTCCGACGCCGACCCCCACCCCGACCCCCACCGTGTAACACCGACTGCAGCGCCCGGATCAAACCCATAAAGTCAATCCCGAGCATTTCTCAGTAAACGGTGTAAGCTATGCCCAATGTCTAGTCGCTGAAGATTCCCGGAGCGAGCCGGGGTTTCATGCAGGTGCGGTCCGCCGTTGTGCAGCTCCCCAAGGTTTAGTCGTTTCCGGGTTGACGTTGCCGATGGCCGCCACTCGGATGGGTTGCGTACAGCGGTGGTCACACCCAGCAATGTACACATTTCGTGCCGTCGGCCACCCGAGCGCGGTCGCGGCTTCGGTGCCCCGACCACAGTCGCGACTGCAGTTCCCCTGCTTGAACGCGTGATTGATCGTGCCCCATGGAAACCCTTCTGGACCAAGAGCTGGACAGCCTGCTCGACTTCGACTCCGACCTCGCCTGCGAGGGTTCCCACCATGGCCGCGGCCTGAGCGGCCACCATCCGACCGCGCCGGGGGCGTACATGGTCATCTCGCCGTGCTGCGGCCCGAAGGTCGTGCAGTGCTCCCCGCGGGTCGTCGCCATGCAGCACTCCGGGGTGCTCTACTGCGGGGCCTGCCGCAGCGAACACCTCACCGTCGAATACACCTTCATTCCGCTCTAGCCAGTTCCGGGCTCATGCTCGTCCCGCGCCGGGAGGGGCGGGAGCGGGGGCTTGAGGCCCCGCCAGCCGCGGGAAGACCAGGTCAGCAGGGCCGCGATCCCGGTGAAGAGCGCGACGGCGACCACGCAGTACAGCACCGTCTCGAGCGGGCCGCTGACCTGCTTCGGGTCGAGGAAGAAGTACGGATACCAGCGCACCAGGGCGCCCCGGATCAGGGTGAACGCGCCCCAGATGCTCGGCACGAGCATGACCCAGGCGAGCGTCGTCCACGGCAGCCGGGCCTTGCCGGTGTCCGTGAGCCAGTCGACGAGGGCGATCCCGGGGATCCAGAAGTGCAGCAGCTGCGTCGACCACGGCACCTCCATCGTGTACGCCCGCGACGAGGACTGGATCACGATCGCGAGGAACACGATGCCCGAGACGATCATGTAGGTCGTCACGAGCAGCCGGATCCAGTCGAGCCAGGGCGGGTCGACCTCCCGGCGCAGGGCGATGATCCCGGCGGCGATGAAGACCCCGACCGCGGCGATGGCGCTCTGCACGGTGAAATAGCTGAAGTAGTTGTAGACGATGAAGCTCTTGAAACCCAGGATGTAGCCGAAGTACCCGAGCAACGCGAGCACTTCGGCGCCGGCGAGCACGAGCCGGCCGATCCCGATGACCCGCCGCCGGGGGAAGCGACCGGGGGAGAGGTTCGGGGAGCGCCGCGCGGTGCGGCTCAGGGGGCGTCGGGGTGAGCCCGGGCGCGCCAGGAGAACCGCGGCGAGCGACCCGGCCGGGTCGTCGGTGCGGGCGGGACGATCTGCACGCGCGCACATGCCTCAACGCTACGCCAGCGGGCAGGTCACTCGATCCGGAAGCCGTCGTCCCCACGGTCCGGCAGGTCCTCGACGTGCACGGTGTCGACCTGCGCAGAGGGCGGCCCGCGTCGCAGCCAGTCGAGCATCCGGTCGACGGATGCTGCCGGCCCCTCCACCTGCACCTCGACCGAGCCATCCCTGTGGTTGCGCACGAATCCCGCGAGGCCGAGGCGCCGCGCTTCGGCCTGCGCGTAGTACCGGAACCCCACGGCCTGCACGATCCCGCGCACCACCGCCTGTTTGCGAACCATTCCTCCAGTGTGCCCCCGATCTCCTGTTCCCACCGCTGAGGTGGCGCACATCCTCGCGTTTCCGCCCCTGAGGTGTCGCAGATCGAGGTTCCTGAACACCGCGGAGGTCGATATACGACACCTCACGGGGCTGCGGGTCGGCGCTCCCGTCTGTTCGGGCCGGGCCGGCCGCATCCGCTGCCCGACGCGCCCACGGATGCCGACGGCCTAGACGAGGGGGACGGGTGCGGTTATCGTGCCCAGGTGACCGGCGGCCGCCGGTCGAGCAGACCAGAACCCGAAACGGAGCCGATATGGACGCACTGACCGCACCGGAACGAGCCGAGGTCGAACGGGCGAACGAATCCGGGCGGCGTCCGGTCGTGTTCGTGCACGGGCTGTGGCTGCTCTCGAGCAGCTGGGACCGCTGGCGCGGCCGCTTCGAGGCCGCCGGCTACACGACCATCGCCCCCGGCTGGCCCGACGACCCCGAGAGCATCGAGGAAGCCAAGCGGGACCCCGAGGTGTTCGCCCACAAGATGATCGCCCAGGTCACCGACCACTACCTCGACGCCATCAACGACCTCCAGATCATGCCCGCGATCGTCGGGCATTCCTTCGGCGGCCTGATCGCCCAGCGCCTGGCCGGTGAGGGCGTCTCCGACGTCACCGTCGCGATCGACTCCGCACCGTTTCGCGGCGTGTTGCCGCTGCCGGCATCCGCCCTCAAATCGGCGTCGCCGGTGCTGCTCAACCCGGCGAACGCCGGGCGGGCCGTCTCGCTCACCTTCGAGCAGTTCAGCTTCGGCTGGGCCAACGCCCTCGACACCGACGAGGCCCGCGCCCTCTACGACACCTATCACGTGGCCGCGTCGGGGGTGCCGCTGTTCCAGGCTGCGACGGCGAACCTGAACCCGTTCACCGAAGCGCGGGTCGACACGAAGAACCCCGAGCGCGGGCCGCTGCTCATCATCGCCGGGGAGGACGACAACACCGTGCCGCTCGCGATCTCGCACGCGATCTACAAGCAGCAGAAGAAGAACCCGGGGCTGACCGAGATCGTCGAGGTGCCGAACCGCGGCCACTCGCTCACGATCGACCACGGCTGGGAGGAGGTCGCCGACCTCGCCATCGACTTCGTCCAGAAGCACGAGTAGAGCGGCCAGGGGCGACAGCACAAACGGGGTGGGGCAGCGGATGCCCCGGCTCGCTAGGATCAATCCGGGGGAGCAATCACATGGTCGGAAAAAGCACAATCGATCCGGACAGTATCGGCGACGGCCGCGTCGAAAACGAGGGCATGCGCCGCCGGTTCGCCGCCCAGGCCATCATCGACAAACTGCTCCGCCAACAGGGCGCCCACCCGCGCCGTACCCGTCTCGCCCGCTTCCTCGGCCGGTCCCCGCTCGGCGGCAATGCCCTCGGCTGGTATCGCGGCGCGCAGGGCGAACTCGCCGTCGGCGCCCTCCTCGCCCAGCTGCCGCCGGAGTGGGCGGTCTTCCACGGGCTTCCCGTCGGGGTGAACGGCTGGGACATCGACCATGTTGTCGTCGGCCCCTGCGGCGTCGTCACCATCAACACCAAGCAGCACCGCGGCCTGCCGGTGCGGGTGGCCGGCGAGGCCGTCACCGTCGGGGACCGCGCGGTGCCCTACCTCGAACACGCCGCCTTCGAGGGCGAGCGCATCGACACGCTCCTGCGGGCATACCTCGGCTTCACCGTCCCGATCCACCCGGTGCTCGCGTTCGTCGGGCCGAAGGGCGTCGTCCACGACGGCCCGACGAACGCGGTCACCGTGCTCGACGCCGCCGACCTCGTGTCGTGGCTCACGGCCCTGCCGCGCGTCCTCGCGCCCCTCGAACGCTTCGAAGTGATCGCGCTGCTCGACAACCCCGCGAGTTGGGCCGAAACCGTGCCGGTCGGCGCGGGAGAAGGCCTGATGGAGCGGTTCACCGTGCTCGACAACCAGATGCGCTCGGCGAGGCTGCAGCGCCTCGTCCTCGCCCCCCTCGAAGTCGTCGTCGGTCTCGGGGTCTTCGCCTATCTGGCCGCGAACCTCGGAATCGCCCTGGTCGGGGCTTTCCCCGGAGCCGGTCGCTGACTCCGCAACCTGCGAAACCGGCGGTGACCGGCCCGGAAGCGCCGCCGCCCCCGTCTGAGGTGCATCCTGCGTCATAGCGTGAGTCCCGGGTAGGCAACTCGCACACAATGCTTCATATACACCCTGTAACTTAACGAATGGAGCAATCCGCCTAGAATACTGGCGTAGCCTTATTCCCACGGCCTATCCACGGGCCCGGGGAGGAGACAGCCGTGTATACCCGCGTTGAGACCAGCTCCGCGGTGCAGCAGCTTGCGATCGGCCTTCACGACCCTGCCCGTGATCGACCCTGGGTCGTCGTCTCCTCGCCGTTCGGAACGGCCGTCCCCGAGATCGGCATCGACCAGCTCGCCACCCAGATCGGCGACGTCGCGCGCGTGTTCCTGGTGCAGACCGGCGAACTCACCCGACAGCTCGGTGACCTGCTCCCGGCCCAGTTCCAGGTCTACGGCAGCGCCGGCCGCTCGTACCCCACCGGGCCGAACCCCTTCGCCGACCTGGCCAGGTCCCGGCTGCGCTTCACCCACGGCGATCCCCAGCACGCGACCGACCAGCTCGTCACGGATGCCCTCGCGCACGCCCACCACGCGGGTCTCTTCGCGCTCGCCCCGGCATCCGTCATCACCGTCACCGGAACCGTCAAGGGCTTCATGCTGCACGGTTCCCGCGCCCTCGTCGAACTCGACGGCGGCGGCATGGCGACCATCTGGCAGGAACTCACCTACCCGCCGGTCCCGCTGGACTGGACCCTCTCTCCGGGCCAGCGCATCCAGGGCGCCCTCGACGCCCCGACCCACCGGCTGAACGTCGAGCTCAAACCGCCGACCACCGAGGTGATCGCCGAGCGGTACCCGCACGGCAGCGTCACCCTTGCGCTGGTGCAGAAGGTCAGCGCGCAGAAGGCCGTCCTCGCCCTGCACCCGCACCTCACCTTCACCATCACCCGCGCCGACATCTCGGCCAACCCGCGCGACCTCGTCGACACGCTCCTCTCCGAAGGCGACGTCGTCGCCGCGCGGGTCATGCACCTGCCGAGCGGCGCCCTGCACCTCGTGCTCAGCGACGTCGACGACGACGAGCCGGTGTTGCCTCCGCTCGCCGCCGTGCTCAACGGGCCGCCGTGGCTGCGCGAGAACCGCCCGCTGCTCGCGCTCGTCGAGGACGACGAGACCGCAGGGGCAGACGACCTCGTCTTCGACCCGGCCATGTCCGCAACGGGGCTGGCCGGCTTCGCCCGTGCGGCCGGTGCCGGCCTTGCGGCGGACGACCTGCATGGCGAGACCGGTCCGGCTGATGCCGGTGCCGGCGCCATGCGGCCATCGCCCGCCGACTTCGCCACTCCCCGTCCGACCCTGCCGCGCCCGTTCCCCGGACCCGGCCGCGTGCACGCCGTGCGCCGGCCGACGCCCGCGACCGCCGGCGCGATCCCGTTCCGGGTCGGCCCGACCCCGGCGCCGTGCGCACCGACGTCGGTGTCCGCTCTGCAGTCGACCCAGCTCTCCCTCGCCGAGGCGAAGGCGAAGATCACCCGGCTCGAGGCGCAACTCGTCGAGGCCGGAAGCACAGAGTCCGACCTCGCCCGCCTGCGCGAGCAGGCCCGTTCCGCCCAGCTGCAGCTCCGCGACGCGCTCGTCGAACTCGGCACCCTGCGCCACACCGTCGCCGAGCTCCGCGACGAGCAGCGCACCCAGAAGCGGATGCTGCGCGAGTCCCGCCGGACCGTCGTCGCCCCCGCCCCCAGCAGCGAATACGAAACCCGCCGCGCCCTCTGGGAGGATGCCACCAGCTGGGTCCGCCACGAGATCGCCCTCGCCTGGGTCGACCGGGTTCCGGAATCCGACCGCGAGGAATGGCCGCTGCCGCACAGCTACGGGCTGTCCGACCGGTTCGCGGAGTCCCTGAGCGGGCTCGACGACGGCCAGCTCGCGAAGGCGTTCAAGGCATCCGTCGACGTGCTGACCGGCCGCGTCAAGACCCTGCAGGGCCGGCACCTGCACGCCCTGCGCCAAGGCGCAGGACCCGCGGACCCGCACCTGCTGCGCTGGGACGGAGCCCGCTGCATGCGGGTGTCGATCGAGCAGAACACGCCGGCCGCGCGCCGGATGCACTTCTGGCAGAAGCCCGACGGCAGCGTCGAGCTGATCCGCATCGTCACCCACGACGACATGGAAGCCTGACCGGTCCCAGCGGATGCGCCGGGCCGGGTCAGCCGGCGCGGCGCGGGGGAGTCGGCGGGAGCGCGTTCTCCACGTAGGGGATCCAGGCCTGCGCGTCCCGGGCGAGCACGAAGTCGGCGAAGGACATCGGACTGGCCTGCGGGTCGGCGCCCGGGAGCCCGACGGTGCCAACGGTCGGCGGCGCCGGGACGCCGGGCGTCGTCGCGGGCATCGACCCCGTCGGGGCGGAGCCGACCGGCACGAAGCCAGGAGGGACGAACGAGGCCGGCCGCTTCCGGCGCTCCTCGTGGGCCGGCGGCCGCTGCCGCTGGTCCGGCTGAACCGGAGGTCCCTGCTGTGACGACTGCGGGTCGGGCTGCTGTGACGGGGAGGGGGCCTGCGGCCCGGTGCTGTGCCGCGGCCGGGCCGGGGGAACCTCGCTGCCGGGGGCGCCCAGCTCCTGCTGCGGGTCGGCTCGGTAGAAGGCGTCGGGGTGCGGGCTGCGGCGGTTCTCCGGGAAGTTGTCGGCGTTCCGCGGGTCCCTCCGGTCCGCCGGCGCCCGGCGTCGGTCGTTCGGGTACGGCAAGCCGGCCCGGTCCGGGTCGCGGCGGTCGACGAAGGCCCGGCGCCGGTCGATCGGCAACGGCAGCGGAGCCCCGTACTGCGGGTTCGGGCGTGCGGCCGGGTTCTGCGGGTCCGGGGCCTGCGGATGCTGCTGCACCGGCGGGTACTGGAAGCTCGACGGATCGAGCGGGTTCGACGGTGTGCCCGGGGCCTGGCGGGGAATCCTGCTGTCGCGCGGATCCATCGGGGTCCGCCGGACCGGGGAGGGCGGCGGCGGCACGGGTCCGCGGCGGATGTACGGGTCATCGGGTCCCCGGGTGGTCCAGCCGGCACGGGGACCGAACTGGGCCTGCGGGTTCTCGGCCGGCCGCTGTTGCTGCGGCTCGCGTGCCTCGGCGCCGCGCGGGTCGGCGGCGGCAGCGGGGCTCCCGCCGGGAGTGCCCGGCGCGGTGGACCCGGCACGGCTGGACGGAGGACCGGTCTGGCCGGACGGTGCCGCGGTGCTCGTGGGAGCGGGGTTCTGGGCCGGCGCCTGCCGGGCCGCAGCGGGTGCGCGTGGCGGCCTCGGGGCATCCGTCTTCTGGATGAGCGCGGCCACCCGGTCGAGTTCGCCGTAGAGCACGTCGCGCGCGGTGGACATCCGCACGAATTCGGTGGTCGCGGCCGCGAGGGTCTCCGCGGAGGCCCCGGCGAGGAGGTCGGGGTGGTGCGCGCGCGCCTGCTTGCGGAACTGCTTGTCGATCTCGCTGCGGCTCGCGCCGGCCGGAACGTTGAGGATCCCGGCGGCGATCTCCGGGGTCATGACAGCGGGCCGAACGAGCGGAGGTACTTGTTGTAGGCGAGGCGCTGCAGGGTGTGCTTGTACTGGGGCGCGAGGGCGCGCACCCGGTCCAGCAGGCCGTCGTCGATCTCCTTGAGCCGCGAGCCCGCGCGGATCGTCAGGATCGGACCCGCGACGATCGCCGCAACGAAGACGAGGAAAAGGGCATTGTGGGTGGCCGCCAGGCCGAGGACGGTCAGAAGCAGGCCGGCGACGAAGACTCCGACGCCGATCCAGAGGGACCGTTTCGCCGGGGCGAGGTTCTCCTCCGCGAAGCGCGCCCAGCCCTCCTCCGAGCGGGTCCAGAACACCCAGCCGGGAGGCGCGGGGGAGCACCCCGGGACCGGCGTCCATCCGGAGGGCGGCTCCCAGCCCTGGTTCCCTGCGACCCAGTCGAGGGTCGGCGTGGGCCACCGCGGCGGACGCTGGAACTCCAGCGGCAACGGATCGGGGAGCGGGGGGGCGTCGGCCATAGACCCAGATTAGTGGCATCGGAGTGGGCTTCGGTCCCCTGAACGGGTGGGCTCCCGGGGGACACAACCGGATAACATCCGGGAATCGGTCCCCTAAAAAGGGGACACGGGTGTCCCGGGTATGCCACTATGTGTTCAGCATATTAATGCAGACGGCTACCCGACCCGAAAGTTCCACCATGTCCCGCTGGCTTACCCGAATTGCTGCCGTCACCGGCGTCGCCATTCTGTCCCTTACCCTCACCTCATGCACGAGCGTCGCGGCCCTCGTCGGCTTCGCGCCGATCGATCAGGCCAGCCAGGTCTCGGCAACGGCCGCACCCACGGCCACCGCGGCCCCGCTCGTCTTCGACTCCGTGTTCACCGACATGGGCTCGATCCACCCGACGATCCAGCTCGCGCCCCAGCTGGAACTCCAGCTCGACATGTGGACGGAGCAGAAGACCCACGAATGGTACACGGACAGCGACAAGCGTTTCTCGTTCGTGATCAGCGTCTTCGACCGTGCGCAGGCACCGGAGGCCCCGTTCGGCACCAAGCGTCACGTCTACATGTCCAACATCACGGTCACCGCGACGACGACCACGGCGAGCGGTGCGAGCACCACCCCGTTCGTGCTCAACGTGAACCCGATCGCCGCGACCCTCGACCCCGAGGCGCTCACCGGTCCCGGCGGGCTGCTCGTCACCTCGCCCAAGGGCGGCTTCCAGCTCGAGTCGAACCCCATCGGTATCCTGACGCCGGACACCTACGGCCTGACCCTCGACTTCGCGATGACGATCGCCGGTGAGGCCACGGCCGGCGGCGGCGCGACGGTCACCCAGATCGTGCACCAGGCGATCCCGGTGGCGATCTTCAAGCGCATGTAACAACTGGATTAACAAACGCCGGCGATGCACGCCGGCGCATGGAAAGGCCCGGAACTGCGAGATCGCTGTTCCGGGCTTTTCGTATGTGCACCCGGTGAGCGGATGCCGCGGCGTCCGCCTACAGGGCGGGCTCGGTGACCGTGTTCTTCTGCAGGGTGACCGCGGTCTGCGACAGCAGGCGCCCGTCGACTGTCGCGCCGGTCTTCAGGGCGACGAGGGACTTGCCGAGGACGGTGCCCTCGAAGTGCGCGGTGGTGCCGACCGCGACGGAGCCGGCGGCCTGCCAGAACACGTTCTTCGCGAGCGCCCCGCCGGTGAGGGTGACCCGGGTGGCGGAGGCCTGGGTGATGTTGCCCGAGATCTGGAAGATGAACACGTCGGACGGGCCGCCGTTGAGGGTGACGTCGCTCGTGATCGTCACGCCGGTGTTCCACTTGTAGAGCCCGGGAGCCAGGGTGAGGCCGCCGATCTCGCCGGCGCCCAGGTCGATCGCGTCGGGCAGGGTGCGCCCGGCGGCATCGGTGTACGCGGTGCCCATGTCGCCGATGGCGGTCGTGAGCATGCTCGGGGCGGTGATCTCGCACGCGGGACCTGCTGCGTCCACGGAGTAGACCAGGCCGGTCACCTCCGGGCAGCTCAGGTGGATGGCGGCACCGGTGATGGGGCTCGCGCCGACGTTTCCGGTGATGGCCGAGGCGTAGACATCCGTCACGCCCGTCTTGGAGAGGATCGCGAAGGTGCCGGCGAGGCCGAGCGCGACGGGCGCGCGCACGGAGCCGACCGGTACGGCGGCCGAGGCGGAGCTGGCTCCGGCGGTCGTGGCGCCGACCGTGCCGACCGCCGCGAGGGCGATCGCGACGAGGAGGACGGGCAGCCACTTCCTGGCCGGGGTGCTGGTGCTGGTTTCGGTGGTTGTCTGGACGAATTCGGTCATGGTGATTCCCTTTGTTCCCGTCAACCCGGGTCCGCGAGTACGGAGCCGGGGCAGGGCCGTCGCGAGCGGCGGTCCCCGGAGCTCCATCCGGGTTACGCTCGCTGGCGGAAGTGTGCCGGGAATGCACCTCTCCAGCCGCCGGGGCAGACGGGTACCGCACCTGGAACAGGTGCCCTCAGCAGCTGGAATCCAACGATCGAATCTGTCTAACCCCCAGACTAGGGCCAAAATCCATCGGCCCTCGCCCGGGGGACGCCTCCCGGATGAACTTCCGGGGAACACCCGGCGCCGGGTGCCTCCCCGGTCGCGGGCACTAGCCGCGGCCCGTGCGCAGCAGTAGGTTGCGAAGAACGGATGCCGTCGGCGCCACGGGACGCCGGGTCGCGGCTTCCTACAGGAGCGGTGGGAGTCATCATGTCAGAGCGTCATGTGGTCTGGTTCGAAGAGATCGGCCTCGCCGACATCCCCCAGGTCGGCGGGAAGAACGCCTCCCTCGGTGAGATGGTCGGCTCCCTCGCCGGCCAGGGCGTGCGGGTGCCCGACGGGTTCGCCACGACAGCGGATGCCTACCGCGCGTTCATCACGGAGAACGGCATCGAATCCGCCCTGCGGACCGCCCTCGACCGCTACCACGCCGGGGAGGCGACGCTGCGGGTCACGGGTGAGGCCCTGCGCGATCTGTTCCTGAACGGGGAGTTCCCCGAGGACACGGCGGCGGGCATCCGCTCGGCGTACCGGCAGCTGTCGGAGCGCTCCGGCCAGCCGAACCTCGCCGTCGCCGTGCGGAGCAGCGCGACCGCGGAGGACCTGCCGGACGCGAGCTTCGCCGGGCAGCAGGAGACCTTCCTGAACGTGACGGGGGAGCGGGATCTGCTCGCCGCCTGCCGCCGCTGTTATGCGAGCCTCTTCACCGACCGGGCGATCAGCTACCGCGAGGTGAAGGGCTTCGACCACCTCGACGTGGCGCTCTCGATCGGGGTGCAGCGGATGATCCGCTCCGACCTGGGCGGGTCCGGGGTGATGTTCTCGATCGACACCGACACCGGCTTCCCGGGCGCCGCCGTGATCAGCGCGGCCTGGGGGCTCGGCGAGACTGTGGTGCAGGGCGCCGTCGACCCGGACAAGTACCTCGTGTTCAAGTCGCTGCTCTCCGACCCCGGACTGACCCCGATCATCGAGAAGACCCTCGGCGCCAAGGCGACCAAGATGGTCTACGCCGCGGGCGGCAGCGCCCGCACCCGGGTGATCGACACCCCGCTGCGGGAGCGGAACTCGTTCGTGCTGAGCGACCTCGAGATCGTGCAGCTCGCCCGCTGGGCGGTGATCGTGGAAGACCACTACGGCCGGCCGATGGACATGGAGTGGGCCAGGGATGGCGTCACCCACGAGCTGTACATGGTGCAGGCGCGGCCGGAGACGGTGCAGTCGCAGGCGAGCGGCACCGTCTTCACGGTGAGCCGGCTGCTCGAGAGCGGGCCGTTGATCGTCTCCGGCGTCGCGATCGGCGACAGCATCGCGACCGGGACCGCGTGCGTGATCCGCGACCCCGCCGACATCGACAACTTCATCGACGGCGCGATCCTCGTCACCGAGATGACCGACCCCGACTGGGTGCCGATCATGACCCGGGCCTCCGGGATCGTGACCGACCACGGCGGGCCGACCAGCCACGCCGCGATCGTCAGCCGGGAACTCGGCGTGCCCGCGGTCGTGGGCACCGGCACCGGAACCGACCTGATCCACAACGGCGCCGCGATCACGCTCTCCTGCGCCGAGGGCGACGAGGGCTTCGTCTACGCCGGAACCCTCGCCTTCGAGACCGAGGAGGTGGACCTCGGCACGGTGCCGTCGACCCGCACCAAGCTGATGGTGAACATCGCGAGCCCCGCCGCCGCGTTCGAGTGGTGGCGGCTGCCGGCCGCCGGCGTCGGCCTGGCCCGGATGGAGTTCATCATCAACAACCTGATCACCATCCACCCGATGGCGCTCGTGCACCCGGAGCGGGTCACCGACCGGGCCGCGCTCCGGCGCATCCACGAGCGCACCCGCGGCTTCGCCGACCCGAAGGAGTACTTCGTGCAGACGCTCGCGCTCGGCATCGCGAAGCTCACCGCGCCGTACTACCCCGACCCGGTGATCGTGCGGATGAGCGACTTCAAAACCAACGAGTACGCGCACCTGCTCGGTGGCAGCGCCTTCGAGCATACCGAGGAGAACCCGATGATCGGCTTCCGCGGCGCCTCCCGCTACTATGACGACCGCTACCGGGAGGGGTTCGCGCTCGAGTGCCGGGCGATCAAGCGGGTGCGCGAGGAGATCGGCTTCGCCAACGTGATCGTGATGGTGCCGTTCTGCCGCACCGTGGCCGAGGCGGACAAGGTGCTCGCCGTGATGGCCGCGAACGGGCTGACCCGCGGCGAGAACGGCCTGCAGGTCTACATGATGTGCGAGATCCCCGCGAACGTGATCCTCGCCGAAGAGTTCGCGACCCGGTTCGACGGGTTCTCGATCGGCTCGAACGACCTCACCCAGCTCGTGCTCGGCGTCGACAGGGACGCCGGCGACCTCGCCGGCCTCTTCGACGAGCGCGACGACGCGGTGAAGCGGATGATCAGCGAGGCCATTCGCAAGGCGCACGCCGCCGGGATCAAGATCGGCATCTGCGGGCAGGCGCCGAGCAACTACCCGGACTTCGCGGCCTTCCTGGTGCGCGAAGGCATCGACTCGATCTCGCTCAACCCGGACAGCTTCCTGAAGACGGCGGGCATCGTCGCCGAGGCCGAGGGCACGCTCGACACCGTGTGACGGCTGGCTCCGGCGGTACGGCGTCAGCCCTTGCTGTCGTCGTACTGCTCGAGCACGGCCTGTTCGTATTCGTACTCGGCGGCGTCGGCCGCGGCCTTCGCCTTGGCGACCCGCTGGCTGATCGCGTGCTCGGACTTCTCCAGCCGGCGCGCCTCGAGCGGGCTGGCGTTCTCGAGGAGGTCCTCGAGGGTGTCCGGGTCGAGGTGCATGGCCTCGATCGCATCGGCCTCCGACCGGGAGACCGCCGCCTTGCTGCGGAGCAGCCGCACCCGGGCATCCTTCGCGTCCTGCCGCTTCGCCGCCTCGGCGTTCGCAATGTCCTCGTCGCTGCCGAAGCGCTCGATGCGCTTGTCCTGGCCAGTGTCACCCATGATGCCTCCCCGTTTCCGTGGCATCGTAGCGCGGCTACGCCGTCGGGGAAACGGCCCCGTGCGGGTGACGCGGGAGCGGGAGTTGCCGGGCCGGGTGGGGCCGGGCGTCAGCGGCGCGGGTTGCCGCGTCCGCTGGTCCAGAGCCAGCGGGCCCTGGCGGTCGCGATGCCGCCGGCGGCGAGGGCGACGATCGCCACCGGGACCGCAACGCCCACGAAGGCGTTGTGGTTCACCGCGTTGAAGTAGAGGGTGCCGAGCGCGATCGCACAGCAGACGAAACCGGCGATCCCGCACATCTGGAAGGTCCAGTCCTTAAGGCTGCGCACGGCTCAGGCCTCCACGGAGAACTGCGCGAGTTTGGCGCGCAGGTCGGCGTCGCTCGGCTCGACGAGGTGGCTCGCGTCGGGGAACACGATCACGGGGATCCGGGTGCGTCCGCTGATCGCGTGGGCGCGGTCCGCGCCGTCCGCCACGGCCTCGAGGTCGACGTAGTCGTAGTCGATGTCCAGGCCGTCGAGCACCTTCTTCGAGCGGCGGCAGTCGCTGCACCACTCCGCGCCGAACAGGGTGATGCGCGGGTCGGTGGGCACGGATGCTGTTGCTGCGGTCATCCGCCGATCTTACGGGGCCGCGCTGGGCATCCGCCTGCAGGGATGGTCAGGGGAGGGTCACAGGTCCGCCCTTTCGGGGGCTGTTTTCCGGCTGAATTCGGCCCGGTGCGGTGTTAGGTTCGAATGAGCGACAGACAGTCGGGGGGCTGAAGGTGGACTCGAAGGCGGCAGCACCAGACGTGCGTGGAGATCCGGCAGCGCCCGGTACCACGGTCCCGGAGCACGCTTCGTATTCGACGGCGGCACTGCTCGCCGCGTGCGAACGCTCGCGCGCCGACGGCCGGCACCTCGACGGGGCCGCCCAAGCCGAGCAGGTGCTCGCGACCTTCGGGATCGCCCCCGGTGACGAGGCCCAGGCCCGCGAACTCCTGTCACTGCACCGGTTGCGGCTCGGCGATGTTGAGGCATCCGTTCGTCACGGGCTGCTCGCGCTCGAATACCTGGTCGACACGGGTGAACTGCTGCGGCAGTCGCAGCTGCACTGCACCCTGGCGCTGGCTTTCCACGAGACGGGCCTGCACGAGCCCGCGCTGCGGCACGTGCTCGGCGCGCTCGCGGCCGCTCGGGCCAGCGGCAGCCGGCTCGCCGAATTCTGGGCGCTCAGCCGATCCTCGATGGTGCACGTGGGCACGGGCGACTCGCCACGCGCCCTCGAACTGGGCCGGCAGGCGCTTGCCCTGTCGAGCGAGCTCGACGACGCCGAGGCCCGATTCGCCGGCCTCAACAACCTCGGTGACACCTGCCTGGAGTTCGCCCTGGCCCAGAAAGCCCTCGGTCTCGACCAGGCGGAGGCGCTGGCCGAGGCCCTGGACAACCTGCAGCAGGCCGCAGCACTCGCCAACGGCCAGGGGCACACCTTCTGGGAGACGATCGCGCGCACCAATCTCGCCAATATCCTGATCGAGCTGGGCCGGTACGACGAGGCGCGCGAGCAGGTCGAGCTGTCCAGGAGCCTCGCGACGGCCAACGGGTACCGCAACCTCAGGCTCGACAACGAGGTGCAACTCGCCGAGATCGTGCGGTCGGAGGGACGCATCGACGAGGCGACCGCCATGATGGTCGCCCAGCTGGGGGCGCCCTTCGTCGAGGACGACCCGGCGCGGCTCACCCGGTTGCATCGGGCCCTCGTGCAGATGTGCAAGGAGAGCGGCCGGTTCGAGCTCGCGCTCGGCCATTCCGAGGCGCTACACGCGTTGACCCTGCGCCTCACAACGCAGACGGCCGGTCTGCAATCCCGGATGCTGATCAACACTCTCGAGATCGAACACGCCCGCCACGAGACCGAGCGGTCGCAGCTCGAGGCGCAGGTGCTGCGCATTCGTGCGGAAAAACTGGACCACCAGGCGCACACCGATCCGCTCACGATGCTGCC
Organism: Cryobacterium algoricola; assembly: GCF_004402485.1. GTDB lineage: Bacteria > Actinomycetota > Actinomycetes > Actinomycetales > Microbacteriaceae > Cryobacterium > Cryobacterium algoricola. The sequence goes on along the minus strand of NZ_SOFG01000022.1, from coordinate 68,569 downwards.
GAACCGGCGCGCACTCGAGCGGCAACTGCCGGCACTGATGCGCCGGGCGAAGGACCGCGCGCAGCCGCTCTGCGCGGCGATGGTCGACCTCGACCACTTCAAACGCGTCAACGATGCCCACGGCCACGCCACCGGCGACCGGGTGCTGGCCGAGATGGGCACGATCCTGACCGCGGCCATCCGGGACAGCGACCTCGCGGTGCGGCTCGGCGGCGAGGAATTCCTCCTGGTCTTCGGCGACGCGACCCCGGGGGCCGCGACCAAGGCCTGCGAGCGCCTGCTCGAGGCCGTGCGCTCCTTCGCCTGGGACGAGATCGGCCCCGGGCTGGTCTGCACGGTGAGCATCGGCCTGGCGGTGCGGAACGCCGGCGAACGCACCGCGCACTGGCTCGCCCGCGCGGACTCGGCCCTGTACCAGGCAAAGAGCGACGGTCGCGACCGCGTCGCGATGGCCCCGCAGTAGCCGAGCCGTTAGGTGATGGCCCGCTCGGCGCTCGCGCGAATGTCGCCGAGAGTCAGGAACAGGGTTCGGTCGTCGAGCGGCGACGTCACGAACCCGAAGTGCCGGTACCAACTCGTTGCGGTGTCGTCGATGGCGTGCACCAGCAGTGCCCGCGCCCCCACGGATGCCGCGGCTCCGGCCGCTCGCATGACCGCGTCCCTGAGCAGTGAAGCACCGAGGCCGACGCCCTGGTGACCCGAGTCGACCGCCAGGCGGCCGAGCAGGATGACGGGGATCGGGTCGGGCATGTTCCTCCGCACGCGGCCTGGTGCCTGATCGACGTCGACCGAGGACGCGGCAAGCGTGTAGTAGCCCACCACCGTGCTGTTGGTGGTTGGGCAGGTCACGAAGGTGCGCGAGGCGCCGGAGACCTCGTTTTTGAGCGCCCGCGTGCGGAGCCAGTCGTCCAAGACCGTGTTGCCGCTGGCGAAACTCTCTCGCACGTGCTTGGGCGTCAGCGGAACCGGAGGCCGGTACCGGGTCATTCGTCGAAGACGGACGGTCGCCTCAGAAGCGCCACCAGCTCGGCCACTGGCCGGGCGGGTGCATCGAGGCGTTCCTGGAATTCGTCCCACGCGGCCGGCGAGACGGCGAACACCCGTCGATCGGAGAGGACCTCCTCCGCGCGCGCGGTGAGGGCGTCGACCGAGAACTCCGTGACAGTGCTGCCGACGGCGGCGGCGGCGCGTTCGATCGTTGTCTTCTCGCGCGGGGACATCCGCATGGCCAGTCGTGCGCTCTTTGCCGTGGATTCAGTCATGCCCAGAATGTACGCCGCATAGGCGTACATAACAACAAGTGTCCGGGAATCACCTCAACGGCAAGGTCCCGCCCCGCCGCGCGCCCGTCGCCGGTGTCGGGACTGTTTGGCGTGCTCGCCGATCACGGAGGCCGGAGGGTACCTGTCCTTTTCGGGTGCCGGGCATCCGGCTGACGACGAATCACACCATAATGGGGCGACTTGAGTTGGCGCGCGAAAGGAGCCATCTTTGGGTATTTTCGATCGAGGTCGACATCATCGAAGCACCCCGCCGCTATCGGAAGAAGAAAGTACCGGCCAAAAACCCGTCGGCTCAGTCCGGCTGGCTACGACTGGCTACGTTGCCATGCTGATGTTCATCTCCGGCATATTCCTCGTATTGGCGATGTCACCGACCGTCCAGCAACACTTCCTGCATTGTTCCGGATTGTCCTGCGCTGATGGTTGGTTGGGTGACGCTTACGACCATTTCTTGTGGGCGGTGAGGATTCTTGCGTTGGGCTTGCTTCTGTCCGGCGTCATGCTTGCATTGATCTGGTTGACTTGGCGTGCGAATCTTCGCAGACGCCCAAGGCGTTGGCTGATTCTGCTGTTTTGGAGCTGGCCAGTGGTCTTCGCCCTCTTCTCGATCCAGGGGTTCGGTACCTTGGCGTTCTCGCCTCGCGACCCGAGCTTTAACCTGTTGCAGTTCTCAACAGGCCTTATTTATGGGTCGTCGGCCCTGGCGGGAATAGGTCTGGCTAGAAGGGCAGGACGCATCCGCGAGGCTAACAAATCCATATGGATAGCCGGCACACAGACCGAGCGGGAAGTCCTCGTCGTGCTGCTCCTCTACATCGCGGCATCGTCCGGGGCCGGTCGATTCAACAACGAGTTCGGCAAACTCATCTCTGAGTCGATGTCGGCAGGCACCAGCTTTTTAGCGCTGGGACTTTGGTTTTTGGTCGTCGGGCCCGGGTGGACTTCCTCTGAGTTGGCTAGGCGCGAATTGCGGGCGATTAGCGTCGAATCAGGACTTCCGCGATCTGTCGGTTCGTCCACGAGAGTGCGTGGCACTGACGGAATGGTTCTGTTACTCCTCGTGTGCCTAATCATGGACGGGACCCTGGCTCTCGCGTTCTGGCTGCTCGTCAATCTCACGGAGCCCGCCGTCTCCTGGTTCGTGCTACTGGGCATGTTTGTTTCTGCGATCGTCCTCATTCGGCGCATGGAGAAACTGTCGACCGTCACCGAAGCAGAGTGGCCCAAATGCACTGAGGTTTCGCGGCAGCTTTGTCTCCTACACGCGGTATTTTTCGTGGGTAACATGGGCCAATTGTTGACTCCGGCGTATACGGAGTTATTCGCAACACTTTCCGGAGTGGTGGGAGTCCTGTTCTCGGTCGCCATCTGGGTTCTCATCTTCGGACCCGATCGTACGTCCTACATCGAAACTTTGGAAAAGATCCGCGAACGCGACAAGATCTCGCAAATACAGAGGAACGGCGATATACCCACGGCAACGTAATACCGGGAAACGCGCACCAGCCGCACCTTTGAGTTGCGGATCACGTCGGCACGGTACGCCTCCGTCGCAGGAACGAACGTGGGAGCATCCAGGCGCCCTGTGCGCGGCTGATGGAGGCCAGTTACCGGGGGCCGGGGAGGAGGAGGCCGGCGGGGGTGCGGGTGAGGCGGGCGGTGTCCAGGGCCAGGGCGAGGGCCGCGTCGAGGCGGACGCCGACGGTTCCGCGGGTGCTGCGCCCGCCGAAGAAGGCGAGGGCCTCACGCTTGAGCTCGGCGTCGTCGATGCCGGCCGCGGCCTCGGCCGCGAGCCGCATCGCGGTGGCGATCTCCACGAGCGGAACCTGCTCCAGGGATCGGGTGACCCCGGGCGGGGTCCGCCGGGCGCCGTGCCAGCCGGATGGGTCGATCGACTCCGGCCAGTAGAACGGCTCGTCGGTGCCGAGCGGCAGCTCAGCGGGCACACACCGCACGATGGATGCCGCCCGCGCCTGGTTCACCCGGTCGAGACCGAACGCCGCCGCCACGAGCTTGATCAGCCGGGCGCTATGGATCGGACCCTCGGCCTCGACCGCCGCCCGAATCGCGGATTGCACCTTCGCCGTGGCCGCGGTCCGCGGCAGGGCATCGAGCACGTCGACCACCCCGAGACGTCCGGGGGACCACTCGGCGTAGTCCGTGCTCAGCTCCGGCGCGGATGACGTCGCGCTGGTCCTGGCCAGCTTCCCGGCGGATGCCGCGACGCCGTTCGACGCGATCGCCGCGGCCGGCTCCTGTCGTACGGACCGCTCGGCGGTCGCGTCGGCGCTCGAGAGCCCGGCGGAAGCGGCCGCGGGCACACGAGCGGTTGCCGCTGTTGCTGTCGCATTCGGTAGACCCGGTGCGCCCACGGCCCCAACAGCGCCAGCCCCAACAGCGCCAGCCCCAACAGCGCCAGCCGCAACCGCGGCGGCGGCAGCCTCGACCGCGGCGCCGAGCCGGGCGATGGTCTCGTCGCGGTGGTGCAGCCACTCGGGCATCCAGACCCGTTCGACGCCGGGCCAGCGCATGATGCCCTGGAGCACGTCCACGGGCAGGCCGTCGCGGTCGGAGACCGTGCGCCGCGCGCGCCAGTTCGGCCCGTCGAGCAGCACCGCGACAAGAGGCCGCGACGGGTCCGCAGCCGAGGCCAGGCTCAGGTCCACCCGGAAGTCGGAGAGGCCCACGTCGGTCTGCACGACGTGCCCCGCGGTGCGGAGCGCGGCCGCGATGTCGTCGCGGTGCCGGTCCACGGTGGACTGGCGGCGGACATCCGTGCTCAGGGCGTCGGCGCCCGCTGCGGCCATCTCAAGGTAGGCCTTGAGGTGCTTGATGCCGATGGAGCTGGTGTCCTGCGCGCGCAGGACCGCCGGGTCGAAGCTCGCGTAGAGCACCACCTGCCGCCGGGCACGGGTGATCGCCACGTTCAGGCGGCGCTCACCGCCCGCCCGGGAGAGCGGCCCGAAGTTAAGCGGCACGACGCCCTTCTCGTTGGCGCTGAACGCGATCGAGAAGAGGATGCTGTCGCGCTCGTCGCCCTGCACATTCTCGAGGTTCTTGACGAAGAGGCCGTCGACCTCGTCCAGGGCGAGGGCGATGCGTTCGTCCTCGCTGTCGCGGAGCAGGTTCTCGATGAGGTCCCGCTGCTGGGCGTTGAAGGTGATCACGCCCACGGAGGGCGAGACCCCCGGCGAGGCTGTGAAGCGGCGCTCGATGTCGTCGACGATCGCACGGGCCTCGACGGGGTTGGTGCGGAGCGCCTTGCCGCGACCGGAGCGCTCGAACTGGCCGTCCACCCGCACGAGGGAGACGCCGTGGTCGCTGAGTACGCTGGCAGCGGGCGCCGGGAACGACGACAGCCGGCTCTCGTAGTAGTAGTGGTTGCTGAACGCGATGAGCGACTCGTCCTGGCTGCGGTAGTGCCACGAGAGCCACTTGCTGGGCACCCGCGCCTGCACGCACTCGGTGAGGATCGACTCCTCGTCCGCGACGGCGCCGAGCACACCGTCGGTACCGAGGCCGTCGAGGCCGGCGTCCTCGTCGTCGATGTTCGCGCTCACCTCGGCGAAGCTCGTCGGCGGCATCTGCTTGCTGTCGCCCACCACGACCACGGACGCCGCCCGGCCCATCGCCCCGATCGCATCCGCCACCCGGATCTGCGAGGCCTCGTCGAACACCACGATGTCGAACAGGGCCGCGGATGCGGGGAAGAACCGGGCCACGGATTCCGGGCTCATCAGGGTGCACGGCATCACCTGGGTGATCAGCTCGCCGTAGTTCTCGAGCAGGGCGCGCACGCTCATACCACCGCGCTGCCGGTCGAGCTGGCGGCGCAGGCCACCGACCTGCCCGGAGGCGAGGTTCGTGTCGAAGCGGCGGAGCCCGAGCACCTCGGCCGGGATCGCCCGGGGGAGTTCGCCGCGCACCGCACGGGTGCTCGCCGTGAACCGGGTGATGGTCTTGCTGTGCGCCACGAGGTTGAAGTCGCCGAGGGCGGTGGCGTCTTCGCGTTCGGTGATCGAGGCGAGGGCGAGGCCCCTGTCGAAGGCGAGCGCGGCGTCCTCGGCCGGGATGCTGCCGGCCAGCAGTGCTGCGCGGGCGTCGGTGAGTCCGTGCCGGCGGAGCGGCTCGAGGTGCCGCACGAGGGCGAGCCAGCGTTCGAGCACGACCGGTTGGGCGGAATCGACCGAGCGGGCGGCCCGGGTCGCCCACCAGCGGGACACGAAGCCGAGCTCGCCGGCCCAGCGGGCGCGGTCGGCGGGCTGCACGTCGGCGGCGGTGTCGAGGGTTTGCCAGGCCGCGGCGAGGTCCGTGAGCGGCTCCTGGCCCTCGCCGAGCGGGGTGGAGGCGTAGTAGGCGCGTAGGTCGGCGGTGTGGGTGGGGGAGTCTGCTGCGGCAGCCGCGGGAGCGGGCCGGTTGAGCGCGTCGCCCAGCCAGCCGAGCCAGGCCAGACCGGTGGCGAGGTCCTCGGCGTCGGACGCGACGAACGGGTTCCACCGCGCGTCGACGAGCGGCACCGGCAGGGTGAGCGCGGCCTCGCGCAGCCCCTGCGCCTCGGCGTGCGCGGCGGCGAGGGCCGCGGTCAGGGTGGAGAGCATCTTGAGCGGCACGGCCTTCTCTGGCACGGATGCCGCGTCGCCGGTGAGTGCGTCGGCGATCTGCGCGAGCACCGCGCGGCGCTTCTTCTTGCGGCCGAAGAACCCGGCGGCGTCTGCGTCGAGGGCCGCCGCGTGGATCCCGGGCACATCACGGTCGAGCACGGTCGGCGCGACCCGGGTCAGCCAGTCCGGACGCGACGCCCGCAGCGCCGCGAGGTGCTTCTCGAGGCCGGCGATGAACGCGCGCCACTCGGCGGTGTGCAGGGTGTCGACCGCGCTGACGGAATGCCGGGGTGCGGCGGCGAGGTCGCGCCATTCCCCGGCGAGGGCGGCCGAGGGCATCCGGTTCAGGGTGTCGAGGTCGAAGCCGGCGGCCTGCGCCGCCACGAGGGCGTCGTCGAAGGAGCGCCCGGCCGCGTGGATCGCGGCCGTGCGCAGCGCGATCGCGATGCCGGTCGACGGCGACGAGCCTGCGGCCAGGGACGCGGCAGTATTGGCACCGACACTGGCCCCGGCGTCGGAGGTCCCGGTGGAGGCCGTACCCGCGTAGGTCGCCCCAACGGACACCGTGCCGACCGCTCGGGCGGCCCGCACCGCCTCGGCGGCGGACTCGGCCGACGCCGATCCCGCACCGGCGCCGCGCCCGAGTCGTTCGTCGACGAAGCCCCAGGGGTGCGCGGCGCTCGGGCGGGCCAGGTCGGACACTTCAGGCAACTGACGCAGCACGTGCCGGAGCTCGTCGAACACGGGGGCGGGGGAGCCGCCCACGAGCGGGCCGGGGATGGCGAGCGGCTCGACCGAGGCGTCCGCGGCGAGGGCGTGGGTGCGGGCGGAGTAGAGGGAGAGGCCGGCCGCGTTGGCCTCGTGCAGCCGGTCGGCGTAGCGGGCGAGGGTGCCACGGCTGGCGGCGGCGGCCTCGCGGTTCGCGGCGAGGGCGGGCAGGTCGGGGTCGATGCGCAGCTCGAGGGCCGCCTTGATCTGGGCGCGCACGGCGGCGGGCCGAGCGGCCTTGTCGTGCAGGTCGAGGGAGAAGTCGCCGAGTCCGACGCTTTCGAGGCGTTTCTTCACGACGTCGAGGGCGGCGCGCTTCTCGGCGACGAAGAGCACCCGCTTGCCGTCGGCGAGGGCGCGGGCGAGCAGGTTGGTGATGGTCTGCGACTTGCCGGTTCCGGGCGGGCCTTCGAGCACGAAGGTGCGGCCGGCCGTGGCCTCGGCCACCGCCTCGAGCTGGGAGGAGTCCGCCGGCACCGGCACCGAGCCGCCGAGCGCGTCGAGGTCCACGGACGGAACGCCCGAGGCGGGAGCCGTCGGGGACTCGGCCGGCTGGGCCAGGCTCCACGCCCCACCCCCGCCGGCGCCGGCCGCGGCGACCGGGTCGGCATAGGCATCCAGTGGCGTGTTGATCAGGTGTGCGACGAGGCTGTTCTGCGACAGGGCCTCCCAGTTCTCGTCGAGATCCTTCCAGAGCCGGAACTTCACGAACTGCAGAATGGACAGCTCCACGGTCTCCTCGACCCGGAACGGCAGCCCGGCCGCCGCGATCGCCTCGCGCACCGCGGTGAAGGCTGCGCCGAGGTCGATGCCCGAGGCATCCTCCCCGGGGGTCGCGAGCCCGGCGATCTCCAGCCCGAAGCTCGCCCGCAGCTTCTCGAGCAGGCAGTAGTTCGGCGTGGACGCCCCGGCCTCGTCGATCGTCAGCCGGTACGAGGAGCCGCGGCTCGCGCTCGTCATGTTCACCGGGATCAGCACGAGCGGCGACCGCAGCTCGCGGTCGTTGAAGCGCCAGTGCAGCATCCCGAAGGTGAGGTAGAGGTTATTCGCGCCGGTCTCCTCCACGATCGTGCGAGCCTTGTTGGCGAGGTAGCGCAGCTTGCTCGTGTACGACGCCTCCGTGATGTCCACGAACGCGCCCTTCTTGTCGGCGAGCATCAGCTCGCGGGTCTGTTCCGGCAGATCCTTCCCGAAGCGGATGCCCCGGGCCCGGTCCACGTTCGGCACCGCGTCGCTGGGCACGAGGGTGATCGGGGTGCCGGCGTTGATGGCGTCCTCGAGGCGGGCGACGGCCGGGCCGGGCACGAAAAGCGGGTAGCCGGAGCGGTCGGTGTAGTTGATCAGCTTGTTACGCAGGCTCAGGTCGAGCAGCGCGTTCTTCCACTGGGTAACCCGCGGCGGCACCGGGGTCGCCTCGGGAGCGGTCGAAGCCCCAGACCCGTCGGCCCCGCCCCGCGCATAGTACGGAGCAATCACCGGCCCGGCGCCCGCCTGGTACACCGTCACCGTGACCGCGCCGTCGGACCCGACCGAGCGGCTCGGCAGCGGCCAGATCCGCGACTGCCGGGCGGTGCGCACGTCGGTCACGCCCAGGAACTTCTCCAGTCCCGCGGCAAGGTACTGCGTGTGCGGGCTCCGCCGCGCTTCGGCGAACGGCATCGAGGTCGACCCGCCCGTGGCACCGGTCGTTTCAATGAGCCCGATCGAACCGAGGTCGACGAGGTTGACGATGTCGGCGACATCCGTGTGGGCGACCGCGCCGAGCGCCGAGTTGACCCGCCAGTAGCCGAGGAAGATGTGCCCCTCGAGCAGCCAGAGCGTGGAGTTGAGGCCGGCCTGTTCGAGGGCGGCGGCGAGGGTGACGGTGGTGTCGAGGCAGGTGCCGAGCCGGCCCTCGAGCACCTCGGCGGGCGTGCGCACCTTCTGCCCGCTGGTGCCCCAGCTCGCCGGGCCGACCGCGTAACGGATGTCCCGGGCGCGCATCGCGTCGAAGATCGCCTCGACCGTGGCGTCGACCCGCTCGGGGCTCTCGGACTGGTACCCGCTGAGCGCGGAGTCGCCCGTGCGCTGCTGCAGCAAGTCGCTCGCCTCGACGAGCAGCGGCGCGATGGCGGCGGCGTTGGGCTGCACGTGCGCGGCGAGGAGTTCGAGGCCGAGGTGCAGGGGAGTGGCGATCCACTGGCTGGACGCGAGGATCTGCACGGCCGCGCTCGTCTCGGCGAGCAGGGTGCCGGCGGCGTCGCGCAGGGTGGCGCGGATCGAGCCCGGCCGCTGCTCCTCGACGGCGAGCATGAGCGCCGGGTCGAGCACGAGCTCGACCGTGCGCAGGGTGGTGCTCTGCCCCGCGCCGAGGTCGACGATGACCACCTGCGGGGCGCCGAGCGACCCGGCGGCGCTTGTGACCTCGACCTCGAGGGTCGCAGCGCGCTGCTCGCCGCCGAGGTTCTCGATCACAATCTCGTCGACGACCGGCACCCGGCAGTGCGCCATCGCATAGGAGAGGAACGGTACCGAGCTGATCCCGATGCGGGCGGATGCCGCTGCTGCGGCAACTGGGGCACCTGCGGTCACGGCCGCGGCAGCAACGCCGTCGGTCTCGGTCTCAGAGTCAATCTGGTCCACGGATTCCCCTTCGTGCGGCGACATGTCACGGCGACCCGGACAGCCGCCGGATCACGTCGAAGCGCTGCCCCCGATTCTAAGATGCGCCTCCGACATAACCCAGCCCAGATCATCCCGGTCGGGGTCATGGCAGCGACGGGCGAGTCAGGAAAGGCCGCCGTTTTCTGGAATCCGGCCGGGTGGGGTGAACACCTCGTCGGCGGGTCGCTCGATCCGAACCGATTGGTCGAATTACGTTTTGAGTCTCTTCGTAAGCCGGTGCCGCATGAACATCTGGGTGCATTGGCAGTGACCCTGTCGTCGGCCTGCGGACGCAGCCGTCAGCGTCAGCAAACGTGGGGGTGTCCCGGCCTTCCAGAATGCCCCGAGATTCACTGTCGCCTGTCCACTAACGTGATTTCGGCCGGGCGGGGTCCCAACCCGACTTCCAACACCCTGGTTAGATTTCCGGTTGGCAAGGTTCATCCCGCAATCGACGGGGACATTCGCGTCGTCGTTTGCGCAGCGGCGGTGCCTCTTGACGGTCGTGGGCGGTGGGTGGGAGCGACACCATTTTCGGCCAAGTCGAAGGCGGTATTGATAGCGGCAATGCGGCTGCTTACGTGCGGCGTGGAGACAGTTAACCGCGATACGCTGAATTCCAGTGCGGCTTGTCTGAATTTTCTACTGACGTGGGGGAACACTGTTGGAACTGACGAACGTATTCAAGCCTGGTCTGCGCGATCTATGGGGCCAAGCCACGGGAGGGGGAGACGTCGCGGCCCAGCCAGATCTGCGGAGCTCAGTCTGGGCTGTTGCGCCGCGTCCTGCGGGCATGCAGGCGGGCCTCGATTGGTTTCGAGAGGGACTCAAGACGTCCACGCAGCCCCGAATGCTCTACCTCGTGGGTGGGCCAGGCGCTGGAAAATCTCATGCTGCAGCCTATGTGGTCTCCGATCTGGAGGAGCAATCGCCGTTGAAGGATGGGCTGGCACACCGAACCTATAGATATGAGACGCCTACGCGTCCCCTGACCGTCGTCAATGACGCGACAATAGGGGACCGTCTGCACTCGCGCGGCGCACTGGGTCGAGACATTGATACGGCGACCAGAGATCAAACACACTTCTTCGCCTGTGTAAATAGGGGGATCCTCGTGGATGAGTCGGCGGTTTTCCCCCTTCTGGGGAGGGAGTCAGATGGCCCGCAGGGGGCGGTAATCGATTGGCTACTTCGCGAGGACAACTTGAAGGCACCTGAATGCCCCTCAGGGTGGGAAGTTCGAACTAACGAAACTAAGACCGACTATTTGCGATCGGGGCGCCTCTTTAGCGCCGGTGCACATCTTGCTGATGTATTGGTCGTGTTCGTGGACGTGTGTTCTCTGTTCGAAGAATCTCCGAGCGCCACCGTTTCACAGCTCAGCTCGGTAGGTCCAAGCGTGAACGGGGAGTCGTATCGCATCGCCAGATTCCACAGGCGTCGCGATTCAGATCCCCGCAAGTTCCCTGCTGGGGAGCTCGTCGCCGGCGTAGTCAAAGCCTTACAAGTCGACAGCGAAGAGCGAGATCCGGCTTTTCTGAATCCATTTCAAGCCAATCTTGATTCCTTATCTTCAGACGCCGTTCTAAGTGGTTTTCTCTCGGTGCTTCGTGCCTCCGAGATAGTCTCCTCCCAGAGGATGACCTACCGAGAGGTTTGGGGTGCCCTAGTGAGGGCACTGGTTGGAGATCTGCCAGCCCAGATAGCAGGCGCTGACATCGAGAATTTCCTAGAGTCATCCCAACCTGTACAGCCCCGAGCGTTAGCAAGGTTCGCTGAACTCCGTGCATTGGCGGCCTTTCGATACACCCAGTCAATATTTGGGATCGGCGATGGAACCGATCAAAAGGACGAAGCCCTTCAGAATCCCGTCCTCCGGTTGACTCGTCTCGTCGATCCGGTCCGTGATGCACTTCCCGGCACTAACTCTCCGACCTCAGATGGATGGGCCACCCCTCTTTTTGACGCATTTGCCAGTGAAGCCGGCCATGGCTCTCCTCTGGACGCGCTGATGCTCTCTCTCAGCCCAGAGGACCCGTTTCGGGACTGTGTGGGAGCGTTTGATCGCGGTCTGGACGAAGCTTTTGTAGCGGCTCTCGCTTGTTCGGAGCTGAAACAACGGTCCGAAGTCGTGATTTGGTACAGCGGCTATCTCATGCGCTTGTACGCAACCGCAAACGGTATACCTGCTTTCAGACGCGAAATTGAGATTTGGACAAACGCATGGGCTCTGTCGCCCAAGATCCCGGGAACGTTGGAATCGCAGCTTCTGACGCTGCTGAAGCCTGCGCGGGTTCATGGCGCTACGGATGGAGCGTCACTCATCCCTATTTTTGACAGCAGGACGAGTCCAATTACAGGAGAGAGCCGTCCTATTCTCGCTCTCCGCACAAGTTCCATCGAAATGGAGACCTCACGTGACTCGGAGTCTTTATTTCTCCGGCTAAAGGAAAGCGGAAAGGAAATTCGACGCGTTTTGTTGGATTTCCCGCTTGTTCGTGAGGCCCTCGCATGTGGAGAGGGGTATGCCGGTGTTACGGAACTCTCTGACATCACATCGCCACGTCTCGAGAGGTTCCGGGCTGCAAGGTTGGTACCCGGGAAGCAGATGGATACTCAACGGTATCGAGTCGTGGTTGGCCTCACTGACGAGGTGCTCAGCGTTGGGGAGGCGTTCTAGATGTCGAGAATTTCTATGTCGCTACCGCGGCCCCAGTACGTCGCCGTTCCCGAAGCCTTTATCTCAGCGTTGGCCTGGAAGATTCTCCATGTGGACCGTCTAGAGAACTCGACGGATAATTCATCAGAAATACCTATGGTCAAGGACATTGCTGGTAAGCCGATTGGGCTGCTCTTTCGGACAAATGGTGGAACCAGCCGACTAATCAAAATGAAACAGACGCTTCCCACCGGGATTCGACTTGTCGAATTCGTCGACGCGTTGGAAAAGGCGGGGTTGCAAATAGAAGGAGGATCAGACCTTCTGGGGGAGGCCGTCCTCAACAGCCTTGATGGCGTAAGGATTGAAAAGAGTGGAGGCCAGCCGGCCAGTCCACTTACGCCTTCGATCGCGCTCCTCCAGAATATGAGAGGAGCACTCGGAACCAAGGGGCCTCCCGACACGGCGATGATAATTGAATCCTTGTTCGCTCTGGGTGCGTCTACGTCTCCGGAATTGCTCACCGCCTCACGTTTATGGCTGCGAGCAGCGAAGCATCGAATGGAAATTGATCCATTGCTCAACGCACTTGACTCCGCGGTTGATCGAACGATCTTGGGCTCCCAACGCGTGGAGCCGCCGCCACTGCCAGCGGGGTTACCCTCTGCGGAAAGCGTGCCCGAGGGCGATTATTCGGGAACGCCGTTTGATTGGTTCGCCTCGGCCTGGCTCCGCCTCACCAGTGACGAGTGGGTTGAGGCTCTACCCGCTCGGGTTTGGGTAGATTGGGCAACCACCGTCCTTCGTCTGGCCACGGGCCTGGGATTCCTCTGGGAGTGCTCATGGAATGAGGCATTCGCGCGGGCCGTGCTGAAATCAGAAACCGTCTCCTGGGGCGACGTGCGCAGTGAGGTCCGTACAGTTTTGCCTTGGGGGTCGTCGCGTGCGGGCACCGTCGCCTTGGATGTTGCTCCCCAATTGGTCGCGCGAGTATACCGGAGCGAACGATTGAGGTCGTTGATCGCAGATCGATTGGACGCCTGCTCTGCTGCGGCGTCTGACTTTGGCGCTGTTATGGATGAAATGCGCGACGACGAGGGGTTTGCAAGGAGCCTGACTGAGGCCTTGAGCAGTAACGAGCGGGTGGGTTCGGGGAAGAACGTTTGGGAGGCGATCACTTACGCGCTCAAGACGCGAGAGACGAGTGAATCAAGAGCCGACTACTACGGGCTCCTTCAATCAAACGGGCGGTATTTGAAAGTCGACCCGGGAACCGAATGGATCGCTGTTGTAGCGAGTCTCTCTTGTGTGACACCGGGCGCATCGTCGGACGTTGGGCGAGTGATGGCGGACTTGGAAAAGATGGGAATGCGACCCAACCTCTCTGACCTCGTGGCTCTCTTGGAACGCGCAGGCATGGCCCGTGGAAGTGCGGACGCAGATCAGGGTGTACGAGTGGAGAGCGCTTACTAATGACGAGATATATGAACGAGGAGATCCTCGGGCATGCCTTGGCCTTGTGCCTTACCGAGACCGATGGGCTGGGCGCGGTCTACTTGCCGGACGGTACGGGCGAAGAAATTGCCGTGGCAATTGCGAAGGCAGCTAATTTGATCAGGCCCACCCATCCGCCGTACGCGATCATCATTGCGCCGGTTGAAGACACCAGAGATTTGACGTGCATCCGAGTGACATCGCAAACGGCGATCGCCTACCGTAACTCAGACCGCCTAGCGATTGTTACTGGACGCAATCCGGATCTTGCTTCCTTCCGTCAGGCATATAGACCCGTGCTCAACGAGTCTTATCCGGACGGGGACGGGCAGAAGGCGGCCTTGAGATCGCTGGCGCTCGCGGCGATTGACACTCTGATTTCCGCAGCGGGGTTGCCTCTCGACCAAACCTGCGACAAATCAGTTGCCGCTGATCGACTTGCCTCCTGCTTCCGTCAGTTACAGGAGGCGTATCGGGAACTAGGACAGGGTGCCCGCGGATGGAATGCGTATTGGTTCGATCATGTGGCGCTTGGTCTAGAACTGCTGGCCCATCTGACAGTGTCGAAGGTGTATCTTGGCGCGGCCCTCACGCTAGATGACCTCTTCAAGCGGTACACCTACGCGTGTTTCGCTCTCCCATCTCCGGTCGCCGGAACCTCTCTACTCGGCGGTAAGGCGGCAGGGAAGGCGATTGTAGAGGCATTGTCGCTGTGGTGGTCCAGTGCGGCGACGATTGAAATGACTGTTCAACAGCTTGATCATCATCCCGATACACCAAAGGGGCAGAATCATCCCCTAGCGAAACTCGAATGGTCCGGATTCGACCAGACGAATGCAGCACACGGCAATCAGCTCATCGCCATGATCCATCACCTTGAAGGTCAGATCGACGGTGGTCTTGAGGCCTTTTCCCAACTCACTGAGAGACAATTTTTCGACCCTCTGAGCAGCGAAACCCAGACTCGATTCTTGTCGATTTTCGGGCCGGAGGGACAGGACTTGACTGCCGGAGGACAGCCGCATCTCGGTCCGTTCATCCTGCAGTCCTCATTTGTTAGCGAGTCGTCGGTCGGCGCGTCCTCGGTCTCCGAAGAAGTGCGGATTCAGATACCGCTCCTCGCGGCCGTTAGCCCAAGCGCTCTGACTGCCTCTGCGGCAACTGTGCGACTGGTCAAGGCCAAGTTGTCCTGGCAAGGAACACTCGAAGTTGATGCTGATGGCAAGCTTTGGGCCCGTGGGCGATTCGTGCGCGAATTAGGGAAGATCGTTTTCACGAAAGCGGTGATCTCGTCGCGTGTGCTGTTTGTCCTCGATAGTGCAGATTCTCTGGCGGGCGTCGTTGACACTTCGAGCTCGTGCGAGGTCGTATTGCTACCGCCGGTAGGCAGCGGTCTCTTTCACATGAAAATCGGTAAGTCCAGTATTGGGCGCCCCGCATATCTTGGCCAAGACAAGTACGATCTGTCGACGGCCGAATATGTCGATGAGGATCGACATGTGGGCACGTTTGACGACGCCAAAGCCATGCATCTAGTCGTGTTGTGGACCACCACGGGCCGCGAGCGCGTGACGTTCGAAGGGGTGGCAGCTCCTCTCATGAAGGCTCGTGAGCGGATCCACCTCGTCTCTGTCTTGCCTCAACCATCTTCTTCATTTGCAATCGGCGACGCGTCCTATGTGATCAGTTCAACCAGCTCAGCGGGACTATTTCGTTCCCCTGTTGTCGCTGCCATTGAGAACCAGACTGTCTCTGCCACGGCTCCGGCTCAGGACACTCTTGCATCGCTTCAAGGTCAATACGAGGTACTTGCAGCGGGTCATGTCGTTTCGAGGAGCTGGCTTCAGGCACTGGGGCATGTGGTCGTGCCTGAGGACCGTGAGATTCGATTCGGCCAGATAGGTTTCGACGAGTCGGGTGTGCTTATGGACCCGGCAATTGCAGATATTGGCCTGGTCACAGGATTTGCAGTTCCGAAAGCACTGCTGAATTCACCGGAAGCGGACAACTTTCGAAGCTCGTTTGTCAAGCTTGGAGTAGCGCAATGCGTGGACTTCAGCGACGGCGAATCAACGAATCACGAGTGGCCGTCCCGAACGTCTTGGCGCTACCTTTGGGATGACGGTCGGGCCGAGCTGGAAAACTATCTGAATGCCTACTCGGCGCTTATGGCCTTGGCAGCGGAAATCGGAGATCCGCACGGCGTGTTCTGGGCCACTTATCCATTCGGAGTAAGCGCGTGGAACTCCCAGACTGGAGTGTGTCAGGCCGTTCTGCTGAGCCCGCTGCATCCCCTGCGCCTCTCATGGCTGGCGGCGGCAGAGTCCACCTTGTGGCATTCCCGAATTGCGACGCTCCTTGCGGGGACGGTCGAAGGATGGAATTTCCCATTTATTGGGCCCAGCGAGACGGACAACGGTCGGTTGATTGCACTGCCCACGGACAGTGGCGAAGGTCAAGTCTTTTTGGGGTGGTCCATGCTCGTCCAGTGCTCCATCAACGGATACCAAGCGCTGAGCGCGCCCCTGCAAATTGGGGGTTTCCCTGCCCCTGGGAATGCCGTTAGTGGACTGAATTCGAATGCAGCAGCGACAGCGCTAAAGAGCTACATGAGCATGCATCCACACGTTTCCACTCTGACAGTGGACCTAGCGGCGTCCCACCCCATGACGCGATTGAGAGAGGTGGATTCGGCCGTTCTGACTGCAGTCGAAACTTGGTCTGCCGGAAAGGTCAAGCGCTTAGGCGGCGGTGTTCGCGTATGGGACTCTGTGGACAGGGTCGGAGACGTGCCAAGAGAGGCAGTCACGAAGCTCGCCCGTGCGGCTGAAGATATACCGTTCAGCTGGACCCGCTATCTCCGCAAACCCGGGGAACAATCCAAGACATGCAACGTAAGGCTCTTGCAAGACTCTGGCGTGCGGCTGGAGGCTGGCAATGGCGCCTGTCCTAACCAGGGTGTAGTGGGGCGCGTGCCGCTGCGTCGGTTTGAAGCACATGGAGCGCCTGTCGCAAACGCTCCATATGCGGTTTCCCTTCCAGCGGTCGATCGCCACGCCGGGTGGGGTCCCTTCGCCGCGGCGTTAACTAACGTCGAAGGGGCTTCTCTAAGGCCACATCTTCGGTCGAAGTTATTGCAGACTGCCCTTCTGGATATCACTGCCGACTGGACCGTATCAGGTGAAGGTCTCATGGGACCAAGTGCCCTCGCAAATCTCATCGAAAGTACCGGGTCTGGGTCGCAAATGCTTTGGGAATGGCAACCACCCTTCCTGGACCGGTCGGACGGAACGCCGGTGCTGGAGCGCCGTCCCCACGTGTCGGTCGCTAGAATCCCCGATAGTTTCCGAGCCCAGCTACGGATTCTTGTAGAGAAGGCACACGGTGGGGAGGTCGACGATCAGACGATCATGGCGATTATGGCCAAGCTTGGCGCGAGGGGAGTTGGGTTATCGACGCTTCTAGCGATTGGCGGCACCCACGCGGCTGGAGCACTTGGCTTCTATCTCGCGTTTTCCCTCATGGACACCATCGATCCCCGTGGAGCCGAACAATTCGTACTGCCCATCGATGCCACGGACTCCTTCCTCCGAGGGCTCGCCGGCGGTGCTACACCAAATGAGTCCACTCGCCGAGCTGATCTCTTGGTCGTACGCGTCGACGAATCCGGTGTGACTGTTGCGCCGATCGAAATCAAGTTGCACGGGTTGATGGGTGCGCCCTCGTCCGATACCGACCATCTGCCAGGCCCGGAAGGTGCAGCCCTAAAGGAGAGTGTGGCCCAGCTGGCTGCGACGCAGACGCTTCTGAAGAGAGTGGCGACGCACTCCGCTTTGGTTCGCGAAAACGGCCAAGGCCCCGACAGCATTCTGTGGGATAACGCGCTGGCGACAATGCTAGAGGCCGGCAGCCGACTTCAGCCAAGTGGAGCACGATCCACCGGGCGATTGCTGGCCCGTCTCCAAGCTGCAGTTGACGGTCAGCTCCCAATTCGTATCGGCAAGCCAATTGCCAGCTACTTCCAATTCAACGCCGAGACGACCGAGGGGGAGAAGTTCAAAACGCACGTGGATCTAAACCGAGATGGGCTCGATTGTTTCGGAGCACTCATAGCTGATGTGGGTACGACCTTCGGCTCAATCGGCAGCTCGCACTCAAAGATGGCTGGCCAGTGGGCCGATTTGATCTCATGGGCGATGCAGGTAGACGACGAACCGTCATCGAGAGCCTCTGACGTGGGCCCCCAGAACGACCTTGTTCCTCCAGTGCCGCCGATTGAGGCGAGGCACGGCTCTCCTCGATCTGGGGGCGAAGCACTCGCGACACGTGGTATTCCTTCTGGGCCTGATCGTATTAACGCTGAGCTAGTACCGACCCGACCTCCCGCAAATACTGATTCCACCGATGAGTCGAGTACTGAGTCGTCCAAGAGCTCGGTTGTAGTCGTGCCAAATGAAGCAGCCTCTTTAGGGGTGAAGTTCGCGGTGGGTCGACTGATCGATTCAATCGGTGCCGCGAGCGCAGACTTCTGGCCGGGCAATACGGCGCTGAACCAAATGAATATCGGCGTAGTCGGTGACCTCGGTACTGGAAAGACTGAACTCTTGAAGACGGTAGTCTCCGAGCTTCGTTTTCATGCGCAGCGCACGCAACAGAACCCACTAAATTTCTTGATTCTGGACTACAAGCGGGACTATCAGGAAGATACGTTTGTCAAGCGCGTCGGAGCCAAGGTCCTCCTGCCTAACAAGATCCCACTCAACGTTTTTGCATTGTCGGGCGAGTATACAAAACTGGCGGCCTTTCAGAAGGGGCAACAGTTCTCCGACGTAATTTCAAAGATCTACGGTGGAGTAGGGCCGATTCAGAAGGCCCGAATTGCGCGACTGACCGCGGACATCTTTGCCTCACAGGGAGGACGACCGCCCACTATCGCTCAGCTCGCGGAAGCCTATGGCTCAGAAGTCTCGGCTGACTCGGTGACGGCGATTCTGGACGTTTTTGTTTACGGTGAAATCTTCAGCGACGATCCGACCGAGTTGTTGGACTTCGACTCGCTGATTGGCGACCGAGTCTTGGTCGTTGCAATCGATCGTCTGGGCGTCGATCAGAAAACCAAGAACGCCTTGGTGATTCTCTTTCTGAATATGTACTACGACTACATGCTCCGATCAAAGAAGTTTCCGTTTCTGGGTACAGACCCGCAGATCAGGCAGCTCAGCTCGTTCCTCCTGGTCGACGAGGCCACGAATATAATGGAATATGAATTCCCGGTTCTAATGTCCCTGATGCTTCAGGGCCGTCAGTTCGGCTTCGGCACTGTGCTTGCCTCTCAGTACTTGTCGCATTTTCGTACGTCTACTCAGAACTATGGGCAACCTCTGCTGACTTGGTTCATTCATAAGGTCCCGAATGTCACCGATGTCGAATTGACGCGGTTGGGAATTACCGGATTGCCCGTAGCGGCCAGTACAAGGATCGGTGGACTCCAAACGCATGAAGCCCTCTATAAGTCTCTCGGCTACAGCGGCAGTTTCATCCGGGGAAAACCGTTCTACAAGTTGGTCGAGGAGAGCGATACGCATCACGCTGGCTACGACGACGGCCCGAAACAAGGCTGAACGAGGGTACCGCGCGAACGAACCTAGGCAAGACGAGCGCTCTGGCGAGCAGCGCTCGTTGGTAGTGGCGGTCCGCGCAGTTAGTGGCGCGGTTCTGGCGAGGTGGTAGCGACCCGGGCTGGGTGCGGGGGCCGCTGGGGATACCTCCCAGTAATCGTTCTGGCGGGGGCTCGGTCATTGCGGTGTCGACGCATGTGGATCTGGCCGAGGTCGACGACTCGGGAATAGTTGGAAAGGCGGCTCACGATCGAGTCTGCAGCGACTCAGTCGGGCAGCTCGTCAACCCAGTGCATGGGTTCGGACTGGGGCGATCATCGTCAGCAGCCCGTTTCGCAATTGGCGAGGATAGCGAAGAGGTCGCAGCCGAAATCGCTGTCTATGCGGACGGTGAGAAGCCGCAGATGAGGAGCCGGTCGATGTTGGAGAGGTCGTTGAGTCTTTGGCGCGCCATGCTTTTGCCTCCGGCGATGACGGGCGGGGTTACCCATCCGGAGGTAGGCCACGGAGTGTTCGCTTTGGCAGGCGCCGAATGCTAGAGCGCAGGCGAGATCTGTCTTCCTGTCGCCGGCAGGCTAGACGATCAGCAGGTTCGTCGGATCGAAGCTCCAGTCGTGGGCGGCATTACGGCGTATCCGAACCAGAGTGATGCCGTGCCCGTCACGTTAGTCGATCTCGCCGTGGTCGTGTATGGGATCGGGAACGTGGCCTGACGGGCGAGGTTGTCGACCTTGTTGAGGCGCCGGGGCTCAAATGAATCATCGAAGCCTGTGAGGTAGAGCTGCTCGTGGGGTGAGGGTGTCGCTGGCTTCGTCCTGTATGAGTTCATCCAATCTGGTCGCAACATGCGTGACAGGCAGGGCCCGGACCTTGACGCGATCGAGGCTGGTGAACATCAAATGCCTTCCATATTGCGTGCGTAGTGGAAGGCATCGCGAACATTGACGTCGGGCGTGGTGTCGCGGAAGACGAACGGACTGACGCGTTTGCGGGTCGAGGGCGCCGGGACTACCGGCCGCGGCTTCCTCGCATCACGATCGATCGCGGCCACTAGACGCTTGAGGGTCGAGTAGGTTGGGTGCGCGCGGCGGTTCAGGAGGTACGGGGCGACGCCTGACACGAGGCATCCCGGTGCCGGTGCAGGTTCTCACTCTCGCCTCCCGCAGCTCAGCAGCATCGGCCTGAGTGGCGCCTGAGCGGTTGCCGTCCTCGATATTGGCCAGTTTCAGCCAGCGTTCAGACGTGACTCCAAGGTCCCGAGGTCTTTCGCGACCCGCGCGAGGGGGTCTCGTTCTTCGGGCGACTGCAACGACGTCACGATGGAAGTCGAGGGAGAGATCCTTTGGCGCGATGAACATCCTTACGTGAGAAACGAAATGCTCAGAAATCAGGAGGCAATTAGACCGACAGCAGTCCCGCCCTACGCAAGATAGGCGTTTGGGTGTTCGGGTGCACCATCTCCCGTTGGTTGCAGTCCAGCCGTTAAAGGATCGATGTCGGGAGATTCGACAACAGGAAACGTGCCGACGGCGAGTTTCTTCACATACCCGCTAACCATGCTTCCAAGGGCTGTCCCAACGAAGGGTGAAACCGCATTTCCAACCTGAGAATATTGGGGAACGTCGACTCGTCTGCTCTCACCGCCGGTAGTCACTTTGCCGTAGAACTCGAACGCATCGGGGAACCCCTGGAGGCGCGCGAGCTCTCGGACGGAAAAAGTCCGAGGGAGTAGCGGATGGATATAGTCGTCTGGAATCGTGACAACGGTTCGCGAAGGTTCAGTCCAATCAAGTACCGTCTGCGAGTGCTTGAGAGTCAAGTGGTCTCGAATAAGCTGAAAGAAGGCGGCCTCGTTCTCGGCTTTCAAAATCCCATCGGGAGAGCTGACCGGGAAATCGATGCGGGCCATTATTTCCCGAAGAGGCGCGGAGGCCTCATCGGTGAAGTCGCCCATCTTCGCTTTCCTCGCTGCGGCCACAGCCTGATAGCGCTTAAGTATCTTCAAGAGGCGAAAGAGTTGAACAGTCGATGGCCGGTGGCTCCGAAGCTCAGTGTTTGCTCGTCGGGCCTCTCGCCCGTCTGAGCGCACGTCGGCCGCAGTGAGATGCCAGCGAGCTGAATCGGAGATTTCTTCAATGTATCCCGTTTTCGGCCCCAATCGTTCCATGTGGTCGATGCCAGGGTCCAAATCGCCTATCGCCTCAGCAACGGTGCGGACTTCGTTCCTAATGACTCGGCCTCGGGGAAGAAGAGACTTGGCAACGAAGGGAGACTCGTCGGAGAATCCAGATTCCAGAATGGATGTTGAGGGAACAACGCCGAGTTCTTGCGCCACGTCCTCACGAACTCCAATCAGCATCATGCGGGGTCGGCTTTGAGGCGCACCGTAGTGTTTCGCATTGACAAGTACGCCCTGCACGCGATAGCCCTTCGTCCCTTGTTCCGCCAATGCCTTTCGAAGGCTGTCGAATGGAGATTGGCTGCTAGTGGCGTGGAACTTGCGGTGCATGCCGACGACGTTCTCAATGATGACGAAACGCGGGTTCGTTGCATCAACGAAGCGAAGAAACTGCCAGGCAAGTTGGTTTCGTGGATCGCTTGACCTGCGTCGGCCGGCCAGAGAGAAGCCCTGGCAGGGTGGCCCCCCAGCAACGAGGTCGAGTTGAGCGTGAGCCATCCGGCTCATCGTCGCGGCGTCATCAAGTAGGGATTCGACTGTGCCAACTATCAGACCGTGGGCGCCCTGCTCAGTTACGCCGCGCTCCAGATGCTTTCGCCACTCAAAATTGCTGCGGTTCAGTTGGTTCTTGAAATACGTCTCGCTCGCCATCGGCGACTTCTCGACGGCCATTACGTGCGTACCGCCGGCCCTTCTCAAACCCAATGAGAGGCCGCCGCAGCCCGCGAACAGATCGACATATGTGAAGGCACCGGATGTCTGAGCGATTGAGGCCGCGTTCACTCTGTCGCTTCTTTGAACGTGGCTAAGCTAGCGCGACGCAATGTGCGGTTACGGAGGGCGGATTGCCGCAAAAATTCACTGCTTAGCGCGGCGTAAACCATATGATTCCAATCTCGTCGAGGACAGGTCGCAAAGTGCGGTGCACGCTTTCTGGGCAGTCGGCGGCGGTGGTCGGGCGATTCCTCTAAGACCCCCAAGGTAGTTTAACGCCGCAGGCCGTGTGCACTGGATGCGATCTCCCAAGCGCCCTCCGACAACAACTAGTATTTCGCTGCGGCGAAATTCAGCCCGCTGCAACGTCGCACTATGCATCGGAAGAAGTCTCGGGACACTTTCCCTGCATGCGGCTGTCGACTTCTTCCCAGTCAAGGATTTCGATTCGGGGTAGGTTTTTTCTCCCGGTACCCAGTCTGAGGTGGACAGCCGACAGCGTGTTCCCGAAAACGGGCGTCCGTGCTCCAGAACGCCGATCGGCCAGTGATCGATCCGGAGCCCGAGAGCTGCCGGTGCGGATCGTGGTCAGCGGGGTGAACCCTACCGATTGGAAATCGCGCCGCGGCTCAGTACCCGGCGAGTCACCCACGCTTGAGGGGGTTGTGCCCGGACAGAATGGCGCAGGCAGCGTGGTGTTGGTCGGCGCAGGCGTGGCGCACTTCGCTGTGGGCGACCGGGTCTGGCTGGCGCTCGCCGCCTACCAACGGGGAGCAGCGGCTCGGCCCTGGAGCGTGCGGTGCTTCCCGGCGCCGCCGGCGGCCGACAAGCAGGACTTGTCCGGGCGCGACGAACTTCGGTGGCTGGCGGCCGCGATCGTGAGCCACGCGCGGCGAAGACGGAGAAACTTACGCAGATCCACCAGTCGTCAGTTAGCGACCACTGCACGGCAATCAGGCTGATCGCACTCATAACGGCAAGGAGGCTGCCGAGAATCCACAGCACTAACCGGAGGGGCGAGGGATGGTTCCCTTCAATCAAGAGAGCCTTTCAGTGTTCGCGGCCCTAGTCGATCGCAGGCGTCAGAGGGATTGAGTCACTGGTACAAGCTTTGCCTCGTGTAGGCGGCGGATTGCAAAATGCATCCGCTCGAGGGGGTGTCTCCCGCGCCACCGGTGAGAACTACGGCAGGTCGACGATCTCCTTGCCGAGCGGCAGGAGTGCGACCGGGATCAGCTTGAAGTTGGCGATCCCCATGGGGATGCCGATGATCGTGATGCAGAGCGCGATCCCGGTGGTGAGGTGGGTCAGGGCGATCCACCAGCCGACCAGCACCACCCAGAGCACGTTGCCGAGGAACGACCCGAGACCCGCGTTCGGCGTGGAGACGACGGTCTTGCCGAACGGCCAGAGCGCGTAGACGCCGATGCGGGCGGCGGCGATTCCCCAGGGGATGGTGATGATGAGCACGAACATGATCAGCGCGGCCAGCATATAGCCGAGGAACAGCCAGAAGCCCGAGAGCACGAACCAGATGATGTTCAGGAGAGTCCTCATGATGGTGTCCAGTCTCTCAGGTCGTGCATCCCATCTGCCGGAGAGCTCGGCGGTTTCGGGGCTGCGGCGCGCGGGCGTCCCGGAGGCCAGGCCACGCCCGGCGGGCGCGCGGTGAGCGATGCGCCAGACTGGGGAGATGGACTGGACGCGACTCGGGCTCGAAAACGCGGGCTTCACGGGCTTCGTGCGGTTCGCGGATCTCGCGGCTGCGACCCTGCCGGCAGCGCCGGGCGTCTACCTGGTCCTCCGTGCCGATGATCGGAGCCCGTACTTCCTCGAGACGAGCCCGGCCGGGAGGTTCAAGGAGCGCAACCCGACCGTGTCGAATGCGCTCCTGGCGGAGGCGTGGCTCGACGCGGCATCCGTGCTCTATATCGGGAAGGCCGGCGCCGGGGCGAAGGGCAAACGGGGTCTGCGGAAGCGGCTGACCGAGTATCGGCGGCACGGCGCGGGCGAGAAGGTGGGGCACTGGGGAGGCCGCTACGTGTGGCAGCTCGCCGGCAGCGCGGAGCTGCTCGTTGCCTGGCTGGAGACGGGAGTCGAGGATCCCGAGGAGGTTGAGGCCGCTCTCATCGACCACTTCGTGCTCACGTTCGGCGCGCGCCCCTTTGCGAATCGGAAGCTCGGCGCGGCGAGGCGGAAGACCGGGCCGATGGGGCGTCACCGCTGATACGTCGAGTTGTCATTCCCGAACGCGGCTCGCTAGTCTGGCTGCACCGGAAGTAAAACCGCGGGGCTCTGCCCGCGCTCATACGTTGCTCATCGAGCAGCCACTTCTCCCCACGTGGAGAGATGGATATGAGCAACCAGAATGAGCTACCGAACCCGACCGATGATTCCCGCGTCTCACCGGATCGCCACCGCCCGCAGACCCTGAGGGCCGCCGCCGTGGCGCTCGCCGGGTTGTCCGCGGTGTTCCTGTTCGAGATGCTCGACAACTCGATCCTCAACGTCGCGCTCCCCACCATCGGGCGCGAACTGGACGCGTCGACCACCGCACTGCAGTGGGTCACGGGCGCGTATGCGGTCGTCTTCGGCGGGCTGATGCTGCTGTTCAGCGCCATCGCCGACCGGTTCGGCCGCCGCCGGGTGATGCTGATCGGGCTGTCGGTGCTGGGTCTCGCGAGCCTGGCCACCGCCCTCGTCACGACGACCGAACAGCTCATCGCAGTGCGGGTCGCCATGGGCATCGCCGCGGCCATGACCACCCCGGGCTCGATGGCACTGGCGTTCCGGCTCTTCGACGACGAGAACCTGCGCGTCCGCGCGATCACCCTCATCTCCACGGTCGGGCTGGTGGGCCTGGCGATCGGCCCGACCGTCGGCGGCTTCATCCTCGCCGTCGCGCCGTGGCAGGTGCTGCTGCTGATCAACGTGCCGATTGCTGTGCTGGCCTTTGTCGGCATCCGGATCGGCATCGCCCAGGACCTTCCCGCCGAACTCCACCGCGACCCGCTGGACATCGCGGGAGCCCTTCTCGGCACCGCCACTATCGTGCTGGCGATCGTGGCCCCGACGCTGTTCGTGGGGGAGGGCGCCGGTTGCTGGACCCCCTGGGCGGCAACGGGCGGTGCCGTGATCGCGGCGATCCTGTTCGTCGTCCGCGAGCGCATGGCCCGGTATCCCCTTCTGGACCTGCACCTCATCGCCCTGCCCCTCGTCTCCAGCGGACTCGCCTACAAGGCCGCGTCGGGCCTCGCGATCTCCGGCCTCAGCTACATGGTGACCCTGCAGCTCCAGTTCGCCTGGGGCTGGCCGCCGGCCCTGGCCGCAATCGGCATGCTTCCCCAGGTCATCGTGCTGCTCGGCGGCGGCCGCCTCGTCGGCCCCTTCGTCGCCAGATTCGGGATGAACCGCGCAGCCTGGATGAGTGCGGCAGCGGTCGTGCTCGGCCTCGCCGTCTTCGCGGCCGGGAGTCGCTTCGGCTACGTCTGGGTCGCCCTTTCCCTCGTGCTCGTCGCAGCAGGGATGCGCGTGGTCGGCGTGGTCGCCGGCACGAACGTTATGCGGGGCCTGCCGAAGAACCGCACCACAATCGGCGCCGCCCTCGTCGACACGTCGAGCCAGGTCGCCACCGGGGTCGGGATCGCGGTGACCGGCACCATTCTCGCGGCGCTCTTCACCGGCACCATCTCAGCACCGGCCTGGAGCGCGGACCAGGCGGCCGCGTTCCAAACCGGCGTCACCGTCGCCGGGGTCACCCTCACGGCTGCAGCGGCCGCACTTGTGCTGGTCGGAATCGCCCGAAGCCGCCCGGCTCGCGACGTCCTCTGACAGCTGCCGTGGTCACCCGCCACGGGTCGTCGCGTCCCGCCTATTAGGCGGTGTACGCGGCGGCCACGTCGAGAATCCAGGTCACGCCGAACGCGTCGGTGAGCATGCCGAATCCGGGGCTCCAGGCGGATGCCGCGAGCGGCTCCACGATGGAGGCCCCGGCCGAGAGCGCGGCCCAGTAGCCCTGGATTTCGTCGAGGGCGTCGCCGCGGACGGAGACGAAGAACGGCTGGTCAGTGAGGGTGACGCCGTTCTCGCGGCGGGTCGAGCCGGCCGGGCGTGCTGCGGTGGCCGAGTCGCCTGCCTGGCCGGGGATGTCGTACGCCATCACCCGGAAGCCGGCCTCGGTCTCGACCTGGCCGAAGACGACGTTCGCGGCCCCGGGGGCGTCCTGGGGCATCCCGAAGTCGCCGTACGTCGCGATGGTGACCTGGCCGCCGAAGACGGACTGGTAGAACTCGAGAGCCGCTCGGGCGTCGCCGTGGAAGTTGAGGTGCGTGGTGGTCGTGATACTCATGTCTGCTCCTAGTGAGAACGGTGCCGGGCGGGTCCCGACAACGGTCACTCTGACATCCGTCTAGGACAGTTTCGGTCCTCTACTCGAACTACGATCGAGGAATGACGACGACCACCGCGCGGCTGCTGAATCTGCTGTCGCTGCTGCAGACCCGGCGCGACTGGCCCGGCGCCCTGCTCGCCGAACGGCTGGACATCAGCCACCGCACGGTGCGCCGCGACGTCGACCGCCTTCGCGAGCTGGGCTACCGCATCCAGGCGACCATGGGGCCGGACGGCGGCTACCGGCTCGACGCCGGAAGCGAGCTGCCGCCGCTCCTCTTCGACGACGACCAGGTCGTCGCGCTGGCCGTGGCACTCCAAACGGCCACCGTCACCGGGGCGGGAATCGAGGAGGCGGCCCTGCGGACGCTCACCACGGTGCGGCAGGTGATGCCGTCCCGGCTGCGCCACCGCCTAGATGCCCTCGACTTCACGACCGTCCCGCGCCCGGGCGAGGGCCCCGCCGTTCAGGTCTCAGCGGATGTCCTCCTCGCCCTCTCCGCGGCGGTCCGCGCCCGCGAGGTGCTCCGGTTCGACTACGCGAGCGCGGAGCCGGGCGCCGACGCCGCTGAACCGAGGCCGCCACGGCGGGTCGAACCGCACCACCTCGTCACCTCCCACGGCCGCTGGTACCTCGTCGCGTGGGATCTCGACCGGTACGACTGGCGGATCTTCCGCGCCGACCGGATCACCCCGCGCACCCCGACCGGCCCCCGCTTCGGCCAGCGCGAGCTCCCGGGTGGCGACGCCAAGGGCTACGCCTCGGCCCACTTCAAGGGCTCAGCCGAGGCGAACGCGTGGCCGTGCACCGGAACGGTCGAGCTGCACCTTGCCGCTCGTGCCGTGCTCCCGTTCGCGGGCGACGGCGTGGTCGAGGCTCTCGGACCTGACAGGTGTCGGTATACCTCGGGATCCTGGTCCTGGATCGCCCTCGCCGCGTCCCTGAACCGCTTCGACACCGCCATTGACGTGGTCGGCCCGCCGGAACTGACGGATGCCTTCGCCCGGCTCGCCGCACGGAACGCGGCCACGTCGCGGGGCGAGTAGCCCCGACGTTGCCTGCGGACTAGTGCGTCGACGAACCGCCCGGCAGGTTCACGCTTTGATGTGCCGACGTCGGCGCTGCACCAACGCGACACTGCCCGTCACGGCGAGGGCGATCACGGCCAGGGCGAAGAGCCACAGCCCCGCATAGGTGGACATGGCGACCCAGTCGGGCGCATAGATCGGGTCGAGTCCCTGCTCCTCGCGCACGCGATACTTCACGCCTTCGATCACCGTGAGCACGATCGCAGTGAGAAGCCCGAGGCCTCCCAGAATCGTGAAACTTATCCACGTTCGCTTCATCACACGATTCATTTGCGATTCTCCCTCTGGTCAGGGAAATGACGGATCAGAGGTTCATCGTACTGCCGTGGGGAGGGCGTTGTCGATGAGGACAACGGCGATGGCCGCAGAAGTGGCGAAGGCGTCGGCGTCGCGGGCGAGGACGCGGGCTGAGGCGCCGTCCAGGCGCGCCACTTCGGGACGACCGCGCTGGCGCCCGCACCCGTTTCGGCACGCCGCGCCCGAAACGGCGGGCGCGGGCTGCGGAAACCGGCGCGGGCACGGGGTCAAGCGGGGCGCGGGCTGCGGAAACCTGCGCGGGCGCGGTCACGCCTAGCGCGAGGTAGCGGCCAAGGTGACGGTTGCCGTGGGCAAGAGCTAGGCCGTAGAGAACGATCACGATCGAGTGTCGGTGGTCAGCGAGACGCTTTGAGGGAATTCGCCGGTCAAAAAGCACCACCTTCCATCAACCCGTCCAGTGTGCGGTCTTGCTATGCGTATATCGGGAGAATACGCTTGTGATCAAGTCGTTTCGCCACAAGGGACTTGCCCGTTTCTTCTTTTCCGGAAGCAAGGCGGGCATCCGCCCGGATCATGCTTCTCGGCTGCAACGACTACTCGCAGTATTGGACAACGCAGTGTCGATAGCGGATATCCCGGCGTCGTGGAGACCTCACGTGCTGCGAGGCGAGGGGGAGTCGGGGCGCGACGTTCAAGCACACTATTCGATTTGGGTTTCAGGAAATTGGCGTCTCACTTTTTCGTTTGATGGCACGGATGTTGAACTTCTCGATTACGTGGACTATCACTGATTGGCTGTAGACAGAATCGAAGACGGAAGGAGCGGAAGGTTCATGACCGGAATGCACAACCCGCCGCACCCGGGCTCGCTGCTTGAGGACTACCTCGGCGAGGTGAGCGTTGCCGAGGCGGCGCGGCGCCTGGGCGTCACGCGTGCCACGCTCTCCAGGATTCGGCACGGACACTCCGCGGTGACGGCCGACATGGCCGTGCGGTTGGGGCTGCTGTTCGGCACCAGCGCCGAGTTGTGGCTGGGGATGCAGAGTGCCTACGACCTGTGGACCGAGCGACAGAAGCCGCGGCCTGCGATTGTTGCGCTCGCGGGTTCGGGGCGCTGACCAGGACGAATCCTTTGGAAGTGCGGGCGGCATTCGCTGGGGGCGCTAGTCCACTGGGGCGCCGGCTCTCGAGCGCTTGGGCCGGGCCACCCACCCGCCGGGGCGTTGCTCGGGGCGAGCGGGCGCGATGATGACCGGGATGCGCCCCTCGGTATCCGGGGAGTCGGTCGTCCCGAGGACCTGGCATCGTTCGGTGCCGAACTGGGCCCAGAGGGCGGCGGTCCATGCGCAGAGGGTGGCGTCGAGGAGATCCTCGCGGTGCTTGTATGCGGCGTCCTTCAGGGGAGACGGTTCCTCGAGCAGGGCCGCGGTGGTCGGGTGGGAGCGGAGGTCGAGAGCTGGGTGGATGTCGGTGAGGCGCAGCATCCGTTGGAGGAGGTCGTCGCATTCGGCGGCGCGGAAATCGCGCCGGGCCGCGGGGGAGGGCAGCGCCGGGTTGAAGCGTTTGTAGCGCGGGCGCTCCACGTCGTAGCCGAGCTCGGGCGCGCCGACCAGGGTCGTGTACGGGTAGCACTCGAAGAACTGCACTTCGTCGGGGAGGACCGGCCCGCTGCCGTCGGTGTAGCGGAATCCGGCCTGCTCGAGGCGCTTGCGGAGGGTGACGCCGCCGAGCCACGGGAGGCCGAGGTTGGAGGGGTTGGCGTAGACCTGCCACTGGCTGTAGCGCTGGGCGACCTCGCGTTCGCATTCACGGATGCCGGTGGCATTCGCCACGACGAGGGGCGCGTCGATCGCGATCACGTCGCCGGGGGCCGAGCGCGTGATGACCCAGGCGGCGACGGCGTCGATGCCGCGTGCCCAGCCGGCGTCGAGCACGGTTCCGGACGCGTCGATCAGCGCCAGGCCGGTTTCGTTGGCGCGTTTGGTCGCCGTGCCTTCTCCCCAGGCCAGGTCGACGCCGATGTAGTTCACGCTCGCCGAGGTTCCATGTTCATAAGGGTCCTATTCTCGTCTCTGTCTCGCCCCATTCGGTCGTTTGCAATTCGCACCAGACCCTCGGTCCAGCAGGATAGAAGGCATGGCCCACCGACAGCGCAAACCGGCCGATTCCGAGGCCGCCGGTGAGCGGGCGGACAAGACGTGCGCGTCGTGCGGCCGGCGCATGGAGTGGCGCGCGAAGTGGGCGAACAACTGGGATTCGGTGAAGTACTGCTCGGCCACCTGCCGAGCACACGGAGTCACCGCGACCGACCTTCGGCTGGAGGAGGCCATCGCCACCCTGCTCGCTGCGCGGGCGACGGATGCCACGGTCTGCCCCTCCGAGGCGGCGAAGACGGTCGGCGCCGAGGAATGGCGCGAGCTCATGGAACCGGCCCGACGCGCCGCACGCCGTATGGTCGCGCGGGGTGAACTGGAGATCACGCAGGGAGGGGTTGTCGTTGACCCGTCGACGGCGAAGGGTCCGATCCGGTTGCGGCGACCGCGGTGACGGCAGCCCGGCCCTTAGTCAGGACGGTCTGACGGGCGGGCTGCGCGGTGAGTTACCGGGCGGGCTGCGGGGTCGTGGTATCGGTCCACTGGGTGAGGGCCACGATGAAGCCGTGGACCAGGCGGTCGAAGCTCCGGTTGATGTCTGCGCTAAGGGCGAAGGACCCGGCGGTTTCCAAGGAGATGAACCCGTGCAGGGTGGAACGGAAGGCGCGGATCGCGTCGATCGCGTCGTCGCCCTCGAGGTGGTACGCGGTGAGCACGTCGCTGATCAGATCGACGACCGCGAGCGACACGGCTTCGTCCTCGAGGTCGCCCGGCGCGGGCATCCGGTTGGAAGCCTCATAGCGGGCGGGGTGCTGCAGCGCCCACTGCCGGTACGCCCGGGACATGGCGGAAATGGCGTCGGGGCCGGAGCGCCCGACGGAGGCCCGCGCGAGCACCTCGCCCATGTCGCGTTTCGCGTGCACGGCGATGTCGCGGTGGAGGCCGGCCATCGAATCGATGTGCTTGTAGAGCGACGGCTGCCGAACGCCGAGACGCGTGGCCAGCGCGGCCAGGGTGAGCGAGTTGAGGCCGACTTCATCGGCCATCACGGCCGCTTCTTCCGCCACCCGGTCGCGGGTGAGCCCGACCCTAGGCACGGGTCCGTGCTCCGGCTCTGGTGCTGAGGCGTCTGCGAACGAAAGCGGATGCTGTTTCCATGGGGCTAAGGATGACCTTCTTTCTGGCTAGTGTCAATAGCCAGACCGGCGTGCAAGCGTCGCGGCCTGACCGGCCTGGGTGAAGCATCCATTTTTCTGATTTGGCTATTGACACTAGCCAAAAGGGGATGCAGAGTAGCTGCATGACCTCCTCCACTGCAGCTTCTGCCTCGTCGACTCAGTACCTCGCCCGCCCCGAGGGGCGCATCGCCTATGACCTCCAGGGCGCCGGACCGCTTCTCGTGCTCGTGCCCGGCATGGGCGAGCTGCGGTCCTCCTACCGCTTCCTGACCCCGGCGCTTGTCGCCGCCGGATACTCGGTGGCCACCACCGACCTCCGCGGGCACGGCGACAGCGACACGTCCTTCTCCGCCTACGGCGACGTCGAGACCGCGGGCGACATCCAGGCCCTGATCGCCCAGCTCGGCCGGCCGGCGGTGATCGTCGGCAACTCCCTCGCCGCCGGGGCCGCCGTGATCGTCGCCGCCGAGCATCCCGCCCAGGTCGACGGTCTGGTCCTGGTCGGCCCCTTCGTACGGAACCCGCCGTCGAACGCGTTCACCCGCGGGCTGTTCCGCGTGATGATGGCCCCGCTCTGGATCGCGCCGATGTGGAAGAGCTACATGCCCACCCTCTACGCCGGCCGCAAGCCCGACGATTTCGCGGAGTACCGAACGGCGGTCGTCGCGAGCCTGAAGCGCAAGGCCTACGGCAAGGCCTTCTCGCTCACGACCCAGCAGACCACCCACGACCCCGCGGAGGCGAAGCTCGGCGCGGTGACCGCTCCCACGCTCGTCATCATGGGCGACAAGGATCCCGACTTCAAGGACCCGGCCGCCGAGGCGCGTTTCGTAGCGGATGCCCTCCACGGCTCGGTCGTGATGGTCGCCGACGCCGGCCACTACCCCCAGGCCCAGCAGTCGGAGGTCACCGCGGCCGCCGTTCTGAGTTTCCTCAAGACCGTGCCGCGCTCGACCGACCAGTCGGAGTCCGACATCCGCCGTTGAACACTCGTGCCTTGCGAGCTAGGGTCGGAGCACCCGGGGCGACGGCGCTGCGGGCGGGGAACACGCCCGAGCCGGAGGGATCACGCCATGACGAACCACACCTACCGCGTCACCGAGATTGTCGGAACGTCACCGGACGGCACGGATGCGGCCATCCGCAACGGTCTGGAGCGTGCGACCAAGACGCTGCGCAACGTCGACTGGTTCGAGGTGGTGGGCACCCGCGGGCACGTCGTGGACGGCGCGATCGATCACTTCCAGGTGACGCTCAAGGTCGGCTTCCGCCTGGACGACGCCGACTAGGGCGTCGTGTTCTGACGTTCTGACCGCTTCTCGCTGCTCGTGTTCTGACGACTGTCGGCGGGCATCCGCTCGCGCCCGCGCGCGTTTCGGCACGCCGCGCCCGAAACGGCGGGCGCGGCGTGCGGAAACCGGCGCGGGCGCGGGGTGACAGGGGCGCGGCCTGCCGAAACCGGCGCGGACACCTGAACGTCGTTCTGTCCATTGGGGGAGACGACCTCTGCCGAACTGCGCACGAAGTGTGGCACTGTGGCCGGTCACCGCGCGCATCGAGGTCGCAGGTGAGTCATCCACCTGCCCGTCAGCCTTCGTGGAAATGTCCATATGCGCGAGCGCTTTTGCTATGGGCACCGTCGATAGGCGACGCTTAACCTTACGGAGCTAGGACGTAACCACTACAACGACGTAAGGAACACGAGAGTGAAGAAATCACAGGCTCTGGCTGGCGCATTGACCGTCAGCGCAGTACTGGCCCTTCTCACGGGATGCGGTGCCGCGGGCACCACTGCCAGTGCCGGGCCGGTCACGATCGACTACATGGGCTGGGTGCCGAAGGCAGACAAGGCCGTGGACATCTGGAACAAGGCGCACCCCGAGACCCAGGTCAAGTATTCGCCCGTCTCGAACGGCCAGGATGCCTACCCGAAGATCCGCTCGTCCGTGCAGGCCGGGAACGCGGGCTGCCTCGCCCAGCTGACCCTCGACCAGGTGCCGAGCTTCGTCGCCGACGGCATGCTCATGGACGTCACCCAGTACACCGGCGACGTCAAGGACACCTTCCTCGACTGGACCTGGTCGCAGGTGAGCCCCGGCGGCCAGACCTACGCGATCCCGCAGGACACCGGCCCCATGGCGATGTACTACCGCACCGACCTGTTCGAGAAGTTCGGCATCACCGTGCCGAAGACCTGGGACGAGTTCGCCACGGCCGCGAAGACCGTGCACGCCGCCGACCCGTCCGTGTCGCTCGGCTACCTCGCCACTGATGACTCGAGCACTGTCGCCGCGTACGCGTGGCAGCGTGACTCCTCCTGGTTCGCCATCGACGGCGACAGCTGGAAGGTCGGAATCGACGACAGCGCGAGCGCCGCGTCGGCCACCTACTGGCAGGACCTGCTCGACTCCGGCGCCATCGCGACCACCAAGCGCTGGGATCCCGGGTTCTACAGCGAGCTGGCCAGCGGCAAGTACCTGACCATGATGGGCGGGGCCTGGAACACCGCCCTGATCGAAGCCAACGTGGGCGACACCGCCGGCAAGTGGGCGCTCGCCCCGATGCCCACCGTCAAGGGATCGACTGCCTCCGCCAACTCCGGCGGCTCCGCGGTCGCCGTGCTCAAGGGCTGCAAGTACCCCGAGCAGGCGGTCGCCTTCGCCACCTGGCTGAACTCCTCCGAGGACAGCCTGAACATCCTGTCCGCAGCGGATGGCGGCGGGCTCTACCCGGCGGCCACCAAGGCGCTCGACTACGCGGTCGTGAACAAGAAGGACAGCTTCTTCGGCGGTCAGAACCTGAACGACATCTTCCGCGAGTCGGCGAACAACGTGAACGTCGGCTGGGCCTGGGGCCCGACCTACTCCTCGACCGACACCACACTGACGGATGGCCTGGCCAAGGTCGCGACCAAGGGAACCACCCTGCCGGCCCTGATGACCTCGCTGCAGACATCCACCCTGAGCGACATGAAGGGGCGCGGGATCCAGGCAGCCGCCTCCCACTGACCCATGTCCACTGAAACGCTCACCACCCGCAGGGCTGGCACGGACTCCGTGCCCGCCCTGCGGCGGCGGCGCCCGAACCAGTTCGTGAGCGCCATCGTCATCTTCATCGTGCCGTTCGGCGCCCTCTTCCTCTTCGTCTACGTCGCGCCGATTCTCTACTCGATCGGGCAGAGCCTGTTCTCGATCCGGTCCAGCGGTCTCGGCTTCGGCGCACCGGTCACCACCTTCGTCGGAGTCGATAACTACACGAGGGCCCTCTCGAGCTCCGAGTTCTGGACGGCACTCGGCAGGATCCTGCTCTTCGGCGCCGGCCAGGTTCCGGTCATGCTGATCGGGGCGCTCGTGCTCGCGCTGCTCCTGGACTCCGCAGCGGCCCGCTGGGTCAGCGTCTACCGGGTGCTGTTCTTCCTGCCCTATGCGGTGCCCGGCGTGATCGCGGCCGTGCTGTGGGCGTACCTGTATTCGCCCTCACTGAGCCCGTTCGTCGCCTTCGGCAATTCGGTCGGCGTGCCGCTCGACTTCCTGTCTCCGGAGATCGTGCTCTGGTCGATGGCGAACATCACCACCTGGGTGTTCATGGGCTACAACATGCTGATCATGCTCTCGGCGCTGCAGGCCATCCCGCGGGACCAGTTCGAGGCTGCCCGCCTCGACGGCGCCTCCGAATGGCGCATCGCTCTCTCGATCAAGGTTCCCCAGGTGCGCCCGGCACTCGTGCTCACCGGGATCAACTCGATCATCGGCACCATCCAGCTGTTCAACGAACCGCAGGTGCTGCACGTCATCGCCAACTCGGTCGACAGCTCCTACGTGCCCACCATGCTCGCCATGGGCGCCGCATTCATCAAGAACGACTTCGGCTTCGCGGCCGCCGTCTCGGTGCTGCTCGCCATCGTCGCCGGTGTGATCTCGATCATCTACTACCGCATCGCAATGAGGAACCCAGAGTGACTCTCACCCGCACCAGACCCCAGAAAACCGAACGCTTCCAGAACGGCTCCGCCGAATTGCGGGTCAGCCGGTCGACCGCGATGGTCACCATGGGCGTGCTCACCCTGGCCGCCGTCTACTTCCTGATCCCGGTGTGGTGGCTCATCGTCTCCGCGACGAAAAGCAACACCGCGCTGTTCAGTTCCAACGGCTTCGGGTTCTCCGGCTTCAGCCTGTTCGATAACATCGTCGACGTCTTCACCAAGCAGGACGGGCTCTTCGGCCGGTGGCTGCTCAACTCGGTCCTCTACGCCGGAATCGGCGGACTCCTCGCCACCTTCCTCGGTGTCGCCTGCGGCTACGCCCTCGCGAAGTACAACTTCCGCGGACGTGGGGTCATCTTCGGCGCCATCCTCGGCGGCCTGCTCATCCCGAGTGCGCTGCTGACCGTGCCGCTCTACCTGATGTTCTCCCGCATCGGCCTCGTGAACACGGTGTGGGCGGTGCTGATCCCCGCGATCGTCAACCCCTTCGCGGTCTACCTCGGCCGCATCTACGCGGCCGCGAGTATGCCGGACGAGTTACTGGAGGCCGCCCGGCTCGACGGTGCCTCCGAGATCAGGATCTTCTTCAGCGTCGCCCTGCGGCTGATGTCGCCGGCCTTCGTCACCGTGTTCCTGTTCAGCTTCGTGTCCATCTGGAACAACTTCTTCCTGCCGCTGATCATGCTGAGCGACCAATCGCTGTACCCGGTCACCCTCGGCATCTTCAACTGGTACACCCAGACCCGCGAGGCGAACTACAACGTGGTCATCACCGGTTCGCTGCTGTCGGTCATCCCGCTCGTGATCGCCTTCCTCAGCCTGCAACGCTTCTGGCGGGCCGGGCTCTCCGCGGGCAGCGTGAAGTAGCCTCTCGCCCCCTCCGGGCCGCTCGCGGGCGGCCGATACTTCCACGTCATACTCAACACTCTCGAGGCTCACCTCCATGAACTCCCTTCCTTCGCACATCGAGCTGCCGAAGCCGCGCGCCGACCAGCAAGCCATTCTCGACGCCGGGGGCGTGGCCTGCTGGGCGGAAGACGTCGACATCCTCACCTATGAGCCCGGCGCACCCGACCGGTTCCCGATGTTCTTCGACCACCGGGTCTACCAGGGCTCCGACGGCAAGGTATACCCGCTGCCGTTCGTCGACCGGATCGAGAGCCGGCCCGTCGTGAAGGCCTGGCACGCCATCCACATCGAGAACCGCTGGGTGCGCTTGATGCTGCTTCCGGAACTCGGCGGACGCATCCACATCGGCTACGACAAGACCCGCGACTACGACTTCTTCTACCGCAACAACGTGATCAAACCCGCCCTCGTCGGTCTCGGTGGCCCCTGGGTCTCCGGCGGCGTCGAATTCAACTGGCCCCAGCACCACCGCCCGGGCACCTACCTGCCGGTGGAAACGTCGATCGAGCGCTCCGACGACGGTTCGGTAACGGTCTGGCACAGCGACCTCGACCCCCTGCAGCGGATGCGCGGCACCCACGGGGTCAGGCTTCGCCCGAGCGAGTCCAGTGTCGAGGTCACGGCACGCCTGTTCAACCGCACCGACGAGCAGCAGACGTTCCTCTGGTGGGCCAACGTCGCGGCCGCCGTGCACGCGGATTACCAGTCCTTCTTCCCGAGCGACGTGCGTTACGTCGCCGACCACGCCCGCCGCGCCATCACCGGCTTCCCGCGCGCCGACCGCCCCTACTACGGCGTCGACTACCCGGCACTGGCCGAGGAGCGCACGGATGCCGACCGGATCGACCTGTACTCCAACATCCCCGTTCCGACCTCCTATATGGTCACCGACACCGCCGACGAATTCTTCGGCGGCTACGACCACCGCGCCGGGGCCGGCTTCGTGCACTGGGCGGAACACGACATCGCGCCAGGCAAGAAGCAGTGGACCTGGGGCGACGGCTCCATCGGCCGCGCCTGGGACCGCCAGCTGACCGACGCCGACGGGCCGTACGTCGAGCTCATGGCCGGGGTTTTCACCGACAACCAACCCGACTTCAGCTACCTCGCACCGGGGGAGACCCGCGAGTTCTCCCAGTTCTGGTATCCGATCCAGGACATCGGTGCGGCCGACCAGGCCAGCCGCACCGCCGCGCTGAGCGTGACCGTCGACGACGGCCGGGTGAGCATCGGCGTGGCAAGCGCCCGGGAGGTCACCGTGGTCGTGCGCGTGGAACGCGACGACGCTGTGCTGCTGGA
The DNA here is from genome assembly GCF_004402485.1 of Cryobacterium algoricola. Classification (GTDB taxonomy): domain Bacteria; phylum Actinomycetota; class Actinomycetes; order Actinomycetales; family Microbacteriaceae; genus Cryobacterium; species Cryobacterium algoricola. The sequence continues at coordinate 31,413 of NZ_SOFG01000022.1, read as the reverse complement.
GCACACGGCCCCCGTCGGTCCCGGCCTTCCGATCCAGGTGCACGTCGATGTTCCCGGCTGCGCCAGCCGCGACGAACTCGTCGTGCGCGTCCTGCACGACAGCGCCGAATTGGTCGCCTGGCGCCGGCACACCCCGATCGTCGGTGAGCCCTGGCTCGCGACGGCGCCCGCAGCCCCCGGCGACCTCGACTCCGTCGACGAACTGCTGCTGACCGCCCAACACCTCATCCAGTACCGCCACCCCACCCACGCGGCCACGCCGTACCTCGAGCGGGTTCTCGAACTCGACCCCGCCGACTCCCGGGCCAACATCGCGCTCGCCGAAATCGCCCACGCCGCCGGCGACTACGAGCTCTCCCTCCGCCGCCTCGACGTGGCGGCGGCCCGGATCACCCGGCGCAACCTCAATCCGCGCTCCGGAGAACTCTTCTACCGGCGCAGCCTCAGCCTCGAACGCCTCGGGCGGTACGACGAGGCCGCCGCCGACTTCGTGAAGTCCACCTGGGACGGCGCATACGCCCTCGCCGGCGGACTCGGCGCCGCCCGGTCCCTGCTGAGGAGCGGCCAGATCGCGGCCGGCCTCGAGCACGCGACCGCCGCCGTCGCCACCGACCCGCGCAACACCACGGCCCAGGGGCTCCGCGTGCTCGCCCTGCGCCGACTCGGCCGGGCGGATGCCGCGGCTGCGGCCCTCGAGGACGCGCGCGCCGCCGATCCCCTCGACCCGTTCCTCAACGCCATCGCCGGCGACCTCGATGTCGTCGACTCTCGCACCTACCTGACGGTCGCCTACGAATTCGCCCGGGTCGGCGAGACGGATGCCGCACTCCAGTGGGCGTCCCGGGCCGCGCAGGAGGGCGCATCCGTCTTCGGAAATGCGGCCCCCGTGGCCCACTACCTCCGCGCCCAGCTGCTGGAGGGCCTCGGTCGCAGCGCAGAGGCCGCCGTGGAGCGGGACCGAGCGCGGGTCGTGGACCGATCGCTCGCCTTCCCCGCGGGCCTGGACGACGCCGACGTGCTCCGGAACGCCATCCGGCACGCTGAGTCGGTCGGCAGTGCAGACGGCGTCGCCCTCGGCCTGCTCGGCTCGTGGCTGATGGGCGCCCGGCTCGGCGCAGACGCGAGGGACGTGCTCGAATCCGCCGTCGCCGCCGGGCCGGACGACGCGGTGGTGCTGCGGAACACCGCCATCGCCGTCGTCAATGCCGGGGGAGATCTTGACAGGGCCGCCGGCCACCTCGACCGTGCGGTCGCCGTTGCCGGGCCGCTTCCCCGGCTCCTCTTCGAACGCGATCAGCTCGCCCGGCTGCGCGGCATCGCGAGCCTCGACCGGCTCGCGGTGCTCGAGAGCTGCGGCGCCGACCTCCTCGCCCGCGACGACCTCGCCCTGGCCTACGCCGAGCTGTTGCTCGACGCCGGCCGGACCACCGAAGCGGATGCGCTGCTCACCCAGCGCGAATTCCAGCCATTCGAGGGCGGTGAGGGCCAGGTGCTCGCCGCATTCGACCGGGCGAGCATCGCCGTGGCAGCACAGCTCGTGACGAGCGACCCCCGGGCCGCCGCCGCCCTACTCGACGCTGGGATCGAGCCGCCGCGGAACCTCGGAGAGGGAAGGCACCCGGCCGGTCCCCTCGCGGAGCGCCTCGTCGCCGCCGGCGACGCCCACCGCGCCGCCGGCGACGAGCCGGTCGCACGCGCGCGCTGGAAACAGGCACGCACCGCGGGGGGCCCGCTCGCCGTCGCCCCGCGACCCGCCCGCCTCGACGACTACTGGATCGGCGTGGCGCACCTGCGCCTCGGCGAACGCGCGGACGCGGACACGACGTGGGACGCGCTCGAGGCGACCGCAGACGCCCTCGGTGTCGCGGCATCCGCACCGGACTACTTCGCCACCTCACTGCCCCAGATGCTGCTCTTCTCCATCGACGACGTGATCGGCCGGCGCCAGGCGGCCGCCGCCCTGCTCGAGGCCGCCGAACGAGGCCGCGTGCTCTGCGGGGCAGCAGCACGACTCGACGAGGAGAAGACCGCATGACCGTGCCCGACCAGAGACTGACCGACCAGAGACTCCTCGCCGTGAACCAGGGCTGGCAGCGCGCAGAGACGCGGCCGGGAATGACCGTGACCGTCGACCCGCACGACCGGATCAGCCTGACCTCACGTCACCTCCTGCTCGACGGCGTGCCGTGGATTCCCGTCTCCGGCGAGATCCACTACTCCCGAGTGCCGCGCGCGAGCTGGCGCGAACGCTTGCTGCTGATGCGCTCCGGCGGAATCACGGTGGTGTCGAGCTACCTGATCTGGCTGCACCACGAGCCCGTTCAGGGCGAAGCGCGGTTCGACGGCGACCTCGACGTGGCCGCGTTCGTGCGGCTCTGCGGCGAACTCGGGCTCGCCGTCGTGCTCCGGATCGGCCCCTGGGTGCACGGCGAGGTGCGCAACGGCGGCTTCCCCGACTGGGTGCAGGCCGCCCCGGTCGAGCACCGCACGGATGACCCCGCCTACCTCGACCTCGTCCGCCCCTGGTTCGAGCGCCTCGGCACCGAACTCGCCGGCCTGTGCGGGCCGTCGAGCCCCGTGATCGGCATCCAGCTGGAGAACGAACTCTACGGCCGGCCTGGACACCTCAGCACCCTCAAGGCGATGGCCCGGGAGGCCGGCCTCACCGCCCCGCTCTATACCGCGACCGCGTGGGGAGGCGCGGAGCTTCCGCCAGGGGACGTGCTCCCGCTCTACTCGGGGTACGGCGACGGCTTCTGGGTGGACGCCGACGCGGGCTGGGACGACTCCTTCCGCCAGCACTTCTTCTTCTCCCACGACTGGGACGACGTCGGGGTGGGCGCCGACGTGCGCGGGATCGCGATCGGCGAGGTCCAGGCGCGCCCGCGCGACGAGTCCTTCCCCGCGGCGACGTGCGAGCTCGGCGGCGGAATGGCGACGACGTACCACCGTCGCATCGTGCCGACGGGCGAGACGATCGCGGCCGTGGCGAACGCCAAGGTCGGCAGCGGGTCGGCCTGGCAGGGCTACTACATGTACGCGGGCGGCCTCAACCCCCGGGGCCCCGAGCCGGTCCAGGAATCCCACGCGACGGGATACCCCAACGACCTGCCGGTGTACGACTACGACTTCCACGCCGCCGTCGGCGCGGCGGGTCAACTCTCCGCGAGCCACGCCCTGCTCCGTCAGCAGCACGCGTTCCTCGCGGCGTTCGGCGACCGGCTGGCCCGGATGCCGTCGAGCCTGCCCGAGATCGTGCCCACCGGGGTCGACGATGCCGCGACTCTCCGCTGGGCGCTCCGTGCCGACGGCGACAGCGGGTTCGTTTTCCTGAACTGGGCGCAACCGCACATCCCGCTGCCGACGCTCCATAACGTCCGGCTGGCCGTGCGACTCGCAAGTGGCACCGTCGAGCTCGGCTCCGAGCCGCTCGACATCGTTCCGGGCACCATCGCACGGTGGCCCGTCGGCCTCGACATCGGCGGCGCGCGGCTGCACTGGGCGACCGGGTCTGTGCTGACGATGCTCGACTCCGAGACCCTCGTCCTCGTCGCGGATGCCGGAGGGGACGTGGAGATCGCGATCGGCACCGAGCACGACGACGGCGTCACGGTGTACCGGGTTGACGGGGAGGCCGGCGGGAGGCTGACGATCGGGGAACCCGACGCCTCGGTCACGATCATCGTGATCGGCCGGCTCGACGCCGCCAGGGTCTGGGTGCTCGAGGAGGAACAACGGCGGCTGGTGCTCTGTGCCGACCCGCTCTGGACGGATGGCGCCGACCTGGTCGTGCGCGCATCCGCCCGGCCCCGGGTCACCGAGTGGTGGAACGACGGCTGGCACGACCTCGCGTTCACCCCGGTCGGGAGTGCGACCCGTCCGGCGTCGGTCACCCTCGTCCCGCTCCGGGCGGCGGGCGCCCCGCTCGCCGGCTACGGCACGTTCGACGGTCGCGCCTCGGCCCCCGGCGGACAGTACGTCGCCGACTTCGCCTCCGTGCACCGGCTGGTCGGCCTCGGCGAACCGGCCAGCGGATGCCGCCGCGAACTTCGGATCGACTGGGCGGGCGACGTCGCAGAGCTCCTGGTGGATGACGTCGTGGTCGCCGACCGGTTCTGGGACGGCACTCCCTGGGAGATCGACCTCGACACCATCGGCGGGGCCACCGGCTCCAGCGTCACCCTCCGGGTGCTGCCCCTCCATCGGGACTCGCCCGTGCGGGTCCCGGCGGACGCCGAGGACCGGCGCCGCTCGACATCGGGGGCGCTGCATGCCCTCGACGCGGTGACCCTGACCCGCACGACGACCTGGCACCATCCGCTGTGAGCCCCGGCGAGAGACGCCTCGGCGCGATCCCCCTCGACGCGCACGGGGTCACGGCCTCGATCGACCCGGTCGGCGCCGGACTCCGCTGCCTCGAGGTGAACGGTCGTGCGCTCATCGAGTCATACGGGCCGGGGCAGGCAGCCCGGGTCGGCGCCGGCGCACCCTTCGTCGCTGGCGCGACCCTGTTCCCCTGGCCGAACCGTGTGCGTGACGGCCGCTGGTCGTGGGCAGGCGTCGAGCAGCGGCTCGTCATCACCGAACCCGAACGCGCCACTGCGAACCACGGCCTCGTGCGCGACCGGGAATTCGAGCTGCTCTCCCGAGCCCCGGGGACCGTCGTGCTCGGTATCGAGGTGGGTCCCGACCCCGGGTTCCCCTTCGCGCTCAGCCTGATGGTCACATACACCCTGCTTCCGGACGGACTTCGGACCGAGTACGCCGTCGACAACCTCGGCAGCGAACCCGCGCCGTTCGCCCTCGGCGCGCACCCCTACCTGCGCGTGGGCGACGCCGGCGCGGACGACCTCGTGCTGCACATCGACGCCGGCACCGCGCTCGACCTGGACGACCGGTTCCTCCCGGTGGGCCGGCGACCGGTGCGGGGCACTATGGAGGACCCGGCCGGCCTCGCGCTCGCCGGGGTCGACCTGAACCACTGTTACGGCGACCTCGCGCCCGCGCCGGACGGGGGCTTCCGGCATCGGCTGCTCGGCCGGGACGGGGCCGGGGTGGAGCTCCGCACCGACGACCGGTTCGGCTGGGTGCAGGTGTACACGGCCGACGAGTTCCAGCGCGCCGGCGGTGCGGCACGCGCGGTCGCGATCGAGCCGATGACCGCACCACCCGACGCGCTGAACTCCGGCGACGGCCTCACAACCCTGCAACCGGGGGAGTCGTGGCGGGCCGCGTGGTCGCTCCATACCGTGGCCGCCCGGGCCGGATCGTCCATGTCCACGGCTTGATCGGCCATGGGCTCCGGGTGAGCCGGCCGCTAGAAAGAGAGAGCGCCCCTTTTCGGGGGCCGGACAATGTCGTCACGGGAAAGGGATTCATTCGTGTCATCTGCACGACGAAAGAACATAATCCGAGTGGTCGGGCCCACCATCCTCGCTCTCACAGCGAGCCTCCTGCTGCCTCTCTCGGCGGCAGCGTCACCCGCTGCCGAAGCCTTGCCGGGCCCCACGCCGAGCACCGCACTGTCCACCAGCGCTGCTCCGATCGCCGCTCCCGAGAGCGGCCTCAACGCCATCCACAACGACCGGTTCTGGTATGACACCGCCGGGAACCCGATCTACTCGCAGGGCGGCGGCGTCTTCCGCTTCGGTGACACCTACTACTGGTACGGGGTGCGTTACACCGGATCGGAAAGCTACTTCACCAACCCGACCAAGATCTACGGCAACACGGCCAGGGACGTGAAGTTCGTCGCCATCACCGCATACTCCTCTCACGACCTCGTGAACTGGACCTTCGAAGGCAACGTAGCCACTCCCGAGACCGCCCTAGCGATCCCGGCGTCCCAGGACGTCTCCTCCAACTACTTCTCGCGCATGACGAGCCTGAACGACGCGTCGTGGCTCGGCCGGCTCGGCGTGGTCTACAACGAGAACACCGGGAAGTATGTGCTCCTCACTCAGATGGAGACATCATTCGACCCGGTGCGCGACACCAATGCCGCCGTGCTCTCCCTGGAGAGCGACACCCCGACCGGCCCGTTCCACTACGCGAACCTCCAGACGAAGATTCAGAACACGCCGGTGCAGGGCACGGGAGACCAGACCGTATTCACCGATGACGACGGAACCGACTACCTGGTCTTCTCGAGCCGCAACGGCCGCAAGTACTCCTACGTCAGCAAGATCTCCGACGCGGACTCCCTCAGCGTGGAGCCCGCAGTGCAGGTCGGCTACGTCGGTGCCGGACGCGAGGGCAACGCCATGTTCAAACTCGACGGCCGCTACTACATCGCCACCTCGGACCTCCACGGCTGGAATTCATCGGTGACGCATGTGATCTCCTCATCGTCCGCGGACATCCAGGGGGCGTACTCGGCCGAATACACCCTGCCCGGAACCGAGAAGGACTACAGCCACGTGACCCAGACCGGGTTCTTCGTGACGGTCAAGGGCACAACCCGCGACACGGTCATCTACGCGGGCGACCGGTGGGCGGACTTCGCCTGGAACGGTCTCGGCTACAACCAGTGGCTGCCGCTCTCCGCCGGACCCGCCGGGCTCAACTTCGAATCGTTGAGCGAGTGGAATCTCAACGCGACAACCGGCGAATGGACGGTCGGCAGCGGCAACAACTACGTGCTCAATCCGGACTTCGCCGCCGATCGCGTCGCGGTGACCCAGGTGACCGGGTGGACCACGACGGTCGATCCGGGATCGGCCACGAGCCAGTTCGTGACCAACCCCTCCCCGGGCGGCAATGCGACCCGCTTCGCCCTGCGCCTCGGCAGCGCCGGCGCCTTCTCCGGTTCGGTATCGCAACAGGTCACGGTCCCGGCCGGGGTCTACGGGTTCGCGCTCTCGTCGACCACGACCGACGGTCTCGACCATGCGCGGGTCAGGATCGCCGGCGCAGCGGGCGAGGACTACGTGCTCGACCTCGGCGAGACAGCCGGAGGCTGGTCGAGGCATGCGCTCGAGAACCTCAGGCTCGCGGCGGGAACGGTGACGGTGAGTATCGAGGCCGGCAGTGCCGGCGCCGGCCGGTCCGTGACCGTCGACGGCCTGTCGCTCACCCCGGTGGACTCCCCGGTGTGGGAGCCGGAATCTCGCTATCGGGGCGGCGACCGGGTGACGTTCGCCGGATCGCTGTGGACGGCGACCTGGTCCACGACCGGCCAGACACCCGGCGACCCGAATGGCTCGTGGCAGGAGACGCTGGCCGGGTCGAACGGCACAGCGGTGTGGACGCCGAGCAGGATCTTCGTGGCCGGTGATGTCGTGGCGAGTGCCGGCATCCGCTACACGGCGAAATGGTGGACCCGGAACCAGGCGCCGGGAGACCCGTACGGTCCCTGGGCGCCGCAGGCCGGATAGCGCATATGGACGGAGTGACGGAATCTGCGAGTATGAGCAGATGAAGCTGGTCGAGGGTTTCCGTAACGAGCGGATGTGCGTGGTCCCGCGCCCGCTCGTTGACGAGATCCTCGCCCGGCCCGTCACCCGGAGGCTCGTCGTGACGGACGCCGGCCTCTTTCCGGAGGCCAGGAACCACGAACGGTTCCGGCCTTCCGGATCTCCGGAGACCATTCTTCTGGCGTGCACGGCGGGGTCCGGGTGGGTGGAACTCGGCGGCGTGCGCACGGGCGTCGGCAGTGGGTCGGTGGTGCTCATTCCCGGCGGGGTCCCGCACCGGTACGCCTCCTCGGACTCGAATCCCTGGACGATCTGGTGGTGCCATCTGCGGGGAACCGACGCCGCCGAGCTGGTCGAAGCCACGGGAGCGACCGTGGAACGGCCCGTGCTGCCGATGCACAACATCGAACGGTGCGTGGCCCTGATCGATGAGATCATCACCGCCCTGGAACGCGACCTGTTGCCCGCCCGCATGATCGGGGCATCCGGAATCGCCTGGCAGTTGCTCACCCGGATCGCCCTGGACCGGGCGCTGCCCGAGCGCGGCGACCCCCTGCAGCGGGCGATGGCGTACCTGTCCGAACGGCTCGACAGCGCGGTGAAGGTCTCGGAACTGGCCTCAATGGTGGGGGTCTCCGCCTCGCACCTGGGCGCGATGTTCCGCACGGCCACGGGCGGCGGCGTGCTCGCCCACCACACCGCACTGCGGATGTCGCGGGCGCGGCAACTGCTCGACACCAGTTCGCTCGGCATCGCGCAGATCGCGCACGCCGTCGGATACCAGGACGCGCTCTACTTCTCGCGGCAGTTCCATCGCACGCACGGGGTCAGCCCGAGCGAGTACCGCGCCCACCGCAAGGGCTGAGGCGACTCAGGCGACGCGGGCGACGCCGGCGAGCGGCCTGCGCCGTCCACGCCAGGGAACCGGCTACCCGAGGAGGATCGCCGAGGCACGGCGCTGCCACGCGACATCCGCCCAGAGCGGATGCTGCGGAGCGGCATTCGAGGACAGCACCGCACCCCAGGCTCCGTTGTCGACGGCGGCGTGCAGCCCCGTTTCGGCGAGGTCCTTCCCGACCGGACCCTCTTCGAAACCGGCGTGCAGTGGCGTGTAACCGACCCAGCCCTCGCCGAAGACGACCGGCGTGCTGTGCTGGCGGCCCCACGCGGCGGCGGCCGCGACCCGCGACCGGATCTCGCCGTGCATCCGATCTCGGAACGGGGCATAGCGGTCGTACAGCCAGAGGTCCCAGCCGTCCGGGTCGACGTTGTCGTAGCCGTAGAGCATCTGGTCGGTCACGACGGTCGCGTCGAACCGCCAGCCCTCCGGCCGGCCGGCGTCCGCCCAGGCGGGTGCGCCCGGGCGGAGCAGCCCGCGCAGGGCCGTGTTCGGGAAGTCTTCCGTGCCCGAACCGCGGATGTCGATCGTCTGTTGCAGCGCATCCAGCACCCCGTAGGCGTAGATGTGGAACTGGCCGACCTGCAGGTCTGCCGGCAGCGACTCCCAGTCGGGGTGCGGCGGCTTGCCATAGCTGACCGTCGTCAGGATGCCGGGGAACTGCCGGGAGACCGTCTGCACGGCCCGCTCCAGCGTGGCGCCGTCGGTGGGAACCCGGGAGAAGTCGACCTCGTTGTGGAGCTCGAGGAAGGCGACCAGGTCGAGACACCCGTTGTCGTCCAGGACGTGCAGCAGCGTGATGTTCGCCGAGGCGAGCGCGTCCATCCGCTCGGCGAACGGGACGGCGTCGATCGCTCGCCACCAACGGTCGTCGGCGGCGAACGCGGGTGACTGCTGGTACTCCCACGATGACAGGATGACGACGAAACCGTGGCGGCGGGCGGCAGCGAAGAGAGCGAGGAGCCTCTGCAACAGGGGCACCGAGTAGCCGCCGGTCACGTTGTACCAGCGGGTGCCGTCGCCGAACGAGCCGCCGCCCGGACGGGGACCGAAACCCGAGATCGCGAGGTCGGCCGGTAGCGCGTTCGGCCCGAACAAGTAGAGGGGTGCTGCGCAGATACGCACGGTGTTGTAGCCGCGCTCCGCGGCCTCGGCGAAGGCGCGGTCGAGATCCGCGAACGGTTCGCCCGGGCCGGCCTGGGTGTACCAGGAAAAGTCCCAGAGGGTGATCACCAGCCGGGCTGGCAGATGAGCCGGGATGTCCCCGCTTGCTGCTTTCGACACGGGCACATCCTCCAGGGTCTCGTCGTCACTGACAGGCTCGTGCAGTGGAACACCCGAAACGTATCGCGGGCGGCGGCGTGATCGTCAGGCTCGGAGACCTGCGGATATGGACGATCCGACTGCAATCGCGTGGCGTGACGCCGCGCGGGAGAGCGCAACGGATGCGCCTATCCGGCGACGGTAACGTGTGTTACCTTGTAGTTGGCATAACAAGCAACCGGGTTTCACAAGGTACAGGTGACGAGGCGGGACGATGGCGATCGAGGGCGAGGCGATTCCGTCTCAGTTGCGCAAGGGCGTCGTCGAGCTGGCTGTGCTCGCGCTGCTGCACCGCGGCGAGGCCTACGGTGCCGAGATCGTCGACCGGCTCGTCCGGTACCCGGGCCTCGCGATCAGCGCCGGCACCGCGTACCCGCTGCTGAACCGGCTGAAGAAGAGCGGCCTGATCACCTCGGAGTGGCAGGAATCGCCGGTCGGCCCGCCGCGCAAGTACTACCGGCTGTCACCAGCGGGCGAGCGGGCCTTCGTCTCGATGACCAAGGTCTGGACCGCGATGAGCACCGACATGACCGACCTTCTGGGAAAGGACACGACCCATGCGTGACGCCTCCGAACCGCTACCCGGCGACGGACTCCCGCCCGTCGGTGCGGACGCGCTGCTGGACGACTACTTCGACCGCCTGCGCGCCGCCGCGGTGCGACTGCGCATCGACATCGACGCGGACGCGCTCGCCGAGCTGCTCGCGCACGTCGAGCATCGCCTCGACGGGACCGATCGCAGCGGAGACGAGGCGCGCCGGGTGCTCGCCGAGCTTGGCGAGCCCGAGGCGCTCGCGCGCGCCTATACGACCGACGATCGCGACTCTGACGTCAACGGCGACTTCGACACCGACCGTGGTTCCGAATCCGGCCTCGACCGCGACGGGGGCACGGATGCCGCCGCTCGCGGCCACCGGGACCTCACCGCCGGGAGCGCCGGGCGAGTGCCGCGCACCCACCGGGCCGGCCGGTTCCTCGGCGTTCCGTATGACACCCGCCAGCCCACGTCGGAACGGTTCGCGAGCCGGTCCTGGGATCCCAGCGATCCGAGCATCCTCGTGCCGAAGGCGCTCGGCGTCGGCTGGACGGTCAATTTCGCCGCGCTCGCCGTGCGGGCGCACCTGATCCGGCCGGACGACGAGGACGAGCCGTTCGCCGAGGCGCCCGCACGCGTGGTCACCGCAACGCTCGCCGCACCGGTCCTCGCCGGGGTCGCGTTCGCGATCCTCGCGGCCGTGACCTGGGCCGGCCTGCCCGACACCGTTCCCTCGCACTGGGGAGCCACCGGGGAACCGGACGGTTACTCGAGCCGCACCGCCAATCTGCTGATCCTGACCGGGTTCATTGTGGTGCCGCTGCTCGCCGCGGCCTGGGTGCACCTGGCCGGGCGTCCGGCGTGGAACCGCGTCGCCGCATCCGCTGGGAGCCTCGCGCTCGCGCTGGTCGCTCTCGTCAGCATGCTGCAGACCCTGTACTCGGTGCAGGGCGGCACCGGAATCTGGCCGACGCTGATCGGCCTGGGCCTCACTCTCGTGCTGCCGTTGGGGCTGCTCGTTGCCGTATCCCGAAGCGGTCGCGCCGCTGAGCAGCGCCGTGACTTCGCGTCGGCCTCGAAGAAGGGTTCCGTGTCATGAATATTCCTCTGTCGTCACTCCCCGGGTGGGCGTGGATCGTGATCGCGGTGATGGCGGTCATCCAGGTCACGCTCGACGTCATCGCCCTGGTCGACCTGTACCGGCGTCCCGCCGACCGGGTGCTCACCGGCAACAAGTGGGTGTGGCTGGCGGTGATCCTGCTCGCCAACCTGATCGGCGCCATCCTCTACCTGGTGGTGGCCCGGAAGCCCGCGGTGCTCGATGCGGCAGCGTCGGCGCCCCGCCCGCCGTCGACCAGCCCCGACGCCGTCGCCGACGCGCTCTATGGGTCACGCAGCGACCCCACCGAGCGGCCGGGCACCGACCCGCGGAGTGAAGCCGGCACTCGATGAGCCTCGCGATCCGTACCAGCGGCCTGACCAAGACCTACGGCGAGCACCGCGCCCTCGACAGCGTCGACCTCGAGGTCGAGGAGGGCTCGATCTTCGGGTTCCTCGGCCCGAACGGCGCCGGCAAGACCACGCTGCTCCGGATGCTGACCGGGCTCGCCCGGCCCACGAGCGGCGTCGTGCAGATCCTCGGGCACGACGTCACGGCGGTGGACGACTCGATCCGCGCCCGGATCGGCTTCCTCCCCGACGTACCCGGCTTTTACGACTGGATGACCGCCGAGGAATTCCTCAGGTTCGTCGGCCGACTCTTTTCGATCGACCGGCGCACCCTGGATGACCGTGTCGGCATGCTTCTCGGACTCGCCGGACTGACCGACGTGACCACCGCGATCGGCGGGTACTCCCGCGGCATGAAGCAGCGCCTCGGCGTGGCCCAGGCGCTGATCAACGCACCCGAGCTCCTGCTCCTCGACGAGCCGACGAGCGCTCTAGACCCGATGGGTCGCCGCGACGTGCTCGACATGCTCACCTCGCTGCGCGGGCGCACCACCGTATTCTTCTCGACGCATATTCTCGCCGACGTGGAGCGGGTCTGCGACACCGTCGCCATTCTCGACCGCGGTCGCGTGGTCGCGCACGGGCCGATCCAGGAGCTGACCTCCCGGTATGCCGAACGCAAGGTGATCCTCGAGGTGACGGATGCCGCGGGCGACCTCGCGCAGGACATCTCCCGAGAGCCGTGGGCGGCATCCGTTGCCGTGGGCCCGACCGGCGCCCTCGAAATCACGGTCACCGACATGGACGCGGCCCGCCTGGCCATTCCGGTGCTCGTCGCCGGGAGACACACCGGGCTCTGCCGCATGGACGCCGGTGAGCTGGGCCTCGAAGACGTCTTCGTCAGCCTGGTCGGAGGGGGAGCACGATGAGGGGATTCGCGGCGTTCGCGCGCAAGGAGTTTCTCGAGATCGTGCGGACCTGGCGACTCTGGGTGCTCCCGGGCATCGTGCTGTTCTTCGCGCTGACCGGCCCGGTGATGGCCCGGTTCACGCCGGAGATCCTCCGCGCGGTCGCCGCAGACCAGCTCGGTCAGTTCACGCTGCCCGACCCGACCTACGCGGATGCCTACACGGGCTGGATCAAGAACCTGTCCCAGATCGTGCTGTTCGCTCTGATCATCGTCTACGGCGGCATCGTCTCCTCGGAGCGGCGCAGCGGCACCGCGGTGCTCGTGCTGACCAAGCCGGTGTCGCGTGGCGCGTTCATCCTCGCCAAGGCCACCGTGCACTCGGTATTCCTCGCGGTGCTCGTGGTCGCGGGCACGCTCGTCACCTGGGGAGGCACGGCGATCGTCTTCGGGGAGGCGCCCGGGGGTGCGCTCTGGTCGGCGTCACTCGCCTGGCTGGTGTTCGGCATCCTGTTCGTCGCCCTGATGACGCTGTTCTCGGTGCTGATCAGTCCCACGGCGGGAGCCGCCGGCGCCGGGCTGGGCGCGTATGCGCTCGTGTCGATCGCCGCACTCTGGACGCCGCTCGGCACCTATTCGCCGGCCGCGCTGACCGGCGTGCCGACCTCGCTCGCGCTCGGGAAGTCCGTCGAAACGTTCTGGCCGGTCTGCACGGCCTTGCTGCTGGCTGCGGCCCTGGTCGCGCTCGCGGTGACGGCGTTCAAGCGCAAGGAACTGTAGCCCTGGCGGGCGGGACCTGCGCCCGTCTCGGCAGCCCGCGTCCGAAACGGCGGGTGCGGGTTGCCGAAACCGGCGCGGGCGCGGGGCGAAGGGGGCGCGGGCTGCCGAAACCGGCGCGGGCGCGGGGTGAGCGGATGCAGCGCGGCCGGTGAGCCGGACGCCGGCGGCGACGGGCGGCATCCGCTTGGAGGTGCTCGTCAGCCTCGGTATTCGTGGGCCGGTGCCGGCTCGACGACCCTGGCGTCGACCATGACGGGCAAGGGGACGAGCAGGTCGAGCGCGGCGGGAACGGCGGTTTCGGAGCCGGCCGCACGCACGGCCGCGATGCCTCCGAGGATGAGCGCGCCGCCGAGGAGCTGGAGCGGCGTGAGCTGTTCGCCGAGCAGCAACCAGGCGAACAGGGCGGCGAAGACGACCTCGAGCAGCGAGACGAAGGAGGCGAGCCTCGACCCGAGGGCCTCGGCGGAGGTGATTCCGGAGACGTAGGCGAGCGCGGTGCTGACGAGCGCGACGATGACGAGCGGCACCCACCACGGCAGGGCGGCGCCCGCGAGAGGCACCGGGCCGAACGTCGCGGCGAGCGGGAGAACGCCGGTGAGGCCCAGCGCGCCGAGCACGAGGCCGCCGAGCACGAGTCCCGCGGCCGCGAACCCGACCGGTGGCAGTCCGTCGCTCGGGCGGGCGGCGATCACGAAGTAGATCGCGCAGCCGACCATGGCGCAGGCGGCGAAGGCGAGGCCGAGCGGGTCTACGGCGCGAATCGCGCCGGGGCCGACCACGAGCACGAGCCCGCCGACGGCGAACAGCGACCCGACCAGAACCAGGGCATGCGGGATGCGCCGGGTCATCACCCACACGACGCCGACCAGAAGCAGCGGCGCGAGAAGTTCGATGAGCGCGGCCGTGGCCACGGGAATGGTCTGGATTGCCGCGAAGTAGAAGAACTGGGTGGACGCGACGCCGGCGACGGCCATCGCGAGCACGCGCCACCGTGCCCGCCACAGGGCGGGCCAGGATCCGCGCAACGAGATCAGGGCGAGCGGCAGCAGCACGAGCCCGCCGAGGAGCACGCGTGCGGTGACGGCGGCGCTCGGGGACCAGCCGGCCTCGAGCAGGGGCTTGATGAACGCGCCGGAGGTGCCGAAGGAGAGCGACGCGATGACCGCCACGACGAGACCCGCGGAGGGGGACGAGATCTTCATGGGACTCCTTCGGTTGTCTGTGGCTGGCTGCTTCTGTCGCGCGCTCTGTTGCCGCGCGCTGCGGCAGGGTGATGCTGCCGAGCTTGACTGCCGCGCACAACCACCGCGCGCAGCGTTACGGTCTACAATTGGGTATGACCATAACGTTAGGCGATGGTCGGGTTAGGAGTCAACATGCAGTTTGCCCATGACACTGTGGAGTCTCTCGAGTTCGCGGTTGACCTCGGCAATACCGATCCCGCGGCCTCCCGGAGCGGCACGGATGAGCTCGCGACCCTCGACCAGCTCTCCGACTTCATCGCCGGGTACCCCTTCTCCGGTCGCATCGACGGCGACGAGCGCGAGCGGCTCGACGTGCTGCGCGCCCGCGACGAGGTGCGGCTCGTCTGGACCCTTGACCGCGACGCCGCGGCGCTCCAGGTCAACGCCATGCTCGCCGAGGCCCGGGCCATGCCGTACCTCGCCCGGCACGACGCGTCCGACTGGCACCTGCACGCGACTACGCCCGATGCCCCGCTCGGCGAACGCCTGCGGGTGGAAGCCTCGCTGGCCCTGATGGACGTGATCCGGATGGACGAGATGCGGCGGCTGCGCAGCTGCGAAGCGGATGACTGCGCCGGCCTGATCCTGGACCTCTCGCGCAACGGGTCCAAGCGCTTCTGCAGCGCGCGCTGCGGCAGCCGGATGAACATGATCGCCTTCCGGAAACGGAAGGGCGCGGGCGCGCAAGACTGAACCGGGTCTCGCGGAACGTTATGTCGGAGATTTTCGCGACTCGCGGCATCCGCTGCCGGGAAACGCGGCGTGTCGCGAGAATCTCCGACTGTGCGCCGCGGGCGTGGATGCGCGCGGGCGCAGGACCCTGCAACCAGCCCATCGCGGCAATATAGCTGCGAGCTATACTCGCGGCATGACAACCTCGGAGCGCATTCTCGAGGCACGCACGCGCGCCGGGCTCTCGCAGAGCCAGCTCGCCGTGCGCGCCGACGTGCCGCAACCGAATCTCTCCGCCTATGAGTCCGGTCGGGTGCAGCCGCGCCCGGAAACCCTTGCCCGCATCCTGGCCGCGACTGCCGAGCGACCATCGGTCGTGCTGCAGCGGGGTCGCGAGCGCGTGCTCGAGCTGGCCGCCCGCCGCCGCGCCGGCCATGTACGAGTCTTCGGGAGCATCGCCCGGGGCACGGATGTCGCCGGCAGCGACATCGACCTCCTCGTCGAATTCGCGCCCGAGGCCTCCCTCCTCGATGCGGCGGGCCTGGTCCTCGACCTCGAGCACCTTCTCGGCGTGCGGGTGGACGTGATGAGCGACCGGGCCGAGGGCAGCATCCGCGATCGTGCCGTCGCCGAGGCGGTGCCGCTGTGAGCGTGACCCGATGACCCACGAGTTCGACCGCACGGATGCGCTGCTCGCGGACATCCGCGACCTCGTGCGTCATGTGCGCCTCATCACCGCCCGCGGCCGGGAGGTCTTCTTCGACCGGGCGGACCGAACCCAGCAACTCGCGGCCAAGGCCATCGTGATCGATCTGCAAACCGCGGTCGAGCGGTTGCCGGACGCATACCGGGACAAACACCCGGAGGTCGCGTGGGCGGAGTTGCGTGCGATGCGGAATTACCTAGCCCATGACTACGCGAACACGGACTATCAGATCGTCTGGAACGCGCTCGTCACGGACTTTCCCCGGCTTCTGCGGCAGCTGGGCCTTGCCGAGAGCTGAGGTAACGGATTCAGTGCACCTTTCCCGATTCCCTTGCGCGATCGTGCGAACGACGGGTACCGTGGCAGCAACGCCACACGACGAGAGGAGCCGTCCCATGATTCAGTCAAACTTTTCCGCAGTGAACTGCCTCGCCGCCGGCCTCGTCGGCGTCTTTACCGCCTGACCGGCGCGAGTTTCCACCACCGGTTCTGCGGTGGCGACGCCCTCGATGCCCGCTCGCAGCCGGCGCTTTGCGCGCCCCGGGATCAGTCCCGTTCCCTGACGTCGCATACCTGACGACGTCCATTCTTGCGCCGCTTCGGCGGCCCCGCCGGTGCAGCAGACGGATGCCTCCGCATCCGTCCTGCGCGCCGTCACAGTGAGGCTCAATCACCATGACCATAACCTTGCCGACCGATCCCGGTCGCCACGACCACCCGCTGCCCACGCAGCACGAACCGGAACCACCGTCCGCATCGGAACCCGAATCCGTAGTGGAGTCGGTTGCGCCGCAGCTGCGGCCTCTCGGCCGGGTCGATCGCCTGGCGCTGCACCTGGGTGTCGCGTTGATCCGGTGGGGGCGGCGGCCGCGCCCGGCGCGCCCGGTCGCATCCGTCGACTGGGAGGTGCTGCGGCGGGTGCGCGAAGAACGCGAGCGCGCTCTCGAACGCCAGCACGCGGACCTGCTCCGCTACCGGATGACCACTCCCTATCGGTGAGGGAGGGTGCGAGGCCGACCGGGCCTCGCGCCCTCTCGACGCAACGTCGGAGATTTTCGCGACTCGCGGCATCCGCTGCCAGGAGTTGCGGCGTGGCGCGAAAATCTCCGACTTTACGTCTGACCGAGTTCCGCTTCGCCGGAACAATCGGGCGGTGTCAGTGGTTTGAGTTTCAATAGCGACACCGCCTTACATCTGCACCGCCTCACATCTTGACCGCACACCTCGACGGGACCTTCATGTCTGAAACCGCCACCGCCAGTACCGACACGAATACAGGCACCCTCGCAGGTGCGTCTGCACACAACACAGCGAGCACGGATGCCGCAACGACCGCGGCCGAGGCGGCCCTCGGTGTCCGCAACCGCCTCGTCATCACCCTGCTGCTCATCTCGACGTTCGTCGTCATCCTGAACGAGACGATCATGGGCGTCGCGCTGCCGCGGCTGATGGAAGACCTCAACATCTCGGCGAGTGCCGCGCAGTGGCTGACGAGCGCGTTCATGCTCACGATGGCGGTGGTCATCCCGATCACGGGGTTCCTGCTGCAGCGGTTCAACACCCGGCCGGTGTTCATCGCGGCGATGACCCTGTTCAGCACGGGCACGCTGATCGCGGCCCTCGCGCCCGGCTTCACCGTGCTGCTCCTTGCCCGAGTGGTGCAGGCCACCGGCACGGCGATCATGTTCCCGTTGCTCCTCACGACCGTGATGACGCTCGTGCCCGCCGCACACCTCGGGCGGATGATGGGCAACATCTCCATCGTGATCTCGGTCGCACCGGCAATCGGCCCGACGATTTCCGGCGCGATCCTGAGCGTGCTCGACTGGCGCTGGATGTTCATCCTGGTGCTGCCGATCGCGCTGACCGCGCTCGTCGTGGGCGGCATCCTGATGAAGAACGTGACCACGCCGACCAAGACCCCGATCGACGTGCTCTCGGTGATCCTCTCCGCGCTCGGCTTCGGCGGGCTCGTCTACGGGCTGAGCAACCTGGGCGCCGCGAGTGGTGGCATCGGCTCGGTGTCCGGCTGGCTGCCCCTGGCCGTCGGTGTGCTCGGCCTCACCGCGTTCATCCTCCGCCAACTGTCGTTGCAGAAGCGCAACCGCGCCCTGCTCGACCTGCGCACCTTCCGCTCGCGCACCTTCACGTTCGCGATCGTGATGATGGCGATCAGCATGATGGCCTTGTTCGGCACCATCATCCTGCTGCCGATCTACATGCAGACGGTGCTCGGCCTCGACGCGCTCACGACCGGGCTGATGCTGCTGCCGGGCGGACTCGTGATGGGTCTGCTCGCGCCAGTGGTCGGGCGCCTCTACGACCGGTCGGGCCCGACCGGTCTGCTCATCGTCGGCTCGGTGATCGTGAGCGCGGTGTTCTGGTCGATGACCCTGCTCAACCAGCACAGTGCGCCCTGGCTGGTGCTCGCCGCGCACGTCACCCTGAGTCTCGGCCTCGCCCTGCTCTTCACCCCGCTGTTCACCGCGGGTCTGGCCGCCGTGCGCCCCGAGCTCTACTCGCACGGCAGCGCGATGGTCGGCACGATCCAGCAGCTCGCCGGCGCCTTCGGCACCGCTCTGTTCGTCACCGTGATGTCGTCGGTCGCGGCGTCGCAGCTGTCGACCGGCGCGACGGGGGTCTCCGCGACGAGTGCGGGCATCCAGGCCGCCTTCTTCTGCGGCGCCGTGATCTCCCTGTTCGCGATCCCGGCCGCGTTCTTCATCCGGCGCGCGCCGGCAAGTGAGGGCGCGGATGCCGGTGCGCCCGCCGGAGCGCACGCGCACTGACCCGAGCGACCCGTATTGAGTTGCCCTGACGATGTGACGTCTGCCGGGCGGGCCCGGGTCGGGATCCCGGCCGCGGGCGGTCCCTCGTCAGGGCAGCTGGGCGGCGAGGACCGTCACGGCGTGCTGGCGCGCGGCGGCAATGATCTCATCATCGCTGAAATCCGTGCCGGCGGCCGCGTTCACGGCCGCGTTGATGCTCAGGAGGGCCATCCGAAGCTGAAGTTCCGCGATGGGGGTGTGGTTCGGGAGCAGCGGCGCCAGGGCGTCGACAATCGCGATCAGCGTGGACCCGATGCGCTCGCCGGCCGACGCGGTGGTCGAGCGTGCCAGGAGCGGATTCGCTGACATGAACCGGATGCCGCGGAGCTTGTCGCCGCTGAACGAATCGACCCAGCGCAACACGGCCGTCTCGATGAGGGCGGGGTCCTGAGGCTGGCCGGCGATCCATTCCAGGAGGTCTTGTGCCTCGTCTCCTCGCTGTTCGAAAAGCGAGCGGAGGAGGTCCTCCTTGCCGGCGAAGTGGTAGTACAGGGACGCCTTTTTGATGCCGAGCACGCCGGCGATCTCCCGCATCGTCGTCACCTCGTACCCCTGCGTCGTGAAGAGGTCGGTCGCCACCTGCTGGATCGCGGCACGCGTTTCCGGCCCGGAACGCCGCTCGGGCGAGGATGTCGTGGTACTCATCGTGCCAGCCTACCGCACGGTAGGGTAGGCTACCTACCGGCAGGTAGTCTGTCCGTTCAGTGTCACCGAGGGAGGAACACAATGAGTCACTACAGCGTCGCTCGCGAGTACCCATACCCGATCGAGGATGTCTGGACAGTGGTGACGGACCCGGACTATGTCGCCCAGTGGACCACCACCGGCCAGGGCGGCCGACCGGACGGGTTCGTCGCCATCCCGGGAACGCAATTTCAGCTCGTGGGCAAACCCACGATCGGCTGGGCCGGTGTCGTCTACTGCGAGGTGGTCGAGGTCGACGCCCCACGCCTGCTGCACTACACGTGGAAGGGGGACAAGGACGCCGACACGGTCACCCAGGTGCGATACCGGCTCGAGCCGATGCCCGGCGGTACCCGCTTCACCGTGGAACACACCGGGTTCACCGGGTTGGCCGGGTTTGCGATGTCCCGGCTGCTCGGCAGCGTCCGCCGGAAGATGCTGACGGTCGGCATCCCCCCGGTTCTGGCCGAATATCAGCGGAACCGGGCGGCCTGACTGAGTGACGGGGTGTCGGAACGGCGGCGCGCGGCGTGCGTCGCGCAGCCCCTCCGGTGTAGCGTCGTGGTAACGAAATTGGGGGATTTTTCAGCATGGCGTCTTCACTGCTCAGTTCACTCGATAAGCCCGATCAGCAGGTTGTTCCGCGGAAGGACCCGCGGCAAGACAGCGAGCCGCTCGTACACATCAGCAACTTCCGGATGGACTTCGGCCGCACGACCGTGATCCGGGACCTGTCCTTCGACATTAACCGGGGTGAGACCTTCGGGTTCCTGGGCTCCAACGGATCCGGCAAGACCACCACCATCCGTGCCCTGCTCGGGATCTACCAGCCGACCGCCGGCCTGCTGCACATCAACGGGAAGCCGTTCAGCCCCGAAGATGGCGGCACGCTCGGCTACCTGCCCGAGGAGCGCGGCCTCTACAAGAAGGAATCCGTCATCGACGTGATGACCTACTTCGGCCGCCTGAAAGGGCTCAGCCGTTCGGCCGCGCACGCCTGGTCGCTGCAGTATCTCGAACGGGTCGCCCTCGGCGACAAGGCAAAGCTGCGGCTCGACAAGCTGTCGGGCGGCCAGCAGCAGAAGGTGCAGCTCGGCGTCACCATCATGAACGACCCGGAGCTGCTGATCCTCGACGAGCCCACCAAGGGGTTCGACCCAGTCAACCGGAAACTGCTGATGGACATCATCGAAGACCAGAAGCGGGCCGGAGCGACCGTGCTCATGGTGACCCACCAGATGGAGGAGGTCGAACGGCTCTGCGACCGGATCGTGCTCCTGAAGAACGGCACGGTGGAGGCCTACGGCACGGTCGAGGACGTGCAGGAGCAGTACGGCGGAACCGTGGTCCGAATCCGGTACACCGGCGACATCCCCGAGTCACCGCACTTCACGGTCACCCTCCGGGAGAGCAGCTACGCCGAACTCACCGTGACGGGTCCGATCGACGAGGCCGTCATCCTGCGCGAACTGATGGATGCCGGGGTGACCGTTCGCGAGTTCACCGCCGGTCGTCCTTCGCTCGATGACATCTTCGTGGCCGTTTATGGCGATCAGAACCCCGGCGCCACTGCCGGCGAACGCACCGGAACGGCAGGGGAGTAGACCATGGCTCGGCACAATCTCGGCACGGTCGTCTCGTTCGAAGTCACCCGCACGCTCAAGAAGAAGCAGTTCTGGCTCACAACCCTGCTCGTCCCGGTGGTGATCGGCATCGTGATCGCGCTCATCGTGCTGTCCAACACCGCCACGGACAGCAAAGTGGACTCGCAAAAGGACGCGACCCTCCGGTTCACCTACAGCGACGCATCCGGTTACATCGACCCGGCCATTGCCACCGCATTCGGCGGCACCCTCGCCACAGACCCCGACCAGGCGATCGCCGACGTGAAATCGGGACAATCGGCGGCCTATTTCTCCTATCCGGCCCAGCCGACGAAGGAGGCCACCACGGCCTACGGCGCCGACCTCGGCATCTTCGACAACGGCAAGTACTCCTCGGTGGCCACCCAGCTGATGGTCGCCAGCGCGCAGGAGAAGATCGGCGACCCCACCCTGACCGGGCTGGCGCGCGGCTCCTTCCAGGTCGACGCGGTCACGTACAAGGACGGCGCGGTCTCCGGCGGGATCCTCGGGGCCATCGCGCCCCTGCTCTTCCTGCTGATCTTCTACGTCGTGATCGTGATGCTGGGCAACCAGATGCTCACGAGCACGCTCGAGGAGAAGGAGAACCGGGTGACGGAGATGATCCTGACCACCCTGAACCCGACAACCCTGATCATGGGCAAGATCATTTCCCTGTTCATCATCGGGATCGTGCAGATGCTCGTGTTCATCCTGCCCGTGCTGTTCGGCTATCTGTTCTTCCGTACCTCGCTGAGCCTGCCCGACGTGGACTTCTCCCAGCTCATCGTCAACCCCGGCCAGATGGTCGTCGGCGCGCTGCTCCTCATCGGTGGGTTCACGCTGTTCATGGGCACCCTCGTCGCGGCCGGGGCGATCATGCCCACCGCCAAGGAGGCCAGCCAGGTCTTCGGAATCGTGATGGCGCTCGTGTTCGTGCCCCTCTATGCGGTGTCGCTCGTGGTGTCGGACCCGCACGCGCTGATCGTGCAGCTCTTCACGTTCTTCCCGTATTCCGCGCCGGTGACGGCCATGCTCCGGAATGGGCTCGGCTCGCTCAGCCCGCTGGAGTCCGGCATCGTCATCGCTGAGCTCTTCATCCTCGGCGGAATCGTGCTCCGGCTCGCCGTGCAACTGTTCCGCTACGGCTCGGTCGAATACACGAAGCGCGTCTCGCTGCGCACCGTGTTCGCGCGCTCGCGGGGGTAGGCGCGGGAGCCATTCCCTCGGGAGGGAACGGTGACACCGAGCATTCACGAGCTGTTCAGGCGGGCACCGCTGTCCCGTCAAGAGCGTCTTTTAGTCTCTCGGTGACCAGCACCGCGGCAACGAACTGCGCGCGCCGATGCGTGTGCGGCCACTCGCTGCTGGTCCGACGGAGGAAAATTGATCACCCCACGCACCCTGATCACATCCCTGGCGGCAACGGCCGTGATTGCGATCGGCCTCACCGGATGCTCCGGCACGGCCGCGAGCGGAACCACCACCACCGACGCCGCAACAGCCACGAGCCTGAGCGCGTTCGGCGACCTGCCCGCTCTCGAGAGCGCGGCCAAGGCGGAAGGCAACCTCAATGTCATCGCCCTCCCGCGGGACTGGGCGAACTACGGCGCGGTGCTCGACGCGTTCTCGAAGAAGTACCCCGAGATCACGATCAACGAAGCCTCGCCGGACGGCTCGAGCGCCGAGGAAATCCAGGCGGCAGACACCCTCAAGGGCCAGGACACCGCGCCGGACGTCTTCGACCTGGGCCTGGCCGTCGCCCTGTCGAGCACCGACCGGTTCGCCCCGTACAAGGTGGCCACCTGGGCCGACATCCCCGACGCCCTCAAGGAAGCCACCGGGCTCTACACCGGCGACTACGGCGGATACCTCGCCGTCGGCTATGACCCCGACGCCGTCCCGGCGCCGACGCAGCTGAGCGACCTGCTCGGCGCAGCATATAAGGGCAAGGTCGCCATCAACGGCGACCCGACCCAGGCCGGGGCAGCGTTCGCCGCCGTCGGCATGGCGACCGTGCAGAACGGCGGCACCGTCGACAACTTCCAGCCCGGGATCGACTTCTTCACGAAGCTCAACGCCGCAGGCAACTTCGTCAAGATCGACCCGACGCCGGCCACGATCGCGTCCGGCGAGACCCCCGTCGTCTTCGACTGGGACTACCTCAATGTCGGTTACGGCAAGAAGCTCGCCGGTCAGCGCAACTGGAAGGTCGTCGTGTTCCCGGGCACCGGATACGCCGGGTACTACAACCAGGCCGTGAGTAAGGACGCCCCGCACCCGGCCGCCGCCCGGCTGTGGCAGGAGTTCCTCTACAGTGACGAGGGGCAGAACCTGTGGCTCGCCGGTGGTGCACGCCCCGCGCGCGCCGAAGCGATGACGACCGCGGGCACGATCGACGCGGCGCTGCTGAGCGCCCTTCCGAAGGCCCCCACGGCGACCGTGGTCCCGTCCAAAGAGCAGAGCGCGGCCGCGGCCACCCTGCTCGGCTCGACCTGGGCCGCCGCTGTCCAGTAGCACCCGCACGACGGCAGCGGCCTTCGGGCTGCTGCCGTTCGCGGTCTACGTGCTTCTCTTCCTCGCCCTGCCGACCCTGATCGCCGTCGGGACCGGATTCTTCGACAAGTCCGGCAGGTTCACCCTAGCGACGATCGCGGCGCTCGGTAACCCGGTGGTGCTCACCGCGTTCGGCAATTCCCTGTGGCTGTCCGCCCTGACCGCCGTGCTCGGCGCTGTGCTCGGCGCGATCGCCTGTTACGGGCTGCTCGGCGCACGGCCGGACGGTGCCCTCCGCACGGTGGTCGATTCGCTCAGCGGAGTCCTCGCCCAGTTCGGCGGCGTGATGCTGGCCTTCGCGTTCATCGCGACCATCGGCATCCAGGGCATGGTCACGCTCATTCTGCGCGACACCTTCGGCGTGGACATCTTCTCGGGCGGTGTCTGGCTCTACGAGCTGCCCGGGCTGGTGCTGCCCTACCTCTATTTTCAGGTTCCGCTGATGATCATCACGTTCATGCCCGCTCTTCAGGCGCTCAAACCGACCTGGGCCGAGGCCAATGCCAGCCTGGGCGGGAGTACCGTCTCCTACTGGCTGCGGATTGCCGGCCCGGTGCTCGCGCCCTCCTTCCTCGGCAGCCTGCTGCTGCTGTTCGCAAACGCGTTCTCGTCGTATGCGACCGCTGCGGCCCTCACGAGCCAGGGCTCCCAGATCGTGCCCCTGCAGATCCGGTCGGCGCTGACCAGTGAGACCGTGCTCGGCCGGGAGAACCTGGCCGGTGCGCTCGCACTCGGGATGGTCGCGGTGATGGTGGTCGTGATGGCCGGTTATTCGGCCCTGCAATCGAGGGCCGCCCGGTGGCAGCGGTGACCGGCCCGATCGTGCGGGACGGTGTCGCGCACGCTCCCTCGCGCGTCGTCCGCGCCCTGATCCTGGGTGCGATCGGCCTCCTCTTCGCCATTCCGTTCGTGGCCATGGTCGAGTTCACCCTGCGCAAGGGGCTGGCCGGCGGTCACGACTTCTCCCGCTGGATCGCGCTGTTCCAGGGCGGCCTCACCGGACCGTACCGGCAGGTGCTCGTCGCCGTCGGCAATTCGGTCGGCCTGGCCGTGGGAACGGTGCTGATCGTGCTCCTGCTGCTCGTGCCTGCGATGCTGCTGGTGCACATCCGCTTTCCCCGGCTGCGCCGCGTGCTGGAGTTCGTCTGCATCCTGCCGATCAGCATCCCGGCGATCGTGCTCGTCGTCGGATTGGGGCCGGTCTACTCGGTGCTCTCCCGGATCGCCGGCAGCGGAGTCTGGACCCTGTCTCTCGCCTACGGCATCATCGTGCTGCCGTACGCCTACCGGGCGATCCAGGCCAACCTCGACGCCGTCGACGTGCGCACGCTGAGCGAGGCGGCCCGCACGCTCGGGGCCGGGTGGGGGAGCGT
Organism: Cryobacterium algoricola; assembly: GCF_004402485.1. Lineage (GTDB taxonomy): Bacteria > Actinomycetota > Actinomycetes > Actinomycetales > Microbacteriaceae > Cryobacterium > Cryobacterium algoricola. The sequence continues at coordinate 6,421 of NZ_SOFG01000022.1, read as the reverse complement.
GCTGCTCCGGGTGCTCCTGCCCAACCTGCGTCGCGGCCTCCTGGCCGGCGCGTTCATCGCGGTCGCGGTCGTGCTCGGCGAATTCACCATCGCGTCGCTGCTCAGCCGGGTGAACCTGCAGACCGCGCTCGTCGTGGTCAGCAAGGCCGACCCGTACACGGCCGTGATCCTGTCCCTGCTGTCGCTGATCCTCGCGTTCCTGCTGCTCCTGCTCATCGGCCGACTGGGCGCCGAACGCACCCGCTCGCCACGACACCGCCCCATCGGAGGCCGGCCATGACCCGCACCACGAACAACACCTCGACCGCGACAGACGTGTCGCCGAGCGCACCGCCGAAGCTGCACGGAGCCGTCGTCGAATTCTCCGGGGTCACCAAGAATTTCGGGGGACATCGAGCCCTCGACGGATTCGATCTCACCCTGCACGCCGGCGAGTTCGTGGCGCTCCTCGGCCCGAGCGGCAGCGGCAAGACCACGGCGCTGCGCGCGCTCGCCGGCCTCGAATCGACGGATGCCGGCATCATCCTGGTCGACGGAGTCGACGTGTCCACCCTCCCCACGAGCCGGCGCGACATGGGCATGGTGTTCCAGGCGTACTCGTTGTTCCCGCACCTGAGTGCGGGCGAGAACGTCGAATTCGGGCTGCGGATGCGTGGAGTCGCCGCCGCGGCTCGCCGTCGCCGAGCCAGGGACGCCCTCGCCCTCGTCGGGCTCGACGACCACTCCGACCGGTTCGCCCACCAGCTGTCCGGCGGTCAGCAGCAGCGCGTCGCGCTCGCCCGTGCTCTGGTCACCGAACCGCGGGTGCTCCTTCTCGACGAGCCGCTCTCCGCCCTCGACGCCAAGGTGCGGGTGACCCTGCGCGAGGAGATCCGACGCATCCAGACCGAGCTGGGCATCACGACCCTGTTCGTGACGCACGACCAGGACGAGGCGCTCGCGATCGCCGACCGGGTCGCGGTCATGCGCGACGGCCGGATCGAGCAGGTCGGCACGCCCGAAGACCTCTACTCCCGGCCGGCGTCGCCGTTCATCGCCGATTTCGTCGGCCTGAGCAACCAGCTGACCGGGGTCGTGCTCAACGGGTTCGCGGAACTGTACGGAACCCGACTGCCCCTGCTCGACCCGTCGCAGGCGGACGGTCCCGTCCTCGTCGCGGTGCGGCCCGAGGACCTCGAACTCGCCGCGGACGGGGTGGACGGGGTGGGCGGCCTCGTCACCGCATCCAGCTTCCACGGGTCGCTGCGCCGCACCCGGGTGCGGTTCGCCGACGGCGCCGAGGTGACGGTGCAGCACGGCGTACGGGTGCACCCCGCGCCCGGCGACAACATGCGGGTGCGCTTCACCGGCGCCCCGGTCTCGGTTGAAGCGGTCACGAACCGGGCGTAGCCGCGTCGTCGGCCGGGCCGGCTACGCGGGCGGGGCAGCCGGGGCGGGCACGCGCACGGTGAGGCCGCCCGGAGAGATCCAGGTCTTGAAGGCGACCGCCGAGCCGAATTCGTCGCCGTCGAGTTCGATCTCCTCCGGCCGGTGAAGGCGCAGGACGAGTTCGGTTCCGGTCGCGTAGTTGAGGGCGTCGACGTCCTTCGTCTTCAGCCGCCGCCCGAGCGGGGTGCGGCTGAGCACCCCGTTCTCCCAGATCACCTTGGCGAGGATCTGCACCCAGCCGAGCACCCCCGTCGGCTTGAGCACGACGATGTCGAAGTGCCCGTCGTCGACGGCCGCGTCGGGGAGCAGCACGATCTCGGCCGGAAGCAGGCCGCAGTTGCCGATCATCACGGTGTGTGCGCGCATGGACTGCGCGGGCTGCTTGTCGAGGCTGTACCGGAAGTGCAGGTCGTTCCGGTCCTGGCCGACGGCGACGAGGGCCTTCGCGTAGGCCAGCCAGCCGACCTTCGCCTTCAGCTCGGAGTCGGTGTTGGCGAGCATCTTGGCGTCGAGGCCGAGACCGGCCATCACCAGGTACGCGTGCCGGTCGACCGTGCCGTCGGCGCGCCGGATGTCGATCATGCCCACGTCGATGGAACGGTCGATCCCGGTGAACGCCGAGCGGACCGAGGCGCCGGGATCGCCGAGGGTGAGCTTCAGGTTGCGGGCGAGCAGGTTCCCGGTGCCCGAAGGCAGCAGGACGAGCGCGCGATCGGTGCCGTGCACGACCTCGGCGACCGCGCGTACGGTACCGTCGCCGCCCGCGACGATGATGACGGATGCGCCCGCCTCGATCGCCTGCCGGGCCGCGCCCTGCCCCGGGTCGTCCTCCGAGGTCTCGAACCAGAGGGTCTCCGGCCAGCCGGCGGCGGATTCTTCGGTCGCGACGGCGGCCTGGAGCGCAGGAAGGTCGACCTTGATCGGGTTGTAGACGACCGCGGCGAGGCCGGTCCGGGTCGCCGCGTCGGCATCGGTGCCGCGCAGGAACGTACCGGGCGCGTCGGTACCGCGCGCGTTGGGGGTGGTCAGGTCGGTGCTCGTCATGGCGGATCCTCCGGGTTGGGCGCGGGGACTCTGTCCCGCGCGGCTCGGCGGCCACAAGGGTGCGACATCCGTCACTGTTAGGACGGTGCCCGGGCGAATTCGTCACGCCGAGTGCCGGGATTTTCTCCCACGGTCCTCCCGCCGGGTCAGGGAGTGCGGGCGAGATCCCTGGGCAGCCACCAGCCACGGGGCAGTTCGCCGGCCGAGGCGAGGTCGAGCTCGCGTCGCCAGCCACGCTCCAGGCCGAACAGGATGGCGTAGGCGAGCAGTGGATCGTTGAGGTCGGCGACCTCGACGGATGCCCGACGCTGGGTGTACAGCGCGCCGGAGGGGCTCTGGAGGAAGTCGATCCGGAGCTGCTCGGCGACCCGGATGTACTCCCGCAGGCCGAGCAGGTGCTCCCGGGCGAGGGCGCCCTTCCGGGTCAGCGGGTAGCGGGTCACGGCGAGCGTGAAGGCGCTGAACGTGACGGCGGCGCTCGCCACGCTCACCCAGAACAGCAACCAGGCCTGCGATTCGATGCCGTCGTAGGCGAGTTGGCGGGAGAGACCCCATTGGAGGGCGGTCGTGGCGATGACACCCCAGGTCAGCAGGTCCCTGACGAAACCGGTCGGCACCCGCCGGTAGCCCTCGGCGAGGGACCGGCGCCATCCGCTCAGGCTCAGCTGCCGGAACGCCGGTCGCAACAGGCCGCCGCGCGCCTCGAGGCGGACGGGGCGCATCGAGCGTTTGGCGGGACGTCTCTTCGTGCTGATGATGCGGGCGTCGCCGAAGACGGCGTTGAGCAGGCCCTTGTCGCCGTCGGTCAGGGCTGTATCATTCACGTATTCGAACTCGTACCAGTGCCGGCCGGCGGGGGAGTTCGCGCCGTTGCCGCCGCCGCCGGCCCTGCCGCCGACCCTGCCGTCGGTCACGGGGCTCACCCGCAGCAGTCGCACGTTACCGCGCACGGCGAGGTCGAGCAGGGAGGCCACAATGGCCCGGCGGCTGCGGCCCAGGATGTGCGAGGCGAGCAGGAGATCGACGCCCGCCTGGGGTGTGCTCTCGGCGATGACGATGCCGCGACCGGAGGCATTCCGCCACACCGTGGCCCGGGCGAGGAGTCCGAGCAGGAGCAGCACGACGCCCACCAGGATCGGCAGGAACGGCGCGAGCAGGCGCATCCACTCGAGCAGCGAGCGGTCGGAGGGGACGAAGGTGCCGTCGGCGAAGTGGAACTCGACCCAGACCGTGCCGAACGGCGGCAGCGTGGACAACACCCGGTTGTGGAAGACCGCCTGCCCGGGCTGGGCGAGGGGATCGTCGTCGGCGACCCGGTCGAACGAGGCGGTGCTGCCCAGGATCGCCCAGGCGACGCCCCAGCTCGGTTCTCCGGTCATATGCCCCGCGAGGGCCTTGTCCATGCGCACGGTCACGTCGACCCCGCCCATGCCCTGCAACCAGCGCTCGCCGGTCACGCTCCAGTTCAGGCTGTCCTCGAACGCGGTGTTCTGGGCGTCCTGGACATGATCGGTCAGCTCGGTCTGCACGTAACGGATCAGGAACCGGTGGTCGCCGACGAGTCGGGCGCCGGTGTCCGTGGAGATCTTCCAGGTGTCGCCGCTGCGGGTGACCGTGAACGGAACGGCGGTGCCCCCGGCATCCGTCACCGAGGTCACCGTGGTGTGCACGGTATGGCCGCGGCTCTCGGCGACCAGGTAGCGGGTGATGCCGGTGGCCGTGGAGTCGGAGCCGAAGATTCCGTCGACGGTCTCGAGCACGGTCGCCCGCGAGTAGCCCTGCGCGTCGGCGTCGAGCGTGTAGTCGACCGCCAGGTTGCGGATCAGGAACTCGTCCGCCGAGGTCTTCGCCGGGTGCAGGTAGTCGTCGAGGGTGTCGGGCGGGGTCAGGTCCTTGCCGAACAGCATGACCAGCCCGGCCAGGGTGAGGAGCACGCACACCGCGCGGAGGATCAGCCGCTTGCGACCGATGCCGGTCGCGTCCGCCCAGTGGTCGAGGCGTTCCAGGCGCCGGCCGAGGGAGGCGACCATTCCGGATGCCGGTGGTGCCGCCGGCGCCGGCGGGCTGGCGTCGTGCGCTGGGCTGGAGCTGGAGTCGGCCATCCCGCCAGCCTAGGGGGCGGTTCCCCTGTGCCGAATTCAGGAGTTGAGGGCGCAGGAGAAGGGTTCGGGCGGCATCCGTCGCACTGGTCTGCGGAATGCTGAGGGGGCGGATGTCCCGACTCCTGAATTCGGGACAGGGCGCGAGGGTTCGAGGTTCGCGGGGATAACGACCCCACCGTTCACGACACGCTGCTACGATCGCGGCCGTCGGGGATTCCGGGTGGGCAAGCGTCGAGCGGTGGGGGAACATGGCGGGCGTGGGCGTCAGACGAGAGGTCGATCCATTCGCTTCCTACCATCGGATTCTACGGCGTCGCCGTTCGACCGCACTGCTCGCGTCAGCCGTGGCCCTGGTCGTAGTGGCCGGAGGGGTTGCCGCCGTGACGATGGCGAGTCCGCGACCGAACGCCATCGCGTCGACCGGCACGCCCGGGCCTCCTTCCGCCGGGGCAGCCGCCGATCCGTCCCTCGTCGGTGAGTCGGTGCCCTCGGCGGCGATCCCGTCCGCGGAAGCGCCGCCCGCGATCCAGGAGCCCGAGTCGAAGGTCCAGGCTCCGACCGTCGCCGAAGGGTCAGGTGCCCAAGCGCTCGGCCCGATGCCCAGGCCTCTGATCCTCGGGTTCACGGCGCTTACGAGCACCGGACAACAGATCAACGTGTCGGTCGGTGACTGTGTCGCCAGGAACCCCGGGGGTGTCGCCGAGGTCGCCCTGCATTCGTATATCGTGCCGTGCGACACCGGCGGTGCGGAACTGGTGACGGCCTTCATCACACTTCCGGATCCGATTCCGTCGGCCGAGATCCTGAACCGGATCGTCTTCGACGCCTGCTTCGCCCAGATCGGGTGGTACACCGTCGTGCGCGATGGCCAGACGTCGCGGAGCAACGTCGAAACCGGCAGTGTCAACAGTGGTGGCTCCATCGGTCAGCCGGCGCGCTGGTGGTCAGTCACCGCCGGGACCCGGTTATTCGCGGCGCGTCGGGACGACGGTGGCACAGTCGAGTGCTCGTCGGGTGCCCTTGTCGCCGAGGGTGACCAGCCCATCCGCTAAGAGGCCTCCCGGCGGCGTCACCGTTCCGCCGGACGGGTATAGCGTCGGGACGTGGCCCCAACCGAGAATCCGCCCATCGATCGGGTCAGCGTGGACGACCTGATGTCGCTCGCCACCGAGCGCGGGTCCTCACCCATGCAGGTCGGCGCGGTGCTCTTCCTCGACAGTCGTACGGGCCTCGACACCGAGGCGGCCCTCGGCGTGCTGGCCGACCGCATCCGCCGGGTGCCGCGGCTGCGGCAACGCCTCGTCGACGTGCCGGTCGGATGCGGCCGGCCGGCCTGGGTCGACGACCCCGCGTTCGACGTGGCGAACCATTTGTCCTCGCGAGTGTGCCCGGCGCCCGGGGGTGAGGCGGCGGTCTTCGACGTCGCCGCCGGGCTGCTCGGTGCGCGGCTGCCGCGCTCCCGTCCGCTCTGGACCGCGGTGCTCCTGACCGGCGTCGGTGCGGGTGCGGCCGGCACCTCATCGGACGACCGCGCCGCGCTCATCATCGTGTTCCACCACGTGCTTGCGGACGGCATGGGCGGCCTCGCCGTGATGTCGCACCTCGTCGACCGTCCGGAGGAATCCCCTCCGCGAAAGCGGGTGAATCGTCGGTCTGGGACGCCCAGACCGACGGCTCACCCGCTTTCGCGAGAGGGAGCCGGTGCGGCGAACCCGGGTTTTCCCCGGCCGATGCCGTCGGTCGGGGCGCTCGCGCGTGACGCGTGGGCGCGCCGGGTTCGCGCAGTGCCGCGGCTGCCGGCCTCGCTGGCGCGCGCGGTCGGCGGGCTGCTCGCGCTGCGCGGATCG
>NZ_SOFG01000012.1 GCF_004402485.1 Cryobacterium algoricola | reverse complement strand
GCTGCGGGCGCCGGTCGCGCGCGGCCGGCGCCGTGCGCGCGGTGGCCGATCTTCCTGCGTCGGTCGCGCCTCGAGAGGCCGCCCTGGTGTCGCCCGTGGGCCCGCCGGCACGTGTCGCGCGCGCCGAGCGGCGCAACTCGCCGGGAGTGCGCTCGTAGACCGCGGCGATCGTGTCGTTGAACTGGCGCACGCTGCCGAATCCGGCGGCGAAGGCAACCTCGCTGATCGGGAGGGCGGTGCCGAGCAGGAGCAGGCGCGCGGTCTGGGCGCGGTGCGCCCGGGCGAGGGCGAGGGGACCGGCGCCGAGCTCGGCGACGAGCACCCGGGTGAGGTGGCGCGGGGTGTAGCCGAGGCGGCGGGCGAGGCCGGGCACGCCGTCGCGTTCGACTGTGCCGTCGTCGATCAGCCGCATCGCGCGGGCAGCGAGGTCGTCCCTCGTGTTCCAGTCGGGGGAGCCGGGCACCGCATCGGGCAGGCATCGCTTGCAGGCGCGCAGGCCGGCCTCGTGCGCCGCGGCGCTCGTCAGGTAGAAGGTGACATTGCCCGGCCGGGGGGTCGCCGCCGGGCAGCTCGGCCGGCAGTAGATCCCGGTCGTGTGCACGCCCGTGATGAACTGGCCGTCGAAGCGCCCGTCTCGGGAGCTCATCGCGCGGTACCGTTCGGCGAAGACCGGGTCGGCCAGGCGGTCGTCGCCGCGTTCCGCGGTGCCGGACCGGGCGGTGATGCTGGACCGGCCGGTCGTGCCGGACCGGCCGGGCGAGTGTCTGATGGCGTCGGGAGGGGTCACGCATCCAGCCTGCCATCCCCGGCCCGGCGACGGTAGCGGAATTCGGACATCGCCGACCCCGCCGCACGAGCCCTGTACGAGCCCTGCACGAGCCGCGCGTGCTGCATGCGACCCCCGAACGCGGTGGGAGCCGCAACCGGCCTGGCCGCTATCCTGTGGGTCATGACCCTTGAGCCAGCTCCCGCACCCGGTGCCGCCGCCCCGACTCTCGGCGCTCCCACGACACCGGTGTCCCCGGTGTGGACCGCACCCGTGCGCCGCACCCCCGGCGGCCTGATCGCCCTGACGGTGATCGGGCTCGTGCTCGGGGGCCTGGCCCTGCTGCTCGTCTTCGTCTACCTGTCCACGTTCCTCGGCGCATCCGCCCTCGGGCTGTGCCTGCTGCTCGCCCTCGTGCCGCTCACCGGCATCCTGCTCGTGGTGCGCTGGATCGACCGCTGGGAGCCGGAACCCCGTCCGGCGCTCTGGTTCGCCTTCCTCTGGGGAGCCGGTATCTCCATCGTCACCGCCCTCGTCTTCGACCTCGGCGTGCAGCTCGCGCTCGCCGCGGCGGGGAGTTCCCGCCCCGGCTCCGAGGCCGGAGCAGGCACAGACGCGTTCGCCGCCGTGCTGCAGGCGCCCCTCGTCGAGGAGGGCGCGAAGGGCGTCGGGATCCTGCTGCTGTTCCTCGTGCTCCGGCGTCAGTTCGACGGACCCGTCGACGGCATCGTCTACGCGGCGACGATCGCGGCCGGCTTCGCGTTCTCCGAGAACATCCAGTACTTCGGGGTGGCCATGCTCGACGGCGGGACGGAGAGTCTCGGCTTCACGTTCCTCGTGCGCGGGGTCTTCTCCCCGTTCGCCCATGTCACCTTCACCGCGTGTACCGGGATCGCGTTCGGCATCGCGAGCCGCAGCAGGGCCGGCGGAGCGCTTGGCCGGGTGCTGATCGTCCTCGCCGGATTCGCGCTCGCGGTCGCCCTGCACGCACTCTGGAACGGCGCGGCCTACCTGCTCACGAGCGACTCCGCCCTGCTCTTCTACTACGTGCTCGTGCAACTCCCGCTCTTCATCGGCTACATCGTCGCCGTCGTGCTGCTCCGGCGCCAGGAGGAGCGGATCACCGTCGCCCGGCTCGGCGAGTACGCCGCGGCCGGCTGGTTCACGCCCCGCGAGGTCTCGATGCTCGCGACGGGTCCAGGGCGGCGGCAGGCGCGCGCCTGGGCCGCCGGGCAGCCGCGGCAACGTCGCCTCGCGATGCGCCGGTTCATCGCCGACGCGACCCGGCTCGCCTTCGCCAGGCAGCGGATGCTGAACGGCACCGCCGACCGGGTCGCCCGCGCCGACGAGGCCGCACTTCTCGCCCTCGTCCAGGCGCACCGGGCGGTCGTCATCGGCTGAGGGCAGGCATCCGCTGCCCGACGACGGATGCCGCGCGCGGCAGGTCGACGAGCGGCCGGTTAACGGGCGGCCGGTTAACGGGCTGCCGGTTAACGAGTGAACTCGTCATCCGGTGGTGTGGCACTGCCGACAACTCTCCCGGATGACGAGTTCTTGCTGATATCGTGCGCCTTCGAGGGGCGTTCGCGCAAGGGGTAATTTTCAGCGTGCATGCTGCCGGGATATCCGATTGGATGGGTGCATGACTGATCTGAACACCAAGCCCGAACTCGACGCACCGGAGGGCCCAGCGCCCACGGAGCTCTCCATTACCGACATCGTGGTTGGCGAGGGCGCCGAGGCGACTCCCGGCGCGACCGTCGACGTGCACTACCTCGGTGTCGAATACGACACCGGCGACGAATTCGACTCCTCGTGGAGCCGTGGCCAGTCGATCAACTTCCCCTTGCGCTCGCTCATCGCGGGCTGGCAGCAGGGCATCCCCGGCATGAAGGTCGGCGGGCGTCGCAAGCTCGTCGTGCCGCCGCACCTGGCGTACGGTCCCGCCGGCGGAGGACACCGCCTCTCCGGTCAGACCCTCATCTTCGTGATCGACCTGCGCGGCGTCAGCTAGGCCGCACCGCTACCGGCGGTTCCCGTGCGCATCGATCACGACTCGTGGTCGATGCGCACGTGTTTAACCCGCGAGGTGTGTCCGCGCACGATCGTGACGGCGCTCTTCGAGACGGCGAAGTGCTTCGCGAGCAGCTTGACGAGGGCGTCGTTGGCGGCGCCCTCGACGGCCCGCTGCTGCAGGTAGACCGTGAGCGAGGCATCCGCCGGAGCGCTCGTCGTCGCAGGGGTGCCGAGCGCGGCCGGGTCGTCGACAGCGACGAGGGGACCCTTGCGACTGCCGGGCTTGACGTGCACCGTCAGGTTCACGGTTCGGGTCACGGTACTGCCTCCTGAAAACTCTTCCCTTCAACGCTAGTGGTCTGCGTTCGTCCGGATGAGAATGTCCCATGATCTCAATTGACTGCGCCCGCGCCCTCGAAGCCGCCGGGCTCGCCTGGCGGCCGTCCTCCGGCGACGCGTTCCGGATCGAACGGGCCGGCTTCGACGTCGAGGTGTTCACGGTCAGCGAGATGACCATCGAGCCGCACGAATTCGACACCGGCACCATTCTCGGGTTCAACGGAACGACCGAATGGGCACTCGACTCGCTCGCCCTCGAAGATGCGCTCTGGCTCCCGAGGGAGGACCAGCTCCGGGAGATGCTCGGAGCGGCCTTCCACTCCCTCGAACGGCTCGGCGACGACGCCTACCGGGTCACCGCGCTGCTCGCGGGAACGCTCGAGGCCGTCGAGGCGGCCGACGTGGCGGATGCCTACGGGCTGGCCGTGCTCCGCTTCCTGCGCCTCAGCCGGTAGTCGAGGCCGCTGGTCGAGGCCGCTAGTCGAGCCAGCCGGCGGTCATCCGCTGCACGGCCGAGCCGTCGGCATCGGCGAGTTTGACGCCGACGAACGCGCGCGCCGCGTCGGAGGTCTGCACCCGGAACGGCGGCCGCTCGCCGTCGAGCAGTGCCGCGACGGAGGCCCCGGCGCTCTCCGCCGATTGCGCGGCGCTGAACGACTGTGCGGCCCTGGCGAGGTAGCCCGCGAGGGCGGATGCGTATGGATCGTTCGGCGGGCTGGCGCGCGGGTCGAGGCCGACGTTGTCGACGAAGGACGACGCGACCGCGCCGGGTTCGACGACCGTGACCGCGACTCCCGCGGTCGCTGCGACGGGGGCGAGACTCTCCATGAACCCCTCGACCGCGAACTTCGCGGCGCAATACGCCTCGTTGAAGGGCTGGCCGACGACGCCGCCGACGCTCGTGACGGTGATCAGTCGGCCGCGGCCCTGTCTCAGGTGCGGCAGCGCCGCCCGGGTGACGCTCACGACACCGAAGAAGTTGACCTCCATGACCGCGCGCACGACGTCGAGGCTCTCGTTCTCGATCGTGCCGACGTGGCCGGCCCCTGCGTTGTTCACCACGGCGTCGATCCGGCCGTACCGGTCGAGCATGTGCGTGATGACCTCGGCGATCGACCCGGGTTCCGTCACGTCGAGGCGCCGGATGTCGAGGGTGACGCCGGCGGTTGCGCTCGCGTCGCGCAGGGCGCGCGCTCCCTCGAGGGTGCGCATGGTCGCGACGACCGTGTGCCCGGAGCGGGCGGCCGCAACCGCGGCCTGCAGCCCGATCCCCGAGGAAGTTCCGGTGATCAGGACGGTGCCGGGAACGGCCGTACCGCTCATCAGTACCGTTCGGGCTCTGGCCCGAGCGTGAACCGACGACCGCTGACCGTCTCCGGGACGATCTCCACGTAGATGTACTTGAGGGTCGGCACGAGAGGGCGCAGTGGCAGCTGGTCTGCGGCATCGATGTCGGTCTGGTGCTCGAGTACCCGCGCCCGGCCCCTGGCGACGACGCTCCAGGCCTCGTCGCGTCCGATGCCGTCCGTTTCGAAGGCGACCTTGTTGTTCACGGTGAGTTCGAGGAGCTTGGTGCCCTCCGCGGTGCGGAAGACCAGGCGCCGGTCGGCCGCCACGAAGTTGACCGGGTAGATGTCCGGCTCGCCCGCGATGCTGAGGGCGAGGCGGCCGAAGCTCGAGGAGATCAGGAGGTCCCAGCATTCCTCTTCGTCGAGGACATGCACCGGATACAGGTCGTTGGTTTCCATGGTTCATATTCCCACGCAACCGGGTACTCCGCCACCACCCTGCGCGGTCGTGGCGAACTCAGGGCAGACCCGAATGTCCCGGTCGCGCAGCACGGCCCGGTGACCAGGGCGACGCGCACCCCGAGCGCACCCCGAGCGCGGCGGTGGCGGTAGCCGGGGCGTCAGCCGTGGTCGTGTGCGGTGCGCACCCGGTCGACGAGCTGCCGCCAGGGGCCGGACAAGTCCGGTTCCGCGAGCACGACCTCGTGCGGGGCGCACCGGATGCGGTACACGTAGCGGTCCGGTTCCGGCGCCCTCTCGACGACGTCGTCCCAGGGCAGGGACGCGAGGAAATCGGCCCACGCCGCCGGGTCGGCCTGATCATCGACCTGGACCTCCCAGGTGACCCGCACTCCGGCGATGCCACCGCTTCGCGAAACGATGACCTTCATGCCCGCGATGTTACTCCGCCGAGTCCTTTCCCGAGCCCGACGCCACTCCAGCCGGCGACGACGGCGGCGTGCTCGCGGGAGCCGGGGCCGAACCGCCTGGTCGCCGCCGTGACGGTTGCGCGCGCGAACCCGGCGAAGTCGACGCGGGGCCGCAGCGTTCCGCTCGTGAGGGTGTCGAACCAGATCTGGCCGGCGCTCTCCCAGGCGTTGCCGCCCAGCTCGGCGGCCACGAGGTAGAACGCCCGGTTCGGGATGCCCGAGTTGAGGTGCACGCCGCCGTTGTCGTCTTCTCCGTCGACGTAGCCGGCCATGTCCGACGGCTGCGGGTCCATGCCGAGCACGTCGTCGTTGTATGCCGTTCCCGGGGCCTTGAGCGAGCGCAGCGCCGCGCCCTGGACCTGGTCGGTGAAGAGCCCCGCACCGATCAGCCAGCTCGCCTCGGCGACGGACTGCCCGAGGGCGAACTGCTCGACGAGCGCGCCGAACACGTCGGACACGGATTCGTTGAGAGCCCCCGACTGCCCTTCGTAGGTCAGGTTGGCGCTGAACTGGGTGACCCCGTGGGTGAGCTCGTGGCCGATCACCGTCAGGGACGCGGTGAACCGGGTGAACACCTGCCCGTCGCCGTCGCCGAAGACCATCCGCTCCCCGTCCCAGAAGGCGTTGTCGTAGTCGCGGCCGTAGTGCACACTCGCCTCGATGGGCATCCCGTGCCCGTCGATCGAGTCGTGCCCGAACCGGGTCCAGAACAGGGCGTGGGTGTGGCCGAGGCCGTCCCAGGCCTCGTTCACCGTGACGTCGCCGACGGGGACCTGGGCCTTCGACCGCACCAGGCGACCGGGCAGGCGTTCGAGGCCACCGGCATCCGAAACGGCCCGGTCGAGCTCACCGGGAGTGGCGGCCGTACCGCGGGTCGTCGGGCGCAGGGGCGGCGGATGCGCCGCGCTGCGTCGCTCGCGCAGCGGCGCGTCCCGCAGGAGCGAATGCCGTGCCGCCTCGGCTGCGCCCGCGTAGTGCGGGTCGTCGAGCCTGGCGAGCCGCACCAGGAGATACGGCGGAACGATGGCGCATCGGGTCACGTACTCTCGGCTGCTCATGGCTCGAGTGTGTCACTGCGCGCCGACAAACGCACGGCCCCGCGATGGATCGTCCGGGGTGACGGGACTTAGGGGGTCCCGGTCAGGCGGAGAATCCAGGCGCGGGTGCGACGCCGGGTCGCGAACCCGACGAGCAGCAGCCCGGAGACGACGAGAGCGATCCCGGTGGTCAGGACCGGTTCGACGTCGACTCCGGTGTGCGCGAGCCGGGAGAAGTCGACGGGCGGCAGCACGCCGGCCCGTGCGGCGGAGGTGATGGTCACCGGGTTCTGCGAGGCCGTCCCGGTGGAGGGGGTGCCGGAGGCGACCGGGGGAGCGACCGCGGTGACAGCAGGGGTGGTTCCTGTCGTGGTCGTCGTGGCCTCGACGGGAGTCGCCGCCGCGTGGGTCACCGCAGTTGCTCGGTTCACGGAGAGAACCCGGGTGAGGAGGGAGGTCGTGCACCGGACGGTCGAACCGCCGCCGTTGCTCGAGGCGTTGCACTGGTTGACCGTCACGGGGAGCTGCGCCGTTGTCGTCGATGCGGTGTCGACGCGGCAATAGACATCGCCGCCGCCGCCGTTGCCCGAACCGTTGCACTGCGTCACCGCTGCGCCGCTCGTGTTGCTCACGGGCGCACAGTCGAGGGTCGTCGACACGCCGGAGCCGACGCACTGGTTGACGGTCGCGGGCTTCGGCGTGGTGGATCCGGTCAGTGTGTTGACCACGCTGACGGAGCACAGGGTGTTGCCGCCGCCGACGTTGATCGAGCCGTTGCACTGGGAGACGGTCGTGACGAGCGTCGTGCCCGCGACGACGGTGGGGGCGCCGCAGTCGACGAGGGTGTTGGCCGCGTGGACGCAGACGATCGTGCTGACGGTCGAGCTCGTCGCGCCGGTGGCGAGGTTGAGGTTGTTCTCGACGACGACGGAGCATTCGACCGCACCGGTGCCGCCGCCGATCCCGGCAACGCCGTTGCACTGGGTGACGCTGCTGCCGAGCGGAGCGGCCGAGGCTGCGGGAACGGGAAGGACCGCCACGGTGACGGCGGCGAGGACGAGCGCGGCCGCGAGAAGCAGACATCGACGGAGCACGGTGGGAACGAATGAGCGAAAAGCCTGATGACTCGGAATGGGAGGCCCCCTTATGGGGTACAGTCTACCAATCTGCTATTAATATACCTAAAGAACTATTCATATTGCACTGCTGGAGTCAGATTGAGCGTGCATTAAGCATGCCTGGGCGACGGGCGGGCCATCGGTCGTGAGTGCAGGGGCCGCCGGAGGCGCGGTCGTAAACTCACAGCATGCGCTATGGAATCGTCATCCTGCCCCAGGACCCCTGGCCGGAAGCCGCCCGCAAGTGGCGGGGAGCCGAACGGCTCGGCTTCGACCACGGCTGGACCTACGACCACCTGTCCTGGCGCAGCCTCGCCGACGAGCCGTGGCACGCCACGATTCCCACGCTCACGGCGGCCGCGCTCGTGACCCGCGAGCTGCGGCTCGGCACCTTCGTCTCGAATCCGAACTTCCGGCATCCGGTGCCCTTCGCCAAGGAGCTCGCGACACTCGATGAGCTGTCGGGCGGGCGGTTCCTGCTCGGCGTGGGGTCGGGCGGCACCGGTTTCGACGCGACCGTGCTCGGGCAGCGCGCGTACACCGGGCCGGAACGGCACGCGCGGTTCACCGAATTCGTCACCCTGCTCGACTTGCTGCTCCGCGGGGAAGCGGAGGGCAGCACGGCCGGGATCGACTTCAGCGGCGACTGGTTCACGGCCGTCGGTGCGCGCATGGTCGGCGCGCCCGTGCAGGCGCCGCGGCTGCCCTTCGTGATCGCGGCGAACGGGCCGAAGGGGCTTCGCCTCGCTGCGACCCACGGAGAAGGCTGGGTGACGACGGGACCGGACGGCGCGACCGGCGACGCCTGGTGGGCCGCGGTCGCCACCCTGGCCGGGCGCCTCGACGATGCCGCGCACGCGCTCGGTCGCGAGCCGGCCTCGATCGACAGATACCTCAACCTGGACAGCGGTGGCAGCTACTCCCTGCAGAGCGTCGGAGCGTTCGATGACGCCGTCGGCCGGGCCGCGGAACTCGGCTTCACCGACGTGATCAGCCATTGGCCGCGCCGCATCGGCATTTACGCCGGTTCAGAAGAGGTGCTCGAGGCCGTCGCTGCCGCGCGGATGCCGCCCCGCGCCTAGCCGCACGTCCGTCCGGCCCGTTCCGAATTCAGGAGTCGCACCGCTTTCGGCGCCGTTCCGGCCTGATTCAAGCCCGGAACATGCTCAACTCCTGAATTCGGAACGCGGGTGGCGGGTCAGACGTCGATCCGGTAGCCGCGCTTGATCACCGTCGCGACGAGGCCCGGTTCGGGGAGCGCCTGGCGCAGCCTGCTGATCGCGACGTCGACCGCGTGGTCGTCCTGCATCTCCGGCAGCGTCGCGGTCAGGCTCGCCCGGGAGGTGACCGTGCCCCCCGCAGCGAGCAGCACCCGCAGCAGCGTCAGTGAGCTCGGCGGCAGGGTGGTTCGGGCGCCGGCGACGGAGAACAGCCGGCCGCGGAGCTCGACGGGCCCGAACCGGGTGTCGAGGCGCAGCACCCGCTGTTGCTCGAGGTGGTCGCAGACGAGCTTGATCAGTGCGCCCATCCGGAACCGCTCAGGCACGATCGGTGCGAGTCCTGCGGCGATCAGGGGCCCGGCCGTGACCGGGCCGACGGCCGCGGCGACGACGGTCTCGCTGAAGGCGTCCTGCAATTCGTCGAGCCGGCCGATCGAGTCGGCGACTCCGAACAGCGCCATCACCGCCGGGGCGCTCGTGAAGGTGACGGCATCGACGCCGCCCGCGCAGATCAGGTCGACGAGGCGGAGCACGCGTGCGGAGTCCTCCGGCAGCAGCCAGCGATAGGGCGCGACGGTCAGCACCGTCGCGCCGGCCGCGACGAGGCGTTCGAGCTGGGGCTGGTCGGTGAAGCCGTGCAGTTGCACCGCGATCGTCTTGCCGGCTGCGCCGTCCCGCAGCACGTAGTCGACGAGGGACTTGGTGGTTTCCTCGTCGCTCATCCCGTCGTCGTCGAGGCCGGCCGCCCGGACGGCGCCGCGCGCCTTCGGACCGCGCACGAGGATGCTGGAGTGCTCGAGGGTCCCGGTGAGCTCGTGGCCGATACCCGCGGCATCCGCCGCCTCGAACCAGCGCCGGATGCCGTACGAGGTCGTCGCGAGGAGGATGTCGGGTCGGCCGGCGATGATCGCCTCGGTGTCGCTCGTGATCCGGGCGTCGTCGGCGGCCGCCGCGATCCGGATGGCGGGCGCGTGGACGACCTCGGCTCCCCGGCGCTCGAACGCGGCGATGAGGTCCTCCGAGCGCCGGTCGCTCGTGACGGCGATGCGGAATCCCTCGAGCTGGTCAGCGCGGAACCCGGGCTGGCTGGCTTCGGCGCTCGTGTCGTTGACGGTGTCTCCGGCTCGTCGGGTGGTGTCGGTGGGCTGTGGCGACACGGACCGGCGTGCGGGGCGGATGTCCCCGGTCGGTGTCGGGCGTTCAGTCAGTGCTCGGCGTTGCTCGCGATGGCCTGCAACAGTTCATCACTGGCGGCGTCGTCGTGCTCGGACAATCGTACGACCTCGCCGATCACGAGGACGGCGGGGGAGCGGGCGCCGAGCTTCGCGGCGAGCGGGGTGATCGTGTCGAGCCGGGCCTTCGTGGTGCGCTGCTGCGCGGAGAAGCCCTGCTCGACGATCGCAACGGGCATGTCGGTGCGCATCCCGTGGCGGGCGAGCCCGGCGGTGAGGTGTGGCAGCGTTCCGATGCCCATCAGGACCACGATCGTGCCGCCGAGCCCGGCGAGGTGCGCGAGTTCGTTCTCGCTCAGCGGCGCGTGGCCGGAGAGCACGGTGAAGACCCGGCTGAGGTCCCGGTGGGTGACCGGGATGCCCGCTGCGGCCGGCACCGAGATCGCGCTCGTCACTCCGGAGATGACCGTGACCGGAACCCCGGCCTCGCGGCACGCGACCACTTCCTCGCCGCCGCGCCCGAACACGAACGGGTCGCCGCCCTTGAGCCGGACGACGGTGAGGCCGGCGAGGGCGCTGTCGACGAGCATCCGCTCGATCTCGGCCTGCGGGGTGGCGTGGTGCCCCGGTGTCTTGCCGACGTCGACGTGCTCGGCGCCGGGGCACCACTCGTCGAGCCGGTCGTGCGGGCTGAGCTTGTCGTAGAAGACGATGTCGGCGTCGCGGAGGGCCTGGACGGCGGCCATCGTGAGCAGGCCGTCGTCGCCGGGGCCACCGCCGACGAGGGTCACCCGTCCGAGCGGGGCAACGGATGCCGCTGGTTCGCGACTCAGCCAGACCCGCTGCGAGGCGCAGGCATCGACGATGATGCGCTCGGTGGCCGCGGACACTTCGACGAGCACGACGAGGTCGACCGCGGAGACGAGGTCGCGCCAGCCGTGCGGGAAATGCGGGTATTCGACGGGGCGCACCTGCGGGTGCGGTCTCTCCGGCGGATGCCCGTCGACGGGAACAGAGGCCAGGTAGACGATCGCTTCAGCGGCCAGGAACCGGGCGAGTACCCGTCTGGCCGCGAGGGCACCTCCGAAGACGAGGACCCGGCGGCCGGCCAGGTCGAGGCTGATGTCCATGGTTCACACTCCCTGTCGCAGTTCGATGGTGCGTTCGCTGGTGGTGGTGGTGGTCGCGCCGGAGTTCGCGGTCGCGTCGCGGGGTCTGACCGGGATGCTCAGGCCGGAGACCAGCACGGCCTCCCGCTCCGCCGGGCGCGCCGGGCGGGGCTGATCGCGTTCGATGACCTGCAGGAGAGCGGGGTCCGCGGTGCCGGGGGCGTTGACGAAGGACCGGAACCGACGCAGGCGCTCCGGATCCTTGAGGGTGGCGGCCCATTCGTCCTCGTAGTTGCCGACGTGGACGAGCATGGCGGCCTCGAGTTCGTCGGCGATGCCGAGAGAGTCGTTGCAGACGACGTCGCGCACGTGGTCGAGCCCGCCCTCGAGGTCTTCCTGCCAGCGCGCGGTGCGCTGCAGGCGGTCGCCGGTGCGGATGTAGTACATCAGGTAGCGGTCGATGTAGCGGATCAGGGTCTCGTCGTCGAGGTCCTGGGCGAGGAGCTGGGCGTGGGCGGGCTGGAAGCCGCCGTTGCCGCCGACGTAGAGGTTCCAGCCCTGGTCGGTCGCGATGATGCCGACGTCCTTGCTGCGCGCCTCCGCGCACTCGCGGGCGCACCCGGAGACACCGAGCTTGAACTTGTGCGGTGCGCGGAGCCCCCGGTAGCGCAGTTCGAGGTTGATCGCCATCGCGACTGAGTCCTGCACGCCGAAGCGGCACCAGGTCGACCCGACGCAGCTCTTCACCGTGCGGAGGGACTTTCCATAGGCCTGGCCGGACTCGAACCCGGCCTCGACGAGGATCTTCCAGATGTCGGGAAGCTGTTCGAGACGGGCGCCGAACAGGTCGATGCGCTGGCCGCCGGTGATCTTGGTATAGAGGTTGAAGTCGGCGGCGACCTCGGCGATGACCATGAGCTTGGCCGGCGTGATCTCGCCGCCCGGGATCCGGGGCACGACCGAGTACGTGCCGTCCTTCTGCATGTTGGCGAGGGCGCGGTCGTTGGTGTCCTGCAGGGCGCCGCGGCCGCCGTCGAGGATGTAGCCCGAGGTCTGCGTCGCGAGGATCGAGGCGATCACGGGCTTGCAGATGTCGCAGCCGAGTCCACTGCCGAACCGGCCCATGATCTCGTCGAAGTCGGTCAGCTGCAGGATGCGGACGGATTCGAAGAGTTCGCTCCGGCTGAGCGCGATGTGCTCGCAGAGGGCGTGGGAAACGGTGACGCCCGCCCTCGTCAGTTCGGTTTCGAGGATCTTCTTGACCAGAGGCACACAGGAACCGCACTGGGTGCCGGCCCGGGTGCACGCCTTGAGCTGGCCGAGTTCCGTGCACGCCTCGGTGTGCTCATCGCCGCGGATGCCGGCGCGCACGGCGCCGACCGACACGTTGTTGCAGGAGCAGAGTTGCACGTCATCCGGCAGGTCACTGCTTGCCGGCGGTTCGGCGCCGGCCGCGGAGAGGTAGGCGCTCGGCTCGGCTCCGAGCTCGCGACCGAGCAAGGGCCGCAGCGCCGTGTACGGCGAGGCGTCGCCGACGAAGATGCCGCCGAGGAGGGTCTTCGCATCGTTCGTCACGACGATCTTCTGGTACAAACCCCTGGCCGGGTCCGCATAGACGACCTCGAGGGAGTGCTCTGTCGCCCCGAGGGCGTCGCCGAAGCTCGCGACCTCGACCCCGGAGAGCTTGAGCTTGGTGGCGTCATCGACGCCGGGGAAGACGGCGGCGCCGCCGTGCAGCCGATCGGCGACGACCTCGGCCATCGCGTTCGCGGGGGCGACGAGACCGACACAGCTGCCGTTCACGCTCGCGACCTCGCCGATGGCCCAGATGCCGGGGATCGACGTGCTGCAGGCATCCGTGATCTCGATGCCGCCGCGCGGGCCGAGGTCGAGGCCGGCCACGCGGGCGAGTTCGTCGCGCGGGGTGATGCCGATCGAGAAGACGACGAGGTCGGCGTGCAGCTGGGTGCCGTCGGTGAGCGTGACGCCGAGCACGCGGCCGGTCGGGGAAGTGAGCACCTCGGTGGGACGGTTGCCGAGGGCGAGGGTGATGCCCTGGGCCTGGATCAGCCGGCCGAGCGCCTGCCCGGCCCCCTCGTCGAGCTGCGCGCTCATCAGCCAGCGGCCGGAGTGCACGATCGTGGCCGAGCCTCCGAGACGCTGCAGGCCCCCGGCGGCCTCGAGGCCGAGGAGTCCGCCGCCGACGACCACGACGTTCGCCGGCCGGCCGAGCCGCTCGCGGAGACGGGCGACTTCGGCGACGAGGAAGTCGACGTCCTCGATGGTGCGGTAGACGTGGCCGGCTTCGGAACCGGGGATGGGAGGGACGGTGGCGGACGATCCCGTCGCGAAGACGAGCTCGTCGTAGGAGAGGGTCTCGCCGTCGGCGAGGGTGACGGTGCGGCCGGCCGGGTCGATGCTGTCCACCCGGCTGCCGCCGCGGTAAGCGATGCCGGGGGCCTCCCAGAGCGCCCGGTCGCCGAGGGTGAGGTCCTCGGAGTCGACGAGACGGCGGGAGAGGGCGACCCGGTCGTACGGCAGGTGGCGCTCGTCGCCGAGGACGAGGAGTTCGCTGTCCTCACCGGGCGTCGACCTCGCCTGCATGGCCTCGGCGAACCGGTGCGCGGCGGGGCCGCCGCCGATGACGACGATGCGTCGGGGGACGCCGGAAGGCCGGGGGGCTGCCCCAGCGGCGTCGAACGTGACGTTGTCCATGGCGGAGCCTTCCGTAGGTGGTGCTGCCAGCCTAAAAGGGCCGCGTTTCCCCTCGGTTGCGCCCATGTAACAAGGTGTGACCGGGACCTCACCGGCCCGCCGGGGAAGGGTGAGGACTTCTTTACGCATTCGACGCGCCCGGCGCGGACCCGCGAAACGTGGCCGATTTAGCGTGAGGGAATCGCCCACCCGGCGTGGCAGACCTCACAGAAAGCGGGATCACTCGTGAACCACCCCGGCACCTGGATCCGCGTTTGTTCCCTCGATGAACTCGAGCCGCTCTGGGGCGAAGCCGCCCTGATCGGCGATGAGCAGCTCGCCATCCTGCTGCTTCCGGACGGCGGTCTGTACGCCGTCGACAACCGCGACCCCGCAACCGGGTCATTCGTGATGAGCCGCGGCATCGTCGGATCGCGCGGTGACCGGTTCACCATCGCCTCCCCCCTGCATAAGCAGGTCTACGACCTCGAGACCGGCGAATGCTTCACCTCCGCCGAGTACTCGCTGCGCACCTACCCGGTCAGGGTCGAAGACGGCGAGGTGCACGTGCACCTGCCCCTGCCCGAAGCCGCCTGACCTTCCCACCGTCCTTCCCCTGCACTTCCCCCCGCACACCCATCCCGAGGAGAACACCATGACTGCAGTCGATACCCCCACAACCGGCCTCCGCACCGGCCCGAGCCTGGTCCACCGCCCCGGCCGGTGGATCGACAACTGGAACGCCGAAGACGCCGAACAGTGGAACGACGGCGGCAAAGCCATCGCCTCCCGCAACCTCAAGTGGTCGATCTTCGCCGAATTCCTCGGCTTCGTGATCTGGCAACTCTGGAGCATCGTCGTCGTGCAGCTGCCCAAGGCCGGCTTCACCTTCGACACCGGTCAGATCTTCTGGCTCATCTCGATGCCGAGCCTCGTCGGCGCGACGCTGCGCTTCCCGTACACGTTCATGGTCGCCCGCTTCGGCGGCCGCAACTGGACCATCATCTCGGCCGGGCTGCTGCTGATCCCGTCGATCGCCCTCGGCTTCTGCGTCGGCAACCCGGCCACCCCGTTCCCGGTGATGCTCGTCGTCGCGGGCCTTGCCGGCCTCGGCGGCGGCAACTTCGCGAGCTCGATGTCCAACATCACCTACTTCTACCCGCAGAAGCAGAAGGGCTGGGCCCTCGGGCTCAACGCCGCCGGCGGAAACCTCGGTGCCGCCGTCGCCCAGCTCGTCGTCCCGATCGTGATCACGATCGGCGCCGCCGGAACCCTGAACCTCTCGCTCGCCGGCTGGTTCTGGGTGCCGTTCATCCTCGTCGCGATGTGGGGAGCCTGGAAGCACATGGACAACCTGTCCAGTGCCAAGGCCGACTTCGCCGGCTCGCTCGCGGCGCTCCGCGAACCGCACCTCTGGATCCTCTCCCTGCTTTACATCGGCACCTTCGGTTCCTTCATCGGCTTCGCGAGCGTCTTCCCGAAGCTCATCGCCGACCAGTTCCCGGAGTACTCCACCTTCCACATCATGGCCGCGTCGATCTCGCTCGCCTTCCTCGGTGCCCTCGTCGGCTCCCTCGCCCGGCCGGCCGGCGGCAAGCTCGCCGACCGCTTCGGCGGGGCCCGCGTCACGATCGCCGCCTTCGGCGTGATGGCCCTCGGCGCGCTGCTCGTGATCGCGGTGCTGTCTCTCGGCAACTTCTGGCTGTTCCTGGCGAGCTTCCTACTCATCTTCGTCGCGACCGGCGTCGGAAACGGCTCGACCTACCGGATGATCCCGAGCGTCTTCGCCGCCCGCAGCGGCGTGACCGACGCCCACACGAATTCCGGCGACGTCAGCACCCAGCGCAAGACCGCGGCCGCGCTCGGCCTTATCTCCGCGATCGGCGCATACGGCGGGTTCATCATTCCGCAGGTGCTCGGAAACTCCAAGGTCGCGACCGGCAGCTATACCGCCGCGATCTACGCCTTCATCGGCGCCTATGTCGTGATGATGATCGTCACCGCGTTCTGCTACCTCCGCCGCGGCTCGTCCGTGGCCGGGCAGCGCATTTAGCCGGCATCCGCCCAGCACCCACCCACCAGGAGGAGTCCCCGTGACCGCACCCCGCGCATCCGTCGCCCGCCCGAGCGTCGACACGCACTGCCCGTACTGTGCGCTGCAGTGCGCGATGACGCTGACGGGCACGGAGGCCGCGGGCATGGGCGCCGCGGGCACGGATGCTGCGGGCACGGATGCTGCGGCTCGCCCGGGCGTGACCGTGGCCGGCCGGGCATTCCCCACCAACCGGGGCGGCCTGTGCAAGAAGGGCTGGACGGCCGCCGAACTGCTCGTGTCGCCGGAGCGGATCCTGACGCCGATGCTCCGGCAGCCGGACGGGAGCTTCGAACCGGCGAGCTGGGACGAGGCGCTCGACCTCGTGGCCGCCCGGCTCGCCGACACCCGCGCGCAGCACGGCGCGGACTCGGTCGGGGTCTTCGGCGGCGGTGGCCTGACCAACGAGAAGGCCTACCAGCTCGGCAAGTTCACCAGGGTCGCGCTCGGCTCCTCCCGGATCGACTACAACGGTCGGTTCTGCATGTCCTCGGCCGCAGCGGCGGGCAACCGCGCCTTCGGCCTCGACCGAGGACTGCCGTTCCCGGTCGAGGACCTCGACTCGGCGGACACGATCCTGATCCTCGGCTCCAACGTGGCCCAGACCATGCCGCCGTTCATCGGGCACCTCGAGGGCGCCCGCCGCGCCGGCGGCCTGATCGTCGTCGACCCGCGCCGCTCGGCGACCGCACGCCTCACCGAGGACGGCGGCGGCCTGCACGTGCAGCCGACGCCCGGCAGCGACCTCGTGCTCCTGCTCGGTCTCACGCACATCGTGATCGCGGAGGGCCTCATCGACACCGACTACCTGGCCCGGCGCACGACCGGCTTCGAAGCCCTCCGCCGCAGCGTTTCCCGGTGGTGGCCGGAACGGGTGCAACAGCTCACCGGCGTCCCGGTGCCGCAGCTCCGCGGCCTCGCCCGCCGCCTCTCGGCCGGGACGGGCACCTATATCCTCACCGGCCGCGGAGTCGAGCAGCACGTCGACGGCACGGACACCGCGACCGCCGCGATCAACCTGAGCCTCGTGCTCGGCCTCGTCGGCACCCGCCGCTCCGGCTACGGCACCCTCACCGGGCAGGGTAACGGCCAGGGCGGCCGCGAGCACGGCCAGAAGTGCGACCAGCTCCCCGGGTACCGCAAGATCACCGACCCGGCCGCGCGTGCCCACGTCGCCGGCGTCTGGGGCGTGTCCCCGGAGAGCCTGCCGGGGGCCGGCGTGCCCGCGATCGAGCTGCTCGACTCGCTCGGCGCGCCCGGCGGCATCCGCTGCCTGCTCGTGCACGGCTCGAACGTCGTCGTGTCCGCCCCGGACTCCAACCGGGTGCGCGCCGGCCTCGAGGCCCTCGACTTCCTCGTGGTCTGCGACTTCTTCTTCTCCGAGACCGCGCGCTTCGCCGACGTCGTGCTGCCGGTCACCCAGTGGGCAGAGGAGGAGGGCACGATGACCTCGCTCGAGGGCAGGGTCATCCGCCGCCGCACGGCGATCGGCGCGCCGGACGGGGTGCGCAGCGAACTCTGGATCTTCCAGGAACTCGCGCGCCGGCTCGACTCCGCCGGCACGTTCAGCGCCGACCCGGCCGAGGTGTTCGACGAGCTCTGCCGCGCGAGCGCGGGCGGGCTCGCCGACTACTCCGGCCTGAGCTACGGGCTGCTCGACACGGGGGAGGCCGCGTACTGGCCGTACCCGGCCGGGTCGGCCGGCACCCCTCGGCTCTTCCTCGACGGCTTCGCGCACGCAAACGGCCGCGCGCGCATCGTCGCCGTGCAGGCCAGGGTGACGGATGCGCCCGCCCAGCGGGATGGCACGGTCACCCTCATCACCGGCCGGCTTCTCGAGCACTACCAGTCGGGGGCCCAGACCCGCCGGGTGCCCGAGCTGCAGCAGGCCCAGCCGCAGGCCAGGCTCCAGGTGCACCCGGCGACCGCCGCCCGCCTGGGTCTCGTCGACGGTGGCGAGGTCGAGGTCGGTAATGCCCAGGGAGTCGTCAGCTGTGTCGCCGAGGTGACCGGCGGCATCCGCCCGGACACCGTGTTCCTGCCCTTCCACTTCCCCGGCGCCCAGCGGGCGAACCTGCTCACCCTCGGGGTCACCGACCCCGTCTCCGGCATGCCCGAGTTCAAGCGCACGACCGTGCGGGTACGCGCGTTGACGCGGACGCCGGGGGCCGATCTTGCGGATGCCGTTTCCGCCAGGTCGACCCGAACGGATGCCCATGCCTGAGTCGATCGTCGCAGTGCCCGGCG
The DNA here is from genome assembly GCF_004402485.1 of Cryobacterium algoricola. Classification (GTDB taxonomy): domain Bacteria; phylum Actinomycetota; class Actinomycetes; order Actinomycetales; family Microbacteriaceae; genus Cryobacterium; species Cryobacterium algoricola. The sequence goes on along the minus strand of NZ_SOFG01000012.1, from coordinate 87,913 downwards.
CGGGCACGATCGGTGCTGTGCCCGCTGCCGCCGCACCGACCCGGATCGTCCTCGTCGGCTACGGCCCGGTCGGGGCCCGCCTCGTCGAGGAACTTCTCCCGGTCGTGCGTGCGGGCCTAGCCACCCTGACCGTTGTCGGCGCGGAGGCCGCGGACGCCTACAACCGGGTGCTCATTGCCGACTATGCCGTTGGCCGCTCCGACCGTGGCGCGCTCGACCTGACGGACACCGACGCGGCCAGGGCGGCGGGCGTCGACATCCGCACCGGAGAGATCGTCACCCGGATCAACCGGGTGCGACGCACGGTGACCCTCGGCGACGGCACCCACCTCGGCTACGACCGGATCGTGCTCGCGACCGGCGCCCGCGCCAACGTCCCGACTCTCGACGGGGTGACCCGGGTGCGCCGCTCCCTGATGTGCCCGCCGTCGGATGCGGCCTCGCTCGACACCGCGGATGCCCCGCTGCCCCGCGGGGTCACCGCTCTCCGTGACCTCGACGACGCGGAGACCGTGCTCGCGACCGTGCGCTCGGGAGGCCGGATCGTCGTGCTCGGCGCGGGGGTGCTCGGCATGGAGTTCGCGCTCGCCGCGGCCCAGGCCGGGAGCGATGTCTGCGTTGTCTACCACGCCGACATTCCGCTGAACCGCAATCTCGATCGCGGCGGCGGAACGGTGCTCGCCCGCAGCGCGCGCCGGGCCGGCGTCACCATGGTCAGCCACGCCAGGGCCGAGAGCATTCTCTTCACCGCAGACACCGACGGCCACGACCGCTTCGACGCGCTGATCTGCGCCGACGGCAAGCAGATCCCCGGAGACCTGCTCGTGCTCAGCTGCGGCATCGGCGCCCGCACCGAGCTCGCCGGCCTCGCCGGCCTGAGCGTGTCGACGGGCATCCTCGTCGACGAGTCCCTGCGGAGCTGGACCGACCCCGCCATCTTCGCGATCGGCGACTGCGCGCACGTCGCCCCCCGGCCGGCCCCCGGTGCCTCCCAGGCTGCACCCGCCGGAGGCCCCACCGGCCTGATCGGACCCGGCTGGCGCCAGGCCGACTGGCTCGCCGCCCGCTTCACCGCGGAAATCGAGCACGACGCCAGGCCCGCGGACGCCCTGACCGTCGCCCCTGTCGCCCCAGCTCCGGTCGCAGCCGCTCCCGTCCCCGCCGCTCCCGTCGACTTCGGGCCGGCGCTCGCCGCGCACACGCACGGCGTCGTCATGCTCAAGGCCGAGGGAATCGACGTCGTGGCCGCCGGCGACACGAGCGCGGACCCCTGGGACCTCGACCCCGCCCATCCCGACGACGGGCACGGGGCTGCGGAGCCCGTCCGCGGCAGGGACTGCGCGGGCGCACCGGTCCCTGCGCCGCCGCGCCTGGGCGTGTCGCAATGGGCGGACCCCGAGCACGGCCGGTACGTGAAGATGGTCACGCGCGGGGGCATCCTCACCGGCTTCATCTGCGTCGGGATGCCGCGCACCGGCGCCGAACTCACCCTCCTCTTCGAGCGCGGCAGCGAACTGCCCGCCGACCGTTCGCTGCTGCTGCGCTACGACGGCCCCGACGTAGACCCGGCGGGCGGCGGCGACGCCTTCGCCCCAGACGCGACGGTCTGCTGGTGCAACGGGGTCACGGTCGGTGCGATCACGGCGTCCGCGGAGGCCGGCAACACCGACGTCGCCTGCATCGGCTCGGCCACCCGCGCCGGAACCGGCTGCGGCGGCTGCAGAGGCCGCATCGGTGAGGTCCTCGAGCGTTTCGCCCTGACGAATTCGACGGAGATTTTAGGTTAAAGGCCGGAAGACCCGCCTCCCACGCATCGAAAACCCAAAATCTCCGTCGAATTGGTTCGGCCGGGGCGGTCACGAGACTTGAGGAATCTGTGGTTCGGCAGCATTTTCGCCGGCCGCGCCGCGGGGTGTGCTTAGCATGGGAGGCATGCGAGCGAAGCCGGAGCGAAAGACTCAGACCTCAGTCGGCACCTCAGCCTCAGCCTCAGGCGGGACCGCGGGTGAGAGCACCCCACGGGACCGTACCGTGAGGTCCCTGCTCGTCGACCGACTGGGGTGGCTGAGCATCCGCAGCGCCCAGCTGATCGTCGTGATCGTGCTGGGAATCGGCGTGGTGTTCGCCCTCGTGCAGCTCAAGCTCGTCGTCATTCCCACCCTGGTCGCGCTCATCCTGGCGGCGGCGCTCAGCCCGCTCGTGCGCTGGCTGCGCGCGAGGGGAGTGCCGGGGATGCTGGCGACCTGGCTCACCCTGCTCGGCGGGGTCGTCGTGCTCGGGGGCATCGTGACCCTGATCGTGTTCGCCGTGCGCAACCAGTGGTCCGAACTCGTCACCGCGGCCTCCGACGGCCTCGACCAGCTGCAGGGCTACCTGACGAACGGCCCGCTGTCGCTCGATGCCACCCAGTTCGAGGCCGCCAGAAACGCCGTGATCGACTTCGTGACGAGTGCCGAGTTCGGCAGCGGTGCGCTCGCCGGGGTGTCCGCCGCGGCCGAGGTGCTCACCGGAGCCGCCCTCGTCGTCGTCATCCTGTTCTTCTTCCTCAAGGATGCCGCGTCGATCTGGGCCTTCTTCCTGACGCCGTTGCGCGGATCCGCCCTCGCGCGAGCCCGCCGCATCGGCCAGACCGCTCCGGCTGTCCTCGGACAGTACGTGCGCGGGACCGCGACCATCGCCCTCTTCGACGGCGTCGTCATCGGTGCGAGCCTCGCCATCCTGCAGGTTCCGCTCGCCCTTCCGCTCGCGGCGATCGTCTTCCTCACCGCGTTCATCCCGCTGATCGGCGCGACGATCGCCGGGATCCTGGCCGCGCTCGTCGCCCTCGTCTTCAACGGGCCGATCGTGGCCCTCATCGTCGTGGCCATCGTCGTCGTGGTCAACCAGCTCGAAGGCGACCTGCTGAACCCGATCGTGATGGCCGGCGCACTCAAGCTGCACCCACTCGTGATCCTCGTCGCCCTCACCGCGGGAACCGTGCTCGGCGGCATCGCCGGCGCCGTGCTCGCCGTGCCGCTCGTGGCTGTCGCGTGGTCGATCGTGCGCGTCTGGGACCACCCTGCCGAGGCCGCCCCGAGCCCGCCGCGGCGTCGATTCTTCCGCCGCCGCCGCTAACCGATTCGACGGAGATTGTGCCCGGAAAGCGCTGAGAACTCGCTCCCACGTGCCAAGAACTCAAAAACTCCGTCGAATTGGTTGGGGCCGGTCACCCATTGTCGGGGCCGGGGTTGCAGCCTACGATGTCGGCAACCGGCTGACGGCGACCCGGTGACACCCGGGCCCGGACACCGGCCCCACTCCGGCGAGGAGGCCTGGAATGTCGGTGTCTACCCTTAAAGCGGTCGTAGATCGCGCGTTCGCCGAGCGCTACGGCGTGCCGGCGATCAACGTCGTGAACGACCTCACCATGGAGGCCGTCCTCGCGGGGGCCGTCGAAGCCCGGTCGCCGGTGATCGTGCAGACCTCGGTCAAGACCGTGAAGTCGATCGGGTCGCGCGTGCTCTTCAGCATGTGGGAATCGATGACGGCGGGCATCGACGTGCCGGTGGTGCTGCATCTCGACCATTGCCCCGAGCGGGCGGTCATCACCGAATGCCTCGAGCGCGGCTGGAACTCCGTGCTCTTCGACGCCTCCCGGCTCCCGGTCGCGGAGAACCAGCGGCAGACCGTCGAAGTCGTCGCGGAGGCCCGCACCTTCGGCGCACACGTCGAGGGCGAGATCGAGTCGATCACCGGGGTCGAAGACGGGATCGGCTCGGACACGGCATCCGCCAGGCAGTCGCTCGAGATCTCGCTGCGCTTCATCGAGGAGACCGGCGTCGACGTGTTCGCACCCGCGATCGGCAACGCCCACGGCGTCTACACCCGTGAACCCGTCCTCGACTTCCGGCGGGTCAGCGACATCGTCAGCGCGCACCCGATCCCGATCGCCCTGCACGGCGGGAGCGGCCTGAGCCCCGGCCAGTTCTCCGAGCTCATCGCGCTCGGCTGCGCCAAGGTCAACATCTCCACGGCGCTCAAGATCACCTTCATGCAGTCGAGCCTCGCCTACCTGAAGGACGCGGAGGCACGGGACAAGTGGGACCCGCCGTCGTTGTTCGGGCACGTCCGAACGGATATCGTCGCGCTGACCCGCGGACTCGCCGAGCAATTCGGCAGCGCAGGGAAGGCGTGACGGATGCCGGCACTCATCTTCGACTGCGACGGCGTCCTCGCCGACACCGAGCGCGACGGCCACCTGCCTGCGTTCAATGAGACCTTCCGCGAATTCGCCGTTCCGGTGCGGTGGAGCGACTCCGACTACGCGGTCAAGGTCAAGATCGGCGGCGGCAAGGAGCGGATGCGGAGCGCCCTGACGCCGGCGGTCGCCGCCGTCCTCGGCCTCCCGGACGACCCCGGCGCCCTGGACGAGGCCGTCGCGCGCTGGCACCGGCGTAAGACCGCCATCTACACCGACGCCGTCGCACGCGGCGCACTGCCGGGACGCCCGGGCATCAAACGGATCACTGCGGATGCGGCAGCCGCCGGCTGGACCCTCGCCGTCGCATCCACATCGGCGGAGCAATCCGTCCTCGCCGTGCTGACCGAGGCGGTCGGGCCGGACCTCGCCGCGCACTTCCGGGTCTTCGCCGGAGACGTGGTCGCTGCCAAGAAACCGGCGCCGGATATCTACCTCCTCGCCCTCCGCGAACTCGGCGTCCCTGCCGCAGAGGCCCTCGTCATCGAGGACAGCGCCAACGGCCTCCAGGCCGCGCTCGCCGCCGGCCTCCGCACTCTCATCACGGTGAGCGGCTACACGGCGGGTGAGGACTTCACCGGCGCCTCCCTCGTCGTCTCCTCGCTCGGCGACCCCGGCGGCCCCTCCGCGATCACCCTGAAGGACCCGCTGCACCTCGACGTCGGCCGCACCGTGGAACTGACCGATCTCACCGCCATCCTGGCCGCACCAGGACCGACCAGCCCAGGACCGCGCAGCCCAGGAATGACGAGCCCGGAACCGGAGACCCCATGACCCGCAGCAGCCTCGCCGACACCGAATTCGTGGTGCACAGCATCGCCCAGACCGCGGTCGACAACGAACGCGAGTTCGGCGACCTCGACGCCGTCGTCGGGGACGGCGACTTCGGGTTCTCCCTCGCCAGGGGCTTCGAGATCGTCCTCGCCGACTGGCCCGACTTCGACCGCAGCTCCCCGGCCGACTTCCTGAAGAAGATCGCCCTCGTCATCTCCGGCCGCATCGGCGGAACCTCCGGCCCGCTCTGGGGCACCGCATTCCTGCGCGCCTCGGCCGCCGTCGCCGGCAAGGCGGACCTCGACGGCGACGACGTCGTCGCCATGCTCCGGGCCGCCGCGGAGGGCATCAAGGCCAGGGGCAAGTCGAACCTCGGCGACAAGACGCTCCTCGACGCCCTCGTCCCGGCAACGGATGCCTTCGAAGCCGAACTCCGCGCCGGGAGTGACGGCCTGGCCGCGCTCGCCCGCGCCGCCGTCGTCGCGCGGGAACGCGCCGACGCGACGAGCTTCCTGCAGGCGCGCCGCGGCCGGGCCAGCTACACGGGGGAGCGCAGCATCGGGTCGCCCGATCCGGGTGCCGTCGCCGTCGCCGTGATCCTCGAACGCCTCAGCCGCGAATGGGCCGCGCGCGACGACCTCTGAACCCCAGGAACATCCGCACCAACGTCGGTACGCCTTTCTGCACGTTTCGGACCACCCACAAAGGAGATGGACACATGAAGAAGTTTGTCAACGACCCGAAGATGTATGTGCCGGACATGCTCAAGGGCCTTGCCCTCGCCAACCCGGACACCCTCCGCTATGTGCCGAAGTACAACCTGATCATGCGCGCCGGCGGTCCCAACCCGAACAAGGTGTCGATCATCCAGGGCTCAGGGTCCGGTCACGAACCCGCCCACGTGATGACCGTCGGCAAGGGAATGCTCGACGCGGCCTGCCCCGGCGACGTGTTCGCCGCGCCGCCGATGGACTACGTCTATGAGACCACCAAGCTGATGGCCTCCCCGAAGGGCGTGCTACTGCTCGTGAACAACTACACCGGCGACCGGATGGCCTTCGAAATGGCCCAGGAGATGGCCGAGAGCGACGGCATCACCGTCAAGACCCTGTTCATCGACGACGACGTCGCCGTGCAGGACTCGACCTGGACGGTCGGGCGCCGCGGCGTCGCGGGCAACTTCTTCGTGATGAAGGCCGTCGGCGCGGCCTCCGAGGCCGGCGCCTCCCTCGACGAGCTCGTCCGGATCGGCGAGAAGGTCGACAGCGTCACCCGCACGATGGGCATCGCCCTTACCTCCTGCACCCCGCCCGCGAAGGGATCCCCGCTCTTCGACCTCGGCGAGGACGAGATCGAGGTGGGCGTGGGCATCCACGGCGAACCCGGCCGCCGGCGCGCCAAGCTCACCACTGCGGACGAGATGACCGACGAGATGCTCGACGCCGTCGTGAACGACCTGCCCTTCGTCGCGGGAGACCGGGTCGCGCTCATGATCAACGGCCTCGGCGGCACCCCGATCAGCGAGCTCTACATCCTCTACGGCCACGCGCACGACGAGCTGACCCGCCGCGGCATCACGGTCGGGCGCAGCTACGTGGGGGAGTACTGCACCTCGCTCGACATGGCAGGCGCGTCCCTGACCCTCGTGCGTCTCGACGACGAGATCGAGGGCCTGCTCGCCGCGCCCGCCGAGATCGCCGCCCACGTGTTCTAGCGGATGCTGCCGCTGCCGACCGGGTTCAGTGTGCTGTGACGACCGCAGAGCGTGGAGCGCGCTGCCGATTTCTGCTAAGCTCTCTAGGTTGCCGTCCAACGGCCGCGGAACAAGAGAGCCCAGGCATTCGGCCCACGGGCACCGCGCAGTGAGAGAAAGGGGATCCCATCTATGGCACTCGAAGCTAATGCTAAGAAGGCGATCATCGAAAAGTACGCTACCCACCCAGGCGACACCGGGTCCCCCGAAGTCCAGATTGCCATGCTCACGCAGCGCATCCTCGACCTCACGGAGCACCTGAAAGAGCACAAGCACGACCACCACTCCCGTCGTGGCCTGCTTCTCATGGTTGGTCAGCGTCGCCGTCTGCTCGGCTACCTGTCCGACATCGACATCGCCCGCTACCGCTCGCTCATCGAGCGTCTCGGACTGCGTCGCTAGTCAGGCACGAAACCGGAAGCCGCGTCGATATCGCGCACTTCTGAAGCTGAACTTCAACGAAACGGGCCGTCACCTTCGGGTGGCGGCCCGTTTTGTCTGCCTGCGTGCGGTTCTGTGAGCCTCCGCAGGGTGCCCCTCCCTAACACCCTGTTCGCTCAGGGTGACCGCATAGGAAACCCATAGAGTCCGCTGTCACTCTCGGTAGTGTCAACGAATGAAGGGTGGCACTGCGATGAACGCTCACGAACGCGGTAAGAAGCTCAGCAAGATCGTCACCGGCACGATCGGACTGCTCGCGATCGTCGCCGCCTCTGCCCTCGGCCTGCACGACTGGGCAGACTCCCTCGCCACGCAGGATGCCTCGGCGACGACGACCACGACCACGTCGGGCAACTCGGGCACGACGTCCGGAAGTACCACGACCCAGGCGACCACCGCACCGGCCGCACCAGCCGCACCAGCCGCACCGAGTGTGTCCTCGGGTAACGGCACCAAGGCCCACGCCGCGACGAGCGGGTCCTGATGACGGCCACCGCGAGCGTCGCGACCGAAGACTGGTCCCTCTGGAGCACGAGCGCCCGCCTCGTCGTGACCGACCCCGCGCTCCTCCCCGAGGCCCGCCGCATCGCCGACGCCGTGCTCGACGACATCGACCTCGCCTGCAGCCGGTTCCGCGACGACTCCGAGGTCATGGTCAAAGCCCCGCTCTTCCCGGTCGGGGCGCTCGTCAGCGACACCCTCGCCGACCTGATGCGCCTCGCCCTCGCCTCCGCCGCGGCGACGGACGGCGACGTGGACCCGACCCTGGGCAACGCCCTCGACGCGATCGGCTACGACCACGACATCCGCCTGATCCTCGACGACGGCGTCCCGGTGCGCGCGATCGCGTCGCCCCGGCCAGGCTGGGCGAGCGTGCGACTCGTCGGCAACCGGCTGACCGTGCCCGCCCACCTCAGCATCGACCTCGGCGCGACCGCGAAGGCCGCCGCCGCCGACCGGGTCGCCGCCCGCATCGCCACGGAACTCGGCTGCGGCGTGCTCGTGAGCCTCGGCGGTGACATCGCGACCGCCGGTCCCGCGCCCGCAGGCGGGTGGCAGGTCCTGGTCCAGGATGCCCCGCTCGATCCGAGCGCCCGCGTGACCCTCGCGGAGGGCCTCGCCCTCGCGACCTCGAGCACGCAGAAGCGGCGCTGGACCAAGGCCGGCCGCCCCCAGCACCACATCCTGGACCCCGGCTCCGGGGTGCCCGCCGAGCCGGTCTGGCGCAGCGTCACGGTCGCGGCGGAGAGCTGCCACCGCGCCAACACGCTCAGCACCGCGTCGATCGTGCGCGGCCACAAGGCCGTCGCCTGGCTGCGCGAGCTCGGGGTTCCCGCCCGTCTCGTCGACGCCGACGGAGTGGTCGTCGCCCTCGGCGGCTGGCCGGACGACGACCCGTCCGGCGCGGGCACCGATTCCGGCGCCGACTCCGACTCCGACTCCGACGCCGAAAGGACCCTGCTGTGAACGAAGCGCTCTGGGCGCTCGGCCGCGGAACCGGGGTCGTCTCCCTCGCCCTCTTCACCGTCTCGGTCCTGCTCGGCATCCTGAACCGGTCCGGACGGCCCCTCTTCGCGCTGCCCCGGTTCTCGGTCGCCCTCGTGCACCGCAATGTGGCACTGCTCGCGACCGCCTTCCTCGCCATCCACCTGGTCACGCTGTTCGGCGACTCCTACGCCCAGCTCCGGCTCGTCGACTTCGTCGTGCCCTTCCTCGGCGCGGCCAAGCCCTTCTGGCTCGGCCTCGGCACCCTCGCCGTCGACCTGATGCTCGCGATCGTTGTCACGGCCCTCCTCCGCGGCGTCATCGGCGTGCGGGTGTTCAAAGCCGTGCACTGGCTGACCTACCTGATGTGGCCCGTCGCACTGCTGCACTCCATCGGCAACGGAACGGATGCCGGCCAGGCCTGGTTCATCGCCTTCGCGGCCACCTGTTCGATCGCCGTGCTCTCCGCTCTCGGCTGGCGCCTCAGCCGCGGCTTCGTCGAATACCAGAACGTCCGAATCGGGAAGGCATCGTGAGCCGCGCACCGGACACCACGCTGTTTCCGCCGGTCCAGGCTCCGGCAGGGACCACCCGGCTCACCGCCGCCCGCGCCGCCGACTACGGCACCCACCAGACGACGTTCGGGCCCCTGCCCGCCCACACCGACTCGGCCGCGCTCCTCGCCGCCCTCCGTGACTCCGGCCTCGAGGGCCGCGGCGGCGCGGGCTTCCCGGCGTGGCGCAAGCTCGCCGCCGTGCCCGCCCGCGAACGCGCCCGCCGCCGCCGCGTCGTCGTGATCGGCAACGCCGCGGAGGGCGAACCCCTCAGCCAGAAGGACGCGACACTGCTGCTCCGGTCGCCGCACCTCGTCATCGATGGGCTCCTCACCGTGGCCGGCGCCCTCGGCGCCCACTCCGTCTACCTCTACGCCCAGGCCTCCGTGCTCGAGGCCGTCGGACGTGCCCTCGCCGAGCGAGCGGATGCCGCCGGCATCGAACTGCGGGAAGCCGCGGAGTCTTTCATCTCGGGTGAGGCATCCGCCGTCGTCAACGCCCTCGCCGGCCGCGAGCCGGTTCCGCAGGACCGCACCGTGCGGCTCACCGAGTCCGGCCTCGGTGGCCGCCCCACCCTGCTGCACAATGTCGAGACCCTCGCCCACATCGCCCTGATCGCCCGGTTCGGGGCCGCCTGGTTCCGCTCGGTGGGCACGAAGGGGGACCCGGGGACGCGACTCGTCACGGTCGGCAGCGACGGGCATCCGTCGACCGTGCTCGAGGTCGCCGGCGGATCCCGCATCGGTGACGTGCTCCGGTTCACCGGTGTCGACACCGGGACGCTGTCGGCCGTGCTCGTCGGCGGGTACCACGGCGCCTGGCTGCCGGCGTACGCCCTGGAGGCCCGCCTCGATCGCGCCGACCTCGCCGGATTCGGCGCGAACCCGGGTGCGGGCATCCTGATGGGGCTCGGCGAACGGCGCTGCCCGATCACGGTCGCCGCCGCGGTCGCCACCTATCTCGCCGGCGAGACCGCCGGCCAGTGCGGACCCTGCGTCAACGGGCTGCCGGCGATGGCCGCCGTGCTCAGGCGACTCGCCCGCGGCGACCGCGATCCGGGTCTTCCCGGCGAGGTGCGTCGCCTCGCGGCCATCGTCACCGGCCGTGGCTCCTGCAACCACCCGGACGGAACCGCCCGCTTCGTACTCAGCACGCTCACGGTGTTCGCCGACGACGTCGCCGCGCACCTCGCCGGGCACTGCCGAAAGGACCACCGATGAACCTGCGCGCCCCCGACCCCCGCAGTGCCGCCGACCCTACCGTGCTGCTGCACATCGACTGGACGAAGTGCGACGGCCGGGGTCTCTGCACCGAGATCCTGCCGGAGCTCCTCGCCCGCGACGAGTGGGGCTACCCGCTCTCCTACGGTTACGGCTCGAACGTTCCGGTCCCGGACCGGCTGCTCGACGCGGCCACCGACGCCGTGTCGCTGTGCCCCCGCCAGGCGCTCACGCTCATCGACCGGTAGCGCGCGGCGGCGGTGGGAACGGCGGCGTCAGTGGCTGCTGCTGCCGCCGCTGACCCGGGTCGCGCGGAAGCCGTGACGTAGGCTCGGGGCATGACAAGGCCCGGCCACAGCCCATTTTTCTGGATCTCCGCCCTCATCGCCGCCGCGTGGTGGGTCGTCTGCGCCGGCGCATTCGGTTACCTGACCTGGTTCGGCCCCGTCCCGACCGCCTTCGTGAAGCACCTCCTGCCGGAGACCATTCCCCGCAGCGTCTGGTTCTGGCCCGCGCCGTGGATCGTTCTTGTGCCGCTCGCCTCTGCTGCGGTGGTGTTCGTGGTCTACCTGGTCCTGGCTCGCCTGATCGTGGACCGGACAGACGGATCGCGCGTCGCCCGGTTCCTCGCCCTCTGGTTCGTGGCCGTGCTGACCGGCTTCCTCGCCACCCTCCCGTGGGTGATCAGCGCCATCATCTCCGCATTCCCGCCGTCCCGCGCGGCGTTCGTGCTCGACCCGGCCGGCGACGCCATGCTCCTCAGCGGCTACTGGGGGATCGCCTGGGGCTGGCTGCCGGCCCTGCTCGCGCTGCGCAGGGTGCGGGAGCCCGCCGCCGCACTCGAACAGGGCACGGATGCCGTCCCGGCGACCGTCGCGACCGGCCCGTTCCGCAGGTATCCGCTCGCCGTTCTCAGCACCGTCGCCGTCGTCGTCCTGGTCGCCTCCGGCCTCGTCGTGGGATTGGGCAGCCGGGCCGAGCGACTCGTCTCCGCGGCGGAGAACGCGCTCGCCGACGGCAACACCCTCGGCGCCGTCCCCGATCCGGACGTCCCTGTCACGCCGCCGCCGACCGTCGCTCCTGACGCGGCGGCGGCTCCCGCCGGATGGTGCACGCCGGAGGACACGGCGGTGCTGCTCGGCGATCCCGATGCCGCGACCGGACACCGCACCGTATCGATCCAGGCCATGAACTTCAGCGACCTGCCGTGCACGCTCAACGGCTACCCCGATCTCGCCTTCGCGGACCAGGCCGGGTCCGCCATCGCCGTCACGCTCGTGCACGGCGGCTCCTTCATGACCACCGACGACGGCGCCCAGCCCATCGAGGTCCCGGCCGGTGGATTCGCCGTCACCCGGCTCGGCTGGGATGCCATGGCGACCGCGGACGTGCCCGCGACATACACGCTGTTCTCGGCCCTGTACCCCGGGCTCGATCGGGGTTCCTGGCCGATCACCCTCGACATCGTCGCGGGTGGGAAGGTCTCCGTCACGGCCTGGTCCCTCTCCGGGGCCACGGACTGAGCCGGCGCGAACCGGGCACCGGCACCGAAGATGTAGCTATTCCTTGACACGAAGTATGTTTTTCTTTACATTTAGTCAGGTCAGCTTTACTTCAGTCACCGTCACGTCCCTCGAGGAGCCCGAATGTCAGCCCTGGAAAAACGCGCCTGGATCAGGCTCGGCACCGCGATCGCCGCGTACGCGACCTATCTCGCCCTCATCCTGATCCGGGATGACGGCGGGCAGCTCGCCGAGGTGTCGTACGTTCCCGCGCTGCTCTGGACGATCGGCGGCGCCATCGTCGCGTCGATCGTGCTCGACATCCTGGTCTCGATCGCCTCGCCGAGGGAGACCGGACGAGCCGACCAGCGCGACCGCGAGATCGCCCGGTTCGGCGGCACGGTCGGCCAGTCGTTCGTCGTGATCGGCGGCGTCGCCGCCCTCCTGATGGCCCTGCTGGAACTGCCGTACTTCTGGATCGCCAACGCGGTGTATCTTGCGTTCGTGCTCTCGGCCGTCCTCGGCGGAATCGCGCGGCTCGTCGCCTACCGGAGAGGCCTGCCGCAGTGGTGAGGCCGGCGAAGTCGGCGGCCTCCGCGACCTCCGCGAAGCCGACCCGGGTCACCAACGACATGCGGCGACTCCGCTTCGCCAACAGCGAGATGACCCAGGCCGACCTCGCGGACCGCACCGGAGTGACCCGCCAGACCATCATCGCCATCGAGCAGGGCCGCTACTCGCCGTCGCTCGAGCTGGCCTTCCTGATCGCCCATGCCTTCGGCGTGCCGCTCGACGCGGTGTTCCAGTACCCGGCCCAGCCGGCGGCATCCGTCACCCCGCCCGTCATCCCACCCGTCATCTCGCCCCGCACCCCGTCAGGAGAAGAATCATGAAGGCCCTCGTCCAGAATCGATACGGTTCCGCAGACGTGCTCCACCTCGAGGACATCGACGAGCCGGAGGTCGGAGCCGACGACGTGCTTGTCCGGGTCCAGGCCGCCGGGATCGACGCCGGCGTCTGGCACCTGATGGCCGGGCGTCCCTACCTGCTCCGGCTGTTCGGCTTCGGACTTCGGGCCCCGCGGCTCCGCGTGCGCGGACGGGATGTCGCCGGAACGGTCGCCGCCGTCGGGGCCCGCGTGACGAAGTTCCGGGTCGGCGACGAGGTGTTCGGCACGTCCCTCACCGGATCGTTCGCCGAGTACACCCGGGTCCCGGCCGACCGACTCGTCCCGAAGCCCGCGAACGTCGGGTTCGTGGAGGCCGCCGCCGTGCCCGTCTCGGCCTGCGCCGCCCTGCACGCCCTCCGCGACGCCGGGAAGCTCGAGGCCGGCCAGCGCGTCCTCGTGATCGGCGCGGGCGGCGGCGTCGGCACCTTCGCCGTCCAGCTCGCCACGGCGTTCGGCGCGACGGCGACCGGGGTGTGCAGCACCGGCAAGGTCGACCTCGTCCGGTCACTCGGCGCCGCGGAAGTGATCGACTACACCCGCGAGGACTTCGCCGACGGCCGGAACACCTGGGACCTGATCCTCGACATCGCCGGAAACTCCACCCTGTCCCGGCTCCGCCGGGCGCTCACCCCGACCGGCACCCTCGTCATCGTCGGCGGCGAGGGCGGCGGCGCCGTGCTCGGCGGGATCGACCGCCAGCTCCGTGCCCTCCTCCTGTCTGCCGTCGTCAGGCAGACCCTGCGCGGGGTCGTCTCCGCAGAGGGCGCAGACGACCTCGAGACCCTCGGAAGACTGCTCGAGGCCGGCACGATCCGGCCCGCGATCGACCGGACCTTCTCCCTCGGGGAGGCGGCGGACGGCATCCGCTACCAGCACGCCGGACAGGCCCGCGGGAAGGTCGTCGTCACCGTTCCGTGAGACCCGGACAGGGGGAGCCGTAGGCTGGGCGGGCACCCAACGAATGGATATCCCCCTGTTATGAGCATTTGGCGCACCAAAAGCATTGAGGCCTCGATGGCCGACTCCCTCGAAAAGGGCCACAACCTCAAGCGCACCCTCGGCACCTGGGACCTCATGGTCATGGGTGTCGCCGTGGCCGTCGGCGCCGGAATCTTCTCGGTCGGGGCGAAGGCGGCCGGCAGCTACGCCGGCCCGTCGGTGACGCTCGCGTTCCTGCTCGCCGCCCTCACCTGCGCCCTCGCGATCATGTGTTACGCGGAGTTCGCGTCGGCCGTCCCGGTCGCCGGTTCGGCGTACACCTTCACCTACGCGACCCTCGGCGAGCTCCTCGCCTGGATCATCGGCTGGGACCTGATCCTCGAGATGCTCACCGCGGCCGCCGTGATCGCCAAGTACTGGGGCATCTACCTCTCGAGCGTCTTCGACCTGCTGCACTGGAACGTCCCGGCGACCATCAACATCCTCGGGCTCGACGTGAGCTGGGGCGCCTTCGTCATCGTCGCGATCTTCACGACCCTCCTCGTGCTCGGCACGAAACTCTCCGCCCGGGTCGCGAGCGTCTTCACGATCCTCAAGGTCGCGATCGTGCTCTTCGTCATCGTCGCGGGAGCCTTCTTCATCAACCCGGCGAACTACTCACCGTTCATCCCTGCCGCGATTCCCACGGCCGGCGGAGACGGCGACGTCTGGATGCAGTCCCTCTTCTCCTTCATGACCGGTGCGCAGCCGGCCCAGTACGGCCTCTTCGGCCTGCTCGCGGGCGCCTCCCTGGTCTTCTTCGCCTTCATCGGGTTCGACGTCGTCGCCACGAGCGCCGAAGAGGTCAAGAACCCGCAGAAGACCCTGCCGCGCGGAATCTTCGCCGGGCTCGCGATCGTGACCGTGCTCTACCTCGGCGTCAGCCTCGTGCTCACCGGGATGGTGCCGTACACCGTTCTCGCGCAGGACCCGAACGCCTCCCTCGCAACGGCCTTCGTCGCCGTCGGCGCCGGCTGGGCCGCCGAGGTCATCTCGGTCGGCATCCTGATCGGTCTGACGACCGTGATCATGGTGCTGCTGCTCGGGCTCTCCCGGGTGCTCTTCGCGATGAGCCGGGACGGCCTGCTGCCCCGCGGCCTCAGCGTCACCTCGGCGAAGCGCGGCACGCCGGCGCGGGTGCAGATCATCGCGGGCACGGCGGTCGCCCTGATCGCCGGCCTCACCAACGTGGGCGTCCTCGAAGAGATGATCAACATCGGCACCCTCTCGGCGTTCGTGCTCGTGAGCATCGCCGTGGTCGTGCTGCGGAAGAAGCGACCGGACCTCAAGCGCGCCTTCAAGGTGCCGCTCTCCCCGTACCTGCCGATCCTCTCCGCCGTGCTGTGCTTCTGGCTGATGCTGAACCTCACCACCCTGACCTGGGTGCGGTTCGCGGTCTGGCTGGCGATCGGCCTCGCCGTGTACTTCGCCTACGGGCGCCGCCACTCCGTGGTCGGCCTCGAGGCCAAGCGCGTCTTCGACGAGACCGTCCGCACCGAGGCCGCCCGCGAGGAGCGCTCCCTCCGCGACTGATCCCCTCCAGCGACGAGTCCTTCCTCCGCCACTCCCTCCCGCGAGAGTACGAATTCGGCCCTCTCCGTGCGGCCGAAGGGGCCATATTCGTACTCTCGCGGGCTGGGGCAGGGCGGAGATGCCTAGGGGAGACGGTAGAGGGTGGCCTCCCAGGGGCGGAGGGACGCGACGGGGGACTGGGGCGGGTGGTTGCCGAGGACTCGCTCGGCGTTGGTGAGCACGGCGGCGACCGCCGCGGGCAGCGGCGCGGCGAGCGGGGCATCCGCCGCGTTGGCCACGACGAGGAGGGTCTCACCGGCCAGCGAGCGGGTGAAGGCGTAGAGCTGCTCGTGGTCGGGCTCGAGCAGGCCGAAGTCGCCGAGGGCGACAACGGGGTTCTCGTGCCGCAGCCGGATCAGCTCCTGGTAGAACCGGAACACGCTCCGCTCGCCCGCCCGGTCGGCGGCGACGTTGATCCCGGTGTGGTTCGGGTTGACCGCGAGCCACGGCGTTCCCGTGCTGAAGCCCGCGTTCGGCGAGGCGTCCCACTGCATCGGGGTGCGGGCGTTGTCGCGGCCCATGGCGTGCACCCCCGCGAGAACGGATGCCGGTGAGCGGTCGAACTCCTCGACGGCCTCCCGGTAGTGGTTGAGCGATTCGATGTCGCGGTAGTCGGCGATCGAGTCGAACCGTACGTTCGTCATCCCGATCTCCTCACCCTGGTAGATGTACGGGGTGCCGCGCTGCAGGTGCAGCACGAGCGCCCAGAGCGTCGCGGATTCGTAGCGGTACTCGGCGTCGTTGCCGAAGCGGGAGACCAGGCGGGGCTGGTCGTGGTTGTTGAGGTAGAGGCTGTTCCAGCCGGTGTCCGCGAGATCCCGCTGCCAGTGTGCGAGGTTCTGCTTGAGCGCGGGCAGGTTGAGGGGGAGGGCGTCGAACTTGTTCGCGCCCTGGTCGAGGGAGACATGTTCGAACTGGAAGATCATGTCGACCTCGTGCCTGGCCGGGTCGGTGAACAGCACGGCATCCGCCGTGGTCACCCCGGGCATCTCGCCGACGGTGAGGTGTTCGCCGGGGCGTCCGGCGAACACGGCCGCGTGCATCTCCTGCAGGTAGTCGTGGATCTGCGGGCCCATCGGGCAGGAGGCGTCGAGCGACGGGGACGGCCCGTCGACGAGCTCGACCCGCTTGGCGATGAAGTTGATCACGTCCATCCGGAAGCCGTCGACGCCGCGGTCGAGCCACCGGTTCATCATGGCGTAGACGGCCTGGCGCACCTCGGGGTTCTCCCAGTTGAGGTCGGGCTGCTGCACCGCGAACAGGTGCAGGTAGTACTCGCCGGTCGTCTCGTCGAGGGTCCAGGCCGGGCCGCTGAAGAAGCTGCCCCAGGCGTTCGGCAGCCCGTTCAGCGGGCCGTTCGAGGCGTTCGGCGTGCGCCACCAGTACCAGTCCCGCTTCGGGTTGGTCAGGCTGCTCTTCGACTCGAGGAACCACGGGTGTTCGTCGCTCGTGTGGTTGACCACGAGGTCCATCACGATCCTGATCCCCCGCTCCTGGGCCTCGGCAAGGAGCAGGTCGAACTGGGCGAGGTCGCCGAAGACGGGGTCGATGTCCTCGTAGTCTTTGATGTCGTAGCCGTTGTCATGCTGGGGCGACGGATACACCGGGGACAGCCAGAGCGCATCCACCCCGAGTTCTGCGAGGTAGTCGAGCTTGCCGCGGATGCCGGCGAGGTCGCCGATTCCGTCACCGTCGGCATCCGCGAAGCTGCGCGGATAGACCTGGTACACGACGGCCGAGGTCCACCACGGGGCCCCTCGCGTCGCGTCCTGGACGGAATCGGTCACGGGTGTGGAACTCGTCACGACTGGATCCTCTCCTCGTGCCGGGTGACCGGCGTTGGGGTCGAGCCTAGACCGGGAGGGTCGGTGGCGACGGGGTGGCCGCGGCGGGTGATTTGAACATCAGTTGGGCCGCGCGCGATAATTGGACCGCGGAACGGGACGATATTCCCTCCCGTCGACCCGAAGGCAGGCCAGTTGAGCGAGACCCCGCGGCCGACGACGGATGCCCGCCGCACCTTCTTCGCCGCCCGCCCGACCGCAGGCGCCACCGTCGACCTCGGCGTCAGCATCGGCGGCCTGCGCCTCCTGAACCCGGTCATGCCCGCCTCCGGGTGTTTCGGACCAGCCCTCGGCCGGCTCATCCCCGTCGACGAGCTCGGGGCCGTCGTGACCAAGACCGTCTTCGGCGTGCCGCGCGGCGGCAACCCGGCACACCGGCTCACCGAGATCCGGGCCGGCATGGTCAACAGCGTCGGCATCCCGAGCCGCGGTGCCGCCGGCTACCTCGCCGAGCTGCATCCGCACTACAGGGCGCTCGGCCCGCCCGTGATCATCAGCGTCGGCGCGCACCGCCCGAACGGGTACGCCCCCGTCGTGCGCGACCTCGGCGCGGCCGGCGACGCCTACGAACTCAACGTCTCCTGCCCCAACCTCGACCGCGACGGCACCGACATCGGCTCTGACCCCGACGCCATCGAGAGCGCCGTGGCCGCGGTACGGCTCGAGACCGACAAGCCGATCATCGTCAAGCTCCCGGTGCTCGCCTCCTCGATCGCCGAGTGCGCCCAGGCCGCCCAGGCCGCCGGCGCGGACGCCGTCTGCGTCGCCAACTCGATCCCCGCGCTGCCGCTCGAGGCGTACACCCGCGCCCCCGCGATCGGCAACGTCATCGGCGGCCTGTCCGGCCCCTCGATCCGGCCGATCGTGCTCAGGCTGGTCTGGCTCGCCGCGCGCTCCGTCGACATCCCCGTGATCGCCTGCGGCGGCATCGAGACCGCCGACGACGCCCTCGACTACTTCTCGGTCGGCGCCTCCGCCGTGCAGGTCGGCACCGCGAGCTTCGCCCGCCCGTTCGCAATGGTCGAGATCGTGCGCACCCTGCAGCAGCGCTGCACGGACGACCGGGTCGCCGGCATCCGCGATCTCATCGACCTCTGGAGAGCCCAATGAGCCCGATGAAGACCCCGCCGACCGCAGCGGAGACCCGGGCGGCCCTCGCCAGGCAGGCCGCCTTCGCCGCAGCGGATGCCGCCGCGCTCGACGGTCTGCTGTCCGTGCGCCCCCCGGAGGCCGGGCCCCGCCCCGAGCCGGTCTGGGACGAGGCGACCGTCGTCAGCCACGAGGTCGTGCGCGAGCGCTACCGCCGGCTCACCCTGTCCTGCGGCACGATCGCGGCGACCGCGCTCGCCGGGCAGTTCCTGATGATCACGGTCCCGCCGCACGGCGGAGAGCGGATCCTGCTGCCGCGCCCGATGGCGATCCACCGCCGGAACCCGCTTCGAGGCACGATCGAGGTCATCTACGGTGTCGCCGGCCGGGGCACCACCGCGCTCGCCGCGGTCACTCCCGGCCAGCGCCTCCTCGTGACCGGGCCGCTCGGCCGCGGCTTCGAGTTCCCCGCCGGAACCCGCAGAGCCCTGATGATCGGCCGCGGCGTCGGCGTGTGCGCGGTGATGGGTTCGGTCGAGGACGCGGAGGCCCGCGGCATCCGTGCCACGCTCGTCGCGAGCGGACGCACCCGGGGGAGCCTCATCGGCGCCGCAGAATGCGCCGAACTCGGTGCGCGCTTCATTCCGGTCACCGACGAGGAGGGTTCCGC
Source organism: Cryobacterium algoricola (assembly GCF_004402485.1). GTDB lineage: Bacteria > Actinomycetota > Actinomycetes > Actinomycetales > Microbacteriaceae > Cryobacterium > Cryobacterium algoricola. The sequence continues at coordinate 68,845 of NZ_SOFG01000012.1, read as the reverse complement.
CGACCTTCCCGCGCTCGGGGCCCTGCTGCGCAGCGAGTTCGCCGCCGGTCCGCCCGACGTCGTCTTCGTCTGCGGCGCCGGCGTGCTCACCCGGCTCGCCGCCGAACTCGGCGCTGAGTGGGGCGTGCCCGTGCAGGCGTCCCTCGAGGCGCACATGGCGTGCGGGCTCGGCTACTGCCACGGATGCGCGGCGCCGGTCCGGACGGACCCTGCGGTCGAGGGCCCCCTCGTCTGTGTCGACGGCCCGGTCTTCGACGCCGCCGTTTAAGCGCAGATCCAGCAGAGGAGTGCTCTGTTAGACTTGGCGAGGCCAATCTATGGATTGTCCGCACGCCTTGCGCGCCATACGGGTGCGCAAGTCTTCATCGCCGGAATGGCGAGAAGCAAACACAAAAGGAGAGAACCCCCATATGGAGGGTCCAGAAATCACGTTCGCCGAAACCGTTATTGACAACGGCAAGTACGGCACTCGCACGATCCGCTTCGAGACCGGCCGTCTCGCCCAGCAGGCGCAGGGTTCTGCCGCCGCATACATCGACGAAGAGACGATGCTGCTGTCCGCCACGAGCGCGAGCAAGCAGCCCAAGGAAAACTTCGACTTCTTCCCGCTGACCATCGATGTCGAGGAGCGTATGTACGCTGCCGGCCGCATCCCGGGCAGCTTCTTCCGTCGCGAAGGTCGCCCGTCGACCGAGGCGATCCTCACCTGCCGCCTGATCGACCGGCCGCTGCGCCCGTCGTTCGTCGACGGACTCCGCAACGAGATCCAGGTCGTCGTCACCGTCCTCGCCATCGCGCCGGACGAGTACTACGACGTGCTGGCGATCAACGCCGCGTCGATGTCGACTCAGATCGCCGGCCTGCCGTTCTCCGGCCCGATCGGTGGCGTCCGCGTCGCCCTCATCCCCGACCAGAACGGCTCCGGCCAGTGGGTCGCGTTCCCGAAGCACTCGCAGGTTGAAGAGGCCGTGTTCAGCATGGTCGTCGCCGGCCGCGTGGTGACGGATGCCGATGGCAGCGAAGACGTTGCGATCATGATGATCGAGGCCGAAGCCACCGACAACGCCTGGACCTTGATCCAGGGCGGCGCCATCAAGCCGAACGAAGAGGTCATCGCCGAGGGCATCGAAGCCTCGAAGCCCTTCATCAAGCAGCTCATCGTAGCCCAGCAGAAGGTCGCAGCCGCGGCCGCGAAGCCGACCGGCAACTACCCGGTGTTCCCGCCGTACGTGCCGGCCACCTACGACGCCGTTGCCGCGCTCGCCTATGACGAGCTCAAGAACGTCTACCAGATCGCCGACAAGGTCGACCGTCAGAACGCCGACGACGCCCTCAAGGCGAGCGTCAAGACGGCCATCGCCGCGAAGATCGAAGCCGGCGAGCTCGACGCGAGCGCCGCCAACCAGGTCTCCGCCGCGTACAAGTCGGTCACCAAGCTCGTCGTGCGCTCCCGTGTGCTCAACGAGGGCATCCGCATCGACGGCCGTGGGCTTGCGGACATCCGCCCGCTCGACGCCGAGGTCGCGATCATTCCCCGCGTGCACGGTTCGGCGATCTTCCAGCGCGGTGAGACCCAGATCCTGGGCGTCACCACGCTGAACATGCTCAAGCTCGAGCAGACGATCGACTCCCTGAGCCCGGTCACCAAGAAGCGCTACATGCACAACTACAACTTCCCGCCGTACTCCACCGGTGAAACCGGCCGGGTCGGCACGCCGAAGCGTCGCGAGATCGGCCACGGAGCGCTCGCTGAGCGTGCCCTGGTCCCCGTGCTGCCGTCGCGCGAGGAGTTCCCGTACGCCATCCGTCAGGTCTCCGAGGCGCTCAGCTCCAACGGCTCGACCTCGATGGGTTCCGTCTGTGCATCCACACTGTCCCTGCTCAACGCCGGTGTGCCGCTGCGCGCCCCGGTCGCGGGCATCGCGATGGGCCTCATCTCCGACACCGTGGACGGGAAGACCCGCTACGCGGCCCTGACCGACATCCTCGGTGCCGAAGACGCCCTCGGCGACATGGACTTCAAGGTCGCCGGCACGAGCGAGTTCGTCACCGCGATCCAGCTCGACACCAAGCTCGACGGCATCCCCGCCTCGGTGCTCGCCGGTGCGCTCACGCAGGCCAAGGATGCTCGTACGACCATCCTCGCCGTGCTGAACGCCGCCATCGACAAGCCCGACGAGATGGCACCGACCGCGCCCCGCGTGATCAGCGTCCAGATCCCCGTCGACAAGATCGGCGAGCTGATCGGCCCGAAGGGCAAGACGATCAACGCGATCCAGGACGAGACCGGCGCGGACATCTCGATCGAGGAAGACGGCACCGTGTACATCGGCGCCGTCGATGGTCCCTCGGCCGAGGCCGCACGTGCCCAGGTCAACGCGATCGCGAACCCGACCAACCCGGAGGTCGGCGAGCAGTTCCTCGGCACCGTCGTGAAGATCGCCGCGTTCGGCGCCTTCGTCTCGCTTCTTCCCGGCAAGGACGGCCTGCTGCACATCAGCGAGGTCCGCAAGCTCGCCGGTGGCAAGCGCGTCGAGAACGTCGAAGACGTGCTCGGAGTCGGCCAGAAGGTCCTCGTCGAGATCACCAAGATCGACGACCGTGGCAAGCTGTCGCTCGCCCCGGTCCTCGAAGACGAGTCGGCGTCCGCCGAATCCGTCGTCGAGGTCGCATCGGTGTCCACCGAGGCGTAGTCTTAGAGTTCTGCCGACAACCTCTCGCCAGGTTCGTCGGTTAGACGGAAGGCCCGTTCTGCTTCGGCAGGGCGGGCCTTTTCCGTGCCCGGCGTGTTCCGAATTCAGGAGTTGCGCCGGAAAAGCGGCCGATGTCGCCAAAATACCGGCGCTGCGCCGCTCAACTCCTGAATTCGGAACAGGGGAGGCACCTATTTGAGAACATTATCAATCGGCGATATAATCAAACGGTGCCGATGACCGGATTGCCCATGGCCCAGCTGAAAGCCGAATTGTTCAAGTCGCTGGGGCATCCGCTGCGCGTGCAAGTACTCGAACAGCTCGTCGGCGGCGAACGCTCGGTCGGCGGCCTCGCCGAGGTGCTCGGCTCAGAGCTCTCCAACCTCTCCCAGCAGCTCGGGGTGCTCCGCAGGGCCGGGGTAGTCGTCACCCGCCGTGAGGGCAACACCATCTTCTATGCGGTCCGTGACGACGGCGTCGCCGAACTGCTCGCCGTCGCGAAGCGGATGCTGGTCGCGACACTCGAAGACTCCCACGCGCTCCTCCGCACGATCGAGCAGGACGAGCGCTAGCGGCATCCGCCCACCTCACGCGACGCCGTTCACCTCAGCGGGTCCGGGCGCGCGTCACGGGCGGGGATCAGAGGTCGTTGCCCGCGTAGGACTGGTTGAAGCTCTTGTTGACGAGCGGGAAGTCGGGCACGATCGTCTCCGCGAGCGCGACGGGCAGTGCCGGCCAGTTGAAGAACGAGGGATCGACGATCTTGACCCGGCTGACCACGCCGCCGGCGCCGAGTTCGACGCGGTAGCAGATGGTGCCGCGCCAGCCTTCGACGAAGGCCAGCCCGGTCCCCGGCTCGAGCGGGTCGACGGCGGTGCCGCTGCCGATGTGGTCGCCGAGCCGATCAATGAGGTCCAGGACGACGGCGATCGAGACCGCAAATTCGCGCGCGCGCACCCGGTACCGGGCGAGTACGTCCCCGCCGGTCTCGGTGACGACGTGGAACGCCGGGCCGAGGTCGACGAACGGGTGGTCCCTGCGGGCGTCCGCGTCGATCCCGGAGGCCCTCGCGACGTACCCGAGGGTGCCGATCGCGCGGGCCTGGCCGCTGGAGAGCGGCGCCGTTCCGGTGAACCGGTCGCGCACGATCGCGTGACCGAGGGTGATCGCGATGATCTCCTGCATGTCGGCGGCCACGCCGCGGAGCACCTCGGGGTCGGGCAGGCCGAGCACCCGGGCGCCGCCGATCCGCACGCCGCCGCGCAGGAAGCGCTGGCCGGTGACGGTCTTGTTCAGGCGCAGCAGGGTCTCACGCAGCCGCTGGGTGTGCGAGTGCACGATCCCGAAACCGACGTCGTTCGCGAGCGAGCCGAGGTCGGAGACGTGGTTGTAGATCCGCTCGAGTTCGAGCAGGAGCGCGCGCAACTGCCTGTCCGTCTCGCGGACCTCGATGCCCGCAGCGGCCTCGACGGCCATGCAGTATGCGAGCGAGTGCCCGACGACGGTGTCCCCGGTGACCTGCTCGGCGAGCTCGAGACCGTCGGCCGGCTTCCGGCCTTCGAAGAGCCGCTCGACGCCGCGGTGCATGTACCACTGGCGGGCCTCCATGCGCACGATCGTCTCGCCGACGACGGAGAAGCGGAAGTGCCCGGGGTCGATGATCCCGGCGTGGATCGGTCCGACGGCGATCTCGTAGACGCCGGGTCCCTCGACCTCGACGAAGGGGAAGGATTCGACGTCCGGCTCGAACCGGGGGGTGACCCGGGCGCCGCGGCGCATCGGATACCAGCCACGCGGCCAGTGCCCGTGCCGCACGAGCCGGTACGGCTGCGGGTGGTCGGCCGGGCGCACGCCGTACAGGTCGCGCATCCCGCGCTCGAAGTTACCGGCCGGGTAGGACAGGTCGGCGATGCTCGGCACCCAGGCGTCGTCGTACGGCACCGGAACGACGAGGTCGACCTGCCGGCGGGGGAAGACGCCCGCGAACGAGTAGACGACGCGCAGGGCGTCGCCGTCGTCGTGGCAGGCGATCATCGCGAGTCGGTTGCCGCTGTCGAGCAGGGCGGATGCCTCCTGCCGCAGCCGGTCGCGGACGAGCACGCGGACCTCGGGGCGGGTCGGGGTGGCGGGGGTCGGGTTCGTCATCAGTGGGCTCCTCCCAGTACGGCGGCGGCACGCACGAGCAGCACGCCGACCGGGTTCGCGATGAAGGGAACGACGGCGCACGTGGCGAGGGCGAGCACGAGGGGGAGCAACGGGCCGTGGGTCGACCGGTCCGGCGCGATCACGACGTCGACGACCGGGACGGCGACGGTGTCGGGGAACGGGGCGGCCACGCGGATGTTGGAGGTCATGGGGAACGGCTCCGGTGCGCCGGCGCCGTCGATTCCGGCCTCCACCTCGAGCCGGGACAGATTCGTGGCCGCGCGGTCCGCCTCCGACTCGTCGCCCGGTGCGGTCGGGTGCCCGGTCCGGGCAGTCGCCTCCCCGGTCGCGTGCTCCGGCAGCGTCGGCGGCGTGTGGTCGAGCGCGTCGTGCGGGGACCCGATGGTGAGTGCGACGGTGAGCCGGGTGAGGCTCGCGAAGATCACCAGCAGGAGGACGAGGGCGATGCCGACGACGACGCCCATGCCGGCGGACCACCCGGCGAGGATGATGCCGACCTCGGAGAAGAAGATGCTGAACGGGGGGAATCCGACGAGGGCCGCCATCGCGACGAGCCACGGGATCGCGAGGCCCGGGCGGCGCACGAGCAGCGCCCGCACGTTCGCGATCGTCGGCGTGCCCTCGACCTCGAGGATCCGGCCGGAGACGACGAACAGGGTCGCCTTCACGAGGCCGTGGCCGAGCATGTAGAGCAGCACGGCCGGCAGGGCGGCGGCGCCGACCGCCGCGCCGATCGCCATCAGGCCCATGTGCTCGATGCTCGAGTATGCGAGCATCCGCTTGAAGTCGCGCTGGCGGATCAGCAGGGCGGCGGCGACGAACAGCGACAGCAGGCCAGCCACGCTGAGCATCGCCCGGAGGAAGTCCGGGCCGATCACGGCGTCGGTGATGGCCTGCACCCGCAGGATCGCGTAGAGGGCCACCGCGAGCAGCACGCCGCTCATCAGGCCGGAGACCGGCGCGGGGGCCTGGCTGTGGGCGTCCGGCAGCCAGCTGTGCATCGGTGCGAGGCCGGCCTTGGTGGCGAAGCCGAGCACCGCGAGGGCGCCGCCCGCGCGGACGAGGGCGGGGTCGAGCGGCAGGCCGGGCTGGCTGAGTACGAGCCAGGACAGCGTCGCCTCGCCGGTGGCCCGGGAGGCGGCGTAGATCAGCAGGATGCCGAGCAGCGCGATCGCGACGCCGACGGAGCCGAGGATCACGTACTTCCAGGAGGCCTCGAGCGACTTGCCGGTGCGGTGCGCGCCGACCAGGAACGCGGTCGTGATCGTCGTCGCCTCGATCGATGCCCACATCAGGCCGATATTGTCCGCGACGACGGCGAGCGACATGGCGGCGAGGAACACCGAGATGAGGCCGTCGTAGGAGCCGGCCCACCGCGCGGGAGTCTGGGAATGTCCATTTCCGCCGAGTCCGCCCCAGGTCGCGACGAGGCCGATGGCCCCGACGACCGTGAGCAGGTACGCCGAGAGGGCGTCGGCGCGGAGCAGGCCACCGAACGTCGGCACCTGGTCGTTCAGCACGGCGACGTCGAGGATCACGCCGGAACCGAGCACGGCCAGGCTCGAGGCGATCGGGCCGAGCCTGCGCACCCGCGGAGACGGCACCGTGAGGCTCAGGAGCGCGAACAGCACCGGGAGGGCGAGCGGGGTCCAGAGGGCGAAGGACAGGGACTGTGACATCAGTCGTGCAACTTTCTCAGCTGGTCGATGTCCGTATTGCCGAACTTGTTGTGCATCCGCCCTGCGAAGACGTACAGGATCATCACGACGAGGAGCACGTCGAGGGAGATGCCGAGCTCGAGCACGAGCGGGACGCCCCCGCTGGTGAGGAAGGCGACGGTCGCGATGCCGTTGTCGAGCACGAGGAAGCCGATCAGCTGCGAGCGTGCCTGCCGGCGGGTGACGAGCAGGAGGAAGCCGATCAGCACCATGGCGAGCCCGATCGGGGCGGCGTGCGCGGAGATGCTGGTGTCCCTGGCGAGCACCCGGCTCGAGACCACGTACGCGAGGATCGTGAGCAGGGCGACCGTGAGGAGGGAGGCCGTCGGGTTGAGCCGCGGGGCCTCATCCGTTCGGGTCGTCGCCTTCGACTCGTGGGCGAGCACCCACGGCAGCCCGAGGCCCTTGACGAGCAGGACGAGCACGGCGACGAGGATGACCTCGACCTCGCCCTTCTGCACGCCGATCACGGCGACGAGCGCCGCAAGGGCGAAGCCCTGCACGGCGAGCAGGCGGATCGAGGCGAGCATCGAATGCCGCCAGACCATCAGCGCGCTCGTGAGCAGCAGGGTTCCGGTGCAGAGGCCGATCAGTTGCGGGTAGGTGGTTTCGAACACGGATGCTCCTAAGCGACCAGGTAGGAAGCGGTGACGGCGAGCAGGGCGAGGGCGAACGACCCCGCGAGCAGCTCGGGCACGCTGAACAGGCGCGCCTTGGCGAGGAAGACCTCGCCGACGCTCAGCGCGGTGCCCAGGGCGAGCACCTTGGCCGCGACGGCGACGGCGCCGAGGAGCAGGCCGGGCACGGTGAAGTCGGTGAGCACGCCCCACGGCACGATGAGGTTGCCGAGTAGGCCGAGCAGGGCGGCGAGCTTGAGCCAGGACCCGAGCTCGAGCCAGGCCAGGTCGCGCCCGGAACTTTCGAGCACCATGGCCTCGTGCAGCATGGTGAGCTCGAGGTGGGTGGACGGGTTGTCGATGGGCAGCCGGCTCGTCTCGGCCATGATCGCGATCGCGAGGGCGACCATCGCGAGCAGGCTCACCGGGGAGATGATCACGGCGGGGGTCTGCAGCCGGGTCTGCACGATCAGGGACAGTGTCGAGCTGCCCGCCGGGATCGAGAGCGCGTAGATCGAGAGCAGCAGGGTCGGCTCGACGAGGGCCGCGACCGTCATGTGCCTGCTCGAGCCCATCCCGCCGAACGCGGTGCCGCCGTCGAGGCCGACGAGGGCGAGCGCCACGACGCCGATCAGCATCACCGACACGATGACGAAGAGGTCGCTCGGGATGAGCGGGAGCGCGAGGGTGCCGACGAGGGGGAGCAGCACGCAGAGCAGCAGGCTCGAGACGAGGAGCACGATCGGGCCGACCGTGAGCATCCAGCTCGAGTCGGCGGCGTGCACGGGCTCCTTGGCGAGGAGCTTCCGCACGTCCCGCCAGGGCTGCCAGATCCCGGCGCCCGCGCGGCCTTCGAGCCGGGCGCGCACCTGGCGGATCACGCCGATGAGCAGCGGGGCCAGGAAGACGAAGAGCGCGAGTTGCAGCACGGCCATCAGGATGGGGGCGCCGATGCCCGCCCAGGTCAGCTCGACGGCCGTGCCCACGCGCATCACAGCGACACCGCGATCAGCACGATGAGCAGGGCGGCGAACGAATAACCGAGGTAGCGATGGATGCTGCCGTCCTGGGCGCGGCGGGCCACGAGGCCGAAGCGCTGGGCGGCGTTCAGGACCGGGCGGTAGAGCCGGGTCTCGATCACGTCGGAGACGGTCTGTTCGACGTGCACCTTCTCGACGAGGTACCGGGACTCGCCGACGTGGGTGACCTCGACGTCCCGCGACGGGCGCAGCACGTCGTCGAAGACCCGCACGAGCGGTTCGGCGTAGGAGGTCGCGGTGTACTGCATCCGGGGCCGGAGCCTCGAGCCGCCGCCGGCCCACGGCAGCGGGTCGACCCGGGTGGGGTGGCGCCGCGCGCCGAGGGCGACGATCACGAGGATCGGCACGAGCACGAGTCCGGCGAGGATGACGAGGGTGCTCGGGTCGAGCACGGCGTCGATGCCCGCGAAGCTCACGCCGGCGAGGCCGACGGTGTGCACGTCGGGAACGATGCCGGGGCCGACGACCGCGGCGATTCCCGCGGCGAGCGGTCCGGGAACGAGCCCGAGGCCGACGACGGCGAGGGCGCCGAGCACGAGCGGGACGCGCATCACCCAGGGCACCTCGCGGGCGATGCTCGCCTTCCGGGAGCGCGGCCGCGCGAGGAACGCGATGCCGTATGCCTTGACGAAGGTGAGCAGGGCGAGGCCGGCGGTGAGGGCGAGCACGGCGACGGCGAGCGGCATCGCGATCGACGCGGCGACGGAGACGACCTCCCCGTCGAGCCGGGCGCCGTGGATCAGCGATTGCAGCAGCATCCACTCGGCGACGAAGCCGCTCGTGATCGGGAGCGACGCCGCGCCGAGGCTGGCGAGGCCGAACGTGCCGGCCGTCCACGGCATCCGCTTGCCCAGGCCGCCGAGCCGATCGAGGTTGAGCTCTCCGGTGGCGTGGTGGACGGCGCCGGCGCCGAGGAAGAGGGTGGTCTTAAACGCGGCGTGGCTCACCATGAGCAGCAGGGCCGCGACGAGCGCGGCGTCGGCGGCGGCCGTCGCGTGGTAGCTGCGCAGCAGCACGGATGCCCCGAGGCCGAGGAAGACGAGCCCCATGTTCTCGGTGGTCGAGTAGGCCAGCAGCACCTTGAGGTCGCTCGCGACGGAGGCCTGCAGGATTCCGTACACGGCGGAGACGCCGCCGAGCACGAGGATGAGCACGCCCCACCACGGCGGGCCAGACGGCAGCAGGCGCACGCAGACGAGGAGCGCCCCGTAGACGCCGATCTTGACCATCGCACCGCTCATCGCCGCGGCGACGTGGCTCGGCGCCTCCGGCAGCACCCGGGGCACCCAGACGTGCAGCGGGACGAGCTCCGCCTTGCCGCCGAAGCCGAGGAGGAGGAGCACGAATGCGAGATTCGCCGGCAAGGAATCGGCCGGCACGGTGGCGAGCGTCTGGAAGCCGGTGCCGCCGGTGGCCGCGACGAGCACGCCGAAGCCGGCGAGCACGAAGAAGAAGCTCAGCTGGGACATCGCCGAGTACCAGATGGCGGCGGAGAAGACGGTGCTCCGGGTCGCATGGTCGGCGAGGAGGAGCACGGTGGAGCCGAGGGTCATGATCTCCCAGAGCAGCAGGAAGGACACGACGTCGGTCGCGGCAGGGACGAGCTGCATGCCGCAGAGGAAGACGGCCATGGCCGCCCAGGAGGTGCGGGAGGCCTCTGCGCCGCGCGCCGAGCCGATCCCGAAGAGGGAGACGAGGGCGCCGACCGCGGAGACGACGATCATGAAGAGGCCGCCGAGCCGGTCGGGGGAGAGCACGAGGGGGTCGATCGGGAGGGCGAGCGGGATCGTCAGGGCGCCGGTCGTCCCACCGAGCGCCGCAGCCCCCGTGACGATGCCCGCGACACCGAGCAGGGCGCAGAGCGCACCGGTCACGCGCGAGCGCCAGGCGATGGGGAGGAGCAGACCCGTCGCGACGGCGGCGAGCGCGAGCAGGGCCTGGACGACGAGGCCGGACTGGACGGCGTTCATCGGCCGGTCATCCGGCGGAGGGTCGCGACGATGTCGGCCGGTTCCGGCGGAGTGCCGGGGACAGCGAGGTCGACGTGTACGAAGTCGGAGACGGGGCCGGCGACGCCGTAGCCGGCCGCGAAGACGCCGCCGGTGATCGCGCAGTCGCCGACGGCGATGACGAAGCGGGGGGTGGGGGTCGCGACGACGGTGCGCCGGAGGGGCTCGATCATGTTCCGGGTCACCGAGCCGCAGATCAACAGCACGTCCGCATGCCGGGGCGAGGCGACGAGCCGCACACCGTAGCGTTCGACGTCGTAGACGGGGCCGAAGGCGCTCGACACTTCCTGGGCGCAGTCGTTGCAGCCGCCGGCGTTGATGAACCGCACCTGGATGCTGCCACCGAAGATTCCGGCGCCGGGGAAGAGGGCGGGGGCCGGCGGGGCCGGCTCGGCGATCCGCCCGCTGCGACGGATGAGGGAGGTCAGTCTGGTGACGCTCACCGGGGGTTAACACCACTAAACATCATTACTTCTTTATATACCTATATGATGAATTTATCAAATAGATTGTGGACAGTGCGGAATGTGCGGAATGTGCGGCAGGTGCGGCGCGGTCGGCGTGACGGGGTGCCGGAGGCTCAGGCCTCGTCGTCGATCTCTCCGGCGGCGCGGTTCGACGGGCCGCGCTCCCGGGTGACCCGGTCGAGCAACGGGGTGATCCGGTAGGGGATCAGCTCGCCCATGGCGAGCGAGGTCTCCGTGCGGTCGACGCCCTCGCAGGCGAGGATCGTGCCGTCGATGCGGAACAGGTCGTCGGCATCCGTGCACACCACGAGGACGAGCAGGTCAGTCGACCCGCTCATGCCGTGCGCCTGCACGATCTCGGGGATCTGGGTGAGTTCGGCCACGATCTGACTGAGTCTCTTCTGCTGGAGGTGCACCTGGATGAACGCCGTCAGCGGGTGGCCGAGGGCGATCGGGTTGATCCGGCGATCGAAGGCCAGGAAGGCGTTGGACTCCTCGAGGCGCGCCATCCGCGCCTGCACGGTATTCCTGGACAAGCCCAGCCGCTGGGCGAGAGCGACGAAGGTGCTGCGCGGCTCCACGCAGAGGGCGCGGAGGAGTTGAAGGTCGACCCTGTCCAGACTGTGCATAACGCATGAGATTAGCATGCGAGAGGCGCGCAGAATAGGGCACAGTGATGAGTATTTCGCCCCTCGATGGTGCATCGGTGAAGAACGCGTCGGGAGGGGTTCCCGACGTACCGCCGTGTTTCCCGACGGCATTCGCAGCGCTCATTCCCTTGACCGGCGGCGGGGGCCGGAGCAGAGTGAGGTGCATGAGCGCCACCGGTTCGATCCAGAGTCCCGCGCAGACCGGGCCCGTGCTCGCGGGCGGCCCGTTCGTGCACCTCGATGGAGCGCTGCACGCGAGTTACCGCACGAGTGATTTCGCCTCGGCAGTGCGCTTCCTCGACCGTGTCGCCGAGGCAGCGGATGCCGCGGGGCACCACCCCGACGTCGAGCTCGGCTACGGGACTGTGTCGTTCAGGCTCCGCTCGCACGACCTCGGCGGCGTGACGGAACGCGACCTCCGGCTCGCCCTGCAGATCCAGATGCTCGCGAACGAGCTCGGTGCGGACGGCGTGGCGGTGACGCCCGCCCGGTACGACGTCGCCATCGACTGCACGGACGCCGACGTGATCCGTCCGTTCTGGCGGGTCGGCCTCGGGTACGTCGAGTCGCCTGCTGACGGCGACATCGACCTCGTCGACCCGAGGGGACACGGTCCCCGGGTCTGGTTCCAGCACATGGACATCGCCAGGACCGACCGGAATCGTATCCATCTCGACGTCTACGTGCCCGGCGACGATGCCGAGGAGCGGGTGCGCGCCATCGTCGAGGCCGGTGGCACGCTGCTCACCGACGAGCACGCCCCCGAGTGGTGGGTGCTCGCCGACGTCGAGGGCAACGAGCTCTGCGTCTGCACCTCGAGTTATTGAACCCGGGAGTTACTGAACCCGGGAGTTACTGAATCCGGGAGCTGCTGAACCCGGGAGCTGCTGAACCCGGGGTCAGGCGGCGGCGGAGGCGAGCGTCTTCTCGATCGCGCCGACGAGCTCTGCGGACTCGGGTTCGACGGTCGAGGCGAAGCGGTCCACGATCTCGCCCTCCGAGTTCACGAGGAACTTCTCGAAGTTCCACTTGACCAGGCCGGGCAGCAGGCCGGTCTTGAACTTGGTGAGCTGGGCGTAGAGCGGATGCTGGTGCTTGCCCCGGACATCCACCTTCTCGGTCATCGGGAAGGTGACACCGTAGTTGAGCTGGCAGAACGCCTCGATATCGGCGGACTCTCCGGGCTCCTGGCCCATGAACTGGTTGCACGGCAGGCCGAGGACGACGAGGCCGTCGTCCTTGAACCGGTCGTAGAGGGCCTCGAGGCCGGCGTACTGGGGCGTGAAGCCGCACTTGGACGCGACATTGACCACGAGAACGGTCTTGCCGCGGTAGTCGGCGAAGGTCGTCTCCGTGCCGTCGATGAGGGTGAGCGGGGCGTCGTACAGGGGGGAAGATGAGGGCATAATCGCAGGCTATTGGTGAAGTCTCCGAGACGGCTGAGGACGGCCTGGGACAGGCCTCGGGGGCGCAGGGGGAGCGGGCGGCGCGCATGCGGTAGAATTGTGCGTTGACAGCGCGATTCAACGGCCATCCACAGCTGCGCTTTCACGCTCTGCCGTTCCAATACCCGGATGGCTTTCCACGGCTTCGCCTAAGGCGAATGAGGCTCACGGCCTCGCGACCTGATGCGCGCATCACCTTCTGATTTGCATTACCCCGTCACCACGGCTGCCGGATAGACCCGGCGCCGGCTATGAGACCGGCTGCCCTGTGCGCGGTTTCGCCAAGAAATGAGTTATTTAATTGACTAAGCACGAACTCGACCTGAACAGCCCGCCGTCCCTCGTCAAGCGGGGACTGCGCATCGTCCCCCTCGGCGGCCTCGGCGAGATCGGTCGCAACATGACCGTCTTCGAACACAAGGGCAAGCTGCTCATTGTCGACTGCGGGGTGCTGTTCCCCGAGGAGACCCAGCCCGGCGTCAACGTGATCCTGCCCGACTTCTCCTACATCCGTGGGCGGATTCAGGACGTCGTCGCCGTCGTCCTGACCCACGGCCACGAGGACCACATCGGCGGCGTGCCGTACCTCCTGCGTGAGCGTGCGGACATTCCCGTCGTCGGCAGCGAGCTGACCCTCGCCTTCGTGAGCGCCAAGCTCGAAGAACACCGGATCACCCCCAAGCTCCAGCAGGTCAAGGAAGGTCAGCGTCGCAGCTTCGGTCCGTTCGACCTCGAATTCCTCGCGGTCAACCACTCGATCCCCGACGGACTCGCCGTCGCCATCCGCACCGAGGCCGGCCTCGTGCTCGCGACCGGCGACTTCAAGATGGACCAGTTCCCGCTCGACAACCGCCTTACCGACCTCCCCGGCTTCGCCCGTCTCGGTGAAGAGGGCGTCGACCTCTTCATGACGGACTCGACCAACGCCGAGGTTCCCGGCTTCACGATGACCGAGGAAGACATCCGCCCGGCCATCGACTCCGTGTTCCGCACCGCGCCGCGCCGCATCATCGTGTCGAGCTTCGCGAGCCACGTGCACCGCATCCAGCAGGTCATCGACGCGTCGGCCAGGCACAACCGCAAGGTCGCCTTCGTCGGCCGCTCGATGGTGCGCAACATGGCCATCGCGGAGAAGCTCGGCTTCCTGCACGTGCCCAAGGGCCTCGTCGTCGACGTCAAGGCGCTCGAACGGATGAAGGACAGCCAGGTCACGCTGATCTGCACCGGGTCGCAGGGCGAGCCGATGGCGGCCCTCTCCCGCATGGCGAACCGCGAACACACGATCAAGATCGGCGAGGGCGACACCGTCCTGCTCGCGAGCTCGCTCATCCCCGGCAACGAGAACTCGATCTACCGGGTCATCAACGGCCTCACCCGCTGGGGTGCCAACGTCGTGCACAAGGGCAACGCCAAGGTGCACGTCTCCGGCCACGCGAGCGCCGGAGAACTCGTCTACTGCTACAACCTCGTCAAGCCGAAGAACGTCATGCCGATCCACGGTGAATGGCGCCACCTCAAGGCGAACGCCGACCTGGCCATCCGCACCGGCGTTCCCGAAGCCCAGGTGCTCGTCGTCGAGGACGGCGTGGTCGTCGACCTCGTCGACGGCGTCGCCAAGATCGTCGGCCGCGTGCCGGCCGAGATCGTCCTCGTCGACGGCATGACCGTCGGCGGTGTCGCCTCGGAGGAAGCCCTCGCCGACCGCGTGCAGCTCTCCAACGACGGGGCCGTCACCATCCTCGGCATCCTCGACACCCGCACCGGAGCGCTCGTCGAACCGGTCGAGTTCATCGCCCGCGGCTTCGTGCAGGACAACGCCTGGATCCAGGGCGCGACGAAGTCCATCGACGACGCCCTGCGCGCCGCCAACAAGGTCAAGATCGTCGACGGGCCGGAGCTCGAAGAGCTCTTCACCCAGAGCGTCACCCGCTGGATGCAGCGCAAGTACCGCCGCATCCCGGTGATCACCTCGGTCGTCGTCGACGCCTAGCAACCACTCGAAGGCGGATGCCGGTCGACCCGCGGGTCCACCGGCATCCGCCTTCTTCGTACCACTCGTTCAGAAACGGAAGCCATAGTCGTACCATGACAACTTCACCGTCCAGCAGGAAAAAGGGCCGTCGACTGCGTCGTCGTTCCATCGTCCTGATCGCGATGGGTGTCATCGTCGCCGTGATCGCAACCGTGGTGACCGTCATCGTCGTGAACCTGCCGGACGACCTCGAAATCGGCCGGCTGTCGCAGAAGAGCAACCTGTACGCGACCACGAGCGACGGCTCGTCCCACCTGCTCGCGTCGTTCTACGACCAGAACCGGGTCGAGGTGGCGTTCGACGCGATCAGCCCGTTCGTGAAGGACGCCGCGACATCCGGAGAAGACCCCGGGTTCTACGAACACGGGGGCGTCGACATCTGGGGCACCGTGACCGGCATCGTCGCGACCGTGTTCACCGGCACCACCAGGGGCGGTTCCTCGATCACCCAGCAGTACGTGAAGAACGTGCTCGTGCAGAAGTGCGAAGCGCTCACCGGCGAGACGGAACGCGCGGACTGCTACAACACGGCAACGGAGGCGAGCCCCGACCGGAAGCTCAAGGAGATGAGCCTCGCGATCGGCCTCGAGAAGAAGTACTCCAAGGACGAGATCCTGCGCCAGTACCTGAACATCACGGGCTTCGGCGGCTCCGTCTACGGCATCGAGGCCGCCGCGAGCTACTACTTCAACACGTCGGCGGCCAATGTCACGTTGCCGCAGGCCGCAAGCCTCATCGCGATAGTGAACAACCCGGTCAAATTCCAGCTCGACAAGCCGGACAGTCCCACCAACGGAGCGGCCAACGGCTACGCCGACAACAAAGTCCGGCGCGACTACATCCTCGACGCCATGCTCGAGCACGGCAAAATCAGCCAGGCGGACCACGACGCCGCGATCGACACGCCGATCGAACCGACCATCACCGAACCGAGCACGGGGTGCCAGACCGCGGGCGGCAGCGCATACTTCTGCGACCTCGTCGTGCACACGCTCCGCACCGATCCCGCCTTCGGGAAGGACGCGGAGACCCGGCTGGCCAATTTCCGCCTCGGCGGCTACCAGGTCCACACGACGCTCGACCTGGACCTGCAGGACGCGGCAGAGGTCACGATGAAGGAGAACGTGCCGGACACCTTCCCCGGGTGGGACCTCGGCGGGGTCATCACGAGTGTGCAGGTCGGAACCGGGCGCGTGCTCGACATGACCCAGAACAAGGACTACAGCCAGGACCCGGACGTGCAGGCGACCGGAGCCAACTACAGCGGCATCAACTACAACACCGACCTCGACCAGGGCGGCTCCAACGGCTTCCAGACCGGGTCGACGTACAAGGTCTTCACCCTCGCCGAGTGGCTCAACGCGGGGCATTCCCTCGCCGACTCCGTGAGTTCCCGGCCCCGGTCGAACTGGGGCACCTTCGAGGACAGCTGCAACGGCCCGCAGAACTACGGAACGGCGTTCAACCCGAAGAACGACTCCTCGTCCGAGGACGGTTCGTACAGCTCCGCGCTGCAGTCGACCATCCAATCCATCAACACGGGCTTCATCGGCATGGCCAAGGAACTCGACCTCTGCGCCATTCGCAAGACGGCCGAAGCCTTCGGCGTGCACCGCGCCGACGGAAATGCGCTCGAGCAGGGTGCGGCATCCGTTCTCGGAACCAACGAGATCGCGCCGCTCACCATGGCGGCCGCGTATGCCGGGATCGCCAACAACGGCGTGACCTGCACGCCGATCGTGATCGACAAGATCATCGGTCCGGACGGCGCGGAGATTCCCGCGCCGGCGTCGAACTGCACGCAGTCGGTCAGCACGGACGTCGCAGCGGCGATGAGCTACGCGATGCAGCGGGTCCTGACGAGCGGCACGGCGGCGGCCTCCTATCGCGCCACCACTCCGCGGGTGCCGATGATCGGCAAGACCGGCACCACCGACGACAACAAGGACACCTGGATGAGCGGGGCGAGCACGAAGGTCGCCACCGTCGTCGGGGTCGTCAACGTGTCCGGCGACGGTAAGGACCAGCGGATGACCTACTTCGACAGCGGCCAGGCCGCGACCGCCCGGCACCGGATGTGGCCGGACGTCATGAGCGTCGCCAACAAGAAATACGGCGGAGACAGCTTCGCGGTGCCGCCCCGGAGCATGACCCGCTGATCCGTGCCGTGTATCAGTGATCCGACTGTGTGCTAGAACGAGAGAGTCGGCTCATCACACAGGAGATGCCGGGGACAGTCGTTTGACGTGGCCGTTCGGGCACTCCGGAAAGAATACGGAAATGACGTCTCACCAGATCGGCTATTTCGTCGGAAGCCTGTCCTCAGGATCCATCAATCGCACGCTCTCCCGGGCCCTGATCCGGCTCGCCCCGGAGAACCTGCACTTCACGGAGATCCCCATCCGGGATCTTCCGCTCTACAGCCAGGACTTCGACGCCGACTATCCGCCGCAGGGGCGAGCGCTCAAGGCCGCGATCGAAGGCTCCGACGGCATCCTGATCGTGTCGCCGGAATACAACCGGTCGATTCCGGGTGCCCTGAAGAACGCCATCGACTGGGGTTCGCGGCCCTGGGGGACCAACTCCTTCGCGCGGAAGCCCACAGGAATCATCGGCGCCTCCACGGGCAACATCGGCACTGCCGTCATGCAGTCGAACATGCGCAGCGTCCTGAGCTTTCTCGATGCACCCCAGTTGAACTCTCCGGAGGCGTACATCAAGTTCGATCCGACGGTTTTCACCGGTGACGGCGAGATCACCGACGCGGGCACGAGGGACTTCCTCCGGCACTACATGGATGAGTTCGGCGCGTTCGTCCAGCGGGTTCTGGACGCCACGGCGCCGGGCCACATCGGCGACGAACACCCCAGCTCGAAAAAGTGACCCGGTAGCGGTCGACCCGCGGCGTCAGCCCGCGGGTGCCCGCCCCGGGGCGCCGGATGCAGGCCAGGAAGTTCTCCACAGAAACTCTGTTTGACCGGGTTGTCCACAGGTGATTTGTGGGCGTGCGGATGCCGGTGGACTGTCGGTGGTGGTCCGTAGAGTGCCCCCATGACAGTTGAAGAACCCTCAGAATCTCACCTGGACAGCACGGCGGAACCACCGCCAGGGACCCCTTCCGGGACCCCTGCCAATATCCCTCCCGACGTCCCGCCCGACGTCCCGCCCGACGTCCCGCCCGACATCCCTACTGTCGTCTCGCCCGACACTTACCTGAACGCCCAGCACTTCAATCTGGTGGAGCCGTCCCTCGCCGAAGTGTATGACGCGATCAAGGAGGCGGACCGGGAAATGAACCGGGCCGCCGCTCGCCGGGCTGATGCGATCTACGCCGCGCAGCGGGTGCTCATTGACGTCGGCCGGGCCCGAGCCGAGGCCGCCGTGCAGGCCGGCGGGCGGCGCCCGCCGTGGTCGCCGGAGGAGGCCACGAAGGAGGAGTTCACGTGCGAGGTCGGCGCCCTGCTCCGGCTGCCGCGGCGCACGACGGAGACCCTGATCGAGGCCAGCCGCACCCTCGCCGAGGAACTCCCCGCAACCCGCGAAGCCCTTGCAACCGGGGCGATCAGTTACCGGCACGCGCAGGTGATCATGGACCAGGCCTGGGGCATCACCGTCGACGGCGACCCGGTTGCGGCCGCCCGGGCCCGCGCCGTGTTCGAAGACGTCCTCGTGCCCGACGCGGAGTTCCTCACCGTGGCGAAGCTCGCCGACCGGGCCCGCAGGGTCCGGGAACGCACCCACCCGGAAACCATCACCGCCCGGCACCAGAAAAGCGTCGAGGACCGACACGTAGTCTTCCAGGCCCTCAACGACAGCATGGCATCCCTCTATGTGACCGGCGACGCCGAAAAGATCCAGGCCGCCTACCACCGCACCCTCGACACCGCCCTCACCCTGCAACGCCCGGACGAAGAACGCACGCTCACCCAGCTCGCCGCGGACGTACTCACCGACGTCCTGATCGGCGGGGTCACCCCGGACGGGACCGGTGCCGGGGTGGCCGCGCAGGTGAATGTGACCGTCCCCGTGCTGACTCTCCTCGGGAAGAGTGAGGAACCGGGCTATCTGGCCGGGTACGGGCCGATCGACCCCGACACCGCGAGGCGGCTCGCGGCGGGGGCGCCGAGTTTCACCCGGCTGCTCACCCACCCCGAGACCGGGGTCGTGCTCTCGATGGGCCGCGACACCTACAAGGTCCCGGCCGCTTTGAAGAGGTGGCTGGAGGTGCGGGATGAAACCTGCACCTTCCCCGGCTGCCGCCGCTCCGCCAAACGCTCCGACGTGGACCACAGCGTCGAATGGCAACACGGCGGCCAGACCGACGCGATGAATCTCGCCCACCTCTGCCCGTATCACCACGCGGTCAAGAGCTACACGAGATGGACACCACGACACCTCGGCGACGGCCGTATCGAGTGGACCTCCCCGGCCGGGTACCGCTACATCGTCGAACCCTCAGCCGACATGAGACCACCCAAACATCCCAAACCCGCACCCAGACCCCCGGCCCCCGTCGTCGACGTCTGGAACCTCGACCCCGAACCCAACGACCCCGATAACCAGTCTCCCTTCTAAGCGTCACGAGGAAGAGAGCGTCTCGTCGAACGTCGATGGGGTCGGGCCCAAACAAGCTGCTTGTGACCAGTGCCCGTGCGGACGACGCTTCTTGTGGTTCGCACTGCGTTTGGGCTGCGGTGCTTTCGGAGGGCTAGGCGGCGGGTGTCGGCTCCAGGGCGCCGGCCGTGAGGTCCTCGAGCATCAGCTCGGGGTGGTCGCGAACCGTGTTGCGGAGCCGCCACGGTGTGCTGAAGAGGGCGAGAAGGGTGCCGTCGGATCGCATCAGTACCTCGACCTGCCGGTCGTGGCCGAGGATCTCGGCGCTCTCCCGGTTGGTGCGACGTGCGATCTGGTACGGGAGTGCCTCGGAACGGATCGCGGCGCCGAAGTCGTGCGTCATGCGCTCCTCGACGACCTCGAACTGCATCGGGCCGACGGCGCCGAGCACCGGGGCCTGGTCGCCGCGCAGGTCGCTCCGGAGCACCTGGATGACGCCCTCGTGGTCGAGCTGGTCGATGCCGCGCCGGAACTGCTTGTGCTTGCTGCTGTCTGCGGAACGCACGGCACGGAAGTGCTCGGGTGCGAACATCGGCAGCGGCGGGAACTCGACGGGTTCACTCTCGAAAATGGAGTCGCCGACGCGGAGTGCCGAAGCGTTGACGAGCCCGACAATATCGCCGGGCCAGGCCTCGTCGGCCACTTCCCGTTCGCGACCGAAGAGGTGCTGGGCGTACTTGGTTGCGAAGGGCCGGCCGGTCGCGGCATGGGTGACGATCATTCCGCGGCGGAACTGGCCGGAGCAGACCCGCACGAACGCGACGTAGTCCCGGTGCGAGGCGTTCATGCCCGACTGCACTTTGAACACGAAGCCGGAGAACGGCGAGGCGACCGGGCGGTGCCCGCCGGCCGCGTCGACACGGGCTTCCGCCGCCGGGGCGAAGTCCACGAGGGTGTCGAGGATGTGCTGCACGCCGAAGTTGAGCACGGCGGCGGCGAACAGCACCGGCGTGGTCTGGTTGGCGAGGAACCTGGCCTCGTCGTGATCCTGGTCCTCCTCGCCGAGAAGCTCGGATTCCTCGGTCGCAGTGACCCAGGCCTCGCCTTCCTCGGCGGCCGCCACATCGAACGGAACCCGGTCGCTGTCGGCGGCGGTCGCGCCGCCCGCCGTGCGGGTGAAGCGGATGAACTCCTCGGTGGAACGGTCGATGACCCCGCGGAAGTCCCCGGCGATACCGACCGGCCAGGTCAGCGGCGTCGGGAGCAGTCCGGTGCGAGTGCGGATCTCGTCCATCAGGGCGAGAGCGTCGAGCCCGGGCCGGTCCCACTTGTTGATCACGGTGATCACGGGCAGGTTGCGCTGCCGGCACACGTCGAAGAGCTTCATGGTCTGCACCTCGAGGCCCTTGCTCGCGTCGACGAGCATCACGGCGGCGTCGACGGCGGACAGGACCCGGTAGGTGTCTTCGGAGAAGTCGGCGTGCCCGGGGGTGTCGACGAGGTTGATCACGCTGTCGCGATACTCGAACTGGATCGCGGCGCTCGTCACCGAGATGCCGCGGGCCTGCTCCATCGCCATCCAGTCACTCACTGTGCCGCGGCGGCCCGCCTTGCCGTGGGTCGCGCCCGCGGTCGTGATGGCGTGGGCGTGCAGGAGAAGCGCCTCGGTGAGAGTCGACTTTCCCGCGTCGGGGTGGCTGATCACCGCGAAGGTGCGGCGCCTGCGCGCCTCGGCCACCAGTGCGGTCGTCGGTGCACCTGTCGTCGGCACGCCGGTGGTGGGCTGCGTCATGGATCCTTCTTTCGCGGCTGATTCGTTCGGGCTCACGCCTGCCTCAGAAGGCCGCAACCGGAATCGTTCCCGTACAACTCTATCCGGCGTGGCGCGGCGAGCTCGCGGGGAATACCCAGCATCCGTTTTGATAACGGTTCGGGCGTGTCCTTTCCGTCTGCCGTTTCGCGGGTTACTCTCAGCTTTGGGGCAACACCCAGCAGGTAGCAGGTAGCAGTAGGGAGTGACGGATGACCCAGTCAGGCATTCAGGATTCCGAGCGCACCCAACACCTGGCCTCTGCCCACGTCACCGGTCGCCCGCTCCAGGGGCCGCCGCCGATCTCCGTGTCGATCCCGGTCCAGCCGGACGGGCGCCTCCCGCTCGTCGGCGCCCGGCGCACCATCGCAGACACCGACCTCTCCGTGCACCCGGTCGCCCTCGGCTCGAGCGTCTTCGGCTGGACGGCGGACGGCGAGACGAGCCACCGCATCCTCGACCGGCACCACGCGCTCGGCGGCAACTTCCTCGACACCGCGGACAGCTACACCTCGGGGCGGAGCGAAGTGATCATCGGGTCCTGGCTGCGCTCCCGCAAGGCACGCGACAGCACCGTCATCGCCACCAAGATCGGCAAGAACCGGGACAATCCCGGGTTGTCCTCCCGGAGCATCATCGGCGCCGTCCAGGCGTCCCTCGACCGGCTGGGCACCGACTACATCGACCTGCTGCACTTCCACTTCGACGATCCGACCGTGCCGCTCGAGGAGAGCCTCGGCGCCGTCGACGTGCTGATGCGCAGCGGCCAGGTGCGGTACCTTGCCGCGTCGAACTTCTCTGGGGAGCGCCTGATGGAGGCGCGCATCCTTGCCGCGAACGGCCTGCCGCGCTTCGTCGCCCTGCAGACCGAGTACAGCCTGTTGCAGCGCGCCGGCTTCGAGTCCTCGCTGTCCCTCGTCACCCGGGCCCAGGGCCTCGCGGTGCTGCCATACTTCTCCCTCGCGCACGGCTTCCTGGCCGGCCGGTACCGTTCCAAGGCCGACCTGCACAGCACGACGAGGGATGCCCGCGCCGCGAAGCACCTCGGCAGGCCGGGGCTGCGGGTCCTCGGCGTGGTCGACCGGATCGCCGCAGAGCACGACACCGGGGCCGCATCGATCGCGCTCGCCTGGCTCCTCGCCCAGGCCGGGGTGGCGGCGCCCGTCGCAGGGGCGAGCCAGCCGGACCAGGTCGATTCCCTCATCGCGGCGGCCGGAATCCGGCTGACGCGCGGCGACATGGTCGACCTCGAACGGGTGTCCCGGCTCGCTGCCGCCCGCTGACGCCGGCGCCGCCCACCGTTCGGATCCGGTTCCGCGGGGCACCCCGATCCCGTCGGTGCCGTGACGTAGGGTGGTGGTGTCATGAACAGCGCCGTTGAATTTCCTCTCACTCTCGCCGAGTTGTCCTTCCGGGCCGCCGGCGAATCCGTGGTGCGCCGCACGGTCCTCCCGAGCGGTGTCCGCATCCTCAGTGAGCACGTCCCCGGCAGCCGGAGCCTCACGATCGGCTACTGGGTCGCGGTCGGTTCCCGCGACGAAAAGCCCGGGCACTTCGGCTCCACCCATTTCCTCGAGCACCTGCTCTTCAAGGGCACGGCCACGCGCAGCGCCCTCGACATCGCGATCGCCTTCGATTCCGTCGGCGGTGAGCACAACGCGATGACCGCGAAGGAATACACCTGCTACTACGCCAAGGTGCGCGACCGTGACCTGCCGATGGCCGTCGAGGTCCTCACCGACATGCTCACCTCATCCACGATCGACCCCGTCGAATTCGAGACCGAACGCGGCGTCATCCTCGAGGAACTCGCGATGGCCGACGATGATCCGGCGGATGTCGCGAACGAACGCTTCTTCGAGGCCGTAATGGGCAAGCATCCACTCGGACGCCCGATCGGCGGCAACCCCGACACGATCAAGGCGGCCACGCCGGAGGCCGTGCTCGCGCACTACCGGGCCAACTACCGCCCGCAAGACCTCGTCGTCACCGTCGCGGGCGCCGTCGACCACGACGTACTCGTCGCCGATGTGACCCGGGCGCTCTACGCCGCAGGCTGGGACCTGGGCGAACACGCCGCCCCGGTCGGACGACGCAACGGGCACCCCGCCGAGATCCACCAGGGCAACGCGGTCACGGTCGTGCGCCGCCCCCTCGAGCAGGCGAACCTGCTGCTCGGGTTCCCCGGGCTCCTCGCGACCGACGAGCGCCGCGTCACAATGAGCGTGCTGACCTCCATCTTCGGCGGCGGCATGTCGTCAAGGCTCTTCCAGGAGGTGCGCGAGAAGCGCGGGCTCGCGTATTCCGTCTATTCCTTCGCCCCCGGCTACTCCGACGCGGGCCTCTTCGGCATGTACGCCGGCTGCACCCCGGCGAAGGCCGGCCAGGTCGCCGAACTGCTCCTGAGCGAACTGCACCGGCTCGCCGAGCATGGCGTCACCGCTGACGAGATGAAACGTGCCTCCGGACAGCTCTCCGGGGCCTCCTCGCTGGCCCTCGAAGACTCGGACACCCGGATGTCCCGGCTCGGCCGCGCCGAGATCACCCTCGGTGAGTTCGTCGACCTCGACGAGGCGCTGCGCCGCCTCGCCCTGGTCACCGCGGACGACGTGCAGGCCCTCGCCGTTGAACTCGCGGGCGGCCCACTCTCCATCGCCGCCGTCGGTGCGCTCGACGACGACGTCTTCGCGGGAATCGTGCCTGCCTCTTCCCGGCCCTGACCCCACGGGCCGCCTGGCCCTGTACCGCCCGGCCGTCCGGCCGAACGCCCCGAACCGAAAGAGATCCCGTTGCCCCACTACATCTACCTGGTTCGCCACGGCGAGCAACAGGATGCCGAACACGGCCTGCCCGACGGGCCGCTCTCGGCGCGCGGCAAACGGCAGGCGCAGCTGATCGCGGAACGCCTCGGGGGCGTACCGTTCACCGATGCCTGGCATTCGCCCCTGCAGCGCGCGGCCGAGACCGCGGAGATCATCGCGGGGCGGCTGCCCTCGCTCACCCCGGTCCCCTCCCCGCTGCTGTTCGACTGCATCCCGACCGGGATGGCGCCGGAGACGCCCGCCGCATACGCCCCATTCTTCGGGGCGGTCACCGAGGAGGAGATCGAGGCCGGCCGCGCCCAGATGGACGACGCCGTCGCCGAGTTCCTGCAGCCCCGCAGGGGCGAACGCCACGAACTGCTGATCACGCACAACTTCGTCATCGGTTGGTTCGTGCGAGCGGTGCTGGGGGCCCCGGACTGGCGCTGGATCAGCATCAACCAGGCCAACTGCGGCCTCACCGTGATGCTGCAGAAGCCGGGTCGCCCCTGGACGCTCGTCACCCATAACGACACCGGGCACCTGCCGGTCGAGATGCGCACCGGACTGCCGGACCCGCTGCTGTACTAGCGAGCGAGAACGCGCACGAGCGTAGGTAGCCCGGCACGAGCATTCGTGAACTCGCACGTGCGTGCGTTACCGCCACGAGCGAAGGTGGCCCGGCATTAGTCGCGAGCGAGGCTCTTCCGGTACCAGTTGGTCGCGTTCGGGTTGTCGTTGTACGGCGGGCAGTCCTCGAAGCCCGCGCTCCGGTAGAGCGCACCGGCGGCCCGCAGGCTCGCGTTCGTGTCGAGCACGAGCTCGACGGCCCCGAACGCTCGCGCCCGCCGCTCGAGTTCGGCGAGCAGCGCCCGGCCCCAGCCCCTCCCGCGGGTTCCCGGCTGCAACCAGAGGTGCTTGACCTCGTAGCGGGCGCCTTCGACGGTGCCCCCGATCCGACGGATGCCGCCGCACCCGACCCAGGCCTGCTCCGGGGTGCCGCTCGGCTCACCGACGAGCAGGAAGACACCGTGCGGCGGCAGGAAGTCCCCGGCCACCGGGAAGGTCGTGCGGTAGGCACCCTGCTCGACGGGAAAGCTCGACTGCCGATCGCTGAAGTAGGCCGTCAGGAGGGCGAGGGAACCGGCATCCGTCACGGAGACCTCGCGGAAGACGGGACCGGGTGCTGTCGGGGACTCTGGCATGACACAAGGCTACGTCGGGGAGGTCTCCGCGCCCAGTTTCCGCCGCGTCGCGCGGGGCCGGGATTCCGGACTGCCGGAATGTCGGACTGCCGGTCTGCCGGACGGCCAGTTGCTAGATTGGTCGTATGACAACACGGGTGGCCATCGTCGGCGTTACGGGCACGATGGGCCGTCTGATCAGCGAGCTCGTCGACCAGAGCGAGGGATACCGGCTGCATGCCGGCCTCGACTCGCGCAGCCCGCTCTCCGACATGCTCGGGGCGGATGTCGTCGTCGACGTCACCCTGCCCGGCGTGAGCCAGAGCGTGGTCGACTTCGCCGTGGACAACGGCATCCGGGTGCTCGTCGGCACCTCCGGCTGGTCCCAGGCGCGCATCACGACGCTCGAGCGACGGATCCGCGGCCGGGAGGACACCGGCGTCGTGATCGTGCCGAACTTCTCGATCGGTTCCGTGGTCGCGACCGCCGTCTCGGCAATGCTCGCCCGGCTCTTCGACTCGATCGAGATCGTCGAGACGCACCAGGCCGCCAAAGTCGACTCTCCCTCGGGGACGGCGGTCCGCACCGCCGAACTCATCGGTCTCGCACGCACGGAGCTCGGCCCGGTCTCAGCACCGCACAACGACCAGCGCGCCCGCGGCCAGCAGGTGTCGAGCGTGCCCGTGCACAGCCTGCGCCTCGACGGCGTGCTCGCCCGGCAGGACGTCATCTTCGGCGGAGCGGGGGAAACCGTCACGATCTCCCACAACACCCTCTCCGCCAACGCGTACAAGCGCGGCATCCTGCTCGCCCTTGACGCGACCCGAACCGCCGTCGGCGTGACCGTGGGCCTCGACCAGGTCGTCGACCTCGGCCTCGGCACGCCCCCCACCCCGCCGGCCGCCATCGTCGCGGTCGCGGCGGAGCCGAACGACTTCGACAGCATCCCCGAGATCGACGCCGACTCCGAGGTCTTCGAATGAAAGGCCGCATCGGCGCCGGCGTGATGGCGATCCTGCTCGCGTTCTACCTGGTGCTCGTCGGCTGGCGTGCGCTGCTCTTCCTGCAGAGCGGCGAGCCGGTCGGCATCGCGATCGGCGTCGCCCTGCTCATCCTGCCCGTGATCGGGGTCTGGGCGCTCGTGCTCGAGCTCACCTTCGGCACGCGCTCGGCCCGGCTCGTACGCCTGCTCGAAGCGAGCGGCGAGCTTCCCGTCGAGACCCTGCCGATCCGCGCGAGCGGGCGCCCGGTCAGGGACGCGGCCGACGCGGACTTCCCGCAGTACCGGGACGCGGTCGACGCGGCACCGGAGGACTGGAAGGCCTGGTTCCGGCTGGGCCTCGCGTACGACGCCGCCGGCGACCGGAAACGCGCCCGCGGCGCCATCCGCACCGCGATCACCCTCGAGCGCGCCGCCGCCTGACCCTCCCCGACAACTCCGTCGAAGTCGTCAGGGCAGCGGATGCCGGGCGCGGGAGATCGTCCAGACGTTGCGGCCGGCGACCCGTTCGAAGTGCACGGAGTCGACGAGCATCTCGATGAGCGCGAGCCCCCTGCCCGACTCCGCGAGGTCGTCCGGGAACGAAGGTGCGCTGAGGATGACCGCCCCTGCCGCCCCGGAGTCGCTGATCCGGGCACTGAGCTCGTGGTCGTCGGCGTGGATCGACAGCACGCACGTGATGCCGGTTCCCGCGGCGGCGTGCTGGATGACGTTGGACGCCAGCTCGACGAGCGCGGTTTCGAACGAGATTCGGTCGATGCCGACGATGTCGGTGTGGGGCTCGAGCACGCGCTGCACGAAGTCCTGCACGGTGTCGATGTCGTCGGGCGGGGTGCTGAGCGCCAGGGTCGGGTCGAAGTCAGTCACGGTAGGCGGTCTCGGCGGTCGCGTGGTTCTGCAGGATGCGGTCGAGATGGGTCAGTTCGAAGACGAGCGCGACCTGCGGCGTCGCGCCGGCGATGCGGAGATCCCCACCGGCCTGCCTGGCGAGCTTCAGTCCGCCGATCAGGGCTCCGAGCCCGGACGAATCCATGAAATCGACCCCACTCAGGTCGACGACGATCCGCACGCTCCCCGCGGTGATCGCGTCGGACACCACCTGCCGCAACAGCGGTGCGGAGACCATGTTGAGTCGGCCGTCCGCGCGAATGGCCGCCACGTCGCCGGCTATCGTTTCAGTCCGGAAATTCATTGGTCTGGGTGCTCCTCTTCTGCGGCCTCAGGGGTGAAGCCTCGATAGGTGGCCGCCTTGAACAACACGCTCAGGACGACAAGGTCGTAGACGGCCCAGAAGATGTTGACCCCGGTGCCGATCGGTTCGGCGCCGTTGACGAACAGGCGCACACAGCCGACGATGATCGCGACGACGAGCAGCACCATCACCGTGAGCTGTGGCTTGATCAGATGCCACTGCGGTCCGGTGTGGGCCTGCCTGGTCTTCGGCGTGACGGCGAAGTTGAGCGGAATGCCGAGCACGACGTTGTTGAAGGCGGTGGTGCAGGCCTCGATCCACACCGGGAACAGGGCGAGGCTGTACTGCTGGCCCCGCCAGGTGGGGATGCCGCGCGCGGCGACGAAGAACAGGAGCTGGTTGGCGACCATGAACGGGATGAACCGCAGGAAGAAGTCCCAGGCGTTGGTGGACACCGGCAGGATCCCGAAGACGAGGAACACGATGGGCGCCGCGAAGTAGACGACCGCCGCATACCCGGAGAGGTAGCTCCACATCGTGGCGAAGTACATCAGGCGCTGCGGCACGCTCATCTTCCACTGCAGCAATGGGTTCTCCCGCAGGAAGACCTGCATGGTGCCCTGGCCCCAGCGCAGCCGCTGCGTGAGCATCGTACCGACGTCCTCGGGGGCGAGCCCGTCCGCGAGGAGCTCGTTGTGGTAGACGCTCTTCCAGCCGAGGCCGTGCAGCCGCATCGACGTGGCCATGTCCTCGGTGACCGAGATGGTGGCGAGCGGCATCACCGGCTGGGCCTCGTGGCCGCGGTCGATCGCGATCGTGTCGAGGGCGGCGCGCACGGCCTCGAGGGCCTTGAACGGTGAAAGCTCGCGGGTCGCCAGCCTCGCGATCGTCTCGTCGACGTCGAGGAGGTACGGCGATTCCGGTCCGCCGCCCAACTCGCCGATCGCGCGCAGGTCGTCCGCGAGCGAGGTCACCTCGCCGACCACAATGCCCGCGGCTGCGGCATCCACCCGCTCGTGCAACGCGAACGTGACCTCTGCGAGCGGCTCGTCGTGGCGGATCGCGGCACGCGCCTGCCGGATCGCGGCGGCGACTTCCGTGAGAGCGTGCGCGACCGCGGGCGTGCGGGCGGCCGGATGCCGGCGGGCACCCCGCACCACCCGGCTCGCGTCGCGGAGCGCGGTGCGCACGGAACTCTCCACTTCGCGCACGTACCCGAGAATGCCGAGGTGCATGAGGGCCTCGCGCCGCAGCACGGCATTCGATCCGCAGAAGAAGGCGGCGTTCCAGCCGTCCTTGCCCTGCTGGATCGGGCCGTAAAACAGGGGGGCCTGGCTGCCGAGCGGGTCCTCGATCGTGACGTTGCTGAAGACCTGCGGGGTCTGCACGAGTGCGACCTTGTCGTCGGTGAAATAGCCCAGGGTGTGGTCGAGGATCTCCGGCCGGGGGATCTGGTCGGCGTCGAGGATGAGCAGGAATTCGCCCTGAGTCTCCATCAGCGCGTTGTTGACGTTTCCGGCCTTCGCGTGGCGAGGCCGGTCGATCCATTCGGTTCCCCGGGAGAGGTAGTCGATGCCCGCTGCTGCCGCTGCCGCCGCGAGCTCCGGCCGGGCGCCATCGTCGAGCACCCAGGTGCGGTGCGGGAAGGTGATCTCCCGCGCGGCGAGTGCGGTCGTCATCACGAGGTCGATCGGCTCGTTATAGGTGGCGATGAGCACGTCGACGGTCGCGTCCGCGGCCGGCGCAGGCGGCGCGGGCCGGGTGTAGGCGCGCCACATCATCATGCCGAAGAGGGTGACGTCGATCAGGCTGTACGTTTCGGCGGCGACGAGGGCCACGGCAATCCACCACGCGTCCCAGTTGAGCGAGAACAGCCAGCGCCAGGCCACGTAGTTGATGCCGAGCGCGAGGGTGAGCACGACCACGATCCGCAGGGTCAGCATCCGGCTCATGAGTGGTCCCCTCTCATCGCGGCACGATCCGGAACAGGAATTTCGTCCTGACCATCACCCAGAGCAGCGCGAGGATGACGACGTATGCGCCGGTGTTCAGCAACACGTTCCCGTCCTGGAGCGCCGGGATGTTGGCCGCGATCAGGGCGAAGAACACGTGCATGATGAAGACGTAGAGGGTCGCCTGCCCGAGCGGGATGAGGAACCAGCCGATGGCCCGCCGGATCGGGCGCCAGTATGCGCTGACAAGGGCGTAGAGGCTGACGACGACGAGCATCACGTTGAGCAGGCGACCGGGCTCGAGGTTCGTGCGTCCGAAGTACGCGCCGTAGACCGAC
Source organism: Cryobacterium algoricola (assembly GCF_004402485.1). Classification (GTDB taxonomy): domain Bacteria; phylum Actinomycetota; class Actinomycetes; order Actinomycetales; family Microbacteriaceae; genus Cryobacterium; species Cryobacterium algoricola. The sequence goes on along the minus strand of NZ_SOFG01000012.1, from coordinate 39,177 downwards.
CGGAAGAACGCGTCAGGCACGAGTCCGAGCCGAACCGAGTATGCGCTCGGGAGATACGGGTTGCTCCAGGAGAACAGCATCAGCGCGGTCGCGAGCAGCACGATCACTGCGGCGGCCACGAGGCCCCACCTCGAGGCGAACCAGCGGAGCAGGGCCAGGCGGTGGTACCCGGCAACGATTCCCGTGACGAAGAGCACCTGCCAGGTCAGCAGCGGGAACGAGTCCTCGAACTCGGAGGGGAACAGGCGCACCCCCGCGAGCGTGTTGAACGCGTACACACCCCAGCTGAGCGCGAGCACCGGCACCCACCACCGCTTCGACAGCGCCCACAGCACGAGCGGGCAGACGAGGAGCAGCACGACGTAGAGGCCCATCACGTTGAACTGCCACGGCCCGAGTCGGAGGAGCGCCAGATCGAGGAGGATGTGCGGGTTCACCGGGTAGGTCAGGAGCTGCCCGGCGTTGGCGTAGAGATCGTAGACGTGGCCTGATGCCGAACTGCCGCGCGCCCCGGTGCCCTCGTCGGTGAATGTCGTGAGGTAGTCGGCGTTGACGAAGGGCAGCCGGCTCACCGCGAAGATCAGGATCACCACGCCGAGGGCGGTGTAGTACAGCTTCCAGGCGCGCCGGCCGGTTCGGATGACCACCTCGCCGATACCGCTCGTGGCGATCCTGGGCCGGTAGACCATGCCGAGCACGACGCCGGCGAACAGCACGAACAGCTCGGCGCCGGAGACGATTCCGATGGCCTCCTGGGTGATTTCCTGGAACAGGGAGACCAGGCCGATGTGGTTGACCACGACGAAGACGATCGCGAGGCCGCGCATCAGGTCGATGCGCAGGTCCCGGTTCGCGGGGCCGTCGTAGCTCGGCGCCGACCGGCCGGGTCTGCCGGGTCTGCCGGGTCTGCCGGGTCGGCTGGGTCTGCCGGGCCGGCCACGCCGGGCGACCGCGAGCGCGAACAGTACCGTGACCGCGACGACGACGAGCGCGGCCACGAGCCAGGCCCACCAGCCGCCGATGGTCAGCCCCGGGCCGGTGGCGGATGCTCCGGCCTCGTTCGTCGTCGGCGCGAACAGCGGGCCGAGCGTGAGGTCGCTCGCGGCGCGGTCGGTAGCGAAGGCGGCCCTGGTGCTGTCGCCGAGCGTCACACTCCAGTCGACGAAGGTGCCGCCGACGACCGCACGGGTCGCCGTGGTGTCCTGCCAGAGCACGGCCTTGAGCGTGGCGTACCGCGGGTCGGCGACGGCGGCGAAGACCTGGCGCCACCAGTTCTGCTTGACCGCGAGTTCGCCGGGGCCGCCCGCCGAGGGGCTGTAGAACGCCGCGGTCTCGAGGAGGAAGGGCTTGCCGGTCGCCGTCGAGTACCGGCCGAAGAAGTCGTCGCCGCCGGCGGAATCCGCGCCGGCGGCATCCGCGGCGGGGGAGCCGAGGCGGGCGACCAGCTCGCCGTCGCGCGGAACGGTGTTGCGCGCATCGCCGCCCGCGGTGTCGTCGTGATAGACCGAGAGCCCGACCCAGTCGGCGACGGCGCCGGGAAAGTAGGGCGCGTATGGGTCGTCGGCGCCGTCGACGGAGCCGTCCCGGTTGGTGTCGAGCTCGCGGAGCGTGTCGGTATCTGCGGCCCGGGTCCCGGTGAAGGGATACCCGCCGCCCCAGTTCGGCGACCACACCATCACGGCGCCGGGCAGACGGCGGTGCACGGCGTCTGCAACGGCCGCGAAGGCCTGGCGGTATGCGGAGGGCTGCTGCCCCCACGGCACCCAGGTGCTGTTCATGTCAGGCGCGAAGCGCAGGTACAACGGTTCGGTGCCGGTGCCCCGCGCGGCCGCGATTCCGTCGACGAGCCGGGCTGCGGCATCCGCGTCGATCGACGGCAGCGGCACCGTCGGGCGGATGGTGAGTAACGCGAGGGAACCGGCACCGTTCGTCTTCTGCAGGAATTGGGCGCTGTAGCCCGTGTCGGCGCCCGACATCGGCATCGACACGGAGTGCTCGTAGAAGGCGCTCGGGGAGCCGAGGCGGGACGCCTGCTCGGCAGGGCTGTCACTGCTCCAGTCGAGGATCGAACCGAAGTACGCTCCGGTGGCCGGCTCGACGCTGACGGGAGCGCCGTCCGCCGCGGGTGCAGGCGTCGCCGTCACGGGGGGCGTCGGCGCAGGTTCCGGTGTCGCCGTTGCCGTGCCCGTGGCCGAGGGTGTGGGGGCGGCGCGTGCAGCCGTGGCAGGCAGGGCCAGGGGAAGTGCCAGCGCCAGAGCCACGGCAAGCGCTGCGGTCGCCCGTCGCACAGGGGATCGGGAGGCGCGTGCTCTGGAGACCTGCACCCGCTACCCCCGACGTCTAGCCCGACGGCCTCCCGCGATTGTGGTGCGACCCGTGCCTCAGCGTAGCGGAAAACGAGAAAAAATCACCCCCGGATGGGGGTGATGTGGCGGCGACATCACCCGGCGGGGCCCGCCAGCCGGGTCACCCCTCGGCGAGCATCGCGTCGACGGCTTCGGCGACCGTGCCGTGCCGGAACACGAAGCCGTCGCCCTGTAGCAGGGCACTGCTGACCCGCTGGTCGGCGAGGAGCAGCTGGCGGGCGGCGTCGCGGAGTGCGAGCGTGAGCGCGAACTCGGGCACCGGCAGGAAGAAGGGGCGGTGCAGTGCGACCGTCACGGCCCGGATCACGTCGTTCGCCGAGGCCGGAGTCGGACCGGCCAGGTTGACCGGGCCGCTGAGGGTGGAGCCGAGCAGGTGCACGATCGCGGCGGCCTCGTCGTGCAGGCTGATCCACGGCCAGTGCTGGGTGCCGTGGCCGAGCGGACCGCCGAGGCCGAGTTTGACCAGGGGAAGCAAGGGTTTCAGCGCTCCGCCGCGCGCGATCACGAGTCCGGTGCGAAGCAGGACGACGCGGGTCGGCGCCGGCGTGCGCAGGGCCTCGGCCTCCCAGGCCTCCACGACCGCGGCGAGGAAGTCGTCGCCGGGCGCCGAACGTTCGGTGAGGATCTCGCCGGGCCGGTTGCCGTACACGCCGACGGCCGAGCCGCTCAGCAACACGGCCGGCGGGGTGGGACTCCTCCGGATCGCTTCGACGAGAGTGCGGGTCGCGTGGGTCCGGGAGGCCAGGATTTCGGTGCGGTAGCCGTTCGTCCACGGCAGCCGGGCGAGCGAGGCGCCGGAGAGGTTGACGACCGCGTCGACCCCGTCGAGGGCCGTGGGGTCGATGTCGAAGACGGCGGGGTCCCAGGTGACTTCGTCCGGCCCGGCCGCCGGGTGCCGCACGAGCCGGGCGACGGTGTGCCCGGCCTCGCCGAGCTGGCGGACGAGTTCGGTGCCGATCAGCCCGGAGGCTCCGGCGATCAGTACGCGCATCGGGTGCCGGCGCCTAGGCCAGTTCCGCTTCGATCGTGATGGGGATCCCGGCGAGGGCCTTCGAGACAGGGCAGTTCGCCTTCGCGTCCTCGGCGAACGCGGCGAACTGCTCCTCGGTGAGACCGGGCACGCTCGCACTGACGAGCAGGTGGCTGCCGACGATGCCGACGCCGGCCTCGAACGTCACGGCAGCGGTCGTCTGGATGTTCTCCGGCGTGTGCCCGGCCGCGCCGAGCCCGTTCGCGAGGGCCATCGAGAAGCACGCGGCGTGCGCGGCACCGAGCAGTTCCTCGGGGTTGGTGGTGTTCGGGCTCCCGACACTGCGGGCCTTCCAGGTGACCGGGAATTCTCCGGCGTGGGAGGAGTCGAGTGAGACGGTGCCATGGCCGGACTTCAGGTCTCCGGTCCAGACGGTTGACGCTTCGCTGGTCAGTGCCATGGTGTTACCTCCTGGGTGTGAAACCCCCAGCCTAACCGGGCATCCGCCCCCGGGGACAGGGTCAGTCTGGGAGTTGGCAGGGAGCCCGGTCCAGGAGCCTCAGGCTGCGGCGGGGGAGCGGCCGAGCAGGCCGGCGCGCACGAGGAGCAGGTACATCTGGCAGCCGAGGCAGTAGTCGAAGACCGCGTTGAGGAAGGCCGCGACGAATGCGAGGGCCGCCGCGACGCCGACGGCGGGCGCGAGACCGAGGAGTCCGAGCACGACCCCGACCGCGGTGACGAAAAGGCCGACGCCCTGGGCGAAGGTGGGCGGTGCCGGGTTCTCGAGTTCGGCGGGCGCGGCGAGGCGTGGGCGCACGAATCGCTTGAACAGCCAGCCGTACGGGTGCCGCCCGACGCCGGCGAACGCGCCCCAGGCGAAGAGCGCGGCGAGAACGGCGAGCAGGGAGAGGGCGGCAACGGATGCCCCGGTCAGGGCGAGGAAGACCACGACAAGCAGGAGCACGGCCGTGATGGCGGCGCTGAAGCGCGGACCCCGCGGATCGATCGGTCTGCGTGTGCGCGGGGGCGGTGCGCTCGCCGGATTCGCCGGGTTCGGGAAGTTCGGGAGGGAATCACTGGGCATGGGGGCTCCCTGACAGGGTCGATGAGGGGGTGCGGCTCTCCGGTGCGGGCCCGGCGAGTTGGTCGAGGTGGCGGATGACGTCGGTCCGGTGCGGCGGACCCCCGACGCGGGCGTGCAGCCGGCCGGCGCCGTCGAGGATCAGGGTGGTCGGGGTCTGCAGCACTCCGAAGCGGGCGGCCAGGTCGGCTCGATGGGTGAGATTGACGTCGAGATGGGTGACTCCGGTGCGACCGTCGGCGATGCCCGACAGGAGCCGGTTCGTGCCGGGGCAGCGCGCACAGTGCTCCGTGGAGAACTGGACGAGGGTGGCCGCGGCGCCGAAGGGGACCTGACTGCCGACATCCGCAGGGGTCAGCACGGTCGTTTCGGTGTCGGCCACGTCACGGATCACTCCCTGGCGCGAGCGATAGACGAGGCCGAGCGCGGTCGCGACCGCGACGAGGGCGACCAGGACGAGTGCGGCGCCGAGCGGGTTCATGGGCTCGACGTTACGCGGTACTTCAGCGGGGAATCTTCGTGTGACGAGAGATGACGGACGGTACCCCCCGTTAGGGTGGTATTCGTGCCTTACACTCCCCGGGCGCGTCCCGCCCACGCGCTCCGCCTGTCCGCCGCTTTCGGCGCGGTCGTCAGCGTCGTAGCGCTCCTCGCCGGCTGCACAGCGGCGCCGGACTCCGTGCCTCCGACGGTCTCCTGCGCGGTCACAGCGACGGCCGACCTGGTGCCGCACGCGGGCGTTCTGTTCGGGGTCAACCTGGACTGGGGCGCCGAGACCCTCGCCGAATTCAGCGGTTCCGGCCTTCGTCCCGCGGTCGCCGTCTCCTTCTCCGGCCTGCCGATGAGTGCGGATGACCGCGCCAACGTCGGGGCCGCAGCGGGACAGGTGCTCTCCAACGGCGGCGAACTCCTGCTCACCCTCGAACCGCGCGCGGGCCTCGCCGCCATCACCCCTGCCGTGGCCGACGACCTGGGCGCCCTCCTCGGCGCGCTGAACAACCGCGGCGTGCCCGTCGTGGTGCGCTTCGCCCACGAGATGAACGGGTCCTGGTACGAGTGGGGCCAGCAGCCCACGGAATATGTCGCGGCCTTCCGCAGGGTCGCGGACGCCGTGAAGCGGGATGCCCCGGGTTCCGCGATGATGTGGGCGCCGAACTACGGCGGCGGCTATCCCTTCGCGGGCGGCGCGTATGCGGCCACGCCGGGAACGGCCGACTTCACCGCCCTCGACACCGACGGAGACGGCACGCTGACCATCAGGGACGACCCCTACCTGCCGTACTACCCCGGCGACGACGTGGTGGACTGGGTCGGCATGTCCCTGTACCACTGGGGGTCCGCGTACCCCTGGGGCGAGGACGAGCTTCCGGAGCCCGGCAAGTTCGCCGCTCAGCTCACCGGAACCTACGTCGGACTCGCCGGAGACGAGACCGCCACGCCCGACTTCTACGGCGTCTACGGCGATGGTCACGGCAAGCCCGTCGCGATCCCGGAGACAGCGGCGCTCGTCGTGTCCGGGGGAGACCCGGCCCTGGAACTGGCGATCAAGCAGGCGTGGTGGCGCCAGGTCTTCTCGGCAGACACGGCGACGAGATTCCCGAGGCTGCACATGATCAACTGGTTCGAGTGGGAGAAATACGAGACCGAGATCGGGGCGCGCGTCGACTGGACGCTCGCCCGGAGCACCGCGGTCCGGGCGGCGTTTCTCCGCGACCTTCCGGACTGGCTGATCTTCGGGCATCCCGACGAGTCCTGCGCCCAGAAGGCCGGTTAACCCCGCCGGGACTGCCGCCGGACGTCGGCAAGGCGATAGCCTGTCCACGTGTCTATGTCTGAGAATCCGTTCGGCCAGGTCCTCGTCGCCCTGGTAACTCCCTTCACCGCCGACGGCGAGGTCGACTGGGCGGGCGTGGCGAAGCACATCGATGACGTCATCACGGCGGGAGCCGACGGCATCGTCGTCACCGGCACCACGGGGGAGACCTCGACCCTCACCGACGCGGAGAAGCTGCGCCTCGTCGAGGTCGGCAAGGACGTCGCGGCGGGCCGAGCGAAGATCATCACCGGCGGCGGCTCGAACGAGACCGCGCACGCGATGCAGCTCGCCCGGCAGAGCGAGAAGGCCGGCGCCGACGGCAACATGATCGTCACCCCGTACTACAACAAGCCCACCCAGGCCGGCATCCTCACCCATTTCCGGATGATCGCCGACGCGACCGACCTGCCCGTGATCCTCTACGACATCCCCGGCCGCACCGGCGTCGCGATCGCATACGAGACGCTGCTCCGCGCCGCGAAGCACCCCAACATCCTCGCGGTCAAGGACGCCAAGGGCGACCTCGCCCAGGTGAGCCGGGTGCTCAACCAGACCGACCTGATGTATTTCTCCGGCGACGACCCGAACGTGCTCCCGCACCTGTCGATCGGCGCGACCGGCCTGATCGGCGTGACGGCGAACATCGCGGCGACGCCGTACCGGCAGATGGTCGACGCCGTCAACGCCGGCGACCTGAAGACCGCCACCGCCGCCCACAAACAGCTCGAGCCGCTCGTGCGCGCCGTGATGACCCACGTGCCCGGTACCGTCGCCGCCAAGTACATCCTGCACGGCCTCGGGCGCATCAAGAGCCCCCGCGTGCGGCTGCCCCTCGTCGGCCCCGAGGAATGGGAAGCCGCCGAGATCGAGGACGAGATCGACCTCGTCAAGAACATCCCCGGTGTGGACTTCTCCAACTTCCGCCCGGACCGCAATGCCGCAGCCGGCGGGGCCCTGCCCCAGATCGCCGGAACCACCCGCTAGCCAGCACACCGAACCACGAGGAGGGCCCATGCCCATCGACGTCTACGAACCGGCCACACTCGAACCGGGAACGCTCCGGATCATCCCGATCGGCGGCCTCGGCGAGATCGGCCGGAACATGACGTCGTTCGAGATCGACGGCAAGATCCTGATCGTCGACTGCGGCGTGCTGTTCCCCGAGGAGCACCAGCCCGGCGTCGACCTGATCCTGCCGGACTTCAGCCCGATCCGGGACCGGCTCGACGACATTCTCGGCGTGGTGCTGACGCACGGGCACGAGGACCACATCGGTGCCGTGCCGTACCTGCTCAAGCTGCGGGCGGACATCCCCCTGATCGGCTCGGGGCTCACGCTCGCGTTCATCGAGGCCAAACTCAAGGAACACCGGATCGTGCCGTACACGCTGCAGGTCGCCGAGGGGCAGACCGAGCGGCTCGGCCCGTTCAACCTCGAGTTCGTCGCGGTCAACCACTCCATCCCGGATGCCCTCGCCGTGGCGATCAAGACCGCGGGCGGCACCGTGCTGCACACCGGCGACTTCAAGATGGACCAGCTCCCGCTCGACCACCGGCTCACCGACCTGCGCGAGTTCGCGCGGCTCGGCACAGAGGGCGTCGACCTGTTCCTCGTCGACTCCACCAACGCGGATGTCCCCGGCTTCACCGCCTCGGAGCGGCTGATCGGTCCCGTCCTCGACGACGTCATCGCCAGGGCACCGCGCCGCGTCATCGTCGCGAGCTTCTCGAGCCACGTGCATCGGGTGCAGCAGGTGCTCGACGCCGCACACGCCAACGGGCGCCGGGTGGCCCTGCTCGGCCGCTCCATGGTGCGCAACATGACGATCGCCGCAGACCTCGGCTACCTGACCGTGCCGGAGGGAGTGCTCGTGGACTTCAAGAAGGCCGGCAGCATCCCGGACGACAAGATCGTCTACATGTCGACCGGTTCCCAGGGCGAACCGATGGCCGTGCTCGCGCGGATGGTCAACCAGGACCACCAGGTCGAGGTCGGCCCCGGCGACACCGTGATCCTCGCGAGCTCGCTCATCCCGGGTAACGAGAACGCGGTCTACCGCATCATCGACGGCCTGACCAAGCTCGGCGCCAACGTCGTGCACAAGGGCAACGCCAAGGTGCACGTCTCCGGCCACGCCGCCGCGGGCGAGCTCACCTACTGCTACAACATCCTCAAGCCGAAGAACGTGCTCCCGGTGCACGGCGAATACCGCCACCTCGTCGCCAACGCGAAGCTCGCCGCCGAGACCGGCGTGCCGCCGGAGAACGTCATCCTCGCCGAGGACGGCACCGTGCTCGACCTCAGGGACGGCGTCGTGCGGAAGGTCGGCCAGCTCGACCTCGGCTACGTCTACGTCGACGGCTCGACGGTCGGCGAGATCACCGAGGCCGACCTCAAGGACCGGCGCACCCTCGCCGAGGAGGGCTTCATCTCGATCATCATCGTCGTCGATGCCAAGACCGGCAACGTCATCGTCGGCCCGGAGATCCACGCGAAGGGCTTCGCGGAGGACGACTCGGTCTTCGACGCGGTGCTGCCCAAGATCCGGGCGGCGCTTGCCGAGGCCGCCGAGAACGGGGTGCGCGACCCGCATGCGCTGCAGCAGATCGTGCGCCGCACGGTCGGCCGCTGGGTCAATGTGACCTTCCGCCGCCGCCCGATGATCGTGCCGCTCGTCATCGAGGCCTAGCCCGGAATCCGCGCCGGCGACGGCCGCCATCCGACGTGAAGTCGGAGAAATCTGGGACACGCCGTGAGCGCGGGCAGGGATGCCGGCGTGTCGCGAAAATCTCCGACTTTGCGTTTCACCCACGAGAGCAGCACGCCCGGCGCACGCCCGGCGCACGCCCGGCGCACGCTCGCGGGCACGAAGGCGCGAGGCGCGGGATGCCTGATCGTGAGGCATTTCGCGCAAACCGCGCACGGCATCCGTTTCACCCGTAGGATCGACCCAGCGTCGCCTGCGGCGCGTAACCGAAACGGGGGCTCCGGTGCACGTAGCGCGAGTGTGGATATTTCCGATCCTGCGATTGCTGGTGATCGCCGCGATCGCCGTGGCGCTCGTCAAAGTCGCGTTCTTCCCTGACACCGCGGTCGCCGACGACCCGGCCCAGCCGAGCGCAGAGCTCATCGAACCGCAGCTGCCGGTCAGCCTCGGCACGATCACGAACGACGTCGTCGTGCCGGGTACCGTCAACGCCGACCCGGCCGTCCCGGTGCGGGCCACCGCACTCGGCACCGTCGACGAGGTGTTCGCCACGGTCGGCCAGACGGTCGCGAACGGCGACAAGCTCTACGACATCAAGGTCGAGACGCCCCGCGACCCGGTCGAGTCGACGGATGCCGCCGGTCAGGTCACCGTGACCCAGCCCAAGCCGGCCGTCACGTTCGTCAAGGTCCTCGCGACCGCGGCGGGCACTGTCAGTTCGCTCACCGTGATCCACGGCCAGTCCGTCGCGATCGGCGACACGACGGGACAGCTCGCCCCTCCCACGTTCTCGGTGAGCGGTTCGCTCAGCCCCGAGCAGCAGTACCGGCTGGTGAACCGGCCGACCGAGGCATCCATCGCCATCACCAACGGCCCCGCGCCCTTCACCTGCACCGGGCTCAGCATCACGACCCCGCTCGCCGGCGCCGGCGGGGGCGGCGGAACCGGCACGGACGGGGCCACCGGATCGTCGGGCTCGGCAGGGTCGGCCGGCGGCGGAACGACCACGACCGTGAGCTGCGCGGTTCCGGCCGGCGTGACGGTCTTCCCCGGCCTCGCAGCGCAGATCACCCTCGCAGGCGGCAAGGCGGAGAACGTGCTCGTGGTGCCGACGACCGCGGTCAAGGGGTCCGCCGAAACCGGCATCGTCTGGTTCGTGCTGCCGGACGGCGGCACGGAGGAACGCCCCGTCACCCTCGGCCTGACCGACGGGACCAACGTCGAGGTGCGCACCGGCCTCGTGGCCGGCGACCTGATCGACCAGTTCGTGCCCGGCGCCGTCGATCCGGCAACCGACGGGTGCCAGGTGCTCCCGGACGGGAGCAAATTCTGCTCAGCCCCCGGCGTCTCCGCCGGAGTCGCGGGATGACGCTCCTCCACCTCGAGGGCGTCACCCGCACGGTGAGGCTGATCGACGCTCCGCCGTTGACTATCCTCAGCGGGGTCGACCTCGACGTCGCTGTCGGCGACCGCGTCTCCATCGTCGGCCGATCCGGCTCGGGAAAGTCCACCCTGCTGAACCTGCTCGGGCTGCTCGACAACCCCACGACCGGCGTGATGCTCTTCGACGACCGGCCCGTGCAGTCGTTCTCGAGCAGCCACCGCGACCGGGTCCGCGGCCGCGACGTCGGCTTCATCTTCCAGCAGTTCAACCTCCTGCAGGGCCGCACCGCCCTCGAGAACGTGATGACGCCGCTGCTCTACGCCGAGGGCCGGGCGTTCTGGCAGCGTTCCCGGATCGCCGCGGAGATGCTCGACCGGGTGGGCCTCGGCCACCGGCTGACCGCCCTGCCGGACAAACTCTCCGGCGGCGAGCAGCAGCGGGTCGCGATCGCGCGCGCGCTGGTCCGCAGCCCCCGGCTGATCCTCGCCGACGAGCCCACCGGGGCGCTCGACCTCGAGACCGGCGCTGCCGTGATGACCCTGCTCGACGAGGTCGCGACCGACTCCGGCGCCGCCCTCGTCACGATCACCCACGACCCGAACATCGCGGCGACCGCCACCCGGCACCTCCGCCTCGACGGCGGCGGGCTCCGCCCGGTGCACGACCCCGTGCGCGACCGTGCGCATGACCCTGCGCTGGACGCGGTGCGCGGCACGGCGCCGGCCACGATGCCGGACGCGATGCTCGCATGAACCGGGTCGTGAGCAACCTCGTCGGCTCCTTCGTCGAGGCCTGGCAGGAGCTGCGCATCCATCGCACCCGGGTGCTGCTTTCCCTGGTCGGCGTCGCCGTCGCCGTGTGCGCGATCACGACCGTGGTCGCGCTCGGTTCGGTGGCGCAGCAGGCCACCGTCGAACAGAGCGAGCGGCAGGGCGGCCGGCCGGCGAGCCTGTCGATGCAGATCTCGCAGAGCGACGGCACGGCACCGGACTCCGCCGCGATGCAGGCGCTCTGGGAGACCGAGCTCGCGCGATACCGGGTCGGTCACGCGAGCAGGCTCGTGCAGACCAGCCAGCTCGTGCAGTTCAGGGACGGCGCCGCGCAAGTGCAGATCCAGGGCGTCGACCCCGCTTACGGCACCATGCACCGGATCCGCCTCCTGCACGGCGACTGGTTCACGGCCGCAGACGCCGACCGGCTGGCCCCGGCCGTCCTCGTGAACTCGGTCTTCTATGACCGGATCGGCCGGCCGGACCTCCGCACCCATCCGACGACCACCCTGCTCGGGACCCAGAACGCCACGGCCGTGATCACGGGCGTGTACCAGGCCACGGCCTGGGACAACGCGCCGGCGATGTACATGCTCGCGGACGCCGTGCAGGCGCTCGGCCCGGCGGACACCCTCGCCCTGCGCGGATCCGGCCAGCCCCCGAGCTATGAGCTCTGGGTGCCGCCGGCACTCGCGGAGGACCTGCGCGCCGCACTGACCAGGGACGTGCAGGGCGCGCTCGGAAGCACGGCGAACGTGCAGGTCTACCGGCAGGACTACGCCGCGTACAGCGGAGACAACCCGTACCTGCCGCTCCAGCTCGTGGTCGGGGGAGTCGCACTGCTCGTCCTCCTGCTCGGGGCGCTCGGCCTGGTGAACATCGCCCTCGTCACCCTCAAGCAGCGGATCCGGGAGATCGGCATCCGGCGCAGCTTCGGCGCAACCGCCGGCCGGGTCTTCTTCTCCGTGATGATGGAGAGCGTCGTCGCGACCATCGTCGCAGGCGTCGTCGGCGTGATCGCCGCCGTGCTGATCGTCACGAATCCCCTCGTCGAGGGCTTCATCGGCCAGGGCCAGGTGACCGACTTCCCGCCGTTCCCGGTGGAAGCGGCGGTGCTCGGCCTCGTCTGCGCAACCGCGGTCGGCGCGCTCGCCGGCCTGCTGCCCGCGCTCGTGGCCGTGCGGGTCAAGGTGATCGACGCCATCCGCTACTGAACGCAGCCCGGCGCACCTGCCCGGCGCACCTGCCCGGTGAGTCGGGCCGCGACGACGACCGCGTGGGCTCGCGCGGAATCGGCGGCTCGGCGGTACCGTGGACTCCATGGCCACGAGCACTAAGTCGACCGGGCGCGCCCGCACCACGCCGGCGCGCGGTACACCCGCGCGCAAGCCGGCTGCCCGCACCACCGCCCAGAAGACGGTCAAGTTCTCCGCCGCGGAGACCGAACCAGGCCTCTTCGTGCGTTCCTGGCTCGCCCTGGCCCACGTCGCCGGCGCCGCCGCGCGCGCGCTCGGCCCCGAAAAACTCTCCAAAGAGGAACGCCGCGACGGCCTCCCGTTCTTCCTCGTGCTGCTCGCCGTCGCCGGCGCGGTCGTGGAATGGTTCCTGATCGACAACGCCGTCGCCCGTAACTTCGACGCGTGGACCTTCGGCGGGCTGTTCGGCCGGGTCGCGTTCGCGTTGCCGGTGATCCTCTTCGTCTTCGCGATCTGGCTGTTCCGTAAGCCCAGTTCCGTGCACGACAACGGGCGGATCGGCATCGGGCTGAGCCTGCTGCTCGTCTCCGTCTCCGGGCTCTGCCACGTCTACGGCGGCCAGCCGACGCCCACCCAGGGCATGAACGTGCTCGCACTCTCCGGCGGTGTGATCGGCTGGATGGTCGCGGCCCCGCTGATCGCCCTTACGACCGCCATCGGCGCCACCGTCATCATCATCCTGTTGCTCGCCCTGAGCCTTCTCATCATCACGAAGACCCCGCCGAACCGGATCGGCCAGCGGTCGCGCGAGCTCTACGCCTGGCTGTTCGGCGCAGAGCTCTCCACGGAGGACGAGCGCGCGGCGGCGAAGACCGCGAAACTCGAGCGCGCCGAGAAGACCGCCCAGGTCGAACTCGACGGCGTCGACGGCGAGCCGGACGGCAACAGCGCCCTACCCTGGTGGCGCCGCAACAACAGCAAGCGCGAGGAAGATCCCGACTTCGGCGGCGCCCTCGTGTCGGATGCCGGTGCCCACGGCCCGAAGAAGGGCGCCGGCGGGTCGGGGGACGGCGACGATCCGCTCAGCACCCTGCTCGGCGGCGACGGACGCGGCGGCTTCGACAGCGCCATCGCCCCGGCGGACGGTTCCCCGGTGCCCACTCCGGCGACGCCGTTCTCGGTCGGGCTGTCCGGCGGCGGTGCCGGCGGCGACCACTACGGCACCGAGGTGCTCGAGGACCTGCTCCGCGCAGAGGACGCCATCAAGCGTTTCACCGGTGAGATCGACGTGACGCGCGGCTCGGACTTCGGCCTGCACGACGACGAGGCGACCGGAGGCCCGGGGTCCGCGGCGGCCGCAGGACTCACCGAAGTACTTCCCGGGCTCGACGGCCTCGCAGGGGCGACCGGTGCTGTTCCCGGCGAGGACGGGCATCCGCTGCACCCGGACACCGGCGACCACCCGGCCGTGCCCTACGAGCTGCCCTCGAACACGACCCTGACCGCCGGACCTCCCGCGAAGGCACGTTCCGCGGCGAACGACGTGATCGTCACCTCGATCACCGAAGTGCTCACCCAGTTCCAGGTCGACGCCCGGGTGACCGGGTTCTCCCGCGGCCCGACCGTCACCCAATACGAGATCGAACTCGGCCCCGGCGTCAAGGTCGAGCGGGTCACCGCCCTCAGCAAGAACCTGTCGTACGCGGTCGCGTCCAACGAGGTGCGGATCCTCTCGCCGATCCCCGGCAAGAGCGCGATCGGCATCGAGATCCCGAACACCGACCGCGAAATCGTCACCCTCGGCGACGTGCTCCGCTCGGCGGCGGCCACGAACAGCACCCACCCGATGACCATCGGCGTCGGCAAGGACGTCGGCGGCGGCTTCGTCGTAGCCAACCTCGCCAAGATGCCCCACCTCCTCGTCGCCGGTTCGACCGGTTCTGGCAAGTCGAGCTTCGTCAACTCGATGATCACGAGCCTGCTGATGCGCGCCCAGCCGAGCGACGTGCGCATGGTGCTGATCGACCCGAAGCGGGTCGAGCTCGCCGCATACGCCGGCGTGCCGCACCTCATCACCCCCATCATCACGAGCCCGAAGAAGGCCGCCGAAGCGCTGCAATGGGTCGTCAAAGAGATGGACATGCGCTACGACGACCTCGCGAGCTTCGGCTTCCGCCACATCGACGACTTCAACAAGGCCGTCGTCGGCAACGAGATCGTGCTCCCGGCCGGGAGCGCCCGCACCCTCAAGCCGTACCCGTACCTCCTCGTCGTGGTCGACGAGCTCGCGGACCTGATGATGGTCGCCCCGCGCGACGTCGAAGACTCGATCGTGCGGATCACCCAGCTCGCCCGCGCCTCCGGCATCCACCTCGTGCTCGCCACCCAGCGCCCGAGCGTCGACGTCGTCACCGGCCTGATCAAGGCCAACGTGCCCTCCCGGCTCGCATTCGCGGTGACGAGCGTCACCGACTCCCGGGTCATTCTCGACCAGCCGGGCGCCGACAAGCTCATCGGCCAGGGCGACGCGCTCTTCCTGCCGATGGGCGCATCCAAGGCCATCCGCGTGCAGGGGGCCTGGGTCAGCGAGGCCGAGATCGAGCGGGTCGTCAAGCACGTCACCCAGCAGGCCCGCCCCGACTACCGGCCGGATGTCTCGATGGCCGCTCCCCGCAAGGAGATCGACTCCGACATCGGCGACGACCTCGAGGTGCTCCTCGCCGCGGCCGAACTCGTCGTCTCCACCCAGTTCGGCTCGACCTCGATGCTGCAGCGGAAGCTGCGGGTCGGCTTCGCCAAGGCCGGCCGTCTGATGGACCTGCTCGAGTCCCGCGAGATCGTCGGCCCCTCGGAGGGCTCGAAGGCCCGCGACGTGCTTGTCACCGTCGAACAGCTGCCGAGCGTGCTCGCCCTGCTCCGCGGCTCCGACGACGAGCACCACGCCGCGACGGCCGCCAGGCAGGCCAACGCCGCCCACGACGCGGATGCCCGCTCCGACTCCCAGCCCGACCCGCGCTATGCAGGCGACCCGGTCGCGAAGATGAGCGAGGGCTACCCTGAGGAAGAGGCATCGTCTGCAGACGAGGATGCCTGGAACCTCACCGGCAGGGACTGATCATGGCCACAGCATCCGAACCCGTCGCACGCCCGAGCAACTGGAACCTGCCCAACCTGATCACGGTCGTGCGGATCCTGCTCGCCCCGCTGTTCATCTGGATGCTGCTCGCCGACGCCGGCCAGGACGGCGCGCTGCGCTGGGCCGCCGCAGTGCTGTTCATCCTCGCGATCGCGACCGACGGCATCGACGGCGCGATCGCCCGCAAGCACAACCTCGTCACCGACCTCGGCAAGCTGCTCGACCCGATCGCCGACAAGGTCCTCACCGGGGGAGCGCTCGTCGCCCTGTCGATCCTCGGCGAACTGTGGTGGTGGGTCACGATCGTGATCCTCGTCCGCGAGCTCGGCATCACTGCCTTCCGCTTCGTGATGCTCCGCGACCGGGTCATCCCGGCCTCCCGCGGCGGCAAGCTCAAGACCATCATGCAGTCTGTCGCGATCTCGCTCTTCCTCGTTCCGCTCTGGCTCGTGCTCGGCGACTGGATCCACTGGGTCAACTACGCGGCCATGTCCGTCGCGTTCGTACTGACCGTCTCGACCGGCATCGACTACCTCGTCGCCGCCCGGCGCGTTGCGCGCCAGTCCCGGCACGACGACTGACCCGCCGTGACCGACGCAACCGATGTGCCCGACGTGCCCGATGCGGATGACCCCACCGCGTCCCTGATTGCCGAACTCACCCGCCGGGGCCTCACCATCGCCGTCGCGGAGTCCCTGACCGGGGGAGCGCTCGCGGCCGAACTCATCAGGATTCCCGGGGCATCCGTCGTCGTCGCCGGCGGCATCGTCGCCTACCAGACCGAACTCAAGCACACCCTCCTCGGCGTCGACCCGGCACTCCTCGCCGCCAACGGACCGGTCGACCCCGAGGTCGCGCGCCAGATGGCCGCGGGATCACGCAGACGGCTCACCCTCGGCGGTCGGAGCGCGGATATCGGCGTCTCGACGACCGGCGTCGCCGGCCCGGACCCCCAGGGCGGCCGTCAACCGGGAACGGTCTACCTCGGCCTGTCGATCGGGACGGAAACCTCGGCGGTGGCGCTCGACCTCACCGGTGACCGGGCCGCGATCCGGGCGAAAACAGTACGGGCGGCCGTCGAAGCTGTGCGTGCGCTGATAGCCACGTTACCGACGGAATAGTTCGCGTAAACGCTGGGTTACACAGTACATATTCACAAGCAAACCCCAGTCGTTCTGGGTAGTCTGCAGGAGTCGGCTGGATGTAGTACTGTTGTCCATCCGTCACCGGTATGACCCAAATAGTTGTACCTAATAAGTACGAGAAGGAGGTTCCGATGATTCTTGTGCGACAGGAAATCGGCGATGTGCTCAGGGACTTCCGACTGCAGAAAGGGCGCACACTGCGTCAGGTTGCCAGCAAGGCCAGCGTGGCCCTGGGCTACCTGAGCGAAGTGGAGCGCGGCCAGAAGGAAGCGTCATCCGAGATTCTGGCGTCCGTCGCCGACGCGCTGGACACCCCGATCTCGGTCATCATGCGTGAGGTGGGAGACCGCCTCGCCGTCATCGAGGGAATCGATCGTTTCCCCGACACCGTTCCCGACGAGCTCGTCGCGACGTACGACACCGGCATGATGGTTCGTTGACCCCGGGCCTCCCCATCCCCTCCTTCCCCTCCGACCAGGTGGCTTCGTGAGACTCAGTGAATTCCGTCAGGCGCTGAAAGACGAATTCGGTGAGTCCTACGGTCGTGTGCTGACCCGCGACCTCGTGCTGACCTCGCTCGGGAACACCGCCGACCAGGCCCTGGCCGGCGGTGTTCCGGCGCGCGACGTCTGGCTCGCCCTCTGCGCCGAGACCGACGTGCCCAAGAGCCGATGGTTCGGCGCCGGCGTGCCCGCGCCGCGCCCCTAGGGCGCCCGCCCTCCTTTCCCTCCTTACTTCGACGACGCGGCCGTTTCGGCGCGTCGGTGCTCGAATACGTGTTCGACCTTTGGTAGGCTCCTCACCAGCAGGAGTCAGTGCAGAAGTGTCCACCGTCGTCGCGCTTCCCGATCAATGTCGGGGGTGCGGCGTACAGTCGCCTTCGTCAGTGACAGACAGCGAATGCCTTGTCCCAGAGCACGCACCGGGGTCCTCCCGGTGAGTGTGTCGCGACAGCCTATAGGCGCCGAAACGCACGACCGAAGGAGACCCACCATGGCATCAGCAGCAGACCGCGAGAAGGCGCTCGACACCGCGCTCGCCCAGATCGACCGCCAGTTCGGCAAGGGCTCGATCATGCGCCTCGGCAGCGACGACCGGGCACCGGTCGAAACCATTTCCACCGGCTCGATCGCCCTGGACGTGGCCCTCGGCATTGGCGGGCTCCCGCGCGGGCGCATCGTCGAGATCTACGGACCGGAGTCCTCCGGTAAGACCACGCTCACCCTGCACGCCATCGCCAACGCCCAGAAGGGTGGCGGCATCGCCGCGTTCATCGACGCAGAGCACGCCCTCGACCCCGACTACGCGAAGAAGCTCGGAGTCGACATCGACGCCCTCCTCGTCTCCCAGCCCGACACGGGGGAGCAGGCGCTCGAAATCGCCGACATGCTCGTGCGCAGTGGCTCGATCGACCTCATCGTCATCGACTCCGTCGCAGCCCTCGTGCCCCGCGCCGAGATCGAGGGCGAGATGGGTGACTCCCACGTCGGTCTCCAGGCCCGGCTGATGTCCCAGGCCCTCCGCAAGCTCACCGGTGGGCTCAGCCAGACCAACACCACGATGATCTTCATCAACCAGCTCCGCGAGAAGATCGGTGTCTTCTTCGGCAGCCCCGAAACCACCGCCGGCGGCAAGGCCCTCAAATTCTACGCCTCGGTTCGCCTCGACATCCGCCGGATCGAGACCCTGAAAGACGGCACGGAAGCCGTCGGTAACCGCACGAGGGTCAAGGTCGTCAAGAACAAGATGGCGCCGCCCTTCAAGCAGGCCGAGTTCGACATCATCTACGGCATCGGCATCTCCCGCGAAGGCAGCCTGATCGACTTCGGTGTCGAACACGGCATCGTGAAGAAGTCCGGCGCCTGGTACACCTACGACGGCGACCAGCTCGGGCAGGGCAAGGAGAACTCCCGTAACTTCCTGCTGAAGAACCCGGACATGGCCAACGAGATCGAGAGCAAGATCCTCTTCAAGCTCGGCATCTCACCGGAAGGCGCAGCCGCCAAGAAGGCCGCCGCCGCCGCGGAAGCCGCGACCGAGCTCGCCGCGAAGGAAGCCGCGACAGCAGCCCGTGCGGCCGCAGGAGCAGACGTCAGCCAGCCGAAGACCACCCAGGCACGGCTCGCCGCCCGGAAGGGCGCCTGAGCATGGTGCATTTCGAACCGAAGGATGAGCCGGACATCGCTCCGGACATCGCTCCGGACATCTCTCCGGCCGTCGGCGGGGCGACCGGGGCCCCGGCCAAGCGTCGCGGCAAGCTCGCGACCGTGAGCTACCTGCCGGGGGCGCAGTCACCGGCTGCCGACGATTCCGGAGCGGAGGGTGCCGATGGCGCCGTCCAGACCGGTGACGCTTCCGACGGCGGTGCTGCCGACGGCGGTGCTGCCGAGACCGAGGCCGAGACCGAACACGCCGAACAGGTCCTGTTGCAGCGGCTTCGCGCCCGCTCGCTGTCCATCTCGGAGGCCCGTGGGGTGCTCGTCGGGCTCGACCTTCCGGAGAGCGAGATCGAAGAGATCGTCGAACGGTTCATCCGTCTCGACTATCTCGACGAGGCGAAGCTCGCCGAGCAGATCGTCTACAGCCAGCACGAGCGCAAGGGTCTCGGGCGCTCCGGC
The DNA here is from genome assembly GCF_004402485.1 of Cryobacterium algoricola. GTDB lineage: Bacteria > Actinomycetota > Actinomycetes > Actinomycetales > Microbacteriaceae > Cryobacterium > Cryobacterium algoricola. The sequence goes on along the minus strand of NZ_SOFG01000012.1, from coordinate 19,988 downwards.
GTCCAGGCCGAGATGCGCCGCCGCGGCCTCGACAAGGAACTCATCGCGGACACCATCGACGCGATGCCCGACGACGAGACCGAACGGGCCATCGAGGTCGCGATCAAGCGCGTGCAGCAATTGGGCCGTCTCGACGACCGCACCATCGATCGCCGGCTCAACGCCTTCCTGATGCGCAAGGGCTACCCGTCCTCCGTGGTGCGCGAGGCGGTTCAGGCCGCTCTCGACTCGCGCAACGGCGGCGGGGACTCCTCGGGCGTGCGGTTCCGCTAAACCCGTCCGGCGCGGACCGCCCGGCGACCGCGGAATGCTGCACCGCCGGGTGCACGGGCGCGGTCGCGTAAACTGGAGTCACTATGACTTTGAGCACGCAGACCCTGATCGCGCCGTCGCCGGCGGCCCGCGACGACGACGGCCGGGCGCGCACCTACGAGGTGCGCACCTTCGGCTGCCAGATGAACGTGCACGACTCCGAACGGCTGAGCGGTTCTCTCGAGGCCGCCGGGTACGTTCCCGCCGACGGAGCAGAGGCCGACATCGTCGTGCTGAACACCTGCGCGGTGCGGGAGAACGCCGACAACAAGCTCTACGGCAACCTCGGCCAGCTCGCGTCGATCAAACGGCGTCACGCCGGCATGCAGATCGCCGTCGGGGGCTGCCTCGCCCAGAAGGACAAGGACGTCATCCTCGGCAAGGCGCCCTGGGTCGACGTCGTCTTCGGCACCCACAACATGGGTGCACTGCCGAGCCTGCTCGAACGCGCCCGGCACAACGGTGAGGCCCAACTCGAGATCCTCGATTCCCTCGAGACCTTCCCCTCGACCCTGCCGACCAAGCGCGACTCGAGCTACAGCGGCTGGGTGTCCATCTCGGTCGGCTGCAACAACACCTGCACCTTCTGCATCGTCCCCGCCCTGCGCGGCAAGGAGAAGGACCGTCGCCCGGGTGAGATCCTCGCCGAGATCCAGGCTCTCGTCGACGACGGCGCCATCGAGGTCACCCTGCTCGGCCAGAACGTCAACTCCTACGGCGTCGAATTCGGCGACCGCCTCGCCTTCGGCAAACTCCTCCGCGCCGCCGGGAAGATCGAGGGGCTCGAGCGCATCCGCTTCACGAGCCCGCACCCCGCCGCGTTCACCGACGACGTCATCGAGGCTATGGCCGACACCCCCGCCGTGATGCCGCAGCTGCACATGCCGCTGCAGTCCGGCTCCGACCGGGTGCTCAAGGCCATGCGCCGCTCCTACCGCTCCGAGCGATTCCTCGGCATCCTCGACCGGGTCCGGGCGCGGATGCCCGAAGCCGCGATCAGCACGGACATCATCGTCGGTTTCCCCGGCGAGACTGAGGAGGATTTCCAGGACACCCTCCGGGTCGTCGAGCGGGCACGGTTCGCGACGGCGTTCACGTTCCAGTATTCGATCCGCCCGGGTACTCCGGCGGCCGAGATGGCCGACCAGGTGCCCAAGGAGATCGTCCAGGACCGCTACGAGCGCCTCGCGGCGCTGCAGGAGCGGATCTCCTGGGAGGAGAACCAGGCCGTGATCGGCCGGGAGGTCGAACTGCTCGTCGCGAACGGTGAGGGCCGCAAGGACTCCGACACCCACCGGATGAGCGGGCGTGCCCCCGATAGCCGCCTCGTGCACTTCGACGTGCCCGAGGGCTCGGAGCGCCCCCGCCCCGGAGACCTCGTCACCGTGACGGTGACCGAAGCGGCGCCGTTCCACCTGATCGCCGATTCCCGGGACGGGGCTCCGCTGCGCATCCGCCGGACCACGGCCGGCGACGCCTGGGACCGTGCAGAAGCGGATGCCTGCGGTGTGCCGAGCCATGCCGGAGCCTCAGCGGGCGGTGCCGTCTCGCTCGGGATGCCCACCCTCGGCCTCCGTCCCACCGCCCCGCACCCGACCCCGCAGGCCGCCTCACACCCGACCCCGCACCCCGTTTCGCAGGCCGTCTCGCACCTGACCCCGCAGGCAACCCCGGCCTCCGCGGCGACCCCGGGTCCCGTGTCCGCCAGTCCGGCTCCGGCCGGACGGATCCCTGCGGCCAACGCGAGCTCCACCGTTCCGATCTACGCCGTCGATGACGGTGAGCGCTAACCGGGTGCTCGTCGTCATCGTCGGACCGACCGGCACCGGCAAGAGCGAGCTCTCCCTCGACCTAGCTGAGAGTCTCGGTGCTGAGGGCACCCCGGCCGAAATCGTCAATGCCGACGCCATGCAGCTCTACCGCGGAATGGACATCGGCACCGCCAAGCTCGGCGCCGACGACCAGCGCGGCATCCCGCACCATCTGCTCGACGTGCTCGCCGTGACCGACGAGGCCGCCGTCGCCCGGTACCAGACCGAGGCCCGGGCCGCGATCGAGGACATCACGGCCCGCGGCGCCGTGCCCATCCTCGTCGGCGGATCGGGACTCTACGTGTCCTCCGTGGTCTACGACTTCCAGTTCCCGGCCACCGATCCGGTGCTGCGTGCCCGGCTCGAGGCTGAACTCGTCGAGCAGGGCCCCGGCGCGCTCTATGCGCGCTTGAAGCTCGTCGACCCCGGCGCCGCCGCCCGCATCGGCGCGAGCAACGGCCGTCGCCTCGTGCGCGCGCTCGAGGTCGTCGAACTCACCGGTGCGCCGCACCTCGCGGCGCTACCGGGAGAACCCGTCTACTGGCGCCCGGCCGTGACCCTCGGCCTGCGGGCGCCCCGCGAGGAACTCACCGCGCGACTCGACGCCCGCGTCGACCGGATGTGGTCCGCCGGCCTCCTCGACGAGGTCAGCGGCCTCATCCCCGCCGGCCTCGAATCCGGGGTGACCGCGAGCCGCGCCATCGGCTACGCGCAGGCGCTCGGCCAGCTCAGCGGCCGGCTCAGCCAGGCCGAGGCGATCGAGCAGACCCAGCAGCTGACCCGTCGTTACGCCCGCCGTCAGGTCAGCTGGTTCAAGCGCTCACCGGATACGCACTGGATCGACTACGACGCCCCCGACCGCGTCGCGGCCGCCCGCTCACACCTCTGACCCCGCACTGATCCGACGGAGAATCTGCGATTTACGTAGGTCGGGCGGCGTGTGAAGGGCTTTCCGGACAGAATCTCCGTCGAATCGGTTCGGGCAGCGGATGCCGGGCGCGGGCCGTCGGACTGCGGGAGCAGCCTTCCGGCATGGCCGGTACCGGTGGCAGGCACGGGTGGGCCGGGCCGGGTATGGGGGACCGGTCCGTCCCGAGCTCCGGGAGGGGCGGCGCGACGTGATCGTCCGCGACGGCGCTCGGGGTCGGCCGACCCGGGGTCTCGTCCCTACACTGGTCTGATGGGCATCGATCTCAACTTCACCAAGGGCCAGGGCACGGGCAATGACTTCGTGTTGTTCGCCGATCCCGACGGGCGGATCGACCTGACCCCGGCGCAGATCCGCGCGATCTGCGACCGCCGCTTCGGCATCGGCGCGGACGGCATCATCCGCGCGGTCCGCTCGCGCAGCCTCGAGGCCGGCGCGGCCGCCCTCGCGGAAGACGACCAGGCCGAGTGGTTCATGGACTACTGGAACGCCGACGGGACCCTCTCCGAGATGTGCGGCAACGGCATCCGTGTCTATGCCCGGTTCCTCGCCGAACAGGGCCTCGCCGACGTGCCCGGCGGCGACACCCTCGTCGTTGGGACCCGCGCGGGCGTCCGTGACGTGCAGCGGAACGCAGCGGGCTACCAGGTCGACCTGGGCCGCTGGCGGCTCGACGGCGGCGAACCGCTCGTGCGCGCCAGGAACCTCGCCGTCGCCCGGCCCGGACTCGGGATCAACGTCGGCAACCCGCACGTCGTGGTCGCCCTCGCCGACCAGGGCGAACTCGAGAGCGCCGACCTCAGCTACATCCCGCAGCTTGACCCCGAACCCGCCGACGGCGCCAACGTCGAATTCGTCGTGCCCGGCGACCCCCTGATCGTCGACGGGGTCGGGCACATCCGGATGCGCGTCCACGAACGCGGTAGCGGCGAGACGCTCTCGTGCGGCACGGGAGCCGCAGCGGCCGCCCTCGCTACCCGGTACTGGGCGGGCCAGGGAGCCCCGAACCAGTGGCGGGTCGAGGTGACCGGCGGCACGCTCGGCGTGCGGATGTTCCCGGCCGAGGACGGCGAGCACGTCGCGCTCTCCGGGCCGGCCGAGCTCGTCTACGACGGCGTCTTCCGCCTCAACTGACCCGCCCCCTTCCGCGAAATCGGGCGAATCGTCGGTTAGGTCGCGCCTAATCGACGATTCGCCCGCTTTCGCGAACCTCTAGAGAGCGGGTTCGCCGTGGCGCTTGACGCGCAGCACGCGGAAACCCTTGCTGATCGCGAAGCGGGAGACCGCGAAGTCGTCGGGTAGTTCGCCGTCGAGCCAGCGCTGCAGCGAATCGGAGCCGAGGTTGCGCTGCACGACGAGCCAGGCATCCGAATCGGGTTCGAGGCGCGGCAGCCAGCTGCTCAGCAGGTTGTGTAACTCGTTCTTGCCGACGCGGATCGGCGGGTTCGACCAGATCGTGCGGAACTGCACGTGCGGCGGGACCTGGTCCGGCGTGACGGCCGTGATGTTGGTGAGCCCGAGTTTCTCGGCGTTCAGCCGCACGAGGTCGAGGGCACGCTCGTTGACGTCGACGGCCCAGATCGTGGCGCGCGGCGCAGCGAGCGCCAGATGGAAGCTGATCGGACCCCAGCCGCAGCCGAGATCGAGGAAGTCGCCCCCGGGCGGCGGTGCCGGAGTGTTCTCCAGAAGCACCTTGGTGCCCGTGTCGATGTGGTCGGGGCTGAACACGGAGTTGGCGGTCGTGACCTCCCGCTCCTGACCTCCCAGGTGCACGGTCACCTGCTGCAGCCTGAGCTTGCTGTCGGGGGCAGGGGTGAAGTAATGGTCGGAAGGCATAGAGGGAACCTACCGCTCTTCGAGGAAGTAAGGTTAAAGGAATGATTGAACCAGTTGAAACCCCGGACGACGATGTTGTGGCACGGGTACTTGCCAGTGCCGATTCCAAGGCCGCCGGCTACTCCCTGTTTCGCAGCGGGAGCGCCCAGGCCCTCGACGCGGAGCCCCGCTCCGACGAGCACGATGACGGCCACGACGGCGCGCAGCTCGATCGCGAAGACCGCAACGCTCTCCGCCGCGTTCCGAGCCTCTCCACCGAGCTCGAGGACGTCACCGAGGTCGAATACCGGCAGCTGCGCCTCGAGAACGTCATCCTGATCGGCCTGTACACCCAGGGCACCGTCGCGGACGCCGAGAACTCCATGCGCGAACTCGCCGCCCTCGCCGAGACCGCGGGCGCTACGGTGCTCGACGGCCTCATGCAACGCCGTGCCACCCCGGACACGAGCACCTACCTCGGCAAGGGCAAGGCGCAGGAACTCGCCGGCATCGTCAAGGCCCTCGGCGCGGACACCGTCATCGCCGACACCGAACTCGCGCCCAGCCAGCGGCGCGCCCTCGAGGACGTCGTCAAGGTCAAGGTCATCGACCGCACCGCCACGATCCTCGACATCTTCAGCCAGCACGCCAAGAGCCGGGAGGGCAAGGCCCAGGTCGAGCTCGCCCAGCTCGAATACCTGCTGCCCCGCCTCCGCGGCTGGGGTGATTCGATGTCCCGCCAGGCCGGTGGCCAGGTCGGCGGCACCGGCGCCGGAATGGGTTCCCGCGGCCCCGGCGAGACGAAGATCGAACTCGACCGTCGTCGCATCCACACCCGGATGTCCCGCCTGCGCAAGCAGATCCTGGCCATGAAGCCCGCCCGCGAGGCCAAGCGCGCCAACCGCAAGCGCAACGCCGTGCCCTCCGTCGCCATTGTCGGCTACACCAACGCCGGCAAGTCGAGCCTGCTCAACCGGATTACCCGCGCCGGCGTGCTCGTCGAGAACTCGCTCTTCGCCACGCTCGACGCGACCGTGCGCAAGTCCACGACGAGCGATGGCCGGCTGTACACGCTGACCGACACCGTCGGCTTCGTTCGCAACCTCCCGCACCAACTCGTCGAGGCCTTCCGGTCGACCCTCGAGGAGGTCGCGGACGCCGATGTCATCGTGCACGTCGTCGACGCCTCCCACCCCGACCCGGCGAGCCAGCTCGCGACGGTCCGCGAGGTCATCAGCGAGGTCGGCGCCCGGGAGATCCCCGAACTCGTCGTCTTCAACAAGAGCGACCTGGTCAGCGACGACGATCGCCTGGTGCTGCGCGGCCTCTGGCCGAAGGGCATCTTCGTCTCCGCGCGCACCGGCGAAGGCATCGACGAGGTGCTTGCCGCGGTCGCAGACCTGCTCCCGCGCCCCTCGATCGAGCTCGACCTGCTCATCCCCTACGAGCGCGGCGACCTGATCGCGATCCTGCACGCGCAGGGCACGATCCTGAGTACCGACTACGCCGAGACCGGGACGCGGGTACGCGCCCTCGTCACGACCGAGATCCAGTCCCTGTTCGCACCGTTCCTCCTCGCACCGTCAGGCACCGCGCCCGCCGTCGCGAGCTGACCCCGGTAACGAACGGTCACACTCGTGCAATCCAGTTCGGGGATTGCTAGTGTTTTCTTCAATCGTTGCCGACGGATTTCCTCCGTCGGCATGGAGCGACAGCCGAGCCCGGCACCCGCCCGCGAACACCCGCCAGGGCTCCCTGGCGGTCCGCGGCCGCCCGGCCATTTCAGTGCACGCACTGGCTCCTGTCGAATGAGGAATGCATGTCCACTCCATCGGACTCCGCCCGCACCCGGCGCATCCCGTTCTCCTTCGAGCTGTATCCGCCCAAAACGGATGCCGCCGCTGCGGCCCTCGCGACGACGATCGACCATCTTGCCGCGGCAGGCCCCGACTTCCTCTCGGTCACCTACGGAGCCAACGGATCCTCGCGCCGCTCCTCGCTCGACGTGCTCAGCCGCATCCTGCGCACGACGAACGTCGAGGCGATGGCCCACCTCACCTGCGTCGGCTCCACCCACGAGGAGGCGAACCGGCTGATCCGCGAATTCCTCGACGCGGGAGTGCGCAGCTTCCTCGCCCTCCGCGGCGACCCCCCTGCCGGAACGAAGGAGGGCGAGGCGTTCCTCGGCGACTTCGGCAGCGCCGCCGAACTCGTGCAGCTCATCCACCGCGTCCAGGCCGAGAAGTCGCCGTACCGCGAGACGATCATCCCCGGCATCCCGGCCGCTCGCGCCGTGAAGCCCGGCCACGAGAAGGTGCGGATCGCCGTCGCGGCGTTCCCGAACGGCCACCCCCGCTCACGCTCCTCGGCGCAGGACATCGACACCCTGCTTGCCAAGCAGGCGGCCGGTGCGAACCTCGGCATCACCCAGCTCTTCTTCCACGCCGACCACTTCCTGAGCTTCGTCCAGCGGGCCAGGGAGGCCGGGGTGCTCTTCCCGATCCTGCCCGGCATCATGCCGGTGACGAGCCCGGCCAGACTGCGGCGGATCATCGAGCTGTCCGGCGAACAGATGCCGGCAGACCTGTCCATCCGGCTCGAGATCGAACCGACCAGGGAAGGCCAGCGCGAGATCGGCATCCGCCACGCCGTCGACCTCGCCACCCAGGTGATCGCCGGGGGAGCGCCCGGTCTGCACCTCTACGCCTTCAACCAGCACGAGACCGTTCTCGAGGTGCTCGACGGCTGCGGCCTGCTCGGCGCGACGGCGCCGGTTCGGGACACTCCTGCTCAGCCTCAGGCTCCGGCCCCGACGGCACTGCCCACGATCGTGTAGAGCGACGGCGGATGGTCCTTCCCTGCCACCGCAGCTCTCCCGTCCACCAGAACGCAGCGCCTGCGCCACGGGTTTCCGTCGCGCCCGAAATCGGGCCGACGCACCACCGCCCGACCCCAAGCCCCTACCCCCCCTCAAGCCCCGATCATCCGATGATCCGCCCATCCGAACCGCACAGCACCCTCACCGCAAAGGAAACGCCATGATCAGCACCTCCCCGTTCCCCGCAGGCACGATCCTCGGCTACCCGCGCATCGGCCCGCGCCGTGAGCTCAAGAAGGCCGTCGAATCGTTCTGGGCCGGCACCACGACCGCCGCAGAGCTCGAAGCCACCGCGGCCGGACTGCGTCAGGCCACCCGCGACCGCCTTGCCGCCCTCGGCCTCGGCCGCACAGACTCGGCCATCCCCGAGTCGTTCTCCTTCTACGACCAGATGCTCGACGCGCTCTGCACGGTCGGCGCCGTACCGGCCCGCTTCGCCGGGCTCCTCGACGCCGACGGACGCATCGACCTCGCCGGATACTTCACCCTCGCTCGCGGCGAAGGGGAGAGCCTCCCGCTCGAGATGACCAAGTGGTTCGACTCGAACTACCACTACCTCGTGCCGGAGATCGGACCGGAAACGGAGTTCTCCCTGTCGAGCGACCGGATCGTGCGCGAATTCGAGGAAGCGCGCGCGGCCGGCTTCCTGACCCGACCCGTCATCGTCGGCCCGGTGACGTTCCTGCTGCTCAGCAAGCCGAGCGACGAAGCCCCGGCGGGCTTCGAGCCCCTCGACCGGCTCGACGACCTCATTCCGGTCTACGCGACGCTGCTGCAGCGCCTCGCGGACGCCGGCGCCGACTGGGTGCAGCTCGACGAACCGGGCCTCGTCAGCGAGAGCGTTCCCGTGCCCCGCGCCGAGACTCTCACCGCCGTGCAGTGGGCGTACGGGACCCTCGGCCAGCTCGCCCAGCGCCCGGCGATCTTCGTCGCCGCTCCCTACGGCAGCCTCGACGACGCCCTGCCCGTGCTCGCCGCCGCACCGATCGAAGCCATCGGCCTCGACCTCGTCCGCGGCGCCCTGCCCGCGGCCGTCCCCGGCCTCGAAGGGAAGACGCTCGTCGCCGGTGTCATCGACGGGCACAACATCTGGCGCGGCGACCTGGCGGATGCCTTCGCCCACCTCGACGAGGTCAGCGTCCTGTCGCCGCGGGTCGCCGTCTCGACCTCGACGAGCCTGCAGCACGTCCCGCACACCGTCACCGACGAGTCCGCGCTCGGAGCAGACCTCGTGAGCTGGCTCGCCTTCGCCGACGAGAAGGTCGACCAGGTCGCGACCCTGGCCCGCGGCCTGGCCGACGGCCGGGAGGCCATCGACGCCGAGCTCGACGCCGCGACCAGAGCCCTCGCCGCCCGCCGCATCGCCCCCGGAGTGCGCGACGGTGCCGTCAGGGCCCGCGCCGCAGCGCTCACCGCCGACGACTTCACCCGCGGGGAGTACGCCGACCGCCTCGCCGCCCAGGAGACCGCCCTCGCGCTGCCCTTCCTGCCGACGACGACGATCGGCTCCTTCCCGCAGACCGGGGAGATCCGCCGCGCCCGCGCCCGTTTCCTCACGGGAGTGCTCGACGCAGACGAGTACCGCGACCTGATGCGCGCGGAGATCGTCCGGGTCGTCGACCTCCAGGAGGAGATCGGCCTCGACGTGCTCGTGCACGGGGAACCCGAGCGCAACGACATGGTGCAGTACTTCGCCGAGAACCTCGACGGCTTCGCGGTGACCGAGAACGGCTGGGTCCAGTCCTACGGCAGCCGGTGCACGCGACCGTCCATCCTGTGGGGCGATGTCTCCCGCCCGAAGCCGATCACCGTCGAGTGGTCGACCTACACGCAGGGCCTCACCGCGAAGCCGGTCAAGGGCATGCTGACCGGACCGGTCACCATCCTCGCATGGTCCTTCGTGCGGGACGACCAGCCCCTCGGCGAGACCGCTCGTCAGGTCGCCCTCGCCCTCCGCGACGAGATCGCCGACCTCGAGGCCGCCGGAATCGGCATCGTCCAGGTCGACGAACCCGCCCTGCGCGAACTGCTCCCGCTCAAGAAGGCCGGGCACGCCGACTACCTGGACTGGTCGGTCGGTTCGTTCCGGCTCGCGACTGCGGGGGTGCTGGATGCCACCCAGATCCACACCCACCTCTGCTACTCCGAGTTCGGGGTCGTGATCGACGCCATCCGCAACCTCGACGCCGACGTGACGAGCATCGAGGCGGCCCGCTCCCGGATGGAGGTCGTCGCGGACATCCAGGCCAATGGTTTCGACCACGGCATCGGGCCGGGCGTTTACGACATCCACTCACCGCGGGTGCCGAGCGTCGCCGAACTCACGGAGCTGCTCGACCGTGCCGTTGCGGCCATCCCGGTCGGACAGGTCTGGGTGAACCCGGACTGCGGGCTCAAGACCCGCGGTTACGCCGAGACGGTCGAGTCCCTGACCAACATGATCGAGGCGACCCGGATCGTGCGTGCGCGCCTCGCCGCCGCGGTTCCCGCCCGCGCCTGACCGGCTCCTGGATCGAGCGCGGGTGTTGCGCCGGTGCGCGGGTGGTGGACCACCCGCGCACCGGCGCACGTCCCGCGCTCGCCTGAGCGTCGTCCCCAGAAGCTCTACAGCGAGGGCGGTAGCTAGAGGGAACGCAGAACGGCGACGATCTTGCCGAGGATCTCGGCGTGGTCGCCGAGGATCGGCTCGAAGTTGGTGTTCCTCGGCAGCAGCCAGGTGTGGCCGTCACGCTGCCGGAACACCTTCACCGTCGCCTCGCCGTCGAGCATCGCGGCGACGATCTCGCCGTTCTCCGCGGTCTTCTGCTGGCGGACGACGACCCAGTCGCCGTCCATGATCGCGGCGTCGATCATGGACTCGCCGACGACCTTGAGCATGAACAGTTCGCCCTTGCCCACGAGCTGGCGCGGGAGCGGGAAGATCTCGTCGACCTGCTGGTCGGCCATGATCGGCACACCGGCGGCGATCCGTCCGACGAGCGGCACCATCGCCGCATCGCCAACCGGGGTGCCCTGCTGGAAGTTCTCCGCGGCTCCCGCCGCGGTGTCCTCCGGCGACTGCGGCAACTCGATCAGGACCTCGAGCGCCCGTGGCCGGTTCGGGTCCCGGCGCAGGTAACCGCTCAGCTGGAGCTGGTTGAGCTGGTGGGTGACACTCGACAGCGACGACAGGCCGACGGCGTCACCGATCTCGCGCATGCTCGGCGGATAGCCCCTCTGCCCGACGGAGCGCTGGATCACGTCCATGATCGCGCGCTGCTTGTCGCTGAGGCTCTTCCTCCGTCGCGTGCCGCCTCGTTCAGGGGATCCGCCGCTGAACTGGGTCACGCTGTCCGGGGTCACGCTGTCCTGGGTCACGATGTCGCTCCTGTCGGTGGCGGTGGGCGGGTGATGGTCGGTCGCCGCGGCGGATGCCGTGAGGCGACCGTATCCGAATGTCAGTGGTCGCTGGTTGAGTTCACACCAGTCAATCGAAACTGTAACCAGCGTGGGGCGAAATAGAGACATTCATTCGAGTGTGTCGTGTACTTCACCCCAATAATAACCGGAGAAAGTCTTGATTGTTCGAACAATCGAATATATATTCGGAACATAGCTTCGTATCCGGCTCTCCCGGCCGAGAGCCGGATACGAATACACAGGAGGCAGACATGAGCACAACAATCGAGCTGGTCCCGGGGGCGCACACCCGGCTGCGCATCACGCGGCGCGGTCGTGCCGTGCTGACCGCCGCCGCCGCCGTCCCCCTCGTCGTGGGCGCCCTCGCCCTCGCACTCAACGGCGGCCTCGCCGCCGCAGACGGCAGCACACTGAGCGGCAGCGGCGCGAGCGACAGCGCAACGACGTTCGACTACGTCACGATCCAGTCGGGCCAGTCCTTGTGGCAGCTCGCCGAGCACATCGCGCCCTCCGCCGACCCACGCGAGGTCATCGCCGACATCGTCAACCTGAACCAGCTGCCCTCCGAGAGCGTGCAGCCCGGCCAGCGCCTGGCCCTTCCCGCCGAATATTGAGCTGACTGAACACCGAGCCGGCTGTATACCGAGCAGGCTCAACGCCGAGTCGGCTGATTACTGAGCGGGCTGAATACAGGGCGAGCCGAGCACGGGGCCGGCTGAATACTGAACCATCGTCAACATGCCCACCGGTATTATGGGGGGAGTGACCAGTCTCAACGACCTGCCCCTCCGCGACAACCTGCGCGGGCTCACTCCCTACGGGGCGCCCCAGCTGCACGTGCCGGTCGCTCTCAACGTGAATGAGAACACCCACGGCATCCCCGAGGACGTGGCCGTCGACATCGCCGCCGCACTGGCCGCCGCGATCCGGGGGATCAACCGGTACCCGGACCGGGAATTCACCGAACTGCGCGAGGCGATGGCCCGCTACCTGGGACACGGTCTCACCCGCCAGAACATCTGGGCCGCCAACGGCTCCAATGAGGTTCTCCAGCAGGTGCTCCAGGCCTTCGGCGGTCCGGGACGCACCCTGCTTGGTTTCGCCCCCACGTATTCGATGTACCCGCTGCTCGCCTCGGGCACCGGGACGCGCTGGATCGCCGGTGACCGCGACGCCGACTTCGAACTCACCCCGAAGCGCGCCGTCGAGTGGGTCAATCGCGTCAATCCCGACCTCGTCTTCCTGTGCTCCCCGAACAACCCGACAGGCACCCCGCTCTCGCTCGATGTGATCGCCGCCGTCTATGACGCCTGCGACGGCATCGTGGTCGTCGACGAGGCCTACGCCGAATTCGCCCCGGTGGGGACGGCATCCGCTCTCACCCTGCTGCCCGGGCGGGAGCGCCTGCTGGTCTCCCGCACGATGAGCAAGGCCTTCGCGTTCGCCGGCGCCCGGGTGGGCTACCTCGCGGCCGACCCTGCCGTGACGGATGCGCTCCGGCTCGTGCGCCTGCCGTACCACCTCTCCGCGCTGACCCAGGCGGCGGCCGTTGCCGCATTCGCGCACACGCCCGAAATGCTGCGCATGGTCGACGACATCCGCGGCCAGCGCGACCGTCTCGTCACCGAACTGCGCCGGCTCGGATACCAGCCCCTCCGCAGCGGCAGCAACTTCGTGCTCTTCGGCGGTGTCTCCGACCCGCGCGGCACGTTCGAGGCGCTACTTGCCGAGGGCATCCTCGTGCGCGACGTCGGGATCCCCGGCCACCTGCGGGTCACCGCCGGCACCGAGCGCGAGACGACTGTCTTCCTCGACGCCCTCGAGGCACTGGGCCACGCGTAGCCGTCCGGGCCAATAAACTAGCCGCATGAGCTCACAGTCACCGGCCGCACAGTCATCGACCGCACAGGCCCGCATCGCACACCTGCGGCGGGAGACCAGCGAGTCGAGCATCGACCTGACGATCAACCTCGACGGCACCGGCGTGTCCGACATCCACACCTCGGTGCCGTTCTACGACCACCTGCTCACCGCGTTCGCCAAGCACTCCCTGACCGACCTCACCGTGCGGGCCTCGGGAGACATCGAGATCGATGTGCACCACACCGTCGAAGACGTCGGCATCGTGCTCGGCCTCGCCATCCGGCAGGCGCTCGGAGACAAGTCCGGCATCTCCCGCTACGGCGACGCCCTCGTGCCGCTCGACGAGGCCCTCGCCCAGGCCGTCGTCGACATCTCGGGACGCCCGTACCTCGTGCACACCGGGGAGCCGGCCGGCTTCGAGTTCCACCTGATCGGCGGTCACTTCACCGGCTCGATGGTGCGCCACGTCTTCGAGGCGATCGCGTTCAACGCCGCCCTCACCGTGCACGTCACCGTGCTCGGAGGCCGCGACCCGCACCACATCGCCGAGGCCGAGTTCAAGGCCTTCGCCCGCGCGTTCCGCCAGGCCAAGGCCTACGACCCGCTCGTCTCCGGCGTGCCGTCGACCAAGGGCGCCCTGTGACGAGCGTCGTCGTGTTCGACTACGGCACGGGCAACGTGCACTCGGCCGTCAAGGCGCTCGAACTCGCCGGGGCCGACGTCACCCTGACGAGCGACCGCCGCACCGCCCTCGAGGCGTCCGGCCTCGTCGTACCCGGCGTCGGGGCCTTCAGCGCCGTGATGGGCGCCCTCACCGCCGTGCGCGGCGACGAGATCGTCGACCGCCGCATCGCCGGGGGACGCCCGGTGCTCGGCATCTGCGTGGGCATGCAGGTGCTGTTCGAGCACGGCGTCGAACGCGGCTCCGACACCGAGGGACTCGGCGAATGGCCGGGCACCGTCACCCAGCTGCCCGCGAAGATCCTGCCGCACATGGGCTGGAACACCGTCACCCCCGACCCGGACTCGCGCCTCTTCGCCGGCATCGAGGACGAGCGGTTCTACTTCGTGCACTCCTTCGCCGCCCAGGAGTGGACGCTCGAGGTCACGCCGCCGTTCCCACGCCCCCGGCTGACCTGGGCGGAACACGGCGGACCGTTCCTCGCCGCTGTCGAGAACGGACCGCTGTCCGCGACCCAGTTCCACCCGGAGAAATCCGGTGAGGCCGGCATCCGCCTGCTGAAGAACTGGATCGGCACCCTGCGGGACTGACCGTCCCCGTTCGCTTCTGTTCGGCGGCCCGGCCGCACCACCATCACTGATCTGAGGACTACCGTGACTGAAACCACCACCCGCCTCGTCCTGCTCCCGGCCGTCGACGTCGCAGACGGCAAGGCCGTGCGTCTCACCCAGGGTGAGGCCGGCACCGAGACCAACTACGGAGACCCCGTCGACGCCGCCCTCGACTGGGCACGCCAGGGCGCCGAGTGGCTCCACCTCGTCGACCTCGACGCCGCCTTCGGGCGCGGCACCAACACCGAGGTGATCAGCCGGGTCATCCGCGAGGTCACCGGAGTCAAGATCGAACTGTCCGGCGGCATCCGTGACGATGCCTCCCTGCAGGCGGCGCTCGGCGCGGGTGTCAGCCGGATCAACCTCGGCACCGCAGCCCTGGAGAACCCGGACTGGGCCGCCCGCGTGATCTCCGAGCACGGTGACCAGGTCGCCGTCGGCCTCGACGTGCGCGGCACGACCCTCGCCGCCCGCGGCTGGACGAAGGAGGGCGGCGATCTCTGGGAGGTGCTCGCCCGCCTCGAAGAGGCCGGCTGCTCCCGCTACGTGGTGACCGACGTCACCAAGGACGGCACCCTGCAGGGTCCGAACCTCGACCTGCTCCGTCAGGTGCTCGAGCACACCGACCGGCCCGTCGTCGCCTCCGGCGGCATCTCGAGCCTGGCCGATCTCGTCGCCCTGCGCGAACTGGTCCCGCTCGGACTCGAGGGAGCGATCGTGGGCAAGGCGCTCTACGCCGGCGCCTTCACCCTCGGTGAGGCCCTGGATGTCGCCGGCCGTTAATCTCGGATCGACCGGCCTGCCCCGGGGCCCGGAGGGACCGGGCGGCCCCGGCGTGCCCGCCGACTCCGCCGGGCAGCCCTGGGCCGGCCGGGCCTTCGAGGCCAACGACCACGCCGACGATGACGGATCGGCCCCGGTCGAACTGCTCGCCGCCCTCGCCCGCTACCGGGACCGGGAGTCGGGGGAGGAGGCCGTCGTCGAGGCGATCCGCACGTCCCGGCTGCTGATCCCGCTCGTGACGGCGCTCGGCGATGTCGGCCACACCGAGGCCGGCCTCCTCGTCGACAAGACCCAGGAACTCTCGATCATCACCGTCGCCGGCCCGGACGGGCGGAACGTTCTGCCGGTGTTCACCTCGGCCGAAGCCATGAACGCGTGGAACAGGGCGGCACGGCCGGTGCCGGCCGACGGCATCCGGATCGCCCTCGCCGCGGCGCAGGAGAACACCGACCTCGTCGTGCTCGACCCGACCGCACCGACCGAATACGTTGTGCGTCGGCCGGCCCTCTGGGCCATCGCGCAGGGCCAGCCGTGGACGCCGAGCTACGCGAGCCGTACCGTCGCGGATGCCTTCGCGGCGTCGATCGCGAGCGAACTGAGCGTGCTCGGCGTCGCCCTCTCCGCGGGCGACCCGTTCGGCCGGCTCGCCGGGCCCGAGCTCGTGGTGCGCCTCGAACTCGTCGACGGCCTCACCCGCGTGGAACTCGATGCGACGCTCGCCCGGCTCGCCGCCCGCTGGTCGGCGAGTGACACGATCGCCACCCAGGTCGATTCCCTGCGGGTACAGCTCGCCGCGTCGCACTGATCAGGAGTCCGCGGCGCACACTGTCAGGGGTGACGGGGAGAATGGGGAGATGACCGAGGTCCTCCAGAGATTCTCGCCCGCCACCCGGGCCTGGTTCGCCCAGGCCTTCGCCGCGCCGACCGAGGCCCAACTCGGCGCCTGGGACGCCATCTCCCGGGGCTCGCACGCGCTCGTCGTCGCCCCGACCGGCTCGGGCAAGACCCTCGCAGCCTTCCTGTGGGCCATCGACCGGCTGGCGACACCGGCGCCGTCTGTGCCACCCGTCCCGTCCACGGATGCCGCCGCGAACGCACCGGGGGCCGCTGCCAGTGCCGCCGGGCCCGTCGGTGTCTCGCTCCCGCGCACCCGGGTGCTCTACATCTCCCCGCTCAAGGCGCTCGGCGTCGACGTCGAACGGAACCTCCGCGCCCCGCTCGTCGGCATCACGCAGGCCGCGGCCCGGCTCGGCTTCCCCCCGGTCACGGTGACCGTCGGCGTTCGCTCGGGGGACACCCCGGCCGCCGACCGGCGCACCCTCGTGAAGACGCCCCCCGACATCCTGATCACGACGCCGGAGTCACTCTTCCTGATGCTCACCTCCGCGGCCCGCGACTCTCTGCGCGGCGTCGACACCGTCATCATCGACGAGGTGCACGCCGTCGCCGCGAGCAAGCGCGGCGCCCACCTCGCCGTCTCCCTCGAACGCCTCGACGAACTCCTGGCGCGCCCCGCGCAGCGGATCGGCCTCTCGGCGACGGTCCGCCCGGCGGCGGAGGTCGCCCGGTTCCTCGGCGGCGCCGCCCCGGTGCAGATCGTCAATCCCGCAGCGGGCAAACGCTTCGACCTCCGCGTCGTGGTCCCCGTCGACGACATGACCCAGCTCGGCCCCGTTCCCGAACGCGAGGGGTCGACCGCGGCGGCAGCACCGCAGGCCGGTTCGATCTGGCCGCATGTCGAAGAGGCCATCGTCGACGAGGTGCTCGCGCATTCCTCGTCCATCGTCTTCGCGAACTCGCGCCGCCTCGCCGAACGCCTGACCGCGCGCTTCAACGAGATCTACTCCGGTCGTCTGGCGGATGCCGCGGACCGGGCCGAGGGCGAGCTCGCGCCGGTCGGGGCGACGCGGGTCTCCGCATCCGCTGCAGGGAACGACGGGTACGCCGCCGGGAGCCCCGCCGCGCTCGGCGACCACGGCCGCGCCGCGGGGAACGGGGCGAACCCGAACCCGACGCCGGCACGCCCGCCCGCCGACCTGATGGGCGCGAGCGGCCAGAGCGCGGGGGCCGAGCCCCTCCTGGCCCGCGCGCACCACGGCTCGGTGAGCAAGGAACAGCGGTCGATGATCGAGGAGGACCTCAAGGCCGGCCGCCTGCGCTGCGTCGTCGCGACCTCGAGCCTCGAACTCGGCATCGACATGGGCGCGGTCGACCTCGTCGTGCAGGTCGAGTCTCCGCCCTCCGTCGCGAGCGGGCTGCAGCGAGTCGGCCGCGCCGGGCACCAGGTCGGCGAGATCTCCCGCGGCGTGATCTACCCCAAGCATCGTGCCGACCTCATCCACGCCGCCGTCGCCGCCGAGCGGATGGTCGCCGGGCTGATCGAATCGATCGCGGTGCCCTCCAACCCGCTCGACATCCTCGCCCAGCAGACCGTCGCCGCGGTCGCACTCGAGCCGATCCAGGCCGAGGACTGGTTTGACATCGTGCGTCGCAGCGCCCCGTTCCAGGGTCTGCCCCGCTCGGCGTACGAGGCCACCCTCGACCTCCTCGCCGGGCGATACCCCTCGGACCAGTTCGCCGAGCTGCGCCCCCGGATCGTCTGGGACCGCGACACCGGCCTGCTCACCGGGCGCCCCGGCGCGCAACGCCTCGCCGTCACGAGCGGCGGCACCATCCCCGACCGCGGGCTCTTCGGCGTCTTCATGGTCGGCGGCGACCAGGCGACGGGCCGTCGGGTCGGTGAACTCGACGAGGAGATGGTCTACGAATCCCGGGTCGGCGACGTCTTCGCCCTCGGCACCACGAGCTGGCGGATCCAGGAAATCACCCACGACCGGGTGCTCGTGCTCCCGGCCTTCGGCGAGCCGGGGCGGCTGCCGTTCTGGAAGGGTGACGGCCTGGGCCGGCCCGCGGAACTCGGGGAGGCCGTCGGCGCCTTCGTCCGCGAGGTCTCCGCCCTGCCCGAGGCCGCCGCGCGGGCCCGCTGCGCGACCGGCGGGCTCGACGAGCGCGCCGCCAACAACCTGCTCACCTTCCTCGGCGACCAGCGCGCGGCCACCGGGCAGCTCCCGACCGACCGCACCCTCGTCGTCGAACGGTTCCGCGACGAACTCGGCGACTGGCGGGTGATCCTGCATTCCGCATACGGCATGCAGGTGCACGCGCCGTGGGCGCTCGCGGTCGCCGCCCGGGTGCGGGAACGCTACGGACTCGACGGCGGATGCGTCGCGAGCGACGACGGCATCGTCGCGCGCATCCCGGACACCGACGCCGAGCCGCCCGGCGCCGAGCTCTTTATCTTCGAGGCCGAGGAGATCGAGCAGCTCGTGACCGACGAGGTCGGCGGGTCCGCCCTCTTCGCGGCCCGGTTCCGCGAGTGCGCCGCGCGCGCCCTGCTGCTCCCCAAGTACAACCCCGGCACCCGGTCGCCGCTCTGGCAGCAGCGGCAGAAGGCCGCCCAGCTGCTCGAGGTCGCCCGCACCTACCCGACCTTCCCGATCATCCTCGAGACCGTGCGGGAGTGCCTGCAGGACGTCTACGACCTGCCCGCCCTGCTCGACCTCACCCGCAAAATCAACAGCCGCACGATCCGGCTCGTCGAGACCCGCACCGAAACGCCGAGCCCGTTCGCGAGCACCCTGCTCTTCGGCTATGTCGCCGCGTTCATGTACGAGGGCGACTCTCCGCTCGCCGAACGCCGCGCGACGGCGCTGTCCCTCGACTCGAGCCTCCTCGCCGAACTGCTCGGCCGGGTCGAACTGCGGGAACTCCTCGATCCCGCCGTGATCGAACAGACGGATGCCGAACTCCAGCGCCTGCCCGCCGACCGGCACGCGCGGGGTGTCGAGGGCATCGCCGACCTCCTCCGCCAGCTCGGCCCCCTCACCACCGAGGAGGTCGCCGCCCGGCTCGACACGCAGGGCGGCCCCGACGCCGAAACCGGCCTGCTCGAGCTCGTCGCCGCGCGCCGGGTGCTGCGGGCCGGCTTCGCTGACCGCCAGTGGTGGGCCGTGATCGAAGACGCCAGCCGACTCCGCGACGCCCTCGGCGTTCCGGTGCCGCTCGGCGTGCCCGCCGCCTTCACCGAGGCGGTGCCCGACCCGCTCGGCGACTTGGTCAGCCGGTACGCGCGCACCCACGGCCCGTTCACCGCGGCGGATGTCGCCGCTCGCTTCGGTCTCGGAACGGTCGTCGCCCTCGGAGCGCTGCGCCGCCTCGCCGGCGACCGCCGGGTCATGGAGGGCGAGTACAGGCCGCACGGGACCGGCAGCGAATGGTGCGACGCCGAGGTGCTGCGGCGCCTGCGCAGGCGGTCCCTCGCGGCGCTCCGCCACGAGGTCGAACCCGTCGACCAGGTCACCGTCGGCCGGTTCCTGCCGGCCTGGCAACACGTCGGCGGGAGGCTCCGCGGCGTCGATGGCGTCGCATCCGTCATCGAACAGCTCGAGGGCGCGCGCATCCCGGCGTCGGCCTGGGAGTCGCTCGTGTTGCCCGCCCGGGTGAGCGACTACCGGCCGGCGATGCTCGACGAACTCACCAACGCGGGCGAGGTGCTCTGGGCGGGGGCCGGCACCCTCGCGGGCAACGACGGCTGGATCAGCCTGTACCTCGCCGAGACCGCCGCGCTCACCCTGCCGCCGCCGGCCCCCGTCGAAACGACGGAGCTGCAGCGCGAGGTGCTCGCGACCCTCGGCGGCGGGGGCGGATTCTTCTTCCGCCAGCTCGCCGACGCGGTCGGCAGCCAGGACGACGTGCTCCTCGCCGACGCCCTCTGGGACCTGGTCTGGGCCGGCCTCGTCGGCAACGACACCTTCGCGCCGGTGCGGGCGCTGCTCTCCGGCGGCCGCACGGCGCACAGCACCCGGCGGGCGGCGCCGCGGGCCCGGCTGCACGGTGGGCGCGGGCT
>NZ_SOFG01000026.1 GCF_004402485.1 Cryobacterium algoricola | reverse complement strand
GGCCGGCGCGGCCGGCGCGGCCGGCGCGGCCGGCGCGGGCGTCAGGATCGGCAGAAGCGACGCGGCCGAGGCGGGCGGAAGCGACACGACGGTCGGGGCTTTCGCGAGCAGGATCGCCGGCGGGGGCGCCCAGAGGTCGTCGGGCTCAGGTTCAGGAACGGCGGCCGGGATCGGCTGGGGGTCCCGTGCCGGGGCCGCGGCGACGGGGGCCGCGGCTTCGACGTCGGCCGGAGCTGCGGCAGCGACCGGTGCGACCGGAACGGCGTCGACGACGGGCGGGCGCGGCTCCGCTGCGGGGCGCACCGGCTCCCAGAAAGGTGCCGGTGAATTGGAGACCCGCGGGGTCCTGGGTGCGACGACAGGCTGCGGCGAGTCGCCCTGACTGAACGAAGCCGGCGGCACCGGAAGCGCAGTGGCCGGCGGCCCGGCCGGCACCGATGGCGCGTCCAGTGGCGCGACGGAGGACGCCAGCGGTGACGGCTGGAACCGGGCGAAGGGCGCGGGTGGTGTGGGCAGTCCGGAGAGCGCGTCGGGCGCCGAGGTCGGGGCCGGCTGCGTGGGCGCAGAAGCGGGCTGCTGCGGCACTCCGGCCGAAACCCCCGCCGGCCAGGCCGCGCCCAGGTTTCGCGAGGGCGCCTGGGCCGCGAACGCCGACTGCTGCAGGGAAAACACCGATTGCTGCGGGGAGTACACGGCCTGCTGCGGACCGCCCGGAACGGTGGCGGTGGGAGCGAGCACGGCGGGCAGGCCGGTCGTTTCCGAGGCACTCCGCCCGGTCGCACCGAAGCCGAGCACACAGGCCCAGACCGGGTAGAGGAGCACGGCGAGCAGCGTGTAGCCACCGCCCTTGCCGAGTCGTCGGTTCACGTTGTTGATCGCAAGGACCTCGAAGACCGCGGCGACGAGGTTGAGACCCGGAACGAAGGCGGCGAAGGCCCAGAGCCCGGAATAGCCGCCGAGCTCGAGCAGCGTCATCGCGTTGACGACCGGGACCCAGGCCTTCCAGGCCTGTTCGCCGAGCCCCCGGAACACCTTGCCCAGCGCGATCGACACGAGAACGTACAGGCCGACGGTGACCAGCAGAACGATGAGCAGGCCGATCACCGCACCGAGGGCGGCACCGGAATCCGCGGCGGACGACGCCATGGGCACCCGCGAGGCAAACGCATCAAACGCGCAGTGATCAACCATTGTGAGTTGTGCGCCCGCGGGTCGGCGAACGCTCCTCCAGTCTGTTCTCGTCGCGCCGGAAGAGGCGCAGGTAGGTGTCGGCGAATCGCCGCGTTTCGAATCGCCGGGAACGGGTTCCCCGCGGTCCGAGCAGCCGGGCGAAGGATTTCAGGGAAAGTGCTGCGCCCACGCGGCCCCTCCGGGTCTGACCGGACCGCAGCAGTTCACGTTCGGTGTCGATGAGCTGCCAGAACCGGTCGCCGTCGCGGTTCTCCGGTGCGAACTCGCCGAAGACCGCGCGGTCGGCGAGGTCGGCGATCGTCACTGAACCGGGACTGACGCTCGCATACGCCGAGGCGATCTCGACCCGGGTGAGCACGCCCTGGTCGGGCAGCCCCCGGTCGACGGCGGTGTCGACGTACTCGTCCCAGCCGCCCGCGAAACGAGCCGTCTGGTCGGCGGCGCCCCGGCGTTCCCGGCGGCGCAGCACCTTGGCGCCCAGGATGGCGACGAACGGAGTCGCCACCACGATCACGGCGAGCAGCCCGAGGCCGACGGCCTTGAGCGCAGCCCAGAGCCAGGCCAGGTTCGGCCCGGTCGCGGCGTCGTCGACGGCGCGCTCATCGCCCGTTGTCGGGTTCGCATTTCCGGGCAATTGCTCCTGGGCATGCTGCTCGATGACCTCGGTGCTGATCTGCGGGTCGCGGGTCGACACATCCGTTTTGGCGAGCGGATGCGTGTACTGCGGAGTCGAGTCGACGGTCACCCAGGCGCCGTCCGCGCCCTGCACCTCGGCCCAGGCGGCGAGGTCCTTGCCGAGGCAGACGCCGTCGAGGCAGGCAGGGCCGGTCGAGGGATCCCCCGACGTGCTGGCCGCGGCACCGCCGTCGAGGGCGAAGCCGAGCACGATCCGCGAGCCGAACCCGAGCTGCCTGGCGAGGAGCGCGGTCGCGACGGCGAACTGCTCGTCGTCGCCGACGCCCGCGACGAGGTCGGCGTTCTCGGTCGACACGGTGCTGTTCTGCTTGTCGAGCAGTGCCGTGAAGAGCGCGCCGATCCGCCCGGTGGAGTGCCCGGCGAGACTCGGCTCGAAGGCGTAGCCGGACAGGTCACTCGTCCAGGAGGCTGCCTGCTCGGCGGTCGGGGCCTGCAGGGCGTGGCTGAGGTAGCCGCGGGCCCGCAGCCTGGTCACGAGTTCGGCGAGCGCCGGCCCGTCTGACCCGAGCTTCTGGGCGTGCACCCAGTCGACGAGGCTCTGCGGGATCACGGTCTCGTCGGCCGGGGTGCTGCCGGCCGCTGGCTTCGCGAGCGCGGTGAGCGCGGTGCCCACGTCGTCTGCCCGGGTCTCCACCGTGTAGCTGTCGCCGGCGGCGAGCGGGGCCAGCTCGACCCCGGTGGCGGTCGCCCGGTTGTAGAAGTACCCGGCGGTCAGGGTCTGGCCGCGCTCCCCCGCGAAGCGGATGCTGCTGAGCGCCCCGCTCCCCGGAAGCCACGCAGCGGCATAGTCGCCGAGGGTGAACGTCGCCGTGCTGGACCCGTCAGTGGCCGGGGTCGGGGGCAGTCGGGCGAAGGCGGTGTCCTGGTTGGCGGAGCCGGTCGCGGGGTCGATGACCCGGAACACCTGGCCGTCGTAGTAGCTCAGCACAGCGAGCCGCACCCGCGAGAGCGCCGGTCCGGTGGTCGTCACCCGGAACAGTTCGGAGTCGTACCGGTCGGCGGCGAAGTAGCTCCGGTACTGGCTGAGCGGGCTGACGTACCCGCGCAGTTCCACGGCGGGGTCGATCGCGGCGCGCAGCACGCTCCGCTCGTCCGGCCGGGCGATCGTCGACAGTGCGGGCAGCGCGACGGCGACCGCGACCAGGAGCACGGTGCCCGCGAGCACGACGCGACGCACCCGGCGGGGCCGGCCGGCGGATGCCCGGCGCACGCCGCTCGCCCGCGCCGCGAGGCGGAGGGCCGCTCGTCGAGCCTCGCGGGTGCGCCAGACGAGGAAGCCAAATCCCGCGAGGAAGCCGGCGAGGCCGACGAGGGCCTCACGTGGCGCGGGCAGGCTCAGGCCGGAGACCTGAACGGCCGGGCTGCCGTCGCGGGAACCGAAGACGATCCCGAACACGATCAGCACGAACATGATCGGCGGCATCAGCACGTCGAGCCGTTTCGCGCGCCAGACGAGCGAGAGAGCGGCGGTGAGGCCGCCGAGGAAGAGGAAGAAGGCCGGAGCGAGCAGCGACTGGTAGTCGCCGACCGGGATGCGGATAGTGAGCAATTCCTTCCAGCCGAGCACGGGCGCGGTCACGAGTTCGAGCCAGCCCGCGGCCGCCGTCGGCAGGCTCGCGAGGGCGGACGGGACCGCGAACGGCACACCGAGCAGGAGGTAGGCGCAGGCGGTGACCCCGAGCACCCTCGGCCAGGCCCAGGACCGGAGCAGGCCGAGCCAGGCGATCGCGGCCGCGGCGCCGAATGCTCCGGCGAGCATCACGACGTAGGACCCGGACTGGTAGATCGGCCAGGCCGCCCACCCGGCGACCAGGAACAGGGCGAGCACGAACACCCCGGAGGCGATGAGCACGGGGGTGCCCGGCCCGGGACGCGGCGAACGCGCTGCGGAGCGCGGCCGGGCGGAGCGGCGGATGCCCTCCCGGCCGCGGTCACGGGCGCGAACGCGCCGGTCGGCTGGGTCGCCGGGGCGGTCCCTGGCCTCGTCGTCGCTCATGCGACCCGCCTGCTCAGCAGCGACCGGAAGTCGTCGAGAATCTCGATGGTGAGCACGGGGGTTCCGGCCAGGATCCTGAAGCTCGGCGTACCGAGCGGGTCACAGAGCACGACGACGACGGACACTCCGGGTGGGAACGAGAGGGAGAGGGCCTGCAGCCGCCTGGTCGTGACGGCCGAGCCGCAGACGACGAAAGCGATCGACATGTCCGGGATCACCTGGGCGGCGAGCGCGGCGACCTGTTCGAGCGACATCGCCCGGGGGCTCGACTCGATCGCGGTCAGGTCGTCGAGCAGGCCGCGGGTGGAGAGGACGTTGAGAACGCGAATCGAGCGGATGGCGGCGCGCGCGATCTCGGGGATCTCCTCGCTCGCGACGACGGCGAGGTCCCTGCCGTCGCGGATGGCGCGGACCCCGAGCGAGCCGGCAGCGCTCACGGCGAGTTCGAATTCGTCGTCGGAGCCGTATTCGGCGGTGTTGAGGCTCAGCAGGATCGCCAGCCGGGACCGGCGGGTCTCCTCGAACTGGCGCACCATCAACTGGCCGGTCTTGGCGGTGGACTTCCAGTGGATGTGCCGCTGGCCGTCGCCGGGTGCGTACGCGCGGATCGCGTGGAAGGAAATATCGGAATCGACGACATCCGCCGTCGGGTTGCCCTCGAGGTCGCGCACGAAGCCCGCGCTCGTGCTCGGGATCGACACGGTCACCGGGTGCACGAACAGCCGGTGCACCTCAGCCCAGGCGAGCTCCCGTTTGAGGACGCCGAGCGGGTCGGAGCGCACGGTCGTGACCGGGCCGACGTCGATGACGCCACGGCGGTACGCGGGCACCGAAACCGACTCCTCGTGCACGTGGCCGGGGCGCAGGAGCGGCACGTGGACATCCGTCAGCCCGGCGCCGATCGGCACGTCGACCCGGCCGGGCAACTCGAGCCGCTTCGACACGTTCTCGATGCGGAGCGTTCCGGTCACCTCGGAGCCGGCGACGACCCGCTCGACGGGCAGGGTGAATGCGACGCTGTATGCGCGACCGCCGGCGAGGAAGGGCAGCGAGATGACGAGAAGCACGAGGCCGACGAGGCCGGCGAGGATGAGCTCGGCCCAGCCAAGGAGGAGGCCGAGCGGGAGGAGCACGAGGGCGCAGGTCACGACGAGCCAGCCGGCGGGCGTGACGGTCTCCGATACCCAGCGCACGGATGCTGTCGTGCCGGCGACGACGGCGCGGCGGGCGCGCACGGACCAGACGACGGCGTCGATCAGGGCGCCGGCTCGCGTGGAGGTGTAGCGGGTGTGCGTCGTGGACCCGAAACCCGTCCCGGTGCGCGTCAGACGGGACTCCGTGCGGGTGAACCGGGAGTCCGTGTGGGTCAGCCGGGACCCGGTATGCGTGAGCTTCGCCTCAGGCCGGGGGGTCACGCCATGTCACTTCGACTCGGGGGTACCGTGTCGAGCAGGATCTGGCCGATGACCGCCCCGGCGGTGACGCCGTCGAATTCGGCCTCGGGGTCGAGCACCATCCGGTGGGCGAGCACCTGCTCGGCGAGTGCCTTGACGTCGTCGGGGGTGACATATGCCCGGCCGTGGGCGGCCGCCCAGGTCTTGGCGGCCTTCATCAGGGAGCGGGCGCCGCGCACGCTCACGCCCATCCGCACCTGACGGGCGCTGCGGGTGGCCTCGACGAGACGCCCGACGTAGTCGTAGACGAGCGGGTTGACGAACACGGCCCGCGCGATCGCGGACATCTCGACGAGAGCCTGCGGGGTGAGCACGGGCGCGAGTTCGTGGCGCACCTCACTCGTGCCCTCGAGGATGCGGATCGTCGCGGCGAGGTCGGGGTAGCCGAGGGACGTCTTCATCATGAACCGGTCGAGCTGGGCCTCGGGCAGCCGGTACGTTCCGGCCTGCTCGATGGGGTTCTGCGTGGCGATCACGAGGAAGGGCACCCCGGTCGAGCGGGTGACGCCGTCGACCGTGACGTTGCCCTCTTCCATGGCCTCGAGCAGCGCCGACTGGGTCTTCGGGCTCGCCCGGTTGATCTCGTCGGCGAGCACGACGTTCGCGAAGATCGGCCCGCTGTGGAACTCGAAGGTGCCCGACTTCTGGTCGTACACGGTGATGCCGGTCACATCGCCGGGCAGCAGGTCCGGGGTGAACTGGATGCGGGTGCTCACGCCCTGCACGGTCTGCGACATGGCGCGGGCGAGAGAGGTCTTGCCGGTGCCGGGGAAGTCCTCGAGCAGCAGGTGGCCCTCGCTGACCATGGCGGTGAAGGCGAGCTCGATGGCGTGGCGCTTGCCGAGCACGACCTGTTCGACGTTGTCGACCATGGCGGTGAACATGCCGGAGAACCAGGCGGACTGCTCAGGGGTGACTGTCATGGGTGTTCGTTTCCTCGATCTGATTGCAGGGTGTCTAGTTGCAGGTTGTCTCGGTGCCGGGTCGTGCGTCGGTTCCGGTGCTGAGAGTGAAGGGGTCGAGCCCCGAGGTCGAGGCTCCGCTCCAGGTGACGGTCCCGGTCACGTTCCGCACCTTGGTCGCGCCCGCAGGAACCTGGGCGCCGGTGGCCTTGGCCCAGGTGCCTTCCTTCGGCGTCGTCGGCGGCGCCGCGGTCGGGCTCGTCGTGGGAACGGGGTCCGGCGCCGGCGGGGTGTAGTACCAGAAGACCGTCGCCGTGCCCACTGCGGTCGCGGTGCCCGGTCCAGCGACCTTGAGCTTGAGGGCGCCCTTGGCGGTGCAGCTCGCGACCGTGAGGTCCTCGATGCTTGCCTGCCAGGCGCGCGTGGGGGCGAACGCGGTCACGGCGGATTCCGGGCCGCAGCGGTCCGCGCGGGTCTCGAGGCAGTACTTGACGGTGATCACCGGGTCGGCGCCCCAGGTGTCGGGAATCCGGGAGAACACCGGCACGAACTTGGCCGGCGGGGCGACCGCGGAGGTGGGTTCGCTGGTGATCGTGTACTTCCCGCCGCCCTTGGCGGTCGTCACAGCGTAGGTGTATGTGCCGTCGCCAGGCGCCTTGGGCTCAGACCAGGTCAGCACGGGGCCGCTGTCGGCGGTGACGATGGCAGAGACCACACCGAAACCGTTGGAGGCGCAGAGTTCGACGTCGTACGTGGCGTTCTCCGTCAGCCCGGTCATCGTTGCCGCACCCTCGTAGCCGAGGTCCCCGGCGGCCGCGGGGCAAGCGGGCGGCTGCCCGCGGTCGTAGGGAAGGAAGAGGTACTTCAGCGGTTTCGTGCTCGAGTTCGGGTCCACGGCGTAGCCGGAGACCGTGAGCGTCGTCTTGGTGGCGGTGACGGTGCCGACGCTCGTGACGAGCGGCTTGCCCGCGACACTCACGGGCGTCGAGATGGCTGCCGTGGCCGGCCCGTTGGTCAGCGGCGGCATGTACGCGCTCAACGGGGTCACCACGACCGACTGATCGCCGACCGGAAGGGTCAGGGTCAGGGCGGTGGTCGCTCCGGCGCCCCGCGGGTACTGGTGGCCGTTGACGTCGTAGCGGTTGGTCGACTCGTCCGAGTTGCCGATCGTGACGTTCACGGCGCCGGCGGTGTCCGAGGTGATCCCCCGGTCGTAGACGGTTGCGGCCGTGACGTCCCCGAGGCCGGGGTTCGCGTACGACCAGGCCGTGACGGACACGCTCCCGGTCGACGTGCCCTCGGCGTTGACCGAACGGGCCTCGTAGCCGAGCCGCGCGCCGTTCGCGGCCGTCGCGATCGGGCCACAGCGCCCGGAGGCGTCGCAGCTGCCGACCGTTTGGCCGTTCTGCGTGATGGTGAAGCCCGTGAGCGGCGGGTAGGCCACCGCGGCCGCGCCCGGGGACACGACGAGGGTGATCGAACGGTCCTTGTAATCGGCCTGGGTGACCGAGTTCGGGGACTTGGGGAAGCCGTGCAGGTCGACCGTGACGGAGCCGTTGCGTTCCCCCGCGCTGTCCCTGCCCTGGGCGTCCCGCACGACGAAGCTCGTCTGGCAGCTGCCGCCCGCGGCGTCCGCCGCCCAGGCGGCCGTGACGTGGCGGGCATCCGCGACCGAGAAGGAGACGCCGGCGCACGTGGCCGACCCGACCGAGACGAGCGTCAGCGCCGTCGACGCGTACAGGTTGACCTCGCCGGCCGTGCCGATCACGTCGATCGAGCAGCTCGACCCCTTCGACTGGGAGCACTCGCTCGAGGTGGTTCCGCCCTTCGGCAGGGCGCTCGGCGCCGGCCCGACCTTGAGCGAGAGCACGGCGGCCGGGGTCTGGGGGTTGCTGCTGAGGCTCACGGCGACGGCGACCTCGCTGCCGGGGGGCGCGGTGTCCGCGGTCGTGATCGAGAGGGTGGAGCCGGTCTTCGCCACCGTGAAGAGGCTGCCGGCCGAGCCGACGGTGAAGGCGAGCGGGGACAGGTCGGTGTGCCCGGTCCAGGTCGCCATCTGGGTGAGGTCGAACGTGATCGCGGCAGACCCGGGGCTCTGCGTCAGCGAGGCGCTGCGCAGCACAGGCTGCGGGTCGAGCGGTTCGACCTCGACCGGCACGACGAGTTCGGTGAATTCGGCCTGGCCGCTGATCCGTGCGGGGATGCTGCAGGTGTCCGTCCAGGGTGCTCCGGCGCCCGCCGTGTATGTCAGGGTGGTGCCACCCTCGACGCGGCAGGTCGCCGCGGTGCGCTGCCCGGAGGCCGCAACGTTGCCGCCGTCGATCTCGAGGGTCGTTCCCTCCGGGATGGTCACGAGCTTCGCGAGGTCGAAGCTGACGGAGGCCCCTTCCTTCACCTTCTGCGTCGCATCGCCGCGGTTG
Organism: Cryobacterium algoricola; assembly: GCF_004402485.1. Taxonomy (GTDB): domain Bacteria; phylum Actinomycetota; class Actinomycetes; order Actinomycetales; family Microbacteriaceae; genus Cryobacterium; species Cryobacterium algoricola. The sequence continues at coordinate 44,635 of NZ_SOFG01000026.1, read as the reverse complement.
AGCGCGAGGATGACCGCGTCTTTGGCCGGCAGGCGCAGGAAGCCGTACGTCGTGACGACCACCCCGTTGAAGTTCGTGCCGGTGAGGGAGAACGGCACCAGGAAGCCGGAGTCCGGAGCGGTGCCCTTGATCGTCCAGCCGGAGACGGTGAGGCCGTGGGCGTCTCCCCAGAGCGCGAGGGTCAGGCCGCCCACGTCACCGGAGGCCCAGGACACCTTCCCCGTGACGACGTCGATGCCCGCCGGCAGCTTCGAGCGCTGCTCCGTGGCGATCAGCGTGTCGGTGACGACCGGGTAGTCCGGCACGGATGCCCGCACGACCTTCATCACGATCAGGCCGAGCCCGATGTCGCCGTTCGGGTTCGTCACCGAGTAGACGAAGGTCATCGTGCCCTGTTGCAGGCCGGCGGTGAGGACGACCGTGTTGCCTGTCACGGCGCCGATCCGTTCGGACAAGGCCGCGAATTCGGCCGTGTCCGCCGGGGCGTCCGGGGTGACCGCGCCGAGGGTCAGCGCGGCCCCCGCCGGTTCGATGTCATTGCCGGTCGGCGAGACGACGACCTGGTTGGTGGCGCCGGCCTCGACCTCGACGTAGTCGCTGAAGGTGATCGGCCGCGGGTTGGCCCGCTGGTCGAGCACGCCGATGCGCACGAGGGCGGTTGCGGTCTCCCCCGCGGCGTCGCGCACCCGGTAGGTGAACTGCACCGGCCCGTTGAAGCCGGCCACGCTCGTGTAGACGATCGCGTTGCCCGCTGCGGTCACCGCTGCGGTTCCGCTCGGTGGCTGCGTCATCACCCGATCGAGCAGCACGGAGTCGCCGTCCGGGTCGACGCCGAAGCTGTCGAAGGGGATCTCTACGCTCTCGCCGGAGAGTACCCGACCGGTGAGCACCCGGGGCAGGGGAGCACGGTTCCGGCCGTCGGCGAGCACCTCGACGGTCACGGTGGCGCTGTCGACGAGCTCGGCCGAGCCGGCGATGTAGATGCCGTACCGCAGTTCGTAGCTTCCGGCCTCCTCGGGGGCGAGGTAGCGCAGGACCGAGCCGGCGGCGAAGGCGAGACCCTTCCCCGAGGGGTTGTCGATCGACTCGGCGTTGAGCATCACGACGTTGCCGTCGGGGGCGACGTCGTTGTTCAGCACCGGGATGTCGATCTGCGCGCCCGCACGCACGACGACCCGATCGGCGACGGCGATCGGCGCCTGTGGGACGGAGGGGGGCAGCAGGTAGACCGTCGCCTGCCCGCGCACGGTCGCCGCCGGGTTGCCGGTGCCGTCGGAGACGGTGTAGCGCACGACACCGATCTGGCCCGGCTGCTCGGTGGCGCTGGTTCCGCGCACGCGCAGGATGGTCTGGCCGACGACGTCGACGTCGAGCGTCGCACCGGCCGCGCGCTCGGGCAGGGCATCGCTCAGTAGCAGGATCCGGCCGGCCGGGTTCGAGACGGCCGTGAAGACGTCGACGCTCGTGTCGATCTTGGGACGCACGAAGACCGAGACCGGTGAGGTGGTCAGCGGGGTGGTGTCCGGGGCGACCACGGTGATCCGCACGAGCGAGACCACGGTGCTGAGCGCATCCGCCACGGTCATGCTGACCAGGTAGCTGCCGGGCCTGTCGGCCGAGAAATCGAAGCTGCCGCCGCCGGTGTTGACGGCCTGGGTGACCCCTTCCGTGCTCGGGGGTGTCGTGACGGAGGTGATCTGGACGGCGCCGGCCGAGCCGTCGATGTGCGCGGCCGGGTCGACGGTGATGCGCTCGCCGACGGCCGCCAGCAGCGCGAAGGGGCGCACGCTCAGTTTCGGGGCGGGCGTGACCTGGATCTGGAGGGCCTTGGTCGCGGTGGCACCGTAGACGTCGGACACCCGCACGTCGATCGAGACCGGCTGCAGGCTCGAGTCCGCAGGGTTGGGGTGCTTGAAGACGAGGGTGCCGTCCGGCGTCGCGCTGACCGACCCGATCCCGGTGGTGTCGGTCGCCTCGCTCACGAAGAGGGGGTCGCCGTCCGGGTCGACCCAGCCAGGGAGCACGGAGACGCTGACCATGCCGCCCGGTTGCACCTCGGGGGCCGGCCAGTCGCGCAGGCACCCTGTCGTGCCGCACCAGACCGGGGCGGCGTTGACACTCGCCTCGTGCACGGTGAGGGTCACCGTGGTCGGCGGGGAATCGAGCCCGTCGACGCGGGTGCCGTCGGTCACGCCGTAGCTGAAGGTCGCGGTGCCCTGGGCGCCCGGCGCGACCTGCACCGCGAGCGACTGGCCCTGGTCGGTGATGCTGAGAGTGCCGAAGTCCGGGTTCAGCCCCGTGACGAGGGCGGGGGCGATGGTCAGCACGTCCTCGTTGGCGTCATGGTCGTTGAGCAGCACCGGCAGCTGCACGAGTGAGCCCGCGCGCACCCCGAAGCTGTCCGGCTCGGCGACGGGCGCCTTCGGGTCCACCACGACGGATGCCTTCTCCACGTCCGAGCTCTGCTTCGGCTCGTTCTGCGATGCGAGGCCCCAGTCCTGGGAACTCGGCACGAGCGAACCGTCGGGAATTGTCCAGACCCAGCCGCTCTGGGTGTCGTTGAGGATCATCCGGCTGCCGGTGGCCTGGAACACCGGGGCCGGGTCGCCGTTGGCGGTCGCGGCACCGTAGGAGAGCGGCCGGGCGCCGGCCGTGCTGCTCCAGAGCGTGCCCGCCGTGCCCGTGGACGGCAGCCAGGCCGCGTACACGGAGCCATCGAACGCGGTCGGTGCGGCCGGGATACCGAGGGTGCCGCTGCCGCCGAGGTCAGCGCTCGAGCGGGCCCCGTCGGAGAGGGCGAAACCGGCGAGGCCGGCCTCGTCGGCGAGGTAGACGATGTCGCCTGCCGGGGAGGGGCGCTGCAGCACGGCGCGCGCTGAGGCATCCGTTGTGACGGGCTGGTCGCGGCCCCGCAACCAGAGCCGGTCGCCCGCGGCGTTCAGGAGCGCCCAGGTGCTGCCGACGACGGTCAGCTGCGAGCCGGCTTCGGTGGGCCCGTCGGTGACGGGGTCGGTGCCGTCGACCTTCCCGGTGCCGATCGAGAAACGCACGACGCTCGTCGTCGCACCCGAGTAACTGGAGAGGACCCCGTCGCTCCCGATTGCGATCGCGTCTGACCGGTAGACCGGGCGGCTCTCCCCCGCCACGACGGCGTCCCCGGCGTATGGGTCGAACCGGGCCGGGGCGGAGGCGGCGTCGGCCCCGCCGTGCGCGGTGTAGACGTCGCCGTTGCTCGTGAGGTAGCCGACCCAGTCGCCGGACGAGACGACGCTCACGGTCCCCGAGGGGGTGTTCTGGTATTCGGGCGAGGTGTCGCTGAGGTCGAGCGGGTCGGCCAGGCTGACGTCGACCACCTTCTCGTTGTTCTGGGCGAAGAGCAGCACGTTCGAGGCCGTCTGCACGAGGGTGCTCGGGCTGCGCACGGTCTTCACGGTGTCGAGCTCGCCGAGGTCGGTATTCACCCGCGCATAACGGTTCCCGGTGCCGTTCTGCAGCGCCCAGACCGAGCTGTCACTCACCGGCGTCTGCTTCACGTCGAAACCGTTCGCGACGACCGCGGCACCGACGAGCAGGGTGGCGGATGCCGCGACGGCGACGATCCTGACCCAACCGGGCCAGGGCGTGCGCGCCGGGTTCCGTAGCCCGGTCAGCGGTCGTGCGGCCATCAGCCGACCAGCCCGGCGAGCGAGAGCACCAGCAGGGTCGCCGCGACGCCGGCGATGACCGCGCCGGCCAGGAGCAGTGCCAGTTTCAGGCCGGACCCGCCGGACCGGCGTGGTGCTGCCGCTCCGTTGAACCGGGTGCCCTCGTTCGTCTGGGAGACCGCGGGGGCGGACTCGCGCTTCCGGCGCTTGCTCTCCACGGCGACGACCGAGATGGGCGGCCCGGGCACGACGGTGTTGTTGAAGTCGACGGGCGTCGCGGCGGCGGCCCACTCGTCGGCGGCGACCTCGAGCGGGGTCGGCGGGAGGCCGAGGCCCTGCTGCAGAAGTTGCAGTTCACGCGCGCACTGCAGCAGGCTCTGCTGTCGTCGCCCTGGGTCGCGGCTCATCGTGCGGGCGAGGAACTCCTCGAGGGCCGCGGGAACGACACCGCCGATCGGGGTGTACTTCGCCCGGCCGATGCGGGACTTGAGCTGCGCGGCCGTCGGACGCGGGGCATCCGTCACCTCGAAGGGTGCGCGGGAGGCGAGCAGGGAGTAGATGGTCGCGCCGAAGGACCAGACCTCGGTCGCGACGGTACCGGTGGTGTGCTCGGCGACGACCTCTGGGGCACTCCAGGGCACGGACATGGCGATCAGGTGCTCGGTATCGAGGCTCGTCAGCGAGGCGGCGATGCCGAAGTCCGCGAGCACGGGCGCGCCGAGGGTCGTGACGAGGATGTTGGACGGCTTGATGTCGCGGTGCAGCACGCCGGAGCGGTGCGCGGTCTCGAGGGCACACGCGATCTTCACGGCGAGGGCGAGCACGTCGGCGACGGCGCCTGCTTCCCGGCGGTAGGTCTGGCCGGGCGACCCCGGGCAGTACTCCATGACGAGGTAGGGGCGGCCGTCTGCCGAGATGCTCGCGGTGAAGACCGTCAGGATCGCGGGGTGTGCGCTCAGCCGCGCCATCACATCCGCTTCGGCGTTGAACATGCGCAGCACGTCGTTGTCGACGACGTCGCGGAGCAGCACCTTGATGGCGACGGGACGCCTCGGCATGTTCTGCTCGAAGAGGAACACGTCGGCGAATCCGCCGGAGCCGAGCGGGCGGACGTAGGTGTATCCGGACAGGATCGGCGGCACAGAAGGAAGTCTCCTCGCCACGATTCCCCCGACCCAGCCTAGTTTCAGTGCGTCCCCAGGGCCCACGCAACCCCTCGTGAAGTCTAGGGGAGGAGTGCACCTGCGGCAGCACTCCTCCGGCACTCATCCGGCGCCGGGACTCCGGTAGCCTCGCACTAAGCCGCTGGGCGGTAAAAGTGGGGGGCGTATGAAACTCAAGCTGACTCTTGGTCTGCCCGAGGGGGACACCGATGTGCTCCTCACCGTGGACGTGCTCGCGTCGATCGGGGAGATCTCCCGCAACCTCGTGGTCGGGGTTCCCGGGTCCTCACCGCACCGGGAGGCGGCGAGGAGCAACAGCGCCCCGCTGACCCTGCGGGTCCGGTATCCGAACAACCCCGTCCCGCACATCCTCGATCCCCTTGCCTCGGTGTTCACCTCCGGGCTGTGCTCCGGATGCTGGGTCGAGGTGATCCAGCCGAGCCAGGCCCGCCCGACGGACGTCATGCTCTACCAGAGGAGCGCGACGGCCACGGTGCTGAGCGGGCCACAGGCTGGCCTCGAATTCGGCCTCACCCCCGGCCCCAACACCGTCGGCCGCGGCCGCGGTTGCCGGGTGCTGCTCGCCGACGACGCCGTCTCCCGCAGGCACGCCGTGATCGAGGTCGGCACCGGCGCCGGCGCCGGAATCACGATCACCGACCAGAGCTCGGGCAACGGCGTGTACGTCGACGATCACCTCGTCGCGGCCGCGCAACTCGGCCCGGCCAACGTCGTCGCCGTCGGCAACACGACCTTCTCGGTCACGCCCGTGCAGGCCCCTCCCGCCCCGTCCGGCGCCGGCCGGCCGCTCGCCGTCGTCGAATTCGCCAGGTCGCCCCGCGTCGACGAGCGCTACCCCGACCGGAAGCTCTCCGCGCCGGTGCCGCCCCGCCGCGGCGAACCGCAGAAGTTCCCGTTCCTCGCCGTGATCGCGCCGCTCGTGATGGGCGGAGTGCTCTTCGCCGTGACCCACTCGCCACTGAGCCTGGTCTTCGTGGCACTCTCCCCGATCATCATGCTCGGCACCTACATCGACACGCTCGTCACCGAGCGGCGGAAGAAGAAGGAGACGACCGCCCAGTTCGAGTCGGGCCTCGAGGCCGTGCGCGGCAAGCTCACCATCGAACGCGGCCGCGAGGCCGTCGTCAGGAACGCGGAATCGCCGAGCACGATGGAGGTCTGCACGGCCATGCTGTCGCGCAGCGCCCTGCTCTGGACCCGGCGGCCCGAGCACCAGACCTTCCTCGAGGTGCGCCTGGGGCTCGGCGGCCAGCTGAGCCGCATCGACGTCGAACTCCCCGCCCGCAACGAGTCCGAGGAGAAGTACTGGACCGTTCTCGAGGACTTCAAGGAGGAGAACACCACCGTTCCCGGCGTTCCCGTGCTCGAGAAGTTCGACAGGGCCGGCAGCATCGGCATCGCCGGGAGCTCGCTCTGGTCGGAGGGAGTGCTGCGGTCGATCATCGTGCAGCTCTGCGGACTGCACTCGCCGTCCGACCTCGTGCTCGCGTGCTTCGCCGACCCGGACAGCCAGGACGAGTGGCAGTGGCTCAAGTGGCTGCCCCACGTCGGGTCGGTCTACAGTCCGATCGCGACGAGTCACCTCGCCGCCGACGCGACCACGAGCGGCCACCTGCTCGCGCAACTGGAAGAGGTGCTCGCCCGGCGCAAGGCCGAGCGATCGGCCGCCGGCGGCAGCATCCGCTCCCACCTCGAGGAAACCGCGAGCATCGACGAGCTGCACGGCCAGGCGGTGCGGGCGCTGCCGACGACGCCCGTGATCGTGGCCATCGTGATGAGCGACAGCCAGGTGGACCGCGGCCGTCTCGTCACCCTCGCAGAGGAGGGGCCCGACTACAGCGTGCACCTGCTCTGGCACGCGGCGAGCGTCGCCGACCTGCCCGCGGCCTGCCGCACCTACGTCGACGTCGCCGCGGACGGCACCGGCGTCGTCGGCTTCGTGCGCTCGGCGACGCGGGTCGTCGTGAGTCCCCTCGAGATCATCGCGGGGGCGGATGCCGCGGTGGCGGCACGGCTGCTCTCGCCCGTTCAGGACAGCGGGGCCAGGGAACTCGACGAGAGCGACCTCCCGGCGAGCGTGTCCTACCAGGACCTGCAGCCCGAGAACGTGATCTCGTCGCCGGACGCCGTCGCAGCGCTCTGGGACCGCAGTCACAGCCTCACCGCGCGCTGGCGGGACAACCCGCCGCACGAAGCCGGCACGCTCAGCGGCATCGTCGGCCAGGGCGCATCCGGTGTGCTGCGGCTCGACCTGCGCGAACACGGACCACACGCCCTCGTCGGCGGCACGACCGGGTCGGGCAAGAGCGAGTTCCTGCAGACCTGGATCATGAGTCTCGCGAGCGAGTACAGCCCCGACCGGCTCACCTTCCTCCTGATCGACTACAAGGGCGGTGCCGCGTTCGCGGAGTGCACCCGGCTGCCGCACACCGTCGGCCTCGTCACCGACCTCAACACCCACCTCGTGCGCCGCGCGCTCACCTCGCTGCGGGCCGAGCTGCACTACCGCGAGACGCTGCTCAACGACAAGGGCGCCAAGGACCTGATCAGTCTCGAGAAGCGCGGCGACCCCGACGCGCCGCCCTCCCTCGTGATCGTCATCGACGAGTTCGCGGCCCTCGTCGGAGAGGTGCCGGAGTTCGTCGACGGGATCGTCGACGTCGCGCAGCGCGGCCGTTCCCTCGGACTGCACCTCGTGATGGCCACCCAGCGCCCGGCCGGCGTGATCAAGGACAACCTGCGCGCCAACACGAACCTCCGGATCGCGCTCCGCGTCGCCGACGAATCGGACAGCCAGGACGTCATCGGCCGGAAGGACGCCGCGACCTTCGACCCGGCCACTCCCGGTCGCGGCGTCGCCAAGCTCGGCCCCGGCAAGCTCATCCACTTCCAGACCGGGTACCTCGGCGGCCGCAGCCGCGCCGCGGCGAAGCTGCCCGACATCGACATCGCCGAGTTCCCGTTCGAGGTCAGGGACAGCTGGCCGGTCGACCTGCCCTCCGCCCCTGTCCGCCGGGACACCCCCAGGGACATCGAGCTGATGCTGCACTCCATCCAGGCCGCGGCGGCCGGGCTGCACCTCGAGACCCCGCGGAAGCCCTGGCTGTCCCCGCTCGCCGACGTCGTCGACCTGCGCTCAGTCGACACCGGTCCATCCGGCACCGGGGCTGCCGACCTCGGGTCCTCGATCGCACTCGGGATCCAGGACGAACCCCAGCGCCAGCGGCAGAGCCCCTTCGGCTTCGACCCGGACGCGCAGGGCAACCTCGCGATCCTCGGCACGAGCGGCTCCGGCAAGAGCGCGGCGCTTCGCACGCTCGCGATCTCCGCCTCCTGCGGCGCCAAGCGGTTCCCGGTCGAGATCTACGCGATCGACTTCGCCGGCGGCGCCCTCGGCCTCCTCGGTGCGCTGCCGACGGTCGGCGCCGTGATCCCCGGCGACGACACCGAACGCGTCGAGAGACTGATCCGCCACCTCGTCGACGTCGCCGCCGAACGCGCCCTCCGGTACGCGAAGGAACCGGCCTCGACCCTGACCGACTACCGGCAGCTGAGCGGCAACACGGCCGAGCCGCGGATCCTCGTCCTGATCGACGGGATGGCGAACTTCCGGCACGCCTATGAGTTCCGGGCGGGGGACGGCACGTTCCAGGCGCTCGCCCAGCTCCTCTCGGTCGGCCGTCAGGTCGGCATCCATTTCGCCGTGAGCGCCGACCGGGCCGGGGTCATCCCGACCGTTCTGAGCGCGAACATCCAGTTGAACATCGTGCTGCGGATGGCGTCCCAGGCCGACTACGGGATCCTCGGCGTTCCCGCGGACATCCTCGAGGACGCTCCCCCCGGTCGCGGCGTCCGGGACGGCGGCGAGGTGCAGTTCGCGGTCCTCGGCGGGTCCAGCAGCCTGAGCGACCAGTCCCTCGCGGCCCAGGCCCTCGGTGACGAGTTGCGCGCCGCCGGGGTGCAGGCGGCCGCGCCGATCCAGAGGCTCGCGGAACGCATCCGCCTGGACGACCTGCGCCCACTCGCGGACAACCGACCCGTGATCGGCGTCGCCGACTCCGACCTGCTCCCGATCGGGATCAGCCCGGAGGGCCTCGTCGTCGTGACCGGCCCGCTGCGCAGCGGCAAGACGACCGCGCTCAAGACCCTCGTGCGCACCTTCACCCGCTCCCTTCCCGGCAACGATCCCATCCTGATCAGCCCCCGGCCAGGGAGCGAGCTCGCCGGATTCGCCCCGTGGAGCCGCCTGGCGCTCGGACTCTCCGATTCCGAGACCCTCGCCCGCGACCTCATCGCGAGCCTCGGCTCGGGGACGTGGCCTGTCACAGGCAGCCCCGGTGTGATCGTGGTCGAGACGGCCGGCGATTTCGAGGGCTCGACCGCTGAGAGCGCCGTTGCGACGCTGATCAAGGCGGCCAGGAAGGCCAACGTCCTCATCGTGGTCGAGACCGACCTGTCGACCGGCCCGGCGGCCTGGCAGATCCACTCCGAGCTCAAGACGGCGCGGGTCGGACTCGTGTTGCAGCCGGAGGAGAGCGACGGGATCGGCCTGTTCCGGGTCGCCTTCCCGCGCGGAAGCCGCGCCGACTTCCCGGAGGGCCGCGGCTACCTCGTGGAGTCCGGCCGGGCCACGAAGGTGCAGGTGGCGCTCACCGACTGAGAAGACGCCACAAAACCGCTGGTCTACGAGCAATCTCGCTAGGCTGGGAGCGAACATACGGGGGAAACGCATGGTGACGAGCGATTCGTCGGGGGCCGGTCGGGCTGTGCCCCTGTTCCTGTTGACCGCAGACGAGCTGCACCTCGTGCAGGACCACGTGCCGACCCTGCGGTTGCCGGGGCGGTTCCTGCAGCAGTGGGACGCCAACCTGCCCGCCGCCGAAGCGGCGGAACGGAGCCAGGCGGCGCTCGACGGCCTGATCGGCAAGGGCCTTCTGCTGGCGGATGTGCCACGCGACCCGATCCCCGCGGACCTCGGCGGCTGGCTCCTCGAGTCCTTCATGGTCTTCCTCTCCCTGCACCTCGCCCCGGCCTGGGTGTTCGAGGTGACGGCATGGACCCGCGCATCGGCGCTCGTGCTCGTCTCCTCGGCACGAGACGGCTTCGCCTCCGTGCTGGCGAGGGCCCAGGACGTCGGGATCGCGGGCGGACACGCATCCGCCAGGGACCTCGCCGGCGTCGAATTCACGGTGGTGCCGTTCCCCGACCTCGCGAACGAACTGGCAACGGCCATCCCGTCGGGTGAGGTCGGTGGTGTCAACGGCCCGCTCGTGACGATGTCCCTCGCCGACAGCCGCGGCGGCATCGAGGTCCTCCGCACCCACGACCCCCTGCTCCTCGACGAACTCTCCCGGCGGATCGGCGGTGCCGACGCGGTGCTCGCCCTCTCCGGGCTCGCCGGCGAACTCGACGCCGGCTTCGAGCTGCGGCTCTCGCGGGATGACGGCATTCCCGTCCGGGTGCTGAGCTACGTTCGCGGCGCCGAGGGCTGGCGCAGTGTCGACGTGCGGCTTCCCGCCGGGGATGACTCCCGTGCAGGCCTGCCGACGCCCGAACAGGTCGTCGACTCGGGCACCATCACGATCGCCGCGGTGACACGGGCCGCCATCCTGGCGGAGCTCGCATCGCTCTGCGCCGAAATCACGCTGAAGGAGATGGCCCATGGGTGACTACACGGTCGACGGCGGCACGAACACGTCTCCGCTCGTCGCGACGTTCGAGGACATGCGCACCCTGTCCGGCGAATTGGGCAGGGTGCAGGACTATCTCGCGGCCGAGAGCATCCGCACTGCGGCCATGGCCACGAGCGGTGACCTGCTCGCGTCGGCGATCCTCTCGCCGATCACCGCGGCGGATGCCGAGACGAAGATCCTCCAGGCCGCCGCGCTGTACCTGAGCCAGGCCGCGCGGGTCACCGTGCTGCACCTCTTCGTGGACGGGGCCATCGTCACCTACGAAACGGCGGAGTCGGCCCTTGCCGTGGCCGCGGACGGCCTGTACTTCGTCGGCGGGTTCGTCGTCGGCGTGGTGGTCGTCGCCGGCGCGACCGTCGCGGCCGGGGCGGCAGCGCTCTACGCCGCCGGGGTCGAGGTGGGCGCCCAGATTTCCGAGGTCGCCGACTCCACCGGGGCCGCCATCGAAGCGATCGGCGATCAGGTGCAGAAGAACCCGTGGCTCCTCGCGACGCTCCTCGTCCCCGGCGGTTCGTCCACGCTGATCGCGACGGGCGCGGCCGCCTTCGCCTCCACCTACTCGCCGGCGGATGCCGCCACCGCGGCCAACCAGCGGCTCGCGACCGAATTCGCGAACCTCCTCGCGAGCGCCCCGGACAAGACCGCGCTCCAGGCCTGGGCCCGCGAACACACCGACCTCGTACAGGCTCTCGTGAAGTTCGCGCCCGGGCTGCTTGCCGGCGCAACCTTCGGCTTCGGCCCGCTGGTCAACGGCGGCCTGTCCGGCCTCACCGGCGCGCCCTGGCCGCCCCTCAACTTCGACCAGATGGTCGAGGGCATCATCACCGGCGGCGGCCGGTTCGGCATCTTTGACGACGCCACGGGCCAGCCGACCGTCGCTCCCAAGACGTTCCTCGATGCGCAGGGCAACAAGATCGGCCAGGTCGTGCCGACCGACCTGAACTCCCTGTTCACGGGCGCCGGCCAGATCGACACCAACGGCGACCCCGATCACGACAAGACCGGCGACTTCTCGGACATCCGGCTCGTGGAACGCGTCGGACTCGACGGAGTGCACCACTGGATCGTCCAGATTCCCAGCACGCAGAACTGGGGGCTGGCGCCCGGCACCGCAGCGAACGACCTCCCGAGTGACCTCGCCGCCGAAGCGCAGCACCAGACCGCACTCATGGCGGCCGTCAAGGATGCCATGGTGCAGGCCGGCGTGGGCTCCGACGATCCCGTGATGCTCGCCGGGTTCAGCCTCGGCGGCATCACGGCGGGACTCATGGGCGCGGACCCGTGGGTGAATCAGCACTACAACATCACGAATATCGTCACCGCGGGTGCGTCGATCGGCAATTTCGACATCCCCTCCGATGTCAACGTCCTCTCGTTCGAGCACACGGGCGACCTGGTCCCCGCGACGGACGGCTCGAACAACGCCGCGACCACCAACCAGGTCACGGTTCACGCCGACCCCCCGGTGATGGGCGATTCGGAACCGCACAACGCGGCCAAGTATGCGGTCACCGCCGGAGGTTTCCAGAACTCCGGGGACCCGAACGCCGACAATTTCACCGCCTCCGCCCAGGACTTCTTCAGTGGCGGCGCCGTCGGCGTCCATGACTATGCAGCAACTCGATGAGGACCCAGAAATGAATCTCCGAAAGCGCTCGATCGGCGCAATGGCCGCGGTCGTGGCTGCGGCACTATTGCTCAGCGGCTGCTCGACCCTGAAGACGGGCACGCCGGCATCCGCCCGACCGACTCCATCCGGTGCCGCGGCGGGACTCAGCCGCACCGACGCCGGGGCACTCCTGAATGCGGTGCCCGGGCTGAGCGACGCCACCGTCGGTGAAGTCATCTCCGGCCTGTCCACGCAGGCGATCATCGAGGTCTACGTCGACGACGACGCCGCGATCACGGCCCCCGGCGTGCTCGACTACGTCCTCAGGGTCGGCTGGGCGACCTCATTCGACAGCCAGCCCGCCGAGCTGACCCTGACCGTGCGCAACCACGGCAAGACCCTGGACCTGCAGCCGCAGGCGAACCTGCTCGCCGGGGTCGAGTACCCGGCACAGACCGGCGTGAACAGCGTCTATCTCAGTGCCCCCGCCTACCTGGGCTCCTGGCCGGGCGTCGTCCCCACCCCGCCGGCCGGCTGAGTCCCGCCGGCTCCCACCCCACCGCGCCGCACCCCACGGTGGCTAACTCAGGAAGAACGCGCGGCCGACCACTACGGGCCCCCGGAACAGTCCGGCCGATCTACCGCAGCCCGGCAATTCTCCTGAGTTAGCCCCAAGCCACGAGCTCCTGGCGCGCCGACAACGCGCGCGCACGTGGGCGGGCAGGGGCCGGTGGTGGATGCTAGCGGCCGCGGCCGCCCAGGACGCGCTGCACGTCGAGCCAGTCCTGGGAACCGTCATCCGGCCGGTTCGGAACCGCCCGGACGATGTCGCGCGCCCGGGCAACCGTCTCCGGCGCGACATCCACGCCGAACACCCGGAACACGGAGACGGATACCTTGCTGACCTGGTCGGGGATGGACGCCAGCACGGTCATGAATCCGGTGACGGCGTTCTCCGCGACGTCGTGCACGACCCTGACGACGTTGCCGGCGATCGAACGCGCCTCGTCGAGCTTCTCGCCCGCCCACTGCTGCGCCTGGTGGATCAGCGCCTTCACCTCGTCGACGGCCCGCGCGTGGTTCGCCAGGGCATCCGCTGCCGTGTCGAGCGCTGCAGCGGAACGGCCGAGGGCGTCCGCGGTGAGGTCGATTTCGGCCCGGAACGCGGTCGCCGCGACCGAGTTCCAGTTCATCGCCTCGGCCCGCGCCTTGATCGCGAGGGCTCGGGCGCGTACGTCGTCACCCTGGGCGCGCAGGCGCGCAGAGTCGGACCTGACTACGGACATGTCTCCGTACATTCGTGCCTCCAGACTGGGACAGCCGCCGCAGCGGGCGGCCGTCCGGCGGTGAAGGGTTAGCGGGACAGGCGCGCGGCGAGCTGAGCGTCGACCTCGGACAGGGTGGTGGCCGTGGTGCGCAGGTAGTTGGAGAGGCCGTCGAGACCGTTGATAGTGGCGCGGGCGCCGTTGGTGAACTGCTCGTAGGAGGCGTTGAACGCACCGGAGGACTTGTCGGTGACGAAGCCGCTGCTGACGAGGCCGCCGATCAGGCTCTGCAATTCGGCGAGCTTGGTGTTGATGTCGTCACGGCCGGCGACCAGGCGGTCTGCAGACGAATTGAGTTCCTGGTACGAAACGTTGATGTTGGCCATGATGACTCTCCCCCAAGTGTTGGACTGCACTGTGCAGTCTTCTCCACGGTAGCAGCAGGCGCGCCGAGGCGCCATGGCGTCTTCACAAAAAGGGCGGTGAAAAATCCCAGATGGAAAACTGTTTTCCCCGTTTCAGGACCCCGGCGCGGCCCCGACGCGATGTCAACCTGAAGGCGTCGGGGTGGCGAGCAGCCCGGGAACGGTGGCGCCGTTTCTCCTGATCCCCAGTCACTGTCATCGGCCGGAACCAGCAAATCCCTCGAGCCACGGTCGCTCGACGAGAGCCACGCGACCATCACTGATCACGTCCTCGGCGGGAAATCCCAGGTCGCGCATTGCTGTCTCAATGACGAGCGCGGCATCAGAGCCTTCCGTCGAGAAGGTCAGTTTGATGCGGTCAAGGTCGGCGGGAAACAGCGGGTACACGGCCGTCAACGCAGCCTTCCCGACCTCGGCCGTGACCTGTTCTCCACTGACCGAGACGATGAGACGCAGGTATCGCGATGTGCCCGATCGGTCGATGGTCGCGTAAGCCGCCGTGATGCCCGGCGAACTCGTTTCGACGGCCGTGACGATGGCCGCCATGGACTCCGCAGAGCCACTATCGCTCTGCACAGTACCTCCGGTGGAATGGGGCAGAAGACTGCAGCCCGACAACAGCGAAACCGCAACGGCCATGGCCGACAGGGCTCGGACGTCACGCCCCAGCTTCGATGACTCGCCCGTCCGCAGATACCCCATGTGTCGCTCCCCCAAGTGGTCGACACCCGGTCATGCAGGTGCCGCGCGCGGCGCCGTCCCAGCCACCACACGTTCTCGTACCCTAGCGGAATTGCCGGTCGGCGGCGGGTTAACGACGGATGCCCCCCTCACCGACTTTCCTGCCTCAGCCGGCCGGGGTCGGTGCGACGGCGACCTCGATCAGGCCGAAGGGAGTGCTCGGCACTTTTCCGGGCCACGACCCGAGCTTCGCCCGAACCTCGTCCAGGGAAAGGAACAGGTCCGAGTTCGTCATGGGGAGCGTCCTCGCCGATGTCCAGCCGAGCGAATCCGCGGCGGCCAGTAGGCCGGGCACTGTCGCACCGTCGCTGCTGATGCCGACGCTGACGGACTGGTTCGGTTCCAACTGGTTCGCCGACCAGGTGACGGCGAGGACGTATTCCAACAGCGCTGGGAGGTTCGTGACGACCGCGCCCGGCTCGAGCGTGACGTGCGTGTTCAAAAAGGATTGCTTGATCACGCCGCTGTATGAACTGTTCGTCCCGAGATAGACCGTGTCGACGCCGGGAATCTCCTGCAGCATCGCCGATGCGCTCGCTTCCTTCTGACCGCCGGCGGGGAAGATCCCGCACCCCGTCAGGGTCAACGCTGCCGCTCCCAGAAGGCCGGCGAGAACCGCGGTCGTTCGCGCTCGATGGAACCGGCCGCCACGGGGTCGGTTCCTGGTCAGGACGGTCATCGTGTCATCTTCTCGTTGCGTAGTAGTCGTGGACGTCTTCCGCGCCGTTCATAAAGGCCCCGGTCCCCGGGTCCTCACCGAGGACGTCGTTCTGTTTCGGCAGGGGCGCCGTTGGTGAACTGCTCGTAGTAGGCATTGAACGAGCCGGACGACTTGTCGGTCAGGAAGCCGGAACTGGCGACGCCGTAGATCAGGCTCTGCACCTCGGCGCGCTTGGTGTGACGTCGCCACTGCAGGCGGCCAGACGATCGGCAGACGAATTGAGTTCCTGGTCCCAAAAGTTGGTTTTGCCCATCATGACTCGCCCCCAAGCATTCGACTGCGCTGTGCAGTGTCGCTCACGGTAGCAGTCGGTGAGGAAGCGCGCTATAGCGTCCTCACAAAAGAAGTAACGAAAAATCCCAGATGGACAACTGTTTTACCCGCAGCCCGGCCGGGTGCGGGCCGGCGACACTCGGCGGGGCATTAAAGACGGACGCCCCCTCGCCGAAGCGAAAGGGGCATCCGTTGTGTGAGAACTACACGCTACTTGTAGGTACCTGGCGTGAGGCCGTCGGGCGCGCTCGGCACGGTACCCGGCCAGGCCCCGAGCTTCGCCCGGACCTCGTCCACCCAAGTGTGTCAGCAATTTCCCCGATCGCAGGAACAATCTGACGAACATCGCCGTGGACCGGGTCTCGTGACGACGGATGCCCCTCGCGGAGGCGAGAGGGGCATCCGGTCTGAGAGGGCTACACGCCACATGCAGGTACCGAGCGTGAAGTCGTCCACCGAAAAACGCTGATCCGCCGCCGCCAATCTCGTTAGGCTTTGACGGGGCCTCGGGGGAATGCATGACACCGAGTGCACCGGCGACAGAATCTCGCGCATCGCGATTCGTGCGGGTGACCGACGATCTGCTCCTCGCGAGGAACGTCACGCGCGGCCGCCCGAGATTACCCAGCAACTCGATGAGGATCCGGACATGAAACTCAGAACCCGCTCGATCGTCACCCTTGCCGCGGCCGTGACGATGGCAGCCCTGCTCACCGCCTGCTCTCCGCACGCCGGCAAGGCCGCTCCGGCGCCCACCCCGACGACCTCCGGAGCAGGCATCAGCCGCGGGGCCGCGGCCGCGCTCCTGAACGCCGTCCCCGGCCTCAGTGGCGCCGACATCGGCTCGGTGATCTCCGGCCTGACCATCGAGACCAGGATGGAGGTTTCCGTCGAGGACGATGCCGCGATCACGGCCCCGGGAGTTCTCGACTACGTCCTGCGGGTCGGCTGGGCGACGGCGGTCGGGCAGAAGCCGTCAAGCCTGAGCCTCACTGTCTGGAACCAGGGCACCCGGCTGGACCTCCAGACGCAGGCGAACCTGATCAGCGGAGTCGACGAGCGGGCCTTCCCGCTCCTGGACAGCGTGTATCTCGACAACCCCGCCTACCTGGGCACCTGGCCCGGCGCAGTCCCGGCCCTGCCCGCCTCCTGAGTCGGCCCTGCGGAGGCTAACTCAGGAAAACCGGGCAGCGGGGGCGACACCTCAGCGGCAGGAACGGGACCGCTTTAACGACGGATGCCCCCCTCACCGAAGTGAGGGGGGCATCCGTTGTTGAGAACTACACGCTACTTGTAGGTACCGGGCGTGAAGTCGTCGGACGAGAAGCTGTCGAAGTCGACGAAGCTCAGGTCGCCCTCGTTGAACGCTGCATCATCGGTGAAGATGCGGTTCGGGTAACGCTCGGCCTTGGCCTCCTCCGTTGCCTCGACGGTGACGTCGCGGTAACGGGGCAGTCCGGTTCCGGCCGGGATCAGCTTTCCGATGATGACGTTCTCCTTGAGGCCCATCAGCGGGTCGCTCTTGCCTTCCATGGCCGCCTGGGTGAGAACCCGGGTGGTTTCCTGGAAGGAAGCGGCCGACAGCCAGGACTCGGTCGCCAGGGACGCCTTGGTGATACCCATGACTTCCTGACGAGCGGATGCCGTCTTCTTGCCCTCGGTGAGTGCCGCACGGTTGAGTTCGTTGTACTTCAACCGGTCGACGAGCTCGCCGGGGAGCAGGCCGGTGTCGCCGTGTTCGACGACGGTGACCTTGCGGAGCATCTGGCGAACGATGACCTCGATGTGCTTGTCGTGGATCGGCACACCCTGCGAACGGTAAACGTCCTGGACGCCACCGACGATGTGCTTCTGCACGGCGCGAACACCCTTGACGCGAAGAACTTCCTTCGGGTCGACGGCGCCGATGATGATCTGCGTGCCGAGCTCGACGTGCTGGCCATCCTCCACAAGGAGGGTGGAGCGCTTGAGCACCGGGTACGCGATCGGCTCGTCGCCGTTGTCGGGGGTCAGGATGACCTTCCGGCTGCGGTCGGTGTCCTCGATCGTGATGCGTCCGGCAGTGTCGACGATGGGCGACGCACCCTTGGGGGTACGTGCTTCGAAGAGTTCCTGGACGCGCGGCAGACCCTGGGTGATGTCGTCAGCGGATGCCGAACCACCGGTGTGGAAGGTACGCATGGTCAGCTGCGTGCCGGGCTCACCGATCGACTGTGCGGCGATGATGCCGACGGCCTCTCCGATGTCCACGAGCAGGCCGGTCGCGAGCGAACGGCCGTAGCAGACCGCACACACACCGACGGCAGACTCACACGTCAGCACGGAACGCACCTTGATGGTCTCGATGCCGGCCTCGACCAGCTTCTCGATCAGCACGTCTCCGACGTCGGCGCCGGCTTCGGCGACAACTTCGCCTGCTGCGTTGACCGCTGCTGCGGCCAGGCTGCGGGCGTAGACCGCGTTCTCCACGTTGGGGTGGCGAACCAGGTTGCCGAGCGGGTCGACGATCGCGATCGGCAACTCGAGGCCCTTGGTCGTTCCACAGTTGTCTTCGCGGATGATGACATCCTGCGAGACGTCCACGAGACGACGGGTGAGGTATCCCGAGTCAGCGGTACGGAGAGCGGTGTCGGCCAGACCCTTGCGAGCACCGTGAGTAGCAATGAAGTACTCGGCGACGGACAGGCCTTCGCGGTAGCTCGAGATGATCGGGCGAGGGATGATCTCACCCTTCGGGTTGTTCACGAGGCCTCGCATGCCGGCGATGTTACGCACCTGCAGCCAGTTACCACGAGCACCGGACGTCACCATGCGGTTGATGGTGTTGTCCTTCGGGAAGTTCTTCTGCATGGCCTCGGCGACGTCTTCCGTCGCCTTCGTCCAGATCTGAATCAGCTCCTGGCGGCGCTCGAGGTCGGTCGTGAGACCCTTCTCGAACTGCGACTGCACCTTGGCGGCGAGCTTCTCGTAGCGAGCCACGATCTCGGGCTTGTCCGGCGGGGTGAGGATGTCGCTGAGCGCGACGGTCACACCAGACCGGGTGGCCCAGTAGAAACCGGCGTCCTTGACGCGGTCGAGCGTCGCGGCAACTTCCACCTTCGGGTACCGCTCGGCGAGGTCGTTGACGATCGCCGAGAGGCTGCCCTTGTCGGCCACCTTTTCGAAGTACGGGTAGTCGACCGGCATGGCCTCGTTGAAGATCGCGCGGCCGAGCGTGGTGCTCACCAGCACGGTTCCGACGGCCTGGCCGTTGACGAGTTCCACGCCTTCCGGCTGGGTGCCCTCTTCGAAGTACTTGTCCGTCAGACGGATGCGTACCTTCGCGTTGAGGTCGAGGCCCTGGTTTTCGCCCTTTTTCTGGTCGAAGGCCAGGATCGCCTCGGCGATCGAGGAGAACGAGCGGCCTTCGCCGATCACGCCTTCCTTGAGCGTCGTGAGGTGGTGCAGACCGATGATCATGTCCTGGGTGGGCAGGGTCACCGGGCGGCCGTCGGACGGCTTCAGGATGTTGTTCGAGGCGAGCATCAGGATGCGCGCTTCGGCCTGGGCCTCCATGGACAGCGGCAGGTGCACAGCCATCTGGTCACCGTCGAAGTCGGCGTTGAACGCGGCACACACGAGCGGGTGCAGCTGGATGGCCTTACCCTCGACGAGCTGAGGCTCGAAGGCCTGGATGCCCAGGCGGTGCAGGGTGGGCGCACGGTTCAGCAGCACGGGGCGTTCGCGGATGATCTCCTCGAGCACGTCCCAGACCTGCGGGCGTGAACGTTCGACCATGCGCTTGGCGGCCTTGATGTTCTGAGCGTGGCTCAGGTCGATCAGGCGCTTGATCACGAACGGCTTGAACAGCTCGAGTGCCATCTGCTTGGGCAGACCACACTGGTGCAGCTTGAGCTGCGGGCCGACGACGATGACCGAACGGCCGGAGTAGTCGACGCGCTTGCCGAGGAGGTTCTGGCGGAAACGACCCTGCTTGCCCTTGAGCATGTCGCTCAGGGACTTGAGGGCGCGGTTGCCGGTACCGGTGACGGGACGGCCACGACGACCGTTGTCGAACAGTGCGTCGACAGCTTCCTGCAGCATCCGCTTTTCGTTGTTCACGATGATCTCGGGGGCACCGAGGTCAAGCAGACGACGCAGGCGGTTGTTGCGGTTGATCACACGACGGTAGAGGTCGTTGAGGTCGCTCGTTGCGAAACGGCCACCGTCGAGCTGCACCATCGGGCGCAGTTCGGGCGGGATGACCGGGACGACGTCGAGCACCATCGCGGCCGGCGAGTTGCCGGTCATGATGAAGGCGTTGACCACGCGGAGACGCTTGATGGCGCGGATCTTCTTCTGACCCTTGCCCTCGGCGATCTGCAGGTGCAGGTTTTCGCTCTCGGTGACCAGGTCGAAGGCCAGCAGGCGCTTCTTGATGGCTTCGGCGCCCATGTAGGCCTCGAAGTACATGCCGAAACGGTCCTGGAGCTCGTGGAAGACGCTGTCCTCGGGCTTGAGGTCGCCGACCTTGAGGGTGCGGAAGTCTTCCCACACGCGCTCGAGGTGCGCGATCTGCTCGTCGAGGGACTTGCGGACCTGCCCCATTTCCTTCTCGGCGGCATCCTTGGTGCGCTTCTTCTGGTCGCTCTTGGCGCCCTCGGCCTCGAGTGCTGCGAGGTCGGTTTCGAGGCGCACGAGACGGTCGGCGATCCGGGAATCGCGCTGGCCTTCGAGGGTCTTGATCTCGAGGCGGAGCTCGTTCTCAAGGCCCGGCATGTCCTGGTGACGGCCGTCTTCGTCGACCGTGATGACCATGTACGCAGCGAAGTAGATGACCTTTTCGAGGTCCTTCGGTGCCATGTCCAGCAGGTAGCCGAGACGGGAGGGGACTCCCTTGAAGTACCAGATGTGGGTGACGGGGGCGGCGAGCTCGATGTGGCCCATCCGCTCACGACGCACCGACGACTTGGTGACCTCTACGCCACAACGCTCGCAGACGATGCCTTTGAAGCGAACTCGCTTGTACTTACCGCATGAGCATTCCCAGTCCCGGGACGGGCCGAAGATCTGCTCGCCGAACAGGCCGTCTTTTTCCGGCTTGAGCGTGCGGTAGTTGATGGTTTCGGGCTTCTTGACCTCACCGTGCGACCAGCGACGGATGTCGTCTGCGGTCGCCAGGCCAATTCGAAGCTCGTCAAACGTGGTTACGTCGAGCAATTTCTCTCCTTGAAGAGTGTTCGGAGTATTCGTCATTCTGCCCGGCCCTAGATGTCGTCGATCGAGGATGATTCGAAGCGGGTGGAAATGTTGATGCCGAGCTCTTCCGCAGCGCGGAACACCTCGTCATCCGTGTCGCGCAGGCTGACGGCGGTTCCGTCCGAGGACAGGACCTCGACGTTCAGGCACAGCGACTGCATTTCCTTGATGAGGACCTTGAAGCTCTCGGGGATACCGGGCTCCTGGATGTTCTCACCCTTGACGATGGCCTCGTAGACCTTGACGCGGCCGAGGATGTCATCGCTCTTGATGGTCAGGAGCTCCTGCAGGGCGTACGCGGCACCGTATGCCTCGAGCGCCCACACTTCCATCTCACCGAATCGCTGTCCACCGAACTGCGCCTTACCACCCAGCGGCTGCTGCGTGATCATGGAGTACGGACCGGTCGAACGAGCGTGGATCTTGTCGTCGACGAGGTGGTGCAGCTTCAGGATGTACATGTAGCCGACCGAGATCGGGTTCGGGAACGGCTCGCCGGAGCGGCCGTCGAACAGCTGCGTCTTTCCGGTGGAGTCGATCAGTCGCACGCCGTCGCGGGTCTTCGTCGTCGAGTCGAGGAGACCCTCGATCTCGATCTCGAACGCGCCGTCGAACACCGGGGTGGAGACCTTGGTGTTCGGTGCGGCGTGGTGCGCCTGCTCGGGGAGGTTGGCGGCCCACTTGGGCTTGCCTTCCACGTCCCAGCCCTGCTTCGCGATCCAGCCGAGGTGCGTTTCGAGCACCTGGCCGAAGTTCATGCGACCGGGGATACCGAGCGGGTTGAGGATGATGTCGACCGGGGTACCGTCGGCGAGGAACGGCATGTCCTCGATCGGCAGGATGCGGGAAATAACACCCTTGTTGCCGTGACGGCCGGCGAGCTTGTCACCCTCGGTGATCTTGCGCTTCTGGGCGATGAAGACGGCAACGCGCTGGTTGACGCCCGAGCCGAGCTCGTCGTCGCCATCCTGCGAGTCGAACACCTTGACGCCGATGATCGTTCCGCGCTCACCGTGGGGCACCTTGAGCGAGGTGTCGCGAACTTCGCGGCTCTTCTCGTTGAAGATGGCGCGCAGCAGGCGTTCCTCGGCGGAAAGCTCGGTCTCGCCCTTCGGCGTGACCTTTCCGACCAGGATGTCGCCGGGGCGGACCTCGGCGCCGATGCGGATGATGCCACGCTCGTCCAGGTCTGCAAGCAGGTCCGGGGAGACGTTCGGCAGGTCGCGGGTGATCTCTTCCTTGCCGAGCTTGGTGTCGCGGGCGTCGACCTCGTATTCCTCGATGTGAATCGAGGAGAGGGTGTCGTCCTTGACCAGGTTCTGGCTCAGGATGATCGCGTCCTCGTAGTTGTAGCCTTCCCACGGCATGAATGCCACGAGGAGGTTTTTTCCGAGGGCGAGCTCTCCGTTGTCGGTGGCGGGACCGTCGGCGATGACCTCGCCGGCTTCGATCCGCTCACCGGCGGTGACCATGACGCGGTTGTTGTAGCTCGTGCCCTGGTTGGAGCGCGCGAACTTGCGCATGTAGTAGTCCTGCGTGCCACCCTCGTCGAGTTGGATGGTGACGACGTCGGCCGAAACCTCCATCACCACACCCGACTTCTCGGCGGTGATGACGTCGCCGGCGTCGATGGCCGCGAAGACCTCCATGCCGGTACCGACGAGCGGGCTGTCACTCATGAGGAGAGGGACGGCCTGGCGCTGCATGTTCGCACCCATGAGGGCGCGGTTCGCATCGTCGTGCTCGAGGAACGGGATGAGGGAGGTCGCGACGGACACCATCTGGCGCGGGGAGACATCCATGTAGCCGATGTCTTCGGCGGGGAAGAGGTCGACCTCGCCACCCTTCTTACGTGCGAGGACCCGGGGCTCGGCGAACCGGGCGTCCTTGGTCAGCGGCGCGTTGGCCTGGGCGACGATGAACTCGTCTTCTTCGCTCGCGGTCAGGTAGTCGATGGTCGTCGTGATGACGCCGTCGACGACGCGACGGTACGGGGTCTCGATGAATCCGAAGGCGTTGATCCGCGCGAACGAGGCGAGCGAACCGATCAGGCCGATGTTCGGGCCTTCCGGGGTTTCAATCGGGCACATGCGGCCGTAGTGCGAGGGGTGAACGTCTCGCACCTCGACGCCGGCGCGGTCACGGGAGAGTCCACCCGGGCCGAGCGCGGACAAGCGGCGCTTGTGCGTGAGGCCGGCGAGCGGGTTGTTCTGGTCCATGAACTGCGACAGCTGCGAGGTACCGAAGAACTCCTTGATCGCGGCGACGACGGGGCGCACGTTGATCAGGGTCTGCGGGGTGATCGCTTCGATGTCCTGCGTGGTCATGCGCTCGCGGACGACGCGCTCCATGCGGGACAGGCCGGTGCGGACCTGGTTCTGGATGAGCTCGCCGACGGCGCGGATACGACGGTTACCGAAGTGGTCGATGTCGTCGATGTCGATGCGGATGTCGGTGGGGACGCCCTCACGGATGCCGGCGATCGTGGTCTGGTTGTCGTGCAGGGCAACCAGGTACTTGATCGTGGCGAGGATGTCCTCGAGCGTGAGCACGGAGGAGCTGAGCGGCGCTTCGATGCCGAGCTTGCGGTTGATCTTGTAACGACCAACCTTGGCCAGGTCGTAACGCTTGGAGTTGAAGAAGAAGTTGTCGAGGAGCGCGCGGGCTGCCTCAGCGGCGACCTGCTCTCCCGGGCGCAGCTTGCGGTAGATGTCCTTGAGGGCTTCTTCCTTGGTGAGGATGTTGTCCTTCTCAAGGGTGAGCTCGATGGACGCGAAGCCCTTGAACTCTTCGAGGATCTGCTCGCTCGTGAGGCCGAGTGCCTTGAGGAACACGGTCACGGACTGCTTGCGCTTGCGGTCGATGCGAACGCCGACCTGGTCGCGCTTGTCGATCTCGAATTCGAGCCAGGCTCCACGGCTCGGGATGACGCGGGCGGAGTAGATGTCCTTGTCGGAGGTCTTCTCCTGCTCACGGTTGAAGTACACACCGGGCGAGCGCACGAGCTGTGAAACGACGACACGCTCGGTGCCGTTGATCACGAAGGTGCCCTTGGGGGTCATCAGCGGGAAGTCACCCATGAACACGGTCTGGGTCTTGATCTCACCGGTGAGGTGGTTCATGAACTCAGCGTTCACATAGAGCGGTGCGGAATAGGTCTTGCCCTTTTCCTTGCACTCGTCAATGGTGTATTTCTCAGGCTCGAGCTCGGGGTTCGTGAACGACAGCTGCATCGTTTCGCCGAGGTCCTCGATCGGGGAGATCTCTTCGAAGATCTCGTCGAGCCCGGTGCGGGTCGGGAGGTCCTGGCGACCTTGCGCCTGGCCTTCTTCGACACGCTTCTTCCACTTGTCGTTTCCGACAAGCCAATCGAAGGACTCCGTCTGCAAGGCGAGCAGGTCCGGGACCGTCAGATTGTCTGTGATCTTTGCGAACGACAGACGCCCTGCAGCGCGGCCGTTCTTGGGTGAGTTGGTGGTTGCGTTGCGCGCAGCAGCCAAGGAAATAACCTCCGTAGACCCCGTCAGGTCTAGTCACTGTTAGTAATGAATTCCGAGTACGCTCCCCAGACCCTCTGAACTGATACGAGGTATGCCTCAAGGTGGCTTGAGCACGCAAAGCCGACCGCAATATGAAGGCATAGATTTGTCTGGGAGCGCAAAGATCAACTATAGGCTCTGTTTGCCCTATTGTCTAGCGCATTCTTGACCTTCACCATTTTCTCAGGTATAACCCGCCGCATCCGCCGGCCCCACCGCGCCGCCCACCTCCCGCGAGAGCGGAGAAATGGCCCTTTCAACGCCGCTGAAAGGGCCTAATTCGTACTCTCGCGGAGTGGTGGTGGGGGTGCTTGGGGGAGACTGGGGAGATGAGCAGGTCTGAAGTGCAGCATCCGTCGGTCACGTTGAAGCTGAGCGGGATGGTGGCGGAGATCCAGCCGGACCGGTTCGTGCCGGGGAGTTTCGAGCTCGTGGTCGACGGCACCCCGCAGTCGCACGTGAACATCGACCACCCCGACGAACTGTTCTTCGAGTACATCCAGCGGATCGGGCACGTCATCGACCTGCTCGGTGACGTCGGCGAAGCGATCACGGCCGTGCACCTCGGCGCGGGCGCGCTCACGCTCCCCCGCTACGTCGAGGCGACGCGGCCCGGCTCGCGGCAGCAGGTCGTCGAGATCGAGAGCGACCTCATCGACTTCGTGCGGGCCGAACTGCCCTGGGACAAGCGCGCCAACCTGCGCGTGCGGCACGGCGACGCCCGCGAGGTGCTCGCCAAGCTGCCCGCGGGGCTGCACGGCACGACCGACCTCGTCGTCGTCGACATCTTCTCCGGCGCGCGCACCCCGAAGCACGTGACGAGCCGCGAGTTCTACGAGCTCGCCCGGCCGCTGCTGAGCCCGCGCGGGGTGCTCGTCGTGAACGTGGCCGACGGGCCGGGGCTCGCATTCGCCCGCGCCCAGGCCGCGACGCTGTCCGCGGTGTTCCCGCACGTGATCGGCCTCGCCGAGACCCAGGTGCTCAAGGGGCGCCGGTTCGGCAACATCGTGCTCGTGGCCACGCTCACCCGGGTCGACCTGACCTGGGTGCCGCGGCTGCTCGCCGG
The DNA here is from genome assembly GCF_004402485.1 of Cryobacterium algoricola. Classification (GTDB taxonomy): domain Bacteria; phylum Actinomycetota; class Actinomycetes; order Actinomycetales; family Microbacteriaceae; genus Cryobacterium; species Cryobacterium algoricola. Next base: position 19,237 of record NZ_SOFG01000026.1, on the reverse strand, counting down.
CGGCCCGCACCCGGCGAAGGTCGTCGAGGGCGCGGAGCTTCGCCAGTTCATGGCGACCGCGCTCGTGACGACGGATGCGACGGCGACGCCGTCCCCGCTGCCCGGCCGCACGGTGTTCCAGCTCGACCACTGAACCGCGCACGACGGGACCAGTCCGCTGCCCGGCTGAGGCCGGGATCCCGAAGCACGCTGAGGCGTCCCGTTTGTGCTGAGAACCGCCGGTGCACCGGCGACTCCGGGCGGGAACGGGACCCGTCGCGTTCGCGGGCGGAGCGGGCATCCGCTCTCGAACTGAGACTCGGCGCGCGGCACCCCTGAACGAGGGCGGTTCGCGGGTTATCCTGTTAGGGAACCCGATCGTCCGCGGCACACCCGGCCGCCCTTGCCTCAGGACTACACCCTGCCCATCATCATTGGTTACGACGCCGTCACTCTCCGTGAAAAAGTCGACCTGCTCGCCGCCGGGCAGCGTCTCGACGAACTCGGCGAGTTGCGCAGCCTGTCCGCGCTCAACGAGAAGATCGCCTTGCTGCGCCTGATCGGACGTCTCGACGAGGCCTTCGACATGGCCAACGCCGCCCTGCGCCAGGCCCGGTTCACCGGTTCCCGGGAGGAGCTCGCGGCCAGCCGCATCCGCCGTGCCCAGGTCATGCAGTTCCAGGGCAAGCTCGACGAGGCCGCGAGCGAACTCACCCACTGCGTTCTCGAGGCGGAGACGCACGAGTGGAGCGCGGTTGCCGCGTTCGCACGGGAGAACCGCGGCAAGGTTCTGTTCGAGCAGGGCGACCTCGAGGGCGCTCTCGCGGACCTCACCGCCGCCGTGTTCCTGCGGGAGAAGGCCGGGGCATCCGTCGAGCACCTCGAAGGGTCACTGCTCGCCGTCGCAGTCGTCGAATCCTTCATCGCCGAACGGGGCCAGGCCCGCTAGCTGCTAGACCGCGCCCGCCTGCACCCACGCCCGCGCCGGTTTCCGCAGACCGCGCCCGCCTGCACCCACGCCCGCGCCGGTTTCCGCAGACCGCGCCCGCCTGCACCCACGCCCGCGCCGGTTTCCGCAGGCCGCGCCCGCCGTTGCGGCCGCGGGCTGCGCAAACGGGCGCGACGGCGGGCGCGGAACACACGGAGGGCGCTGCGGCAACCCGGTGGTCAATGTCGGTGGGCGGGGGCATTCTGGAGGAACGGGCGCGGCTGGTCCCGCAGACCTCACCGGGTGCCCGGAACGGCAGGACCCAGGTCCCGTGCCCAGGGGCGGGTGCAGGAGGAGTCGGGAGGACGAAGTGGACGAGTGCAGGCCGGCGCGGGTACAGCGGCGCAGTGCGGCGCGCCGCGCTAGCCGGGGATTCGGACGGCTGATGCTGCTCTCGGCAGTCACCCTTGCGCTCGCGGCATGCACGTCCGGGCTGCCGGGTGCTCCCGGCGGCACGAGAGCATCGACGGCGCCCACCTTGACCGATCCGGCAACCGGCACGCCCTCGTCCCCGGGCGCGATCGGTGTGCCGAGTCCTGACCCGGGGACCCAACCGGGCGACCCGGAGACTGGACCGGGCCCCGGCGTGGTCACCGGACCCGTCCAGCCGGTCGGGGAACCCGTCGTCCTCGCCTCCGGCCTCGAGGCGCCGTGGTCGATTCTTCGGCTGCCCGGCGGCGGCACCCTGATCAGTGAGAGGGGCACCGCGCGCGTGCGCGAGCTGGTGCCCGGCGGGCTCCGCGACGCCGGAACGGTTCCCGGGGTCGTCGCGCGGGGCGAGGCCGGTCTGCTCGGCCTCGCCTACCTCGCCGACCCCGCCGACCCCGCCGCGGCGAGCGCCGGGACCGCACGCGAGACGGGCCCTGGCCCCGGGGGCTGGGTGTACGCGTATTTCACCGGCGCCAGCTCGAACCAGATCGTGCGGATGAACCTCACCGGCACCGTGGGAAGCCTCACGCTCGGAAGTACCGAACCGGTGCTCTCGGGAATCCCGCAGGCAGGCAATCACGATGGCGGCCGCATCCGCTTCGGGCCTGACGGCATGCTCTACGCGACGACCGGCGACGCCGGGAACACCGCGAGCGCGCAGGATCTCGGGTCGCTCGGCGGGAAGATCCTGCGGATGACGCCGACGGGTACTGTGCCGCCGGACAATCCGTTCGGGACACTCGTCTATTCCTATGGGCACCGGAATCCGCAGGGCATCGCCTGGGATTCTCGAGGCCGGCTGTGGGCGAGCGAGTTCGGGCAGTCGACCTGGGACGAGCTCAACCTGATCACGCCGGGCGCGGACTACGGCTGGCCGGACGCCGAGGGCGTCGAGCACGACTCGCGGTACACCGACCCCGTCGTGCAGTGGCCCACGTCGGAGGCCAGTCCGAGCGGCCTCGCGATCGTCGGGGACACCGTCTTCCTCGCGGCCCTGCGCGGCGAGCGACTCTGGCGGGTCGACTCCTCAACAGGCATGGCGACCGCGTGGTTTGTCAACACCTTCGGCCGGCTGCGCGACGTGGTGTCGGGCCCGGATGGGACACTGTGGTTTGTGACGAACAACACGGATGGCCGCGGTACCCGAGCCGCAGGCGACGACAGGCTCTACTCGGTTCGCGTGGAGCAGACCAGGCCCCTGGCCCTGGGCATTCAGCTGACGCCGGGCATTCAGCCGGCGCCCGGCATTCGACCGGCGCCGGGCGCGACTCTGCCGGCCGAGGTCGCGGTGACGCGCTGATGGCCGACCTCACTCGCGTGCGACGATGGGCCGAGGCGCTCATCGACCTGCACCTCGATGCCGGCTGGACCTTCGCGTTCGACAATGCCAAGAAGCGCGCCGGGCTCTGCAACTTCACGGCCAAACGCATCACGGTCTCGCGCTACCTCGCCTCCCGCTACGAGGACGATGAGGTGCACCAGATCCTGCTGCACGAGGTCGGGCACGCGCTCGCCGGCCCGCGCGCCGGCCACGGCCCGAAGTGGAAGGCGATCGCCCGCGACCTCGGCTACGACGGCAAGCGCACGCACGACGGCGAGATCGCCAACGAGCTCGCCCCGTGGGTGGGCACCTGCCCGTCCGGGCACATCCACTACCGCTACCGGAAACCGACGCGCGCGCTCGCCTGCGGCCTGTGCGGCCGGGGATTCAACCGCGATCATCTCATCGACTGGACGAGCCGGGAGATCACGGCCGCCGCACGACGCCGCGCCGCGGCATCCGCCGGCGACTAGCGTCCCCGCACCAGAGCGGCGGGGAACGGATGCCTAGCGCACGCCGATCCGGTGGCGTCGGTCCCGGGAGGTGCGGCTGTCCCGGTTGAGCCGCCGGTCGCCGTGATAGAGGATGCCCTGCCAGTCGACCGGAGCGCTCGGGTCGATCAGGGACGCTGCCGGCCGTTTCGGCTTCTTCACGTCGACGTAGAGGAAGTTGAGCAGGCCCAGCCACACGTCGACGACGGAGTTCCACAGGCCGATGTACATCAGGATCGCCGCGCCGGTCGCCACGGCGTTGAACGCGGCGAAGACGGCGTTGCCGACGTTCTGGTGGTTGATGTCCCGGTACAGCGTCAGCAGGGAGAACGCCACGATCAGGTAGGGGACGATCACGTAGAGCGCCGGCGCCGCCGTACGGTTGAGCACCTTCGGGGTGCGCACGAACGGGATCTTCTCACCGGACAGCATCTGCTGGAAGGACTTGAGCACTCCGGCGAGGTTGACCGGGAGCAGCACGAGGTTGAAGCCGTAGATCCGGAAGACGTCGCTGAAGCGGTGACCGGCCTCGCGCAGGTCGCTGCCCATCGCCAGGAAGTACGGCAGGGCGGCGAGGAAGACGAAGGGGCTGAGCAGCCGGCTGTCGTAGGGAAAGGCGAGCAGGAACACGAGCCCGAAACTCGACCAGGCGATCGAGGCCATGTAGTTGGTGCGGAGGAAGACCTCGCTCCAGCGCACCCGCTCGCGGCGGAAGCGGCGCTCCCGGAGCTGGTCCCAGAATTTCGGCAGGATGAGCAGGCCGCCGTTGGCCCACCGCCGGCGCTGCACGATGAGCGAGCCGAAGTCGGGCGGGGTAGCGCTGTAGCTCAGGCGTTCGGGGTAGTTGACGAGGGTCCAGCCGTGGCTGCCGAGGTCGATGCTCGACTCGGTGTCCTCGATCACGGTGCGGTCCTGGATGTAGGTGCGGATCTCGAACCCGCCGACCTCCTCGACCTCGACGATGTCCTCGATGGCCTTCTTGCGGATGACGGCGTTCGCGCCGACCCAGAAAGTCGCGTTGTAGTACGTCATGCCCTGGTGCAGCATGTGCTGCAGGTCGGTCGACGCGCCGGCCACCCGTTCGATGCGGGTCGGAGCGCCGTGGAACGAGGAGTACGGCGTCTGCGTGACGGCCACCCGCGCGTTCTCAGGCTCCTCGAGCAGGTAGACGAGCCGCACGCAGTAGTCCCGCAGCAGCAGCGAGTCCGCGTCGAGGGTGAGCAGGTACTCGGTGTCCGGAACGGTGAAGTCGCCGACGGTGTCACCGACGGCGGCGCGCAGCACGGTGCCTTCCGCGGTGTGGCCGGTCACCCACGACGTGCCCATCAGGCCGATGTAGGAGTTGAGGTTCATGGCCTTGTTCGCCTCGTGCGAGAGGGAGGCGTACTTCTTGCGTTCGAAGTAGTCGAGCCGCACGGTGAAGATCTGGGCCAGGCGCAACGACAGCGTCACGATCTGGTCCGCGTCGGGGAAGTCGGCGCCCTCGGCCGCGGCCTCGAGCGCGAGCAGGCTCAGCCGCAGTTCCCTGGCCAGGCCCATGATGACCTGGTCCACGAAGAACTCGTCCACGTGGTCGTGGACCTCCTCCTGCTCGGCCATCTTTTCGAGCCAGTCCGCGGCGGCGGCGTAGTCGGAGGCGAGGTCGCGGACATCCGCCGCCGTGACAACGGGGTCGCCCACGAACCGGTCGAGCCGGCGTTCCACGCTCCGCTGGAACCGTCCGGCGGGCACCGCGAGCAGTTCGCCGATCTCCCCGGCGAGCGCCCGGGTCGCTTCGAGCACGCGGAGCGTCTCCGGGTCGGTCGGGAACGGCGCGTCGTCGAGGAGCAGGACGATCCGCAGCTCGGGGAACTCCTGGAGCGCCGCCGACCACAGCGTCGCGCGCACGACGTGCGTCTCCTCGGCGTATGAGGGCACCAGCACGGTGATCCCGTGCCGGTAGTTGCCGAAGTGCCGGTCGAGCTCGCCGCGGGGCACCCGGACGTGGCTCTGGTAACGGTACATCGAACCGAGGCGGGCGACGAGATACATCAGGGCGGAGAAGGTCAGGAAGGTGACCACGATCGCGTAGCCGATCGCCTCCATGGTGAACGTGAAGTCGGGGCGCGGGGTGTCGACGAAGAGGCGCACGATCGTCGTGAGCAGGTAATAGGCCCAGAAGACGATCGTCGCGATGATGGCGACGCGTGCCCAGAGGATCGCGCGGGTGGTCGGCCGCGGGTGCACGATCGACAGCGGTTCGCTGCGTCGCTCCGCTCCCCACTGCCTGCGACGCGCCCGCTGGGTCTCCGTCGCTTCCCCAGCGGATGCAGCCGCGACCGACGGCGCCGACGTTTCCGACGCTCGGGAATCCCGCTGCGCTGTTGATTTCGGTGTCGCCACGTGCCTGTTTCCTATCCTGAGACGAGCAGGAACCGCAAAAAGTTCCGGTTCGTCCCCGCGCGCGCACCCGGTTCATCGACCTCGGAGTCACGGTCCCCACAGTCTAGGGGCGGATTGTGTACACGATCACTGCAATAATCCACGTGAGGGCGAGGAGCCGCATGTCCACACGTTTTCCCGGTCGACGTCTGTCGATCATCCGGCTGATCGGTGTCTTCGCAGTCGCCGCCTGCCTGGTTTTCGCCGGCTTCCAGGGCTGGAACCAGATCGCCGACGCCGCATCCGTGAGCGCGAAGCCGTGGATGGCGGGGTACGTCGACGTGACCGCCACCCCGAGCCTGGCCTTCGAGAACCCCGTCTCCGCCGCCGGCGACAACGTCGTGCTGTCCTTCATCGTGGCCGACCCGACCGACGCCTGCACGCCGACCTGGGGCACCTTCTACACGATGGCGGCAGCGGAGAGCGACCTCGACCTCGACCGGCGCGTGGCGCGCCGCACCCAGCAGGGCGGCGAGGTGATCGTGTCGTTCGGCGGCGCGATCAACCAGGAGCTCGCCGTCGCCTGCACCGACCCTGAGAAACTCCAGGCCGCCTATGCCTCGGTGATCGAGCGCTACAAGCCGAGCACCATCGACTTGGACCTCGAGGGCGCGAACCTCACGGACGTGGACGCCGGGGCGCGCCGCGGCGTGGCGCTCGCCGCCCTGCAGAAGGCCGCCGCGGCATCCGCCGCCCCGCTCGCGATCTGGCTCACCCTGCCGACGACCCCGACCGGCCTCACCGAGGACGGCACGAACGCGGTCACCCAGCTGCTGACGGAGGGCGTCAACCTCAGCGGGGTGAACCTGATGACCATGGACTTCGGCGCGTCGCGCGCCGCCGGGCAGTCGATGGCGGATGCCGCGACGAATGCCCTGCAGTCCGCCCACGGCCAACTGTCCACGCTCTACCGCCGGATGGGCCAGCCCCTCGGGTCGAAGGCGCTCTGGAACAAGCTCGGTGCGACCGCGATGATCGGGCAGAACGACGTGCCCGGCGAGATCTTCACCCTCGCCGACGGTGTTGCGCTCAACGACTTCGCGCTCGCGAACGGTGTCGGCCGCATGTCGATGTGGTCACTCAACCGTGACGCGAGCTGCGGGGCGAACTACCCGGACGTGAAGCAGGTCTCCGACTCGTGCAGCGGCATCGAGCAGGGTTCCGTGTTGTTCGCGGATGTGCTCGGTGCGTCGTTCACCGGAAGCCCGGCCGCGAGCGCCGGCGACAGCTCGACCGCGCAGCCCACCGCCGTGGCGACGGACACTGCGGCGGCCACGGACGATCCCGCGACGAGCCCGTACCGGATCTGGTCGGTCACGATCGCGTACCCGAAGGGCACCCGGGTCGTGTGGCACCACAACGTGTACTCGGCGAAGTACTGGACCCAGGGCGACCTGCCGGACAACCCGGTGCTGCAGGCGTCCGAGACGCCGTGGCGGCTGATCGGGCCGGTGCTCGCCGGCGAGACACCGGTGCCGACGCTAACCCTCCCCGCGGGCAGCTTCCCCGAATGGTCCGGCACCACGATCTACACCAAGGGCCAGCGGGTGCTCTTCGAGACCGGTGCCTTCGAGGCGAAATGGTGGACGCAGGGAGACAGCCCGGATGCCGCGGCCGAGAATCCGGACGCCTCACCCTGGGCTGCGCTCACCGACGCCCAGCTGCGGGTGCTGCTCGGCCTGCCGGCGATCCCGGCAGACACCGACAGCATCGGGTAGCCGGGGGCGGCAGGGCGGCGCGGCCCGCGGCATCCGCCGGCCGGCGCGCACGCCGGGATCTCAGCCGGGACCTCCGCCGGAAAGTCAGCCGGAGAGGCCCATGGCCTCGGACACGAGACCGATGATGCCGAAGAAGCCGGCGCCGCCGCCGAGGAAGATCGCGATCGGGAGGTAGACGTGGCGCTGGCGCGTCGCCGAACGGACCTCCGCGTCGAGGGCCTGGAAGCGTTCGATCAGGTCATCTCCGGTCTCGACGGGCACGTTCGCCCACATCGCCGGGTTGTCGAACAGGTCGGTGAACCGACCGCACTCGTTCTGGGTGAGGACGACGGGGAGCGCCTGGAGCCAGCCGACGAGCTCGTCGACGCCGAGCACCGTAACGAACGGCGGGCGGGCCCTGACATTGACCTCGCGGGCGCCGACGAAGACCACGGTCGGCCGCACCGGTGCGGTCTGGGCGTGGCGGTCGCTCATCAGATCGGTGACGTGGTTCGCCTCGAACTCGGCGTGGCGGAGGTAGGGCACGGTGCGCCCGTTGACGGTGAGGAGGGCCTTGTCGACGAGGATGCGGGCCGCGCGATGCTGTTTCGCGTTGATCGTGATGACGCCGCCGGGGCCGACGATCAGGTGGTCGATGTCCCAGCCCTCGAGCCCGATCGGGAGCGCGTGGAAGACCGTCCAGTCGGAGCTGAGCGCCTCGAGGGCCTTCCCGACCGCGATCTCGCCGAGCGCGGCCAGGTACCAGCCCTCGCAGCGCTTGCCGAGCGGGGAGCGTCCGCGGAACCGATGCCACGGGGAGCGCGCCGGCGTTCCGGCGTGCTGGCGGAGGAGCTTGTCGATCACGGATTCTGCCGTGCGCCTCCTGTACATGCCGCCGCCGCTGAGCTTCACCATGTGTGTCGGTTCCGTTACTTTTGCTACGCGCGATCGTAAATCCTGTCACCCAATTGTCCCCCCGAACAAGGGCGTGTCCTTACTCAGCGGGAATATGCGGGTAGTCCAGCCTCCGGTACCCTATTGAGAGGACACCTGTCCGTTCAACAGCGGCCCGAGGGGAACGCGCATGCCGGCATCCCCTCGTGCGTTCCGCAGAGTCCTGCGGACCGGTCGGGCCCCGCTCACGAGCTTCGGTATCCCCTTCGGATTGTCCGGCCTTGCCGGCACCTGGACGATGGCAGCGGGAGTGCTCGGCACGCCCGCTGGGATCGGTGAGGCGCTGTGGCTGTTCGCGCTCGTCGCCTGGGTTCTGGTCTTCGCCAATTACCTCATGCGCAGCCGGAACGCCGGGGGGACGATCCGGGGTGACCTCGTGGACCCGGTCCAGGCACCGTTCGCCGCGCTCGCGCCCACGACCGGGATGCTGCTGGGCACCCATGTCGCCGTGTCCCTGTCCGCGGGTTCCGGTGCCGGGCATCCGTTTGCCGGGGCGCTGCCGGGATCGCCCGCCGGGCTCCTGGTCTGGCTGGTGCAGGGTGTCGTCGTCGCATTCATGGTCGCGGCGCTCGTGTTCGGGGCGTGGTCGGTCGCACAACTGGCTCTCCGGATGCGCGACATCGACACGCTCCATGCCGGGTATTTTCTTCCGACCGTCGCCGCCGCCTTCATCGCGGGCCAGTCGGCGGGAACGTTCGGCTGGACGACCTTGAGCGTCGCGTGCATCGGCGTCGGGCTGCTGTTCTGGATGCTGTTGGGTGCGCTCATCCTCGGCAGGATGGCATTCCGTCCCGCCCTTCCTGCCCGCCTGTTGCCGACGTTCGCGATCTTCTCCGCCCCGCCCGCGGTCGCGGGGAACGCCTGGTTCGCCTCCAACGGCGGCCGGCTCGACACGCTCGAGACCGTCCTTCTCGGGACGTTCGTGCTGCTGATCCTCGTGCAGGTGATGATGCTCGCCGCCTACTGGCGGCTCGGGTTCGACCTCGGCTTCTGGGCGTTCACGTTCACGGCTGCGGCGAGCGGGACCTACGCCCTGCACTGGATCGGCGGTGCCGCCGCGCCGGGTGCCGGGACCGGTGCGTTCGTGAGCCTGTGGGCGTCGGGGGCCTGGGTGTCCGCGGTTGCCGGAACCGGCATCCTCGCCACCGTGACCCTCGTGGTCGGCAGCATCGCAGTGCGCTCGGTCGGGTACCTCGTGCGGGCACACGGCCGCTCGACCGACGCACCGCGGGCGCGCGTGTGACCTACTCGGTGACGGAGATTTCCTTCCAGAAGGCGACGTAGCCGCTGTAGTCCTGGCCGACCCGGTCGAACGACGCGGGGTACGGAGTCGGGTAGCTCCAGGCGCGGTCCTGAAGGAGGGTGTCGCCATCCTTGAGGCTGTAGTACTGGCATTCGCCCTTCCACGGGCAGGTGTACGGGGTCGCGCTCTCCACGAGGAACCCGGGCTTGACGCTTGCCGGCGGGAAGTACCAGTTGCCCTCGATCTTGACGAGCTCGGACTGCGGGGCTTCGGCGATCGTCGCGCCGTTGAATACTGCCTTCATGGGGTGCTCCTGTTCGGTCGGTGAGTCGGGGTGGTACTGGCCTTACCTCACCCCAACGTCAGGCCGGAAACCGGAATTCCCGGACGGGGACAATTGCGGCCGGGCGCGGGGCGGCATCCGTGGCCACTCGCGGCCGGGCGAGGTCGGTGGCGGCCCGGACGTCATCGCCGCGACCGGCCGCACCGAGCGCGACGGCGGTCTCGGACGCGCTCACGAGGTGCCGCAGGGCGCGACGGAGCCCGAGGAATCCGGCGGAGGGCGCCGCGGCCTCCGGGGAACAGTGATCGATTCCGAGGCGGGAGAGCTCGTCGATCACCTCCCCGGCGAGGAGGAAGTCCTCGACGGCCGGGCGCGGGGATCCGTCCCGGCGCCGCTCGCCGACGGCGATCACGGCCACGGAGAACCGGTCGGCCTTCTCGGTCTGCCGCGCGAGCACCCACTGGGCGACGTGCGCCGGGTTGCCGAGGTCGGACACGATCACCCGGTGCCCGTCGAGGGGCGTCGCGGGTGCCGGGTCGCCGATGGCGGGCAGCGCGTCCGCGAGGATGATCACGTCCGCATCCCCGGCGAGGGCCCGGAACCCGGCGAGGCCGACGTCGAAGCGGACCTGGTACTTCTGCTGGGGCAGGGATTCACTCACCGGAAAAGGCTACCGGTCGGTCAGGCGAAGCGCGCGTCGTAGCGGGCGAGGGCGTCGGCATCCGTTGCGAGGGTCATCGCCCGGCGAGCGGCGTCGAGGGCGGTCACGGGGTCGGCTTCCGCCTCGGCGAGTGCGATGAGCCGCTCGGACTCGGCAAGTCGGGTGCGGGCCTCCGCCCCGACCCTGCCGCTGTGCGAGGCGATGAAGTCGCGGGTCACGGCGCCCTGACTGCGCGCGGCCAGCAGCGCGCCGGCGAGCGCTGCCCTGGCGTTGTCGAGGCGCAGCTGCTGGTTGCGCGCCTCCGACCGGGTGACGTCGAGCCCGTCGAGCACCTGGCGCAGCCGGGCGAGGTCCGCGGCGGGGTCGCTCACCCGCGACGGATGCCGCAGCTCGGCCACGATCGCATCGGCCGCGGCGATCACCCGGTTCAGTTCGGTTGCCGAAACGGACTGGTCCTGTCCGTCACGGAGGGTGCGAGCCTCGGCGATCTCGGCGTCCGCGGAGTCGAGGGCCTTGGTGAGGGTCGCGTAGCCGATGTGGAGCTGGTCCTCGCCGGTCTCGATCGCGTCGAGGAGCTTGCCCGCCTGGAAGAGGCCGAGTTCGGCGGCCGCGAGTTCGTCGCCGATCGGGTATCCGGGGACGGCCGCGAGGTGGGCGGCCCCGGCATCCGTGGCCTGTTTCGCCTGCCCGAGCGCGACGCGGGCCTTTTCGACGTTGCCGCTGATCGCGGCGAGCGCGCCCGCGGAATAGCTGAGCCCGAGCCGGTCGATGCTCGCGGACCCCGCCGCGAGGCGATCGGTGAGCCGGTCGACCCGGCGGATGAGCTGCTCGAGCCGCAGCGGGGCATCGCGTTCGACGCCGCGGCGGGCCGTGAAGGCGCGGTCCTGCTCGGCGAGTCGGGTCGTGGCCTCCGCGGCGAGCGAGATGATCTGTTCGGTCAGACGGCGCCGCTGCGACTCGGTCTCCGGAATGCTGTCGTCGAGCTTCTGCTGCAGTGCGAAGGCGTCGCGCAACTGACGCCGGGAGAGGTCGAGGGCGGTCGCGAACTCCCGGGTTGCGGGCTCGCCGAATTGGGCGACCGCGAACCCGAGCTCGTCGGTCGCGGAGCCGACCTGGTCGTCGGCGCGCACGAGCGCGATTGCGGCTGCGCGGGCGCGTTCGGAGGTGATCGCGGCCTCCGCCTGCTCGCGGTCGCGGCGGCGCCGGCGGGCCGACCCGACGATGAGCGTCACCCCGAGGACCACGAACGCGAGCAGTATCGCCGAGGGCACCCACCAGAGATCGCCTGTCATAGCCGCGAGTCTAATCAACGTCGCTGGGGCGGGCGTGGGGCGCACGCGAGAGACGCCGGGCTGTCGCCTACATCCGGCGCATCTGCCGCCGGATCAGGTCGTAATCGTGTCGCGAGATCTCGAGCAGCCCGCGGCGGAGCTGGTAGCCCCAGTCCGGATCGGACCGGGTGAACTCGAGCACGTTCAGGAGCGGGCGGATCGACGCGCTGACGGCATCCGTGTCGTAGTCGATGCGGCGCCGCCACGGCACATAGGTGCCGGAGGGCGTGGCGGGGTCGCGGAATTCGTACGCATTCCCCTCGGCGACGAACCCGATCGCGGTGAACTCGCGCAGCAGTTCGCCCTCGACGGCGGTCTTCGGTGAGTAGTACACGACCCCGTCGCTCTCCCGCATACCCTCGAGCGTGGTGCGCAGCCGGTAGCCGGCCTGCGCGAACCCCATGGCGACGCCCCGCCGCACGTTGTCGCGCTGCGCGACCCCGAGCCAGTACCGAATTGCCACTCCTCAGTTGTACTGCATGCCCCGGCACCACAGACTGGGGGCATGCGTGTTCTCCTGAAAGAAATCCTCGATTGCCCGCCGGATGCCGCGTGGCGCGCCCTGCAGAGCCCCGCCGTCTTCCGCGAGGTGAGTTCGCCCCTCATCAGCGTGGAGTCGCTCGAGGCCGACGGCTTCCCCTCGATCTGGGAACCCGGCGAGCACCCGGTCGAACTCACCGCGCTCGGGCTCGTGCCGATGGGCAAGCAGGTGATCCGGCTGCAGATGTCGACCGAGCGGCGCGACGGCGTGCGCATCGTGCGCGACACCGGCCGGGGCGTGTCCGGCGCCCTCGAGGCCGTCACGCTCTGGGACCACCGGATGGCCGTGTCGGCAGACCCGGCCGGCACCGGCAAGACGCTCTACCGCGACCAGCTCATCTTCGGCACCGGCGCGCTCACCCTGCCGAGCTGGCCGGTGTTCTGGATGATGTGGCAGTGGCGAATGCTGCAACTCAAGCGACTGGCCCCGACCTGGCGTTTCGATGTGGGCATCGACGCTGCCGGGTTTGCGGACACGACAGGCGGGGACGCATCCGCCGGCCCTGACGAAGCCGACGTCGATTCTGCGCCGACGGAGGTCACCGAATGAGCTCGACCCTCGGGGCCCTTCAGCTCGCCGACTGGCGCCGTCGCGTGACCGGTCTGTATGCCGGCGTGCGGCAACTGAGCGTGCAGAACCCCGCGGCTGGGCACGAGCTCTGGCGGAGTGGGCGTGATGACCTGTTCGCGGGGCATCCGTCGTCGCCGCTGCTGCCCGACGACCGGTCCGCGTTCACGGGGCTCACGGTCGCGCCGTACGACCCGGACTGGCGCTTTGAGGTGGAGGTGCACCGGGCGCCGGAGCCGCACCGGATCGCGGTCGAGACCGGGACGGACGGCACCGTGCCGTTCGACCTGGTCGGCATCGTGCGCCTGCCCTACCTCGGCCCGATCGACCTTTGGCGACTCGGCAGTTACGGCGGCGGCCTGTTCCTGCCGATCAAGGACGGTCTCGCCGGCCGGCCCGGCGGAACGTACGGCGGCGGGCGCTACCTGCTCGACACGATCAAGGGGGCGGACCTCGGCCCCGGCGTCGACGACGACACCCTGATCCTCGACTTCAACTTCGCGTACAACCCGTCGTGCGCATACGACCCGATGTGGGCCTGCCCGCTCGCGCAGGCAGGCAACACCGTCACGGTGGATGTCCCCGTCGGCGAGCTCTACACCGGAAGCCTCGACTAGGCGGGCGGGGCTGATCGGGAGTTTCCTGGGAGGGTGCTTGACAGCATCCGCTACACTGGAACAACTTGCGAATGCATCGCTGCGCTCGCTGCGTCGTAGAACGCCCTCTTCTTGTTGCGGCGGCCCACCATCCTGGCGGGCCGAGCGCATATTGCGAATGAACATTCTTACGGCGAACGGATGTGCCCATCGGCACCTTCGCCATGTGAATCCTCCTGGCTCCGAAGCCTGCATTCCCTCACTCGGGGTGCGCACACGGTTCGACGGAGGGCTCTGATGCCTGAAAGGCACCACTTTGTCTGAAATTTCCTTCGGCGCGCTTGGCGTGCCGGCTCCCCTCGTTGCCGTTCTCACGGCCCAGGGAATCGACAGCCCCTTTCCGATCCAGGTCGACACCCTCCCCGACACCCTCAAGGGCCGAGACGTGCTCGGTCGCGGCAAGACCGGCTCCGGCAAGACCCTCGCGTTCGCCATCCCGATGGCCGCGCGCCTCGGCGGCAAGCTCGCCGGCGGCAAGCGCCGCCCGGGCCGCCCGCTCGGCCTGATCCTCGCGCCGACCCGCGAGCTCGCCACCCAGATCACCAACGCGCTCACCCCGTTCGCCGAGGCATACGGCCTCAACACGACGACCATCTTCGGCGGCGTCTCCCAGGGCCGCCAGGTCTCCGCGCTCAAGGCCGGCGTCGACATCGTCGTCGCCTGCCCCGGACGCCTCGAAGACCTGATGAAGCAGGGCTACGTCAACCTCGACTCCGTCGAGATCACCGTGCTCGACGAGGCCGACCACATGGCCGACCTCGGCTTCCTGCCCGTCGTCACCCGCATCCTCGACAAGACGCCCACCGGCGGCCAGCGCCTGCTGTTCTCGGCCACCCTGGACAACGGCGTCGACAAGATCGTCCGCAAGTTCCTCCACAACGAGGTGCTGCACTCGGTCGACGACTCGAACAGCATCGTCTCCGCGATGACGCACCACGTCTTCGAGGTCGACAACGCCGAACAGAAGAAGGCGCTCATCGAGAAGCTGGCCTCCGGAACCGGACGCCGCATCCTCTTCATGCGCACCAAGCACCACGCGAAGAAGCTCGCCAAGGCACTCACCGAGGCGGGCATCCCCTCGGTCGACCTGCACGGCAACCTCTCGCAGGTCGCCCGTGACCGCAACCTCGCCGCGTTCAGCAACGGCGACGTGAGCGTGCTCGTCGCAACGGATGTCGCCGCTCGCGGCGTGCACGTCGACGACATCGAGCTCGTCATCCACGTCGACCCGCCGGCAGAGCACAAGGCGTACACGCACCGCTCGGGCCGTACCGCCCGCGCCGGGCACGCCGGTGACGTCGTCACCCTCGTGCTCCCGGAGCAGCGTCGCGACACCGCGGACCTGCTGCGCAAGGCCGCCATCAAGGTGACCCCGCAGCGCGTCACCGCGGACTCCCCCGCCGTCGCCGCCCTCGTCGGCGACGTCGCCGCATACGTCAAGCCGGCACCGCGCAGCGAACAGCCGCAGCAGCAGCGCCAGTCCCAGGGCGGACGCTCGCAGGGCGGACGCTCACAGGGCGGACGTTCCGAAGGCGGTCGCTCGCAGGGCGGTCGCTCAGAGGGCGGACGCTCCGAGGGCGGTCGCTCCGGCGGACGCTCCTCGTCCTCCTCACAGGGCGGCAGCCGCTCCTATGCGTCCTCGTCGTCCTCCGACACCTCTCGTTCGTCCGACGGGCAGCGCGCCCGCGGCCGTGACGACCGCGACGGCGCGAGCACCGCGCCCGTTCGCGGCAACCGCGGCAGCCGGAGCAACGACACCGCCTCCGCCGGCGGAGCGCGCCAGGAGCACTCGGGCCGCCCCGCGGCATCCGGTCGCAGCCACGCCCCGCAGGGCTCCGGTCGCTCCGGCGGCCTGCAGGTCGGCGGACTCGTCCGCGGATCCGGCTCGGGAGCCGGCGCCGGCGGAGCCCGTCGCTCGGCCCCGCGCCGCGCCCAGGGCTAAGCAGCACCAGCACCAGGGCGCGACCGGCTGCCGGGGCTGAACCCCCCGGCATCCGCTCGTGTCACCCCGCACGACCCAACGGGCCGGCCTCCACCAGGAGTCCGGCCCGTTTGTGCGTGATTCCTGTGCCATCCACGGCACCACCGCGCGATTTCGCGGCCTGCGGCCACCATTTCCGGGCGTTCTCCGCGGCCGTCGGGGGCTAACTCAGGAAAATCGTCCCTCCGTCGCGTGCAGTCCGGCAGCATTCGGGGTACTCACTGTCCCACCACGTCGAATCTCCTGAGTTAGCCCCCGCACACGCGGTCAACCGGTGTCCCCCGGCTGGGTTAGGGTCAGAATATGGACACCACCACCGTCGTTGTTCGGCCCGTCGAAGAAGCGGATGCCGAGAGTCTGGGCCGCGTACACGCCCTCTGCTGGCACGAAACCTACGATCACCTGCTGAGTCAGGCGGCCCTCTCCCAGCTGCGGCCGCAGCGCCTCGCCGCCATGTGGCGCCGGTTCACCACGCAGGGCGCCGAATACCGCCAGGTCGTCGCGCTCGTCGACGGAGAGGTCGTCGGCTTCGCCGGCAGCGGGCCCGCCCGCGACGAAAGCGCCCCCGCCGCCCACGAGCTGTACTTCATGTACCTGCTCGAGGACAAGCACGGCAGCGGCATCGGCCAGAAGTTGTTCGACGCCGTCGTCGACGCCGGGCCGTCCTACCTCTGGGTCGCCGCGGTCAACCCGCGCGCCCACGCCTTCTACACCCGCAACGGTTACGCCCCAGACGGTCACGAGCAGGTGCAGGAAGTGCTCGGCGAGCAGCTGCACGAGGTGCGCCTGGTCCGGTAGGTCTCGCCGCAGGCGCATGCCCCGGCGCGCGCCGCTCGCCTCAGCGCGCAATGGGCCCGTCGCCGACCGGGAGCACCACGGCGAAACACGCGCCGCCCTCGGCCGCGGAGTGCACGGTGATCGTGCCGCCCATCCTGGTCACCAGCCGGGCGGCGATGGACAGGCCCAGGCCCGTGTTGACCGGGCGGATGTCGCGGTACTTGGCTCGCAGGACTCCGCGCTCGAACGCGACGGTGGCATCCGATGTGCTCAAACCAGGGCCGCTGTCGCGCACCTCGACACGTACATGGCGGCCATCGACCCGGCGGGCCGCGAGTACGACCTCGCCGCCGGTCGGTGTTGCGCGCAGAGCGTTCTCGAGCAGGCCGTCGACGATCTGGCGCAGGCGCATGCCGTCAGTCACGATCGTGAGGACACCTGGCACCGCGCCCGCGCCCACGCCCACGCCCACGCCCACGCCCGCATCGTCCCCCGGCCCGGCGACGCGCAGCACGACGCCAAGCTGCGTGCATTGACCCTGCCAAGCGAGCGCGGCCTGCGCGAGCACTCCGCCGACGTCGATCGGCTGAAGGTGCACGGTGAAGTCATCCGCTTCAAGGCGGGCGAGTTCGAGCAGGTCGCTCACGAAACGGTCAACGCGTTTCGTCTCCGCGACCAGTACCTCGCCGACCGCCGCGCTGCCGCTTGCCGGAATCACGCCCTCGGCGAGGGCCTCCGCGTACCCACGGATCGCGGTCAACGGCGTGCGGATCTCGTGAGACACCGAAAGCAGGAACTCCCGTTGACGGGTCTCACTCGTACCCAGCGCGCGGTCGAGCGCCCGGAGCGAGCGGGACACGTCGTCGATCTCCGGGATGCCCTGGGCCGCGATCAGCACGCCGCGATCACCGTCGGCAAGCCGCCGAGCGGCTCGTGCGGTCCGCTCCAGCGGTCGTGCCAACCGCCGGGACAGGAACAGTCCGGCGAGCACGGCCACGACGAGCCCGACGAGCACGGCCAGCAGGATGCGCCCGGCGACGAGTCTGCCCGAGTCGGTGATGTCCGCAACGCGCACAAAGCCGACGAGACCGCCGCCTCCCGCGAGCGGCCTCGCTTCCACCACGTACGACTCACCCCGAATCTGCAGCGAGGTCGACACCGAGCGGCCGGCATCCAATACCTGGGTGATGCGTCTCTTGACGTCCTGCGTGACCGTGCGCGCACCCGAACCTGTTTCCGGTACCGTCCCGTCGGCGCCGACCAACACAAAGCGCTCGCCGCGCGCGCCGAGGAGGGTGTCGTCCTCGAGCAGGATGCGCAGGGTCGCGAGCGGCCGCTGGCTCAGTGCGGTCGTCCGGGCACCGAGGTCCGCCTGGGCCTGCGTCGTGACCAGGGTCTGCACGAGTTGCAGGGACACGACGGCAGTGACGAGAACCGCAACGAACGCCACGCCGACCGTGACGAGCAGGATCCTGCCGCCGAGTGACCCGAACCAGCGCCGCACCGCTCAGCCCTCCCGGCCGGCGACGGAATAACCGACGCCGCGCACCGTGCGGATCGGATTTCCCTCGCCGAGCTTGGCACGCAGTTGGGCGACGTGCACGTCGACCGTCCTGCTCGCACTGTAGTCGGCGATTCCCCAGACCAGGGAGAGCAGTTCCTCCCGCGCATACACCCGTCCGGGCCGCGCCATCAGCTGGGCGAGCAGGTCGAATTCGGTCGCGGTCAGGTCCACGCGGATGCCGCCGCGCGCGACCAGGCGCGTCGCCGGGTCGAGCGTCACATCCTCCACCCGCAGCACCGCGTCACCGATGAGGCCCGAGGAACGGCGCACGATTCCCTTCACCCGTGCGACGAGTTCCCTCGGCGAAAACGGCTTGGTCACGTAATCATCCGCACCCAGTTCGATGCCGAGCACGCGGTCGACCTCGTCGTCGCGTGCGGTGACGAAGAGCACGGGCGTCCAGTCCCCCGCCTCGCGCATGGCCCGGCACACCTCGATCCCGTCGAGCCCGGGCAGGCCGACATCCAGGATCACCGCGGCCGGCCGCAACCGGCGCACCTGCTCGAGGCCCGCGCGCCCGTCGGACTCCAGATGCACGGTGAAACCCGCGCGCACGAGGTAGAGGCGTTCGATGTCCGCGATTGCGGGGTCGTCTTCGACAACCAGCACCAGCCCTTTGTCGTCGCTCACAGCATCCATTAAGCCAGTAGGCGCCGGTTGCTGCGAACCGGGCGGGCGGATGCCCGACTCGCCTTACATGTTCCGAACATTTCCCGAACACGACGTTTGCGTGCGCCTGCCACTGTGGCTTCACCGCCGGGACCCTCCCGGTCCAGCGAAAGGCAGGAACACATGAATGCATTCACGAAGCGAGCCACGACCGTTGTCGCCGCGGGGACGCTCAGCCTCGGCCTGATTGCGGGCGGCACGTTCGCGGTCGGCGCGGCGAGCGCGGCCGAGATGCCCGTGACCGTTGCAGCGTCCTCCGTCTCGGGGTCCACCGTCGCCGGTTCACTCGCGACCGCCGTGTCGGCATCCGCCAACACCGCTGTCGCCGCGGACGAGACCGTAAAGACCGTTGCTCAGTTGCGCGCGGACCTGCGCGCGGCGATCAAGCTCGACGCGGTCGCACGGCCCGCGGCCCTCGCCGCCATTCGCACGGACGTCCTCGCCGGAGCATACGGCGCGCAGGCCAGCCAGTACCTCACGAAGATCGAGGCCGCCAAGGCAGACAAGTCCAAGGCCGACGTACCGAAGCGGTGGCGCCACGCCCTGCGCCACCTTGTGCGCGCCGACGTGAAGGCGCACCAGCACGCCGCCCCGGGCACGTCCACGCCGGCCCCCGCTCCCACGGCCGGTTCGTAGCGGCGGGTGCGGCGGCTGCGGCCGCGGCTGCGGCTGCGGCAGGCGGCT
>NZ_SOFG01000003.1 GCF_004402485.1 Cryobacterium algoricola | reverse complement strand
CTCCGGCGGCCGCACGGCGCACAGCACCCGGCGGGCGGCGCCGCGGGCCCGGCTGCACGGTGGGCGCGGGCTGGGCCGGGCCACGATGCCCCTCCGCGGTGGGCCGCCGACGGTGTCCGGACGCTGGTCGATCGTGCCGGTCGCCGACGACTCGCCCACCCGCCGCGCCCACGCCCTCGGTGAGACCCTGCTCGAACGCTACGGGGTCGTCACCCGTGGTGCCGTCGTCGGGGAGGGCGTCACCGGCGGCTTCGCCCTCGTCTACCGCACCCTGAGCGGCTTCGAGGAATCGGGGCGCTGCCGCCGCGGCTACTTCATCGACGGGCTCGGCGCCGCTCAGTTCGCGACCGCCGGCACGATCGACCGATTGCGGTCCTTCACCGAGTCCGAGGCGGGTCGCAACGGGGGAGCGGGCTCAGGCTCGGCGGATGCCGGCCCGGTCGTGGTCACGCTCGCCGCGACAGACCCGGCGAACCCCTACGGAGCCGTGCTGCCCTGGCCGGCCCTGCCGACCGGAACCACCCACCGTGCCGCCCGGAAGGCCGGCGCGATCGTCGTGCTCGTCGACGGCGCCCTCGTGCTCTACGTCGAACGCGGCGGGAAGACCGTGCTCGCCTTCGACGGGAGCCGCGCCGTAGCCGCCCCGGACCCGGCCGGACTGGTGGCGTCCGGTGCCGACACGGACGGTGCCGAGCCTGCCGGTCGTGCCCCGGCCGGTGCCGGTGCCGGTGCCGTGGTCGATGCCGACGTCGCCGCCGCTCGGGATGCGCTCTTCACGGCGGCAGCTCGGGCCCTCGCCGCCACGGTGACGAGCGGGCGGATCGCCAAGCTGGGCGTCGAGACGGTCAACGGCGCCTTCGTGATCGGCACGCCCTTCGGCCGCGCGCTCCAGGCCGCGGGCTTCGGCGTGACCCCGAAGGGCCTGAAGCTGCATGCCTGATCACAACGACGCCGGGCGCGGCCGGCGCGGGCAGAACCGAATCGGGCAGAACCGGGCCGTGCAGGACGGGCCCGAGCGCGACCGGTCCGGGGGCGACCATGCCTGAGGGCGACACCGTCTGGCTGACCGCGCACAACCTCGACACGGCGCTGCGCGGCGCCGTGCTGACCGGCTGCGACATTCGTGTGCCGGCCTACGCGACCGTCGACCTCACCGGCGACACCGTGCACGAGGTCGCGAGTCGCGGCAAGCACCTGCTGATCCGGGTGGGGGAGGCGAGCATCCACTCGCACCTGAAGATGGAGGGCGCCTGGCACCTCTACCGGCACGGAACCCCTTGGAAGCGGCCGGCCTTCCAGGCGAGGGCCGTGCTCGAGACCGCCGACTGGGTGGCGGTCGGCTTCGAACTCGGGCTGCTCGAGGTGCTGCCCGCCGGGCAGGAGGCGGCGCGCCTCGACTACCTCGGCCCCGACCTGCTCGGCGCTGACTGGGACGCCCGCGAGGCGGTGCGCCGCATCGAGGCCCGGCCCGAACGTCCGATCGCGGTCGCACTCGCCGACCAGTCCAGCCTCGCCGGCCTCGGCAACGAGTACGTGAACGAGCTGTGCTTCCTGCGGGGCGTGGTGCCGACCCGGCCGGTGGCAGCGGTGACGGATGTCGCCGGTCTCGTCGACCTGGCCCACCGGCTGATCTACGCGAACCGCGGCAGAACCGACCGGATCACCACGGGCTCGGCCCGCCGCGGCGAGCAGTCCTGGGTCTACGGCCGCGCCGGCAGACCGTGCCGACGCTGCGGCACCCGGATCCGCCAGGGCACGCTCGGCCGTTCCGAACTCGAGCAGCGGGTCACCTACTGGTGCCCCCGCTGCCAGACCTGACCGGCCCCCAGCATCCGCGACCACCGGTGCCGGTGCCCGTGGCCCTGCCAACGATCGTGAGGTGTCGCATATCGACGTTCGTGGGCCGCGGGAACCTCGATCTGCGACACCTCAGCGAGGTGTGGGGATGGCTGGTTAGTTGACCGGGCCGGTGTACTTCTCGCCGGGGCCGGCGCCGATCGGGTCGGGGATCGCCGAGGCCTCGCGGAAGGCGAGCTGCAGCGACCGCAGCCCGTCGCGCAGGCTGCGCGCGTGCATGTCGGCGATGTCGGGGGCGGCGGCCGTCACGAGCCCGGCGAGGGCGTTGATGAGCTTCCTGGCCTCATCGAGGTCGATCTGCGCGTCGGGGTCGTCGGCGAGCCCGCACTTGACGGCGGCGGCGCTCATCAGGTGCACGCACGCCGTCGTGATGATCTCCACGGCGGCCACATCGGCGATATCGCGGGTTTCCTGGCTGGCATCCTGGCTTGTGCTACTTGTCACTGCATTCCTCTGTTAGACTCGTCCGGGCTCCGAGGTATTTATCTCGGTACGAAAGTGGATAATCTCCCACCCGCGCATACCGCTTCACAAAGGTTACCGGGTTGTTTGCACTCCGCCGTCGTGGCACTGGAAACAGTGGCGCGAAGGTAGACAGGGTGCCGTACGAAGTGTTTGTTGAATTGCTGAGTTTGAGCAATTACGCTCCACCATTTCGCACGCGATTTTCCTCTCTTCGTCGCCAGGCGGCATCCGTTGCCTGGCTGTAGTCACGATGCATGAGAGAAGGAGAGACGCATCAGCGATCCCCGTACAAATGACCGTATCCGCGTCCCTGAAGTCCGTCTTGTCGGCCCCGCCGGCGAGCAGATCGGGGTCGTGGCCATTGACGTCGCACTGCGCATGGCACAGGAGGCGGATCTGGACCTCGTCGAGGTTGCCCCTACCTCCAAGCCGCCGGTCGCAAAGATCATGGACTACGGCAAGTTCAAGTACGAGGCTGCGCAGAAGGCCAAGGAGGCCCGGCGCAACCAGGCGAACACCATTCTTAAGGAAGTTCGGTTCCGCCTCAAGATCGACACGCACGACTACGAGACCAAGCGCAAACGCGCCGAAGGCTTCCTCAAGGCCGGCGACAAGGTCAAGGCCATGATTCTTTTCCGTGGCCGTGAACAGTCCCGTCCCGACCAGGGCGTACGACTGCTCCAAAGATTTGCCGAGGATGTCGCGGAATTCGGTTCTGTTGAATCGAGCCCGACCATCGACGGTCGAAACATGGTCATGGTGATTGGCCCACTGAAGAACAAATCAGAGGCCAAGGCAGAGGCCAATGCACATAGAGCTGCTGATAAGGCAGCGAAACAGGAGGAAAAAAATGCCTAAGATGAAGACCCACTCCGGGACTAAGAAGCGCTTCAAGGTAACCGGCAGCGGCAAGATCATGAAGCAGCAGGCCGGTTTGCGCCACAACCTCGAGGTCAAGAGCACTCAGCGCAAGTCCCGCCTGAACCACGACCAGGTGTTGGCCCCGGCCGACGCCAAGGTCATCAAGAAGCTTCTCGGTCGCTAGACCCCGTACCCCTAAAGGAACAAGAAAATGGCAAGAGTAAAAAGAGCGGTCAATGCTCACAAGAGCCGCCGCGTCATCCTCGAGCGCGCCAAGGGTTACCGCGGCCAGCGTTCCCGTTTGGTCACGAAGGCCAAGGAGCAGCTCACTCACTCCTTCACATACAGCTACCGTGACCGTCGTGCACGCAAGGGTGACTTCCGTCGCCTGTGGATCCAGCGGATCAACGCTGCGTCCCGCCAGAACGGCCTGACCTACAACCGCCTCATCCAGGGCCTCGCCCTGGCCGGCATCGAGGTCGACCGTCGCATCCTCGCCGACCTCGCGGTCAACGAAGCGGCCACCTTCGCCGCCATCGTCGAGAGCGCCAAGGCAGCACTGCCCGCCGACACGTCCGCACCGAAGGTCAAGGCCTAGCCTTCACGCTTCAGCGTCGTTCAGTTCGACAGCAGTTCGTTTCACCAGCACTCCGCACCACCCAAAACGGGAGCGGGCCCCAGGGCCCACTCCCGTTTTTGCGTACCCGCGCCCGGTCACACCCGCCCTGCCCTGTTCCGAATTCAGGAGTCGGGCCCGGCTGAACCGGTTCAACTGCCGGATTCAGCCCGTTTCGGGCCTCAACTCCTGAATTCGGAACGCATTCGCCGGTGCTGGGCGGATGCTGGGCGGGTCAGGCGGCGGGGGCCGAGAGGTCGTAGACCGTCGAACCGCCGACCGTCGTGGCGGTGTATGTCGCGGCAACCCAGGTCGCGATGGCCGTCGCGGTGCTGTCGCCGCTGCCCATGCCGCCGCCGCCCTGGCTTCCGGAGATGTAGTAGTCGACGTCGCCGGCCGCGACGTAGGCCTGGAACTCGGCGAGGGTCGGGGTCGGGTCGCTGCTCCAGCCGCCGATCGCCATCACCGCGACGCCGGTCGACAGTTCGAGGGTGGCCGCGGACTGCGATCCGTCGACCGCCGCGGCCCAGCGTGCTGTCGAGGTCGTGAGGAGCGCGGACAGCTCGGAGGAGGTCGCGGAATCCGAACCTGAGCCGGTGGGAGCCGAGCCGGACTCGCCGGCGTTGGCCGCGGTATCCGTGCCCGCGTCGCTCGTTCCGGTGCCGGTCGCGCCCGTCGTACCGGTATCGGTGCCGGTCATGCCGGTCGTACCCGAGGCGTCCGGGCCTCCGGTGCCTCCCGTCGGGGGAGTGCCGCCGGCGCCTTCCGGCGGGGTGCCGCCGTCTGGCCGCGTTCCGCCGCCGTCACCCGTGGGGGCGCCGCCGGTGCCGCCGCCCATCCCGCCGCCCATGCCGCTCGAGGACGAGACCGAACCGACAGCGGGAATCGAACCGCTGTGCGCGACGGATGCCGTCGCGATCGCATATGCCGCGCTCCCGCCGAGGCCGCCGAGCATGCCGACGAGCACGGCGACGGTCGTGAGGCGGCGCCAGCTCCGTGCCGCACCGACGACGAAGCCGGCCGCGCCGAGCAGGGTCACCGTCAGCAGCATCCAGCGCAGCCACGGCAGCCAGTCCGCGTTCTCGGACAGGAGCACGAAGCCCCAGGCGCCGGCGGCCGTGATCATCGCGGCGAGCCCGAGCCGGCCGAACCACTGCGAACGGCCGTGCCAGAGCACGACGCCGCCGGTTCCGACGAGGCCCGCGATCGCCGGGGCGAGGGCGACGGTGTAGTACGGGTGGATGGTGCCGCTCATGTAGCTGAAGACGAGTCCCGTCACGAGCAGCCAGCCGCCCCAGATCACGAGAGCAGCGCGAGCCCCATCGGTGCGGTGCCGCTTCCGCGTCGCCCAGAGACCGAGGACCAAGGCGAGCAGCGCCGTCGGCAGCAGCCAGGAGATCTCGAGACCCATCTCGCTGCTGAACAGGCGTTCAAGCCCGGTCGCACCGCCGAAGCTCGACCCGGCAGCCGCGGTCGTGCCGCCGCCGGCATTCCCGCCGCCGCCTCCGGTGGCCCCGAAGATCCGGCCGAGGCCGTTGTAGCCGAAGACGAGGTCGAGCACGGTGTTGTCCGTCGAGCCGCCGATATACGGGCGGGCGGATGCCGGCCACAGCGCGACCGCGAGCACCCACCACCCCGCCGACACGACGAGGGCGCCCGCCGCGACCCCGAGGTGGGCGAGGCGGCGCCAGACGGTCGTGTTCGCGAGTAATAGGTAGGCGAGGCCGAAGGCCGGCAGCACGAGGAGGCCCTGGAGCATCTTGGTCAGGAACGCGAAGCCGAGGGCGACGCCGGCGAGGGCGAGCCACCGCCAGCTCGCGGAGGGCAGTGCGCGGATCACGCAGTACGCCGCCGCGGTCATCAGCACCGTCAGGAGCGCATCCGGGTTGTCGAAGCGAAACATCAGCGCGGCGGCGGGCGTGAACGCGAGCACCGCGCCGGCCACGAGACCGCCGACGGCGCCCAGGCGCGGGCCGAAGGCCACGAGGCTGCGCCGCACGGTCGCGAAGACGAGGGCGACGGCCGCGACGCCCATCAGCGCCTGGGGCAGGAGCACGCTCCAGCTCGAGAACCCGAAGATGCGCGCCGAGAGGCCCATCACCCAGAGCGAGGCCGGCGGCTTGTCGACCGTGATGAAGTTCGAGGAGTCGAGTGAGCCGAAGAACAGCGCGGTCCAGCTCTTGGACCCGGCCTGCACGGCGGCGGCGTAGAAGCTGTTCGCCCAGCCGCTCTCGCTCAGGTTCCAGAGGTAGAGCAGGCCGGTCACGATGAGGAGCGCCCAGAACGACGGCCGGATCCAGGCCGCGTCCGTGCGTTCGCCGAGAATGGTTCGGGCGAACAGTCCGCGACGCACTGTCGACGGCGCGGCGGCGCTGGACGCGCGGGGGTCTGTGGTCGCACCCGATGTGCGCGGCACGGACAGGGGTGGGCGGGTCACGTGACCCGGAACGAGTTGGCCGGTCATGGCTCCTCCAAAGGTTGATCCTTTGAGCTTGCCGAGCGCGCCCATGGGCCGGCTATGCCGCCGCTATGAGACGGCTATGTGCGGCCGTCAGCGCGGCAACCGCGCCGCCCCAGCCCCGGCAAGTAGGCTGGGAGCATGTTAGATAATCCCCGTTCTCCGCGCGTGCGGGCCGTTGCGAAGCTGTCGAACCGGGCCGCGCGCTCCGAGACCGGGCTGTTCCTCCTCGAGGGCCCGCAGGCCGTCGCCGAGGCCCTGAACTTCCGCCCCGAGCTCGTCGTCGAGCTGTACGCAACCCCGACGGCCCTCGAACGTCACCCCGAGATCGCCGAAACCGCCGTCGACGCGGGCGTCGACGTCGAATTCGTCACCGAGCAGGTCCTCGAGACCATGGCGGACACCGTCACCCCGCAGGGCTTCGTCGCGGTCTGCCACCAGTTCCCCACCTCGGTCAAGGAGATCTTCGCCAAGGAACCGAAGCTCATCGCCATCCTCGAAGAGGTGCGCGACCCGGGCAACGCCGGCACGATCATCCGGGCAGCGGATGCCGCCGGTGCCGACGCCGTGATCTTCACCGGTCGCAGCGTCGACCTTTACAACCCCAAGGTCGTGCGCTCGTCCACGGGCTCGATCTTCCACCTGCCCGTCGCCGTCGGTGTCACCCTCGACGACGTCCGCGAACGCGCCCGCTTCGCCGGCCTCCAGATCTTCGCCGCCGACATCAAGGGCACCGACCTGCTCGCCGCCCGCAACGAGGGGCTCCTCCTCGCCCCGACGGCCTGGCTGTTCGGCAACGAGGCCCGCGGGCTGACCGACGAGGACCTGGCCCTCGTCGACCGGTCGATCACCGTGCCGATCTACGGCCACGCCGAGTCGATGAATCTCGCGACCGCGGCATCCGTTTGCCTGTACGAAAGCGCCTTCGCCCAGCGCAGCTGACGCGACGGAATGGCGCCGGCCGGCGTCGGGGGATGGGCGAACCGACAAGAAAGTGGTTCGCATAACTAAGATTCTGTTCTAGGTTTGATTGATGGAGCCTACAGATCCCACGCCGGCTACGTCGAACATCACGGTGCGTCGGGGCGAGCCCCTCGTGGTCGTGTCCGATGTCAACAAGCACTTCGGCGAGCTGCACGTCCTCAAGAACATCAACGCCGTCGTCACCCGCGGCGAGGTCGTCGTTGTCATCGGCCCGAGCGGGTCGGGCAAGTCCACGCTCTGCCGGGCCATCAACCGGCTCGAGACGATCGACTCCGGCGTCATCACGATCGACGGGCAGGCCCTTCCCGAAGAGGGCAGGGCACTCGCCCGGCTGCGTGCCGACGTCGGCATGGTCTTCCAGGCCTTCAACCTGTTCGCGCACATGACCGTGCTGCAGAACGTCACCCTCGGACCGATCAAGGTGCGCGGCCTGTCCAAGGCCGATGCCGAGACCCGGGCAATGGCCATGCTCGAACGGGTCGGCGTCGCAAACCAGGCGCACAAGATGCCCGCCCAGCTGTCCGGTGGCCAGCAGCAGCGCGTCGCGATCGCCCGGGCCCTCGCCATGGAACCCAAGGTCATCCTCCTCGATGAGCCGACGAGCGCACTCGACCCCGAGATGATCAACGAGGTTCTCGAGGTCATGATCGATCTCGCCAACGACGGAATGACCATGATCGTGGTCACCCACGAGATGGGCTTCGCCCGCAGGGCCGCGAACCGGGTCATCTTCATGGCCGAGGGCGAGATCGTCGAGGAATCGACCCCGGACCGGTTCTTCACCAACCCGCAGACCACCCGCGCCAAAGACTTCCTCTCGAAGATCCTCGCGCACTGAGGATCCTCTTGCCGCAGTACTTGCCGGTCACACGACCGGCGATCCCCGCACACAGCACCCCAGGAGGACACCATGCGACTCAATAAAGGTCTAGTGATTTCTGCCATTGCCCTCGCGAGCGTTCTCACGCTCAGCGCCTGCACCGACTCCGGTGCAACCCCCTCCGCGGCCCCCGTCGCCGCCACCCCAACGTTCGCGCCGGGCACGACCATGGCGAAGCTCGCCGAAGCAGGCAAGATCACCATCGGCACCAAGTTCGACCAGCCGCTGTTCGGACTCAAGGGCCCGGACGACAAGCCGATCGGCTTCGATGTGGAGATCGGCAAGCTCATCGCGGCGAAGCTCGGCATCGCAGCAGACAAGATCAAGTGGACCGAGACAGTGTCGGCCAACCGCGAGCCGTTCATCCAGAACGGCCAGGTCGACCTCGTCATTGCGACGTACACGATCAACGACAAGCGCAAGGAGGTCGTCTCCTTCGCCGGCCCCTACTACGAAGCCGGGCAGGACCTCCTCGTGCTCGCCGGCAACCCGAGCAAGATCACCGGGCCGCAGGACCTCACCGGCAAGCCGGTCTGCACAGTGAGCGGATCGACCTCGGAGAAGAACATCGCCGCGTACACGACCAACGTGATCGCGACGGACACCTACTCCAACTGCCTCGGCCCGCTGCGCAGCGGTGAAGTCGTCGCGGTCACGACCGACAACGTCATTCTCGCCGGCCTCGCCGACCAGAACTCCGGTGAATTCGAGGTCGTCGGTAAGCCCTTCAC
Organism: Cryobacterium algoricola; assembly: GCF_004402485.1. Taxonomy (GTDB): domain Bacteria; phylum Actinomycetota; class Actinomycetes; order Actinomycetales; family Microbacteriaceae; genus Cryobacterium; species Cryobacterium algoricola. The sequence goes on along the minus strand of NZ_SOFG01000003.1, from coordinate 18,771 downwards.
CAAGGAGCCGTACGGCATCGGACTGAAGAAGGACGACACCGAGTTCCGCGCCTTCATCAACGACACCCTCGAAGCCTCCTTCACCGATGGAACCTGGGCCGCCGCCTGGGAGGCCACCGCCGGCAAGGTCCTCGACACCCCCACCCCGCCGACCATCAACCGCTACTAGAACCCGCGCGAAGCCGGGCGGATGCCTGACGCGGCATCCGCCCGGGCTCGCGTTCGAACACACGAACACCCACAGACACAGAAGAGGAGTTGAGGCATGGACGCAGTCATCGATAACCTGCCGGTCTTCCTCGAAGGCTTTCGAAACACGCTCGGCCTGCTCGTCATCTCCGGGGTCGGCGCACTCATCCTCGGCATGATCGTTGCGGGCCTGCGCATCTCACCCATCGCCTCCTTCCGGGGCTTTGCGACGGTCTACACCGAGATCATCCGCAACACGCCCCTGACCCTGATCCTCTTCTTCTGCGCCTTCCTGCTGCCGTACCTGCAGTTCTCGCCCGGTTACTTCGCGCTCGCCGTGATCGGCCTCACCGTCTACACCTCGCCGTTCGTCGCAGAAGCCGTGCGCAGCGGGATCAACGGCGTGCACGTCGGCCAGGCGGAGGCCGCCCGCAGCATCGGGCTCGGCTTCGGCCAGTCGCTCGCGTTCGTGATCCTCCCGCAGGCCCTGCGGATGGTCGTGCCACCCCTGATCAACGTGTTCATCGCCCTCGCGAAGAACACCTCCGTCGCCGGAGCGTTCTTCGTCTTCGAACTCTTCGGCGCCGCCCGCAAGGTCACCAACGACCGCGGCGATCAGGTGCTCGCGATCCTGCTCGCCGTCGCGGTCTTCTACCTGCTGATCACCGTCACCCTCGGCGTCATCGCCGGCCGGGTCGAGAAGAGAGTGGCGGTGCTCCGATGACCTCGGTCCTCTACGACGCGCCCGGCCCCAAGGCCCGGCGGATGTCCCGCATCATCTCCCTTATCGGCATCGTCGTGATCGCCGCCGGCGTCGTCGCCCTCGTGCTCGCCCTCGGCGCCCCGAAGGCGAGCGCCAACGGCGCCGTGCAGCCGGGCCTCTGGGACCTGAGCCGCTGGGACGTGTTCAACGACCTCGAGGTCTGGCGTTCCCTCGGCCGCGGTGCACTCGCGACTCTCGAGATGGCCGGTGTCGCGGCCGTGCTCGCCCTGCTCCTCGGCGTGTTCTTCTCCTTCGGACGCGCCTCCGACACGGCGTGGATCCGGGTTCCGACCACGATCGTGCTCGAGTTCTTCCGCGGCATGCCCGTGCTGCTGATGATGCTCTTCATCCTGCTGGTCTTCTCGACCGGGTCGTTCTGGGCCGGCGTAGCCGCGCTCAGCGTGTACAACGGCGCCATCATCGGCGAAGCCCTGCGTGCGGGCATCAAAGCACTTCCCCGCGGACAGCGGGAAGCCGGCCTCGCAATCGGGCTGACGCCCATCGCGACGCGGCTTCGGATCGAGTTTCCCCAGGCGTTCCGGCAGATGCTGCCGATCATCATCGCCCAGCTCGTCGTACTCCTCAAGGACACCTCGCTGTCCTTCGTGGTGGGGTACTCCGAACTGCTTCGGGTCGGGGTGCGCGACCTGACCAACTTCTTCGGCAGCCGGTACTCCTTCTCCTTCTTCTTCGTGGTGCTCGCCATCTACCTCGCAATGAACCTGTCGCTGTCGTGGCTGGCCCGGCGGATCGCCCGGCGGAGCGGCGCCCAGGGGAGTGCCCCGGCCGGGAAGCCGGACTCTCCGGACCCCGCGCCGGCGGTGAACCGATTCGTGGGACCCAGCGGCTACTCGGGTGACGCGAACGGCGTCTGAGCCCGGGACGACGCGGGACGAGTGGGAGCCCACGCACTAAACTTGGGACCTGTGTCTGAATCCACCGAAAACCCCGCACCGGCCGAGATCACCGAAGCGGCCGTGACCGCGGCGGTTACCGCCGCCCTCGCCGCCATTTCCACCGCCGCCGACTCGGCCGCCCTCAAGGCGGCGAGTCGTGAGCACGCCGGTGAGGCGTCCCCGCTCTCCCGCCTGAACGCCCTGATGCGTTCGGTGTCGAAGGAGCAGAAGGCCGCGGCCGGCAAGCTCGTCGGCCAGGCCAGGGGCCGGGTCACCCAGGCCCTCGCCGCCCGCGAGGCCGAGATCGGCGCGGCAGAGGCCGCCGCGAAGCTCGCCGCCGAAACCGTGGACGTCACCGCCGCGGCGTCGACCTGGCACGCCGGGGCGCGGCATCCGCTGGCCCTGCTGCAGGAACGCGTCGCCGACGTCTTCGTCGCGATGGGCTGGGAAGTCGCGGAAGGCCCCGAGCTCGAAAGCGAGTGGTTCAACTTCGACGCGCTCAACTTCGACGAGGATCACCCGGCGCGCGCGATGCAGGACACCTTCTTCATCGACCCGCCCGAGGCGCACCTCGTGCTGCGCACCCACACCTCGCCCGTGCAGATGCGCGCCCTGCTCTCCCGCGAACTACCGGTCTATGTTGTCGCGCCCGGCCGGGTGTACCGCACCGACGAACTCGACGCGACCCACACGCCCGTGTTCCACCAGATCGAGGGCATCGCCGTTGACAAGGGCCTCACGATGGCGCACCTCCGCGGCACCCTCGACCACTTCGTGCAGGCCCTCTTCGGCCCGGAGGCGAAGGTGCGGCTGCGGCCGAACTACTTCCCGTTCACCGAGCCGAGCGCCGAGCTCGACGTCTGGCACCCGACCTTCAAGGGCGGCGCGCGCTGGATCGAGTGGGGCGGCTGCGGGATGGTCAACGCCAACGTGCTCCGCTCGGCGGGGATCGACCCCGAGGTCTACTCGGGCTTCGCGTTCGGCGTGGGCGTCGAACGAGCACTGATGTTCCGCAACGATGTGAAGGATATGCACGACATGGTCGAAGGCGATGCACGGTTCAGCCAGCAGTACGGGATGACCGTCTGATGCGCGTTCCCCTGAGCTGGCTCGGCGAATTCGTCGACCTCGAACCCGGCACGACCCCCGAAGCCGTGCACGCCGCCCTCGTGAGCGTCGGCCTCGAAGAAGAAGAGATCCACCGCTTCGAGCTGACCGGCCCGATCGTGGTCGGCGAGGTTCTCGAGTTCGTCGGCGAACCCCAGACCAACGGCAAGATCATCAACTGGTGCCAGGTGCGCGTCGCCCCGGGCGACGAGACCGCGGCGGACGGCGGCCCCGCCGTGCACGGCATCGTCTGCGGCGCCCACAACTTCGTCGTCGGCGACAAGGTCGTCGTGACCCTGCCCGGCGCGGTGCTCCCCGGCCCGTTCCCGATCGCGCCGCGGAAGACCTACGGCCATGTCTCCGACGGCATGATCGCCTCCGCCCGTGAGCTCGGCCTCGGCGACGAGCACGACGGCATCCTGCTCCTGAAGAACCTCGGCCTCGACGACGCCCCGGTCGGCACGGACGCGATCGCCCTGCTCGGCCTCGACGACACCGCCGTCGAGGTCAACGTGACCCCCGACCGCGGCTACGCGTTCTCGATCCGCGGCATCGCCCGCGAATACTCGCACGCGACCGGCGCGGTCTTCCGCGACCCGGCCCTCGCGACCGTGCCCGCCGCCTCGACGGTCGAGTTCCCCGTCACGCTCGCCGACGCGGCCCCCATTCGCGGCCGCGTGGGCGCGAGCGTCTTCGTGACCCGGGCCGTGCGCGGCGTCGACCCGTCGCGCCCCACCCCGGCCTGGATGATCACCCGCCTCGCCCTCGCCGGCATGCGGTCCATCTCCCTGATCGTCGACGTGACCAACTACGTCATGCTCGAACTCGGCCAGCCGCTGCACGGCTACGACCTCGACACGCTGACCGGCGGCATCCTGGTGCGCCGGGCGGAACCGGGGGAGAAGCTCACGACCCTCGACGGCGTCGTGCGCGCCCTCAGCCCGGAGGACCTCCTGATCACCGACGAGTCCGGGGCGATAGGCCTCGCCGGGGTCATGGGCGGCCGCAGCACCGAGATCGGCGCCACCACCACGAACGTGCTCATCGAGGCCGCGAACTTCGACCCGGTGTCGATCGCCCGCAGCGCCCGGCGCCACAAGCTCCCGAGCGAGGCCTCGCGTCGTTTCGAACGCGGAGTGGACCCGCAGGTCGCCGCGATCGCGGCAGCCCGCGTCGTGCAGTTGCTCGTCGACCTCGCCGGCGGGACCGCCGACTCCCTCGGCTCCGCGATCGACTCCTCGGTGCCGCCCGTCGCGATCGAGCTCCCGCGTGACTTCATCTCCGGGCTCATCGGACGCACCTACTCCGTCGAGGAGGAGCGCTCCGCCCTCGCCGAGATCGGCGGAGAGCTCGTCGAGACCCCGACCGGGCTCTCGGTTACCCCGCCGACCTGGCGCCCCGACCTCACCGACAAGTGGACCCTCGCCGAGGAGGTCGCCCGGATCGTCGGCTACGACAGCATCCCCTCCGTGCTCCCGGTCGCCCCGCCCGGCCGCGGCCTGACTCTCGTGCAGCGCCTGCGCCGCACGGTTGCACAGACCCTCGCGGCCACCGGCCACACCGAGGTGCTCGCGTACCCGTTCGTCTCCGAGGCCGACAACCGCCTGTTCGCGCCGACCGCTGTCGTGTCGTCGGATGCCGCCGGTGCCGCCGCCGGCGTCCCCGCCGTCGCCGAGGTGCCCCAGATCCGCGTCGCCAACCCGCTCGACGGCGAGGCGCCGTTCCTGCGCGCCTCGATCCTCCCGGGGCTGCTGCGGATCGCGCATCGCAACCGTTCTCGCGGGATCACCGACCTCGCCGTCTTCGAACAGGGACTCGTCTTCCGGCCGGTGGCGGGCATCCGCTACGGCAGCCTCGTCGTGCCTGCCGGGGCCGTGCGCCCGAACACAGCCCTCGAAGCCGAGCTCAACGCGGGCATCCCTCCGCAGCCGTTCTCCGTCGCGGTCGTGCTGACTGGGAACACCGTGCGGCACCAGCCGGGCCGGGCGCCCGTCGCCGCCGGCTGGCAGGACGCCCTGACCGCCGTGCAGCAGGTCGCGCTCGCGACCGGAGTGCCGATCGTCGTGCGCCAGGGCGCGCACCCGGCAATGCACCCCGGCCGTACCGCCGAACTGTTCGTCGCCACCCCCGCCGGGGACCTGAGTGTCGGCTTCGCGGGCGAACTGCTTCCCGCCGTCGCCGCGGAGTTCGACCTGCCCGCCGTGGTCGGAGTCGCCGAGATCACCCTCTCCGACGTCTTCGCCCAGGCCGGCGCCGACCTGCACGCCGCGCCGATCAAGACGATGCCCGCCGCGACGCAGGACCTGTCGCTCGTCGTCTCCGCGGCGGTGCCCGCCGCCGAGGTGCTCGCCGCCGTGTCCGAAGGCGCCGGTGCGCTGCTCGACCACATCGAACTCGTCGACGACTACCGCGGCACCGGCATCGAGCCCGGCCTCAAGTCGCTGACGTTCGCGCTGCGATTCCGGGCCGCCGACCGCACCCTGACCGCTGCGGAGGCGAGCGACGCGAAGCTGGCCGGCGTCGCCGTCGCGGCCGCGCGCTTCGACGCGACCCTCCGCGAGTAGCCCGACCCACCCCCGCCCCAATCCCGCTCGACCCTCCGCGATCCTCCGATCCCAGCGCGCGCCACGTGCGCCGTTTCGCGCCAAGCATGCCTGGCGCGAAACGGCGAAACTGGCGCGCGATTGGGGAGAGGTGGCGCGTAACGGCGAAACTGGCGCGCGATCGGGCGGAGGTGGCGCGAAGCGGCAGAGGTGCCGCGCAACTTTCTTGCGTGCGCGGCCGGCGCGCGTCTCGGTGCCCGGGGGCGGATGCCGGCGGGAACCGGCCCGATTCTGCCCGGATTCCCGGGGGCGCGGGGTGGCGCGATAGGTTTGTCACATGGCTTTTTCGGTAGCAATTGCAGGCGCGAGCGGCTACGCGGGCGGAGAATTGCTGCGAATGCTCGCCGGACACCCCGAATTCGAGGTGCGCACGGTGACCGCGCACAGCAATGCGGGCCAGCGACTGATCGACGTGCAACCGCACCTCCGCAGCCTCGCGCACCTCACTCTCGGGGACACGAGTGCCGCGAACCTCGCCGGGCACGACGTCGTCTTCCTCGCCCTGCCGCACGGCGCATCCGGTGCCCTGAGCGCTGAGCTGTCGCCCGACACGCTCGTGATCGACTGCGGCGCGGACCACCGGCTCGAAGACGCCGGCGACTGGGCCGCGTTCTACGGCGGCGACTACTTCGGCTCCTGGGCCTACGGCGTTCCCGAACTGCCGATCCCCGGCGGCGGCAAGCAGCGCTCCCGCCTGATCGGCGCCCGGCGGATCGCCGCGCCCGGCTGCAACGCCAGCACGGTCGCCCTGGCGCTCGCGCCCGGGATCCACGCCGGCGTGATCGAGGCCGCCGACCTCGTCGCCGTGCTCGCCGTCGGACCCTCGGGTGCGGGCAAGAGCCTCAAGGTCCCGAACCTCGCCGCGGAGGTGCTCGGCTCCGCCAACCCGTACGCGGTCGGCGGCACCCACCGGCACATCCCCGAAATCCAGCAGAGCCTGCGCTGGGCGGGGGCCGTGAACCCGACCATCTCCTTCACGCCCGTGATCGTGCCGATGTCCCGCGGCATCCTCGCGACGGCGACGGCGCGCCTCGTGCCCGGCACCTCCGCGGCCGCCGTGCGCGCGGCCTGGGAGAGCGCATACACCGACGAACCGTTCGTGCACCTGCTCCCGGCCGGGCACTTCCCCCGCACGAGCGACGTGCTCGGCGCCAACACGGCACTCATCGGCCTCGCCGTCGACGAGGCCGCCGGCCGCGTCGTCACGGTGACCGCCGTCGACAACCTCGCCAAGGGCACCGCCGGTGCCGCGATCCAATCCGCAAACCTGGCCCTCGGGCTGCCCGAGACCCTGGGCCTCAGCATGAATGGAGTCGCGCCGTGAGCGTCACAACCCCCGCCGGATTCTCGGCAGCCGGCGTCACCGCCGGCCTCAAGCACTCCGGCGGACTCGACCTCGCCGTGGTGCAGAACCTCGGCCCGCTCTCGAGCGCCGCAACCGTGTTCACGAGCAACCGCTGCAAGGCGAACCCGGTGATCTGGAGCCAGCAGGTCATGCGCGGCGGCAGCGTCCGCGCGATCGTGCTCAACTCCGGAGGCGCGAACTGCTACACCGGCAGCATCGGCTTCCAGACCACCCACGCGACCGCGGAGGCCGTCGGCGACCGCCTCGGCGTCTCGGCCGGCGAGGTCATCGTCTGCTCCACCGGCCTGATCGGCGAACAGCTCGACCTGGACAAGATCACCGCCGGCATCTGGGGCGCCACCCTCGCCCTGCAGAAGGACGACTCCACCTCCGCAGAGGCCGGCCTCTCCGCGGCCCGGGCCATCATGACGACCGACACCACCCCGAAGCAGTCCGCCGTGACCGCGCCGGCCGGCTGGTCGATCGGCGGCATGGCCAAGGGCGCCGGCATGCTCGCACCGGGACTTGCGACGATGCTCGTCGTGATCACGACCGATGCCGTCCTCGACTCCGCGCAGCTCGACACCGCACTCCGGACGGCCACCCGGATCACCTTCGACCGCCTCGACTCCGACGGCTGCATGTCGACCAACGACACGGTCAGCCTGCTCGGCTCCGGCGCGAGCGGCATCGCACCGGACGAAGCCGAATTCGCCGCGGCACTCACCGCGATCTGCCAGGACCTGACCCTGCAGCTCCAGGCCGACGCCGAGGGCAGCGCCCACGACGTCGCCATCACGGTGCGCGCCGCCGAGACCGAAGCCGACGCCGTCACCGTCGCCCGCGCGGTCTCCCGCAGCAACCTGTTCAAGACCGCCATCTTCGGCAACGACCCGAACTGGGGCCGCGTGCTCGCCGCCGTCGGCACGACGGATGCCGCCTTCGACCCGTACAACATCGACGTCACGATCAACGGGGTGCAGGTGTGCACGGCGGGGGAGCCGGACCAGCCCCGCGAACTCGTCGACCTCACCCCCCGGTCCGTCACGGTGCTGATTACCCTGCACGCGGGGGACGCGGAAGCGACGATCTGGACCAACGACCTCACGCACGCCTACGTCGAAGAGAACAGCGCGTACTCGAGTTGACCCGGCACACGCACGGCAAGGGCTCGCACCGGCATCCGCTCGCGGACACCGGTTCGGGAACGCACGCGGGCGCAGGCACGCACGCGGACACCGACCCAGCGGACCCGTCCGCCGACGACCGCAACCCGGTCGTGACCGAGAACGAGACGAACACCCGGGCCGAGGCCGCGGTCAAGGCCGAGACCCTGATCGAGTCACTGCCCTGGCTCAAGCACTTCCACGACAAGATCATCGTCGTCAAGTTCGGCGGCAATGCCATGGTCAGCGAGGCCTTGCAGCGCAGCTTCGCCGAGGACATGGTCTACCTCCGCTACGCCGGCCTCCGCCCCGTCGTCGTGCACGGCGGCGGCCCGCAGATCTCGGCCATGCTCGAACGCCTCGGCATCGAGAGCGAGTTCCGCGGCGGCTACCGCGTGACGACCCCCGAGGCGATGGACGTCGTGCGGATGGTGCTCACCGGCCAGATCAACCGCGAACTCGTCAGCCACATCAACGAGCACGGCCCGCTCGCGGCCGGCCTGTCCGGCGAGGACGCCGGCCTCTTCCAGGGCCGCCGCCGCGGCACCGTGATCGACGGCGTCGAGGTCGACCTCGGCCTCGTCGGCGACGTGATCGGCGTCGACCCCGAGGCCGTGCACGCGCAGCTCGACGCCGGCCGCATCCCGGTGATCTCCTCGATCGCCCCCGACACGGATGTCCCTGGCCAGTCCCTGAACATCAACGCCGACGCCGCCGCCGCGGCCCTGGCCATTGCGCTCGGGGCAGAGAAGCTCGTGATCCTCACCGATGTCGCCGGTCTCTACAGCGACTGGCCGAACCGGGACTCCCTCGTCTCGATCATCGAGGTTCCGGAACTGCGTGCCCTGCTGCCAGACCTCGAATCCGGGATGATCCCCAAGATGACCGCCTGCCTCGACGCCGTCGACGGCGGCGTCGCCAAGGCGGCCATCATCGACGGCCGCGTGCCGCACTCGATCCTGCTCGAGGTCTTCACCGGAAGCGGCATCGGCACCGAAGTCGTACCCCGGGCCAAGTAAAGCCCGCACCACACCGCACCACAACATCGACACAACGGATTTGAGAATGACAGGCGAAACGATCACCGACTCACCGGCAACCTACGCGGGCACGACAGACGCGGCCACGCTCGCGGCACGCAGCGCGGGCTGGCGGGACCGATACACCGCGGCGATGATGCTCACCTTCGCGCCGCCGCGCGCGATGCTCGTCCGCGGCGCCGGCTGCTACGTCTGGGACGAGAACGGCACCGAATACCTCGACTTCCTCGCGGGCATCGCCGTCAACTCCCTCGGGCACGCCCACCCCGAGATGGTCGCCGCCGTCTCCGCCCAGGTCGGTACCCTCGCGCACATCTCCAACTACTTCGCGTCTCCGTCCCAGATCGAACTCGCCGAACGGCTCAAGCGCATCACCGGCGCCGGGCCGGCCGGCCGGGTGTACTTCTGCAACTCGGGCGCCGAGGCCAACGAGGCCGCGTTCAAACTCGCCCGCCTCAACATCGGGAGCGATCCCGCCCGGCCGCGTACCCGCATCCTCTCGTTGCACGAGTCCTTCCACGGCCGCACCATGGGCGCGCTCGCCCTGTCCGGCAAGCCCGCGATGCGGGCGCCGTTCCTGCCGGTTCCCGGCGGCGTCGAGCACATACACGCGACCTTCGAGGCCCTCGAGACCGCGATCGACGACACCGTCGCCGCCCTCTTCCTCGAGCCCGTGCAGGGGGAGGCCGGCGTCATTGACCTGCCGGACGGCTTCCTGCGACGTGCCCGCGAACTCTGCACCCGGCACGGGGTGCTGCTCATCCTCGACGAGGTGCAGACCGGTGCCGGACGCACCGGAGACTGGTTCGCGTACCAGCACGACGGCATCCTGCCCGATGCGATCTCGATCGCGAAGGGCATCGGCGGCGGCGTGCCGATCGGCGCCCTCGTCACCTTCGGTGCGGCCTCCGAGCTCTTCCAGCGCGGCCAGCACGGCTCGACCTTCGGCGGAAACCCGCTCGCGACCACGACCGCGAACACCGTGCTCGGCATCATCGAGCGGGACGGCCTCGTTGCCAATGCCGCCCGGCGCGGCGAGCAGCTTCGCGAGCTGATCCTCGGATTCGACTCCCCGCACATCCTCGAGGTCCGCGGCCGCGGCCTGCTCCTCGGCATCGGCCTGGCCGAGCCCGTCGCCCTGAAGCTCGCCGACGCGGCCCTCGACGCCGGGCTCATCGTCAACGCCGCCAACGAGTCCACCCTCCGGCTCGCGCCGCCGCTCATCGTCGGCGACACCGAACTGGCCGAATTCGGGCGCCGATTCGGGCTCGCCCTGGCCAGCCTCTAGGCTGAAGAATCCCCCATTCCAGCGAAAGTGACCCCGTGACCCGCCATTTCCTGCGCGACGACGACATCTCCCCGGCCGAACAAGCCGAGATCCTCGACCTGGCCCTGGTGCTCAAGCGCGACAGGTTCCAGGCGAAGCCCCTCGCCGGCCCCCAGACCGTCGCCGTGATCTTCGACAAGTCATCCACCCGCACCCGGGTGTCCTTCGCCGTCGGCATCGCCGACCTCGGCGGCAGCCCGCTGATCATCAGCACGGCCAACAGCCAGCTCGGCGGCAAGGAGACGGCCGCCGACACCGCCCGCGTGCTCGAACGCCAGGTCGCCGCGATCGTCTGGCGCACCTACGGCCAGGCCGGCCTCGAGGAGATGTCCCTCGGCACCACCGTGCCCGTCGTCAACGCGCTCTCCGACGACTTCCACCCGTGCCAGCTCCTCGCCGACCTGCTCACCATCCGCGAACACCGCGGCGAGCTCGCCGGCCTCACCCTCACCTTCCTCGGCGACGGCGCCTGCAACATGGCCCACTCGTACCTCCTCGCCGGCGCGACGGCGGGCATGCACATTCGCATCGCCTCCCCGGCCGGCTACACGCCGCAGCCGCAGGTACTGGCGGATGCCGAGGCGATCGCCGCGACGACCGGCGGCTCGATCGCGCTCTACACCGACCCCGCGGAAGCGGTCACCGGTGTCGACGTCGTCGTCACGGACACCTGGGTGTCGATGGGTTTCGAGGAGGAGAAGGCCGCACGCGTCGCCTCGCTCGGCTCATACCGCGTCGACAGCGCGCTGCTCGCCCGGGCCAAGCCCGATGCGCTGTTCATGCACTGCCTCCCCGCCGACCGCGGCTACGAGGTCACCGCGGATGTCATCGACGGCCCGCAGAGCATCATCTGGGATGAGGCCGAGAACCGCCTGCACGCGCAGAAGGCGCTGCTGGTCTGGCTGCTCGGCCACAACACCAACCCGTAAACTGAGACTTAGTAGATATTTAGAGGGAGAACCATGGCTGAACGTGTTGTGCTCGCATATTCCGGTGGACTGGATACCTCGGTCGGCATTGGCTGGCTGAAGGATGCGACCGGCAAGGAGGTCGTAGCCCTCGCCATCGACGTCGGACAGGACGGCGAAGACATGGAAGCCATCCGCCAGCGTGCGCTCGACTGCGGCGCGGTCGAGGCCATCGTCGTCGACGCGAAGGACGAATTCGCCAACGACTACATCGTCCCGGCCCTCAAGGCCAACGCGCTGTACCAGAAGCGTTACCCGCTCGTCTCCGCGCTCAGCCGCCCGCTGATCGCCAAGTACCTCGCCTCGACCGCGAAGGCCCTCGGCGCCGACAGCGTCGCCCACGGGTGCACCGGCAAGGGCAACGACCAGGTCCGGTTCGAGGCCGCCGTCGCCGCGCTCGCTCCCGACCTGATCTCCCTCGCCCCGGTCCGTGACTTCGCGCTGACCCGCGACAAGGCCATCATCTACGCCGCCGAGCACAACCTGCCGATCAAGCAGTCCGCGAAGAGCCCGTACTCGATCGACCAGAACGTCTACGGCCGCGCGGTCGAGACCGGCTTCCTCGAAGACCCGTGGAACGCCCCGATCGAAGACCTTTACACGTACACCCAGGACCCGACGGTCACGCGCGACGCGACCGAGGTCGTCATCCGCTTCGACCAGGGCGTGCCCGTGGCGATCGACGGCAAGCCGGTCACCCCGCTGCAGGCCATCGAGATCATGAACAAGCTCGCCGGAGACCAGGGCGTCGGCCGGATCGACATGGTCGAGGACCGTCTCGTCGGCATCAAGAGCCGCGAGGTCTACGAGGCCCCCGCCGGCATCGCCCTCATCGCCGCGCACGAAGAGCTCGAGAACATGACGATCGAGCGCGACCTCGCCCGCTACAAGCGCGGCGTCGAAGCCAAGTGGGCCGAACTCGTCTACGACGGGCTCTGGTTCTCCGGCCTCAAGCGTGCCCTCGACGTGTTCATCGACGAGACGCAGAAGTACGTGACCGGCGACATCCGCCTGAAGCTGCACGCCGGCAGCGCGGTCGTCACCGGCCGCACGAGCCCGCAGAGCCTCTACGACTTCAACCTCGCCACCTACGACACCGGCGACACCTTCGACCAGTCCATGGCCAAGGGGTTCATCGAGTTGTGGTCGCTGCCGAGCAAGATCTCCGCACGCCGCGACCTGGCCGGCAAGTAGGGTCCGGAGCATGACAGGTGATTCTCCGGTCAACCGCGCCGGTGAAGCGGGCGCCCTCTGGGGTGGCCGCTTCGCCGGGGGACCGAGCCCCGAGCTCGCCCGGTTGAGCAAGTCGACCCAGTTCGACTGGCCGCTCGCGCCCTACGACATCCGGGGCTCCCGGGCTCACGCCCGCGCCCTGGCCGCCGCGGGCTACCTGAGCGCCGAAGAACTCGCCGCTATGATCGCCGGGCTCGACACGCTCGACGCCGCCATTGCCGACGGGAGCTTCCAGCCTGCCGAGAGCGACGAGGACGTGCACTCCGCGCTCGAACGCGGCCTGATCGACATCGTCGGCGCCCCGCTCGGCGGCAAGCTCCGCGCCGGCCGCAGCCGGAACGACCAGGTCGCCACCCTGATCCGAATGCTGCTCCGCGACAAGGCAGCGAGCATCTCCGCGCACCTGATCACGGTGATCGACGCCCTCGCCGCCCAGGCGGAGGCCAACGAGACCGCGATCATGCCCGGGCGCACCCACCTGCAGCATGCCCAGCCGGTCCTACTGGCGCACCACCTCTTCGCGCACTGCTGGCCGCTCGTGCGCGACCTCGAACGCTTCACCGACTGGGGCAAGCGCGCCGACTACTCGCCGTACGGCTCCGGCGCCCTCGCCGGGAACACCCTCGGCCTCGACGCCCGGCTCGTCGCGACCGACCTCGGCTTCGGCCACGTGGTCGAGAACTCGATCGACGGCACCGCGAGCCGCGACCTCGTCGCCGAGTTCGCATACATCACCGCGCAGATCGGCATCGACATTTCCCGCCTCGCCGAGGAGATCATCCTCTGGAACACCCGCGAGTTCGGTTTCGTCACCCTCGACGACTCGTACTCCACCGGGTCCTCGATCATGCCGCAGAAGAAGAACCCCGACATCGCCGAACTCGCCCGGGGCAAGTCCGGTCGCATGATCGGCAACCTCACCGGCCTGCTCACGACCCTCAAGGGCCTTCCGCTCGCGTACAACCGCGACCTGCAGGAGGACAAGGAACCCGTCTTCGACTCGATCGACACCCTCGAGGTGCTCCTGCCCGCCTTCGCCGGTATGATCGCGACCCTGACCTTCCACACCGAGCGGATGGCGGAACTCGCCCCCGCGGGCTACTCCCTGGCCACGGATGTCGCCGAATGGCTCGTGAAGCAGCGGGTGTCGTTCCGCGACGCGCACGAGATCACCGGGTTGCTCGTCAAGTACGCCGAGCAGAACGAACTCGAACTGCACGAGGTGGACGACGCCGCGCTCCTCGCGATCTCGCCGCACCTGACCCCCGAGGTGCGCAGCGTTCTGAGCATCCACGGGTCGGTCGAGGGTCGCGACGGCCAGGGCGGCACCGCCCCGGTTCGCGTCGCCGAGCAGCGGGCCGTGCTCGTCGCCCGGGTCCGCGTGCTCGCGTCGGCACTCGAGCTCTAGCGGGCAATCCCCGTGGGCGTCAACCGGGACCCGCGTCGTGACGGGCGCCGCCGGTGACCCTCGACCGGGAACGGCATCGTGATGGGCACAGCCGGTGAGCCTCGACGGAGACCGGCGTCGTGTTGGGCGCTACCGGTGAGCCTCGACCGGGACCGGCGTCGTGTTGGGTGCCGCCGGTGAGCCTCGACCGGGAACCGCATCGAGATGGGCACAGCCGGTGAGCCTCGAAGCGGACCTGCTCGCGCGGCCGTCGGTCGGACTCGCGCCGCTTCTCCTCGGCGCTGTGCTCCGCCGCGGCGGGGTCGCGCTGCGGATCACCGAGGTCGAGGCGTACCTCGGCGACGGAACCGACCCGGGCTCGCACGCCTTCCGCGGTCGCACCCGGCGTAACTCGACCATGTACGGCCCGCCCGGGCACCTCTACGCGTATTTCAGCTATGGAATGCACGTCTGCGCCAACATCGTCTGTTCCCCGGAGGGCTCCGCGTCAGCGCTCCTGCTCCGCGGCGGCGAAATCGTCGACGGACTGGCCGAAGCCCGGTCGCGCCGCACGACCTCGAAGACCGACACCGACCTGGCGCGGGGACCGGCTCGACTCACGATCGCCCTCGGAATCGGGCTCGACGACGACGGTGCCGATCTCGCCGTCCCGCCGTTCGAGCTGACCCTGCCCGCCGTTCCGGTGCCGGCAGTACATACCGGGCCGCGCACCGGTGTCAGCGGTCCCGGCGGGGGAGCGGAATTCCCCTGGCGATTCTGGATCCCGGGCGACCCGACCGTCTCGCCCTACCGGCGGCATCCGCAGCTCGCGCTGCCCGGCCCCGGCCCGGTCCGGCCCTGACTCGCCCGCCCCACGGCGGTCACGCGCCCCGAGGGGGCTAACTCAGGAAATCTAGCCGCCGGGCGGTCGTCGGCCTGCGGACCAGTGCGGCCGGTGCTCGCGAGCCCGAAGATTCTCCTGAGTTAGCCACGCCCTGGGCGGTCATGCCGGCTCGCGGGGACTGGCTCAGGAATTCTGCCTGCACACACGGCCGGTCGCGCGTTCTCCCGGTGTCGAATTCAGGAGATCAGCCCACCGGGCAGTCGCCGGCCCGCGGACGAGTGCGGCTGATTTTCGCGAGCCGGACGATTCTCCTGAGTTAGCCACGGATGCCCGGGCCGACCCCGACAGCTGCAGGGCGTGCCGGTGCGGGTGAGGCGCGAGCGATGGGAGCGGGGGCCTAGCTGGTCGCGATCTTGACGAGGGCGGCGCACGCGCACGCCCAGATCAGGCTCGCGAAGGTGCCGATGATGAAACGCTCACGGGTTTCGGCTTCGGTGAGTTCGGTGAACCGGCCGACGCCCTTGATGGCGACGACGACCGCGATCGCCTCGGGGAACCCGGCGAGGATCGCGCCTGCAACGGCGAGCCGTTCGAGGATGCCGATCATCAGGCCGCCGCGGAGCACCTCGTGCACGGCGCCGGTCACGCCGGGGGCTACCGGAGTCGTGCCGTCGTCGACGAGGATTCCGCCGTGCTGGCCGGGCCGCGCGGAATCGTGAGTGGCGAAGTCGAGCGCGAGCAGGGCCATCGGGCCGCCGCCGACCACGGCGAGGGCGAGCGCGATCAGGCCGAGCATGACGCCGAAGGTGTCGCTGCCGCCGGGCGCGGGGGCCGCCGCGATCAGGAGCGCGCCGGCGAGGGCGCCCGCCGAGATGATCGCGAAGCTCTGTTTTCGCCACCGGAATGCAATCACGGCGCAGACAAGCGAGCCGATGGTCACGAGCAACAGCAACAGCCAGTACAGCGTGGCGAGGATCTGGAAGGACTGGATCATGATCCGGCGGTGTCCGTTTCTGTCGAAGTCTGCTCGAGGTCTTCCATGAGCCTAACCAGTGCGGGGTGCGCGGCCTCTTCGACCCTCCAGAGCGCGGACTTGATCCGCTGGCTCACCGCCGCGGGCGTGATCCCGAGCCGGCCGGCGATCTCGACCTGGCTCAGGCCGTCGCGCAGCAGGTCGACCGCCGCCCAGCCCTCCGGCGAGCGGCGCTGGCGGAGCAGGAGCACGGTCGCGATGAGGGCCTCGACCTCGGCGCCGGCCAGGAGCGGGCCGCTCCCCGACGGGGTGAGTGCCGGCACTTCGCGCGTGCGACCCGCAGGCGCGCCGGGCTGCGACCGGCCGGCGGATGCCCCGGCGACCGTGGCCCCGGAGCCGTCCGCGTCGAGGGCGAAGCGGGCATCCGCTTTCTTTGCGCGGGTCACGGCGGCCCGCGCGGCGATGAATGCCGCGCCGGAGGCCTGGCGGGTGGCGTGGGGGAGCGGCTCCCTGACCGGGCCGATGCCCAGGCCGATGCTCCAGTGCCCGGACCGGTGCAGGGCGAACACGACGTCGAGCGCGGCCGCCGCGTCGGTGAGCAGTACCTGGATCTCGTCTCCAGAGGTCTGGTCGGGGGGCAGCACGAAGGCGGGGCCGAAGTCGGCGGCGAGGCGGGCGATCATCTCGCCGGCCCGGTCCCGGTCGTGGCGGCTGTCGATCTGGTCTGCGGTGATCACGAACATGAGCGCGCCTCCCGGCCGGTTGGTGTGCAGCGTGCGGAGTCGCGCGCATAAAGTAAGCCTACACACTAAATAGGTTCCTATTCATGGTGCAGACTTAATTCTTTACGATGAAGGTTCAGGCCTGTCCTCCCGGCCCGGCACTGCCGCGCTGGTAATCTGGGCTGCGTGTCAGATCCAGCGATCCTCAAGCAGCAGTCCAACGACGTCACCTTCGAGAATGTCTGGGAGGAGATCTCCTGGCGCGGCCTTGTGCAGGTATCCACCGACGAGACCGAGTTGCGCACACTGCTCGCGGGGGAGCCGATCACCTTCTATTGCGGATTCGACCCGACCGCGCCGAGCCTGCATCTCGGCAACCTCGTCCAGCTCCTGCTGATGCGCCGACTGCAGCTCGCCGGCCACCGGCCGCTCGGCCTCGTCGGCGGGTCCACCGGCCTGATCGGTGACCCACGGCCCACCGCGGAACGAGTGCTGAACACCAAGGACACCGTGAGCACTTGGGTCGGTTACCTGCAGGCGCAGGTTTCGCGCTTCCTGAGCGCCGAGGGCGACAACCCCGTCACCCTCGTGAACAACCTCGACTGGACCGGTCCGCTCAGCGCGATCGACTTCCTGCGCGACATCGGCAAGTACTTCCGGGTCGGCACGATGCTCAAGAAGGATGCCGTGAGCGCCCGGCTCAACTCCGACGCCGGCATCAGCTACACCGAGTTCAGCTACCAGGTGCTCCAGGGCCTCGACTTCCTCGAACTCTTCCGCGCGCACGGCTGCGTGCTGCAGACCGGGGGCAGTGACCAGTGGGGCAACCTCACGAGTGGGACCGACCTGATCCGAAAGGCGGAGGGCGCGAGCGTGCACGCGATCGGCACCCCGCTGATCACGAACAGCGACGGCACCAAGTTCGGTAAGAGCGAGGGCAACGCCGTCTGGCTCGACCCCACCCTGACAAGCCCTTACGCCTTCTACCAGTTCTGGCTCAACACCGACGATGCCGATGTGATCCTGCGCCTCAAGATCTTCACGTTCCTGACGCGCGCCGAGATCGAAGGGCTCGAGGAATCGGTCGCGACCGAACCGTTCAAGCGGCTCGCCCAGCGCACCCTCGCCGTCTCGGTAACGAGCCTCGTGCACGGGAGGGCGGCGACGGATGCTGCCATCCACGCCGCGCAGGCTCTCTTCGGCCAGGGTGACCTCGCCGACCTCGACGAGGCGACCCTCGAGGCAGCCCTGCGTGAACTCCCCAACACGACGACCGCTCCCCGCGCGCCGGTGATGCAGTTGCTCGTGGACACCGGACTCACGACGAGCCTGAGCGAGGCCCGCCGCGCGATCAACCAGGGCGGGGTGTACCTGAACAACGTCAAGGTCCTCAGTGATGACCAGACCATCGAGGGAGCCGTGCTCCCCGGTGGGGTCGCCGTGCTCCGCCGCGGCAAGAAAACCCTCGCCGGCATCTTCGTCCAGTAGCCCCGCCCCGCCCGTCCCCGCCCCGTGGGTCCCCGACCCGCGGTGTACTGTTCCGCGAGAGCGGACTTTTGGCCCTTAAGACTCCGTTTTAGGGGCCAAAAGTGTACTCTCGCGGGGTGTTGGCGGGGTGTTGGCGGGGTGTGGGCGGGGGTGGGCGGATGCTGGGCGCGGGCGTTGCGGGGGTGGTGACACGCCCGGGGGTGCATGGGTTTTGACGGGGTGGGCGGGGGCACGTAATGTCTTCACGTACCCCAAAGGTGCGGAAAAGCCGCAGTGCTTTCCGGCCTCACGTGGGACCGAAGTTTTACGTTTTTCTTACTCTTGTTTCTGTGATTCGAGGGTGTCAGGCGTAGGCTTGAAAGTCTTCCTTCCGCATGTTTCATCGGGTTGGTAAGAATCCTATTTCGGACGCGTTTTTCGTGTCTGAGACCGGGTTCTGGCCGATTTGACAGGGACTGCGGGGGAGGTTAGGTTAGACAAGTTGCCTCGGAGCGACAGCCACTAAGCCGGTTACGGTGTGGCCTGAAGCCGGGTGCGTCCGATCCTTGAGAACTCAACAGCGTGCACAATGTCAAATGCCAAAAACCTCGTGGTTTGGATCCGTTTCTAGCGGTGAAGGGCCAAGAGATTCCTTTGGAAAACATTTATAACAACAAAGCAAGTCAGTAATGATTTGTTCTGTCAGTTTCAAACTTGTGGTTGGTCCGCCCATTCCGGCGG
>NZ_SOFG01000001.1 GCF_004402485.1 Cryobacterium algoricola | reverse complement strand
CGCCGGCCGCGCCGGCCGCGCCGGCCGCGCCGCTCTCGCCCGCCCCGGCTGTCGCGGCGCCGCTGTCCCGGGCCGACCTTGTCGGTGTCAGCGACGACACGGGGCACGATGGCGTCGTCACCGCTGAGGAGGGCGCCGCCGCCGATGTCGACGACATGGAGGCGACCCGGATCTCCGCGCGTCGCGCCAAGCCGTGGACCTTCGAGACGGAGACCGGTGCGCAGGTCTCGCTCACGGGCCCGGTCGTGTACCTCGGTCGCAACCCGTCCGGCTCGGGCGAATACCCCGACGCCCAGCTGGTCGCTGTCATCGACACCGGCAAGACCGTGTCGAAGTCACACGCCCGGATCGAACTGTCCAACGGGGTCTGGAGCATCACCGACCTGCACTCGACGAACGGGATCGTGCTGATCGACGACGGAGGCGACGAGCGCGAACTCGTCGCCGGGGCATCCGCCCTGCTGACCGAGCGCTTCCTGTTGGGTGAGCTTCCCGCCCGGATCTTCCTGGAGACCTGATGACGACTGCAGTGGAGGCCGTCACCGACGGCGCGGTGCGGGTGCGGTTCGGTTTCCGCACCGATGTCGGGCTGAAGCGGCGCATCAACGAGGACTCGGTCCTCGTCGGGTCGCCCGTCTTCCTCGTCGCCGACGGCATGGGCGGCCACGAGGCCGGCGACCGGGCGAGTGCGGCCGTGATCGCCGAGTTCCGGGCGCTGCTCGGCACGAATCCCGGCCCCGACGACGTCGTGCAGGCGGTCGACCGTGCCCACCGTGCCGTGCGCGCGGTCGCAGAAGGCACCACGCGCGGCGCCGGAAGTACCCTCACCGGCGTCGTCCTGGTCACCCATGAAGGCCGCCCGCACTGGCTCCTGGTCAACGTCGGTGATTCCCGCGTCTACCGGTTGCTCGGCGCCGACCTCGCCCAGCTCACGGTCGACCACTCGCTCGTTCAGGAACTCCTCGACAACGGCACACTCGACCGGGCCGGCGCAGCCACCTTCGCCAAACGCAACGTGATCACGCGCGCGATGGGCGCAGACGACAGCCCCGCCGACTTCTGGCTGCGCCCCGTCGTCACGGGCGAGCGGTTGCTCATCTGCTCGGACGGGCTCACCGGCGAGCTCTCGCCTGAGGCCCTGCGCGCGGCGATGACGCTCAACGGCGATACCCAGCAGACAGCGGATGTCCTGCTCGGCCATGCGCTCGGGTCCGGTGGTCGCGACAACATTTCGGTCGTCATCGTCGACGTCGTGTCCGGCGGAGAGGATCCGCGGGAGAACTCGACCACGACCGGCTTCGCCGCGACGGGGACCGGAGCCGACTTCACGAGCGACCACGCAAGCGACGACACGGCCGAGGTCCCTGGGCGGGGTGGACGATGACCGTTCCCGAGGACGCCGACGATACCCGGATTGTGCGCCGGCACGCCGATGTCGACCCGGAACCGAAGCCGGACGTGGACGTGGACGTGGACGTGGACGTGGACGTGGAGGATGATGACACCCGGATCGTGCGTCGGCACACCGACGTGGACCCGGATGGGGCGGATGATACGCGGATCGTGCGTCGGCACACCGACGTCGACCCGGATGGGGCGGATGATACGCGGATCGTGCGTCGGCACACCGACGTGGAGCCTGATGCGGAGGATGACACGCACGTCGCCCGTCGCAACATCGCCGCGGAGGATCCCGATGCGGAGGATGACACCCGCATCGTGCGCCGGCCTGCCGATATCGATCCCGATGCGGCGGATGACACCCGGATCGTGCGTCGGACCGCCGTCCCCTCTGCGGTCCCTGCCGTCGAGAACACGGGAGGCGGTCCCGGTGACGATGACGACCACACGCGCATCTCCGCCCGCCGCGCCGGTCCGGACGACGACCACACGGTCATCGTCGGCCGCGGAGCCCGGCCTGCCCGAGCCCAGGAGGCCGGGAACCCGGCATCCGTTTCGAGCGGGAGCGCATACAGACCACCCGAAGTCGAGAGCGGGCACACCGCTGCCTACGGTGTTCGCGACGTCGAACCCGTGCGTCTCACGGCGTCGTTCTCCCCGGACCCTGCGCCCGCGCCGGCCGCGCTGCCCGGAACCGCGGGCGAGATCCGCTCGGCGGCCGCCGCCCGCCTCCGCACCCGTCGCCGCACGCTCCTTCTCGTGATGGCCGTCGGGACTACGGTCGTGGTCGCTGCCGCGATCGTCGTCGCCCTGGCTCTCCTCGCCCTCTGACCCGTCGGCGCCCGCTTCCGTCACGCCCGCGCCGGTTTCGGCAGGCCGCGCCTGCCGTTTCGGTAGCGGCCTGCCGAAACGGTAGCGCCGCCGTGTGAAGACGATCTGCGGGGGAATCCACAATGCGCGTGACTCTTCGGCTATGCGCGACGGACCTTGCGGGCCTTGCTGACGCTGCGGACTGTGCGGGTCGAGCGCAGCGCCCAGACGCCGACCGCGCCGGCGATGAGCGCGGCGAGAAGGCACAGGCTCAGCGCGAGGATCGGCCAGAAGTAGCGGCTCGGTTGGGTCCATGCCGAGTACAAGCCGGAGTAGTTGGTGTACGGAAATGAGGTAGCGACCCACGTGATTTCGAACGCCAAGGAGACGAGGCACACAGTGAACATCGTCGCGGAGCCAGACGTGAGGATGATCCAGGCCTGTCGACCCGTGCAGTTCACATAATTCAGCAAGTAGATCGCGACCATGCCCAGGAGGGCGACCGCGAGCGGAAAATAGAGCAGTTGGTCAGCGACGAACGGCACCTTTCCGGCGAAAACGGCCGAATCGTGCGCGGACGTCGTTCTGTTTTCCGTGCGGCTCAAGTCGAAGGCGAACCCCGATGCCCCCCGGTAGACGAAGAAGGCAGCGCAGGCCGACAAGCCGGCGACGATGGCGACCGCGAGAAGGCGCGCCCCGGGTGACTTCTTGTCCTCGAGTTCTTTTGCTGATGCTGTCATTTCGCCCCCTTTTTTTGCTGACCAGGCTGAGTTTATTGCGCCGCAGTGGCTAGGAGATCCGGCTCGACCGGCTCCTGACGCTGCGCGCGTCGCGCGGCGAGCGGAACAGCGCCCGCATGCCCCAGCCGCCGAATGCTCCGGCCGCAAGGGCGGCCAACAGCCACAGGCCGAGAGCGAGGATGGGCCAGACGTAACGAGTGGGGTCCGCCCAGGCCGAAAAGGCGCCGGAATAGTTGGTGTACGGCACGCCGCTGGCCACCCAGACGATTTCCACAGTCAGTGTGACGAGGCAGGTCAGGGCGATGGCTGCGGCACCGGATAGGACGACGATAGCGGTCTGCCGGCTTGACCTGTGGAGATAGATCAGCGCAAGCAGCGACAGGAACGTGACCGCGAGGGGGAAGTACAACAGCTGGTCCGCGACAAAGGGCACCCTGCCCCCGATCACAGCCGCGTCGTGGGCCGCCGACGTGCCGGAGTCGATGCGGCTCAGGTCGAACGCGAACCCCGACGCCCCTGCGTAGATGTAGTGACCCGAACCGTAGAGAAGACCTCCGATGATGATGACGTCGCCAAGACGCACCCAGACGGATGCCTTCCTTTGTTTCTTTGCCGTGGTTACCACGAGCGCCCCCTCAAGCAATTATCCAGACCAGATGCAGTTTATTGCACTGGATAGATTCGTTCACTAGCCTGAGAGACGAGATGCTGGCGTGGAATCTCGACGTTGCTGCGTCCATGAGTGCCGCCGCCCGACGTCTCGCGAGTCTGGATCCGCCTCCTCGGCCAATGACCCGACCCAACCTGAGTGCCGCAGGATCCGGTCACCTGCGCCCGTTTCGCCGGACCATCCCGGCCGGTTCCGGCGAATATGCCCGTTCGCCTGCGTATCCAGAATGCAGTGTGCGACAACAATCCCCGGGTCAGCGTGCACGGTGCGCGCCCGACCGGGGCGCGAAGCTGGCAATGTGGACCAGTTTCCTAGACTCCGGCTTCCTGTTCACCTACGGTCGGGATTGCACACAACCACCAGCGGAGGTGAACGAGATGGACGAAGCCCAGGCAGTTCGCACTCCCCGCGCCCTGTGGCTCGCCCTTGTCGCGATCGCCCTCGGCATCGCCTGGTTCCTTTGCGGTGGCGCGAGTTCAGCGTCGGCCACGAATCTTCTTCCCGACACTCCTCCGGTAGCGGATGCCTCCGCACCCGCGCCCCCGACGGCTTCCGTTCCGGTTGCGCCCGCACTCGCCGCTGCCGAACCCGTACTCCCGGCCGTTCCCGCCGCCGCAGTCCCTCCCGCAATCTCGGCCGCTCCCGACTCCCGCGCGCCGTCTCTTTCGGTTGAAACAGTCGTCGGGGATGCCGCCTCCGCCGTGACAGAGGCCGTCGCATCGGACATCGACCGTCTCGTCTCCGTCAGTGAAACGGCCGGAGCGCCGATCGTTGCGGCCTTGGTCGCGCTGACTCCGCCGGTCACGATCCCGGCCGTCACCCTTCCTACGGTGAGCATTCCTGCCGCCACTGCCCCGACTGCGTCGACCGCCGTGGCCCCGCCCACCTCGGCTGTGGGGCCGAGCGCGGATGCGGCCCAGGCCGACTCGGCCCCGGCCGACCCGTCCGCGACTGCCG
Source organism: Cryobacterium algoricola (assembly GCF_004402485.1). Classification (GTDB taxonomy): domain Bacteria; phylum Actinomycetota; class Actinomycetes; order Actinomycetales; family Microbacteriaceae; genus Cryobacterium; species Cryobacterium algoricola. The sequence goes on along the minus strand of NZ_SOFG01000001.1, from coordinate 12,743 downwards.
CGTTCGAAAGCCTCACGCCCCCTGGCGCCGCGGCATCCGCTGCCGCGACCCCGCTCGGTGCGCCGGGGCACCCCGTCGACCTGCCGCAGCCGGCGCCCGCGACCGCAGCGGCCGGCGGTGCCGGCCTGATGTCCGTCGTCGCGAACAACGCGGCGGCGGGCGGCGTCTCCGCTGAGGCCGCCCGCCTCACCCCCGAGGACGACGCACTGCCGTCCTCCCTCGCAACAAGCCCCGGTTCTTCTCCTGCCTGAGTAGGTCCCGGCCGTGCTTTCCCGACGGCATGCGGACCCTGGCCACGCGTCCCTCGCGCGGCCCTCACTCACACTTTCAAGGAGAACCATCATGAACATCACCCTGTCCCGGGCGCTCTACGGCACCCTGTTCGTCGGGGCGCTTTCGCTCCTCGGCACGACCGCGGCGCACGCCGCAGACACCAGCGGCGACAACGGGACCCTGTCCGGTTCCCAGGTCGTCGCGGATGTCTCCACTCCCGTGCAGGCCACCGGCAACGCGATCAGCGCGGTCGGCGACTCCAGCACGGCGCCTTCACCGGCCTCGGCCTCGGCAGTTGCTGCCGCGGCCCCCGCCTCCGCACCCGCTCCTGCCCCGGCCACCACCTCGGGCTCCGACGGGACCGCCTCCGGCACTCAGGTCGTCGCCCCGGTGGCGGCACCCGTGAGCGTCTCCGGCAATGCCATCTCGGTGCTCGGTGACTCGAGTTCCACCGGGTCGACCGCACCGGCATCGGCCTCGGCCCCGGCAGCCACCCTGGCTCCGGCAACGACAACGGGAAACAATTCACTGCTCGGCGGCACGCAGGGCCTCATCAGTGTTGACGTGCCCATCGCCCTCACCGGCGATGCCGTGAGCGCGGCAGGCGATTCCTCGTCGACGGCCACCACCGCCGGCACCACAACGGATGCTGCCGCTCCGGCTTCCGCTTCGGGTCCGGTGACGTCGGGTGCTGACGGCACCGGCTCGGGCACGCAGGTTGTCCCGGTTGTTGCCGTTCCGGTGACGGTCACCGGAAATGCGATCTCGGTCGTTGGTGACAGTGGCTCTGCAAACGGTTCGAGTGGTCCGGTTGGTTCTGGTTCTGGTTCTGGTTCTGGTTCGGGTGCGAACCCGGCTTCGGGTCCGGTGACGTCGGGTTCTGACGGCACCGGCTCGGGCACGCAGGTTGCTCCGGTTGTTGCCGTTCCGGTAACGGTCACCGGAAACTCCCTGTCCGTCATCGGCGATCCCACGGCCACTCCGACTGCCTCGGACGTTCCGACGCTCCCCAATACCCGGGCCATCCGGATCCTGGCTACCCCGGTCACTGTGGTTGACCCGCCCGACTCGAACGTGCCGACGGACACGACGGTGGCATTCGGAGCCTCAGGAACGGCCGCGGCGGCGGTGCAGTCCGGTCACCTCTCGAGCCCGGCCGCCCTGTCCGTCACGGCCCTCGCCACGACCGGAACAGCCGGCATCGAGTTCGGCGGCGTCGCCGGGCTGCTCCTGCTCCTGACCGGAGCGGCTCTGATGTTCACCCGTCGGATGAGCCCCCGTCGAACGGACGTCTGAGGCACGCGCCTCAGGAGCGGATGCCGTCGGCCGACCTGGCCGGCGGCATCCGTCGCGCCCGCGCCGGTTTCGGCAGGCCGCGCCCGCCGTTTCGGGCGCGGCCAGCCGAAACGGTAGCGAGGGCGAACCCGATGCGCCCTGGGGGCCCTCGCCGGTTGTTGTTGTTGTTGTACTGCGGCTGACGCAGCGTCCCCCTGATTAATTCCCTGACCAGATAAAGTTTATTGCGTCGGAATAACTATTCCACTAGCTTTGGATTCACATAGTGGGGTGGACATCGCTCGTTGGCGGGCAACGACAGTGTTGATTCGTGGGGGAACACACAATGGGCATCGCGACTGCGCGCTGGTGAAGGGCGACGAGTTCCTGGGCGTCGAGACGCGCCGTGATCAGTTGATCCTGCGACTCTTCCGAATCGCGGGGCTCTATCTGCTCGCCCTCGACATGGTGGTCGTGATCCTGCTGTTCGTTGTGGCCGCGCTGACTGGAACGCTTCCCCCCGGTCAGGTGGCCCGCGGCGGCCTCTTCGTCGCCTACGGTGCTCATCCGGTCTTCGTCCCGTCGTCGATCCTCTTCTGGATCGGGGCTGTGGCGGTTGTGGCCTCGACGGTGACCATCATCCGGAACGCCCCCAGGGTGGCTCTGGTCACGCCCGTCTACGCGGCCGCTGCTTTCGCGGGGGTCGGCATGGTGACACTCGTCGTGGGCACGGCGTTCCCGACTGCACCGAGATGGCCGCATGACATCACCTCTGCCGCCCTGGTTGTGTTCGCGTGTGCGGGAAGCCTCCTCGTGGCACGCTTCGTCGACAAACAGCAGCGACCCACGCGGCGCCGGTACCCCCGGAAGGCTCGGAATGTCTGAGGCGGCGAGTTCCGATAGGTCACGGGGCCGCTGCAAAAGGTGGGTGTCCCCGTGACCGTTCCCCTGAATTTCCGATTCCCCGACGCCTGGGTCGAGCTCGCGTTCGACGACGTGCACGCCGGGGCGGTGATGGCGGCCCAGCTGGTGCTGAGCCGCTTCGACGCCCCGGTTGAGCGCGAGCTGGCCGCAGACCTGGAGGCGCGGCTCGAGGCCACGGCGCGGCTCTTGATCTCCGCGGACGCCGACGCGGGCTTCGCCCTCGTGCCCGACCCGCCGAACGTGGGCCTGCTCGGGGCGCTGATCGTGCGCTGGCGACCCGCCGCCGGCGACAACGCCGTCGTCGATGCGATCGCCGAGTCCACCACGGTCGCCGACGGCCAGTTTTTGGTCGACGACCCGGAGATCTCGACTCGGGAGACTCCGCTCGGCCAGGCGACGGTGTGCATCCACCGCTACGCGCGCGAAGCCGTGGCCATCGGGAGCGCCAGGCGTTGGGGCCGTGCCCGCAAGGGTGCCGCGCGCGTCACTGAGCACATCTGCTGGTACTGGTTGCTCGAAGACCACGCCGGCCCCGACATGCTGCTCACGGTGACCACCGTCACGGAGGATCTCACGCTCACGCCGACGCTCCGCACCCTGACCGAGGAATTCGCCAAGGGGATCACCCGTGGCGATTGAGACATCCGCTGCCCCGGCGACCGTGGTCCTGCGGCCCCGGCGCTGGCGTTTCTGGGCGTCTGTCGTGCTCGTCGTGCTGACATCGCTGTCGATCCTCATGTTCGTATTCACCAATCCCGACGGGCCGAAAGTAGCGTGGGTGGTCGCGCTGCTCATCCCGGGGGCGATCACGGTCCGGGCGACCGGCGTCCTGTCGCGGTCCGTGCGCATCGTGCCCGGGAGCCACCTCGAGTATCGTGACTTGCTCTTTCGCCGCCGACGGATCGAGTGCGGCAGCACGACGGAGATCCTGTATTTTTCGGATGTTGCGGGGTCGGGTCCGATTCCGATTCGCCCGCTGCGCACGCCGATCGGAGTCATCGACGAGCGTTGGGCCGTGCTTCGGAATGACAGGAAGACGGTGCTCCGCCTGAGCATGTGGCTCTGGACGATGGAGGACCTGCTGGCGATCGCCCAGTTGATGCCCGCCAAGCTGAAGATCCACGCCGAGCACGTGTCGCCCCGCGCCCTGGCCCGTCGGCACCCCACCTACTACACGTGGTTCGAGCTCTCTCCCGTGCGTTTCGAAATCGTGTTTCTCGCAGTGGCCCTCTGGGAGGGGTTGGCCATCGTTGTGGGTTTCGCGCTGGCCCTCCGGATGTGCGGACTCGTCTGACCCGGTGTCAGCCGGCGAGCTGGCCGGCGGCGATGCGCGAGCAGGCCGCGGCGACGTCGGCGGATGCGACCGGTCGCGAGAACAGGAATCCCTGCCCATATTCGCAGCCGTGCGCCCGCAGCCACTCCGCCTGCACCTCGGTCTCGATGCCCTCGGCGATGACGCTGCTGCCGAGGCCCCGCGCGAGCCCGAGGATCGACTGCACGAGCGGCGCATCCGCTTCGCGCAACCCGATCGCCGAGATGAACCGGCGGTCGATCTTGAGCACGTTCGCGCGCACCTCGCTGAGCCGGGCCAGGTTCGAGAATCCGGTGCCGAAGTCGTCGATGGCGATCGGCACCCCGGCCGCCTGCAGCTCGGCCATGTTGTCGTTCACCGCCGCGAACTCGGCGACGTAGTCGCTCTCGGTCAGCTCGATCTTGAGCGCACCGCGCGCGAGCCCCGAGCTGGACTGGATCGCAAGCACCCGGGCGGCGTACTGGGGGTCGCCGAGCTCGATGCCCGAGGCGTTGATGCTGACGAAGAAGGGCGGATGCCCCGGCGGGGCCTGGATCGTCCAGCCGGCGGCCGTCGTCATGGCGGTTTCGAGTACCCAGTCCCCGAGGCGGGGCATCGCGCCGCTCGTCTCGCAGAGCGGAATGAATTCCTCGGGGGAGATTGCGCCCCGCGTCGGGTGCGTCCAGCGCAGCAGCGCCTCGACGCCCGCCGCGCGCATCGTGTCGAGGTCGATGATCGGCTGGTACACGACGGTGAACTCGCCGTTCGCGATCGCCAGTCCCACGGCGGCGGGGGAGGCGTACTGCCCGCCGTGCACCCGGGTGGTTCCCCGGCCGGAGCGCTTCGCGGTCGAGAGCGCCTCACTCGCGCGGGTGGTCAGCTGCGACTGCGTCTCGCCCACGTCGCGTACGGCGATCCCGGCGGAGAACCTGTGGACATCCGCCCGCAGCGCTTCGAGCGAGAGCTGCACGGCCGTCGCATCGCGGTCGGGCACGAGGAAGGCGAATTCGTCGCCGCCGATGCGGGACAGGCCTACGCAGGCCGGGAACGCCTGGGCGACCCGGTCGGCGAAGTTCACCAGAATCTGGTCGCCGTAGGACCGCTGCCGTGTCTCGTTGGTGAGCGAGAAGTGGTCGAGGTCGATCAGCACGACCGTCGTCCCGGTGGAGGGCGTCTGTTCGCGCAGGTGTATCGCGAGCAGGCGGTCGAACGAGAGCCGGTTGCCGAGCCGGGTGAGGTCATCCGTTTCGGAGCGGAGCGCGCTCATCACGAGCCAGTGCAGCCCGAGCATCGCGGCGACCGCCGACGCCAGCACGACGATCGAGTCGCTCGTGAGCATGCCATCGTGCCGGGAGAGCGCGACGCTGATCGACACCGCGAAACCGAGGGAGTAGTACACGGAGTGCGTCACAGGCAGGAGAACGTACGTGACGATGAGCGCGAAGATGATCGACGTGCTGAACGAGAGGGCGGCGGCCGGGGTGTCCGCGAATGCGACGCAGAAGGTGATGGTGCCCGCCGCGACGCAGAGCGCGATACTGCGCACCAGCAGGGTGAAGTACCGGCGGAGCAGCAGACAGGCGGCACCGAACACGAGTGCGCCCATGGCCACGGCCTGGAAGAAGGGCCCGTGCGGCGCCGCCAGCTGGTCCGGCTGGATGGCGTAGAGCCCGACGATGAGCCCGGCGAAGAAGATCAGGGCACCGAACGCGGCCCCGGCGGGCCGGGGGCTCTCGAACATCCCCGGGTAGAAGGCAGCGGTCAGCTCGGCCCGGAGGAAACGCCGCAGCGTGCCCGAGCGCGCGCGTCCGCGGTTGCCGTGGCCGGTGTCGCTACCGATCGGCATGAGAGGACCGCCCCGGGCGCTGCCTCGCGGAGCGGTTCGGGCGCCGCCGTGGTGCTGTCCTGCTGTGAAGGCCGTGCGGCAGCATTTCGCGCCGCCCGGTCGAACGGGCGCCCATTCTGTGAGCCTACCAAGCGCGGGCTACGCCACCCACCACATGCGTGGGGCTTCTGTGAGGTGTCGCACATCGACCTTCGTTGGTCGAAGGAACGTCGATATGCGACACCTCACGGCCCCGCACTGTGCACTCCGGCATCAAACGTGACGGATGCCTCGAGCCCGCCCTCCCGACGCCGCTCGAGCCGCACGGCAGCCCGGCTCGCCCGCGCCAGCTGGGCGACGATGGCGAGGCCGAGCCCGTTGCCGGAAGCGGCGCCGGGAGCGTCGGAGTCCGCCCGCCAGAACCGGTCGAACGCCCGCGCACAGTCTTCGTCCGAAAGCCCCGGCCCGTCGTCGAGCACCGAGACTCGCCAGCCCGGGGACAGCGAAGCGACCCGCACGACGATCTCCCGCTCCGGGCCCGCGTCGATGCTCCTACTCGTACTTGCCGAGAGCGCATTGTCCACATAGTTGTCGATGATCTGCTCCGGGGCGGTCGCGATTGCGCACACGGTGGCGTGATCGGGTCCCTCGTAGCGGATGCCGAGACCGAGCTCCTGGGCGAGCGGCTGCCAGTGCTCCACGCGTTCCCGTGCCACGCGAGCGACATCGCACTCGACCACGGGTGCGGTGGAGGACTCCGTGCGGCTCAGCACGAGCAGCCCCTCGATGATGGAGCCGAGCCGGTCCGCTTCCGCTTCGGCGGCCGCGAGGCGTTCGATGGCAGCAGCCTCGGCAGCCCCAGCGGATCCGGGCCCCGGTCCCGTGTCGGGCGCAGACCCCGCGATCCCCGTTCCCGCGTCGTTCTCGAGCAGCTCCCTGGCGCGCTCGAGCCGCAGCCGCAGTGCCGTGAGGGGCGTGCGCAGCTGGTGCGAGGCATCCGCTGCGAAGGTGCGCTGCTGCTCGATCAGGGTCTCCAGGCGCGTCGCCATCCGGTTGAACGACACCGACAGCGACCGGATCTCCGGCGCCCCGGCCCGCTCGTCGGCCCGGGCGTCGAGGTCGCCGTCGGCGAGGCGTTCGGTCGTGTGCTGCAGGACTTTCAGCCGGCGGGTGACCGTCGCCGAGAAGATGAAGCCGACGATGCCGGCCAGCACCACCGTGGTGAGCGCGACGAGGCCGAGCACGCTGATCTGCCGGGTGACGGCATCCGTCACGACCTGTTCGGGAAAGGTCAGGCGCACGGCGCCGACGATGTCCTGCCCGTTGACGATCGGCACCGTCACGTAGAGCAGGTCGATCTGCAGGGTGTCCGAGTACCGATGCCCCGACGTGATCTGTCCGCCGAGGGCGCCCATGATCTCGGGCCGGGAGGCGTACGAGTCGCCGACGATCGACTGGTCATCGTCGCTCGTGACCACGGCGACGCCGTCCGCGTTCACGATCACGACGCGCGCCCCGCCGGAATCCCGGTAGCCGCGCGCCGCCGCGGTGAGGGCCGCGGCCTCTGTCGGCGCGGTTGCGCTCGACGCGGGCGTCTCCAGGGTCTCCTCGCTGCGTCCGGCGAGTACGAAGGCATCCCGCTCGAGCGAGGTCACGAGCCGGTCCGTCTCGACCTGGCGCAGGTAGTTGCTGAGCGGAATGTCCTGCACGAGCAGCACGAGCAGCGCGATCCCCATCAGCGCGGCCATGAACTGCCACCTCATTCCGGCACGCCGAACCGGAAGCCCACCCCCCGCACCGATTCGATCCAACCGGGATTGCCGAGTTTCTTGCGGATGGCGGCGACGTGAGCGTCGAGGGTCTTCGTGGTGCCGTGCCAGGTCGTCTCCCAGACGTCGTGCAGAATATCCGCGCGCCGGTGCACCGCGCCCGCGTCGCGCGACAGGTAGACGAGCAGGTCGAATTCGGTCGGGGTGAAATAGACCTCGGTGCCGGCGAGCGACACCCGCTGGGTGCGCGTGTCGATGACCAGGGACCCGAGCACCCGATCGGTCCGGGCCCCGGACCCGTCCGCTCCACCGACAGCGGCATCGCCTGCGCCCGAACCCGCGGCAGCGCCCGCGGACGTACGCCGCGACACCGCACGGATGCGCGCGATCAGCTCGCGCATCCCGAACGGCTTCACCACGTAGTCGTCCGCACCCATCTCGAGCGCGACCACCCGGTCGATCTCCTCGTCGCGCGCGCTCACCACGATGATCGGCGTCTGCGACGACGAACGGATGCTGCGGCATACCTCGCTGCCGTCCATGTCGGGCAATCCGAGGTCGAGGAGCACGAGGTCGGGCGCGAAGCTGGTCATCGCAGCGAGCGCCGCCCGGCCGGTCTCGACGTGGAGGGACTCGAACGCCGCCATGGTGAGGCCGTCAATGATCCCGGACGCCACGGGACCGTCGTCTTCGACCACCAGAACTCGCATGACACCATTGTGCCGTCGCCGGTGCGCGCCCGTCCCCTTATCCCGGGAGCGGCCGCAGAATCTTTGACAAGTCTTGGATGTTCGGGAGCCCCATCTTTTCTCGCGCGTCCCTAGCGTGGGAGACATGAAATCGCAGGCAATCACGATCCTGTCCATCGTCGGAGTGCTCGGAACGGGCGTCGCTGCCATGGCCGTCAACGCCGATGTGCTGTCCTCGTCCGTCCAGGCGCCGATCGGGCAGTCCTCCGAGGCGTTGCTCGTGACGCCGTCGGCCGCCCCGTCCGCGACCGCACTGCCCGACCCGTCCGCGACCGGGGTCGCCGTCCCGACCGACGTTCCTGACGCCGACGGCTCCGACGACGGTGCGGTCGGGCCGGGCAGCATCCAGCCGCCTCCCGCTTCGACCGGTTCGACCGGTTCCGGAACCCGGTCCGAGCCCGGCGCCGAATCCGGCACGGAGAAGTCGTTCGGGAGCGACGACGCACCGCGCCCGGTGCCCGTCACGGTCGCCCCCGCACCTGCCCCGGCGCCCACGCCCGCGCAGACGAAGGCCCCGCACCTCGAGGACGATGACTCGAAGGCCCCCAGCACCGGAGAGCAGCATGAAAAGGACGACTAAGCGCCGCCACCCGGCCCGTGGCGCGAAGGCCGTCACGGGTGCCGTCTCCGCCCTCGCCCTCGTCGGCATGGTGACCGGCTTCCAGCTCTCCGCGCACGCCGAGGAGGCCGCCGCACGCAAGGCGGCCCCTGCGCCGGACCCCACGAGCACTGCCGGCGCGGTCGACCCCTCGGCGGCTCCCGGCCCGTCGGCGACCCCGCCGACCGCAACGCCCGCGCCGATCGCCCCGGGCACAGCGGACGCCGCCGGAACCGTTCCTGCCCCGGCCCCGCCCGCCGGAGCCGCGGCACCGGCCCCGGCTGCGAAGGCCGCTCCGGCCCCGGCGGCTGCTCCGGCCCCCGCACCGGCGGCCGCTCCGGCTCCGGCACCTGCCGCAGCACCGGCACCTGCCCCCGCACCCGCGCCAGCTCCTGCTCCTGCACCAGCTCCCGCTCCAGCCCCCGCCCCGGTCGCCGCGACCTCCGCCGGATCCGGAGGCTAAGCGTTGGCGGTCGACCCCATCGCCCGCACCGCCATCCGGGCCGTGTTCACCGGGACCCGAACGCGGCCCGAGGTCGTCACCCGGGCCGTGACGCTCATGGGCGGGCGGGCCTCGTTCGCGCTCGTCGGCGCATCCGCTGGCCTGATGGACGACGTCGTCGATCTCGCGAACCGGCTCGAACGGCTCTGGAGCAGGTTCCTGCCGGAAAGTGACGTCTCCCGCCTGAATGTCGCAGAAGGCGCACCCGTCGCGGTCGACCCGCTCACGGTCCGGCTGATCGCCGCCATGCTCGACGGCGCTCGGCTGACCAGGGGCGACTACGACGCGACCCTGTTGCCGGACGTGCTCGCGGCCGGGTACCGGGCATCCGCCCTCGACGCCGGCCGGGTCACCGTGCTCCCGGCGTCCGCGGTCTCGCCCGGCAACCTCTCCGGCCTCACGATCGAGCACGGGGACCCGCACCTCGAACGAACCGTGACGCTGCCCCTCGGCACCACGATCGACCCCGGCGGTGTCGGCAAGGGCCTCGCCGCCGACCTCCTCTGCGCCTTCGCACTCGAAGCCGGCGCCTGGGGCGCCCTCGCGGAAATCGGCGGGGACATCGTCGTCGCCGGCCATGCCCCCGACTCGGTCGCCTGGCGACTCGGCGTCGAGAACCCCTTCGCCCCTGCCGAGCACTCCGCCGTCGTGCGGCTCGCGTCAGGTGCGCTCGTCACCTCGAGCCAGCGCAAGCGGCGCTTCCTGGTCGCCGTGCCCAGGCCGACCGACTCGGCGGCCCCGCCCACCCGCCACCACCTCGTCGACCCCCGCACCCATGCCAGTGCGGCCACCCGGGTGCAGACCGTCTCCGTCATCGCCGCCACCGGTGCCCGCGCCGAGGTACTCACCAAGCCGGGATTCCTCCGCCCGCCCGCAGAATTCCTCGCCTGGCTGCCCACCGTCGGCGCCGCAGGTCTCATCATCGACGACGCCGGACTCGTCTCGACCTCCACGAACTGGGAGCAGTACGCATGAACGATCCGCATATCTGGTGGTACATCTCCCGGGCGAGCGCCGTGATCGGCTGGGCGCTCATGACGCTCTCCGTGGTCTGGGGCATCCTGCTCTCCACCCGGGTGATGCGCCAGATCGACAACCCCGCCTGGCTCCAGGACCTGCACCGCTACTTCGGTGGCGCGGCGATCGTGATGGTGGCCGTGCACATGGTCACCCTGATGCTCGACGGGTGGCTGCACCTCAACATCGCCGAGGTGCTGGTGCCGTTCACGAGCCACTTCAAGGCGCTCCCGGTGGCCCTCGGCGTCACCGCGTTCTACCTGCTCATCGCCGTGCAGGGCACCTCGCTGCTGATGCGCTTCCTGCCGCGCCGGTTCTGGAAGGTCGTGCACTACTCGAGCTACGCGACCCTCATCCTCGTCTCCTTCCACGCCGCATTCTCCGGAACCGACGTCGGCACGAGTTGGTATCGCGTCGTCTCGATCGCGCTGATCCTGCTCGCGATGCTCGCCGTCGTGCTGCGCCTCGTCGCGACGAAACGCGGGTCGGGTGCGGTCGCCGGCCGTGCAGCGGATGCCGCGCGCGGCATCCGCCCCGCGCCCGCCCTGCCCGAGACGCGCACCATGCGGGTCGCGGCAGTGACCCGCGTCGCCGACGGAGTCCTCGGCATCCGCCTGGTCCCCGTGCCGCGTGCCGGATCCCAACCCGAGCTGCTGCCGGCCTGGCACCCGGGCGCGCACATCACCCTGCACCTGCCGAACGGCCTCGAGCGGCAGTACTCGCTCTGCGGCGATCCCGCCGAGCGGTCGCACCTCGACATCGCCGTGCTGCAGACCGAAACCTCGCGGGGCGGCAGCGCCTGGATCCACGCGAACGTCGCACCCGGTCTCGTGCTCGAGGTGTCCGGGCCGCTCAACCACTTCGACCTCGAACCCGCCGCGGCGTACCTCTTCATAGCGGGCGGGATCGGCATCACCCCGATCATGGGGATGATCGAGTCCCTGCCCGCTCGCCGCGACTGGAAGCTCGTCTACCTCGGCCGGAGCCGCAGCACGATGGCCTTCCTCGACGAATTGCTCGAGCGCTATCCCGACCGGGTCGAGGTCTTCGCCCGCGACGAGCAGCTCGTGCAGCCCGAGGCGAGCGAACTTCTGATCCATGCCTTCGGGGGCCTCGGCACCCTCGACGCGCCCCCTGCCCGGGGCGACTTCGCAGCCCGCGCCGACGTGTACTGTTGCGGCCCGGAATCCCTGATGCAGGCCGTCGCGGCGCTCGTGCCCCGGGAGCGGATGCACTTCGAACGCTTCATCGCCGTCGACCGGGAATCCGCCCAGGGACCCCAGGCCGTGACCGTGACCTGCGCCCGCAGCGACGTGACCTTCGAGGTGGAAGCCGGCGAAAGCATCCTCGATGCCCTCGAGAACAACGGGATGCCGATTCTGGGTTCCTGCCGCACGGGCGTCTGCGGCACCTGCGAGGTGCGTGTCGTGACCGGCACCCCCGACCACCTCGACTCGGTGATGGACGACGACGAAAAGGACTCCCTGCGGGTGATGTACCCCTGCGTCTCCCGGGCGACCTCCGCCGAGCTGGTTCTCGACATCTAGTTTCCCCCTCCGCACCACCTCACGCCCGTGCGTGCGCAGCGCCGCCGCACGCTTATCCGAGCAGCGCCGGCACCACCACGAGCCCGTTGAACACCACGTGCGCGATGATCGCCCCGCCGAGCCGCCCGGTGACCGCGGTGACGGATGCCGCCGCAAGCCCGAACACGAACGTCCCGGCCCCGATCACCCACAGGGCCGTCGGTGAACCGGCGTCGACCACGTGCAACAGTGCGAACACGAGCGCGCTCACTACACACGCGAGGTTCAGGGCCACCGGGCGGCGGGCATCCGTCGCGGCGGCGACCGCGCGCAGCAGCAGGCCGCGGAAGAACAGTTCCTCGATGAACGGAGCGATCAGCACCGGGGCGAGGAGCGACATGACGATCCACCAGGCGTCGTGCGCGGGGGCGTCGAGTGTGGCACCTGAGGTGCCCATCTGCCCGTAGCCGGCGATCTCGAACAGGCTCGCCACCACTCGGGTCAACAGCCCGATCGTGAGCCCCCAAAGCAGGTCGAGCGGGTGGAAGCGCAGCCCGACGTCGCGGGCGAGCGAGCGGGAGCCGCGCAGGTAGCAGGCCACGAGCACGCTGCCGAGCAGCGGCATCCACACCACCAGGTAGCTGAGCACCTCGACGAGCCGCGGGTCGGTGAGGTAGCCCTGGCCGAGCGCCCAATCGGCTGCGAGCACGAGCAGGATCGCCCCGACCGCGCCAGCGGCCGCGTCGTCGAGGCCCCAGCGCACCCGCCGGGCCGGGGGAGTGGCGGGGGCTGCGGGTGTCGCGTGGGTCATGCACTCAAACTATCGTGTGGGCCGCGCGCCCCGCCCACCTATTCCGGCCGCAGTACTTCCGAGCGTTCGCGCAACCCCGCACATACCGCGGCAAGGTCGGCGGATGCCACGGGCCGGGAGAACAAGTAGCCTTGCGCAAAGCGGCAGGCGTGGTCTTCGAGCCAGTCGGCCTGGACATCCGTT
>NZ_SOFG01000010.1 GCF_004402485.1 Cryobacterium algoricola | reverse complement strand
CGCAGTGCCGCGGCTGCCGGCCTCGCTGGCGCGCGCGGTCGGCGGGCTGCTCGCGCTGCGCGGATCGATCGGCGCCCCGCGCATGGCCCGCACCTCGCTCAACGTGCCGACGGGCCCGCGCCGGCGGTTCGTATCGATTCGGCTCGACCTCGCGGAGGCGCTCGCCGCCGGCCACGCGCACCACGCCACCGTCAACGACGTCGTGCTCACGGCGATCGGCGGAGCACTGCACCGGTTGCTCGAGCAGCGCGGCGAGCAGCAGGAGGTTTTCGTGTTGTCGGTGCCGTTCTCGGGTCGGCGCCAGGCTTCCGTGGGCGAACTGGGGAACCAGAGCGGGGTGATTCCGATCCGTGTGCCCGGTGTCGGGCATCCGTTCACCCGGTTGGATGCTGTCGCCGCGGCCACGAGGACCGCGAAGCTCGCACCCGCGGGTGCGTCGACGGCGCTGCTCGGGCCGTTCTTCCGCCTGCTCGCGCGGCTCGGCCTGTTTCAGAGGTTCATCAGTCGGCAGCGGACGATCCACACCTTCGTGACCAACCTGCGCGGGCCGGGGGAGCCGCTCGCAATCTTCGGATGCCCGGTCATCGGCCTCGTGCCCCTGACCGGCCCGACCGGCAACGTGACGGTCTCGTTCGCCGTGCTCTCCTACGCCGGCGGACTCGAGGTCACCCTCGCCGCCGACCCGGACGCCTGCCCCGACCTGCTCGCCCTCCGCACGCTCCTCGAGCACGAGTTCGCCACCCTCCTGCACTGAGTTTGACGGAGAGTGTTCCAGCGCCCCGTTGAGGTGGCCGGTGTCAGTAGCAGGCGAAGGCGGTCAGTTCCCACTGTCTCGTTTCAAAGGCACCCTGGACGATGTACGAGTACGCGAAGTCGTAGTCGAAGGTGTACGAGCTGGCACCCTCGACCACGATGGTGTCGAAAGCCTCGCCCTGGCACATGGGTTGATAGTTGGCGTTGTTGTGGACAACGGGCGGGTCCATGAAGGTGGGGTGTGGCAGGAACTGAATGCCGGGGAGGCTGGGCGTCGCGCCGCCGGTGCTGCCGGTTCCGCTTGACCCGGACCTCCGAGAGGCACCGGAATTCCGGGCGGAGGGCGCTGCTGCGATCCGCGCGGCTTCAGCGGCGGCGGCTTCGGCCGCGGCTTGGGCTGCGGCAACGGCGGCGGCCTGACGTGCCGCCAGCGCGGCATTCGCGACGACGACCGCGGCGAAGGCCTTCGGCAGTTCCCCGTGCGTCACGGCTGCGGCACGCAGTCCGAGAACGGCCGCGGTAACGGCATCACGGGAGTCCTGATCGGCAGCGGTCTGCAGGTCGACGGCGGTCTCCGCCGCGGTTGCTTCCGCGTCCGCAATGCCCTGGAGGCGTCTCACGACAACGGAACGAGCTTCGGCGATCGCCCGGGGGTAGCCGTCGTGCGCGGCCAGGGTCAGCCGGTCTCGGGCGACGTTCAATTGTGCGATCAGGGTCGGATCAACGACACCAGCCAGACCCGCGACGAAGCCATCCAACGGGAGAACGAAGAGGGCGACTTCGGTGCGCACCGCTGCGAGCTCGCTCACGGCTCGCGCGGCCACGGCCGCGAGGGTCGCACGCCTGGCATCCTCGGCGACGACCCGATCGTGTTCGGCCGAAGCCAACGGGATGCCGATCCCGGCGGTGAGGACGGTCGCGAGACCGACAGCGATTATCACGACGAGCAAGGTTCGCAGTTTCCGGGACCTCGGGGGCACCCGCACGCCGGACGAGTCGACAGCGGAGGTCGGACCGGGCACTTCCGCACCACGGGGTGCAGGGCCGGGCCGATCCCCGCTGGCCGCGGTCGGGTCGGTTCCTGCGCCAGCGCGCATATGATCCTCGCTTCATCGGTGATCGAGGGGCGTCGGTTCGGTATTCCGGGACGCACGAGCGGCACTGGCGACTTTCTCTCGTCAGGCTATCCGCTGACCACCAGGATGTCGGAGCCCCGTTCGAGGGGCATTCCAGCGACGCAACGGTCGCGGCGGGTTTGACCGCGGGAGGGCAAGCGCGCAGAATGGAACTAAGTTCCATTTTGGGGCCGTGAAGCGCAAGGAGTCTCCGTGCAGATCCGCAATGCCACCAGCCCGACCGAAGTCAAGGGAATGACCACCGCCGAGCTGCGTGAACGCTTCCTCGTCACCGACCTCTTCGTCGACGACGAACTGAGCGCCGTCTACTCGCACGAAGACCGCGTCATCCTCGTCGGGGTCAGCCCTGTCACGGCCCCGCTCACCCTCGAAAGCTTCCCCGAACTGCGCACCGACCACTTCTTCGAGCGCCGCGAGGCCGGGGTCGTCAACGTCGGCGGATCCGGAACCGTGGTCGTCGATGGCGTGCCGTTCGACCTCGGACACGGCTCGTGCCTGTACATCGGGCGCGGGGCATCCGTCGTCGAATTCATCTCGGACAGCGCGAGCGCCGCGCCCGAGACCGAAGACTCCGCCCGGTTCTACGTCTTCTCCGCGCCGGCGCACACCGCGTACCCGACGACGCTCGTACCGGCGGGCACCGGCATCGTGCGCGAGCTCGGCGACCAGTCCACCTCGAACCGTCGCACGCTCAACCAGTACATCCACGAGAACGGCGTGCGCAGCTGCCAGGTCGTGATGGGCGTGACGAGCCTGCACGAGGGCAGCATGTGGAACACGATGCCGGCGCACACCCACGACCGCCGCATGGAGGCCTACCTCTACTTCGACCTCCCCGAGGCCGCCCGCGTCGTGCACCTGATGGGCGAGCCGACCGAAACCCGCCACCTGATCGTCGCCAACCGCCAGGCGACCATCGCCCCGAGCTGGTCCATCCACTCCGGCGTCGGCACCTCGAACTACTCCTTCATCTGGGCCATGGCCGGCGAGAACCAGTCGTTCGACGACATGGACGCCGTAGACATCACCGCTGTCTCCTGATGACCGCAGACCTGGCCGGCGAGCGGATGCCGTCGGCCGCCGCCGCCGCCCGGGTCGCCGCCCCTGCCGCGCCGGCCGGCGCCGCCGAGCGCACCCTCGTCGTGCTCGAGGCCGCCCTCGAACACCCCCGGTTCTCGGACGTCGTCGCCGCAACCGGCCTGCCCAAGGCCACCGTGCACCGCCTGCTCGCGACCCTCGTGACCCAGCGGTTCCTCGCCACCGACCCCGCCGGCAGCTACCTGCCAGGCCCGGCGCTCCTCGCGATCGCCGGCCGGGCACTCGCCGGAATCGACATCTCCGCGATCGCCCAACCCTTCGTCGACGACCTCGTCGCCACCGTGGACTGCACCGTGCACATCGGCGTGATCAGCGGCGACTCGATCGTCTACGTGATGCGCAGCGACTCCCGCAAACCGTACACAATGCCATCGCGCGTCGGCCATGCCGCCCCGCTGCACACCACCGGAATCGGCAAGGTCATCCTCGCGAGCTACCCCGACGACACCGTCGACCGCATCATCGCGAGCGCCGGCCTCGCCCGCATCACGGATGCCTCGATCACCAGCCCGGACGCCTTCCGCCGCGAGATCGCCGACGTGCGCTCGCGCGGCACCGCCCGCGACCGCGGCGAGAACGTGCCCGGAATCGCCTGCATCGCGGCGCCCCTCTTCGACCACACCGGAACCGTCCGCTACGGCCTCAGCGTGTCCACGCTCTCGATCGAGCACACCGACGCCCAGATCGAGGCGATGTCCGGCCCTCTCCTCAAGGCAGCCGCTGCAATCTCCCACGCCCTGGGCTACCGGGGGAGCGCACTCGCGACAACAACGTTAGGAAACAGACCATGAGTGTCCTGAACCTCTTCGACCTCAGCGGCAAGACCGCCGTCGTCACCGGCGCGAGCCGCGGCATCGGCTTCGCCATGGCCGTCGCCCTCGCCGAGGCCGGGGCGGACGTCGTCGGCGTCTCGTCGAGAATGCCCGAGCACGGCAGTGCGATCGAGACCGCGGTCACCGCACTCGGGCGCCGCTTCACCGCACTGCACGCCGACTTCGCCGACCGGGACGCCGTCTCCGCCCTCGCCGCCGAGATCACCGCTCTTGGCCCGGTCGACGTGCTCGTCAACAACGCCGGCACGATCGCCCGCGCGCCCGCCGCCGAGCACCCGGACGAGATGTGGGACCGTGTGATCGCCGTCAACCTCTCGAGCCAGTTCGTGCTCAGCCGGGAGATCGGCCGCACCATGATCGCGCAGGGTCGCGGCAAGATCATCTTCACCGCCTCGCTGCTCAGCTTCCAGGGCGGGCTCAACGTGCCCGGGTACACGGCTTCGAAGTCCGCGATCGTCGGACTCACGAAGGCGCTCTCCAACGAGTGGGCGCCGCTCGGCGTCAACGTCAACGCGATCGCCCCCGGGTACTTCGCGACCGACAACACCCAGGCCCTCCAGGACGATGCCGGCCGGTCCGGCGCCATCCTCGAGCGGATCCCCGCCGCCCGCTGGGGAACCCCCGCCGACCTCGCCGGAGCGACGGTCTTCCTCGCATCCGCCGCCTCGGACTACGTGGACGGCATCGTCCTCCCGGTCGACGGCGGCTGGCTCGGCCGCTAGCCCGAGACGCGTTCCGCCGCCGGTTCCGCTGCCGACTTCTCCGGGTGGAAGTGTGCCGAATTCAGGAGTTCAGCCCCGGTGCACCCGGCTGGTGGCGGATGCTCCGCACTGGTCCGCGGGCCGGGTGCGGCTGTTGCGGGCCGACTCCTGAATTCGGAACTGCGGGCATCCGTGCGGAAGCGCCGGGTGCGGGCCCGGGGCAGGCAGGCAAGGCGGGGTCAGGCGGAGTCGCGCCAGACGATCGGGGTGGTGAGCAGGATGCCGCCGAGCTCGGGTTCCTCGCCGCGCAGCTGGGCGAGTACCGACTCTGCCGCGCGTTCGCCGAGGCCCGCGGCCGGCTGGTGCACCGTCGAGAGCAACGGCTGGCACCGCAGAGCCCAGGCGCTGTCGTCGAAGCCGACGACGCCGACGTCCCCGGGCACGCTGCGCCCGGCCTCGCGCAGGGCTTCGAGCGCGCCCGCCGCAACGGCATCGGATGCCGCGAACACGCCATCGAGTTCGGGTTCGGCAGCGAGCAGCGCACGCATGCCCTTGACACCATCGGCATACGCGTAGAAGGGCACCCGGGCGACGAGGGCCGGGTCGAACAGGGGACCGAGGGCATCCGTGAACCCGGCGAGGCGGTCGGCGCCCGAGTCGCGGTCGAGGGCTGAGGCGATCATCCCGACGCGGCGGCGACCCGTAGCCAGCAGGCGCTCCGTGATCGCGAACGCCGAACTCCGGTTGTCGATGCCGACGAACGGCAGTCGCCGCAGGTCCGGCGGATGCCCGACAAACGCCGACGGCAATCCCAGCTTCTCGATTATGCGCGTGATCGGGTCATTCTTTCGTGCAGACACGACGATGACCCCGTCGACGAAACCGCCGCTGAGGTACCGGGCCACCCGGTCGGTATCGCGCTCGGAGTCGATGATGAGACACACCATCTGGAAGTCGGCGAGAGACAGCGCCGCGTTGGCCCCGAGCAGGATCTCGCCGATGTTGGGGTCTTCCAGGAAGAGCGAGTGCGGCTCGTGCACGATGAAACCGACCGCCTGCGAGCGCTGCATGACCAGGTTGCGGGCGGCGGTGTTCGGCACGTAGCCGACCCTCTCGATCGCGGCCTCGATCGCGATCCGCGCCTCGGCGGACACGTAGGGTTCGTCGTTGATGACCCGGCTCACGGTGCCGCGGGAGACCCCCGCCTCCAGGGCGACGTCGTGGATCGTGGCACGTCTGCGCCGCCCCGGATTGGTCACCATTCGATAACTGTATCGCCCGTTCGGAGAAAAGGTCCTTGACACGGATCGCGATCCGTACTTACTCTGTGTACGTTCACAGATCGCCGGTGTGGCCTTTTTTTCTACCGGCTCTGTGCACGTTCACAGACCATCCGGCGGATGCCGGTGCCAACGATGTCAGGGAGCCGATGAACGCGCGAGCAGCAGTCCAGAACGAGGCGGCCCCGGCGGTCCCGTTCTCCCACGACGGCCTCGCATACGGCTGCGACTACAACCCCGAGCAGTGGGGCCCCGACACCTGGGCCGAGGACATGCGCCTGATGCGCGAGGCCGGCGTCGACCTCGTCGCGATCAACATCTTCGGCTGGTCCCACATCGAACCGAGGCCGGGGGAGTACGACTTCGCCAACCTCGACACGATCATCGAGCTCCTGCACGCGAACGGGATCCGGGTCAACCTCGGCACCGGAACCTCCTCCCCGCCGCCGTGGCTGACCACGCTGCACCCGGAGATCCTCCCGGAGACCGAGGACGGCAGCATCCGCTACCCCGGTGGTCGCCAGGCCTGGTGCCCGAGCTCTCCGGTGTTCCGCGAGCACGCCCTCGCCCTCGTCGAGAAGGTCGCCGAGCGCTACGGCCGGCACCCCGCGATCGCGCTCTGGCACGTGTCCAACGAGCTCGGCTGCCACAACGCGCTCTGCTACGACGAAGACACCACCGCGGCCTTCCGCCGCTGGCTCGAGGCGCGCTACGGCACGATCGCCGCGCTCAACGCGGCCTGGGGCACCTCGTTCTGGAGCCAGCAGTACGGCGAGTGGTCCGAGATCCTCACCCCGCGCCTCACCCTCTCCAGCCGCAACCCCGGCCAGGTCCTCGACTTCCACCGGTTCAGCTCCGACGAGCTGCTCGACTACTACCGCCGCGAACGCGACGTCATCCGCCGCCACAGCGCCGTGCCGGTCACCACCAACTTCATGGTCACCGCCCACATTCGCAACCTCGACTACTGGCAGTGGGCGCCCGAGGTCGACGTGGTCGCCAACGACCACTACCTCGACCACCGCCTCGGCGACCCCGTCACCGAGCTCTCCTTCGCGGCGGACCTCACCCGCGGGCTCGCCGGCGGAGACCCCTGGCTGCTGATGGAGCAGGCGACGGGCGCCGTGAACTGGCAGCCGCACAACCTCGCGAAGGAGCCCGGCGAACTCACCCGCAACTCCCTCACCCACGTCGCCCGCGGCGCGGACGCGGTCTGCTTCTTCCAGTGGCGGGCCTCGCTGCAGGGTTCGGAGAAGTTCCACTCCGCCCTGGTTCCGCACGCCGGCACCGATACCGCGCTCTGGCGCGAAGTCGTCGACCTCGGCGCCACGCTCGACCGGCTCGCCGGCGTCGCAGGCACCCGAGTGACAGCGGATGCCGCCATCATCTTCAGCTGGGAAGCCTGGTGGGCCGGGGACGGCGAATCCCGGCCGTCCCAGTCCGTAGAATACCTCGGCCAGATGCACGCCGCCTACACTGCGCTGCACCGGCTCGGGATCACCGTCGACGTGATCGCCCCCGGCGCCGACCTGAGCGGCTACCGCCTCGTCGTCGTACCCACCCTCTACCTCGTCACCGACGCGGATGCCGCCGGCCTCGCCGACTACGTCGCGAACGGCGGGCACGCGCTGATCACCTTCTTCAGCGGCATCGTCGACGAAGACGACCGGGTCCGCCCCGGCGGCTACCCGGGCGCGTTCCGCGAGCTGCTCGGCATCCGTGTCGAGGAGTTCTCCCCACTGCTCCCCGGCCGGAAACTGAACCTGGACTCCGGGGCGGGTACCGGACTCTGGACCGAGCGGCTGCACCTCGACGGCGCGACCGCTGTCGCGAGCTACCTCGACGGCCCCCTGCCCGGCTTCCCGGCGATCACCCGCAACGACTTCGGCCGCGGCACCGCCTGGTATCTCGCCACCGCCCTCGACCCCGACGCCCTGCGCGCGGTGATGCGCACGGCCGCCCAGGCCGCGCGGGTGACTGCCCTCGGCCCGGAATCGGACGGCACCATTGAGGTCGTGCGTCGCGCCGATGCGACGCACAGCTACCTTTTCGTCATCAACCACGGCCACAGCGAGATCGAGATCGCCGCCAGCGGGCGCGAACTCGTCACCGACGTCGCCGTCGACCGCATTGTGCGCGTCCCGGCCGGCGCCGTGCGCGTTATCAGAGAGGACACGGCAGCATGAGTGCTTCCACCGCCCGATTCACGGATGCCCCGGGCGACACCCGCACGGCCCGCCGGCTCGCGAGGCAGCCCGGCACCCGCCCCCGGCCCGCGAGGCCCCGGGTGCAGCACAAGCGCGCGATCCTGATCTTCGTGCTCCCCTTCGGCGCCCTTTTCGCCCTGTTCTACCTGGTGCCGATCGGGTACGCGATCTACGAGTCCCTGCTCGTGATCAAGCGGGAGGGCACCTTCGGGGCGGCGACCGAGGTCTTCGGCGGCCTCAGTCAGTACATCTTGGTCTTCCAGAACGGTCCGTTCTGGCAGTCCGTCGGCCGGGTGCTCGCGTTCGGCGCCGTGCAGGTGCCGATCATGCTCGGGCTCGCGCTGCTGTTCGCGCTGCTGCTCGACTCCCCACTCGTGCGCGGCAAGAAGTTCTTCCGGCTCGCGTTCTTCGTGCCGTACGCGGTCCCCGGCGTCATCGCCGCGATCATGTGGGGCTACCTCTACTCCCCGAACCTATCGCCGTTCAGCGCGGTCACCCAGAACATCAACTTCCTCTCGGCGGACCTCGTGCTCTGGGCCATCGCGAACGTCGTCACCTGGGTCTACGTCGGCTACAACATGCTGATCATCTACTCGGCGCTCCTGGCCATCCCCACCGAGCTCTACGAGGCCGCCCGCCTCGACGGCGCCGGGCAGCTGCGCATTGCCTGGTCGGTGAAGATCCCGCTGATCATGCCCGCGATCGTGCTCACCGCGATCTTCTCGATCATCGGAACCCTGCAACTCCTCGCCGAACCGCAGGTGTTCCGGAGCTTCAGCTCCGCCGTGACGAGCACGTTCACGCCGAACCTCACCGTGTACACGACCTCGTCGATCCCCAACGTCAACCTCGCGGCCGCATTCTCGGTGGTGCTGGCCCTGGCCACCTTCGTGCTCTCGTTCACGTTCCTCAAATTCACCCAGCGGAAGGAAGCCCGGTCATGAGCACGGTAGTCCCCACCCCCACCCCGACCGTCACCGTTCCCGACCGCCCGGCCCGCGGCATCCGCCCGTCGACCGCGAAGCCGCCCCGCGCCCAGCGCGAGAGCCCCTTCGCCCGGGCCGGCGCCATGATCGTGATGGCCGTCTTCACCCTGTACTTCCTGGTGCCGGTCTGGTGGCTGCTCGTCGCCGCCACAAAGGACCGCGCCCAGTTCACCGGCACCAACCCGCTCTGGTTCGCCGACTTCTCGCTGTTCGAGAACATCGGCGCCCTGGTCAGCTACCGTGACGGCGTCTACCTCAAGTGGATGCTCAACAGCGCGATGTACGCCGGGCTCGGCGCCCTGGTCGGAACGATCATCGCCGGCATGTGCGGGTACGCCCTCGCCAAATACCGGTTCCCCGGCCGCGAACTGATCTTCAACGTCGTGCTCGGCGGGGTGCTCGTGCCCGCGACGGCCCTCGCGCTGCCGCTGTTCCTGATCTTCAGCCAGATCAGCCTCACCAACACGTTCTGGTCGGTGTTCCTGCCGAGCCTGGTCAGCCCGTTCGGGGTCTACCTCGCCCGCATCTACGCCTCGGCGAGCGTGCCCGACGAGCTGATCGAGGCCGCCCGCCTCGACGGGGCCGGCGAGGTGCGCACCTTCTTCACCGTATCGGTGCGGATGATGGTGCCCGCCCTGGTCACCGTCTTCCTCTTCCAGTTCGTCGCGATCTGGAACAACTTCTTCCTGCCGCTGATCATGCTGCGCGACGAGACGCTGTTCCCGGTCACGCTCGGACTCTACGGCTGGAACTCGCAGGTCAACCAGATCCCCGAGCTGCGCGGTTACGTGCTCATCGGCGCACTGTTGTCGATCATCCCGCTCATCATCATCTTCCTGCTGCTCCAGCGCTTCTGGCGGAACGGCCTCAGCGCCGGCTCGGTCAAGTAGCCCATCCACCTCACCTCCGCATCACCCACAGCACCACCCGACCGGAATACCCGGACGGTTCCTTTCCCAAGAGAAAAGAAGAAGACACATGCGAATGAAGAAAAGAGCGGTCGCCGTTGCCTTGCTCGCTGCAGCCTCGGTTGCGCTGACCGGCTGTGCCACCTCGACGACAAGCACCGGCACCGCCGCCGGCAGCTGCGCACCGTCGACCGGAAAAGTCGACCTGAGCTTTACCACCTGGATCCCCGGCATGGAAGACGCCGTCGCGGTGTGGAACAAGGAGAACCCCGACATCCAGGTCAAGGTGCAGACCGGCCCGAACGGCAACGGCGGCACCTACCAGAACTTCTTCAACCAGCTCAAGGCCGGCAACGCGCCCGACCTCGGCCAGATCGAGTACGACGCCCTGCCGAACTTCCGTGTGCAGGACGGCCTGACCGACCTCGCCTCCTGCGCCGGCGTGCTCGACGCGAAGAAGGACTTCGTCGACTGGACCTGGGGACAGGTCAACTTCGGCGAGGACAACGCCGTGTACGCGATCCCGCAGGACGCCGGCCCCATGGCCATGTTCTACCGCGCCGACCTCTTCAAGGCCAACAACATCGCCATCCCGACCACCTGGGCCGAGTACACCGCCGCCGCAGAGAAGATCCGCGCGACCGGCGGCTACATCACCAACTTCTCCCAGAGCGACATCAACCAGTTCGCCGGACTCGTCTGGCAGGCCGGCGGTACCTGGTTCAAGAACGACGGCACCAACTGGACCGTGAACCTGACCGACCCGACCACGGCGAAGGTCGCCGCGTACTGGCAGGACCTGATCGACCGCGACCTCGTCTCGACGAACCCGCCGTGGACCGACGAGTGGAACAACGCCTACAACACCGGCAGCGACTGGACCTGGAACTCCGCAGCCTGGGGCGCCAACTCCATCGCGAGCGGTGCACCGGACACGGCCGGCAAGTGGGCCGTCGCGGCATCCCCGCAGTGGGCGGCCGGCGACAAGGCCAGCGGCAACTGGGGCGGGTCCTCGACCGCCGTCTTCAAGGGCTCGAAGCACCCCTTCGAGGCCGCGAAGTTCGCGCTCTGGCTGAACACCTCCGATGAGGCGCTCACGATGCTGAACAAGTCCGCCAACCTGTACCCGGCGGCCAAGTCCGGTCTCGAACTGCCCGCACTCAAGGCGGGCGTCGACTTCTACGGCGGCCAGGCGATCTACGACGTCTTCGCGAAGGCATCCGCCGAGGTCTCGCCCGACTTCGTCTGGGGCCCGACCATGACGCAGACGTACAACGACGTCTCCGACGGCTTCAAGGCCGCGGTCACCAAGAAGGGCACCCTGATCGACGCCCTGAAGACCGGGCAGACGGCTACGATTGCGGCCATGACGGCGCAGTCGATCCCCGTCAACAAGTAGGGGAGTTGCGGGTCGTGCGGGTCAGCTGACGCGCACGGCCCGCTCGACTCGTTCAGCCCGCATGTTCGACCCCCACGACTCGTTCAGCGCGCGTGTTCGACCCGCACGACTCGTTCAGCCCGCATGACCTGTTCGGCCCGCATGACCTGTTCGACCGTTCGACCCGCCCGCCCCATCCGTTCACTTCGTGTGAGCAGTTAGCAGCGAATTCCGTGACTCACACTCCTCTGGCGGATGCTCCGACCGGGCTGTTCCACCTCCGTGCCGCGGGCACCAGCCTCGTGCTGGACGCCCGCGGCACGGCCGTTCCCGTGATCGTGCACTGGGGTGCCGACCTCGGTGCGCTGTCCGGGCCCGAGCTTGCCGTGCTCGCGGATGCCTCGGTTCCCGCGGTCCCGCCGAGCTCGATCGACGTGCCCCTGCGACTCTCGCTGCTGCCGACGCTCGCCGAGGGCTGGAGCGGCCGGCCGGGGCTGAGCGGTTTCCGGCGCGGCGCCGCCGTGCCCGGCGGCCCGGCCGATCTCGCGCTGCGGCTCCAGTCGGTGCAGAGCCGGGGCGACCGAACGCTCCTTATTACCGTGACGGATGCCGCGGCATCCGTTTCGGTTGTGACCAACCTCGATCTCACGGTCGAGGGAGTGCTGCGGGTGCGGCACACCCTGACCAACACGGGCGACACCGACTTCGAACTCGGCTCGCTCGATGTGACCCTGCCCGTGCCCGACCGGGCCGGGGAACTCCTCGATTTCACCGGGCTGTGGAGCCACGAACGCCGCCCGCAGCGCACCACCCTCGGGCACGGTGTCTGGAGCCGAGAGAGCCGGCACGGCCGGCCCGGGCACGACGACCCGTTCCTCTCGGTCGCCGGGGTACCCGGGTTCGGGTTCCGCCGCGGCGAGGTCTGGGCGGTGCACCTGGCCTGGAGCGGCGACAAGCGGGTCTGGGCGGAACGTTCGGCCCTCGGCGCTGCAACCCTCGGCAGCGGCGAACTGCTCGCTCCCGGGGAACTGGGCCTGCCCGCCGGGGCCAGCTACACCTCGCCGTGGATGGTGGCCGCGTACTCGGCGGCCGGACTGGACGGGCTGTCGGCGCGGCTGCATCCGTGGATTCGGTCGTGGGCGCGGCCCGCTGCGGTCGCTGCATCGCCGACGACCCCGGCCGATGCCCCGGCCCCGGCCGACGCGGCGAACGCCACGCGGTTTGACGCGACGCCCCCGGCCGACGCCCCTGCCCTGGCCGACGCGGCGAACGTCACGGCCCGGTCTGACGCGGCGACCATGGCCGCCGCATCGCCGCGAACTCCGCGCCCGGTCGTGCTCAACACCTGGGAAGCCGTGTACTTCGACCACGACCTGCCCACGCTCACCCGGCTCGTCGACGCGGCCGCTCGGGTCGGGGTCGAGCGGTTCGTGCTCGACGACGGCTGGTTCACCGGACGCACCGACGACAGGCGCGCCCTCGGCGACTGGTTCGTCGACCCCGTGACCTGGCCGAGTGGCCTGCATCCGCTGGTCGAGCGCGTGCACGCGGCGGGCCTCTCCTTCGGGCTCTGGGTCGAGCCGGAAATGGTGAGCCTCGACTCCGAGCTCGCGCGGGCGCATCCGGACTGGGTGCTCGGCGCGGCCGGCGCGCTCGAATGGCGGTTCCAGCGGGTGCTCGACCTGGGTAACCCGGATGCCTTCGCGTACGTGCTCGCCCGGCTCGCCGCCCTGCTCGACGAGTACCCGATCGCCTACCTGAAGTGGGACCACAACCGCGACTTGCTCGGTGGCTCGGCGCATCGGCAGACCGAGGCCGTCTACCGGCTGATCGGGGCGCTGCGGGCCGCGCACCCGGGACTCGAGATCGAGTCGTGCGCGTCGGGCGGCGCCCGGATCGACCTCGGCATCCTCCCGCTCGTCGACCGGGTCTGGACGAGCGACACCAACGACCCGCTCGAGCGGCAGCAGATCCAGCGGTACACCGGCGTGCTGGTGCCGCCGGAATACCTCGGCGGGCACCTGGGAGCTGCGACCGCGCACACCACCGGGCGCACGGCGGACCTCGGCTTCCGGCTCGCGACCGCGCTGTTCGGCAGCGCGGGGATCGAGTGGGACCTGACCCGGGCCTCGGCCGCAGAGCTCGATGCCGTCGCCGGGTGGATTGCCGAGTACAAACGGCTGCGTCCGCTGCTGCACTCGGGTGTCGTCGTGCACGCGGATGCGTCGGACCCCGCGCTCGAGCTGCACGGCGTCGTGGCCGGCGACGGGGCATCCGCTGTGTTCGCGTACGTCGCGCTCGCCGCGCCGCGGACCGCGCTGCCTGCGCCGTTGCGGTTTCCCGGGCTCGACCCCGCTGCGCAGTACACGGTGCGGCCGTTGTCGATCGGGGAGACTGGCGGCCCCGGTGCTGAGCGTTCCGGTGCGGGGGAGTCCGGTGCGCCGTCGGTCGCGCCGCGAGTGATCCAGGATGCCGCGCCGGCCTGGCTGCAGCACGGCTCGGTGACCCTGAGCGGCGCGGTGCTCGCCGAGGTCGGACTCCCGGCGCCGCTCCTCGCCCCTGAGCAGGCCGCCCTCTACGAGCTCACCCGCCGCTGACTCCCCGGCGGAAGTGCGGGTTCCCGGTCGTACACGGCTTGTGGCGCGTTCCGAATTCAGGAGTTGAGGGAGTTTTGCGCCAGCAGCAGCGGATGTCCCCCACTGGTTCCGGGGAGTCGGCCGGATGACGCAGGCCGACTCCTGAATTCGGTACTGTCGGCACCCGTTTCGAGGGGCGGGGCTACTCGCAGCCGATACCGTCGCCGTCGCGGTCGAACTTGGACTGCCAGCCGGGGTCGCCGGGGTGGATCGGCGCGGCACCGGCGGCACGGACGGCGTCGCAATTCTTGTATGAAGCGGTGGCCGGTGCGGCAGGGGCCGGCGCCGGTGCGGCGGGGGCCGGGGCGACGACCGGAGCGGGCTCGGGGGCCGGGGCGGCGGCGGGAGCGGGTGCAGCGGG
>NZ_SOFG01000005.1 GCF_004402485.1 Cryobacterium algoricola | reverse complement strand
CAAGAGATTCCTTTGGAAAACATTTATAACAACAAAGCAAGTCAGTAATGATTTGTTCTGTCAGTTTCAAACTTGTGGTTGGTCCGCCCATTCCGGCGGTCAGTCACACTAGATGTGCCGGATGTTCGCATCCGTGCAATCAAACATTTACGGAGAGTTTGATCCTGGCTCAGGACGAACGCTGGCGGCGTGCTTAACACATGCAAGTCGAACGATGATGGAGAGCTTGCTCTTCGGATTAGTGGCGAACGGGTGAGTAACACGTGAGCAATCTGCCCTTGACTCTGGGATAAGCGTTGGAAACGACGTCTAATACCGGATACGACCTTGGAAGGCATCTTCTTTGGTGGAAAGAATTTTGGTCAGGGATGAGCTCGCGGCCTATCAGCTAGTTGGTGAGGTAATGGCTCACCAAGGCGACGACGGGTAGCCGGCCTGAGAGGGTGACCGGCCACACTGGGACTGAGACACGGCCCAGACTCCTACGGGAGGCAGCAGTGGGGAATATTGCACAATGGGCGAAAGCCTGATGCAGCAACGCCGCGTGAGGGACGACGGCCTTCGGGTTGTAAACCTCTTTTAGTAGGGAAGAAGCGAAAGTGACGGTACCTGCAGAAAAAGCACCGGCTAACTACGTGCCAGCAGCCGCGGTAATACGTAGGGTGCAAGCGTTGTCCGGAATTATTGGGCGTAAAGAGCTCGTAGGCGGTTTGTCGCGTCTGCTGTGAAAACCCGAGGCTCAACCTCGGGCCTGCAGTGGGTACGGGCAGACTAGAGTGCGGTAGGGGAGATTGGAATTCCTGGTGTAGCGGTGGAATGCGCAGATATCAGGAGGAACACCAATGGCGAAGGCAGATCTCTGGGCCGTAACTGACGCTGAGGAGCGAAAGCATGGGGAGCGAACAGGATTAGATACCCTGGTAGTCCATGCCGTAAACGTTGGGAACTAGATGTGGGGACCATTCCACGGTCTCCGTGTCGCAGCTAACGCATTAAGTTCCCCGCCTGGGGAGTACGGCCGCAAGGCTAAAACTCAAAGGAATTGACGGGGGCCCGCACAAGCGGCGGAGCATGCGGATTAATTCGATGCAACGCGAAGAACCTTACCAAGGCTTGACATATAGAGGAAACGGCTGGAAACAGTCGCCCCGCAAGGTCTCTATACAGGTGGTGCATGGTTGTCGTCAGCTCGTGTCGTGAGATGTTGGGTTAAGTCCCGCAACGAGCGCAACCCTCGTCCTATGTTGCCAGCACGTAATGGTGGGAACTCATGGGATACTGCCGGGGTCAACTCGGAGGAAGGTGGGGATGACGTCAAATCATCATGCCCCTTATGTCTTGGGCTTCACGCATGCTACAATGGCCGGTACAAAGGGCTGCAATACCGCAAGGTGGAGCGAATCCCAAAAAGCCGGTCTCAGTTCGGATTGAGGTCTGCAACTCGACCTCATGAAGTCGGAGTCGCTAGTAATCGCAGATCAGCAACGCTGCGGTGAATACGTTCCCGGGCCTTGTACACACCGCCCGTCAAGTCATGAAAGTCGGTAACACCCGAAGCCGGTGGCCTAACCCTCACGGGAAGGAGCTGTCGAAGGTGGGATCGGTGATTAGGACTAAGTCGTAACAAGGTAGCCGTACCGGAAGGTGCGGCTGGATCACCTCCTTTCTAAGGAGCACAGCACCTCTCCTCTGTATACAGGGAGATCACAGGTGCCAAGCCATACGGAGACGAATGTTCTTCGATGGCGCTCATGGGTGGAACATTGACATTGATGCAGGTCTAGAACGTTGGATCCCGGTACGCTCGCTTGTTGTTTACAGCAGGGGAGTTGGAAAGGGTGTTTCGTCGAGGGTTTGCATATTGCACGCTGTTGGGTCCTGAGGGACCGGAACATTCCTGGCTTTTAGCCGGCGGATGAACTGTTCCTCTGGACCTTTTCTCAGTCACATCAATCGTGGCTGGGTGAGGGTACCGCCCGTACTTTGAGAACTACACAGTGGACGCGAGCATCTTAAATTTGAACCCTTCGGGGTCAAATTACAAAGATCTATTTATAGATCATTGGTCAATTTCGATCGTGAGACTCTTTGAGTCTTTCGATTCTTAATCGATTCAAACTCATGTGATTTCAAATTTCTAAGAGCAAACGGTGAATGCCTTGGCATGTAGAGCCGAAGAAGGACGTAGTAATCTGCGATAAGCCTCGGGGAGTTGATAAACGAACTGTGATCCGAGGATGTCCGAATGGGGAAACCCCGCCAGGCCCGTAAGGTGACCTGGTGACTCCCGCCTGAATATATAGGGCGGGTAGAGGGAACGTGGGGAAGTGAAACATCTCAGTACCCACAGGAAGAGAAAACAATAGTGATTCCGTTAGTAGTGGCGAGCGAACCCGGAAGAGGCTAAACCGATCATGTGTGATAGCCGGCAGGCGTTGCATGGTCGGGGTTGCGGGACTTTTCTGCTGATTCTGCCGAACAGTGAACGTTACAGATTTGTATAGACGAACAGGATTGAAAGCCTGGTCATAGAGGGTGCGAACCCCGTAGTCGAAATGCAGTGATGGCGTGAAGAGTATCCCAAGTAGCACGGGGCCCGAGAAATCCCGTGTGAATCTGTCAGGACCACCTGATAAGCCTAAATACTCCTACATGACCGATAGTGAACAAGTACCGTGAGGGAAAGGTGAAAAGTACCCCGGGAGGGGAGTGAAATAGTACCTGAAACCGTTTGCTTACAAACCGTTGGAGCAGCCTTGTTGCTGTGACAGCGTGCCTTTTGAAGAATGAGCCTGCGAGTTAGTGATATGTGGCGAGCTTAACCCGAGAGGGGAATGCGTAGCGAAAGCGAGTCTGAATAGGGCGATTCAGTCGCATGTCCTAGACCCGAAGCGAAGTGATCTATCCATGGCCAGGTTGAAGCGACGGTAAGACGTCGTGGAGGACCGAACCCACTTCAGTTGAAAATGGAGGGGATGAGCTGTGGATAGGGGTGAAAGGCCAATCAAACTTCGTGATAGCTGGTTCTCTCCGAAATGCATTTAGGTGCAGCGTTGCGTGTTTCTTGCCGGAGGTAGAGCTACTGGATGGCCGATGGGGCCTAAAAGCTTACTGACGTCAGCCAAACTCCGAATGCCGGTAAGTGAGAGCGCAGCAGTGAGACGGTGGGGGATAAGCTTCATCGTCGAGAGGGAAACAACCCAGACCACCAACTAAGGTCCCAAAGCGCGTGCTAAGTGGGAAAGGATGTGGAGTTGCACAGACAACCAGGAGGTTGGCTTAGAAGCAGCCACCCTTGAAAGAGTGCGTAATAGCTCACTGGTCAAGTGATTCCGCGCCGACAATGTAACGGGGCTCAAGCACGCCACCGAAGTTGTGGCATTGATATTTTTGGTAAGCCGCACACTTGTTGTGTTGGTTCAGCCGTGTTGATGGGTAGGAGAGCGTCGTGTGGCCAGCGAAGCGGCGGTGTAAACCAGCCGTGGAGGCTACACGAGTGAGAATGCAGGCATGAGTAGCGAAAGACGGGTGAGAAACCCGTCCTCCGAAAGATCAAGGTTTCCAGGGCCAGGCTAATCCGCCCTGGGTAAGTCGGGACCTAAGGCGAGGCCGACAGGCGTAGTCGATGGACAACGGGTTTATATTCCCGTACTGGCGAAAAACCGTCCAAGCTAATCCAGTAATGCTAAGCATCTGAATCCCACTGACCGGAGCCTTCGGGCCGAGGGGGTGGGCCTAGCGTGCGACCCTATGCTGGTGCGGTTAGCGTATTAACAGGTGTGACGCAGGAAGGTAGCTGAGCCGGGCGATGGTTGTCCCGGTCTAAGGATGTAGGCCGAGAGATAGGCAAATCCGTCTCTCATATAAGGCTGAGACCCGATGGGTAGCCCGTAAGGGCGAAATCAGTGATCCTATGCTGCCAAGAAAAGCATCGACGCGAGGTTTTAGTCACCCGTACCCCAAACCGACTCAGGTGATCAGGTAGAGAATACTAAGGAGATCGAGAGAATCGTGGTTAAGGAACTCGGCAAAATGCCCCCGTAACTTCGGGAGAAGGGGGGCCGGAGGCGTGAAGGGATTTACTCCTGGAGCGTTCGAAGGCCGCAGAGACCAGTGGGAAGCGACTGTTTACTAAAAACACAGGTCCGTGCCAAGTCGCAAGACGATGTATACGGACTGACGCCTGCCCGGTGCTGGAAGGTTAAGAGGAACGGTTAGCCGCAAGGCGAAGCTGAGAATTTAAGCCCCAGTAAACGGCGGTGGTAACTATAACCATCCTAAGGTAGCGAAATTCCTTGTCGGGTAAGTTCCGACCTGCACGAATGGCGTAACGACTTCCCAGCTGTCTCAACCGCGAACTCGGCGAAATTGCATTACGAGTAAAGATGCTCGTTACGCGCAGCAGGACGGAAAGACCCCGTGACCTTTACTACAGCTTGGTATTGGTGTTCGGTGTGGCTTGTGTAGGATAGGTGGGAGACTTTGAAGCTTGGACGCTAGTTCAGGTGGAGTCAACGTTGAAATACCACTCTGGTCATATTGGATATCTAACTTCGAACCGTGATCCGGTTCAGGGACAGTGCCTGGTGGGTAGTTTAACTGGGGCGGTTGCCTCCTAAAAAGTAACGGAGGCGCCCAAAGGTTCCCTCAACCTGGTTGGCAATCAGGTGTCGAGTGTAAGTGCACAAGGGAGCTTGACTGTGAGACTGACAAGTCGAGCAGGGACGAAAGTCGGGACTAGTGATCCGGCAGTGGCTTGTGGAAGCGCTGTCGCTCAACGGATAAAAGGTACCTCGGGGATAACAGGCTGATCTTGCCCAAGAGTCCATATCGACGGCATGGTTTGGCACCTCGATGTCGGCTCGTCGCATCCTGGGGCTGGAGTAGGTCCCAAGGGTTGGGCTGTTCGCCCATTAAAGCGGTACGCGAGCTGGGTTTAGAACGTCGTGAGACAGTTCGGTCCCTATCCGCTGCGCGCGCAGGAAATTTGAGAAGATCTATCCCTAGTACGAGAGGACCGGGATGGACGAACCTCTGGTGTGTCAGTTGTTCCGCCAGGAGCACCGCTGATTAGCTACGTTCGGAACGGATAACCGCTGAAAGCATCTAAGCGGGAAGCCGGCTTCGAGATGAGATTTCCATCCCTTCGGGGGAGAGGCTCGCAGCTAGACTACTGCGTTGATAGGCCGGATGTGGAAGAGGGGACTAAAGACCCTTGGAGCTGACCGGTACTAATAAGCCAATAATTTGATAACACACCAGTTTGAATAAGCTGCAAGCGTCCACTATGTGGTTCTCGACGTACGGTCGAGAACAA
>NZ_SOFG01000013.1 GCF_004402485.1 Cryobacterium algoricola | reverse complement strand
GGGCGCGCGGCCTGCGGAGCTCGGCTCGTGTGGCGGCTCACGCCGGTGGGGCGGCGCGGCTCAGCTGCGGAGGCGGCGCGCCCATGCCCGGCGGGCCAGCCGCAGCCGCCAGGGCGTTCCCGCCGGCCCGTGCAGCGCGAGGGTGCGGTACGCCCAGTCCAGCCGCCTGGCGATGCCCCGCCAGGTCTCGAAGGGCCGGGCGGAGATCCCGACCCGGAGGGTGGGGTCGAACCATACGGTCACCGAGGGCGGCAGGTGCAGGCTCAGGTCGAGGTCGTCGTGCACGTCGTCCCGTTCGCGGTGCACCAGGCCGCGCACCTCCGCCCAGACCGCGCGCCGCATCACGAAGTTCGACCCGAAGATCGGCGGCTGCGCGAGCCACAGCCCGATCAGCCGGAAGTATCCGCCGAGGTACACGAACCGCCCGAGCGCGGCCACCCACCGCGGGCAGTCGTAGAAATCGCCCGGCCCGGTCAGGACGTCCATGAGGGGCGCGAGCGTGAGGATCGCCTCGGCGCGCGCGATCCAGTCCGGCGGCGGCACGGAGTCGGCGTCGAGACGCGCGATCAGGTCACCGGATGCCGCGTCGTAGCCGGTCGCGGCGGCCGGCCAGATCCCGTGCACGGGTTCGACCACGAGAACGGCGCCGGACGCCCGGGCGACGCGCTCGGAGGCATCCGTCGAGGCATTGTCGACGACGATCACCTCGTCCGCCGGCCGGGTCTGCGCCGCGAGCGCGGCGAGGACCACCTCGAGGAAGGCCGCGTCGTTGTAGCAGGGGATCACGACCGAGATGGTGGTCACGGGGCCCCCTCTCGCCGCGCCGATTCGGGTCGGGTTCGGACTCGCCGCACATGCTACTCCCGGCCCGACCCGGCCCGACTCGCCGCCCCGCGGCTCGTCAGAGGGTGCGGCAGTGCGTGGTGAGGAGGCCGATCTTGTCGATGGTGATGGTCACGGTCGAGCCGTCGTGCAGGAACACCGGGGGAGTGCGGCTGTAGCCGGCGCCGCCGGGGCTGCCCGTCGAGATGAGCGTGCCCGGCAGCAGCGTCGAGGTCTGGGAGAGATAGGACACCAGTTCGGCGACCGACCGCACCATGTCGCCGGTCGAGGCGTCCTGCATGATGCGCCCGTCGACGTGGGTGGTCAGGCCGAGGTCCTGCGGGTCGGCGATCTCGTCGCGGGTGACGACGATGGGGCCGGTCGGGGTGAAGCCGTCGAAGGACTTGCACCGCGACCACTGGGCCTCGGAGAACTGCAAGTTGCGGGCAGTGATGTCGTTGACGACCGTGTACCCGAACACGTAGTCGAGGGCGTCGCGCACCGAGACGTTGCGGGCCGGGCGCCCGATGATGACGCCGAGCTCCGCCTCGTAGTCGACCTGGGTGGCGATGTCGCTCGCCCAGGTGACCGTCGACCCGTGTCCGGTGAGTGAGTTCGGCCAGAGCGAGAACAGGATCGCGCCGGTCTCGGTCCGCAGCTTGAGTTCGTCGGAATGTGCGGCGTAGTTCGCGCCGATCGCGATGATCTGCGGCGGCCGCAGCACGGCGGATGAGTAGCGCAGCTCCTCGAGCGGAGTGAGCGTCGCCCCGTGGGCTGCTGCGTTCTCGCTGAGCGCCCGCACCCGGTCGTATTCGGCGCTGCCGCGTTCGATCAGGTCCTGCAGGTCGCGCGGGGCATCCTCGAGGACCTCGTCGAGGAAAAGCGCGGATTCCCCGAACACCGCCGCCAGGCGGGGCGTGGACTGGCCATCAACTCTGAGGTGCGCAAACTTCACCTGCCTAGAGTAGCCGCCATTCGTGCGCGCTACGCCGCAGCCGGCCCGGGGAGCCCGGCGGCCCGCCACAGGTGCATCCCGGCGTAGCTCCGCCAGGGAGCCCAGCTCCCGCCGTGTGCCGCGAGGGCGCGCGGGTCCGCCGGCAGGCCGAGCCGGGCGGCGCCCTGGCGGAGGGCCAGGTCGCTCGTGAGGAGGATGTCCGGACTCCCGAGCACGCGCATGGCCACGTAGCCGGCGGTCCACGGTCCAATCCCGGGCAGCGCGGTGAGCTTCCCGGTCAGGGACTCCCGGGAATCCGCGGTCGACAGCGCGAGCTCGCCGGTAGCGAGTGCTTCGGCGACGCCGAGGATCGCAGCGATCCTCCTGGCCGGTCCGCGCAGCACGCGGTGCCCGTCGGCCGCGATGCGTTCCGCCGTCGGAAACAGCCGGTCCAGGCCCGGCGCGGGCTCCGCGCCGGAGGCGGGCGCGGGCGCCCGCGCCGGCAGGGTTGGTGTCACCGGCGGGGTCGCTGTCGCCGGCAGGGCGAGCGGCAATGCCTCGCCGAGCTCCGCGCACAACCGGGTGAGTGCCGTGCGGGCGGACGCGACGGAGACCTGCTGCCCGAACAGCGCCCGGAACAGGGTCTCCTCCGGGTCCATGCTCCCGGGCAGGCGGATCCCCGGGGTCGCGCGCACCGCCTCCGCCAGCCGCGGGTCCGCGGAGAGCGCCCGGTCGATGGCCTGTGCGTCGGCGTCGAGGTCGAGCAGCCGGCGCACCCGGCTCACGAGCGGGGCGAGGTCGTCGAGGCTGACGAGCCGCGCCGTGCAGGCCAGTTGGGGCGCGTCCGCGGTTCCGGCGAGGCTCAGCTCGACCGTCGCGGACCCGTGCGGCAGGCGCAGTGTGCGCGCATAGGTGCCCGGGCCGGCGAGCTCGACCCCCGGGATCGCCCGGGTGCCGAGAAACGCGAGCACCCCGGCCCCGTCGAACGGCGCTCGCGCGGGCAGCAGCAGGCGGATGCCCGTGCCCGGCCCGGCGAGAACGGCCGGCTCCCCGGGGGCGCGGCCGGCGGCATCCGCCCGGTCGGACACGAGGAGTGGGGACCGCAGCGCTGAGGGGAGACCGGCCCCTGGCGCAGGCCCGGCGACCCGCGGGCCCGCGGGCT
>NZ_SOFG01000025.1 GCF_004402485.1 Cryobacterium algoricola | reverse complement strand
CGACGTCTGCAGCTGGGCCATGTTCGCGTGCACCGCGCCGTACTCCACGACGTAGTCGCTCTCGGTGAGTTCGATCTTGAGCGCACCCGCCGGCAGCGCGGCAGCCGTGCACAGCGTGAGCAGCCGGTCGGCGTAGTGCGGGTCGCCGAGCTCGATGCCCGAGGCGTTCACGCTCACGTAGAACGGCGGTGCCCCCGGCTCGACGGGCATCGCCCAGCCAGACGCGATCGTCACGGCGGTGTCGACGATCCAGTCGCCCAGTCGCGGCATCGCGCCGCTCGCCTCGCACAGCGGGATGAATTCGGCCGGCGAGATGGCGCCCCGGGTCGGGTGCGTCCAGCGCAGCAGCGCCTCGGCGCCCACGGCCCGCCGGGTGCGCAGGTCGACGATCGGCTGGAACACGAGGCTGAACTCACCGTTTGCGATGGCCTGGCCCACGGCCGTCGCCGTGGCATAGTGCCCGCCGTGGATGCGGGTGGTCCCGCGCCCCGCCCGTTTGGCGCTCGAGAGCGCTTCGGTCACCCGGGTTCGGAGCCCGGAGGCCGTCTCGCCCGGTTCGTGGCCGGCGATGCCCGCGGAGAACCCGTGGACATCCGCCCGCATGGCCTCGATCGCGGCCTCGGCTTGCCAGGTGGTCAGGCCCGGCAGCAGGATCGCGAATTCGTCGCCGGCGGTGCGAGCGACGACCGTGCCCGAGTCCGGGCCGCCGAGCCGGGCGCACCGGGCGGCGAAGTCGATGAGGATCGCGTCGCCATAGGCCCGCTGGCGCACCTCGTTGGTGAGCGTGAAGTGGTCGAGGTCCACGAGCACGACCGTGCTCACGGAATCCGGGCTGGCGGTGCGCACGTGCTCGTTCAGGATGCGTTCGAAGTGGGCGCGGTTGCCGAGCCGGGTCAGGTCGTCGGTCTCCGACTTCAGTGCGCTCATCACGAGCCAGTGCAGGCCGAAATTCGCGATGATCGCCGCGGGGATGATCAGGAGCAGGTCGATGCCGCGCATGCCCGGGTGCACGAACAGCGCGGTGACGACGAGCACCGTGCCGGTCGCGGCGAACGGCAGCGACTGCACAATCGGCAGGAGCATATAGGACAGGGCGAGCGCGACGAGAACCCACGTGCTCATCGCGAGAGCGGATGCCGTCGTGTCGGCGAAGTAGACGCTCACGGAAATGCCAAGGAGGACAACCGCGAGCATGACTGTGCGCACGGCCAGGGTGAAGTGACGGCGCAACATCAGGAAGAGAAGGCCGGTGGCCAGGGCGACGCACGCCATGATCAGGTACAGCCCCGCCAGCGGCGAGGCGCTCTCCCGGAGCATGCCCGCATAGGCGAACAGCTCGAGCGACCCGATGACCGTCAGGCTGCCCAGCAGCAGGCCGGCTATCCGGGGATTGTCAAAGGTTCCGGGATGGAACGCGACTATCAACTCGCCCCGGAAAAGCCTTCCCATCGTCCCCGCCGGTCGTGTTGGACGATTCCCCCCTGAATCGTCCATCAGCCGGTGATCTGTGGTGGGGCCAGGGCTGGCCCGTTCCCGCGCTCGGGAGCAAGCTCCCGATGCGCCGCGTTGCATACAAATGTGGTGCCCATGCTGCGAGCCTACCGCCGCAAGAGAGATAAGCAGCGCATTCCCTATACACCGGTGCACGTGACTCCGCTATGCACTCAACCCCGCGCACACCGCGGCAAGGTCGGCGGATGCCACGGGCCGGGAGAACAAGTAGCCTTGCGCAAAGCGGCAGGCGTGGTCTTCGAGCCAGTCGGCCTGGACATCCGTT
>NZ_SOFG01000006.1 GCF_004402485.1 Cryobacterium algoricola | reverse complement strand
GGGTTGCTGGGCCAGCTGACGAAGATGGTCTTGGGATCCGCGCTCGAGGGCGAGATCACCGATCACCTCGGCCATGAGAAGCACGGGAGGTCCGGGTCGGCCTCGGACGCACGGAACGGCTCTCGGACGAAAACGGTCCTGACGGATATCGGTCCGGTCCCGATCGAGGTGCCGCGCGACCGGGACGGTTCGTTCGAGCCGCAGATCGTGCGCAAGCACCAGCGGCGCCTGACCGGGGTGGATGAGCTGGTGTTGTCGCTGTCCGCGCGCGGGCTGACCCACGGTGACATCAGCGCGCACCTGGCCGAAGTGTATGGGGCCGAGGTGTCCAAGACGACGATCTCCACGATCACCGACCGGGTGCTCGAGGGCATGACGGAGTGGCAGAACCGGCCTCTTGACCCGGTGTATCCGGTGATTTTCATCGACGCGATCCACGTCAAAGTCCGCGACGGGCAAGTCGCGAACCGGCCGATCTACGTGGCCCTGGCCGTGACTGTCGAGGGCAACCGCGACATCCTCGGGCTCTGGGCTCTGGGCTCTGGGCTCTGGGCTGGGGACGGAGGCGAGGGCGCGAAGTACTGGCTACAGGTGCTGACCGAGATCAAGAACCGGGGCGTCCGGGACGTGTGCATGGTCGTCTGCGACGGGCTGAAAGGACTCCCGGACTCGATCTGGGCCGTGTGGCCGGAAGCGATCACCCAGACCTGCGTCGTGCACTTGTTGCGGGCCAGTTTCCTTTACGCCGCAAGGCAGGACTGGGACAAGATCGCGAAAGCCCTGAAGCCGGTCTATACCGCCGCGACCGTTGACGCGGCCGAGGAACGCTTCCTCGAGTTCGGTGACGCGTGGGGGAAGAAGTACCCCGCGATCGTTCGGATGTGGGAATCGAGCTGGGCCGAGTTCGTGCCATTCTTGCAGTTCGACGCCGAGATCCGCCGGGTCGTCTGCACGACGAACGCGATCGAGTCCGTCAACGCGAGGATCCGCAAAGCCGTCCGCGCCCGCGGCCACTTCCCCAACGAGCTAGCCGCACTGAAGTGCGTGTACCTGGCCGTGATGAGTCTGGACCCCACCGGCCAAGGACGAGCCCGCTGGACCCAACGATGAAAGGCAGCCCTCAACGCCTTCGACATCACCTTCAACGGCCGACTGTCCATCCGAGACAACTAAAAAATCAAACCCAGTTACACCGAAAACTTGACAGAC
>NZ_SOFG01000020.1 GCF_004402485.1 Cryobacterium algoricola | reverse complement strand
CCTCTGGATGAGCGGCAGAGTACCCAAGGTGACGACGGTACCCCTGGAGGTCGTCATGGTATCTTCATCCGACGAGCGCCATTGACACGGGCAGCATCATTGCGTCCGCCCTCTTGCGACATGCGGGCGGCGATGAGGATGTCGATGGCCGTATCTGTCCGCGCTCGCACCCTCCTGGAATGCGCAGGGCTTCTGATAGGACTCGTGCGCAGGACGGCTTGTCTCGGTGGTCGGGACCGGCAAGAATGTGGCCGAACGGAGTTACGTAGTCGATGCCGACGTCGGGCCTGACGGAAATGAGGAGCGCAATGAACAGACAAGATGGCCTTCCGCCCGAAGATCCCCGAGTCACCAGCGAGGCAGTCCCGGAACCGGACGAAAAGGGTGAGTACACCGACGTCGATCCGGACCTGGAATCGGTGAGCGCTGACACCGACAGGGTCTCCGATAGCAATGGGCCTGCGAAGCCCGGGGACGGCTCCGATGAAGGGGAGTACACGAACAGCGACGAGCCGGACTGACAAATCTCACCGTGCAGCGGAATCTCACCCGTGCCTTCAGTGGAAATAGACGTGTCGCGAAGTCGGGCTAGGTGCGCAAAGCCCAGCAGCGACCCAGGAACGCGGACGATTTCGTCATCACGTTTAGCCGGATCCCGACGTCTATCCGCTTCATACGTGTGGAATTGAGCGGTTTCAGCGGCACTCATCGGTCGGAGCCCGGTTCAGTCTGCAAACGGGTGCGGGATTAGCTCGACGAGTCGACACTCTGGGCACAGTTGCCGCATTCTCACCCCGTACGGAGTGTTCACCGTCGCGACATTCATTTTGTTTCCACAGGCTGGACATGTCGGTCCGTCCCACGGGATGCCGTCATCGTCCATTGCGTAATTCTGCCCTAAGTGGCAATGCTCGCGCCGACTAATGTGTGCGATTGCGCGTGCGTCGCCGGGCGGCAGCGGCGAGAGCGATGAAGCCGAGGCCGCTGAGAACGAGAATGGAGCCTGCCGCGAGGGGGAGCTCGGCGTGCACGCCGGTTGCGGCCAGTTCCTGGGTCGCCTCGGATTTGACCG